>NZ_BAAHBV010000001.1:0-2599262 GCF_054776495.1 Hymenobacter segetis | reverse complement strand
CGAACAGAGCCGTTAAGCCCCGGTGCGCCTATGGTACTGCCTTCACCGGTGGGAGAGTCGGTCGCCGCCAACCTTTTACAAGGAAAATCCCCTCTTGGATGCTTTCACCAGCAATCAAGTGGGGATTTTTGCTTTTGGACTTGATTGGATTAAAAGTGCTAAGATTATACTATCGTATTTTTGTAAGCTTATTCATATTTACATTATTTGTGCAAGTTTCTCCCGCACGTTATAGCCGAAGCATTGATTGGGTCACAGTATTGCTTTATGTGGTACTTGTTGGCATTGGGTGGGTTTGTATTTATGCATCAAGCTATTCGCCGGATGCGCCAGCAAACCCTTTGAGCAGCTTGAGCTTTGAAAAGCTGATGGCTTTTAACTGGTTTAAGCAATTATTGTGGATTGCTACGGCCGTTGTGTTGATTGTGGTGCTATTGGTAGTTGATTATAAGGCGTACGATACTTTAGCCTATGCATTATATGCGGGCATGATTGTGCTGCTGTTGGTGACGATGGTGGTGGCGCGGCCGATTGCCGGGTCGCGTTCTTGGCTGGAATTAGGGCCTGTGAGGCTGCAGCCGGCGGAGTTTGCAAAATTTACGACCGCGCTGGCGGCTTCGCGCTTTATGGCGAGCATTAATCTGAGGTATCAGGACTGGCGTGACCAGTTGATATTGGCGGGGATTACCCTGCTACCACCGCTGCTGATTGTGGCATCGAATGAATCGGGGCAGGCATTGGTTTTTGGAGCTTTGTTGCTGGCTTATTTTCGGGAGGGAATGTCGCCGTTGATATTGCTGCTACTGGCGGTGGCAGGCATTGTGCTGATATTAGCTTTAGTGGTGCCGAAAATGTGGCTGGTAGCGGCTTTTACGGTGATGCTATTGGCGGTGCTGGGATTGAATCGGCGAATTCTGAGGCACCATTTGCCGCTGGCGATTGGCGTGTGGGTGGCGGTGATTGGGATGGTGGTGGGAGTGGACTTCTTTTATAACCACGTACTGCAGCCTCATCAGCGGCAGCGAATTGAAATACTTATCAATCCTTCTTCGGACCCGTTGGGCAAGGGGTGGAATGTGACTCAGAGCAAGATTGCCATCGGGTCGGGAGGATTGGTGGGGAAGGGATTTCTGCAAGGGACGCAGACTAAGTTCGATTTTGTGCCTGAGCAGAGCACTGACTTCATCTTCTGTACGGTTGGGGAAGAGTTTGGCTGGATGGGAAGTCTGGTGGTAATCGGGCTTTATATGACCTTGCTGTGGCGCATTATTTATGTGGCTGAGCGGCAGAAATCGGTGTTTGGGCGCACGTATGGGTATTGCGTGGCGAGTGTACTGTTCTTCCATATCACGGTGAACATGGGCATGACGATGGGGCTGGCCCCGGTGGTGGGCATTCCGTTGCCGTTCTTCAGCTATGGAGGGTCTTCACTGTGGTCGTTTACTATTTTGTTGTTTAGCCTGCTAGCGCTGGATGCTTATCGTAAGCAGGATTTGGTGCGCTGATGGGAAAAGCACATGTGCCGGGCTGGGTATGGGCGGTGCTGGTGGGCGCACACGTACTGATGTTGAGTTGGGTACTATACCAAGGCAATTGGGCCTTTGTGGATACTGGCCGCTACATTCAGGCAGCGGATAACCTGTGTCGGTACGGGGAGCTTTATGCCAGGCCCTGGCCTATGATGGCACCGAGTGGGCAGGCGGTGCAGGAGTTCACGATTCGGCCGGTGGGTTACCCGCTGGCTATACTGGGACTAGGAGGAACCGGTGGGTGGCCGGTAATGCTGCTAGTGGTTCAGAATATGCTCAGCCTGCTAAACGTTGGACTCATTATGCGATGGTGGGGCCGATGGGCAAGCCCGAGTTCTCGGGATTGGGTGCTGGCGGTAGCAGCTGTGCTGACTTTTCCGGCGCAGCTCATCTACGCGAGTGCGGTGATGAGTGAAACGCTGCTGCAAACGGCGGTACTCGGCATTGCCATTGCTGCGCTGGCGTTTATTCACTCTCCCCGGCTGCGGTATTGGGCGGGCGGGGCGGTAGCCGCGATTGCCGCTTTGCTGCTAAAGCCGGTTTTTTATCCGTTGGCTTTTGTGGTTGCGGTGCTGGCAGTAGGGGTGGGGTGGCGCTATCGCCGTCCGGCAGTGGCGGCTGTTGGCTTGCTACCCGTGTTGGTGGTGGGGCTGTATATGCTCTGGAACCAGCAGCGGACGGGGTATTTTCATTTCTCCAGCATTGCAGAAATCAACTTGCTGCAATACAACGCGGCGGGGGTATTGCGGCAGATTGCCGGGCCGGAAGTCGAAGAAAAATGGGTGACACAGGTAATCGACCAAGCGAATGCGGCACCAGATTTTGCGGCGCGGCAGCATTTTATTCAGGCCCAAGCGGGTGCAATGCTGACTGCGCATATTGGCTTGTATGCGCGGCAGCATGTGCAAGGAATGGCGGCGTTATTCCTAGACCCGGGTCGGTTCGATTTGAGCCATCTGCTGGGCTGGCTACCGCCCGCTGGTGGGGGCTTGTTGACGCAGGCGCGGCAGGGCCGGCTGTGGCAGGCCGCTACTAACCTGCCTTGGGGGCAATTGAGCTTGTTGGGATTGATATTGCTGGCGAACGTAGCCCGGTTAGGGGCTGCCGTGCGTGGTTTTTATCGAATGAAGCATGGTAACGCCGCATGGCGGTACGGGCGCTGGGTAGCCGCTGGGCTGCTGCTGTATGTGGCAGCCCTGACGGGGCCATTGGGGGCGGCGCGGTTTCTGGTGCCGGTGTGGCCGTTGCTGCTGGCGCTGGCGCTGGCCGGGCTCAGGTGGCCGCAACCAATGCCGCGAAAGCAAGAAAGCTAGCCGGGTTGCGGCTAGCCTTCTTGGGTAAAAATGACTCGATGCGGGAAAGCGCCGGGCTTATTGCTACGCGAATTTGCGCTCAATCAGCTTCAAGAGCTTGTTGACGTGCTCTTCCTTGCGGCTCCAGTCGTAGCGTTGCGAGAGGTCGGCGGTGACGTAGGCACGGGCCTGGTCGATGGTGGGCAGGGAATCGAGGTGCTGGATGGCGGCGTGGTAATCCATGTTTTCGCCGTTGAACAGCTCGTTGATGAAGCTGAAGCGCTGGTTGATGGAAATGGCTTCACGCAGGGTATCAACTTTAGGGCCGGCGCGCTCGGCCAGCGAAGTGGGGGCTGCCGTGGCGCGGAGGGTTTCGGCTAAAGCAGGGGCAGCTTGCTGGCCGGCTTTCAGCTTTTCGTGCAAGGGGACGCTGGCGGAGTCAGTGTCTGGTAAAGGACGGGCCGGGGTTTCGACAGTGGGTGCGGGCTTGGGAGTAGCTGGCGCGGCTGGCTGCGGCAGCTCTTCCCTGGAGGGCGCGACGAATGTGGGAGGCGCTACCATCGGAACCGGAGCGGGTGTGGGGACGGCAACTGGCTCTTCGACCCGCAGCGGCGTGGCGGCAACGGATACCGGGCCATCTTCCAGCAGGTCGGCGGTGGTGAGGGGCAACAAGGTGCTGAGCTCAGTGACGAGGCGCTGCATGGGCTGATGGGCCTTGTAGTTAGCCGCATGGTAGAGCTCGAACCGATGCGTGAGGAAATCGCGGCTGAGGTCGTCGCTCACGGGCAGGCTATCGACAAAACCCTGGTAAAAGGCTTTGTCTACGTCGAAATAGCGCAGATTATCGCGCAGCCCCGCCAGGGCCGGCTTTTCGGCATTGCCGAGCAGCAGGCGCTGAAAGCTGTCTGCCGGGTCGGCCACAATGCCGAGGGTATCGGCGGCGGCCTGGGCCAGTAGTGGTTCAAAAGTGGCGCGATTCAGGCTGATGTGACGCGAAAGCACATTCATGAACTGGGCCAGGGCAGCCTGCACTGGCGCGGCCTCAAAATCGAAATAGGCGCTACGCAGGCGGGCGGTTTCGGCTTGCCACTGGCCTAGCAGCTGGCGGATAACCAATAAGTTGAGCTGGCGAACGGGGGTGAACTTGAGCACGGCGGCGCCGTCGAGGGTGGCGGTGGGCTGGGGGCCGAAGTGCTGGTCGCAGAGCCGGGCGGCCAGACGGCGGCCATACTGTGCACACTTGGCGAGGCTATATTTGTCGTTCATAAAAAGGCCGGGTTTCGGTGGCCGAAGTTAGGCACAAATGCCCCTCTTGACGATTGAAAACTTGCCCGGCGCGGCCGTGAACGTACCCGCCGGGGCCACTTTGCTGGCCGCGTTGCAAGCCGCGGGCCACGACTGGATGCACGCCTGCGGGGCCAAAGGGCGCTGCACCACTTGCCGCTTACAACTGCGGGCCGGCCAGGAGAACCTGAGCCCGCTCACGGCGGCCGAGCTACGCTACCAGGCCGCCGGCCGGCTCCGGCCCGATGAGCGCCTGACCTGCCAGGCCCAGCTGCCCGCCGGCAATGCCACTGGCCGGGTTCCCGAAGCCACTAAACTGCCCCACGTGCGGTACGACGAAGGACAAGCTGCCGGTTAATTAAAATAATGGCTGGGCCGCGCAGGGAGATAAAGGCAGGCGTTCAGAACGTTTGCTCATGCGGGGCCGGGGGCGGTGGCAATAATGAGCGTCACCCTTGGCGGTTCGTTCCTAACTTTAGGATTCAAAACCACCCAAGCCCGCCCGTATTTTGTTTATTGAACCCCGCGTCGGAAACCGCCACAATGCCCCCCGCCGGGGCTGGATTGAAGTGGTGTGTGGCTCCATGTTTTCGGGCAAAACCGAAGAACTGATTCGCCGCCTCACCCGGGCCCGCATTGCGCGGCAGCGGGTCGAAATCTTTAAGCCCGCACTCGATACGCGCTACCATGCCGAAGACGTGGTGAGCCACAACGCAGCCCGCATCCGCTCGACGCCGGTGGCCATTGCCTCGGAAATCCTGCTGCTCGCGGCCGGGTCCGACGTGGTGGGCATCGACGAAGGCCAGTTTTTTGATGATTCGCTGGTGGACGTGTGCGCGCAGCTGGCCAACAACGGCACCCGTGTCATCGTGGCCGGGCTCGATATGGACTACCTGGGGCGTCCCTTCGGCCCCATGCCGGCCCTGCTGGCCACGGCCGAGTACGTGACCAAGGTGCACGCCGTGTGCGTGTGCTGCGGCGAAATTGCGTCGTATTCCTACCGCATCGCGGCCAGTGCGAGCCAGGTGTTGCTGGGCGAAACCGACTCGTACGAAGCCCGCTGCCGGCCGTGTTTTCTGGAGGGAATGCAGGCCAAAGAACCTGCGCCGGAAGCCAGCTCGGCCGCTGCGCACTAAATTTCGGGGTGCAGCGTTGGCAACGGCAGCCCTGCTGCTTTCTATCCTTATTTTGAGCTTTTGCTGAGCGTATGTCCCACTTTTTCCGTTGTTTGCTGGGGTTGACTGGCCTGTTTCTGGGCGCGAGTGCTGCCTTTGCCCAAAGCACCGTCGGCTACGGCGACTGGCAAATGCACCTTCCGACCAACCATCCCCTGCTGCTGGCCGATGCCGGTAACCGGCTGTATGTGGCTACGGAAAATGCCTTTTACTTTCTGGATAAGTCCCAGAATACCACCCAAGTACTGTCGCGCCGCGACGGCCTGAATGACGTAATGGTGCGGGCCCTGGCCTATGATTCGGTGACCAAGCAAACGGTGCTGGGATATAACAATGCCAATATTGACGTGCTGCGGCCCGATGGCAGTGTGCGCAACATAAACGATGTGCTGCGCAAGCTGGGGCAGGGCGGCATTCAGGCGGGCGACCGACCAATCAATCGGATATCAATCGGCAACGGCAAGGCCTATGTATCGGCTACTTTCGGGGTGGTCGTTATTGATTTGGCGAAGCTGGAAATCACGGACACGTACAGTAACATTGGCCCGGGAGGCACAACCGTGAGCGTCTATGATGCTGCTTCGACGGGGGGCTACCTGTACCTGGCTACCTCAATCGGCCTGATGCGCGGCTCATTAACCGCGAATTTGCTGGACTACCGCAGTTGGACCACTTCGCTGCCCGTGCCGCTGAATCCCAACCCCAATACGCCGAATTACCGGTTATTGGCCGCTTACAATGGCCAGGTGTACGCCGCCATTGACGGGGCGGGGGTTTATAGATATACAGCCACCGCCTGGCAGTCAGTGCCGAATACGTATGCGGGGCAGTTCCGCGGTATGCGCTCCAGCAGTATCGGGGTGTTGACTATTGATGACAATGCCGGTGTGCGCCGCGTTGACTTCGACCGCAACGGTACGGTGGCTGTTGTGGTGCCCCCGCCAACGTCCAGCTATATGCAGGATGCCCTGCGGGCACGCGATGGCAGCTATTACGTGACGAATTATGGGCAAGGCTTGCAGCGGGTGCAGGCCGGCACCGGTCAGGTTATCGATTCGTTTGTAGCCAATGGACCGGGAAGTAGTCTGGCATTCAGTATATTGGCTGATAGTCACACGAATATCGTCGATGTATTCACGGGGGGCTATGGCGAGCGTTACGCACCTAATTACTTTCGGGCCGGCTTTTACGAATACAGTGGGGGGCAATGGAGCAATTACAACCCCCCAAAACTGCCGGGCGAGACGAGCCCAGAGCCCAATTTGCTGAGCCCCGTGCGTGGTACCCGCACGCCCGACGGCACGCTATACGTAGGGGCCAATGGCGGCGGGCTGCTGGAGTGGAAAGGCCCCAACCAGTTGCGGCAGTTTGGCCAGGGCCTCCCGAGCAACAGTCCCCTCATCGGTACGTTTGGGTTCGGAAATAACCGGGTGGAGGTAACGGATGTGGCGGCCACGCCCGAAGGCAAAGTCTGGGTGGTGAACCGGCATTTGCTGCCCGGTAGCTCGGGCTTGTTCATCTTGGACCCGGCCACTACCACCTGGCAGATTATCCCCTGGGTGCCTCATTTGCAGGAGCTTGAGCGGATTGTGCTCGATAACAACGGCTACGCCTGGGCATCGGTATCGCGCAAAACGGACCCTTCCGGTACCGGGCCGGCCATTGGCATCTACGCCGTGGACCCCGCCACCACCAATCCCAATCCACCGCGCCTGTTCACGTCCGGCACCGGCCTGCCCGACAACCAGATTTACGAGCTAGCCAAAGACCGGCGCGGCTATATCTGGGCGGCCACCATCAAGGGCGTGGCGGTGTTTAATGACCCGAGCGGGCCGTTCCTGTCCACGACCGGGTTCACGCTGCCGGTGGTACGGCGCGGCGAGGGCACGGGCTTCCCGGCGCTGTTTAGCGAAGCCGTACGGACGCTGGCCGTTGATGGGGCCGACCGCAAGTGGTTCGGGACCGATAACGGCCTGTGGCTGTTCAGTCCCGATGCCGACGAGGCGCTGCTGCACTTCACCACCGCCAACAGCCCCTTGCCCTCCAACATGATTGTGGACGTGAAGGTGAACGACAAAACCGGCGAAGTATGGGTGGCCACCCAGGCTGGCGTGGTGGCCTTCCGGGGCTCGGCCACCGTGACCGAGGGCGAGCCAAACTGTACGGCCGTGTTTCCCAACCCCGTGCGGCCGGGTTTCCAGGGCCTGGTCGGCATCACGGGCCTGGCCAATAACGCGCTGGTGAAAATTACCGACGTGGCGGGCCACCTCGTGTACGCCACCACGGCCACCGGCGGGGCCGTTACCTGGAACCTGACCACGCCCGATGGTCAGCGCGTGCGGTCGGGCATTTACCTCGTCCTGTCGTCGGATGCGGATGGCAAAAACGGCTGCGTGAGCAAAGTGGCTGTACTCAGTAAATGAGTTGAGAATGTGTGAAGGGGGGAAATGTGCGTAATACCACTGGCAAGCCAATTACAAGCTGCCACATTTTCCACATTCTTACATTGCCACATTAAATAGTATGCTGATTAAGACGCGGGGCATTGTCCTCAGTTACCTCAAATACCGCGAAACGAGTATTATCGCCCGGGTATACACCGAGCGGTTGGGCGTGCAGACCTATGTGGTGAACGGCGTGCGCAAAGCCAAGCCACCGGGCCGCATTGCCCTGTTTCAACCCTTCACGCTGCTGGAGTTGGTGGCCTACGTGGCCCGGGGTAGCAGCGGCCTCACGCGGCTGTCGGAGTTTCGGTGCGCCGAGCCCTTCCAGACGTTGCCCTACGATGTGCACAAGAGTAGCGTGGTGCTGTTTCTGTCGGAAGTAGTGGGCCGGGCCGTGCGCGAGGAAGAGCAGAACGAACCGCTGTTTCAGTTCCTGCACGACTCCATTCTGGCCTTTGACCGGCAAGAAGCAGGCAGCGAAAACTTCGCGCTGGTGTTTCTGCTGCAATTAGCGGCTTATCTGGGCTTCGGCATTAGCTCCGGCAGTGAATTGACCGACCAGGTGATTATGGCGGGCCACGCGGCCACCGCCAAAGGCGTGACCGGGCCGGCCACCCTGCGGCTGCACGAGTTCGATGGCTATTTCGATGAACTGCTGCGCGACTCCGCCACCAGTACCATCCCCAACGGCCGCGTGCGCCACGAACTGCTGAACGTGCTCATCCGCTACTACCAGCTGCACGTGGAGCAGATGGGCGAAATTCGCTCGCTCGAAATCCTGTCGCAGGTTCTTAATTAGAAAACCAGCCTTTCCCGGCCAGAAGCCAACTGCTCATATAACAGTTGACTTCCGGCCGGGAAAGGCTGGTTTTTCTTTACGTTATAGCGGGTTATTTAAAGTCAACCAACTCTACTTCGAAGCGGAGCACGGCGTTGGCGGGAATATCGGCACCAGCGCCGCGAGGGCCGTAGGCCAGAGGCGAGGGGATGAGCAATACCGCCTTGCTGCCCTTGTTGAGCATAGCAATGCCCTGGTCCCAGCCCGGAATGACCTGGCCCTGGCCCAACACGAAAGAAATGGGCTCGTTGCCGTGTTTGGCCGAAGAGTCGAATTCCTGGCCTGTGGCCAGCACCGTGCCCCGGTAGAGTACGCGCACGGTCTGGCCGGTTTTGGGCGTAGCGCCGGTACCGAGCTTTTTGAGGATGTAGTAGGTGCCGCCCGTCGTTTTCTTGGCCGTGGCCTTGTTCTTTTTTAGGTAGGCCTGAATGGCGGCCACGTCCTTGGTCATTTGGGCTGCCGCCAGGGCTTTGCCCTGCCGAGCGCTTTCCTCCTGCATCTTCTGGTGGCGGGCCGTCATTTCGGCCATCGTAACGAGTTCGCGGGCACTGGCCAATACTACCAGCGTGTTGCCGCTCTTGCGCAGAAACGGCGGCACGGGCTGGCGGAAGGTTTTCGCGAATATGGTATCGGCCGGAAAGCGGAAGATGGCGCTGTCGCCGGGCAGGAGCAGGCCCAAGGCCTCCTCCAGGCTGCCGGGGGTAAGCTGCGCGGGCAGGGCTACCGGCTGGGGCAGCGGCTGCATCTGGCGCGAGTTCATAAGCACCGAATCGCGCCCGGTGCGGAATTCCATAAATACCGTCAGGACCTGACCGGCGCGGCTGGCGTAGGGCGCATCGGTGGGGGCGAGGGCGCGGGGCTGGTAGCGCCCGGCCGCGTCTTTGCGGAAGAGACGGTACTCCGTGCCCGTGGGTAGACGGGAAAAATCGGTGGCCGGAGCCTGCGCATGAGCCAGCTGGGCTATACCAAACAGGGCACCGAACGCGGCAAAAAACAGGTTTCGCATTATTTTAAGTAAGTTTCTGAAAGAGTGGGTTGCGGTATTAAGCCTTACCGTACACTCATTACTTGCAGCTCGAATACCAGCTCGGTATTGGGCGGAATTAAATAACGGGAGTCATCGTCGGGGTCGCGCACGCCGGCCGCGCCGTAGGCCAGCGCGGCCGGTATCCAGGCCCGCACCCGAGAGCCCACGGGCAGCAGGGGCAGCAATTCGTCCCAACCCGCGATGACTTCCTTGCGGCCCACCCGAAACCGCACCGGCCCACCCGAGGCGGCCGTCGCATCAAAAACATGACCATCGGGCAGGAAACCGGTGTAGCGCACGGCCACGCGCTGGCCGGACTTGGGGAGCGGCCCCGGGCCGCGCTCCCGAAACACAAAACGCACCCCGCCCGGCGTAAACTGCGGAGCAAGGTGCGCGGTGTCAGCGCTGGTGCCGGCAACGGGGGCGGTAGGCGTAGTGGGTACGGCCGGCTTTGAACTGGCCTGGGCCCGGGCCGCCGGGCCGCCCAGCATTAGCAGGACCAGCAGGGTGCCCATTCCCCATCCAATGGCTGTGGTGCCGTGCATGGCGAAATGCTTAAAATACTTCGAGGATTTCCACGTCAAACATCAGGGCCGAATCGGTGGGAATGCTGGAAGAGCCCGCGGGCCCGTAGGCCAGGTAGGAGGGAATAAGCAGCAGCTTGCGGTCGCCCTGCCGCATCAGCAGCAGGCCTTCATTGAACCCGGGAATGGCCCCGCTGCCGCCCGTGAACACCACGCAGCCACACTGGGTATGGTTTTCCGATGAATTGTCGAAAATAGCGCCCTGCGGATAGTTCGGGTTGCCGTACGAAGCCGGGTAGCCCGTCGAGCCGGGATTCGCCCCGCTGCTCAGAAACCGTCCGATGTACTTCACGCGCACATTCTTGCCGGTGGTAACGGGCGTGCCGGTACCCGCCACGCTATCTACCACGTACAGGCCGGAATTGGTGCGGTGGGCTTTGGTCAGCAGGCGATGACGAACCAGGTAATTGTGAATCGTGTCTTCGTCGATGGCCTTTAGCAGATTCTGGTGCTCGGCCAGCTGCTTCTGATAGGCCGTTTGCGTGTTACAGCTCCAGAAGGCCGGAGCGGCGAGTAGCAGGCAGGCGGCCAGCACCACATGGTGGGCGCGGAGCAGAACTTTATTCATGGCGAAGAGGATAAAAAGATTCCGACCAACGGAGCCCGGGCAGCAATGCCGCGTCGCCCGTTGGCCGGAATTCAGCACTGTAAGAAAGATTATTGAACGTCAACTAGTTCCACTTCAAAGCGCAGGGGCGAATTGGCCGGAATGTCGGCACCCGCGCCACGGGTACCGTAGGCCAGCGACGAAGGAATGAGCAAAATGGCGCGGCTGCCCTTGTTGAGCAGGGCAATGCCCTCGTCCCAACCCGGAATCACAGCACCCTGGCCGAGGGGGAAGTCAATCGGCTTGCCAGCTTTGTCCGACGAGTCGAACTGCTTGCCGCTGAGCAGCGTGCCGTTGTAGTTCACGCTCACGGTCTGGCCGGCTTTGGCCGTAGCGCCGGTGCCGGGCTTCAGCACCTGATAGTAGATGCCCGAGGGCGTCTTCTGCACGGTGAGGCCGTTTTTCTTGATGTACTCCTGGAGCACGGCATCATCTTTTTTCAGCTGAGCCTGCACTTCGGGAGCAGCCATGGCCTTCGCCTGGGCATCCTTCTGAGCCTGCATCTGCTTGGCGTACTCGGGCGAGGCCATGCGCTGCTTCAACTGAGCGGCCATAGCACGCTTCTGCAGCTCGGGCTGCATAGCCTGGGCTTCGGCTTGGGTGATGAGCTTGTCGGTGGTCGATACGAACATCTGCACCACGTTGCCGCCTTTGCGCAAGAACGGAGGCACGGGCTGGCCCGACTTGGGCTTGATGAGCGAATCGACCTGGAAGCGGAACACGCCGCTGTCGCCGGGCTGGAGCATGGACAACGCCTCGTCGGGCATGCCTTTCTGCTTCAGCTCCTGCAGGGGCAGGGGCACGGGCAGGCCCACGTCGCGGCGGGTGTTCTGGAGCACCGAGTCCTTGCCGGTGCGGTACTGCATGTTGCCGAGCAGGAACTTGCCCACACGGTCTTTGTAGGTCGGGTCGCCGTCGGGGCCGATTTCGCGGCGCTCGTAGCTGCTGCCGACTTTCTTAAAAATCTTGTATTCGATGCCGGACTTGGTTTTGGCAAAGTCACCCCCGCCTTTGTTGCAGGCGGTGAGGGAAGCGAAGCTCAGCACGCCGGCCGCCAGGGCCAGCTGCCGCGCAGAGCGGGAGGAAAAACGCATGAAAATTAAAAAAGTGAGAGTCAGATAGGGTTCAAAGTTACGCTACCGGCGGCGCTACGGCAGCGGGCACACCCGTTAATTGCTCCTTGTACTCCGGTAGGATGCTGAGGAAGCGGTCCACGGTTGCATCAAGGGACAGGTAGCTGATGCCGCCAGCGGCATTGTGGTGCCCACCGCCGTCGAAGTGCTTGCGCGAGAAGTCACTGACAGAGAAGCTGCCCACCGAGCGGAAAGAAATTTTGACGGCCACGCCACGGTCGATGAAAACGGCCGCGAACTTGATGCCCTCGATGCTCAGCGCGTAGTTTACCAGGCCTTCGGTGTCGCCGGTTTTGCTCTGGTACTGGCGCAGCTCGTCCTGCGTGATGGCGATATAGGCCGTGTTGAACTCGCGGTTCACCACCAGCTTGTCTTTCAACACGAAGCCCAGAAAGCGCAGGCGGATTTCGGAATGCGAGTCGTATATGCGGCGGTGCACCGACGATAAATCGATGTTCACCTTCAGCAGCTCGGCGATAATCAAATGCACGTTGCGCGAGGTGCTGGGGTGGCGGAACGAGCCCGTATCGGTCATAATGCCCGCGTACAGCGCTTCGCCCATGCCCTTGGTGATGAGGTCCTGGTCGCCCAGGTCGCGGATGATTTCAAAGATTAGCTCGGCCGTAGCCGCCGCCGAGGGTACCGAAAACGTGATATCGGCAAAGTCCTCGGGCTCCTGGTGGTGGTCGACCAGCACCTTAGTAGCGCTGGCTACCCGGATGTATTCGCCCAACTCGTTGATGCGGCCCAGGCAGCTAAAATCGAGGCAGCAGATGACTTCGGCGCGGGCGATGAGGTCGCGCACCTGCCGGTCGTTCTGGCGCTTGTCATAAATAACTACTTCGTCGTTGCCTTCCATCCAATTGAGGAAGGCCGGATAATCAGATGGGGTGACCACCGTGACGTGGTGGCCTTTCTGCTTGAGGTAGCCGGCCCAGGCCAGTGACGAGCCCAGCGCGTCGGCGTCGGGTTTGTGGTGGGTGGTGATAACAACCTGCTTGGGCTGCGCCAGCAACGCTTGCAGCGCGGAAATTGAACTAGACATCGACAACGTGAATGGCCCGGAAACGGAACTGAGGGCCGGTGGCTTACGAATAATTGGGGCGGCAAAAGTCGGCATAAATCCGTTCCCAACAACGCACTGCCTCCGGAAGGTTCTCTCTGAGTATCTCAACAGCCGGCCAGACTCGGTCAAAGCAACCCGTGGGCTTTGGTGCTACTTTTGTGGCTCAATAATATTTTCAACACCCAATTCTCCCCCGACCAACGCAATGGCCACCAACCGCACATTCACGATGATTAAGCCCGATGCCGTTCAGGAAAACCACATTGGTGGCATCCTGAGCATGATTGAGGCCGGCGGCTTCCGCATCGTGGAGCTCCAGAAAATCAACCTCACCGCCGAGCGCGCGGGCCAGTTCTACGCCGTGCACGCCGAGCGTCCGTTCTACAACGACCTCGTGAAATACATGTCGAGCGGCCCCATCGTGGCAGCCATTCTCGAAAAAGAAAATGCTGTAGCTGACTTCCGCACCCTCATCGGCGCTACCAACCCGGCCAATGCCGAGGAAGGCACCATCCGGAAGAAGTACGCCAAGAGCATCGAAGCCAACGCCGTGCACGGTTCGGATTCGGACGAAAATGCTCAGATTGAAGGCGAGTTCTTCTTCGGCAACAAGTAATTCCGGCCGCCGCAAGGCAGCAAAAAGCCCGTTCTGCGATGCAGAGCGGGCTTTTTCTTTATACCAAAAACAGACTGTTTTTATACCAATCTTGTATTGTTGAGCTTACTTATGCCTGCTCCACCGAGAGCAACGAGTTGGCTGGCGTAGCTTCCTCAACCGGCTGCGTGGTGTGCTTGTGCTTGAAGATAAACACGAACAGCACGGCAATAACCAGCGAATAGCCAGCGAACGTGAGCCAGATGCTGTGCCAGTCCTTCACGCCGTTGGCATCGGTGAAGTAGTGCTGGATGATGAGGCCGCTAAGCGAGCTGCCCAGTACGGCCCCGAAGCCGTTGGTCATCATCATAAACAAGCCCTGCGCGCTGGCCCGGATGCTGGGCTGCGTCTGGGTTTCGACGAACAGTGAGCCCGAGATGTTGAAGAAGTCGAAAGCCATGCCGTACACAATGCACGAGAGAATAATCATCCAGAGGCCCTGGCCGGGGTTGCCGTAGGCGAACAGGCCGAAGCGCAGCACCCAGGCAATCATGCTGAAGAGCATCACCTGCTTGATGCCAAAGCGGCGCAGGAAGAACGGAATGGCAAGGATGAACAGCGTTTCCGAAATCTGCGAGATGGACATGATGATGGCCGGGTACTTTACCGTCAGGGTTTCCTGGTAGGCCGGACTCTTGTCGAAATCGTGCAGGAAAGTGTCGCCGTAGGCGTTGGTGAGCTGCAGCGCGGCACCCAGCAAAAGGGCGAAGAGGAAGAACGTGAGCATCTTGCGGTCGCGCAGAATGGCGAACGACTTAAGGCCGAGGATTTCGGCCAGGTTCTGGCTCGACGTGCTGGCCGACTGGGGCGGGCAGGCGGGCAGCGTGAACGAGTAGATGCCCAGCAGAATGGCCGCACCGGCCGCCACGTAGAACTGGCTGGCCGATTTCTCGAAGCCCAGCAGGCTTACCGTCCACATGGCCACGATGAAGCCGACGGTGCCCCACACCCGAATGGGCGGGTAGTCCTTTACCACATCAAGCCCCTGCCGTTTAAGAATGGAATACGACACGGCAATGGACAGCGCCAGCGTGGGCATGTAGAAAATCATGTTCAGCAGGATAACCCAGAAAAACGTACCGGGGTCCGTTACCTGCGGGATGGCGCACAGCACGAGGCCGCCCAGAATGTGCAGCACGCCGTAGAGCTTTTCGGCGTTCACGTACTTATCGGCCACGATGCCCATGAGCGAGGGCATGAAGATGGAAGCAATGCCCATGGTCGAGAAAATGGCGCCAAACTGGGCACCGGACCATTGCTTCGTTTGAAACCAATAAGCGCCAATCGTAATCAGCCACGAGCCCCAGATGAAGAACTGGAGGAAACTCAGGACAGTAAGGCGCAGCTTCGTATTCATGCGGGAACGGGGCAAAAGGGGGTGGGATGAGACAAATGCAAGCGCGGCGCACGAGCCACGACCGTCAAAGATAAATAAAAAAGCCCCTGCGAAGCGCCCGGTGGGGGACGAGCTTCGCAGGGGCTTCAATTAGCCGCTGGGGGCAGTTTTACGCCTCGTAGGTGGGCGAGAACGTGCCGGCGGGCTGGCCATCGGCTGTGGGGTAGTCGGTGTAGCCGTCGGCGAAACCGTTGGGGCCGGGGGCGTAGTAGGTGGCTTGGTCGCTCTCAGCCAGGGGCAGGCCTTTTTCGAGGCGCTCAACCAGGTCAGGGTTCGAGATGAACGGGCGGCCGATGGCCACGAGGTCGGCGTTGCCGGCGAGGGCGGCGTCAATCTGCTCCACGGTGGTGTAGCCGCCGCTCAGGATGAGCGTGTTGGTGAATTTCTGGCGGATGAGCGGCACTACTTCGGCCGGTACGGCGGGCGCGCCCATGCTCTGGTGGTCGACGAGGTGTACATACACAACACCGATTTTTTGCAGCTCCTCGGCCAGGTAGGCGTAGGTTTCGTCAATCTCGGGGTAGTTCGGCTGGTCGTTGAACACGCCCCAGGGCGACAGACGGATGCCGGTGCGCTCAGGGCCGATGGCTTCGGCCACGGCTTTGGTTACTTCGAGCACGAAGCGGGCGCGGTTCTGGATGCTGCCGCCGTACTCGTCGGTGCGCTGGTTGCTGGCGGGGTTCAGAAATTGCTCCAGCAGGTAGCCGTTGGCACCGTGTAGCTCCACACCATCGAAACCGGCTTCGAGGGCCAGCTTGGCACTGTTTACATACTCGTCGCGCACGCGGGCCAACTCGTCGGTGTGCAGGGCGCGAGGCGTGGGCTGGTCCTGCATCTGCTGCTGGTCGGTCCACATCTGGCCCTGGGCAGCCACGGCCGAAGGGGCAATGCCTTCGGCACCTTCGGGCAGGTTGAGGGGGTGGAACACGCGGCCGGCGTGCATCAGCTGCACGAAAATGTGGCCGCCGTGGTGGTGCACGGTTTCGGTGATGCGCTGCCAGTTAGTAACGTGCTCGGCGTTGAACAGGCCGGGAATACGGGCGTAGCCCAGACCATCGGCCGACGGCGAAACGCCTTCGGTGATGATGAGGCCGGCGGTGGCGCGCTGGCGGTAGTACTCGGCCATCAACTCGTTGGGCACGTTGCCCAGGGCGCGGCTGCGCGTCATGGGGGCCATTACGATGTGATTGGTGAGGGTGAGGTTGCCCAGTTTGGCGGGCTCAAAGGCTTTGCTTGACATAAGTGCGATTTAAGTGGCGTCGTGCGTGAGTCGCCGGGTTTGATGAAACGCGGTGATAAAGCAGGTACGTACACGAATTGTTTTCGACTGATTTTCACAAGCTGACTTCGCAATAAAAAAAGGCCCGCCTCCTGATGGAGACGGGCCTTTTCGGCAAGAATTATAAACCTGCGCTACCGAAACTAGGCAGCGTACGCCTCGGCGTAGCGGCGGTTCACTTCATCCCAGTTGATGATGTTGAAGAACGCGGCGATGTAGTCGGGGCGACGGTTCTGGTACTTCAGGTAATAAGCGTGCTCCCAAACGTCGAGGCCGAGGATGGGCATGCCCTTGCAGCCCGACTCGGGCATCAGCGGGTTGTCTTGGTTCGGGGTCGAGCAGATTTGCACCGAGCCATCGGGCTGCTTGCACAGCCACGCCCAGCCCGAGCCGAAGCGCGTGGTGGCGGCTTTGGTGAATTCTTCCTTGAATTTATCGAACGTGCCGAACGCCTTGGTGATGGCTTCGCCTACCGCGCCGGTGGCCGGGCCGCCGCCGTTAGGCGAGAGGATGGTCCACCACAGCGAGTGGTTGTAGTGGCCACCGCCGTTGTTGCGCACGGCCACCGGAGCCTTGGCAATGTTGTGCAGGATTTCCTCAATGGTCTGGTTTTCCATCTCCGTGCCCGCGATGGCCGCGTTCAGGTTGGTCACATAAGCCTGGTGGTGCTTGCTGTGGTGGATTTCCATGGTCTGCGCGTCAAACGTGGGTTCGAGCGCATCGTAAGCGTACGGAAGTTTCGGGAGTTCGAAAGCCATAATAAAAAGGGTTTGGGTGGTGAAGAGTACGTGAAATGGACAGGGCTAAAACAGCCAGAACAGCGGCTGGTTCGGGCCGCTGCTCATTCAATATCAAAAGTAGATTATTTACGCTTTAAAGTGAAGAATCGCCGCATCAAGGCCGCACATTCTTCGGCTAGCACGCCACCGCGCAGCTTGGTGCGCGGGTGCAATAGCGCCCCATGCCGCCGGAAGCCTACTTTCGGCTCATCGGCCCCGAACACCACGGCCTTCACCTGCGCCCAATAGCTGGCCCCGGCGCACATCACGCAGGGCTCGATGGTGACGTAAAGGGTGCAATCGGCCAGGTATTTATTGCCGAGGTAATTGGCGGCGGCCGTCAGGGCCAGCATTTCGGCGTGGGCGGTTACGTCGCGCAGGCGCTCGGTCTGGTTGTAGCCCCGGCCGATTATCTGGTTTTCAAACACGACGACGGCCCCGATGGGGATTTCATCGGCGGCGAAGGCTTTTTCGGCCTCAGCCAGCGCCTGGGCCATAAAATAGTCGTCGGTAGGCACGACTTACTTCTTCATCACAATAGCTCCCATCACGGCCTGGGCCGTGGGCTGCCACTGCGCCTGCTCCTCGGCCGGGGCCACAAAGGTGAAGACGTACAATTGCGTGCCCTCAATGGCGTATTGCACGGTCTGGTAGCGTTTGATAGGGGCCAGCTGGCTGCCCGTGCGCTTGCTATCAGCCACCGTCGAAACGAATTCGAAGTAGATGAAATCGCGGCCATTCACGGTCCGAATGTCTTCCTTGATAAAGTCGACTTTGGTATAAAGCCGCTGGATGCTGGACTTGTAAATCTTAATCAGCACGCCGTAATCGAAGCTTTCGAACGTGGTTGGGCGCACGGCCACACTGAAATCCACGCGCCCGCTGGGGTTGGAAAACACGGCCAGCGGCTTGCGCGGCGAGGGGTATTTCACGGCAATGCCGTCGTCGGGCAGCGGCGCGAAGCCTACCGGCACGCCCACGCTCAGCGTGGAAGCCAGCTTCACGGTGGTGAGCTTGGGCTTGGGCGCGAAGGCCGTGAGGCCAAAAAACAACAGCAGGAGGGAGACGAATTTCATAGCAGAGGGTATATAAACGATAACAAAGAACGTCATGCTGAGCGCAGCCGAAGCATCTCTACCGCAATAGTAAAATTGATTACTTGCGCGGTAGAGATGCTTCGGCTGCGCTCAGCATGACGTTCCGGTTATTCCAGAATGACCAGCCAAACTACCGACGAATGGTGGGGTACTTAATCCGCACCTTCTTCCAGTACACGTAGTTGCCGGTTTTGGCTTCTACCAAATAGGTGCCGGCCGGAATCTTGCCCAGGTTCACGGGCGCGCCGGTGTTGTTGGCGGGGTCCAGCTCGGTCTGGTACATCACCTTGTTTTTGTAGTCGGTCATCACCAGCGTGCCGGGTTTGGTGAACTGCTGGGTGAAGCTGAGCAGGATATCGGTTGAGTTTGCCTTGGGGAAAACGTCGATGCCCGACAGCGTTTCGATGCGTTTGATGGGGCCGTCGAGCGTCACGGCATCCGTCGTGCCCTTCGATTTGATGACGGTGCCCGAGGCATCCGACTTGCTCTTGGTCTTGATTTTGGTTTGGGCCTGCGCGGAGCCGGCTGCTAAGAGGGCGGCGGCCAGGGCGAGAGCGGGGAGGAATTTCATGAGGGTTTTGAAGGGATTGAGAAGACAAAGGAACGCAGTTGCTAACGCCCTTTGCATACTCCGTACCAAAAACGGCCGGGTCGGGTTGCCGCTGCGGCTATTGGGGCGTGCCAATGAAGTTGCGGAGCCTGGCGTGTTTCTATAGGTGCCTGAAACCTGGGTTGCGGGCACTTTGTATTTCTATAGGTGCCTGAAACCTGGGTTGCGGGCACTTTGTATTTCTATAGGTGCCTGAAACCCGGGTTGCGGGCACTTTGTATTTCTATGGGTGCCTGAAACCTGAGCTACAGAGCCGCAAGAGTTTCTGCTGATGCCTGTATGGCGTTTTTCAAGGCACTATGCATTTGTATGGGTGTCTGAAAAACGTTTTCCAAGGCACCGTGCATTTGTGTGGGTGCCTGAAAAACGGTTTTCGGGCATTAACGCATTTGTCGAGGCTCCTGTGAACGTCTAAATGGGGCTTTGTAGAAAAGCAAGGCCTAAGAATCGTGCGGCAGGCCCGGCCGCAAGGCCTAACTTTGCCCAAAACCCTATTGCCATGCTACGTACTCACACCTGCGGCGAGCTCCGCCCCGAACACATTGGTCAAACCGTCACCCTTTGCGGCTGGGTGCAGCGCACCCGCGACAAGGGTGCCATCCTCTGGATTGACCTGCGCGACCGGTACGGCCTCACCCAAATCACCCTCGAAGAAGGCGTAGAGGCCGAAGCCGTGCGCGAAACCGCCCGCCAGCTCGGCCGCGAGTTCGTGCTGAGCGTGACCGGCAAGGTATCAGAACGCTACTCCAAAAACGACAAAATCCCGACCGGCGGCATCGAAATTCGCCCCGAGAAAGTCGAGATTCTGAACCCCGCCAAGCTGCCGCCCTTCCTCATCGAAGACGACACCGATGGCGGCGACGACCTGCGGATGAAGTACCGCTACCTCGACCTGCGCCGCACCCCGGTGCGCAACAACCTTATGCTGCGCCACAAAATGGCCCAGGCCGTGCGCCGTTACCTCGATGGCCAGGACTTCATCGAAGTCGAAACGCCCGTGCTCATCAAGTCTACGCCCGAAGGCGCGCGCGATTTCGTGGTGCCCTCGCGGATGAACCCCGGCGAATTCTACGCCCTGCCGCAGTCGCCCCAGACATTTAAGCAGCTGCTCATGGTGTCGGGTTTCGACCGCTACTTCCAAATCGTGAAGTGCTTCCGCGACGAAGACCTGCGCGCCGACCGCCAGCCCGAATTCACGCAGATTGACTGCGAAATGGCCTTCGTGACCCAGGAAGACATCCTCGACATGTTCGAAGGCCTGGTGCGCTACCTGTTCAAGGAAATCAAAAGCCTCGATTTTCCCACCGTGCCCCGCATGACCTACGCCGACGCCATGCGCGACTACGGCAACGACAAGCCCGACACCCGCTTCGAGATGAAGTTCGCCGACCTCACCGCCACCGTGAAGGGCCAGGGCTTCCCCGTTTTCGACGGTGCCGAGCTGGTGCTGGGCATCAACGCCGCCACCTGCGCCGCCTACACCCGCAAGCAAATCGACGAACTGACCGAGTGGGTGAAGCGCCCGCAAATCGGCGCCACCGGCCTCGTCTACGCCCGAGTGGAGGCCGACGGCCAGGTGAAATCCTCAGTCGACAAATTCTACTCGCAGGACGAATTGCAGAAGTGGAAAGCCGCATTCAACGCCAACCCCGGCGACCTCATCCTGCTGCTGGCCGGCCCCGAAGCCAAAACCCGCAAAGCCATGAGCGAGTTGCGTCTCGAAATGGGCCGCCGCCTCGGCTTGCGCGACCCCAACTCGTTCTCGCCGCTGTGGGTGATTGACTTCCCGCTGCTCGAATTCAGCGAAGAGGAAAACCGCCACTTCGCCATGCACCACCCCTTCACCTCGCCCAAACCCGAGGATTTGGCCCTGCTCGACAACCCCGAAACCATCGGCCAGACCCGCGCCAACGCCTACGACCTCGTGATAAACGGCGTGGAAATCGGCGGCGGCTCCATCCGCATCCACGACCGCGCCGTGCAGGCCCGCATGTTCTCGCTGCTCGGCTTCACTCCCGAAGAGGCCCAGGCCCAGTTCGGCTTCCTGCTCGACGCCTTCGAGTACGGCGCGCCGCCCCACGGCGGCCTCGCCTTTGGCTTCGACCGCCTCTGCAGCCTCTTCGGCGGCTCCGACAGCATCCGCGACTTTATCGCCTTTCCGAAGAACAACTCAGGGCGTGATGTAATGATTGACTCGCCCTCGCCGATTTCGGACGTGCAGCTGAAGGAACTGAGTATCGCCACGGCGGTAGTGGCGAAGTAGGTTTTTTGAATCGTCAGCAATAAAAAAAGCGGCGACTGATACTTCAGTCGCCGCTTTTTTTATTGCTGACGATTCATCGTAAGTAGCTCATTCTTTGATGCACCTACTGCAAATGGGTAGGTATCTACAAGGGCCAGTATTGGTGCCCCCAAATCAACCGTTTACCGGGCAATCAGGGCCCTTGAACGAACGGCTACCCCATTTGGGCGAAGTTGAAAATCCGACCCTGCCTCAGTCTAGTAGGTTTGTATCAGTTAACCACTTCAACACTCGCATATATGTCCAAGCTGTACATCTTCGCCGCCGTTTTCCTGTTCTGGAGCGCCCTTGCTGCTTCCCTGATGCAAGTGCAACTGGTGGCTTCGCCGATGCACAAGATGCGGGTGCCCACCTACCGTTCCATGCCCGTTCGCTCCACGGTTATCGCGCAGGTGAACACGACTACTACTGCTGTTGCCTACAATTAATTATCATCTGTAGGCTATTCTATCATCTGTAGGCTATTCTATTCGACAAATAAGTTGTTATAAATTAAAGCTAAGCTCAAACAGCAGCGCCGAACCTGACAGGTTCGGCGCTGCTGTTTTGGAGGATACAGGAATAAGCTGCCGTACAGTTCGATTAAAGCCACGCCATATTTTCCTTGAAATCGACCGGGTACATATTGAGGTATTGCACGATGCGCGGGTAGGTGCCGTGGTTCGGGCTGCTCCCGTGCGGCAGGGCGTGGTGCCAGATAACAAAATCGCCGGCTTCGGCCGCGATGGGCATGGCCAGCGCGTCCAGATTCACCCGGCGCGGGTCGGTGCCGGCGGGCAGCGCGGCCAGCCAGCCCTCCAGCGTGCGGTGGAAGCCCGGCACGCAGCAGAACGCGCCCTGCTCAGCCGGCGTGTCGCACAGATACAATAGTCCCTGCGTACCGAAGTGCAACGGCGGCTCCAGGCTCATGTCCCAATGCAGATGCGGCCCCTGGAAATGGTAGGTAGCGGTTTCGGGCGGATTAAAGCTGGTGCGGTCGGTAGTTTTCCATAAGTCGGCCGTTTGCCACAACTGGGCGAAAGCTTTCTGAATTCGCTTCGACTGGCGGTTTTCGCGCAGGGTTGGATGATGGTAAAAATCCATCATAATGCCCTTGCCAATGGGCTTCTCATACCAGGTTGCCGGGTTCTGTGGGTCCATTCCAAGCACTTCCCACACGGCTTCTTCAGTCGCCCGCGCCTGTTCTTTCGAAACGGCTGCGCGCAAGATGACGTAGCCATGCTCGTCCCAGAAAGCTAAATCTTCCGCGCTCAGCACGTTCTCCTCGCCCTCAATTTCGCGGAGATTCTGCTTCAGGCTCTCCGGATAAGGTTGCTGAGAAATGATGCTGTTGAGGCGTTCGATTTGTAGTGGGTCAATCTGCCCGTTATTCTTGGCCAGAATCCAGTTTTCAAACTCCGTAAAGCTCGGGGCCGCCTGCATCAGGTAGCGCGTAGTTTCTTCCAGCGGCAGGCAAAGCCCGTTCAGAATCAGGTTGTCAAAACGCCAGTTCCGTTCATCTTGCTCGATAAACACACCATGCCGCTTCGCCAACGAATGTGACCAAAAGCGCTTTAAGTGCCGTACGCCCAGTGCTCCAATTTCTTCTGCGCTGGCAAGTGCGTCTTGAGTATTCATCGGCTGTTAGAATGGCTGTAAACGGTTAAGACAACTGCACCCTACGTCCAGTCTGCAGCAAATTACGAGCAGGCATAAAAAAACCGGCAGCTGAAATTTCAGCTGCCGGTTTTTTTAAATCGACGATAATTAGAAATTCCGCTCGCCCGTTTCGCGCTTGCCCAGCATCACCGAGCCCACCATAGCGGCCAGCAGCAGAATAGAAGCCAACTCAAATGGCAGCGCATATTCCTTGAACAGCACCATGCCCAGGCGGTCAACCATGCCAATCTGCGAATCGAAGCTGGTGGGGTCGTAGCCAGCCGGGCTCACGTTGCGCAACGCGGCTACCAGAATCAGCAGCAGCGAACCACCGGCAATGGCGGCCGCGAACTTAGCTAGAGCCGGCTTGTGCGGCTCCGTGTCCTCGTTCAGGTTCAGGAACATAATCACGAACAGGAACAGCACCATAATGGCCCCAGCATACACGATGATGTTCACCGCCGCCAGAAACTGCGCGTTCAACAGCAGGTAATGGCCCGAAAGCGTGAAGAACGTGAGGATGAGAAACAGGACGCTGTGCACCGGGTTTTTGGCCAGCACCACGCCCAATGCACTCAGCAGGGCCACGAACGAGAGAAAGAGGAAGAGGGACATGAGCAGTAGCGCGGGCTTTTAGCCCGCGAGTGGGATGAAGACAGATAATCAGTCGCGGACTAAAAGTCCGCGCTACATTATGCGATTTGCGCGCGCAGTTTGTCGGCTTGCTCGGGCGTGAGCTGGATGCCGCGCTTCGAGCGGTTATCCGGCGTCACGGGCTCCACCAACCGGTCTTTGCCGTAGATGAACTCGTCACGCTCGAAGCGCGGCGGGGCCATTTTATCGGCTTGCAGATACACGGCGGCTTTCGGGCAGGCTTCTTCGCACAGGCCGCAGAAGATGCAGCGCAGCATGTTGATTTCGTAGCTGACGGCGTATTTCTCCTCGCGGTAGAGGCCTTCCTCGCCTTTTTTGCGCTCGCCAGCCACCATTGTAATGGCTTCGGCAGGGCAGGCCACGGCGCAGAGGCCGCAGGCGGTGCAACGCTCCCGGCCGGCTTCGTCGCGCTTCAGCACGTGCAGGCCGCGGAAAACGGGGGAGAATGGGCGCGTCTCTTCGGGGTAGCGAATGGTGACCTGCTTCTTGGTCGCTGCCCGGAAAAAGTGCTGCATCGTAATCGACAAGCCCTGGAAAATAGCCGGCAGGTATGCCCGCTCGGCCAAGGTCATGGGCTTCTTTTCGAGGACTTTGGCGCGTTTGCTTAAGGATTCCATGAGTCGTTATTTAATTACGCCGAACGTAATCAGGCCGCCCGTGAGCAGGATGTTGAAAATAGCCAAGGGGATGAGGATGGTCCAGCCCAGGCGCATCAGCTGGTCGTAGCGGAAGCGCGGGAGCGTCCAGCGCACCCACATGAAGAAGAAAATGAAACCGAAGATTTTGGCGAACAAGCCCACCAGCCCGAGGATGGTGATGATGTTCTGAGCCGTCACCAGCTCCAGGCCGCGGCTCGATACGAACCAATCGCGCAGCTCATACTGGAATGGGAAGTTGAAGCCGCCAAAATACAGCACGCTCATCACGGCCGAAGCCACGAATACGTTGATGTACTCAGCAAACAGATATAGGCCCATTTTCATGGAGCTATACTCGGTGTGGTAGCCGCCGATGAGCTCGGTTTCGCACTCCGGCAAGTCAAAAGGCGTGCGGTTCGTCTCCGCGAAAGCACAGACGATGAAGATGACAAAACCCAGCGGCTGCTTGGCAATGTTCCAGAAGTGCCACTCGCCTGCTACCGACTGCTGCAAAGTGATTTCGCGCAGCGAGAGCGTACCCGACATCATCAGCACGGCAATCAGGGCGAGGCCCATAGCCAGCTCGTAGCTAATGTTTTGCGAAGCGGCGCGGATGGCACCCAGCAGCGAGAACTTGTTGTTCGATGCCCAACCGCCAATCATGATGCCGTACACGCCCAGCGACACGATGCCGAACACATAGAGCATGCCCACGTTGATTTCGATGCCTTGCAGGTGAATAATGGTATCACCGAACTGCAGGAAGTTGCCGAACGGAATCACCGCCGACGACATCAGGGCCGTGACCATGGCCAGGCAAGGGCCGAAAACGAACAGCGCCCGGTTGGCCCCGGCGGGGAAGAATTCTTCTTTGGTGAAGAGCTTCACGGCATCGGCCAGCGGCTGGAGCAGGCCGAACGGACCGGCGCGGTCCGGGCCCACCCGGTCCTGCAGGAATGCGGCAATTACGCGCTCGGCGTAGGTGCAATACGTGGCAATCAGCAGCGAAATGCCGAAGGTTGCCAGAACGACGAGGCCTTGCCAGCCCAGAGCGGGGAGAGTCATTGATTATGGACGTTTGTCATGCTGAGCGCAGCCGAAGCATCTCGCTCTCATAACTAATTCAATCGATTGGTTTACTACCACACGCGAGATGCCTTGACTACGCTCGGCATGACGTGCTTATTTCTGCTACTTAGTTATTCAAACCTCCCAACCGCAGCGGCGGGTTGCGCTCCAATTCGCGGGTGGTGCTTTCCGGCAAATCCTGAATCACCTGCGGGTTCACCACCGGCAATTCGTAGTGGTTCTGGGCGATAACCGAGGCGCGGCTGATGTGCGCCGGGCCTTCGAGAACCCAGTCCGAAGTTTCCTTTTTGTCGAAGCGGCAGGTGTTGCAAATCCACTCCTTCACTTCGCCATAGGCATCCTTGCGGGCCGTTACGCGGAGTACATCCTTGCCTTTATACCACAACGTTACACGGCCGCCGCACTTGTCGGTGGTGCAGTCGCGATGGGCATCCACGGGTTTCGTAAACCACACGCGCTGTTTAAAGCGGAAAGTTTTATCGGTCAGCGCGCCCACCGGGCACACGTCGATGACGTTGCCGCTGAACTCGTTGTCGATGATGTTCTCGATGTAGGTGCCGATTTCCGAGGCATCGCCTCGGCCCAGCACGCCGTGCACACGCTCGGGCGTGAGCTGGTCGGCGGTGTACACGCAGCGGTAGCACAGGATGCAGCGCGTCATGTGCAACTGTATGAGCGGGCCGATATCGATTTTCTCGAAAGTGCGGCGCTCTTCCTCGTAGCGGGTGGTGCTCACGCCGTGCTCAAAGGCGAAATCCTGCAGGCTGCACTCGCCGGCCTGGTCGCACACCGGGCAGTCAAGCGGGTGGTTGATGAGCAGCATCTCCACGATGCCCTTGCGCACGTCCATCACCTGCTGGTTGATGGTGTTTTCCACCACCATGCCGTCTTGCACCGTGGTGATGCACGAGGCCACGAGCTTGGGCATGGGGCGCGGGTCTTTGGCCGAGCCGGCCGAAACCTTCACCAGGCAGGCGCGGCACTTGCCGCCCGAGCCCTTCAGCGGCGTGTAGTAGCACATGGCGGGCGGCACGATGCCGCCGCCAATCTGGCGGGCCGCGTTCAGGATGGTGGTTCCGTCTGGAACTTCCACCTCAATGCCGTCGAACGTTATTTTAGCCATTGGTATAGTATTGTCATGCTGAGCGGAGTGAAGCATCTTATCACGCCTGCGCAGCTTTTAGTTAGTTATTTCTGACGAAAGCAGCGGTGATAAGATGCTTCCTTCGTCAGCATGACAGCCGTTACGCCAGCACCGCCGCGCCGCGATATGCCGCGCCGGGAGCCGTAGCCTCTTTGGGATTGGTCACGTGCCACTCGAACTCGTGGCGGAAGTGGCGCACCGCAGCCGCTACCGGCCAAGCGGCCGCTTCGCCCAGCGGACAAATGGTGTTGCCTTCAATCTGCTTGGCCACGCTCACCAGCAGGTCGATGTCGTGCATCGAGCCGTGGCCGTGTTCGAGGCGGTGCAATACTTTCTCCATCCAGCCCGTGCCCTCGCGGCAGGGCGAGCACTGCCCACATGACTCGTGGTGGTAGAAGCGTGAGAAATTCCAAGTGTTTTTCACGATGCACGTCGTTTCGTCCATCGCAATAAAGCCGCCCGAGCCCAGCATAGTACCCGTCACGAAACCGCCGTCGCTCAGCGACTCGTAAGTCATGAGGCGGTTTTCGCCAGCGGCGGTTTTCAGGATAAGCTCTTTGGGCAGAATTGGCACAGACGAGCCACCGGCCACTACGGCCTTTAGGTCGCGGCCTTTCCAGATACCGCCGCAATACTCATCGGAGTAAATGAATTCCTCAACGGGCAGGCCCAACTCGATTTCGTAGATGCCGGGCTTGTTCAGGTGACCGCAGGCCGAAATGAGCTTGGTGCCCGTGCTTTTGCCGATGCCGATTTTGGCGTACTCGTCGCCGCCTTCGTTCACGATAACCGGCACCGCCGCAATGGTTTCCACGTTGTTTACCACCGTGGGGCGGGCGTAGAGGCCCTGCACAGCGGGAAATGGCGGCTTATTGCGCGGGTTGCCACGTTTGCCTTCCAGCGACTCCAGCAGCGCGGTTTCTTCGCCGCAGATATAGGCACCGCCACCGGGATGAACGTGCAAATCGAGCGAGTAGCCCGAGCCGAGGATATTCTCGCCCAGGAAACCGGCCGCGTAGGCTTCGGCAATGGCCTTTTCTAGAATACGCAACACGTACAATAACTCGCCGCGGATGTAGATGTAGCTGGTGCGCGCGCCCAAGGCATAGCTGCCCGTAATCATGCCCTCAATCAGCAGATGGGGCAGCTTCGTCATCAGCTGACGGTCTTTGAAGGTGCCAGGCTCCGATTCGTCGGCGTTGCAAACGAGGTAGCGCGGCACGCCCTCCGGCTTGGCCAGGAAGCCCCATTTCATGCCAGCGGGGAAGCCTGCACCGCCGCGCCCGCGTAGGCCCGACTTCTTCACTTCTTCCGTCACTTCGTCGGGCGTCATGGTTTTGAGCGCCTTCTCCACGGAGCGATAGCCGCCGTGCTTGCGGTACACCTCGAAGGTATTGATGCCTTCGACGTTGATATGTTCAGTTAATAGCTTGCGGCCCATAAGATTACGCGTTGTGCTGATGGCCAGCCGTTAGTTGTTTTTCAGGGAGTTGGGCAGGCTGCTGCTTTCTTCCCACGAGAGGATGGGCCGATGAACCTGACCGCGCAATTCGTTGAGCATGGCATCCACCGCCTCGGGCGTATCCAACTGCTCGTAATATTTCTCGCGCACCTGTACGACGGGGGCGAAGCCGCAGGCCGCCAGGCACTCCACTTCTTTCAGGGTAAAATTTCCGTCGGGCGAGGTGCCGCCCACTTTGGCTCCGGTGATGCGCTCCAGATTGGCCGTCAACTCGTCGGAGCCGCGCAACATGCAGGGACCCGTGCGGCAAATTTCCAAGACGTGTTTACCCACCGGCTTGAGGTTGAACATGGTGTAAAATGACGACACCTCGTATACCTCAATTGGCTTGATTTTCAAAGTTTCAGCCACCAGGTCCTGTACTTCAGGGCTCACCCATCCGCCGAACTCGGCTTGCGCGATGTGCAGAATCGGCAACAGGGCCGACTTGCTCCGGTCTTCCGGATAGTGCGTGAGCAGGCGCTTTATTTCCGCCTGGGCGGCGGGAGAGAATTGCGGTTTGGTGGGCGCGGTGGTCGGCTCCATAGCAGTCTATTTCAACAAAAACTAAGCGTCCAGCTCGCCGGCGATGACGTTCATGGACGAGAGAATGACAATGGCGTCCGACAGCGTCGTGCCCACGGCCATTTCGGGATAAGCCTGATAATAAATGAAGCAGGGCCGGCGGAAATGCAGGCGATACGGCGTGCGCCCGCCGTCCGAAACCAAGTAGAAACCCAGCTCGCCGTTGCCACCTTCCACCGAATGATATACCTCGCCCACAGGTGCATCAATCTCGCCCATCACGATTTTGAAGTGGTAAATCAGCGCCTCCATGTTCTTATACACTTCCGGCTTGGTGGGCAGGTAGTAGTGCGGGGCATCGGCGTGGTAGGGACCGTCGGGCAGCTTGTCGAGGGCCTGGTTGATGATGCGCAGGCTCTGCCAGATTTCCTCATTGCGCACAATGAAACGGTCATAGGTGTCGCCGTTGGTGCCCACCGGAATGTCGAACTCGAAATCTTCGTAAGAAGAGTAGGGGTTCATGACTCGCACGTCGTAATCGACGCCAGCGGCCCGCAGGTTGGGGCCGGTGAAGCCGTAGCTCAATGCCTTTTCCGCCGAAATTGGGCCCACGTTCACCACGCGGTCCATGAAAATGCGGTTGCGGTTGAACATGTTCTCGAACTCCTTCATCACTGCCGGGAAGCTTTTCAGCCAGGCGCGGAGCTTGTCGAGGGCGGCGGGGGAGAGGTCGCGCTCCATGCCGCCTACGCGGCCCATGTTGGTGGTAAGGCGGGCACCGCACACCTCCTCGTAGATTTCGTAAATCTTCTCGCGCTCCTGGAACACGTAGAGGAAGCCGGTGAAAGCACCCGTGTCCACGCCCAGAATCGAGTTACAAATAAGATGGTCGGCAATGCGCGCCAACTCCATCATAATCACCCGGATGTATTGCGCACGCTTCGGTACGGTCACGCCAAGTAGTTTCTCCACCGTCATGTGCCAGCCCAGGTTGTTGATGGGCGACGAACAGTAGTTCATCCGGTCGGTGAGCGTAGTAATCTGGTAGAACGGCTTGCGCTCGGCCAGTTTCTCAAAGGCCCGGTGGATGTAGCCGATGGTGGGCACACCCGACACGATGCGCTCGCCATCCATCTGCAGGATGTTCTGGAAAATGCCGTGCGTGGCGGGGTGCGTCGGGCCCAGGTTCAGCGTCGTCAGCTCCTGGCTGAAGTCGTTGAGAATGGGCATCAGCTGGCCGGGGCGCTGGGCGGCGGCCTCTTCTTGAATCTTGTGGGTGCCTGCCAGGGCGTCGTTTACTGCCATGATATGAGTATCAGGGGCCTAGCGGCCGAAAAACAGGTCGGTTTTGTCTTCGCGGGTACCGTCTTCGACGGGGTATTCGCGGCGCATCGGGTGGTAGTCCATGTCCTCCACGTTGAGGATGCGAATGAGATTGGGGTGACCGGTGAAGATGACGCCGAAGAAATCGTAGGCCTCACGCTCCATCCAATTGGCGGTGTTGTAGAGGTCGGTCAGGGTCGGCACCACTGGGTCAGCAATGGGGAAGAAGATTTTCAGGCGCAGCCGGATATTCTTCGTCATGCTGTGCAGGTGGTAAATCATGCCCAGCTCCTTACCCACGTTTTCGGGGTAGTTGATGCCGCACATTGTGGTCAGGAAGTGGAATTTCAATTCCTGGTCCTGCTGCAGGCCGGCGATGATTTCGTGGATTTTCTCCCGCGTGGTGGTCGCCGTCAGCAGGCCGTATGGCTCGTGCACATCGGTGAACGTAGCCTCGCCAAACAAGCGGGTGAGCAACGCCATTACCTGCGCATTCTGGGCCTTTATCGGGTCTTCGGCAACGGGCGCTTCGGGAGCGGCGGCAGATTCCTGAGGATTCATTCGGGGGTGGTGTTAGCCAGCTAGTCGGAAAAAAGGCGGCCTTTCTATCCGACTGCCGACTACCTGATACAGACTATTTAATGTTGTAAGACGCCAGCAGCTCCTGATACTCAGGCGCGTTGCGGCGGCGGAAGGATTCGCTGCGGGCGAGGTCCTGCACGCGCATCAGGCCGTCGAGCACCTGCTCGGGGCGGGGCGGGCAGCCGGGCACGTACACGTCGACCGGGATGATGCGGTCGATGCCTTGCAGCACGGAGTAGGAGTCGAAAATGCCGCCCGAGCAGGCGCAGGCACCCATGGCCAGCACCCAGCGGGGCTCAGCCATTTGCTCGTACACCTGCTTCACGATGGGGGCCATTTTCTTGGCGATAGTACCCATCACCATCAGCAAATCGGCCTGACGGGGCGAGAAGCTGGGGCGCTCGGAGCCAAAGCGGGAGATGTCGTAGTGCGACCCCATGGTGGCCATGAACTCGATGCCGCAGCAGGAGGTGGCGAAGGGCAGCGGCCAGAGCGAGTTGGCGCGGGCCATGCCCACCACTTTCTCCAGTGAGGTGGCGAAAAAGCCAGCGCCCTCGACGCCCTCGGGAGCTTCGACGGTTTTTATTTCAGGAACTCGGTTATCAGCCATAGTTATAAGAGACAAGCAGATTAGGCGGCTTTGGCCACTTGGGCGGGCCGGTTTTCCAACACTGGCGTAGTGGCGAAAGTTTGGCCGGCTGGTACTTCATTCCAGCGCAGAATGCCCTTTTTGATGATGTAGAAGAAGCCGGCCAGCAGCAGCGTCATGAAGATTATCATCTCGATGAAGCCGTAGTAGCCGTCTTTATTGAGCTCGCGGAAATTCACAGCCCAGGGATACATGAAGATAACCTCGACGTCGAAAAGCACGAAAACAATGGCCGTAAGGAAGTATTTCACCGAAATCGGGGTGCGGGCGTTGCCCACCGATTCGATGCCGCACTCGAAGGAAGCGTCCTTCACGGTGCTGTGGCGCTTGGGCCCCACCATGTGCGAAACAATCATGGCGAAGGCTACAAATGCCAGGGCCAGACCAAATTGGATGACAATGGGAAGATAATCGGAGGGCTGATAATTGGCAGCCGGCAGGGCTAGGTACATAGAGGTCAATTATATAGCAAACAGGCCTCACGGGCGCTGAAGGGCAAAGGTAGCGCCCACGGGGTTGGGGCGCAATGTTGAAACGTGAACCGCTGGGGGGATGGCTGAATTGGGCCGGTGATGGTGGCCTGCCGGGATAACAGCGGGCGGAAATATTCGGCCCGCAATGGAGTTTTATTTGGATTGGATGTGCTTTCTTTAGGGGCAAGCTGAGCACTAATCTTTCCTCTCCATGTCTGATTCCGCTGATTCTTTGAGAGACTTCACAGCGGCTAACGTGGCCCTGGCGGAGCGGGAGCATCAGCTTTCGGTCCTTTTCAATACCATTGCCGACGTCACGTTCGTGCTGAATGTGGAGGGCGAGGGGCGCTACCGGTTTGTATTCGCCAATAAAGCCTTTGAGAAAACCACCGGCCTGCCGGTAGAGCAGGTGCTGGGGCGCTACGTGGAGGACATCATTCCGGAGCCCTCGCTCAGCTTGGTGCTTGGCAAATACCGCGAGGCCATTGCCAGCATGGAGCGCGTGGTGTGGCAGGAAACATCGGACTATCCCACGGGCCGGGTGGTGGGCGAGGTGAGCGTGACGCCAGTGCCCGACGAGCACGGCCGCTGCTGCCAGCTGGTGGGGGTGGTGCACGACCTCACCAAGGAAAAGCAAGTGGAAATGGCGCTGCGCCTCAGCAACGAGCGGTTTGCTTACGCCTTGAAAGCCACCACCGATGCCATCTACGACTGGAACGTTGGGGACGACACGCTGTATTGGGGCGAAGGGTTTGAGAATTTGTTTGGGCATCATCTTACCGAAAACCCTACGCCATTCAGCAAATGGGCCGACTTTGTGCACCCGGATGACAGCCCGCGCGTGGTAGCCGGCCTACGGCACGCGGCCTTTGAAACCACGAACCTGTTCTGGGAGGAGGAATACCGGTTCCGGCGGGCCGATGGTGCCTGGGCTGAGGTATTTGACCGGGGCTACCTGCTGCGCGATGCGGCGGGCCGGCCTGTGCGCATGATTGGGGCCATGCAGGACATCACGCCGCGCAAGCAGGCCGAACGGCAGCAACGGCTGATGACCGAGAAACTAATTGGCCAGAATACCGACTTGCAGCAGTTTACCTACATCGTGTCGCACAACCTGCGGGCTCCGCTGGCCAATGCCCTGGGGTTTAGCGACCTGCTGGCCCGCGTGGATAAGTCGTCGGCAGTGTTCGAAACGTCGCTGCAAAACCTGCGCACCAGCCTGCGGCTGCTCGATGAGGTGCTGAATGATGTGAACGACATCCTCTCGGTGCGCGACGAGGAGGCCGGCTACCGGGCCGAGTCAGTGCCGCTGGCCGCCGTGTGCCAGCAGGCCGTGCTGGGCTTGCAGGAGGCGCTGCAAGCGGCGGGCGGCGAGCTTCACCTACAGATTCCGGCCGAGTTGCGCGTGGCCGGCAGTCGGGCCTATTTCCATAGCATCTTTCACAACCTGATTTCCAACGCCATCAAGTACCGGGCCGATGCCCGGCCGCTGCGTATCGACATCGCGGCTACCGTGACGCCGGCGGAGGGGCTGACCATCACGGTGCGCGACAATGGCTTGGGGTTTGACCGGGAGCAGGCCGGCGACAACGTTTTTCAGCTTTACCGGCGCTTCCATGCGGGCAAGGCCGGGCGCGGCATTGGCCTGTACCTGGTGCGGGCCCACGTAGAAGCCATGGGCGGGCAGGTGACCGTGGCCAGCCGCCCCGATGAAGGAACCGAATTCACTCTCTATTTCAGGCCCCATGCGGATGAAAACCTACCTCATTGATGACGACGACCTTGCCATCTACCTCACCGAGCAGCTGTTGCGAACCGAAGGGTTTTCCAATTGCATCTGCACGTTTCAGTCGGCCAGAGAGGCGCTGGACAAACTGGTGGGGAAAAAGCAAGCCGTGCCCCAGGTCGTGTTTCTGGACCTGAACATGCCGCTAATGGACGGCTGGCAGTTTCTCGATGCCCTGGCACCTTATCAGGAAGCGTTGCGCGGCACCTGCCACATCTACATCCTCACGTCGTCGCTGGCGCTGAAGGACCTGGAGAAATCCAAGGAGTACGAGCTGGTGGCCGGCCTGATTCATAAGCCGCTGGATAGCGAGGAAATTCGGGCTATCCAGTCGCAGTTTGATGGTGAAGCGGTAGGCGATGATGAGCCCTGCGACTGCTGATTGCGCCGGGTGTGCCTGGCGTATCTTTGGGTATCAGGCAGCAACTTATGGAACAGGAACGGCAACGATTATACACCGTGGAAGAATACATGGCCCTCGAAGCGCGGAGCGACGTGCGCCACGAGTTTTTCGAGGGCAAAGTGTTTGCGATGTCCGGTGGGTCTATCCGACACAACAGGCTGATTGGTAACTGCGTTTTTGCCTTGCGGATTGGGTTGCGAGGTAAAAAATGCGGGATATTCTTTGAAGGTGTACAACTGGCGGTGGAGAAAGGGCGGTACTACAGCTACCCCGATGTTGCGGTGACCTGCTCAGTGACTGATTTGGCGGCGGAACGCACCATCGAAGCGCCGGTTTTGCTGATTGAGGTGTTGTCTAAATCGACCGAAACCCGCGACCGCAGCTGGAAGTTTGACCGTTATAAGGCGCTGCCATCGTTGCGGCACTACTTGCTGGTTTCGCAGAAAACCTGTCTGGTAGAATGGTACCGGCGGGAAGAAAGTGGGGTGTGGTCGTTCACGCCGCTGGCTCAGTTTACGGATGAAATTTATTTTCCGGAGTTGAGCCTCACGCTTCGGGTCCAGGATGTTTATGAGGATACTGGCGTGGTGCAAATGACTATTTACCCTGGCCCGGAAGCTAAAAGCGAATTAGATTAACAAAAACGGCCCGCATCACTCGATGCGGGCCGTTTTTTATTTCGGCTTACAGGCCTTTGTCGCGGTTCAAATCCTCGGCGGGCGCGGAGCCGAGGAAGGGGTAGCGGTAATCGGTGACGGGCACGAAGGTTTCCTTGATGGCGCGGGGGGATACCCAACGCAGCAGGTTCAGGATGGAGCCGGCTTTGTCGTTGGTGCCGGAGGCGCGGGCGCCGCCGAAGGGCTGCTGGCCTACTACTGCGCCGGTGGGCTTGTCGTTGATGTAGAAGTTGCCGGCGGCGTGCGTCAGCTTCTTCGAGGCGAGGTCGATGGCGTAACGGTCCTGCGAGAAGATGGCGCCGGTGAGGGCGTAGGGCGAGGTGGTGTCGACCAGCTCCAGGGTTTCCTCGAATTTGTCGGCGTCGTAGACGTAGACGGTGACGACGGGGCCGAACAGCTCGTCGCACATGGTGATGTATTTCGGGTCTTTGGCGAGGATGACGGTGGGCTCGATGAAGTAGCCTTTCGACTTGTCGTAGCCGCCGCCGGCGATGATTTCGGCGTTCGGGTCGGCTTTGGCACCGTCGATGTACTTGGCGAGCTTATCGAAGGAAACCTCGCTGATGACGGCGTTGATGAAGTTCGAGAAGTCTTCCACGTCGCCCATTTTGAAGGAGGCGAGGTCTTCTTTCACGTAGCCGAGGATTTCATCGGCGAGGTTGCTGGGGAGGTAGACGCGGGAGGCGGCGGAGCATTTCTGGCCCTGGTACTCGAACGCGCCGCGCGAGATGCCGACCGCTACGGCTTTGGCGTGGGCCGTTTTGTGGGCCACTATGAAGTCTTTGCCGCCGGTTTCGCCCACGATGCGGGGGTAGGATTTGTAGCGGTGGATGTTCTGGCCGATTTCCTGCCAGATAGTCTGGAAGACTTTGGTGGAGCCGGTGAAGTGGATGCCGGCGAAGTCGGGGTGCTTGAACACCACGTCGCCCACTACGGGGCCGTCGGCGTAAATCAGGTTGATAACACCGGCGGGTACGCCGGCTTCCTCGAACAGTTCCATCAATACCTGAGCGGAGTAGACCTGCGTATCGGCGGGTTTCCACACCACTACGTTGCCCATCATGGCCGCCGAGGAGGGCAGGTTGGCGGCGATGGAGGTGAAGTTGAAGGGCGTGAGGGCGAACACGAAGCCTTCGAGGGGGCGCTGCTCCAGTCGGTTCCACATGCCGGGCAGGCTCTCGGGCTGCTGCTCGTAGACCTGGCGCATGAAGTGGACGTTGAAGCGGAAAAAGTCAATCAGTTCGCAGGCGGCGTCGATTTCGGCCTGGAAGGCGTTTTTGCTCTGGGCCAGCATGGTGGCCGCGTTGATGCGGGCGCGGTAGGGACCGGCCAGCAGGTCGGCGGCTTTGAGGAAGATGGCGGCGCGGTGCTCCCAGGGCAGCTCGGCCCAGGCGGTGCGGGCGGCCAGGGCGGCCTCAATGGCCTGGGTGACGTGGGCGGCGGTGCCATAGTGGAAGTGGCCGAGGGTGCGCTGGTGGTCGTGCGGGGGGCTCATGCGGCGCAGGTCGCCGGTGCGAACCTGCTCGCCGCCGATGTGCATGGGGATATCCAGCTCCAGCCCGCGCAGGCGCTTGAGCTCTTGCTGAAGCTCCAGCTTCTCTTTCGAGCCGGGGGCGTAGCCTTTGACGGGTTCGTTGATGGGGACGGGGACGTTGAAAAAGCCGGTGGCCATAGTTAGAAGGAGTTTTTGAGGTGGGCTTGGGGCAAAGGTAGGGAGACGAATTTCCCGCAGTGGGCGCAGTGGTAAACGCGGTGGTCGCAGTGCTGTTCTGGTATGGCTCGTAAAACAACAATGCGCTCACTGCGGGAAAGCTATACTACAGCCGCCCCAGCAACTCACGCACTTGCCGCGTGAGGTCTTCTAAAGAGCCGGTGTTGTGGAGGGTGAAATCGAAGTGCGGGTAGTCGTCCATGGCCGTTTCGCTGGGGTGGTTGTCGTCGCGGGTGCCGTCGCCGCGCTGGTGCAGCGGGTCTCCTTCCACGCGCAGCATGAGGCCGCCGCGGGCGCGGATGGGGTCGGCCTCGTTGGCGAAGCGCACGTCGGGCACCAGCACGAAGGCCTCGGGCGGCAGGGCGGCGAAGAAGGCATCGACCCAGACCAGGGGCTCCCACTCGCGCAGGGCCTGGCCCACTTGCTGGAGCATTTCGCCCCGCGTACGGTGGAAGGTGGGCACCAGCTCGGCCTTGCCTGCCTGGGTGTAGTAGGGGGCCACGGCCTCGCCCGTGAGGGCGGCGCAGACGGACTTGATGGAGTCGCCGAAGGAGCGAATCTGCCAGATGCGCTGGGGCTGGAGCTGTTGCAGGATGCGGGCCACGGTGTCTTTGCCGCTGCCCCGGCGGCCGGAAAGGCCAATGAGGTGTACCATGGGGTGGGAGGAGTAACGGATAAAAAAGAACGTCATGCTGAGCGCAGTCGAAGCATCTCTACCGCAGCACTAATCCTGTCGATTGGATTGCGTTGTGCGGTAGAGATGCTTCGACTGCGCTCAGCATGACGTTCTATTAAATTATTCAAGACTCTTACAAAATGTCCTTCAGCTCGCTCAGGCAGCTGATTTCGTGCGTGATTTGGTTGAAGTGCCGCCGCTTATCGGGGTTGAAATACACTTGGTCGATGCCGGCGTTGTAGGCCCCCAGCACATCGCATTCGAGGTTGTCGCCAATCATCAGGCTTTCGGCGGCGGTGGCCCCGGTGCGCTCCAACGCGTGGGCGAACATGCGCGGGTCGGGCTTGAGACAGCCACTTTCCTCGGAGGTGATGACCTCCTCGAAGTAATGCGTCAGGTTCGACGAGTTCAGCTTGATGCCCTGCACGTCGTTGAAGCCGTTGGTGATGAGGTGCAGGCGGTACTTGGGCTTGAGGTAGTCGAGCACCTCGTGGGTGAAGGGAAATACGGCCGATTTCTGGGGCAGAATATCGGTGAATTCGGCCGAGATGGTGGCCGGAATCTGGTCTTCGGTCAGCCCCAGCCGCGTCAGCGTGCGGCTGAAACGCACCTCGCGCAGCTGGCTTTGGGTGATTTTATTGCTTTGGTATAAACGCCAGAGGGCATGGTTGATGTCGCTGTAGACGCTGATAAACTGGTCTACCGTGAAGGTGCCGTAGCGGGCGAAATCGTGCCGCTCGTAGAGCGTGTGCAGGGTTTCGTTGGCGTTTTTTTCGAAGTCCCACAGCGTGTGGTCGAGGTCGAAGAAGAGGTGGCGATATTTCATTTAACAGTTATCAATTAACATTTAACAGCCTGGTGCGTCATGTTCATCTGGCGTCCGCGCAGTCGAAGCATCTTGACCGCAGCAGTAATTCAATCGAAACAACGAAGCGGGCAAGATGCTTCGCTGCGCTCTGCATGACGTTCTTTTTATCGCTGGTGCACATCACAGCGAGCCGGCCAGGGCCATGCTCAGCACGCCGGCCAGCATGATGCCCTTGCAGAACGTGCTCAGGTGGCGAAAGTGCCGCCGCCGGTCGGCCCGGATGAGCAGGCGGGTCAATTGAGCCATCGGCAGCAGCACCAACACCAGCAGCCACAGGCCCAGCGGCCAGTGCCCGCCCAGCAGCAGCCGGCCCGTGGCCCCCAGCGTGAGCAGCGCCAGACTCGCCAGGAAAAAGCCCGCTATCCACTTGGTGCGGGCCACGCCCCACACCAGCGGCAGCGTGCGGCAGCCGTGCTGGGCATCGCCGCGCATGTCTTCCACATCCTTCACGATTTCGCGCACCATCGTGAGCAGGAAGGCGGCCAGCGCGTAGGGCCACACCACGCTGTGGCCATCGTGGCGCTCCAACTGTAGTTGCAGTTCGGGCAGCAGCACCAGCGCCGCCGTGAGGGTGGCAATGCTGAGGTTGCCCACCAGCGCCACCCGCTTGAAGCGCGCCGAATAGCCCCACAGCAGCAGGGCCGTGCCCAGCGTGACGAGGCCCAGCACCGGGTGCAGCCAGCCCGCCACCAGCACGCCCACGCCGCTGAGCACCATGTGGGCCAGCATGGCCATGCGCCGGTTCACCACGCGGCCAATCACCAGCCGGTCGGGCCGGTTGATGGCGTCGATTTTTACGTCGTAATAGTCGTTGATGATGTAGCCGGCCGCCGCCACCAGCAGCGCCGCCCACACCAGCAGCCCGAATCGCCGGTTGAGCAGCGACTCGCGCAGGGGCAGCTCGGGCAGCAGCAGGCCGGCCCGCACCAGGGCCAGGCACAGCAGCATAATGAGCAGGTTGGGCCAGCGCACCAGCGTGGGCAGGGCCGTGCGCAGCCGCTCTGCGGGGGGCGGCGGGGGCAGGGCAGGCGCAGGCGGCTTGGGGGGCAGCGGGTTCATCGGTAGCAGCGCGGGGCAGGGGCGAAGTGCAAAGGTCGGCAGAAGTGGCGGGCTGCCTGCGTGGCTGGCGCGCGCGATGGGCACAAAAAAGCCTCTCCGTGGCGGGAGAGGCTTTTGCGATGGCGCGGGGGCAGCCATCATGGAGTTTTCAAGCTCAGATTTTGCGCACGTTCACGGCATTGATGCCTTTGCGGCCTTCCTGGGTTTCAAATTCTACCCGGTCATTTTGTTGCACTGTGGTCCCGTTCAGGCCCGTTACGTGTACGAAAAAGTCTTCTTTCGTTTGGTCGTCGGTCACGAAGCCATAGCCTTTGGCTTCGTTGAAAAATTTGATGATGCCGGTTTTCATGCAAAAAAACAAAAAGGGGAAAAAAACCGCCCGGGTAAAGGCTGCGGAAAGGCCTGAAACGGCATTAGAGCGCCATTTCAAAACCGCTTACGCGGGAAGCCAGCGCGGGGTTGGCGGGCCGTCGGCTTAGGCTCGACCGTAGTTCGGCTATTGGTTATCGCGCCACTCGTACACCCACTTGGCCTGGATTTGCTCCAGATGGCCTTCGGTAGACTGTTCGCGGGTACCGTCGAAGTTGTCCAGGCTCAGCACCCACTCAATCAGCTCGGTGAAGCGGATGCGGTAGATTTTGGCCTCCGTGAAGTCGTCGCCGAACTTCTCGTAGAGCGCCATGGCAATATCCTCGTGGTCGGCCCAGTGCATGGGCGGCTCGAAATGGGCCATCTGTTTAATTATGAATTATGAATTTTGAGTTATGAATTGGTGGCGGAAAAACGAGTTTCAACAAGTAACTACCAACTATAAATTGCGCAGAGCAGCAATTCATAATTCATAATTCAAAACTCATAATTCAAACCCTAGTGCCCGAGGAAGTGCTGGGGCGGGATGGTGACGACGAGCTGCATGTCCTTCTCCACTACGCACTGGCAGGCTAGGCGCGAATTGATGCGCGGGTTTTCGGCGCGGTCAATGAAGTCTTCCTCCTTGTCGGAAATTTCGGGCAGGTCGTCGCCGCCGGCGTTGATGTAGATGTGGCAGGTGCTGCACCCGCACACGCCCCCGCAGTTGTGCTGGAGCTGAATGCCGTTGTTCAGCGCCACGTCGAGCACCGATTCGCCGGAGGCCGCCACGTGGGTTTGGGCCGGCTGGCCGTCGTTGAACTGGAAGGTGATGGTGGTGGCGGAAACAGACAAAACAGGAATCAAATAAGTCGAATAATACGCGGCATTTGCCGCCGCAAAGGTACTCCTCCCGGCCCCGGCATCAAAGCTGCGCCTGGATGCTGGCCGTGAGCTGCGCATACAGCGCCTGCCAGGCCGGGTGCGCCGCCAGCGCCGCGTGGTGGGCGGCCAGCGTGGGTGCGTCGTGCCGCACGGCCGGCCCGGTTTGCACCGTAAAGGGCGGGTTGGCTAGGGCTTTGTCCAAGGTTTCGCGCACCAGCGGGGCCAACAATTCCGGTGACAGGGCGGCCTCGGCCAGCAAGGCATCGGCAATGCCCAACAGGTGGTTGGTGAAATTGTTGGCAAACACGGCCGCTACGTGCAGCTTGAGCCGTTGGGCCGAGTCGAGCCGCAGCACGTGCCGGCTGAGGCTTTCGGCCAGGGCCAGCAAAGTGGCTTCGGCATCCGACGTGGCGGCCTCAATGCACAGCGGCACGGCGGGCCAATCAATGGCCCGGCCCGGGCTGAAGGTCTGGAGCGGGTAGAGCACGCCGCCACGCACGGCGGGCTGCGCGGCAAATACGGATAGCGGCAACGCGCCTGCCAGGTGCGCAACCAAGGCACCCTCGGGCCATTGGATGCTGGCGAGCAGCGGCTCCACGGCGGCATCGGGCACGGCCAGCAGGTACACATCGGCGGGGGGCAGGGGCGGAGCCAAGGTGGCCAGCGCCGGGGTGCCGGGGAGCGTGGCGGCCAGAGCGGTAGCCGCGGCGGCCGTGCGGCTCCACACGAAGGCGAGCTGGTGGCCGGCGGCTACCAGCGCCGGGGCCAGCTGACTGGCCACGCGGCCGGTGCCAAACAGGCCGATGCGCAGAGAAGCAGGCGGGGTTTTTGTCATTAATTAATGATGAAATATAATAATGATAGAATGGGGTAAACGGTTGACCATCGAACATCCACCGCTGCAAGGGTTGAGGTAGTGGCAAAAAGAGGCGTGCTCACGGATTTGTGCCCAAAGTTTAGCAACTTGTACCCCCAAAGCTACCGTCCGGCCCGTAAGGCGACTTGCGCAACGGTCAGTTCAGCGCGTTTGCTCAACTTTATAATCTTCTTATTCACCCATTTTACTCCCTCTTCTCAATGAACCACCAATACAATCGCCCGGGGCCAACTGTGCGCCTGCGGCACGTTGCACTGGCCGCGCTATTCGCGCTGGGCGCTGTGGGCACGGCCCACGCCCAGCTGCCATACTCGGCCGGCAACGTTGTGAACAGCCCCGGTACTTACACCGACCTGGGCACCACCGGCACGGCCATTGCCACGGCTAATACGGACGATGCCAACTCGGCCGCCACGCCCATTGGTTTCAGCTTTAGCTACAACGGCGCGGCCTTTACCGATTTCGTGCTGAACACGAACGGGTTCATCAAGCTCGGCACCGCGGCACCTACCGGGGCGCAGTACACCGACGGCGGCCAGAGCACCGTCAATGGTCCGGTAGATGGCGCGGATACGAACCTGCTGCTGGCCTTCAACCAGGACCTGACCGCTGGCTCGGCCGGCGGCACCGAGTACCGGGTATCAACCACCGGCACGGCCCCCAACCGCGTGTGCACCATTCAGTGGAAAAACGTGTCGGATAAGGCCCGGCCGGCTTCGGCCTCGTCGGCCGCAATCGGCACGCAGTACGCCAACTTCTCCTTCCAGGTGAAGCTGTATGAAACCAGCAACCAGATTGATTTCGTGTACGGCACGGCTACGCCGGGTGCCGCCAGCGCCGACGTCGCCAAATTTGGCATTGTGGGCCTGAAAGGCACCGACGCTGCTTCGGCCATTCTGGGCGTGAAGCCTTCGGCCACGCCGTGGTCGGGCACCGCGTTCAGCGCTGGCCCCTACACCGGCAACGGGCACAATTTCCGTGGCACCGTGGTGCCCGACCTGGGCCGCACCTACCGCTTCTCCATTCAGGTGGCCAATGATGCCGCGGCATCGGCCATCCAGGGCTATGCCTCGGTTATCACACCGGCCAGCAACCCCTTCACCCTGCGCGGGGTGGTGCGCAACGCCGGCAACACCGCCCTGGCCGCCGCTACCCCCGTCACGCTGACCATCAGCGGGGCCAACACCTACACCCAGACGGTGAACGTAGCGGCCCTAGCCGTGGGCGCGTCGGGCGTGGCCACGTTCTCGGGCATCAGCCTGCCCAACGTGGGCCAGAACACTGTCACCCTCACGACGGCACTCCCCAACGACGGCTACAGCGGCAACAACTCGATTTCGCAGCCCATGGAAACCAGCGCCACCACCATCTCGCTGGCTACGCCGGGCGCGGCCAGTGGCAACAACGTGTTCAGCGCCGGAGCCGATGGGTACTATGCCTCGAAAATCACGCTGAGCGTCCCCCGCAGCATCACGGCGGTAAGGGCGCTGGTTAGCGGCGCCAGCGCCTCGGCCACGTCGTCCGAGTCCGTCGGCCAAAGCGTCTACGGGGTGGTCATTGATGCCACGACTGGTACGCTGCTGGCCCGCTCGGCCAACTACGTCATCACCGCCGCCGATGTCAATACCTTCCACACCTTTACCCTCACGGCTCCCGCCACGGTGCCGGCCGGCGATGTGCTGATTGGCATGGCGCAGGCCGCGCCCACCGGCGCACTGCCCTTTTACCCCTTCGGCGTGCAGATTGAGGACCCGAACCGCCTGAATACCTATTACTCCGGCTCGACGGCCGGTGGTACGCCGGCGGCTGCGTTGGCCGCCGCCACCACCTCCAACTACAAATTCCCCTTCGGAGCCACAACCGCTGCCCCGGCCACCAACGACATTGCCGTGAACGAGATTCAGGGCTACGGCTCTATCGCGGTGCCCGTGAGCAATCCGTTCAGCATCCGGGCCGTGGTCCGCAACGCCGGTATCGCCGCCGTGACGACCCCCACGGTCGTGACGCTGACCATCAGCGGAGCCAATACCTTCACCCAAACGCAGACGCTGACTTCGTTGCCCGTCAGCAGCACCGGGGTGGTGACGTTTACCAACATCAGCCTGACCAACGTGGGCCAGAACACCGTGACCGTGACCGTCCCCAGCGACGACAACAACGGCAACAACTCGGTGGCCCAGGCAATGGCTACCAGCGCGACGCGCATCTCGTTCGAAACGCCCAATGCCGCTAGCGGCAATGGCGTATTCTCGGCCGGGGCCAACAGCTACTACGCAGCTAAAATCACCCTAAACGACCCCCGCAGCATCACGGCCATTAGTGCCCTGGTGAGCTCGGCGGGTGCCAGCGCCACGTCGAAAACATCGGTGGGCGAGAGTGTGTACGGCGTTGTAGTAAACGCAACGACCGGCGTGCTGCTGGGCCGTACGCCCGATTATGTTATCACGGCGGCCGACATCGATGTGCAACACACCTTCACGTTTAGCTCGCCCGTAACGGTGCCTGCCGGCGACGTGCTCATTGGCATGGCCCAAACGGCTTCGACCAGCACGACGCTTCAGTTCTACCCGTTTGGGGTGCAGAACGAGACCCCGACGCGTCCCAATACCTTCTACCGAGGCTCGGCTACCACGCCGGCCGCCCCCACGCTGGTCAGCACCGCGCTAGATGGCTACAAACTGCCGTTCGGGGCCGAAACCTCCGTGCCCAACTCCTGCCCCACGCCCACGGGCCTGACGCTCACGGGCAGCACGCCCACGTCGGCTTCGTTCTCGTTCACGGCCGCGGCTACTGCCACCGGCTACCAGATTGTGTACGGTGCCCCCGGCTTCACGCCCGGCGGTGCAGGTAGCACCACCTCGCCCACCTTCACCGGCACCACCTACACGCTGGCCGGCCTGTCGCCGAGCAGCACCTACGACTTCTACATCCAGACCATTTGCAGCGCTACGTCGCAAAGCGGCCTGGGCGGCCCGGTTCGCGTGACCACGGCCTGCACGCCGCCCACCATCGCGGCTTTCCCCTACACTCAGAACTTCGACGCCATCGTGGCTGGCCAGACGCTGCCCTGCGGCATCACCGTCACGGATAGCAACAACGACGGCTTCACCTGGCGCGCCACCAGCACCGTGACCGACCCCGCCACCACCAGCGTGGCCCGCTCGGCCCCCAACGCCATGGTGTACTCCTACAACAACCAGGGCCCCACGCCCACGGTAGCCGCCAACGACTGGTTCTTCACGCCGGCCCTGACCATGGCCACCTCGCAGGCCTACCGCTTGTCGTTCTACTACCGCGTGGCTACCGGTGGCTACACCGAAGGCCTGGAAGTGAAGTATGGCGCTGCCGCTACCCCCGCCGGCCAGACCAACCTGATTTACAACAACCCCAACATGACCAGCGCTACCTACGTGCTGGCCCGCAACGCCAGCACCCCGGCAGTGCTCGACATCACGCCCGCCACGGCTGGCAACTTCTACGTGGGCTTCCACGCCATCAGCCAGGCCAACCAAGGCTTCCTGGCCATCGATGACCTCACCATCTCGGCCGGCCCGCTGGCTACCTCGGAGGCCCTGAAACGCGCCGTGAGCGTGTTCCCGAACCCCTCTACCACGGGCGTGTTCAACCTCGAAATCCACGGTGCCAACGCCAAGCAGGCCATGGCCGTGGAAGTAACCAACATGCTCGGCCAGCGCGTCTACACGGGCTCGGCCAAGGATAACTTCAGCAACAGCGTGAACCTGTCCTCGCTCGCTTCGGGCATCTACTCCATCAAAGTCCGCAACGGCGAGGAGTACACCCAGCAGCAGATTTCGATTGTGAAGTAAGCTTCGGCTTCGCTTGACTTCGGCAAAAGGGCTGCCCATTGGGCGGCCCTTTTTTTGTGCTTCATCAGGGAAGATTCCAGGAGGCTGGAAAGGTGTTATCGGTGTTGGAAACTTTATTACTAGCTCTGGAGAAGAATTATCTAAGGGTAATAACTCGATTTCCGACTCTGGAAAAGAAGTTTCCGAAGCTGGTAACTTCTTTTCCAGAGTCGGAAAAGGCCTTATCAGGTTTGGTAACTCAATTACCATCTCTGAAAAACGAGTTAGCAGTGCTATAATAGTCATGCACAACAATCAAAAAGCCCTTACTGCAAGCAGTAAGGGCTTTTTGATTGTTGTAATGGGAAGTTTTAGCCCACCGGCTGGGGCCGCACGGCCTGCCCACTGGCCTCGGCCGGGGCCTCCGCTTCGGCCGAGGTATCGGCCAGCACGCCCTTGCCGCCGCGCTGCCGCACGCTCAAGCCGAAGCCGAGGGCCATGAGCAGCGTGCCGCTCCAGAGCAGGTTGATAAACGGCTTTTCCATGGCCTTGAGGATGACGTAGTCCTTCTGCGTGGTGCTCACCCCGAAGGTGAACTTGCCCTTGGCCGGGTCCACGGCATCGAAGGTGATGCGCACCCCCAGGTCTTCGGCCTCGTCGGGCAGGCTGCCCACCATGCGGTTGCGCACCACAAACACGGGGTGAACGTGGTACTGCCGCTTCTCGCCGTACACAATCATGTCGGCCTGCAAGGCCAAATCGCCCTTTTGCAGGTTGAGGCCGGCCGTTTCGTGCGCCGCTTCCACCGCCCGGAACACGGCGAAGTAGTCGTTGAGGAAAATGGTATCGCCCACGCTCAGCACCGACTGCTTGGCCTCGCTCCAGGGCTTCTCCTTGCGCGGGTCCAGCACCGAGCTGATGTGGGTATAAATGTCATGCCCCCAGAATTTCTTGATGGCCGGCGAGGCCAGCAGGCCGCCCATCTCCTCGTTCACCTGCGCCCGCGGGTACAGCGTAAACTGCTCGCCCGACTTCTGGTCCTTGTAATTGATGCGGTAATAGGTGTTTTCCGGCAGGATATTTACCGTGTCGCCGGTCTTGTAATAGACCTTGCTATCCACCGTAATCGGCGCGCGGGCCACGGCCTTGTAGTCGTCATCGGTGCGGTACAGGAACTGCTTGTCCACGTAGCCCGGCACGCCCGGCACCTCAAAATACTGCCCCGTGTAAGTGAGCTGGTAGCCGTGCATGGGCGCGGTTTCGTTGCGCCACAGCAGCACGTTGTCGCGGTTCAAATCCTCGGTAAACTCCCGCGAATACAGCAGCCCCGACACATTGCGCGAAATAATGCTCGAATACCCCGACGACGCCAGCACCCCCAGCAGCATCAAGGCAATGCCCAAATGGGCCACCGCGCCGCCCGAGAGCCGCACCCCCCGCCGCAGCAGCGTGAAGATGGTGCCGAAATTGGCCAGTACCCCAAACAGCCCCGCCAGCGTCAGCACCACATAAGCCGGCGAAATCGTGAGGCCATTATAGCGCACCAGCAGCACCACCAGCGCCGTGCCCAGCAAAGCCAGCAGCGTAGGCGCGGTGAGGGAATTGATGAGCGTTTCCTTGGTATTGCGCTGCCACCACATAATCTGGGCAATGCCCGAAAGCAGCGCCACGCCCACGCCCATCCACAATTGCAGCTTGGAGTAGTGCGCAATCTGGTCGGCCGGCAGGGCCACGTTGGTCTTGATGCCCAGCAGCCCCATAAAGGAGTTATACACCGGAATGCTGGTTGTAAACAGCACCTGGAACGCGCCCAGGCACAGCACCGTCGCGCCCACAAACACCCACAGCTCGGGGTTGTAAGCATTCAGCTCTTTGGCCGAAATCGGAATCTCCTTCCAGCGCCACACCAGCAGCGCCACCGCCAGCACCGTAAAGGCCGCCAGGTAAATAAACAGCTGCCCCGACAAGCCCAAATCCGTAAACGAGTGCACCGAGGCATTGCCCAGCACCCCGCTCCGCGTCAGGAACGTGGCGTAAAGAATCAGCACAAACGTGGCAATAACCAGCGCAAACGCGGTGCGCAGGCCGGTGCGGCGCTTCTGCCACAGCACCAGGCCGTGCAGCGAGGCCACCAGCACCAGCCACGGAATGTACACGGCGTTTTCCACCGGGTCCCAGTTCCAGTAGCCGCCGAAATTCAGCGTCTCATAGGCCCAATAAGCGCCCATTACCACACCCACGCCCAGCACCCCGCCGCCGATGAGCGTCCAGGGCAAAGCCGGTTTCACCCAGGCCGTCAGCTCCTTTTTCCAGAGCGCGGCAATGGCGAAAGCGAAAGGAACCAGGGTCAGGGCAAAGCCCAGAAATAGGGTGGGTGGGTGAATCACCATCCAGTAGTTCTGGAGCAGGGCGTTGAGGCCGGTGCCGTCCTTGGGCACGAAGTTGGGGTTCATCTTCCACACCGGCAGGTCGGTCAGGAACTCGCGCAGCAGGATGAAAGGGGAGGAGCCAATCCGCACGCCGCCAATTACTACGCCGATAATCATGCTCACCAAAAACAGCTGTACGCCGCTGAACACGGCCATCACGGGCGCTTCCCACTTGCGATTAAACTTCATGATGCAGAAGCCCAGCACTACCTGCCAGAAAATCCAGAGCAGAAACGAGCCCTCCTGGCCTTCCCAGAAACAGGAAATCATGTACTGCACCGGCAGGTGATTGGAGCTGTGGCTCCAGGCGTAATAATACTCGTAGCGGTGCGCGTGAATGATGTTGAACAAGCAAACAATCACCGACACAATGGCCGCGCCGTGCACAAAAAATGCCCCGCGCCCCAGCCGCAACCAGCTGGCATCTTCCTCGCCCAGCGCCCGCCCCCGCGAGGCCTGGAAATAGCTATACGCCGCCACCAACGCCGCCGCAAACGCGAGAATGACGCTGAGGTGGCCGATTTGTCCTACTAATAAGTTCATAAGCAAAGAATATCGGGCAAATTTACGGCCGCGCCGCCGGAGCCGGGAGGCTTAATAACAAGTGGTCGGTGAAAAAGTCGCCGGCCCGGACTTTTGAGATGGAGAGACCAATGAAAACACCAGGCGGTGCGGGCAACGAATTTTCGTCGCCCGCACCGCCTGGTGTTTTAGTCAGAGGCTACCAATACTTAGTTGACTGAAGCCGTAGCGCCTTTCAAATCCTTCTTCACGTACTTGCTGGGGCACTTCAACAGAATGTTGTCGGCCATGAACACGTCGCCCTTCATGCAGCCGGTGATAACCACCTGCTCGGAAGCGTCGAAATCCTGGGGTTTGGGGTTGTTGTACACCACGCGCTGGGCCAGATGAGTGGTATCCACCAGCGTGAAGGCGAAGTAGTTGGGGTCCGTCATGGGGTCGTATTCCAGGCCCAGGGGGTGCTTTTGTGCATCGCGGGGCAGCTTGCCCACTACGTGCACTTTAGTGGTGTTGCCCTCGGCGGCGCGGGCGCGGGCCTCGCCGAAGCCTACATAAACGCTGGCATCGGCGGTGGTGCTGAGGATGATGGCAGCGGCCACCGCAATGATGGCCAGAACGAAGAGGTGCGACTTTTTCATAAGGATATAGCTAACAGCAGTAACAACGTTCGGGTGCCGCGGGGGCACAGTTTGGGCTACTTTATTTCTTTCTCCAGCTTGCTCACTTTGCGGTCGAGCGAGATGAGGTAGAACAGCAGGCCGGCTACGATGATGACCACGGCGGCCACCACCACGTAGATTTTGCCGTTGGCGCGCAGCGCGTCGGCCATTTCGGGAGCCTCGGCTCCGGGAGCTTGGGCCATAGCCGTAGTGGCAGTGAAAAGCAGGATTTGCAGCAGGCCAAATGCGCCGAACAGGCGGGCTAACAGGTTATTTTTCATCGATTTTCAATTGCAAAAAGGCCAGCCGGCTGCTCACCTGAGTCATCCAGAAAGCAAAGAGAATCCAGCCGATGACGGCGGGGTAAAACACCATCCGCATAGTGCTGTCGAGGTCGTATTTGTTGAAGCCGGGGTTGCCGGTCTGGCCGGGGTGCAGCGAGTTGCCCGCCAAACGAGGCAGGATGAACAGCAGTGGAATGGCCGCCGCAAACGCGAAAATGTTGTAGATGGCCGACACGCGGGCCCGTTGCTGTTCATCGCGGAACGAGCCGCGCAACACCAGGTAAGCCCCGTAGATGAGCATGGCCACGGCGGCGGCGTTCAGGCGCGGGTCGGGCGTCCACCAGGCACCCCAGGTGTACTTGGCCCACAGGCTGCCTGTGGCCAGGCCCAACAGTCCGAGCACGATGCCCGACTTGGCCGCCTCGTGGCTGAGAATATCCAGCCGCGCCGACGGATTGCGCAAATACTGCATCGAGCGGAACACCGACGTGCCCAGAATCACCATCATGGCAAACCACATGGGCACGTGGAAATACAGGTTGCGAATGCTCTCATTCACAATGGCCAGCCGCGGCACCGGCAGCAAAAAGCCCGCCGCCGCCGAATACAGCAGGAACACCACGGTCAATACTTTCCACCAGGTCCATTTCATACTCAACCCCTCCACAAAAAAGGAAACAACAAATAAGACACGGCACCGACCAACATGTTCAGGGCCAGCAATGTGAGTAGCGACTGCTGGCTCACGCTACGGTCCAGCCCGTCCAGCGCATTCTTGCTCACCTTGATGAGCAGCAGCAGCATGGGCACCATCAGCGGGAAGCCGAGGATGGCCATAAGCGTGGCCCCGTTGCCGCCCGCTTTGGCCGCGATGCCCGATACCAGCGTGAGCGTGGTGGCAAAGCCTACCGCACCAAGTATCAGGTTGGCCACAAACAGCGGCGCATCCTGAATTGGGTTGCCGAGAAACACCGTGTAGAGAAACAAGCCCAGCAAGGCCACCGCCGTGAGCAGCAGCGCATTGTAAAGGATTTTAGCCAGAATAACGGCCTGCGGCCGCACCAGCGTGTAGTAGTACAGCCGCTGGCCGGGGCTTTCCTGCATAAAGCCTTTGGCCACCGCATTGATGGCGGCGAAGAGCAGAATGACCCACAGCAGCGCGTTCCAAGCCGGGGGTGGGGGCGTGCCGCCGCGCAGGCTAAAGCTCAGAAAGCACACGAATACCGTGCTGCCCACGTAGAGCAGCAGCCCGCCCAGCGCCGCCCGCTGCCGCCATTCCAGGCGGAAGTCTTTGGCCAACAAGGTGGAAATTTCGCGGAGCAAGGGCACAGGCAGCGGTTCGGTTTCGGGCCGCAAAGATACGACCGGACCGGACGCTGAGGGGTATAAAAAAGAAGGTCTTGCTGAGCACTGCTCAGCAAGACCTTTCAGTGAGGATTGCGCTTGCTTGTGAAGCCCTAAAAGTCGTAGCCCAGCGTGAAGTAGAATTTCGGGCCGTGGGTTACGTAGTCTTCCTGGCCCCAGGCCACGTCTACTTTGCCATAAAAGCCCAGCAAGGTAGTGCGGGCACCCACGCCGTAGCCCACCAGCAACGGGTTGCTGAAATTGGTGACCGTGGCCCCAAAATACTGGTTGAACTGCTTGATTTTAGTGTTGGCCGAGTTGTCGGTACCGAATGGGTTGGTGCCCGAATACGCCGTACCGGCATCAGTGAAACCAACCAGCTGCAGGTTGCGGAAAAACCCTGAGTAGATGGGGCGGTGCGCGAAATACTGCACGATGGGAATACGTAGCTCGCTGTTGAACAGCACGTAGCGCGGCCCGCTGCGGGCGCTGTAATCGAAGCCGCGCAGATTGGTCACGAATTCCTGGTTGAATACCTGGTCGGGAGCCTGGTAGTCGGTCAGGAAGCGGGAACCGGTGTAACCGCCGTTCAGCCAGTCGTCCATGCCGCCGATGCGGAAAACCTGCGGCCGCGGACCAAAAAACTGCCCGTAGCTGGCTCGGTTGGCCCACACAATGGAGCGGCTGATTTTTTGATAGTGGCGCAGGTCGACAACAAATTTGCCGAAGCTCAGACTCTGGCTGTTCAGGTTGGTCAGGTTCAGCACGCTGGCCTTCAGGCGGGTGCCGCTCACCATGTTCACACCGGTGTTGATGCTGTTATCGAACACCAGCTCGCCATTGTAGCCCAGGTAGTTGTAGCTCTGGTCCGATTGCGTCGACACATCGCCCAGGCGGGTGCGCGAAATGCTCACGAAGCGGGGCCCGCCGCGCACGCTCAGGTTGTGGGTGAGCGGGTAGGCAATGGTGGGCGCTATCTCGTGGCGGCCGTAGCGGTAGCGGCCATCGTCGAGGTCGAAGAAATAAGCTTGTTTCTGGTAGGCAATGCTCCAGTCGTAGCGCTTGGTCAGGTTGGTGTAAGAAGCCCGGATGTTGCTGGTGCGCAGGTCGAACAGTCCAAACAGACTAGCATCAATGCGCTGATTTTCCAGTACATCGGTCAGCGCCGCCTTGAACTGGAGGCCGAGCCCCAGCAGCGGGTCCATGTAAAGCGAAGTCGACACGTTATCGGCCATGAAGCGCGTATCGTAGCGGAAGGGCCCGGTGAGGGCCGGGGCTTCGGACTGCGCTTTGGCTGTAGCCGCCGCCGCCGTGGAGGCAGCAGTAGGCGTGAGGCGCCGTCGCTTGGCCGAGGCGGCCTGCGCGGGCTCATCCTCCTCAAACTGGTAGTCGCTGGTATTCACCGCTTCGTTGGCTTTGCGGCGGTTGGCCGGTCGGGTATCAGCCGTGTCAGCTGGCTGCGTTACGGTAGTGGCAGCTTGCGTAGCTGCTGGCGCGGCGGGCTTGGGAGTGGCAGGACGTGGAGCCGCCGACCGTTCTTCCAGCGTTTGCTGGCGGGCGGTTTTGGTGAGGGGCAGCGTGGTCGGCAGCGGGTACTCGGGGTACACGTACAGGATATCGCGCGACTGCGCCGGGGCCACGAATACCAGCGCCGAAGTCAGTGGGCTATAATCAAAATCCTGCGTGTTCGGCAGCCAGTTAGTTAGTAGCGCGTGCTGCTTGGTTTTCAACGAGTACCGATACAGGGCGCGCACGCCGCTTTCTTCACCGAGATACAGAATTTCATCGTCGGAGATAGCGCGGGGCCGGGTTTCGTTCGAAATCGTACTCACCAGCGTCTCCACCGGCACCGGGCGGCCATCGAGGTGATACTGGAATAAATCGTAGTTGTTCACCACGTTCTGGAACGTAGCGGGTCGGGCGCGGCCCAGCGAATCGAGGTAGCGGTTGGAGCTGAAAACCAGCCCCTGCCCGCCGGGCAGGAACACCGGCTGCACGTCATCGAACAGGTCGTCGGTGAGCTGCTCCACCTTACGGCTGCCGGCCCGCAACAGGTAAATATCGTTCTGCCCGTTGCGCACTGCGCTAAATACCAGTGCCTTGCCATCGGGCGAATAGCTCATGCTCAGTATCTGGTCATAAGCGGCGAACAGCGAGGCCGGCCGCGAGAACCGAATAGCCTCGCGTACCCGGCGCACCAGGCCGCGGCCATCGGCGTCGCGCAGGTGCAGGGCCATTTCGCCCCGGCTCATTTCGGCCACTGCTACCTGAGAATTGCCGTGCCAGGCCAGCACGGGCAGGCGGGTTTCCACCTGCTGGTCGGGGGTGTGATAGCCGCCGCGGCTCAGGGTGCGGCGGTGGCGGCCGTCGCGGTCCACCACCATCACGCGGTAGCGGCCGCCTTCGTTCTGGGCATAAGCCACTTGCTGTCCGTTAGGGCTCACAATGGGCTGCGAGAAAACATCGGCGTGGCGGTTGCGGCCGCTCTGGCGGAATTTCTTGTCGGGCTCCACCAGCGTGGCCACGGGCTGGCCGTTGAGCTCGCGGTAGTACGTCAGCCAGTCTTTCAGGAAAACCTTAAACGGCACGTTCAGCGACGAGCTGATGCCGACTTCCACGTCGCGCGTTATGCGCGTGAGGTTCAGGATGTTCTGGATGGTGGTGTAGCCGTAGCGCTCGGCCACGTAGTTCCAGATGCTCTGGCCGGCTAGTTTGGAATTGCGCAGAAAAAACGGGGCCGTGCGGTTGCCGGTGGGGTACTGCTTGGTCATGTCGCGCATGTAGCCGTCCATGTCCACGCTCCAGCCCTCGGCGGCGTAGGCCGAAGCCCCGCCGATAAACCAGTCGGGCAGCTGCAGCAGGTAGCTGCTTTGCAGCACTTCCTTCAGTGAGCCGCCGTACATCATGTCATTGAGCAGCACCTCGGTAATCTGGGTGCTGAGCTGGCGCTTGAACTCGGTTTCCTCGCCAGTGAAGGCAATCTGGACCTTGCTCATGCGGGCCAGCGGGGTTTCGCCGCCGTTTATCTGCTGCTGCGTGGCGGTGAGGCCGATGTTGCTCTGGCGCAAGTCTCCTACCGAATTATAAAACAGCAGCGTGGATTTCGAATACGGGTAGTAGCCGATGAGCGCCGTGATGCGCTGCAGCTCTTTCTCGGCATACTCGGCGGCGTGGCGGGCGCTGGCCTGGCCGCCATCGTAGTACATCACGTTGAAATTCTGCGTGCTAAGCTGCTGCCAGCGAAAATCCTTGTACTGCACGCGCACCCGTCCAAAAGGCTCCTGCGCCGTTTGGGCCCGGGCCGTGGGCGGGCAGAGCATCGGCAGGAGCAGCGCCAGGCCCCCCAGCGTACGCTTCGTAGTAGTGGATAGTGGAATGGTCATAATGGGAACCAACGAGCAAAAACAAAAATTAATCCGCCGAAACGCTAAAAAATTTACGGCCCGCACCGCCGACCTGAGCAGTACCAAACTGCCCGCCCGGGCTGCAATAAAAGCAGTTAACGGAGAATTGTTATCCGGCCGCCTACCAGCCGGGCAAATGGCGCGCCGCCGCCCCGCCCGGAGCCGCGCCCAATAGGGTTTCAATGTACGCCAGCCGGCTGTAAAGCCTGATAACGCTGCAGGCTGGCATCGGGCCAGAGTTCCGCCTGATTAATCAGGAAATCAGCCAGCAGCATTGCCATTCGCGGGGCCAGCATCACGCCCTTTGACCCGTAGCCGCCGCAAAAGCTTAATGCCGGCACGGTGGGGTGGGGGCCCAGCAGCGGCCGCCGGTCGCGCACGGCGGGCCGCACCCCCGCCCGCTGCCCCGTCACGGCAAACGGCAGGTCGGTTACCACGGTGAGGCGCGCGGCCAACTCCTCGCGGCCCACCGCCGTGGGGCCGTCCGCAAACGGCGGCCAGCGGTAGGTAGCGCCCACCCGAAACCGGCCTGCGCCCACCGGCACCACGTAAGCCCCTCGGTTGAGCACCTGGTCCGGGCTCAGGCCCGGGCATTGCACGTCCAACACCTCGCCCTGGTTGGGCGTGAGCGGCAGCCAGTTGAAGTAGGGGTTACGCACGGCGGCCGCCCCCTCGCAGCAGATAACGTGGCGTGCCCGTACCTGCCCGGCGTATTCGGCTCCAGCTGGCTCGAAAACCAGTTGATTCCAGTCAAACGTTTCGCGGCGCAGCCAGCCGTCGCGGGTGCCCTCGGCGGCTAGGGCGGCCAGCAGCTCGCGCACGGCTACGTGGCCGCCGTGCCGTAGCCAGGCCCCGCCAAAGGGCGCGTTCACGCCAGGCAGGCCGGGGTCGGTGGTATCGAAACCCGCCACAAAATCACCCCACGGATTGTCGGCGCTGCGGGCCAGCATGGCATTTTGCTCTTCTACCGAAGCAAAGATTTTGAAAATGGGCGTTTCGGTAAAAAACGACTGCTGGTAGCGCTGCTCCAGCTCGCGGTAGAAAGCCGCCGCGAAGGGCAGCAACTCGGCCGCCTGCCAGGTGAGAGCGAAGCGCTTGCCGGCCACGGGGTTCATCAGGCCCGCCGCTACGTTGGAGGCCGAGCTCTCCTGGCCGGGGTCATACACCAGCACCCGGTGGCCCCGCTCGCGCAATACATAAGCCAGCGTAGCGCCCGCAATGCCGTGGCCCACTACCAGAAAATCACAGTCCGTCATCATGGCTGGCAAGGTAAGGACGCTGGGCTTAATGAATAATTAAGAACCGAAGGAAGGCGTTAGCCAGTCAGGCTGACAACCGTCTCCATTCCGCTTTCCGCCCAGCGTCGTACCTTTCCGCATTGCTCAGACCCTCTGTTTTGCTATGACTGTCGCTGGTTTTACCTTCAACGCTTTTTCCGAGAATACCTACCTGCTCATCGACGAGGCCACCCGGCAGTGCGCCATCGTGGACCCCGGCTGCTACGCGCCCGCTGAGCAGCAGGCCCTGCGGGAATACGTGGAGGACAATAATTTACAAGTGGTACTGCTGCTGAACACCCACGCGCACATCGACCACGTGCTGGGCAATCAGTTTGTGCTGAACACCTGGCCCGGCACGCCGTTTCTGCTGCACCGGCTCGACCTAGCCACGCTGCGCGCCGTGCCCACCTACGCCGGCAGCTACGGCTTTCCGCAGTACCAGCCAGCCGAACCCACCGGCGAACTGGTAGCCGGCCAGCCCGTTCACATCGGCGAAACCGAGCTGGAAGTACGTTTCACGCCGGGACATGCCCCCGGCCATGTGGTGTTCTACCACGCGCCCACGGCCACCGTCATTGGTGGCGACGTACTGTTTCAGCGCAGCATCGGCCGCACTGATTTGCCCGGCGGCGACCACGCCACGCTGCTCCACAGCATCGAAACCGAGCTCATGACCTTGCCCGATGATACCATGGTGTACCCCGGCCACGGCCCCGCCACCACCATTGGCGAAGAGCGGCGCGGCAACCCGTTTCTTAACTAAAAACGTCCCGTGCCAGGCAGTGCCTGGCGTTCCATTTACCTCACCACCCTACTTCGCCTCTTCTTTTGAAACGACACCTGCCCAACGCCGTAACCTGCCTCAACCTACTGTGCGGCTGCCTGGCGCTGACCAATATTTTTGCCGGCCGGCTGGAAATCGGGGCTTGGTTTGTGGCCGCCGCCGCCGCCGCCGACTTTGCCGACGGCCTGCTGGCCCGGGCCCTGCGCGTATCCTCCGCCATTGGAAAAGACCTTGATTCATTGGCCGATATGGTTTCCTTCGGGGTGGTGCCGGGCGCTATTTTAGGCGCATTATTAACCAGAGCTGTAGAAGGAGCGGGTTATGCTGGACCAACATTGCTTTGGTCCTGGTTGCCCTATTTCGGCTTCCTCGTCACGATTTTCTCGGCCCTGCGGCTGGCCAAGTTCAACAACGACACCCGGCAGACGACTTCCTTTATCGGCCTGCCCACGCCAGCCTGCACGCTGGTGGTGGCTTCGCTGCCGCTCATTCTGGCTTACGACCAGTTTGGTATAGCTCCGATTATTCTGAATCCCTGGTTGTTGCTGGGCCTCACGATGCTGCTCTCGGGGCTGCTGGTGGCCGAGCTGCCCTTGTTTGCCCTCAAGTTTAAGACCTTCCGTTGGGGCGATAACCGGCGGCGGTTCATCTTCCTGCTGTTGGCGGCAGGATTATTGCTGGTGCTCAAAGCCGCCGCCGTGCCGCTGGTGGTGCTGCTCTACGTGCTGCTCTCGGTGCCGAAAACGGCCGTTCGTTAGTATTGTTGGATGCAGGGACGCAATAAATAGATTATTTGGTTGTTAAGAAGCCACTGCCGGGTGAACCTGCCGCCCGGTGGTGCTGTTGCGGGAGCCACTACGTGACGGACGGGGCAGGCAGGAAACAGGTCTCAATTTAGTAAGGTGTATGCGTCTTTCTTTCCTCTTTGTTGCATTCGTGGGAATCATCGTGGGGGCGGCAGCCCCGGCGGCACAGGCCCAATCGGATGGTACCACGGCCCACGGCGTAGTGAAGTGGGGCGGTTACATTGAGGTGCCCAGCCTGAGCCCGCGCAAGCAGAAAGTACCCGGCTTCAGCGAAGCCCAGCTGGTGATGGATGACCAGGTAGGCTGGTTCAGCCTGCGCCTGAATGGGGCCGTGCGCCAGGGCGAGTTCCTCAACATGGTGTACGAGCCATTCTCGGCTGCCGATGCCAAGCTGTTCAACGTCAGTAAGCTGCCGGCCGGCCCCGAAGCCCAACTCATCACCGGCATCGAGATGAAGCAGGCCGTGACGTTCCTGCGCCTGCGGCCCGTGCGGCGCGGTCCTCAGAGCGGCCAGCCCGAGCGCCTGGTTTCGTTCGATTATCGCTACACCCCCAACGGGGCCGGCGTCGCCGCCCGGGGCACGGCATCTACCCGCAACTACGCCAGCCATTCGGTGCTGCAAAGCGGCGACTGGTACAAGCTGGGCGTAGCCGAAAACGGCAACTCCAAGAGCGGCATTTACAAGCTTGATAAAGCCACGCTGAGCAGACTGGGCCTGCCGTCGGGTATCAACCCCAAAAACCTGCACCTGTACGGCAATGCCATGGGCATTCTGCCCCAGGCTAATGCCGTGTACCGCCCCGACGACCTGGTGGAGAACGAAATTCTGTTTGTTGATAAAAACAATGACAGCGTGCTCGACGACAACGAGTATTTCCTGTTCTACTCGCCCGGCGCGCATACCTGGGCGGCGCAGAACGGGATGTTTCAGCACCGGAACAACGTTTATACTGACACGGCTTACTACTTCGTGAAAGTGGATGCGCGGCCGGGCAAGCGCGTATCGACGAAGCCGGCCGTGCCGGCTACGGGCCAGCCCACGAGCATCACCAGTTTCACCTACCGTGACTTTTACGAGCACGACCTGGTGAACCTGCTGCACTCGGGCCGCAACTGGGTGGGCGAAGGGTTTCAGGTGGGCGGCACGCAGGAGTTTGTGCTGGGCGGCATCAGCGATTTGGTGGCGAACAGCCCCGTGCGCGTCACCACCAATCTGGTGGCGAGCTCCTCGGTGGCCAGCGCTTTCCAGCTCACGCTGAATGGGCAAGCCCTGGCCACGCAGTCCATCAATGCCCGTTCCGGCCAGTCGTTCTCGGCCGATGCCATTGTGACTTCAGCCACCAACCAATTGCCCCTAAGTGCCCCGGGCACTGAGCTGAAGCTGGGCCTGACGTATAACAGCGGTGACCCCGGGGCCAGCGGCTACCTCGACTTCTTCGAAATCAATGCCGAGCGCCTGCTCAAGCTGAGCGGTGCGCAGCTGGAGTTTCGGACCCTGAGCAACGTTGGGCCGGGCGCGCAGAACCGCTATGTGTTCACCGGCCTGCCTACGGGGGCCGTGGTGTGGGATGTGACCAACCCGCGCCACCCGCAGGCCGTTACGTTCGACGGCACCACCAGCAGCTTCATCGCTCCGGCCGATACGGTGCGCGAGTTTGTGGCCCTGCAACCCGGCGGCGACTTCTCGGACCATCCGGTGCGGGCCTTTGGAAAAGTGGCCAATCAAGACCTGCACGCGCTCAATGCTACCGCTGGCGCGCGCATGATTGACCTCGTTATTCTGACGCACCCCGCGTTCATGGCGCAGGCCATGCAGTTGGCCGCTCACCGCACTACGCACGACGATTTGAAGGTGCAGGTGGTGGTACCCAGCCAGATATACAACGAGTTCGGCTCGGGCGGGCAGGACGTGTCGGCCATTCGTGATTTCATGAAAATGCTGTACGACCGCGCCCCGGCCGGCAAAACCATGCAGCTGCTGTTGCTGGGCGATGCTTCGTACGACTACAAATCGGACCCTACGAACGACAAAGGCTCCGAGCCTGCCTGGTGGAAAAAACGGGTTCCCTTCAAAACCGATTCCGATTTCGACGCCTTCAACCAGAACTACGTGCCCACCTACGAGTCGCGGGAGTCGCAGTCGCCTTATTTTTCCGCTGGGTTTTACGGGCCGTCCAGCTATTCTTCCGATGATTTCTACGCTTTGCTGGATGACAACGAAGGCGAATGGGCTGAGCAGAATATTGGCAATGAGCTGTTTGATATCGGCGTAGGCCGCCTGCCGGTGCGCACGCCCAAAAATGATTTGCGCAATACCACCCAGGCCCAGCAGGTAATAAACAAGGTGATTGGCTACGATGCTACCGCCGCCTACGGCAAGTGGCGCAACCGCATTACCCTGGTGTCGGACGATGGCAATGGCAACATCTTCATCAACAGCAGCATTGGCTCCGATGGCATTGCCAACATCATCAACTCCACCGCGCCGGTCTACAACGTGCACAAAGTGTACCTTGACCTGTACGCTCAGCAGGCCGTGGCCGCCGGCCAACGCTCGCCCGATGCCAACCGTGCCATCGACCAGTCGGTGGAGCAGGGCTCGCTGATTGTGAACTACCTGGGCCACGGCGGCCCCAAGGGCCTGGCCGATGAGCAGATTGTGACCAACGCCTCGGTGCTGGCCCTGCGCAACCCCAACAACCTGACGTTCTTCACCACCGGCACCTGCGATTTCAGTACCTACGACAACCCCGACTTCACCTCGGCCGGCGAGCAGTCGCTCACGGACAATGCCACGGGCGGCGCCGTGGGCCTCTTCACCACCACCCGCGTGGTCGAAGCCTACCTCAATGCCGGCCTCAACCAGCGCTATTTCAACCGGGTGCTTCAGCCCATCAATGGCCGCATGCCCAGCATGGGCACCATTGTGATGATGAGCAAGAACGACTACCAGGCCGGCGGCATCAACAACCGCAACTACACGCTGCTGGCCGACCCCAGCATGACGCTGGCTTACCCCAAGCAAACGGTGGTGCTCGACAGCGTGCGCCAGCGCATCGGGAAGGATTGGGTAAATGCGGATACCCTGCATGCCCTCGCCCGCATCCGCCTGGACGGCCATCTGCTGAATAATGGTGTCCTGAATTCGACCTTCACCGGCCGGGCTCAGGTTACGATTTACGACAAGCCCACCACCGTGAAGACCCTCGGCAATGAGCCCGACGATACCGTGGCATCGGTCAGCATTCAGGAAAGCGTAATTTATGGCGGGCAGGCCGACGTGGTGAACGGCAAGTTCAGCCTGGTATTCGTGGTGCCCAAGGACATCAACTACCAGGTGGGAACGGGCAAAATCAGCCTCTACGCTTCCGATGGGACGCACAGCATCGACGCCAACGGCTACCAGCCCCGGCTGGTGGGCGGCGCGGCCCGCAATGCGCCCGAGGACAACCAGCCGCCGCGCATCAGCCTGTTTATGGACAGCAAAGCCTTCGTGTATGGCGGCCTCACCGGCCAGACCACCACGCTACTGGCCGATTTGGCCGACGAAAACGGCATCAACACCACGGGCACGGGCATTGGCCACGACATCACGGCCATTCTTGACCACGACCCCAATAAGAAGCTGATATTGAACGACAGCTACGTGGCCAATGTTGGTGATTTTACTTCGGGCAACGTGAAGAACCTGTTCAAGGACCTCGCTACCGGCCCGCATTCGCTCACCCTCAAAGCCTGGGACACTTATAATAACTCGGCCGAGAAGGAAATTGAGTTCGTGGTGGCCCAGGATGTGAAGCTGGCGCTCGACCACGTGCTCAACTACCCCAATCCGTTTGCCCACTCCACTACGTTCTTCTTCGACCACAACCAGGCCGGCAGCGAGCCCGACAACCTGGACGTACAAGTGCAGATTTTTACCGTGGCCGGCCATCTGGTGCGCACCCTCAATGCCATTGTGCCCAGCACCGTAGCGCATCAGCAGAGCATCAGCTGGAATGGCCGCGACGATTACGACGACCAGCTGGCCCGTGGGGTATACGTTTACCGCCTCACCGTGCGCTCGCAGCGCAACAACGCGGTGGCTTCGAAATACGAAAAACTCGTCATCCTCAATTAATCCGCTTTTATTTGTGCCCGGGCCACGCCTGGTCCCCATTTCCCACTCTATGCAGCCTCTTTTCTTTCGTTCGCGCGTGGCGCTTGCCGCCGGTTTGGTGGCCGTAGCAGCTACTGCTCAGGGCCAGACTACCCCCCACACAATCACCACGGCCGTGCCCATCCTGACCCTCAGCCCCGATTCGCGGTCATCGGCGCTGGGCGAAGCCGGCGTAGCCACCTCGCCCGATGCCAACGCGGCGTATTTCAACCCGGGCAAGCTGGGCTTTGTGCAGTATAAGTACGCGGCTTCGATGTCGTACTCGCCCTGGCTGCGCAACATCACCGACGACATGAGTCTGTCGTACCTCTCGGGCTATGCCAAGGTGGGCAAACGCTCGGCCTTTGGCGCTTCGCTGATGTACTTCGATTTGGGGAGCATTGATTACACGGATTCCGGCAACCACAGCCTGGGTAGCTTCAACCCCAAAGAGTATGCCCTGGCCGTTTCGTATGGCCTGCAGCTCACCGATAATTTTGGTGTGGGTGCTTCGGCGCGCTACATCCGCTCGAACCTGGTGGGGGCCTATGCCAACAACGATGCCCAGTCGGGCAATGCCGCCGCCGTCGACCTGGGCGCTTACTACTCCAAGGATGCCACTATTGGCACCGGCATCTACAACCTGGCATTTGGGGCTTCGATAACCAATATCGGCAACAAGATGACCTACCGGGACCCGCTCAATCCCAGCTTCCTGCCCACCATGATGCGACTGGGGACGGCCATCACCCGCGAGATTGACCAGTACAATAAAATTACGCTCACGTTCGATGCCAGCAAGCTGCTCGTGCCTTCGCCGTACTACATCGACGGGGTGCCGGCTAACGACAAGCGAATCACGGATGAAAATACCCGCCGCAATAACCAGAACATTGTGAGCGGCATCTTCAACTCGTTCAGCGACGCGCCCGGCGGGGCCAAAGAAGAGCTGCGCGAAATCAACCTCTCCACCGGCCTGGAGTACAACTACAACGACCTGCTGTACGCTCGCGGTGGCTATTTCTACGAAAACCCCGACAAGGGCGGCCGTCAGTACGTGAGCCTGGGCCTGGGCGTGCGCTACCAGGTATTCGGCATCGATGGCACTTACCTGGTGCCCACGGGCCAGAACAGCCAGGCCAACCCCCTGGCCCAGACCATCCGGGTGTCGCTGCACTTCAACCTGAACAAGCTGTCCGAAGCCTTTGACGAGAACGGTGCCGGTGGCACCAGCGGCAGCACGCCTTCAAACTAACCCAGCCTTTTCTGGTTACCCCACAGCTCCTCTTCCCGGCCGGGAAGAGGAGTTTGTTATTATTGCATATGCCTACTTCTTCGCTTTCTGCTTCGGTGCTCGACCGTACCATAGCCCCTCCCGTTCAGCCGCTGGCCCGCGTCACGCTGCCCGATGCCGCTGTGCGCACCCTGCCCAGCGGGGCCCGCCTGCACGTGCTGGCCAACGATGCCCAGCCCGTGGTGCGCCTGCAAGCCGTGTTCCGAGCCGGCAAGCTGGCCGAAAACCGCCCCGGCTTGGCGTCCCTCACCGCTCGCATGCTGCTGGAGGGCACCACCACCCGCACCGCCCGCCAGATTGCCGACGAAGTGGCTTTCTACGGCGCGTCGCTGGAGTGCGATTCGGGTTTCGACCGCTCCACGCTCACGCTCTACTGCCTCACGCGGCACCTGCCCACGCTGCTGCCGCTGGTGATTGACGTGCTCAGCAACCCCGCCTTCCCGGCAGCCGAGCTGGAGCAGCTCAAAACCCGCACCATTCAGAACGTACGCGTGGAGCGCAAAAAAACCAGCTTCCTCGCTTCCGAGCGGTTCAATGAGCTACTATTTGGGGCCCACACGGCCTACGGCCGGCCCTTCGATGCCGACGGCTACCAGGCCCTGACGGCGGCCGAAGCCCAGGCTTTCCATCAGGCGATGTACTCGTTTGGCAATGCCGAAATCTTCCTCTGCGGCGACGTGGCGGCCGAGCAGGAGCTGGTGGCTGCCGCCTTCGGCACGGCCCGCGCCAGCGAAGTACCCCCAGCCGCCGCGCCGGTGGTTGACGAGCCCATCATCTCCACGCTGCCCGACCGGGTGGCGGTGGCCGGCAGCCTGCAGGCATCCATCCGCATGGGGCGGCACTGGCCTGCGCCCACGCACCCCGACACCCACCGCCTCAAGCTGCTGGTGAACGTGTTCGGCGGCTACTTCGGCTCGCGCCTGATGCGCAACATCCGCGAAGACAAAGGCCTGACCTACGGCATCTACGCCAGCGTGGCCCCGCGTGAGTTTGGTACGTCCCTCGTCATCGGCACCGATGTGAAGGGCGAAAGCGCCGACTTTGCCGTGAGCGAGATTGTGCTGGAGCTGCGCCGCCTGCAGGACGAGCTGATTCCGGAGGACGAGCTGGAAACGGTGAAAAACTACATCTTGGGCAAGTTTGCCAACGAGCTATCCACCGTGTTCGAGCAGTGCGATAAGTACAAAAGCCTCGTGTTCCTTAACCTGCCCGCCGATTACTACACCCAATTCGTGCAGCAGATTGAAACTGCCGATGCTCAAACGCTGCAAGCCCTGGCCCGGGCCTATTTCGCACCGGAAGCCATGCAGGTGGTCATTGCCGGCCCGGCCGGTGCCTGAGAAATCAGTCCTGATTCTCAATAAAAAAGGACGGCCCCCGAACAAACTGTTCGGGGGCCGTCCTTTTTTAACAATACTTACTGAAACCTGCGGCCGTGTCGATTAATAATCGTCGTTGGTATCCTTCTTCTTGAACTCGCCTTTTTTCACCTGCTGAATCAGCTGGAGCCAGCTGAAGGGGTTGAGCAGCGGGTTGTTGGAATACTGGTTGGGGGCCATGCCCATGTGGCGGTCGTAGTCGAGCTGCTGGTTGCTCATGGTCTGGCGGAAGTTGGCTACCGCGCCCATGGGCTGAGTGCGGAAAATCCGGTTCATCAGCTCCTGGTTCAGGTTGTCGGCGGCGGCGCTGCCGCGCTCGGTGGGCAGGCGCAGGGCCAGGAAGGCCTTTTTGAAGTCGCGCTCGGTGGTGTAGGGAAACACGCGCACCTCGGGCAGCACGGTGGCATCTTCCTTAAGCTGCACGATGACAGAGTAGCTCTGACGCTGGAAATCCTTCGGAATGACGATGGTCTGGTTGGCGTAGCCCAGCGAGCGAATCACGATGCTGTCGCCGGCCAGCACGGCCATCGAGAAGTAGCCGTAGATGTTTGAGGCCGTGCCGCGGCCGGCTTTGGGCACGTAGATGGTAGCGCCGGGCACGCCCAGCAGGCTGTCGCCGGTGGCCACGATGCCGGTGAACTGAATCACCTTGCGCTTGCCCTGGGCGTGCGCGCCCGGCGTGGCCAGCAACAGCACCAAAAGGGCCGCGGCCAAAAAGAAAGAAAAGCGACGAAGGCGCAAGAAATCAGGCATATTCAGATAGCGGAAGAACAAATATACGGCACTAGGTTCGGGGCCGATGGTAACTTTAGGCAGAAAGAACGACGGGCGAACTTCCCGCTTCTCAGACAGCAGATGCGCTTGAAACATTTCACGGTTGCTTTTGGTCAGCAACTTTTTAAATCTCTGGGCGACGAAAGCCGGGTGCGCATCCTGCATTTGCTGTGGCGCAACCACGAAATGGTGGTGGCCGACCTGGAGCAAGTGCTGGATTTCACCCAGACCAAAACCAGTAGGCAATTATCGTACTTAAAGAATGCAGGTTTGGTGAACGTGCGCCGGCTCGACAACTGGATGTACTATTTCCTGAAAGAAGAGACGGCCGAACTGCTCCAGCAGTTGCTGGCCTTCATGGAAAAAGACCCCCAGCTGCTGCACGACCAGCAAGTGTACCAAACCCTGTGGTCGAACCGCGAGCTGGCCGCGTATAAGCTTCAAAACCGCCACTGGCACGGCCCCGCGTAATTAGTTGGCGTGGTGCAGTTGGCCATTTTCTTTCGCTTATGAGTACCGTTCGCCGCCTTTTTGTGTGCACCAACCAGAAATCCGGGGTGGGGGAGGACGTAGCCAAGGCCCTGAAAAAAGAGTTGAAAATCCAAGGCCTGAAAAAGCTGCTGACTGGTGATGAGCGGGAGCATGTGCGGGTGCAAACCTGCAATTGCCTCGACCTCTGCAAGCAGTGCAAAAAAGGCCCCGGCGCGGCCCTCATTATCTATCCCGAAGGCACAGCCTACGGCAAAGTGCGCCCCGCCGATGCTGCTGAGCTGGTGACCCGGCACCTGGGCCTGGGGCAGGTGGTGGAGCGCCTGCTGATACGGGACCAGTAGGCGGGCAGAAGCCGCCACTAGCGGGGTAGATAAGGCCTTTGGCCGGCCCGGCCGCCGCCACCGCCAACCGTGGAGCTACATAATCCGTTGATAGGGCAATTCATTTGCTTTTCATCCTCGCTCCCATGCGTTTTTCTCTCGCAGCCCTGGCCCTCGCCGGGCTGAGCTTTACTGCCGCCGCGCAGCCGGCAGCCCCCCTCGATTCGGTTTATACCACTCCCCCGGCCGCGCCTCGCAGCGTTGGTCTGGTGCCAATGGCCGGACAGCAGGTTCGCAGCACGAAGTCCTTCGGGCAGTTGGGTAAAAACGGTACACTTAGCCTGCTGCCCATTCCGGTGTTATTCTATCAGGCCGAAACCGGACTTGGCTACGGCCTGGGCGCACTGCTCAGCGGTCGGTTTTCGGCCGATACCCTCACCCGGCCATCCAATGCCCGGGTGCAGTACTGGACCACTACCGAGGGTCAGTCGCTCATTCAGCTGGTGCATTCGGTGTACACGCCGGGCGAGAAATTCTATCTGAATGGCGAAATCAGCGCCTATGATATCCTGCTGTATTACTACGGCAAAGGGGCCGGTACTTCCAGTGTCAACGAGTCGGAAACTGATTATAAACTATTCATTATCAACCAGCGGATTCAGAAGCAGATTGCGCCCAAGCTGTTTTTTGGCGCGCAGTACCGCTTCACCAAAATCACGGATGTGCACGGCCCAGCCACCGCTACCGATGATAAAACCCCCAGCATATTCTACAACGAGGGGCGCATGACGGCCCGCGAGCGGCAGAATACGCAGATTTCGGGTCTCGGCCCGGTCATTACCTACGACACTCGGGATGTGCCGCTGGCCGCCTTCCACGGCGATTTGCTCGATTTCGGCGCTACGTTCAACGGCACGGGCCTGGGGTCGGACTACCGCTTCGTGCGCTACCAGCTCGATGCCCGCCACTTCCAGCCCCTTGGCTCGAACAATACGATTCTGGCCGCGCAATTCCTCGGGCAGTTCCACACCGGCGATGTGCCCTTCCGCGAGCTGGCCGGCCTGGGTGCCAACCTGGGCGGCACGCTGTATAACAACGCCAACCTGCTGCGCGGCATCTACGAGCAGCGCTTCCGCGACCGCCAGATGATTATGTTCCAGGCCGAAATCCGCCATAAGCTGTTCCCCAATACCAGCGTCAGCTGGTTGAAGCGCTTCGACGGGGCCGTATTTGGCGGCGTGGGCAACGTGAACCAGTACATCGACAAGTTCAATCTCAGCGATACGAAATACGCCGGCGGCGCGGGCATCCGCTTCAACTTCATCCGCCGCGACCGGGTGAATCTGCGTCTTGATTATGCCGGCGGCACTGGTAGCAAGCCCGGCATCCTGTTTGCCATCGGCGAGGCATTCTAATCCCGGTTGAATTTCACAAAAAAGTCTCTCCTGAAATCAGGAGAGGCTTTTTTTGTGAAATTCAACCGGGATTTATAACCGAAACAGCTACGAGTGATAGTGCAGTGATTATTTGATAAATGACCGCGCAAAAGCCCATCAATAAGGGCATTGGCGGCTCGGGAAATAAGCTGGGCCTTATCCTTTCGCTAGTGCCCGGCGTACACCCTGCCCAATGGACCACGCTACCCCCGCGCGCTTCCTGGCCGCCCACGAGGCCACCGCTACCGCCCCCATTTCTTCGTTACTGAGGCTGCCGGCCCCGCCGCGTGACCATTGCGCGGCGCGCCTACGCCAGCAATTGCCGCCGCCCCGTGCTGGCCTGCGCATCAGCGTCATCATTCCGGCCAAAGACGAAGCTGTCACCTTGCCCACCGCGCTGGCTGCCCTCGCCGCTCAAGTCACAGAATGCGGCCAGGCCTTGCCGCCGGATAGTTTTGAGGTAATTGTGTTGGCCAATAATTGCCAGGATGCCACGGCCGCCGTGGTGCGCCGCCAGGCCCAGCGGTTCCCTGAACTGGTGGTGCATGTAGCCGAGCTGTGCCTGACCGGCGATACGGCCCACGTAGGCCGCGCCCGCCGCCTGCTGATGGACGAGGCCTGCGCCCGGCTGGAGCAGGTGGGCCAGCCCCTTGGTATCATCGCCAGCACCGATGCCGATACCCAGGTAGCGCCTGATTGGCTGGCTACTATTCAGGCTGAAATAGTCGCCGGGGCCGATGCCGTAGGCGGCCGCATTTTGACCAGTCATGAAGAAGCGCCGGTGGCGCTCCAACGCATCCAGGCCCAAGACGCGGCTTATCACTTGCTCTGCACCCGCCTCGAAGACCTGATTGACCCCGCGCCCATGGACCGTTGGCCCCGCCATTACCAGCATTTCGGGGCCAGCCTGGCGCTCACGGCCCGCGCCTACCGCCGGGTGGGCGGCCTGCCCGAAGTTCGATTTTTGGAAGATGAAGCCCTGTGCCAGGAGCTGCGCCGGCATGATTTGGCCCTGCGCCACAGCCCCCGGGTGCGTGTCCTCACCTCGGCCCGCCGCCAAGGTAGAGTAGAAGTAGGCTTGTCCTGGCAGCTGAGCGAATGGCTGCGCATGAGCCAGCAGCAGCGCGAGCCGCATGTCGAAAACCCCGTGCAGCTAATGCGGCGGTGGCAGTTGCGCCGCCAGCTTTGTGCCTGCTGGGCCACCCACCCGGGGGCCGAGCCAGACGCAACTATGACCCGGCTGGGGCTGCCCGTAGCCACGGTGCTGGCCCGAATGCAGCAGTCGGCCACATTTGGCGTGCTGTGGGAGTGGGCGCTGGTCCACAGTCCCAATCTTACCATGACGTTAATGCCGCTTTCGCAGGCGTTGCTGGTATTGCCCCGACTCATCCGGAGTGGCGTGGCGGCGGAGTGGCGGCCGGTGAGCTAGCGCTTTTCCAGCAAGTCGAGCCGGTAGGTTTCGTGCCGGTGGCCGGCGAGGTGGCGCAGCGCGCCATTTTCAGTGGTTTTGGCCAAGAAGAACTGGTGCACATCGTCGCCGGTCAGGGGGTAGTCGTGCACCGGCGGCGTCCAGTGTACCAGTAGCAACTGGCTGCCAGGGTTCAGGCCGGCGATGAGCAAGTCGGCCGCGCGGGCCAGGTCGGCCGGCGACCAATAGTAGCCGACTTCCGAAAGCACGATTAAATCGAACGACTGATTGGGGAATTCCTCGGGCACCCGCAGCTGCCGGATTTCCACTTGTGGCAGGCCAGCGCACCGTGCCCGCGCCTGGGCCAGCGCGGCCTCGCTCACATCCACGGCCAGCAGGTGGCCGCAGTGCGGGGCCAGTTGCGCCGTGAGCACGCCCAACGAGCAGCCGATTTCAAAGACTTCGGCGTACTGCGTTCGGGGTAAGGCGGCCAGCGTGTCGGCATATTTCTCCCGCTCGTAGGGGCTGGTTTCAAAATTCCACGGGTCGCGGTTGGCTTGGTACACGTGGTCAAAATACTCCGGCGGCAGGGTATTGGGCTGGTTTTCGTTCATGATTCAAGCGCTTCAAAATAAACTTCGTAGGGCCCGGCAAAGTGCGCCAGCATCTCCGGCGACAATAAAAACCCTTCGCTATCATCCGTAAACACGCCGGGTGCCACCTGTGAGCGGTGCGCCGTAATGGCTCGTTGTTTCTGGCTCAGGCCCGCTGCGATGTCCAGCCGGAAGCCCTGCACGGCATCGGCCGCCGTGGGCAGGTCCTCCGGCGCGGCGCGCTCCCAGGCCCACACCACATACTCAAGGCGGCGTGGTAGGTGCGGCATGGCAGCTAGCGTGGCTTGTACCAGTTGGGCTGTGGCGCGGTGGTCGGGGTGCGGGTCGCGCCGCCAGGGCACCAGCACGGTTTCGGTTTGGTGGTGCTCCAGAAACTCGCGCAGCTGCGCTACGGATTCGGTAAAGCCGGGCTCGGTTGGACTGGCGGGTACCCGGCCATCGGGCAGGTTCAGAAGGAGCGGCTCTCTTGCATCAGCGCCCAGAATGGTGAGGGCATGGCGGAATTCAGCTGTCCTCACCGCTTGCCGCGCCGGGGCCGAAAACAGTACAGAGTTGGGGTGCGACATGGTGCCGTCGCTCACCAGCACGGCCGCCACGGGCTGCCCGGCCTGACGCAGCAGGGCCAGCAGGCCGCCGCAACCCAGCGCCTCATCGTCGGGGTGTGGGGCAACAACCACGGTAGAGCCCAGGCCGGCCACAAGGCTGGCGGCGCGGACTGGGTATTCGGAGAAAGAAAGCACGCTGAAAAAATCTGACAACGAAAAACGGACAACTAAAACGACTTGCCTTCGAGCACAAAACGGCCCACATCGGCCAGCGCCCCGTCGGGGGCGGGCTGGCGGAGGTAGTGGGTGAGGTCGCGGTGCAGACGCTCGAACGGCTGGGGGCGTAGCAGGCCGCGCGCTCCTACGCAGCGCTCGGCTAGGCGCAGCATCTCCAGGCTTATGGTTTCGATGGCAGTACGCATCATGTTGGCGTAGGCCACGGTAGTTTCGGCTCCGTCCGCCGTAGCTGCATTGGGCCGGGCGGCGTTTTCGGCGGCCCCGCGCAGCCACTGGCGGCCGCTTTCCAATAGAATGGCCATTTCGCCGAGGCGCTGGCGCTGGTAAGGGTCGTCGGTGCGGCCCAGGCCGCGCAGAAAGCCAACGGTTTCGTCAAAAACAGCTTCAGCCCCGCCCAGCTGCACGGCCGTAAACCGGATGGCCCCGCCGCTGAATGCTGGCTGCTGATAATAAGCATTGGGTGGTCCGATAAGGTCCTCCGGCCCGATTTCCAACCCGGTCAAATCGGCCCGGAAGCTGGCGGTGGCCCGCATGCCCAGCGGCTGCCAGAACGAGCGGTCCAGCGTGGGCGGCTGCGCATCGGCCGGCAGCACAAACAGCTGCCAGCCCTGCCCATCAGGCAGTGCCCCCGTGATGAGTGGCCGCGCCAGATGGCCCGCGCCGGAGGCAAATGTCTTGGCCCCACGCAGGCGGTAGCGCCCGTTGGGCAAGGCCTCCAGGTGCACACCATCGACTGGGTTTTCAGTGTTCCAGACACCGAACAAGTGCCCGGCGCGGGCGTCGGCGGCGTAGCGGACCACCTGCGCTGCCGTGGCCAACTGCTGAATCAGCAGCAGTGCATTCGCATGGCCCTCATACACGCGGCCCACCGCCAGATTGCCCCGCCCGATGTGCTGCAAAACCCGCAACAGCGGCAGCGTGGCCGCCGGCGTGTGCAGCCCGGCGCCGCCGAGGGCCGCCGGCAGCACCGCCGTGAGTAGCCCGGCCGCGTGCAGCCAGCCAAATTCCTGAGTAGGAAAACCACCTTCTACATCGGTAGCGGCGGCCTGGGCAAACAGGCGTGGGGCCAGCTCCGCGGCGGCCTTTTCGGCTTCGGCAGGCGTCAGCACCGGGGTAGTCGTTTCGGCAAGGTCGGGTTCGGTAGCGGGCAAAGTGGCAGCGGGGTTGGACATATGCGAGGACGGGAAAAGCAACGGAGCTTGCTATACTTCTCAAAGCGGTGCAGTGTTCGGCCGGGGATGATTTGGGCGCGCCGGATGAGGTGGTAACAATTCAGTAACACAGCCTGCGGGATGCTGGCTAAGCCCGGGCGTACCTTCGTGGCGGCAATTGTGCCTAGCTTTTTCGCCCGTTTTATGTCGTCCCGTCCCATTCGCGCCGCGTTGCTTTCCGTGTATCACAAAGACCGTCTGGCTCCGCTGGTGCAGGTTTTGCGCCAGCATGGCGTCACGCTGTACTCCACTGGTGGCACACAGAAATTCCTCGAAGATGAAGGGGCCGAAGTAACCGCCGTGGAAGACCTCACCGGCTTCCCCGAAGTATTCGGCGGCCGCGTAAAGACGTTGCACCCCAAGGTGTTTGGCGGCATTCTGCACCGCCGCCACGAAGCCAGCGACCTCGCCCAGGCTGAGCAGCACGGCATCCCGCCCATCGATTTGGTGGTGGTTGACCTGTACCCCTTCGAAGAAACCGTAGCCAGCGGAGCCGAGGAGCAGGACGTTATCGAGAAAATTGACATCGGCGGCATCTCGCTGCTGCGCGCCGCCGCCAAAAACTTCCGCGACGTGCTCGTAATCAGCAGCCGCGACCAGTACGCGGCCGTGACCGAGCTGCTCACCGCCAAAAACGGCACTACCGACCTCGAAGACCGCCGCCACTACGCTGCCGCCGCCTTCGCCACCACCTCGCACTACGACACCGAGATTTTCCAATACATGAGCCAGGGCACCGCCGTAGCCGGCACCGCCCTGCGCCTCAGTGCCCAGCCCGCCACGCCCCTGCGATACGGCGAAAACCCCCACCAGGCCGGCACCTTCTACGGCGACCTGACGGCGCTCTTCGACCAGCTCCACGGCAAACAGCTGAGCTACAACAACCTCGTTGACGTGGATGCCGCTGTAGCCCTCATGGCTGAATTCACCGACGGTGAGCCGGCCTGCGCCATCCTCAAGCACACCAATGCCTGCGGCGTGGCCCAGGCCGCCACCCTGCGCGAGGCCTACGTGAACGCCCTGAGCTGCGACCCGACCTCCGCTTTCGGTGGCGTCATCATCGTGAACAAGGAAGTAGACGCGGCCACCGCCGTCGAGCTCAACCAGTTGTTCTTCGAAGTCCTGATTGCGCCCAGCTTCGCCGCCGACGCGCTGCCCGTGCTCCAGAGCAAGAAAAACCGGATTTTGCTGCTGCAAAAGCCCGTTGAGTTTCCTAAGAAGCAAATCAAAACCCTGCTCAACGGCATCATTGAGCAGGACGCTGACCGTCAGACGGAAACCGCCGAAGATTTCCGCACCGTCACCCAGTCGGCTCCCACGGCTGAGGAAACGGAGGCCCTGGTTTTCGCCGGCAAAATCTGCAAGCATACCAAGAGCAACACCATCGTGCTGGCCCGCGCCGGCCAGTTGCTGGCTTCCGGCGTCGGCCAGACTAGCCGCGTTGACGCTCTGCGTCAGGCTATTGAGAAGGCCCGCACCTTCGGTTTCGACCTGCACGGTGCTGTTATGGCCTCCGACGCTTTCTTCCCCTTCCCCGACTGCGTGGAAATTGCCGGCGCGGCCGGCATCCGCGCCGTGGTGCAGCCCGGCGGCTCCATCAAGGATGCCGACAGCATCAAAGCCTGCGACGAACTGGGCATGGCCATGGTGCTCACGGGCGTGCGGCACTTCAAGCACTAGGCTTGGGTTGCGAAAAGATGTAGGGTGCGGGGCTTGCCCCCGCCCGTCGTTTGTGCCGTTTCAACGACGCCGTTCAACGACGGGCGGGGGCAAGCCCCGCACCCTACTGTGTGACGAGTTGACCAACCCAATAATGTGACAAAGCCCCGCCTCTGCATAAGAGTCGGGGCTTTTGTGCTCAGAGGAAAATTTATCACAATTCAAGGTTAGCGCAATGTGAGGACGGATTGCTGCGTTGCGCGCTGCGCTCTCCCCGTAATGACGGGAGACTCATTTCCATAAATGCCATAACTCCGTTCACCATGCCCGCGCAAACCTTCCGTACCTTTGCGCATTATTCTGTCCGACCCTATAACCGGACTCCGCCTTATTGCAGCTAACTCAATGGGTTTCTTTAATTTCCTGACCAGCGACATCGCCATCGACCTGGGTACGGCCAATACGCTCATTATCCATAACGACAAAATCGTGGTGGATGAGCCGAGCATCATCGCTAAAGACCGCACCACCAATAAAGTCATCGCCGTGGGCCGCCAAGCCCAGCAGATGCACGAAAAAACGCACGATAACATCCGCACCATCCGCCCGCTGAAGGATGGCGTAATTGCCGATTTCCACGCCGCCGAGGAAATGATTAAGGGCATGATTAAGATGATTGACACGCGGAACCGGCTGTTTCAGCCGTCGCACCGCATGGTTATCTGCATCCCGTCAGGCATCACCGAAGTGGAGAAACGCGCTGTGCGGGACTCCGCCGAGCACGCCGGGGCCAAGGAAGTCTGGATGATTCAGGAGCCCATGGCCGCCGCCATTGGCATCGGCATCGATGTAGAGCAGCCCGTGGGCTCGATGATTATCGACATCGGAGGCGGGACGACGGAAATCGCGGTTATCGCGCTGTCGGGCATCGTGTGCGACCAGTCGATTAAAACTGCCGGTGATGTCTTCAACCAAGACATCCTCGACTACATGCGCCGTCAGCACAACCTGCTCATCGGCGAGCGCTCGGCTGAGCGTATCAAGATTGAGGTTGGCGCGGCCCTCACCGAGCTCGACGTGCCGCCACCCGACCACGAAGTGCGCGGCCGCGACCTGATGACGGGCATTCCGAAAGTTATTAAAGTAACGTTCTCGGAAATTGCCATTGCCCTCGATAAATCGGTGGCGAAAATTGAAGAAGCCGTATTGAAAGCCCTCGAAATTTCGCCGCCCGAATTGTCGGCCGATATTTACGAAAACGGTATTCACCTCACCGGCGGCGGCGCGCTATTGCGCGGTTTGGACAAGCGTTTGGCTGCCAAAACCAAGCTGCCGATTCACATTGCCGAAGACCCGCTGCGCGCCGTGGTGCGCGGTACCGGCAAGGCTATCAAGGATATCCAGGCTTTTAAAGGTGTGCTGCTGACGTAATTACAGGATAATAATCGAACGTCATGCTGAGTGTAGTCGAAGCATCTCTACCGCGTAACTAATCCCTTTCGATTGGATTACTCTTCGCAGTAGAGATACTTCGACTACGCTCAGCATGACGTTCTTTTGCTAGTCGTTCAATTGCCAATTAATTAATTCGGTTAACCCCGTGCGGAATTTATTTCTTTTCCTATTTCGCTTCCGCGGGGCGCTGGTATTTGGCTTATTGGAAATCATAAGTCTGTATTTATTTATTACCAGTAATTCATACCAACGGGCGGCGTTTTTTAATTCGGCCAATACCTACGCGGGCACGGTGCTGGCCCGCCGCACCCAGATTCTGGATTACTTCCATCTGGCCGAGATGAACCAGCAGCTGGCCGCCGAAAATGCCGCGCTCCGCCAGCAGCTGTACCCGGCCGATTCGGTGCGCCGTGAAGCTGATTCGGTGGCGTTGCCCCCGGCCCGCACCGACTCATTGAAGCGCGTGCGCTACCAGCGGCCGGCTACCAGGCCTGATACTTTATTGCTCGGGCAGCAGCGCATTCCAGCCCGCGACCCGAGTTATCCACTTATTCCGGCCCGCGTTATCAACAACATGCTGCATAATGTGGACAACTATCTCACGCTAAACGTAGGCAGCGCCGATGGTGTGGTACCCGGCAAGGGCGTAATAGCGGCGGGCGGCGTGGTAGGCCGCGTGAAAGTGGTGAGCGAGCATTACGCTACCGTTACCAGCCTGCTGCATTCGCAAACACGCATCGCCTCCAAAATCAAGCGCGACGGCACGTTTGGCACCATCAAGTGGCAGGGCGACGACCCTACCCACGCGCTGCTGGACAATGTACTGCGCGAAACCAAGCTGGTGAAGGGCGATACTGTGATGACATCGAGCTACAACTCGGTATTTCCCGAGGGTATTTTCATTGGCACCATCGAGTCCTTCGTGAAGGAGCCGGATAAGAATTTCTGGACCATCCGGGTGAAGCTGGGAGTCAATTTTGCCAATCTGACTTACGTGTACATTGTGACCAACCGCAACAAGCCCGAGCGCGATACCGTGGAAACCCACACGGGCATCCTGCCGAAAGGAGGGGCGCGTCCATGAACGGCCTACGGTTCATTTTTGTGCAGACGCTGCGCTTTCTGCTGTATGCGGGCGTGCACATTATGCTCATCAGCCGGCTGGTGCTGTTTGATTTGGGCTGGTGCTTTTTCTATCTGGGCTTCCTGCTGTTTTTGCCGTTGGCCACGCCCATTGTGGTGCAGCTGCTGCTGGCCTTCGGCATGGGGCTGACCATGGATATTTTTTATGATACGGGCGGGCTGCACGCGGCGGCGGCGGTGCTGCTGGGCTTTCTACGGCCGTGGGTGCTACGCCTGCTCACCCCGCGTGACGGCTACGACAGCGCCGACTCGGTGAACGTGCACCAGATGGGCTGGCAGTGGTTTGGCGTATACCTGACGCTGCTGGTGCTGCTGCACCACGCCGCGTTTTTCCTGCTGGAACTGGGCAGCTTCCGGCATTTCGGCACCACGCTGGGGAAAATGCTGGTGAGCGCACTCTTTACCGGCCTTTCGTTGTTGATTGTGCAGCTATTGTTCTTCCCGGTGCGCCGGGGGAGGAGTTAATTTTGTTATTTCTGTCATCCTGAGCGGAGCGAAGGACCTTATCACCGCTGAACTGTTTACCGAACTATAACGGGTGCAAGCGTGGTAAGGTCCTTCGCTCTGCTCAGGATGACAAACGTGAACTATGCAATACCTCGAAGGCCGCAAATACGTCGTGCAGGGCATCTTTCTGGTGGTGGCGCTCATCTTCCTCACCCGCCTGTTTTTCATGCAGGTGCTGGACGGAACGTACAAGCTGGCCGCCGACAAAAACACCTTGCAGCGCCTGGTGCAGACGCCGTACCGCGGGCTGATATACGACCGTAAAAACGTGCCGCTGGTGCAGAACACGCCGGTGTACGACCTGATGGTGGTGCCCCGAGAGGTGAAGAACCTTGATACACTCCGCTTCGCTGAATTGCTGCAAATCCCGCTGGAGGACCTGCGGGCCAGCCTAATAGCGGCTAAAAAGTATTCGCGCGTCAAGCCCTCGCCCATCCTGCAAAACCTGACGACGGCCGACTTGGCAATCATTCTCGACAAGCTGGGCGACTTTCCGGGGTTCCGCACCCAGACGCGCATGGCGCGGGCCTACCGCACACCCAACCTGGCCCACGCCCTGGGCTACGTGGGGGCCATTACGCCCGCTTTTCTTGAGAAACCCAAGTACGCCAAGTACCAGCCCGGCGAAAACGTGGGGATTTCGGGTCTGGAGTCTTACTACGAGCAAACGCTGATGGGCCGGCGCGGGGTGCAGTACAAGATGGTGAACGTGCGCGGCATCGAAAAAGGCAAGTTCCGGGGTGGGGAGTTCGATACGCTGTCGGTGGCCGGGCAGGATTTGCACCTGAGCATTGATGCCGAGTTGCAGGCCTATGGCGAGCAGCTGTTGGCGGGCCGGCGCGGTTCCATAGTGGCCATCGACCCGAAGACGGGCGAGATTCTGGCCTTTGTTTCAGCCCCGCGCTACGACCCTAAGTTGCTCACGGGCAAGGGCTCGGGCAACCGCTATATGGCCCTGCTGAACAACCCCGACCGGCCGTTATTCGACCGGCCGCTGATGGCGACGTACCCGCCGGGCTCGGTTTTTAAACTGGTGAATGAACTGGTGGCCTTGCAATTGGGCGTTGTGCAGCCCAGCACGGGCTTCGAGTGTAATCAGAAGCTGGTGAAATGCACCCACCGACATGAATATCCGGGCAATGTGAGCATTGCCATCAAAAACAGTTGCAATCCCTATTTCTACCAGGTGCTGCGTGCCGTGGTGCAGCGCGGGCAGGCCCCGAATAAATACGACGATGCCCATATAGGACTGGCGCAGTGGCAGAAAATGGTGAAGTCCTTCGGCCTGGGCGAAAAGCTGGGCGTGGACATGAGCCAGGAAAAGCGCGGCCTGATTCCGTCACCGGAATTCTACGACCACAAGTTTTTCAATAAAAAGGAAAACCGCCAGCACCGCTGGAGCTTCCGCAACGTGTATTCGCTCAGCATCGGGCAGGGCGAAATCGGCATCACGGGCCTGCAAATGGCTAATGTTCTGGCCACCATTGCCAACCGGGGTTACTACTACACGCCGCATTTCGTGCGCGGCATCGGCAATGGCGGCCCGCTGCCGGAGTTCCAGCAGAAGCACTACACGGCCGTGGATACGACACTGTTCAAATACATCATCCCCGGCATGGAGATGGTGGTGGACGGTAACGGCGGCACCGGCAACCTGGCCTCGCTCTCGCAATACGGCATCACGATGGCCGGCAAAACCGGTACCGTGCAGAACCCCCACGGTTTCGACCACGCCACCTTCGCCGCCTTCGCCCCGGTACAGGACCCCAAAATTGCCATTGCCGTGTTCATCGAAAACAGTGGTTTCGGGGGCACCAGCGCGGCTCCGGCGGCGGGCCTGATGATTGAGAAATACCTGCGCGGCAAAGTTGCCCCGCACCGCAAGCGCTGGGAAGATTGGGTGATGTACGGCGACTTCACCAAGCACCTGCATGGGATGTAGGGTGGCGACATTGAACGGGGTAGAGACGCAATATTTTGCGTCTCGTCGTTGCTGATGTTGTTTAATCTGCGCAGTTTAGCGCGGTTCCGGCCGTTCAATGATGAGACGCAATATTTTGCGTCTTTACACCACTCAGCCCAACATTCTATCCCATTTCCGGGTTGTATCACCTCTCCAATCAACGTTTCAACTCATATGGAATCCCTTCAAGGAAAAGTCGCCCTCGTGACCGGCGCGGGCAAAGGCATTGGCCGTTCGGTGGCCTTGGCGTTGGCCGCCGAAGGCGTGCAAGTGGGCCTGCTGGCACGCACCGAAAGCGACCTGCTGGAAGTAGCTGCCGAAATTATTGCTGCTGGCGGCACCGTCGTCACCGCCGTGGCTGATGTAGCCGACCGCACCGCCGTGAACCTTGCCGTGGCCAAAATCCACGAAGAGCTCGGTCCGATTGACATCCTCATCAACAATGCCGGCATAGGCTCCTTTGCCAAGTTCCTGGAGATGGAGCCCGAGCAGTGGGAGCACATCATTCAGGTGAACGTACTGGGTACCTACTACGTGACCCGCGCCGTGCTGCCGGTGATGATTGCGCGTCAGACCGGCGATATCATCAATATTTCGTCGACTTCGGGGCAGCGTGCCGCCGCTGGCAGCAGCGCCTACAGCGCCTCGAAATTTGCCGTGCTGGGCCTTACGGAGGCGCTGATGCAGGAGGTGCGCAAGCACAATATCCGCGTGTCGGCCCTCACGCCCAGCACCGTAGCCACGCCGCTGGCCCTCGAAAACAAGCTCACCGACGGCAACCCCGAGAAGGTGATGCAGCCCGAGGATTTGGCCGAGTTCATGGTGGCGCAACTGAAGCTGAACCGTCGCATTTTTATTAAAGAGGCCGGCATGTGGTCGACAAACCCTTAATTTCGGGCATCGAATTGTTGGCGAAGCGCCCTCGCAGCCAGGCTGCGGGGGCGTTTCTGGTTTTAATCAAATGCTCCGAAGTCTATGTCAAGCCCCGAAATTCAGCAGCAGCTCGCTCAGGAAAAACAACTCGTTGCCGCCACCGCCGCCCGCTGGGTGCAGGATGGCATGGTGGTGGGGCTGGGCACCGGCAGCACGGCAGCGCCATTTATTGAACTGCTCGGCCAGCGGGTGCGCGAGGAAGGGTTGCGCATTCAGGCCACGGCTACCTCGCGGGCCAGCGACGAATTGGCACGCCGCGTGGGCATCCCGATGCTGGAACCCCGGCGCGGCGTGCGCTTCGACCTGACCGTGGATGGTGCCGACGAGCTCGACTCGCAGCTTCAGCTCATTAAAGGCGGGGGAGGGGCTTTGCTGCGCGAAAAAGTCATTGCCACCGCTTCCGATTATCTGCTCATCGTGGCCGATTCCTCGAAGGCCGTGGCCCAGCTCGGCCGATTTCCGCTGCCGCTGGAAGTGGTGCCCTTCGCCCTGCCTTGGGTGATGGACGCCGTGGAGGCTTTGGGCGGCGCGCCGGTGGTGCGGGTAAATAAGCTAAACCCCGGTGAGCTGGCCCAGTCCGACCAGGGCAATCTGCTGCTGGACTGCCATTTCGAGAAAATTGAGAACCCGGCCGAACTGGCCCGCCAGTTGAAAACTATCCCTGGTATTGTTGAGCATGGTTTATTCCTGGGCTTGGCGCGGGCTGCTATCATCGTACAGAGCGGTGAAGTGCAGGTGTTGCGCCCAGGCCAGGCAGCGGTGCCGGCCGCTGCATTTTCGACCCTCCCGTAATGCCTGATTCTGGCCGATTTACGTTCCCGGCGGTGCCTGCCGTGCTGCTTTCCATTGTGAGCGTGCAGGGCGGGGCGGCCATTGCCAAAGGCCTGTTTCCACTGCTGGGCGCGGCCGGGACTACCAGTTTGCGCATCGGGCTGTCGGCGCTGGTGCTGTTGCTAGTGGTACGCCCGAAGCTGGGGCAGTTACGGTCGGCGCAGTGGCGGGCGGTGGTGCCTTATGGCCTGGCGTTGGGGCTGATGAATTTCCTGTTTTACTGCGCGCTGGCCCGGATTCCGCTTGGGCTGGCTGTTACGCTGGAATTTGTGGGGCCGCTGGGCCTAGCGCTGGCGGGCTCGCGCCGCTGGGGCGATGCGGTGTGGGCGCTGCTGGCTGCCGCGGGCATCGCATTGATTGCGCCGTGGCACGGGCAAGGGGTTGACTTGCTGGGGCTGGCCTTTGCGCTGGCGGCGGGCGGGTGCTGGGCCGTGTACATCGTGCTGGGCCAGCGCACAGCGGCGGTGCTGCCGGGCCAGCAGGCGGTGGCCATCGGGATGTTGTTTGCGGCGTTGCCGGTGCTGCCTTTTGGCGTGGCAAGTGGCAGTTTGTTGAGCCTCACACCACACCTGTTGCTGCTGGGCGGGTTGCTGGCACTGTTTTCCAGCGTGCTGCCGTTTTCGCTGGAAATGCAGGCGTTACGTACTTTACCCACGCGTACGTTCAGTATTCTGATGAGCTTGGAGCCGGTGGCGGCGGCCATATCAGGCTGGCTGCTGCTAGGCGAGCGGCTGCTTTTTGGGCAATGGCTGGCCGTGGGCTTCATTGTGGTGGCCAGCGTGGGGGCAACGTTTACGGCCCGCCGCGACGCGCCAGCTATGGTGGGAGACTGAAGTTGTTTTACAACGGAAAGGCCGTAACATGAACCGCAAAATTCGCGCTACGGCCTTTCCGTTATAGACTCGACAATAATTGGCTACCGCTCTAAATCCGTCGCCGCTGCCTCATCCATAAACCAGTCTGCTTCGCCCGATGCTGGCGCGATGAGCTGCGCGGGATATTCCTCCACGTTCCGTTCGCCCAGCAGCACCCGTCGCACGGCTGCCGCCTTATCAGCCCCGAAAACCAGAAAGGCCACGGTGCGGGCCTGATTGATGAGCGGAGCCGTGAGCGTGATGCGGTAGGCATCAACTTCGGCTACGAAAACGGCCTGCACATCGGCCGTGGTGGCGTGAAGCACATCTGTGTGTGGAAACAGCGAAGCCGTGTGGGAGTTGTCGCCCAAGCCCAGCAGAATCAAATCAAACTGCGCGGTTTCATTCCCGAAAAAGGCCTTGATGGTTTGCGTGTACGCCTGCGCCGCCTCGGCGGGCGGCAGCAGGGTATTCACGGCAAAAACATGGTCGTCGGCAATGTTCAGCGGGGCCAGCAGGGCGTTTTTGGCCATGAGGTAGTTGCTCTGCGCATCAGTGGGCGGCACGTTGCGCTCATCGCCGAAGAAGAAAAATGTCTCGGCCCACGGCACCCGCTCGCGGTAGGTGGGCGAGGCCAGCAGCTCGTACAATTTCTTGGGTGAGCTGCCGCCCGATAACGCTACCGAAAACCGGCCCCGCGCCGCTACGGCCTGGCTGGCCTGCTCTACAAAGAAGTCGGCCAGACTGTGCAAAACCTCCTCCACGGAGGCGAAAACGTGCTGGGGCATGGCTATTTCTTTTTGCCGTTGAGGGGCAGCGTGAACCAGTGAAAGCCGTCGCGGGCGATGAGCGCCTCGGCCACTTCCGGGCCCCAGGAATCGGCCGAGTAGTTGGGGAAATTCAGGCTGGGGCGGCCCTGCCAGGAATTCAGGATGGGCATTACCAGGTCCCACGCTTCTTCCACCTGGTCGCCGCGCATGAACAGGGTCTGGTCGCCGAGCATGGTGTCGAGCAGCAGCGTTTCGTAGGCTTCGGGCGCTTCGGCCGAATACGTACCTTGGTAGTCGAACACCATGTCCACGGTGTTCAGCATCATGTCGAGGCCGGGGCGTTTGGCCTGCACCTGCAGACGGATGCTCATCTCGGGCTGAATGCTGATAACAAGGCGGTTCTGCTGCCAACTCTCGCCCGTTTCAGGCGGGAAAATCATGTGCGGCACGTCCTTGAACTGGATGCTGATGATGGACGCCGAGCGGTGCAGCCGCTTACCGGTGCGCACGTAGAACGGCACGCCCTGCCAGCGCCAGTTGTCCACGAAAAACTTCACGGCCGCGAAGGTTTCGGTGTTGGAAGTGGGGTTGGCGTCCTTTTCCTCGCGGTAGCCGGGCACCTCCTTGCCCTCAATCCAGCCCGCGCCATACTGCCCGCGCACGGCCGATTCGCGCACTTCCTCGGGCGTGAAGCGGCGCATGGCGCGCAGCACGTCCACCTTGCGGTTGCGCACTTCGTCGGCCGTGAAGTTTACGGGCGGCTCCATCGCCACCAGGCATAGCAACTGCAGCAAGTGGTTCTGAATCATGTCGCGCAGCGCGCCGGAGCCGTCGTAATAGCCCGTGCGCTCGCCCACGCCCAGCTGCTCGGTCACCGAAATCTGGACGTGCTCGATGCTGTTGCGGTTCCAGAGCGGCTCCATAATGGCGTTGGCGAAGCGGAAAGCCATGATGTTCTGCACCGTTTCCTTGCCCAGGTAGTGGTCGATGCGGTAAATCTGACACTCCTGAAAGTGCTGGGCCAGCAGCTTGTTCAGCGCCCGGGCCGACTCCAAATCGTGCCCAAACGGCTTCTCAATCACGATGCGAACCCGCGTGGGGTCATCATCAGAATGGCTTTGGGCAATGCCCGTAGCAATGATAGGGAAGAACTCGGGTGCCACGGCCAGGTAGTAAATCACGTTGGCCGGCGCGTCCCATTCCTTCTCAAAAGCGGCGATGCGCTGGCCGAATTCCTCGTAGGCGGCCGGCGTTTTCACGTCGGAAACCTGGTAGAAAATGTGCGGCGCAAACTTATCCCAGGCCTCTTTCTTGGCCTTGCCACTGCGCGAAAACTGGTTGAGGTCGGCCAGCAGGTTGGTGCGGAATTCTTCGTCGGTGAGCTTGGTGCGGCCCGTGCCGATGATGGCAAACTGCTCCGGCAGCCAGCCGTCGAGAAACAGGTTATACAGCGCCGGCGAGAGCTTGCGGGCGTTCAAATCGCCCGTGCCGCCGAAGATGACGAAGACAGTGGGCTTGATGTTGTTATTATTCATTGCCAGGGGGCGAATGTTAGGCGAGTGGGAGGGAGGGGATGGTAGGAGAAAGCCTGTCATCTTGAGCGGAGCGAAGGACCTTATCAGGTTAGCGCAATTTATGCGAGCGTGATAAGGTCCTTCGCTCCGCTCAGGATGACAGACGGAAAAGCTCCTAGCTGTTCGGCGTCACCGGCTCTTTCACCGGGCCGTGCTCTTCCACCTGCGCATCTTTCTTATTGGAAGCCTCCTCGTGCTCCGGCGTCCATTGCGTGTGAAATACGCCTTCCTTGCCAATCAGCTCATAAGTATGCGCCCCGAAGTAGTCGCGCTGGGCCTGAATGAGGTTGGAAGGCATCCGCGCCGTGCGGAAGGTGTCGAAGTAGCTCAGCGAAGCCATGTAGCCGGGCAGGGCCAGGCCGGCGGTGGCTGCGGCCGCTACTACGGCGCGGCTGCCGGGCACGGCCTCGTTCACCAGCTGCTGTACCTGCGCATCCAGCAGCAGGTGGGCCAGGTCGGGCATCTGTTTATAAGCGTTGTAAATCTCGTTCAGAAAGCCCGAGCGAATGATGCAGCCGCCGCGCCAGATTTTGGCGATTTCGGCCAAATTCAGCTCGTAGGAAAAATCCTTCGAGGCCTTCGAGAGCAGCTGCATTCCCTGGGCGTAGGTGATGACCATGCTGAAATAGAACGCCTGCTCCAGCTGCGCCAGCAGAGCCGCGTGGTCGCCCGGCAGCGGGCCGGCGGCCGGGCCATACAGCCCCGCCAGCTGCTCGCGCAGGGCCTTGTACTTCGATAAATCGCGCATTGCCACGGCCGTGTCCACGGTGGGCAGCGGCGTTTCCAAATCCATAGCTACCTGCGAAGTCCATTTGCCGGTGCCCTTCGAGCGGGCCTCGTCCTTGATGTCGTCGAGCAGCAAATGGTCGGTATTCGGGGCGATGAAACCGAAAATGTCCTTCGTAATATCCAGCAGGAAGGACTGGAACCGGCCCTCATTCCATTTAGCAAACACTTGTCCGATGGCCGCGTTATCCATCCCCAGACCCGTTTTCAGCACCGCATAGGTTTCCGCGATGAGCTGCATCAGGCCGTATTCGATGCCGTTGTGCACCATTTTCACGAAGTGACCGGCCGCACCGGGACCGATGTAGGTCACGCACGGCTGCCCATCTACCTGCGCCGCGATGGCCTCAAACATTGGCTGCATCACCGCGTAGGCCGCTTTGTCGCCGCCGGGCATCATGCTGGGGCCGAAGCGGGCGCCTTCCTCGCCGCCGCTCACGCCCATGCCGAAGAAGTGGAAGCCGGCCGCTTCCACCGCCTTGGCGCGCCGCTCGGTGTCGGTGAAGTGGGAGTTGCCGCCATCGATGATGATGTCGCCGGGCGAAAGCAGGGGCTGCAATTCGGCAATCACGCTGTCCACGATGGGGCCGGCGGGCACCAGCATCATCACCGCGCGCGGCGTTTGCAGGCCGTTGAGAAAGGTGGCGAGGTCCGTGAAGCCTTGCACGGGCTTACCCGCGCCTTCTTTGGCCAGTAGGTCAATTTTGTCGGCGGCCTTGTCGTAGCCGGCCACGGGAAAGCCGTGGTCGGCCAGGTTTAGTAGCAGGTTGCGGCCCATGGTACCGAGGCCAATCATGCCAAAAGAAGGCTTGGATGCGGGAGTTGCGCTCATCAGAAAAGAGGGGTTAAGAAGCAGGGTTCAGGTCAGGGAAACGAGTTACGCCAGAAAAAGGCGAAACCCGCGCGAAAGTTTTGGAGAGGTCGGCTGCTGGCGTGGGCCTGCACCGTGCTATCGGTTGGAAGCTTACACGGTTGACCTTATTATTAACCTATTAAAGTTGACTGAACGGAATGTCCTGAATCGGATAAGATTTCCAATCCTGATAGTCAAAATGCCACCACTCGGCGGGCAGTACCGTGAAGCCATTGCGTTCCATGGTACTGCGAAGCAGGTCCCGGCGGGCTTTCTGCTCCGTCGTTCCACCGGCATAAGCGGTGTAGAAGCGTGGGCTCATTTCATCGTACTCGCCGGGCATAGCGACTTCTTGATTGGCCGCGATATCCCACAAGCTCAGATCAACGGCACAGCCCCGATTGTGGCGTGAGCCCTTGCGTGGGTCGGCCACAAATTCCTTTTTGTCAGTAGGCGTGTGGTCCCACATCTGTTTGGTGATGCGCCAGGGCCGGTAGCCATCGAACACCAGCAGGCAGTAGCCTAGTGGTTTCAACTCGGCGTTCACTCGCGCTAAAGCCTCGGCGGCGGGGCGCTGCAAAAATGCCCGAGCCTGCGGATACAGCACCCGGCCCATGAAATTGTGGCTGGTGGCGTAGCGGATATCCAGCCGAATGGTCGGGTCGAGTTTGGTCAGTTCCACCAGCTCGCCGGGGCGGAAAGGACCAGCTTCGTGCGGTGGCCGAGCCGCACAGCTACCGACGACAATGAGGGAGCATAACAACCACAGATGTAGCAGGACACGATTCATAGCGAGAGCCAGCGGGCGGAAAGTCAAATAAACAGAAAAAGCAGCCCGTTGGACTGCTTTTTCTGTATTCGCACAAAGTATTTCGATTACAAAATTCCGCTCATAAAGCCCGGCGCAATGCCTAGCAGAATCGTGAGCAGCGCCAGCACCACCAGCGTCACTGTCTGGATACCGTCGACCGGTACTGGCGTGGCACCCTCGGGCGCGGGCTGCATATACATGGCGATAATCGGCCGCAGGTAGTAGTACAGGCCCACCATGCTCATGATAACCGCGAACACCACGAGGCCAATATAGCCCTGGCCCACGGCCGCCGCCAGCAGGAAAAACTTGCCAAAGAAGCCGCCTGTGAGCGGAATGCCCGCCAGCGACAACATGGCCACCGTCATCACGAAAGCCAGCAGCGGGTTGGTTTTGCCCAGGCCGTTGAGGCCGGAATACCGGTCTTCCTGGCGGTGTTCGGCCACCAGTTTCAGCACCCCGAAGGCTGCTACGGTGGCAATGGAATAGGCCAGCGAGTAGAAGAAAATGCCGCTGGCGGCATCACCCGTTAGAATGCCTTTGCTGGCCACGAGGCCGATTAGCAGGTAGCCGGCGTGGCTCACGCTGGAGTAGGCCAGCATGCGCTTGGTGTTGGTTTGGGCGGCCGCGCCCACGTTGCCGAGCAACAGCGTGAGGGCGCACATGGCTTGAATGGTCGGCATCCAGAAGCCCTGCGCGGCCGGCAGTGCCACCGCCAGCAGCTTGAGGAAAGCGGCGAAACCGGCCGTCTTCACCACCGTGCTCATGAAGGCGGTGAAGAAGGTAGGGGTGCCCTCGTACACGTCGGGCGTCCAGAAGTGGAACGGCGCGGCCGATACTTTGAAGCCGATGCCGATAATCATCATCAGAATGCCGATGTAGAGCATCGGTTGCAGGCTGGCATTGGCCGGGTTGGCCACGGCCGCGCCTAACTGCGAGAGGGCAAACGTGCCGGTAGCGCCATAAAGCAGCGCGATGCCGAAGAGCAGAATGCCGGTGGCAAATGCGCCCATCAGGAAGTATTTCAGCGCCGCCTCGTTCGAGCGCGAATCGCGCTTGCTGCTGCCGGCCAGCACGTACATGCTGATGCTCAGGATTTCAATGCCCACAAACAGCATCAGCAAATGGTCGTAGCCAATCATCATGATGGCCCCGACCAGCGAGAAGAGAAGCAGCGCGTAGTATTCGGCCAGGTTCGGCTCGCCCGATACCACATAGCTGCGCGAGAAGGGCAGCAGCAGAATGGTGGTGAGCAGCACGATGCCGGTGAAGGCTACCGTGTAGTTATCCACCACCAGCATGTGGTTGAAGTAGGGCGCGTGCGCCACGTTCCAGTCGGCGAAGTTGGCCCCGAACACGGCCAGCAGCAGCAGCATGGCGCCGGGCAGCAGCACCTTATTCGAGCGCAAAAAGCCCAGGAACAGGTTGAGGATGCCGAAGACGGAGAGGAGAATGATGGAGGTCATAAGTACTAGGGTGTCATTCCGAACGCAGTGAGGAATCTGGAGCAAACCGTTGGCAGTGCCGAACCCAGATTCCTCACTGCGTTCGGAATGACAAAGAGGTTATCGGCCAACCAGCGCCAGAATGTTGGTAACGGCCGGCTCCGAGATGTGCAGGAAGGTATTCGGAAACAAGCCAATCCAGAACACCAGTGCGATGAGCGGTACCAGAATCAGCAACTCGCCGCCGGTGAGGTCGGTGATGGTTTCGGAGAACGACGAATCGGGGCCGAGCATCACGCGCTGGAACATGCGCAGCAGGTACACCGCCGAGAAAATGATGGTCAGACCGGCTACGGCACCTACCCAGGCATTGTATTGGTACACGCCGGCCAGCAGCAGGAATTCGCCTACGAAGCCGCCCGTGAGGGGCAGCGCCACCGTGCTCAGCAGCATTATCAGGAAGCACACCGAGAGGATGGGCGTGCGGCGCGTCAGGCCACCGAGGTCGGGGATGAAGCGGGTGCCAGTGCGGCGCTCAATGGCATCGGCGATGAAGAACATCCCGACCACGTTCACGCCGTGGGCCAGCATCTGAACCACCGCGCCCTGCAGGCCAATTTGGGTGAGCGAGAATACGCCGGCCGCCATCAGCCCAACGTGGGAGAGGGAGGAGTAGGCGATGAGACGCTTCACATCACGCTGCCGAATGGCGATGATGGCCCCGTAGATAATGCCGATGACGGAGAGAATGATAACCGGCTTCTGCCACTGGCTCACTCCCAGCGGTACCACCGGCAGCAGCCAGCGCATGGTGCCGTAGATGCCCATTTTCAACATGATGCCCGAGAGCAGCATGGTGGCGGGGGCGGGGGCTTCGGTGTAAGTATCGGGCTGCCAGGTGTGGAAGGGGAAAATGGGCATCTTCACGGCGAAGGCCGCAAAAATCAGCCAGAACAGCCAGGATTGCTCCGAGGCGCTGAGCTTCAGGTTATAGAAGGCGGTGAGCTCCGAGGAGTGCTGGGCCAGCGAGCCGGCGGCAGGGCCGGTCTGCAAATACAGATATACGAAGCCGGCCAGCATCAGCAGCGAGCCGACTACGGTGTAAAGGAAAAACTTGAGGGTGACGGCAATGCGGCGCTCGCCGCCCCAGGCACCCGCCAGCAGGTAAATCGGAATAAGGGCGACTTCCCAGAAAAAGTAGAACAGGAAGGCATCGAGCGAGACGAATACGCCGAGCAGGCCCGTTTGCATGAACAGCACGAGGGCGTAGAACGTGGACGGGTTGTCGTAGTCGCGCTTGAAGGCGCTCAGTAGAATGAGCGGCACTAGGAAGGTGGTGAGCAACACCATCAACAAACTCAGGCCATCGAGCCCGATATGGAAGTTGATGCCGGCCGACGGAATCCAGCGGTAATCGAGGTTGAAGGCGGCCGAGCCGTGGTGGGTGAAGTCGAACGCGACGTAGGCGGCGATGGCGAATTCGAGGAGCGAGGCCCCGAAGGCGAGGGCGCGGGCGGCGGCTCCCTTAACGACTAGCAGCAGCAGGGCGGCGGCTAAAGGGAGAAAAAGCAGTACAGCAGTCAGCATCAGCAGGCGGGTTGGGCGCGTTGCAGGGTGGGGGAACCCACCCGCAAATTGACCGCAAACTTACGCACGGACTAGGAAGGCACCACCGTTTTTGTGCAACTTCTACTGTCGGGCCACTTTGCGGCTCATCAGCACGCGCCCGCTGGCATCGAGCCACTGCGCCGTGTAGAGCCCGGGAGCCAGCGCCGCGACCGAAACCGAAGTCTCGGCGGCGGCCGTGGGCTGGCGCAGCACTTCGCGGCCCAGGGCATCGAGCAGGCGCACGGTGGCGGTGGTACGGGCGGGCTGGCGCAGGGTGAGGGTTTCGGTGGCGGGGTTGGGGAAGGCCAGGAAACCGGCGGCTTCGGCTGCGGCGGCGGCGGCCGTGGGTCGGCAGGATACGGCGGCCATGATTTTCGTCCACAGCTCGGTATCAAAGGAGGACGCGGCCAGGCGGCTGGCTCCGGCCGTATTGCCCTGCCGCACCACCACGAGGCCCAGGCTGGGCACCACGTAAATCTTCTGGTCGTTTTTGCCGAGGGCGGCGATGAGGTCGGCGGGGGCGGAGGGGATGAGCGGGCCGGGCAGCGTGATTTGGGAGCCGGGCAGCTTGTAGCTGGGCTGGCCATTGAGCCACCAGAGGTAGCCGTAGCTGCGGTTCAGGGTTTGGCTGGGGGTAGTCATGCGGCGGAAATAAGCCGTGTCGGTCATAATCTGAGTGCCGTTCCAGGAGCCCCGGGCGAGGATAAACAGGCCGAAACGCGCCATGCTACGGGCTTTGCTGTAGAATACGTCATTGGCCCACAGGCCCGTCATGCCGATGCGGGTGCCCAGGCGCTGGCTGGTGTAGGTGGTCATGCTGGCAACGCCGCTGGCTTGCACTAGCACGTTTTGCAGGGTGCGGTAGGCACCGGTGTGATAGGCCCAGCGCGTGGCCGGCGTAGTGAGGTAGAGCAGGCAGCTGGGCGTGGTGCTTTCGTTGTCGCAGGGCGCGGGCGGGCTGTCGTCGAGCCCGGTGGTCATGGTGATTTGGTGCAGCAGCTGAATCTGGCGCTGCTGCGGGCGGGTGGCGCTGGTCCAGCGGCCGAGGTATTTGGAGGTGCTGTCGGTCAGGCTCAGGAGGCCGTCCTGCCGGGCCAGGCCCACGAGCGTGGCCGTGAGCGACTTGCCCGCCGAGGCCCAGTACCAGGCCGAATCGGCGGTGTAGGTGCCGTAGTAATGCTCCACCACCATCCGGCCGTCTTTCAGGATTAATAATGACTTGCTGCTTTTGCGCCCGGCAAAGGCAATGAGCGAATCTAACTGTGGCTGGCACCAGCCCAGGCTGGCGGGCGTGGTCGTGGCCCAGGTGCTGCCCGTGACGGGCGGGAAGTACAGGCTGGATGTCTGGGCCTTGGCCTGATTGACTGTCAGGAGCAGCGGGAGAATCAGCAGGCCCGTCAGGAGTAACGCGTTTTTCATCGACACAAAGAACTTCAACAGTTGAATATTCAGCTTGACTAACCGGGCTGACTCAGGTTTAAGGCCGTAGCGCGAACTTTGTGGTGCGCGTCTCTGAAAGAAGGTCACACGGTTCTAACGGCGAGGGGAAGCGCACTACAAAGCTCGCGCTACGATTTCGCGCTATACCTATGACGACTCCCATCCTGCGCGTGGCCCGGCCCACCGACAACCTGCCCGCCCTGCGACACTTCTACTGCGACGGCCTGGGCCTGCAGCAACTGGCATCCTTCACTGCCCACAATGGCTTCGACGGCCTCATGCTGGGCCACCCGCAGGCCCCGTATCATCTGGAGTTCACGCACCAGCCCGGCCATGTCGTCGGCCGCGCTCCCACTTCCGACAATCTGCTCGTCTTCTACCTGCCCGATGCTGACGAGTGGCAAGCCGCCGTGCAGCGCATGGAGGCCACTGGCTTCGTGTCGGTCCCATCATATAACCCGTATTGGGATGTGCACGGCCGCACCTTCGAAGACCCTGATGGCTACCGCGTGGTGCTGCAGCAAGCCGCGTGGGCACCGCAAGCAGCTTCACCGGTGACGTTGCGCGATTTCCAGCCGGGCGACCAGCCCGTTTTCCGGCAGCTTAATGAGGAGTGGATTTCGCACTACTTCACCCTCGAACCCGCCGATTTGAAGGCCCTCGACCATCCCGAAGAGTACATTCTGGCACCGGGCGGCTGCATTTTGCTGGCCGAAGTGGGCGGGCAGGTAGTGGGCACCTGCGCCCTGATTAAGATGGACGACGGCCGCAGCTACGAGCTGGCCAAAATGGCCGTCTCGCCCGCGGCGCAGGGACAGCAGATTGGCTATTTGCTGGGCCAGGCGGCCGTGCAGCGGGTGCGCGACCTGGGCGGGGCCCGCGTGTATCTGGAAAGCAACTCGAAGTTGGCCCCGGCGCTGGCGCTGTACCGCAAGCTGGGCTTTCAGGATTTGGCCGAGCCCAACCCGTCGCCCTATGCCCGGGCCGACGTGCAGATGGAGTTGTTGCTGGCCTGATGTCTAACCTATTGCCTGACAATCCGTCCGTGGTATCGCGCCTCGCGCCCACGCCCAGCGGCTATTTGCACCTCGGCAACGCCGTGAACTTCGTGCTCACCTGGCTGCTCACGCGGCGAGCCGGCGGCACGCTGCATTTAAGAATCGACGACCTGGACCGGGCCCGCCTGCGCCCGGCCTACCTGGATAATATTTTCCGCGTCATCGACTGGCTGGGCATTGATTTCGACCAAGGCCCCAGTGGCCCCGACGACTTCCTGCGGCACCAGTCGCAACTTCTGCATCTGCCCGAATACAACCGAGTGCTGCGCCGGCTGACGCTGGTGCCGGGCCTGGTACAGGCCAGCCAGCGCACCCGCACCAATGGGACCGAGGCTGCAGTTGCGCTCGAAACGCCGGGCGCGGCCTGGCGGGCGCACGTCCCGCCAACCACCAGAATTCTTTTCCCCGATGCCTGGCAGGGCGAAACCAGCGTACCGCTCGGCGCGCTGATGCCCGACTTCGTGATTCGCAAAAAAGACGGCGTGGCCGCGTATCAGGTCGCGTCGGTAGTGGATGATTTGCGGCTCGGTACCAACCTGATTGTGCGCGGGCTGGACCTGCAAGCCAGCACCGCCGCGCAACTCTGGCTGGCTGGGCAGCTATCGGAAACGGCGGCATTTAATGCATCACGCATTCAGTTTTTTCATCACCCGCTGCTGACCGATGCGGCGGGTCAGAAGCTCTCCAAGTCGCAGCAGTTGCCTTTGGATGCGGGAGTGCTGGCCTCAACGGGCGGCCGAACGGCAGTATTTGCAGCGGTGGCGCAACTGCTGAAGCTGCCGGCAGAAGCGGCTGCCACATTGCCGACGCTCCAACAAGCCTTCACCGCGGTGAAACTCCCTTTGCCCTCTCTTTAAACTCTGTCCGAAAATGCCTATCGCACTTCCTTCTTGAACTGCTCGGCCCAGTGGTCGGCCAAGCGCGTGGGTTCCGGCAGCTTGTAGCCGCGCAGGCAGGCCAGCGTGAGGCGCGTGGCCGTGGCTTGGTCGCAACGGTGGCCGGGGCTCACGAACAGCGGCAGTATTTTGTCTTTGCTGCGAATAACTTCGCCGATGAGCTCGCCGGATTTGGCATCGAGTAGCGGCTCAATGCTGCCCCGCTCTGGGCCGGGCTCCGTGAAAATGCCCGTCAGCTTCTGCTTGGCTACGCCGAAGGTGGGCATGTCGAGCAGCACGCCCAGGTGCGCGGCAATTCCCATGCGGCGCGGGTGCGCAATGCCGTGGCCGTCGACCATGATGATATCGGGCTTGTTTTCGAGCTTGGCGAAGGCGTGAATCACGTTGGGGGCTTCGCGGAAGGAGAGGAAGCCGGGCACGTAGGGCATATCCACGGGGCCGTAGTTGTACACCTTTTCCACCAACTCCAGCGAAGGGAATTTCAGCACTACAAAGACCGATAGGATGGTGTCGGGCGTGGGAAACGACGAGTCGCAGCCGGCAATGAGGCGTGGCTCGCCCGCCAAAGGTTCATTGCGCACGCGCTGGCGCATTTCGTGCTGCTGCTCGGTCAGGCTTTTGACGAGGGCGGGGTCGGGTGGGGGGCTGGGCGGGCGGTAGTAGGCCATGTGAGGCAGGTAAAAATTAGGGTGAAAGGGTTAGAATAGCTCAACCGTAGCATCCTGCGGCGGTGTGGGGCGTATGAGGGCCATACGTTTCTTCGTCGGCCATGTCTGATTCCAACGCTAAGCACTCCGAACAACCCGCTTCCACCGGCTCCGGCCCGCTGCTGGAGCGCCGCTATTTTATTGATTTGGCGCGCGCCCGAAAATCGCCGGCCCAGCTCATGGCCGAGGTGCAGGCCGACGTGCCCCGCTTCTCGCCCGATGCGCTGGCCAATTTCACGAAAAAGGACGGCGAAGATGGCCGCCTGAAAGTCGGCGACGAGTTCAGCATCACCATTTTGGGTCCCTGGGACGGCTGCGTGCGCGTCACCGAGGTCAGCGCCACGTCCTTTGAGTTCATCACCCTGGAAGGCCACCCCGAGGCCGGCTGCATTCGTTTCGAAACGCATTATCTGGATGAGTCGCCCGATGTGCTGCGGTTTGAAATCCGCTCTTCGGCCCGCTCACGCGATGGGCTGGTGGCCTTCGCCTACGACACTCTCGGCGGCGGCAAGCTGATGCAGGAAGCTACCTGGACCGAGTTCTGCCGGCGCGTGGCGGCGGCCAGCGGCGGCCATGCGCTGGCCGATGTAGTGGTCGAAACCTTCCGGCACGACGAGGCCGGCCACGTTCAGCACACCCGCCATGAGTAACCAGATTGCCGCCGTTCCTGCCTCGGCAAAACCGCCCGCCTGGGAGCAGTACCGCGCCCGCCTCGATTCCTACGCCCACGCCCAGGTCAACTACGACTTCTCACGCCAGAACGAGTACACTAGCGCCACCGGCTGGCGTCTCGACGACTACGAAACTGACCTGCCCGCCGAAGCTCCCGGCCCGCCCGAGTCCGCCGGCTCCTTCGCCGCCGCCCAGGACGTGCTGCGCCGCTACGCCTTCCCGCCGCCCGACCTTATCACCGGTTACTTCGACCCCAACATCCCGCTCGAAAAGCGCATCATGGTGCTGCGGGCGCACTTTCTGGTCTTTAATTTCTACTTCGGCGTGCGCGTGAGTGAGGTGACCGACGAGGCCGCCCGCGCCACGCCCGGCGGCCCGGAGCGGGTGTGGGGCTACGGCTACCGCACCCTGGAAGGCCACTTCGAAAAAGGGCAAATCGACTTCACCATTCACAAAAACCTGGCTACCGGGGCGGTGCAATTTCGCATCCATGCCGTGTCGCAGCCCGGCCAGATTCGCAACCCGTTCTATTGGGTGGGTTTCAAGCTGTTTGGGCGGATACTCCAGCGCAAGTTTGCCCGTGAGTCGTTGCGTCGAATGAAGGAGCTGGTGGGCAAAACGTTGGCCGGAACGCCATTGCCGCAAACCTTACCCGTAATGGCTAGTTAAGTCTTTTGTAGGGTGCGGGGCTTGCCCCGCCCGTCGTTGAACGACTCAGATACAGGCCGTGCAACGACGGACTGGGGCAAGCCCCGCACCCTGCTTGTTTATATCCAAACCCTCCCCCAACATGCTTCCAACGAAAGCCTACGCCGCCCCGGCCGTTAATATTCCTCTAGAGCCCTTCAACTTCGAGCGCCGTGAAGTCGGCCCGCACGACGTACTCATTGATATTCAATTCTGTGGCGTGTGCCATTCCGACCTGCACCAGGTGCGCGACGAGTGGGGCGGCTCCATCTTCCCGATGGTGCCCGGCCACGAAATCGTGGGCCGCATCACCCAGGTGGGCGACCACGTGAAAAACTTCAAAGTGGGCGACCTGGCCGGCGTAGGCTGCATGGTAGACTCCTGCCGCACCTGCCCCAGCTGCCAGGAGGGCCTGGAGCAGTACTGCGAGACCACCGGCATGGTGGGCACCTACAACAGCCGTGAAATTGGCAGCGGCGCGCCCACCTACGGCGGCTACTCCAGCCAGATTGTGGTGGATGAAAAGTACACCCTCAAGGTATCGGAGAAGCTGGATTTGGCCCGCGTGGCCCCGCTGCTGTGCGCCGGCATCACCACCTACTCGCCCCTGCGGCAGTGGAAAGTGGGCCCCGGCCACCGCGTGGGCGTGATGGGCCTCGGCGGCCTGGGCCACATGGCCGTGAAGCTCGCCGTTGCAATGGGTGCCGAAGTAACCGTACTCAGCACCTCGCCTAACAAAGAAGCCGATGCCAAAGAGCTGGGGGCCCACAAATTTGTGGTGACCAAAGACGAGGCGCAGCTGAAATCGGTGCGCAACTACTTCGACTTCATCATCAACACCGTATCGGCCCAGCTCGACCTGGCCACCTACGTGAACCTGCTGCGCCGCGATGGCACCATGATTCTGCTGGGTGTGCCCACCGAGGCCCCGCACATCCACGCCTTCAACCTCATCAGCGCCCGCCGCCGCATCGCGGGCTCGCTCATCGGCGGCATTGCCGAGACGCAGGAAATGCTGGACTTCTGCGCCGAGCACAACATCATGTCCGATATCGAAGTCATTGATATCAAAGACATCAACGAGTCGTATGAGCGTATGCTGAAAGGCGACGTGAAGTACCGCTTCGTGATTGATTTGGCGACGCTGAATAACTAGCGGATTTTAACTGTCGATAAACAGAAAAGGCTCCTGCAATTAGCAGGAGCCTTTTCTGTTTTAAGTCTAACCCTCATCTACTGCTTCGTGAACACGTACGGGTCCTGCTCCAGCCCGTCGTTCACGCGGATTTCCAACGTCTTCACCTGCCCGTTTTCCACGGTGAAAGGGGCCGCGAAAATCCCGTAGGCCGCGTTGGAAAAGGTGCTGCGGAAGGTGTCGCCGTCCATATAATCCAGCGTGGTGGTGAGGGCGGGGTGGTGCGAGAAGCGCACGAGCAGCTGCTTGCCCTTGGGCTCCACCGTGATGGTGCCATAGACGGGGTGCTGGTAGGTGCCGGCGTAGACTTGCAGGTTGCGGGCGGGCTTGTTTTTCTTCGCCACACGGGCAGCCAGCTCGGCCACGGTCTTGGCGGTTTCGGCGTTGCCTTTGCTGGCGATGGCGTAGAGCTGGCGGCTGCGGTCCACGTAGGGCACGCCCAGGTAGGCGTCGAGCAGCTGGTAGCGCAGGGCCTCGAAGAAGCTTTGGTTGTCCTGATTGGTGAGCACGGCGAGGCCCAGGTTTTCCTCGGGCACGAAGCATACGTTGGTCACGAATCCATTGGCCCCGCCCGTGTGCCAGAATATCTGGCGGGCGTTGTAGTCGGCTGAGAACACGCCCAGACCGTAGGTGCGGAAATGGCTGGGGAAGATGGGCGACTTGCTGGCGCTCACCAGCGTATTGCCCTCGCGGGTGCGGCGCAGCGTGGCCCAGGGCAGCACGCGCTGGCCGTTGTACTTGCCGCTATCGAGCTGGAAGCGCAGCCAGTGGCCGAGGTCATTCACGTTGGAAACCAGGCTGGCGGCCGGGCCGAAATTATCCACCTCATCAAACGGCACCCGCGTGAGTGGCCCGAAGGCCGTGGTATAGGGCAGCGCCACGTTGGCCCGCTGGCCGGCTCCGGCCGAGAGGGGATACGTGTTATTCATGCCCAGCGGGGTGAGCAGGCGCTGCTGTACGAAGTCCTGCCAAGTGGTGCCGCCCGTGGCGACGGGGATGATTTCGCCCGCCGTGAGGAAGCCGTAGTTGCTGTAGCCGTACTGCTGCCGAAACAGGCCCGTGGGCTTCAGATAGCGCACTTTTTGCAGGATTTCGGCCCGGCTCAGGTTGGAATCCCAGAAAGTGAAATCGCCCTGGAAGGTTTTGGTGCCCATGTGGTGGCCCAGCACGTCGCGGATGGTGACCAGCCGCGTGCTGGTGGAATCGTAGAGGCGGAAATCGGGCAGGTACTTCCGCACCGGGTCGTCTAGCTTCAGCTTGTTCTCCTCCACCAATTGTGAAATGGCGGTGCCGGTGAAGAGCTTGGAATTGGAGGCGATGAGGAAAAGCGTGTTGCCGTCCACCGGCTCGGGCTTGCCCACGGCCTTCACCCCAAAGCCCTGTGACACCACTACCTGCCCGTCCTTCACCACCGTCACGGCCAGGCCGGGGATGTTCCAGAGTTTGAGGCCGCGCTGCACGTAGCTGGCTAGGCTGTCGCGCACAAAGGCATTGCCGGCGGCGGATTTGGGGTTGGCCGTTTGGGCGTGGGCGGGAGAAACAAAGGCGGCGGCCGAAGCCAGCGCGGCCACAAGAGCAGGAAGGCGCATAGAATGAGGTTGAAAGCAAAAAGAAAGCCGGCCGAAACGGCCCCGGAGGCAGTTTGGCCGGCCCAAAACTAAGGCGCAAACGGGTGGGGCGGCAGCAACCTATTCCACCACCAGACGCTGCCAGCGCTGGCCCGCCGCTAGCGGAATGCCCAGCACGTACACGCCCGGGGCCAGCCCGGCCACCGAAACGCCGCCCGCCGCCTGTGCGGCCGGCCAGCGCCGCACCACGCGGCCCTGCAAATCGAGCAGGGTGAGGGGGCCGGTAGCCGGAGTGGGCAGCCGCAGCTGCAGCTGGTCGTGGGTCGGATTGGGGAAGGCATCTACCGGCGCAAGGGCGGCCGCGCCGCGCACGGCCAGGGCCGTGTTCACCACGCGGGCCAAGCCGAAGCGCGGCTGCCCGCCCACGCTGGTAAAGTCGCCGGCGAGCAGCAGGGCGTTGGTGCCGGGTTGCAGGTACACGCGCGCCGCCGCTTGGCGGTACGACTCGTTGGCCACCAGCAGCGGCTGAAAGCCGGCATCGAGGCTGCCGGTGGGGGTGAGGCGCAGCAGGCGCTGGCTTTGCACCGTGGCCCCGGGGGCAATGGCCACCAGCTTGCCATCGGGCTGCTCCACGGCATTGGTGGCGGGGCTGGCGGCCACAAAGGTGGCATCGGGCGCGCCGCTGGCCAGCAGGCGCACCACGCCGTAGGGGGCGGCCTGCCCATTGAAGGTGGTGAAGCTGCCCATTACCAGCAGCTTGCCGCTGGCCAGGGGCAGCACCGTAAACAGGGCGTTGGTCCCCCCGCCCGTACCAATGGAAAACGTGTTATCAATGCTGCCGTCGGCGTTGAGGCGGGTCAGGTAGCTGCGGACGGCATCGTTCCAGTGCACTAGGGTCTGGTTATTGGCCAAGCCGTACACGTTGCGGATGCCATTGGGAGTGCCCGTACCCACATTTGGCACCTGCCACACGGCGTTGGTGGGTGGGGCGAAGGTGGTGTTGAGGGTGCCATCGGCGTTGAGGCGGGCCAGGTAGCGGCGCGGCTGGCCATTCACCCGCCCGAAGCCGCCGCGCACCAGCACCTGCCCGCCCGGCGTGGGCGTGAAGCTGACCCCGGCGCAGCAGAACGGGTAGGGGTAGGCGGTGCCAAACTGCAGCTCGACCGCCGCGTAGGCCGGGTCGAAGGTGCCGTTGGCCAGGATGCGGCGCACCAGGGTGGTAGTGTCGGTGTTCTGGTAGGTGGCGAAGTAGGTGCCGTCGGGCTGCGGCACCACGTCGTTGTAGTACGTACGGTTGTTGGCCAGCGCCAGCGGAGCCGGCAGCACCGGCTGCGAATTATACGTGCTGTTGGCGTTGAGCAGAATAAAGCGGGGCGCGGTGCCGGTCGGATACCCCACTGCCTGCCCCCCGGCCGTGGTGAACGGCCCATTGACCAGCAGCTGCCCGCTGTTGAGGGGCGTAAGCTGCGCGTTTACCACAAAGTAGAGCTGGGCCGCGTAGCTGGCATCGAGCAGGCCGGTGCTGCTGAGGCGCACCAGCCCGGTGGCCGGTTGTCCATCGAACTCCGAAAAGCCCCCTCCGGCCAGATACTGGCCGTTATTTAGCTCCACCAGGGCCGGGATGTAGCCATAGGTCCCGCCGCCCGTGGCAAAGGCGGGGTCCACGGCACCGGTGCTGCTCAGCCGGACCAGGCCGCCGCGGGGGCTGCCCCCAAACGCGGTGAAGATGCCCCCGACCAGCAGGCTGCCATCGGCCCGCACCCCCACGCTGGCCACGTAGCCGTTGCCGTCCACGTTGCTGGTGAAGGCCGGGTCGGGCGCGCCGCTGGGCAGTAAGCGTATCAGGTCGGTGGCCGTGGAGCTATTGCCCGTGAGGTTGGAGCCGCCCAGCACCAGCTTGCCGTCGGGCTGGCGCGCTAAATCGCCCAGATAGCCGTTGGAGGTGGTGGCGGGGGCCAGCGAAGCAAACGACCCATCGACACTACCCGAAGGCAGGAGCCGGACCAGCAGCGGCCGGGCCTGCCCGTTGAAGGTGCTGAACTGCCCGCCCGCGAGAATTGCCCCGTCGGGCTGCACCAGCAGCTTCTTAATAAAGCCGCCGCCGCTGCCCAACGCCACGCCCGTCCCGATGTTGAAGCTGGCATCGGGCAGGCCGCTGGGCAGCAGCCGAACAAGCCCTTTGATGGGCTGGCCGTTGAAGGTGCTGGAGGAAGCCCCGCCCACCAGAATCTTCCCATCGGCCTGCACGGCGATGGACCCGATAAAGCCGGCTTCCCACAGCGTGCCGCCCGCGCCGAAAGTGGCATCGCGGCTGCCATCGGGGTTGAGACGCACCAGGCTTTGGGCCGGCTGGCCGTTGAAATAGCTCAGGCCCTGCTCGGCCCCCAGCAGAATCTTGCCGTCGGCTTGCAGGGCGATGGCCGAAATGGCCCCATCGGGGCCGCTGCCCACTTGGGCGCGGAAGGCCAAGTCGGGCGTGCCGTCGGCATTGAGGCGCACCACCCGGGCCGTGGCCTGCCCGTTCAGCAAATGAAAGTCGCCGCTGAGAATGACCTTACCATCGGGCTGCTTCACGGCGGCCTCGATGGAGCCGCCGAAGGAAGTCAGGCCCGCTGCGAAGCCGGCATCGAGCGTTTGGGCCTGCGCCGATGTTGCCCGGCCACCCAGCAGCCCGATAATTACCAATAAAGAGTAGAGAAAGCGCATAAGCAGCGAACCGGGAAAAAAAGGAAAGGAATGGGAGCCCCCGGCCGCCAAAAGATTTGACCGCTAGAAACCCTCGTAAAGCTAAGTAGCCGCCAGATTACACCACGCGGCGCATGGGCACGGGCGTAGCATCGGCATACACGATATGCTCGTCGCGCACAGGCTCTTCGCCCCGGAATTTTTGCAGGATGCGGGCCGTGGTGATGATGTCCTTCTGGCAATAGTGCGCGATGCGGGGCAGGTCGTTTTCCTCCCAATACACCCGCGCCACGTCGGCCCCGGTGATATCGTCTTTTGGGGTAGGAATGCCAAACAGGGCGGCCAATAGGTTGAGGGAAGTGTAGGACTTGCGGTCGCCGAACTTCCACAGCTCCATGGTATCGTGGTGGGGGATTTCCCAGGGCTTTTTGCCGGCCATGTCCAGCTGCGGGGGGAGGGGCAGGCCATTCACAAGCAGGCGGCGGCCGAGGTAGGGGAAGTCGAATTCCTTGCCGTTGTGGGCGCAGAGCAGGAACTTCGGTTTGTTGGCCAGCAGCCCGGCGAAGTCGCGCAGCAGATGCTTCTCGTCGTGGTCGGCGTAGCTTTTCACGCGGAAGCGCACGATTTCTTCCTCTTTATCAAATACGAAATACCCCACCGACACGCACACCACCTTTCCAAACTCTGCATAAATCCCAGCCTGCTCAAACAGGCTGGCGGCCGTGAGGTGCTCGGGGAAGGGCTCGGCGGCCTGGGGGCGGCCGGTGTAGCCCTGCTGGCGGCGCAGGCTCTCGCTCTTGTGCTCCCACAGCTGCCGCAGCATCTCGTCGAGGCTGTCGTGGCAATCCACGCAGGGCACGGTTTCGATGTCGATGACGAAAAGCTGGTCGAGTGGGGTGCGGTGGAGGTGCTGCATGAGAAGGGTAGAAGCAAGCTGGCGGGGGCGGCGGCCGCGCCACCCGTGTATCTCAAAGCTACAGCAAGAGAGGCCCTGCATCCAAAGCGTAAAGCGGTTTCTAATTCAGAGCGATGTAGGAGCGGGGTCGTACCCGGTAGGGCTGGCCCCCGCCCGCCGTTGAACGGAATCGTTGAGATAGGGCAAGCGTCCGGGCGGGGGCCAGCCCCGCCCCTACATTGTGCTGGCTTCGGAATTGCCCTACTCCACCACCAGGCGGGCGGCGCGGGTGCCGGCACGCACCACGTACACCCCGGCGGGCAGGCCGGCCACGTCGAGGGCCGGGGCGGCGGGGCGTACCAGCTGGCCCAGGCTGTTATACACCAGCAGCAGGGACCCGGCCGGCGCGCCCAGCACCTGAACCGGGCCGCCGTGGGCGGGGTTGGGCACCAGCACCAGCGTGGCCGGCGCATCGGCGGCGGGCACGAACTGCACGGGCGAGTGCGTCACCGTGCCGTTGGCGTCGGTCTGGGCCAGGCGGTAGTAGGCGGCGGTGGGGGCATCGGCATCGGCGAAGGTGTAGGCGTGGGGGGCCGTGCTGCTGCCCGCCCCGGCCACGAAGCCCCGGCGGACAAAGGCCCGGCCGTCGGCCGATTTCTCCACCACAAAGCCGGCGTTGTTCTTCTCCGAGGCGGTGGCCCAGGCCAAGGCCACGGCAGTGGGGCCGGTGCGGCGGGCGCTGAAGCTGACCAGTTCCACGGGCAGAGGCTGTAGGGAGCGTAGCGGGTTCAGCCTGTCAAAGCGGCTGGCGCTGGTGGTGGTGCCGTCGCCGAGCTGGCCGCTGGGGTTCTGGCCGGTGCTGGCGAAGTTGTAGCCCGAGGGGGTGCGAATCAGCGAGAAGGAGGCTGCTGGGCCCGGGGCCAGGGTGGTCCAGCCGGTGCCCAGGGTGGCTTCCTGGGTGGGGGTGTTGCGGTTGGTGGTGCTGCCATCGCCAAGCTGGCCTTCGGCGTTGCGGCCCCAGGCGTAGGCCGTGCCATCGGCCCGCAGGCCTATGCTGTGGGCCGCGCCGGCGGCCAGCTGGGTGTAGTGGTCGGTGGCCGTGCCCACCAGCATGGGCATGCCGTGGTCGGTGGTGCTGCCGTCGCCGAGCTGGCCGCTGCCGTTGTCGCCCCAGGCGTAGGCCGTGCCGTCGGCTTTCAGGCCCAGGCTGTGGTACTGGCCCGCCACCAGTTGGGTATATGTGCCGCTTCCGCTCACCAGCGTGGGCATAGTGCGGTCGGCGGTGGTGTCGTCGCCGAGCTGGCCGGAACCATTGTAGCCCCAGGCGGTAGCCGTACCGTCGGCCATCAGGCCCAGGCTGTGGAAGGAGCCGGCGGCCAGGTGGGTGAAGCGGTCGGTGGCGGCCCCCACCGGGGTAGGCACGCTGCGATTGGTGGTGCTGCCGTCGCCGAGCTGACCGAAGCTGTTCTGGCCCCAGGCGTAGGCCGTGCCATCGGCTCGCCGGCCCAGGCTGTGTAGGGCACCGGCGGCCAGCTGGGTGTAGCGGTCGGTGGCCGTGCCCACCAGTATGGGCACGCTGCGATTGGTGGTGCTGCCGTCGCCGAGCTGGCCGTTGCGGTTGTCGCCCCAGGCGTAGGCCGTGCCGTCGGCTTTCAGGCCCAGGCTGTGGTACTGGCCGGCGGCCACCTGCACCCAGTCCTTATCGGTGCCCACCTGCATGGGGCTGTTACGGTTGGTGTCGGGGCCCGCCGTGCCGATGCCCAGCTGCCCATAGGTGTTGTCGCCCCAGGCCCACAGCGTGCCATCGGCCCGCACGGCCAGGCCGAAGGCACCGCCCGCGGCCGTGCTGCGCGTGGGCAGGGCCGTGCCCGTGGCGGTGGGCGTGTTGCGTTGCGTGGTGTTGCCACACCCAAGCTCGCCGCTGCCGTTGTAGCCCCAGGCATAGGCGGTGCCATCGGCCTTCAGGCCCAGGCTGTGGTACTGGCCGGCCGCCAGCTGCGTGTACAGGCCACCCCCGATTACCGGGGTGGGCACCCGGCGCTGAGTAGTGGTGCCGTCGCCGAGCGCCCCGCCGGCGTTGTGGCCCCAGGCGGTGGCGGTGCCGTCGGCCCGTAACCCGAGGCTGTAGTTAGCGCCCGCTGCCACTTGCGTGTACAGGTCGGCCCCGCTCACGGGCGTGGGCAACAGGCGGTTAGTGGTGGTGCCGTCGCCGAGCTCGCCGGTGGCGTTGCGACCCCAGGCATAGGCGGTGCCATCTGCCCGCAGGGCCAGGGTATGAGAGGTGCCCGCCGCCAACTGAGTGTACAGGCCGCCCCCGCTTACCGGATTGGGCACCAAATGGTTAGTAGTGGTGCCGTCGCCCAGCGCGCCGTCGCCGTTGTAGCCCCAGGCGGTGGCGGTGCCGTCGGCTTTCAGGCCCAGACTATGGTAGGTACCGGCGGCTAATTGGGTGTAGGCATCGCCCCCGCTCACTGGAGTGGGCACCAGGCGGGTGGTGGTGGTGCCGTCGCCCAGCGCGCCGTCGCCGTTGTAGCCCCAGGCGGTGGCGGTGCCGTCGGCTTTCAGGCCTAGGCTGTGGTAGGTGCCCGCCACCAGCTGGGTGTAGCTGCCGCCCCCGCTTATGGGCGTGGGCACCAGGCGCTGGGTGGTGGTGCCGTCGCCGAGCTGGCCGTAGGTGTTCACGCCCCAGGCGTAGGCGTTGCCGTTGGCCTTCAGGCCCAGGCTGTGGTTGGTGCCCACTGCCACCTGCACCCAGTCCGTATCGCTACCCACCTGCACCCAGACGGTGCTGCTGGTGGTGGTGCCCGTGCCAAGCTGGCCATTGGTGTTGCGGCCGGTGGCCCAGAGGCTGCCATCGGCGTGAATGCTGAGCGAGTAGCTGCTGCCCGCCGCGATGGTGCCGCGCAGCGCCTGCGCCCCGGCCCGGCCCGGAGCCAGCAGCAAAAGAATAAGCATGAAAAGCCCGGCCGCGGCCATACCTCCAGTGGTGCGAAAGAAGTGCTTCACGTAGTCAATTGAATTATCTGCCGGCAACGCGCGGGCTTGGCACCGGTAAAGTTACGACCCGGCGGCTGACTAAACCTCTTATAGGCCATAATCATACACGCCGTGGCCTCACTGGCTTATGCGTCTTGCATCGGGTTGTAAAATTGTAAACATATCAAGAATGGCTTATCCGCGGCAGCAGCTGTCACGCTCATCCAGTAGCTGGCCACCACCCGTCCCAAATCCCGTATTGGCACGTCCCAACTTAGGATATGAAGCGCGGCCCCCCCGCCCCCGGCCGGACCTTTGAGCCCAATTCCTGCCCGCCCTCCGGCCTTGCGCCGGGCGGGGCGCTTCCCCAACAAATAATATGGGCCTCTGTAACGTTTGGGTCCCGGGCCCGATACTCCCCCGGACTTCACACCAATTTAATACCGCCCGCAGGCAACCCCGGCCCCGGCCGGGCCATCTGTTAGGGCGTACTTCTTCCCTTTCCCCCCTGCACCGATGAAACTATCTACGCATTGCTTTGCGGCGGGCCTGCTGTGCCTGCTCCTGACCGGGGCCGTCCGGCCCGCCGCCGCCCAGGCTCCGGCCCCCGCCCCGGCGCTGCCCGCCGGCACCGGCTCCCTCACCGGCACCGTCCTCGACTCGCTGAAGAAGGAGCCCGTGCCCTATGCCACCGTGGTGCTGCTGCCGGCCACCGGCGACAAGCCCATCACCGGCGTGGCCGCCGATGATGCCGGCCGGTTCTCGCTCAGCAAGCTCACGCCCGGCCCGTTCCGGCTGCGGGTGAGCTACGTGGGCTTCGGCACCCAGACGCGGGCCGTGACCGTCACGGCCGGGGCCACCGACGCGGGCACCTTTCGCCTGCCCACGGCCGGCACCGCGCTGGATGAGGCCGTGATTATCGGCCAGAAGCCGGTGGTGGAAATCCGCCCCGACCGCATGGTGTACAACGCCGACCAGGACGCCACCAATGCCGGCGGCACCGCCGCCGACGTGCTGCGCAAAGCCCCCCTGCTGGCCGTGGACGGCGACGGCAACGTGAAAATGCGCGGCTCCAGCAACTTTAAAGTGCTGGTGAACAACAAGCCCTCGCCCACGCTGGCCAGCAACCTGGCCGAAGCCCTCAAGGGCATCCCTGCCGAGCAGATTAAGTCGGTGGAAATCATCACCACGCCTCCCGCCAAATACGACGGCGAAGGCACCGCCGGCATCATCAACATCGTGCTGAAGAAAGGCGTGGAGCAGGGCCTGAACGGCCGCGTGGGCACCTCCCTCGGCAGCCGCAACTCGGGTGTGAATGGCTCACTCAACTTCAAAACCAAGAAGCTGGGCTTCACTTCCTCGGGCGGCACGGGCGGCTGGTACGGCCCCAATAAGTCGGAGCGGGTGCGCTTCGGCAAGTTGGACAAATCGACCCTGACCCAGGAGGGCGTGGGCAACTACAGCGGGCAGTGGCTGTACGGCTCAATGGGCCTGGACTATGATTTGAGTGAGCACCAGAGCCTGTCGCTGGCCGCCTCGGTGAACCACTACGCCGGCCATGACTATAACAACATGCTCAACGACTACGTGTCGCCCGCCCAGCCGCAGACCAACCAGCTGTTCACCCGCGCCACCAACAGCGTGTTCAGCGGCCTCAACGGCGAGCTGACCGGCACCTACACCAAAACCTACGCCCTGCCCCGCAAGGAGTGGAGCGTGCTGGGCCAGTACGCCCGCAACGACGGCACCTTCGGCTACGATTTCGACCAATACCAGAACTCCACCACCAACCTGGAGGTGGGCAGTGCCAGCTACCGCGAGCGCAGCCGGGGCCGCACGCCGGGCTCGGAAGTGACCCTGCAAACCGACCTCACCCAGCCCTTCGGCGAGAAGCAAACGCTGGAAACGGGCCTCAAATCCATCTGGCGCAGCACCGGCTCGGTGGCCAACGTCGATGGCCTGACCCGGGGCGTAACCGAAGACTTTGTGCGCCTGCCCGGCCGCTCCACCGATTTCAGCTACGACCAGAACGTGCAGTCGGCCTACGCCACCTACACCAACAAGCTGACCAAGAAGCTGACCCTGAGCCTGGGCAGCCGCCTGGAGCGCACCGGCCTCGCGGCCGATTTCCGCACCAACGACACCAGCTTCGTGCGCAGCTACCTCACGCTGCTGCCCAATGGAAACGCGCAGTATTCCTTCAGCGACAACAACAGCGTGCGCGCCGCCTACTCGCGCCGCATCACCCGGCCCTACATCGACTACCTCAACCCCTTCAGGGACCGCTCCGACCCGAAGAACCTGGTGTACGGCAACCCCAACCTCAACCCCGAGCTGACCGATTCCTACGAGCTGAGCTTCAACACCAACGGCAAGGCCGGCTCGCTCAACATCGCGGCCTCTATGCGCCGCACGGGCAACGCCATCGAGTCTATCCGCCTCGGGCCCGATGCCAATGGCGTAACCCAGCAGACCTACGCCAACGTGGCTGCCAATGCCTATTACCAGCTGAACTTCTACGGCTCGGCCAAGCCGGCCAAGGGCTGGGACATCAGCGGCGGGCCCGATATTCAGTACATCGTGCGCCGCAGCCCTTCGCTGGGTATCGAGCGGCGCGGCTTCACGGCCGGCCTCAACCTGAACTCTTCCTACAAGCTCCCGAAAAACTTCACTCTGCAAGGCTTCGTGTTCGCCTCGCTGCCCTCGCCCGACTTGCAGGGCCGCGGCTCCGGCAACCTCTACTACCAGATGGGGGCCAAGAAAACCTTCCTCAAGGACAAGGCCGATGTGGTGCTCAACCTCGCCGCGCCCTTCAACGACTACTGGCTCTACCGCAACACCACCGACACGCCCACCTTCACCGAAACCAACCGCAACTACGCCTACCAACGCTCGTTCCGCCTCAGCTTCAACTACCGCTTCGGCCAGGCCCAGCAAACCAAGCAGCGCAAGTCCATCTCGAACGACGACGTGAAGGGCGGCGGGAGTAAGCAAGGCGGGCAGTAGGAGGGGGAATCAGGCCGGAAGTCCGGAAAAAAAGAACGTCATGCTGAGCGTAGCCGAAGCATCTCTACCGCAATAGCAATCCAATCGAAAGGATTAGTGGCACGGTAGAGATGCTTCGGCTACGCTCAGCATGACGTTCTTTTTCCATTTCATCGGTCTGGTACCGCTTATCCAGGCAACCCCGGCCCCCCGCCGCGCATCTCTCGGCCATACCCGCTGTAATGCCGCCCGCCGCTCCGGCGATTCAGTGGCGCACAGTACCTTCCGGCTCACCTCTTTCACTTTCTGCAAAAAAAAGTATGGCCCTCACCATTACCAATCTCTCCAAAACCTACCCCAACGGCACGCAGGCCCTCAAAAACGTCAGCCTCAACATCCCCAACGGCATGTTCGGCCTCCTCGGCCCCAACGGCGCGGGCAAGTCCAGCCTGATGCGCACCATCGCCACGCTGCAGGATGCCGACACCGGCAGCATCATGCTCGATGACATCGACGTGCTGCGCGACAAAGAGGCCGTGCGCCGCGTACTGGGCTATTTGCCCCAGGAGTTTGGCGTGTACCCCAGCGTGAGCGCCGAGGAGCTGCTCGACCATTTCGCCACCCTCAAAGGCATTGCCAACGGCCGCGAGCGCAAGGAAATGGTGGCCGCCCTGCTGCACCAAACCAACCTCTACGACGTGCGCAAGAAGCACGTGGGCGGCTACTCCGGCGGCATGAAGCAGCGTTTCGGCATCGCCCAGGCCCTGCTCGGCAACCCCCGCCTCATCATCGTGGACGAGCCCACCGCCGGCCTCGACCCCGCCGAGCGCAACCGCTTCCACAACCTGCTCTCGGAGATTGGCGAAAACCTGGTGGTCATCCTCAGCACCCACATCGTGAGCGACGTGGCCGACCTGTGCCGCCACATGGCCATCATCAACAAGGGCGAAGTCCTCCTCACCGGCGACCCGGTATCGGTGATGAGCAACCTGAAAGGCCGCATCTGGCGCAAGCTCATCGAAAAGGCCGAACTGCCCGCGCTGCAAGCCAGCCAGCAGGTCATCAGCTCCCGCCTGTTCGCGGGCAAGACCGTGGTGCACGTCCTGGCCGATGGCGCGCCGGATAGCGGCTTTGAAGCGGTGAATCCGGATTTGGAGGACGTGTATTTCTCGGAAATCCAGAACTACGAAGTAAGGAGCAAGGCCGGGGCGGTAATGGCCTGACAGGCCGTTGTCATGCTGACGAAGGAAGCATCTTATCACGGCTGCTTTCGTCAGACTTACGCCCTTCCCGGGCATTACCTAACCCGCGCAGCGCGGACGTGATAAGGTCCTTCGCTGCGCTCAGGATGACAGACGACTATGTTCCTAGCAATACTTCTTTTCGAGCTTAAATACCGGCTCAAACGCCCCGCCACCTGGATTTACTTCTTCCTGCTGTTCCTCATGGCGTTTCTGCTGGTGACGGCGGCCGGCGGCGGCTTCGGCACGGGCGTGCACGTTTCCTTGGGAGGCGATGGGCAAGCGGTGAAAATTAACGCCCCATTCTCGCTCAACATCATCACCACGATTCTGAGCGTGTTCGGCATTATCATCGCCTCCTCGCTGATGGGCAACCCCGTTTACCGCGACTTCGAGTACCGCACGCATTCGCTGTTCTACACCACGCCCATCAGCAAGTTCGGTTATCTGGGCGGGCGTTTCCTGGGCTCTTACCTGATTGCGGCGCTGGTATTCAGCGGCGTCGCGCTGGGCGCGGCGGTGGCGGGCCTCATGCCCTGGGTGCAGGCCGACCGGTTTCTGGCCGTGGCTCCGATGGGTACCTACCTGTGGCCCTACCTCGTGATGGTGCTGCCCAACCTGCTGTTTTCGGGGGCTATTTTCTTCACCGGGGCCACGCTCTCGCGCAATATCCTAAGCACCTACATTGGCTCGGTGCTGCTGCTGGTGGTGTACCTGGTGGCCACAGCCTACCTGCAGGACCTCAAGAATGAGCACTTGGTAGCCGCGCTGGATGCCTTCGGCATCTCGGCCATCGAATTCACAACCCGCTACTGGACCTCGGCTGAAAAGAACACCCTGCTGCTGCCCCTCTCCAGCTACGTGCTGCTGAACCGGGCCGTGTGGCTGGCCGTTGGGCTGGGGCTGCTGGCGCTGTGCTACGCCCGGTTCCGGTTCTCGGTCTTCGCCTCAGAGAAGCCCGAGAAAAAGAGCCGCCGCGTGGCTGCTGCCGATGCCGACGTAGCCCCCGCCGCCCAGCCCGGCGGCCTGCTGCTACCGCGCGTGGCCCAGGTCTTTTCCGGTGCTATGAGCCGGCGCCAGTGGTGGAGCCTGACCAAGCTGGAATTCCGGGGCATTGTGCGCAGCCGCTACTTTCTGGCCATTGCCGGGGCGGGCGTCATCCTGCTGCTGGCCACGTCGGCGCAGGTGGGCCGCACCTTCGATACCGCCACCTACCCCGTCACCTACGAGATGCTGGAGGCCATCACCGGCTCCTTCTTTCTGTTCTTTCTGGCCATCATCATCTTCTACAGCGGCGAGCTGGTGTGGCGCGAGCGCGAGGCCGGCGTGGCCCAGATTACCGATGCCGTGCCCGTGCCCAGCTGGGTGCCGCTGCTGAGCAAGCTCACCGCCCTGGGCCTGGTGCAGGTGGTGCTGCTGGCCGTCATCATGGTGTGCGGTCTGGTTATTCAGACGTTCCGGGGCTATTTCCACTACGAAATCGGCCTCTACCTGCAGGCGCTGTTCCTGTACCAGCTGCCGTTCCTGCTGCTGCTGTGCGTGCTGAGCATGGTGACGCAGGTGGTGGTGAACAACAAGTACCTGGGCTTCGCGGTGATGGTGGTTTACTACGTAGCCAACCTTTTCCGCAGCCAGATTGGTCTGGGCCACCGGCTGCTGGGCTTTGGCGGCGGCGGCTCGCCGGGGCCGTACTCGGATATGAACGGCTACGGGCACTTCCTGCCGGCCTTCTGGTGGACCAAGCTGCTGTGGGCCGGCGTGGCCGTGCTGCTGGTGCTGCTGGCCAGCCTGCTCTGGACACGCGGCACCGACGCCACCGGCCGCCTGCGCGAAGCCCGCCGCCGCTGGAGCCCCGGCAGCAGCGCCGCCCTGGCCCTAGGCCTGCTTATGAGCCTGGGCGCAGGCTACTACATCTTCTACAACACCAACGTGTTGAACAAATACCTGACGCCCAAAGAAGGCGAAAAGCGCCAGGTGGCCTACGAAAAGCAGTACCGCCGCCTCAAGGACGTGGCCCAGCCCCGCATCACGGCCGTGGATATGAACACGGAGATTTTCCCCGGCACCCGCGCCGTGCGGTTTCGGGGCCAGTTCACGTTGGTAAACAAGCACGCCCGCGCCCTCGATACCGTTATCGTAAGCATTCCCGTGGAGCAGAATCCCCGCGTGCTGGCCCTGAGCCTGGGCAAATCCGGCCAGGCCACCCTGGCCCTGAACGACACCACTTACGGCGTGCGCCTCTACCGCCTGGCCCAGCCGCTGGCCCCCGGCGATTCGCTGGCCCTGAACATGGACATTCGCTACCAGGAGCGCGGCTTCCCCAACTCGGGTTCCAATACCGACATCGTGTACAACGGCACCTTCATCAGCAGCAACTACCTGCCGGGCCTAGGCTACCGCGAAGATGCCGAGCTGAGCGGCGACCAGGACCGCAAAAACTACGGCCTGAAACCCAAGCCCCGCATGGCCCCCGTGAACGACCTGAAGGCCCGCCAAAACACCTACATCAGCGCCGATGCCGACTGGATTCGCTTCCGCACCACCGTCAGCACCGAGGCCGACCAGACCGCCATTGCCCCCGGCTACCTGCAAAAAGAGTGGGTGAAAGACGGCCGCCGCTACTTCACCTACGTGATGGACCGGCCCATGCTCAACTTCTACACCTTCCTCTCGGCGCGCTACAAAGAGTATAAGAGCCAGTGGGTTGATACGGCCGGGCACCGCACCATTCCCATCACCATCTACTACCAGCCGGGCCACGAGTACAACCTCCAGCGCATGGCCGAAGGCGCGAAGGATGCCTTGGCGTATTGCTCCAAAAACTTCTCGCCCTACCAGCACCGCCAGCTGCGCATCCTGGAGTTTCCGCGCTACCAGTCATTCGCCCAGAGCTTTGCCAACACGGTGCCTTTCTCCGAAGCCATCGGCTTCATTGCCAAGGTGAACGACAAAGACCCCGAAGACCTGAACTACCCGTACTACGTGACGGCCCACGAGGTGGGCCACCAGTGGTGGGCCCATCAGGTCATCGGCGGCAACGTGCAGGGCAGCACGCTGATGGCCGAGGCCATGGCCGAATATTCGGCCCTGATGGTGCTGCGGGCGCACAACGGCCCGGCCACCATGCAGCGCTTCCTCAAGTTCGACATGAACCGCTACCTCTCCGGCCGCGCCTTCGAGCGGAAGAAGGAAGTGCCCTTGGCGCTGGTCGAAAACCAGCAGTACATCCACTACGCCAAGGGCTCGGTGGTGATGTACGGCCTGCAGGACTACCTGGGCGAGGCCACCCTAAACGCCGCCCTGAAGCAGTACGTGGCCGCCGTGGCCTACCAGCAGCCGCCCTACACCAACTCCACCGAGTTCATCGGCTACCTGCGCCGCGCCGCCCCCGATTCGCTCCAGTCCTACCTAACCGACCAGCTTGAGCGCATCACCATCTTCGACAACCGCGTGACCGCCGCCACCAGTAAAAAGCTGCCCGACGGCCGCTACCAGGTCGATTTCACCGTGAAGTCGGCCAAGTTCTACGCCGACAGCCTGGGCACCCAGAAGCCCGCCGACCAAACCCGCGATGCCCTGCCCGTGGCCATTTTCCCCGAGCCCGGCCCCGATAAAAAGCCCGCAGCCCCGCTGCTGCTCCAGAAGCGCCGCCTGCGCACCGGCGACAACCAGCTGCGCTTCGTGGTGAGCAAAAAGCCCGCCTCCGTCGCCGTCGACCCCTACCACCTGATAATGGACCGTCAGCTCGACGACAACACCAAAGACCTGTAGGCCCTGAAACCGAAGGGTACAAAAAAATCCCCGGCCGCGCTGGCCGGGGATTTTTTTGTGCGTTTGGATTGCCTCTTGGTGCTTATTGGCGCGCCAGGCGCAGGTCGTGCTTTACCTGCTTGTGAGCCGTTTTGAGGTAGCGCTTGAGCTGCTGCTTGCGCGATACCACGATAACGTGGGCGTTGGTCAGGCTCACCGTCGATTCGTTGGCGGCGGCATTGAGGGTCATCGTTTCATCGGCGTAGCCGGCGTAGGTTACCGTAGCTTGCAGCGCCCCGGCGTTGGCCGGTACTTCAAACTCGAACTCGCCGTCGGCATTGGTCACGGCCATCTGCTTGGTGGCCGTGAGGATGACCACCGCGCCGGGCAGCGGGCCGGCCGGGTTGGTGATTTTGCCGATGAGTGTCATTTTCTCCGGCTTTGTATCGCCGTCATTAGTAGCCGCCGTCATGGCATAAGCCGTGCTGGCAAGCGGCTGATGGGCCTGCGCCGTAAGTGAGGCGAGGCTGATAACACAAGTAGCAACGGTGGCGGCGAGTACAGAGAGGAGGCGCATTGGAGTAAGTAATTTCGGATGATTTTGAATGATACAAATGTCGTATTGCATTAATGGGGTAGAAGCTGGCCTCGTTCAACCACGCCAAACTCCCAGCGAATGACTGGATTTGCCAAATCAGTGGATTCGCGGGCCGCTGAAAACCGAAGAAGCCCTGGCTTCAAAGGCCAGGGCTTCTTCAAAAAGCGGAATGCAGAACAAAAGGTATGGTAAACAGTAAGTGCCGTAAATCAGCTGGAAAAGACTTAGTTGGTGTCCGGCGCGGTGTCACGCAGCAGGTATACCGAGCCCAGCGCCTGCACGGCAGCCAGCCGCACCACTTCTTCGCGTAGGCCGCCGAAGCCGCAGGTCAGCTCCACTTCTTTCACGTTGGTGGGCACGCGCAGCTCAAATTCGCCTTCCGAGTTGGTGACCACAATGGTGCGGGTGCCGTGTAGCCACACTGTGGCCCCGGGCAATACCCCTTTCCGGCCCTGCACCACGCCGTGGATGACTTTGGTTGTGGCGGGGTTAGCGCTTTCCTCAGGGTCGGTGCTGGTGGTTTCTTCCGGCTTGCCCCCGGGTTGGGTGTACGCATATTGCGCCTGGCTGGGCATGGCGGCCAGCAAAAGGCCAATGGCAACAACGGTGGAGGCGAGGCCGGATTTCATAGCGTATTGCACTAATGACATTTTTTATTGGAGGATACAAACGTACAATAAAATCACCGCATGTTGCAAGTGTTTGTAATAATAAATTCACTTTTATTATTGGATAAGCGCAATTAAGTTTCGATGTACCCATCAGGAATCAATAAAAAAAGCCTCCGCACTTGCGTGCAGAGGCTTTTGAGGAAGAAGCAGATACCCTGGGCATTGCCACGGCGGGCTTAGGCCACGTTGCGCCCCTGCTCTTCCTGCCGGAAAACGAAGTAGGAATAGCCGTAGCAAAACACCGCCGTGAGCACCAGCAGCCCCACCAGCACCAGGTGCATCTGCTGCGCGGGCACCACCAGCGCCAGGCCCGCAATCAGCATTCCCGTCAGGCAAAAAAGCATGCCGCCCACGCGGTGCGTGCGTGCCCACACGGTGGGGCTCTCCAGCGTCCAGGGCGTGCGGATGCCCACGAAGTAGTTGGGCTGCACGGTGGTGAGGTAGTTGCCCATAAAGGCCAGAAACAGGCCCACTAGCACCAGCAGGCCCCCGCCCGAAGTACCAGGGTGCAACGCCATGTACAGCCCGTAGCCGGCCAGCCCGCCCAGCATGGCCACCACGGCCAGGCGCAGCTTCTGGAAGTTTACGCTGTTGCTGTCGAGGCGGCGCTTGGGGTCCAGGTAGGGCAGGACGCTGAAAAACAGGGCTATGCCCAGCGGCAAACCCAGCGTGAGGAGCCACATGTGGTCGCGGCTGGTGTAGCCGTTAGCCTGCCCGCTGCCGTCGAAGTGCGTGGGCACCTGGGCGGGCAGCTGCGGCCACACATAAAGCAGGTACAGCGACGGAGCCAGCACGGCCACGAGCGTGAGCAATTGCCACAGGAGCAGATTCTTTTTCATGAGTACCGCAAAAAAGGAAGTGGAAAAATTAGGATTTGAACTGATAAAGCCAGCCCAGCAGCTCGTCAAATACCGTCATGTTGAGGGTGTAGACCACAAACTGACCCTGCTTCTGACTGGTGACGAGGTCGGCCTGGCGCAGCAGGTCGAGGTGGTGGCTGATGGTGGGGGCCGAGAACTGGAACTGCTCGGCAATGGCCCCGGCGGTGGCCGGCCCGCCCCGCAGCCGCTCCAGGATGGCGCGCCGCGTGGGGTCGTTCAGGGCTTTGAAGAGAGCATTCATACTAGGTGTTTCAATGATTAGGCAAATGTCTAAATAAAATTGGAATAAAAAAGCGCGGCCCCTCTGAAAGGGGCCGCGCTGCTAAAATAATTTCGGCAGGCCCGGCTGCTAGGCCGGTTGCTGCGCCGTGGCTTCGGCGGTCGTTTCGGGGCGGCGGCCCCAAGCGGCACAGCGGCTTTGCATCTGCTGGCGAAATTTTTCGCGGGCTTCGGGGCTGAGGTGCTCCATGCGGCCAGCCATGCGCAGCTTCCACTCGCGGCGCTTGCGGGCCCAGCCGCCCGGCCGCCCACCCCGGAAGCCGCCAAACAGGATGCGGCTCAGCAGGAGCAGGCCGTAGGTTTGGCCCAGCGTGATGGTGGGCAGACGGAACAAGGATGGCATCAGCCAGTTCCAGAGGGCCTGCGTGGCAAACCCGGCAACGGCAATGAAAAGCGCCGCGAAGAAAAAGAAACGGAGGCCGCGGAGCAGCCAGAATTTACGGTCCATGATTGGTGAGATAGTGAACTGGTGAGGTGGTGAGCAGGCGAATGAGAATTTGAGCGGCCAACAGATATTGGCAAAACGTCAAATTCACTAGTTCACCACATCACCATTTCACCGTTAGTCGGTGAATAATTCAGTGTAGAGCTTTTGCAGGCGCTTGCGCAGGTGCAGCACGGCGTAGTGCTTGCGCGAAATGAGGGTTTTGAGCGGTACGCCGGTTTCCTCTTCCATTTCGCGGAAGGTTTTGTCTTCCAGCTCGTGCCACACAAATACTTCGCGCTGGGCGGCCGGCAACTCGGCCAGGGCTTCGCTGAGGGCTTCCATGAGGGTTTCGCGCAGCAGGCGGTTTTCGGGCGAGTCGTCGGGGGCGGGCAGCAGGTCGGCCAGCAGCAAGCCTTCACCGTCGTCACTGGCTTCGGCCGCGCCAAAGGCCGCTTCCAGGCTCACCGGCCGCTTACGGCGGTAGAGGTCGGTGATGCGGTTGCGGGCCACCCGGAAGAGCCAGGCCGCCGCCTGTTCCACGGGCTTGAGCAGCCGGTAGCTTTCCACGAGCTCAGCGAAGACGTCCTGTAGGAGGTCTTCGGCCTCGGCTTCGTCGGGGATGCGCCGCCGGATGAACTGCAGGAGCCGGGGGCGCTGCTGGCGCACGGCTTCGGCAATCTGGCGGTCTTGCTGCGAAGCCGTCATCGGCAGGAGGGGAGAGGGGAGCGAAAGTGCCATGGTTGTCATTCTGAATAAACAGACGATGACCCGGTGAAATTACTTTAAGGTTTTTCGATTTGCGCAACAAAATCAGCGGCCGAGCCTGCGCAGCGGATATGCCGGTCGGCGACGGCGGGCAACGTGCGGGACCAGCCGGCATACGCATTAGGCAGGAGGCGAATCACTCTGTTAAAATTCACATTTCATTCATTGCTAATCCTGATACCTGCCAAACTATTGGATGGGGGGCAGTACCTTTGAATAGAACAATATTACTGATTAATAACCCTTTCATAATTTCCCCCATTTTCACCTTTTACCATGAATTATTCCTACTTTAAGCAATTGTTGGCCTGCTTCGTCGGGTGGCTGTGCTTGGGGCCGGCATTGGCATCCGCAGCACCTTTCACGCCGGGCAACATTGTGGTGACGCGCGTAGGCGATGGAACGGCCGCCCTGACCACGGCGGCCACGGCAGTGTACCTGGATGAATACACGCCGGCCGGCGTACTGGTGCAGTCGGTGGCCCTGCCCACGGCCGTAACCGGCAACAACCGCATTCTCACCGCCAGCGGCAACGCCACGTCGGAGCTGGTGCTGTCCCGGACCGGCAATGGCCGCAGCCTGCTGCTGGCCGGCTACGGCACTGCTCCCGGCACCACCGGCGTGGCGGCTTCCACGGCCGCCGACGTGGCCCGCGTGGTGGGGGTGGTGAGCCCCGATGGCACCGTGGACACGAGCACCAGCCTGGGCAATGCTTTCAGCGCCTCCAACGTGCGGGCCGTGGCCTCGGCAGATGGCACGAACCTGTATGTGGTGGGCGGCAACTCGGGCGTGCAATACGTCACCTTCGGCGGCTTCAACCCTACGCAGCTGAACACGGCACCCACCAACCTGCGCGGCGTGAGCGTGGCCGGGGGCAACCTGTATATCTCGGCGGCTTCGAGCCCCTACATCGGCCTGAGCACGGTGGGCACGGGCCTGCCCACGGCGGCGGGGCAAACCGTGGCGGTGCTGCCGGGCTTCCCGGCCACCACGGCCGGCTCCAGCCCCTACGGCTTCTATTTTGCCGACCTGAGCACGACCGTGCCGGGTGTGGACGTAGTGTATGTGGCTGATGACCGAAGCGTTACCGGCGGTGGTATTCAGAAATGGAGCTTGGTGGCGGGCACTTGGACGCTGAACGGCATCATTGCCGGGTCGGCCACGGCCACGGTGCGCGGCCTCGATGGCAACACCAGCGGCACCACGGTGTCGTTGATAGCCACCAGCGCCACCGGCCTGTACCTGCTCTCCGACACTACCGGCTACAACGTGGCCCCTACGCTGACCAGCATTCCGGCTCCGGTGGCCACGGCCGCTACCAACACCGCTTTTCGCGGCATTGCCTTTGCGCCGGTGGCACCGGCCCCGGTTATTGCCAGCTTCAGCCCCACCAGTGGGCCGGTAGGTACCACGATTACCGTCACGGGTTCCAACCTGACCGGCACCACGGCCCTCACCCTGAACGGGGTAGCGGTAACGGGCTTCACGGTGGTGAACGCGACGACAATCACCTTTGCCGTGCCTACGGGCGCGACCAGCGGCCCGATTGCCGTGACCACGCCAGGCGGCACGGCCACCAGCACGGGCACCTTCACGGTGACTGTGCCCAACCCCACGCCGGCCATCACCAGCCTTTCGCCGGCTTCGGTGGCGCAGGGCTCCGGTCCTTTCACCCTTACCATCATCGGCACGGGTTTCCTGCCGACTTCGACCGTGACCTTCAGCGGAACGTCACTGCCAGCCACCTACATTTCGGCCACGCAGTTGTCCATTAGCCTGCCTACTGGCGCGGTAGTAGGAACCTATCCGGTTATTGTCACCAACCCGGCCCAGGGCGGAGGGGCATCGGCTCCGTTTAACTTCATTGTGACTCCGGCTGCCACCATCACGGCGTTATTGCCGAATACGACGGTGGCCGGTAGCGCTGCCTTCACCCTGACCGTAACGGGTACCAATTTTGTGTCGGGCTCGGTAGTGAGTTTCAACGGCATCGTGCTGACCACGACGTTTGTATCGGCTACTCAGCTGACGGCTACGGTGCCCGCCAGCTCCGTTGCTACGGTTGGCACCTTCAACGTAACGGTGACTAACCCTGCCAACAGTATTTCGGCCGCGGCTACGTTCACCGTGACCGTGCCCGCGCCTACCATCACGAGCTTCACGCCCACCACGGGCGGCCCCGGTACGTTGGTAACCATCACGGGCACCAACTTTACGGGTGCTACGGCCGTGCGTATTGGCTCGTTCAACGTGCCCAACTTCACGGTGGTGAATGCTACCACCATTACCGCAGCGCTGCCTACCGGCACGGGCAGCGTTAATGGCCTGATTATGGTGACCACGCCGGGCGGCACGGCCACCAGCGCCACGTCGTTCAACCTGGTGTCGGCCACGTTGGCCAGCCAGGCCCTGCCCGGCCTGAGCGTGTTCCCCAACCCCGCCACCGACAACCTGACCGTGGCGCTGCCCTCGGCCGCTCCGGCCACCGTGGCCCTCCGCGACCTGACGGGCCGCCTGGTGCTGGCCCCGGCCCCCCTCGGCGCCGACAAGCGTCTGGCGCTGCCGGCCGCCCTGGCCAGCGGTGTGTATTTCCTCGAAGTGCAGCAGGAAGGCCTGACGGCCGTGCGGCGCATCGAGAAGCGCTAAGCCGCTGCCGGGCGGCCGCCCCAAACCGGCCGCTTGCTTAAAAAAAGAGCCCCACCGGATTTTTCCGGTGGGGCTCTTTTTTGTGTGAACTGACTGATGGTGCGGAGTGAGTTTTCTTCAGATGACGTAGATGTTTATCAGCCAAATCACTGATAAACAGTTGGGAATAAGTGGGCAAAAAAGCCCCGATGGGGTAGGGCTCCGCACCAAAATAGGTTTTCTTATTTCATCAGTGTTTCGGGGTGTTCAAGCGCAGTGTTTCGCCGTGTCGTTCCAGAACAGCACTGCGAAATACTGCGCTTGAACACCCCGAAACACTGCGTGAAATGCTAATGTGCAAGCCTTGATATTGCTGGGTATTCCGGTACTGAAGCGTTGTCGGCAGGGCGGCCCCGCTCCAGCAGCAGGCCCAAAATAAAAAACCCCGGCTGCTAGTGCAGCCGGGGTTTTGGAGGTAGGATTCAGAAAGGTTACGTTGCGCTATTCTACCACCACTTTGGTGGTCAGCTTGGCGCCCTCCGTCGTCCAGGTTACGAAGTACATGCCCGTCGCCAGCGGACGAGCCGGCTGAATGGCGGTCTGCATCGTGTTGGGCGCTACGGCCTGCGTGAGCACTAGGCGGCCCACGTTGTCGAACACCTGCACCGTGCTACCCGTGCTGCCCGTGAGGCCGGTGATGGCCAGCTGGAAGCCCGCGTGGGTGGCAGGGTTGGGGTAGGCCTGCAGCACCGGTGCGGCATTTTCCGGCGCATAGCGCACCGTAGCCACCGGCGAGTAGGCCAGGGTGCCGTCATTGTCTACCTGCCGCAGGCGGTAGTAGCTCAGGCCGGTCAGCGGAGCCGCGTCTACCAGGGCGTAGTCGTGGTGCAGGGTAGTGCTACCCTGCGCCACTACACGACCAATCTCATTGAACCGCTGGCCGTCGGCCGAGCGCTCCACTGCGAAATAAGCGCTGTTCTTTTCCGAAGCCGTGGCCCAGTCCAGGTGCACGGCCGCGCCTTTGAGCGTAGCCGTGAATTGCACCAGCTCGACGGGCAGCGGCGCGGAGCCGGTCAGGGGGTTATCCACGCTGTTGGTCGAGGCCAGGGCGAAGAACGAGTTGTTGTTGATAACGGTCTGATTGGCCGCAGAAACGGTGTAGCCCCGGGGGGCATCGGGCGAGTACACGCCCGCGCCGCCGGCCGTGCTCCAGGGGCCGCTGGCGCCAGCCGAGCGGGCTACGCGCAGGTTGCCGGGCACGTTCACGGTTTCATCCACCACATCGGTGTTGAAGCTCAGCTGTACCGTGGGCTGGGTGATGGTGCCCGACAGCAGCTGAATACGATAGTAGCGGTTGGCCGAGAGGTTCGACAGCGTGCCATCGACTGAACCGGCCGGGGCACCGTTGATGATTTCGACCAGCACCACCGGGCTCGACGAAACGCCCAGGGGCTTAATCGTGACGGGGCGGTAGCGGCCGCCAGCGCCCACCGGGAACACCCGGATGCTGGCGGCGTCGTTGGGCAGCGTCATGGCCAGGCGACCCGACACGTAGGAGCTCAGCGTGTTGCCGATAATGGGCTGGGTGGCCGTATTGGTCAGGCTGAGCGTGTTACTCGAGCCCGCCGGCCCCGTGTAGAAGAGGCCATTCTGCAGGGTCAGCAGGTCGGCTACCGTCACGTTGGTATTCGAGCCCATCACAAGGGTATTGCCCCCGAACTTCTGCAAGTCCCAGAAAGTGGTGTTGCCGGTGATGTAGTGGTTAACGTCCGTGAGGAACTGCGCCAGGCTGGTGCCTTGGTCGAAGGTGCCGGCGTTGGTGAAGTTGCCGCGCAGCACCAGCGTGGAAGTGCCAGCCGAGAAATAACCGCCCGCAGGGATGCTGAAATCCGCATTGGCGTGCAGCAGGTTGGTGGCGGTGGCAGCGTAGTAGCCCGCATTGGTGAAGGAACCGGTGGCATTCACCTCGCCGGTGGCGGCCGAGAAGTTGCCGGCTGCCGTGTTGGTGAAGGTCGTGTTAACGTCCAGGTTGCCGGTGCCGGCCAGGTAGGTGCCGCTGTTGCTGAAGCTGGTGCCCACGGTGATAGCGCCCGCGCCTTTCGTTGCATCGAACGTGCCGCCGTTGGTGAGCGAGGTACCCGTTTTGAAGTTACCGTTGCCCAGCACCAGCGAGCCGTTGTTGGTCAGGGCGGTGCCCAGGGTTACCGCGCCGGCTCCCAGATTCACCGTGCCAGTGCTGGTCGTCGTGAGCGCAGCCCCGGTCGTGAGCTGGCCATCGTTCAGGTTGAGCGTGCCGGCCACCGTGGCCCCGCTCGTGGCCGAGGCCAGGGCAATGTTCTGGCTGGTGGGGTTGTCCACCGTCGTGCCAGCGGCCACGTTTAGGGTGCCGTTGATTGTCAGGTCGAGGTTGGTGAACTGCTTGGCATTGCCGCCCGACAGGGTCAGGTTATTGTACGTATCGCGGGCCGGCAGCTGCACGGCTCCCGTGAAGTCCACGGTGCCGGTGTTGGGCGCGACGAAGTTGCTGTAGTTACCGGCCGGAAACAGGGCCGAGCCAATGCGCAGCGTACCCGTGCCGGTCACGGTGTTGAAGTTGTTGGCCGCGTTGGCCGCCAGGTCCAGCGTGCCCAGCAGCTGCAGCGTGGCCGCGCCACGGCCCGGGCCGTTTGAGTTGATGAGGTGGCCACTGTTAATCACCACCGGGTTGGCCAGGGTGGGGAAGCTGGTGGGCAGCGGGCCGGAGTCGGTACCGTCCGCATTAAACGTCCAGGACGAAGCCAGGTCCCAGGCCGCGCCGGCGGCCAGGCCGGCCGTAGCGTTGCGGCTGTAGTAGGTGGGCACCGCGCCGAACTCCGAAATCTCGCCACCCGTGTAGTCGCCACTGATGTAGTTGACGCCGGTGTTGGTGAGGGTGTTCGCTGTGGCATCCACCACGCTGCCGCTGATGCCGTTGATGGGGTTCCAGGCCCCGTTCAGGAAACGGCCCAGCTTGTAGCTGGTTTCCGTGCCATTCACGTCGTTGCCCGCGCCGTTGTCGATGTAGGTGAACTGCTGGGTGACCGTGGGCGAGGCGCTCAGGCCCGTGCTGCTCACTTTCCAGTAGTAGTTCAGCTCCCGGGCCAGCGGGTTGGTGGTCGAAGGATGGGCCAGGGCGATGGGCTGCACCGTGATGGTGCCGGCCACCGCGTTGGCGGTCAGGTTCATTTGCACGGGCGTGTACTTGGCAGCTGCCCCCACAGGGAAGGTGAAGTTCAGCGCACTGGCGGGGTAGCTCTTGCGCAGGCCCAGGTCGGCCACAATGCCGTTGGTCCGGATGAAGCGCGCGGCGCTAAAGCCCGTCACGGCCCCGGCGGCGGGGTTGCTCAGCCACAGCAGGTTCGAGCCAATGGTGAACACGCCGTTGTTCAGCGCCAGCACCTGGGTGATTTCCTGGTTGGCCGTGGCGGTGGCCCCAGCGGCGTTGTTCAGCGTCAGGTTGCCGAAGCGGCCTGCGCCGTTGCCGCCAATGTTTTGGTTGGCGGTGCCGGCCAGGACGATGCTGCCCGCGCCCGTGCTGGTGTGCGTGGCCGAGTTCAGCACGTCGCCCAGCGCGGTGAGGGTTTTGCCGTTGTCGTCGAGGGTGCCCTTGGTCAGGGTCAGGGTGCCGGCCGTCAGCACGTTGCCGCCGAGCTGCAGCTTGCCGTTGGTCTGGGGCGTGTTCAGCACCAGGCCGCCGAATACGGTCAGGTTGCTGGCCGTGCCCGTGAGCAGCTGCGTGGCAATGCCGCCCAGGAAGGTCGTGGTCTGCGTGGTCGAAATCGGCTGGAAGCCGCCCGCGTTCAGGGCCGTACTGGCCGAAGTGTTATTATTGATGAGGCTCTGATAAATGTTCAGCCCCAAGCTGTTGGCATTGAAAAACGAGTTGTCGTTGCCAATGGTCAGCGAGCCTTTCAGCGTCAGCGGGAGTACGCCCGTCAGCAGGCCGGTGTTGGTGTTCGTGTTGTTGGCACCGGTTTCCACGCGCAGGTCGTAGAGCGGCACCGTCGAGCTCACGCTGACGGTCACGTTGCCCGCGCCAGCGGCGGTGTTGCCCAGCACCACCGTACCGCCGGTTACTACCGTCGAGTCGGGGGCCAGGTACAGGTCGGCCGCGATGGTGGGCCGGCCGTTGGAGCGGTGCAGGTTCATGGTGCCGCCGCTCATGCGGAAGATGCTGCCCTTGCCCTGCACTTCAAACAGGCCGCGCTCGTTGCTCTGGGCTGCCGTAGCACCCTTGCCGTCGATGTCGATGGTGCCGCCGGTCTGCTCGAAGCGCAAGGCCCCGTCGAGGTTGGTTACCGTGCGGCGAATCTGGCCGTTCACGTACAGCGTGGCGGTGCCGCTCACCTTCAGGGTGGGGGTGCCCGCGCTGGCGTATTCCAGGTCGTTGCCGGTGCCGGCGGTGCTGCCCACGCTCAGGCTGCCTTGCAGCACCTGCACTTGGCCCGCCATTTTCAGGTCGGCGGCCGCGCTGGTGTTCGTGGCTACGGTCACCGCAGCATTGGGCGCATCTACGGTCAGACCCGCGTTGTCGGTGATGAGGTAGGGGCTGGCCGCGTTGTGAATGGTCAGGGGCTGCGTGCCCGAATTCTTGGCGTAGCGCAGCGTGCCGTTGGTCAGGGTCAGCCAGTTGCTGGTTGGCGTTGTGAGGGTGCCCGCCACGTCCAGGTTCAGCGTGGCCGTGCGGCCGATGCCCTTGTTCACCGTGAGCGAATATAGGTTGGTGGTGTTGGCCGTAGGACCGGTGATGCTCGCCGGTTGGCCGCCGGTGAAGGTGAGGGCGGCCGTTTTGCCGCCGGTGTTGAAGTTCAGCGTACCGTTGTTGGTAGTCGAGCCGCTCACCAACAAAGTGTTGGCAACCGCAGCGCCACTGCCGTTGGTGTCGAAAGTAGCCCCGCTGCTAACCTGGATATCGCCTTCAATCAACAGATTGCGCGCATTACCATTGCTGAAGTGCAGCGCGCCCGTCTGCACACCCAGCAGCGTCCCGATGCGCAGGTCGCCGTTAGCCGTGCCGCTCAGGTACGCATCGCCGGTGTACGCGGCGGCCGTACCAGCCTTTAGCTGCGAATAAATGCGCAGGTCCGCGTCGGGAAGCGTAACGCTCGTGTTGGGAAGGGCATTCAGGGAGAGGTTGTTGTACGAGGTCAGGGCCAGGCCCGTCGACGAAGTAGTGGGCAGCGTTACCGCTTGGTTATAAGGGTCTGCGGCATAAGCGGTAGTCGTTGTGTAGTATTCTACAGTACCGCCGCCCGCTTGCAGGAAAGACCCGAAATCACCGCCCGGGAAGGTGGTCGTCGTCGTGTACACATAAGGGTCATTCTTTTTATTTGCACCCGTGCGGGTAGTGGTCGAGGCCATGCGCAGCAAACCCGACCCGCCCGGCTTCGAATCCGGCAAAGCGCCGAAATTGAGCCCCGTAAAGGCCTGGGCATCCAGCGTTGAGCCATTGTCAATCACCAGCGAGCCGGCTTTGGCATTGTTGGCTGTCACGGTCACCGTGTGGTTGGCCCCATCGGCCGCCGAGCCGATGAAAACCGGGTTGCCGGCCCCGGGCACCGTGGTGGCCGCTGCGCCGCTGAAGCTGCTGGTGCTCCAGGTAGCGGGGGTTTCCCAGTTGCCGCTGCCACGGCTGTAGAATGCCGTGACGGTGCCGAACGCAGCTGGTTCGCCGGCGGTAAACTCGCCGTCGACCTGGTCGATGGCGCTGAAGTTGATGTAAGAGAGCGACGAGCCAATGCTCATGTCGTTGGTGGTGTACTTCGTCCAGGCAATGGGCAGGTAACGGGCCGGTACGTAGTTGGCCCGGGTGCCGGGCGCATCGGTATTGGTCATCGTAAACTGCTCGTATATCGAACCCGCGGGGATGGGCCCAAAGCCGGCACTGCGCACTTTCCAGTAGTAAGCCAGCGAATTAGTGGTGCCCGTTACGAACGGATTACGCGAGCTCACCGGGCTCACGCTCACCCGCCCAAACTTGTCGAGAGGGGCCGAAGAGGCCAGGCGCAGCTCAATCACTGCCGGGGCGTAGCGGGCCGTAGTGCCCAGGCCCGTGCCCACCGGAAAGGTGAAGGAATCGCCTTTGCCGTAGGTTTTCTGCAGGCCCAAATCGCTCTGGTTGCCGGCCGTCTGAATAAAGCACGAAGTAGAGAAGGCGTTGCCCGGCCCCAGGGCCAGTGCGCCCGTTTGCCCCGAGCTTTCCACGTTGGTCAGGGCCAGGCGGTTCGAGCCAATGGCGAGAATGTTGGTGCTCAGCATCGTGAGCGTGCTGGCCACGCTCATGTTGGCCGTAAACGTGACGGCCACGGTACCCGTGGCGGCCGAGTTGTTGATTTTGAGGTTGCCAAATACCCCGTTGCCATCGCCGCTCACAATTTGGTTGGTCGTGCCGTTGAGCACAATGCTACCCGAGCCGCCGGCGCTGGTGTGCGCTGCCGAGTTCACCATATTGCCCAGCACGTTGATGGTTTTGGTGCCGTCGTTGAGCACGCCCTTCAGCAGCGAGAGGGTGGCCGTGGCCGGCACCCGGTAGGTCGTGACCGTGCCGCCCAGCGTGAGCGTACCGGCCGATTTGTTAACCGTCCAGTTATTGAACGTGCCAATGCCAGCCGTGGCCCCAATGGTGCCATTGTTGGTCAGCAGTTGGTTTTGCGGGCCGCTGAAAGTCGTGGTATTGGTGCCGGGCAGGTAGGTGCAGCCCGTGCCGATGGCCAGCGTGCCCTGGATGTTGACGTCCAAGTTAGCGGCATCGAACGTAGTGGGGTTCGTGGCGTCGAGCGTGAAGTTGTTCAGCACCGTGATGGGCTGGGCATTGTTGGTGGCCCCGGTCGTGTATTCCGACGTAATGTTCGCGAGCAATGCCTTACTGGTACCGCCCGCCGTTGGCTTCCGGATGGTCAGGTTCCAGAGCGGGGCCGTCGACAGAATGGGGGCGTTGGTGTTCGTATTAGGCAGAATGATTTCAATGAGGCCGCCGCTAACACTGGCGTTATTCGGGTCGACTCCGATGTGGAAAGCGCCGGTCGAGTTGGCGGGGTTGCTCACCCGGATGGTGCCACCCGTCATTCGGAAGCCCTGCGTGAGGTAAGGAATCGAGAAGCGGGCCTGGGCCACGTAAACAGACCCAACATAGGTGCCGACCGCTTCGAACGTTCCGCCAGAGATGATGAACGAGCCTCGGTGCGACGACGAGGTGCTCGACGGCCGAAACTTATCCACCGTAGTGGTGCCGCCCTCGATGAGCAGTTGCCCATCCTCGCGCACCACCATGGCATCATAGTTAACGCTGGTCAGCGAACCCCCGCTAATCCGATACGTGCCGTATACGATGAAGGCGTTGGCGTAATTGTTAATAACCGTGGCCCCGGCTATCCAAAGCGTGGGGCTGGTGGACGAAGACCCGAGCGAAAACCCGGTGCCCGTGGTCGTAACGTTGCTGATTTTGGCCAGATAAACGTTGTTGCCGAGCTTGGTTATGCCGTTCACCAGTACCAGCAGGTCCACGTTAGCGCCTACGTGGCCGAGGCGCAGGTTGCCTTGGGCGTTGCCGTGCAAGCCCTGCGCCGAGGTCACATTCAGCAGTACCTGGCTGTCGATGCCCTTGTCTACTTTCAGAATATCGAGGTCCGTATCGCCGTTGCAGGCGAACGTGGCACCGGTGGCACCCGAAAAAACGAGCGTGGCCACCTGATTGTCGTCGGCGGTGCCGTTGTGTAGGTTCACCGTGCCGTTGTTGATGAAGCTGCCGTAGGCCGTCAGCGTATGCGTGCCGTTGTTGGCGCTGCCCACGCCCAAAAACGTGCCCCCGCCAATCGTGATGTCGCCATACACGCTAAGGGCGCGGTTGGCCGCCGCGTTTCCTATTCTAAGCGAAATGCCCGCGGCCGCAGCAGCGGCGGCAGCAGTAGCGTTGTCATTGCCCGAAGGGAAAGCCGTTGCGTTAGAGCGCAGCAGCGTTAGGTTGCCGTTCACCGTCAGGTTGGCATCGAGGTAGGTGCTGTAGGCGGTGGCCGTGGTGTTCAGCAGCCGCAGGTTGTTGTACAGGCCCGAAACCGGGATTGGCAAGGCCGTAGGACCAGCGGCCCAGTTATAGAATTCGACGGTGCCCGTGTTGGCATCATCGAAGTTGTTGGTCGTCACCGTCGGGAAATATGGCCCCGCGATGCGCAGCGTGCCCTGGCCGGATAGGCTGGCCAGCGCCGGCAGGTTGTTGGTGGCCGTAGTCAGGTCGAGCACGCCGCCCTTCTGCACCGTCACGTTCAGGCCCGTGGCTGCCACCAGGTTTTTTACTGACAGCACGAAGCTGTTGGTAATTACCACATTGTCGTTGGCCGCCGGAACCCGGGCATTGATGCTGGTTGAGCCCGTGGGGTCAGTCGTCCAGCTGTAGGCGGCGTCCCAATCGCCGGTGGTTCCGCCTCCGTTGAACGTATACAAGGTCTGACCCATTGCCAACGTACTCCAGAATATGGATAATAATCCAAGTAAGAATGGTTTCATGAAAAGAAGGGAATGTGAATAATTCGGTAAAAAAGGGTAAGCAGGAGTTAAGGAAATGTGGCTATAGTTCTACATAATACAAAGTTTGCATAATTAATCCATTAGAAAAAGCAGCTTTGGCGCTCGGGAAAAGTAATGCCCGATTATCTTTAATGGAGTTAGCTTCATCATGGAAAAGTTTAATATTAGGCGATATTTCTCTTGATTTGCCAATTGAACTTTTGTTATAAATTATTTATGAGACGGTTTTTCTCTAACCATAATTATTTATATTGATTTGAATAGTTGTTTATTGTGCATAGCCCACGATGCAACCACTTTACTGGATGCGAAAACGGTCCGCGCCCCTGGTTTTGGATAGCATAGGAGCAGGGACGGCTCCTTTGCCCCGCCCCGAAGCGCCACGGGTTGAATTGTGATTTTTGGACTGGTGGTTTTTCGGGTACCTTTGCCGGCCGGCCGGCTGCACGTTGCCCATTCGCCGGCCCTTCCTGTATGGACCCAACCGTTTCCCAGACCATCCCCGAAGTCATTCGGACCGTACCGCTTCAGTACTACGTTTTCTTCGCCTCGGCCCTGTTTGCCATCGGCGTCACGGGCGTGCTGGTGCGGCGCAACGCCATCATCATCTTCATGTGCGTCGAGCTGATGCTCAACGCCGTGAACATCCTGCTGACGGCCTTTTCGGCCTACCGCTCCGACCCCCACGGCCAGATTTTCGTGTTCTTCATCATGGCCGTGGCCGCCGCCGAAGTCTCGGTGGGCCTGGGCATCATCGTCATGATTTACCGCAACTTCCAGACCACCGACGTCAATTTGTTGAGTCGTCTGAAGTGGTAGGGGCGGGGCTTGCCCCCGCCCGGCCGTTCGCGCCGTTATTCTCCTGATTTCATCGTTCCGCTAGCCGGGCAGGGACAAGCCCCGCCCCTACGTACATGCAAGAAACCGTTCTCCCCGGCGCCAACGCCCCTTATTCTACGTTCATCTACGTCCTGATTCCGCTGCTGCCCTTTCTGGGCTTTTTGCTGAATGGACTGCTGAACAAGAAGCTTTCCGGTACCGTGGCCGGTCTCATCGGCAGCGCCACCGTGCTGGGCTCGTTCCTGATTTCGGTGATGCTGTTCCTGAATTTCCAGTATCAGTACACCGTGCAGCTGTTCGACTGGATTTCGGTGGGTTCGCTCCAGATTCCCTTCCAGTACCAGATTGACCAGCTGAGCCTTATAATGCTGCTGCTGGTGACGGGCGTGGGCTTCCTGATTCACGTCTACAGCATCGGCTACATGCACCACGACGAGAACGTGGGCAAGTTTTTTAGCTTTCTGAACCTGTTCATTTTCAGCATGCTGCTGCTGGTGATGGGGGCCAACTTCGTCATTCTCTTCATCGGCTGGGAAGGCGTGGGCTTGTGCTCCTACCTGCTCATCGGCTTCTGGAACAAGAATACGGCCTACAACAACGCCGCCAAGAAAGCCTTCATCATCAACCGCATCGGTGACCTGGGTTTCCTGCTCGGTATTTTCCTGATTTACCTCACCTTCAACTCGGTGCAGTACGCCGAGGTGTTCCAGAAGGCCAGCCTCGGCCAGTTCGGCACGTATGGCGTGGGCATCTGCACGGCCATCACGTTGCTGCTGTTTGTGGGCGCAATGGGCAAGTCGGCCCAGCTGCCGCTCTACACCTGGCTGCCCGACGCCATGGCCGGCCCTACGCCGGTTTCGGCCCTCATTCACGCTGCTACCATGGTAACGGCGGGTATCTACATGGTGCTGCGGGCCAACGTGCTGTTCACGCTCTCGCCCGATACGCTGCAGGTTGTCGCCATTGTGGGCGCGGCTACGGCGCTGTTTGCGGCCACCATCGGCCTGGCACAGAACGATATCAAGAAGGTGCTGGCTTACTCCACCGTTTCGCAGTTGGGCTATATGTTTCTGGCGCTGGGCGTGATGGGCTACTCCACCGCTCTGTTCCACGTTCTCACCCACGCCTTCTTCAAGGCGCTGATGTTCCTCGGGGCCGGCTCCGTGATTCACGCCATGAGCAACGAGCAGGACCTACGCCGCATGGGCGGTCTGCGCAAGGCGCTGCCCATCACCTTCCTCACGTTCCTCATCGGCTGTCTGGCCATTTCGGGCATTCCGCCGTTTTCGGGCTTCTTCTCGAAAGATGAAATCCTCGCGCACGCCTTTGAACACAACAAAGTGCTGTGGGCCATGGGCCTGCTCACCGCTTTCCTGACGGCGTTCTACATGTTCCGCCTGCTCTTCCTGGCTTTCTTTGGCGAGTTCCGGGGTACGGAGGAGCAGAAGCACCACCTGCACGAGTCGCCCGCTTCGATGACGTTCCCGCTCATCGTGCTGGCTATTCTGGCGGCCGTGGGCGGCTTCATGGGCGCGCCGATGTTTACCGGTGGGCACCATTACCTGGCCGAATATCTGGCCCCGATTTTTACGTATTCGCAGCGTATTCTGCCCGAGGTTTTCTCGGCCAAGCCCGATGAGCACACCGAATTGATGCTCATGATTGCCTCGGTTGCCGCTGGCTTGCTGGGCATCATTCTGGCCTATGTGATGTACGTGGCCCGCGCCACGCGCCCGGCCGAAGACGAGGCCCACCGCTCGGCTCCCGAAAGCCTGGTGTATCACAAATACTACATCGATGAGCTGTACAATAACGTGTTCACGCGGCCCATCATGGCGCTGTCGACGGGCCTGTATAAGTTCGTGGAAAACGGCGTTATCAATCCCGTGGTGGGCGTTTTTGGCCGCGCGGTGAATGGCGGTGGCCAGCTGCTGCGCTACGTGCAGACCGGTGCCGTGGAAACCTATCTGATACTGATGGTCATCGGCATCGTGCTGATTCTGGGACTGAATTTCGGACGGTTCTAGGACCTGAATTTTCGGGATAATAATTGGGAAAGCCGCCTGTGAAAACAGGCGGCTTTTTTTATGTGATTGCCCGTTGGCAGGCAGCTTAAAGAGGCTGGTTTGCTAAGTGGATAAGGCCGTCGATAGCAGAATAAAGCCAAACATTTGCATTTGTAATTACTTGACTCATATCATTATTCTGTTTTGGTGATTCGATGCTAAAGAGCGAAGAGAACAACTTTTTTAGCTGGAAGGGGTATAGCTGCACATCCAATGCAAGATGGGCTGAATGGCTCGCAGCGGATATCGCATCTATTCCACACACCTAAAATTTATGGTCTCAAAACCTAATCTCCTACGTGGCCTTGCCCTGGGAGCAGTCGTGCTTGGCATGGCCGCTCCGCGTGCTCAGGCCCAAACCGCCGACCGCAAAACGGCGCTCAGTGCCAATATCGGCCTGATGCAATACAGCGGCAACCAAGGCTCCGACTTCTGGAACCGTTCCGGCAATGACCTGTCGGTGGGCGGCGGCGGAACCATCACCCGCTACCTGTCGCCATCGTTCGATGTGGCCCTGCTGGGCTACTACGAGACGTACAAGTTTAGCAGCGAGCTGTTCCAGGCGACTAACTTTGAGTCGCGCACCGGCATGGTGGATTTGGGGATTAAGCTCAAGCTCAACAACGGCAAGATTCTGAAAGAAGACGCCCGCATTCAGCCCTACCTGATGGGTGGCGGCGGCATGTTCCTGGCTAATAGCTCGGGGCAGGTGCGCGGTGCTAATTTCGGCGTGACGCAGATTCGGCGGCCCGAGGTATTTGGCCTGGCCGGTATTCGGGTGCGGCTCAGCGATGCCGTGTTCCTGGACCTGACCACCAGCCAGCACTACCCCTTCACGGACCGGGTAGACAACATGAGCAGCCCCACCGACAAGCTGTATGACCGGTTCCTGCTGCACCAGGCCGGCATCACGGTGGCTTTGGGCAAAATGAAGGATGCTGACGGCGACGGCGTGTCGGACAAGAAGGATAAGTGCCCCGGCACCCCAGCCGGCGTAGCAGTTGACCCCAACGGCTGCCCGCTTGATAAAGACGGCGACGGCGTTCCAGATTATCAGGATAAGTGCCCCGACGTGAAAGGCGTGGCCGCCCTGCAAGGCTGCCCCGACCGTGACGGCGACGGCATCACCGATGCCGATGACAAGTGCCCCGACGTGGCCGGCATCGCCGCCCTGCAAGGCTGCCCCGATGCTGACGGCGACGGTGTAACCGATGCCGCTGACAAGTGCCCCAACACCCCATCGGGTGTGAAAGTGGACGCTAACGGCTGCCCCATTGATACCGACGGCGACGGTGTTCCCGATTACCAGGACCGCTGCCCCAACCGCCCCGGCCCGGCCAGCAACAAAGGCTGCCCCGAGGTGAAAGCTGAAACCAAGAAGCGCCTGCAGGAGGCCACGAAGTACATCAACTTCGAATTCAACAAGGCCGTGCTGCTCCCCAGCTCGTACCCCACGCTGAAGGACCTCGCCAAAATCATGGAAGAGTATCCCGACTACACGCTGGGCATCTCGGGCCACACCGACAGCAAAGGCGCTGACAACTACAACCTGAACCTCTCGGATGCCCGTGCTGCTTCGGCCCGCACCTACATGCTGAGCCAGGCTGTGCCCGCCGACCGTATCGTGTCGCATGGCTACGGCGAAACCAAGCCGATTGCTGACAACGCCACGGCCGCCGGCCAGGCCCTGAACCGTCGCGTCGAGTTCGACCTCTACCTCACCGGCGACCCCAACGCCTCGGAAGTGAAGTACGGCCCGGCCCCGACCATCGTGCCCGAGCCAGTGAAAGCTGCTCCGGTGAAGAAGGCTCCCGCCAAGAAAGCTCCTGCCAAAAAGGCCCCGGCCAAGCGCAAGAAGTAATCAAGGCTCAGCGCTAGCTGATGAATGAAAAAGGCCCGCTCGATGAGAGCGGGCCTTTTTTTGTGGCCGTTGGCGATTCGCCAGGCTTTCACAGAACGGTAATTGCTGGCGGGGACCCCCGCTAGCGAGTTCATTTTTCAGGTGGTAGGGTGGCTACATCGAATAGGTGATGGCCAAGTAATACAGCCCGCCCACGCTCGGCCCGCCGAGGTAGGACACGTAGTAATTATTGAGCGCATTGCTGGCCCCCAGCTTGAAACGCAGGTTGGGCGCGGGCACGGTGTAGCTCAGTTGGGCATCGAGGGTGTGGTAGGCGGCCACGTTGCCATTCACCAGGAAAGTTTGGGAATAATAGCCCTGCTGCCAGCGGTAGTTGAGGCCGAAACCGAAGTTGCGGTAGGCGTTTTCATTGCCCAGGCTCAGGTTGTAGGCCCAGCGCGGGGTGTTGAAACCGTCTTCGAGGCCATCGCCGCTTTCGGTGCGGTCGAGGCGGGTATAGGTGGTGTTGGCCCCTGCCAGGTAGCCGCCGGGCAGCTCGTAGCGCAGGCCCACTGAGCCGCCGTAGTTATAGACTTTGCTCTGGGCATTGGTCCAGAGGCGGTAACGGTTCTGGGTGGATTTTGCGTTGAGGTAAATGGCCGTGGAGTCCGGATTCAGCGTTTTGGGCACGTAGGCTTCCACCTGGGCAATGAAGTCGCGATAGGTGTTGTAGTAAAAATCCACATCGACCAACAGGCGGCCTTTGGGCAGCAGCGCGGCCTTATAGCCCACTTCGAGGGAGTTGATGTGCTCGGGTTTGAGGTAGGTGTAGGGGTTTTTCACCAGCAGGCCCTTGTTCTGCGCGATGGCCTGGTTTTGAATGGCCAGCTTCTGGGTGGCCGTGGCATTGGCGGGCGTATTGGCGTTGATGTAAGCCGTATTGGCGGCCCCAAAAGCATCAATGCTGGTGCGCAAATAGCTGTTCTCAAACACGCCGTCCGACATCACCCGCAGCCCCCCGATGCGTTTCACCTGCCCACTGTTCACATTCGAAAACCCCTCAAACAAGCTCGGAAACCGGTACCCACTCTGGTAGCTCACCCGGAAATTGGCCTGCTGGCCGGGCGAATATACGGCCGTGAAACGCGGGTTGAATTTCAGGTCGAAATAATCGTTCTTATCAGCCCGCAGGGTGGCCGTGAGGCGGATTTTCTCCTTGAGCAGCCGCGCCCCGGCCTGCACGAAACCGCCGGTTTTGGAGTAGGTCAGGTTGTCGCCGAGCGGGTCTTTGCCCTTCTCGGGGTTGATGAAATAGTTGCCGTCGGGCACCACGATATAGGTGCGGTGGTCGGCCCCGGCCAGCACATCCAGGGCGGCGGGCAGGCGGTGGCCGCCTCGGCGCAGGGCCTCAGCCAGGTTCACCTGGCCCTCGGCGTGGAGCAGGTCGGCGCGCACGCGCAGGGCCGCGCCCACGTCCCAGTTATTGATGCCCTGCACGGTGCTAAGGCTGTTTTGGAAGGCGGGAGTGCCGGGCTGGGGGCGGCCGAAATCGGCGGCGGCGCGGGCGGTGGCGTGGGCCTGGGCAATGGGTTGGCCGGCCTGGGTGGCGGCGTTCCAGGCGGTGGTGTAGTCACGGTTCCAGGTGGCATCGGGCTTGTAACTGCGGTCGATGTTCTCGGCGGCGGAGCGCAGGTTATAGCTCTGGCCGGTGTTTTCCTGGGTGAAGTAGGCGCGGGCCTGCACCACGGGCGTGGTCAGGCTCAGGGCGTGCTGTTGGAGCCGGTAATCCTGAAGCTGGAAGCGGTTCGAGCGTTGGTACACGTTATCGAAACTGGCCACGCGGTAGGTGTAGGCCAGCTCGGTGCCGGGCCGGAAGCGGTAGTGCAGCGCGGCATCGCCTTTGAGGGTGCGCAGGTGGTAGTCCACCACGTCTTTTTCGGCGTAGCCGGTGCGGGCCACCTGGTAGTTTTTGCCGCCCAGGTTCAGCGTACTGCGGTCCGATGACTCGTTGCCATAGCCGTTCACGGGGTCGCGGGCTGGGTTTTCAGCCCCGAACAGGCCGGTGTTGGCGTTGCCGTTGGGGTTAATGTCGGTCTGGTCGTTGGCCACCCAGTCGTAGCCACGTAGGTAGCTGCCGTTCACCTTGAATGCCAGCTTCGTGCTCAGCACCTTCGCGTAGCGCAAGCTAGTTTCGGAGAAGATTTTAGCCCCGGTATTGGCATCATTAACGTGGTTAATTCCCGTTTTCTGCTGCACGCTCAGCCCTTGGGAATCAAAAGGGTTTTTCGTCCGAAAATTGGCCAGCCCGTTGATGGCGTTCAGCCCGTAGGGCGCGGCGGCCGTGCCCGGCACGATTTCCACTGATATGATATCCAAATCAGTCGGTCCCAACACATTCCCAATCGGCCCGCTGATGTGCGGGGCCTGATTGTCCACGCCATCCACGAGCTGCGCGAAACGCACGTTGGTGGTGTTAGTAAAGCCCCGGGCATTTATCACCTTAAAAGCCAGGCTGGGTGTAATCACCTGCACCCCCTTAAGATGCTCAATAGCATCGAAAAACGACGGCGTGGGCGTGAGCCGCAGCGCCCGGGCATTCAGCTTTTCCACCGTCACTGGCGATTGCAAGAAGCTTTCCTCGACTTTGGAAGCGGATATCACCACTTCCTCCAAATCAACTTTTTTGCGGGTCGTATCGGCGGGGGCTACGGTTTGGCTATGGGCGGCCATCGCCGGGAGGGCGACGGCCGCAAGCAGCGCTGGGCGGGCGCGGTTGGGTAGGAGCATGGACATGAAAACGGCCGTTGTATCCGTAAAGATATAACGACCGGTTTTATATCCTTACTCGTGTATCCGGTTTGTTTCGAGCGCCATGAATTCCTGGAAACGAGCTTGCAGGGCTTTAAAGGCCACAATGGCGGCCTGGCCGGCCTCCGTCACCACAGCACCGCCGCCTTTGGTGCCGCCGGTTTGGGTGCTCACCAGCGGCGTGGCGGCCTGCGCATTCATGGAGCTTACTAGGTCCCAGGCGCGCTTGTAGGACATGCCCATGGCCTGCGCGGCCTTCGAGATGGAGCCCAGCGCGGCAATCTGCTCCAGCAATTCCAGCCGGCCGATGCCGAGAAAGCGGCCGTCGTCGGTTTCGAGCCAGAGGCGGCCGTTGAGGCGGTAGGAGCGGGTGGGTAGCAGGAGGGATTTCATGAGGCAAGTATAATGTAGCCGGCCCTTGCCGGGGCTGTGCTACCTTTCGACAGTGGTATTGCCACCAGTTTAATAGTTATGGGCCAATGCCATTCCTTATGCCAATCATCGACAAAATAGCCTGGCTGCACCTGCGTGATGGCCAGGTGCTGAGCACCCGCAGCCACGGCAAAGACCGGTACTATTTCCCCGGCGGCAAGCGCGAGCCCGGCGAAACCGATGCCCAAACCCTGCTGCGCGAAATCGAAGAGGAGCTGACCGTGGCCCTCGACCCGGCCAGTCTGATGCACGCCGGCACGTTTGAGGCTCCCGCCCACGGGCACCCGGCGGGCGTGCTGGTGCGCATGGCCTGCTACTACGCCCGCTATACCGGCACGCTGCAACCAGCCGCCGAAATCGCGGAAGTAGTGTGGCTGACCTACCGGCACCGGGCCCAGGTATCGGCCGTCGACCAGCTGATTTTTGACTGGCTGAAGGAACAGGGATTATTAGCTGAGTAAAGCTGCGCCGCAACCAATTCGGCACTCGGAAGTAAAGACAGCTGCCCCCGCGCGTCTCCAATCAGTTGCGTGCGCTACGCTCTCCATGATGATGTCGAAAAACATTCCGCTACTGCTGGCCGGTCTGGGCCTGCTGGCCGCCTGCGGTGGACCCAGCCAACAGGAAAAGCGGGAGGCCGCCGCCAACACGCCGGCCCAGACCGTGGCCACGCCCGCCGCCGACTCAGTGCATCTGCCCGCGCCCTATGCCACCAAATCAGTGTCCAACCGGGTGAATATCCAGCCCTGGCCGGCCGGCAAAATGCCCACAGCGCCCGCCGGCTTCACGGTGGCGGAGTACGCCGGGAAGCTGGACAGCCCGCGCTGGTTGTACGTGGCCCCTAACGGCGACGTGCTGGTGGCCGAAGCCAGCACCATCCCGCTGAGCATGAGCCGCAAAGTAATAGCCGAGCTAAAGCTGGACAAGTCCCGCTCGCTACGCGACCACAGCGCCAACCGCATCACGCTGCTGCGCGACACTAACCACGACGGCACCCCCGACCTGCGCACCACTTTCCTGGCGGGCCTCAGCCAGCCGTTTGGGATGCTGATTATCGGCAACAACTTTTACGTGGCCAACACCGATGGCGTATTGCGCTTCCCCTACCAGCCGGGTGCTACCAAAATCACGGGCTCGGGCCAGCGCATTCTCGACCTGCCCAAAGGTGGCTACAACAACCACTGGACCCGCAACCTGCTGGCCGCGCCCGACGGCTCCAAAATCTACGTGACCGTGGGCTCGAGCAGCAACGTGCAGGAGCACGGGGCCGAGGAAGAAGTGCGCCGCGCCAATATCCTTCAAATTAACCCCGACGGCACGGGCGAGAAAATATTCGCCAGCGGCCTACGCAACCCCATCGGTCTGCAATGGCAGCCCGGCACCGGCAAGCTCTGGACCGTGGTGAACGAGCGCGACGAGCTGGGCGATGAGCTGGTGCCCGACTACTTCACTAGCGTGACAGAAGGTGGCTTTTACGGCTGGCCCTACTCGTATTTCGGCCAAAACGAAGAGCCCCGCCGCAAAAACGAGCGGCCCGACCTCGTCAAAAAAGCCTTGGTGCCCGACGTGGCGCTGGGGGCGCACGTAGCCGCGCTGGGCCTCACATTTTATGACAAAGACGCCTTCCCCACCAGGTACCGCAACGGCGCTTTCATCGGCGAGCACGGCTCCTGGAACCGCACGCGGTTCTCGGGCTACAAAGTAGTTTTCGTGCCCTTTGCCAATGGCAAGCCCGGCAAACCGGAGGACTTCCTCACCGGTTTTCTGGCCGGCGGCGACACGAAGGACGCTTACGGCCGCCCCGTGGGCGTGGCCACGCTGCCCGACGGCTCGCTGCTGGTGGCTGATGACGCGGCCGACAAAATCTGGCGCGTGAGTGTCGCTAAGTAAGCCTTGATTTCCGGCTGATAACCTACGCCAGGCTGCGCGCGATGCCCATTTCCAGCCCGCGCAATTCGGCCAGGCCGCGCAGGCGGCCGATGGCCGAGTAGCCGGGGTTGGTTTTCTTGTGCAGGTCGTCGAGCATCTGGTGGCCGTGGTCGGGGCGCATGGGCAGGCGCACGTTGCGCCGGTGCATGGCCTCTATTAGCTCGCGCATTACGGCGTACATGTCCACGTCGCCTTCGAGGTGGTTGGCTTCGTAGAAATTTCCCTCCGCGTCGCGCTGGGTGCTGCGCAGGTGGATGAAGTGGATGCGCCCGGCAAACTGGCGCACCATGGCCGGTAGGTCGTTATCGGCCCGCACGCCGAAGGAGCCGGTGCAGAAGCACAGGCCGTTGGCCGGCGAAGGCACGGCGGCCGCCAGTGCGGCCACGTCCTCAGCCGTGCTCACCACGCGGGGCAAGCCCAGGATGGGGTAGGGCGGGTCGTCGGGGTGAATGGCGAGATTAATGCCCACCCGCTCGGCCACCGGCACAATTTCCCGCAGAAACAGAATTAGATGTTCACGCAGTTTGGCCGCGTCGATGCCATCGTAAGCGTCCAGCGCCTTCTGGAATTTTTCCAGCGTGAAGCTCTCCTCGCTGCCAGGCAGGCCGGCGATGATGTTGCGCTGGAGCAGCTGTTTCTCCTCGGCGCTCATGGCGGCGAAGCGGGCTTCGGCCTTTGCTAATTCTTCGGGCGTATAGTCCTGGGCCGCATTCCGGCGCTTCAGTAGCTGGGTGTCGAAGGCCACGAAAGCGGCTTTCTCGAAGCGCAGGGCTTTGGAGCCGTCCGCTACTTCGTAGGCCAGGTCGGTGCGCGTCCAGTCCAGCACGGGCATGAAATTATACGTCACTGTGAAGATGCCGCAGGCCGCCAGGTTGCGCAGCGACTCCTGGTAATTGGTGATGTATGGCTGAAAATTGCCGGTGCGGGTTTTGATGTTTTCATGCACGGGCACGCTTTCCACCACGCTCCACGTCAGGCCGGCGGCCTTCACGATTTCCTGGCGCTTCTGGATTTCCGCCACAGTCCAGACCTCGCCATTCGGGATGTGGTGCAGGGCCGTCACCACGTCGGTAGCGCCAGCTTGGCGGATGTCGGCGAGGCTCACGGGGTCGTTCGGGCCGTACCAGCGCCAGCTTTGGATAATGGGCATTTTGGGATGGGGTATTGTTTAGTAAGAACGTCATGCAGAGCGCAGCGAAGCATCTTTACCGCGCAACGCAATTAGTTACTACTGCGGTAAAGATGCTTCGCTACGCTCTGCATGACGGGCTGTTATTGTTCATCAATGAATAACAAAATCACACACCGCTGTAGGCGTTGAAACCGCCGTCCACCACTACCGTCTCGCCGTTCACAAACCGTGAGGCGTTGCTCAGCAAATAAATCAGCGTGCCCGTCAACTCCTCCGGCTCGCCGAAGCGCTGAAAGGGCGTGTGGCTGATAAACTTGGTGGCCCGCTCGGTGTGCGAGCCGTCGGCGGCGATGAGCAGGTCGTGGTTTTGCTCGGTGAGGAATACGCCCGGCGCGATGGCATTCATGCGAATGCCGCCCCCGTAGCGTAGGCCCAGCTCGGTAGCCATCCAGCGGGTATAGCCTTCGATGGCGGTTTTGGCCAGCGTGTAGCCCATCACTCGGGTGAGGGGCCGCTGGGCCGTGAGCGAGGAAATATTGACGATGGAGCCCGTGCCCTGGTCGGCCATCACGCGCCCGAAAACGGTGGTCGGAATCACGGTGCCGAACAGGTTCAAATCAACCGCCCGGCGCGTGTCTTCGATGCCCACATCGAACAGATTCTGGCTCGGGCCGACGGTGGCCCCCGGCATGTTGCCGCCGGCCGCGTTCACCAGCCCGTCGATGCGGCCCCAGGTGCTCATGATTTTATCGCAGGCCGCATTCATCTGGGCCACGTCAAGCACATCGGCCAGCACCACCAGCGCCTCGCCGCCGATGGCGCGGATGGCGGCCGCCCGCGCTTCGGCCCGCTCGGCGTTGCGGCCCAGGATGGCCACTTTGGCCCCGGCCTCAGCCACGGCCAGCGACATAGATGCGCCCAGCACGCCAGTAGCGCCGGTGATGATAACGACCTTATCAGCGAGGGAAAATTGGGATAGGGAAGGCATAAGTTTGTTTTTGGTAGAGGTTAATTGGGGCGGCTCAGCATGACGCTCAATAATCGTGTTACTGCAATTCCAGCACGCCTTCCAGCCGGATATCATCCGAAGCGCTGCCGACCATTAGGTTGAACTTGCCGGGTTCGGCGGCCCACTCTAGTTTCGAGTTGTAGAAGGCCAACTTGTCTTTGTCGATGGTGAACGTCACGGTCTTGCTCTCGCCGGGCTTGAGGCTGACTTTGCGGAAGTCCTTGAGCTCCTTGAGCGGCCGGGCCACGGAGGCCAAGGGGTCGCGGAGGTAGAGTTGGGCCACTTCCTCGCCGGCTATTTTACCGGTGTTGGTGAGCGTGAAGCTGACCTGGGCCGACTCACTGGCTTTCAGCTGAGCCTGGCTGATTTTCAGGTCTGAATACTTGAACGTGGTGTAGCTCAGGCCGTAGCCGAAGGCGTAGCGCGGCGTGTTGGGCGAGTCGATATAGGCCGACTTGTAGCGGATATCGCCGGGCTTGGTGATGGGGCGGCCGGTGTTGTACTGCTGGTTGTAGGCGATGGGAATCTGACCCACGCTGCGCGGGAAGGTGATGGGCAGCTTGCCGGCGGGGTTATAGTCGCCGTAGAGCACATCGGCCAGGGCGGTCCCGCCTTCCGAGCCGGGCCACCAGGCATAGAGAATGGCATCGGCCTGCTCCGATATGGCATCGAAAATTAGCGGCCGGCCGCCGAAAACCACCACCGCTACGGGTTTGCCGGTGGCTTTGAGGGCTTTGAACAAATCCTCCTGCACGCCGGGCAAGTGGATATCGGTGCGCGACTTGGCCTCGCCGCTCATGTCCCAGGCCTCGCCCACGGTGAGGATGATGACATCAGCGTTTTTGGCGGCGGCCACGGCTTGCTCGAAGCCGGCGCGGCTGTCGCCGCTCACGTTGCAGCCTTTGGCGTAGAGCAGCTCGGTGGTTTTGCCGGCGCGCTGGCGCAGGCCGTCGTAGAGTGAGGTGATGCGGGTGGTGTCGGTATCCACGGCCCAGCTGCCGTTGAGGTTGCGCCGGGACTTGGCCAGCGGGCCGATGACGGCTACGCGGCGTAGGGCTTTGGTGAGGGGGAGCGTGGCTTTTTCGTTCTTCAGCAGCACCAGGGATTTCTGGGCCATCTGGCGGGCGGCGGCGCGGTTTTGCGGGTCGCTCAGGACTTGCTTTTCACGCTTCTCGTCCGAGAATTTGTACGGGTCATCGAATAGGCCAAGCTCGAATTTCTTGCGCAGAATACGGCGCACGGCATCGTCCACGAGACTGACATCCACCTTGCCGGCTTGCACCAGTTGGACCAGTTTCTGGTGGTAGGCGTCGCTCTCCATGTCCATGTCGGAGCCGGCGGTGATGGCCTTTTGGGCGGCATCGGTTTTGTCGGCCGCGTATCCCCAGTTGGCCAGCTCGCCGATGGAGCCCCAGTCGCTCACCACGAAGCCGGGATATTTCCACTGGCCTTTCAGGATGTCGCGCTGCAAGTAGGCGTTGCCGGTGGCCGGGATGCCGTTCAGGGTGTTGAACGAGTTCATGAACGTGGCCACGCCGGCCTCAGCGGCGGCGCGGAAGGGCGGCAGGTAGGTTTCCCACAGCTGCTGCTCGCTGATGTCCACGGCGTTGTAGTCGCGTCCTGCTGTGGCGGCTCCGTAAGCCGCGAAGTGCTTGGCGCAGGCCATGATAGCATCGGTGCCACCCAGCTTCTCACCCTGGAAGCCCAGCACGCGGGCTTTCGCAATCTGCGAGCCGAGGTAGGTGTCCTCACCGGCGCCTTCCATCACGCGGCCCCAGCGCGGGTCACGGCCGATGTCCACCATCGGCGCGAAGGTCCAGTGAATACCGGACGCAGCGGCCTCTTTCGCTGCCACGTGCGCGCCAAGCCGGATGGCGTCCAAATCCCAGGAAGCGGCCTCGGCCAGCGGAATGGGGAAAGTGGTCTGGTAGCCGTGAATGACGTCGAGGCTGAACAGCAGCGGGATGTGCAGGCGCGATTCCAGCGCCACGGCCTGGATTTCGCGCGTGTCCTTCACGCCCTTCACGTTCAGCATCGAGCCCACTTGCCCGGCCCGGATGCTGCTGAGCAGCGTGTTCTTGCGGTCGCTGGCCGGGCCGGTCACCTCGCGGCCCGAATACTGATTGAGCTGGCCCACTTTTTCCTCCAGCGTCATCTGAGCGAGCAGGGCCGAGATGCGCTGCTCGATATCAGCCGGGCTGGTGGTGGTTACCGCAGGCACCGGTTTTTTCTTTTGTGCCAACGCGGGCAGGCTGGGCAATAGGCCCAGCAACAGCAGCGGCAACAAGGGCTTGGGAAACGAAAGAGTCATTTAGTTGCGATAAAAAGCCGCTTCAGCAGCTGGGAAAAGGGGTTGTGCATTCTGGCGGCCACCGGCCACAGCCGCCCCGGCCGGGGCCTCAGTCATACGTTCCCACCATTCTCGTGAGGCGCAGTTCCGGCCGGGAGGGCTGTTTTTCGGACTCCGGTACGGCCAGCGGCCACCAGATAAGCACAGAGATTCCGGGCGAGCCCGGGGAATCAGGAAATGGAGAAAGAATAGATTTGCAGGAGGATATTAAGCTGGTTACTTGCGCCGGGCCGGGCGTTGCAGCAGTTGCATGGCGGCCGCGTAGCATTGCCCCATCAGCCGCGCCGAAACGGCGTTGAAATGGGTGTGGTCGCCGATATCGGCCGTGCCCTCGGCGGTGACAAAAGCGTAATGCGGTACCTGCTTTTGCAGCCCGGCCACGGCTTCGTTGATGCGCACGGCCGCATCGTTGATTTGGGGCCGGCCGTCGGGACTGGTTTTGGTAAGCTGAAAAGCTGGTAGCTGCCCGGCCACGAAGGGCAGGTTGGGCGCTTGCAAATCGGCTCGCAACTGCTTGATGAGAATCTTCAGCTTCTGCTGATACAGGGAGCTTTTTTCAGGGCTGCTGTCCGATTCGCCTTGGTGCCAGATGATGCCGACAAGCGTGCCCGCCTGCAGGGCGGTTTTGGCGCGGGCCAGGGCATCATCGTAGGGGTGCGATTTGTTGCCATCGTAGTAGGCACCGGGCGTCCAGGCATCAATGCCCGAGCCGCCCACCGCGCACGGAATCAGCCCAATGGTGACACTGGTGTCTGCCGCGGCCATGAACCGGCCGAAGGTCAGCCCCGGCCCCACGCCGGCAATGCTTTTGTCGAAGTGAATCGGGTCTTTGGCCACTTCCCACTGCCCGCCTGGATTCAGGCGCAGCACGTGGCGGTTGGGCACCGTGTCCTCGGCTTCCACCATGCCCCGCCCGGCCATGTTCGACTGTCCAATCAGCAGGTAGAGCTGGAATTTCTCCTTACGAGCCGGCGGGCTTACTACTTGGCGGAGGCGTGGTTTCAACGCTTGTGCCCGCGCTCCAACTGCTGGCAGTAGAGCCAGTAGCAGGATGTTTAGCAGGAGCAAGCGGGTGGGTTTCATGGGTTATTGCGGCTGGCGCTGGTCGAAGAAATCGGCCAGGTGATACATCTGTTGGTTCAATTCTTTCATCTTGTCCAGCAGGGGCTGGTAGGGTTCGAGGTTGTTGTCCACGATACCCTTGTTGGCGTTGGTGTTCGAGGGCTCGGCGCCCACCAGCGTGGGGTCGTTGTCCTGGTATTTGAACCAGTGCCAGCCCACGCAATTCTTCGATTCGAGCAGGCCCAGCGTGAAATTCTGGTAGAAGAGGCCACGGTCGGCCTGCGTTTTTACCACCCAGCCGGCACCGGCGGTATTGGCCAGGCCGGGGGCGTCCTCGCCCTTCACGTACCACTCGGTCACGATGAACGGCTTACCGGCGAAGATTTCCCAGTCGCGCACCCAGGTTTTTTCGGGCGTCCAGTTGTTATAGTAGTTGATGCTCACGGCATCGAGATACTTGCCGGCCACCTTTATCAGCTCCGGGTAGTAGCGCTGGGCGCCGTGGAATCGGCAGCCCAGGTACATATGGTTGGGGTCGTACTTCTTCATGGCCTTGGCCACGATGCTGAAGTAGCGGTCGGCCGCGTAGGCCAGGAAATCGGCCCGGTTCTGGTCGGTGATGGTTTCGAGGGTGATGTTGCGCTCGTCGGCCCACTTTTTGGCGGCCACGTAGCCGGGTTCGGTGGGGGACAGCTTCAGGTAGCCGTCGAGGTTTTTGCGCAGGAGCGGCATCTCGTTATCGGAGAAATAGCCGAAGAGGTTCTTGTCCTTCTTATTCGCGGCCAGCTTTTTGGCCTGCTCCTCCACATACTCCGGGAAGCCCGGGTCGAAGGTGAAAATCACGTCGTTGGGGTAGCCTTTGTGGCCGGGCTGCACGTAGGTGCCGCCCCGCTTGCTGCCGTAGCCGCTCATCCAATCCAGGTTGATGGTGTAGGCCAGCGGCTGGTCGGCTTTCAGGTTTTCCGCTTGAATCTCCTTGGTGGCCGACCACGCGCCCGCGCCATTGAACCCATTCGCAAAGAAGAACTTGCGGGTGGCCGTCATCCAGCCGGCGCGGTCGCCGTACTTGTCCTTTAGTGCTTTCTGAGTGCGTTCGGACCCACCGGGCTGCACATCATTTGGGGCGTTGTGCAAGAAGTAATAGCCGTCCGGGTCCACGGCCCACCAGCGACCGTTTATCTTCTCGACGTGGAAGAAGCCGGTGGCTTTGGTTTTCTTATCGAGCCGCCCGCCGTATTTGTCTAGCTTGGTGGTGGCCGGCGCAAAGCCTTGCAGCGTGGCAATGGTGCGGGTGGGGTAATTCTTATACTCCGAGAAGCCGGCTTTGCCATCGACGGTGGAATTGTTGATGGTCTTTTTGGCGGCGACGCGCAGGGTGTATTCGGCGCTGTCGCGGGACTGAGCGTGGGCCGTGAGGGTGCACAGGACGAGCGCAGCGGCCAGCCATTGGGATGATTTTGCAGTCATTATTTTCCAGTATCGTATTTCGCCGCCTGCTGCCGGTAATATTCCTGCAGCGTGAAAAATGCCTTCTTCTTCACGCCTGTGCTCGAAATCAGCCCCTTGCGGTTGAAGCCGTTCTGATACACCGGGTGCTGCCGCCGCGTGGCGCGGAAGTCGGCCAGAATCCAGGGCGTCATGCCGCGCAGGCCTTTGATGGTGCTCAGCATCTTCAGCTGGTTCACATACAGCGCCTCCTGGTATTCCTCACTCCAGCGGGTGTCGGCGTCGCCGTGGTAGCCGGCCAGGGCGTCGCCGCCAAACTCGCTAATCATCACCGGCTTGTTGTATTTGATGTCGAAGGTGTACTTCGTGATTTCGCCGGGCTTGCCGCCCCAGTACCAGCCGGCGTACTCGTTGAAGCTGGTTAGGTCGAGCGACTCACCCAACGGGTCGTCCACGTGAATCACATTGTCGGGTGTGCGGTGCAGCTCCAATGCGGCGGCGATGAGGCGCGTATCGTCTAGAGCGCGGGCTTTTTTCACGAGGTTGGTCATGAAGGTGAGGCGCGGGGCGCCGAGCGGGGTTTCATTGCCGACGGACCACACCACGATGCTGGCCCGGTTTTTACCCATCGAAATCAGGTCGGAGAGTTGGGTCTCGGCGTTCTGGTAGGTGGCGGGGTTTTGCCAGGCAATGGTCCAGTACACGGGTACTTCGGCCCACACCAGCAGGCCCATTTCGTCGGCCAGCTTGAGCATGGTTTCGTTGTGCGGGTAGTGGGCCAGGCGCACGTAGTTGCAGCCCAGCTCCTTGGCCCAGGTGAGCAGCATTCGCAGGTCGCCCTCGCCGCGGGCGCGGCCGGGGATGAGCGGGTTTTCATCGTGAATGGAAATGCCGCGCAGGAACGTGGATTTGCCGTTCAGCAGAATGTCCTGGCCCCGCGTCTGGATGGTGCGGAAGCCGATTTTGTCCTGCACCGTTTCGGTGCCGTTGGTCAATGAAACCGCATACAGCTTGGGGCTCAGCGGCGACCAGAGCTTCAGCTTTTTGGCCGGCAGGCTGAAGGTGGCGCGGCCTTCACCGTCGGTTTTCAGCGTTTGTTTGATGCCGGCTTCGGCAATGTTCAGCGTCACTGCTTGGCCGCTTTTGCCCGCGCCATCAAGCTGCACGTAGCCGGCCAACTGGCTCATATTATCCTTGGCCAGCTGCACTTTGTAGTCGACGATGAACGTCTCCGGCGCTTCGGCGATGAACACGTCGCGGGTGATGCCGCCGTAGTTCCACCAGTCGGTGTTGATGGTGGGCACGGCGTCGAGGTGGCGGGTGTTGTCGGCCTTCACCACCACGAAGTTTTCGCCGCTAGAGTTCAGCTTGCCGGTCACCTCGTATTGAATGGGCGTGAAGCCGCCTTGGTGCATGCCCAACTTCTTGCCGTTCAGGTAAATGTGCGACTCGTAGTTAATCGCCCCGAAGTAGAGAAAATAGCGTTTGCCGGCCGTGGGCGTGATTTTGAAGCTCTTTTTGAGCCAAATCGTGCCTTCGTAATACAGCAGCTTAGGGTCCTGCGAGTTCCAGTCGCCAGGAATCTGCAGGGCGACCGAGTGGTCGAAATCGTACTCAATCAGCTCAGGCTCCTGGGCGGTGCTGGGTTTCTGGTTGTCGTAGTAGCCGCCTTTGCCGCTGGCCGATTTATCGAAAGCCTCGCGGCGGTAATCGTAGAAGCCGTTTTCGTAGGGGTCGATGATGTAGTTCCAGCTGCCGTTGAGGCTGAGCACGCGGCGGGCCGGGGCATTCTGAATGAGGCTGGTTTGGGCCTGGGCCGACGAGCCAGTGAAGAAGCCAGCAATGCCCAGCACGAGGACCAGCAGCATTTTCAACGGTGTGGGGTGGGTCATTATCAAAGGAAAAAGTAGACGGGAAGTGGCAAAAAAAGAGTGAAGCGAAGAGGCGACAACCCCCGGCCCTTGCAGAGGCCAACGGGGCTGTCGCGTACTCATCACCTCACCATTTCACCAATTCTCTATTTGTAGCCGTCATTCTGGGTCAGAATGGGGTTGGTGTTGATTTCCTGCACCGGGATAGGGAAGAGCAAGTTGTTGGCCGTGATGCGCACCGTGGAGTTGTTGCGGGCGAAGAAGGCATTCATCACCGGGATGGCGCGGCCGGTGCGCACGAGGTCGAACCAGCGGTGGCCTTCAAAATTCAGCTCCAGGCGGCGCTCCAGCTCCAGGCGTGTGCGCAGCACGTCGGCGGTGGTGGTGCTGGGCAGGTCCACGGTGGCATTGGCAGTGCCCACGGGCAGGCCGCGCGAGCGACGGATAACCTGGTTAATGGCCGTGAGGGCGGCGGCACTGGGGCCGGTAGCCTCGTTCACGGCTTCGGCATACATGAGCAGCACGTCGGCGTGGCGCAGCACAATCCAGTCGTTTTCGGCATCGGTGGCGCTGGTGGGCGTGTCGATGTACTTCTTGGTGTAGTAACCCAGCGAGGTGGCTGCGCCGGCGGGCAGCACGTAAGACGTGGCCGCGCGCACATCGGTGGGGCCGCTGGCCGTGAAGGCCGCAATCAGGTCGGGGTCCACGGTGTTGAACTGCTGGCCGGTGTAGGCCGCGCCCAACAGCGATGTGGACTGGGCCGTGGTGTAGGCCGGCATAAACCAGGTGGTGAAGGCGCTGCCTAGGCCCAGGGTACCCTTGGTGTAGCGCGCCGCGAAGATGATTTCGCTGTTCATCTCGTTGCTGGTGGCGAAGATGTTGGCGTAGGTGGCCTGCAGCGCGTAGGTCGTGCCCGTGACCAGGGGCAGCAGCTTGTCGGCGGCTGCCTGGTACTTGTTCTGGGTGAGTAGCACCTTGCCGAACAGGGCGGTGGCGGCGCCTTTGGTGGCGCGGCCTAGGTTGGTGGTGCCGGTGTACGTCACGGGCAGATTCTTCTCGGCAAAGTCCAGGTCTTTTTCAATCTGGGCGTATACCTCGGTGATGGGCGCTCGGCCGTACTGGTAGGCATCGGGAATGGCCTGAATCTCCTGGGTCACGAGCGGCACCGCACCCCAGATGCGCACGGCATTGAAGTAGGTGAGGGCCCGCAGGAAGCGCACCTCGGCGTAGTAGCGGTTGCGGGTGGCATCGGTGAGCTTCACGCCGCCGGCCCGGCTCAGGATGATGTTGCAGCGGGCAATGGCGCGGTACGTGAACAGCCAGTGGTTCTGGATATTCGGGTTGTCGCTGAACAGTGAGAAGTCGTTGAACTCGTTCAGGCGCTCGCCCGAAGTCACGGTATAGCTGTTATCGGACGGGATTTCGCCGAAGATGAACATGCCGCGGCTGCCGCCCGAGCGGCCGTACAGGTCCTGCATGGACGAGTAGGCGGCCGTCACCCCGTTGAGGATGCTCAGCGAATCGGTGTAGCTCTCGGTGGTGGGGATGCGCGTGGGGTCATTCAGGTCGATGAATTCCTTCTGGCACGAAGTGGTGCTCAGCGTGCCCAGGCCCAGCAGCGTGGCCACGGCGGCTCCCGAAAAGAGTTTATTTATAGTCATGGTGGGAATTAGTCAGTAGTGATTGGGGCAGTCCGTCAGGCTCCGGCCTTAGAAACCGAGCTGCAGGCCCAGCGTGATGGTGCGGTTCATCGGGTACGAGCCTTGGTCCACGCCGTAGGTGGGGTTGGTGGTGTTGCCGTTGATGTTGGCCTCCGGGTTGTAGCCCACGTACTTGGTGAAGGTGTAAAGGTTCTGCACCGAAGTGTAGATGCCGGCGCTTTGCAGGCCGCCCTTCTTGGCCCAGTCCGTGGGGATGTTGTAGCGCAGGGTCACGTTGCGAATGCGCAGGAACGAGCCGTCCTGAATGAAGTAGGAGTTGAAAACCGTGCGCAGTGAGGAAGCCGTGGTGGCATAAGGCGTTTTGCCGTCGCCGGGGTTGTCGGGGCTGCGCCAGCGGTTGGTCAGCTCCACGCGGCCGTTGGTGGCGCCGGGGGCGTTGAAGGTGTACCGGTCGCCGGCGTAGAGCACGTCGTTGCCCTGCGAGCCTTGCAGCGTGACGGCCAGCGAGAGGGCTTTGTAGCCGAAGGTGTTTTGCAGGCCGTAGGTAAAGTCCGGGAATGGGTTGCCGATGACGCCAATGTCGAGCGAGTTAATCTGCCCGTCGCCGTTCACGTCCTTGAACTTGAAGTCGCCGGGCTTAACAGCCAGGTTGCTGCCCGTCCACTTGGGGCTGCTGTCCACGTCGGCCTGGTTCAGGTAAATGCCCTCCTGCTGGTAGCCGTAGAACACGCCCAGCGGCTGGCCCGGCACCACCCGGATGGAGCTGGTGTAGCCAAACACGGCATCGAAGGTAATCTGCTCGTTGGCCCCGGACAGCGCCAGCACCTGGTTGCGGTTGAAGGACAGGTTGGCGGAGCTATTCCAGGTGAAATCACCCTTCTCCAGGTTCACCGTATTGAGCTGGAATTCCAGGCCGCGGTTGCGTACCTCGCCCACGTTGGCCAGCGCCCGCGACGAGTAGCCGAGCACCGACGGAATGTTGGTGTTCAGGAGCAAATCGGTGGTGTTGCGCTGGTAGGCGGCCACCGTCAGGTAAATGCGGTCCTTGAACAAGCCGAGGTCGAAGCCGGCATCCACCTGGGTATTGGTTTCCCAGCCCAGGTTGCGCAGGGCCAGGCCGTTGGGGGCGAAGCCGTAGTTGCGCACGCCGTTGCCGGTGCCAAACACGTAGTTGGCGGCCGTCTGGTAGCTCTGGTAGTTGTAGTCGCCGATGTTGTTGTTGCCCGTCACGCCGAACGAGCCGCGCAGCTTCAGTTCCGAAATCGCGGGAATGGCCTTAATGAAGGCCTCTTCGCCAGCGCGCCAGGCCAGGGCCGCCGAAGGGAACGTAGCGTAGCGGTTATCAGGGCCAAAGCGCGAGGAACCGTCGGTGCGCAGCGCGGCCGTCAGGATGTAGCGCTCCTTGAAGGCGTAATCGACGCGGCCGAACAGCGACGTCAGCGCGTTGGCGTTGTACCCGGCCTGGCCGAAGAGCTGGCCGGCGGCGGTAGAATACTCAATGGCCGTGTTGGTGTAGGTGCCGGTCTGGCCCAGCACGGTGCTGCTCTCGTTGGTGTTGCGCTGGGCCGAGTAGCCGGCCAGCACGGTCAGGTTGTGGTCGGGGCCGAAGTGGCGGTTGTAGGTGGCCGTGTTTTCCCACACCCAGTTGAGGTTGGTGCCGTTTTGCTGCCGCGCGTCGATGTTGTTCAGGATGGGCGTCGAGAGGTTGGCCCCCGCGTTGCTCACCGTGCCCAGCGTGGCCGGCACGTAAATGGAGCGGCGGTTATTGAGCATTTCGGCCCCGAAGTTGGTGCGCAGGGTCAGCCCCTTGACGACCTCAAAATCCAGGAACGTGGAGCCCAGCGCCCGTACCGCGGTGGTGCGGTCCTGGTACAGGTCGATGGTGGCCACTGGGTTCAACAGGTCGCCAGGGGTGGTCACGCCCGAGCCCGAGTTGCGGATGGCGCCGTAGTCGCCATTGGCCAAATGCACCGGAATGATGGGCGGCAGAATCAGGGCCGCCGTCACGATGGCCGTTTCGCCGCCCGGGCCGCCGCCCGAAATGTTGCCGCCGTTGTAGCTGCCCGAAATCGGCTTCACGTCGGTGCGCGAGAAGTTGGGGGCCAGACTCAGGCCGATTTTCAGCTTAGGGCTTAGCTGCGCGTCGTAGTTGGCGCGCAGGGAAAACCGGTCGTAGCCGGTGTTCTTGATGACACCTTTCTGGTTGAAATAGCCGCCCGAGATGTAGAAATGCGATGCCGCTGTGCCGCCCGAGGCCGACAGCTGGTACTGCTGCTGCGAGCCGGTGCCGAAAATCTCGTTCTGCCAGTCGGTGTTGGGCAGTTCGGCCGCGCCGGGTGCCAGCGTGGCCGGCAGGGTCTTGGCGCCGTTGGTGTACGACTCGCGCAGGTACTCCAGGTACTGGTCGCGGTTCATCAAATCCACTTTCTTGGCCACTTCCACCACCCCGGCGTTGGCCGTGAAGTTGAAGCGGGTTTTGCCGTCGGCCACGCCGCGCTTGGTGGTTACAATCACGATGCCGTTGCCGCCGCGCGAGCCGTAGATGGCGCAGGCCGCCGCATCTTTCAGAATCTGAATGCTCTGAATATCAGCCGGCGGAATCTGGTAGTAGCTGTCGGGGCTGTTGAGCGGGTAGCCGTCCACCACGTAGAGCGGCGAGTTGCCGGCCGAAATCGAGCCCAGCCCGCGAATACGGATAACGGCGCCCGCACCCGGCTCGCCGGAGGGCTCGGTAATCTGCGCGCCGGCCACCAGGCCCACCAGCGCCTCGGAGGGCGAGGCCACCGGAATCAGCTCGACCTGCTTGGCCGAAATCGAGGAAATGGACGTAGCCAGTAGCTTCTTTTCCTGTACGCCGTAGCCCACCACCACCACCTCGTCGAGGCTTTTGGCATCGGGGGCCAGCGCGGCGCTGATGCTGCTGCGGCCATTCACCGCTTCCTCCTTGAGCAGATAGCCCACGAAGGTGAAAATCAGCGTGGCGTCATCGGGGGCTTTGATGGTGTATTTGCCGTCAGCATCGGTCTGGGTGCCGTTGCTGGTGCCTTTCACGATGACGTTGACGCCGGGCAGGCCCGCGCCTTTTTCGTCCAATACACGGCCCGTAATCGTGATGTCGGCCCGCACGGCGCGCGGGGCAGGGGGGAGGTCGGCGGCCGTGGCCAGGTGCAGGCCGAGGCCCAGGCTCAGGGCTGGGAGCAGCACCAGGGGCCGCAGGCAGCGCCGGAAATCAAGTCGTAAAGTGACCATCATATTGGGGGTGGGAGTTTGGTGACAGAGGGAGACGAAGCCGGCCGGCGCACCGCACAAGGGCGGGCTCATCGGGGACTGGTGCAAGTCCGAAGCTCAAACGCGGAGCTTAAAACCGGAGCTTTGCTCTGCGAATTACCGGATTGTAATCTGCTATCTAATGCAATAGCAGGCCTTTATTTACGTAAACGTTTGCAGCAAATCGGGCCATTTTGGGTGCTTAGCGGTTGGGCTTTGTAACTTGCCAGACATTCATCAGCCCCGAAAAAGGCTGTCTCCCCTTTTTTCTGTCCCAAAGCCACCCTCCCCCCATGACGCCCGTGAACCTGAAGTCGCTGGCCGAAGAGCTGAACATGTCCATCGCCACGGTGTCGCGGGCGTTGCGCGACAGCCACGAAGTATCCGAAGCCACCAAGCAGCGCGTGCGCGCCCTCGCCGCCGCCCGCCACTACGAGCCCAACGCCTACGCCAGCAGCCTGCGCCGCAACATCAGCAAGACCATCGGCGTGGTGATTCCCAAGGTGGCCAACCACTTCTTTGCCTTGGCCATCAATGGAATAGAGGAGGCCGCCCGCCAAGCCGGCTACCACGTCCTCATCTACCTCACCCACGATGATTACGCCCGCGAAGTCTCCATTGTGCAGCACCTCAAAGGCGGCCGGGTCGATGGCCTGCTGATGTCCGTAGCCAGCGGCACCGAGGACTTTGCCCACATCAAAAGCCTGCGCGAAGCCAACATTCCCATCGTGTTTTTCGACCGCGTGTGCGCCGAAGTGGCCACCGCCAAAGTCACCACCAACGACTACGAAAGCGGCTACCAGGCCACTGAACACCTCATCCAAGCGGGTTGCAAGCACATCGCCCACCTGCTCATCTCGAATAACCTCTCCATCGGCCAGTTCCGCCTGCAGGGCTACCTCGATGCCCTCACGGCCCACGGCCGCCCCGCCGACCCCGACCTCATTCTGCACGGCGTGATGGATAACCAGCAGAACGTCGGCCTTATCCGCGAGCTGCTGCAGCGCCGGCCCGATATCGACGGCGTGTTTGCGTCCGTCGAGCGGCTGGCCATCAGCACCTACCACGTCTGCAACGAGCTGGGTCGCCGCATCCCCGAGGACATCAAGGTTATCGGCTTCTCCAACCTCGAAGCCGCCGCCCTGCTCGACCCGCCGCTGTCCACCATCACCCAGCCAGCCTACGACATCGGCCGCGAAGCCGCCAAAATCCTCCTCCGCGCCGTGGAAAAGAAGAAAGCCGTGCTCCCCAGCCAAAGCGTGGTGCTGGAGTCGACGCTGTTCGCGCGGCAGTCCACCGCCGGCTGAAGCCCGGAATGGAAGTCCGGGACCACCCCGCGTTTGCCCGGCCACGCCCCAACGCTAAACCGGGAGCGAAAATCGATTAACCGATGGTAAAAACGTTTTCCGGGATGGCGGAAAGCGTCAACCCCATGGTGAAAACCATAAACCGGACGGTGATTTAACTTTCGGCAATGGCGGAAACTGATTTCACCACGGGAAACCGACGGTTTCGGGGGGATGTACGTGCTGAGCGTTGTAGGGGCGGGGCCTGCCCCCGCCCGCCCGTTCGCATCGTTGCAATGATTCCGTTCAACGGCGGGCGGCGGTAGGCCCCGCCCCTACATTCCTTGGTTTGGGGATTTACTCCAGCACCACGCGCCTGGTGAGGACCTGGCCGGCGGCTTGCAGGCGCAGGGTATACACGCCCGCAGCCAGTTCCGGGGTAGCGAAATCGGCCGTGGCCCCGGCCGCATTCAACTCAATGATGCGCGTGAGTACCGCCTGGCCCAGGGCATTGAACAAGGTGGCGCGAACCTCACGCTGGCCCGCCAGCGGCGGCAGCAGCACCGTGAAGCGGCCGTGGGCCGGGTTGGGGTAGATGCTGACCGAGGCGGCATCCAGCTCTGCCCGGGTGGCCGTGACGGTGGCCGGGCGCAGCACCAGGCTAAAACGGCCGGTGCCCGCCGTGGCCGTGGCCAGCGTGAAGGCGTACGTGGTGCCCGCCGCCAGCAGCTGTTGCGTGCCCATCAGGGCATCGCGCAGGTACACCGTGGCGGGGCCGAAGTTATTCAAATCAGCCACCTCGAAGGCGAAAGTGCCGGCTTGCGGCACGCGCAGGTGCAGCGGCACCACCACTTCCGTGGTCCCGGGCAGGGGCAGGCCGTTGATGGCCAGCGGGCGGGCGGCGGCCAGGGTGGCCAGGTCGAGGCCGGTGGGGTTGGGCAGCTTCACGGCATCAAATTCGGCATCGACCCCGGCCGTGGCCCCGGCTTGCAGGTAGAGAAAGGCATCGTCGGTCAGGGTGGGGCCGGTGAGCTGCAGGTGCAGCAGGGGCCGCGTATCGGCCAGGCCGCGCCCGAACACAGGCTGGGGGGCGAAGGTGGTGACGCGGTTGGCGTTGGTCAGGTTCACGGCGGCGGGCGTGCCGGGGGTGCTCACCCGCACGAAGTAGCCCGAGCCGGCAACTACGAGGGGCGTGGTCCCAATGCCGTTGGCGTAGCTGCGGTAGGTGCCGGCGTAGTGCCCGGTGCTCTGGTACACGTAGGCGGCGGCGTCGAGGCCGGGGCGCTGGGCGGCGGTCACGGTGCTCCAGTCGAGGGGGCTGGGGTAGGGGTTGCCCAGCAGGTGCCAGCCGGCGTCGGCATCGGTGCCCCGGCTCAAGGTGCCGGAGGGTTGGGCGGCGTTGTTGAAGGTACCAGTGAAGGCCACGGGCGCGGCCGTAGCGGGCGCGTTCACGGTGTAGCCGCGCGTAGGCTGCATCACGTCGGTAGCATCGGCGGGCGAAAACCAGCCCTTGTCGAAGGCGCTGTAATTCGAAGTAACCGTGGCAATCCGGCCCTCATCATACCCAAACACCGTGGGAAAGGGCGCTACCGCGCCGGGCGTGGCGCTGGTGTTGTAGGCCGGATTGAACGTCGGGACGAAGCCCGGCGTGCTCAGGCTGGCAAACGTGGCCCCGGCCACCGGCGAGCTGAAATGGCGGTAGGCTGGGCCGGTCACGCCGCCGGTGATGGCCCGCTGCATGGTGCCGCTGCCCATGACCACGCCGCCGGTATTGTCAATCAGGGCCGTGCCCGCAGCCGAGGACAGCAGCGTGAACGATTGGCCGTTGGTGCTCAGGTTGCCGGCTTGCAGGCGGGCCACTTGGGCGATGCTCACCGGCTGGCTCAGGGTGAGGCCGAGGGCATTGTTGACCGTCAGGTTGCGCACCTGGGCGGGCAGGCCCGCGCCGGTGGTCTGGGCGGCGGTGCCGTTGTAGGTGTAAGAAGCATCCGCATCGAAGGTGCGGAGGCCGCTGACCTGCACCGCCCCGGTGGCGGCAGTGGCCGCCAGGCCGGCCGGCTCGCAGATTTGCAGCTCGGCCCCGGCCTGCAATTCGAAGGTGGCCGCACCGGTGAGCGCCTTGCAGTTGGTGCTGAGCACGCCGCCCGTTTGCACCACCACCTCCGATGCCACGCTGGTAGCGCCCACCAACGTGAGCGCGCCGCCGGCCTGCACCGTGATGCTGTTGTAGGTGCCGCCGGCGGTGAGGCGCAGGCCGTCGGGCACCACCAGGTCGGGGCCGGTCACGGCGTTGCGCAGGCTCTGGATGTAGTCGATGTTGGGCTGGCCGAAGCCGTAGCCCCAGTTGAAGGCGGTGCTTTTGCTGAGCGCGCCCTTGGCCCCGTTGTAGTCGGTGGCATCTTGGGTGGGGTTGAGGGGGTAGTGGAAGGTACCGCCGCCGGCATCGGTGCCATCGGGCGAAGTCAGCTTGGCGCTCGCCACCGACAGGTATAAGGCGGAGGGCACGCCCGCGTTGCCGCCGCCCTTGGTGGCGTAGGCGTGGATGGAGCCCGCCACCCCGGCGGCGGTGCCGGTTTTCACCATCACCATGTCGTACTGCGTGATGTTGTAGGACAAGGTCGGGGCCAGATTGGTCAAATAAGTGGCGTTATCCATCACCAAATCCAGGGTGAAATCCGAGGCATCGGTGTCCTGCACGTAGCCGGTGGGCCCGAACAGGCGGCGCAGCACGATGGTGGTGCCGCTGCGCACGTCGCTCCAGAAGGTGGTGTTGTTGAAACGGTATTTGCCGCCGTTGTCGGTGGTGTTGCTGCTCTCGAAATCCTTCACCACGAGGTTGCGCAGGTCGAGGTGGTCCTGAATCACGAGCAGCTCCACGGCGTCCTGGTTGCCATTGGCGTCGTTGGTGGAGTTGTACACGCGGTTCACCACGATGGTGGGCGGGGCAAAGGCTTGATTTCTCAGTAATTGAATGTAGGCGATGTTGCCCGAGCCGAAGCCGAAGCCCCAGTTGCGGGCGGTGCTGGTGCTGCTGGCCACGGCGGTGCCGTTGTAGTCAGCAGTGCTTTGGGCCGGGTTGGTGGGGTAGAGGAACGCGCCGGTGCCGAGGGCAGTATTGAACACCAGCTTCGGCCCGGTGAGGCCGGTGTAGAGGGCGTTGGTGCTGCCGTTGTTGGAAACCAGCGCGTGGACCGGGTTATCGATGCCGCTGGCCGCGCCCGTCTTCAGCAGCACCATGTCGGTGTTGGTCAGGTTGAAGTTCTGTCCGGTGCCCGATAGGTCGGCTAGATAAGTGGTGTTCTCCATCAGCATATCCACCGTGAAATCCGACGCGTCGGTATCCGTGGCGTAGCCGGTGATGCCCGAAGCCAGCCGCCGGAGCACGATGGTGGTGCCCACGCGCAGGTCCTTCCACAGCGCATTGTCCTTAAACTGCAGCTTGCCGCCGGTATCGCTGGTCAGGTTGGTTTCGAAGTCCTTCACCACCAGTCCGCGAATATCCAGGTGGTCCTGCGTCACGAGCAGCTCCACGGCATCGGTGGAGCCATCGGCGGTCGAGCTGCCGTTGTAGGCGCGGTTCACCACAATGCCGGTGAGGGGCTGTTCTGCAAAGGTCAGCTTCGAGAAGTTGAACCCCCCGCTCACGATGTCGAACCGGAGCGTGGTAGTGGCCGAGGCTTCCAGGTAAACGTTGTTGATAACTACGTCCTGGTACGTCCCGAAACTGCCCGTGGCGGGCACGGCCACCGTGCCGGTGCGGTCCACATCGTTCACCAACAGCCGCAGCGAGCCCGTGGAGGTCGCCCCCGTCGATACCCGCACCCGGAACTGGTAGAGGCCGGTGCGTAGCACGTTCACCGTGTATTTCAGCCACTCGCCGGCGGCCGTGTAGCCCACTTCGCCGATGCCTTCGCCGCTGTTGCTGGTGTCCACGCCCTCGGTGGGGCGGGGGGCGTTGGGGTCGGCCACGGTGCCGCGGTTGGCCACCTCCGTGTCGTGGTAGGCCACGTTCTCGCCGCCGTTGTCGTACTCAATGGCCTTTACCACGCCGGGAATCACGGGCGTAGTGGTGGGGTAGGGCGTGCGAATGCAGCTGCTCACGGGCAGGTAATTTACCTTGGTATTCACAATGGTGGTGTCCGCATTCACCAGCGTCAGCGAAATGGTTTTGTTGCCGGCCGTGGCGTAGGTTACCGCAATCGGCCCCCGGCCGGTGCCGGTGGCCGGCGTGGCCCCCGCGCCGAAATCCCAGGTCAGGGAAGTGGCTTCGCCCAGCACCGAGGCCGTGAAATTCACCGCCTCGGGTGCCACGCAGGTAAAAGTCTTGTCCGCTGAAAAGGACGCCAGCGTGACGTTGTGGCCGGGGCTGAGGTAAGTCGGCGGCAGCGTCTGCTGCGCGTGTTGCAGCGAGTACACAATCTTCCGTGTCAGCGCCCCCTGCGCATTAAACAGCAGCACCAACGTGGACTGGGCGTAGATTTTATCATTGTAAGCCGCATTAATGCCGGCCGGGACGTTGATTTTCAAAGCCGCCGCGCCGGGCACCGTGTTCCCGTCCAGCTGCATCGTAAAGTCGTAGTCCGTCACGTCGCTTTCGTTCAGCACCATCACGGCGGTGGTCCCGTTATCGGTGCTGCTGAGCACCTTCACCGTGGTCTGGTTGTCGGTGGCGTTGAGGTTGGTGCCGTGCAGGTTTTCCGACACCAGCATTTCGTGCCAGTAGGCCGAGCGGGGTTTCACGGTGGCGGCCGTCGGGCCGTCCAGGTAGCCCAAATCGCCCGTCCCGCGCGCCCCGCTGCCCTCGTGAATGGACCACGGCTGCATCGACACCCCCTCATACTTCATCCCCACCCCAAACACCTCGGCCCAGTACTGGCCATTGAGAAAGGAATGCACGCCCACGCCCTCCACGGTGTTGGCCGTGGGGTTGGCGTAGTCGATGTTGAATTCGGTGAGGGCCCAGCGCAGGGCACTGGCCCCGGTGCGGTTGTGCAGGGCGTTGGCATTGGCCATCAGGCCCAGCAGATTGGTCACGTTGTTGGTCAACGTCTGGGCGGCCGTGAGGACGGCCGCGCGGGTCTGCGTGCCGTTGAAGGCGTAGCTGTGGAAAGAGATGACATCGATGTAGTAGCGCCCGTTGGCATCGGTGCCGGTGATGTCGTTGGCCCCGCCCACCAGCGAGGGCATGTAGCTGCCGCCGTAGGAGGCGTTTTCCGGCCCCACGGTGAGGATGGTCGGGTCCACCGCTTTCATGGCCGAGGCAAACGCCTTGATGTAGGCCGCCACGCCGGCCACGGGCACGGGGTTGGGCTGCGCGGTATTGTTCAAATCAGGCTCGTTGCCGATAATCCAGTACCGGATGTTGCGGCCCATCGTCACGTTCACGTACTGCACCACCTGCGCCGCCTGGGCCGCCGTGAAGCGCCCGCGTCCCTCCGACACCTGCACCATCGGCTCGGCCCCGATGCGCCGGATGGAGTCGATGAGGGCGATGTACTGGGCGTTGGTCACCAGGTTGGAGTTCACCCCATTGCCGCCGACGCGCACCATCCGCACCTTCGACTTCTTCACCACCGGCCACAGGTAGTCAAGCTGCCCGTTGTAGACGGCGGTGCCCAGGGCCGTGGGCAGCCAGGCGTTCTGGCCGGCGAGGTAGGGCGAAATGGCCTGGCCGTGGCCGGTGCCCAGCGTCAGCCAGCTCAGCAGCAGGATTGATAGCAGTTTCTTCATCAGGGTGGGAGTTTGGTTGGGAATGACGGAGGGTAGGGCAGGGGCCGGCCCTCCCGAAAAGGACGTAGCCAGCCGGCCAGCCGAAAAGCAGCGGCGGCGAATAGGAACCAGAAAAAATAGGGGCTGAAACCGGAGCAGCCCGCATCCGCCGGCAGCCGGCGAATCAGCGCCGTCCGCGCCTGGCCAGCGCATCCCGGCCGGGCAGAAACCGACCACCGAAGGCGAACAAGTGGCTAAAGGTATTGTCCTGCCGAGCCTAAAAGCTAGGAGGTTAGCGGATTTATCTACGAAAACGTTTGCGGTGAAACCCCGCCGGAGCGGATACCCCCGGGCGGGCATCAGCAGCTCCGAAACCCCCACCACACGACGGAAAACCTCAGTTTGGACGTAGCTTGCCCCCGGCGTGCTGGCAACGCCCCGCCTCCCGCTGGGAGGTTCCACCCAGCAAATCCCCGGCTTCGTTTTGGCAACTCCTCCATCCACCCCGCCGCTCCCTTCGGCACCCATCGTGCTGGCCGGCGCCACCGGCGACCTCGGCTTCCGCATCGCCCGGGAGCTTCTGAAACGCGGCGCGACCGTGCGGGCGCTGGTGCGCCCCGGCAACAGCAAGCCCGAAGTGACGGAATTGCAGGACCTCGGGGCCGAAATAGCCACCGTCGATTTCAACAGCGTCACGGCCCTCACCAAAGCCTGCGCGGGCGCGGCCTGCGTGGTGTCGGCCCTCTCGGGCCTGCGCGAGGTGATTGTGGACACCCAAAAGCGCCTGCTCGATGCGGCCGTGGCCGCCGGTGTGCCCCGCTTCATTCCGTCCGATTACTGCATCGACTACACCAAACTCCCCGCCGGCTCCAACCGCAACCTCGACCTGCGCCGCGAATTCAACCAGCGGCTCGACCAGGCCCCCATCCAGGCCACGTCCATCCTCAACGGCATGTTCACCGACCTGCTCACCGGGCAGGCCCCGGTAGTCCTGTTCGGGATGAAACGGGTGCTGTACTACGGCGATGCCGACCAGCCGCTCGACTTCACCACCACCGCCAACACCGCCGAGTTCACGGCCGCTGCTGCCCTCGACCCCACTACCCCCCGCTACCTGCGCGTGGCCGGCGAGGTAGCCAGCATCCGCGGCCTGCAAGCTGCCGCCACCGCCGTCACCGGCACGCCCTTCAAGCTGCTGCGCGTGGGCGGCCTCTGGGTGCTGGGCACGATGATAAGCGTGACCAAAACCATCATGCCCGCCCCCGACGAGGTGTTTCCGCCCTGGCAGGGCATGCAGTACCTGCACAACATGTTCACGGGCCTGCCCAAGCTCACCCCCCTCGACAACGCCCGCTACCCTGAAATAAGCTGGACCTCGGTGCGCGAAGTACTGGCTGCCCGTAACTAAAACCGCCCCCGCTCCATCCGTTTCCGGTAGGGGCGGGGGCGGCCAAAGCGCCGGACCTTTTCAGGCCCGGGCGGCAAACACTATTCTACCACCAGGCGGGTGGTCTGGGTCAGGGCACCCGTCTCCAGCTTCACCAGGTAGATACCCGAGGCGAGGCCTTGCAGCGACAGGTTCTGGCTTTGCAGGCCAGCGTTCTGGCGCACGGCCGTGAACTGACGCACCGACTGGCCCATCAGGTTCTGCACCGTGATGGCGGCCGTAGCCGTAGCGGGCAGCTCGTACGATACGCTGGCCGACTCCGAAGCTGGGTTCGGCGAAACAGCCAGTTGCAGGATAGCCGCGCTGGCCGATTTGGTAGCCAGCGCAGGGCTGAATGAATAAGCACCGCTCTGGTCGTTGAAGCGCACAGTGTAGCGGCCAGCCGGGGATACCGGGATGTTGGCACCATTGTACGTAACAGCGCCGGGGGCACTGGTCGGGAAGGCTGTTGAACCCCAGCTGTTCGCCCAGGCATTGTCGGCGCGGAACTTCATCTCGAATGCCGAAAACTGCATGGTAATCGTCCAGTCGTGGCCGCCAGCCACCGTCCGGGTCATGGCAATAGAGTTGTCCCAGCCGGTGCCAGCACCAGTTGGGCTAGTAGCCGTGCCGATAACACCGATGGTACCGTATGATGCCAGTTGTGCCATCGACGCGGTGGCCGAGAACATGAAAGCCAGCAGGAAGCTGAACTTGAGCGTAGATTTTTTCATAAAGCGTATTGTTTAAAAATGTTGGTTGGGAATTGTGACTCAAAAGTACGGCTGAATTGTGTTTTATTGTACCAGGCTTGGGGTAAATTTTTCGCCCTTAATGAGGATGGTTATGCTGGAATATATTCCGTCTAGCTCCTGTATAGCCCGAAAGTAGTTGGCATACATACGTTATTTGGTCGGTTTTGATGAGGTACAAACGTTTGCACTTTAAGCGGGGCCAAGTCAAAAAAATACCGCCATTTAGCAAAACAAATCAGGCGCTATTTGCTGATTTCTGCTCGCGGTGCAGCTCGCCGTCGTGCCCGGCCATGAGTATTCCCTCACCAACGGCCGTCTGCTGGTGGATGCATAAGCCCGGCAGCTCAATACCAGGGCTTCAGGAGGCCGGAGTCTTCGGATTCGCTTTCAGAAAAGCAAATCCGGAGAGTCGCTTCGGGATGATTTATATATTAATAAGTATATTTATTAATATAATCTAAAACTTCAATCCCATGAAAACGATGAAAGCGCTTCCTCATTTTCTGGTAATGGGTGCCCTGCTGGTTGGTGGGGCCTGTAGCTCTTCCAAAACCAGCTCGGATGCCACCGCCGATAGTGGCGTGGGCGCTATGCCATCCGGCACTGACGTGGCCAACAACCCGCCCGCCGGCACCGCTAATGGAGCGGCTACGTCCAGCACCGGCGATACCGGCACCGGCATGGGTAGCGTGGCGGCGGCCGACGTTCCGGCCGGCGATTTGGCCGTCTTTATGGGCACCTTCTCCACCATGACCGACCCCGTGTTTCTGATTGATGCGGGCAGCAGCAACATCCTGGAGATTCAGGTAGGCGAGCTGGCTGCGCAAAAGGCCGCCAGCCCCGACGTGCGGAAATTCGCACAATCGATGGTAGCCCTCCACACCCAGAACGACCAGGAGCTGAGAACCCTGGCCCGCGAGCTCAACGCTACGCTCCCCACCACCATGCTGCCGGTGCACCAGCATCTGGCCGACCGGATGCTGGGCAAAACCGGCAAAAGCTTCGACGAATCTTACATGGACCTGATGGAAAAAGCCCACAAGCTGGACATCGCCATGTTCGAGGTGAAGAGCAAAAATGCCGAGAACCCGGCCGTGAAAAGCTTTGCCACCCGAAACCTGCCCCTGCTGCACTCCCGCAGGGCGCTGGCCGATAAAATTGAGAATAAGGTGGACTGAGCTAACCGGTGAAAACAGTTGTTTCCACGCCGAAACCAGCGAAACCGCATTGGCCCGAAAACCGGCCCTGTTACCACCAGGGCCTCATCCAGTATAGGCTGGGACTTTGCGGTAGCAGGGTTCTCCTTACGAAGGGGAATAGTTTTTTGCTTATTGACTTTGTAATGCAAAGTTCTTTTGCTTTTCTTTGTATCGCTCCTGTGCACCCTGCCTTGGCCCATTTACAACCCTAAAGCCCTACTCTCATGACACTCACCCGAAGCATTACCCGCATTGCGCTTGCCACGGCTTTCCTGCTACTAATACCCTTGGTGGCCATGCAGTTTACCAAGGAAGTGACCTGGACTTTGGATGATTTCATTATCGCGGGCATCCTGCTATTTGGGTCGGGCCTCGCCTATACCCTGGTGGCACGCATGGGAGGCAGTACCACCTATCGGGTGGCCGTGGGGGTGGCGGTGGTGGCAGGCCTCCTGCTCGTGTGGGGGAATCTGGCGGTGGGATTCATCGGCAGCGAGAACAACCCGGCCAACCTGCTGTATGGCGGGGTGCTGGCCGTTGGCATTATCGGAGCCATTGCTGCACGCTTCCGGCCGCTGGGGATGGCCCGCGCCATGTTCGCGGCGGCGCTCACGCAGTTTTTGGTCCCCTTTGTTGCAATGGCCATCTGGAAGCCCGAGGCTGATTTGGGCCTAGTGCAGGTGCTGGCCCTGAATACCGTGTTTGCGGGGCTGTGGGCTGGGTCGGGCTGGCTGTTTCGGCGTGCCGGCACCACTGTCCCGGGTGTCAACCAATAGCTAGGCAGAGAGTGGCAAGAGACTAGGCGGTGCCTACTGCTATTGCCCGCGTGCCACCACCTCCGCCCGCCGCCCCCGCCGCTGAAGAAACTACAGATTATGAGTAGTTTATGCAAAAAAAACGGGAGCAGCTTAGGTCGCTCCCGTTCCAATATTAACCCTTCTTGGCTTTGATAAGCTCAGTAAAGTCTCTTAATAATTGGCTCAAGAGCAGAACTACCACTACTATTGCTGTCATAATTTAGTCTCCTTTCTCATGCTTTTCTCGCTCAATCAACCAAAAGAGCTAGCATGATGAGTCAATGAAGACACGCGCAATGCGTAATGGAGTATTAAATTAGTCAAGCTTTAGTGGCCAATTAGGGTGTGCTAAATTAACGATGCTTTCTATTTTAAGGTTTGTGCTTTGTGAAAAAAAACAGAATAATTATGAGCTGCGAAAAATTTATCGTTGAATGCCAGAGGAATCTGCAGCTAGTTATTAGCGCTGTAGGAAGCAAAACTGAGGATAATCGTGAGCTTGAACAACTGCTCAAAGAATTGCTTAAGCTTTGTGAAGACGACCCATACTTTGATTTATTAAACAAAGCCATATTGTTCGCAAGAAACGGGAAATTCACTAATGCTGCGCTTTGTTACAGAGTTTTCTTACAGGAGCACAAATTAAGAGACTTAAAAACTATAGATATTTATTTAAAATGTATGTTTTTGGCTGATAATGCTAATAATATTTCATATGGCCACGAAATTATTTTCCAACCAATAGAAAGCTTGGTTGGAACACACATTCAAAACAAAGATGGTTTAAGCTATTTATTGGAAAAAAATTACAATCCCAATCAATTGAACTTGTATAAAATTTCACAAAAAATGAGTTTTGGAGATTATGCAAACTCATCGTTGGAAGAGATGTTAGAAAGGAATCCAAGTTATCTGCTGTGGTGTGTTGTCAATGTAAACGGCTTTGTATTAGATAATAGGATTATGACTGATAGGAGGCTTCTGCAAAATAGTTTGTACGCCAAAGCAGTTGGAATTAATTTAATCAAGAATAAGGTGATTGGGCAATGGAATTTTGATTTAGAGGATGAAGAAGAATCTGACATGAATCATTATCGTAATTACAATTGGGAAAAGGAAACCTTTGATGCTCTAACAGACGGACAGATGGGGGATTGGGACGATTATTCAGGTGATATTGATGACGTTAAAACGTCAATGGGAATTGACTAACTTGTTAAATGCCTTCTGACAGTTAGTCGATATTTTAGCAGGAAAACTTGTTTTATTCCGCCAAAAAGTCCGAAAAATCCTTCTCGCACCCCATTTGCTAGTCCCTTCGTACAACTTCCTAACCCGAAGCACCTACTTAGAGACAACCCAAAATGGACTTTAAAAACTTCACCATCAAGGCACAGGAGGCCGTGCAGAAGGCCACCGAAATAGCCGGGGGCAACCAGCAGCAGGCCGTCGAAACGGGCCATTTGCTGAAGGGCCTCTTCCAGAGCGACGAAAGCGTCTTCTCGTTTCTGGCCAACAAGCTGGGCGCCAACCTCAACATTCTCACGCCACGGCTCGATGCCCTCGTGGCCGCCTACCCCAAGGTGAGCGGTGGCTCGCCCTACTTCGCCAACGAGGCCGCCGCCGCCGTGCAGCGCGCCAACACGGCCATGAAGGACATGGGCGACGAGTTCGTGTCCGTCGAGCACTTACTGCTGGGCATCCTCGGCGGCCGCGATGCCGTGGCCACGCTGCTCAAAGACACCGGCTTCAACGACAAGGACTTGAAAGCCGCCATTAAGGAGCTGCGCGGCGGGCGCAAAGTCACGAGCCAGAGCGCCGAAGACCAATACCAAAGCCTGAACCGCTACGCCCGCAACCTCAACGAGCAGGTGCGCGCCGGCAAGATGGACCCCGTGATTGGCCGCGACGAGGAAATCCGCCGCGTGCTGCAAATCCTCTCGCGCCGCACCAAAAACAACCCCGTGCTGCTCGGCGAGCCCGGCGTGGGCAAAACCGCCATCGTGGAGGGCCTGGCCCAGCGCATCGTGGCCGGCGACGTGCCCGAAAACCTGCGCGACAAAGTCATCATGAGCCTCGACATGGGCCTGCTCGTGGCCGGGGCCAAGTACAAGGGCGAGTTTGAGGAGCGCCTCAAGGCCGTCATCAAGGAAGTGACCGACTCCGACGGCCAGATTGTGCTCTTCATTGACGAAATGCACACCCTCATCGGGGCTGGCGGCGGGGGCGAAGGCGCCATGGACGCCGCCAACCTCCTCAAGCCCGCCCTGGCGCGCGGCGAGCTGCACGCCATCGGGGCCACCACGCTCAAGGAATACCAGAAATACATTGAGAAGGACAAGGCCCTCGAACGCCGTTTCCAGGCCGTGATGGTGGACGAGCCCACGATTGAGGACGCCATCAGCATCATGCGCGGCATCAAGGAAAAGTACGAGCTGCACCACGGCGTGCGCATCACCGACGACGCCGTGATTGCGGCCGTGGAGCTGAGCGCCCGCTACATCACCGACCGCTTCCTGCCCGACAAGGCCATCGACCTCATGGACGAGGCCGCCGCCAAGCTCCGTATCGAGCTGAATTCCATGCCCGTGGAGCTCGACGAAATCCAGCGCCGCATCATGCAGCTCGAAATTGAGCGCGAAGCCATCCGCCGCGAAGACAACCGCGACCGCGAAGCCATCCTCAGCAAAGAATTGGCCGAACTGAACGACCGCCGCGACACCCTCAAAGCCCGCTGGGAAAGCGAAAAAGGTGTCCTCACCGGCATTCAAACCCAGAAGGAAGCCATCGAGCAGTTCAAGCTGGAAGCCGAGCAGGCCGAGCGCCAGGGCGACTACGCCCGCGTGGCCGAGCTGCGCTACGGCAAGATTCAGGAAGCCGAAGCCAAGCTGAAAACCTTGCAGGACGAAGCCAACGCCAACAAAGACGGCGGCGCCATGCTCCAGGAAGTCGTGACCAGCGAGAGCATCGCCGAGGTGGTAGCCAAGTGGACGGGCATTCCGGTGAGCAAAATGCTGCAATCGGACCGCGAGAAGCTGCTGAACCTCGAAGCCGAGCTAGGCAAGCGCGTGGCCGGCCAGGCCGAGGCCATCGCGGCCATCTCCGATGCCGTACGTCGCTCCCGCGCCGGCCTGCAAGACCCCAAGCGGCCCATCGGCTCGTTCATTTTCCTGGGCACCACCGGCGTGGGCAAAACCGAGCTGGCCAAGGCCTTAGCCGAGTATTTGTTCAACGACGAAAACGCCATGGTCCGCATCGACATGAGCGAGTTTCAGGAACGCCACGCCGTGTCGCGGCTCATCGGCGCGCCTCCCGGCTACGTGGGCTACGACGAAGGCGGCCAGCTCACGGAGGCCGTGCGCCGCAAGCCCTACTCGGTGGTGCTGCTCGACGAAATCGAGAAAGCGCACCCCGACGTGTTCAACATCCTGCTGCAAGTGCTGGATGACGGCCGCCTCACCGACAACAAAGGCCGGGTGGCGAACTTCAAGAACACCATCATCATCATGACCTCGAACACCGGGGCCGACATCATCCAGAAGAACTTCAAGGACCTCAACGAGTTCAACCACGAGGAGGTCGTCGACCGCACCCGCGACGAAGTGGTGGAGCGCCTCAAGCAGCACATGCGCCCCGAGTTCCTGAACCGCATCGACGAAATCGTGATGTTCCAGCCCCTCAAGCGCAAGGAAATCCGCCGCATCGTCGACATCCAGTTCAAGCAAATCCAGCAGCGCCTGGCCGAGGCCGGCATCCAGCTCGAAGCCACGAACGAAGTGCTCGATTACCTGGGCGAATCCGGCTTCGACCCGCAGTTCGGCGCACGGCCATTGAAACGCGTGTTGCAGCGCGTGATTCTGAATGAATTGTCGAAAGACATTCTCTCGGGCCGCGTGAGCAAGGATGCTGTGGTAGAAGCCGTGCTGGAAGACGGCGCGGTGAAGTTTGAAAACGTGGAGCTGCCGACGGTGTAATTGTCGGTTGGTTTAGTGAATGAGAAAGCCCCGTCAGCGTTGTGCTGGCGGGGCTTTCTTGTAATAGTGATTTAAGCATTATTCAAATCTGGAATTTCATATGCTACTTCCGATTAAAAAAGAATACGAAGCTAATCAAACAGGCTACTATAAAACCAATGAATGTTCCGCTTAATTGATAAATTAACTCTGCTTTCTTGATTGCATCTCTGTTTTCAGCAATGCGATATCGAATACCAGAATTGCCTGTTATTAGCAACTTGCATACAATGCCATTAAATCTGCTCTGTGAGGTTACAGTATGTGGGAAGCCTGTTGGAAGCATGTTGTCGTCATTGGCGACTAAATGATATTCTGATTTCAATTCAGGGAGTTCCTTAAGTTTTGTATAGAAGCCCTGCATATGTTCTGAATTAACCAGCTTCTCCATCACGGTACCAGTATAGTAGTGCGTAGGAATTTCTTTGGTCAGCAGGTCGCCAAGCCCGTAATTGCAAACTGTAATTATGTCTTCAGGAGGTAAGCAGCCATATTTCTCAAACTCAATACCCTTTAAAACATAGTTTGAAAGCTCAAACCCACTTGCATTATTCTTGTATTCAGTGATTGAAAATCCTCCAGAGGTGATGTCAAATTGCTTGCCCAAGCATACTCCTGCTACTGGTGTTGATGTGTAATCAAAAAATGAATCTTTAAATGCTAGGCTGTTAGAAAAGTCCGTATAGTCTTTTTCGACAGTTCTCTCAAGAAAGTAGTTTCCTGCAAAAGCTCCTATGCCAGCAAAAAGAGTTGCTAAGAGGAAAATGTAGAATAAAGTTGTAGGTTTTTTCATAGTCTACTTGACGATTTATGACGGGCTGATACCAAAGTTAAAGGTATCAAATCTGGTAACAGATTAAGCCATGTGTGTTTCAAAGGCGCCAAGCTAATAAAGATTTCACCCTGTCATTCCTCCCCACCCAGCCGCTTCTCCAGCCTCCCCAGTTCCTAGGTAAGCCCCAAACTTGCGTTTATGCCCTACCTAGGACCTAGGTAAGCCCCAAACCTGTGCTTATACCCTACCTAGCCCCCAGGTATGCCCCAAACCGGCGTTTACACCCTACTTGGCTCCTAGGCAAGTCCCAAGCTTGCGTTTACGGCCTACCTAGGAACCAGGTAAGCCGCCGACGCCCGTTGGAGGCTTACCTGGGCGGCACCCCCGCCCGGCGCGGGCGAATGCTAGAAATATTGCTACTTTCACTGCAATAATTCACCTTTTCCACTTTCCTGATGGAGCCCACACCTACCCCCAACGACCCAACCCCCACCCCGACCATCCCAAACGCCCTGCGCGGGCAGGCCGATTTGGCCCTGCGCCTGAAAGACGCCTGGCCCAAAACCCCCGAGCTGGCGTTTATCTGGACCACGGCAGCCGAGTACGGGCCGAAAGCCGAAGCCTTCGAAGCGGCCGTAACGGCCCGCGAAGAAGCCGGCCTGCTACGCCCCCAAGTGAGCGGCGACCTGCACGCCCTTGATGCCAAGATGGAGGACGGGCTGAACTACCTGAAGGGCTACATCGCCGAGAAGTTCACCAAGGCCCGCGCCAAGGAGCACTACGCCCAGTTCGGCATCGTGACCTACCGCGACAGCTACGTGCTGCCCGCCGACCAGGGCGAGCGCCTCAAGGCCCTCGACAAGCTGCTGAAGGCCCTGAAGGATGCCGGCTTCGACGGCCGCGACTACGGCACGGCCTTCTGGAAGCCCATCCGCGAGGGCTATGCCATCGCCACCGGGCAGGCCACCAGCACGGCCCAGGGCGTGACCAAGACCATTGCCGACCGCGAGTCGCTGCACGACTACGTGCTGGAGGTGCTGCAAGCCATGCTCAGCCTGCTCGATGCCCAGTACCGCGACCCCAGGGAGCGGGCGGCCAAGCGCCGCGAGCTGGGGTATCTGGACGAGTTTAACTAGGGCCGGCCGGCCCGGAATCTTCCGCCGTGCCCGCCACCGCCGCGCAGCAAAAATCCCCGTCAGCATTGCGCTGACGGGGATTTTTTGTTCTGAATCCAACTTATCGAAAGCTCCCCGGAAACTCCTGCAAGCGGACGATGGAGGCCGAACCCGGCCGAACGGCAGTAACGGGGATTGCCACGCCGGCAAAAGCTCAAATAAAGCTCCCATATTTACGCTCCCTTTCCCCTTCATCATCTGCCAACCGTGAAAATCCATCAGGACGTATTGCGCCTGGATTTGCCAAATCAACCTTGTTGCTATTACGGGCTTGCTGTGTTGGGCTGATGACGTTTGGCGTTAATCGGTCGGGGCTATTTCATTGATTTCTTTACCTATTTCCCACCTTTTACCTTTTGCTTTATGCAGCATAATTTACCTTTTGCCGGTGCGTCGCCATCCCCGTTCGCGGGGAGCCGCACGCCAGTAGCCAGCCGCAGCTGGCGGCCCGTGGTGGCCACTCTGGGCCTCTTAGCCCTCTCGGTGGGTGCTTCTGCCCAGAACCGGGCATTTCCCTTGCCGCAGGCGGCTGAGCGAGTGGCCCGGCCGCTGGCGGCGGCTCCGGTGGCTGTGCAGCCATCCCGGCCCGTGGCGGCCCACAAGGTGCTGTCCGCCATCAGCTCGACGGCGGCGGGCGGCAACTGGAGCGCCCCGGCCACCTGGGTGGGCGGCGTGGTGCCCACGGCGGCCGATGACGTAACCATCGTGGCCGGCGCTACGGTGACACTGGACGTGGCGGCTACGGCGGCCTCGCTCACGGTGGCAGCCACGGGCTCGCTGCTGACTTCGGCCACCACGGCCTACTCGCTGCAGGTGGCGGGCAGCGTGACCAATAATGGCACGCTGGACCTGAGCGCCAGCAGCACCATCGGCTCGGACCTTCGCTTTACGGGCGCGGGCAACGCGGCCTTCACCGGCACGGGTACCACCGATTTGCAAACGGTGTCGCTGGCCAAATCGGTGCGGGCTGATATTGTGGAAATGAACCTGCCGACGCTGTCGGTGCAGGGCAGCACCACTGCCGGCACCGGCTTCCTATCCACGCGCATCACCACCAACACGGTGGATGACATGACCGGTACCCTGAAAATCTCGGGCACGGCCACCATCAGCAACCGGGTGTTCAGCAACGCGGCTTCCTACGTCATTCCCGCCACGGGGGGCTTCTGGCTGAACAACGCCAACTTTACGGTGGCCAGCCAGACGGGCTCGCCCATCGTTAACGGCTCGCTGCGGATTTCGACGGGCACCTACAACGTGGGCAGCTCCATTGGCAACTCCATCAACTTCGGCTCCGGCGCGGTGTACACCCAAGAGGGCGGCACGCTGAACACGGTGGGCCGGTTCACGAGCTTCACCAGCGCCACGGCGGCGGCGGCCATGACCTTCACGCTGAGCGGTGGCACCATGAACATCAGCACCGTGGGCAACACGTCGGGCACGCCCTCGTTCGGCGTGAACGGCACCACCACCATTTCGGGCGGTACCATCAACCTGGTGCAGCGCAGCACGGCCACCACGCCGCTCGACTACTACGTGGCGGGCACCTATACCTACACCGGCGGCACCGTGAACATCGGCACGGCGGCCACGGCTACCAACTTCGACTTCCGCGTGCGCGGCACGTTCCCGAACCTGACCGTCGACAACACGACCAACCCCAAGACGGCCGTGATGCAGGGCCAGACCAACGTGTACGGTACGGCGCTGGTTACGCCCGGTGCCACGCTGAACCTGAACGGCCAGCTATTGCTGCAACTCGGTGCCACCATCACCAACAACGGCACCCTGACGGGCACTACCACCGGCAGCACGGTGTACTTCGCCGGCTCGGTGCCCCAGACGCTGGGCGGCACCGGCACGTTTAGCGTTATTCGTAGCATCACCGTCGATAACAACGGCGGCGGCGTTACGCTGAGTGTACCCGTGGTGACGACCCGGGTGAACATGTTCACCGGCAACCTCAACGGCACCAGCAACCTGACTATTGGCGACGGCACGGCCATCTTCTTCGTTATTCAGATTGGGGTGACGGCCAACACCGGCACCAGCGGTTCGTTGACTTCGGCCCCGGTCTTCAACCTTGGCAGCGGCGCGCTGCAGGTGATTTACGCGCCGGAAGCCACGGCCCGCACCACCGGGTTTGAGATTCCGGCTACCCGCACGGTAGATGTGGTCACCATTTCCAACCCGGCGGGCGTAGTGCTGGCCGGTGGCAACCTGCTGGTAAACGGCGTATCGAACGCCTCGCTGCTGCTTTCGGCTGGTATTCTGACCACCACGGCCGCCAATACGGTAGTGATTGGACCGCTCGCGGGGGCTTTCCCCACGGGCCTGGCTACTTCGTACGTGAAAGGCCCGCTGGGCATCACGGTAAACAGCGCCACGGCAGTTGCCCGCACTTTTGCCGTGGGCGATGCCGCCGGCTGGCGTCCGGTAGTGGTAACGGGCATCACGGCCAGCACCGACCAGACCTTCACGGCCACGGTGGTGAGCGGTGCAACGGGGGGCCAGGTATCGGGCGGGCTGAGCAGCCTGAACCCGACCCGCTACGTGCGCCTCCAGAACACGGCCAACCTGCCGGCTACGGCCACGGTGCAGCTGAGCTATGGGGCCGATGACGTGCTGGGCAATGCGGCTACAGCCGTGGTGGCCCAGGCCCCTACGGCGGCCGGCGCGTATGCTTCCATTGGCGGGGCAGCGGCTACCGTGCCTACTACCGGCTTGGTTTCGACCCTGAACCTGACGCCTGGCAACGACTTCTTCGTGCTGGCAAATACCGAAGGCGGCACCCTCACCACCTCAGTGGCGACGGTGTGCGGCGGCACCAACTCGGGCACCATCACGCTGGCCAACAACGTGGGCACCATCGTGAAATACCAGGCCGACAGCGGCTCGGGCTTCGTAGATGTGGCCGGCACCAACACGGGCAGCACCTACGCCTTCAGCAACCTGACTGCTACCACCACGTTCCGCGCCGTTATCCTCACTTCGGATAACCGCACTGTGTTTTCGGCTCCGGTAACGGTGACGGTGACCCCGGCCACCACGGCCACGTTCGCCTACTCGGGCGCGACGTTCTGCGCCAGCGGCACCAACCCCACGCCGACGGTGACGGGCACCAGCGGCGGCACGTTTAGCTCCACCACGGGCCTGAGCCTGAATGCCACTACCGGCGCTATCAACCTAAGTGCTTCGACCGCTGGTGCCTACACTGTGACTTACACGGTGGCCGGCACTTGCGGCAGCTCCGCCACGGCTGCGGTGACCATCACGGCCGCTCCGGTGGCCGCGTTTAGCTACGGCACTACTTCGACCTACTGCGTGAGTGGGACCACGGCTCCGGCCGTTGTACTGGGTACCGGCGCTACGGCCGGCACGTTCTCCTCGACCACGGGCCTGACGATTAACGCCTCCACCGGCGCAATTACCCTGGCTTCGTCCACGCCCGGCACCTACACCGTGACCAACACGGTGGCCGCTGCCGGCGGTTGCGCCGCCACCACGGCTACCACCACGGTAACCATCACGGCCGCCCCGGTTGCTACGTTCAGCTACGGCACCACCACCAGCTACTGCGTGAGCGGCACTACGGCTCCGGCCGTTGCCCTGGGCACGGGTGCCACGGCTGGGACGTTCTCTTCGACTACCGGCCTCACGATTAACGCCACCACCGGCGCTATCACGCTGGCTTCGTCCACGCCCGGCACCTACACCGTGACCAACACGATAGCCGCTGCCAGCGGTTGCGCTGCTGCTACGGCCACCACCACGGTAACCATCACGGCCGCTCCAACGGCTGCCTTCAGCTACGCTACTGCCAGCGCCTGCGCGGGCTCGGCCACGCTGTTGCCCGCTACGCTGGGCACCGGCGCATCGGCTGGCACGTTCTCCTCGACCACGGGCCTGACCCTGAATGCTACGACGGGCGTGGTGAATCCGGCCACCTCCACGGCCGGCACTTACACCGTGACCAACACGGTGGCCGCTGCCGGTGGCTGCGCCGCCGCTATGAGCACCGCCACGGTGACCATCAACGCGCTGCCGGCCACGCCCACCTTCAACTACACCTACCCCACGCCCAGCACGGTGCTCTTCACCAGCAGCGTGGCCCCGGCCGGCACCACCTACCAGTGGTACCTAACCACCGGGACGACCACCACCATCATCGCGGGAGCTACTGCCCAGACCTATACGGCCAATGGCACCACCAACCCGGGCACCTACACGGTGCGCTTCATCAGCACGGCCACGGGCTGCCAGTCGGCGGCTTCGAACTCGCTGGTGGTAACGGCGGCGGCCCAGCCGCTGGCCGGCACTTCGCTGAACGTGTACCCGAACCCCAACCACGACGGCAACCTCAACGTGGTGCTGACCGGCTACCGCGCCCCCGCTGAGCTGACCGTGCTCAACGCCCTGGGCCAGGTGGTCTTCACGGCCACGGTGCCCGCCTCGAACGGCACCACCACGCAGCCTGTCAACCTGACGCAGCTGTCCTCGGGCATCTACATCCTGCGGGTGAAGACCGAAGGTGGCCTCGACACGCGCCGCGTGACGAAGGAATAGCGCTGCCCCGACAGTAGCCTCTGCTACCCCAAAAAGGCCCCGACCACATGGTTGGGGCCTTTTTTAGTGCCTGATAATGGCCGCCGGGAAGTGCCGGTGCTGGTTGGTGAGCCGCTTATTCGGGGGGGAAGCCGCTAGCTTTGTGTTATGGCTTCCGTTTTCCAGACCTACCTGCAACTCGGCTTTCTGCACATCTGCACGCCGCGCGCGGCCGACCACCTCACGTTTTTGCTGGCCCTGTGCGCGCCCTACGTGCTGAATGACTGGCGGCGCGTGCTGGCGCTGGTTACCAGCTTCACGGTGGGGCACTCGCTCACGCTGGCGCTGGCCACGCTGGGCCTGGTGGCCTTCCGGCCGGCCCTCATCGAGGCGCTCATTCCCATCACCATCATGGTCACGGCGCTGTGGAACCTGCGCGGCGCGGGCCGGCTCATCACCCGACGCGCGCCAATGCTGGCAGCGGCTCCCAATGCCCTGGCGCTGGGGTTTGGGCTGATTCACGGGCTGGGCTTTTCTAATTACCTGCGGGCCTTGCTCGGGCCGAACAGTCGGCCACTAGCGGAGCTGCTGGCGTTCAACATCGGCGTGGAGCTGGGCCAAATCCTCATCGTAGCCGCCATTCTGCTGGCCGGCGCGGTGCTGCTGGGCAGCCTGCGCGTGGCCCGCCGCGACTGGCTGCTGACCACCAGCGGCGCGGCCCTGGGCATTGCCACGGTGCTGCTGGCGCAACAGCTGTGGCCGTAGAAGCAGCCGGGTAGGGGGGAGGCGTTGTGGAGAGGCCTATCGGTGTTTACCGACAGGGGGGGCGGCGGGTCGGGAGGCCTGTCGGTGTTTATCGACATGGGGTCCGGGCGGCCGTCGGGGCACATCGGAAAACTCCGACATGCCCCGACGGCCGCACTGCCGCAACCTTGCCGTAACTTTAAGCGACCTTACCGGTCGCCATTTCTAATCTGATTTTCCCACTTACGCTTTTTCCATGCGTCGTCTTTTATTCGCTGGCCTGGTGCTGGCCGTGGCCGGCCAGCAGGCTGCCACTGCCCAGACCACCAACTCCGGCACCGACAAATTTGCGCAGCTCGAAACGATGCTGCCCACACCCAATAGCTACCGCACCGCCAGCGGCGCGCCCGGCTCCGACTACTGGCAGCAGCGCGCCGACTACGACATCAAAGTCACGCTGGATGATGCCAAGCAGGCCCTCACCGGCCGCGAAACCATCACCTACACCAACCTCTCGCCCGATGCGCTGCCCTACCTCTGGGTGCAGCTCGACCAGAACATCTTCGAGAAAAACTCCATCGCCAACGCTACCCAAGTGGGCCAGCTGCAGGATAAAATGTCGTTTCAGTCGGTGGATGGCATGATGTCGAACTTCGATGGCGGCTTCAAAATCGAGAGCGTGACCGGCAAGGATGGGCGCGCGCTGCACACCGTCACGAACAACACCATGATGCGCGTGGACCTGCCCGCGCCGCTGCTGCCGCGCCAGTCGGTATCGTTCAGCGTGAAGTGGCACTACAACATCACCGACCAGTACAAGCAGGGTGGCCGCAGCGGTTTCGAGTATTTCGCCGACGACAAGAACTACCTCTATGAGATGGCCCAGTTCTACCCGCGCATGGCCGTGTATTCGGATAACCAGGGCTGGCAGCACAAGCAGTTCCTCGGCAACGGCGAATTCACGCTGCCCTTCGGCGACTACAAAGTGAGCATCACCGCGCCCGCCGACCACATCGTGGGCGCCACCGGCACGCTGCAAAATGCCGCCCAGGTCCTCACCAGCACGCAGCAGAAGCGCTGGGAGCAGGCCAAGTCGGCCACCAAGCCCGTGCTCATCGTGAGCCAGGACGAGGCCGTGAAGAACGAAAGCAGCCGCGCCACCGGCACCAAAACCTGGTCCTTCGCCGCCAAAAACGTGCGCGACTTCGCCTGGGCCAGCTCGCGCAAATTCATCTGGGATGCCATGCAGATTAAGCAAAACGGCAAGCCCGTGATGTGCATGAGCTACTACCCCAAGGAGGGCAACCCGCTCTGGGGTCAGTATTCGACGCAGGTGGTGGCCCACACCATCAAAACCTACTCGAAATTCACGATTCCCTACGCTTACCCCGTAGCCATTTCGGTGCACGGCCCGGTGGGCGGCATGGAGTACCCCATGCTCTGCTTCAACGGCGGCCGGCCTGAGAAGGACGGTACCTACTCGCAGCAGGTGAAATACGGGATGATTTCGGTGATTATCCACGAAGTGGGCCACAACTTCTTCCCCATGATTATCAACTCCGACGAGCGGCAGTGGACGTGGATGGATGAGGGCCTGAACTCCTTCGTGCAGTTCCTCACCGAGCAGGAGTGGGAGCGCAACTACCCCAGCCGCCGCGGCGAGCCCCGCAACATTGCGGCCTACATGGCCACGGCTGATAACCTGCAATCGCCGATTATGATTAACTCGGAGTCGGCTCTGCAATTCGGCAACAACGCCTACGGCAAGCCCGCCACGGCCCTCAACATCCTGCGCGAGACTGTCATGGGCCGCGAGCTGTTCGACTACGCCTTCAAAACCTACGCCCAGCGCTGGGCCTACAAGCACCCCACGCCCGCCGATTTCTTCCGCACCATGGAAGACGCCTCAGCTGTGGACCTCGACTGGTTCTGGCGCGGCTGGTTCTACACCACCGAACACACGGACATTGCCTTGGAGTCGGTGAAATCCTACAACGCCAGCACCCGCAACCCGCAGGTGGAAAACGCCCGCCTCCAGCAGCAGAAAGCCGCCGCGCCGCAGTCCATCACCGCCCAGCGCAACGCCACCGACATCCCCAAAACGCTGGTGGATGAGAAGCCCGAGCTGAAGGATTTCTACAACAACTACGACCCCCTGGCCGTGACGCCCGCCGACCAGCAGCGCTACACCGCCATGCTCAACGGCCTCACGCCCGAGCAGCAGCAGCGCCTCAACGACTCGCAGAGCAACTTCTACGAGCTGAGCCTGCGCAACGTGGGCGGCCTGGTAATGCCCGTAATCGTGCAGATGACCTACGCCGACAACACCCAGGAAATCCAGACCATCCCGGCCGAAATCTGGCGCAAAAACAACGCCCAGGTCACCAAAGTCATCGTGACGAAAAAGCCCGTCATCAGCTTCGTTATCGACCCCTTCCAGCAAACGGCCGACACGGATTTGAGCAACAATGCCTTCCCGCGCCAGCCCGCCGCCTCGCGCTTCGAGCTGTTTGAGCAGCAACGCCCGCAAGCTCCCGCCAACCCCATGCAGCAGTCCAAAACCGCAGCCAGCCCCATGCAGAAGCTGGAGCAGAAGCCCGGCAGCAGCGGCAACTAGTCGTCTGTCATTGCGAGTGGAGCGCAGCGCAACGCGGCAATCCGTTCTGTACTAACCAGACACTCTCTTTCACCAGAAAGCCCCGGCACTGCGAAGTGCCGGGGCTTTCTGTTGTTAAAAAAGGCTTTATCACATCTCGGGGTTGGTCGCTCACGAGAGGACGGATTGCCGCGTTGCGCTGCGCTCCACTCGCAATGACAGACGATTTACGCCTTGATATTCGGGGCTTCACCGCCCACCATGCGCGAAATGAGCCCGTGGTCCTCCTTGCTCTCAGCCCAGACCACACCCACCACATGGATGAGAATGAAGCCGATAATGAGGTACATCGTCACATTGTGAATCTCCTCGGCCGTATGGTGCATGGGGCCGAAGAAGGCGGTATCTTCATATATCATGATGAGGCCGGTGGCCACCATGATGGTTAGGAAAAGGTAAAACAGCGCGTAGGTGGTTTTGGCAAACAGAATTTTGCCGGCTTGGCTCTTGTCGGCAGGCGGCGCGAGGCGGTAGCGGCGCAGGATTTCCATTAGCCGCGCCGAGAAGCGCAAGTTGGAAGGTCCCGTCAGCTGCAAGCCCAGACGCATTACCCACAGTGCCACCAGCGCCCAGCCAAAGTAGATGTGCCAGTCCCAGATTCGCTCGCTGATGATGTGCGCAAAAGCGCCGCCCTGCTTCGTGGTTATCGTCACGTTGGCCTTGCTCATGGCCTGCTGAAACTCCGGCACCGCCGACCGGGAATTAACAATCACCTTCTGAAACAGAATGGTAATCAACTGCAGGCTAATCAACAGCGCATTGGCCCAGTGCCAGAACCGGATGGAGCCCCGGTAATCCTTGATGGGTACTTCGACGGCGGGGGCAATGACTTCGTTCATGGCGCTGGTGGGCAAAGGGTCAAATAGTAAGGACAATGCCGGCTTCTACGGCGGCGGCGGGCACGGGTTCGGTGCGGCCGGGATACACCAGTAGCGCGTGCGCCAGGCAGTGGAGCGCCGCCGCTAAATCGGTCTGGTTGATGACGTAGGCCAAGCGTACTTCCTGCCGGCCCAGGCCTGGCGTATGGTAGAAGCCGTTGGCTGGCGACAGCATCAGTGTCTGATTATCCAGCGTAAAATCCTCCAGCAGCCACTGGCCGAACTTCTCGGCATCGTCCACCGGCAGGCGGGCCACCACGTAGAAGGCACCGCCCGGCACTGGGCACACCACGCCCGGCATGGCCCGTAGCGCATTCACGGTGAGGTCGCGCCGGGCCTGGTACTCGGCCCGGGTGCCATCGAAATAGGAGGGGGGCAGCTCGGCGGCGGCTTCGGCAGCCACCATTTCCAGCACCGGCGGGCATATTCGCATCTGGCCGAAGTGGAAGGCCGCCAGCCACACATCCGGGTTGCGGGTGACCAACGCGCCCACCCGCGCCCCGCAGGCACTGTAGCGCTTTGAGATGGTGTCGAGCAGCACCACGTGCTTTTCGCCGCCCACCAGGCTCAAGGCGCTGGTGGCCTGGGCGCCGTCGTAGCAGTATTCGCGGTAAGCCTCGTCCGACAGCAGGTATAAATCGTGCTGTTTGCACAGGCCCAGCAGGGCGTCCAGCTCGTCGCGCCGGTACACGTAGCCGGTGGGGTTGCTGGGGTTGCAGATGAGAATGGCCCGGGTGCGCGGCGTAATCACCGCCTCGAAATCGGCCAGCGGCGGCAGCGCGAAGCCGTCCTCGATGTGCGCCGACACGGCCACGATGCTCACGCCGGCCGCAATAGCAAAGGCTGTGTAGGTGCCATAAAACGGCTCGGCTACAATCACCTCATCGCCCGGATTCAGGCAGGTGAGCATGGCGAAAAGGATGGCCTCGCTGCCTGCCGTGGTCACCATAATGTCTTTGAAGCGGGCCGGAATTCCGGCGCGCTGGTAGTAGGTTTCCAGCTTGCGGCGGTAGCTGTCGGTGCCTGCGCCGGGGGCGTAGCCCAGCACCGCGATGTCGGCCTCGCGCACGGCGGCCAGCATTTCGGGCGGCGTCAGCACATCGGGCTGGCCAATGTTGAGCGGATAAACTACTTTGCCCTGTTGGCGGGCGGCGTCAGCATAAGGCAGCAGCTTGCGAAACGGCGAAACGGGCATGGCCTGCCCGCGCTTGGATACTTCTGGCATATAATAAAGTTAACTCCCCAACCGGCGCGGCATCAGCCGCCGGCCCCTCAATTGGCTAAATATAACGGCCCGCAATTAGTTACAAGCACTTCTTATACAGATTATACAGAATCCGGTTGTCGGCATCGGTCAGCGGCGCGCCCACGTTTTGCTGAATAAAATGCAGCTTGAATGCCCGAATGGCCGCCGGCAAATCCCGCGTGTCGTACCCGATAATCCGCAGCGCCTCACGCGGACTGAACACCGTAATCGGACTATTCAGTCGCGCCAGCTGGGCATCCACCCGGCTGGTATCCACAGGCTGAATAGAAGCCGTCGGCACATCATCCGCCGTCGGCAGGGGAGGAGTGAGCAGGCGGCCGGCCAGGGCAGCGGCGCTATCGGCCACGAAGGGGCTGGGCAGTGGGCCGGCATCGTACCACAGGCCGAAACCATTATCCGCTAGGCGCTTCCAAGGGAAGAGGGCGCTGGGGTCATTCTTGCGGCTGGGAGCAATATCAGCGTGGCCAATGAAGTTGGCCGTGGGAATTCCGTAGGCTTTTTTCAGGCCGGCCAGAATATGCATCAGGCTGGTAATCTGGGCTTCGGCGAAGGGCTCAATGCCGTTGTTATCCAGCTCGATGCCGATGGATGAGGAGTTGATATCCGTGGTGTTGCCCCACTTGGCCACGCCGCCATGCCAGGCCCGCAGGTAGTCGTTCAGCATATGGTACACCCGGCCGTCGCGCCCGATGACGTAATGCGCGCTCACCTGCGTGCTCACCATGGTAAACGTCTTGAGCGTCTGCGCCGTAGAGTCCTGCGCCGTGTGGTGAATGACGACGTAGTTGGGCTTGCGCAGGTTGAAATTGGTGGTGCCCACCCAGTATTTGCCCAGCAGGCTGTCGGCCCCCGGCGTGATGACCGGCGTGGCGCGTAGGGCCTCGGCATAGGCTTTCACCTGCGCTTTATACGACTTGTTGGTGGTGGCGTAGGGGTTCTTGGAGGCGGCACAGGCGCTCAACGCCAAGGTTGCCGCGAAGCAAAGGGAAGGTAAATAAGCCTTCATCAGAAACAGGTTAAACGGCAAAGCTGCCAGTGCAACAGCAAAAAAGAAGCCCTTGGAGCAACTGCTTCAAGGGCTTCCGGTAACAAAACGTCAGCCCGCGCTATTTGGCGTACGCCACGGAGCGCATCTCCCGAATTACGGTGATTTTAATCTGGCCGGGGTACTGCATTTCCTTCTCGATTTTCTGCGAAATCTCGAAGCTCAGCTCAGCGGCGCGTTCGTCGGTCACGTTCTCGGCGTCCACCATCACGCGCAGCTCGCGGCCGGCCTGGATGGCAAAGCACTGGTTCACGCCCTTGAAGCCGTTGGCGGTTTCTTCCAGCTGCTTCAGGCGCTTGATGTAGCTTTCCATCATCTCGCGGCGGGCACCGGGGCGCGAGCCCGAAATGGCGTCGCAGGCCTGCACCAGCGGCGAAATCATAGCCGTCATCTCAATTTCGTCGTGGTGAGCGCCGATGGCGTTGACCACGTCGGGGTGCTCTTTCCACTTCTTGGCCATCTCCATGCCCAGGATGGCGTGGGGCAGCTCAGGCTCTTCGGTGCTCACCTTGCCGATGTCGTGCAGCAGGCCGGCGCGCTTGGCTTTCTTCACGTCGAGGCCCATCTCGGCGGCCATGGTGGCGCAGAGGTTGGCTACTTCACGGCTGTGTTGCAGCAGGTTCTGGCCGTAGCTGGAGCGGAAGCGCATCCGGCCCACCATTTTAATCAGTTCCGGGTGTAGGCCGTGAATGCCGAGGTCGATAATGGTTTTCTCGCCGATTTCAACGATTTCTTCCTCGATGTTCTTGCGGGTTTTGGCTACGATTTCCTCCACGCGAGCGGGGTGAATCCGACCATCTTTCACCAGCAAGTGCAGCGAGAGGCGGGCAATTTCGCGGCGCACCGGGTCGAAGCCCGAGATGATGATGGCCTCGGGCGTGTCGTCCACGATGATTTCAACGCCCGTGGCAGCTTCCAGCGCGCGGATGTTGCGGCCCTCGCGGCCGATGATTTTGCCCTTCACGTCGTCGCTTTCAATGTTGAAAATCGACACGCAGTTCTCGATGGCATGCTCTGAAGCGGTGCGCTGAATGGTCTCCAACACAATTTTCTTGGCATCCTTGGTGGCGGTCAGCTTGGCCTGGGCCACGGTGTCCTTCACAAAGGAGCTGGCTTGGATTTGAGCCTCATTTTTGAGGCTTTCCACCAGTTGCTCGCGGGCTTCGGCGGCGGTCAGGTTGGCGATGGTTTCGAGCTGGCGCTGTACGGAGTGCAGCTGCTCATCGGCTTCGCGCTGCTTTTCTTCCAGTTCAGCCATCGCCTCCTCATGGTCGAGACGGCGCTTTTCGGCCTGGGCTTCCAGCTTATCGCGTAGCTGCTGGGTATCGGTCTGATTTTTCTCGCGCTGGCGCTCCAGGTCGGCTTCCTTTTTCTGAATCTGTTCGAGCTGGCGCTGTGTGGTTTCGGTGAGCATTTTGATGCTCTGCTCTTGCTCCACCACGCCCTGGCGGCGCTGGGTCAGCTCGCTGTCCAGCTCAGTTTTGAGGCGGCGGCTTTCCTGGTCAAACTCGTTGCGCAGCGTCTTGAACTTGTTCTTCGACTGCTCCAGGCGCTCATCGGCCTGCTTAATTTTCTCGTCGCGAAGGCGGTTGCCTTTCTCCTCCGCATCGCGGAGGATTTGTTGAGCGCGGGCCTGAGCCTCGCCCTCGTGGTCCAGCCGGGCTTTGCCGGCCAGCTGCCTGCCTACCACAAAGCCGACCACAAGGGCAGCCACTGCGGTGAGCAGACACATTATTAAAGGGGACATATGAATTATGGTTTTTGGGGTGGGGTAAAAACCATAACCGGGTAGAACGATTTTGCCCGGGCCGGGCGGAAGCGGCCGATTGCCGCGCCGCCCTGCCGGGCCAACGAGTTGTGTGCGTGCCAGTCGGGGGTATTACCCCGCCAGCACCACGCCGGATAGTAGCTCGTCGAAACGAGCCAGCCGTTCGGTTAGCGCCGCATCGGTGCCATCCTTTTCCTTGCTCACTTTCAATTGGTCGGCCATCGTGGCCAACGCAACCATGGCCAGCAAGTCCTGCTTGTCCTGAATGCCATAGCCTTCTTTGAATTCGCGCAGCTTTTCGCCCAGCAGGCGGCCCGCCAGGCGCAGCCGTTCCTCATCCTGCACGTCAACGCGCATGGGATAGTCCCGGTCAGCAATACGAATTTTGATGGCTAGTTCGCTCATACGGCGATAGTTAGGCTCTGGGGGTGAGGGTCGTTCGGTTTAGTCTCTCAAATAGGCAAGACACTTGTCCAGTTCGCGGATGTATTCGTTGAGGCGCAGTTTAAGTTCGTTGGCGTGGGTGGGTTCCCCAGCTATGGTGTGTACAAGTTTAACGATATTTTCCTGGTTTTGGCGCTCCTTCAGCAGGCGGTCCTTCTCGCGCACGTCGGCGCGGAGCTGCTGCACGGTGGTGTTGGCATCGGCCAGCTCCTCACGCAATTGCTGATAGGCAGCCACTAAGGTGGTAATCTGCCGCTCCAGGCGGTCGAGTTGCGCAAGCTGTTGGGAAGAGGCCACGGGCGAATAAATTTTGGGTGAAGATAACGCGACGGGCCGAAAGCTACGCTTTACCCGACGCTTGCTCGCGGCTTGTGGTTCAGCGCGGTTTGAGTTGCAACCGCAAAGAGCCACAAAAAAGAACGTCATGCTGAGCGCAGTCGCAGCATCGCTACCGCAGTAATAATCCAATAGTTAGGATTAGCTGCACGGTAGCGATGCTGCGACTGCGCTCAGCATGACGTTCTATTCGTCGTTGCCAACGACAAGTTGATGTTTACGACTTGCCCTTTTTGGTCTTGGTTTTGATTTTGCTGCCGTCGTCCATTTGCTTCTTCATCTTCTCATCCGCCGGCGCGGCCATTTCCGTGGGGGTGGTCATGGGCTTTTTCATCATTTCGGCAGCCACGGGCTTGCCTTCCATGTCCAGCTCCACCACGGGGTAGCCCAGGGCTTGCAGGGCGGGCAGCTGCTTGTTGTCGCCTACCACCACGATGGCCATTTTGTCGGCCGGCAGGTACTGCTTGGCGATGGCCTGCACGTCTTCCTTCTTCAGGTTCTTCAGGATTTCCGTTTGCTGGTTCACGTAAGTCGGGTCGAGGTTGTACTCCACCAGACGGGCCAGGAAGCCGGCTTTTTGCTGACCGGTTTCATACTTCAAGGCATCGCTCTGGCCCACCGACGACTGCACGAAGGCCAGCTCCTCATCAGAAATACCGTTCGGGTAGTTCGAAATCTCGCTCATGAATTCCTTCACCGAAGGAGCCGTGGCATCGGCGCGCACGCCGGCCTGGGCCGTGAACGGACCCGCGTAGCGCGTGCCGGCGAAGCCCGAGCGCGCGCCGTAGGTGTAGCCCTTGTTCTCGCGCAGGTTCAGGTTGATGCGCGAGTTGAAGGCACCGCCGAGCAGGTAGTTGGCCAAGTAGGCGCGGTAGTAGGGGCCGGTGGCGTCGTACTTCATGTCCGTCAGGTAGCCCACCCGGATTTCCGACTGCGCCGCACCGGGCTTGTTCACGAAGTAGATGGTCGTCTTGTCGGGCTGCGCGCCGGCCACGTCGGCCGGGATGGTCACGTCTTTCTTGGCCCAGTTTTTCAGGAAGCCGAGCTGCGGGTCCAGCGTGGCCTGGTCCACGTCGCCCACGGCTACGAGGTAGCTCACGTTGGGCGCGTAGTACTTGTTGTAGTAGTCCTTCACGTCGGCCAGCGTGAGGCTGCTCACCGAGGCGGTGGTGCCGGCCACGGCCGTACCGGCGATGTTGTTCTGGCCGTAGAGCAGGCGGTTGTAGGTGAGGTCGGCGATGACGGCGGGCTGGTTGGCGAAGTTGGCGATTTTCTCCAGCTGCTGCTTTTTCACACGGTCAAAATCCTGGGCATCAAAGCGCGGGTGCAGCAGGCGCTGGTCGAGCAGGGCCATGGTGGCAGGCAGGTTTTTGGTCAGGCTCTGCACGTACACGGTGGTTTCGTTGTCGTTGGCATTCGCAAATACCGACGAGCCCAGCTTATCGAGCGCCGCCGAGATTTCCTCGCCGGTGTACTTCTCCGAGCCTTCGTTCAGCATGCTGGCCGTGAGCTCGGCAATGCCGGCCTTGCCGGGCATGGCTTGCTCCAGGCGGTGGCCGCCGCGAATGGTCAGGCGCATGGTCACGGCCGGAATCTCGCTATTGCGGGTACCCACTACTTTCAGGCCGTTGGGCAGCGTTTCCTGGTAGAGGGCGGGCACTTTCACCACCGGGTTGGCACCGGATGCGGGCTGCTTGTTGCGGTCAAAGGTGTCGGTGGCCTTCGTGTATTTCAGGTTGTTGTAGCCGTAGTCGGGGGCTTTGTAACCGGCTTTGTCGATGGTGTAATTGTCGGGCTTGGCGGCGGCCACGCTGCCGGTTTTGGGCAGCACGCTCAGAATCACGGCGTGCTTGCCTTTGATGTACTTGTCGTACACGCGCTGCACATCGGCCTTGGTGAGGGCTTGCAGACGCTTGGTTTCCACGGTAATGTAGTTCGGGTTGCCGAAGAAGGTCTGGTTGGCGGCGAGCTGGCTCACCTTGCCCTGCACGCTGGCCAGGCCGCTCACGTTCTGGGCCTCGGTCTGGGCCTTGAAGCGTTGTACGTCCTCGTCGGTCACGCCCTTTTTCTCAAACTCCCGCAACGTGTTGCGGATGATAACCTCCGTGCTATCCAGTGTTTTACCGGGGAAGGGTAGGGCCACAAAATCGAAGAAGCCGCCCAGCTCCGAGTTCTGCTGGTAAGCCTGGGCCTGCACGGTTTTCTGGTTTTTCACCAGGTTTTTGTAGAGCAGCGAGGTTTTGCCGCCGCCCAGTATATCGGCCAGCGCGTCGAGGGGCATCTCGTCGGGGTGGCCGTGGGGCACCGTCGGAAACACCATTTGCAGCATTGGGAAGCGCACATTGTCGGTGTAGCTCACGTAGCGGTCGGCGGTGAGTACGGGCTCGGGCAGCTTCTGCACTGGCACCGAGGGGCCGCGCTTGATGGGACCGAAATATTTCTCTACCAGCTTCACCACTTCGGCGGGCTTCACGTCGCCGCCCACGGTCAGGGTGGCGTTGTTGGGGCCGTACCAGCGCAGGAAGAAGTTTTTCAGGTCCTGCAAATCGGCGCGGTCGAGGTCTTCGAGGTAGCCGATGGTGAGCCAGGAGTAGGGGTGGCCGTAGGGGTACAGCGTTTTCGAGATGTACTCGCTGGCCAGGCCGTAGGGGCGGTTGTCGTAGTTCTGGCCGCGCTCGTTTTTCACCGTCGAGCGCTGGATTTCAAATTTCTTCTGGCTCACGGCATCCAGCAGGAAGCCCATGCGGTCGGCCTCCAGCCACAGGCCGGTTTCGAGCTGGTTGCTGGGCAGCGTTTCGAAGTAGTTGGTGCGGTCCTGGTTGGTGCTGCCGTTGAGGTTGCCGCCGGCGGCCGTCACCAGCTTGAAGTGCTGCTGGTCGCCCACGTGGTCGGAACCCTGGAACATCATGTGCTCAAAGAAGTGCGCGAAGCCCGATTTGCCAATCTGCTCGCGGGCCGAGCCCACGTGGTAGGTCACATCGACGTGCACCAGCGGGTCGGAATGGTCTTCGCTCACGATGAGCGTCAGGCCGTTGGGCAGCACGTACTTCTCGTAGGGAATGACGAGCTGACCGGGCTGCTTGGTGACTTTTTCCACCAGCTTGGTGCCGCCGGGCGTGGTGGCCAGGGCCGTTTTGGTAGCGGGCGCTTTGGCCGCCGGTTTTTGCTGGGCAAAGCTGACGGTAGTCATCAGCGCCAGACCCAGAGTGGACAGGAAACGAAGGTTCATTCTGCGGAAAAGGGGATTGGTGGAAGTAAGGCAAGCAAATCAGGCTGCAACTTACAGCTTCGGACACAACCCGCGCGGCAATAGTCGCTGCGGTTGGTCTTGCGCGGCAAGGGCAATGGCTACATCGTCAGGGTTGCGTCAGGATTACGCCCGCGCCGGATAGTAATTGAAAAAAACCCTAGTCCTGTCATCCTGAGCGGAGCAAAAGACCTTACCATTCGTGAACAATTCGTTCAAACGTGATAAGGTCCTTCGCTCCGCTCAGGATGACAGGATTAGGGGCTTTCTAATCAACTGTTCAATAAAGTTTACTTCCGAATCAGCGCGCCCGCCTGCTTCTCAAACTGCTGAATCAGCTTCTGCATCACCTGGTCGATGGCCTGCTCGCTCAGCGTCTGGCTGAAATCCTGCAGGGTGAAGCTCACCGAGTAGGATTTTTTGCCCGCGCCCAGGTTTTCGCCGGCGTACACATCGAACACATTGATGCTTTGCAGCAGCTTTTTCTCGGTGCGCCGCGCAATTTGCTGGAGCTGGTCAAACGTCACCGCCGAGTCCACCACGATGCTCAAGTCGCGCCGCACTTCCGGGAATTTCGACAGCTCGCGGGCCACCAGCGTGGGCTTGTATTTCTTGCTCAGCGCGTCCCAGTCCAACTCGGCGTACCACACCGGCTGCGTCACGTCCAGCCGCTTCAGCACCGAGGCCGAAACCGCGCCCAGCTGCGCCACCGGCTGGTTGTGCACCAGCAGCGCGAGGCCGCCCGCCAGATATTCGTGTTGCACCGGCTGCGAAGCCGCCCCGCCAAAGCCCAGCGCCGCCAGCACCTGCTGCACCGCCCCGGCCAGGTTGTGGAAAGCGGCTTTTTCCGACTTGTGCTGCCAGGTTTCGCCATCAGCGTTGCCCGTCAGGTAAATCACCAGCTTGTTCTTTTCCTGATACTTGCCGTTCTCGTTCTGTGAGTAGGTTTTGCCGAACTCATACAGCTTCAAATCACGCTGGCGGCGGTTGATGTTGTGCCGGATAATCTCCAGGCCCGAGTGCAGCAGCGTGGGCCGCATCACGTTCAAATCAACGCTGTTGTAGTTCAGAATGCGAACCAGGGCGTTATTCGCCTCACCTTCCTTCTCAAAATAAAGCGAGTTGGTGAGCGAGTTGGTGAGAATCTCCGAATACCCCTGGCCGCTGAGCAGCGAGGCGATTTTCACGCGCGTCACCTCCGGGTCGGGGTTCGGGAATTTGGCCAGGAAGGAAGCCGAGTTGTTCGGGCGCAAAGCCACGTTATTGTAGCCGTAGATGCGCAGGATTTCCTCAATCACGTCGGCCTCGCGGGTCACGTCCACTTTGTGGGGCGGCACGGTCAGCGTCCAGGTGTCCTGGTCGCCGGCATCGGGGTTTTCTTCGGTGATTTCGATGTCCAAATCCGTCAGAATCTGCCGGATGCGCTCGGGCGCGATGTACTGGCCCACCAGCCGCTCCACGCGGGGCAGGCGCAGGCGCACGGTGACAGGCGGCACGGGGGCCGGGTACTCATCCACGATAGGCGCGGCGATGGTCGCTCCCGCCACTTCCTGGAGCAGCAGCGCCGCCCGCTGCAACGCCACCAGTACCATATTGGGGTCGGTGCCGCGCTCGAAGCGGAAGGAAGCATCGGTTTTCAACTGGTGCGTCTGCGATGTGCGGCGCACGGCGGCGGGGCCGAAGTAGGCGCTTTCCAGGAACACGCGGGTAGTGCTTTCGCTCACGCCCGAAGTCTTGCCGCCGAACACGCCGGCCAGCGCCATCGGCGCGCCATTGGCATCAGCAATTACCAAATCTTCGGCTTTCAGCGTGCGCTCGATGCCGTCCAGCGTCACGAATTTCTCGCCGGCTTCGGCGCGCTTCACGCGAATCTGACCGCCGGTAATCTGTTCGGCATCGAAGGCATGCAGGGGCTGGCCCAGCTCGTGCAGCACGAAGTTGGTCACGTCCACCACATTATTAATAGGGGAGAGGCCAATGCTGCGCAAACGGCGTTGCAGCCACTCCGGCGAGGGGCCAACCTGCACGTTTTCCATCAGCAAACCAGCGTAGCGCGGGCTGGCCTCGATGTCTTCAATAGTAACGTTGATATTCGATGCTGCCGAAGCAGGCGCGGAGAAACCGCTCACGTCCGGCAAATGGCAGGGCTGGCGCAGCAGCGCGCGCAGTTCACGGGCCACGCCGTAGTGCGAGGCGGCATCGGCCCGGTTGGGCGTGAGGCCGATTTCATACACCGTATCCGAGCCCAGGCCGAAGTAGTCGGCGGCAGGTGTGCCGTTGGGCAGCTCGGTATCGAGCACCATGATGCCGGCGTGCGACTGGCCCAGGCCAATTTCGTCCTCGGCGCAAATCATACCTTCGGAGGCTGCGCCGCGAATCTTGCTTTTCTTGATTTTGAACGGCTCGCCCTGCGCGGGGTAGAGCGTGGCACCTTCCAAGGCTACCACCACGCGCTGACCGGCGGCCACGTTGGGCGCGCCGCACACGATTTGGCGCGGGGTACCGTCGCCCACGTCCACGGTGGTCAGGCTGAGCTTGTCGGCATCGGGGTGCGGCTCGCGGGTGAGCACGGTGCCCAGCACCACGCCGCGCAGCCCGCCGGGAATGCTTTCCAGCTCCTCGGCGCTCTCCACTTCCAGCCCCGAGCCGGTGAGCAATGCGCCAATCTCGGCGGCAGGTTTATCGGTAGGAATGAGGGTTTTAAGCCAGTCGAGGGAAATACGCATGAGAAGGATTCAGTTATTCGGAGCCGATGGCCCGGCGGGCGGGCACTGCCACAAAGGTACAAACCCCGGCAAGCCCCTCGGAAATGCCGCCGGCCAACCCGGTATTTAGTCGTGAAACGACTTTTCGCCGGCCGGAATAGCGACTTGCAGCCGGTTCTCGGCCGGCGGCACCGGGCAGCTGTACTCGTTATTATAAGCGCAATACGGATTGTAGGCACGGTTGAAATCGAGCTCGATTTCCGTTTCGTTCAGCCTCGGAATGGGCGCATCGAGGTAGCGGCCGCCGCCGTAGGTTTCGTGGCCGTTGGTGAGGTCGGTGAAGGGAATAAATAGCGTGGAATCGCGGCCGTTGGCTTTCAGATAAACGCGCAATTGTTGCGGCGCATTATTAATGCGAAATTTTACCAATCCCCAATTCAGGTATTTCTCAGCTTTATTATCGCTCATTTGAATAAGCGTGGTATCGGGGTTCTCGGTGCGTGAAATATCGGCGTGCGGCACGAAGGCCAAATCGCCAGGATAGTATTTCAGGCTATCAAATTGCGCCTTTTGCGCGGTAGCAATTGGTGATTCTTCTGATTGCCGAAAGCTGCGGTTTTTTTCGCTGCGGAATTTATTTAACTGCGCTAAATAGACGCTGTTATTTGGTTTGGCGTCATTCAGCGAATAGAGAATAATGCCGATAATGGCGGCGGCCAGTGCTATTTTCTTAATCATATTATTTGTTTTACAGCATGCCCTCGTCAGCAAAGCTGTAGTAACCCTGGTCGGAATAAATGAGGTGGTCGAGAATGGGCAAATCCAGGAAATTGCCGGCTTCTTTCAGCTTCTTGGTGAGCTGAATGTCGGCGGCGCTGGGGTTGCGGTTGCCGCTGGGGTGGTTGTGCACCAGGATAATGCTGCTGGCCAATTGCTCTAGGGCTTCTTTGAAAATCATTTTGGGGTCGGCTACGGTGCCGGCCACTCCGCCCCGGCTGATGGCGGTTTTGCGCATCACCACGTTGGCCCGGTTCAGCAGAATTACCCAGAATTCCTCGTGCGGCAAATCCATCAGATTCGGCCGGATTAAATTATAGATGTCGCGCGAGCAGGTGATGGTTGTGCGCGGGGCAGCATCGGCTTCCTTGCGGCGGCGGCCCAGCTCCAGCGCGGCCACCACCGTGATGGCCTTGGCCGGGCCGATGCCGGGGTGGCGGCAGAGCTGCTTCACACTCTCGCGGGCCAGGGCATTGAGGTCGTTGCCAACGCCTTGCAGCATGAGTTTGCCCACGTCCACGGCCGTGAGTTTGGTGGTGCCCGAGCCGATGAGAATGGCCAGCAGCTCGGCATCGGAGAGGGCGGCGCGGCCTTTGGCCATCAGCTTTTCGCGGGGCCGGTCGTCCTCGGCCCAGCTCTTGATGCCGGTGGCGGCGGGGGCGACGTAGGCCGGGGTCGTACCCGGCAGGGTAGCGGCATCGAATTGCGGGAGGTCGTCGGCGGGTTCCATGCGATAGGGCGGCGGTAGAATGTAAAAAGTGCATTAAATGTAAAGCAAAAGCCGGCCGGGCGCGTTTAAGCCCCGAGGCTGTGGCTGCATCGTGGCGCGACGGCGTAATTCGAAGAGAAGATTTTTATGCGAAATCCGTTGGTTTTGTGGTTGGTGCTGGCCGTGGTGGTACTGGCCGAATGGTATGGTTATCAGGCGGTGCGTACGGTGGTGCAGCATCTTTCGCCCGGGGCACGGCGGGCGGCGGCCATCAGTTACTGGCTGCTCACGGTGGGCAGCTGGATGCTTGCCGGCTGGGCTGGTTCCACCCGACAATCGGGTAATATTCAGCTCAAAAGCTACCTCATGAGCCTGCCCGTGCTGCTGCTGGGGGCCAAGCTGCTAATGTTCATCCCGCTACTGCTGGAAGACGTGACGCGGCTAGCGCGTTGGGCTATGAGCTCGGCCAGCCGCCCGGCGGGCACGGAGGCGGTGGCTATTCCGCGCAGCGAATTCCTGGCCAAGCTGGCGCTGGGCATCGGGGCCATTCCGTTTTTTGCGCTGCTGTGGGGCATGGTGAAGGGCGGCACCGACTACACCGTGCGCCGTGTGACGCTGCGTTACCCCAATCTGCCGCCGGCGTTCGACGGCTTCAAAGTGCTGCAAATCTCCGACTTGCACACCGGTAGCTTCAACTCGACCGAGCCGCTGGAACGGGCCGTGGCCATGATAAACCGCCAGGGCGCCGACCTCATCCTGATGACCGGCGACCTGGTGAACAACCGCGCCACGGAGGTGGAGCCTCACATTCCGGCCCTATCGGGCATCAAGTCCGAGCTGCCCATTTTCTCCAGCCTCGGCAACCACGACTACGGCGACTACGTGGCCTGGGAAAGCCCCGCCGAGAAGCGCGCCAACCTGGAGCGCCTGATGCAGAACCACGCCAAAATGGGCTGGACGCTGCTCAACGACACCAGCCACACCATCATGCGCGGCCCCGACAAAATTTCGGTGCTCGGCGTGCAGAACTGGAGCAGCCACGCCAACTTCCCCAAGCACGGCAACCTGGCCCAGGCCCACGCCGCCAGCGGCGACGCGCCGTTCAAAATTCTGCTCTCGCACGACCCCTCGCACTGGGAGGCGCAGGTCCTCAATTATCCCGATATCGACCTGACCCTGAGCGGCCACACCCACGGCATGCAGTTTGGCGTGAACCTGCCATTCATGAAATGGAGCCCCGTGAAATACGTGTACAAGCAGTGGGCCGGCCTCTACGAGCAGGGCCGCCAGAAGCTGTACGTGAACGTGGGCCTGGGCTTTTTGGGCTATCCCGGGCGGGTGGGTTTCCTGCCGGAAATCACGGTGTTTGAATTGCGCCGCGCTTAACAGAGAACGATAAAAAAGAACGTCATGCTGAGCGTAGTCGAAGCATCTCTACCGCAGCGGTAATCCAATCGACAGGATTTACCCTCGTGGTAGAGATGCTTCGACTACGCTCAGCATGACGTTCTTTTTTACAGCGAATTAAAGCCGAGGTAACATCCACGCCACCATTGCCGTAAAGCGCCCCCAAACCATTTTTGGTTTGCATTTCAACTCCCTCTTTCTGAATTTATGAAAAATTCCCTGTTGATTCTCGCCGGCGCTGCTGCCCTTTCCCTCGCTTCCTGCTCGCAGGAAAAAACCACCGAGGTGACCACCGTGCCCGCCGACGGCACCACTACCACGACTACCACCACGACCTCGGCTCCGCTGACGGATGCCCAGATTGAGGCCCGTGCCCAGCAAATTGCTGATAAAATGGTGGCCAACATGAAAATCACGGACGAGGCCACGAAAACCAAAATCCGCACCGTGTATGTGAACCGCTATAAGCGCATGAACGAGCTGCGCACCAAGTACACCACCGATACCACCGGCATGGCCGCCGCCATGCGCGATGCCCGCGCAAACGAGGACCAGGAATTCAAGGTGATTTTTGTGGACCCCACCCAGTACCAGGCCTACGAGTCGAGCCGCTCGACCTACGACGACAGCAACTACTCGGACAATAATTCGTCGGCCACTTCGATGAGCGACACCACGTCGAGTTCGGCCGCCCCGGCTTCGTCGATGACCACCACGGAAAGCACCACTACCACCACTACCGACAACAGCACGGGTAGCGGTATGGGCACCGACGTGTCGAAAATGAAGGCCAAAGCCGAGGACGGCAGCAAAATCAAGGTGAAGGAAAACGGCAAGGTGAAAACCAAAGACGCCGACGGCACCAAAACCAAAAACTAGGGGTTTGGTCGATGCAATCGGCCAAATCATCGCTGAAAAGCCCGCACCTGCAACGGTGCGGGCTTTTTTTGGCTCGTTGGGTTGCTACTTTGTGGTTGCGTTGCGTTTAAGGATTAATGGGTTTCGAAGTAAAGTATTGTGTGCCGGCCGTTTGGCCCAAGCTGGGCCGGGCGCTGGGCTTGCTGCTGACGCTGTGGCTGCTGGCCGGCCGGGCGCAGGCCCAGCTGGCCCCCACGGTGCGCGTGAGCGGGAGTGTTTCGGAGGCCCGGACGCGGCTGCCCATCCCGGGCGCTACGGTGCAGGTAGTGCGCACGAAGCGCGGCGTGGTGACCACGACCACCGGCGATTTCAGCATCGACGCGCTGCCCACGGATACCGTTTTGTTTCGGGCGCTGGGCTACAAGGCGCAGCGCATGGCGCTCGGCGGCACGGGCCTGTCGCAGCTGGTGGTGCGCATTCAGCTGGCCCGCGACAGTGTGCGCCTGGGCGATGTGCAGGTGGTGGGCGACCGGCCCGACCGTGCCATCATCAACCGGGCGCTGCGCAACATCAAGCGGCCCGCGCCGCCGGTGGTGAGCGGGGCCAAGCGCCCGCCCAAGCCCAAACCGCTGTTTGCCGTGGACTCCACGGCCCCCAAAGCGCCCATTCCCACCATCGCCAGCCCTGTGAGCCTGCTCTACGACCAGTTCTCGCGCGAGGGCAAGCAGCGCCGCAAAATGGAGCAGATTGAAGCCGAGCAGCGCGCCGAAAAAGCCCGCAAAGCCCGGGCCGAGTACAACAAGGCGTTTTTGGATAATCGCGGCTACCAGCCGTAGAGGGCAGTTAAGCATTAAAATACCTGTCATCCTGAGCGGAGCGAAGGACCTTATCACCAAAGAACAGCTTGCAGAAACGTTCAAAAGATGTAGCCTTGATAAGGTCCTTCGCTGCGCTCAGGATGACAGACGCTTGTAAGTTCTAACTCCTGGCTGGATTTCCGCGTAAGCCGGGGTATGAGAATTGGGTATCCCTGCGTGAATGAGGCGATGGATTGTAGCTCGGGCAATACGTTCCGGCTGGCCTCGTATTCGGAAGAGCGGCTGATTGCGGCCGTGACGGCCAACCTGGCCTGCCTGCGCCGCATGCTGGAATGGAACGTAGCCCAAGGCTTGCTCTTTTTCCGCATCGGCTCCAGCATCGTGCCGTTTGGCTCGCATCCCATCAATACTTATTCCTGGCAGACGCATTTTGCGGCTGATTTCCGGGCCATCGGCGACTACATCAAGGCTAATAATCTGCGGGTGAGCTTTCACCCCGACCAATTCGTGGTGCTGAATTCGCCCAGCCCGGACATTGTGCAGCGCAGCATTCAGGAGCTGGTTTACCAAGGCTCGATGCTGGATTTGATGGGACTCGATGGCACGGCCAAGCTCCAGATTCACGTGGGCGGGTTGTATGGGGAGCGGGAACAGGCGATGATTCGGTTTGCCCAGGTACACGCTACGTTGCCCGAAGCCGTGAAAGCCCGCGTGGTGGTCGAAAACGACGACCGGCTGTATCCGCTGCGCGATTGCCTGGAGCTGCACCAGCTCACCGGCGTGCCCATCCTGTTCGATAATTTCCACCACGAGTGCCTCAATCACGGCGAGCCCATGGCCGAGGCCCTGCGCCTGGCCGCCGCTACCTGGCACCCCACCGCCGACGGCGTGCCCATGATGGATTACAGTTCGCAGGCTTTGGGCGAGCGCAAGGGCAAGCATACCGATGACTTGGTGGATGAGCGGTTCCGTGAGTTCCTCACCCACCTCCACGGCCATGATTTCGATGTCATGCTGGAAATAAAAAACAAGGAAGCCAGCGCTCTGCGCGCCGTGGCCATTCTGCGCGAGTTGGGCCTGAGCGCCGCCGCGCCCGATATTCCCAGCCCGCCCCTCACGCTGCCGGCCGTGCCCAAAGCCCGGCGCGTAGCCAAAGCAGTAGGGTAGGCGGCAAACTCCCGGTCCGGCCCGCTGTTTCACTTCGACCAACACCTTTTCTCCCTCCCCGAACATGAATTCCGACCACCTCCTCGCCACCGTCAGCGCCTTGCGCAACGGCCTCACCAGCCTGCCCCTGGGCTCGGCCATGGATAATACCGAAACCTGGCAGCACCAGTTTCTGCAAAGTGGCGAACCCGGCTTGCAGGACATTGCCCGCGAAATCGGTAACCTGCAATCGCTGCTCAGCAGCGGGGCGTTGAGCGCGCACGCCATCGGCACCTCGCTCTCGATGCTGGGTGACCAAACCAGCGAAATAATTCCCCAGGCCCCGGCTGACTTGAAAAAGCCACTCACCGAGCTGGCCGACCTGCTGCATCGCCACGGCGGCGACCTGCTGGCCCACGCCGAAAAAAGCAAGAAATAGCCTCTGATTCAGCTTAAGAATCAGCTTTAAAAAAGCCCCGTCCGAAATATCGGGCGGGGCTTTTTTGGGCTAAGTGTGAGGCGGGAAATCTAATTCCGAATGTTGCTGCTGGAGCTGCGGCGCGAACGGCTGGGCACCACTTCGGTAGACTGCCGGCGGCGGTCGTCCTTAATGATGGGCTGCTCCCGGACATCGGGCACGGTGTTGGGCGACATTTCGGGCGTGGCGGCCGGCGAGAAGCCACGGTCGTCGAGCTGGCGGGTGGGCTGGGCGTCGCGGTTAGTAGGAGTGCGCTGCATATCGGGCGGCCCCTGGATGGTGCTTTGGTTGAGGGCGGGGTTCACGGGGGGCACGGTGGTCTGGCCCTGGCTGCCGCCGCGCACGGGGGCCGAGGGGTCGAAGGGCACGGTTTGGGCCTGGGCCGTGGCGGCGAACAACAGGCCGGCGAGTAGGAGGGAGTATTTCATGGATGAGGTGGGGAGAGGAGCCAAAAAAAGCCAACCGCTTCGGTTAAAAACTGCCGGCTGACAACTTGTTACGGCGCTGAGCCGCAAAAAGTTATTGCCTGATAGTCGTGCCTTTGCCATTGGGCATCGTGCCTTTGGTCCTGGTGAGATGGTCTGATATTATAGGAGGGTTATATGTGAAATTGCTGGCGTGATTGGGGCCGACTGGTGGTCAACACTGAAAAATGTTGACCTTCTGTTGTAACCTTCCGCTGCGGGCTCGGTGTCCACATCCAAATACCCTTAAAACCCCCTTTTTTAGGTTGGACTCGCTAACGGATAATGCGCTGATGCTGCGGGTGAAAGCCGGCGACGTGGACCGAATGGGCCTGCTCTTCGAGCGCTACCACCGGCCGCTATTCGGCTTCCTCTACCACATGCTGGGCCGTGCCGCCAGCTGCGATGACCTCGTGCAAACTGTGTTCTACCGCATGCTGAAATACCGCCACACCTTTACCAGCGATGGCGAATTCCGCACCTGGATGTACCACTTGGCCCGCAACGTGCTGGCCGATTTCATAAAGAAAAACCGCCACGCCGCCCATCACACCGACGTGGCCGAAATGGCCGAGCACCTGCCCGGCGGCCTCAGCGCCGATGCCGGCCTGGAACAGGCCCAGGACGTGGCCCAGTTGCACGAGGCCCTGGACCGCCTCCGGCCCGAAGACCGCGAAATATTGGTTCTGAGCCGGTTTCAGGAATTGAAATATGCCGAAATAGCCCGCGTGCTGGGCACTACTGAAGGTGCCGTGAAGGTGCGTGTGCACCGCGCCATGAACGAATTAAAAACGACTTTCCTCCGCATTGAAAACTGACCCATCGCCCATGAACTGCGAAGAAACCAAAGGGCAGCTGGTCGACTACCTAAGCCGCCAGCTGTCGGCCCCCGAGCACGAAGCTCTGGCCGCTCACCTGGCCACCTGCGCCGAATGCCGCGAAGAGCTGCAAGCCGTGGAACGCGTGTGGCACACCCTGGGCCGCGTGCCCGTGCCGGAGCCCGGTCCGCAGGCGCGGCCCGAATTCTATGCTAAGCTAGCCTCCTTCAAAGAAGAGTTGGAAACCACGCCCGATTATTCGCTCCGGGGCCTGTTGGCGTGGCTGAAGGCCCTGCCCATCCCGCGCCCGGCCCTGCGGCTGGCTTACAGCCTGTGCCTGCTGGGCGTGGGCCTGCTGGGCGGCTACTGGCTGAATAACGGTTCTAAACCTGCCCCCGCCGCCGACCAGCAGCAACTGGCCGCGCTGTCCGCCCAGGTGGGCGAAATGCGCCAGGTCATGCTGCTCTCGCTCATCGATAATCCTTCGGCTACTGAGCGGCTGCGGGCCGTGGGCTACACCAAGGAGCTGCCCGACCCCAATGCCAAGGTGGTGAATGCCCTGCTGAGCACCCTCAACCACGATGATAACGTGAACGTGCGGCTGGCCACGCTGGAAGCCCTCACGCCACTGGCCCAGAACGATGCCACCGTGCGGCTGGGTCTGGTGCACGCCCTGGCCCAGCAGGAATCGCCGCTGGTGCAGGCCGCCCTGGCCGATGCCATGGTGCAGCTGCAGGAGCGTCGCTCGGTGCAGCCGCTGCGCCGGCTGCTGAAACAGGCCAACCTGGACGACATGGTGAAAAGCAAAATCGAACAAAGCATTCAAACCCTGAGCGACGGCCAGCCCGCCGACCCCGCAACCCCCCAACGCCATGACCAGCCCCAACTTTCTCCTCAGCCTGCCCGCGCTGCTCTTGCTGTGTAGCGCCACCGCCTGCCAGGCCCAGACCAGCCTGCGCCCGCAGTTCAAAGAGCAGATTAGCAAGGAATTCACGCTCACGGCCGATGCCGCGCGCAGCACGCTGGCCCTGTACAACATCAGCGGCTCGGTGATGGTGCAGGGCTACGCCGGCAACAAGGTGCTGGTGGAAGCCACCAAAACCATTACCGCAGATGATGCCAAAACGCTGGAAATCGGCAAGGCCGAGGCGCAATTGGGCTTCACGCAGCGCGGCGACAGCGTGGTGGTGTACCTGACCGGCCCCTACGACTCGCGGCCCCACAACAACGACCGCCGCAACTGGAACCACAAGGACATCGACTACCGCTACGATTTCGACTTCGTGGTAAAAGTGCCCTACCAGCTCAATCTGCATGTTGCGACCATCAACCACGGCGATGTGAAGGTGCAGGACGTGACCGGCCCGCTGCACGTTTTCAACGTGAATGGCCCCATCACCCTCACCAACGTGAAGGGCAGCACCGAGGCCCGCACCGTGAACGGCAACGTGGACGCCACCTACGCGGCCAATCCACCCGGCGCGTCGTCGTACCACACCATCAACGGCCAGATTCGGGTGAAATACCCAGCCAGTTTCGCGGCCGATATGCACTTCAAGAGCATGCACGGCGAGTTTTACACCAATTTCCCCAATGCCGAGATGTTGCCGGTGCAGGTCACCAAAAACCGGGAAGGCCACGGCGGCGGCACCGTCTACAAGCTGACCAAGGACACGGCCGTGCGCATCGGCAAAGGCGGCCCCGACCTGCATTTCGAAACCCTCAACGGCGACGTGACCGTCACCAAACTCTAATTAGCCAATCAATACCCCGATGAATACTTCATTCCAAATATCACCGCAGCGCATTTCACGCTTTCTGGCTCTGAGCATGCTACTGCTCGCCAGTGCCCTGCCCGGCCGCGCTCAGGATTCCGAAAAGGACGCCAAAGAACAGCTCAATGTGGCCCTGAGTGCCCCCGGTAAGCCCGGCTCGCTGGATTTGAGCCTAGTGAACGGCTTCATCCACGTAACTGGCTACAGCGGTAAGGATGTGATGATTGACGCCGTGGCCCGCGCCCGCCAGGGCGACCGGCACCCCACCAGCAAGGCCGAAACCAACGGCATGAAGCGCCTCTCGTCCGCCAACAACCTCAACCTGACGGCCGAGGAAAAGAACAACCACGTCGAAATCACCACTGACTCCTACCAGCACCCTGTCGACCTGACCATCAAGGTTCCCCAGAATTTTTCGCTCAAGCTCAGCACCGTGAACAATGGCGATATCACCGTCGACAATGTGACCGGCGAGCTGGAAATAACCAACGTGAACGGGGCCATTCAGCTCAGCCAGGTGGCCGGCTCGGCGGTAGCCAACACGGTAAATGGCAACCTGATTGTCACCTTCAAAAGCGTGACGGCGGGCGCGCCCATGGCTTTTTCCACGCTCAATGGCAAGGTTGATGTGACATTTCCCGGCTCCATCAAGGCGGCGCTCAAAATGAAATCGGAGCGTGGCGATGTGTACAGCGACTTTGACGTGGCCGTGGACAAAGGCAGCGCTAAAGTCACGCGCACCAGCCAAAACGGCCTTTCCCGCCTCAGCACCGACGACTGGACCTACGGCAAAGTGAACGGCGGCGGCCCCGAGGTGATGCTGAAAACCTTCAACGGCGACATTTTCCTGCGGAAAGCGAGGTAAAGCCGCATTGCAAATTTTCAGGCCCCAGCAGGGCGGCACTTGCGCCAACAAGTGCCGCCCTGCTGGGGCCTTTTCGGTTTTAAGAGGCATTTGCACCGCTATTCCCGACCTTCCCGAAAAAAAAAGTTGGACCCCTCTGTAACGTCTGGGCCAACTCCCGGTACTCCTTTCATTCCAACCCCTAAACACCTTCCGTGGAAACCACGAGCGACGAAGCACTGATGGCCGCCGTCCGGGCCGACGACCTTGACCAGCTGGTGCCGCTGTTCGAGCGCTATCATGGGCCCTTGTTCAATTACCTCACCCGCCTCACCAACGACCGCGAAACCAGCGAAGACCTCACCCAAACCGTGTTCGAGCGCATCCTCAAATACCGCGGCAGCTACCAGCCCACCCAGCCCTTCAAAGCCTGGGTGTACCAGATGGCCCGCAACGTGCACGCCGATTACTGGCAGCGCCAGCAAAAGCTCCGCGCCGCCGATGTGGACGTGGACGAAGTGGAGCGCACCGGCGGCCTGCGCGGCGCGGCCTTCTCCCAAATGCGGGTTAACAACCACCACGACGACCTGCACGAAGCCCTCGATATGCTGCCCGTGCCGCAGCGCGAAATCCTGGTCCTGAACCGCTTCCAGGGGTTTGGCTACGAGGAAATCGGGAAGCTGCTGGGCTGCACCGCCGAAGCCGCCCGCGTGAAAGCGCACCGCGCCCTGCAAGCGTTGCGCAAAATCTATTTCGCCAATTAAGTCCATGAAAACGCCCGAACTTTCTGCCTGCCACGAGCTCGAAGCCCTGCTGCCGGCCTACGTCGAGCGCAGCCTGCCGGCCGCCGAAGCCGACCGCGTGGCCGCCCACCTGGCCATCTGTCCCGCCTGCCAATTGCAGGTAACTCAGCTCCGCGCCCTCTCTGACGACCTCGATGCCGCCCTGCCCGAAGTGCCCCGCACGGCCCTCCGCGCCAACTTTATGGCCATGCTGGAGCAGCAAAAGCAGCAGCTGAACCCTGAAGCGTCTGCTGCTCCAACGGTTATTCAGCCCGAAGCCAAAGTGGTTTCGATGTGGCCCACCGCGCTGGCTAATAACTGGCTGCGCATCGCCGCCAGCATCGTCCTGATTGCCGCCGGCGTGTTCCTCGGCCGTAACCTGCACTGGGGCAGCAATGTCAACAGCGTGGCCACGACCACCGAGAAAAACGCCCCCACTACCCTGGCCAACGCCCTGACCAACGACAACGGCCGCCCCGTGTCGGCCAGCGACCGGATTCAACTGGTGACCAACGCCACCAAACCCGCCGCCGCCCCCGACGATGCCACGGTGCAGGTACTGCTCAATACCCTCAACTTCGACCCCAACCCCAACGTGCGCCTCGCGGCCTGCGAAGCCCTCTACCGCCTCCGCGATGCCCCCGGCGTGCGCGAAGGCCTGGCCAACTCGCTGCCCATCCAAACCGACCCCAATGTGCAGATTGCACTGATTGACATGGTGGTATCGCTGCGGGTGCACCGGGCCGTGCCCCAACTCCAGCGCCTCGCCAAAAAGGCCGATGCCCTGCCCGTGGTGCGGGCGCAGGCCGAGGCCGGCATCGGCAAACTGATTTAAATAACCCAGTTCGGTGTAGGGCGCGGGGCTTGTCCCCGCCCGCCGCCAGAACGACTCAACCGCAATACGTGCAACGACGGGCGGGGACAAGCCCCGCGCCCTACGGCCAGATTGCCTCAATAATGTCTAATCCTCTCAAATACCATGAATAAGCTCCTATTACTCGCCTTCTCGGGCCTGCTACTTACTCACTCCGGCCACGCCCAGGAATTCAAAACCAAGCTCAACGGCAAAGACCCCAAAGTCGTTATCGACATGCAGGGTAGCGACGTGACCGTGGAAGGCATTGACGGCAACGAGCTGGTGATAAAAGGCGACGGCTTCGAAGAGCCGCCCAAGCGCGCCGAGGGCCTGCGCCCCATCTACAACTCGGCCGTTGACAACACCAGACTTGGCCTTTCGGTAACGCAGCAGGACAATGTGGTCCGCATCACCCGGGCCTCGCGCAAGGATGCCAGCTACCTCATTCGGGTGCCGCGCAATGCCTCGGTGCAATACAAACAGGCCGGATGGAACGGCAGCGGCGACCTAGTGATGCGCGACCTGAACGGCGACATCGAAGTGAGCATGACCAGCGGCGACATCAGCCTGAAGAATGTGGCCGGCCCCGTGGTGGCCAACGCCGTGAGCGGCGACATTCAGGTGCGTTTCGCGCCGATGCGCCAGGGCCCCAGTTCCATCTCCACCGTGAGCGGCGATGTGGATGTGAGCATGCCCACCAACACCAAAGCCACCCTGAAGCTGCGCTCCGTGTCAGGCGAAATCTACACTGATTTCGACATGAACCTGAAAAGCCAGGACAACCTGAACCACATCGGTGGCCAGGTGGTGGATGGCAACATCAACGGCGGTGGCAACACCGTGTCGTTCAAGACGGTGAGCGGCGATATCTACGTGCGGAAAGCGAAGTAGAGCTGTCGGCTAAAACGTTAACCAACCCGTCATGCTGAGCGCAGTCGAAGCATCTCTACCGCGCTAGTAATTCAATCGGAGCAACGAAGCGGTAGAGATGCTTCGGCTGCGCTCAGCATGACGTTCTTTTTTGACCCACTACCAATACCTAATTCCACCTTTCACTCCCATTCTTTCAACACCATGCGCCAGTTCCTATTCCTCCTTTTGCTGGTGTGCGCCACAGCCGCCCGCCAGTCGGTTTCGGCTCAGAAAATCATCGAGAAATCCGCTAATCTGACTGCCGGCCAGCGCGTGTTTCTGAATTTGAAGCAGGCCAGCAGCATCCGCATCCGGGCCGGGGCGGCGGGCAAAATGACCATGAAGGCCACCGTCAGCATCAACTCGAACCGGCTGAACGATGCCCTGCAAATTGACCTGAACCAGACCGGCGACGAGCTGAAGCTAACCGCCGATTTCGACAAGGAAATGCTGCGGAAGGCCCAGCCCGGCGACTGCCCCGGCACCAACGGCGACCGCAACATGTGGTACGGCCAGCAGGTGTGCGACGACATCACCTACGAAATCACGCTGCCCGCCGACGTGGCCTTGCGCGTGTACACCTACAGCGGCAACGTGGACATCGTGGGCTTCAACAATTCCATTGAGGCAAAGTCGTTGAGCGGCTTTGTGGACGTGGCCTGGCCGGCATCGAAAGGCGCGGAACTGTCGCTCAAAACCATCACGGGCGAGGTTTATACCGACCAGGATATTGCCTTCAATAACGAGATGCGGAAAAATCCCATCGTGGGCTACCAGCTCCACGGCACGCTCAGCGGCAGCGGCCCGCTCGTCAAGCTGGAATCCATCAGCAACGACGTTTATTTCCGCAAACGGAAGTAACCAATCCCAACATGCGGAGTTTCCACGCGAAATGGCACCACAAAGGCTGCCAGATGGGATTTTCATTGCCTGACTAAAATGATTTGCCGCGAAAAATACTGGGGTTTTAATGCCCCGGCAACCGCGCCAAATTCCTGACAAATGGAGCTGGGGCACCGCCCGCGCTGGTCTGCAAACCGGCCCGGATGGGAGAGGTATGGCCCGCCCATCTGGTGAGTGTGCGCCGGCCGCAGCCCGCCCCAGCCCATTGTTGGCAGGCCTCAAAATCCCTCCTGAACAGCTCCTGAACGCAATTAACCACCTTTCACCATGCTACACACCTTCTTTCTGCGCACTTGTTTCTTGTTGGTTGCAATGCTGGGGCTGGCGCTTGTGCCGGCCCTGGCCCAAACCCCGGCGGCCACTGCTGATGCCAAAGATGCTGCCACGGCCGCGCCCAAGCGCCAACTGGCGGCCTTGCGCATCGCGCAGCCCATCAAGCTCGATGGCGTGCTGGACGAGGCCGTCTGGCGCGAGGCCCTGCCGGCCACCGATTTCATCCAGAACCGGCCCAAGCCCGGCCCGCACGAGAAGCACCCCACCGAAGTGCGCGTGCTCTACGACGATGCCGCTATTTACGTGGGAGCCATTATGCACGATGTATCGCAGGATTCCATTCCGCGTGAACTGACGGCGCGCGACAACTTCGGTAATACCGACTTTATCGGAATTTTCCTCGATACCTACCACGACCAGCTCAACGGCTACGCCTTTTTTGTGACTACTGGCGGTGTGCAGATGGATGCCCGCTACTCGCCGGCCGGCGGCGAGGACTTCAATTGGAACGCCGTGTGGGAAAGCCGCACCGCGCTGCGCGGCACCGATTGGGTGGCCGAAATGCGGATTCCGTACTCCGCCATCCGTTTCAGTACGGCCGATGTGCAGCATTGGGGGCTGAACTTTATGCGGCAGCGCAAGCGCGACAACGCGGCGTATTTCTGGAACGAAGTGAAGCCGCAGGTCGACGGTTTCGTGAACCAGTGGGGCGACCTGACAGGCGTGCAAGGCGTGAAGCCGCCGCTGCGCCTCTCCCTCACGCCCTACGTGTCGGGCTATGTGAACCACAACCCGCTGAGCGCCGACGGTACCAAACAGCTCACCACCCGCTTCAATGGCGGAGCCGATTTGAAGTGGGGCATCAACGAAAGCTTTACGCTGGATGCCACGCTGGTGCCCGATTTTGGCCAGGTGCAGAGCGACAACCAGGTGCTCAATCTCTCGCCCTTCGAGGTGCAGTTCAATGAGAACCGGCCGTTTTTCACGGAAGGAACCGAGCTGTTCAACAAGGGCAATTTGTTCTATTCGAGAAGGGTAGGGGCCACGCCGGTGGGCTTTTATGGCGTGACGGCGGGCACCAATGAAATCATCACGAGCAACCCATCCGAAACACCGCTGCTGAACGCCACCAAAGTCTCGGGCCGCACCAGCAAGGGGCTGGGCGTGGGCATTTTCAACGCCCTGAGCAACGACACCTACGCCACCATCCGCAACACCGAAACCGGGCAGGAGCGCCAGGTGCTAACGCAGCCGTTCTCGAACTACAACATCGCCGTGCTCGACCAGAGCCTGAAAAACAACTCCTACCTCAGCCTCATCAATACCAACGTGACGCGGGCCGGCAGCACCTACGATGCCAACGTGACCGGCGGCCTTTTCCGCTTCGCCAACAAGGCCAACCGCTACGCCATCGACGGCCGCGCCATTTACTCGCGCCGCCGGGGCACGGAATTCGGCAACACCAACCAAATCAACGACCAAGACGGCTACAAATACCGCGTGGGCGTGGGCAAAATCTCGGGCAATTTCACCTGGAACCTGAGCCACGGCATCGAATCTGATACCTACAACCCGAACGATTTGGGCATCCTATTCGGCAACAACAACATCACCGAATCATTGGATTTGAGCTACGGCAAGTACCAGCCTTTCTGGAAGGTGAATAACCTGTATGTATTTGGCAACGTGACGCATTCGCTGCTCTACAAGCCGACGTTGTATCAGGCGCTCAACTTTTACCTCGGGGCCAACACCACTTTCACCAAGAGCTTCAACCAATTGGGCTTCGACCTGAACGTGGACCCGGTGACGCACGATTTTTACGAGCCGCGCACGGCCACGCTGGGCGAATACTACGTGCGGGTGCCTGAAAATACCCGGTTCACATTCTTCTTCAACTCTGACTCGCGCAAGCCGGTGGCCATCAGCTGGAACGCCGGTTTCCAGAGCTACGGCCTGGATGACCGGCTAACCCGCGCCCGCCGCACCGGCTACAGCCTGGGCTTCTACCCGCGCTACCGCGTGAACACCCACCTCACCTTCCGCTACAGCGTGGACTGGAGCCTGCGCCAGAACCAAATCGGCTACGTAAACGGCGGCCTCGACGCCGGCCAAGCTCTCGACCAGCCCTTCGCGGGCCAGATTCTGCTGGGCCGCCGCAACGTGGCCACGGTGGCCAACGTGGCCTCGGTGGCCTACACCTTCACCAACCGCATGTCGTTCACGCTGCGCCTGCGCCACTACACCAGCAACGTGCGCTACCTCGATTTCACCACGCTCGGCAAGAACGGCGAGGAGCAATCCGCCGCCTACCAGCGCAACCGCGACAACACCTACAACGCCTTCAACATCGACGCGGTGTATTCGTGGTGGTTCGCGCCCGGCTCACAAATCAGCGTGGTCTGGAAAAACGCCGGCTCCACCTATTTGCAGGCCAATGAGGCCACGCCGCAGTTCTTCGATAATTTCAACAACACCATCAACACGCCGCACAATAACTCGCTGTCGGTGAAGGTGCTGTATTACCTGGATTACCTCACGCTGAAGCACCACCGCTAGGCAGAGCTTTGTCGTTCCGACGCAGGAGGAATCTGGATAAAATTGTTGGAATACTCTCCTCAGATTCCTCCTGCGTCGGAATGACAAAAGCAAAAAAAGTCCCCTGCCGTGCTGACAGGGGACTTTTTTGTAATAAAGCCGCAAAATCTATTTCGCCACCATCAGCTGTTGGGTGCTGGATTGACCCTTGCTCACGAAGCGGCACAGGTAGATGCCGGTGGGCCAGCGGCTGGCATCCACTTCAAGTGGGTAGTCGCGCCCAGCCTGAGCCTCGCCTTCAAACAAAGTAGCGACGAGTACACCCATCTGGTTGTAAACCTGCACCGTGGCCGCTGCCGTTACGGGCACGCGGAAGTTTACCACTGTGCTTTGGGCTACGGGGTTGGGGTAGGCTTCCAACACTACTTTAGCCGCTGTGCTTGGCATCGACATTCCCAAGCAGCTGCCCAGGTAATCCTTGTGCGTCGAGCCGGGGCCGATGTGCGCCGGCACCGCATTGGGCGAGATGCAGATTTCGTGGCCTTCGTGGCACACCAGTACCTTGGGATTCTTGGGGTTATTGCCGCAGCTGGCATCAATCACGCTCAGCGTCACGGAGGCCGATGTCTGGCAGCCGGTGGCGTTGGTAGCCGTCACGGTGTAGGTGTACTGGCCGGCCGCCGTGGGCGCAAACACGGGGTTGGCGATATTGGCGTTGCTCAGGTTCATGGCCGGGCTCCAGCGGTAGCTCACGCCGCCAGTGGCGGTCAGGGTGGCCGTCTGGGGGCCATAGCCGAGGAAAATGGTGGTGGGCTGCTGCACCACTACGGGGTTCACGAGCGAAACCGTGATGGTGGGCGGCGTGGCTGGCGCGGGGTCTTTCAGGGTGGCCTGGGCAGTGGCGGTGCAGCCGTTAGCGCCGGTTACTACCACGGTGTAGGTGCCCGCGCGCAGCTGCGAGAGGTTCTGGGTAGTGGCCTGGAAGCGGTTGGGGCCAGTCCAGGAGTAGGTGGCGGGAGCCAGAGCACCCGTTACGGCCAGCGCGATGTTGCCGGTGCTGCTGCCCGCGCAGCTCGGGTTGGTGGCGGTGGGCATGGCGGCCACGTTGCAGGCTATCACGGTGATAACAAACGTCTGTGAAATGGTGCCGTAGCTGTTGCCGTGGTGGTAAATGTCCTCGGCTGTCAGCGTTACGCGGTGGGTGCCCACCTGGGCCAGCGTGGGCGTGCCGCTGAGCGTGGCCGTGCCGTTGCCGGGGTATATCAGCTGCAGCCAGCTGGGCAGCACCGAGGCCGTGATGCTCAGCCGGTCGCCGTAGGGCAGGTCAGGGTCGGTAGCGGTGATGTTGTACGTGAACGGCTGGCCCACCGTGCGGGTCAGGCCGCTGGGCTGCGAGGTGAACGACGGGGCCGAGTTGATGATGAAGCTTATCGCGTGGGTGGCCTGCTCGTTGTTGTTGTCGCGGGCCACGAAGGTGGCGGCGTGCGGGCCCCAGTCGGCCAGCACGGGCGTCCAGCTCAGCTGAGTGCTGGTGGGGTTGGCGGCGGCGGTAGGCAGGGCGGGTGCAAAGCTGGCCGAAGCCGGCAGGCCGGTTGCGCTCGCAATGCTCACCCGGTTGGTCGCTACCGGCGACGACGCCTGAATGGTGTAGCTGAGAGCCGTGCCGGGCGTCACCTGCACCACGCTGGTGTTGGCTGGCGTGGGGGGCACGTCGAAGCGCGGCTTCTGACTCACTTCAATGGTGACGGACGTGGACGTTTGCACGCCGGCCAGGTCCTGGGCCACGAAGTTGATGATGACCGTGCCCAAGTTGGCCGCCGTGGGCGTCCAGGTGAAGGCCGTTTGCACGGGGTTGCCGTTCAGGGGCAGGGTGGGGGCGGTGGTGGCCGCCGCTGGCAGCCCGAAGGCCTTCAGGTTCACCACATCGCCGGGGTCGGCATCGGTGGCGCGCACGCCAAACGTGACCGCCTGGCCCGGCGACACCCGGTACACGAAGCCGTTGGGCGGCGTGATGCTGTAGTCGAACACCGGGGCCGTGGAAGCCGCCGTGATGTTAATCAGAAAATCGACCAGAATGCTGGTGCGCCCGTCACTAACTTTAATCACGCCATTGAACAGCTGGCCCACCGTGCGGCCCACCGTGTTGAAGGTAGCCAAGCCCGTAGCCGGGTTCACGGCCAGCGTCGGAGCATTGACAAAAGGCTCGTTGTTGATGTCAGCCGATGTAGCCAGCGAGTAGGTCAGCGCGTCGCCATCCGGGTCGCTGGCGGGCAGTTGGAACGTGGCGGCGGCCTGGCCCACGGCCAGGTTCACCACCGGCGCCAGCGTCGACACGGGCGAGTTGTTGCCCGAGCCAGCATTCACGAGGCTGCTCACGTACCAGGTGCTGTTGGCGTTGTTCGACAGCGTGTATATGCGGCAGCAGTCCGTGAAAAAGGCCCGGTAGCTGCCGGCCGCCGCGTAGGTGTGCGTCACCACGGCTTCGGCATAGAAGCTGTCGCCCGGCACGTCCACCGATGTCACCACTAGGTTCATGTTGCCGGTCGTGCCATCGCCAAAATTCATCACGTCGGTAAACACCGCGCCGGGCACCGGAACGTTATTGGCGAAAGCCCCAAAGCTGAGCCGCCACGCCTGGCTCACCTTAAACTGCACCGTTAGTTTGCTGGGGTCGGTGGGCACGGTGCGCCAGGTGAGGGTGCCGTAGCGGAAGTGGCTGGCCTGTGCCGGTGCGTTGGCCCCGAGTAGGAAACCCAGCAATAGCAGTGTCCAAAGCACGAGCCGGCCGGCTGGCCGGGGCGCTACCCTGGGCGGAGCAAGCGCCGAACCCCGGTTGTTTTTAGCAAAGTCGAGTTGTTTCATGGGTAAGAAATTTGGGTTGAGAATTAAATATGAATTTTTAAAGAATTTCAGATTTAAAAATTGGATACTGTTAAATCAGTTTTATTGTAATTGTTATACGATAATATTATTGAAGTGATAATTAGGCCTATTTCGAATGATATAGTTCAAATGTATATGTTTTTGTCGGTCATCCAAATAAATGTGTAATATTGATAAGAGATTTTTTGTGAAATCTTGCTTCGCTGCCAAATTCAGCACCTGGATAGGTGCATTCGCTCATTCCAGGCCCCGCTGCCGCTGGCCCAGAGCCCGGAATTGACCGTCCTTTGCCGGGTTATTTTCTCCCTATCTGCTGTATGCCGGCCCCCAGTATTATCGAACTCCGCACCGTAGAGCTCACGCGCTACGTGACGCCGCTCCGCGAGGGCGGCTCGCTGCCGGCCCTGATGGAGGCCGACGACAACTTCCTCTACGTAGTGAAATTTCGGGGCGCGGGCCAGGGCGTGAAGGCCCTGATTGCCGAGCTGATTGTGGGCGAAATAGCCCGCGTGCTGGGTCTGCGCGTGCCCGAGCTGGTGTTTTGCGAGCTCGACGAATCCTTCGGCCGCACCGAGCCCGACGAGGAAATCCAGGACCTGCTGCAAGCCAGCACTGGCCAGAACCTGGCCCTGCACTACCTCTCCGGCGCCATCACCTACGATGCGCTGGTGACCACCGTGGAGCCGCATCTGGCCTCCCAAATTGTGTGGCTGGATATGCTGACGCTGAACGTGGACCGTACCGCCCGCAACACCAATATGCTGATGTGGCACAAGGAACTGTGGCTCATCGACCACGGCGCGGCCCTCTACGTGCACCACGCCGGCCCCGAGTGGGCCGCGCCGCGCCCCCGCCCGTTTCCCCAGATTAAAACCCACGTCCTGCTGCCCCAGGCCAGCGAGCTGGCCGAAGTCGATGCCGACTACAAGGCGAAACTCACCCCCGACATCCTCCGTGCCATCGTGGCCCTGGTGCCCGATGCGTGGCTGACCAACGGCCACGGCACCGCCGCCGACCAGCGCGCCGCCTACGTCGGCTTCCTCGAAGCCCGCCTGGCCGCCTCAGAAACCTTTGTTCAGGAAGCCCAAGATGCCCGCAATGCACTTATTTGAGTACGCCGTGCTGCGCGTGGTGCCCCGCGTGGAGCGCGAAGAATTTCTGAACGTGGGCGTTATCGTGTACTGCCGCTCGCTGGGCTTCCTCGAAACCCGGTTTGCGCTGCCCGAAGCCCGGTTGCTGGCCGTAGCCCCGGATTTGGATTTGGCCGAAATCACGGCCCGACTGCAGGCCTTCGAGCGCATTTGCCAGGGCAAGGCCACCGGCGGCACCATCGGCCAGCTGCCCATTGCCGAGCGGTTTCGCTGGCTCACGGCCACGCGTAGCACGGTGGTGCAGTCGTCGGCGGTCCACCCCGGCCGCTGTGTGGACGCGGGCGCGACGCTGGCGCGGCTGTTTGCGGATTTAGTGCTGTAATAGTGATGGATTCGTAAAAGAGAACGTCATGCTGAGCGGAGTCGAAGCATCTCTACCGCAGCAGTAAATCCTTTTGATTGGATTAGTTGCGCGGTAGAGATGCTTCGACTCCGCTCAGCATGACGTTCAATATTATTCAATTACTTCTCTAATACAGCGTGATGCGCTTAAGCACCGGGCCGCGCGAGGTCTGAATAACAAGCAGGTGCAAGCCCGTCTGGCCCGGGGCAAATGGTAGCATCAGGCTGGGCGTGGCACGGTGACTCAGGTCCTGGGTGCTTACGAGCTGGCCCAAGGCATTATACACCCGCACCTGCTCCACCTCGAAATCAGCCCGCTGCCAGTCGAGGGTAACGGTGCCATGCGCTGGATTGGGGTAGGTGGCGATGGCATCGGCGGCACTCAAATCCAGCACTGTGAAGGCGGTGGTGCTGGCGCTACGCCCGCCGGTACCGCCCATTGTCAGCGGACCCGAAAGTGCGCCCTTGGGCACCCGCACTGTGGCTGACGTAGCCGTAGTGGCCAGCACGGCAGCTTTGATACCATTGAAATAAATGGTGTCGGGCTGGCCTTCCACCAGGAAATTCAGGCCTGTCAGAGTCACCTCTTCGCCCACGCTGGCCTGTGCGGGCACAAAAGCCGTGATGGTAGGCGGGGGCAAAAACGTGAAGCCGGTCACCGAGACAGATGCGCCGCCCGGGGTGCTTACCCGAATTGGTCCCGACTGGGCGCTGGCCGGTACCCGCACCCGCAGGCTGGTGCCGGTGGCCTGCACCACGGTGCCCGCGCCGGTACCAAAGGCTACATCATTGCGGGCAGCCGGGGCGAAGTTGCTGCCCGTCATCGTCACCACATCACCGGCCTTGCCCCTGGTGGGGCTGAAGCTGACGAGCGTGGGCGGGTACCACACCACAAAATCCTGCACGCTTTCAACCTGCCCGCCCAGTGTGTTAATACGGATTTTGCCGGTCGTGGCATTGGCGGGTACCACTACGCGCAGCGCGGTGGCCGAGGCCTGCTGCACCACGGCCGCCACGCCGTTGAAGCGCACGGTGTCCTGAGCTGCTACGGCCGCGAATTCGGTGCCGGTGAGCGTGATGGTGGCGTTGGGGATGCCTTCGGCCGGGGCCAATGGGGCCAGGGTGGGCGGCTGGTACACGGTGAATGCCTGCGCACTGCGGCCCGAGCCTTCGCCGGTTATCACCTGAACGCTGCCGGTGCTGGTGCCGGTGGGCACGCGCACGGTAAGCGTGGTGCCCGAGGCGCTGAGCACCGGCGCGGCCACGCCATTGAAGCGAACGGTATTGCCCGCCAATGTGGTGGCAAACCGCTGCCCGTTGAGCGTGACCAGCGTGCCGGCCCGGCCTTGGGCGGGCACAACCTGCGTGAGCACCGGCGAAGCCAGTACGCTGGCATAGCCGAGCGCCACGGCGGGCGTCACCACCAGCGGCACGTCGTAGATGCGATTGGCGGTGGTATTGGTGCGAACGGGCGGGTTGTAATCGAAGAAAATGTCGGCGTTATTTTCAATCAACTCCCGGGCCGGCAAGCCTGCTTTGGGCTGAATGCTGAACTGTACAAAGCCGTTGCTGCCGACGGCGTCGCGGGTGGCAGGCGGCAGGTTGATGTTCTCAAACGTGAAAGTGAGCACGGCGCGGCCGTGGCCCGACACCGCCACCCGGTAAGGGTGCGAGGCGGTGAGGACGTGCAGGGTGCGCAGGTCGAGGTTGGCGGCCAGGGTATCCACTACTTCCACACGGTAAGCATCGTCGGTGCCGGTGTTCTGGAAGCGCACCTGGTAGCGCAGGGGCACGCCGGTGGGGGTGTAGTGTTGGGCCGTGGTGCCGGTGGGCACCACCTGTTTGTCGTTAGGGTCGTAGGAATCCCGGATGGGCTGGCAGTCTTCGGCGGTTTCGGGGCCGGACGGGGTGGGGGGCGAGGCGCTCATGTCGGAGTTGGGCTGGCCGGCGGTGCCCAGGGCGGATACTTCCACGGTGCTGCTGGCCATGCGCTGGGTGGGGTGGCCGGTGGGCTGGTCGGCTTCGAGGCGCACCACGGGGCGGGTGGCGGGCACGCGCAGCACGAGGCTGTCACCGGCGGCCAGGCGGTAGCGGTGCTGCAGGGCTAGCTCACTGTTCTGGTACAGGCGCAGGGCCAGGCTATCGGTCATGGCGGCGGTGGCGGTATTGCGCAGCACAAAGCGGACCTGGTTGCCGGCCTGGGCTTTGCCCTGCACTGTCACAGCAGCTCGGTTCCAGGTGGGCGGCGTGGGGTAGGTGTTAGGGGGCGTGATGGTGGCGCGGGTGCACACCGTGAGGCCCCGAATGGCGGGGTTGCCGCACACCACCGAATCGGTGATGAAGATGGTGCCGCCGTCGTTGGGCTGCAAGGTGCCCACCGCAAACAGGTAGCGGCCCTGCGCATCGCGGGTGTAGGGCGTGGTGGCGGTGAGCAGAATGACCTCCGGCGGCATGGTCACGGCCACTTGGGCACTGGGTGCGGCCGCGAAGCCGGTGTTGGCATACGTGACCGTGGTGGTGTTGCGGGCGCAGCGCCGCCGCCGGTTGGCCGCGATGGCCACCCGCAGGTAGGCTGTGGTGCTCACCGCATTGCCAAAATTGACAATGCCCGCCGCGCCCCCGTAGTTGCGGAACGTGACGACATTGGTGGTTGAGCAGGTTTGCTGCACCAGGCGGCCGGGCTCATCCACGGCCGGCAGCTGCTGCACGGTGTAGCGGCCCGTGTCGGTGGCAATGCTGTACATGCCGTTTTCGTCCGAAATGCCGTAGTAGTTGCCGGGGGTAGCGGCTACCACCACGCCGGGCAGGGCCTGCTCGGCGGGCTCTTTCACGCAGTTGCCGTTGAGGTCGTTGAAAATTTGCCCGTTGATGAGGTTTTCGGGCCGCAGCGTGGTCGAGGTGTAGAAGCGCACCAGGTCGTTGTTGTTGGTCAGGGTTATCAGGCGCGTGCCCAGGCGGTTCACCGAGAGGCGGGTGCCGGCAGTGGGCATGGCCTTCTGGGTACTGCCATCGGCCGAGAAAATAACGCTGCTGTTCATGTTGGTGATGGTGTACACATTGCCGAAGCCGTCCACATCCAGCCCCACATCACCCGACGTTACCGTCGGATTGGTGCCGGGCGCGGACGGGCCATACTGCCGCAGCACCACGCCGCCGGGGCTGAATTTCTGCACCCGCTTGCCATCATAGTCGGCCACAAACACGTTGCCGCGCAGGTCCACCGCAATGGCTCGCGGAATGTAGAGCTGCCCCAGCGCCGTGCCCCGGCTGCCCATCGTGCTCAGAAAAACGCCCTGCGGGTTCAGCTTGCGCACGCAGCAGCCAGAATAATCTGCCACGTACATACTGCCGCCGGCATCCACGGCCAGGCCGGAAAACCGCTGGTAGCCCTGCGTGATGCCAAACGACTGGAATTTGACAATGAACTGCCCGCGCGGGGAGAATTTCTGAATGTCGGAAGCCATATCCGACGTTTCGAGCACGTACACGTTGCCGAGCGCATCAAGCGAGAGCCCGGCAAACTGCAGCCCCGCCGAGAAGCGCCCACTGCCGAAAGCCAGCACTTCCTGCCCGGCCGCGTCGTACTTCACCACCTCGCCCCGCCGGTTGTCGAGGATGAACACGTTGCCCAGCTCGTCTTGCCGGACGTGGCTCAGCGAGCCGATGTTGCCCCAGCGCTTGAGCAGCGTGCCGGTGGGCGAGAGCTTGAAGAGGTGGTCGGAAAATATCTGGTGCGTGTAGACGGTGGCGTAGATGTTGCCGGCCGCATCGCGGGCCAAGGGCGTGCGCGTGCTGCTCGAAAAGCTCGTATACATGGGCGATATGATGCCGAGCTGGGTGCCTGCCTGATTAAAGCGGATGATATTCAGCTGTATGCCGGTAATCAACAGTTCGCCGTTGGGGGCCACCAGCAGGGCCACGGCGCGACTGGGGTACTGGCCGCCGCCCAGCCCGCCCATCGATACCCGCGACATGAATTGCCCGGCCGCCGTGAGCTTGGTCACGAAGAAGTTTTCTTCCAGCAGATAGATGCTGCCCGTGGCGGGGTCCACATCCACATCCACCAGGTTGGTTTGGTAAGTGGCGTTCGGGATGGTGTATTCAAAGAGCCGGGTGCCCTGGCTGTCGAAGCACTGCAGCCGGGGCGTGGAGAATATGTAATCGACGATATAGACGCGGCCGGCCGCATCAACGCACATGCCGTGCACCTCCTGAAACTGGCCCGGGCCCGTGCCCACCGAGCCAAATTGCAGGAGCAGGTTGCCATCGGGGCCATACTTGCGCACGAAGTCGTTGGTACCGCTCGCCGTGCTGTAGTTGCACACGTAGAGGTTGCCCGCGCCGTCCAGGCCCAGGGTCTGGGCGTTGCTGGCCGAGCGGCCGGCCGGCGTGGCGCTATAGGCCGCGTAGCAGCGCCCCGTCGAGTCGAGCTTCGTGACGCCGCCCCCGTCTATCATGTATATGTCGCCGTTGCGGTCCACGGCCACTTCCCGCGGGCCATACACCGGCGTGCCCATCATCTTATTGAGCTGGTAAGTGTTGAGCGTCTGGGCAAAGCCCAGCGTAGTAGCCAGCAATGCCAGCACCAGTAGTAGTAGTTTTTGCATAAATCCGGAAAAGAAACCGGCCCGGGCCAGCCTGTGGAAAGACCAGTAAATATAGTATTCAGTCTCAGTGTGGCGCGCTAAATAAGCGGGCCGGCTCATCCCGAAACCGAGCAAAATTCACCAGTGAAAATTCACTGGTTAGCCACGTATTAGCCACGCATTTTGGCCCTGGCCGGCGAATGAAGCCGGGTTCTTTTGTGAATGGCACGTAATTTATCCACCTCACCGAAGCTGTATGGGCGGTTGTGCCCCGCGCCGGCTGGCGCGCCAAAAGCCCGCCCGCTTGCCCAGACCATCCGAACCGCTTCATCGTTATAAGAGCCTCATGAGAAAATTGCGAAGAATGAATCGTGCCCGGACGGTGCGCTTGACGACAGGGTTGCTATGGAGCTTGCTGCTGATGCTGGCCGGCCCAGCCTGGGGGCAAGGGACGACGGCCGTGCTGCGCAAAGACCTGAAAACCGATTTCGGCGCGGTGGGCGACGGCAAAACCAACGACCAAGCCGCCTTCGAGCGCGCCGCCGAGTTCTTCAACCAGCGCGCCAAAACGCCCGCCGGCGCGGGTGCCGCCGTGCTGCGCATTCCCAAAGGCGTATACCTGGTGGGCCGGCAGGATGCGAACAACCAGGGTGTGAACGTGTTGCAGCTCAACGGCTGCCGCAACCTGACCGTGACCGGCGACGACAGCGCCACCACCGAAATCCGCTACGCCAGCGGCATGCGCTACGGCTCGTTCGACCCCGCCACCAAACGCCCGTTCGAGTCGCCGAACGCCTATTTTACCGACTGGAAATATGCTTTTTCCGGCGGCACCTGCTTCGTACTCCAGGGCTGCGACAACGTGCAGGTAAACAACCTCGCCTTCAATGGCAGCAGCGCCCAGCTGGAAGTGGGCGGGCACTGGGGCGATACCGGCATTCAGCTGCAGTTCGATGGTATTTTTATTGAAAACTCGCGCCGGATTTCGATGCGGCGGCTGGCGCTGCACCACTTCGGGCGCGATGGCATTCAGGTCCTCAACCACCTCGCCAAAAGCCTCGACGACCCCAACCGCGAAGAAATTCTGCTCGAAAACTCCACCTGCAACTACAACGGCCGCCAGGGCCTCTCGCTCACCGGTGTCAACGGCTTTCGGGCCGTAAACTGCAACTTCAGCCACACCGGGCGCATCGTACCGGCCTCCACCGGCAAAGCCCTGTTCTCAAACCCCGGCGCGGGCATCGACCTGGAGCCGCAGGACGGCTACGTGACCAACGTGAGCCTGGAAAAATGCCGCTTCGTGGACAATGCCGGCCAAGCCATCGTGTCGGATTGGGTTGATGAAAGCCACCCCTCGGGCACGCGCAACATTGTGATATCCGGCAGCCTGCTCTGGAGCACCACCAACTGGTCGGCCTGGGTGACGCAGGCCGGTTTCCTCTTCAAGGACTGCCGCATCTACGGGGCTTTCGTGCACGGCTGCCACGCCGCCACGGCCCAGGAAGCTACCCGTTTTGTGGGCTGCACCTTCGAGGACCGGCCCTACCACGGCCAGCCGGCCTACGGCCCGTTCACTATGCATTCGGACTCGCACGCCACCCGTATGAGCTTCACCAACTGCCGCTTCATTGGCACGCACGGCTACCTCATTCACGCCATCCCGGCCGCTACGGATACCGCCAGCCTGTTTCATTTCCGCGGCTGCTCGTTTCTCTACGACTACGCCCAGGCCCCTAGCGGTTCCTACGATAAAATTCTGGGCGGCGTCTTCAGCGGCAATACCGTGTTTCAGAACGGGCCGCACCGCACCAGCCCCCACCGCACCGATTTCGTGCTGGGCAGCACCAGCCTGCCCGGCACCACCGTGCTGCGCGCCCCCGGCAGCCTGCAGTTTCAGGCCCCCAATTCCTATTATCTGGTGGGTAGCGGGCTGGATATCGGCCGGCAGCCGGCCCGTGCCCGCGACTCGGCCCGGGTAGTGGTGGCGAATGATAACAACCTGGTCATCACCGAAACACCCGGCCAGATGCCCGCGCTCTACATCGGTCCCACTTCGCGCTTGGTAGTGAAGAAAGGCGGCGGGCTTGAAATCCTGCGCCGCGCCAAGGTCACCATCGCCGGGCAATTAGTGATTGAAGAAGGCGCATATTTCTTCCGCGACCCGCTGGCCGAAATCACAACCACCGGCAAGGGCCGACTGTGCGTCAGTCCCAGGGCGCTGGCCACCAAGCACCCCAAGCTGCCTTCCACCTACTATTGATGCCGCCGGCCGGGCCTAAACAAAAACACTCCGGCGGTGCCTGGTCGCCAGGCCCCACCGGAGTGCATCGTTAAGCGTGTCGCCGCAACGTAGGCCGCTACCGCGCCTCCATCACACTGATGGCGTAGCCGCCACCCGGCGCGCAGTATTGCGCCAGCTTGGTCTTGCGCGTCACGTTCATCTTGCGGATGGTGTAAGCCTGCGGGTTCTTCTCGTAGTGCGCGTCCTTGGCATCAGCGTAGATGGTGGCCACGTACTTCTTGCCGGGGTCGAGGAAGCTCAGGTTGATGTTCGACGTGCGGCCGTTCTCATCACAGGTGCTGCCGATAAACCAGCTGCTCTTGCCTTTGGCCTTGCGTGCAATGGTGATGTAGTCGCCGGGTTCGGCTTCGAGCACATGGGTGTCGTCCCAGTCCACGGCTACGTCCTTGATAAACTGGAAGGCGTCGAGGTGCTGGTTGTAGTTCTCGGGCAGGTCGGCCGCCATTTGCAGGGGCGAGTACATGGTCACGTACAGGGCCATTTGTCGCACCAGCGTGCTGTGCACGAAGGACTTGTTCTGTGGGTTGAGGACGCTGATTTTGGTCTGGAAAATGCCGGGCGTGTAGTCCATCGGCCCGCCGATGAGGCGGGTGAAGGGCAGGATGGTGGTGTGGTCGGCATTATTACCGCCGAAGGATTCGTACTCGGTGCCGCGGGCGGCTTCGTTGCCGATGAGGTTGGGGTAGGTGCGGGCCAGGCCGGTGGGGCGCACGGCCTCGTGGCCGTTCACCATGATGTGGTGCTTGGCGGCGGTTTCCAGCACGTAGTTGTAGTGGTTAATCACCCACTGGTCGTAGTGGTGGTGGCCCAGGGGCACGATGTCGCCCACGTAGCCGGTTTTCACGGCATCGTAGCCGTACTTGTTCATGAAGTAAAAAGCCGAGTCTAGGTGCCGCTCGTAGTTGCGCACCGAGCCCGAGGTTTCGTGGTGCATTATCATCTTCACGTGCTTGCTGGCGGCGTACTGCTGCAGTTCCGGTACGTTGAAATCGGGATAAGGCGTCACGAAGTCAAACACGTAGTCCTTGTGCTTGCCGAACCAGTCCTCCCAGCCGGTATTCCAGCCTTCCACCAGCACCGCGTCGAAACCGTGCTTGGAGGCGAAGTCGATGTACTCCTTCACGTGGGCCGTATTAGCGCCGTGCGTGCCGTTGGGCTTCACCGTTTTATAATCAACGGAGTCGAGCTTGATGTTGTCCATGTTGGTGTACGACCACGTGCTTTTGCCCGTAATCATCTCCCACCACACGCCCACGTACTTCACCGGCTTTATCCAGCTCGTATCCTTGAATTTGGTCGGCTCGTTCAGATTCAGCACCAGCTTCGATTCTAGAATATCCCCCGCTTTGTCGCTCACAATCACCGTGCGCCAGGGCGAAAGCGCCGGCGTTTGAATCAGCCCTTTATCACCCACTGCATCGGGCGTGAGATGCGATTCCAGTACGAAATTCTTGTCGTCCAACTCCAGCGACATGCAGGAGTAATCAATCAGAGCCGCCTCGTGGATGTTGATATACAGCCCATCTTGGCTCTTGAGCATGAGCGGTGTTTGCAAGCCAGTAGGGGAGAAGGTGGTCTGCGAAGCATTGCCCGTCACGGCCGATTTCATCAGCCCGCGCACTTCCGAGAGCTTCGAGGTCACGGTGCTGTACTCCTGCGTGTCATAGTCGCCGGGCAGCCAGAAGGCCTTGTGGTCGCCGGCCAGGGCAAACTGCGTGCGCTCCTCCTTAATGGTGAAATAGTCCAGCTTGGGCTGGCGCGGAAACTCGTAGCGGAAGCCCAGCCCGTCATCAAACACCCGGAACCGCACCCGGATGCTGCGGCCGGTGGCAGCCTGCGCGAGCGTCACGGCCAGCTCGTTGTAGTGGTTGCGGATGGTTTTTACCTCGCCCCACACCGGCGTCCAGGTTTCATCGAAGCTGCGCTGCTTGGAGTCGGTTACGGCAAAGCCGCTGGCGAGGCCCGGCGCGTTTTTCAGGTCCAGCCCCAGCTTGCTGGTTTTGATAACGTCGCGGCCTTTGTAGGTGAGGTGGTAGGTGGGCACGCCGTCGCTTTGCAGCGCGAATTGCAGCGTCAATTGCCCGTTGGGCGACTTGATGGCCTGGGCCTGGACATCGTTCCAGAGCAAAGCCAGGCAGCAAATAGCCAGCAGCCGGCGGGTATAGTTCAGCATCACAGATGGGAAAAAGAAGTAAGGGTAAAGTGTGCAAACGGTTGATTTTGGCGCAAGCCGAAAACCAAAAAACCCCGTTTGCACCAGGCAAACGGGGTTTAAAGTGGAGATGCAGGGATTCGAACCCTGGTCCAGACAAGGAAATCAACGTGCTTTCTACGTGCGTATCCAGACTTGGATTTTCATGGTATTCCAGGCGTCAGTCAGGCCTTTGAAATCCCCCTAGCTGCAGTTGGGTTTCGCCCCCGAGTCACAGCTCCTCGAAGGCTATTTTCTACTTACGACGCTCCGAACTCCCAGGTGTAGAAACTTACCCGGGCGGAACGATGGCAATTACCTAATTCTGAACTAGGCAGCCATGGCGTACGAATAGTCGCCAGTTGATTGTTGATAGATTTTTTGACAGGAGAGCTTCCATCAACTCCTGGCACGCTTACCCGCAATTTGCGCAAGCTGTCAATTCCGGTCATCCCCAAATGGTAAAGAACGAGTCCCAAACGACCGGTTAGGGCCAGGCGGGCCGCGAAGGTACGCGGTAGATGTGAAACGATGGGGCGGGAGGGAAGGTTTCCGGCGGTTTGGGTGTTTGATGGATGGGAAGGATGGGAGCGTAGGGATAAAAAGAACGTCATGCTGAGCGTAGTCGAAGCATCTCTACCGCTTCGTTGCAAGCAGTGAATTACTTACGCGGTAGAGATGCTTCGACTACGCTCAGCATGACCGCGCCGGTAAAGACAGCCAACCCCAAACCCGCCCGATTTCCCTTCCAAAGCCGCCCATTTCTGGGTAACTTTGTAGACAGAACTTATGGATAATTTCGTCGTTTCGGCCCGCAAGTACCGTCCTTCCACGTTTCGCAGCGTGGTGGGGCAGCAGCACGTCACCACCACGCTGCAGAATGCCATTCAGAGCCAGCACCTGGCCCAGGCATTCCTGTTTTGCGGCCCGCGCGGGGTGGGCAAAACCACCTGCGCCCGCATTCTGGCCAAGACGATAAACTGCACCAACCTCAGCCCCGAAACCGAGGCCTGCGGCACCTGCGCGTCCTGCGTGGCCTTCCAGGAAAATGCCTCCTTCAACGTCCACGAGCTGGATGCCGCCTCGAACAACTCGGTCGAAGACATTCGCTCGCTGGTGGAGCAGGTGCGCTACGCCCCGCAGGCCGGTAAGTACAAAATCTACATTATTGACGAGGTGCACATGCTCTCGAATGCGGCCTTTAATGCGTTTCTGAAAACGCTGGAGGAGCCGCCGAGCTACGCCATTTTCATCCTCGCCACCACCGAGCGCCACAAGATTATACCCACCATCCTGTCGCGCTGCCAGATTTTCGATTTCAGCCGCATCAAGGTGGAGGACATGCGCGGGCACCTGCGCTACGTGGCCACTCAGGAAGGCATCACGGCCGAAGACGATGCCCTGCACCTGCTGGCCCAAAAGGCCGACGGCGGCCTGCGCGACGCCCTGTCGATGTTCGACCAGATGGTGACCTTCGGCGGCAACAACCTCACCTACAAAGAGGTGGTGCAGAACCTGCACATCCTCGACTACGACTACTACTTCCGCTTAGTCGACAGCCTGCTCACCGAAAACCTCTCGGCCGCGCTGCTCCTGCTTGATGAAGTGATGCAGAACGGCTTCGACCTGCACAACTTCGTGGTAGGCACCGCCGAGCACCTGCGCGGCCTGCTGGTCTGCAAAGACGCAGTTACCGTGCAGCTGCTGGAAGTGTCCGACGGTATCAAGCAGAAGTATGTGCAGCAGGCCCAGGCCGCGCCGCTGGCTTTCCTGCTCTCCGCCCTCAACCTAATCAGCCAGTGCGACCGCGAGTTCAAGCAGGCCAAAAACCAGCGTCTCCACGTCGAATTAGCCTTGATGAAGCTGGCTTACCTGAACGGGGCCGTGCAGTTCGTTCGTGAGCTAAGCCCTGCCACCAACGGCGAGGCTAAAAAAAAAACTAGTGACCTAAACGGCGGGGAAGAAGTTGCGCCCGCGGCCCTGGCTCCGGGTAGCAATGGTCACAACCAAGTCGTTGCGGCCACCGCACCAGCTCCAACTGTTTCCTACGCGGCTCCGGCCGCCTATGCTACCGAGTCGCCGGCCGCGCCCTATCATTCTACGCCGCGCCCGGCCGCTGCACCCGCGCCGCTGCCCATGCCAGCCGGTGCACCCGTGGCCACCGGACCCGCCCCAGCCGATGGCCCCGACCCGCTACCCGTCGAAAACGGCGTGGAAGAACTGCACGACACGCCCAGCATCGAAGCCGACCCCGATGCCGCCATCACCGAGCGCCACCAGATGCGCGACACGCTGCCGCACGTCGAAATCGGCGTACCCAGCTTCGAGGGGATTGAGCCTGCGCCGCGCCCGTCGCCAGCTGCCGCATTCTCCAAAATTCCCAGCCTAGCCAGCAAAATCCCGAGCCTGAAAGACTTGAGCAGCCGCACTGCGGCCGCCGCCAGCAAGTCAGCTCAGGATGCAGCGGCCCTGGCCGAGCCGCAATCCCCCAGCGGCCCGCTGGCTCCCATCGACCCTGCACTGTTACAGCGGGTTTGGAAGGAAATAGCCGAGGAACGTCGTGCCCAGGACCGCATGAGCGAGTATTGGGTGCTGAACCGCCCCGTCACGGCCAACGCCGAGCACAGCATCGAGTTGGCCGTCGACAACCCCATCCAGATTGACCAGTTCAACGAAATGCGGGTAGAATTTCTGGCCGACCTGCGCCGCCGCACCGGCCACCCCCGCCTCAACGTGCTGCCCGTGCTGACGGAGGCCGCCCCCACGGCTAAGCGGCTCTATACTACCTCGGATAAGTTCGAGTACCTGGCCGAGCGTTTCCCCGCCCTGCGCGAGGCCAAGCAACGTCTGGGCCTAGAAGCCGACTATTAGAACGAGTAGGGGCGGGGCTTGTCCCCGCCCGTCGTTGAACGGAATCGTTGCTTCGGCGCGAACGGAAGGCGGGGGCAAGCCCCGCCCCTACATCGTCAAATTCCTGCAAACGATTGGGAAATCCCGTCGCCAATACCCAAGCCACTAGCTGACACCGAAACAATCGGCCAAGATAAGACGAAATTTTGTTTTTTATTCCTCTATCAGCCAGCTACCTTTGTTTTTTGAATCCCCCAGCTACCCGCCTGCGCCATTCGTGAAAAACAACTTTTTGCTGCTGTTTCCCGCCCTGGCGGTACTGGGCCTCACCACGCAATGCCAATCGAGCAAACCGGCTGCTACTACTGCGGCGGTAACTGCGGCCGCGCCGGTTTCTACGCCGGTTGCGCCGAAGGAATACCACTACGAATCGGTGCCCGGCGACCCGCTCGGCGTGCGCATCTATAAGTTGGATAACGGCCTGACGGTCTACCTGTCCGATTATAAAGATGCGCCGCGCATTCAGACCTATCTGGCCGTGCGCGCCGGTTCCAAAAATGACCCTGCTACTGCCACCGGTCTGGCGCATTACCTGGAACACATGGTGTTCAAGGGCACCTCGCAACTGGGCACGCAGGACTGGACCAAAGAAAAAGTTGAGCTCGATAAGATTGAGGCGCTCTACGAAGTGTACCGGGGCCAGCGCAACGATGCCGCTGCCCGCAAGCGCACCTACCACCAGATTGACTCAATTTCGGGTGTGGCGGCTAAGTACGCCGTGCCGAACGAGTACGATAAAGTAATGGGTGCCATCGGGGCCAAAGGCTCCAATGCCCACACCTCGAACGAGGAGACGGTGTACCAAGAAGATATTCCCAGCAACCAACTGGAGAAGTGGGCCGCCATCCAGGCCGAGCGGCTGCGCGAGATGGTGCCGCGCCTGTTCCACACCGAGTTGGAGGCGGTGTACGAGGAGAAAAACCGGGGCCTGGACTCCGATTTCAACAAGGAGTTTGAGGCGCTGAATGCCTCGCTCTACCCCACGCACCCCTACGGCACGCAGACGACCATCGGCACGATTGAGCACCTGCAAAACCCGTCCATTACGGAGATTAAGAAGTATTTCGGCGAATACTACGTGCCGAATAACGTGGCGCTGTGCCTGAGTGGCGACCTGGATTACGACGCTACTATTCGCGTTATTGATAAGTATTTTGGGGCGATGCCGAGCAAGCCGGTGCCGGTTTTCAACGCTCCCGTTGAAAAGCCGATTACGGCCCCGATTACCAAGGAAATCCTCGGCCCGCAGTCGGAAAACGTGATGATTGGCTACCGCCTGCCGGGCAAGGCGTCGAAGGATGCCGTGCGCCTGCGGATGCTGGATAAAATCCTAACCAATGGTCAGGCCGGCCTTATCGACCTCGACCTGAACCAGCAGCAGAAGGTGTTGGAAGCTGCCTCGTTCACGGATATGAACGACGACTATTCCACGCACGTCATCTACGGCACGCCGCGTCAGGGGCAGAAGCTGGAAGACGTGAAGGCGCTGCTGCTGGGCGAGCTGGACAAAGTCAAAAAGGGCAACTTCCCCGACTGGCTGATTCCGGCCATCATCAACAACGAGAAGCTAACGCGCACCAAGAGCTACGAAAGCAACGAGGCCCGCGCCAGTGCCATGTACGAGGCCTTTATCGAGCGCATCGACTGGAAAGACTACCTGAAGCAGCAGGATGATTTCGGCACGATTACGAAGGCTGAAATCGTGAAATTCGCTAACGACAACTACGGCCCGAATGTCGTGACCGTTTTCAAGCGTACCGGCGTCGACCCCAATAAGGTGAAAGTGGTGAAGCCCGCCATCACGCCCGTGCCGGCCAACCGCGACGTGGCCTCGGCCTACTACAAGCAGCTCACGGCGATGCCAAGCACGGAACTGCAGCCGGTGTTTGTTGATTACAAAAAGGATATTCAGGAGACGGAAATCAAGCCCGGCCTGCCGCTGTACTACACGCACAATGCGGAGAACGGCCTGTTCAACCTGTCCTACGTCTTCGACCTGGGCAAGAACAACGACCCGCGCTGGAGCCTCGCTTCGGATTACCTACAATACCTCGGCACCGGCAAATACACCGCCGCGCAGCTGCAACAGGAATTCTACAAGCTGGGCTGCTCATTCAATGTGAGCAGTGGGGCTGACCGGATTTACGTAACCCTGAACGGTCTCGATAGCAACCTGGAGCCGGCACTGAAGCTGTTCGAACAGCTCATGGCCGCGCCCAAGCCCGATGCCACTGCCCTCAAGGACATGGTAGCCGGCGTGCTTAAGCAGCGCCAGGATGCCAAGCTCGAAAAGCGCGTGATTCTGAATCAGGCGATGGTGAGCTACGTGAAATACGGCCCCAAAAACCCCTTCACGAACATCCTGAGCGAGAAAGAACTGAAGGCGCTGAAACCGGAGCAGCTCACGGCAATGATTCAGAAGCTGCCGACGTACCAGCATCGGGTGCTGTACTATGGGCCGCGTGCCCAGGATGCCACGGTGGCCGTCCTCAAAACCGAGCACCGCACGCCCGCCAAGCTCACGCCCGCCCCGGCGGCCAAGGACTTTGCTGAGCAGCCGTTGAAAGACAAGAAAGTCTACTGGGTGGATTACAACATGGTGCAGGCCGAAATCCTGTTCCTAACCAAGGGCGACCTGTATAGCAAGGAAATGGTGCCCACGGTGGCGCTCTACAACGAGTATTTCGGCGGCGGCATGGGCAGCATCGTGTTTCAGGATTTGCGCGAGAGCAAGGCGCTGGCCTACTCGGCCTACTCCGGCTACACCAACGCCGACAAGCTGGGCCGCTCCAACTACAACCTGAGCTACATCGGCACGCAGAGCGACAAGCTGCCCGAGGCCATGGCCGGCATGGAAGCCCTCCTCACCGACATGCCGGTGGCCGAAGCCAATCTGGAAATCGCCAAAAACGCCATCCGCAACAGCATCAGCACCGAGCGCATCACCAAGGGCAACATCCTGATGAGCTACGAGCGCGCCAAGCGCCTCGGCCTCGACTACGACCTGCGCCGCGACGTGTATGACTACACGCAGAAAATGACTTTTGATGTATTGAAGAAGTTTCAGACCGCCAAGATTAAGGGCCAGAACCAGGTTATTCTGGTTATCGGCTCGAAAGACCGGCTCAATTTCAAGGAGCTGGCCAAGTATGGCACCGTGCAGCAGCTCACGCTGAAGGAGATTTTTGGGTACTAGCTAACCGTACCATTCCGGGGGAACCTCACCCCCCTAGCCCCCCTCTCCCCCAGAGAGGGGGGGACTCGTTTCTAGCCCATGCTGGAACAGTTCTCAGGCTAGAAATAAAACCAGAACTAGTTCCCCCTTTTTTGGATAGGGGGCTAGGGGGTGAGGTTCCCCCGTTCCGAATAGTAAAATCAAACTCGAACACGCTTAATAGACGACCACATGGCAGAGCAAAAAATCACCATTAAAAACGGCAAGCTGACCGTTCCGGACAAACCCACGATTCCCTTCATCGAGGGCGACGGGACCGGGCCGGACATCTGGCGTGCTTCCAAGCTGGTGTTCGACGCGGCGGTGGAGAAAGCCTACGGCGGCAAAAAGCAGCTGGTGTGGAAGGAAGTGCTGGCCGGTGAGAAAGCCTACAAAGCCACCACCAACTGGCTGCCCACCGAAACCCTCGACGCGTTCCGCGAATACCTCGTGGGCATCAAAGGCCCGCTGACCACGCCCGTGGGCGGCGGCATCCGCTCGCTGAACGTGGCCCTGCGCCAGGAGCTGGACCTGTATGCCTGCGTGCGCCCCGTGCGCTACTACGACGGCGTGCCCTCGCCGGTGAAGCACCCGGAACTGACCGACATGGTCATCTTCCGCGAGAACACGGAGGACATCTACGCCGGCATCGAGTATATGAACGGTACGCCCCAGGCCCAGAAAATGCTCGAATTCCTGCAGGACGAGATGGGCGTGAAGAAAATCCGCTTCCCCGAGTCGTCCTCGTTCGGCATCAAGCCCGTGAGCAAGGAAGGCACCGAGCGCCTCGTGCGCGCCGCCATCAAGTACGCGCTGGACAACAAGAAGCCTTCGGTGACCATCGTGCACAAGGGCAACATCATGAAGTTCACCGAAGGCGCGTTCAAAACCTGGGGCTACGAACTGGCCGAAAAGGAATTTGGCGCGAAGGTGTTCACCTGGGCCCAGTACGATAAAATCGTGGCCAAGCAGGGCGTGGCTGTGGCCGACGCGCTGCAAAAGCAGGCCGTGGACCAGGGCAAGCTCATCATCAAGGACAGCATCGCCGATGCCTTCCTGCAACAGATTCTGCTGCGCCCCTCGGAGTACTCGGTGGTAGCCACCCTGAACCTGAACGGCGACTACATCTCCGATGCGCTGGCGGCCATCGTGGGCGGTATCGGCATCGCGCCGGGTGCCAACATCAACTACACCACCGGCCACGCCATCTTTGAAGCCACCCACGGCACGGCCCCCAAATACGCCAACCAGGACAAGGTGAACCCCGGTTCGGTTATCCTCTCCGGCGTGATGATGCTGGAGTACATGGGCTGGAAAGAGGCCGCCGCCCTCATCAACAAAGGCCTCGAAGCCGCCATCGCCAGCAAGCGCGTGACCTACGACTTCGAACGCCAGATGGAAGGTGCCACCCTCCTCAAAACGAGCGAATTCGGCCAGGAGATTATTAAGAATATGTAGTAGCTTGGCTGCTGCCTAAGCACCAATAGAAACCCCCGCGTCGGCTTTGGCTGGCGCGGGGGTTTTGCATTTTAAACTATGAACGAAAAGCAAGCCCTTCAAGACGTAGAAAACGTTTTGAGAGATTTTATTTCTGCGGGACTCGATAAAAAATTCGGACCAGATTGGTTTAGTAAATGCGGGTTGCCAGATGATAGAATCGCCAAATGGAAAGAGAAACTTGAAATTGAGAATAAGAAACAAAAGCACTCTTCTTGCGACCCACGACTTATTTATTATTCAGATTTCTATGACTTAAGAAATATGCTCAATAAAAATTGGGACATATTTAGTGCTGCTTTAGGCGAAAAAAAGGAAGTAGATGCCTTGCTTGGAATGCTTGAAAATTATAGAAATTCCAATGCACATGGCCGTGAGTTATTGACGTATCAAAAGCATCTTGTGGTAGGAATTACAGGTGAAATTCGAAATAGAATCACAAAATTTAGAAGTATGCAAGAAACAGGTGCAGATTACTTTCCAAGAATTGAAAGCGTCCATGATAATTATGGTAATAGTTGGAAAGTAGATGAGTATGGTATTGTAAGAACTGGCAAATTGCTTCGTGAAGGAGATGTTTTGGAATACATCGTGTCTGCAACAGACCCTCAAGGCGAGGAACTAGAATATAGTATTCGCCATAATGAGTGGCAGAAGAGTCGAGTGTTACAGTTAACAATTTTGAAAGAGCATATTGGTCTGGGAACTAAGATTTACATATCAATAAGGAGTACGAGAGAGTACCACGCTAATAAAAGCGGGGATGATGACTCAGTGATATTTAAATATGATGTATTGCCTAATCAGTAAACTCGCGCCAGCAATGCCAGCAATTCGCCGTAATAGAAAAGGGCACCCACGCCATGCGCGGGTGCCCTTTTCTATTACCAAATAACTCCCCGAAACCTAAGCCGCTTTCGGGCCTTTCGTTTCGGCAGTATCGCCGGCTTGCTCCTTGCGCACCTGTTGGAGCACCTTGCGCAGCGGTCTTTATTACCCTTTGGCTTTATGACGGGTGTTTGCTGAGCAAGCTTTTTAGGATGGGCAAGTTACCATTTGGGTTTGCTCATGCGTCATTAAGTGAAATAAATTATGCTGACCTGGCCAAATTTATTTCACTTCCTGCATAGGGCGAGTGAATGGCTGGAATCATCAAATGGATTGCCGGAGGCACGGAAACACTGCCAAACCCATTGGTAACCAGTCCCGGCGCGGGCTTGCTTCGGCCCAACCGCCGACCTTTCTTTGCGTATTGAATTGCTCCTCACCACCGCTTGTTTCGTCATCATGCGCATCACTGGCAAAGGTTTCTGGCTCCTGGTTTTGGTTTCGGCGTGCATGCTGCTCAGTTCTTGGCTGCCGGCCCACTATAAACTGTGGTTCGTGAGCGAAACGGGCAACGTCGGCCACGGCCAAGACCTGAACGCGCTGATGATTCTGCTGCTGTTTGGGCGGTGGAAGCACGCGCGCACCTTCGCCCTGTTCCTGAACGGGCTCCAATTTCTGTTCGGTGCCCTCATTCTGTTCACCTCCTGGAAATGGGGCCAGCCCTTGCTAGGCTACAGCCTCACCACCCTGTTGCATCTGGTGGTGCTGAAGGTGCTGAACGACTCGGCCTCAGTACGCGAGTTTCTGGAGGAGAAGCCAACGACTTTCACCAACCAGCAGCCCGCGTAGGTCCCGGCCTGACGGCTGTACGAGCATTACTCCCCCGGTTTCAGCCGCTGAAACGCGTTGTTCAGCACCTCGGCCCAGGTGGGGTGGGCCAGAATCATGTCCTGCAAGTCCTGGTAGCGCAATTTGCCCGCCATCGCCAGCTGAAACATGGTCATGATTTCGCCGCCCTGCTCGCAGAACACGGCCGCGCCCAGCAGGCGGTCGTCTTCGCCCACCAGCACCTCGATGAAGCCATCGGTTTCGCCCGTCTGCACCGCCCGCCCGATGGTGCGAACCGGCAGCCGGCTCACCCGGTAGGCCAGGCCCTGCTCCTTCGCCTGATTCTTCGAGAGGCCAATGCGGCCCAGTTGCGGCTCTGTGAACACTACGTAGGGGAGGGGCCGGTCTGCCGTAGTGCGCTTGCTATTATGCAGCAGCGCATCGCGCACAATGCGGTAGTCGTCGTAGCTGACGTGGGTGAACTGGGGGCCGCCCTTCACGTCGCCCAGCGCGTACACGCCGCGCGTGCCAGTTTGCAGGTGCTCGTTTACTTCGATGTAGCCTTTCTTATTGAGGGTGATGTTGGTGTGCTCCAGGCCGAGGTCGCGGGTGTTGGGCTCGCGGCCCACTGCTACCAGCAGGTGGCTGCCGTGCAGGCGGCGCTCGCCGTCCTTGGTCGTCACCGTGAGGGTGATGGTGCCATCAGCGGCGCGGGTCACGCGGCGGGTTTCGGCGCTCAGCACCAGCCCCACGCCGGATTCGGTGAGGCATTCTTCCAGCGGGTGGCTCACGTCGGCATCTTCGCGCGACATCATGCGCGGCTTGCTGTCGATGACTGTGACGCGGCTGCCCAAGCGCCGGAACATCTGGCTGAACTCAACCCCAATGTAGCTGCCGCCCAAGATGAGCAGGTGTTCCGGCTGCTTCGTCAGGTGCAGCAGTAGCGAGTCGCTGGTGAGGTAGCCGCTGTCGGCCAGCCCCTCAATGTTGGGCACGGCGGCCGAGGTGCCGGTATTGATGAAGATGAGCGGGGCCGTGAGCTGCTGCTCGCCGCCGCCCACCAGCGCCACTTGCAAAGTGTGCGGGGCCGTGAACCGCGCCCACCCCCGAATAAGCGTAATGCCGTCGCGGTCCTCCGTAATCTTGCGGTGCAGGCTGTCGCGCGAGTTCTGGCGTAGCGTATGCATCCGCTCAATCACCGCCCCGAAATCCACCACCGGCTCCGGCGCTTTGATGCCCAGCGCCCCGGCCGTGCGCACATGGTGGGCCCGCTGGGCCGAAGCCAGCAGCGCCTTGGTAGGCGCGCAGCCGTAGTTGATACAAGAGCCGCCCAGAAAGTCGCTCTCAATGAAGGCCACGCGGCGGCCGGCTTCGGCTAGGGCATAGGAAAGCGGCGTACCGGCCTGGCCGGCTCCAATAATGATGGCATCAAACGAATCGGCAGGCATAGCGGGCACAGTGAGGGGATTAATTGCCCTTACATACGGCCCGGCTTACTCCAGCGACTGAGCCCGGCCCGGCAAATCCGGGGGAATGTCGGGCAGAAACACGAAATTGCCGCATCGGGCGTTGCCTGCCCCAATCTTTGCCCCGCCTCGCCCCGCCCCATGAAGCATTTGCTGCGTCTGACTTTCTTATCGGTTTCATCGGGCCTCACGGGCTGCGCCTCGCTGTATTTTCCGCCGCCGCCGCATGCGCCCATGCTCACGCACCAGGGCGAGTTCTACGGCACCGTGAGCACCAACCAGCACACCAACTACGCCCTGCAAGGGGCCTACGGCCTCACCAACCACCTCGCGGTAGCCGGCACCTTCTCCTCCCTGCACCGCAAAAAATCCGACAAAACTGAAAACATCGACTTCGGCGAAGCCAGCCTCGGCTACTTTACCCGCCTGCCCGACAAGCGCGTGCTGGAAGTATACGTGGGCGGCGGCGGCGGCAGCACCGAGCGCATCGAGCGCAACGAAGCTCAAATCACCTCCCGCACCCTCGATGGCAGCCTGTCCAAAGTCTTCGCCCAGGTGAACTACGCCAAGAAGAAGCAGAACAGCCTGCACCTGTTCAACCACGACTTCCCGCTCACCTACGGCGCGGCCATGCGCCTGAGCTACATGCAACTCAACAACTTCAAAATCGACGGCCTGGCCGCCCCCGGCGAAAGCAACGTCTTTTTCGAGCCCATCACCTTCACCCGCACCCAGATTGCGGGACCGGTGCAATTGCAATTAATCAGCGGCCAGATTTTCGGCTTCCGCAACAATAAGTACCTGAAAGCCGCCAATTCGGTGTTTCAGGTCGGCATTGTGATTAATCTGGACAAGAACACCACGCTGGACGAGTAGCCAGCGCTATTTTTTCTGGTCTTCGAAGAAGGTCTTGACTGGCTTTTTAAACAGCCCGCCGCTGGTGGCCAGATACACGGTGTCGCGCCAGGTTTCCAGGCCGTTCAGCTCCAGATTTTCCAGGCCGTCGTTCTTCAGCAGCCGGGCCCGGTAGCCCGTGCTGCTCACTTTGAGCGTGAATAGCTGGTTGGAGCCCGTGGCGTGGTAAATGCCCACCAGGCTGTCGCCCACCGGGTGCATGGAGTTGAAGCGAAGAATGCTCGAGGCCCCCGAGGCGATATTCCAGGTCAGGCCATCATCGTCGGAAATTCCCAGCTGGTTGGTGCCCATGTGGGCATACACCCGGCCGTGCCACTTGTAAAATGTTTCCACGGAGTACTCCTTATTCAGCACCTGGCGGTAGGTGCCGTTCTGCTCAATCCGAAACACGCCCTGGACGCCGCAATCAACCAAAAAGTAGTTGTCGATGGCCGTAATCAAGGTTGGGAAAGAGGGGTAGGTGGGGGAGCCCACGATGGGAATGGTGATAACGCGGGGCGTTGGCATGGACTGCGACGGGGCGCCGGTGGCGTCGAAAGGAGGCACTTGGGCCAGCACCAGGTGCATCTGGCTGTCCATGAACATATCGCGGGTGAGGTAGCTGAACAGCAGATAACCGTTCGCACTAATGGCCCCCATCTTGAAATACGAACGATACCCCGTGGGCACTAGCTGGGCCTGCGGGTCCAGCCGATTGAGCTGAATATGCTGGTAGTACTGGCCCGTAACCGGCTGCTTATTGGGGATGATGGCCACATCCGTTCCCATGTACGACACGAAGTACTGCGACCCAATGGGCAAACGGGCTCTGATATCGGTAGAAACCGGAGAGGCATATTCCTGAAAAAAGCTTCTTCCATTTCGTAGCTCTAGGGTAGTGAAGGCGCCCGGCTGCTGCATATATAGCCCATCGGGGCCCTTGCCTATTCCCAGAATGATGTTGCTGAAGCCCGAGAAGGGAGCCACCGGGGCCCAGCTATACTGCCGGTCCCGCACCACGATTTTCTCGATTTCTTCTTTTTTACAAGCGGCAAGCAGCAAGACAACTGCTATCCAACTATAGCGCAGGGTAAACGGCATAGGGGATGGGGAAAGGAATAAACAAAAAAGTCCCGGCCGAAGCCGGGACTCAAATGTACTTGCTGATTCAGGTTGTGAACGGATTATTTGCCGCCCAGCACGCGCAGCATGGTATCGCCAATCTCGGCGGGCGAATCCACCACGTGGATGCCGCACTCGCGCATGATGGCCATTTTAGCAGCGGCCGTATCATCGGCACCGCCTACGATGGCACCGGCGTGGCCCATGCGGCGGCCGGGAGGAGCCGTCTGGCCAGCGATGAAGCCTACCACGGGCTTCTTGTTGCCGGTTTCTTTAATCCAACGAGCGGCTTCGGCTTCCATGCCGCCGCCGATTTCGCCAATCATCACGATGCCTTCGGTTTCGGGGTCGTTCATCAGCAATTCTACCGCCTGCTTGGTGGTGGTGCCGATGATGGGGTCGCCGCCGATGCCGATGGCCGTGGTCTGGCCCAGGCCGGCTTTGGTGAGCTGGTCAACGGCTTCATAGGTCAGCGTACCCGACTTGGACACGATGCCGATTTTGCCTTTGGTGAAGATGAAGCCGGGCATGATGCCCACTTTGCACTCGCCGGCGGTCATCACGCCGGGGCAGTTCGGCCCAATCATCGTCACGCTGGGGCGCTCCGAGAGGTACTGCTTCACGGCAATCATGTCCTTGGTCGGGATGCCTTCGGTAATGGTGATAATCACCTTGATGCCCGCGTCAGCGGCTTCCATAATAGCGTCGGCGGCGAAAGCCGGGGGCACGAAAATGATGCTGGTGTCGGCACCGGCTTTTTCCACGGCATCGGCCACGGTGTTGAACACGGGACGGCCGAGGTGCTCGGAGCCGCCTTTGCCGGGCGTCACGCCGCCCACCACGTTGGTGCCGTACTCCATCATTTGCTGGGCGTGGAACGAGCCCTCGGAGCCGGTGAAGCCCTGTACGATAACCTTGGAATCTTTATTGACCAGAACGCTCATTCGGAGGTGTTTTTGGGATATTGATGGAGTGGGGGAGGGAAGCCCGGACGGGCAACGGTGGTGCAAAAGTAGGGGATTTTGGGGCTAGGGCAAGGCAGAAGTTATGCAATCGGTTGAACGTCATGCGGAGCGTGCGCAGAACGTCGTGCTGAGCATTATCAGAACGTAGTGCAGAGCATTATTCAGAACGTCATGCAGAGCGCAACGAAGCATCTTGCCCGCCATTACTAAATCTGTCGATTGGATTGCGTTGCGCGGGCAAGATGCTTCGCTGCGCTCTGCATGACGTTCCGTAAATATTTCTTCAACCCCACCCCGCCGCCGAAATCCTTACCTTTGTACCCTCACATCCCATTACCCCACCCATCATTTTTCGATGTATTTCAACCACGTCATTGAGGCCGTCGGCCACACGCCCCTCGTCAAGCTCAACAAAGTAACCGACGGCATTAAAGGCACCGTGCTGGCCAAAGTCGAGTATTTCAACCCCGGCAACTCGGTGAAAGACCGAATGGCCATCCGCATGATTGAAGATGCCGAAAAAGCCGGTATCCTCAAGCCCGGCGGCACCATCATCGAAGGCACCAGCGGCAACACCGGCATGGGCCTGGCCCTGGCCGCCATCGCCAAAGGCTACAAAACCATCTTCGTGATGAGCGACAAGCAGAGCAAGGAAAAGCAGGACATCCTGCGCGCCGTGGGGGCCGAAGTGGTGGTGTGCCCCGTCGACGTAGCCCCCGAAGACCCGCGCAGCTACTACTCGGTAGCCCGCCGCCTGAGCCAGGAAACCCCGAATTCCTTCTACCCCAACCAATACGACAACCTCTCGAACACCGCCGCGCACTACGACACCACCGGCCCCGAAATCTGGGAGCAAACGGAGGGTAAAATCACGCACTGGGCGGCCGGCGTGGGCACGGGCGGCACCATTTGCGGCGTGAGCAAGTACCTCAAGGAACAGAACCCCGCCATCGTGGCCATCGGCCTCGACACCTACGGCTCGGTGTTCAAGAAATACAAGGAAACGGGCATCTTCGACGAAAACGAAATCTACCCCTACAAAACGGAAGGTATCGGCGAAGATATTTTGCCCAAGAACGTGGACTTCGATGTTATCGATTTGTTCATCAAAGTAACCGACGAGGACGCCGCCGTGATGACCCGCCGCCTGGCCAAGGAAGAAGGCCTGTTTGTGGGCTGGAGCTGCGGCTCGGCCGTTTTTGGGGCCCTGGAGTACGCCCGCGAGCACCTGAAAGAGGACGACACGATGGTCATCATCCTGCCCGACCACGGCACCCGCTACCTCGGCAAAATCTACAACGACGACTGGATGCGCGCTCAGGGCTGGCTGTAAGTAAGCTGGGCCATTGCGGGGGCGCAGTCGGGTTGTTATCTTCGTAAAAGCTTGTTTTTTAGCACGACAATATGTCTACTAACTTGAATCACATTGTACTCGTTGACGATAACGAAACCACGAGCTTTCTCAACAACCGCCTGCTGGGCCGTCTGGCGGTAGCCGACCACGTCAGCACGTTCTCGCGGGCCGACGAAGCCTTCGAGCAGCTCTGGGGCGATAACACCGCCGAGAGCAGCGTGCCCGCGCCCGACCTCGTGTTCGTCGACCTGAAAATGCCGGGCGTGTCCGGCTTCGAGTTCCTGGAACTCTACAATGCCCTGCCCCAGCCCGTGCAGGACCAGACCGTAATGGCCGTGCTCACCACATCAATGCACGGGGCCGATACCGCCCGCGTGGCCCAGTACCCCAACGTAGAATACCTCACTAAGCCCCTCACCGAGGAAAAGATGCGCAAGCTGCTGGAAAAGCGTTTCCAGTAAATCGCCTGTCATTGCGAGCGAAACGCGGCAATCCGTCCTCTCAACGCGACAAACCCTTGAGATGTGATGAAGCCAAAAAGTCAAAAGCCCCGGCCCTTTATAGTGGTCGGGGCTTTTGATTTACAGCCCATCCAGCGCCCGGAAAATCCCGGTTTTCTTTTTCTTAAGAAAGATATACCGCACCGAAACCGCCGTAGGAAACCGGTTCCAATCGTCCGAGCCGTACTCGATAGTAGGCTTAAAATCGAAGGAAACGACAAAAGGAATGAAGGCTATTTTGTATTCGACGCCCACCATCCCATCAAATCCCCAGAAGTTGCCGGTGTCGCGGTTGTTGCCGTAGTGGCCGCCCGCGCCGAAATAATAGTTCAGGCTGGGGCCCAGGATGCCGAAGTGACGCTCGGCTAGTACCGTGGCGCTGCGCTCGCGGGGCGCGAACATGCCCAACCCTTCAATCGTGGTTTTGGGCAGAATGAGTTGTTGAATGGTGACGCCGTAGTTGCTGCCGTCGCTACGGATGCCGGCGGCCGTGCGGTACTTCTGGGCAGTGGCGGGGTGGGCTGATAGAGCCGCCAGCAGCAGAACGCAACCGACTAAGCATGGGGATAAAGAAAGAGGTAGCAGTTTCATAACGAACGGGGTAGGGGCGGGGCCTTCCCCCGCCCGTCGTTGAACGACCTGTAGCAGGTATCGTTCGCACGCCGGGCGGGGTCAGGCCCCGCACCCTACGCATAAACCGCGCTAAAAATTGCACCTCGTTTATTCCACCGCATCCACAAACGTGAATTGCTGCCCATCAAATAAGCCTTTGTCGCTCAGTTTGAGGCTGGGAATAACAAGCAGCGCCATAAAGGAAAGCGTCATAAACGGCGCGCCCAGCGGGGAACCCAACTGCTTGGAAAGCGCATCGACAGCGGCGTAGGCGCTGGCCACAGCCGTGCCATCCTGGTCCGACATGAGGCCGGCCACGGGCAGCGGCACCAGGATTTCCTGGCCATCGGCCCCCACGGCGGCCAAGCCACCTTTGGCTTGGATAACGAGGTTTACGGCGCGGGCCAGGCTTTCGTCGTCGCAGCCCACGGCGGTGATGTTGTGCGAGTCGTGGCCCACGCTGCTGGCCAGCGCGCCGTGCTTCAGTCCGAAACCCTGGATGAAGGCGATGGCCGGCGCTACGTGCGGCTGATAGCGGTTGATAACGGCCAGCTTGAGCACGTCGGCGGCCACGTCAGGCACCACCAAGCCGTTTTCGATGGTTGCCGGCAGGTCCACGCGGGCCGTGATGAGCTGGCCGTCGAAACACTCAATAACGCGAATTGTGGCCGATTTCTTAGTAGTGGGCAGCCGGAAATCGGCGGCCGTCACGGGCTGAGCGTGGAAGTTATTGACCACCGCAATGGGCGCGGCGGGCAGCAGCGACTGGCCATTTTCGGCCACCAGCTCACCGTTGAGGTAGGTTTGCAGCACCTCGAAATCGCGCAGGTCTTTTACCACAATGAAGTCGGCGGGGTCGCCTTCGCCCAGCAGGCCCACGGGCAGGTGGTAGTGCTTCACGGGGTTGATACAGGCCACGCGCAGCACGTTGAATACGTCGTTGCCGAGGGCCACGGCGCGCTGCACCAGCTGGTTGATGTGGCCCAGCACGAGCGTATCGGGGTGCTTGTCGTCGGAGCAGAACATGAGGTGGTGGTAGTGCTCGGGCATCAGCTCGATGAGGGCATCGAAGTTGCGGGCGGCCGAACCCTCGCGGATGAGGATTTTCATGCCCACGGCCAGCTTGTCGAGAGCCTCGGCGGCGGTGAAGCACTCGTGGTCGGTGCTGATGCCGGCGCTGGCGTAGTGGGCCGCGTCGTCGGCGCGCAGGCCGGGGGCATGGCCGTCTACGGGGCGGCCGGCGGCGTGGGCCAGGGCAATTTTGGCCATCACGTCGGCATCGCGGTGCAGCACGCCGGGCCAGTTCATCATCTCGGCCAGGTAGCCGATTTTGGGGTTTTCAAATAGCTTTTTGATGTCCGCCACCGTGATTTCGGCCCCGGCTGTTTCAAACGGCGTGGCCGGCACGCAACTCGGCGCGCCGAAGCAGAACTTGAAGGGCGAATGCGCCGCGTTTTCTAGCATAAATTCCACCCCGGCCACGCCCAGCACGTTGCCGATTTCGTGCGGGTCGCTCACGGTGGCCACCGTGCCGTGCGTCACGGCCAGGCGGGCAAATTCGGTGGGCACCAGCAGGGAGCTTTCGACGTGGACGTGGGCATCGACAAAACCGGGCAGCACGTAGGGCAGGGTGGGGTCGGCCTCGGCATCACTGATAGGGGCGATGGCGGCGATGCGGCCGCCTTCAATCTGAATAACGGCGGGCTGAATGGAACGGGCGAAGATGTCGACGACGTTGGCCGTGAGCGAGAAATCAACAGGCATGGGAGGGAAGTAGGGCGAGAAGCAAACCGACCCACTGCCGGTTTTGCGTCGGCAAAGAACCTTATATTTGACAAAAAACCGCTTCCGGTGAAAAAGAACCTTGCCCTTTTGCTGCTCGTGCTGCCGCTGTTGCTGGCCGAGGGCGGCTGTGCCCGCCGCACCGCCCAACAGAAAAAAACCTCCTGGTACAAGCACCACAGCGGCGGCAAATCGGTGCCGTGCCCCTGCAACCGTTAGCGGTTCGGCGGGCTCTTCTCTGGTATGAAAACCTTTCTGCTGCGTAGCGGGCTACTCCGCGCTACGGTCATATTGCTACTAACGGCCGCCACTGTTGAAGCGCAGGTGCCCCGGCGCAACCCGGCGGCCACGAGCACGCCCTCTACCAGCCAGCCGCACGACTACCCCCTCACGCCCGCGCCGCGCTACGCCACCGGCGGCCACCCCGGCAGTTACCGCCTGCCCGACGGCAGCTGGCACCCGGCCGAAGTATATGGCCCCAACATGCCCGACCGCGTACGCCTGCGCCCCGAAAACCTGCCCGACTACGCCCTGTTCCTGCCCAACGAAGTGCCCGCCTACGTGGTGCGGGGCGATACGTTCGTGACGGTGCCGGCCTTCGTGCGGCGCAAGGGCCACCAGCTTGTGCCCGCCGGCTATGCCCAGCGCCTGTACCGCGACGCGGGCTACGAGGTGCTGGTTTTCCAGGCCCCTACGCCCGAAACCCTGCGGGCGCTCAATGCGCCAGCGGTGCCCAACGGGCCGGTGGTATCAGCGGCAGGCGCATTACCGGCCACTACGATAAGCCCGGCGGATGCTTTCAGCAATTCCTTTTTCGGTGCACTGCTGGATTTATTCGTTTTGCCCCGGGCCAATCAGACCGTGCTGCTGCGCCACGCGGGCCAGACGCAGGAGCTGCCCGCCAAAAACGGCCGCTACCGCCAGCTTATGCTGACGCTGTTGGCCGACGACCCGGCCGTTTGTGTTCAACTGCGGGCCGGCCAGCTGGCCACCCGTTACGAGGCCCCGCAGCTGCTGACGGCCTACACCGTGCACCGCCGCGAGGCCCTGTTGCAGGCCCGCAAATAACCCCGGCGGCCGTTTGTGGTTTACTTTGCCTTATGTCTGAACCCACGCCATCCCCCCTCGATTCCATTTATGCCGCTGCTGAACAGGTGCGGCAGCAGCTGAAATTAAAGGCCTTCGATGCCGAAGGTGTGGCCCATCTGGATAATTTTATTCGGGCGCAACGGGGCGAGCTGGGACCGGCCGAGCGGCCGGGCGTGGTAATGGCGCTGGGCTGCTTCTTGGGGCAGTGCTTGGTGGAGGTATACCGGGGCGAATGGGGCACCGGCAAGGACGGCACGACCGGCGTGGGGCTGGCCGGCCGATTTTTTTTTAATCCCTTTTATTTAGTCGATGCGCAACTGAATGAGGGAGAAAGCGCCTCGGTAGCGGCCTTCTTTGCCTCCGTTCCGCAGCGGTTGAAGACCCCGCCCGCCGCTCGTAAGGCTTGGATTTCGTAATCTTGCGGGGCCAATGGCCGCCCGCGTCGTTATGAAACAACTCGTTATCGCCATTGATGGTTACTCCTCCTGTGGCAAAAGCACCACAGCCAAAGCCGTAGCGTCGCTGCTGCACTACGCCTACGTTGATACGGGGGCCATGTACCGCGCCGTCACACTATACCTGCTGGAGCAGGGCATCGACTTCGCCGACTTAGGGCGTATCGAGCAGGCCCTGCGCGAAATCAGCATCACCTTCCGCCGCCACCGCCGCACGGGCCGCAACGAGCTGTTCCTGAACAGCGTGAACCGCGAGGACGACATTCGCCAGATGCGGATTTCCAATTCTGTGAGCGAGGTATCGGTCATTCCGATGGTGCGGCACGCCATGGTGGCCCAGCAGCAGCAAATGGGCCGCAAGCGCGGCGTGGTGATGGACGGCCGCGACATCGGCACCACCGTGTTCCCCGATGCGGAAGTGAAAATCTTCATGACCGCCGAAGTGGAGCTGCGCGCCCGTCGCCGCCAGGACGAGCTAGCCGAAAAGGGCGAACATGTGCCCCTCGAAGACATCATCGAGAACCTGCGCAAGCGCGATTACCTCGACTCGACCCGGGCCGAAAGCCCCCTGCGCCGCGCCGCCGATGCCGTGTTGCTCGACACCACGCACATCACCATCACCGAGCAGGTCGATTTTGTGCTGGATAGGGTGTCGTCGGCGCTGTTTGCGGCGGGCTGGGATTAGGCCCCAGAAATCATCTGTCATCCTGAGCGCAGCGAAGGACCTTATCACGCTGATTTATCCTGCGTGATAAGGTCCTTCGCTGCGCTCAGGATGACAGAATTCCACGACCAACACCTTACACCGCCCGGCCGCCGTACCTTTGCGCCCGGCGAACTCCTCGCCGCCGCAGTGATGTTAAAGGCACAGCATGAAGGTCACGATTGATAAAAATTCCGGCTATTGTTTCGGCGTTGAATTCGCCATTCAGATGGCCGAAGACGAGCTGGCGAACGAAAAAACGCTCTATTGCCTCGGCGATATCGTGCACAACAGCATGGAAGTGGAGCGGCTGCATCAGCAGGGCCTGCGCATCATCGACCGGGAGCAGCTCAGCCAGCTGCACGACTGCAAAGTCCTCATTCGGGCCCACGGCGAGCCACCCGAAACTTATCAGCTGGCCCTGCAAAACAACCTGGAGCTGATTGACGCCAGCTGCCCGGTGGTGCTCAAGCTGCAAAACCGCGTGAAGCACGCTTTCGACCTGAGCCAGCGCCAGGACGGCCAGATTGTGATATACGGCCAGCCCGGCCACGCCGAAGTGGCCGGCCTCACGGGTCAGACTGGCAACCGCGCCATCATCGTGATGAACGAGGCTGACCTCGACCAGATTGACTTCGCCCGGCCCGTCACCCTCTTCAGCCAAACCACCAAGAGCACGGCCGGCTTCTATAAGATGAAGGCGCTGATGGAGGCCCGCATCCTGGCCGCCGGTGGCGCGCTGGACAGCTTCGATGCCAACGACAGCATCTGCCGGCAGGTGAGCAACCGCGAGCCGGCCCTGGCCAAATTCGCTGTTGAGTATGACGTGGTGCTCTTCGTGAGCGGCCGCAAAAGCTCCAATGGCAAGGCCCTGTTCTCGGTGGTGAATGCCGTGAACCCGCGCAGCTATTTCATCGAAAACGAAACCGAAATCGATGAGGAGTGGCTGGTGGGCGCGGAGTCCGTGGGCATCTGCGGGGCCACCAGCACCCCGCTGTGGCTGATGAAGCAGGTGGCCGAGCGCGTGGAAGGCGTGGGCGAGCCGGCGTAGGGTGTAATGAGACGCGCAGGGATGCGATAAATAAGGTAAGTGGCGGGAGCGGCCCGGAATTCGGGGCGACGACATTACAGTTCAGCCCCCGCTTTCGACGCTTGGGAAGCCTTTCCCAACCGTTCGGCAACGGCGGCTTGCGGCCGTATCCGCCCGGCGGCTACCTTTAAATCATCAATCCCAACCAACCTCATCCCCAAGCTCATGGAACCCCTGAACCGCGACCCGTACCTGTGGCAAAAGGCCAAAGCCCGCGCCAAGTTTCAATCGCACTTGCTGTCGTACCTGTCGGTGAACGGGATGCTGTGGCTTATCTGGGCCCTCACCATGCCGCACCATTCCGAGATTCCCTGGCCGCTGTGGGTCACCGCCTTCTGGGGCATCGGGCTGATTGCGCGGGGCGTGGCGGCCTACGGTGGCTTCAGCTACGAGCAGCGCGTCCAGCGTGAGTACGAGCGCATGACTCAGGAGCAAGGCCGCCCCGACCCGCTGGACAAGTACCGCTAGGCTCCATAAGGTGCATGGATTGCACTTTTCAATAAAAAAATAGCGTGAAAATCGGCTCGGCCGTGACCGGAGGGCTTACAAATGCTGTGGAAGCCCCTCCGGTCTTGGCCGGATTGCTTTCCACTGCATTTGTAAGCCCTCCGGTCACGGCCGAGCCGATTTTCACTGTCGTTTTAGGTGCTCCGGCTGGTACCGGACCACTCTCCACGGCATTTCAAAGGCCTCCGTTCGTGGCCGGAGGGCTTTGAAATCTCTTTTTAGGGTACTAAGCCGGCAAGCTACGGGGCGGGCTGCAAGGCCCACACCTGGAACTGGCCTACGCGGGCCACCTGCCGCCGCAGCAGCGGCCGGATGGCGGAGCTGGCCAGCGAGAGCGAATCGTTGGTGTAGAGGTACTGGGCACCCTGGGCCACGCACTGGGCCAGGTAGGTGCCGGGCGCGCCGTTGGGGGCGGGCTCGGCCAGCTGCTCGGGGCGGTCGAAGCCGAAGCCTTTTTTGTGCAGGAAATAGAAGTCCTTGCAGCCGGAATCGTCGGGGCCCACCACGGTGAGCGCGCCGGCGGGCGTGGCCGCTTCCAGGGCCGCCCGGGTGGTGGGGTCGAAGAGCTCGGGGGCCACGGCGGGGTCGCCCTTCATCCAGCGGTTCAGGTCTATCCGAATGGCCGCCCACACGGGCTGGGCCAGCAGCAGCAGCAGCAGCCACGGCCGGCCCTTGGGGTGCCGGGCCAGCCAGGCCGCGCCCCAGGTGCCCAGCAGCACCAGCACGGGCAGCAGGGGCAGCTGGTAGTAGCCGTGCTCCTTCATCTGGTGCAGCTCGAGCAGGTAGTAGGCCAGCAGGGCCACCGCCCACGCCAGCGCCGGCCAGAACCAGGGGTGCCGCGTGGGCAGGTGCCGCGCCGCCCGCACCAGGCCCACCACCAGCAGGCCCACGCCGCCGTAGCCGAGTAGCACTTCGGGCCAGTCCGAAAGCAGGTTGTGCTTGATGATGGAAAAGGCCACGGCCGGGTCCGTTTCGGGGCGCACGAGCAGGCCGAAATCGGCCAGGCCAGAGGTTTTGATGAGGTAATCGGCGTAGGCGTACCAGGCCAGCGGCACGGCCACGGCCACCACGGCGTAGGCGGCCAGCAGCAGCCAGTCGCGCCACGCCAGGGTGCGCCGCACGGCATCCTGCACCACCAGCACCCCAATGGGAAAGCCGATGATGAGAAACTGGAGCTTGGTGAGGCCGCCCAGCGTGGTGGCCAGCAGGCTAAACACCAGCCAGCCCAGGCCCCGGGTATCGCGCCAGCGCAAAAAGCCCCACAGCCCCAGCAACGAGGCCGTGAGGGCCAGCACATCGGGCAGGGCATTGATGCCGTGGTAGAATAATTCGGGGCTCCAGGCCAGGCCCCAGGCGGCCACGCCGCCCAGCCACTCGGCCCCGCTGATGCGCTGCACCAGCTTATAAAACGCCCACACGCCCAGCATGTAAAACAGCCAGTTGATGACGCGGGGCAGGCTTTCGTGGAAGCCAAAAACGTGGTAGGAGCTGGCCACCACCCATTCGTAAGACGGAAACTGCATGCCCGTGATGCCGTTGGTAGCGCCCCGGCGGTCCACGCGGGGCTCCAGCGGGTTCATGCCTTCCTCGTATAAATTGCGGGCCACGGCCATGGTGTTGCACTGCCGCCACACGTGGATGCTGGCCGGCGGCAGCCGGAAAAACGGCGCGTGCAAAGCCAGGTTCAGCCCCAGCAGCACCGGCCAGAACCAGCGCGGCAGCCGCCCGAGGGCCAGCGTTTCAGAAAAAGTCATAAAAAGAAGGAAGCAGATAAGCCCGGCAAATGTAACGGGCGCTGCATGATACATTTGGTTTTCCAAGGCCTGCTTCGTCCCTTCGCCCATGCGCATTTCCCGTCCCCCCAAACGCCTTCTCGGTCGCCGCGAGCTGGTTGATTTTCCGGCCTTCGCCTTGGGCGGCGTCGAGGCCAAGGTGGACACCGGCGCGTACACCAGCGCCATTCACTGCTCCAATATCCACATCGAAACCCCCGCCGGGCAGCCGCCCGTGTTGGTGGTGAACCTGCTCGACCCCGGCCACGAGGGCTCCGACGGCCGGCCGCTCACCTTCAGCAGCTTTGCCCTGCGCGATATCCGGTCCAGCAACGGCGAGGTGCAGGAGCGCTACGTCATCCGGGCGGTGGTGCAGCTGTATGGCGAATCTTTTGAGGCCGATTTTTCGCTTTCCGACCGCTCCGACATGAAGTATCCCGTACTACTGGGGCGCAGCCTGTTGCGGCAAGGACGGTTCGTGGTAGATGTGGCCAAGCGCAACCTTTCCTACAAATTCCTGGCCCGCGCCACCGCCCGGCGCGCCCGTCCCTGACTAATTTTGGGGCGCGGCGTTTGCCACCCTCCACCAATCCAACCCTCCACGATGAAACTGGCCATTCTCTCGCGTGAGCCCAAATCCTACTCCACCCAGCGGCTGGTGGAGGCTGCCGTCGCGCAGGGCCACGAAGCCGTGGTCATCGACCACCTGCACTGCAACCTGGTGCTCGAAAAGGGCCATCCCGGCATTATTTATAAGGGCGAGGCGCTGGAAGGCTTCGATGCCATCATTCCGCGCATTGGGGCCTCGGTCACGTTCTACGGCACGGCCGTGGTGCGGCAGTTTGAGATGATGAAGGTGCGCACCGCCATCGACAGCCAGGCCATCGTGCGCTCGCGCGACAAGCTCCGCTCGATGCAAATCCTGAGCCGAGCCGGCGTAGGCATGCCCAAAACCGCCTTCACCAACCACTCCGAAGACGTGCCCGCCATGATAAGTCAGGTGGGCGGTGCCCCGGTCATCATCAAACTCCTCGAAGGCACCCAGGGCCTGGGCGTGGTGCTGGCCGAGTCGGCCAAAGCCGCGCAGTCGGTCATCGAAGCGTTTCACAACCTCAAGGCCCGCATCATCGTGCAGGAGTTCATCGCCGAAAGTAAGGGGGCCGACCTCCGCGCCTTTGTGGTCGACGGCGAAGTGGTGGGGGCCATGAAGCGCCAGGGCAAAGAGGGCGAGTTCCGCTCCAACCTGCACCGGGGCGGTTCGGGTACGCTCGTCAAGCTCACCCGCGCCGAAAAGGCCGCTGCTTTATTAGCTACCAAAGCTCTCGGTCTGGGCATCGCGGGCGTGGATATGCTGCAAAGCAAGCGCGGCCCGCTGGTGCTCGAAGTCAACTCCTCGCCCGGCCTGGAGGGCATCGAAAAAGCCACCAAGCAGGATATTGCCGGCCGCATCATCGAATACACGGCCAACCTCGCCGCGAAGAAAAAAGAGAAGCCCAAAGCCAAAAAAGGCTCTGCGCAGGCCGTGGACGCGCAATCGGACGTGCCCACAGGCAAGTAGGAGCGGGGCGGTTGAACGACAAGCTCCCCTCCTTACCAAGGAGGGGATGTTCGAGCCGCAGGCTCGGACGGGGGTGGTTATGGGCGTTAAACGGCTCGCGCCTGGCCCGCTATAGCCTGCTGTTGAGGTGCCCTGGCATCGTTCTGGCTTTGCGATTATCACTCAACGCCACAACCACCCCCGTTCGCGCTTCAGCGCGAACATCCCCTCCTTGGTAAGGAGGGGAGTTTGTCGTTCAACCCTCGCCTATGCCACCCACCGCCCCCAACGCCATCAGCCTCAACGGCCTCACCATTCAGCCCGGCGAGCGGGTGCTCACGCGGCTGGTGATTTCCAAGCTGCCCTCGGGCACGGTGATTGACGTGCCGGTGCACGTGTTGCGGGCCGTGGAGCCCGGTCCCACGCTGCTGCTCATGGGCGGCATGCACGGCGACGAAGTGAACGGCATCGAAACCATCCGGCGGCTGGTGCGGCGCGAGCTGCTCACGCCGCTGCGGGGCACGGTCATCGCCATCCCGATTCTCAATATTTATGGGTTTCTGAATTTCAGCCGCGACGTGCCCGATGGCAAGGACGTGAACCGCTCGTTTCCGGGTTTCCCGCGCGGGTCGCTGGCCGGGCGCGTGGCCCACCGCTTCATGCGCGAAATCATGCCCCTGATTGACTACGGCATTGATTTCCACACCGGTGGCGCGGCGCGGGCCAACTTCCCGCAGGTGCGCGCTCTGCTGGGCATCGACCCGGAGGTGGATGCCATGGCGGCGGCCTTTGGCGCGCCCTTCACGCTGCACGCAGGGCTGCGGGGCGGGTCATTGCGCGAGGCGGCGCAGGAGCTGGGCAAGCGCATCATCGTGTACGAAACCGGCGAGAGCCTGCGGCTTGACGAGCCCGGCATTGAAGAGGCCGTGGCGGGCACGCTGCGGGTGCTGCACCACCTGGGCATGGGGCCCGAAGCGCCCGCGCCGGCCCGGCCGGGCATCATCTGCCGGCGGCATACGTGGCTGCGGGCGCGGTTTGCGGGCCTGTTCCGGGCGCACGTCGAGAACGGGCAGTTTATCGAAAAGGGCCAGATTTATGGCTCCATCGCCGACCCATATGGCGCGCAATCGGTGCGGCTGGAGTCGCCCCTGAGTGGCTACGTGATTGGGCTGAACTATATGCCCGTGGTGAACCAGGGCGACGCGCTGCTGCACATTGCCGTGCCGCAGTAGCCTTCTGTCATTGCGCGGCGCAGCCGAAGCAATCCGTCCTGTCAACACCAGACACTTTCTTGTACCAGAAAGCCCCGGTACTACACCGTACCGGGGCTTTTTACATTGAAAAAGGCTTGTCACATCTCAGGGCTCATCACATTGTACAGGACGGATTGCCGCGTTCCGCTGCGCTTCACTCGCAATGACCGGCTGCCCATCCCGCCCACTTCCCTACTTTTGTCCTTTCCTCATCACTCGTTTTCAATGAAAAACCCTCTTCAGCTTACCATTAACATCGTGCTGGCGCTGGCCGTGGCCGGTTTATACTTCCTGCATTTCAACCACAAGCCCGTTGCGCCTGCCATTGCTACCGACAGCAGCACGGCCGTAATGGCCACGCCCGAGCCTGCCGCCGACACGACGGCAGCCGCTACTACCACCGAAACGACCACCACCGAGCCCGCCGTGGCCGCTGCCCCCGTGCAGGACATGACCGGCGACTTCTCGGGCAAGCTGGCCTACGTGGAATCGGGCAAAATGCTGGACGGCTACCAGGGCATGAAGGACGCCCGCCGCGCCTTCGAGGGCAAAGCCCGCGGCTGGGAAAAGCAGAACCAGACCATGCTGGCCAGCTTCAAAGCCAACGTAGAAGCCTACCAGAAGCAGGCCTCCACCCTCACCGCCGAGCAGCGCGCCGCCACCGAGCAGAAGCTTCAGGAGCAGCAGCAGCAAGTGGCCCAGCAGCAGCAGATGCTGCAGCAGCAGGCCCAGCAGGAAGAAGCCAAGCTCACCCAAACTGTGCTCGAAAGCGTGAACAAGAAGGTGGAAGCCTATGGCAAAGCCCACGGCTACAAGCTGATTCTCATCGCCGCGCCCAGCGGCACCATCGCCTACGGCGAGAAAAACCTTGACATCACCACGCCCGTGCTGGCTTATCTGAACGCCGGGTACCGGAAGAAGTAAGGGCTTGGCCTATTGGGGTCAAGGCTAAGCTGACCGTCATGCCGAGCGTAGCCGAGGCATCTCGCGTGTGGTAGTAAATCTTTCCTTGTGATTGAATTACTTCGGCACGCGAGATGCCTCGATTACGCTCGGCATGACGGTCTTTTTTGTGTAATCCCCGAAAAAAAATCCCGGCATCCCCAAGCAACCCTGCCGCCCAAATCCTGCTCTTCACCCAATACTCACCTTTGCCAATAAAAATGCCCGGCTGCCGTTTGGGCAGCACTTCGGCCCGCCGGGGTCGGTTCCTTTCCACCTTTTTATTGCTTCTATGAATTCACTTTTCCGCCTAGCTGCCGTGGGCAGCGTGGCGTTGTTGGGGGCCGCTACCGCCCACGCGCAACAAAACAACCGGTTCACCATCAGCGGCTACGTGCGCGATGGCGCGACTGGTGAAAGCCTGCCCGGTGTGGCCGTGGTGCACCCGGCCAGCGGCCAGGGCACCACCACCAACACCTTCGGCTTCTACTCCCTCACGCTGGCCGCCAGCCCCGATTCGGTGCGGCTGCTGGTGTCGGCGCTGGGCTACGAGAAGCTGCGGCTGGCCCGTAAAGCCGAGCGCAGCTTCACCTACGATTTTCGCCTGAAACCCTCCTCGGCCGAGCTGGCGGGGGTGGAAGTGGTGGGCAGCAAGGAGGAGAAAATCGCCGAAAGCACGCGCATGGGCACCATCAACATCCCCGTGAACCAGATAAAGCTGCTGCCCGCACTGTTTGGCGAAACCGACGTGCTGAAGGTGCTCCAGCTGCTGCCCGGCGTGCAGGCGGGCGGCGAGGGCAGTAGCGGCCTCTACGTGCGCGGCGGCTCGCCCGACCAGAACCTGCTGCTGCTCGATGGCACGCCCATCTACAACGCCTCGCACCTGTTCGGCTTCTTCTCGATTTTCAACGCCGACGCCATCAAGAACGTGGAGATGATTAAGGGCGGGTTTCCGGCGCGGTACGGCGGGCGGCTGTCGTCGGTGGTGGATATTACGATGAAGGAGGGCAACATGCAGAAGCTGCACGGCGAGGGTGCTATTGGCCTCATTGCCTCGCGTTTCACGCTGGAAGGGCCGATTAAGAAGGACACGGCGTCGTTCATTTTCTCGGCCCGCCGCACCTATATCGACATTCTGGCCCGGCCACTCATCAAGGCCAACGCCGATGGGCTGGTGGCCGGCTACTACTTCTACGACCTCAATGGCAAGCTGAACTGGAAAATCAGCCCGCGCGACCGGCTCTACCTGAGCGGCTACCTGGGCTACGACGAGTTTTACGCCAACGACGAGGGCAGCAAGCGCGACAATGGCGACTACAACCGCCAGAACAGCGCCTTGGGCTGGGGCAACCGCATCGCGGCCCTGCGCTGGAACCACATCGTGAACGACCGGCTGTTCATGAACACCCACCTCACCTACACGCGCTACCAGTTCGACGTGGGCACGACGCAGGAGGACCGGTTCACGGACAGCAACGGCCAGGCCCGTACTGATAAATTTGCCCTGAATTACCTGTCTAATATTCAGGATATCAGCTTAAAGTCGGATTTCGACTACGTGCCCAACCCCAACCACTACGTGCGTTTCGGCGGGCAGTACATCCGGCACCAGTTCCGGCCCGGCGCGCTGCAAACCGAGGGCAGCACCGACCCGTCCGAGAACAAGGCTACCGGCCGCAACATCGGGGCCAACGAGGCCAGCATCTACGCCGAAGACGACGTGAAGCTGACCGACCGCCTGAAGGTGAACGTGGGCCTGCGCGTGAACAGCTTCCTGGTGGATAAAAAGCTGTACCCCAGCCTGGAGCCGCGCCTATCGGCCCGCTTCCTGCTCACTGAGCAATGGGCGCTGAAAGGCTCCTACGCCCGCACCACGCAGTACGTGCACCTGCTCACCAACAGCGGCATTGGCCTGCCCACCGACCTGTGGGTGCCCGCCACGGCCAATATTCTGCCCCAGAAAGCCCAGCAGTTCAGCGTGGGCGCCGCCCGCAGCCTGCGCTTCCACGACGAGGACTTTGAGTTCAGCGTGGAAACCTACTACAAGCCCATGCAGAACCTGATTGAGTTTCGGGAAGGGGCTGATTTCGTGGGAACTACCGACGACAACTACGAAAGCAAAATCACCAGCGGCCAGGGTTGGGCTTACGGGGCCGAGCTGTTTCTGCAAAAGAAATCTGGCAAAACCACCGGCTGGATTGGCTACACCCTGGCCTGGAGCAACCGCCGCTTCCCGGAGCTGAACCAAGGCCAGCTCTACCCTTACAAGTACGACCGGCGGCACGATTTCAAGCTGGTCGTCATCCACGAGTTCAGTCCTACGCTCACGCTCTCGGGCACGTTCGTGTACGGCAGCGGCAATGCCGTGACGCTCTCGCAGGGCCGCTATTCGCTGGGGCCGTACAGCTCGTCGATTGAGGACTACGGCACCCGCAACAGCTACCGCATGGCTGCCTACCACCGCCTCGACCTCGACCTGAGCCACACCAAAAAGAAGCGCTGGGGCGAAGTGGTGAACAGTTTCAGCGTGTACAACGCCTACAACCGGCACAATCCCTACTTCATTTACCTGGGGCGCGGGCAGGGGAGCGACAAGCTCAGCTACCGGCAGGTGTCACTGTTCCCCATCCTGCCATCGTTCAGCAAAACGTTCCGGTTTTAACGCCTTCTACCAATGAAAAAGAACCTGTTCCGAACTTTGCTCCTCGCCACCGCCGCCCTGGCCGGCTGCGAAACTGCCACCGACCTGCCCGAGCCGCCGCACACGCCCCGCGTGGCCCTGATGCACATCCTCACCACTGCGCCGCTGGATTCGTCCTTCTACGAGCTGTTTCAGCAGCGCCGGCTCTACGTCAGCAACAGCCAGCGCGTGTTCGACACCAACTACCTCACCGGCCGGCCCGATGCCACCGTGGAGCTGCGCGATGCCACGGGCAGCGTGGTAGAGCGCTACCGCGCCGCCCGGGGCACCCAGTATGGCAACTACCCCGGCTACTACCTGCCCGTGCTGGGCTTCCGGCCGCAGCCGGGCCAGCAGTACACGTTACGCGCCAGCCTGCCCGGCCTCGAAACCGCCGAAAGCACCCTCACCATGCCCGCCGCACCCGTGGTGGAAAGCGGCAGCTACGAGCCCCGCAGCGTGCCCGGCCCCAATGGCTCGGGCCAGTACACGGGCCGCCTGAATTTGGCGCTGCGCGACGACCCCAATGCCACCAACTACTACCTGGCCTTCGCCCGCCTGCTGGACCGGCAGGGCCAGTCCAGCAATGGGAACAGCAGCCTGCGGGTGGACTATAACAGCCAGAACAGCGCCGTCAGCATTGGCCAGTTCCAGCTCTCCAGCCCCAGCCAGGGGTACAGCATCTACCCGTTTGCTGATGCCAACGTGAACGGGCAGCGCATTTCGCTGGCTTCGGACGTGCAGTTTTACAATTATTGCTCCCAGCCCGGCTGCCCGCAGCCGGGCTTCATCGAAGTCACGGTGAGCAGCATCACCAAGGATGCCTACGATTTCTACCTCTCGCGCCGCCGCTACTACGACGCCGACGGCAACCCCTTCGCAGAGCCCGCCCCGCTGGCCTCCAACGTGCGCCCCGGCTACGGCCTGTTCGGCGGTGCCACCGATGTCACCTACGTCATTCAACTCCCTTAGCCGAACCATTAAACCTTACGGTCGCGTTTGCGTCTAAAATCCATAAATTGTCCTTCCATCATTAATCAGCGCGCTTCGGCGCGAATTCTTATGCGGACTAAATCAGTGTTTTTTGCCTTGGGCCTGTTCCTGATGCTGCTCGGCAGCCAGGCGGCCAGCGCCCAGGTTTCGGTGCGTATTGGGGGCGGCTATTATGGCCCGCCGCGGGCTTATTACGGCCCTCGCTACTACTATCCGCCCCAGCCGGCCGTGGTGTATGCCCCGCCGCCGCCCGTCATTATTGCTCCCATGCCATATTATGCGCCGCGCCCCGTATACTATGCTCCCCGGCCGTACTACGGCTACCGGGGCCACGGTTGGGGCCGGGGTGGCCGCCGCTGGTAAGCCGCGTTTCGACTGAAAATTCAAGTGCTAAAAAGCCCGATTGCGGAAACGCGGCCGGGCTTTTTGCTGTGCTCACGGGGTGGGGCTTTTGACTAATTGCGCCGAGCGCGAAAAATACGAGGTTGAGCAATTTTGCTTAATCTTACAGCCCCAACTGCTGTCATCCCGTTTCCCATGAAATCTTCGATTCTGACCCTGAGCGCGGCCCTGCTGCTGGCCGGCTGCAACCAAACGGCCCCCGTCACCTCCACGCCCACCACCGCCGCCGATACGGCGCCCATCACCCCCATTGCCGTCGACTCGGCCAACGCAGCCACCAGCACGGCTCCTGATGCGGCGGCTACGGCCCCCGCGCCGGCTGTCGCACCCACGCTCAAGGATGCCGAAACCATGAAGGTGGCGTTCAGCTTCAAGCCCACCGACAATCCCGACGACCCCAAGCATCCGCGCGTGCTGGCCCACCTGCTGGTACAGGGCAGCCAGCCGCTCGACATCGACCTGGGCAAATTCCCGAACCAGCCCGACATGGTGACCGGCGCCAAAGCCAAGGCCGCCAACTTCCCCGACGGCATGCTGATGGGCTTCCGCAGCTACGACGCCGCCTCCGGCATCAGCCAGGACCTGGCCGTGCTGCACCCCGACGCCCGCCACCTGCGCGTGGTGCAGCGCCGCGTGGACGAAACCAACCCCGAAGCCGCCAAATTTGAAACCTCGCGCGAAGTGCCGCTGCCCCCCAACACGCTGGTTGTAGCCGCGCCGGCATCGAAAAAATAGCTGAAAATGCGTAGGTTAGGGCATGGAAAACACCTCTCTCCTCGGCCCGCTGAAGGGCGCTACGCACCGCGAAGTCGGCGGCGTGCTCGTTGATGTAGTGCCCACCGGCAATGCCCGCGTCAAGCGTATTGTGTACCCGGTGGGTTTTCGGTGGTCGAAAAACCTGAAGGACATCATGGGCACGTCGCTGTGCATGCACGCGCACGTAGGTTTTTTGGCCAGTGGCCGGATAAATATCCAGTACGCCGACGGGGCGTTGGAGGAGTTTGTGGCCCCGCAGGCCGTCGCCATCGCGCCCGGCCACGACGGTTGGGTGGTGGGCAATGAGCCCGCCATTCTGATTGAATTCGACTTTGAAGGCGAAACCGTGGAGCGCATGGGCTTGGCCAGCCGGCACTAGCCGCCTGGCCAAATCAGGAGGGCGCAAAGTGCGACCGGCGTAGCTTTGACGCGCTTTTGCGCCCCCATCTTACTGCCCCGCCCATGCCCACCGGCACCATTCTGCTCATCGACGACGAAGCCATGCTGCGCCAGGCCGTGGCCCGCACCCTGGAGCTGGAAGGCTACCTCGTGCGCCAGGCCCCCGATGCCATGCGCGGCCTCGAAGCCCTGCGCGAGTACGCCGACGAAATCCTCGTGGTGCTGAGCGACGTGAAGCTGCCCGACGGCCGCGGCCTCGACCTGCTGCCCCGCTACAAAGCCCTCGCCCCGCTAGCCGAAGTGGTGCTAATGACGGCCTACGGCACCATCCCAGACGGCGTGCGCGCCATGAAGGAAGGCGCGTTCGACTACCTCACCAAAGGCGATTCCGATGACCAGCTCATCGTGGTAGTGGACCGCGCCGCCGAAAAAGCCCGCCTCCAGCGCCGCGTGGCCGATTTGGAGAAAAAGGTCGGCGCCCAGTACAGCTTCGACTCCATGATTGGCCACGCGCCCGCTTTGGAGCAGGCCAAAAAGCTGGCCCAGCGCGCTGCGCCCACCGACAGCACCGTGCTGTTGGAAGGCCCCACCGGCGCGGGCAAAGAGCTGTTTGCCCAGGCCATCCACCAGGCCAGCCCGCGCCGGAGCAAGCCGTTTGTGGCGGTGAATTGCTCGGCTTTTCCGAAGGATTTGCTGGAATCGGAGCTGTTTGGGTACAAGAAAGGGGCCTTTACGGGGGCGCTGGCAGATAAAAAGGGCTTGCTGGAGGAAGCCAGCGGTGGCACCATTTTTCTGGATGAGATTGGGGAACTGGAGCTGAACGTGCAGGCCAAATTCCTGCGGGTGCTGGAGACGCGGCAGTTCACGAAGCTGGGCGATACCCGGCCCACCAGCATTGATGTCCGCATTGTGGCCGCCACCAACCGCAACCTGCGCCAGGAGGCCGAAGCCGGCAATTTCCGGCCCGACCTCTACTACCGCCTGGCCGTGTTCACCGTGCCCGTGCCCGGCCTCAACGAGCGCCGCGACGACGTGCCCGAGCTGGCCGACTACTTCCTGCAATTCTTCGCCGCCCGGCTGCGCCGCCGCTTGCGCCCCCTCGGCCCCGACGTGCTGGCCCAGCTCCGCGCCCACGACTGGCGCGGCAACGTGCGCGAGCTGAAGAACGTGCTGGAACGCGCCGCCATCCTCGCCGACGGCGACACCCTAACCGTGGACGACCTGCCGCCCGAATTCCACCACATCCTGCCCGCCCCGGGCCTCGATGAGGCCACCGACCGCACCCTGCGCACCCAGGAAAAACGCCAGATTCGGCAGGTGCTGCTCGACACCGGCGGCAACAAGATGGAGGCCGCCCGCCAGCTCGGCATCGGCACCAAAACGCTGTATCGCAAGATTCAGGAGTACGGGTTGCAATAGACCAAACAGAACACGCTTCACTAAAACAAAACCGGGTTATTCTGACCACCGCACCGGGTCAGAATGACCCGGTTTTCTGCGTTTGGGCTGTCTGAATTTTGGGACTGACATAAAGTTATTGACTGAATATAAGTTGATTGATGAGCTTTTGCTTTCCACTTTTCCAATGTGGATTCTGATTGGCAAGGGGCTTTGGGCAACCCTGTCAAACTCACCGCTGATGAACCCGCTGCTGCTGATTATCCTGCTTTCCGCCCTTGGCCTGGCCGCCTTCTGGCTCTTCTATCGCTCGGTCGATTTCTTCGACCGCATCTGATTTCTCATCCCTCGCTTTGTTGCTATCGCCATGATGCTCGCCCTGCTTTTCCTCTCCCTGGCCACGTTCGGCTACCTCTGCTACGTGCTGCTGAAACCGGAAAAATTCTGATGTAGGGGCGGGGCTTGCCCCCGCCCGGACGCTTGCTCTAGCGATTCCGTGCAACGGCGGGCGGGGGCAAGCCCCGCACCCTACGCAGTTTTTACAATCCCCCAACCACCATGAACAAAGAACTTCTCGGCATCCTGCTCATTTTCGGCAGCACGGTGCTGCTGGCCATTCCGCTGGGCCGCTACCTGGCCACCATATACCGCGGCGATAAAAGCTGGACCGATTTCCTCGCCCCATTCGAGCGGCTGCTGTTCCGCATCGGCGGCATCGATGCCAACCGGGGCATGACCTGGCCGCAGCATCTGGTGGCGCTGCTCACCATCAATCTGGTGTGGTTTGGCTGGGCCATGTTCGTGCTCTGCACCCAGGGAAGCCTCCCGCTCAACCCCGACCACAACCCCTCGATGACGCCCGACCAGGCGTTCAATACGGCCATTTCCTTTCTGGTGAACTGCAATTTGCAGCACTACTCGGGCGAGTCGGGCGTGACGTACTTCTCGCAGGTGTTCTGCCTGATGTTTCTGCAATTCGTGACGGCCGCTACCGGCATGGCCGCCTGCGTGGTGGTCTTCAATGCCCTGAAAGAAGGCACTGCGGAGAAGCTGGGTAACTTTTATAGCTACTTCGTGAAGAGCATCACGCGAGTACTGCTGCCGCTGTCGCTGGCCGTGGCGCTGGTGCTGGTGTTCCAGGGCACGCCCATGAACTGGGCAGCCAAGGCCCCGATTGTAACGGTGCAGGGCGACTCCGTAAACGTGAGCCGGGGCCCGGCCGCCGCCATGATTGGCATCAAGCAAATCGGCACCAACGGCGGCGGCTTCTTCGGCGTCAACTCGGCTCACCCGCTCGAAAACCCCACCTACCTCACCAATGCCGTGGAGAACGGGGCCATCGTCCTCATTCCCATTGCCATGGCGCTGGCCTTCGGCTTCTACCTGGGCCGGCCTCGGCTGGGCTGGATGATTTTCGGCGTGATGACGGCCGGCTACCTGCTGCTGCAAGTGCCCACCGTGGCGCTGGAAATGCACGGCAACCCCGCCATCTCCCGCATGGGCATCGACCAAAGCTTGGGCTCGATGGAGGGCAAGGAAATTCGCCTCGGCGCGCCGGCTTCGGCGCTGTGGGCCATCACCACCACCGTCACCAGCAACGGCTCGGTGAATGCCATGCACGACTCACTCACGCCGCTTTCGGGCATGAATACGCTGCTGGGCATGATGACCAACGCCTTTTATGGCGGGGTAGGGGTGGGCTTCCTCAATTTCTTCGTGTTCATCATCGTGGCCGTGTTCATTTCGGGGCTGATGGTGGGCCGCACGCCGGAGTTCCTGGGCAAGAAGATTGAGGCGCGGGAGATGAAAATTGCCATCCTCATTGCCCTGCTGCACCCGCTGCTGATACTGACGGGCACGGCGCTGGCGGCCCACGGCTACGCCGCCCACCCCACCGAATACGCCTCCTGGCTGGCCAACCCCGGCTACCACGGCTTCTCCGAAATGCTCTACGAATTCACCTCCTCGGCCGCCAACAACGGCTCCGGCTTCGAGGGCCTCGGCGACAATACGCCGTGGTGGAACATCAGCACCGGCGTGGTGATGATACTGGCCCGCTACCTGCCCATCATCGGCCCGGTGGCCATCGCGGGCTTGCTGGCCCGCAAGAAATTCATCCCCGAAAGCGCCGGCACCCTGCGCGTAGATACCGCCACCTTCGGCGTGATGGTCTTCTTCGTGATTTGGATTATCGCCGCGCTGGCTTTCTTTCCCGCACTGGCCCTGGGCCCACTGGCTGAGCATTTCACGCTGTACTAAACTTAAATTTTCTGTCATCCTGAGCGCAGCGAAGGACCTTATCACGGCTGCGCTCATCTGAATTACTAACCCTTGCGGCGCGGACATGATAAGGTCCTTCGCTGCGCTCAGGATGACAAACCAACCAATGGCAACCCAATCCCAATCCCTCTTTCAACCCGCGCTGGTGCGCGAAGCCGTCGGCCAGGCCTTCGTCAAGCTCGACCCGCGCACGATGTTCCGCAACCCGGTGATGTTCACCGTGGAAATCGGCACGGTGGTGATGTTGTTCGTCACCATCGGTCTGTTGATGAAGCCCGATGCGGCGCAGGGCAGCTTCGGTTACAATTTCACGGTGTTCGTGGTGCTGTTTCTGACCTTGCTGTTTGCCAATTTCGCCGAGGCCATTGCCGAGGCGCGCGGCAAGGCCCAGGCCGATTCGCTCCGCAAAACCCGCCAGGATACGCCCGCCAACGTGCGGCTGGATAACGGCCAGATGGTGGCCGTGAGCTCGGCCCAGCTGCAAAAGGGGCAGGTTTTCGTGGTCGTGGCCGGCGAGATTATTCCCACCGACGGCGAGATTATCGAAGGCCTGGCTACCATTGACGAGTCGGCCATTACCGGCGAATCCGCGCCCGTGATTCGGGAGGCGGGCGGCGATAAATCCAGCGTTACGGGCGGTACCAAGGTGCTTTCCGACCGCATCGTGGTGCAGGTGACGACGGCACCCGGCGAGTCGTTTCTCGACAAGATGATTGCGCTGGTGGAAGGCGCGTCGCGGCAAAAAACGCCCAATGAAATTGCCCTCACCATCCTGCTGGCCGGGTTTACGCTGGTGTTCGTGATTGTGTGCGTGACCTTGCAGCCCTTCGCCGAATACTCGAAAACGCCCATTGCGGTGGCCTCGTTTATCGCGCTGTTCGTGTGTTTGATTCCGACCACCATCGGCGGGCTGCTCTCGGCCATCGGCATCGCGGGCATGGACCGGGCGCTGCGGGCCAACGTCATCACCAAGAGCGGCAAAGCGGTGGAAACGGCCGGCGATATCGACGTGCTGCTGCTGGACAAAACCGGCACCATCACCATCGGCAACCGCAAGGCCACGCATTTCTGGCCCGCGCCAGGTGTGGCGATGCAGGCGTTTATCGAGCAGGCCACCATCAGCTCCCTCACCGACGAAACGCCCGAGGGCAAGAGCATCGTGGAGCTGGCCCGCGACCATAAAGTGGACCCCGCGCAACTTCAACCCCGCTTGGATGGAGCCGAACTCATCAAGTTCACGGCCGAAACCCGCAGCTCCGGCGTGACGCTGGCCGGCGGCACTCGCCTCCGCAAGGGCGCGGCCGATGCCATCCGCAAGCTGGCCGAACAGGCCGGCCACGCCTACCACGACGACGTGGCCGACCGCGTGAAAATGGTGGCCAGCAACGGCGGCACCCCGCTGGTGCTCAGCGAAAACGACCGGGTGCTGGGTGTGGTCGAGTTGCAGGATATCATCAAACCCGGCATCCAGGAGCGGTTTGCGCGGCTGCGGGCCATGGGCATCAAGACGGTAATGGTGACCGGCGACAACCCGCTGACGGCAAAATTCATCGCCGAAAAAGCCGGCGTGGACGACTACATCGCCGAGGCCAAGCCCGAGGACAAGATGCAGTACATCCGCACCGAGCAGCAGCTGGGCAAGCTGGTGGCCATGATGGGCGACGGCACCAACGATGCCCCCGCCCTGGCCCAGGCCGACGTGGGCGTGGCCATGAACTCGGGCACCCAGGCCGCCAAGGAAGCCGGCAACATGGTCGACCTCGACAACGACCCCACCAAGCTGATTGAGGTGGTCGAAATTGGCAAGCAACTGCTGATGACGCGGGGGACGCTCACCACGTTTTCGATTGCGAATGATGTGGCCAAGTACTTCGCCATCGTGCCGGCGCTGTTCATGGTGGCCATCCCGGCCCTGGGCGCGCTGAATGTGATGGGGCTGAAATCGCCGCAATCGGCCATTCTCTCGGCCGTGATTTTCAACGCCCTCATCATCCCGGCGCTGGTGCCGCTGGCGCTGAAAGGCGTGGCCTATAAGCCGGTGGGCGCATCGGCGCTGCTGCGCCGGAACCTGCTGATTTATGGCCTGGGAGGGGTGGTGGTGCCGTTTATCGGGATTAAGCTGCTGGACTTGATTGTGGGGGTGTTTTTGTAAACTCCCCTCCTTGCCAAGGAGGGGATGTTCGAACCGAAGGTTCGGACGGGGGTGGTTGTGGCGTTGAACGACACCCGAACGACCTCCCGAACGACTTCAACGCCATAACCACCCCAGCTGACGCTTCGCGCCAGCGTCCCCTCCTTGGTAAGGAGGGGAGTTTGACCGCCTTTATCCCCAATTCCATGAAAACCCAACTCCTGCCCGCCCTCCGCCTCACCCTGGCCCTGATGGTGCTGTGCTGCATCATTTACCCCGCGCTCGTAACGGCCATCGCCCAGGCGGCCCCCGGCCACGGCGCGGGCGTTCAAATCAGCCGCCACGGCCGCGTGGTGGGCTTCGCCAACGTGGGCCAGAAATTCGATAAGCCCGAATACTTCAATTCCCGCCCCTCGGCGGCCGACTACCACGCCGATGCCAGCAGCGGCTCGAACAAAGGCCCCAGCAACCCCGAATACCTGGCCGTGGTGAAGGCCCGCCTCGATACCTTCCTGCGGCAAAACCCCGGCGTGAAGGCCGCCGACGTGCCCGCTGAGCTCATTACGGCCAGCGGCTCGGGGCTCGACCCGCACCTTTCGCCCGCCGGGGCGCTGGTGCAGGTGGCCCGCGTGGCCCGCGTGCGCAAGCTCGATGCGGCCCGCGTGCAAGCGCTGGTGCAGCAGCAAATCGAGCCCGGCACCCTCGGCCCCGACCATGTGAACGTTCTCCGCCTCAATCTGGCGCTGGATGCGCTGGCCGCCGAATAGCTTCTTTTGCACAAAATCAACCAATGAAAATACCCGCTTTCCTGCTGCTGGCGGCCCTGCCGCTGGCCGCCCTGGCCCAAACTGCTCCCACCACCGACCCGGCCCTGGCCGTGCCGCCGCCCGCCGCGCCTGTTACTGCCGCGCCCGGCCCCATCACCACCTACGGCTTCGTGGATGCTTATTACGGTTACGATTTCAACCACGCCAATGGCAATAACCGGCAGGCCTTCCTCTACTCGCACGGCCGTCAGAACGAGTTTGCGCTCAACCAGGGCCTCATTGGCGTGCGCTACGATGACGGCAAGGTGCGCGGGGCCGTGGGCCTGCACGCCGGCACCTACGTAGCCGCCAACTACGCCGCCGAGGACCCCGTGCTCCGGCACGTGTACGAGGCTTACGCGGGCTTCCGGCCCTTCGCCAAGGCCTGGCTCGATATGGGGATTTTCGGCTCGCACATTGGGTTCGAGTCGGCTATTTCGAAGGATAACTGGACGCTGACGCGCTCCGTGATGGCTGAGAATTCGCCCTATTATGAATCCGGGGCCCGGTTTACCTACGAAGTCGGCCCGAAGCTGACCCTGACCGGAATGGTGCTGAATGGCTGGCAGAACATCCGCGAAACCAACCAGGCCAAAGCCCTCGGCACCCAAATCCAGTGGAAGCCGTCGGACAAAATCCTCATCAACAGCAGCACCTTTTATGGCAACGAGCAGCCCACGGACTCGCTCATTCGCCGGCGCTATTTCCACGATTTCTACATCACCTATGCCGCCTCGGAGCGCACCAATCTGGCTTTGGTTTTTGATGTGGGCAAGCAGCGGGGCGTGAGCAGCGAGAAATACGACACCTGGCACACGGCGGCGGCCTTTATCAAATATAAGCTGGCCGATAAATGGTCGACCACGCTGCGCGGTGAGTACTACTACGCCGAGCGCGGCGTGATTATCCGCAGCATCATGCCCGCCGCGCGGGATAGTGATTTCCGGGTAGCCGGCGGCTCACTCAACCTCGATTATCTGCCCACCAGCAACGTGGCGTTTCGGGTCGAAGGGCGGTATCTGAATGGCATGAAGGGCGTGTTTGCGCGGGGCGATAACGCGGATAACCGCAGCTACGGCAATGTGACGACGAGCATCGCGCTGTCGTTTTAGGGGCGGCTGAACGGGATGACTGTCATTGCGAGTGGAGCGCGGCAATCCGTCCTCTCGATGCAAAAAGCCCTGAGATGTGATAAAGCCCTTTTTTAGCTTGGTCACTTAAGAAAGTGTCTGGTTTTGACAGGACGGATTGCCGCGTTCCGCTACGCTCCACTCGCAATGACAAATAGCCTATCCTTATGAACCCCGCCGCCGACCCCCGCGACCAATCTGCCGAGCGGTTCCTGCGCCTGGTGCAGGCGCGGCGGCGCGGCACGCTCAAGGTATACCTGGGCCTAGCCGCCGGCGTGGGCAAAACCTACCGCCTGCTCCAGGAGGCCCACGACCTGCACCAGCACGGCGTGGACGTGCTCATCGGCTACATCGAAACCCACGGCCGCGCCGGCACCGTGGCCGAACTGAAAAACGTGCCCTTGCTGCCCCGCAAGCAGGTTTTTTACAAAGGGCACGCGGTGGAGGAGATGGACGTGGAAGCCATCATTCAGCGCCGGCCGCAGGTGGTTGTCATTGATGAGCTGGCCCACAGCAACGTGCCCGGCTCACGCCACGAAAAGCGCTGGCAGGATGTGGAATACCTCGTGGCCCAAGGCATTTCGGTGATAACCGCCGTGAACGTGCAGCACCTCGAAAGCCTGCACGACCAAGTGCTGAAAATCACGGGCACCGACGTGACCGAGCGCATCCCCGACCAGCTGCTGAAACAGGCCGACGAGGTGGTGAACGTGGACCTGACCGTGGGCGAGCTCCGCGCCCGCCTGGAGGAAGGCAAAATCTACGACCCGGCCAAGGTGCCCACCGCGCTGGCCAACTTTTTCCAGGCCGAAAACCTGTTGCAGCTGCGGCGGCTGGCGGTGCGCGAAGTGGCCCAACTGCTGGGCCGGCAGGTAGAATCCGAAGCCGGCGGCGCGCCCGCCGTGGCCCCGCAGCGCCGCAACGACGACCGCCTGCTGGCCTGCATCAACTCGAACGATAAAGCCGCCCGGGAAATCATTCGCAAGACCTCGCGGCTGGCCGACCGGTTTGCGGCCGCCGCCTGGTACGTGCTCTACGTGCAGACCGGCCGCGAAACCGCCGACCGCATCGGGCTGGCCACGCAGCGGCATTTGCTCAATAACTTACAGCTGGCCGCTGAGTTGGGCGCACAGATTCTGCGGGTGAAGGACGACGACATTGTGGGGGCCATCCGGCGGGTGGCGCAGGAAAAAAACGCCACGCTGCTGGTCTGCGGCATCACCCGCGAGAAGGGCTGGTGGGAGCAGCTGAGCCGGCGCGGCGTGACGTCGGATTTGCTGCGCGCCGTGGCGGACGATGGCAGCGATTTGGACGTGTATCTGGTGACTTATTGATTTCCTGAACAACCTCGGACCGTCAGCCGAACAAACCCGGAACGTCATGCTGAGCGCAGCCGAAGCATCTCTACTGCTTCGTTGGCTCGATTGAATTACTTGCACGGTAGAGATGCTTCGACTGCGCTCAGCATGACGTTCAAAGGGCTGTTAAAAGCCAACCAAAATCATGAATCTCAAAACCAAAATCACCCTGGGTTTCCTGGCCATGCTGCTGCTGCTGCTCAGCATCGGGGGCTACGCCTACTACTCATTGCGGCAGCTCGACCGCAGCTCGCACGATGTGCTCAAGGCCAACCTCTATTCCGTGAATCTGGGCCTTCGCATGCTCAAAAGCCTCGACCAGCTGGCCCGCCAGCCGCTGGCCGATACGGCGGGCACGGCTGCCTTCATGGCCGCCCTGGGTGCGGAGGCCCGCAACGTGACCGAGCCCGGCGAGCAGCAAGTCGTCGACAACCTGCAAAGCCTGACCCAGCAGCTCCGGCAGCACCAGCAGGCGGCGCGGCGCACGGCGGCCGCCGGGCAAGCCAGTCCGCTGGGCATCAGCGCCGAACCCTACACCCTCGGCGGCCTCACCTACCAGATGATGGCGCTGAACACCGACGCCCTGAACCGCAAAACCGAAGCTGCCAACCGCCGTGCCGACCAGGCCAACCGCAACCTGCTCGTCTTCATCACCCTGGCCGGGCTGCTGGCCCTGGCCCTGGTGGGCAGCGTGCCAGAAGCCGCCGTGCAGCCCTTGCGCAAGCTCACCGCCGCCCTCGACCACGCCACCGCGCGCGACTTTTCGGCCAGCATCCCGCAGGAAAGCCACGACGAGTTTGGCCAGGTGGCCCGCGCCTTCAACCGCATGCTGAGCCAGCTGCGCGAGTACCGCACCTCCACCGAAGCCGGGCTGATAACCGAGCGCAACCGCGCCGCCAGCATCGTGAATACCCTGGATGAAGGCCTGCTGCTGCTTGATGAAAACCGCCACATTCTGCTGGCCAACCCCGTGCTGTGTGAGCTGCTGGGAATGCCCGTAGAAAAATTAGTCGGCCGCCCCGCCGCCACCGTGCGCCTCGAAAATGACCTGTTTCAGGCCATGCTCCAGCCCCTGGATGCGCCCAACCGCGAATCTGCGGTAGCCGAAGCGCCGCTGCTGCACATTGCCCAGCGCGGCGAGGAGGCTTTCTACCGCCTCGCGGTGCAGGATTTGGTGTCGTTTAATGAAGCCACAGAGAAGACCGAATTCGTGGGCCACATCCTCACCCTGCGCAACGTGTCCGATTTCAAGAAGCTCGACCAGGTGAAGTCGAACTTCCTCGCCACCGTGTCGCACGAGTTGAAAACGCCGCTTTCCAGCATCAACCTCAACACCAAGCTGCTTCAGGATGAGCGCCTGCCCGCCGACGAGCGCCAGCGCGTGACCGGCTACATCCGGCAGGAAACCCAGCGCCTCCAGCGCATGGTGGCCGAGCTGCTCGACGTGTCGCGCCTCGACGCGGGCGCGGGCATTCAGCTCGACGTACGCCCCACCAGCCTGGCCGATGTCATTGGCTTTGCCACCGCCACCGTGCAGCCCCAGCTCGCCGACAAGGAGCTGCGCCTGGAAATCCAGCAGCCCGCCAACCTGCCCGCCGCCCGTGCCGACGTCGAAAAAACCACCTGGGTGCTCATCAACCTGCTGGCCAATGCCATCCGCTACTCGCCGGTGGGCGCCCCCCTCACGGTGCGCGCTACCCTGGCCGGGGCCTTCGTGCAAGTGAGCGTGCAGGACCATGGCCCCGGCATCGCACCCGAGCATCACGAGAAAATCTTCCAACGCTTCGCTCAATTGCCCGACAAAACAGGCTACCGGGGCGGCTCCGGCCTGGGCCTGAGCATTGCGCGCGAGTTCATCACCACGCAGGGCGGCCGGCTGTGGGTGGAGAGCGAGCTGGGCAGCGGCAGCACGTTCAGCTTCACGCTGCCGGTGGTGTAAAAAACGGCATTCCGACGCAGGAGGAATCTGGGTAAAGCCGCCTGAACGGCTTTACCCAGATTCCTCCTGCGTCGGAATGACAACTGTGAAGTCCGCGCTACTTCCGCCCCGGAATCTCCTGCAAGGTCCAGGTATTACCGTCGGGGTCCTGGAAGGCGGAAAATTTAATCCCGCCCATATCCTGAATCCCGCCCATGGCCACGCCCCGGCCGGCCAGCTCGGCACGGGCGGCCGCGATGTCGGCCACTACCAGGTGCAGGCCACGCAATGAACCGGCCGGCATGGCCAGGCCCGCCAAACCAGCGGCCAGCACGATGGAACAGCCCGAGCCCGGCGGCGTGAGCTGCACCACGCGCACCGTGGGGCTGGGCCGCACGTCGTGGTCGAGGTGGAAGCCGACTTGTTCCACATAAAAGGCTTTGGCGCGGTCGATATCGGCCACCGGCACGGGGATTAGCTCCAGTTTAAAGTCCATAAAAATCAGGCGTTGGCCGGCTGGTAGGTAAGCACGAGCACGCCCGTGCTGGTGGTGTGCGATGATTTTAGCTTGAAATCGGTGGGGGCACTCGCAAAAAGTCGTTTGCCGCTGCCCAGCACCACCGGAAAAATCATGAGACGGTATTCGTCAATCAGGCCGTGCTGGCGCAGGTATTCCACCAGCTGGCCGCTGCCGTAGACGAGCAGGTTCTGGCCGGGCTCCTGCTTGAGGCGGGCCACGGCGGCCGCCACATCGCCCTCGATGATTTGGGCGTTCCATTCAGTCGTTTGCAGGGTGCGCGAGGCCACGTATTTGGGCATGCTGTTCATGCGGTCGGCGCCGGGGGCGTCGGGCATCTTGGGCCAGGCTCCGGCAAAGGCCTCGTAAGTCACGCGGCCCAGCAGCAGGGCATCGCTGGAGGCCATTAGCTCGCCCTGAAACTCGCCCAGCTCGTCGTTGAAATAGGGGGCGGTCCAGGCGGGGTTTTCCATCACGCCATCCAGCGTAAGGTATTCGGCGGCAATTACTTTGCTCATGATTTTCGAAAACTGGACTTGCTACTCGCCGGCGGGCTTATCAAAATTGAACAGCCACTCCGTGCCGAACCGGTCGATGAGGGTTCCAAACTTACCGCCCCAGAACATATCGGCCAGCGGGTCGATGACGGTGCCGCCCTCGCCCAGCTTGGTAAAAAGGGTGTTGATTTCTTCGTCGCTGCTGCAATTCAGGCACATGGCGATGTTGTTGCCGGGGTCAAACGGGCGGCGGGTATCCAGGGCGTCGCAGGCCATAAGCACGAACGAGTCGGTGGTCAGGGTGCCGTGCATAATCTGGTCCTGGGCTTCGGCGGGCATCTGGTCGCACATCGCCGTATCGCCGACGCGCATCAGCTTGAGCTCGCCGCCAATGCAGCTTTTATAGAAGGAGAGGGCTTCGCGGCAGGTGCCGCCGGGAAATGCGAGGTGAGGACTGAGGAGAGCCATGGTGGTTAGGGGGGAATAATTGTGAGAAGATTAAATGAGAAAGGAAAAAAGGAACAGTCATGCTGAGCGCAGTCGAAGCATCTCTACCGCTTCGTTGCAGTCGGCATTAATTGCGTTGCGCGGTAGAGATGCTTCGACAGGCTCAGCATGACCGTGCTGCGACCGCCCCACTACCGTGCAACAGTGTCGCTTACAGCGTAGCCGCTGCCGGCGTCGCAAAAGCAGCTTCCGTTTCATCAGCGCCGGCTGTTTGGGCGCGGCTGATGAGGTAGCGCTTCCACAGGAAATAAATGCCGAAGAGCACCGCCGTCATCACCAGCGCGGGCAGCGTGGCCACGAAGCCCATGCCGGCCAGCGCCACCGACGCGGCAGCCCCGATGAAGTCGATGGCGAAGCCGGCGAAAGCCCATTCCTTCAGCGTGCGGTACTTGTTCTGGAGCAGGGCCAGTGCGCCCAGAATTTTGGCCGCGCCCGTGATGTCCATGATGTAGACCGGATAACCGAGCTGCTTCATCGCAGCGATGCCATTTTGCTCGTGCAGCAGGCCGGCCACGCCGTCGGCCAGCATCATGAGGCAGAAGAGGATGGTGAGTGTCCAATAGAGGCGGGCAGTGGTGCGGGGTGTCATGGCAATGGTGATTGAGAGGTAAAAGAAGAGGCTGAAATGGCAGCCCTAACCGCGTCGGAAGGCTGAGATTTTGCTAAAATTTTGACCATCTAACTATGTTAGCAAAGGTATTAGCAAAAATCAGGTGTGCAAGGGGGTGATTCTGCCCAATTAGGGGGCTGAATGCGGCAACAGATTGCCTATATTTGACCTCTATGAAGCACGTTTCTATTCTGGTGCCGGCCGGCGATGCGGTGGTAGGCAGCATTGAAGGGCCGCACAAGGTGCTGAGCCAGGTGAATGATTTGCTGGCGGGCGCGGGCCAGCCGCCCGCCTTCCAGATTGAGCTGGTGGGCCTCACCAAGCATAAAACCTTCAACCGGGGCCTGTTCACGCTACATGCCACCCGCACCATCGACGAGGATTTCCGCACCGACCTCATCATCATTCCCGCCCCGCACGGCGACCTGACCGAAGCCGTGGCCCTGAACCAGGACCTCATCGCCTGGATTGCCGGCCAGCACGCGCACGGGGCCGAAGTGGCCAGCCTGTGCCTGGGCGCGTTTCTGCTGGCCGCGACGGGCCTGATGGATGGCCGGCAGTGCGCCACCCACTGGCTGGGCGCGCCGCAGTTCGCGGCCATGTACCCCGCCGTACACCTCGTGGCCGAGCAGGTAATTACCGACGAGCAGGGCCTCTACAGCAGCGGCGGAGCCTATTCCTACCTCAACCTGATACTGTATCTGGTGGAGAAATACGTGAGCCGCGACATGGCCGTGTGCTGCGCCAAAGTGTTTCAGATTGACATCGGGCGGCGCAGTCAGTCGCCATTCGTCATTTTCCGGGGTCAGAAGGACCACGACGACGAGCCCATCAAAAAGGCTCAGGAATTCATCGAGCAGCACTTTGCCGAGAAGCTTGCGGTGGATGATTTGGCGGCCCAAAGCTGCCTGAGCCGCCGCAATTTCGAGCGCCGCTTCAAGAAAGCCACCAGCAACACCGTGGCCGAATACGTGCAGCGCGTGAAAATCGAAGCCGCCAAAATGAGTCTCGAATCATCGCGCGAAAACGTGAACGAGGTGATGTACTCGGTGGGCTACTCCGATACCAAGGCGTTTCGGACGCTGTTTAAGCGCATTACGGGCGTGTCGCCGCTGGCTTATCGGGAGCGGTACAGCCGCAAAAGCCTGCCGCTGGCGGCGTAGGCAGTGGCATAGCTACCACACGACTCGGCCCCTGATAGCTAGCGCTGTCAGGGGCCGAAACACTTCAGGGTACCCGTTTCGGGGCCCTGTGCCGGGGGAAGCTAGCGGACGACCGCCACGGCTTCCGGCGACTTAGCGGGCGTGAGCTCGCGCACCGAAATGGTGGTTTGGGCTTTGCCCTGCACGTCCACGCTGTAGCGGAACCGCTCGCGGCCCACGCGCAGTAGCACGGCGTACTGGCCGGCGGGCATCCCTTTGAAATTCAGCTTGCTGCCATAGGAGGTGAGGTGGTTTACTTCATTCACCAGGCAGGTGCTGTTGTCCAGCGAAACGACCTGCATCTGCAAGCGTTGCTGGGCTGGGTTTTCCACGGTGAGCCACAGCGCCTGGGCATCGGCCTGTTTGGCTTTCACGGCTGGGGCGCTCTGGGCCAGGGCGGTGCCAGCGCTACCCACGATGGCTAACCCGCCCAACAGCAGGGCCCGCAAGTACGGTGCAGTACGGGTTTGGGTGGCGGCAGCGGGGCGGGAGGTGAGGGAGGTTTTCATGGTTTTTACAGAAAAAAGGTGAGATGGAAAAAAGTGTGACGTTCTCGGCGGCTACAGTACTGGGCGTCGAACAGTACAAATGTATGGTAGGTACTTTGTAAAGCAAGGTACTGTTTCAATTATTGTACATGTTGCTATGCGTTTCCCGGCTTAAATGCTGATTATCAACGATAAAATTTTATGAGAAAAATTATCTATTGATGCTAGGCCTGCTTTTTTTAGCGGATTAGGCGGGTTGATGGTCGTTGCAGGAGAGCCGCCCGGCTGCTTTTGGCAAGAGCGGAAACTGCTTCAGAAGTGATAGCAGCTTTGGAACATGCCGAACGGGGAGGGCTGCGATAGAAGAGCACGACTCGGTGGGCAGGAGATTGGGAGAGCTTTCAAATGTGGATACCGCCGATGAAAGCGAACGTTACAGCCCGGAAAAACTTTTTTTGCGCCCGCAGCAGGGCACACCAAAAAGGGCCGGCAAATTGCCGGCCCTTTCGCTTGGTCAGTTTAGCTGTTGGAAGGGGTTAGCCTTGCGCCTGCATGCGGTGCAGCCACTCGCGGGCCGTGCTCAGGTTGTCGAAGACTTCGGCGTGGAAGGCGGTGAGCTGGGCGTAGAAATTGGCAGCCGAGCCATCGGCCAGGGATTCGGGCGTGGAGACCAGGGCGAAATATTTGAGGCCGGCTGCGGCGGCGTTGGGAGCCCAGGTATTAATAACCCAGTCCATGGAATGGTCCCAGGGGCCGCGCACCGAGCGGGTGTCGTTGAGCACGCAGCTGAACTTGGACTGGGCCAGCGCGCTGGTGTAGGCGGCGGCCCCGGTCCGAATGCTGTCGGCGGTGAGGTAGCCCATCCAATCCACAAATACCCAGCGGTTGGTGGCGTCCGAGTCGATGGTGAGGTAGACGCGGCCGGTGGGGCTTTTCAATTCTTCAATCATGCAGTAAAGTACGGCTAAAAAATATAGCCAATTGGATTCTGATACGGTTGCGTAAGCAACAGTAATTCTTTAGTTATTAAAGAGATTTTGCCGCGTTACGGCCGGGGCCTGCGGGCTGCTGGCCGGGTGCCTGGGCGCTACTGGAAATGCTGCTGAAGCACGGCATCCAGCTTTTCGGGTGTGAGGGGCTTGGTGATGCGGCCGGCGGCGGGCAGCTCCGCGAGGCGGGTGAGGTCGCGTGGGTCCATGGATGTGGTGAGGACGACCACGGTGGTGGCGCGGCGTTGGGCCAAGGGCAGCTGCTGGTAGGCCTGCAAAAATTCGATGCCGTTCATGACGGGCATCTGAATATCGAGCAGAATGAGGGCCGGGTAGTCGGGCTGGGATGCGGTGCTGGCCTGCTGAATAACGGCCAGGGCTTCCTGCCCGTTTTCGGCCACCATAATCTGCTCCGTCACGGCCAGCCGCTTCAGCAGCCGCTCGTTCAGAAAGTTATTGGTCGGGTCGTCATCGACCAACAGCACACTGCTCAACTTCGGCATGAGCTACCCTACGTAAGCGCCGCGTTTAAGTTCAGACGCGGTCCGGCAGCACCACCGTAAACGTGGAACCCACGCCCGCCGTGCTCTGCACCTGGATGGTGCCGCCCGCGTTCTCGACGATGCGCTTGACCATGTATAGGCCCACGCCGGTGCCCTCGACGTGGGTGTGCAGGCGGCGAAACATCACGAACAGCTTGGCCTGCTCGGCTTCGGTGAGGCCCAGGCCGTTGTCGTGCACTTCCAGTTGCACCTGGCCCGGCGGGCAGGTGGCGCGTAGCAGCACCTGCGGGGCGCGGCCGGGCACCTGGTACTTGATGGCGTTGCTGAGCAGGTTGTAGAGGATGCTGCGCAGGTTTTTGGGCGAAAAGCGCACCGTGGGGCAGTCGGCCAGGTCCAGCGTGAGGTGGCCGCCGGCGGCGGCCAGGGCGGGGGCCAGGTCGAGGCGCACGGCTTCGGCCAGGGCGGCCAGGTCCACGGCTTCGGCGGGTTCGGCGTGGGCCTGCTGGAGCTTGCTCACGTCGGTGAGGTGGCCCAGGGTGCGCTGGAAGCGGAGCACGGAGCCGTGCATGAGCTCCAGCAGGTGGGTCACGTCGGGGGTGTGGCGCACGGCGGCGGGCAACTGCTCGCCGAGGGCCAGCAGCAGGCCTTCGATGTTGGCGATGGGGGCTTTGAGGTCGTGCGAAGCGGTGTAGACGAACGTGTCGAGGTCCACGTTGGTGTGGCTGAGGCGGTCGTTGGTGTCGCGCAGCTCCTCGTTGGCCACCAGCATTTCTTCGTTGATGGCGGCCAGCTCCTCGTTCAGCTCCTGCACCCGCTGGCGGGCTTCTACCTGCTCGGTAATGTCAGTAATAAGGGTGTAGAAACCCCGCACTTCGCCGTCGTGGACATCGGGTATGTAGTTGGTGTGGGTATACCGCACCAGGTCTTCGCGGTAGGGCATGCGGGCTTCAAATTCCAGGCGCTCGCCGGCCAGCGCCCGCGCCATATAGCCCTGCACAACGGCATAAGCGGCTTCACCCACCACCTGCCGTACCGGCAGCCCAATCATCGCGACGGGGTCGAGGCCAAACCAGTTCCGGTAGGCGTTATTCAGAAACTGACAGTGCTCGTCGCGGTCGATGTAGGAGATGAGCACGGGCAGCGCATCGGTGAGCAGGCGCAGGCGCTGGGCGGCGGCTTCGGTGGCCTGGCGGGCCTGCACCTGCGGCGTGACTTCAAATGCGAACACGAGAATGCCATCAATCCGGCCCTGCTCATCGAAGCGGGCCTGCTGGATGTAGTTGAAGTACCGGTCTTCCAGCGCACCGTCCTCGGGGCGGCGGAAGGAGATAAGAATGGCCTGCTCCTCGTTGGTAATGCCCGTTTCGTACACGCGCCGGAAGGTGTCGAGCACGCCGGAGCTGGCCAGTTCCGGGAATACCTCGGCCATGCGGTGGCCTTGCAGCTGCCGGCCCGGAAACAGCGCCAGATAGGGCGGGTTCACCAACTCAAACACCAACTCGCGTCCGGCCAGGATGCAGATGGCCGCCGGGGCCGCCATAAATAGGCGTTCGAGGCGGGCACGCTGGCGCTCGGCTTCGGCGCGGGCAGCCTGGGTTTCCCGGGTGCGGGCGGTCACGCGGCTTTCCAGCTCCTGGTTGAGGGCGTAGAGCTCCTGCTCCGAGTGGGCCAGGGCGGTATTGGTGGTCAGGAACTCGTCGTTGCTGGCCCGCAGCTCCTCGTTGGTGGCGGCCAGTTCTTCGTTGATGGCGGCCAGCTCCTCATTCAAGGTTTGGATTTCCTGGCGGGCCAGTACCTGCGGCGTCACGTCGTAGGCAAACACGAAAATGCCGTTGATGGCCCCCCGTGGGTCGTGCCGGGCCTGGTAGATGAAGTTGTAGTAACGCTTTTCCAGCTCCCGGCGGCCTTCGTTGTCGTGGTCGAGCTGCACCAGCATTTCCGAGGCCCGGAAGGTTTCGCCGGTCTGGTACACCTTATCCAGCAGGCCGAAGATGGGCTGGCCCACCAGTTCGGGCATGGCCACAGCAATGGGCTTGCCCACGATGGGCCGGTCGCCGACCAGCGCCTGGTAGGGTGGGTTCACGAACTGAAAAACGTGCTGCGGCCCGTCGAACACGCAAATCATGGCCGGGGCATCGTGCAGCAGCAGCTCCAGGTGCTGGTGTTGCAGCTCGGCTTCGGCGCGAGCTTCCAGCTCGCGGGCCTGGCTGGCGCGCAGCTCCTCCACAATGGCCGAGCGAACCTGGTCGTTGGTGTCGGTGAAGTTCACCACCAGCACCTCGCCCTGGCGCTGGGCCACCAGCAGGTAGTAGCCGTCGAGGCCGTCGTGCTGGTAGTTGTTCTGGCGGCGCTCCACCTGGCCGCTCAAAAAGGCGTCGCGGTAGAAGGCGAACACCCCGGCCGCCTCCGCCGTGGGAAACAGGGTCAGAAACGACTCGGTGGGGCGCTGGGGCAGCCGCAGCATCTGCTGGGCGGCGGGGTTGAGGTACTCCCAGGCCAGGTCGATGATGGTGGTGCCGGCGGCATCATACACGGGCCGCAGCAGCATAAAGCCGGTTTGCGAGGTGTTGAGCACCACCTGCAACAGGTCCGGCGAGTAGGGAAGGTCGGCTGGCGAAACCGGGGCAGCAGGGTCGGGCATGGAAAGGCAGCTAGCGCAATGGGTCCCGAAGTTACTAGCCCCGGCCTTCGCGCCGCGCCGCTACCGGCGCTCCACGAAGGTGAGGCGGTTGTGGAACGGGTCGATAACCGTCATTTCCAGCGCCGTGGGGTCGTAGAAGGGGATGTCCAAGCCGGGCTTGTTGTGCTTGTACTGCCGGGCCAGCAGCTGCGCGTGGTAGGCCGTGAGGTGCGCAAAATCATCGATGAATACCCGCGCCCCCGGCGCGCAGTCGCCGTGGTGCTCGGAGAGGTGCAGCGTCACATCCTCCCGCGTGATTTGCAGGTAGCCGGGGCTGCCCTCCGGCCGGTGCTCCCAGTCGATGCGGAAGCCCAGCCAGTCGAGGTAAAACTCGATGGCTTTGGCGTAATCGAAAATGCGGAGGATGGGCTTGACGGTGGCCATGGGTTTGGGGATAGGGGATTGGGGGAGCGAAGAAAAGCGTCATGCTGAGCGAAGTCGAAGCATCTCTACCGCAATAGTAAATCCTTTCGATTGGATTGCGTTGCGTGGTAGAGATGCTTCGACTCCGCTCAGCATGACCGTCTTTTTTCTCACTGTTCAGTCCACTACCCTGCCTTCGTGCCGCAGCTGGGGCAAAATTTCTGCTCGGGCTTCAGGGCCTCGCCGCAGCTGGTGCAGTGGCGGGGCTGGGTTTGGGCGGCGGTGGCGGTGCCGCAGCTGGGGCAAAACTTCTGGCCGGGTGCCAGCTTGGTCTGGCAGTTGGGGCACTGGATGAGAGTGTCGCGGTTCAGGAAATCGAGGTTTTTGGTATAGTCCTGGGCGCGGGTCTGGGTGCGGATTTGCTCGCGGGTGGCCTGGGCCTGCTGAGCGCGGAGCTCCTCCTGCTCGTCGGGGGCGCAGTCTTCGCAGAGGCCGGCGCTGTGGTTCCAGCAGGCATCGGGGCACACCCAGTGGCCGCAGCGGGTGCATTGCTTGAACTGCTGCTTGCCCTCGGCCACGGCCGCTTCTAGGGCCTTGTCGTGCGAGGTGCCCCCCACGGCCCGCTGAATCTCATAGGCCGCGTTTTCCACCCCGCCCAGCCCGCCGAACAGGCTGCTGGCGGCATTGAGCAGGCTGCCCGCAATGCCGATGGCATTCGGCTGAAACCGCGACATGTAGCCGTTGCGGCACTTGTCGCAATGGAATTTGAACTGGAAGCCCTTGTCGGTGGAAAGGTCGTCGTAGTTGGCTACGAATTGTATCAGGGAGCTCATGGCGCAGCGGGGAGAGGTGATGGGTAAAAGTAGCGTCAAATGCCAATACGAGGATGCCGCAAGGGTGCCGCCCGGCTTCGGCACCTCATGGCGGGGGCCGTGGGGCCGGTTACTTTTGAGGCAAACCGGTCGGCCCGGCCCTTCATTATGATGACAAACGAGCTTTCGGCTCCGGCCCAGGGTACCCGCCTGCCCGGCCTCGACCACCTGCGGGCCCTGGCCATTGGCCTGGTGCTGCTGTTTCATTACCGCATTTTCCCGCATCCCGAGTGGCTGAACACGGCCGGGCAGTTTGGCTGGACCGGCGTCGATTTATTCTTCGTGCTGAGCGGCTACCTCATTGCCTCGCAGCTGTTTCGGGAGCTGGCGCGGCGGGGCCGGCTTTCGCTGGCCACCTACTTCATCAAGCGCACGTTTCGTATTCTGCCGGCCTATTGGGCGGTGCTGGCGCTGTATTTCCTCGTCCCGGCTTTCCGGGAGCGGGAGGCGCTGCCGCCGCTGTGGAAATTCCTCACCTTCACCCAGAATTTTGGGCTGGATTTGGCACGGGGCGGCACGTTTTCGCACGCATGGTCGCTGTGCGTAGAGGAGCAGTTCTACCTGCTGCTGCCGCTGGGGCTGCTGGCCCTGGCCCCCGGCCGCCGCGGCAAATGGGCGGCCGCAACCCTGCCCGCGCTGGTGGTTCTGGGCTTCGGGGCACGGCTGCTGAGCTGGTACGGGGCGGTTGCGCCCCAGCTCAATACCGAGCACGTGACTCTGGTGTGGTACAAGTACATGTATTATCCCACCTACAACCGGCTCGATGGGCTGCTGGTGGGCATTGCCATTGCGGCGCTGTTCCACTTCCGGCCGCAGGCGGCAGCCCGGCTGGCCCGCCACGGCAACGGGCTGGGGCTGCTGGGCCTGGCGGTGCTGGCCGGGGCGTTCTGGGTGTGCCGCGAGCCGCAGGCGTTCGGGGCGTCCATTTTTGGGTTTCCGCTGGTGGCGCTGGGGTATGGGCTGCTAGTGGTGGCGGCCATCAGCCCGGGCAGCGTGCTGTATGGCACGGCGTCGCGCATATCGGCGCGGGTGGCGGCGCTGTCGTTTGCCATTTACCTCACGCATAAGGGCATTATTCATCTCACGCAGGCGTGGTTTTCAGCGTACGGTATTGGGCTGGAGAGCAATGCCATGATGGGGCTGTGCCTGGCCACGGTGCTGGCCGGCGCGTGGCTGCTGAATGTGGCGGTGGAAAAGCCGTTTCTGAAGCTGCGCCAGTGGCTGCTGGCACGGCGGCGCGCCGTGGCTCTGCCGGTTCTGGCAGGGGCGGAGTAGCCGTGCTGCTGGCCGTTGTTCTACAAAAAAAGGCCCCATCAGTTGCTGATGGGGCCTTTTCAGTAATGCGTTGCACCTGATGGCGCGAGCCTTAGAACGTGAAGCGTAGGCTCACGGCCGCGTCGTTGTAGAAGCCGGTGTAGCCGTGGAATACCTCGAAGAAAGGCTTGTAATCGACGCCCACCACGAAGGGCAGGTCGGGTAGCTTGTATTCGAGGCCCAGAATGAGGTCGGCCCCGACGGCGATGTAGGTGTTTTCGTCGTAGTAGTAGCCGCCTTTGTTGCCTTTGAGGAAGTACACGTCGCCGTTGCGGCCGTTGTAGTAGAACCGGTCATCGGCGAAGTAGTAGCGGCCCTGGTAGGCCCCGGCGTGGAAGCCCGCGCCGTAGTAAAACTGCAGGCCCTTGGCATCGGCTATACCGATGTGCTTCTCGCCGAGGATGGTGAGACGGCCGCCGTGCGCTTTGTATTCCGTCGTGAGCAGGCCTTCGATGGCCACGCCTTTGCCGCTGCCCAGAAAGTGCTTCAGCGTGAGGCCCGAGGACCAGCCGCCGCCGCGCAGGCCCAGGCCCGTGCTATAGCCCGAACCGCTGCTGCTGCCGCCACCGCTGCTTTTTTTCTTCGATTGGGCATTGGCTGCCAAGCCGGGCAGCAGGAGCAATAGGAAGGCCGTAAGACGTAAATAATTCATGGGAAAACACTGTATGCGAATGATGGAATTTGGACAAAAGTAAGCGGTAGGCCGGGAAGTACGCCGTGGCTCGGGCGCGTTCCCGCCGCTGCTGCTCCTCGCAACAGGGTATTGCCAGGCTTGGCCCGGGATGAATGGGCTGCCGGCCGGGGTGGTCGACAGCAGGCCGCCGCCAGTGAATTGGTGGGAAAATATCGGCTGAAAAAGAGCGGATTATTTGATGCGCTCCAGGAGCCAGGTGCCCAGCGGCGGGCCGTCGGGCGCGGAGCCGCTGGTGGGCGGTAGCAGCAGCGGGGCCACCACGCCGGCCGGCAGCGTGGCCTGGTCGGGGGCGGTGAAGGTGGGGCCGCTGTCGGTGCCGGCGTCGTAGGCACGGGCGGACACCCGGCGCAGGGCCACCCATTGGCCATCGGCGTCGAGCAGGGTTTCGTCTTCCAGCGCCACAAACCAGTCCGGGCTGGGCGCAATCATCGTGACGAGGCTCAGGCGGGGGTGGGCGGCGTCTAGGCGAATGGTATCGGCCACCGTACCCGGCGAATTGATGACGCGCCCCTCCAGCGTGCGGAAGGCTGCGCCGCTGCTTTGCAGGGCCATTATTTCGGTTCGCAGCGCGGTGTTGTTGCCGCGCTCAGCCATGTTTTTGATGCCGGTGCTGGCCGGCTGGCCGGACCGGAACAGGAGGCCATCGGCCCGATGTGAAGCCCCGATGACGGACGAAAAATGCGCCCCCGCCGGGAAATTGGCGTGGGTGTCGGCGCTCCAGGTGGCTTCGAACGTGACGCGGTAGAGTGCCGGGCCAATGGCTGGCGCAGGCGGCTGCTCTTCCGAATCGGCATTCTTAGAGCAGGCTGCCAGCCCGAACAAAACGGCCCATAGGCCCAGGCGATGGAGTGAACGAGGCATGGCACGAATGAATTAAGAGTGGAGTTACAGCGCCTGCGCCACCTGCCGCACACTGGCGCGGTGGCGGTAGTCGGCATCGAAGTAGGCAAACTTGATTTTGCCATCCTGGCCGATGACGTAGGTGGCGGGCACGGGCAGGATGTTTTGGTCGAGCCCATTGGCCTGCTTCAGGTTGATGCCGTAGCGCAGGTATTTTTTTGCCGTGGCATCGTCCACCACGAAGGCGGTTTTGTAGGCCTTCATGATGGTCAAATCCCGGTCATGTACGATGGGGAAAGAGGCCTTGGTTTTGGCCACCGTCTGGGTGATGTTGGCCGGGGTTTCGGGGGTAACAACCACTACTTGGGCGCCTTTGGCCGTGAGCACCTGCAACGAATCCTGGAGCTGGCTTAGCTCTTTGTTGCAGTATGGGCACCACTGCCCGCGATAGAAATACAGCACCACCGGCCCCTTTTTCAGGAGCTGGCGCAGCTCTACGGGCCGCCCGGCGGCATCCTGGCCTTTAAAAGCGGGCGCAACGGTGCCCACCGCGAGGGCTGAGGCCGTGAGCGGCGGGGCCGGGGCGGTTTGGGCCAGCGCCGGGGCGGCAAGCAGCAGCAGCAGCACGCCGGCAAGATTCGAAAAGGTGTTCATGGGCTGGGAAGCGTAGCGAATAGTTGCGGTGCCAGACGCACGCCCATTATTACCCTTACACCCAATTCCGTCTTTTTTAAATCGACCTCGGTGCGGGAAAACCCCTGCTCCCGAGCTCGCCATCCAAATTGCGGAGAGCAACAAAAAGCCTCACCAGATGCTGGCAAGGCTTTTTGTTGTTTTAGGCGAGGTAAAGTGTGGTATTAGTCCGGCTTCAGGGGCGTAGCGGCCGGGGCGGCCTGCGCGGCTGGCGAGGCTTTCAGGGGCGCGCCGTTGAGGGTGACGTTTTCAAATTTCACGTCGGGGTATTTGTTCGGGAAGGCGGCATTATCGGCGGTGGCGGTCACGTCTTTGAAGGTGATATTGGACACCTTATCGGTGGGGTTGCCATTCAGTACCGCGAACTGTTTGCACTTCACGTTGACGTTGGAGATGCGGATGTTGCGGATGGTGCCGAAGGGCTTTTCGGTGCTGCCGGCCATGTTGAAAAACTGCATCCAGGGCGAGAGGGTGACGATGGTGCCGCACTTGCCGGTGATGTTTTCGATGGTGATGTTTTCGTAGAGCTGGTAGGTGTCGGGGCGCATTTTGAAGAGCAGGATGGGGCGCTCATTATCGACTTTGCAGTTGCGCATGGTGATGCGATTGGCGTGGATGCACTCGCTGCCGCAGGTGAGGGCGGCGTGGACTTCGCCGAAGGTGCAGTTTTCGACCAGCACGTCTTCGATGGGGCCGTTTTCGGGGAGCTTCTGGGCGGTGGGGCCTTTGCCGCCCTTCATGCAGATGCCGTCGTCGTTCACGGACACGTAGCAGTTGCGGATGGTGACTTTGCTGCACACGTCGATGTCGACGCCGTCGGTGCTGGGGGCCTTCACGGGGCGGAAGGGCGAGCGGATGTCGCAGCCGTCCATCAGCACGTTGGTGCACTGGTAGAGGTGGGTGGTCCAGAAGCCGGAGTTGTGCAGCTTCACGTTTTTGATGGTCACTTTGTCACAGCCCCAGATGAAGAGCAGGCGGGGGCGGTGCACCTCCAGGTTGGTGGAGGGCTTGTGGGCTTTGGCCATGGAGTCGCGGTGCGCCCAGAAGGTTTTCCAGAATTGCAGGCCGTTGCCGTCGATGGTGCCGGGGCCGGTGATGGTGAAGCCGTTTACCTTGGTGGCGTTGACGAGGGCGGCGTAGTAATCGAGCTTTTGGCCCTCCATGCGGGAGGGGATGAGGGGGTAGTCGGCAATGTTATCGGAGCCTTTGAGCTTGCCGCCGGCCAGCACGCGCAGGTGGGTGTTGGGCTTGAAAAACAGCGCCCCGCTCAGGAAAACGCCCTTTGGAACCACCACGGTGCCCCCGCCGGCGGCGCTGGCCTTGTCGATGACCTTCTGAATGGCCTGGGTGTTGAGCCGGGTGCTGTCGAGGCTGGCCCCGAACTGGGTGATGACGTAGTCTTTGGGGACGGCGGGCTTTTTGGGGGGCGTGGCGACGTGGAAGGGCAGCGAGAAAGTGGCCAGCCACATGGTCAGCAGCGCAAGAAGGAGTTTCATAGGGCGGGAAAATTGGTTGAGGCCGTAAAGAAGCAGCGCGCTTCCGGCGGCACTGTTCTGTAGTTACCTGACCGGGGGCGGATGGATGGCGCGGGCCTGTGGCCCATGCCATCCGGGTAACCCAAGCTGCTGAAGAAACAGCCACCGGACACGAACCCGCCAGCAGCTGTCGGGGACGTCGGCAGAGCTTTTTTGGTGGTGTAATAGGCTTGGGGCATGCGGTGAAAGCAAGAACACCCACAACGGCCCGCCAGATACAGGAGCCTGTTATATTTGGCATGCCCGGCAATCAGTCTACTTAACCACCGTTTGGCCTGTCCCGCTTCTTCTTTTCCAACCCATCCACTTATGTCGATTTCTAAGTTTCCGCTGTGGGCTGTTCTCAGCCTATGGTTTCTTGCCGTGGCCGCTCAGGCGCAAACCCAGCCCCAGCGCATTGCGGCGGGCAGCGCGCACACCGCTTCTATTCATCCCGATGGAACCCTATGGACCTGGGGAACCAATACCTACGGCCAGCTCGGTGATGGAACAACCATTGACGAGACGGCCCCCGGCCAGGTAGGCACGGATACCAACTGGCAGGTGGTGGCGGCGGGCGACCAATTCACTGCTGCTATCCGGACCGACGGCTCCCTCTGGACCTGGGGCAACAACAACACCGGCCAACTAGGCAATGGCTACGCCAACTATAACCAGACGCAGCCCGCCCAAGTGGGTACCGATGCCTGGCAAAGCATTAGTGCTGGTAGTAACCATGCCACGGCCATCCGGACCGATGGCACCCTCTGGACCTGGGGAGACAACCAATACGGCCAGCTGGGGGATGGCACCACGCTTGGGCAAAATGCCCCCGTGCAGATAGGAACGGCCACTTGGCGCAGTGTTTCGGCTGGCACATACAATACCGCCGCTATTCGCAGCGATGGCACGCTCTGGGCCTGGGGCAGCACCCTGCTCTTGCCTGGCGCTTCTACCAGTCCCGTGCAGATAGGCACGGCCACTACCTGGCAAAGTATATCCGTAGGCAATGGCCATGCGGTGGCCATCCGAACCGACGGCACCCTGTGGGCCTGGGGCGATAATAGCCAGGGCCAGCTGGGAAATGGGACAACTTCCCGCCAGGTAGTGCCCGTGCAGATAGGCACGGCCTCGACCTGGCAAAGCGTAGCCGCGGGCACCAACCACACCGTGGCCACCCGCACCGATGGCACCCTGTGGGCCTGGGGCGATAATACCTATGGCCAGCTCGGGGATGGGACGACCAACCGCCGCCTAGCACCCGTGCAGGTAGGCAGCTTGTCGGGCTGGACGGCCGTTGATGCCGGGAATAATTATACTGTTGCCTTGCGGGCCGACAATACGTTCTGGGCCTGGGGCGATAACACGAGTGGCCAGCTCGGCAACAACGCCGGCGTGCAGACATCGCCCATTCAGGTGGCGCCGCCCAGTACCTGGCGCGCCATTGCGGCCGGCAGCAATTACTCGGTGGGCATCCGGATGGATGGCACCCTCTGGGCCTGGGGCGATAACCTGAACGGCCGGCTCGGCGATGGCACCACCACCAACCACGATGCGCCGGTGCAAATAGGGGCCGCAACCTGGCAGAGCATCAGCGCGAGCACCAACTTCACCCTGGCCATTCGCACCGACGGCACCCTGTGGGCGTGGGGCGATAACACCGAAGGCCAGCTCGGCAATGGCACGAGGGTCAACCAGCGCACGCCCGTCCAAATTGGTACGGCCAGCACCTGGCAGAGCATTAGCGCGGGCGGCCGCCACGCCGTGGCTATCCGCACCGATGGGACGCTGTGGGCCTGGGGCAACAACCAGAGCGGCCAGCTCGGCCTTGGGGCTGTGTCCGCGCAAAATGCGCCCGTGCAGGTTGGCAGCGGCACCACCTGGCAAAGCGTGAGTGCGAGCGGGGACCACACGGCCGCCGTTCGTGCGGACGGTACCCTTTGGGCCTGGGGCAGCAATTACGCCGGCCAGCTGGGCGACGGCACCACCACCAACCAAGATGCTCCGGTGCAAATAGGTACCGCTACCACCTGGCGAAGCGTAACCGCTGGCTACATCTTCACCCTGGCCCTGCGCACCAACGGCACCCTCTGGGCCTGGGGCAACAACAGCTACGGCCAGCTGGGCAACCGCACGTATATTTCCCAAACCGCCCCCGTGCAGGTTGGTACCGTATCGACCTGGCAAAGCGTGAATGCAGGCGGTTACGGGGCAGCGGCCATTCGGACCGATGGCTCTCTCTGGACCTGGGGCAATAATGGCCTTGGGCAACTCGGCAACGGCACTACCACCACTACGAATACCCCCGTGCAAGTGGGTACCGGGGCTACCTGGCAGCGCGTAGACGCCGGTGGAAACCACATGCTGGCCATCCGGACCGATAACCTGCTCTGGGCCTGGGGCTGGAACAGCAGTGGCCAGCTCGCGCAGCCCGTGGATAACCCCACCCCCCTATACATTCCTTCGGGTGGCACGCCCTTGGCTACGGTGGCCAACACCGCCCTGGGAAGCTGGCAGCTCGTGCCCAATCCCGCGCAAGGCCGCGTACGGCTGCAAGGACTGACTACAAAACTGGTGGCGGTAAAGGTATTCGATGCGCAGGGCCGTTTGGTCCGGAACGCTACCACCCCTGATATCGTGCTGACGGGCCTCGCCCCCGGGCTTTATCTGCTCCGGGCCACTACGGAAGGCACCACCCGCACCCTGCGGCTGGCGGTTGAGTAAGGAAGCCTGCTCAAGCCGATAGCGCGCTTCCAGGGCTACACCAAGCTCATCCTCCTCGGCGGGGGCGGGGCCAAAGGCGATACCACCGCGAAGAAGGACGCCTAAGCCGCGACAAGAAACAGAAAGCCCCGCCAGTAGCTGACGGGGCTTTTTGTTGAGTCAAAAAGAAGGGATAGTACTGCCTTATTATAAGCGCTGTTGATGTAATATTGCTGCTATATCTTGCCTTGTTTAAAATTGTGGATAGTACAGGGTTAACACAGACCATCAGAATGAACAATTTAGTTGAATCACTCAGAAAAGCAGTACAAGGAGAAATAGGACGCTTCTTGTATAATGAGAAGTTTCATGTACATGAGCAAATTGAAGAAGCTCTTCTTATTACCATAGATGAAATATCTGAGTACTACGAAGAAGGTCAATTGCTTTTTCCGGAGGTTCTAGTTGTGAATAACTTCAAGTTGTTAATGCAACTTATTCCTCATGAAGAAATTAAAATTGGCAAAGCGCCCATAGCTTCTAATAACTTCAAATTGGCAATTAAGCAATGTGCGCCTCTATGTAAGGATGGATGGGTTATGTACATTAACCTTGAAGAAGATGAAATGATATATGGCTTGGTGTCTGCTGAATTAAGTTCAAATAGTCTTACTCTATTAGACCAACTTAAAACACTGTCGGCTCCTGAAATCGTCTATTGTACTGCTTATATACGCAGAAATACAGCAACCTCAGTCGAGGTTCAAGGAAGAAAGAATAATATAATTGTTGAGTTCTCATTGAAACAGCCACTTGAAACTGAGGTGAATCATGTTAATGTGCTAGCTAATAATATTGCTGTTAAATCAGAAAATATTGACCAATTGAACATGTTATATCATATCAATAGACTAATATCTGATGCTGTGAGAAGTGGACATGGTAATTTAATAGGTGTTATAGATGAATCGACTGAGTCTTTGACGAATTTGCGTGGAAAAATACCAGAGGGCATTTATCTAGAGGAGCCAATTGATATATGTGAAATGATAAAGGTTCTGCACGAAGAAAAGTCAAGTCAATCAGACTTTAAACTTAGATTGTATGTTAGTGCTGTGAAATCAATGTTGAACAATGACGGTATTACTGTCTTTAATAACAAGGCTCAGCTTGTAGGATACCATTTGTTGATTCCAAGCATACATGGTGCTGGAGATACTTCGGCTAATAGGGAAGGTGCGGGAACAAGAAGTAAAGCATTCGATACGATGAAATCATCAGGGATATTTATTTCAGGCTTTTTTAAATCACAAGATGGAAGAGAAAAATCATTCTAGTGTTTCGCCGCCTTGGACGGGTGGGAGTGGCATTGTAATTCCTAGAAACGCCAAGACTGCGAATCAAATCGTTGTTTTAGCAAATGCGCTTACTCCTAAACAACAGGAAAATGTTATTAAGGCAGTAAAAAACGAGTCGTATGAAATGGCTGCGGAATTTGTATGGAAACGTTCAATATCACGTCTTCAGTCAATTCTGTATAGCCTTGGTATGAACTTTATAGGCGAAATGCTTAATCGTTCCGATATTGACACAGGTAGTGTTATAGAAAACGAACTAACCGAATTCTCAACACTAAAACTTGCAGAACAATTAGGTATATTCAATTCTACCGGTGCGTTCAGGCTTAAGCAGTCTTTAGAAATAATAAACCATTTTGTTAGACTGGGTAATGCTGAGGATGGTGAAAGTGAAGAGGAAGAATTGTCCTATCTTGATGCATTAAATATTGTAAAAAATTGCGTGCAGTATGTCCTAGGGCAGCAGAATATTACTGTGGCAATTGAGTTTTCAAGATTCAGAGATAGACTTCTTTCCGAAACATTGACCACAGAAGACTCTCAGGTACAACAGTTGATAGGTTCTCCTGCGTTTTATCTTAGTACGACTATTACCATTCTGCTTTCTTCTATAAAAGAGCCTAAAGGTGCAACGGTTACTCATGCATTGAGTAACCTGAATTCTTTAATTAAAGCAATGTGGAAAAACCTGCCTGAAAAGGATAAATTCAGGCTAGGAAGTATTTACAGAGATACCATAGCCGACGGGAATACTAGTATATCCAACGGGATTCGTCTTGCATTGCTCAAGGTCCAGGGATTTGACTATGTGCCAGAAACACTTAAGTCTGCAACCTTTTCTAAAGTTGCAAAACAAATTGTCGATACGCACTTTAGTCACAACAACTTTTATAATGAATACCCCTTGGTTAAAAACTTAGCTAACCTAGGGACATCTATACCTAAAGACGCTTTCTTAGATTGCATACAGGCATACCTCTGTGTTTATATAGGTAATAGGTATGGTTATGCAAGGGATGCTGCTCCGGTAGCATATGAACAGCTTATTAAAATTCCTATCGTACGTTGGGAGTATTATATCGACAAGGTTCTTAAAGACGATGATATAATACTGTACAAACTTTATGAAGAGAATTCTTCACGCAGGTTTGTGGAGCTTTATCACACGCTCAAACTTAATGTAGCACCAGGTACGAATAAATATATGGCAAGTCTATTAAGGAGCATAAATAACAGGTCTTACGAAGGGGTCAAAAGAGCTGCTGAAACAATTATAAAAAACAAAGAAGTATAACTCTTTGCCGTAGCTTGAAGCAGCAAAAAGCCTCGCCAGTGTCTGGCGAGGCTTTTTGCTGCTTCAAGCTACGGCGCGGCTACTCCGGCACCGGGCGTTTCACCACGGGGCGGGTGGGGGTGGGCTAGCGCGGCGCCAGCTCTTCCGACGAATGCACGCGGGTACCGCCGCCATCTTCCTCGGCGGCTCGGAGCATGGCGGCGGCCACCGTGGCCCCCGTCACGGGCCGATACTTCAGCAGCGGGCCGCGTAGCAGGGGGCGCAGCAGCCGCAGCACCACCGCCCCCAGGCGCTCGCCCAGGCGGGGCGCGGCCCGCTCGCCCAGCAGCAGCGAGGGCCGGAAAATATGGATGGCCCGGAAGGGCGTCTGGCGCACGGCGGCTTCCATCTCGCCCTTCACCCGGCTGTAGTAGATGGCGCTGTCGGCATCGGCCCCCATGCTGGATACCACCATGAACTGCGAGGCAAAATTGCCGGCCGCCAGCGCCGCCAGCTGCACCACGTACAGGAAATCGACCTTGAAAAACGCTTCCTTCGAGCCCGCCTGCTTCATGGTGGTGCCCAGGCAGCAAAACACGTCGTCGGCGATGAGCTTGAGGCGCACCTCGTCCAGCCGGTCCAGCTCCGTGACCACCTGCACCAGCTTGGGGTGGATGGTGGGCACGGCCTTGCGCCCCACCACAATCACCTTGGCGTAGCGCTCCGAAGCCAGCAGCAGCGGCAGCAGCTGCGAACCAATGAGGCCCGTGGCCCCGGCGAGTAAAGCGGTTTTTTGCATAGGGTGCGGTGGGGATGCTGTATGGTGTAGGGTGCGGGGCTTGCCCCCGCCCGTCGTTGAACGAAATCGTCTACGCCATCTCAGCGATTCCGTTCAACGTCCGGGCGGGGGCAAGCCCCGCACCCTACCAGCGGCTGGGGTTATCGAGAATGTATTTGCGGTAGCCTTCCAGTTCGCTCGCGTTGCGGATGATGTGCTCGTAATAATCGCGCTGCCAGCACGAAGCCGGAACTGGTTGCCCATCCGCTAGCAATTGCTTGCGCCATTTTGCATAGCAGCGTGATTTAAAACTACCAACCACTGTGCTCACATGCACTGCTTGGTTGCGGGTCAGAACTAGAATGCAGTGCAGATGATTGGGCATCACCATCCACGTATCCAGCCGCACGGTTGGGAAATGGGTTGGTATGGCGGCCAATTCTGATAATACCAATTGGCCCAAAGCCGAAGGTTGAAGCGGTTCTTCTGGCGTTAAGACACCGAACAAATGCGCTTTGTCGCGGGCGCAGATGGTGAGAGCGTAGTAGCCCGCCATGCTGTAGTCATAGCCATTATAGCGGATGCTGCGGCGCTGGGGAGTCGGTTCCATTGTAGGGTGCGGGGCTTGTCCCCGCCCGTCGTTGAACGGTGTCTCCGAAATATAAGGGGCTGTTCAACGATTCCGTTCAACGACGGGCGGGGGCAAGCCCCGCACCCTACTTCAATATGGTCGCCTCCGGCTCCAGCAGCACCAGGCCCTGGCGGAACAAGGCCCCCAGCGCCTTTTTGAATACCTTTTTGCTCATGCCCACGCGGCGGTACACGTCCTCGGCCAGGCTCTTGTCGCCCAGGGGCAGGCGGCCGCCTGGTGCGGCTTTGATGGCTTTGAGCAGCGTATCCGTGGCCGATTCTACTTCGCCGTAGCCTTCCTTTTGCAGGCGCACGTCGAGCTTGCCATCGGCGCGCACCTGGCGGAGGAAGCCGGTCAGCTGCTCGCCCAGGCGCAGGGGGCGGAATACTTCGTTGTGAAACAGCAGCCCCTGGTGCGTGCCATTCACGATGACGGGGTAGCCCAGCTCGGTTTCGTCGGCCACCATGAGGCGCACCTCGTCGCCGGGCTCGCCCCGGAAAGGCTCCTGGCTCAGGAACTGCTTCCACTTGGTGGAGGCCACGAGGCGGTCGCTTTCCTCGTCGAGGTACACGTACACGAACACCCGCTCGCCGGGGCGCAGGTCGCGCCGCTGGTTGCGGAAGGGCAGGAGCAGGTCTTTTTCCAGGCCCCACTCCAGGAACGCGCCGGCCGGGCCGTGGTCCTTCACCGTGAGGCCGGCGTAGGAGTTCACCAGCGCCAGGGGGCGCAGGTTGGTGGCAATGAGGCGGTCCTCCGAGTCGCGGTACACGAACACGCGCACGATGTCGCCCACGCGGGTGCCGGCTTCCACGTACTTTTCGGGGAGCAGCAGGTCGCCGTCGTCGGAGGTGAGGTAGAGGCCGATGCTGGTTTCGCGGGCTACTTCGAGGTCGTTGTAATCGCCGAGGAGGAGGCTGGCCATTCGTCTGAGAGTTATTAGTGAGGGTACAAAGGTCGGGCGAAAATGCTGACGTCAGAACAGCGTAGGGGCGGGGCTTGCCCCCGCCCCTACGCTGTTCGACCCCGAATCCGCTTAAAAGGCATTACCTCATCCATAACCTTCTATCACCTGCTAAGTATAGCACATTGGCTATGTGTGTGACCCGGCGCTTCGCCATGACTTGCCATCGGGTCAATACTTCACTCCAAACCCCATTCGCATGAGACGTTTTCTAACTCCGTTGCTAGTCGTGGGAATACTGCTAATGGCGGCCCCGCGTGGCTACACCCAAACCGCCGACCGCAAAACGGCCATCAGCCTCTTCGGCAGCGCTTCCCAGTACAAGGGTAGCCTGGGCGAAGATTTCTGGAAGTGGGACCGCAACCGCTACGGCGGGGGCATTGGCATCAACCGCTACCTCACCCCGGGCCTCGACCTGGGCCTGCAAGGCAGCTTCGTGAAGCTCGAAGGCTCCCAAAGCGCGGCCACCAATTTCAGCACCAAGGTAACCAGCGTGAACCTGGCCCTGAAACTGAAGCTCAATAACGGCTGGGCCATCAAGGAGGATGCCGTGGTGCAGCCCTACCTGCTGGCCTCGCCGGGCCTGGCCTTCACCAACCGCACCGGCGTGGTGCGCGGCGTTTCCGTCAATGACAAGGCCACCTACTTCGACCTGTTCGGGGCGGCCGGCATCAACTTCCAGGTCAGCGAAGGCCTGGGGATTTTCATCCAGACCGGCCAGCACATTCCCCTGAACGCGAATTTCGACGGCGAGCCCATCCGCGACGCCGACAAGTTCGATGACCGGTACCTCCAGCACACCGTGGGCGTTACCATTGCCCTCGGCAAGCCCAAAGACACCGATGGCGACGGCGTGCCCGACCGCAAAGACAAGTGTCCCAACACGCCCGCCGGCGTGGCCGTGGACCTCACCGGCTGCCCCCTCGACGGCGATGCCGACGGCGTGCCCGACTACCAGGACAAGTGCCCCACCGAGAAAGGCCTCGCCACCCTGCAGGGCTGCCCCGACCGTGACGGCGACGGCGTGGCCGACGGCGACGACGCCTGCCCCGACCAGCCCGGCACGCCCGCCCTGCGCGGCTGCCCCGACACCGACGGCGACGGCATTCCCGACAACGTGGACAAGTGCCCCGGCACTGCCGCCGGCACCCAGGTAGACGCCAGTGGCTGCCCCGTAGTGCTCGACCAGGACAAGGACGGCGTGCTCGACCCCGCCGATAAGTGCCCCGACACCCCGGCAGGTACCCGCGTTGACTCCGTAGGCTGCCCGCTGGCCATCGACCCCGGCACGCTGAAGCTGCAATCGCCCATCCGGTTCCGGACCAACAGCACGATTATCGAGCGCAGCTCCTATCCCAAGGCCAACAGCATCGCGGCCGCCATGAAAGCCCACCCGGACTATCAGCTCCGCATCATCGGCCACGCCGACAGCCGCGGCACCGATGAGTACAACCAGGCCCTGTCCCTGCGCCGCGCCGAAGCCGTGAAAAGCTACTTCACCAAGAAGGGTGTCGAATCCGAGCGCGTGATAACCGAAGGCCGGGGCGAAAGCGAGCCCGTGGCCCCGAACACCACGAAGGCCGGCATGTCGAAAAACCGGCGGGTCGAATTCAAATTCGAGTACACCCCTGCGCCCGCAACCACGCCGCAGCCCTGATAAGGACGGTTTGATAGAATGAAAAAAGCGCCTCACCGCATTGGTGGGGCGCTTTTTTTAATAGCTTTCTTAAAGCGGTTTCATTGTCTGAATGTAGGGGCGGGGCCTGCCCCCGCCCATTCGTTCGCCTCGTTGCAACGATTCCGTTCAACGATGGGCGGGGGCAGGCCCCGCCCCTACAAATGCCGATTATTGAATGGGCGGAAGTGCTTCTGGCTCCGCGCCAACGGCCAGCAGCCTATCCACCGCCACGGCCAGCAGCGCCCCGGCCACCGGCCCCACCACATACACCCCCCAATCGGTCCAAACCCCGCTAAACAGCGCCGGAGCCAGCGAGCGGGCCGGGTTCATGCTCGCACCCGTGAGCGGCCCGGCCACCAGCGCCTCCAGCGCCACCGTCACGCTGATGGCCAGTCCCGCCAGCATCCCCACTTCCTTCGAGCCCGAGGTGACCCGCAGAATCACCAGCATAAGCCAGAACGTGAGGAAGGTTTCGATGCCCAGCGCCTGCCAGGCCCCATGTGCCGGCAGCGTGGCCCCGAGGTTGGAGCCCGGCCCGGCAATCAGCTTCACCAGAAAGCTGCCCAGCGCCGCGCCCGCCAACTGCGCCAGCACATACGGCAGCACCCGCCGCCCCGGAAACCGTCCCATCGCCCAGAAGGCCACCGTCACGGCGGGATTGACGTGCGCGCCGCTGGTTTCGCCCAGGCTCTGGATGATGATGAACACCACCAGCCCGAAGGCCGCCGCCACGCCGCCGTGCCCCAGTGCGTGGGTCTGCGCATCGACCACCGCCGCGCCGGTCCCAAAAATCAACAGAATGGTCGTGCCCAGCGCCTCGGCCAGCAGGCAGGTTCGAAGAGTATGCTGCATCAGGCTACGGCATTGTCGGCGGTGCCCACCACGGCGCTGCGGCGCTCCAGCAGCAGGGTATCGTGCCACACGCCGCGCAGCTGGCCGATGCGCTCACGCCGCCCCACCTGCCGGAATCCCACGGCTTCGTGCAGCCGCACGCTGGCCGCGTTTTCGGGGAAAATGCCGGCCTGCAAGGTCCACAGGCCATTTCGTTCCGATTCAGCAACCAGCGCCTGCATCAGGGCTAAGCCTACACCGCGCCCCCGGGCGGTGGCCCCCACATACACGCTCACCTCGGCCACACCCGCGTACACGCAGCGCCCCGAAACCGGCGAGAGGGCCACCCAACCCAGCACCTGGCCCGTTTCATCGGTGGCTACCAGGCGGCAAGAGGCAAGGTGGCCGGTATCCCAGGCCTCCCAGGTCGGCGGCTCGGTGGCGAAGGTGGCGGTGCCGGTGGCCATGCCCTCGGCGTAGATGGCGCGCACGGCCGGCCAATGGTCGGCCGTGAGGGGAAGAATGGTCATGGGAGGAAATGGTAAGGAGGGAAATATTAATCAAGAACGTCATGCAGAGCGCAGCGAAGCATCTTTACCGCGCAACGCAATCAGAGGATTAGTATTGAGGTAAAGATGCTTCGCTGCGCTCTGCATGACGTGCTGGTAGAGCTTACCCCTAAAACTCGGCCCGCACAAAATCCTGCGCATACGCCTTCACCTCATCGCGCACGCTGCGGAACTGCGCCATGATTTCCTCCTCGCTGCCGGTGGCCTTGGCGGGGTCGGGGAAATTGTGGTGCAGCTTTTTCGCCGTGGAGGGGAACACGGGGCACACCTCGTTGGCGTGGTCGCACACGGTGATGACGTAGTCGAAGGGCACGGCGGCGTACTCGTCCACATGGTTGCTGGTGTGGGTCGAAATGTCCACGCCGTCCTCGGCCATCACGCGCACGGCACGCGGGTTGAGGCCGTGCACTTCGACGCCGGCGCTGTACACGTTGGCGCGGTCGCCCAGGGCCTGCGCGAGGTAGCCGTGCAGCAGCTGGCTGCGGCAGGAGTTGCCGGTGCACAGCACCAGAATGTTCTTTTTGTCAGGCATAGAGCTTGGGGAAAGCAGTTGAAAAGCGTCGGTTATAAGTTGTCTAGCAGCACCCACCGCCCGGTGTGCAGCCTGCCACTTGCAGCTGGGGCAGGGCGAACTGCTGGTCGGCCGGAATACCACAGGCATCCTGCGCCAAACAAGCCGTATGCTTGGCCGTGAGCAGAAAATCGGTGCCATCAAACGCCAGTCCGAACTTGCCAATGGTGGCCTGCTGGTACTCCACTTCAATGTCCAAATCCTCGCGTCCCAGGATTTTCTCCGACAGCTTCAGGATGTGCAGGAATTTCTGCGGAGCCAGCCGGTGGTCGTAGTCGCCGGCCTCCCAGAGCTGGAAGTTGGCCACCGTTTCGCGCCGCTCCACGCCGCCGCAATCGATAAAATGCTTGCTCACCAGCCCCACTTCCGTCACGTGGAAATGGGCGGGCAGCTGCGTGCCATCGGGCAGGCGGAAGCTCACGGCTGATAGCCCGTTCAGGGCTTCTTTCATCTCGGAGATTTTCATGATGCTGGGTTGGTTAAAAGTGAGTTTCGGGAGAAGGAGAGGAGGCATCAGGCGACTCAGCAGCAGCTGGGGACAGCAGCAGTATCGGGGACGCTAGTGGGCATTTCCGCCAGCAAATTGCCGAGCAGCTGCCGGGCCACGGCCCAGCCGGCCGGGTCGAGGCAGTAGCACACGCGGGGGCCATCTACCTCGCCCTGCACCAGGCCGGCCGCTTTCAGCTCCTTGAGGTGCTGCGACACGGTGCTCTGCGACAGGGGCAGCTCCAGCACCAGCTCGCCGCATACGCAGGCGCGCCGCTGGGCCAGCAGCCGCACAATGGCCACCCGCGCCGGGTGCCCTAGCGCTTTGGCAATTGCGGCCAGCCGCTGCTCCGCTTCCGTGAATTCGGCCCGCTTGTGAGTTGCCATAGATGTTTCGTTTATCGTAGATTTACGATTGCAAACATAGTTGGTTTATTTGCTTCCTCCTCCGTTGTCTTGGTATTTATGCGAATAGTTATATTAAATAATTGCTAACAATAATTGGCTTATTATTTTAAAAATGCAAGTGAGCAATAGCTTTGTGGCGTAGTAATTGCCTCTAAGACTTTGTTGAGCCGTTTTGCTAAAAATAAATTTGACCGGCAGTGCCTTTTCTAAAGCGTTTTTTGTGCTTGTTGGCACAGTTATTTTATTTAGAAAAGCCAATTCTGGTAAAACTTTCGTAGCTTAGGCTGTTGCTAGACTTTTCGGCCTGGCGTTTATCATCTACTCCTAATCCCCTCGCAACGTGATAAATCCTCTACGCTTCTTATTGGGTGTTGGTCTGCTGGGCCTATTGGCCACCGGCCAAAGCCTGGCCCAAACCGGCCCCAACCCGGCCGCCCACACCAGCCCCGTGGCTCCGGCAGCCATCAAGCCCGATTCGGTGTTCATCAACCCGGAGGTGCGCCCACAGTTCACGGGCGGCGACAAAGCCTTTATGGCCTATCTCAGCAAGAACATTCGCTACCCGCAACAGGCGTTGCAGCGGCGGATATCGGGCCGGGTGTTTGTCAACTTTATTCTCAGTGCCCAGGGCCGCGTGCAGGATGCCCACGTGGTGAGCGGCCCCGGCAACGGCCTCAACGACGAAGCCCTGCGCCTGGTGTGGCTGATGCCCCCTTGGGAGCCCGCCCGTTCCAACGGCCAGCCCGTGCGCGTGGCCTGCACCGTGCCCATCTCCTTCAATTCGGAGCGGTAGAAGTAGGGTGTAAATAACTGGGTAAAAGAACGTCATGCTGAGCGTAGTCGAAGCATCTCTACTGCGATACTAATCCTTTTGATTGGGATTACTACTGCGGTAGAGATGCTTCGACTACGCTCAGCATGACGTTCTTTTATTCCCTCACTCCCTCACCCGCTTTATTGAAACGGTGCTGTGCCGGGGGCCCCGAGGCCGAAATCGTTGAATGTAACCGTTTCGCGGGTCGACTCGAACATCTTGATGCCGTTGGGCGTGGCCAGCCCGCGCGGGTAGTAGCCGATGAGCAGCTGGAACGTGCGCAGGGCCGTGAACTCGTTGCGGAAGCGCAGGCCCAGCCCGAAAGCCGTGTAGGGTGCGCCGCCAAAGGGCGTGCCGCCCCGGGGCTGGTCGCTCACCCAGGCCGCATCGGCAAAGGCCACGCCGGCCAGCCGGAAACCCAAAAGTGAAAGCGGGGTAAAGAGCGTGGTTTCGTAGTTCACCACAAAGCGGCTGGTGGCCAGAATGGGCTGCCCCGGCGAAAACCCGCGCAGTCCCCGGTCGTTGGTGATGCCCTGGAGGATGTCGCCGGGGTTGCGGTTAAGCCCGATGGTGGCCTTGCTGCTGAGGAAATGCCGGTACTGCCAGTTGCCCGCGTGGTAGAGCTTGGTGAAGGCCGTAAGCTCGGTGCCCAGCAGGCCCTGCTGCCACACGCGGGGCTGATTGACGGTCTGAAACGAACCAAAATCGACGGCCCCGTAGAGGTAGCCGCTGTTGGCACTGAAGCTGGCCGCCGCAATGCGCACGTCGAAATAGCGGCGCGGCAACACGCTGCTCACCTCGTAGCCCGTCGTGAAGCTGAGCAGCGTGCCCGTGGGCACGTCTTCGGTGCGGCCAAAACCGAACAGGTACCGGGCCTTATAGTAGCGGCGCACCGAATAGCCCACCGTGCCCAGCAGCAGCGCGCCGTTGTGGTAGGCCGGTGCCGGAATGTCGGTGGGCTGCGGCGTGGCCGTGTAGTGGGTGTTGATGACGCGGGCCGCCACGATGATGCGGCCCGGGTTTTCGTAGCCCAGGTCGTAGGAGCGCAGGCGCAGGGCCCGGCCCACCCAGGCATCCTGCACCAGGTAGTGCAGGGGGTAATACACGTACGGTTGCCCGTCGGGCGGGGCCTGCAAGGGAATGTCCTGGTCGACGGCATTCAGGTTGATGGCCCCGGCGTAGCGCGTGCTGGGCGAGTAGAAGTCGCGGGTGAGCGACACCCCGCCCGAGCGGTAGTTGTATTCGTTGCGGTAGCGGGCCTGCGCGTATAAAAAGTGCCGAAACGGGGCCGTGTAGCTCCCTTCGTAGGCCCAGCTCTGGGGCCATTCGCGGCCGTAGCGGTAGGAGTTGGCCAACTGGTGGCCCTGGCCCAGGAAGTTGTCGTCGCCGGCCGTGATGAGGCCCGACGTGGGCGTGCCCACCTCCACGCCCGCCGTGATGCTGAATACATCCTTAGTCAATACCTCAATATCGACGCTGTCGCGGGTGGTGGTGCGCTCGTTCACCAGCACGCGAGCATCCAGGATTTCGGGCGTCTGGCGCAGCAGGCGTTCCGATTCGGCCAGGGCCTGGGGCTCCAGCGGCTGGCCGGGCCGGAACAGCAGCACCTGCCGGATGCGCGAGCGGCTGGTTTTGATGTGCAACGCATTGCCGGCCTTCTCAATGGCCGTGCGCGGTACGCGGGTGGAGTCGGACAAGTTGTAGCCGAACGCATCGAGCGTGCGGATGTTGATGCGCCGCACGATTTTGAAGTTGTGGCGGTCGAACTGCCGGTCCAGCAGCACGGCATCCAGCCCGGCCTGTTCCTCTTGCCGCCGTGTAAAATTGAACATGGCGGAAACCGCCCGGCCGGCAATGGTTTTGCGGCGCGAGTAGGCCTGCAGCCGGGTCAGCAGCCGCTGCTCGTCGAAGCGCTGGCGCAGGGAGTCGGGGCGCTGGGGCAGTATCTCCAGCTTGGCCTTGAGCGAATCGGGCGGCACCGCCGAGCGCGGGTCAAACGTCTGCGCGCGCGCCGGCCGGACCAGCGAGCCCAGGAGCAAAAATACAAGCAGGAAAAAACCGCGAAAGCTCATTTGGGAACGCAACGCCGCAAATTACGAAAAGGAGCCGGGGCATGGGTTGGTTCTATAGTTATTGAGGCGCTGGCAGGCGTGAGCAGGTGCTGGGCCAGCGTTGCCAGCGTGCATCGTCCCGTCAATTTTGCTAAGCCGTTGCGAAATGCTGTCCAGGTATTTTTCCCAAAAAAAGAAACTATTCCCAAAAAAATTAGCTTAAACAATAGTGCCCGATTGGGCACTGGTTATTACTTTTAAGGCCGAAAGCAACGCCTCGCCGCATGAACGAACGCATTCAGGAGAAACTAAGCATATTAGCCGATGCCGCCAAGTACGATGCATCGTGCAGCAGCAGCGGCGGCAAGCGCAAAAACGAAGGCAAAGGCCTCGGCAACGCCGAAGGCATGGGCATTTGCCACAGCTACACCGAGGACGGCCGCTGCGTGAGCCTGCTGAAAATCCTGCTCACCAATCACTGCATTTTCGACTGCGCCTACTGTGTCTCACGCCGCTCGAACGACGTGAAGCGTGCCGCCTTCACCGTGGATGAAGTCGTCGACCTCACCATCAATTTCTACCGCCGCAACTACATCGAGGGCCTGTTCCTGAGCTCCGGTATCTTCTCCAGCCCCGACTACACGATGGAGCGCCTGGTCCGCATCGTGAAAAAGCTGCGCACCGAGCACCGGTTCAACGGCTACATCCACGTCAAAACCATCCCCGGCGCTTCGGAGGAGCTGATTGCCGAAGCCGGCCTCTACGCTGACCGCCTCAGCGTGAACATCGAGTTGCCCTCCGAGCTGGCCCTCACCACGCTGGCCCCCGAGAAAAATTACCAGGAAATCCTGACCCCGATGGCCCAGATTCGGGACGGCATCATCCAGAATAAGGAGGAAAAGGCCTTGTTCAAGAAAGTGCCCGGCTTCGCCACCGCCGGCCAGAGCACCCAGCTCATCGTAGGAGCCAGCGCTGAGACGGATTTGCAAATCATCAAGCTCACCGACAGCCTCTACCAGGGCTACGGCCTAAAGCGCGTGTACTACTCCGGCTACATTCCCGTGACCGACGACGCCCGCCTGCCGCAGGTGACGCAGCCGCCCGTTATCCGCGAGCACCGCCTGTACCAGACCGACTGGCTGATGCGCTTCTACGGCTTCCAGGCCGACGAAATCCTCGACCCCGCGCACCCGCACCTCGACCTCGAAATCGACCCCAAGCTGGCCTGGGCCCTGCGCAACCGCCACGTTTTTCCCATTGATGTGAACGTGGCCGACTATGAGATGATACTGCGCATTCCCGGCGTGGGGGCGCGCTCCGCCAAGCGCATCATCGCCGCCCGCCGCTTCGCCACGCTCAACATGGAAACCCTGCGCCAGCTGGGCGTGGTGCTCAAGCGGGCCAAATATTTCCTCACCTGCCAGGGCGAGCACCAGCCCGTCATCGGCGAGCTGACCGAGCAGCAGGTGCGCCGCCAGATTCTGTTTGGGGCCGGCTCGGTACGCTCGGCCCTCGTCACCCAGCAGCTCGATTTGTTCGCCCAAGCCTCCTGATTCTGCCATGCAAGCTGATTTCAATAACCTCACTTCCACCTCGCAACTGCACCCCGGCCAACTGGGCGGTGTGCAGCACGACATCCTCTTTTCTGTCATGAAAATCATCCACCGCCAGCCTGAAAATACCGTCCGGCCTGCCACCGCGTCCTCCGATAAAGTTGACCGTCTCTCGTGCTGCTGCCGCCTCAGCGAGCTGATGCCGCTGGTGCGCCAGTTGCACCACGATGCCCGCGCCCGCTACGAAGCCGGCCGCCAAAACGAGCAGCGCCAGCAAGCGGCGTAATGGCGCTTTAAGAACGTCATGCTGAACGCAGTCGAAGCATCTCTACCGCAGTAGTAATCCAATCGAGACAACGAAGCGGTAGAGATGCTTCGACTGCGCTCAGCATGACGTTCTGTTATTCCCTATTGAAACCCATCCGCCGTCCATCCACCGCTGTAGCCTCTGCCGCCCCACGCCGGGCGGGGGCCCCCACGCTCACGGCCCCGCCGCTGGACTATACCTACGACGGCACGTTTGAGGGCCTGCTCACGGTGCTGTTCACGGTGTACGACTGGCGGGCAGCCCCCAACAGCATTCAGCCCGAAGCCACGGCCCAAAGCGGCCTTTTCACCCAGCCCGCCCACCGCGCCACCGATGAAACCCTGGCCGCCCGTGTGTGGGAAGGCTTGCTGAAAACGATGGATAACGAGGCCCGCGCCCGCCTCTATCACGTTTTTCTCAGCGAGGATGCGGACCGGGAATTGTTGATTTTCCGCTACGTGGATTTGGCCCTGCGCTCGCCCGTCGATATTTCGGAGAACTACGCCAACGCCGACGTGCGCCGCGTGCAACGCCTGGCCCAGATGATGTTTCGCGAAAAGCACCGCATGGAAGCCTTCGTGCGCTTCGAGAAAACCAGCGACGAGCTATTCCACGCCACTATTGAGCCGGATATGGACGTGCTGCCGCTCATCGCCGCGCACTTCACCAAGCGCTACGCCGACCAGCGCTGGCTGATTTATGACCGCCGCCGCCACTACGGGCTGTATTATGACCTCACGCGCACCGACATTGTGCAGTTTGAGAACCCGGCGGGCCGGAAAGCCACCGATATTTCGGCCACCGTGCTCGATGAGCGGGAGCCCCTGTTCAAGCACCTCTGGCAGACGTATTTCGACCACGTCAACATCCCTGAGCGCAAAAACCTAAAGCTGCACCGCCGCCACATGCCGCTGCGCTATTGGAAATACCTGAGTGAAAAGCAGCCCCGCGAGGTGCGCTTCGAGCCGATTAAAAACAAGCAGACCATTGTGGGCAAAGAGATATCGGCGGGCCAGAAGCTGCTGCCGCGTGGGTAAATTCCTGTAGCACATGATTTAGCTTGTGTATTATAGCAGATGCATTGCCCAAAAAACACACGCTGAAGCATGTGCTACAAGGCGGGCCGGGCTAACTTGCGGCCTAAATCTGAGCTTATGCTAATGAGTACGACACTGGTTTTCGGGGCCCTCGGGCAATTGGGGCAATGCCTGGCGCACGTGGCGCGGGAGCGGAACACGCCGGGCCTGGTATTCCTGTCCGAGGCTGAAGGCAATATTCTCGACCAGGCCGCGCTGGCCGCGCTTTTTGCCGCGCACCGCCCCAATCACGTCATCAACTGCGCCGCCTATACGGCCGTGGATAAGGCCGAAGACGACGTGGATTTAGCCCGCAAAATCAACCGCGATGGTGTGGAAAACCTGGCCCGCCTCTGTGCGGAACACGGCACCGTGCTCATTCAGATTTCGACCGATTTTGTGTTTGCCGGCGCGGGCAATGAGCCGCTGCTCGAAATTGACGAAACCGCGCCGCTGGGCGTCTACGGCCTCACCAAACTCGAAGGCGAGCAGGTGATTCCGGGCCTCACCGAGAAGTACTTCACGCTGCGCACCAGCTGGCTGTACTCAGAATTCGCCGGCAACTTCGTGAAAACCATGCGCAAGCTGGGCCGCGAGCGCGACGAGCTTCGCGTCATCTGGGACCAGGTGGGTACGCCCACCTACGCCATCGACCTGGCCGGCGTCATTCTCGGAATTATTGAGAGCGGCAGCACGGCTTACGGCCTCTACCATTACAGCAACGAGGGCCTGACGTCGTGGTACGACTTTGCCACGGCCATTTTCGAGCTCAGCGAAATTTCGGTGAAAACCACGCCCATTCGCACCAGCGAATACCCCACGAAGGCCACGCGCCCGCCGTTTTCGGTGATGGACAAGACTAAAATCAAAACCCAGTTGGGCGTGGCCATTCCGCACTGGCGCGAGAGCCTCAAAGTCTGTTTGGAGCGCTTAGCCGCCGCCGAGTAGCTGAGTTACGCTTGTTTCGAAGTGTAGTTGAAAGCCCCCGTTGGTTCGCCAGCGGGGGCTTATTTTGCGCCATCCACCAACCACTTTTGCCTCCTTTCATGAAAACCGACCTATATACCAAAGCCGTCCTGACCGTCATTGCTGCCTGCTTGCTGATACTAGTAGGTAAAGAAATCAAGTTCATCCCGGAGGCCACCGCCGCAACGCCTGCCCTGCCCATGGCCGGCCGCAACTACGGCCTGGTGCCCGTGAATGCCGATGGCAGCGTGACCGTGCGTTTCCAGACCACTGAGGCCATGCCGGTCAACATCGTGGGCATTCACCGGCCATTCTAATCGGGCGAGGTGGGTCGGTATTCCTGGGACGCGATTTCGACTTCGAAGTAAGTTCTAACCGCGCCCGTAGAACCGGCTCACCAAGTACGCCGAACCAGCAAATGCTGCCCCCAGCACGCACACGCCGGGCCAGCCGCCGTGCACCCACGCCAGCCCGCCAGCCACCGAGCCCAGCGAACCGCCCGTGAAATAACCGGTCATGTACACGGTGTTGAGGCGGCTGCGGGCTTCGGGTACCAGTGAGAAAATTTTGGTCTGGTTGGAGATGTGGGCCGATTGCACGCCCACATCCAGCAGAATCACGCCCAGCACCAGCCCGGCCAAGTGGTAGCCGGTGAGGCCCATGAATACATAAGCCGCCAGCGCCAGCAGGATGCCCACGCCGATGGCGAAGTCCGGCCCGCGCGTATCGGCAGCCTTGCCGGCCAGTGGCGCGGCCAACGCTCCCACGGCTCCAATTACCCCAAAGAATCCGGCCACGTCGCTGCCGTAATGGTAGGCCGGGCCTTCCAGGAAAAAAGCCAATGTGGTCCAGAACACGCTGAAGGCCGCAAACAGCAGCCCGCCCACCAGCGCCGAGCGGCGCAGGGCCGGCAGGTCGGCTACCAGCGTACCCAATGATTTCATGAGTGCGCCGTAGGAGCCCGTGAAGTTGGGCCGGTCCTGCGGCAGGCGCCAGGCCAGCAGGCCCAGCAGCGCCAGCATCAGGCCAGCCGCGATTTCGAACATGGCCCGCCAGCCCAGGTGCGCACCCACGTAGCCGCTCACCGTGCGCGAGGCCAGAATGCCAATTAGCAAGCCGCTCATGATGCGGCCTACGATGCGGCCCCGGTCGGCCTCCGGTGCCAAGTGCGCGGCCATGGGCAGCAGCAACTGCGGCACTGCCGAGCAGATGCCCAGCAGAATACTCGCCCCCGCCAGCAGCGCGAAACTGGGCGCAAATGCCGCCAGCCCTAGGCAGGCCGCCGCGCCCAGCAGCATGAGCAGCATCAGGCGCTTGCGCTCCAGCATATCGCCCAGCGGCACCACGAACAGCATGCCCAGCGTATAGCCTACCTGCGTGGCTGTGGCCACCAGACTGGCGCTGCTGTCCGAGAGGTGAAAGGTGCGGCCAATGGCGGCCAGCAGCGGCTGGTTGTAGTAAATATTGGCCACCACCAACCCGCAGGTGAGGGCCATGAGCCAGACGAGGGCGCCGTCGAGCCGGCGGGTGGGTAGGGGAGAGGCAACCGCTGAATCAGCAGTCTCAACAAGCATTTCTGACATTAAATAGCGCGAACGAATCGGGATAGGGTAGCAGCGAAATAGCGTAGGGTAACCGCTTTCTGGCCCCGATGGTTGCGTCGGACACCCGCAACCCGCCCGCCGCACCTGCGTTTGCCCTCACATGAGCCGAGGATTTACCAAGGAAGACGACGCGCAGACGCCGCCCATTATTCCGCCTCGGGCAGCCCTGCCGCCGGGCACGCCCAACTACGTCACGCCCGCCGGCTTGGAGCAACTCCGCGCCGAGCTCGCCACCCTCGAAGCCGAACGCGCCCAGGCCGAAGCCAACCATGATAACGACACTGACCGCACCCACTAGCTTTCATCCTACAACGGCCGCATCGCGCTGCTGCTGGAGCGCCTCGGCAGCGCCAAAGTGGTAGACCCCGCCGGCCAGCCGGCCAAAGAAGTGCGTTTCGGGGCCACCGTCACACTGTGCACCGTGAGCGGTGGCAGGGTGGGTTTCGAGCGAAAGTTCACCATCGTGGGTGTTGATGAGGCCGATGTGGCATTGGGCAAAGTGGCGTTTGTGGCGCCCATTGCCCGGGCCGTGCAGGGCGCGAAACTGAAGCAGCAGGTGACGCTGAAGCTCGGCCCACAGGAGGAAGTGGTGGAAACAGCCGCCATCCAATATTCCGAAGCGTAATTTCGGCCGTGTCGGCTCATCACCAAGCCGCGCTTTATGCATGATTGTCTACAAATCGACCGACTGGTGGGAGGCCCTACGCCACCTACGCTCCTCGGGCATCATCCGGCTGCTGCTGAAACGGGTGCTGTTCGTGGGCCTCTACGCCACCGCTGTGACGGCCTTGGTCATCCGCTTCGAGCGCATGAACGTGGCCGTCGATAAGGAGTTTTTCTCGTTTCTGGGCATCCTGCTCAGCCTGTTGCTGGCCTTTCGCACCAACACTGCCTACGACCGATTTTACGAAGGCCGCCGCCTCTGGGGGCAGCTCACCAACAACTGCCGCAACCTGGCCGGCCTGCTCCACGCCCGCCTGCCGGCCGATGATTACGCCACCCGCACCTACCTCGCCCGGCTGCTCTCCAACTTCCCCATCGCCCTGGATGGCCACCTGCGCAACGGCGTGCGGTTCGAGAAGCTGGAACCCGTCGAACCCGGTTTTATCGACCATTTGCAGACTGTCCGCCATGTGCCTTCCCGCCTGGCGGCCATGCTCCAGGAGTTCTACGAGCAGCTGCTGCGCGAGGGAATCATTCTGCCCACGCACCTCATCACCATCCAGCGCCACCACGAGGCGTTGCTCGACGTGGCCGGCGGCTGCGAGCGCATCAAAAATACGCCCATTCCCTTCTCCTACAGCTATTTCATCAAGGGTTTTATCTCGGTGTTCATCCTCACCATGCCCTTCAACCTGCTCGATACCTACGAGTGGCTCACGGTGCCCATCACCATGTTCGGAGCCTACGCGCTGCTGGGCGTAGAGATGATTGGCGACGAAATCGAAGACCCTTTCGGCAAAGACAGCAACGACTTGCCGCTGACGCAAATGTCGAACCGCATCCGCGCCAACGTGCACGAAATCCTGGGTGTAGACCTGCACGAGGACATTCGCGGCCTGGCCGATGCGCCGTATAGCGTGGTGTTTTAGCGCCGCCTTGTCATTGCGAGCGAAGCGCGGCAATCCGTCCTCTCATGAGCGACCAGCCCTGAAGTGTGATAAAGCTTTTTTTGACAACGAAAAGCCCCGAAAATGCAGAGTGTCGGGGCTTTCTGGTAAAACAAAGTGTCTGGTTTTGACAGGACGGATTGCCGCGCTTCGCTCGCAATGACAAGGCAGATTTCTACGCCACCATCTGCTTCTTATACGCCCCCGGTGTCACGCCCTCGTACTTCTTAAACAGCGCCTGGAAGTACGACAGGTTATTAAAACCCGCCCGCAAACAAACCTCCGCCACGCTGGCCAGCGGGTGGCGTAACAGCCGCTTGGCCTCGCCCAGCCGTTCCCGAATGATATACTCGACCGGCGTAATCCCGAACTCGCGCTTGAACACGCGGAAGAACGTGGCCTTGCTCATGCAGGCCAGCGCGCTGAGCTTATCAATGGTCAGGTTCTCGGCCAGATGGTCTTTGATGTAACCCACAACGGCCGCAAAGCGGTGTGTGGTGAGGTGCCGGGCGTAGTCGTGAAAAATGAGCTGGCGGGCCTGCGTCTGCATCAGGCGCACCAATAATTCCTGGAGCGTGAAGCCGGCCAGCACATCCTTGTTAATATCCGAAGTGCGCGACACGGCTACCAGGCGGCCCAGCGTGTCGGTCAGCTCGGGCGTGTTGGTGAGGTGGGCGTACTCGGGGCCTTCGATGGCCCAGGGCTGGTGCGGTTCGGCCTTGGGGTAACGCTCATTCAATAAATCCACGGTGTGGCGGATGGTATCAGGCGCGATGGCCACGGCCAGGCACTGCGTGGGCTGGCACAGGCAGGCCTCGGGGAAGTCGATTTCCATCAACTCATCCTTATCCACTACCACCGACTCGCCGGGTAGGTAGTCGAAGGCCTCGCGGCCTGGTAGGTGCATCACCTTTTTGCCGCGCAGCATGGTGGTCAGGGCCAAGCCTTCGAGGCGCAGGGGCACGCGGTGGGCGGTACGGTGCGTTTCGAATACGTTCAGCTCGAAGCCTGCCAGGTTATACACCGTCCGGTTTTCGACCAGAGAATGCAGGCGCTCCAGCGCGAGCGGCGCAACGGCGGTAGGCAGGTGGACGCGGGTGGGCATGGGCGGGAAGTCTGTGGTGAGGAAGTACACACTCCTAACACGGAGGTGTGCCAGCAAGTTGCGACAATTTCGGCACTCTTTGCGATAATACCACAATCCGGCGGCAGGTAAAAAAGAGACCTTTACATCCTCTCTCATTCAACTCATTCCCATCCAACAAAGTCATGGCTGAAACCCTCGAACAAACCACCACCCTGGTGGCCCGGCCCCAGTTCAAAACCCATTACGACAACTTTATCGGCGGTAAATGGGTGCCCCCGGTGAAGGGCCAGTATTTTGAAAACCCCTCGCCGATTGATGGCAAGGCCTTCACCAAAGTGGCCCGCAGCACCAAGGAAGACATTGAGCTAGCCCTCGATGCCGCCCACGAAGCCTTCAAAACCTGGGGCAAAACCTCCGCCACCGAGCGCAGCAACATCCTCAACAAAATTGCTAACCGTATCGAAGAAAACCTGCCCCATCTCGCCGCCGTGGAATGCGTCGAGAACGGCAAGCCCATCCGCGAAACCACCTTTGCCGACATGCCGCTGGTGGTAGACCACTTTCGCTATTTTGCCAGCGTAATTCGGGCCGAAGAAGGCAGTGCTACCGAGCTGAATGCCACCACCGTGTCGCTCAATATCCAGGAGCCGCTGGGCGTCATCGGCCAGATTATTCCCTGGAACTTCCCGTTGCTGATGGCCACCTGGAAGCTGGCTCCCGCCATTGCCGCCGGTTGCACCGTGGTGATGAAGCCCGCCGAGCAAACCCCCGCCAGCATCATGGTGCTCATGGAGCTGATTCAGGACCTGGTGCCCGCTGGCGTGATTAACGTCGTGAACGGTTTCGGCCTCGAGGCCGGCAAGCCGCTGGCCTCGTCGCCGCGCATCCAGAAGGCCTCCTTCACGGGCGAGACGACCACCGGCCGCCTCATCATGCAGTACGCTTCGGAAAACCTGATTCCGGTGACGATGGAACTGGGCGGCAAGTCGCCCAACGTCTTCTTCAAGAGTGTGATGGATGCCGACGACGACTTCCTCGACAAGGCCATCGAAGGCGCGGTGATGTTTGCCCTGAACCAGGGCGAAATCTGCACCTGCCCCTCGCGGATGCTCATTCACGAAGACATCTACGACGACTTCATTGCCCGCGTTATTGAGCGCGTGAAAGCCATCAAACTCGGCAACCCGCTTGATATGAACACAATGATGGGCGCGCAGGCCTCGAACGACCAGTTCGAGAAAATCCTGAGCTACCTCGAAATCGGCAAGGCCGAAGGAGCCGAAGTGCTGGTGGGCGGCGAAGCCCACTCGCAGGAGCACCCTGAGCTGGCCGAGGGCTACTACATCCAGCCCACCATGTTCCGGGGCCACAACAAGATGCGCATTTTCCAGGAGGAAATCTTCGGGCCGGTGGTATCCGTCACCACCTTCAAAACCGTGGAAGAAGCCATTGAAATTGCCAACGACACGCTCTACGGCCTCGGGGCCGGCGTGTGGACCCGCGACGCGCACGAGCTGTACGAAGTGCCCCGCGCCATCCAGGCCGGCCGCGTGTGGGTGAACTGCTACCACGACTACCCCGCCGGCGCGCCCTTTGGCGGCTACAAAGCCTCCGGTTTCGGCCGCGAGAACCACAAGATGATGCTGAGCCATTACCGCCAGAACAAGAACATGCTCATCAGCTACAGCCAGCAGAAACTCGGTTTCTTCTAGGCCCGGCCGTAGCTAAGTTTCTCAGCTGAAAAGTAACGTCATGCTGAGCGTAGTCGAAGCATCTCTACCGCATAACTAATCTCAAACGAAAGAGTTAGTGATGAGGTAGAGATGCTTCGACTACGCTCAGCATGACGTTCTATTGTTTTTAATTTCCACCTGCCTCATTCCCACCCATGCCCACCCCCCGCGTCCTCGTTACCACTGCCGCCGAAGCCACCATCGACCTGCTCCGCGACGAGCACGGCCCGCTCATGTTTCACCAAAGCGGCGGGTGCTGCGACGGCTCCTCGCCCATGTGCTTCGCCAAGGGCGAGTTTCGGGTGGGTGGGAATGATACGTGGTTGGGTCGCATCCACGGCTGCGATTTCTTCATGAGTGCCAGCCAGTTCGAGTACTGGAAACACACCCAGCTCACGGTGGATGTGGTGAAGGGCCGGGGCGCGAGCTTCTCGCTGGAAATTCCGCTCGGCGTGCGGTTTTTGATTCGGTCCCGTCTGTTTACCGAGGACGAGGAAAAGGATATGGAACCGGTGTACGCCGGCGACGAATACCCGGAAATGGCAGTGTAGGGTACGACCCCACACCCTGCTCGTTTCTGACATTAAAAAAGCCCCTGCTAATATTGGCAGGGGCTTTTTTAATGTCATACAAAACTTACTTCACATTCGTTTTCGTCACCAACTGCACCGTTTTCGGGTCCACGGTGATTTCCTGCAGGCGCTTGGCTACGGCGGGGCTCATGCTTTCCTGGTAGCGACCGTGGAGATGGCCGGCCAAGAACTTCTCGGAGGCCGCGAACATGGCCATGTTGTTCACGGGGCGGGCGAAGCCGTGGCCTTCATCGGGGGCCAGCAGGTATTGCACGGGGTAGTTGCGGTCGCGCAGGGCCACCACAATCTGGTCGGCTTCGGCCTTGTTCACGCGCGGGTCATTAGCCCCTTGCACCACCATGAGCGGGGTTTTGATTTTGTTAGCCGAGCCCAGCGGCGACATGCGGTCGAGGGCGGCGCGGCCTTCGGCGGTGCCGGGGTCGGCCATGCGGGCGTACATCTGCTTGCGGCCGGCCTCCCAGTAGGGCGGGATGGCGTTGAGCAGCGTGGTCAGGTTGGAAGGCGCCACGATGGCCACGGCGGCGCTGTACAAATCGGGCGTGAAGGCCACGCCGGCCAGCGTGGCGTAGCCGCCATATGAGCCACCCATGATGCCCACGCGCTTGGGGTCGGCGATGCCTTGGGCCACGAGGTACTTCACGCCCCAGGTCAGGTCGTCCTGCATTTTGCGGCCCCATTCGCCGTTGCCGGCGTTCAGAAACTGCTTGCCGTAGCCGGTGCTAGCCCGGAAGTTGGGCGAAAGCACGGCGTAGCCCCGGTTGGCCAGAAACTGGGCCATGGTGTTGAAGCCATAGGTATCGCGCCCCCACGGCCCGCCATGGGGCAGGATGATGACGGGCAGATTCTTAGCCGCCACGCCCTTGGGTAGCGTCAGGTAAGCCGGAATTTCCAGGCCATCCGACGACTTGTAGCGCACCACTTTCATGTCGGCCAGGTCGGCTGCTTTCAGCTTGGGGCGGGTTTCGTACTCCTTGGTGAGCTGCTTGGTCTGGCGGTCAAATAAGTACGCCACATTGGGCTGGGTGGCCGAGCTGGCCGAGAGCAGCCACAGCCGCTCATCGGTGGTGTGTGACACGGGGTACACATCCAGGCCCGGCAGCTTCTTGCTAACTGTAGTAAAGTCCTGCTCAAAGGCCTTGTCCTTCCACACGCGGCGCATCCGGTCGTCCTCAAAACTCACGAACACCGGCTCGTGGGTTTTCTCCGACAGCGCGAGGCCGCCCACGTCCACGCGCTTCAGCGGGTCGGCCTGGTAGGGCTGTTCCTGGCCGGTGGCGGGGTCCAGAAGCACGATTTCGGCCAAGTTGCGCGAGCCTTTGTTGGTGGCGAGGTATACGTGCTGATTGTCTTTGGCGAAGCCTTCCACGGCGCTTTGCTCGTCAATCGTGGTTTTGTAGAAGGGCGTCATTTGCTCGCCCTCCACGCGCAGCCACTCGGTGCTGCCGTCGGGGTTCGAACGGGCCGCGAGGCGCAGCTGGTCGTTCCAGTCGAACACCCAGTCGCCGATGCGGTCGTTATTCTGGCGCACCAGGGTTTTTTCGCCGGTAGTCAGGTTCAGCTTGTACAGGTCGTGCCAGGCCTTGTCGCGGTCATTCAGGCCGATGTAGAGCGTGTTGGGGTCGGTGAGGGGCACGTTGATAACCTGCACCCGTACGCCCTTCAGGCCGGTGAGGTCGCGGGCGGTGGGCACGGGCTGGCCGGTGGGCAGGGCTTCGGCCGGGTTCACGGCGTAGATGTTGAAGTTCTCGTCGCCGGCCTTGTCCTGGCTGTAGAGCAGATACTTGCCGTCGCGGCTCCAGAAGTAGCTGCGCACCGGGCGGGCCTGGTCGTTGGTCATCGGCCGGGCCTTATCGAAGGGCTCGTTCAGGCCCTTCACCCATATGTTGCGGGTGCCGTTGTAAGGCTTGATGAAGGATAGGAACTTGCCGTCAGGCGAGAGCTGCGCGCCCGAAATTTCGGGGTCACCGAAGAGCAGCTCGCGGTCGATAAGCGGCGGCTGCGCGCCCGGTTTGGCCGCTTGCGCAAAGCCGGTTTGGGGAGTGGCCAGACTCAGCACGAGCCCCAGACCCAGGAAAAAGTGTTTCATAATAAAACGCAGAAAAAGGTGTATGATGCGCCCAAAGTACACAAAAAAGCCCCGACCACGAAAGCAGTCGGGGCAAGTGGGCGACATTCAATAGAAAGTCGCCAAATAATGAGTCAAGCTATTGCTCCTGAAAATGATACAAGAACGTCACCACGCCCGTGTAGGCCGGCTTTTTCACGTTTTCAATTTCCAGGGTGACTTCGATGCGGGTTTTGGCGATGCCGCGCAGGTTGGTTACCGAGAGCATTTTGGCGCGCAGGCGCACGGCGCTGTTTACCGTCACGGCCTGGTTGAAGCGCAGGCTTTCGATTTCGTAGTTCACCTGCATTTTCAGGTTCTCGATGGTCACGATTTGCTGCCAGAGATAGGGCAGCAGCGCCACCGTGAGGTAGCCGTGGGCAATGGTAGCCTTGAATGGCGACTCGGTAGCAGCGCGCTCCGCGTCGGTATGAATCCACTGAAAATCGAGCGTGGCGGCGGCAAATTGGTCAATTTGAGCCTGCGTAATGGTGTGGTATTCGGACACGCCCAGCTCCTGGCCGGTGTGCGCTTCGAGTTCGGCAAGGCTGCCAATGGTGAGGGTGGGCATAAAAAAGTGGCGTACGGTTGCGGATTTAGGGCCGCAAACATACGCCACTCCAATTGGTGTAGGGTGCGGGGCTTGCCCCCGCCCGTCGTTGAACATTCTGTGTAAAAGCCGTTCAATGACGGGCGGGGGCAAGCCCCGCACCCTACTTCATAATACCTAGCTCCGGCTGCCAAACACGCGACGCAGCAGCTCCGTAGTGCGGGCCACCGGGTTTTCGCGGATGTTGGCTTCCTCTTGGGCGATGAGCGTGAACAGGCCGTCCACGGCTTTGCCGGTGGCGTACTGGTTCAGGTCGGGCTGCACTTTCTGCACCAGGGGCAGCTGGTTGTAGGTGGTGGCCAGTTGGGTGTAGTAGCGCGTGGCACCCACCTGGTCGAGGCTTTTCTGCATGATAGGCGAGAAGGCCGAGACGAGCTGCGTGGAAGTGGTGCGCTTCAGAAACTGCGTGGCGGCGTCTTTCTGGCCGGTTAGGATATTCCACACGTCCGAAAACGTGAGGCTTTTGATGGCCGAAATGAAGATGGGCTTGGCGCTGCGGGCGGCGTCCTCCGCGCCCCGGTTCAGGCTCAGCTCGAATTTATCGACCTGACTGCCCAGGCCGATGCTGCGCAGCGTGGTAGCCACGCGCTGGGCATCGGGCGGGAAGGGGATGCGGATGAGGCGGTTGAGGTAAAAACCGTCGGTTTGCGAAGCCTGGTCGGCCCCTTTGCCAATGCCTTGCAGCAACGCTTCCTTGAGGCCATTGGCCGCGTCGGCGTTGCTGAGGCCGCCGATGCTGCCGCTACTTGAGGTGCCGGTGCTGGTGGGCTTTTTGAGGATGTTGGGGAGGTTGATGTTCTTGAGGTCGGGCAGGCGGAACTGGGCCGAGGCGCTGAACGAGCCAGCCAAAAGCAAGAATAGAACGGCCAGGGTGCGGTTTTTCATAGCGGGGAGCGCCGGACGAATGATGTCGGCAAATAGCCTATTGCAACGGCCGTGCCGACTTTTTGGTGCTGGCGCAAGGGCTTCGTGAATTGAATATTTTTTAATTAAATACAAATAATTATAAACTTAATATAATTAAACGTAACATTGACCTGTAAATCGGTGAATCTAACCGCTAGCCGCGCCGGAGCACTGGTCAAATTTCTTACCCATTCAATCCTTGTTGTCATGTTGAAAAAACTTATACCAATGGCTTGCGTTTCGGGCCTGATTTTGTCGTCCGGTTCGGCCTTCGGCCAGAACTACGAGCAGGTGGCCAAACAGATTGTGAATACCTCGGCCGGAGTAAAACCCGGCGAGTCAGTTATCATTTCGGGCGGCCAACACACGCTGCCCCTCATGGAAGCTGTGGCCGTTGAAGTGGCCCGTGCCGGCGGACAGCCCTTGATGTGGGTTCAAACCGACAAGGTGGCGCGCGCCGTTAACATGGAAACGCCCGAAGCGGATATCCAGGCAAGTAAATTCAATAACATGTCGTTGCAGGCAGATGTGCTCATCGGCTTGCCTACAGTTGAAGACGGCCGCGCGGTGATGGCGGGCCTGAGTACGGCCCGCCGAGCCAAATTTGGTCAAGTGGCTGCCGCGTCCGGCTACACGCAGAAACTAGATGCCAGCAAGCAGCGGGGGGTGTATATAACCTATCCAAGCAAGAGTTACGCCGCGTCGCAGCAACTCGACTATGCTGGCTACGAGCAAATGATATGGGGCAGCATAGGAACCGACTACTCGGCTATTGCCGTGCAAGCGGAGCAGATGAAGCAGCTTCTGGCCAACGGTAAAAAAATGCACATTACCTCGCCGGAAGGTACCGACCTGACTGTAGACTTGGCCAGCCGCCCCGTGTTTGCCGATGACGGGGTATTGTCGGCCGCCGACCAGCAGGAGAAACTTATCTACAACCGGACGGCGCGTTTGCCCGGCGGATTACTCTACGGTACCTGCCAGGAAACTTCCGCCACGGGCCGGCTTGCGGTTGCCAACGACAATATTTCCGATGGCAAACCGCTGAAAGCCTTTAAAGCTGACTTGAAGAGCGGTCAGGTTGAAAACGTGCGGGCCGAGGTTGGGGCCGATGCTTTTAAAGAACAAATGGCCGCTTATGGGGCTCCAGGGCTGCAAGTAGACAAGTTTTTCATCGGGCTTAATCCAATGATGAAAACGGATAACGCAAAGGCGTTCTACCCAAACACGGCGGCTGGTATGGTGTACGTGAGCACTGGCAATAATGCCCTGTATGGCGGCCAGAACCAAACGCCGGGTGGCTACAGCTTCCCCATTGCCAACGCCACGGTGGACATTGACGGCAAGGTGATTGTTCGCAACGGTCAGCTTGTATCGCCGGCCATGGCCAGCACCAAGCCCGCGGCGAAGAAGAAAGGCAAATAAACTGCGCTAACGCAACGATGCTTCAAGGGCCAGTCAATGCATAATTGGCTGGCCCTTTTTTGTGCAACATGGTCATGCTACGCATTCTTTTTGGCTTACAGCCGGTCGAGCCGGCCGCCATCCACGCGCACTTCGGCTCCCTGCACGAAGGCGGCATCATCCGAAGCCAGATAGGCGATGATGGCGGCCACGTCCTCGGGCTTGCCCACATCGGCTTTGTCGATGACTTCGACGCCGGATTTTACGTTCGGATTATCCCAGAGCATGGGCGTGTCGATGGCGCCGGGCAAAACGACGTTGGTACGAATGCCCTTAGGCTTGCCTTCGAGCGAAGAGGAGCGGGTGAGCGACAGCATGGCGGCTTTCGCCGCCGCATAAGGCGCTACCAGCGGACTGGTTTCGACGGCGTGAATGCTGGCCACGTTCACGATGCTGCCGCCCGGCTTCATGTGCAGAAAAGCCTGCTTGGTGAAGTAGAATGCACCCAGCAAATCCACGTTCAGGATGCGCAGCCAGTCGTCGCCGGTCAGCTCTTCGAGGGCTTTGAACTGCATGAGGCCGGCGTTATTCACCACCGCATCGAGGCGGCCGAACTGGGCCAGGGTGGCGGCCACGGTGGCTTCCACCTGGGCTTCGATGGCCACGTTGCAGAGGCTGGCCAGCACGTCGGGTGCGCCGGCGGCTTTCACCTCGGGCACGGCGGCGTCGAGGTTGGTTTGGTTGTAATCGGCCAGCACCACGCGGGCACCTTCAGAGGCAAAACGCTTGGCGGCGGCTAAGCCAATGCCGCTGGCACCGCCGGTAATGAGAACGACTTTATCCTGGAAGCGAGGGGACATGGGAAGGAAGAGGGGAAGGGGAAGGGGAAGGGGAAGGGGGGGATGTTGGTTATAATCGGTTGTCATCCTGAGCGCAGCGAAGGACCTTCTCACGCTTGCGCTGATTGGATTACTGCAAGCTGTGCTGGCGTAATAAGGTCCTTCGCTGCGCTCAGGATGACAATTTGGACCTACGCTGCGTCCACATTCGTGGCGTTGGCCTGAGCCGTGGATTTATCCGCATTAGCGGCTTTCACATCGGCTTTTTGCTCTTTGGCCCAGGTTTCGTTGCTTTCCTGGGGCATCACGATTGGCACTTGCAGGCACACGCTTTGGGCGGGCAGCACCTGGCTCCAATCGGTGATGAGCTGTTTGTAGGCCTCGCCCACGGGGCGGATGTTGCGGTCGAGGTCATACAAGCCCACGGGGTTCATGCGGCCGTTGTTTTCGCGCAGGGCGGTGTCCCAGTCCACCTGGTCGGTGAGGGAGTACCAAGTGAAGCCCACCATGGGCACGCCGTCGTTGCGCACGCGCAGCACGTTGGCCCACTCTTTCCAGAGCCAGTTCACGGCTTCGTCACCGTTCTGGCCTTGCCAGATGTTGGTTTCGGTGTGCATCACGGGCAGGCGGTAGCGGTCGTGGTACTGCGTGGTGATGACGTGGTAGCCAAAAATCTCGCCCGAAGCGCGCGTGCTGCCGTCGGCCGATACGCGGTGCTCATTGGTGTAGTAGTAGTCGTTGCCCATGATGCAGTGCCGCTTCATCTTGGTTTTCAGGAAGAAGTGGTACTCCTCGCGGGTCATGCCGTTGTCCATCAGGAATTCGTACATGCTGGAATTCACGCGGCGGCCGTAGTTCAAATCGAGGGACAGGAACCGCTCGGAATTCATGGTTTCGGCGGGGCCGATGGCGGCCGGGTTTTCGGCGTGGAAGTATTCCGACGACTCGCTTTGGATGAATACCGCATCGGGCCGCACTTCCAGAATGGCTTCCATGGCCAGCACGTTGGCCTTCACGATGTACTTGAGGGCCGTTACGAAGGGCTTGTCGCCGCTCAGCTGCTCGTTCCACCAGCCGTAGCGGGCCGAAAACTGCGCGCAGATGTACATCTCGTTCACCGGCGTGTAGAGCTGCACCCACGGAAACCGCTGCGCAAACGCCTTGGCATACTGCGCAAACAGCTCGGGAAAATCAGGGTTCTGGAAGTTGCCAATCCAGTCGGGCACGCCGAAGTGGCACAGGTCGACAATGGGCGCGATGTTGCGCCGCAGCAGGTCCTGAAACGTCACATCGGCAAAACTCCAGTCGTACTTGCCCGGCCCCAGAAACGTGGTGTGAATGGGCGGCCCGTAGCGCAGAAACTTGATGCCCAGCTCATCAACCAGGTCGAAATCCTTCTGCCAGAGCTTGTAGTGGTTACATTTCTCCAGCTCATCCACGCGGTGCTTGCCGTTCTGGATGGTGGGGTTGCTGTTTTCGATGCCGGTGGCGAAAAGGAACTGAGGACCCATGAGTGCGGAAAAGTGGAAACGGAGCCGCCGAGAGAAGGCTTCGGTCAGCTAGTCCTGCTTACTCCTTTCGCCGGGTTCACGTTACGTTCATGGGTACCGGTGCCGGCGCGGCTACAGCGTGCGCAGCTCCAGAATCTTCAGCTGCGCATCAAAATGATAGACGCAAACGCCGCCCGTCACGATTTCCAGCCCCTCAACCTGCTGCGGCGTGAGGTGCTCCAGGTACATGCGCAGCGCCCGCAGCGTGTTGCCGTGCGCCACGATGAGAATGTCCTGTCCGGCCCGCAGCTTTGGGGCGATTTCGGCCTCGAAGAATGTCACCACCCGCGCCTGCGTCTGTTGCAGGCTTTCGCCGCCGGGCGGGGGCACGGCGTAGCTGCGCCGCCAGATATCAATCTGCGCCTGGCCGTATTTCAGGGCCGTTTCGGCCTTGTTGAGGCCTTGCAGGTCGCCGTACATCCGCTCCCGCAACGCCCAAACGTGGTGCACCGGAATGGTGGCCCAGGCCGGCCGCGATACGATGATATCGAGCGTGCGCTCGGCCCGGATGAGGTCGGAGCTATAGGCCGCGTCGAAGTGGTAGCCGCGCAGCTTTTCGGCCACCTGCTGGGCTTCGGCATCGCCTTTGGGGCTGAGGGGCACATCGAGCCAGCCGGTAAAGATATTGGCCAGGTTGGAGGTTGATTCGCCGTGCCGGACGAGCACTAGGTTGGCCATAAGGTTGATTTAAAACGCGCTGAGGCCACCTGGCCTAACCTGCCTGGGCGGTTATACGTTGCCAGCAAGCTGCAATGATGCGGCTGCCCGCCTGAAGCTCCCATGAACCCGCTCGCCCACATTCTCGAACACAAGGTAGTCGCCATCGTGCGTGGTGCCGCCCCCAAAGACCTGCTCCGCATTGCCCAGGCGCTACACGCCGGCGGCGTGCGCGCCATGGAAGTCACGCTGAACTCGCCCGGGGCGCTGGCCTCCATTGGGGAAATTGCCGGGGGCATGGACGATGATTTTCTGGTGGGCGCCGGCACCGTGCTTGACCCCGAATCGGCGCGCGCCGCCCTGCTGGCCGGGGCAAAATTCATCATCTCGCCCACGCTCAACAAGAAAACCATCCGCATGACCAAGCGCTACGGGGCCGTGAGCATCCCCGGGGCCTACACCGCCACCGAGATTCTGAAAGCCTACGAATACGGCGGCGACCTCATCAAGGTATTCCCGGCCGGGGCCGGTGGGGCGAGCTATTTCAAGGACATTGCCGGGCCGCTGCCTTTCATTCCGCTCATGCCCACGGGCGGGGTTTCGCTGGATAATATCAAAGGTTTTGCTGATGCCGGGGCGAAGGCTTTTGGACTTGGCAGCGCGTTGGTGGATACCCGGCAGGCGGTGACGGACGAGAATCTGGCGCAGCTGACGGAGAAGGCGCGGGCGTTTGTGGCGGCCGTGGCGTAGGGTGCGGATAGCGCGGGGCTCTAGCCCCGTGCTGATTATTGGCGGGCCTCTGGCCCGCGGCACCAGCATATTTCATACCGCCCAGCCTGCGACGTTCTGTGGGCCACAGGCCCACTAATACCAGACACGGGGCCGGAGCCCCGCGCCATCAGTATTCATTCTTCCACCCAAGGACACCCCATGAAAATCATCCGCTTCGAACTCTTTCAGGTGCCGCCGCGCTGGCTGTTTCTCAAAATCGAAACCGACACCGGCTTCATCGGCTGGGGCGAGCCGGTGATTGAGGGCAAGGCCGCCACCGTGGCCGCCGCCGTGACGGAACTCATGGAGAACCTCATTGGCAAAGACCCGCTGCACATCGAAGACCATTGGCAGGTGATGTACCGGGGCGGTTTCTACCGGGGCGGGCCGATTCTGATGTCGGCCATCGCGGGCATCGACCAGGCACTGTGGGACATTAAGGGCAAGTACCACGATGCGCCGATTCACCAGCTGCTGGGCGGTCCGGTGCGGGATAAGATGCGCGTCTACTCCTGGATTGGCGGCGACCGGCCCGAGCATGTGGGCGCAGCTGCGGCCGAGATGGTGGCCAAAGGTTTCGACGCCATCAAGATGAACGCCACCGACGAAATGGCTTACGTCGACTCCTATGTGAAGATTGATGCCGTGCTGGCCCGCGTGGCGGCCGTTCGGGCGGCCGGCGGGCCGGGCTTGGGCATCGGCATCGATTTCCACGGGCGGGTGCACAAGACGATGGCCAAAGTGCTGGCCCACGAGCTGGAAACCTACCGCCCGATGTTCATCGAGGAGCCCGTGCTGCCGCAGAACAACGAGGCCCTGCGCGAGATTGCCCGGCACACCAGCATTCCCATTGCCACCGGTGAGCGGATGTTTTCGCGCTGGGATTTCAAGCAGCTACTCATTGATGGCTACGTCGATATTATTCAGCCCGATTTATCGCACGCCGGCGGCATCACCGAGTGCAAGAAAATCATCAGCATGGCCGAGGCGTTCGACGTGGCCGCCGCGCCGCATTGCCCGCTGGGGCCCATTGCGCTGGCCGCCTGCCTGCAGGTGGACGCCACTTGCCACAACGCATTCATTCAGGAGCAGAGCCTGGGGATTCATTACAACAAAGAGAATGATTTGCTCGATTACCTGGTCGATAAGTCGGTGTTTGACTATGAGGCGGGGCATTGCCGGATTCCCGGCGGGCCGGGGCTGGGCATTGAAATCAATGAGGAATACGTGCGTAGCCGAGCGGCTATTGGGCATGACTGGCACAATCCGATTTGGCGAAATGTGGATGGGAGCGTGGCAGAATGGTAGGGGTATTTTGATGAGAATGAAGAAAAGAGAATGGTCATGCTGAGCGCAGTCGAAGCATCTCTACCGCGCAACTAATTCAATTGCTGCAACGAAGCAGTAGAGATGCTTTGACTGCGCTTAGCATGACGGTCTGTTAACTAGATGAGCTAAACACCTTCCCACCAATGACCCCACCCCCCACCTTCCTCAGCTGCGACTGGGGCACCACCGCCTTCCGCCTGCGGCTGGTGGAGCGCGACACCCTGACCATCATCGCCGAGGAAAGCTCGAAGGAGGGTAACGCGGCCACGGCCGAACGCTGGCAGCAGGCCAGGCAGCCGCCCGAGCAGCGCGTGGCGTTTTACCTGAATATCGTGCGGCAGCACATTCAGCGGCTGGAAGCGGCGGCCGAAACCGCGCTGGCGGGCGTGCCAGTGGTGATTTCGGGCATGGCCTCGTCCACAATCGGCATGGCGGAGCTGCCGTATAAGCCGCTGCCCTTCGCGGTGGATGGCTCGGATTTGCTCACCAAAACCATTGGTCCAACGGCGGATTTTCCGCATCCGGTGCTGCTGATTTCGGGAGTGCGAAGCGACGATGACGTGATGCGCGGCGAGGAGGTGCAGCTGGTGGGCTGCGGGTTTGAGAACACGCCCGAGGAGCAGCTTTTCCTGCATCCCGGCACCCACGCCAAGCACGTCACGGTGCAAAATGGCCAGGCCACGGCCCTGAAAACCTACATGACGGGCGAGTTTTTCTCCCTGCTTTCGACCAAAAGTATTCTGGCGGCCTCGGTGGAGGAGGGAGGGAAGCTGGCCGAGGGCCGGCACCAGCAGTGGTTTGCCAAAGGGGTACTGGATGGCCAGCAGGCCAACCTGCTCCACAATGCCTTTCTGGTGCGAACCAACGACTTATTCCAGAAGAACAGCAAGCCGGAAAACTACTTCTATCTGAGCGGCCTGCTCATCGGCAGCGAATGCCACGAACTGCTGGCTCACCTGCCGGCCCGCATCGTGCTGGCCGGCGAGGCCGTGCTGGTGGACCTTTACGGCGCGGCCCTGCGCGTGCTGGGCATCGCCCACAAGTGCCCGGTAACCACCAAAACCGCCCAGGAAACAACCCTGCACGGCCAGCTGGCCGTGCTGAAGCAGCACCTCGCCGCATTGCTCACCACGTAGCCAGACCACCATGCAGGCCGAATCCATCCTTCACGCGCAGGCAGCTTTGGGCGAGGGCGCCCTCTGGAACCCGGAAACGGCCGAGCTGTACTGGGTCGATATCGAAGGCCGGGCGCTGCATATTTTCGACCCCGCCACGGGGCACGACCGCCGCTACCCGGTAGGCAAGCGCATTGGCACGGTGGTGCCCCGGCACGGCGGTCGCGCCCTAGTGGCGCTGCAAACCGGCATCCACGAAATCGACCTGACCACCGGTCTGCTCACCCGCCTCGCCGACCCCGTGACGGACCAGTACCTGCGCTTCAACGACGGCAAGTGCGACCCGGCGGGCCGCTTCTGGGTGGGTACCTTCGACCTGATGCTGCGCCCCCACGCCGGCACCCTCTACCGCTTCGACCCCGACGGCAGCACCCACGCCATGCTGCGCCGCATCACCAATTCCAACGGCATCGCGTGGTCATTGGACCGCCGCACGATGTACTACATCGACACGCCCACCCTCGCCGTGCAGGCTTTTGACTACGACAATGCCACGGGCCACATCGCCAACCCGCGCGTCATCATTCGCATCCCGGAAGGCAGCGGCGGGCCCGATGGCATGACCATCGACGCCGAAGGCCAGCTCTGGGTGGCGCTGTGGGGCGCGGGGCGCGTGCACCGCTACGACCCCGCTACCGGTGCGTTGCTCCAGGTCATCACCGTGCCTGCGCCGTTTACCTCCTCGTGCGCGTTCGGCGGGCCGGGGCTCGAAACCCTATTCATCACCACGGCGCGGGGCGGCCTCACACCGCAGCAGGCAGCCGAATTTCCGCTCAGCGGCGACGTGTTTGCCGTGCGGCCGGGCGTGGCAGGGGTGCCGGCCTGCTTTTTTGGCGAAGCGTAAGGCGGACTTTTAGTCTGCGAATTCAGGTGAGCCACTCGCGGACTAAAAGTCCGCGCTACAACTCCTGCACCTGCAATTGAATGTTCACGTTGCGGCCGTGGTCGTCGGCACAGGAAATCTTTACCGCTCCGCTGGGCGGCCGGAAAAACACCCGCTCAGTAGCCGAAGCCGCACGCAGAAACCGGTCGTTCACGTACCAGAATACCTGGCGTACCTCGCTGCCCGCGGCGCAACTCAGCAGCATCTGCTGCTTGTCGAGACGGTCGAGTACGTACTCGGCGTGGTCGAGCGGAGAGGTGATGGCCAGAGCCGCGCCCGCGCCGCTGTCGGTGGTGCGCACCAGCCGGCAGGCGGGGTTGTGCGGCGGCAGACGTGTACTGGACAGACCCTGAGATTCCCGGAACGCCAGCACTTCGGGCAGCGGGTTGGGGAAGAGCTGGCGCTTGAAGCCCGCCGCCGGCACGCAGGCGCGGCAGTAAGCAATAGTGCCATCGGCCGATACGAGGGCTTCTTTCTGGTGCTCGCAGTGGCGGGCCGAAGAGGTGCCGGGCAGGTAGTAGTCGATGAGCTGATTGGGGCAATGCTCGCCGGGCACGAGGCCGGTTTCGGCGCACACAAGGCGAAAATCGAGGGTGGTGGGCGGCACAGCCCAGCGGTTGGGCGAGTTGTAGGCGAGGGTATTGAAGAGGTCGAAGAGCAGGGGCGAGGCCACGTCGGCCCCGGTGAGGGCGGGGCTGCCCTGCCCGCTGAAATTGCCCACCCACACGCCAATGGTGTAGTCGGCATTATAACCGATGCTCCAGGCATCGCGGCGGCCGTAGCTGGTGCCGGTTTTCCAGGCGATTTTGGGCAGGTGGCGGCTGTTTTGGTAGCCCATCGGCAGGTCGGGGCGGGTGCGCTGGGCGAGGATGTCGGTGATGAGGAAGGCGGCGGCGGGGGATAAGAGAAGGGTTGAGGGTTGAGTTTTGAGGGTTAGGTTTTTTTTCTCAATGGGTGTGGTGTTGTGGAGCGGCTGATAATTTCCACCATTGGCTAGGGCAGCGTACAGGCCCGTCAGCTCCTCCAGCGTGGCCCCGCAGCCGCCCAGAATGGTGCTCAATCCCAGTCTCGGAGCCGCTTTGGCCACGCTTTTAAAGCCAGCCGCCCGCAGATTATCGGTGAAAACGGGCACACCCACATCGGCCAGCACGCGCACGGCTGGGATGTTGAGCGAGTAGGTCAGGGCCCGCTCAACGGTTACTTCGCCGGCGCAGCTTTTGTCGAAATTTTCGGGACGGAAGCCGCTGAAATTGGTGGGCACGTCGGGCAGCTTCAGCTTGGGCGTCACGATGCCTCTATCTACCGCCAGCGCATACAAAAACGGCTTGAGCGCGCTGCCCGGCGAGCGAATGGCCCGCACGCCATCCACCTGCCCGCTACTGGCGGCATCGGTAAAATCGGCGGAGCCTACGTAGGCTTCCACAGCGCGGGTGCGGTTATTCACCACCAGCACGGCGGCCTGCGAAATGCCCAGCTCGCGCAGACGGCGCACGTAGTTTTTGGTCAGGTCCTCGGCTTTGGCCTGGGGGTTGCGCCGGAGTGTGGAGTGGATGATGGGCTGATTCGGAAACTGCGAAACCAGCCGGCGCGCCAGGTGCGGGGCCAGCGTGGGGGCCGCGTGGCGCTGCACGTCCAGCGGCTCATTAATGGCATCTTCAATATCCTGGTTCGGGAACAAATGCTGCTGCTGAAACTGCCGCAGCCAGCGGTTGCGCTCGGCCAGGATTTTATCATTGTTCTTGCCCAAAACCAGCACGCGCGGCTGGTTGGGAATAATGGCCAGCGTCACGGTCTGGGCCAGCGAGAGGTAATCGGGCGGTTGCTGGAAGTAGAGCAGCGCGGCCGATTTCACGCCTTCGATATTGCCGCCGTAGGGCACCAGGTTCAGGTAGAGCTGGAGGATTTCGGCCTTACTGTAGTGGGCTTCCAGCTGCGTGGCTCGCAGCATTTCGAGCAGCTTATTGCCGAAGGTGCGCTCCTTGGGCTCCAGTAGCCGGGCCACCTGCATGGTGATGGTGCTGGCCCCGGTGGTGCGGCCTTTTTTGAAGATGTTCCGGCCAGCGGCCTGCATTATCGCCACGGGGTTTACCCCGAAATGGTAGCGGAAATACCGGTCTTCTTTCTGGATAATGGCTTGCTGTAGTGCCGGTGTTATTTCGGCCAGCTCCGTCTTCATTCGCCACTTCTGCGTGGGGTTCAAGAAGGCGTGGAGCACGCTACCATCGGCCGCCAGCACGATGGGGGAGTAGCGCGGGGCGAGCGGCAGAGGGCAGAGCCAGTCGAGCCCAAACAGTATCAACCCACCAATCAGCAAAGTGCTTAAAAGCCGCAATCCATTACGCCGATTCATAATCAAATATACTTGTGCGCTCAGGCCCTACAGCAGGTAGATATGCCTTCGGCTGATTTTCAGATAATACCTGGTTGCTAAGTCTGTCTCTTGTTCAGTAGGTCGATGGTCTTGCTGACGCTTGTGCTTATCAGCGATGGATTAGATGAGTGTCTGATTTTTTTTGCTAAACCCAGGATATTCCCGCAAATTGCCGGGCTGGTCTAAAATAAATTGTGCTTAACAACGGACCTATCTACCCCTCATGGAGCAAGTGCTGGATTACGCTACCGCGCGCTACCTGCTCAGCGAAAAGCCGGCCCCGGCCATTGCGCTGTTGCGAGGGCAAAAGGATAATCCGGCGTTTACGGTCAGTTTTCTGTACGAGGTTTTTCGGCAGCACCATATCAGCCGGGTGCCGCACGAGCGGCTGTTGGTTCGCCTGGAGCAGCATGTGGAGACGTATGAGCCCGACCATGAGCCCAATCCGCGCCTGCGGGCACAGGAATGGCTCCGGCGCTGGACGGATGAAACCATGCCTCTGCTGGCCCGGCGGCAGGAAGGCGACGGCCAGGTGCACTACGAGCTGACCACGCACAGCGAAATGGTGTTTCGGTGGCTGGCCATGCTGGAAACCCGCACGTTTGTGGGCACCGAGTCCCGGTTCCGAAGCCTGTTTGCGGGCTTGCGGGAGCTGCTGGAGCGCAGCCACGACGACCCCCAGCAGCGCATTCGGGAGCTGGAAGCCCAGCGCCAGCGGCTCGATGAGGAAATTGAGCAGATTCGGGCCACCAACCAGGTGACGCCACTTTCCGATACGCAGGTGCGGGAGCGGTACACCGAGCTGGGCCAAACGGCTGAGCTGCTGCTAGGCGATTTCAAAACCGTGCGGCAGAACTTCCGCGAAATGTCGTTTCGCCTCATGCAGCAGCAGGCCGCTACGCAGCACCGGGGGCAGCTGCTGGGCGGGGCCTTGCAGGAGCGGAAGCATCTGGAGCAGTCGGACCAAGGCCAGAGCTTCCAAGCGTTCTGGCTGTTTCTGCACGAAGACGAGGCCAAGGACGAATGGAGCACGCTGGTGCAAGCCGCGCACGAAGTGTTGCACGCCCGGCAACTGGGGCAGCCGCATCCGCTGCTGGCGCGCCTCAAAGAGCACCTGCATACCGAGGCCGATGTGGTGATTACTGCCAAGCAGGTGCTGGCCGAAAAGCTGCACCGTGCTCTGGCCCAGGAAACCGTGGCCGACCGCCGCCTCACGGCCACGCTGCTCCGCGAAATCCGTGACCTGGCCCGCCGGGCCTCCCCCCAGCCGCCGGATGTGCGCCATTTCATTACTCTGGAAACCGACGAAGCCGCTGTGTACCTGCCCCTGGCACGCCCGCCGCAGTTTGAGCCGCCGCAGGTGGTGGCCTGCGCCCTGCCCAAGCCCGCCACCCGCACTTCCGTGGCCGAACTGTTGGCGACCCTGGGCGAGGAAGCCCCGCCCGTTGATGTCCGCCGCTTGGAGCAGCAATTGGCCGATATGCTATTGCTACGGCCCACGGTGGCGCTGGCGGAAGTGGTGGCCCGGTACGGCCTGCCGCAAGGCTTGCCGGAACTGGTGGCTTACCTGGCCGGCGAAACCCGGCAACCGGCTCACTTCGACCCCGATGCCCCGACCGAATGCCTTGCTTTGCCGGATGCCCGGCGGGTGCGGCTGCCCAAAGTCTACTTCACCGCTTCCTGAATAATTCTATTCCAGACTTTCTACCGATGGCTGCTGATTTCGCCCCGCATGTGCTGCGCCTGTTGCTCGGTGCCGTGTACGACACCGACAAAACCCAGTGGCGCGAGCTGGAACAACTGCAGGTGAGCATCGGCCAGTACCTAGCCAAAATAGGGCTGAAGCTACACCTGGATAAGGACCAGGGCCTGGCCTATGTAACGCAGCCCGCGCCCGACGAAGACGAGTACGACGCCAGCCAACCCGACCTGCCGCGCCTGATGCGCCGCCATCAGTTGTCCTATGAGCTAACCATGCTGTGCGTGGCGCTGCGCTACCACCTCGACCGTTTCGACCAGGCCGCGACCGACGACACGCGCCGCTGCTTCGTGACCCGGGCCGAGCTGCGCCAGCAATTGGAGCTGTTTGCCCGTCCCACTACCGACGAGGCCAAGGCCAGCAAGCAGTTGGATGCCGACCTGAAAACGGCCGAACGACTGGGGTTTTTACGCACCACGGCTCCGGATAAAACCCTGGACCCGGAGCCGCGCTACGAAATCTGCCGCCTGGTAACGGCCCTCATCAGCAACGCAAAGCTGCTGGATGTGCGCGACCAGTTGCGCCAGCACCTGGCCGGCCCCGCCAGTGCTGAGCTACCCGACGAGGAATCGTCCGAACCTGCCTTTCCTTCCCTGTAACCCATGCGCACACTTGACTTTGGCTTCGCAACGGCTCTACCCGGCTTTCGGCTGCACACGTTGGAAATTTATAACTGGGGCACGTTTCACGGGCCGGTGTGGCAGCTTAGCCCCGGCGGAAGCACCACCCTGCTCACGGGTCCCAACGGGGCGGGCAAAACCACGGTGGTTGATGCCCTGGTGACGTTGCTCACACCCCCACAGCACCGGCATTTCAACCAGTCGAGCGGCACGGAGGCCAAGCGTGACCGGAGTATCAAGTCCTACATGGAAGGAGCCTATGGCACCGGTCAGGATGCTGAAACGGGCGACGTAACCGCACAGGTATTGCGGGCCGGCACGGGCTACTACAGCTGGCTGTCGGCCACTTTCCACCACGCCGACCTGGGCCAGACCCTTACCCTAGTGCAGTACCGCCGCTTCCGGCAGGGCGAGCTCGTGACACACTACCTGGTGCTGCCGCGCGCAGTCAGTTTGAAGGCCGATGAGGTATTGCAAGCCCGGTTAGCTGGCGAGCCCGCTGGCTGGCGCACGCATCTGCTGGCTGGGGGCGTTTTCAAGGAAACGCCATCGTTTGAGCAATACGCGGCCGAATGGCAACGGACGGTGGACGTGCGCTCCGACAAGGCCCTGACGCTGTTCAGCAAAACCGTTGGCATGAAAATGCTGGGCAGCCTGGATGAGTTTGTGCGGCGCGAAATGCTCGGCGATGCCGGAGGCGAGGCGGCCTTCCGGGAGCTGTATGACGCCTACCGGCACCTGCTGGAAGTCTACCACCTGCTGCAAAAAGCCGAGCACCAGGTGCGGCTGCTGCAGCCCGTTGTGGACACCGGCCGCGAGTACCAGGCGGCTGAGACCAGCCGCGCTGCGCTGGACGCGGCCATGGCGGCGGTACCCGAAATTTTTGGCCAGCGCAAAATAACCGTGCTGCGCCAGGTGCTGGCCCAAAGCAAGCAGGAAGCCGCCGCCGCTACGGCGCAGCAACAGGCGCTGCACGAGGCCTTGCAAGTGCTGAAGCCGCGCATCAGTCAGCTGGAATTTGAAGTCCGCAATTCTGACGTGGGCCGCAAGCTGGAACTTGTGCGCGAGCAGTTGCGCAGCGCCACCCAGCGCCTGAGCCAAAAGCGCGAATTCCATGAGCAGTATGCCCAACTGGCGCAGCAGGTTGGTCTGAACATGCCCACCACCGCCCCGGAGTTTGAGACGGCCCGCCAGCAGGCCGAGCAACAAGTAGCCGCATCGAAAGCCACCGAAGAGGAACTCGAAACTGACCTGGCCGGCCAGCTGGGCCGGCAACAAACTGCCCAGCAGCAGCGCGAGCAAGGCGAGAAAGACCTGGAGGCCCTCCGCGAGCAGCGCACCCTGATTCCGCGGGAAATGACGGCCCTGCGCCAGCGCCTGTGCCAAACGCTGGACATCAGCCCGGCGCAGATTCCGTTCATCGGCGAGCTGCTGCAGGTGAAAGCCGAGGCTGCCGAATGGCGGCCCGCCATCGAAAAATTGTTGCACGGCGTGGGCCTGCAATTGCTGGTGCCCACCGCGCTGGCTGCCCGCATCAACCGGTACGTGCACGAAACCGACCTGGGCGGCCGGCTGGTGTACCACCGCGTAGAGCCCGGCCAGGGGCTGGTCAGTGGGGAATTGGGGGCCGACTCGCTGCTCCACAAGCTGGATATTGCAGAGAGGCGACCATTTGATGTGTGGCTGCGGACGCACCTATACCAACACTACAACTACTGCTGCACCGATGATTTGGCGCGTTTTGAGGACGGTGCGGAGCCCCTGGTGCTCACCAGCGCGGGCCTGACGCGCACCCGCCACCGCCACGAAAAGGACGACCGTCCGGGCAAAACCGGCCCACGCCACTACGTGCTGGGCTGGGACAACCAGGCAAAAATAACCGCGCTGGATAACGAGCTGCGCGAACTGCGACAGCGGGAAAATGCCGCCGCCCAAGCCATCGGGCGCATCCGCGAAGCCCGGGGGCAGCTTCGCAAAAAGCAGGAGCAGCTTGGACTGCTACTCCGCGTCAAATCATTTGAGGAGCTGGATTGGGCCACCGAAAAGACACACCACCAACAGCTAACCCAGCAGCAGGAGCAGCTCCAGCACCAGCGCGACAACGACGAAGCGCTACGCCGGACGCAGGCGCAGCTAGTAGCCGCCCGCGCCGAAGAAGCCCAGGTGCTGGCTGATAAAACCCAGGTCGATAAATTATTGGGGGGACTGGAAAACGATGTTCAGCGACTGACTGGCCAGCTGCAAAGCGAAACCGACGCTTGGCCCAACACGCCTAGCCCGGTGCCCGCCGGCCTGTGGCTGGCCGCTCCGCTGCCGGACCCCGCCACCGTAGAAGAAGCCGACCACCAGCGCGCCACCACGGAAAGCCAGCTGCGCACTCGCCACGCCGGCCACGCCGGACAGGTTCAAAAGCTGCTGCCCCGCTTGGTCAACCAGATGAATCAGTTTCGCAAGCCCAACCAGCTACCCGAAGCCTATGCTGCGCAGTGGCACGCCGAATGCGCCAACCTGCTGGCTAATCCCGATAGTCTGGGCGACTACGAACTGTTGTACCAGCGCCTGAGCGTCGAAAACCTGCCCCAATACCAGCAGCAGTTCCAGAAACACCTGACGACAGATGTCCTGCAGTTCGTGTTCAAATTCCGCAAGACGCTGGCGGAGCAGCTGCGGGATGTTCGGGGCAGCATTGGCGAGCTGAACGAAGCGTTGGTGAGCATCGATTTCAGCCAGCAGCCGCGCGCCTATATTCGCCTCACGGCCACCGACGTGCGCGACGGGGCCGCGCAAGGCATCGCCGCGTTTCGCGCCCGCCTGCACCAGGCCGTGCCCAACCAGGAGCTACTGGCCTCGCGCGACCCGCAGCAAGCCCTGATTGCCTTCGAAAACCTCCGAACCCTGCTCGATGAGCTGCACCGCGACGACACCATGCGCCGCAAGGTGCTGGACGTGCGCAACTGGCTGCAATTCGGGGCCGAAGAAGTGGCCCGCGAAACGGGGCAGGTCATCAACGTGTATTCCAATTCGGGCGGGCGCTCGGGCGGCGAGAAGGCCAAGTTGGCCTACACCGTGCTGGCCGCCGCCATCGCCTACCAGTACAATGCCCTGAAGCCCGGCCGCCACCAGCCCTCGTTCCGCTTCGTGGTCATCGACGAAACCTTTAGCAAAAGCGACGCCGCCAACTCGACCTACGCCCTGAAGCTCTTTGCGCAGCTCGGCCTGCAGCTGATGATTGTGACGCCGCTCGACAACATTCCCCTGGCCGCCCCTTTCATCGAGCACCTGCACCTGGTGCGCCGCCGGCCCACTTTCGAGTCGGAAGTGTGGGACCTGACGCTGGAGCAGTATCAGCAGCGCCACGCCGCCCCGGCGGCCGTTGCCACTGGCGAAGTGCCCGCTAACGCATGATTACGCCGGAAGAGATAGGCGCGAAAGCTCGCCGCTATTATCCACGCCTGCTGCAGGCATGGCTGGCCGATACGCTGCCCGCGCAGTTCCCGTTGGTGATAGCCGGCAACAAAGGCAGCCTGACCACCGAGCCCGCCCAACGCACGCAGCAGCTGCAAGCCCTGCGCGCCGGCTCCCTCGAGGGCCGGGGCTTTGGCTACGTGGTGCACTGGGCCACGGTGCGCTCGCCCCGGCACGGCGAGCAGGGCGTGCCCGTCCGAATCCAGCTGGAAACGCTGGAGGATTACCTGCGCCTCTGTGGCCTGGCCGCAGATTTTGCCTGCTTTCAGGCGCAAGCCGACCTCATTCGGCAGCAACTGCCGGCCCTGACCGGCTGGTTGGAACTGCATCCTGAACGGGTAACCCCGCATACCGGATACTGGCCGGAACTGCTGGCCGTCTGCCAGTTCTTCCTGGCAAATCCACGGCCCAACCTGTACGCCCGCCAGGTGCCCGGCGTGCACAGCAAATTCGTGGAGCAGCACAGCGGCATTCTCAGCAGCTTACTGAGCTACTTGTTGCCCCCCGAGCAGCAGGAGCCGACCACCGATTTTGCCACCCGCTTCGGCCTGCGAACCGATGCGGCCGCCGTCCGTTTCCGGCTATTGGATGAAATGCTGGCCGCCGCTTTTGGCGGCCTTGCCGACCTCACCATTCCACAACCGGATTTTGAGCGCCTGACTTTGCCCATGCAGCCCGGATTGAAAGTGCTGGTAGTCGAGAACAAACTCACTTTTCTGACTTTGCCCCCATTGCCTGCCACCCTGGCAATCTGGGGCAGTGGCTACGCCGTGGAGCGCCTGCGCCATTGCCACTGGCTACACCACCTGCCGCTGTGGTACTGGGGCGACCTGGACCTGCACGGCCTGCGCATTCTGACGCAGTTGCGCAGCTATTTTCCGCAAGCCCGGTCGGTGCTCATGGATGCGAAGACGTACCATGACCACGAGCGTTTTGCCCATGCCGGCACCATTCCATCCCAAATCAACTTTGAGCTGCTGACTCCGGGTGAGGAAAAGCTCTATCAGCTGCTAATTAGCAAGCCAGCGCAAAACCGCTTGGAACAGGAGCATATTTCAGATGCCTATCTGATGAATGTTCTGCAATCAAAATTGAGTTGAGATTAGCCTGCCGATGATTGTTAAAACCAGAGGAATGGTCATACAGCATTGCGCGCTGCACGACCGTTCTTTTGATTTTACCGCACCCGCACCACGCCAGCTCCATTGTAGCTGTGGTAGTCCGCGTTGTACATCGCATCGGCATTCACCGGCCCCAGCTTGAATGTACCTTTTGACACCGCGCGGCATAGGTAATAAAAATGCTTCGGCGCGCCCGTGGCGGTGGTGAACATGTTAATCCGGTCATCCCGCACGTCCAGATAGTCAGGCGTACTGGCATCCTTCGCCCAGGACAATTCCCGCAACGCGCCAATGCGCGGGTTCTCAATTTCCAACCCAGCTGGCAGCAAATCCGTGATGGCGACGTTCTTTATCTCGCCGGCCGCGTCGCCGGCTTCGATGGAAATTCTCACCACCACCAAATCGTTCTGGCGGAAGCTGGGGGTGCCCAGCGGCACGCCGTCGCGGTTCAGGAACTGGCGGCGGACTTTCAGGTAGGTGTCTTCTTCCTTCACCTGGCCGCTGGCCGAGATGCCTTCGGTTTCCCAGAAGTAGTAGAGGCTGCCTTTGCCGGCGGTGCGGATGCTCACGTTGCGGTTGGCTACGTTGCGGATTGTGAGGTCTTTGCCATCGAAGCCGCCTGCCGGTTTGCCGTCGATGGTGAGGGTGGCGGTGGCGGTGCTGCGGGCGTTCTGGCGGGCTATTTTGCCGAGGGCGAGCAGGGCGAAGGATTCTTCCTGGGTGCTGAGCCAGGGCGATGCTTTTAGCTGGCGGCTGAGCTGGCGGGCGATGCCGGGGATTTGCGGATTGTTGGGGTCGGTGCTGACGAGGGCGTTGAGGATGAGGCCTTCGTCGCGGATGGGGGAGTAGAACGAGCCATCGAGGGCGCGCCGGGTCGCTCGCTCGCTGCCGAATTTGGTCGGCAGCAACTCGCGGAAGGCGCGCTGGTTGCCGAGCAGGCTCTGGGTGCAGGCGAGGAGGAACCGGGAGTCCTCGGTGAGCAGGGGGCGGTTGGCGCGGTAGTAATTCATGGCCACGGGGTCTTGGCGGCCGGCCAGGGCGAGGACGTAGAGCGAGTAGGCGATTTCCTTGCTGGCTATCGTGCGCTGGCGGGCAATGTTGCTGACGTCGAAGTACTGGTAGGGCTCGGTTTCGCGCTTTTTGAGGCGGAAGGCCAGGTATTTCAGCACCTTGTCGAGCACGGATTTATTCACCGCGAAGCCGGCTTGCTGGGCTTCCTGCAGAAAATGGGCGGCGTAGGCGGTGGCCCACCAGTTGTCGTAGTCGCCGCCCGGCCAGTAGCTCAGGCTGCCGTTGTAGAGCTGCATCGCCTCAATCTTGCGGATGGCTTCCTGCACGTGGTAGTTCGGATTGTAGCGCTGGGCCTTGGCGGCGGCCCCGGTTTTCTGCTGCAAAGTGGCCGCCAAATCGGCGTAGTAGAGCTGCGGGAAGGCGGCCGACACGGTTTGCTCCAGGCAGCCGTAGGGGTATTGCAGCAGGTAGCGCAAATCCTTGCTGAACTCCGTGAGCGGCGAGCGGCTCACGACAAGCCGACTGCTGAGCGAGGTGGGCAGGAAATCGGTTTTCAGGTTGAGCGGGAGCGTGGCCCCGTCGGCAATCACGCCGCTGCCAGTGCGCTTTTCGAGCGAGGCGGCGGGGCGAATTGGGAGTTCGACAGTTTCAGTGAGGCTTTCCGTTTTTCCAGCCCCACCAATATCTACAATGGTTTTCAGTTCTGCATTTCCGATAGTCTTTGCTACCAGCTTTACAGATATCCTCTTTTCCGACTGCTTTTTCAATTCATAAAAAGGCGTCCCCTTATTATCTAAAATCAATGGGAGCACCGGCGTCAGCCCTTTCATCTGTTGAATGAAGGGGACGGTTATTGATTTATTCGTAGTGTTAGTCAGTGTTATAACTGCATCAATCGTGTCGCCGGGGCTCATAAACCGCGGCAGCGCCGTGGAAATCACCACCGGGTCGGCCACCTTCATCGTGAATTCGGCCGAGCCGAAGGCATCGTCTTTGTAGGCTACGGCCATGATGCGGAGCGCCCCGCTGAACTGCGGCACGCGCACCCGGTAGCGCACTTTGCCGTCGCCGTCGGCGGTGAGCACGCCGCTCCATTTCGAAACCAGTTTCACGCGGCGGTTGGGCACGGGGTTGGTGCGGTTGCGCATGTCGGCCGCGTCGCCGCCGCTGCTGCTGGTGCCGAGCTCGGGCAGCAGGAAGGGGTACACGTCGAAGGCCGATACTTCGAGGGCGCGCTTCTGGTAGAAGTAGGCGTGCGGGTCGGGCGTCTGGTAGTTTTTGAGCTGCAGAATGCCTTCGTCCACCACGGCCAGGGTGAGCTGGGCGCTGGGCGCGGTGGTGATTTCCACGGTTTGCCAGGTCTGGGAGCGGCTGGCGGCGGGCGCGGCAATGGCCACGGCGAGGCGCGAATCGGCCTTTTCCACGGTCAGGGGCAGGAAGCCGCGGGCCACGGTGAGGGGCAGGCGGTCCTGGGCGGTGTGGGCGCGCACGGCGGTGGCGGTCACGTACACGTTGGGCACATGCTCGGCTTTGATGGGGATTTTGACCTCGGCCGCCTTGCCGTCGGTGGTCACGTAGAAATGGTCGAGCACGTTGGCCCGCTCCACCGTCACCAGAATGCGGCCGGCGAAGGGCGATTTCAGCAGCAGGTTGGCCGTTTCGCCGGGCGCGTACTTGGGCTTGTCGGCCTCAATGGTCACCTCGCCCTCGTTGTTCACCTCGAAGGAATTGGCCTGGGTATCGCCGTAGCCGTAGGCGTAAAACCGCTGCGTAACGTAGCTGCTGGCGCCCGGCCGGCTCACGCGCACCTCGTATTCGCCCGAGTAGATGGGGGTGAAGCTGAAGCTGGTGGCCGCCCGGATGGAGCGCGTCTGGCGGAGAATGGTTTGCTCGCGCTGCTGCGAATTGTAGACGTAGCGGCCGCCCTGGCGCTCCAATACGGTTTCCCAGAGCAGGCGCACCACTTTGATTTCGGCCGGCGCGAGGGCCGGCTGGCCGTTGGGGGAGAGGGCCAGCAGCTTCACGGTGAGGGGCTGTTTGGTGCTGATGAGGTCGGGCAAAGTGCCGATGCCGAACATCGTGGACTGGGTTTGCACGTCGAAGGTGGCGAGGCGGTTCACGGGCCGGCCGGTTTCGTCGAACACCGTGGCGAAGGCCACGCCTTCCAGCGTGCCGAGGTCGTGGTAGCCGGGCACGGTGTAGGCGGCGGTGCCGTGGCCGGCGGCATCGGTGGTGCCTTCGCGCACGGTTTTCTCGAAGCGGGCGGTGAGGGCGCTTTCGCTGCTGGTTTCGCCGTCCTCGTTGGTGCTGCGCCGCCGCTCACCGCTGTTGATGGTGAAGTTATAGCCGTCGTAGCCCTTGGGGGCGAAGGCCTTTTGCTTGAGCGAGAATTCGACCTCAAACTTGCGGTCGGCGGCGGGCGGGCCGAAGAGGTTCACGGCCGTGATGCTGGCCGTCACGTCCTGGCCCGGTTTTACGGTTTTGGGGGCGGCCGTCACGGTCACCTTCAGGCGGTCGGGGATGAATTCTTCGACGCTGATTTGGCGCGAGGTCAGCAGCACTTCGTTGCCGGTCAGCACCTCCATCGTGTAGAGGCCCGTCATGATGGTGGGCGGCAGAATGAAGCGGCTTTCGAAGCTGCCCGCCGCGCTTAGTTTCTGCTGCAGGCTGCTGTATTCCTTGCCGCTGGGCAGCAGCAAGCGGATTTTCATCGGCAGGCCCGAGGGCGGATTTTTCCAGTCCTCGGTGCGGATGACGGTGTTGGTCCGCACCGTGTCGCCGGGCCGGTACAGGTTGCGGTCGCCGTACAGAAACGCCTGGTAATGCGCCGCGTTCGAGGTCAGCCCGCCCACCTCAAACCGCGAGGTTTCGACCCGGCTTTTGGTCAAATCCAGAAAGGAGAAATCAGCCTCCTTCACGGCCGTAATCATGCCCAGCGTGAAGCGCTTCATGCTGGCCGCCGAATCGAACTGCGCCACGCCGGATTTGTCGGTCGTGGTCGTGCCAATCACCTGATTATTCGAACTCACGAGGTTCACCGTAACGCCCGCCAGCGGCTCGGCCGTGCGGATGGAATTGGCAAAAACGACTGTGCCGCCCGTTGCGCCCTGCTTCACGATGAGGCCCAGGTCCGTCACGGCCACCAGCTTGCTCACCTGCAGCCACTGCCGCTCGGTATCCTGCACCCGAATGACGTACAGGCCCTTCATCGGCCCCTGAAATTCGAGGTCTTTCAGGTTGAGATTGAGCAGGCGCATGCCATTTTCCTTCGCTAAGCCATCCACGGAAATGGTGCGCTCCGACAGCACGTTGCCGATGTTCTCGGTGTCGTAATACTGGAAGCTGCGGTCGATGTAGTCGCCGTTTTCGTCGGTGTTCGATTCGCGGGGTTCGTCCTCGTCGTACTCGGGGTAGCCGTACTGCTTTTCGCCGCGTAGCAACTGCTGGATGTTGTTGGCGTAGACCTTGGCAATGGTCACCTTCACCTTGGCCACTTCGTTGATGCGCAGGCCCAGATTCCGGTTCCCCAGCGCATCGAGGTACATTGCCTTGTCGCTGCTGGTGAAGCTCAGACTCGGCCGCTCATCCCCAAAGGAAACGGCCTGGCTGAACGCCTCGCCCAGACTGCCACCCAGCAGCCCGCGTGTGCCGGCGGCCAGCGAAACCTGGTAGGTTTTGCCCACCTCAAACCCGCCGCGCAAGGCAAAGCCGCTTTCCAGCGCCTCCACCGAAAAGGCCACGGCGGGCGTCACCTTCAGATTGGACTGCACGTCGGCGGCGCTCACAGGCTGGTTGAGCAGCAGCGTCACCACGGGCTGGCCGTTGAGCAGGGAGCCGGTCAGCTCGCGCACTTCCAGCGTGCTTTGGTCGGGGATTTCGGCCTGGGCGGTGAGGACTTTCTCGGTGGCCTTGGTACCGGCCGCCGGGCGCAGGCCGGGTGCAATGTCAATCTGCACGGGCGTGCCTGCCTGCACGTCCTGCATAAACGTCACGGCCACCAGCGCATCCGACTCGGCCGAGTTCACTTCCACCGCCACGGGCTTGCCGCCCTGCGTCACCTTCAGGCGCGACTTCACATCAGAAGGCCGCACGGGGTAATTAAAAACCAGATTAGCGCGCAATTCCGCCGTGCCCGCCGCCCGCTTCGAGCTGCCGTAGAACACCTGCGGCGCGGCCATATCCAGATACGGCGTGTGGAATTTGGGCCGGTTCAGGGCCAGTTTCTGCTTGCCGCTGGGCAGCGTTTCGGGCCGCAGCGAGGCCGAGAAAACGGTGCTGGGCCGGAAGGGCTCCAGCGGCGAGAAGGTCAGCTCCCGGTCACCCGTCCACTTAAACTTGCCGCGGATGTTGGGTGAGAACGTGACGTAGCGCGTGGTGTCCCAGCGGTTTTGCTTGGCCTCATCCACCACCTTTTCATCAAAGGTGAAAACCAGATTGGAGTACGGGTCGATTTCGTCGCCGTCGGTAGTCGCGGCCGTTTCGGCGGCTTGCTCCTGGGCGGTTTTTTTTGAGCACGACGAAGCCGCCAGCAGCATCAGCAGCAGGGGCAAAAAGCGGTAACGGGCCAGCATGGGGAGGGGTGTGGGGGAAAGCCGTGGGGAAGGTAGCAATTAGTCTGTATTCCAATGCCTGAGTGCTGGGCCGTTTCCCGTTTCCGGGTGTCGATGACGTACCTTGAACGCCTTACTGTCCTCCTTTCTTATGAAAACCACGGTCTTTAGCACAAAGCCATTTGAGCGCTCCTACCTGACCACGGCGGCTGGCACCGCACACGAGTTGCAGTTTGTGGAAGAAAACCTCGGGGTTGAAACGGCGGCCCTGGCTGCTGGCACGGATGCCGTGGCCATTTTCAGTACCGATGACGCTTCCACCCCTGTGCTCGAGGCCTTGCACGCGCTGGGCATCCGGTTCCTCACCATTCGGGCCACCGGTCACGAGCAGGTGGCCCTGGCGCGCGCCCAGGAACTGGGACTGCGAGTGGCCAATGTGCCCGAGTATTCGCCCCACGCCATTGCCGAGCACGCGGTGGCCCTCATGCTGGCCCTCAACCGCCGCTTGCGCCAGGCCGACCAGCAGCTGCGGGCGCACGACTTCCGGCTCGATGAGCTGATTGGGTTCGACATGCACGGCAAAACCGTGGGCATTGTGGGCCTGGGGCACATTGGCGGCGTGGTGGCGGGCATTCTGCACGGCTTCGGCTGCCGGCTGCTGGGCTACGACCCGGTGCCCAACCCGGCCCTGACCACGCAATTCGGCGTGACCTACACCACGCTGGACGACCTCTGCGCGCAGGCCGACATCATCACCCTGCACGCCCCCATGATTCCGCACGCGCCTTATCTGATTGATGCCGCCCGCCTGGCCCGCATGAAGCGCGGCGTGATGCTCATCAATACCAGTCGCGGGGCCGAGCTGGACACTGCCGCCGCCATCGCGGCCCTGGAAACCGGCCAGCTGGGCTACCTGGGCCTCGATGTGTATGAGGGCGAGAAAAAGCTGTTTTTCGTCGACCACCGCCAAAACCCGCCCACCGATGCGCTGTTTGCTCGGCTGCTCGCCCTGCCCAACGTCCTCGTCACCGGCCACCAGGCTTTCCTCACGCGGGAGGCGCTGGAGCACATTGCCGCCACCACCCGTAGCAACCTCGACGGCTGGGCTGCCGGCCAGCCGGTGCCTACGGAGCTTCGGCCGCCCAGTAATCCTCCCGCCGCCTAAGCCCTGAATTGCGGCTTACCGCACCAGCTCCAGCACCTCCCGCAGCCGCTCCACCGCCCGAAACTCCACGCCTGCCAGCAGCTCGGCGGGCACATGTTCGTGAATCCAGTTGGCGTGATATGGCACGTGCACGGCCGGAAATCCCAGCTTCGCCACTGGTAGAATGTCGGATTTTAGCGAATTGCCAATCATTACGAAGTTTTCGGGCGTGGCCCCGAGGCGGGTGAAGAGGCGGCGATACGTGGGCTCGTCCTTTTCGCTTACAATTTCAACGTAGTCGAAAAAATCGCCCAGGCCGGAGCGGGCTATTTTGCTTTCCTGGTCGAACAGGTCGCCTTTGGTAAGCAGAATCAGCTTGTGGCCGCGCTCCTTTAGCTCGGTCAGCACTTCTACCACATCGGGCAGCGGCTCAATGGCGAAACGCAGCAAATCCTTTCCCAAATCCAGAATGCGCTGGATTTCGGCCCCCACCACCGCGCCGCCGGACAGCTGAATCGTGGTTTCAATCATTGAGAGCATAAATGACTTGGCCCCGTAGCCGAACAGATGCATATTAGCCCGCTGCACGTCGTAGAGCCGGGCGTTGATGGTCGCATGGTCAGCATATGGCGCCAGAATCTGGAGCAGTTGCGCTTCGACGTGGTCGAAGTGCGGCTGGTTGGGCCAGAGGGTGTCGTCGGCGTCGAAGGCGATGAAGGTTTGCGTGGGCATAACGTGGGGATTGACGCCGCAAAGCTACCGACCTTTGCCCGCCATGAAGCACCTGATTGACCTCGAAACCTGGCCCCGTCGCGAGCATTTTGCCTTCTTCTCGGCTTTTGAAGAACCCTTCTTCGGCCTCACGGCCAACGTGGATTGCACCACGGCGCAGGCCGAAGCCAAGCGGCTGGGCGTGTCGTTTTTCCTCTACTACCTATACCACGCCTTGGAGGCAGCCAACGAAGTCGAAGCCTTCCGCTACCGCATCGAAAACGGCCAGGTGTACCTCTACGACCGCATTCACGCCTCCGCCACCCTCGGCCGGGCCGACCACACGTTCGCCTTCTCCTTCATCGAGCAGAGCAACACGCTGACTGATTTCATCGCCGCCGCCGAAGCCGAAATAGCGGCCGTGCAGGCCAGCACCGGCCTGCGCCTGAGCGACACCACCGCCCGGCCCGACGTGGTGCATTGCTCGGCCCTGCCGTGGGTGCGCTTCACGGCGCTCTCGCACGCCCGCAGCTTTTCGCACCCGGACAGCTGCCCCAAAATTTCCTTCGGCCAGGTTTTCAGCGAAGGCGCTACCCGGCAAATGCCCGTATCCATCAACCTGCACCACGGCCTCGGCGATGGCTACCACGCCGGGCTGTTTCTGGCCGCGTTTCAGCGGCGGCTGAGCTTGTAGCACATGCTTTAGCTTGTGCCGGCGTTGGCTGGTATTCCCTTTCCATGCACAAGCTAAAGCATGTGCTACACTTCCCACCTCATGCTTTCGCACCCGCACGAAGTCTTTCTCGAAGTGGCCCAGCGCCTGAGCTTCACCAAAGCCAGCCAAGCCTTGTTCACCAGCCAGTCGGCCGTGAGCAAACAGGTGAAGGCCCTGGAAGAGCACTACAAAACCGGCCTGTTCGAACGCCTGGGCAGCAGCATCCAACTCACTCCGGCCGGCCGTAAACTCTACGAAAAGCTGCTACAGGCCAAGCAACTGCAACAGGAGCTGCACCAGGAAATGAGCGAATTGAGCCCAGATTTCGCGCCCAGCCAGCACCTGCTCATCGGGGCCAGCACCACCATTTCGCTCTACGTGCTGCCGCCCGTGGTATCGGCCTATCTGCGCCTGCACCCCAACCGCCAGCTCAGCCTCAAAAACCGCAATTCCGACAACATCCTGCGCGCTCTGCTTGACCACGAAATCGAGCTTGGCATCATCGAAGGCATCCACAAAGTGAGCAATGTGACCTACACGCCCCTGCTCACCGATGACGTGGTGGCCGTATGCGCCGCTGGCAATCCGCTCGCAAAGCGCACCCTCGAAATCCACGACCTGCTCACCACGCCGCTGGCCCTGCGTGAGGACGGCTCCGGCACGCTGGCCGTGCTCGAAGAAGCCCTGGCCCGGCATCGCATCAAGCTGGCCGCGCTGCCGGTGCGTGTGCGCCTGGGTGGCACCGAAGCCCTCAAAAACTTCGTGCGCGTGGATACCTGCCTGGCCTTCCTGCCCCGGCAGGCGGTGGTGAAGGAGCTGGCTTCGGGCGAATTTTCGGAGGTTAAAATCAACAATTTCCCTCTCCGGCGCGAGTTTAATTTCATCCAGCGCAAGGGCACCGAAAACAACGCACCCTACAAGGATTTCCTGCAATTCACGCGGCGTTATTATTCCGATAGGGCATAGGCTATTCCAAATGCCCATCCCATTGCGGCATACCCCGGGTAAAGTCATTCCGTACTTTGCCCTATGAAACTCGTTGCGTCCGAATCCCTTTCCCGCCTGGCCGCGCTGCACTGCTCCGCCTGCGGCACCGAATATTCCGCCTTCGACCTGCAGCGGGTTTCGGCCTGCTGCCAGGTGCCGCTGGTGGCCGATTACGACCTGCGCGAGCCCCTCAGCCGCGCCGTTATCGACCAGGCCGATACCTCGATGTGGCGCTATGGCGCGCTGCTGCCGCTGCTGCACGAGGAAAACAAAGTGACCCTGGGCGAAGGCCTCACGCCGCTGCTGCGTCTGCCGCGCCTGGCCGCCCGCCACGAGCTGGCCCACCTGCTGCTGAAGGACGAAGGCCAGAACCCCACCGGCTCCTTCAAAGCGCGGGGCCTGAGCATGGCCGTGTCCAAAGCCAAAGAGCTGGGCGTGGATGGCTGCATCATCCCCACAGCGGGTAATGCAGGCGTGGCCCTGGCCGCCTACTGCGCCCGCGCCGGCCTGCGTGCCGTGGTGGTGATGCCCCGCCACACCCCGCAGGCATTTCAGGAAGAATGTCTCTGGTACGGGGCCGAAGTGGAGCTGGTCGACGGCCTCATCAGCGACTGCGGGGCCCGTGTGCGGCAGCGCAACGCCGACGGTGCCCTGCTCGATATCTCGACCCTGAAAGAGCCCTACCGCCTCGAAGGCAAGAAAACCATGGGCTACGAAATTGCCGAACAGCTGAACTGGACGCTGCCCGACGTGCTGCTCTACCCCGCCGGCGGCGGCACCGGCCTCATCGGCATCTGGAAAGCGTTTCAGGAAATGAAGCAGCTCGGCTGGCTGGCCCCCGACGTGAAACTGCCCCGCATGGTGGCCGTGCAGGCTGAAAACTGCTGCCCGCTCCTCGAAACCTACGAGGGCCGCCAGCCCAACTGCCACGCCTACCAGGGCCGCGCCACGCTGGCCAACGGCCTGGCCGTGCCGCACCCGTTGGGCGAAAATATGATGCTGCGCGTCCTCCACGAGTCGAACGGCACGGTGGTGAGCGTGAGCGAAGAAGGCATGCTGGCCGGCATGCGCGACCTCGGCCACCAGGAAGGCCTGTTCGTGGCCCCCGAAGGCGGCGCGGTGTGGACGGCCGCCCTCCAGTTGCTAGCCAGCGGCGAAATCCAGCCCGACGAGAAAATCCTCCTCCTGAACACCGGCAACGGCCAGAAGTACATGGACAACGTGGCCGGCCGGGCGCGGGGCTGACAGGAAAAAGGGCCGTCATGCAGAGCGCAGCGAAGCATCTTTACCGCGCAAGTAATCTGATTTACTATAGCGGTAAAGATGCTTCGCTGCGCTCTGCATGACTGTCCGACACAGTTCGGATAGCAGTGCCAGCCCCGCGCCCGGCAATACCTTTGCGGCATGCGCATTCTCCACGTTCTTTCGGCTGAGTTTTTTGCGGGCTCCGTGGCCTATGCCGTGCAATTGGCCGAGGCCCACCGCGCCCAGGGCCACCAGGTATGGGTGGTAGCCGATGCCGACAAACTGCCCACCGGGGCCACGCTGGTGTGGGCCGGCATCAGCAACCGCAGCTACCGGCAGCGGCTGCGCAACGCGCGTATCATCCGGCAGGTGGTGAAAAAGGAACGGATTGACGTGGTGCATTGCCACTCGCGGGCAGCCAGCTGGGTTAGCTATTTTGCCCTGCGCGGCTTGGCCGTGCCGCTGGTGAGCACCGTGCACGGGCGGCAGCACCTGCACACGTCCACCTCACTGCTCGATGTGTACGGCGACAAAGTCATTGCCATTTGTGCCAATCTGCGGGAGCACCTCATCACCGAAGTGAAGATGGACGCGGCCAAAATTGTGGCTATTCCCAATGGGGTGGCGTTTGGGAAGGAAGCAGCGGCCAGCGCGGATTCCGCTTTGCGAATCTCCTTTATCGGGCGCTTCAATGGGGGCAAGGGCGAGCGGGCGGCGGCGCTGCTGGCGCAGGTGTTTCCGGCCTTGCTGCGGGAGTTTCCGGGGTTGCGGGTGGCACTTATCGGCGGGGAGCTGCAACACCTGCCGGCGGCCGGCAAAACGGCCCTGGCGCAGTTGCAAGCCGATTTTGGGGAGCGGATTGAGGTGGTGGGTTTCACCGACGACGTGCCCGGCTGGCTGGCCCGCACCACGCTGGTTATCGGGGCGGGGCGCGTGGCCATTGAGGCGCTGGGGGCCCGCCGGCCCGTGCTGGCGCTGGGTGAGGCCAGCTACGCGGGCCTCGTTACGGAAGAAACTTTTGCTTCGGCGGCGGCTTCCAATTTTGGGGATATCTCGGCCCGGTTAGGCGCTTCGGAAGTTGATTTTGGTGCGCTGCTGGCCGATGCGCAGGGATTTTTGCGGCAGCCGCAGGCAGTGCCGGTTGCGTTGCGGGAGCAGGTGCGGGCGCATTATAGCCTGGCCACCGTGGCGGCGCGGGTGCTGGAAGTGTACCAGGCGGCGCGGATGCAGAAGGCCGTCCCGGGCTTCATTCCGGTGCTCATGTACCACAAAATCCCTGACGCGCCGCTGGCCACCAAACACCAGATTTACGTCACGAAGGAGAACTTTGAGAAGCACCTGGCCTATTTCAAGCAGCAGAAGCTAACGCCCATCACCTTCGCCGACTACCTGAAATATGCCAGCGGCGAGCTGCCGCTACGCGAATTCCCCGCCCGCCCCATCATCCTCACTTTTGATGATGGCTACACCGATAACTACACCAACCTGCTGCCGCTGATGCAGCAATATGGCTACCGGGGCGTGCTCTACCTGCTGGGCGATGCCGATATCCGCTACAACCAGTGGGATGCGGATTTCGACCCCGACGAGCCGCGCTCCGAGATAATGGACCTCGCTCAGAAGCGGGCTTTCGTGGCCGCCGGCTGGGAAATCGGGGCACACACCATGTCGCACCCCCGCCTCACCACCCTGCCGCTGCTTGAAGCCGCCGCCGAAATTCAGCGCAGCAAAACGGCGCTGGAAACTGGGTTGCAAACCGAAATCGTGAGCTTCGCCTACCCTTATGGCGACCTGAGCGAGGACGTGAAAGCGGCGGTGCGCGAAGCCGGATTCGCCCTCGGCGTGGCCACCGACACGGGCGGTATGACCATCGAAGCCGACCGGATGCAGGTATTCCGGGTGAACATGTTTCCGAACGAGTCTACCAGCAGCTTATTCAAGAAAACCTCGCCTTGGTACCGCAAATACTACCGCTGGAAGCGCGGGAAATAGGGACGGTGGGTGGTAGCGGATTGGTGCGAGGTGGGGGGCGCTGCCGCGTCGCTAGTCCGATTTCGACCTTATCATTGCTCCGACTGCCAGCATGAGCAAAGGCATCACCAAGCCTAAAAGCATGACGGAAAAAGGCATGCCAGCGGACAGGCAGGCAAACCCCATGATGCCTATCGAAGCCACTACTGCTCCAGTTGTCCCCCACCTTTTAGCCAGTACCCGGCGCTGCCCGGGAATATTTTCCTGAAACAGGGGGTCGGTGCGCGTTTGCCACCAGCTACGCAGCTCAAAAAATGGCATCAGGATGCCGATGACCGGGCCAGTCCAGCTAACCGGCAGGTCGGTGCTCCAGTCGCGCTGCCGCTTTTGGTGCAGCTGCGTCAGCCAGGCGGGCCATAGCTGTTGCCGGCGGGCCTGTTGCAGCAGGGGGAGCAGGGCACGTTTGGTAGGCGTGAGGCGGAGGGCCTCGGTGAGATGGAGGGCGGCCTGCTGGGGCTCGTAGCGCTGAAGCAGCAGCTTGCCGCGCCATTGGTGCACCAAGGCGCTGTTGGGGGCCAGGCGCAATGCCTGGTCGAAGGTGGCATCGGAGGCGGTTGTTCGGGCCAGCTTTTCCTGGGCCAGGGCCCGCCAGAGTAGGCAGTCGGCCTGGCGCGCATCGGCCTGCAAGCCGTGCCCGGCGCACTGAATGGCGGCGTGGTATTGCCCCTGAACGTAGCACAGCTGCGCCCGTAGGCCGAAAAATTCGCCACGGGTGGGGTCCAGCTGTAGGGCCTGGTCGATGGCGGCGGTGGCTTTGCGCAGGTGGCCCTGCTGGCCCAGAATAAGGGCCAATAGGTGGTGGCCTCGGGCGGCTTCCGGGGCTAAGCCGATGGCCGTTTGGGCAATCTCGCGGGCTTCGTCGAGCCGGTCGAGCTGGCGCAGGGCTTCGGCCAGGGCCACGTGGGTAGGCGCGTGGGTAGGGTCATCGGCCAGGCACTGGCGGGCCAGCTGGGCGGCTTGCTGCGGCCGGTGGTGCTCCAGCAGCACCCAGACGCGCGCCAGGGGAGAGGTGCCAGGGTGGAAATGGGCCATGCGCAAGCGGGGAAAGGCAAAATGAAAACTTCGGCTGCCTACTGGGCAGCGGGCGGTCGGAGGAATACCGCGCCGCTAAGCAGGCCGGTATAAGCAAACAGCATCAGCCGGCTCCAGAGTGCTAAGGGGGAATTGTCGAGCCAGAACATAAATAATGTGGCGGTGGCCACGCCCACCCAAAACCATTGGGCGTACCGGTGCTCCGAATCGCCCCACACCTTGCGCCAAGACCCTTGCCACACCCCTAATACCGCCAGCCCGGCCAGCGTGGCGGCCACCACCGGCAGCCGGGCCGGAATGAGCACGGCCAGCACGGCCGCGCCTACGCAGCCCAGGCCGGCCGCCACCAGCCGCCAGCTCAGCGGCCCCAGCCAGGCCAGGGGGCGGCCGCGCAGCTGCATCACCACGGGGGCCAGGCGCCAGCGCAGGTAGGCCCAGCCATAGAGCAGCAGCAGGGGCACGCACAGCATCGAAATAGCCACCGTCAGGCCCAGCATTGCCACCGCGTGGCCGGCGGTGCCCAGCCGGGCCGCGAACCACTCGTTGTAGGCCACAATGTATCCATCTATTCGCTCCATCTGGCGCGGCAGCCAGTAGCGTTGCTTCCAGCTCAGCGACAGGCCCTCGCGGGCTTCCCGGGAATTCGGTTGGTGCTGCAAGGCCGTGCGGAAATGACTTTCGGCTTCGGCATAGGCTTCGCGCGGCAGCAGCAGCTGGCCCAGCGCCAGGTGCGCCCGCCAGTGGCTGGGGTCGAGGCGGAGCATGGTGCGGGCCGTGGCTTCGGCCAGGTCGTTTTCATCGAGCTGACGCAGGGCCAGCAGCCGGCGATACAGGCAATCCAGGTGGTTGGGGTCCCAGCGCAGGCCGGCTTCGGCCGTGGCCCGGCTTTGCGCCGGGTGGTTGCCCGCCAGCTCCAGGTAGCTGCGCAGGGCGTAGAATTTCGGCTTGCCGGGGTCCAGCGCCAGGGCGGTATCAAGGGCCTGCCCGGCCTCCTTGTTGCGGCGCTGGTTGGCAATGCTGAGGGCCAGGAAGTAGTACGCCTCGGCATATTCTGGCTGCTCGGCCACCGCGCTGCGGGCCGCCGCCTCGGCCTCGGGGTGCCGGTCGTGGCCGTTCAGCACCATGCACAGCACCACCAGCACAAAGGCCGAGCGGGGGTTCTGGGCCAGTTCGCGGCGGGTCAGCTCCTCGGCCAGGGCGTAGCGGTGTACCGCGACCAGGTTTTCGACCTGCGCAAACCAGCCGGGCTGGCTCCGCACCGCTTCCCCCTGCGCCTGGGCCATTACAGTCCGCCCGGCTTTTTTACCCCCAGATACACCAGAATATCGTCGTACAGCCCGCCTTCGTTGGAGTACAGCGCGTAGTTGCGGGCCGTGGCAAACCACTCCTTGGTACTGGGCTTTACCAGCTTGGCGGCATCCAGCAGGTGGCTTTGCTCGATGGGCAGGGGCCGGCCGCTGCGCATGGAGGCGCGCAGGCACACGTCCACGGCCCCGTCCACGAGGGCCATCAGGTCGGCCCCGCTGAGGCCGGCGGTGCGGGCGGCCACGGCGGCTACGTTCAGGCCGGGGGCCAGGGGCTTGCCGCGCAGCAGGATGTCGAGAATGGCGGCGCGGGCCGGCTCGTCGGGCGGCGTCACCAGCGTGATGCGGTCGAACCGGCCGGGGCGGCGGAAGGCGGGGTCGAGGTGCCAGGGCGCGTTGGTGGCGGCCATGATGAGCACGCCCTCGTTGGAGTGCGTGGCCCCGTCCAGCTCGTCCAGAAACTGGTTTATCACGGTGCGGCCGGCGCTCTGGCGCAGGTCGTGGCGGTTGGCGGCCAGGGCATCCACTTCGTCAAAAAACAGCACGCACGGGGCCTGCGCCCGGGCCAGCGCAAACACCTTGTGCAGGTTTTTTTCACTATTGCCGAGCCACATGTCCAGAATATCCGAAATGCCCACGCTGATGAAGCTGGCCTGCACCTCGCCGGCCGTGGCGCGGGCCAGGTGGGTTTTGCCGCAGCCGGGCGGGCCATACAGTAGCAGACCGCCGCCGCTGGCCTTGCCGTAGGCCTTATACAGGTCCGGGAATTGCAGTGGATGAATGATTTTAAGGCGGATTTCATCCTTCACCGCCTCCATCCCGCCCACGTCGGAGAAGTTGATTTTGGGCTTCTCCAGCCCCAGCAGTTGGGCCTGGGTGTTGAGGGCATCGGCGGCGTGGTTGGCGGGTGCGGCATAGCCGCTGCCGGTGGCGGCGGGCACACGCGGGGCGGGCAGGGCGGCCGTCAGGGCCTGGTCGAGGTCGTTGTCGGCCAGGTCGGGTCTCAGTTCGATGGCGTGGTCGTAGGCGGCGCGGGCCTCGGCGGGCTGGCCGGTGGCCAGCAGCAGGCGGGCGTGCAGCCAGTGCGCGGGGGCGTGGTCGGCGTGCTGGTCCAGCAGCTCCTCCACCACCACAAAAGCGGCCGAGTGCTTGCCAGTGGCGAGGTAGGCTTCGGCCAGGCTCAGGCGCAGGGCGTCGTCGGTGGGGTACTGGCGCAGGCCTTCGCGGCACAGGGCTTCGGCCTCGTGCGGCTGGCCGGCGGCGTTGAGCTGGCGGGCCAGGTGCTGGCGCAACGGCAGGTTATCGGGTGAGAATTGCAGGGCATCGAGCAGCGGCTGGAAGTCGGCAGACATGGCGGCGGGGGCGGAGGGAGGGTGAAACCGGCCCGGAAGTTAAGCCCGGCCGGCCGCTCAGGCCAGCCGCGCGGCCAGTATCCGTTGGCCGTCTTCCTCGCTCACGCCCTCAATTTCGAGCTTTTTGAACGGGGCCGTGTGGCCGCTCAGCAGCAGCACGCGGCTTTTGGGCACGGCAAACACCGTGGCCAGAAACGCCAGCAGCACGGCATTGGCCTGGCCTTCCTGAGGCGGTGCTTGCAGGCGCACGGTCAGGGTGCCGTCGGGCGCGCGGAGCAGCTGGGTTTGGCGGGCGTTGGGCTTGGCCCGCAGGTGCAGAATCATGGTCTGGGCTAGTTTGATGTTAAATAGAGAACGTCATGCTGAGCGCAGCCGAAGCATCTCTACTGTGCAAGTAATTTATTTACTATTGCGGTAGAGATGCTTCGGCTGCGCTCAGCATGACGTGCTTCGGGAACCTGATTTATTCGGCAGCCTTCCCGCCCAGCCGCGCTTGCCCAAACGGGCACTGGTCCAGCACCACGCAACGCCCGCAGGCCGGCCCGCTGAAATAGCAGCACTTCTGCCCGTGAAACATGAGCGCCTCGTGGTGGTCATACACCTGCTGGGCGTCCCAGCCGGGCGGGAGCAGGGCTTCGAGCAGCTTGTGGGCCGGGCCTTCGCCCACCTTCGGCCCGATGAGGCCCAAGCGCTGGGCCACGCGGTGGTGGTGGCTGTCGACGGGCATGGCTGGGATGCGCAGGGTGCTGAAAAGGAGGGTAGCCGCGCTGGTTTTCGGCCCCACCCCGCTGATGCTTTCCAGCCAGGCGCGAGCCTCGGGAATGGGCATTTCGGCCAGGAAATCCAGGGCGCAGGGGGCATCAGTACCGCAGCGCTGGCTGATTTCGCGCAGCACGGCCTGAATGCGCGGGGCCTTCTGCTCGGGCCAGGTGCAGGCCCGGATGGCGTGCTGCACGGCCTCGGTGGGCGCGTCGCGCACGGCCTCCCAAGTGGGAAAAGTGGCCCGCAGCTCCAGGTAGGCGCGGTGCGATTCGGCATTTTTGGTGCGGTGCGAAAGCAGGGCGCTCACCAGCTCACTCAGCGGGTCCTTGGTGCTGAAGAAGCGGAACGGAGCCCCGTACTCGGCGCAAAGCCGCTCGTGCACCAGCAGTGCCTTGGCCTGGCGGGCGGCAAGGTCGGCGGCCTGAGCTTCGGTAGTAATGGTAGAAGCGGCGGCAGTTTTCATCCCCGGCCTACGCGGCGAGGTGGGGTGGCGTTACGCTACGCTCAGCATGACGTTCTTTTTCCCAGTAAGTCAAAGACGTCTCACCGCGTCGAGTTATACAAGGCAATGGCCTGGCGCTGGTTATTCGCCTGCTTGCTTTGCAGCACGATGGGCACGATGAGCACCGGAATGGCCGCGTAAACCAGCGGCGAAATGCCCGCCCGGCCATCGTTGGAGCGTAGCGACTGCAACAGCCCGGCCGCGAGCAGCCCGCCGCCCACCACGTAGCTGCCCACGGTGAGCCGCTGGTACCGGCGCGATTCCAGCAGCAGCTCCTGGGAGCCGGCATTGTCGCGGGTGGCCAGCATCAGGTTGTTGGTGGTCAGGTTCTGAATGGGGCCGTTGTCTTTGGAAAAATATTCGGTTTTCACGGTGCGGTAGCCCCCGTAGGGGTAGCCGCCAAACCCGCCGTAGCCCATGCCAACTCCCCCGTAGCCGTAGCCATAGCCCGGGTAGCCGAAGCCGCCCGGCCCCGAGCTGTACTGCGAAGTGGTGATGGAATAGAGGCTGATGCGCCCGGTTTTTTCGCGGCGCAACGTGGTTTCCCGCGAAGAGTTGGGCAGCGTGGTGCGAACGTAGTGTCCGGTTTCATCCTCATAAAACCCGATTTCCGCCATTTCAAACTTCTGCCGGCCGTCCAGCAGCAGGTAGGAGCGGCCGAAGAGCGGATTCTTCGTTTCCACGTCGTTGGCCGAGTATATCATCCCGTTTTTCAGGCCCACCTGGAAGCGGGCGGGGCGGGCGTTGTTGCCCGGCAGCTGGCCGGCGGGCGTAGGAGCGTACACGGGTGCGGGGGCGGCCATGGGGCCGGGCTGCGGGGCCGTCACGGCCGCACGGCGCGAAGAGTCGCGGGGGGCCACGGGCACGGTTTCCAGCTGGCGTGGGGCGGGGGTGGGCCGGGGCCGGGCGGGCGTGGGCATGGCCGGCGGCGCACCCAGCTGGCGCGGGCCATCATCCTGCGCCTGCGCCGGGCGCACCCCTAGTAAAACCAACAGCAGGGCCGGATATAAAATGGGAATTTTCATACGGAAGGACAGCAATTAGGACCAACAGGCCGAACAAGGTAGCCTTGCCCCGCCAATAATACCGAACCCCGCGCAAACCCCTACAAATGCGCAGGTGAACCGTGAAAAAGGAACGTCGGTAATCGCCGGTAAATTCCGCACTTTTATTGTGAAGCGCAAGTGAGCCTGTAACCGTTCAGGCTACGGCCGGCGCTACTTGAGCAGCTTTTCCAGCAGGCTCAGGCTGTCCGAGAGGTCGGTGCCGGTTTCAAAATCCAGCGGCTTGAGAATGTAGCCGCTCACGCCCAGCGTTTCGGCATCGGCGCGGTCTTCCTCCATGCTCGACGTGGTGGTGATGAATACCGGAATGTGCTGGAATTCGGGGTTGGCGCGCAGCTCGGTCAGGAATTCGACGCCGTTCATGCGGGGCATGTTCAGGTCGAGCAGGATGACTTCGGGCAGCGGGCGCAGGGCCTCCGCGCCGTTGCGGCCCAGCAGCAGGTCCAGCGCCTCTTCGCCGTTGAAGGCCGTGTGCAGCTGGTGCGGCACGTTGAATTTGGCGAAGGATTTCTCCGCCGTCATCGTATCAAAAATATCGTCTTCGACTAGTAAAACAGAACGCATAGGGTGGTTAGCTGAAATAAGTAAGCAATAGAAAGCCCGGCCGCGCCGCGCGCCCGATAAAAAATCCGGTAGTTTAAAAGGGTGTCCAAACTGGTCAGACCCGGTAGTAAGGGCCGGGGTTTACTTGGGCCACGTAAAGATAAAACCAGCTCCCTGCCCCACCGCCGATTCGACGCGAATAGTGCCCTGCTGCTCGTTAATAATTTTCTGCACGATGCTCAGGCCGATGCCCGTGCTTTCGGCCGTGTGCCGGTCGCGCAGGGTCTGGAAGAGCAGGAAAATCTTCTGATGGTACTCCGGCGCGATACCTGGTCCGTCGTCCTGCACCCGAAACTCGTAGCAGCGGCCAATGTCCTGGCACGTTACTTCGAGGTGGCCGGCTCCGCGCTGGTGGTATTTCACGGCGTTCGAGAGCAGGTTGGTGAAGACTTGTTGCAGGCTGAGCCGGTCGGTTTCGAAGGTGGGCATATCGGGGCCGATGCGCAGCGTGAAATCGGGGGGCACCACGAGGTCGGCCACTTCGGTCAGGAGCTGCTGCACGCTCACCGTTTCGCGCGACTGCGCCGTGCGGCCCACGCGGGCATAGGCCAGCAGGCCGTTTATCAGGTCTTCGAGGCGCGCCAGGCGGCCCTTCATCTGGTCGAGATAGGTGCGGAGCTGGGGCGAAAGCTCGGCGGCCAGCTCGTCCTCAATCCACTTCACGATGGTGGTCACGCCGCGCAATGGCGCTTTCAAATCGTGCGAGGCCACGTAGGCAAACTGGTCCAGCTCGCGGTTGCGCTTCTCAAGGGCGCTGAAGCTGCCTTCCAGCGTCTGGGTCATGCGGTTTAGCGACGCGGCCAGGCCGCCGAGGTTGTCCTCGGCATCGTCCGTGATTTTGACGGTGTAATCGCCCTGCACCACCTGCTCGGCCAGCTCCCGAATCTGGGCAATGCGGCGGGCTACCTGCGCGTTCACGTCGGCCAGTTCGCTTTGCAGGCGGCGGTTGTCGTCCAGCTCTTTCACGATTTTCATCACCAGCCACACTACAATCAGCACGGCCAGCACCGCCGAAATCAGTACCACGATGGGCGTAGCTTTTTCAAACACGTCCTGCAAGGCGCTGCGCTGGGCCAGTAGGGCCAGCTCGCTGGTTTTGATGCGGCTGTACAGCATCCGTACCTGGCGCAGGGTCTGGCGGTCGGTGTCGAGCAGGGTTTGCATGGCCGACTGGCTCATGGCTTTTTTTATCTCCGTGAGGGGCCGCAGGATGCGGAATTCCTGCTCCACCAAGCCGCGCAGCGAGTCGAGCCGGGCGCGCTGGTCGGGGTTGTCCACGGTCAGGGCCTGTACGCGCTCCAAGGCGGCGGGCAGCTGGTTGGTGGCCATGCTGTAGGGCCGCAGGTACACCGTGTCGCCGGTGAGGAGGTAGCCGCGCGTGCCCGCCTGGGCATCCTTAAGCACCGCCGTCACGGTTTCGGCCTCCTGCATCACCTGGTAGGTGTGCTCCACGTTCCGGGTTTGCACGCTCAGGCCCCGGATGCTCCAGAACGAGGCGGCCGCTGTGAGCAGCAGCACGCCCACGGCCAGGGCAAAGCCCACGATGATTTTGGTGTTGGTTTTTAAGGTCATCAGTTGCGAAGGTACTCGGCCGCCCTACGCGGCCGGCCCCGTGATGGTTGGGGCCGGCGGCCGGCCCGGTATCTTTGCCCCATGCCTTTTGCCCCCTCCGACCGCCTCAGCAGCCCCCAAAACCCGCGCATCAAGCAGCTCCTGAAGCTGCAGCAGAAGTCGGCCGAGCGCCGGGCGCTGGGCCTCACCCTGGTCGAAGGCCTACGCGAGCTCACCATTGCCGTGGAAGCGGGCGTGCCCGTCGCCACCATTTACAGCTGCCCCGAGCTGGCCGGCGAAAACGGCGAAACCGAATTGCGAAGCCTCTTTTTCGGCAAGAAAGATGCGCCCGAGTGGTTCGAGGTCACCCGCCCCGTCTTCGAAAAAGTAGCCTACCGCGAAGGCTCCGACGGCCTGCTGGCCGTCCTCCGCACCCCGGCCCGCACCCTGGCCGACCTGCGCCTGCCCGCCAACCCGCTCCTCCTCGTCCTCGAAGCCGTGGAGAAGCCCGGCAACCTCGGGGCCATCCTCCGCACCGCTGACGCCGCCCCGGTCGATGCCGTGCTCATCGGCGACCCGCGCACCGACCTCTACAACCCCAACACCATCCGCTCCAGCATCGGCTGCGTATTCTCGGTGCCTGTCATCGCCGCCCCAATGGCCGAAATCACCGCCTTCCTGCGCGAAAAAGGCATCCGCAGCTACGCCGCCGCCCTCACGCCCAAAGCGCATTCCTACCTCGACTGCGACTTCCGCCAGCCCACGGCCCTCGTCCTCGGCACCGAAGCCGACGGCCTGACCCCCGCCGCCCTGGCAGCCTGTGATGAAACCATCATCATCCCCATGATGGGCCGCATCGACTCGCTTAATGTGAGCGTGGCCGGGGCCGTGCTGGCCTTCGAGGCCGTGCGCCAGCGCACGGCCTCGTAATCCAACGATATAGTGCCTAGCGAGCTTTGGTTTGCAGTGTAATGGTACCGGCTTGCAGTCCCGTGCTATTGGCCTTCACCTGCACCGCGCCGCCCTTATCGCCTGCCTGCACAATGGCCACCAACTGCCCCTGAAACACCCGCATTTGCGGCTTCTGGAACGGCTCCAAACTGGTCGCATCCCCATTGCCGATGGCGCGGAAGCTGCCTGCGCCGCTCACCGCGAAGCTGAGCGAATGCGCCGCATCGGGGCAGAGGTTGCCGTCCTTGTCCTCTACGCGGGCGGTGATGAAGGCGAGGTCCTTGCCATCCGCCGTGAGGGCCGTGCGGTCGGCCACCAGTTTGATGTGGTGGGGCACGCCGGCGGTTTTGACTTCCTCAGTGGCCACGGCTTTGCCCTGCGCATCGTAGGCCACCACTTTGATGCTACCCGGTGCGTATTTAACGTCCTTCCACATCAGGCGGTAGCGCGATTGCGGCTCAGTCGATGGGCCTTTGGTCTGACGGCCCTGGCTTTGGCCGTTCACAAACAGCTCAGCCGATGGGTAGCTGGTGTAGGCGAAAACCGGCGTGGTCTGGCCTTCGCGGCCGGGCCAGGTCCAGTGCGGCAGGATATGCAGCGTGGGCTTGGCCGTATTCCAGCGGGCGCGGTAGAGGTAGTACCGGTCCTTCGGCATCCCCGCCAAATCCAGAATCCCAAAGTAGGAGCTGTGCGAAGGCCACTTTTCATCGTAAGGCGTGGGCTCGCCAAGGTAGTCGAACCCCGTCCACACAAACTCACCCATCACATTCGGAATATCATCCTGCGCAGCAAACTCCTCGTCCGGCGTCTGCGACCACACGCAGGCCTCTAGGTCGTAAGACGATGACTGATTATCCGGGTACTGCTTCTGCTTAGCCTTCTCCACCGGAAACTTGTACACCCCGCGCGAGCTTACCGTCGAAGCCGTTTCCGAGCCCAGCAGGAAACCCTGCGGCAGCTTGGCCAGGGCCTCGGGGTAGCGGTGGGGCTTGTAGTTGAAGCCGGGGATGTCGAGCACGGCCGCGATGCCGTACTTGAAATCATCATCGAAGCGGTCCAGGCCCATGGTCACGGGGCGGGTGGGGTCTTCGCGGTGCACGATGTCCTGCAAACGCTTGGCGATGATGGGGCCGTTGGCGTTGCTCTGGTCGGGCACCTCGTTGCCAATGCTCCACATTATCACCGACGCATTGTTGCGGTAGTGGTGCACCATGTTCACCAAGTCCTTCTCCGACCACTCATCGAAATACTGGCTGTAGCCATTCTTCACCTTAGGCGCTTTCCACTCGTCAAACGACTCCACCATCAGCATCATGCCCATTTCGTCGCACAGCGCCACCAGCTCCGGGGCCGGCATGTTGTGCGAAGTCCGAATAGCATCGCAGCCCAAATCCTTCAGCAAAGTCAATTGCCGGCGCAAGGCCGCCGTATTAATTGCCGCGCCCAGCGGCCCCAAATCGTGGTGGTTGCACACGCCTTTAAACTTGCGCGGCTGCCCGTTCAGCGAAAAGCCCACGCCTTTCTCAAACTTAAAGGAGCGAATGCCAAACGTGGTTTTGTAAGCGTCTTTCAGCACCTTGCCCGCGTATAGCTTCGACGAAGCCGTATAAAGCACCGGCGTTTCCGGCGACCACAGCTTCGGCTGCGGTACCGTCAGGTTCTGCTCGAACGTCAGTCCATTGGTCAATTCCGTGCTAGTCGTGGCCACCACCTTGCCAGCCGCATCGCGGATTTCAGTATCAAGCCGCAGTGGCTGCGGCTTGCCGCCCGGCGTTTCCACCGTCGTTTTCAGGGTCACTTTGGCTTGCGTCGCTGTGATTTCGGGCGTGGTCAGGTAAGTGCCCCACACCGGAATGTGCACATCATCCGTCACCACCAGATGTACGTTGCGGTAGAGGCCCGCGCCGGGGTACCAGCGCGAGGCTTCCGACTGGTTTTGCAGGCGCACGGCCAGCACGTTGCCGTCGCCTGGCTTCAGCAGCGAGGTAATGTCCAGCGAAAACGAGTTATAGCCGTAGGCCCAGTGGCCCGCTTCCTTACCGTTCACAAACACGTGCGGGTCGCTCATCGCGCCGTCGAACACCAGCACCGCCCGCTGCCCCGACCCGAAGCCCGGCACCGCCAGCTTACGCCGGTACCAGCCCGTGCCGATGAACGGCAGCCCGCCTGTGCGCCCCGATTTCTGGGTGGCCTTCTGCTCCTGGTTCTGCTCAATCTTAACGACCTGCAGGTCGTTATTCCCATCAAACGGCCCGGTGATGGCCCAGTCGTGCGGCACGCTCACCGTCTGCCATTTGGCATCGGCAAAATCCGGTTTAGCCGCATTCGGCACGTCGCCCTTCGAGAATTTCCAGTTGGAATCGAGCAGGTATTCGTGCCGGTTTTGGGCCGTGGCAGCGGTGGCGGCCAGCAGAAGCGTGGCACTCAGCAGGTTTTTCAGCAGCATAAGCGAGCAGGGGGGATTGGACCCGCAAGGTACGCGCCGCTGCCTTTACACAATCGATTATCCTGCCCTGTTGGGCTAGTACACCGTCACCCCGAAGCCCAGTTCCTGCGCCAGTTGGCGCGCTTCCTCAGCCTGCGCATCAGCCACCACGCTTAAGGCATACGAGTCGCTATCCAACGTAAACAACACCACCGCCAGCCCAACCGGCTCGGCCAAATCCTGCACGATGTCAAGCGCTTCGGGGCCCGTCACCGTGGCGCGGCCGCTCGCGGGCTCACCAAGCCGCACAGGCTGCTTCTGCTGCGTCAGTGTTTCATTGATGCCATAAACCAGGTCAGCGGCCGGGTCTTTCCAGTCGCTTTCCCAGAGCAATTCCTCGCTCAGCAAGGCATCAATCAGCGCCAAATCGCGCAATTCCTGCGCCGGCAGCGCCGCCACGATGCCGCGCTCTTCCAATTCCTCGGCAAACCGCTCCTGATAGGCGGCCGGGTCGCGTAGCGCCAGCGCCAGCCGCTCGCTCACACGCTGGGTGGCCTCCGCATCATTCAGGGTAAAAAGCTGCACGAAGCGGCTCAGGGTTTCGGGGGATGTCGAATTCATCATAAATTAAAATTAGCGGGGCTGTACTCCTTCCTGTTGCACCTGCACCAGATAGGGCACCAGAGCGGCCGTACGTATCGACAGCGGCAACCGCCGCGTAGCGCGATACTGCCGGATGACCTGATACAGTTGGTCACGGCCATTGCTCACGGCCCGAATCATCCCGAACGCCGAGATGCCCAACAAGCTAAAGGCCGTAGGAGCTACCCACGAGTCGTAGTAATAGGCATTGTAATTGGGTGTGACACCATACGTAGCGGGGTTGGGCTCGTAGTGTCGCCCCACGAGGCTTACTACCGGCACCGGAATGGCCGCAAAGCGCATGATGTTGCGGCCGGTATTCCACTTGGCGTAATACATGCGAATAATGGCGCGCGCCGTGTCGTTGAAAGCATAAGCATCCTCGAAACCCGCCCTGGAGAGCTTGTATTCGGATTTGTCCGGGTGTTCAGTCATTGTTGCGGCTGGCGACTGCGACTGCCCCGGCCGGGCAATAATGAGTAAGGCAAACAGAAACAACCGCGTAGATTTTTTGAGCATAAAGGAGGTGTGAAAGGAAAGAAAATCAACTGAAATAGTCAGCGAACAATCAGTAAAAATAATGCCCCGCCCGCATTCATACCTGCTTCATAAGCAAAATGCCCAGCCTCGGACTCCGAAGCTGGGCATTTTGCTTATTATAAAAAGCGGATGACAATTAGTCAGCCTGCTTGGCGTAGCGCAGACGCTCGTTTTCGTCGAGCAGAATCTTGCGCATCCGAATCGACTTCGGCGTCACCTCCAGGTACTCATCCTTCTGGATGTATTCCATGGCTTCTTCCAGCGAGAACTGACGCTTGGGAACAATCTTCGCGTTGTCATCCGTACCCGAGGCACGCATGTTGGTCAGCTTCTTGCCTTTCTGGATGTTCACCGTCAGGTCATTGGGGCGCGTGTGCTCGCCGATAACCTGGCCGCCGTACACTTCTTCGCCCGGGTCCACGAAGAACGAGCCACGGTCCTGCAGCTTGTCAATCGTGTAAGCCGTGCCAGCGCCGGTTTCCAGCGAAATCAGCGAACCAGCAATACGGCCGGGGATGGTGCCTTTGTGGTCCTCATAGTCCACAAAACGGTGGTTCATGATGGCTTCACCGCCGGTAGCGGTCAGCACGTTGTTACGCAGGCCAATCAGGCCGCGCGACGGAATCATGAATTCCAAGTGCTGGAGGTCGCCCTTAGGCTCCATGATGGTCATTTCGCCTTTGCGCATGCTCACCAGCTCAATCACCTTGCCGGCCGATTCCTCGGGCACGTCCACTACCAATAGCTCAATGGGCTCTTGGCGTTTGCCGTTGTCATCTTCCTTGAAAATAACCTGGGGCTGACCTACTTGCAGCTCATAACCCTCGCGGCGCATCGTTTCGATGAGTACCGACAAGTGAAGAATGCCGCGGCCAAACACGAGGAACGAATCCTCCTTATCGGTGGCCTGCACGCGCAGAGCGAGGTTTTTCTCGGTCTCCTTGAACAGACGGTCACGCAAGTGACGCGAAGTCACAAACTTACCTTCCTTACCGAAGAACGGCGAGTTGTTGATAGTGAACAACATGTTCATCGTCGGCTCGTCGATGCTGATGCGCTCCAGTGCCTCCGGGTTCTCGAAGTCAGCCAGCGTATCACCAATATCGAAGCCTTCAATGCCCGATACGGCGCAGATTTCGCCGCTTGCTACTTCTGCCACTTTCACGCGGCCGAGGCCTTCAAATACGTGCAACTCGCGGATTTTTACTTTTTTGATGGTGCCATCAGCCTTCATCAGGCTCATGTTAGAACCCTCACGCAGCGTACCGCGGTGCACGCGGCCGATGGCGATACGACCCACGAACGACGAGTAGTCGAGCGAGGTAATCTGCATCTGGGGCGTGCCTTCCAAGGTCGGCGCGGGCGGAATCGACGAGATAACCGCGTCGAGCAGCGGAATCAAGTTGTCGGTTTTAACTTTCCAGTCGGTGCTCATCCAGCCCTGCTTCGACGAACCGTACAAGGTCACGAAATCAAGCTGGTCTTCCGAAGCGCCGAGGTTGAACATGAGGTCGAAAACTTGCTCGTGCACCTCGTCGGGGCGGCAGTTTTCCTTGTCCACTTTGTTCACCACCACAATGGGCTTCAGGCCCAGGGCAATGGCTTTGCCGAGCACGAAGCGGGTCTGCGGCATGGCGCCTTCGAAGGCATCCACGAGCAGCAGCACGCCGTCGGCCAGCTTCAACACACGCTCTACCTCACCGCCGAAGTCGGCGTGACCAGGGGTGTCGATGATGTTGATTTTGGTGCCGTTGTAGCGTACCGATACGTTTTTGGAAACGATGGTAATGCCACGCTCGCGCTCCAGGGGGTTGTCGTCGAGAATCAGGTCGTCGAAGTGCTGGTGCGCGTCGAAAATCTTGGAAGCGTGGATAATCTTATCCACTAGGGTCGTCTTGCCGTGGTCAACGTGAGCGATGATGGCAATGTTCCGAATATTGTTGGCCATATGGGTTGGTTTTGCGGGTGCAAAGGTACGGATAAAATAGCGCAAAGCCTTGTGGTACTCAACTATTAACACGAGCCCCGCTGCTGCACCCCGCTACGCAGCCAAGCCTGTCGCCCTAAATCGATTAGCTAAGGCGTAAGGTTCCCGGCCTTCTTTCGTCTACCTGGCCGACCAAACCCGGCCCCGCCACCGTATGTAGTCCACGTGCCTTTAAACCCAACCTCAGCCATGCGTTTTTCCCTGCTCTTATTACTTGTTTCGGTGCTTTCGCTCAATTCGGCCTGCTCGCAGAAGCGTGATGTAGCCGCCAATACGCCGCGCCCGGCTCGCACCATCGCCGGCAAAACCTACTTCCAGCCCCAGCCCGTGACCGGTAAACCCGACGAATTTCCGGTGCGCCACACCGACGCCGAGTGGAAGAAAATCCTCACGCCCGACCAATACTACATCCTGCGCGAGCAGGGCACCGAGCGGCCCTTCACCGGCAAATACCACGACAACCACGCCGCCGGCAACTACTACTGCGCCGCCGACCACAACCTGCTTTTCACTTCCGATACCAAGTTTGAGTCGGGCACCGGCTGGCCCAGTTTCTTCGCGCCAGCCACCGCTACCAGCGTCAAAATTGCCTCCGATAACAGCTTCGGCATGAGCCGCGACGAGATTGTGTGTGCCAAATGCGGCGGCCACCTCGGCCACGTTTTCAACGACGGCCCCAAGCCCACCGGCCAGCGCTACTGCATGGACGGCAACGCGCTGGTATTTGAGAAGAAATAAAAGAAACCCTGGTGATTTTCTGGGAAAATTAACAAATCGAAACCCTTTGGCAATCCAGTCCAAAGGGTTTTTCGTTTGTATAAACCATTTTCAGCAGCCTGCCGTTGGGAATAATAGCGAATTGGTTGTATTTAAATAGTTATAATATAAATTGCCATATGGAAGCAGTACTGGACCCCATCGAATTTTTGCAGCAGGAAGTGGCTAGTACCCGCCAGCTACTGCTCAACAACGGGCTTTACTACCGCCTCCAGACCATGGCCGACCTGCGCCAGTTCATGGAGCACCACATCTTTGCCGTGTGGGATTTCATGTCGCTGCTCAAGGCTCTGCAACGCGATTTAACCTGCGTGGATGTGCCATGGGTGCCCACCGCCAACCCCGCCACGCGCCGCCTCATCAACGAAATTGTGCTGGGCGAGGAAACCGACCTTGACCCGCAGGGCCAGCCCATCAGTCATTTCGAGCTCTACGTGCGGGCCATGGAAGAATGCGGGGCTAACACGCTGCCCATCCGCCGCCTGGTGGCGGCCGTGGGGGCCGGCCGCACCGTTTCCCAGGCGCTTACCGATGCACAGGCTCCGGATTCGGTGCGCCAGTTTGTCGAAACCACGTTCCGCATCATTCAATCCGGCAAGGCGCACGCGGTAGCTGCCGCTTTCACCTTCGGCCGCGAGGACCTGATTCCGGCTATGTTCCGTCAGCTGGTGGGTGAGTTGCGCGACCGGTTTCCCGGCCAGCTCGACACGTTCGTGTATTACCTCGACCGCCACATCGAGCTCGATGAGGAAGTGCACGCCCCGCTGGCCCAGCAAATGGTGCGCGAGCTGTGCGCCGACGACCCCCAGTGCTGGCAGGAAGCCCAGCAAGTCACTATCGAATGCCTGGAAGCCCGCATGGCCCTCTGGGATGGCATCAAGCCCACCCAGGCAAGCCCCACATTGGCGTAAATCAGTAAACTACTGAGCCCCGCTCACCGTTTGAAGGAGGCAGCCACTTGGCTGCCTCCTTTTTACTTATCGGCCATGCTGACTTCCCAACTATTCACCGCCCGTCCCTGGCTGGCGCTCGGGGCTGCCGCCTTGCTCTCAGCCTGCTCGGTTTCGGAGCAAACCTCCGAAAACGCCGCGCCCACCTCGGTACCCACCGAGGTCCGCACCGATGCCGACCGCCGCGCCATCTACAACAGCAACGGCGCGGGCACCAGCAATGGCTACGCCGTGCCCGATGCCACGCCCAACCGCGTGCGCCTCGGCGAGCAGGCCGCCGATATCAACAGCCAGAAGCGCATCGAAAACGTGAACACCAACGACCCCAACAACACCACGCCCGAAACCCGCCTGCAACGCCTCAATACCAACGCCCCCACGCCGCTGGACACTGCCCGCCGGCCCTGAAAAGCCTTTGGTGGCATTAATAAAAAAAGCCCGCCCCGAATTATTCGGAGCGGGCTTTTTGCCACTAGCCAGGCAATGGCTGAAGCAGGCTATTCGCTTACTTCGCCGGTGCTGGGGCTATCGGCCGAGTTCAATACGCCGGTTGCTTCGGGCTCCGGCGCGGGGGCGGCCTGAACGCGCGGCTTGGGGCCACGCTTGGCACCCGTGCTGGCGGCGGCGGTAGCGGCGGCCGGCTTGGGACCGCGCTTGGCACCGGTGGTTTTGGCTTTGGCTGCCGTGGCAGTGGGCTTACGGCCCCGGCCGCTGGCAGCCGGAGCGGCAGCAGCAGTTTCGGTAGCGGCTTCATCGCCGGCGCGGGGGGCGCGGGGTTTGCGGGGGGTGCCGTCCTTGTTCAGCGTCGGGCCTTTTTTGCTGCCTCGGGCAGATTTGCCAGCGGCAGAGGTAGCAGCAGCAGCATTCTGGCCATTGTCGGCGGCAGCGGGGCCGGATACTGAATCGTAGTGGCGCACGATGGTGTGCAGGGCCTGCTCAAACATGCGCTCCGTGTCGCCGTCGAGGCGGCGCGTGGCCTCTTTCACCACTTCCTTCAGCTTGGCCTTCGTTTCTTTGCGAATGCGTGTCACCACTTCATTCATACGGGCGTTCAACTCCTTTTGCAATTGCTTGGCGGCCGACTTCAGCGACTTCTTCTGGCTGGCTTTTTTGCTGGCGCGGTCGTCGTTCAGGTCAGCGGAAGCGCGGCTTGCGCTTTTGGCCGATTTACGAGCTGATTTTTCTTCCGGCGTGCGTTTAGCACGTTTTTCCGTTTTAACCGGAGAAGCAGGTTTTTTCATCTGAAAAAAATTGGTTGGTGAAGGGTGAAAGAGGCGAAAGGAAGTCGATTAGATGGCGCTATATTTTAATTAAGCGCACTCAAATATAAAATCATTTAAGCGTCAAACGGTTTGCCCGGTTTTTTTGTTGATTTAATTCTGTACTTTTTTTAATCGTTTCTTTGCGGAGGGGAATAATTGCCCTGTTTTTCTGTGAAAAATATCCTTCGCGTCCCCGCCTTTTTACTTCTGATTTTTTATGTCACTTCTTCCTAAGCGCTACACCGTTACTGCTGCTTTGCCCTATGCCAACGGGCCGGTACACATCGGGCATTTGGCCGGGGTTTATTTGCCCGCCGACATTTATGTGCGCTACCTGCGCTCAGCCGGCCGGGATGTGAAATTTATTTGCGGTTCCGATGAGCACGGCGTTCCCATCACCATTCGCGCCCAGAAAGAAGGCGTTACGCCGCAGCAAGTGGTGGACAAATACCACGCCCTGATTCGCGATTCGTTCAAAGATTTCAACGTGTCGTTTGATGTGTATTCGCGCACTTCGTCGCCCACGCACGCCGAGGTTTCCAGCAGCTTTTTCACCAAGCTGAACAACGAAGGCAAATTCATCGAGCAAACCACGCAGCAATATTTCGACGAAAAAGCTCAGCAATTTCTGGCCGACCGCTACATCGTGGGCACCTGCCCAAACTGTGGCAACGAAAATGCCTACGGCGACCAGTGCGAGCGCTGCGGCACCTCGCTCAGCCCGACGGAATTAATTAATCCGCGCTCCATGCTCAGCGGCAACCAGCCGATATTGCGCGATACTAAGCACTGGTTTTTGCCTCTCGACCAATACGAGCCCTGGCTGCGCGAATGGATAATTGAAGGCCACAAAAACGACTGGAAAACCAACGTTTACGGCCAGTGCAAATCTTGGATTGACCAGGGCCTGCACCCCCGCGCCGTGACGCGCGACCTCGACTGGGGCGTGCCCGTGCCGGTGCCCGGAGCCGAAGGAAAAGTGCTCTACGTGTGGTTTGATGCGCCTATTGGCTACATTTCTGCCACCAAAGAAGCCTTCCCAGAAGAGTGGGAATTATACTGGAAAGATGCCGGCTCGAAACTGGTGCATTTTATCGGCAAGGATAACATCGTTTTCCACTGCATTATTTTCCCGACGATGCTGAAGGCGCACGGCGAATTTATTCTGCCGGATAACGTGCCCGCCAACGAATTCCTAAACCTCGAAGGCGATAAAATCAGCACTTCGCGCAACTGGGCCGTGTGGCTGCACGAATACTTGGCCGATTTCCCTGGCCAAGCCGACGTATTGCGCTACGTACTGTGTGCCAATGCTCCCGAAACCAAGGATAACGACTTCACCTGGAAGGATTTTCAAGCGCGTAATAACAACGAATTAGTCGCCACGCTCGGCAATTTCGTAAACCGTGCCGCCGTGCTCACGCACAAATTCTTCGAAGGCAAAGTGCCAGCAATAAGTGAATTGCAGGACATTGACCGGGTTACATTGGCCCAAGCGTCCGAATTTCCGGCTAAAATTGGCGAGCTGATTGAGAATTACCGTTTCCGCGACGCACTGGCCGAAGTAATTAACCTGGCGCGCCTCGGCAATAAATACCTCGCCGAAACCCAGCCCTGGCACCTCATCAAAACCGATGCCGCCCGCACCGGCACCGTGCTGAATGTGTCGCTGCAAATCGCGGCTGGCCTGGCCCCGCTACTGGAGCCTTTCCTGCCCGAATCGGCCCGGAAACTGGCCACCATGCTCAACCTGGAACTGGGCAACTGGGCCAGCGCCGGCCGTCCCGATGCCCTCACTGCCGGTCACCAGTTGCGCGAAGCCGCGCTGCTCTTCGGTAAAATTGAAGATGCCGTGGTTGAAACGCAGGTGCAGAAATTGCTCGATACCAAAAAGGAAAATCAACTCGCCAACACACCCGTGACGCCGGCAAAAGACGATATTTCCTTCGATGATTTCGGCCAGATGGATTTGCGCATCGGCACCATCACAGCGGCCGAAAAAGTAGCCAAAACCAAAAAGCTGCTCAAACTCACCGTCGACCTGGGCCTGGAAGAACGCACCATCGTGAGTGGTATTGCGGAGTATTTCATCCCCGAGGCCCTGATTGGCCAGCAGGTGCAGGTATTGCTCAACCTCGCGCCCCGCGAAATCAAAGGCATCAAAAGCCAGGGCATGCTGCTGATGGCCGAAAACGCCGACGGCAGCCTCGCACTCATGCAGCCCAGCAAGCCCGTGCGCAACGGCAGCGGAGTGGCGTAAACTGCTCGTTTGATTGCATAAAAAAGGCTCATCCGAATTGTTCCGATGAGCCTTTTTTATGGTGTTTAGTACACGAATTACTTCACGTTCACAATGTTCATAGCCCGTTCCAAGCCCATTGCACCGAACGCTAAAACTGCCTCACCGGCTTTTTCAATGCGCGTAGGCAATTCAATTAATTCATCCTTCGAAAACGGGTCCAGTACATAATCCACCTGCCGGCCTTTGGGAAAATTCGCGTCCACACCAAAACGCAGGCGGGTATACACATCGGTGCCGAGCGTGGCCTGAATATCCTTCAAGCCATTGTGCCCTCCGGCCGAGCCCTGGCCCTTCAGACGCAACTTGCCGAAGGGGAGGGCCAGGTCATCGGTCACTACCACCATGTTTTCGGCCGTGATTTTCAGCGTGGCCAGCCAGTGGGCGGCAGCTTTGCCGCTCAGATTCATGTAGGTGGTGGGTTTCACCAACACGTAGGTGTGGCCTTTGTGCTTAAACTCAGTGGTGAAGGCATGGCGGCCGATTTCGAAGCGGGGCGCGTCAAATTTGGCGGCCAGGTAATCGGCCACCATGAAGCCGATGTTGTGGCGGGTGTCGGCGTATTCGGGGCCAATGTTGCCCAGGCAGAGAACCAAAAATTTCATATCAATTCAATCAACAAGAAACCACCGGCCAGGGCGCGGCGCATATTGAGGTAACTAAAAAGCCGCCCCAAAATTGGAGCGGCTTTTTGTATTCGTCCGAATATTCCCGGAATGTGGGCGTATCGCGGGCAAAAGAATTACTTGTTGCCAGCCAGCTCGCCTTTCAGGGCACGCGGGATGGTGATGGTGGCGATGGGAGCCTCCGCGCTGGTGAGGATGGTGTAACCCTTCGGCTCCACGGCACCTACCTTGATGGATTTGCCCAGCTCCATGGTGCCGATGTTCACTTCCACGTAGTCGGGGAGGTTGTCCATCGTGGCACGCACGCGCACTTTGCGCAGCTTGCTCACCAGTTTGCCACCGGCCAATACGCCCGGCGAAACGCCTACGTACTTCACGGGGATGTCCATTTTCACCTCTTTGCCTTCTTCCAACTCGAGGAAGTCAACGTGGAGGAGCATTTCGTTTACGGGGTGGAACTGGGCGTCCTGCACAATAGCCTTGTACATAGCGCCTTCCACGTTCAGGTCCACGATGTGAGCCTCCGGCGTATACAACAACTCGCGGAACAGGATAGCGGGCACAGAGAAGTGCACGGTGTCCTTGCCGCCATACAATACGCACGGTACTTGAGCGTCGAGGCGCAATGCCTTGGCGTCCGTTTTACCGAGATTCGCTCTTTTAAACCCTACAATCTCGAGGCTTTTCATAAAAGTGGTTTTTGGGGATGAAAAATGGCCCGTTCGCTCCCAACGTTGGGGGCAAACGGGCCGCAAAGGTAGGGGTAAATCGGCCGAAAAGCCAACCTGTTACGAAGAAAAGCCGCCAGCGCTAGTCCACGGTCGGCACGCTCTTCAATTGCTCCTGCACCACGGCTTGGGCCTGCATCCGGTCGTTCAGCACACGCAGGTACTGGCGGGCCTGGGCGTTGTTGCAGGTGAAAGCCGCCTTTTTGGCCCAGTCGATGGCCCCCGGCAGGTCGCCGCGCACCTCGCTGGCCACGGCCAGATTGTAGAAGGACCGGCCGGCAATTTTGGGGTTGAGGTGGCGCGCCGACTGCTGCCAGAGCGTGGCGGCTCCGGCCCAGTCGCCGGCTTCGGCGCGCTGGGCGGCTTCTTTCATGCGGACGTCCTTTTTAGCCTGCGTGAAATAATCCCGGTTCAGGTCGACGTAGGACGGCGCGATGCGGCGGGCGTAGCCATCGCCGGCCCGCTGGGCCACCCGGCGGATGCACTCCTCGGGCGGCGGCAGTTGACGCAGAGCGGCGGGGTAGGTATCCGCGTTGCCGGTGAAAACCAGCTGGTCTTCCTGCCGGGCCTGGTCGAGTACGAAGCCCTGAGCCGCGCCGTAGGTGCGGAAGCCGCTCACGATTTTCATCACCATTTCCACGTGCACGGTGGGCACTTTTTGCTCCTTGCCTTCCTTGTCTTTGAAGGTACGGAAGCCGTTGGTGTGGCTCAGCAGCATATCGGAGTCGAAGGCTTCGAGCACCACCAAACCGTCAACCTGCGTGCGGCGGCACAGGTCCTGCACGTAGCGCGGGGCCAGCGGCGGCAGGAAAAACTCGCGGCTGCGACCCAGCAACTGCAGTTGCGCCTGCGTCACCTTGAAACGGTAGCTGTTATTAGCCAGCGCCTGGCCTACCACGTTCACGCATTCATCGGCCCCGGCGCGGTCCACGCCAATGCCCTCGCCGGTGAAGGCTCCTTCCATAACGTCGAAGAATTTATCGCGGCGTGATTCCGGGATAATGCGGTTGGCGGTGGCCACGCTTTGCAGGTTGGCAGGCATGGGCACCGCCGCCGGGGCCAGCGCCCGAATGTGGACCGACGACGCGCAGGCACTGAGCAGCAGCGCGGCTAAAAGGGTGGAAGCGGAGGTGTAAAGCTTGTTCATCAGGTTTGCAGAAAAAGGTTCCAGTTAGGAAGTGGTTTCTACAAAATTGTGCCAAAGTCGGCTGTCATTGCGAGTGAAGCGTAGCGCAACGCGGCAATCCGTCCTCCCAGGGTGACAAATCCCGAGATTTGATAAAGCCCTTTTTAACAACAGAAAGCCCCGATACTATGAAGTACCGGGGCTTTCTGGTAAAAGAACGTGTCTAAGTTTGAGAGGACGGATTGCCGCGCTGCGCTCCACTCGCAATGACAGTCGACTTTACACAAACAAAGAGCTGATGCTCTCGTGCGTCACCACGTTCCGAATAGCCGCCGCAAATAGCGGAGCTAGCGAAATCACCCGGATTTTCTCATTCTCCTGCCGTAGGGGAATCGTGTCGGTCGTAATCAGCTCCGTGAGGGCCGAGGCGCGGATGCGGTCGTGGGCCGGGCCGCTGAGCAGCGGGTGAGTCACCACGGCGCGCACCGAGCGGGCCCCGCGCTCCATCACCAACTCGGCGGCTTTGCAGATGGTGCCGGCAGTGTCCACCATATCATCCACAAACACCACGTCCATGCCTTTCACGTCGCCAATCACCTGCATTGAGGCAATTTCATTGGCCCGTATCCGCATCTTATCGCAGACTACGATTTCAGCCCCGAATTTCTTGGCAAAGGCGCGGGTACGCACCACGCCGCCCACGTCGGGCGAAGCGAAAATCAGATTTTCCAGGTTCAGCGACTTAATGTAGGGGGCCGTGACGGTGGCGCCGTCGAGATGGTCGACGGGGATATCGAAGAAGCCCTGAATCTGGCCGGCGTGCAGGTCGCAGGTCATCAGGCGGTCGGTGCCCACGCTCTGGATGATGTTGGCCACCACCTTGGCCCCGATGCTTACGCGGGGCTTGTCCTTGCGGTCCTGGCGGGCGTAGCCCATGTAGGGCATCACGATGACGACCTTGTGGGCCGAGGCGCGCTTGGCGGCGTCCACCATCAGCATGAGCTCCATGAGGTGCTCGGCGGGCGGGAAGGTGCTTTGCACGAGGAATACCTCGCAGCCACGCACGCTTTCATTGAAGCTCGGCCCCATTTCGTTGTCGGCGAAGCGCTGGAGGCTGAGGTCGCCGAGGGTGGTGCCGTAGGCGGCGGCAATCTTTTCGCCGAGCTCACGCGAAGCGCTGCCGGCGAATATTTTGACCTGTTTCATAGGGGAAGGTGCTGATAATGAGTTGGTGTACGGAAGCCTGCCAGGGGGGAGGCCATGAAAACCGGAAAGGATAGAAAAGCGAAAGGCGCTGACCACTCCGGAAATTGGAGAAGCCAGCGCCTTTGCATTTACTCGAGCTTTGTCGTTGTCCGACCAGGGCTCGAACCTGGACTTTCTTGAATCAAAATCAAGCGTGTTGCCAGTTACACCATCGGACAATTTCCCAGTTGGCTACGTGCCGTTTGGGAGTGCAAATGTACTACCGGAAAAATTCGGCGCAAGGATTTTTTGAAAAAAATTTGAAGAAAAAATCTGCGGCATCGGCCCGGAAAGCGGGTTTCCGTTCATTGGTGCCTGATTTTCATAGGATAGGGTGGTTTGCGTTTGTTTCTGATTGTGCCGGCTGCCGCAAACGTTGTGGTTGGAAAACCGGCGGCCCTAGCGTAATTTTGCGGCCTGAAAAGAGCATCAACTTCATCATAAATACAACCAAATGGCCAATACCGGCAAAATCACCCAGGTTATCGGACCCGTCGTGGACGTAAGCTTCGCGGGTGAAAACACGAAGCTGCCTAACATCCTCGACGCCCTCGAAGTAACCAAAGAGAACGGCCAGGTAGTGGTACTGGAGTGCCAGCAGCACTTGGGCGAGGACCGGGTTCGGACCATTGCCATGGACTCGACCGAGGGCCTGGCCCGCGGTGCCGAGGTACGCGACCTGGGTACGCCCATCTCGATGCCCACCGGCGACGGCGTGAAAGGCCGCCTGTTCAACGTTATTGGTCAGGCCATTGACGGCATTCCGCAGCCCAAGAGCGGCCAGCGTTTGTCGATTCACCGCAACGCCCCGGCGTTTGAGGAACTGGCTACTTCGTCGGAAGTATTCTTCACCGGCATCAAGGTTATCGACTTGCTGGCTCCTTATGTAAAGGGTGGTAAGATTGGTTTGTTCGGTGGTGCCGGCGTGGGTAAAACCGTACTGATTCAGGAGCTTATCAACAACGTGGCCAAGGCCTACGAAGGTCTGTCGGTGTTTGCCGGCGTGGGCGAGCGTACTCGTGAGGGCAACGATTTGCTGCGCGAATTCATCGAATCCAACATCATTCTGTACGGCGATGCCTTCAAGCATTCGATGGAAGAAGGTGGCTGGGACCTGACCAAGGTGGACATGGCGGCGATGGAAAAATCGCAGGCTACCCTCGTGTTCGGCCAGATGAACGAGCCCCCCGGAGCCCGTGCCCGTGTGGCCCTGTCGGGTCTGACCATTGCCGAGAGCTTCCGCGATGGCGACGGCACCGGTGCCGGCCGCGATATCCTGTTCTTCATCGACAACATTTTCCGCTTCACGCAGGCGGGTTCGGAAGTATCGGCTCTCTTGGGTCGTATGCCTTCGGCCGTAGGTTACCAGCCCACGCTGGCTACCGAAATGGGTGCCATGCAGGAGCGTATCACCTCGACCAAGCGCGGTTCAATTACCTCGGTACAGGCCGTTTACGTGCCTGCTGATGACTTGACTGACCCGGCCCCGGCCAACACCTTTGCTCACTTGGATGCCACGACGGTACTGAGCCGCAAAATCGCCGAGCTGGGCATCTACCCAGCCGTTGACCCGCTGGACTCGACCTCGCGCATCCTGTCGGCCGACATCCTCGGCGACGAGCACTACAATACCGCCCAGCGCGTGAAAGAGCTGCTCCAGCGCTACAAAGAACTCCAGGATATCATCGCCATCCTTGGTATGGACGAGCTGTCGGAAGAGGATAAGCAGGTGGTAAACCGCGCCCGTCGCGTGCAGCGCTTCCTGTCGCAGCCCTTCTTCGTGGCCGAGCAGTTCACCGGCCTCAAAGGCGTACTCGTTGACATCAAGGACACCATCAAAGGCTTCAACGAAATCATCGACGGCAAGTATGACCACCTCCCCGAGGCTGCTTTCAACCTTGTTGGTAACATCGAGGATGCCGTGGCCAAAGGCGAGCGCCTGATTGCGGAAGCCAAGTAATTAAGAACGTCCGGCGGAACGTCATGCTGAGCTTGTCGAAGCATCTCTACCGCGCAAGTAATTAGTTACTGCTGCGGTAGAGATGCTTCGACAAGCTCAGCATGACGTTCTTTTTTAGTCTGACAATTCATTTAAAAATATGCACCTAGAAATCATCACCCCCGACCGCAAGGTATTCGAAGGCGAAGTGACGTCGGCCCAGTTTCCGGGGGCCGATGGCTCGTTTGAAGTGCTGAACAACCACGCCCCGCTCATTGCTGCCCTCAAAGCCGGCGACGTGACGCTGACCGGCGGCGCAGGTGGCCGCGAGGTTATCCGCATCGAAGGCGGCGTGGTGGAAGTGTTGCGCAACAACGTGATTGTGCTGGCCGAAGGCGCAGTGGCCTAACGCCGCCGCAGCACCTTTAGTAGCTGGCTGAAAGCCGCTCCTGCCTGGCAGGAGCGGCTTTTTTTGTGATATTAGCCGGCCAAGCCGGAAGAATGCCGTATAGCGGTATTGCGCGCAAAACCATTTGCCTTTGTTCCTTATGAAATCTTCGGACCCGTTTGTTGCCGTTGAAAATATTTACACCCCGCGGCAGCGGTATGTGCTGCTGGTGGCCTCGCTGGTGGGCATCGCGGCGCTGATGATATTTGGGCTGGCGCAGTACCTCACGGCTTTTCTGGCGGCGGGCATCCTGTTCGTGGTGTTTCGGCCGTGGTGGATAGCGCTGGTGCACGAGCGGCGCTGGAACCGGCAGCTGGTGGCGGGAGGCATTCTGCTGGTAACGGTGGTGGTGCTCGTGATTCCGTTCTACGCACTGACTTCACTGCTGCTTGACCGCCTCATTGCCTTTGCGCAGAACCCTGACCGGTTGTTGGAGGTGATTCATAAGCTGGAAAGAGCCACCGGCTTCAAGCTGACCGAGCAGGTGAACATACGCCAGCTGCTGTTGCAGGGCGGCGCTAAGGTGACGAGTTGGCTGCCCTCGCTGGCCAGCAGCGCACTCAACTTCCTGGTGATTGTGGGCCTGATGCTGTTTACGATGTACTACATGTTTATGCAGGAGACGTTTTTTATGCTGGGGCTGCATCGCTACCTGCCGTTCCGCAACGAGACGCTGCAGGAGCTGGGCGAGTCGCTGAAAAACAACGTGAATGCCAACGTGCTGGGGCAGGTGCTGGTGTCGGTGGTGCAGGGCGTGCTGACGGGCGTTACGCTGTTGATTTTTGGGGTGCCCGATGCGGTTTTCTGGGGTGTGGTAGCCTTTTTTGCGGCTTTTCTGCCGGTGCTGGGCACGCCGTTGGTATGGGGTCCGGCCGCGTTGTATCAGTTTTCGCAGGGGAATAAGGGGCAGGCCATCGGGATTTTGCTGGTGGGTTTCATCCTGATTATGAACATTGATAACGTGCTGCGCATCGTGCTGGCCAAGCGCATGGGCAACATTCACCCGCTGATAACGCTGGTGGGCATCGTGCTGGGTGTGGAGATATTCGGCATCATCGGGCTGGTAGTGGGGCCGCTGCTGGTATCGTATTTCATGGTGTTGATGGAAGTGTTCCGGCGCGAAAACCGCCAGCACATGCAGACTCCTGTGAAATAGCGCCGAAGCCGGGCGCGTGCCGACCTTTGCGCCTCACGCTCCGCTTCCGCGCTCATGGACCATCCGAACATTCAGCCCAAAATCACCCCCATCTACCAAACGTCGGTTTTCAAATTCGAGGACCTCGATGCGGTGCAGCAATACTTCGACGAGCCGGGCAGCCGCTACCTGTACTCGCGCAACGGCAATCCAAATTCCGATGAATTAGCCACCGCCGTGGCCCGGTGGGAAGGCGGCGCGGGCGCGGTAGCCACGGGCTCGGGCATGGCGGCCATTTTCGCAGCGTTGCTAACCTATTGCCAGGCCGGCGACCATGTGCTGTGCGCAGCTGACATCTACGGCGGCTCGGCGGCGCTGCTGAATCTGGAGCTGTCACGGCTGGGTGTTTCGGTGACGTATGTGCCGTTTGAAAGCCTGTATGACCTCGCGGCTTACGTGCAGCCCACTACCAAACTGCTGCTGTGCGAGACGATGAGCAACCCGCTGTTGCGCGTGGTGGACCTGCGCGCCGCCGCCGATGAATGCCACCGCCACGGCCTGAAACTGGTGGTCGATAACACATTTTCAACCCCCGTTCTCACCCGCCCGCTATCCTACGGGGCCGACCTCGTGCTGCACAGCGTGACTAAATACCTGGCCGGCCACTCCGACGTGACGGCCGGGGCCGTGGTGGCCCGCACCGCCGAGGATGTGGCCCGCCTGCGCCAAATCGGCATTGTGTTCGGCCTTACGCTGAGCCCGATGGAAAGCTGGCTGGCCGTGCGCGGCATGAAAACCATGCGCCTGCGCGTGGCCGCGCACAGCGAAAACGCCTGGCAGGTAGCTGATTTCCTGAACGACCACCTGGCCGTCCAGGCCGTTTATTACCCCGGCCTACCCACCCACCCGCAGCACGCGCTGGCCACAGTGCAGGGGGGCGGGCGCTTCGGTGGGATGCTCTCGTTCAGGCTGCCGGATGATGCGGCGGCGGTGAACCGCTTCATGCAGCGGAGTGAGCGGTTTCCATTCGCGCCGTCGCTGGCGGGGGTGGATTCGTCGTGTTCGCACCCGCTCTACACCTCGCACCGAGCTTTGACGGATGCGCAGCGGGCGGAGCTAGGCATCACTGTCGGGCTGGTGCGGCTGAGCGTGGGCATCGAACCAATTGAAGAACTGCTGGCCGATTTGGCGTACGCGCTGGAATAAGGCACTCCGTACACGTACCCCTAGTGCGGCGGCCTAGACAATTTATTTAACTTGCCCCATGCGCCGCTTTCGCTACCTCACCCGGGCCGTATGGCTGCTGTCGCTCGTGAGCCTGTGCACCGATGTGGCCAGCGAAATGCTGTATCCGGTGATGCCGCTGTACCTGCAGTCTATCGGCTTTTCAGTGTTTTTTATTGGGCTGCTGGAGGGCGTGGCCGAGGCGGTGGCGGGGCTGAGCAAGGGCTACTTCGGGCAATGGTCGGACCGGCTGGGACAGCGGGTGCCGTTTGTGCGGGCCGGCTATGGATTGAGTGCGCTTTCGAAGCCGCTCATGGCCGTGCTGGCCACCCCGGCCTGGGTGTTGCTGGCCCGCACGCTCGACCGGCTGGGCAAGGGCCTGCGCACGGGAGCCCGCGACGCGCTGCTCGCCGACGAAACCACGCCCGCCGACCGGGGCAAGGTGTTCGGGTTTCACCGCTCGATGGATACGCTGGGGGCGGTGCTGGGGCCGCTGGCGGCCCTGCTGTGGCTGGCGGCGCATCCGGGACAGTTCCGGCCGTTGTTTTTGTGGGCGTTTGTGCCGGGATTGGTGGCGGTGGGCATCACGCTGGCATTGCGCGAGCGGCGGGCCGTGCCATCGGGGCGGCCGGTGGTGCCATTCTGGGCGTCTTTTCGGTATTGGCGGCTGGCCCCGGCCGGGTACCGGCGGGTGGTGGGGGCGCTGCTGGTATTTGCCCTGTTCAACAGCTCTGATGCCTTTTTGCTGCTGCTGGCCCGGCAGCGCGGGTTGTCATCCACGGCTGTCATTGGGCTCTACATTCTCTATAATGTGACCTACGTGCTCAGTGCGTGGCCCCTGGGGCACCTGGCCGACCGCCTGGGGCCGCGCCGCCTGCTGGTGGGCGGTCTGGTGGCATTTGCCGGCGTGTACGGCGGCGTGGCGCTGGTGCACGATATCCGGGCCTTCGGGGCATTGTTTGCGCTTTATGGGGTGTACGCGGCGGCTACCGAGGGCGTGGCCAAAGCGTGGGTCAGCACCTTGTGCGCCAAGCCCGATACGGGCGCGGCCCTCGGCACCTTCGCGGGGCTGAGCAGCCTAGCCGCGCTGGGTGCCAGCACCGGCGCGGGCCTGCTGTGGCAATGGTGGGGGCCGGTGCCCACGTTTGGGCTGGCGGCCGTGGCAGCGCTGGGCGTGGCTGGTTACCTGGCGGTGGCGCGCACCCCGCCGCAGCCCGCGTAGGGCGGCGGCCGGTAAGCCCGGCATTGGGCCGGAATAGGAGGGCAGTTGAGGCGATAATCAGCGGCCGTTGTGCCGCTGCCAGCGGGAGGATATGGACTGAAATCGGTTAACTAACGTAAACCATAAGGTTGTTCAACCTATCCCATTGCCTATGTCCCGCACGATAATCGTCTCTAACCGCCTCCCTACTAAAGTCATTCGTTCCGAAGAAAGCCTCACGTTTCAGCCCAGCGAAGGCGGGTTGGCCACGGGTCTGGGCTCCATTTATCGGGCGGAGGGCAACGTGTGGGTGGGCTGGCCGGGACTGTTCGTGACCGACGAGGAGGAAGAAAAATACGTCACCGAAGAGCTCCAGGCTGACAGCATGTCGCCGGTGTTTCTGACGGAGGCCGAAATCAGGGACTTTTACGAGGGTTTCAGCAATTCCACGCTCTGGCCCACTTTCCACTATTTCACGCAGTTTGCCACCTACGAGCAAACCCACTGGGATGCCTACGTGGCCGTGAATCAGAAATTTTGCGAAGCTGTACTGGCCCAGGCCGGTCCGGAGGACACCATTTGGGTGCACGACTACCAGCTGCTGCTGCTGCCCGAGATGCTGCGCAAAGCCCGTCCCGAGGCCACCATCGGCTTCTTCCTGCACATCCCGTTTCCGAGCTACGAGCTGATTCGGGTGCTGCCGTGGCGGGCCGAATTGCTGCGCGGCATGCTGGGGGCCGACCTCATCGGTTTCCACACCTTCGGCTATATGCGGCATTTCCTCAGTTCCGTGTCGCAGGTGTTGGGGCTGTCGGCCGTGAATGGTCAGATTGAGGTAGCGCACCGCGCCGTGCGCGTCGATGCTTTCCCGATGGGCATCGACTACCAGCGCTACGCCGATGCTGCCGCCTCGGAAGCGGCTATTCAGCACGAGGCCACGTACCGCCAGGCCTTGCACAACGTGCGCGTCATCCTGTCCATCGACCGGCTCGACTACACCAAGGGCATTGCCCAGCGCCTGCGGGCGTTCGAGCTGCTGCTCCAGAACTACCCCGAGTGGCGCGAGCAGGTGAGCCTGATTATGCTGGTGGTGCCCTCACGCGACCAGGTGGCGCAATATGCCGACCTGAAAGTGGAAATCGACGAGCTGGTGGGGCGCATCAACGCCTCGTACCGCACCATTGCCTGGACGCCGATTCACTACTTCTACCGCTCGCTGCCGCTGGAGGAGCTGGCCTCGCTCTACCGCCTGGCGGAGGTGGCGCTGGTGACGCCCATGCGTGATGGCATGAACCTCGTGGCCAAAGAATTTGTGGCCAGCAAGGCCGACCACAAGGGCGTGCTTATCCTCAGCGAGCGGGCCGGGGCGGCGCGGGAGCTGTCCGATGCTCTCATCATCAACCCCACCGACATCAACCAGCTGGCTGAGGCCATGCACGAGGCCTTGGTGATGCCCGAGGAAGACCAGATTCAGCGCATGACAGCCATGCAGGCCCTGGTGCAGCGCTACAACGTGTTTTCCTGGACCAAACTCTTCCTCAATCAGCTTGCATATACCAAAATGAAGCAACAAACCCTGGCCACCGAAACCCTCACGCCCGCGCCCACCGGCCAACTGCTCGAAGCCTACCGGGCCAGCAAGCAGCGGCTGTTGCTGCTCGATTATGATGGCACGCTGGTCAACTTCCACCCCAACCCGCAGCGCGCACAGCCCGACCAGGAGCTGCGCCTGCTACTAAAGGCGCTGAGCGACAACCCGCAGAACCGCGTGGTCATCATCAGCGGACGTGACCGGGATACGCTGGAACGGTGGCTGGGCGACCTGCATGTCGACTTCATTGCCGAGCACGGCGTGTGGCTGCGGGCGGCGGGCGACGAGTGGAGCCTCTTCCAGGCCATGCGCAACGACTGGAAGCGCGAGCTGCTGCCGGTGCTGGAGCTGTACGTGGCCCGCACCGCCGGCTCATTCATCGAGGAGAAGGACTACTCGCTGGTGTGGCACTACCGCCGTGTGGATGAGGAACTGGGGGCCGTGCGCGCCCGCGAGCTGCTCAACCACCTCACCTTCATGACTTCCAACACCGACCTCCAAGTGATGGAGGGCAACAAGGTGCTCGAAATCAAAAATGCCGGCATCAACAAAGGCACGGCGGCTACGCGCTGGCTGAGCTACTATAGCCCCGATTTCATCCTGGCGCTGGGCGACGACCGCACGGATGAGGACACTTTCCGGGCGCTGCCTGCGGATGCGTTTACGGTGCGGGTGGGGTCGGCTCCGCATTCGTCGGCGCGGTTCCATGTGGAGTCGCCTACGGAAGTGCGGCAGCTGCTGCGGAAGTTGATTGGGTAGGGGGCGTAGAACGAAAACTCCCCTCCTTTTTTAAGGAGGGGATGTTTCAGCGAAGCTGAAACGGGGGTGGTTGCACTCGTTGAACGATGGCTGGACGACTTGCGCCCGTATTGTTCGGGTGTCGTTCAACGAATGCAACCACCCCCGTCCGAGCCGTTGGCTCGAACATCCCCTCCTTAAAAAAGGAGGGGAGTTTGTCGTTCTCACATTTACCCAACAAACCGCGGCTTGTCCTGCCGGTGCGCAATGCGGTAAGCCGCGTTCACCAGCCCAACGTGGCTGTAGGCCTGTGGGAAATTGCCCCACTGCGAGCCGGTTTTTGCGTCCACATCCTCGGACAGAAGCCCCAGATGATTGGCGTACTTAATCAATTTCTCAAACTCAGCGGCGGCTTCTTCGAGGCGGCCGACGCAGGCCAGGGCCTCCACGTACCAGAAGGAGCAGATGAGGAACGTGGTTTCGGGCGTGCCGAAATCGTCGGGGTGGCGGTAGCGGTAGAAGAGGCCTTCGGGGGTTTTTAGCTCCTTTTCAAGCTCTATCAGGTGCTTTTTGGCTTTGTCGGAGTTGCCATCGAGGTAGCCCATGAGGATGAGCTGGAGGGTGCTGGCATCCAGGTTGGCGGAGCCGATGGCGTTGGTGTACACGCCGCGCTCGGCGTCGTAGCACTGCTCGATGCGGTCGGTGGCGGCTTCGATGAGGCGGGTGGCGCGGGCCTCCATGTCCTTGTTGCCAAGGGAGCGGGCTACCTGCTGCGCGGCGTGGCCGCCGGCCCAGTGGAACAGGAAGGTATAGCAGTGCTGCTGCGCGATGTGGCGGAACTCCCAGAGGCCGGCGTCGGGCTGGTCGAGGGTGGTTTCCATGAGGCGCAGGGCTTCGGTGGCCAGCTTCTCGGGCGGGAGCTGGTCGGGGTGGGCAAAGCGGCAGTCCACGTAGAGCGGCAGCAGGGCCACCAGCACTTGGCCGTACACGTCGTTCTGAATGTGCGTGTAGGCGTCGTTACCGATGCGCACGGGCTGGTTGCCGAGGTAGCCGGCCAGGGGCAGCTCGGTTTCCACCAAATCGGCCTTGCCGCTGATGCCGTAGAGCGGCTGGTACTTGTCCTGCACCTTGGTGCTGATGTTGGCGATGAAGTGGAAGTAGCGCTCCATTTCCTCGAAGTGGCCGATGTTGTTGAAGGCCGTGAGGATGTAGTATGTGTCGCGCATCCAGCAGTAGCGGTAGTCCCAGTTGCGGGTGCTGCCAGGGGCCTCGGGCAGGCTGGTGGTGCTGGCCGCGATGATGGCCCCGGTGTCTTCGTACTGATGAATCTTGAGGGCCAGCGCCGACCGAATCACGGCATCCTGATGGAAGGTGCCGATGCTGGTGCTCTTCACCCACTTGTGCCAATAGTCGGTGGTGTTGCGCAGAAACTGCTCCACGGTGCTTTCCAGCGGGGCTTCGAGGGGCGCGCCGTAAGTGAGGACGAGGTATTTGGTTTCGTTCAGCACGAAATCTTCCTCGTCCAGAATGTAGGTGAGGGGGATGTTGGTGGTGAGGCGGATTTCCTCTTCCAAACCCAGAAAGGCAATGTGGTTGGAGCTGCGGCGGCGGGTGAGCTCCAGCTCGCCGTACTGGCCCATGGGGCGGCAGGCCACCCGCACGCGGGGCGTGCCGGCCAGCGGCTCCAGCTTCCGGATGAACATCAGCGGCTTGTAGTACCGGTCGTACTGCGCGAAGCGGGGCGCGAAATCCGTGACGCGGTAGCTGCCATCGGCGGCCGTGATTTCGGTGCGCAGCACGTTGGTGTTGGGCACGTAGGTTTGGCTGGAGGTGAAGCCGCCCGCCGCCGTGGGCCGGATGCTGAACTCGCCGCCCTTGTTATCATCCAGCAGGCTGCCGAACACGAAGCTGCTATCAAAACGCGGCCAGCAGAGCCAGCGCACGGCCGTATCGGTGCCGATGAGGCCCAGGAAGGCGCAGTTGCCGATGAGGCCGAGGTCATAGGTGTGTTTGGTCATAGGGGAGGGGGGATGGGTGGGGTTAATACCCTATTGCGCGGGCCGGGGTTGTTATGGGCAAGCGCAAAACGCCATCTGTCATCCTGAGCGGAGCGAAGGACCTTATCACGTTCGAACGGCATGTCCTGACGTGATAAGGTCCTTCGCTCCGCTCAGGATGACAGATGGCGCGGTAAAATGGGCCAAAGCCTGCTACAGCTTATCCGAAACCTGCGTGGAAATCTGCTTCGCCGTGCGCAGGGCCTGAAACTCGCCCTGCTGCGAGCGGATGGTCAGCTTGTCATCGAGCGAGAAGCTGCTGCGTAATTGCTGGTACCGGTCGTTCAGGCTGCTCATGATGGCGGCGGCGTTGGCCCAGTTGGTGGGGGTCCAGTTGGCGCGGTCCGAGCGCACGCGCTGCATAAACAGGTCGTAGGCCGAGAGCAGGCCGGTGGTGGTGAGGGTGCTCACAACGGTTTTCTTGCGCAGGAAGGCCGTGACCTGGGCATCGGTGGCGGGGCCTACCGGGGCGTCCATCACGGTGCTGCTGCTGGGGGCCGGGGCCGGGCTGGTGGCGGTGCCCGCCGGCACGTTGATGGTGCGCGTGGTGCGGCGGATGACCTTGCCGGTTTCGGGGTCCAGGTCTTCGGTTACTTCGGTTTGCTGCTGGGTGCCGGCCGGGGTGGTGGTCGTCGTCGTGGTCGGCTTGGTGGTGGTCGTGGTGGTGGGTTTGGGGGCCGTGGTCGGGGTGGTGGGCTTGGTCTGGGCCAGGGCGGCGAGGGGCGAGGCCAGCATCAGCAGCGCGAGGAGACGGGAGGTTTTCATGGGAGAATTAAGTATTGAGGTTTGCCTTTAACGGCAAAGTCCGGGCCACGGTACGCCGCCGCCCCTATTTCGGGAATATTCCCCTACTATTACGGCGCGGCTGAGGCCCAGCCCGCCGCCGGCTTGCCGGTGCGTTTTTCCTTTCCCATTTCCCCCATCGTTACCCCTATGGCTGCCGCATACTTCACCTATTTCACCAACCCCTTCGAGAGCCTGCGCATGGACCGGCCCGCCTACAAGGCCCAGGCCGAATACAGCTACCGCGCCGTGACGGAAGCCAAGCTCGGCACCCTGTTCGCGCCGCTGCTGGCCGATTTGCAAAAGGCCATCGACGGCTTCGACGAGAGCCTGACCGACCGCAGCCAGTCCACGGCCGGCGGCACCGATGCCTACCACCTGGCCCGCACCGAATGGCTGGAATTCGTGGACGACACCATGAAGGACTACGTGACCCCCAAGCTGCGCAAGCAGCCCGTCTACGCCGACTTCAAGAAATTCGGCAAGAGCAAGCTCAGCGCCCTCAAGCAGCCCAAGCTGCTCACCGAATCGAAGGCGCTGCTCAAAATATACCACGACCAGCAGAGCTTCCTCTACCCCTCGCTGGGCGATGATGCCCAGAAGAAATACGACGCCCTGGCCGCCACCGACGAAACCCGCGACACCCAGGAAGCCACCATCACCGACGCCACCCTGGCCCTGGCCGATGACCGCCGCGCCATCGCCCACGCCCAGCGCCGCCTCAAGGCCCAGCTGGAACTGAAGTTTGAGGACGAGAAGAAGGTGTACAGCTTCTTTGATTTCGCGGCCACAAAAGAGGGCCGGCAGGCAAAGAAGAAAGCCACCGCGCAAGCCGAAACAAAATAGGAGCGGACCTGCCTCCCTTCCACTTTCGGAATGCCAAAAGCCCATCGGACCTCGCTCCGGTGGGCTTTTGGCATTCCGAAAGTGGAGGGGAGCAAGGTCCGATGCCCTTCCGCCGTGCCGGAAGGGGAGGGGAGCGAAGTCCGGTCGGCTTCCGGTAGTCTGGAAGCGGAGGGGAGCGAGGTCCGGTGGGCTTCGGGAGATGTGGAAGGCGAGGGGAGCGAGGTCTGGCCTAGCGTGTGTCGTTGGCTAGCAATGAAAATAAACCCACCGTTAATGTGAACGCAAGCTACACGGCTGTATAGGTTAAAATGACCTTGCAAGAGTACGCAGGGGCCCAGCCTTCGAGCACCAGGGTTGTGGGGGCCAGCGTGAGGATTTTATAGCGATACTCGATTTCCTGTCGGACGCCTGGAGGGGCGTACCACTGGGCAAGTTCGCGCCCTTCCGACAGGAAGCGCCACTTGAAGCGCCGGGCTTGCGGCACGTCCGGGCGGCACTTGAGGGGTCCCTCATCCTCCACGTAGGTGCCATCCACTCCAAATACCGTGATGTCGTCGCGGAAGCACGGCTCTTGGCCCGCCATGCCAGGGTTATACGCACCGGGCACCGCGCGCGCCTCTGTACAGAAGACGTAGTCGCTCAAGCGCCACTTGGGCGCGGTCAGCAAGGCCAGTTGGGTGGAGGCGGCCGATGGGCGTTCGCACCCAACGGTTCCGAATGCCCCAGTGGCCAAGAACAGGGCAATGCGCACGGGGCGGAATAAAGGCATGGGCAAGTGGAAGGCAGAAGCAAGCGTTATGATAAAGTAACGCTCCTTTCGGCAAATCATTAGCAGCGGCCCGCTACCAGGGGCACGCAAGCCACTGCCGCACGTGGCGAGTTTAAGAAACCCGGCTACGAATCAACGTTTACGAAATGCCCCGAAGGGATGCGTTTCGTGAACTCGGCAATGACCGGCGAGTACCCGTCGGCGGCTTTTGCCACTCCGGAAGCGGATAGCGAGTACTCGTTTGCTGCCTGAACGGCCTCTTGGTTCTTCGTATAACTTGCCCTTCTGCTGGCGCGCCAACAGGGGAAATGAAACCCACCGTTTTCTTGCACAGGTTATCGTGCCCCGACTGGTATGCTGCTCATAAAGTACCCGCTGGCAAGGGGCATCCACAGAACAAGCCGCCTTTGCTGGGTTGGCCATGCCATGAGCGCAAAGTAACTGCTGCAAGGCTTGGTGAACGCACCCGCCCGGCAGGCGGCGAAGCCACGGCGCAGTGCGCTGGGGTTTGTGGAGTACTTTGCTTCCGATTAACACTTTACGGCTTCTGCCCCATGAAAACAATCCTGACTCAGTTTCTGCTGCCCCTCCTGTTCCTGCTCGGCCTGTGCGGCCAGGCATCGGCGGCGGCGCCACCGGCCACGGCCGAGGGCCAGCCCCTGGCCGAAGCCCTCAACCCCGATGGCACGCTCCGGGCCGGCACCAGCGGTTCGTTCGACGCGCGCGCCTTCCGCCTGCGCACGGCCCCGGACGGGCGGCCCGTGTTTCGCCCGGCGGGGACGGCCGGGGCGGGCGATGAGCGGTGGCAGGACGGGTTCGGAATGAATGGCACCGATGGGTCGGTGCTGGTGGTGGTAAGCGTGGGCAACGACGTATACATTGGGGGGGGCTTCACAACGGTCACTCAGGTAGCGGCCAACAACGTGGCGAAGTGGAACGGCTCGGCCTGGACGGCCCTGGGCACGGGGGTGAACAGCACCGTCCGGGCCCTGGCCGTTGCCGCTAACGGGGACGTGTACGCCGGCGGCAGTTTCTTCCGGGCCGGGGGGGCGCCGGCCAATTATGTGGCCAAGTGGAACGGCACGGCCTGGAGCCCGCTGGGAAGCGGCGTGAATGGACAAAATATCCTTGGTGTTCCCGTGAGCGCACTAGCGCTGGCCCCTAACGGGGACTTATACCTCGGCGGCGGCTTCACGGAAGTGGACGGAGTGCCCGCCAACGGCGTGGCCAGGTGGAACGGCTCAGCCTGGAGCAGCCTGAGCACGGGTGCGGCCAATGGGACAAACGGTCCGGTTAGAGCGCTGGCGGTAGCGGCCAATGGCGACGTATACGCGGGCGGCAGCTTCACGCAGGCCGGCGGGGCCTCGGCCAACAACGTGGCCAGGTGGAACGGCACGGCCTGGAGCAGCCTGGGTACGGGTTCCGGCAACGGCATCACGCTTTCGCCGGGTCCAAGCAATGCTGTTTTTGCACTGGCTATCGGCACGAATGGCGACGTGTACGCGGGCGGCAGCTTCACGCAGGCCGGCGGGGCTGCGGCCAACAACGTGGCCAAGTGGAACGGCGCGGCCTGGAACCCGCTGGGAAGCGGCATGACCGCCGCCACTGACGTCACCGTTTATGCGCTGGCTATCGGCACGAATGGCGACGTGTACGCGGGCGGCGTCTTCACGCAGGCCGGCGGGGCTGCGGCCAACAACGTGGCCAAGTGGAACGGCGCGGCCTGGAGCCCGCTGGGAAGCGGCATGACCGCCGCCTTTAATAGCGTTAGGGCCTTCGCGGTGGCCCCCAATGGCGATTTAAATGTGGGCGGCTACTTCACGCAGGTCGATGGGGTGCTAGCCAACAACGTGGCCAGGTGGCGTGGTGCAACCTGGAGCACGCTGGGCACGGGCAATGGCATAGACGGGCTCGTTTACGCGCTGGCGGTGGCTCCTAACGGGGATGTCTACGTTGGGGGCTCCTTCACCCATGCCGGTGGAGTGCCGGCCAACAACGTGGCCAAATGGAACGGCTCGGCCTGGAGCCTGCTGGGGAGCGGGGCGACCAACGGCGTAAACCTCAGCCGCAATGGCGTAAATATAGGGTATGTTGGTGCGCTGGCGGTGGCTCCCAACGGCGATGTCTACGTTGGGGGCGGCTTCACCACCGCCGGCGGGGTGCCCGTCAGTAACGTGGCCAAGTGGAACGGCACCGCTTGGAGTGGTTTGGGCACCGGCATCACCGGGCCCGCCTTCACGGGGACAACCGTCGCGGCGTTGGCAGTGGCCGCTAATGGCGACGTGTACGCGGGTGGTGCCTTCACGCAGGCCGGCGGGGTTGCGGCCAACAACGTAGCCAGGTGGAACGGCAGCAGCTGGAGCGCGATGGGCACGGGCATGGATATACCCAATATCCCCGTGAATGCATCCGTCAGTACGCTGGCCATGGCCGCCAATGGAGAGGTATACGCTGGCGGCAGCTTTACCCATGCCGGGGGAGTGCCGAGCAACTGCATTGCCAAATGGAACGGCACGGCCTGGAGCCCGCTGGGCACGGGTGTAACCGCACTGGGCTCCACTCCTGGCACCATCAGTTCCCTCGTGGTCGTTGCTGGCGGGGACGTGTATGTAGGGGGGCAGTTTAACGCGGCCGGCGGGATGCCGGCCAGCAACGTGGCCAAGTGGAACGGCACGGCCTGGAGCAACATGGGCGGTGGGGTAAGCGCGAGTTCCGCCGCGTCCGTGGCGGTGGCGGCCAATGGGGATGTCTACGTCGGGGGACGCTTCACCACAGCCGGCGGGATTTCGGCCAACAACATCGCCAAGTGGGACGGCACGGCCTGGAGCCCACTGGGCACCGGGGTGAGGATTGACCCGGCTCTTTATTTTCCTGTTAGTGCGTTGGCAATAGGGCCTGCCGGGAAGCTATATGTCGGGGGAGGATTTATAACGACCGGCGACGGCGCAAAGCCGATGATACATTTTGGTGTTTATGACCCCAATGCGCTGCTGGCTACCGCTACTGCAAGCCGGGTTTCCCCGGTGGCCCTCTTCCCCAACCCGGCCCACGGCACGGCCACGCTGCGCCTGCCTCCCGGCGCCCCCCACCTGCCCCTGACGCTGACCGACGCGCAAGGCCGGTCCGTGCAACGTGCCCCAACCTTTACCGGCCCCGACGCTGTGCTGGACCTGCGCGGGCTGCCTGCCGGGGTATACGTGGTGCGCTGCGGCAATTATTCTCAGCGTCTGGTAGTGGAATAGCTTAGATTCGGCTTCATGTTTCAGGTACAGGGGCAGTCCTCTTAGGTTGACGAGTTCAGGCAGGTAGCAGAACGTTTCGTGAACCCGGAAAACCGGTCGGTCCGCGTTGCCGCCGCGCGCCAGCGGGTTGTGACTATCGGCAATCCGGTCCCCCCTCGGTGGGAGGGACTTTAGCATGACCGGACACCCCGGTGGGGCAGGTTTCGGGTGTTGGGAAAAGGACTGGCCCGCCCGGCCTGCTGCATCCGCTAGCCGCTAGCGCTTCTTTTTCCGGTGCGTGGCTTCGTATTCCTGCTGCGCTTGCCGGCTCACTTCCTCCATTGCTTCCTGCATCTGCTTCATGGCGGCATCGCATCCGATGGATACCGTGTAGCGGTGCAGGTCTTTGCCCTCGGCATCCACTTCGCCGTCTATATCAACGCTGTATTGGGCGTTGTAGAAGTAGCCGTCGTAGGCAGAGAACAGGGGGGCGGGGACGTTCGGGTCGTCGGAGGCGGGCGGCGGGCTTGCGGCGAGCCGGGTAAAACCGGCCGCCACCAGCTGCTTTTGCAGGGAAGCCACGCACGCGGGGCTGCGGAAGCGGTACACCAGATTTTCCAGCAACCGGCCGTGGGCATCGGCCTGGAAGATGAGGAAAGCATCCGTGATTCTCGAATAGACCTTATAGGACGCGGGGTTGTATTCAAGGTCGGGGTCGTCTTCCCGCCACCGCACATGCGCGAAACCTCCTTCCCGCAGTATTTTTTCCACCTCGGAGGGTTGCGGGCTTTCCCCCATAAAATTGCCCTGAGCTGCTTCGGCCACCCGCAGCAACTTTCGCAGCGAAAGATATTGTGCCGATGCCCGGCCACTGGCCAGCAAAAGCACGGAAACGAGCAGCATTTTTATCACGGGAGCCGGGCGGCGCAAGGGCGCTGCCAAAGATAGGCTTGGCCCCCAGTCGGCCCGCGTCGCAGACGCGCGCCAACCGGAGGGGCGCAATATTGCATAGCGTGGCGGAAAAGGCGGCTCGGCTTATTCAGGGTAGTGGTAGCGAAACCTCGCCAGCAATGCGGCGAGCAAGCCCAGCGGGGCTGCCAACACCGCCGCCAAGCCGGAATCGCCCCGGTGGGGCAACCATGTTAACCAGTTCGGCAGCGAGGAATGCTCAAACTGCATCCCCAACCAAGCGGCGGCACCGGCCAGCAGCCAGACCGTGAGGCCAGCCCGCCACACCGGCGCATCAGTCGTAAACCGTCGAATCGTATACAGCGCTACTGCTAGGAGCCCTAACCAAACCAGTAGAAAGAGAAGGCCCCAGACGAGCATATTTTGGGCTTAAATAGAACGCGATTCACCGTCTGTAAAGTAACGCTCCTTTTAGTGAGCCAGTAGCAGCGGCCCGCTATCTGCTGGCGCGCAAGCAGTGGAAGGCGAGGCCCAGTCCTTCGTCCCCTTTGGTGCCACACGGGTCATCGATGGCCAATTTGCCGACCCAGCGCATAATACAACGCCGCCACAATGCCCGCCACGAGAAAATAGAGGAGTGCCAGTGAATACGCCCGACGCCAGAGGGCCTTGAAGCCTAAAAAGCCATTGGCGTAAACGAACAGCTGAGCCGTCAGGACCAACCCGGCAAGGCCCCCTAGGCACACCATCAGCAGGCCGGTGAGTGCCACGAGCCAGCCGTTGAGCACCACCAGCGTGCGGACGGTCATAGCCGGCCGTACAGCCGCTGAATCAGTTGAATCCATCATATGAGGAAGTTTTTGATGGCTGCGGGAAATTGATTGGCTGCCAGGATATGCTTCTCTCCCGCTGGCGCGCGTCGCCGACGCGCGCCAGCGGGGGCGGATGTTGGTGATGGAAATAAAACCCACCGTTTCGCTGAACGTGGGTTGCGTCTTGGCGCTACCTTCGACGACATCCGTTTTCACCCCATGAAGGAATTACAATGCTTAGTCGGCGAGCAGTTGAGTGCCGTGTGCTTTGTGCAGGACTACCTGCAATTGGAATTTGATGGCTACAAGCTCACCACGTATACCACGCCCCTGGTCGAAACCCTGCCCAATGAGTGGATGGCCTACGAGCACGAGCAGTACAAGAATGGGCTGTGCCGCTTCATTGCTCGCCTGGTGGAACAAGTGGTCAGTGAGCCAGGCCGCATCCTGCTTGCTTTTCGAGACTGTAGCGAACGCATCAGCCTGCCGATACATGAAGGCAAAGACAACGTCTATTACACTGACCTCGAAGGGGGATGGTTCGTGGTATAGAGCATGAAGTCATTCTTAGGCTCGTATTCGTTGTTCGTGGTATCGAAAGCCACTGTTCCCGTCACTCCATTTCTGTCCCCTCTTAGAGTGAGCGTCCTATCAGGATAAAGACCACGAAGGGGAACGTCAACCCCATTAAGCTCAATAGCAGCATCAAGATACCATTCGCCCGTTGGCCCTCCCGGCATAGGCGGCGTGCCCACCGCAACAGACAGACCCCTACCACGAAGGCCAGCAGCATGACAAGCAGCAGGGGAGTCCCAAATAAGTCACCAGTTAAAATAGGCGAGAGCAGTAAGGTCAACAACATAGCTTGAAAGTAACCCTGTATTGGGCGTTGTAAAAGTGATTTTCGTAGGGATAAAACAGGGGGCCGGGGAATCACTGGCAGCGGCCCGCTACCAAGTGCCCGTAAGCCACTGCAACATGCCCCTCATCCGCCCGGCTTCAGGCTCCCCATGTGCGCGAAGCCATAGAAGACCCAAAGACTTATCGCCGAAAAAGCCAGCGCGGCCATTACGTAAATGACGTTGGCGTTGGTGCTGCGCGTGGGAGGGGCCGTGACTAGGGCGAGGATGTTGACGCCCGCACTCACGATGACGGAGAGCGCCGCGTAGAGGACATAGCCCAAGCCGCCTAGGTAGCCGTCCTGTTGGTGGGCACTTGCCAGGGCCAGGGCCAAAACAATGTTGGCGATAAACAGGCCATTGAGGACCAGCGGCGACACGTAGTCGGCCGAAGACTGCTTTTGTTCCATGTGATAAACGGTTTTTTTGGTGAATAGAATTTGCTTTCGCTGGCAGAGGCACGGAGCCAGCCCTCCGCGCTAAGCCCGGCCGCCGGCCGGCCTGGCTACCTGCCGCAGCTGCTGCCGCAGGCGGTACACCTGCCGAAACTCCCGGGGGAGCTGCCCGATGCGGGCTTTGCTGCGCTCATCGTTTTCCCAGCGCACGGGCACTTCCCGGATGCGGAAGCCGTGGGCGCGGGCGCGGGCCAGCACTTCCAGGTCGAACGACCAGCCATCGACGGTGCAGGCGGCGAAGGTGTGCGCCGCCGCTGCGGCCGTGAAGGCCTTGAAGCCGCAGTGCGTGTCCATCACGCCGGGCAGCAGCACGCGCTGCACCACCCGGTTCACGAGCCGGCTCCAGACCCGGCGAAACCAGGGCTGGGGCCGCGTGACGCGGGAGCCGGCCAGGTACCGGGAGCCGATGGCAATGTCGGCCCCCGCCGCCAGCGCCCGCAGCAGCGGGTCCAGCTCGGTGATGGGCGTAGAGCCGTCGGCATCGGAAAACAGGCGGACCTGGCCCGTGGCCGCCAGCATGCCCAGGCGCACCGCGTGGCCTTTGCCCCGGTTGGCCGGCGAGCACAGCACGCGCAGGCCCGGCAGCTCGCCGGCCAGGGCCGAAACCAGCGCCACCGTACCGTCCGTCGAGCCATCGTCGACCACGATAATCTCAAAGCGGGCCGGGCGCGCGGCCAGAAACCGATGGAAGCGCCGCAGGGTGGGCTCGATGCGCTGCGCTTCGTTGAAGGCCGGGATAATCAGGCTGAGTTCCATCGGGCTTAGGCGTTTTGCTGGCTGCGGAAGCCGTCGAGCCGGCTGCCCAGGTGGGCATAGGCAATGGGGCAGCGGGCCGAGCACGACTTGCCGCAGTCGAACTGCTGCCGAATGTCTTCCACCGAATACTCGGCCAGGGGCTTGGCCGGCGTGCCGGTTTTGGGCTGGCACAGGTGCACCAAGCCCGCCCCGTCCACCTCGAAGTGGCGGGCCCCCGCCCGGCATTTCCAGGGCTTGCTTTCGCCCCGGGCCAGGGGCAGCTGGAAGTTGTCGTTGAGCACCTGCGGCAAGCGGCCCTTCATGGCCCGAATGCGCAGGTAGGCTTGCAGGGCTTCATCGCTCAGCGGCAGGGCCTGCCCGCTGCTGTCGCGCATCAGCGAGCACTGAAACCCGAAGCCGAAGCCGACCACCGCTTTGGCCACTTCCTCCATCTCGGCCGGGTTGCCGGACCCCAGCACCCCATTCACGCGCACCATGAACTGGGCGTGCTGGCGCAGCAGCTCCAGCTTGGGCCGCAGCCGGCGCATGCTCTTTTCGGTCACCTCGTTGTCTTCCAGACTATCGCAGCTGAGCTGCATCCCAAACAGGCCGGCCTCGTTCAGGCTCTTGATGAGCGGAGCCTTGAGCACGTGGCCGTTGGTGTTTATCATCGGCACCATGCCGGCTTCGGCGATGTAGCGGACCAGCTCGGCGATGTGCGGATGCAGCAGCGGCTCGCCGCCGTTGAGGGTCACAAACACGGCCTTCAGCTTGCGCAGCTTGTCCACCCGCGCCTTCAGTTCTTGCAGCGGCACGGGCTTGGATACTTTGTCGTACTCGTAGCAATAGCCGCAGGCCAGGTTGCAGCGGCGCGTCACCACGATTTGGACCAGCACCGGCCGGTCCTTATCGAGGGCGGCCTTCGCCATTTTCCACATCACCCGGGCCCGGGAAATGCGCATCGGTTTGTCGAAAGAGGGGAGTTTCATGCGGAACGGGGGAATAAGGATGAGGAGACTGCGGCACCCGGCTGCTCACCGGACAGCACAAACCTGCGGTACTATTCGCCCGCTCGGAAGCGTTTTCCGGCGAAGGCGGATTTCGATGCCCTGAATCGGGAGATGAGATGGGTGAATTGGCGGGCCACATGCCGCTTTTCGGCCGGCGGGCTGGTAATTTTGGTTTGGCGCAAGGCGTCGCTTCACCCCAGTCCCATGATTCGTAAAATTGCGTTGGCGGCCCTGGCTGCCACGGCGGTGTTCCACGTGGCGGTGTTCATCGAGTATGGCACCCTGTGGGTGGGCGCGCTGGCCAGCTACCAGGAGCTGCTGCTGGTGTTTGCCTTTCTGCTGGCCACGTTCCTGGTGCATGCGCCCATTGCCCGCCTCTTCGGGGCCGACCGCCTGACCAAACCGCCCGCCCCGGTCAAAGCCCTGCTGGAAGGGCTGAGCGTGGTGCTGGTCAGCCTGGTGTTCTGGGTGATGTTCTTCACCATTCCGCAGCACTACCTGGTGCCCACCGCCGAAGTGACGCCCAAAGCCCTGCGGCTGTCGCTGGCCGTGAGCGCGGTGCTGTCCCTGTTCTTCTACTACTTCGTGGAGCGCGAGCACATGCGCAAAAACCTGGAGCAGGAAGTCATTCGGGCGGCGCAGCTGCAAAAGGAAACTTTTCAGGCGCAGCTCGAAGCCCTGCAAAAGCAGGTTGACCCGCACTTCCTGTTCAATAGCCTCAACGTGCTCGGCTCGCTCATTCACCTCGATGCCGACCGGGCCGTGCAGTTCCTCGGCCAGCTGGCGGAAGTATACCGCGCCCTGCTCGATACCGGGGCGCAACCGCTGGTGCCGCTGCACCGCGAAATGGCGCTGGTGCGCGCCTACGCCAGCCTGATGGAAACCCGCTTCGGCGCGGCGCTGCGCGTGGAATGGGACGTGGCCCCGGCCTGGGAGCAGGCCTTGGTGCCCCCCACCGCCGTGCAGATGCTGCTCGAAAATGCCATCAAGCACAACGGCTCCACCACCCGCAAGCCGCTGCTCATAAAGGTATCGGCCGCCGACGGCCTGCTGGTGGTCGAAAACAACCGGCAGCCCCGCACCGACGCGGTGGCCTCGACCCACACGGGCCTGCCCAACATCCAGCGCCGCTACCAGCACCTCACCGACCGCCCCGTGGAAATCGTGCCCACGGCCGCGTCCTTCGTCGTCCGCCTCCCGCTCCTCACCGCCCCCGCCGCATGAACGTCCTGATTATCGAAGACGAGCCCCTGGCCGCCCAGGCGCTGGCCGCCGTGCTCACCCGCCACCGGCCCGCCGCCCGCATTCTGGCGGCGCTGGGCTCGGTGGAAGAAGCGGTGGAATGGCTGCGCGAGCACCCGGCCCCCGACCTGCTCTTCTGCGACATCCACCTATCAGATGGCAACAGCTTCGACATCTTCCGGCAGGTGGCGGTGGGCGCGCCCGTCATCTTCACCACCGCCTACGACGCCTACGCCATCCAGGCATTCCAGGTGAACAGCGTGGACTACCTGCTCAAGCCCCTGCAAGCCCCGGAAGTGGAACGCGCCCTGCTGAAGTATGAAACCCTGCACCCCGCCACACTGCCCGCCGCCGCCGAGAACGTGCAGCGCCTGGTGCATGGCACGCCCCGCTCGCGCTTCCTGGTGAAGTCCGGCACGGCTCTGAAAGCCGTGCCGATAGATGATGTGGCGTATTTTCTGGCCGAAGAGGGCGTGGTGTTCCTCGTCACCCACGCCGGCAAGCGGTTCATCATCCCCGACACGCTCGACCAATTAGAAGGCCAGTTAGATGCCCAGAATTTCTTTCGCATCAACCGCCAGTTCATCCTGAGCATCGGCGCGGTACAGGAAATCCGGCCGTATTTCAAGGGCCGCCTGGTGCTGCAGGTAGCGCCCCCGGTAGTGGGGGAGGACCTGGTCGTCAGCGCCGGCCGCGCGCCAGCCTTCAAGCACTGGCTGGACCACTAAGCTCCTGGTAGCTTCTTGCGATTCGGACCCTTTCGCCGAACGCCTCCCGGTGCCAGGCGCATTGCGCTGCGCGGGGTCTTATTTCATTTTGCGGTAGTTCAGCGTGTTGCCCCGGGCGGTATAGCTGAGTTCGAGCCCCTGGGCATCGACGCCGACCACTTCCCAGCACATATCCTCACTGGGCTCTACCAGGTAGCGCCCGCTGTTGCTGGGTTGCCCGGCTCCCGGTTCGGCGGGGCACGCCTGGTCCAGAATAAAGGCCGCCGTGTCGAGCGGCACGCCCTCATAATAGCTGATGTAGCGGTGGCCGCGCAGCTCGATGACGCTTTTCGGGTCTTCCGTGCTCTGCCACGTGCCCTGCAACCGCGCGTAAGTGCTTGTGTCGGCCGTTGGGGTTGGTGGCCGCAACGTGTCGCGGCTGGCCTGCGCGGAAGGAGGGGGCTCCGAGGAGCAAGCCCCGAGAAGGGCAACTACGGGAAGCAGCAGGCGAAACGTCATGAACAGGCTTTGCGTGGGAGGTAAGTATGGAATAAACGGCCCGGGGCCGCAGGGAGTAATCAAACCCTCCTTTCCGGGAACCGACACCAGACGGCTACGTGCCTGCTGCGGGAGGGTTCGGGTTTGCGAAATGCCTCGAAGGGATGCGTTTCGTAAACTCGAAAAGCCAGTTGGCCCGTATCGCCGCCGCCCCGCCAACCGGGAAATCTCTGCTGCTATCTTGCCATTCTATTGGCAATCTGCACCCTTTCCGCTACTTCCATGGGCACGCTCCGCATGAAATTACCGCTCCTTCTTCTTGGCAGCCTCACCGTGGGCAGCTGTAGCCGGCCCGTAGACGATACCGCCGCCATCAAGCACCTGCTAGAGCAGGAATCGGCCACCTGGCGGGCAGGCGACGTGGCGGGCCATGCCGCCTGCTGGCACGTCACGCCCTACAGCCGCATCCTGGTTTCCACGGCCGACGGCCAGTTTTTGGACGTGCCGCCCGCCCGCATGCTGGCCCCCTCGCCCTCGATGGGCCAGGGCGGCACCGCCGTCAATACCAACTACCACATCAGCATCACCGGCCCCACCGCCTGGGTGAGCCACGACGAAGAATCGACGGCCCGCAACGGGCAAAAGAGCTACTCGACGGAACTCCGGCTGCTGGAGAAAATCGATGGCCAGTGGAAGCTGGTGGGGCAGTCCATTCATTTGCATAAGCAGTGAGCGAGGGGGCGCTAGGTGGGGAAGATGAGAATAAAACCCGCCGTTTAGCTGAACTGGCCATTCTCTATCCCTTAATATTAGTAATGCCTAGTTTCGTACCCCTACAACTGCCCTCTAACCAATGAAACAGCTTCGACCAGCCCTATTGCTTTGTACCAGTCTACTGATGGTCGCTTGTGGCAAGGATACGCCAAAGCCAGAGCCCGACTTGTTAGGTCGCTGGAACGCCGAAAGCACGGAGGGCTTTAACTATTCTGCCTCGGGAAAGCTTGAAAGTCAGGTGATGCAGGTAACGAAAGACTACTACATGGTCATTACCCAGGATTCGCTTTCGTACCGTGAGCTCCTGAATGGCAGCGATTGGGGCAAAGCCAAATACACCCGCCAGGGCAACGAAATTCGATATGGCACTGCACATGGAACCATCACCGAATTAACGGAACATGCGCTCACGCTCCGCTTTGTTGACCCTTACAAAAAGCCAAACACCCCTTATCAGGAGGTGGAAGACCACTATACCCGGTAAGCCGTTTGCACTAATCATCTGAAATTTATAAGCTGCTGTGCGGCATCTACACCCGGCCGAATCAATTAAACGACTTACCCTCTTTTATCTAAACAGCTCCTTTCCTCCGCTGCGCTTCCTGCTGAGGCAGGGGCCGGATATTTTTCTCCACGGGTTACTTTTGAGCAGAGCAATAAACCACCGCCCCATTGCCCGCTGCCCCAAAAGCAAGGCCCGGCGCACCTCCTGATTTCTCCCGCCTGCTTCCCCGTATGCCTTCCCCGCCGCTCCCGCTTCCGCTCCGGGCCCTTGCCGCCGAATCGGTGCTGAGCGACCTGCTGGCCGTGTCCATCACCGGGGTCATCTACTACACGCCCATCTACGACGCGGCCGGCACGGGCACCATCGTGGATTTCACCTTCGAATACCTCAACCCGGCCGCCCAGCGCATGATGCACATGCCGGAAGTGCCCGCCGTGACCCACAACCAGCAGTGGCCCCATAGCAAGGCCCACGGCACGTTCGCCTTTCACGTCGAGGCCTTCGAAACCGGGGAGCCCCGCGAGTACAACATCAACTACCAGGCCGACGGCTACGACAATTACTACCGCCTGGCCGCCCGCCGCACCGGCGATGGCCTGCTCGTGAGCTTCACCGACACCTCCGACCAGCCCCGCACGCCCGTGGAAGTGGCCCTGCGCGAGGCCCAGGCCCGCACCGAGCAGCAACGGGCGCAGCTCGAAGGCCTGTTCATGCAAGCCCCGGCGGCCCTGTGCCGCCTCGATGGCCCCGACCTGGTGTATGCCCTGGTCAACCCCGTCTACCAGCAGCTGTTTCCCGGCCGGCCGCTGCTCGGCTTGCCCCTGCTCACGGCCCTGCCCGAGCTGCGGGGGCATGCCGTGTGGGCCACGCTGCAGCGCGTGTACCACAGCGGCGAAACCCACGTCGACCAGGGCGTGCATATCCCGCTGGCCCGCACCCCTGGCGGCCCGCTGGAGGACTATTACTTTAACTACATCTTTCAGGCCGACTTCGATGCCGAGAGCCGGCCCCGCGGGGTGCTGGTCTACGCTTTCGACGTCACCCATGACGTGCGCGTCAGCCAGGAGTTGCAGCAGCTCAACCAGGAGTTGGAAACCCGCGTGCAGGAGCGCACCGCCGCGCTGCAGGAAACCGAAGCCCGCTTCCGCATCATGGCCGATGCCGCGCCCAACCAAGTGTGGGCCGTGAACCCGGACGGCACCATTCGCTACGCCAACCAGGCCTTCCTCAACTTTGTCGGGGTGAGCCTGGAGCAGTACGTGGCCACGGGCTGGGCCGCCTACCTGCACCCCGAGGAGCTGGACCTGGCCCGAAACACGCTGGCCGAGGCCATTGAAACCCGCAACCTGTACACGCTGGAGCACCGCATGCGCCGCCACGACGGGCAGTACCGCTGGCTGCTGGCCCAGGGCGCGCCCAGCTTCTACCCCAACGGCGACCTATACGGCTACGTGGGCTCGGCCATCGACATCACCGAGCTCAAGCAAACCAACGAGCGCCTCACCCGCACCAATCAGGACCTGGACAACTTCGTGTACGCCGCCAGTCACGACCTCAAGCAGCCCGTCAACAACCTGGGGGGCTTGTTTGAGGAGCTGCGCCGCAGCATTTCCTTCGCCGACCTGACCGAAGAGCAGCTGCTCATGCCCCTCATTCAGGACGCGCTACAGCAGCTGGGCCACACCATCGACGACCTGGCCGCGCTCGGCCAGGCGCAGCAAACCAGCGAAGCCGCGCTATCGGAAGAAGTCCCGCTGGCCGACCTGCTGGAAGAAGTGGTGAACACGCTCGAACCCCAGGCCCGGGCCGCCCGCGCCCGCATCACGGTGGACTTCGCGGCCCGCCCCGCCGTGGCCTTCGCCCGGGCCAACCTACGCACCGTTCTGCTCAATCTGCTCAGTAATTCCCTCAAATACGCCGACCCGGCGCGGCCCGCCCGCATCCACGTGTCGGTGTGGGTCGAGGAAGGGCAGCCCGTGCTGGTGGTCGAAGACAACGGCCTCGGCTTCGACGCGGAAAAGCACGGCACGGAGCTATTTCAGCTCTTCCGACGGCTGCACACCCACACGCCCGGCTCAGGCGTGGGCCTCTACCTCGTCAACCGCATTGTGCAGGCCCACGGCGGCAGCATTGCGGTAGACAGCCAGCCGGGAGCCGGGGCCACCTTCCGCATCCGGCTGGGCCGGGCCTGAGCTGCGGTAAGGCCACGCCCGGCCCGGCCCTATGTATGACCCTGACGCCGGCTTACGGCCACCATTCGGCCCGGCCCCCACTGGCCGCGCCGAAAAACATAACATTCAGCCGCGCCAATGCGCGATGGGCAACCGTAACCCAATCATCACCCGGCCATAATGTGCCGGGCGGCTTAGCCCAGCGCCTCGCGCACGGCCTCTTTCACGCGGCGCAGCTCCGTATCGCCCATGGCCGAGCCGCTGGGCAGGCACAGGCCCCGGGCAAACAGGTCTTCGCACACCGCGCCGCCGTACATAGGCGCGGCGGCAAACAGCGGCTGCAGGTGCAGCGGCTTCCACAGCGGCCGGCTCTCGATGTTGCGGGTTTCGAGGTGCAGGCGCAGAGCTTCGGGCGTGGGGGCGGGCGCGCCATTCTCAGGGTCGGGCGAGGACAGGAGGACGGTGGTGAGCCAGCGGTTGGAGCGGCTGCCGGCCGGCTCCGGGGCTAGGGCTACCGTGAGGCCGGGCACGGCGGCGAGGTGCTCGCGGTACCAGTCAAAAATCTGGCGGCGGCGCTTCACGCGCTCGGGCAGCAGCTCCATCTGGCCACGCCCGATGCCGGCCAGGATATTGCTCAGGCGGTAGTTGTAGCCGGTTTCGGAGTGCTGGTAGTAGGGGGCATCGTCCTTAGCTTGGGTGGCCAGGAAGCGGGCTTTCTCGGCTAATGCTTTGTCATAAGTCACGAGTGCACCGCCGCCGCTGGTGGTCAGAATCTTGTTGCCATTGAAGGAAAACACGCCCACCCGCCCGAAGCCGCCCAGCGGCTGCTGCTGCCACTCCGAGCCCAGCGCCTCGGCCGCATCTTCCAGAATCGGAATGTCGAACTCCTTCGCCAAAGCCAGGATTTCGGGTAGCTTGGCTGGCATCCCGTAGAGGTGCACCAAGATGAGGGCTTTGGGCTTGCGGCCCTTCGCAATGCGGTCCACGATGGCCTCCCGCAGGCGCTCGGGGCAGATGTTCCAGGTTTCGGGCTCGCTATCCACAAACACCGGCGTAGCCCCGAGGTACACAATCGGGTTAGCCGTAGCCACGAACGTGAACGAGGGGCACAGCACCTCATCGCCCGGCCCCACGCCCAGCAAAATCAACCCCAGATGAATAGCAGCCGTGCCCGACGTGAGCGCCACCGCATACGGCACCCCCACCGCCGCACAGATGTCGGCCTCGAAGCCCGTGATGTTGGGGCCGGCCGGAGCCACCCAGTTGTCCTCAATGGCCTTGTGCACATAGTTCAGCTCGTGCCGGCCGAGGTGGGGAGGGGAGAGGTAGAGACGGTCGTAATCCTGGCTGCGCATGGGTTGTGTTATAGTAGAAGAACGTCATGCTTCGCGGCGCTCTGCATGACGTTCAAAGAAATTCTCATTATTAAATAGCTCTAGCCGGTACGCCTACCGCCGTCACATTCGCGGGCAAATCGCGCACGGCCACCGCGCCGGCCCCGAGAATGGTGTTCTCCCCGATGTGCACGCCCTGGATAACGGTAGCATTCGTCCCAAGGTACACGCCGCTATCCAGCCGGGCCGCGCCGCTCACGTTGGCGTGCGGCATCAGGGAGCAGAAATCGCCCAGCACGGCATCGTGGCCCACGGTGCAGCCCAGATTGAGCAGCACAAAGCGGCCCAGCGAAATATCACAGGTAAGAATGCAGCCCCGCTGAATGATGCAGCCCATGCCCAGCGCCACGCGCTGCCCCGGCCCCAGCGCCACCGCCGGATGCACGATGCTGGGAAAGCTAAGCTGCGCCGAGGTGAGCCGTGCCACCACGGCCGCCCGGCTTGCCGAGCTGCCCACGGCCACGGCCACGGCCAGCGGTTCGGTGGTGGCATTAAGGTCGGCAGCAGTGCCGAGGTAGGGGAGGCCGCCCACGGTGGGCGTGGCCGGCGCGTGGTCGTCGTAGAAGCCGCGCAGCAGCCACGTCGGCTGGGCCTCGTTGAGCTGCTGGAGCAACACCAGCACCTCGCGCCCCAGGCCGCCCGCCCCGAAGATGACGAGTGCCGGCAGGGCTTCGGTCACGTCGTAATCAGAAAAGAAGAGTTGCGTCATAGAAATACATTACGAAGAAGGCGGCAGCGGTGGACTGCCTCTAAATGCTGCCGTGGTGGCCTCACCGGGCATATTGATGCCGCGCGCGCCCAGCACCCGCCCGGCGGTGCGCCACAATATCAGCAGGTCGAGCCCCAGCGAAAGGTGGTCGACGTACCACACGTCAAATGCGAATTTTTCCTCCCAACTGATGGCGTTGCGGCCATTCACCTGCGCCCAGCCCGTGAGGCCGGGGCGCACGTCGTGGCGGCGGGCCTGCGCGGGCGAATACAGCGGCAGATAGGCGGGCAGCAACGGGCGCGGCCCCACCAGGCTCAAATCGCCGCGCACGATGTTCCAGAGCTGGGGCAATTCATCGAGCGAGGTGGCGCGCAGCCAGCGGCCCAGCGGCGGCAGGCGCTGGGCATCGGGCAGGGGCTGGCCGGTGGCGTCGCGGGCATCGGTCATGGTTTGCAGCTTGTACAGCGTGAACAGCCGCCCGTGCCACCCCGGCCGCGCCTGCCGAAACAGCCAGCGCCCCCGGTTCTGGACGGCTGCCAATGCCGCCGCGCCCGCCAGCAGCGGCAGCGTGAGCAGCAGCAGCGGCCCGGCCAGCGCGAGGTCGAGCAGGCGCTTACCGTGGCGGGTGTAAAAGGAAGCGGGAGCGGACACGACGCAAAAGTACCTTTGCGGCTGCCGCTTCGCTGCGGCCCTGTCTGTGCCCGCCCCATGCTCACCTTCCCCAACGCCAAGCTCAACCTCGGCCTCTACGTCACCCAGCGCCGCCCCGATGGCTTCCACACCCTCGAATCAGTGTTTGTGCCCCTGCCCTGGACCGATGCGTTGGAGATGCTGCCCGCGCCCGCCGGGGCCGCCACCAGCCTCACGCTCACCGGCCGTCCCATCCCCGGCGACCCCGCCACCAACCTCTGCCTGAAAGCCTACGAGCTGCTGCAAGCCGACTTCCCCGAGCTGCCGCCCGTACAGATTTACCTGCACAAAATAGTACCTATCGGGGCCGGCTTGGGCGGCGGCTCCGCCGATGCCGCCTTCGCCCTCAAAGCCGCCAACGACCTGTTCAGCTTAAATCTCCCCATTGAAAAGCTGGAAAGATACGCCCGCCGCCTCGGCTCCGACTGCGCCTTCTTCATCCAGAACAAGCCCGTGCTAGCTGTGGAAAAAGGTGACGTATTCGAGGAAATCAACCTGAATCTGAAAAGCGTGTCCTGCATGGTCGTGTACCCCAACCTGCACATCAGCACCGCCGAGGCCTACGCCCGCATCACCCCGCAGCCGCCGAAACACCCGCTGCGCGAAGCCCTGGCCCAGCCCATGAGCACCTGGCGCGACACCTTGAGCAACGATTTCGAAACGGCCCTCACGCCCAGCCACCCGGTGCTGGCCGAAATCAAGCAGAAGCTTTATGATGCTGGCGCTACTTATGCAAGCTTGTCGGGTTCTGGCTCGGCCGTGTACGGCCTGTGGGAAAACGGGGAGCCGGTGGCAATGACGTGGCCGACGGAATACACGGTGTGGCAGGGAATGCTTTGAGTAGGCATGGTCGGCTTGTCATTCCGACGAAGGAGGAATCTGAGATAAAACGATGAACGAGTTCACCCAGATTCCTCCTTCGTCGGAATGACAAGGCCCGGGTGCTAAACCGGCATCGCCGGCTCCAAATCCGGCTCCTTATCCTTCATCAGCCGCGCCACCAGCGGGTGAATGAGCACGCTGAGCACGATGAGCAGCGTCCCAATGTAGAAGCCCGTGCTCATGCGCTCGCCGTTGAATTGGGGCGCGTGCAGCAGCCCTTTGGTGTGCAGCCAGTAGATGGCCGCCGCCATCGAAATGCCATACACCGGCTCCAGATTAATGGTCAGGTTCACGGCAAAGGGCGAAATCCGCTTCATCAACTCCACCGACGTGGAGAAGGCGTACACCGTGCACACGCCCGCCAGCAGCAGCAGCCAGAGCCAGTCGTAGCCGTGCCACGCCAGCTGCAAACCCTGCCCCTGCGTAAAATAATGGCTATAAATCGGGAAGAACAACACGATGCTAAGACATGCGCCCAGCATCTCGTAAAACGTGAGCCGCAGCGGTGGGTGCGTCTTAATTAACTTCGAATTCAGCACGCTGAACAGCGCCGACAGCCCGGCCGAGAGCACCGCCACGCCCAGCCCCAGCAGCTGGTCCAGCTCGGCCTGGCTCACCAGGTAGAGGCCCACCATCGTAATCAAACCCAGGCCCACCTCGTAGCCGCGCACCCGCCGCCACAGCAGCAGCGGCTCCAGCAGCGAGGTCCACAGCGCCAGCGTGGCCAGCCCCGCCAAACACACGCTCACCGACGACAGCCGCGCCGCCAGAAAGAAGGTAATCCAATGCGCCGCTACCAGCGCACCCACCGCCAGCAGCCGCGCCGCCTGCCCCGCCGACACGCGCCAGGGCATCCGCCGCCCCGCCAGCAGCACCGCCAGCCCCGTGGCCGCCAGCAGCGTGCGCCAGAACACCAGCTCCACCGGCGGCACCGTCAGCACCTTGCCCAATATGGCCGTGAAGCCCCACAGGAGCACAATGAAATGGAGCTTGAGGTAGTCGCGGAGCATATGGGAAAACAGAATAGCCGTCATGCTGAGCGCAGCCGAAGCATCTCTACCGCAATAGTAAATGAATACTTGCGCGGTATAGATGCTTCAACTGCACTCAGCATGACGTTTTTAGATACAGAGTTTGCGCTGCCTACTTCGGCACAAACCGGTACAGCGCTAGCCCAATCACCGAAAAAATGGTGCTGGGTATCCACGCGGCCACCAGGGGCGACAGGCTGCCTACCTGCGCCAAATTGCGGCTCAGCATCACGAAAATGATGAACACGAACGCCAGCACGAAGCCCAGCGCAATCTGCCCGCCCACGCCGGCCCGCGACTTTCGGGCGCTGAGAATAACGCCAATCAGCGTGAGAATGACGATGGAAAATGGGTAGGCGTACCGCTCGTATTTCTCGCTCAGGTAAAGCTGGGTGTCGTCGGCCCCGCGCTCAATTTTGGTGCGGATATAGGCATTCAGCTCCGGCAGAGTGAGGGTTTCGGCCAGCTTGTAAGTGCTGGCGAAGTCCTTGGGAAACAGGTTCAGCGTGGTATCACGGGCGGGCACAGATTTCAGCGTCTCGTCCTGTGGACCTTTGAAGGTGCGAATCAATTGCGGCGACAAATGCCAGACGTGCTTGGTCGAATCCCAGTTGATAGCATCGGCCGTGAGGCGGCGGCGCAGTACGGTGCTGTCCACGGTTTCGAGGGCGAAATGGAAGCCGATATTGCTCGTGTTATCATAGCTCTCCATGTACACGTAGCTGCGCGGTCCGATTTTGATGTGCACGTTGCGCCCCTGAAACCGGTAGGGCAATTTGATATACGCCCGCTCAAACGCCACCCGCGACTTATTTCCAATCGGCAGCACCCAGCCAATCAGCCCGAATATCATCAGCCCCACTACGCTGCCCCCGATGGCATACGGCAGCATCAGCCGCCGAAAACTCACCCCACTGGCCAGAATAGCCACGATTTCAGTGCGAGCCGCCAATTGCGCCGTCACAAATACCACGGCGATAAAAATGGTAATTGGCGAAAGCAGATTGGCGAAATACGGAAACAGATAAATGTAATAGCCGAAAATAATTTTCGACATCGACAAATTATGCTGAATAAAGTCGTCGTTTTTCTCCGTGAAATCAATCACGCAAATCACCGTCACGAGAATTACCACCGAGAAGAAAAACGCGGCGAGAAATTTCTTAATGATGTATTTGTCGAGGATATTCATAGTTGGAATTATGAGTTATAAATTATGAATTATGAATGGGTGAGCGGCGCTGTTATCGAAACATCAACTCATAATTCATAACTCATAATTCATAATTACAATCTGGTCATCAGCTGCTTCACCATGCGCTCTTTCCAGGGGCCAAACGTGCCGGCGATGATTTCCTTGCGGGCCTCTTTCACCAGCCACAGGTAAAACGTCAGGTTGTGGGCCGAGGCAATCTGCGGCCCCAGCATCTCTTGGCACTGGAAGAGGTGGCGCACATAAGCGCGGGTGTAGAAGTTGCTGGCCGCGCCCTCCAGCACCGGGTCGATGGGCGTGAAATCGGTGGCAAACTTCAAATTCGTCACGTTCATAATGCCCTGCGTGGTGAACAGCATACCGTTACGGGCATTGCGGGTCGGCATCACGCAGTCGAACATATCTACGCCCAAGGCAATGTTTTCGAGGATGTTGGCCGGCGTGCCCACGCCCATCAGGTAGCGCGGCTTGTCCTTGGGCAGGATGTCGCACACCAGCTCGGTCATCTCGTACATCAGCTCGGCCGGCTCGCCCACGCTCAGCCCGCCAATGGCGTTGCCCTCGCGGCCCTGCTCAGCAATAAACTCCGCCGAACGCACGCGCAAATCCTTAAACGTGCTGCCCTGCACAATCGGAAAAAGTGCCTGCTGATAGCCGTAAAGCCCTTCGGTGCTATCGAAACGCTGGATGCAGCGCTTCAGCCAGCGGTGCGTCATATCGAGCGAGCGGGCGGCGTAGTCATACTCGCAGGGCCAGGGCGTGCACTCATCAAAAGCCATGATAATATCGGCCCCAATCACGCGCTGAATATCCATCACACCCTCCGGCGAGAATAAATGCTGGCTACCATCAATATGCGAGCGGAACTTCACGCCCTCTTCCTTAATCTTCCGCGTGTTGCTGAGCGAGTACACCTGGTACCCGCCCGAGTCAGTCAGAATCGGTCGGTCCCAGCCGTTGAACTTGTGCAGGCCGCCGGCGGCCTTGAGCACATCCAGGCCCGGCCGCAGGTAGAGGTGGTAAGTATTGCCGAGGATAATCTGGGCCTGCACGTCGTCTTTCAGCGTGGCCTGGCTCACGGCTTTCACAGTGCCAGCCGTGCCCACGGGCATAAAAATGGGCGTTTCGATGGTGCCGTGGGCCGTTTCGAGGCGGCCGGCGCGGGCCTTGGTGGCGGGGTCTTGAGCGAGAAGGTCGAAGGTCATGCGGGAGGGGAGGCAATGTCGCAGCAGAGCACAAAATGAACGTCATGCTCATCTGGCGTCCGCGCAGCCGAAACATCTCGCGTGTGAGCAGTAATTATAACTGTCTTCACGATTGAGTTACTAACCCGAGCGAGATGCTTCGGCTGCGCGGACGCCAGATGAGCATGACGGGCTATGGCCCTTGCTTCCCACAAAGGTAACCCGCCCGTTTCGCGCCCCGTACTTTTGCAGGCTCATTCGTATTCCGCTGCTTTGTTGGTTCCACCCGTACCCGCGTCCCCGTTTTTCTGGCTTTTGTTGGCGTGCGTGCTGGTGCAGCTCTTCTACGCCGCGTATTTCTTCTGGCCCTTCGCCCGCCGCGCCCCCGAGGCCCCGGCCGATGCGCCCGGCCCCGACACGGAGCCCGTGTCCATCGTCGTCTGCGCCCGCAACGAGCTCGACAACCTGCGCCGCCTGCTGCCGCTGCTGCTCAAGCAGGACTACCCCGCCGCCTTCGAAATCGTCCTCATCGACGACCGCAGCCACGACGACACCTATTTATACGCCCAGCAACTGGCCCAATATTACCCCACCACCGTGCGCCTCGTCACCATCGACCGCACCCCCGACGGCTTCGCACCCAAAAAATACGCCCTGACCCTCGGCATCAAAGCCACCCGCTACGCCCGCCTGCTCTTCATCGATGCTGACTGCATTCCGGCTACCAATCAGTGGCTGCGCCTCATGCAGCGCGGTTTTGCCCAAAAAGACGGGGCCGACCTTGTCCTCGGCTTTTCCGGCTACACTGAGGCCCCCGGCTTTCTTAACAAACTCATCCGCTACGAAACGCTGCTCACTGCCGCGCAGTACCTCAGTTTCGCCTGGCGCGGCTGGCCTTACATGGGCGTGGGCCGCAACCTGGCTTACACCCGTGCCTGTTTCACGGCCACCAAGGGCTTTGCCTCGCACATCCGCCAGCTTTCCGGCGATGACGACCTGCTGGTGCAGGATGCCGTTCGCCAGCACCAGCGCGTGGCCGTGGTGGCCGACCCCTCGGCCCACACCCTGAGCGAGCCCGCCGAAACCTGGTCCGCTTGGTGGCGGCAGAAGCGCCGGCACCTCTCCGCCGGTCGCGCCTACCGCCTGGCCGACCGTTTGCGGGTGGGCACCTTCGTGATGGCTAATATGTTGTTCTATCTGGCTACCGTTGTGTTAGTTTTTTCGCCAAACAATTGGGTACCTTTGGCAGTGGTATGGGTTCTCCGAACGTTGTTCGTGAGCGCCGTGTATGCACGTCTGAGCCAGCGGCTCGCCCAGCCCGTAATCGTCGGGCTCCTGCCGGTGCTCGACGTGGTTTATTTTATTCAATACCTGGCTCTGGGAATCTCGCTGTTCCTTAACCGCACCCTTCGATGGAAGTAAACAACCAAGACATTCAAAAGCAGTTTTCAGCCAAAGCCAAGCACGACTTTAAGCTGATTCGCGCCGCTGTGGACCACGGCGACGAGAAGGCCTACGCCGAGCTGATGCACATCTACAAAAAGCCCGTCTATCACGTGGTGCTCAAGATGGTGCGCAACCAGGACGACGCCGAAGACCTCACCATCGAGGCTTTTGCCAAGGCTTTCCGCAACCTGCACAAGTTCAACCCCGAGTATGCGTTCAGCACCTGGCTGTTCCGCATTGCCACCAACAACTGCATCGATTTTATCCGCAAGAATAAAATCAAAACCATGTCGATTGACTCGGCCATCAAGGTCGATAACGGCGACGAAATCACCATCGATTTCCGCGACAACGACCTGAACCCGGCCGAGCACGCCGTGCGCAACCAGAAAATCGAAATCATGCGCCACGTCGTGTCGCGCCTGCCCGATAAGTATCAGCGCCTCGTGTCGCTGCGCTATTTCGACGAGCTCAGCTACGAAGAAATTGCCACTGAGCTCAAAGCTCCCCTCGGCACCGTGAAAGCCCAGCTGCACCGCGCCCGCGAGTTGCTCTATGACATGGTGAAGCACACCAAGCAGATTATTTAATCGCAAAAAAGCCCCGGCGCAAGTCGGGGCTTTTTTTGTGCATTTGGGCTTGAGTAATAAAAAAAGAACGGTCATGCTGAGCGCAGTCGAAGCATCTCTACCGCAGTAGTAATCAATTCCGCCACAACGAAGCGGTAGAGATGCTTCGACTGCGCTCAGCATGACGTTCTGGTTTTGTTCTTCGAAATGAGCGAAACGGCCCAAACCGTGCACCTTTGCACCCATGAACCTCTTGCAGCACTACTTCCCCGAACTTACTCCGCAGCAGCTCCAGCTTTTCCAGCAGCTCGAAACCGAGTTCCGCGCCACCAACGAAGCCATCAACCTCGTGTCGCGCCCCGACATGGAGAATTTCACGGAGCGCCACGTGCTGCACTCGCTGGGCATCGCCAAAGTCATCCAGTTCCCCAAAGGCAGCGCCGTGCTCGACGTGGGCACCGGCGGCGGCCTGCCCGGCCTGCCCCTCGCCATCATGTTCCCCGAAGTGCACTTCCACCTCGTGGATAGCATTGGCAAGAAAATCCGGGCCGTGCAGTTCATGGCCGCCGCGCTGGGCCTGAACAACGTGACCGCCGAGCAAACCCGCGCCGAGCAGGTACGCGCCAAATATGACTTCGTGGTGAGCCGCGCCGTGGCCCGCCTCGCCACCTTCCACCCCTGGATTGCCCACCGTTTCAAGCCCCAGGGGGCACCCGGCTCCGGCCTTTACTACCTCAAAGGCGGCGACTTAACTGAGGAAATTGCCGAGTCCGGTCTCAAAACCAAAGTCACGGATTTGAGCGACTTCTACAACGAAGAATTCTACGAGACGAAGAAGGTGGTTTTCGTGCCCGCGAAATAGTTGGTTCACTGCTTATTGCTTTGTCATGACAAACCGGGCCGTGCGGCCGTCGGTGGTAGGTACCCGCACGGTGTAGCTACGCAAAGGCAGTTTCAGGCGCTGGTGAGTTGCATTATCGGCGGTGGCTTCGATGCGACCGATGAGACCACCGGAGATGTTGGCAAAAGAAATACCCGCCGGTAGCGACAGCTTGTAGCCCGAGGGAAACTTGCGGATGTAGCACGGAACGAAGCCCAGCGTGGGCGGCTGGCCGTTGTCGTTGGTCATGTAGTAGGTCGCTGCCACCTCGGGGCCGTCGGTGGCACGGGGCGGGTTTATCGTGATGATGTAATTGATGATAGTACTATCCAGCACCGTGGTGCCGCTGCGGATGTACGGCACCACGCTACGTGCTGTCCAGGAGCCCAGCAGTGCGGTTTTGTAAATGCTCATCGAATCGACCGGCGTAAAGTCGCAGCGCACGGTTACGTTCTGCTTCGTGGTGATTCCCAGCGTTGCATTTTCATACACTGCGTCGAAATTGAAGGATGTGGGCCCGGTGAGAGTGGTACTGCTGGCTACGAGCGCCAGCTTCTCGCCCACTGCCGACACGGCCAGGTTTATCGCCGAGTTTGAAATGTTGCGAATCTTCAAAATTCGGGTCGACATCGACTTGTATTTCCGGTCCAGCGCCTGCTTGATGGGGCTCACGAACGCACTCACCGGCTGCGCGTTCCCAAACCACGCCCGCACTAGGTTAAAGCCATTAATAAACCGATTCTGAACATTTTGTAGCTTCGACTGCGCCGAGAAAACGCCCTGCATAAACGCCGAGCCCGAGGCGTCGCTCGTCATCAGGGCCCGGCCCACGGTCACGGCATCACAGGTAAAAGTATTGCCCGCCGTCCACGAAAAGCCTTGGGCATTGTTCAATTCAAAGCTGTGCACCAACGAGTAATTTTCGCCCAGCTGCTTGAGCAGCTTCAGCGACTGCGTGAGCTGCAGAATGCCCGCCGTCGCCGCGCCCACCGCCAAAATCTTGGTTACGAATGTGGGGTCGGGCGTACCAACCAATAGCGCAAATGTGCCAACACAGGCCGTCGTCTTGATGGCACTACTGACGAAGGCTAAGCCGATGGCCTCAAAATCTGCGCCGGGGTCGGCGGTGGCGGTAGTAGCGGTGCCGCCAGCCGGCCGGCGCGGCACGGTCCGGAAATTTACCAAATCCATGGGCAGGTTGCGCAGCACATAAGCCGCCGCCAGTTTGTCGCTGGCCGAAAGGCTGCTTCGCATGGTGCCAAACGTTTGTTGCAGGCTGCGCATAGAAGCCACATCCTGCGCCTCTACCGGGGCTATGCTGTCACGGCTTAGCTCGGCTAGGTGGTTGATGGCGTTGGTTAGTTGGGTATTGAAATCGGTCAAGGCCTGGTCGGCATCCTTGATGGGCATGTAATTGCCCATCGTCAGCGTCGGCGACGATTTCGCATGTAGCGCCGAAAGGTCGAGCGGGAGTGGCCCGGAGGGCAGCACGGGCACCAGGAAAACAGCCTGTCGGGCGTCAATCTTCGTCAGCCGCACCGTTTCGCCGCCCACTTTTATCTGCCAGTCGCTGCCGTCTAAATCAGCAGCAGCTTCAAGAATCACCGCCTCGCCGGGAGTCACCGAGCTTTTATTAAGCGTAATGGTCTGGGTTTGGTCGGCACCCGGTTTTTCTTCTTCCTTTTTGCAGCCCGAAATTGTCAGGAAAAAAGCGGGCAGCAGTAATACAAGGAGGCGGAATAGTTTAGGCATAAGCGGATGAATAATGCGGCGGCGAATGCAGCTTGCTTCTTAGCAGCTGCATCAAGCCATGACCAACAAAACTAGATTTGCCTGTCAGCGCTTGCAATACCTGCTTTCAGGTATTTCTCACCTCACTTATGCTCTTAATGTTTCGCTAGCCGGGCACTTCCGCTGTCAGAAATTCCACCGCCCGGCGTTCCGAATAATAGTCCCCGCTACTCTCCGCAAAGCCGACGTGCCCACCCTCCGGCGGTGTTTCGAGGAACACAAAGGGCGAATCAGCCGCCGTCTCCCACGGGTAGCAGGAAGCCGGTAGAAACGGGTCGTTCTGGGCATTCACCAGCAGCGTGGGCACCCGAATGCCGCTGAGGTAGCGGCCGGAGCTGGCATATTGGTAGTAGGCTTCAGCCGAATCAAACCCGTGCATGGGCGCGGTGTATTTGTCATCAAACTGCGGGAAGTTGCTCAGTTCCTCCAGGCCTTCCAAATCGACCTGGCCAGGCATGAGAGCGGCTTTGTCACGAATTTTCTGGCGCAGCGTCTTCAAAAAGCGGCGCATATAAACCTGGTTCTGCAGCCGGCCGATGTGTACCGAGCTGGCTTTTAAATCCGTTGGCACCGAGAACACCGCCGCCCGCTGCACTTCGGCCGGTACGCGGTCCGCGTCCTCGCCCAGGTACTTCAACGTCACGTTTCCACCCGCCGAGAAGCCCAGCAGGTAGGCCCGCTGGTAGCGGCCGGAAGCCAGCGCATGACGCAGCACCAGGTCCAAGTCCTCCGTGTCGCCGAGGTGGTAGGAGCGGAGCAGGCGGTTCATCTCGCCGCCGCAGCTGCGGTAGTTCCACGCCAGCGCGTCGAGGCCGGCGCGGTTGAGGGCGCGCACCATGCCCCGCACGTAGGGCCGTGAAGCATCGCCTTCGAGGCCGTGCGATACGATGGCGAGGCCGTTGGTAGGCCGGTTTTCGGGCAGGCGGCTCCAGTCCAGGTTCAGGAAGTCGCCGTCGGGCAGCTCCAGGCGCTCGCGCTGGTAGGCCACGTCGGGCACGGTGCGCCAGAGGCTGGGCACAATGGTCTGCAAATGGCCGTTGAACAGGTAAAACGGCGCCTGATAGTGGGATTCTGCGACGAGCGGCATGGCACGTAGGGGCTAGGAAGTGGCAGGGCGCGCTGAGTGGGAGAAGGGGCTGGTAAAGTTCTCACCTAATCGGCATGCATACTAATTTAGATGCTCTAAAGTGAATTTGGAATGAGCATAGACGGATTTAGTGGTGATTTTGCGCAGTGCTATGGAATAGAAATGGAATAGAATAAGCTTTGCCTCAAGATTTTTGGCGGCAGGGTTTGAATTTGTCGGGCGGATTCGTACCTTTGCCCTCCCAAACACAGAACTCAAGCATAACGCTCTTATATATTTCCTGCTCATGGCAAACCATAAGTCGGCCCTCAAACGCATCCGCAGCAACGAAGCCAAGCGCGTGTTGAACCGTTACCAGCACAAATCCACCCGCACGGCTATCAAAAAGCTCCGTACGACGACCGACAAAACGGCCGCTCAGGAGCTGCTGAAGAAGGTGACTTCTATGCTGGACCGTCTGGCCAAGAAGAACATCATCCACAAGAACAAAGCTGCTAACAACAAAAGCAAGCTGACAAAGCTCGTCAACGCGCTTTAGTGCGAGACGAGCCTAGCGAGGCCAGACTGCGCCGCCCCAAGGTCTGGTCTCGCGCTCCTTACAAAAAGCCCTGCTCAATCTTGAGCAGGGCTTTTTGCGTGTAAACAGGTTTTTTGGTGGAGTAACATAGTTTTATTCGGGAGTAAGTACCGAATGCTTACCTTACGGGCAGTATTCCACATCAACTACCCCCCCCGCACCATGAAACACGCCTACCCCTGGGCGCGGCCTTTACTGGCCGCGCTGTTCTCGTTTATTGCCTTAGGTACCAGTGCGCAGCAGGCATGGCGGCCGTTTCGGCCGGGACTGATTTACACGTATGAAGTGCCGGGCAGTACCAGCACCGGCCCCTATACTACGGTTGGTATTTACACCTTGCGGCTCGACTCTGCTTATGTAACAGCTACGGGCGACTCGGCTTGGGCATTCAACCGGGTGCTGCGCGAAACGACGGGCCAGGTACCCGCAGAAGGACTTTACGGCCGATTCCGCAAGAGTCGCAACAACTTGTTTGGTCAGCGCCTGCGCTGGCAGCCGGGCTCCACGGAATACACCCTGGAAACCGTGACGGAAGGAACTGCGCAATCGGCTACGTCGCTGCTATTGCGCCCGCAGGCTGCCGTGGCCAGCACTTGGGTGGCCAATGCGGCATCAAATATTACTGCTACGCTGACCAGCCGGGGCTTGCAAACGGTCAATGGCCAATCTGATATGGTGGCCACCATAACCCTGAGTACGGGGCCGGTGATACGGCTAAGCCAGAATTACGGGCTGATAGAAGGACCGCAATGGTTGACTCTCAACGGCAGCCCGCGACAATGGGTGGCGACGCAGCTGCCCGCTACGGTGGCGCAATCGCCCTACAGCCCTCTGCGCTTGTTTGATTTGCAGCCGGGCGACGAAATAGGCTATCAGGCTTTTCCTATTATCATCACACCCTTCGAATGCTCACAAGTACGTAGCCTGCGCCGGTTTTCGGCACGCAGCCAAGTGGGTGATTCGCTCATTTACACGTTTCAGGAGCAAACCCGAACGGAAAATCTTAGTGTTGGAGCTCCCGGTTGCTCTGCCACTCCAGGTACTTATTACAGTGGCATCGCAACCTACCGCTGGGCCTTTTCGCTGAGTACGGGTAAATCAAGGCAGTTTACAGACACTCCCATGCTGACAGGAGAGTACCGCATGAGCAGTGGTGGTGTTTTCCTGAGCCGTGGAATTGTTCAGATACAGCCCGGGGGAAGCGGGTGCACCGGAAGCCAACAGATAGTGTACGACCAGCTTTTTACGTATGGAGCTAATGACAATACCTTTGGGCGGCTTCCCGACATTGACCCCTTGGTATGTTTTTCACCAGACCTTGGTTTGGGGGCTATAAGAAGCAGAAGTACTGCAATCACCTACTATCGCCGCACCCGGAACGGCACTACCACCACCTGCGGCAGCCCTTCCAGCTTCGTAAACCTGCTGCCCACCCGCGCCGCCCAGGCCGCCGCCATCGCCACGCTGCACCCCAACCCTGCTACCGAAGCCGCCACGCTCACGCTGGCCATGCCGGCCCGCCCCGGCACCACGTTGCGCCTCACCGACGCGCTGGGCCGCGCCGTATGGCGCGCGCCCGTACCCGTTGGCCAAACGGCCGTGGCCGTGCCGCTGGCCGGGCAGCCCGCCGGCCTCTACCTGCTGCACCTCACCGGCCCCGATGGCGCTAGTGCCACCTGGAAGCTGACCCACGAATAGCCCGATTATCACCACAAAAAAAGAGCCCGCTACTTTCGCAGCGGGCTCTTTTCGTATCCGGCCAACTGGCCGGCGGTATGATTTAGGCGATGCTCACCTTCACCATATTGGCTTTGCCTTTGTCCTGGATGGGCATCGAGCCGGTGGTGATGTACACGTCGCCGGCCTCCAGGTGGCCGGTGGTGGTGAGGACGTAGCGGATGTCGGCCACGGTGCTGTCGGTGCTCACGAGGCGGTCGTAGTAGAAGCCGCGCACGCCCCACACCAGGCTCAGGGCCGTGAGCAGGGGGCGGTTGTCGGTGAAGATGAAGATGTTGGCTTTGGGGCGGTACTTGGCCAGTTGGAAGGCCGTGTAGCCGCGGTGCGTCATGCCGGTAATGGCTTTGGCCCCGGTGTTTTTGGCCAAGTGGCACGAGGCCGACAGGATACTATCGGCCATGAAGTTGGTGCCTTTGGGGTCGACGGGCCACCACTTGTGGAACAGCTGCGGGCTGCGGCTTTCCACGCTCAGGATGGTGCCCACCATCGAGCGAATGACCTCGGCGGGGTAGGCGCCCACGGCGGTTTCGGCCGAGAGCATCACGGCATCGGCCCCGTCGAGCACGGCGTTGGCCACGTCGCTGGTTTCGGCGCGGGTGGGGCGGGGAGCCGTAATCATCGACTCCATCATCTGAGTAGCTACGATGACGGGCTTGCCGGCCGCATTGCACTTGGCAATAATCATCTTCTGGGCCATCGGCACCTCTTCCATCTTCACTTCCACGCCGAGGTCGCCGCGGGCCACCATCACGGCATCGGTGATGGCGATGATTTCGTCGATGTTGCGCAGGCCGTCGGGCGTTTCAATCTTGGCTACCACGCGCGTGGTTTTGCCGGCGTCGGCAATCAGCTTTTTGATGAAGCGAATGTCGTCGGCTTTGCGGGCAAAGCTCAGCGCCACCCAGTCCACGTCGTGCTCCAGGCCGAATTTCAGGTCTTCGATGTCCTTTTCCGTCATCGACGGGGCCGAAACTTCCGAGTCGGGCAGGTTGATGCCTTTGCGGGGCTTCACCAAGCCGCCGTAAACCACTTCCACGTCCACTTCCTTGTCGCGGTCGGTGGCCAGCACTTTCAGTTCGATTTTGCCGTCGTCAATCAGAATCTGGTCGCCCGCTTTCACGTCGCGGGCCAGGCCCAGGTAAATAGTGCTCAGGCGTGTGGCGGTGCTGATTTCCTTCTCGCCGCACACCAGCTTGATTTTATCCCCGGCCTTGATTTCCACGCCGCCGCCTTCTACCTCACCCAAGCGAATTTTCGGTCCCTGCAAATCCTGCAACAAGCCCACCGACGTCCGCATGTCCTTGTTCAGCCGCCGCACCGTGTTGATAACCGACAGGTGCTCCTCGTAAGCGCCGTGCGAGAAGTTGAGCCGGAACACGTCCACGCCTTCGCGCATGAGAATGCCGAGGCGCTCATACGTATTGGAAGCGGGGCCGACGGTGGCCACGATTTTGGTTTTGTTAAATGAATTGGGGGTTTCCATGCGTTGGGATGAAATGTCGGAACAAAAAAACTCCCCTCCTTAAAGCAGAAGGGGACGCTGGCGCGGCGCGCAAGCTTGGGCCTTTGGCGGGGCTGGCGACGGCACCCGTCACCGCAAAAGTCGTTTAATTTAACCGAAAACCCTACCGTTCGCCGCCGTACTTAGCAGGAGTTTTTCGGGGCAAACGTTTGTTTGTCGCCTTGTTGAGCGTGCTGGCGCTTTGGTTTATTCCGGTAATGCAAAGCGCCGCGCTGCGCCAGCCCGGCAATCACATTATCAAGTTCTCCTTATACTTGAGCGAATTCGGGTCGAACTGGCAGGCGTACTGCACGGCATCGAGCGCGGTGAGGCGCTGGAGCAGCTCATCGTCGGCGAGGTGGCCGCTGCCGTTGGTCACGGCCAGCAGGTAGTCGTATTCCTTGATATCGGGGGCCAGGTAGGGCTTTTTGAGGCTGGACGGGGCGATGGAGCGGTTGCGCAGCAGCCGCAGCGTGAGGCTCTCGGTGGTGTATAAATAGTTCGTAAATAACAGCCGGCCTTGGCTGAAGAGATTCAGCAGCAATTCGGGCTGTTTGACGAGGCGCAGGCGCAGGGCGCGGTTCAGCGTCCAGGCCAGGGTATAGTCGCGGGTGCTGCTCACCAGCCCGAACAGGGCGAAGTCGCACTCGTAGTCAACATCCAGGGTGAAAGTTTTCATAGCGGCCACAAAAGGGGCACCCGCGGGCGGGAAGCGGCAAAGCTACGGCCCACAACGGGCCGTCGCCATAATGTTGTACCCGCATTTCAGAAGCGCGGCCGTGGGTTAGTTGGAAAATCTCTCGTTACTTTGTGCCGTAGTTTTCCCTAAACCCCCACGGAAATGTCTGAAATCGCAGAAAAAGTAAAGGCCATTATTATTGATAAACTGGGCGTTGAAGCCTCCGAGGTTACCCCCGAGGCAAGCTTCACCAACGACCTGGGTGCCGACTCGCTGGATACCGTCGAGCTGATTATGGAGTTCGAAAAGGAATTCAACGTGAGCATCCCCGACGACCAGGCCGAGAACATCGGTACCGTGGGCCAGGCCATCAGCTACCTCGAAGAGCACGCTAAGTAGTTTTCCCTCATTCTGAGCAATACGAGCAATTTGCGTAAATAATCTTTACCCGATTTCCGCGTTTTGCCTGGAATGAATACCTAAGTTCTGCGCATACCGGCCGGCTAGCCGCCGGCCGGTTTTGCTGTTTAATCCCGCTTCACCTTTCGCGCCTCTGGCGCCTGACTTATGTCGTCCATCCGACGGGTTGTCGTTACCGGCCTTGGAGCCATCACACCGCTGGGCAATACTGCCCCGGCTTACTGGGAAGGCCTGCGCACGGGCGCCAGCGGCGCGGCCACCATCACGCGCTTCGACCCCACCAAGTTCAAAACCCGCTTCGCCTGCGAAGTGAAAGGCTACGAAGCCGACAATTTCTTCGACCGCAAGGAGCACCGCAAAATGGACCTGTTCACGCAGTTCGCCGTGGTGGCGGCCGATGAGGCCATCGCTGACTCGGGCCTGCTGGAAAGCGGCGTTGACAAGGACCGCGTGGGCGTGATTTGGGGCTCCGGCATCGGCGGCCTGAAATCATTGCAGGAAGAATGCTTCCAGTTTGAGCGCGGCGACGGGACGCCCCGTTACTCGCCCTTCTTCATCCCGCGCATGATTGCCGACTCCTCGTCGGGCAACATCAGCATCAAAAACGGCTTCCGTGGGCCGAATTTCGTGACCACGTCGGCCTGCGCCTCGTCGAACGACGCCATCATTGCGGCCTTCAACAACATCCGCCTCGGCCTCGCCGATGCCGTGATTACTGGCGGTTCCGAAGCGGCCATCACCGAATCGGGCGTGGGCGGCTTCAACGCCCTCAAGGCCATGAGCGAGCGTAACGACGACCCGGCTTCGGCCTCGCGGCCTTACGATAAGGACCGCGACGGCTTTGTGCTAGGCGAAGGGGCCGGCGCGCTGGTGCTCGAAGAGTACGAGCACGCCAAAGCGCGCGGTGCCAAAATGTACGCCGAGCTGATTGGTGGCGGTATGTCGTCGGACGCCTACCACATCACCGCGCCCGACCCCAGCGGCAGTGGCGTGGTGCTGGTGATGAAAAATGCCCTGCGCGATGCCGGCATCACCACCACCGACGTGGACTACATCAACACCCACGGCACCAGCACGCCCTTGGGCGATGGCGCTGAAATCAAGGCCATTGAGCAGGTTTTTGGCGAGCACGCCGAGAAGCTGAACATTTCCTCGACCAAAAGCATGACCGGCCACCTGCTGGGCGGTGCCGGCGGCATCGAGGCCGTGGCCTGCCTGCTAGCCATGCAAAACAGCCTGGTGCCCCCCACCATCAACCTGCACACGCCCGACCCGGAAATTAACCAGGCGCTGAACTTCACACCGAACGTGGCGCAGCCCCGCGAGGTGCGCGTGGCTATGAGCAACACGTTTGGCTTCGGCGGTCACAATACGTCGGTGATTTTCCGCAAGCTGTAGGTTGACGTTGTCAGCGAACAGTTTTCCGAACGTCATGCTGAGCGCAGTCGAAGCATCTTTACCTTGCAACTAATCATGCTGTTTGATTTAGTATTGCGGTAGAGATGCTTCGGCTACGCTCAGCATGACGTTCTTTTTTGGGCTTTCTTTTCTGCCGAATCTTTAAAATCCTTCCCTTTGCTCGGTTTCGTTTCCCGTTTTTTTGCTTCTGATAAAGCGTTTCGGCAGGCGGTAGCCACCGTGACGGGCCAGACGCCCAAGAATGCCCGGCTCTACCGACTGGCGTTCACGCACTCATCGGCGGTGCGGCAGCAGCCCGCTATTGGCAAGCACCAGACCAATGAGCGGCTAGAGTTTCTCGGCGATGCCGTGCTGGGCACGGTGGTGGCCGAATACCTGTTCAAAAAGTACCCCTACGAGCAGGAGGGCTTCCTGACGGAGGTGCGCTCGCGCATCGTGAACCGCGAAAGCCTGAACGGCATCGCCCTCAAACTGGGCCTCGACGGACTGGTGCAGCTGGATGCCGCGCAGGGCCGCGCCGCCCGCTCGCGCTCCGTGAACGGCAACGCGCTGGAGGCGCTGGTGGGGGCGGTGTACCTGGATTTGGGCTATAAAGCGGCCCGGAAATTCATCCTCACGCGCCTCGTGAAGGGCTTTGTGGACGTGCACACGCTCACTACCACCACTGCCAACTTCAAGAGCAAGCTGGTGGAATGGGCGCAGCGCCAGGGCAAGGTCCTGCGGTACGACATCACGGGCGAGGCCCGGCCGGGCGGTATGATGGAGTTCACGGCTAACGTGCTGCTGGATGAGGAAATCATCGCCACCGGCATGGGCCTGAGCAAGAAGCAGGCGGAGCAGCTGGCGGCTGAGCGGGCGCTGACGGAGTTGGGCGTGGCTTAACGCTTCAATCGTTTCACTCGTTGACTAGCCCCAGCGGGGCGGCATATTGGTAGTTAATTGCTCTCCTGAAATCAAAAAAGCCCCAGCGGGGCGACACTCGCACAACGAGTGTCGCCCCGCTGGGGCTTTTTCCGTTTGATATTCGTCGATTTCTACCAACATGTCGCCGCTCTGCGGCTTTTACATTGTATCCACGCACTTAAATCGGAACCCCATGCGTATCGCCGGAGCTGCCCTCAACCAGATTCCTATTGACTGGAATAACAACCTGCGGAATATCCAAACAGCCATTGAGCAGGCCAAAAGCGCGGGCGTGGAGCTGCTGTGCCTGCCCGAGCTGTGCCTGACTGGCTACGGCTGCGAGGACCTGTTTCTGAGCGACTGGATGCCCGAGGCGGCGCTGGCCCACCTACAAAAGGTGCGCGAATGGACGCACGGAATTTGCGTGGTGGTAGGCCTACCGGTGCGCCTGCCGGGCCGCACCTACAACACGGCGGCGGTGCTGCGCGACGGCCATATTCTGGGCTTCGCGGCCAAGCAGTTTCTGGCCAATGATGGCGTGCATTACGAAACGCGGTTTTTTGCGCCGTGGGTGGCGGGCGAAACCGGCACCGTGAGCTGGGAAGGGGAGACGTGGCCGTTGGGCGACCTCGTTTTTGAGCACCAGGGCGTGCGCTTTGGCTTCGAGATTTGCGAAGATGCCTGGCGGGCGGATAATGTGCGGCCAGCGTGCCGGCTGATGGGCAAGGTGGATTTGATTGTGAATCCGTCGGCCAGCCACTTTGCGATGAGCAAGACCGATGTGCGCTACCAGCTGGTGATGAAGGCCTCGCGCACGTTTGATTGCACGTATCTGTACGCCAATTTGCTGGGGAATGAGGCCGGCCGCATCATCTTCGACGGTGAAATTCTGGTGGCCCGCAATGGGCATTTATTGAAGCGCAACCAGCTGCTGAGCTTCAAAGAAGTGGATTTGGAATGGGTGGACGTGGACTTCACGACCAAGCCGGAGCCGGCGGCCGAAATCGTGCCGCTGCCTGCGCCTGATGAGTATAAGGAGCTGAACCAGGCCATGAGCCTGGCACTGTTCGACTACCTGCGCAAGGCGCGCAGCCGGGGCTTCGTGCTGAGCTTGAGCGGCGGGGCGGACTCGTGCTTTTGCGCCGTGGGCGTGGCCGAAATGGTGCGCCTGGGTGTGGAAGAGTTGGGTCTGGATGAGTTCAAGCGGCGCAGCGGCTGCTTCCCGGCGGCGAGCGAAACGGTGGTGCAACAGGCCGGAGCGGGCGGCAGCGCGGCTCAGGTTGTGGAAACGCCGGAAGCTCAAAGTAACTTAAGCACCAATCAGCAGCTGGTGCGGCAACTGCTGACGTGCGCTTACCAAGGCACCGTAAATTCTTCTGATGACACCTTCAACTCGGCTAAGGATTTGGCCGATAGCATCGGGGCGCGGTTTTTTAACTGGGAAATTGATGAGGAAGTAGCTGGCTACGTGGGCAAAATTCAAGGGGCGCTTGGCCGCGATTTAACCTGGCAAACCGATGATTTAGCCTTACAAAACATTCAGGCGCGGGTGCGGGCTCCCGGCATCTGGCTGCTGGCCAACGTGCAAAACTGTCTGCTCATCACCACTTCCAACCGCTCGGAGGCCAGCGTGGGATACTGTACTATGGACGGCGATACGGCCGGCAGCATCTCGCCTATCGCGGGCGTAGACAAGGACTTTGTAAAAAAGTGGCTGCGCTGGGCCGAAACTGAGTTGGGCTACCCGGCCCTGCGCCACGTCAACGCCCTGCAGCCCACCGCCGAGCTGCGCCCCCTAGCCGATAAGCAGACCGACGAGCGCGACCTCATGCCCTACGTCCTGCTAAACCGCATCGAACGGCTGGCCTTCTACGACCGCCTCAGCCCGCGCCAGGTGTTGGCCGCGCTGGATGGCGAGGCCACCGGCTTCGACCACGAGCAGTTGAAAGCCTTCGTGCGCCGCTTCTACAGCCTCTGGAGTCGCAACCAGTGGAAGCGGGAGCGGTACGCGCCCTCGTTTCACCTCGATGATTATAACGTGGACCCACGCTCCTGGCTGCGGTTTCCGATTCTCAGTGGCGGGTTCAGTGAGGAGCTGGCGGCGCTGTAGCGCGTGCTCATATGTTGGCCAGCGGAGAAAGCCGCAGAATGTAAATGACTGTGTATTATATATTGATGGTCAGTAAATTGGCTGAAATGTGTCGTGAATGGCGCAAGTTTTCCGCGTTGAGTGGTCCTAACGCTGTGTAACTTCTTCAAGCGCGGCACTTAGCCGCTGCGGAAGCTGCGAAGACATCTTGCCAACATTTAGTGCCGGAGCCTGTGACTTGTGCTATTCCACTGTTTTCGACTCCTGAATCATCGGCTTGCGCCGAAGTGGTTGCGCCGGTAATTGATGCGGATGCCGAACTTATCGAGCAGTTGCAAAGTGGAAGCGAAGTTGCCTTTCGGACCCTAGTCGACCGTTATCAGAACCGCGTTTACCGCACCGCGCTTTCGCTGCTGCGCAACGCGGAAGAAGCGGAGGACGTGGCCCAGGAGGTTTTTGTGGAGGTGTATCAAACCATCGGACGGTTTCGGGGCGAGGCGGCGCTGAGCACTTGGCTCTATCGCCTGGCTACGTCCCGGGCCCTGAAAAACCGCCGCCGGGCGCAGGCCAAAAAGCGCTTCGCCTTTTTCACCAGCCTGCTGGGCTTCGGCAATGAGGTGCTACACGAGCCACCCGACCACGCCCACCCGCTCACGCTGCTCGAAGGCCGGCAACAGCTCCAGTTGCTGATGGCCCACATCGCCCGGCTGCCCGACCAGCAACAGGTGGCCTTCACACTACGCCACGAGCAGGAGCTGAGCTACGAGGAGATTGCGGCCGTGCTCGGTACCACCGTGGCCGCCGTCGAATCGCTGTTGTTCCGCGCCCGGCAAACCCTTCGCAAACACATTCAACCGTCTTTTCGCCATGTCTAATTCCGATGCCCGCCCCGGTACTGACCAAGAATGGGAAGACCTGATGGCGCAGCTGCGCACCCAGCCACTGGCGCAGCACCGGCCCTTTTTCTACACCCGCGTGCAGGCCCGGCTGGCTACCGCACCCCCCCCAGCCTGGCGGCCGGGCTGGATACGCCGGCCCGCCTATGCCCTGCTGCTCGGGGCCCTGGTGCTGCTTCTGGGCGGCGACGACGCGGCTATCGCGTCGGCGGGGGGCGCGACGGTGGCGGCCAGCGCACCCGCCCCGCGCTGATTACGCTGCCGCGGCCATTGCATCGACTTCCGTTTTTTGCTGCCCGGTGCCAAGCCGGGGGCTGAGTACCTTTGACCTTCTATTTCATTTTCGCCCGCATGTTTCCTTCTCTCGACGCCATTCTTTGGAACGTCAACCCCATTATTGCTCACCTCGGGCCGGTCACGCTGCGCTGGTACGGGTTGTTTTTCATGCTGCCCTTCGTGGTGGGCACGTTCATTCTCACGCACATCTACCGCTCGGAGCGGGTGTCGCCGCAGTGGGTCGATGTGATTACGATTTACATGCTCATCGGCACCATCGTGGGGGCGCGGCTAGGGCACATGCTTTTTTATGATTTCGATGCTCTGAAAGCCGACCCGATGGTCGTGTTTAAAATCTGGCAGGGCGGCTTGGCCAGCCACGGTGCGACCATTGGCATCCTGTTCGCCTGCTGGCTGTTTGCCCGCAACAACAAGTTCGATTACCTGTGGGTGCTCGACCGGATTGTGATTGTGGTGGCGCTGGGCGGGGCGTGCATCCGCACCGGCAATCTGATGAACTCCGAAATCGTGGGCAAGCCCAGCAGCGCGCCGTGGGCCTTCACCTTCCCGCGCGACGTGGACCATCTGCTGCCCGTGACGCGCCCGCTGCCCGCCGGGGCCGTGCAGGTAGCCGCCGAGCCCGTGCGCTTCCAGGACGGCACTACCAGCTACCGCCTGCTGCCCGAAGGCACGGCCGTCGCTCCCGAGGCGCCTATGGCCGTGCCGCGCCACCCCACCCAGATTTACGAGGCACTGTTCTGCATTTTCCTGCTGGCCCTGCTCTACTCGATGTGGAACCGCACGAAGGAGCGCACGCCGCGCGGGCAGCTATTTGGGCTATTCGTGGTGCTGCTGTTTACGCAGCGCTTTCTGGGCGAATATCTGAAGGAAAACCAAGTGGCGTTTGAAAACGGTCACCTGTTCAACCAAGGCCAGCTGCTGAGCATTCCGCTGATTTTTATCGGTATCTGGGTGCTGTGGCGTGCCGGCAAGGACCCGGAAAACCCCTACGGCTACGCTCCGCGTGACCTGGGCAAGGAGGGCGACTCGCAGCCCACGTCCGGCCTGGACCAGCCGCGCGCGTAGCTCGGGTTAGATTCTGACAAAGTAAAGAGAGGTTTCGCAGGGACTAGCACATTGCCCGTCCTTGCGAAACCTCTCTTTATTTCGTGAAGCTCCGTGTGTGCTTACGGCAGCTTGTACTCGTATAAATCGCCTTTCTCAGTGCTGATTAGCAACGTACTGTCGTCCTTGAAAACCGCGCCTTCCGTCTGGCCGGCCCCGGCGAGAGAAATCTGGCGGGGCGTGGCTTTCAGGATTTCAGCCCAGGAATTTCCATCGAGAATGAACAGCTCGCCGCGGCCCAGCAACACCAGGCGGTGGCCGTCGGCACGGAGGGCGGCATCGGTCACTTGACCCGGAATGGCTAGCGATGTTACCTTCTTGGCGGTGTAGGTGCCGGGTTGGTCGGGCACGGTGTACACGTTGCTGGCGCGGTCCTGGCCCCGGTCTTTGGTGAAGAGGTATACCTGGCCATCGTGCCAGAGGCTGGCTTCGCAGTCGAAGTTGCGCTGCTTTTTCTTGGGCGGAAACTCGCGCTGGTCGGAATATGTGAAGGCGATGGTGCCGACGGATTTGGGGCTGTCGGGCCGGAACTTGAAGATTTTGAGGTTGCGGCGCGTGCTTTCGTTGTTGCCGCAGTCGCCGATGTAGTAGTTGCCGCTGCCGTCGCGGCTCAGGCTTTCCCAGTCGGTATTGGTGGCCGGCACGTCGATGGTGCGGATGAGCTGGCCCGAGCCGCTGATTTCGTAGAGCGTGGGCGAGTTGCCGTCGTCGCCGAAGCTGAAATAGTTGCCGCTTTCCGGGGCGGGGGCCAGGCCCGAGCTTTCGGGCACTTTGCCCTTGAGTGAGCCGACTTTGCTGAGGCCTGCGATTTCAGCCGCCGCGTTTTTATCCTTGCGGCGGTCGCCGCCTTTAGGCATATCAACCCCCGCGGATGTCGGCGAATCGGTGGTTTTATCGGGTTGAGCCTGCGAGCAGGCTGCGGTGAGCATCAGGACCAACGCGGCCGGCACAAGGGGAATAAAGCGCATTAACGTAAAGCAACTGGTGAGCTTACCTATACGCAGGCCGCGGTTTAGGGTACGGGGTCGTAGCCGTGGCCGCCCCAGGGGTGGCAGCTGGCAATGCGCCGCAACGCCAGCCACCCGCCCCGCCACGGCCCATACTTGTTGATGGCCTGCACCGCATATACCGAGCATGTGGGCGCATAGCGGCAGCTCGGCGCGGTGAGCGGCGAAATGAAGCGCTGGTAGAACCAGACGAGGCCGAGAAAAAGGGCGCGGAAGAAGCGGGACAGCATAGCGAATATGAAAACAGCAGCTACTTCGGCAGCGCATTCAGCTCCTGCTTCCACCGTTCCCAGTCGGGCAGCAGCCGGGTTTGCAGGTCATAAAAGGCCTTGGAGTGGTCGCCTACTAGCAGGTGGCAGCACTCGTGTAGCAGCACGTAGTCGAGGCACTCGGGGCGGGCGCGCACCAGCTCCGGCGAGAGGCGGATGCGGGCCGAGCGCGGCGTGCAGCTGCCCCAGCGCGTCTGCATCTGGCGCACGGATAGGGTAGGGCGCATGAGATTGAATTCGGTGAAGCGCGGCCACACCCGCACCAGTGCTTCGGCGAAAAGCGGCCCGGCCTGGCGGGCGTACCAGGTGTGGAGCAGGGCTTCGGTTTGGGCCGACGTTAGGGGCGCGGGCGTGGCGATTATTAACTCATCGCCTTCCACCGTCACAGTCGCCCGGCGGGCTTCGGCGAAGCGCAATTGATAGGGCTGGCCTTGGTAATAATGCGGGCTGCCGGCCTCAAAATGCCGGGTGGGAGCGGGCGCGGGCCGGTTGGCAAACGCTTCCTGGTGCTTGATAATCCAGTCGGCTTTTTTCAGCACCTGCTGGGCCACCCATTCGGGCGAAGTGCCGGCCGGGGCGCTGATGTGCACGCTGCCATCGGGCCGCACGGCGAAGCCGATGGTGCGCCGCGACCGGAACACAAGCGTGTAGCTGAGGGATTGATTTCGGTAAGCAATGGTTTCGCGGCGGGGCGCGGCAGAGAAGGAGCGGGGCATGGGACGGCAAGTTCGGCAGCGGTGCCGGAATGCTTAACCGCTTGGGCCGGCAAAATAATTTCGGGTCGAATTGAGCCAATCGCAGCCAAGTTGCTACCTTACCGTTATGAAACACGGTTTACCTAAATATATTTCTACTTTCTGTTTTCTTGTTGTTGTCTCGGCTCTGTGGCCGGTGGCTTCGGTGCGGGCGCAGGGCAACGGCCCAGGCGTGCGCGGGGCCCGCGCCGCCGCGCTCAGCAACGCCTCGGTGGCCCTTTCCGGCGAGGTATGGAGCATGGGCAACAACGTGGCCGGCATCAGCGAAATCCAACGGCCCAGCGTGGGCTTCTACGCTGAAAACCGCTATTTCAGCTCGGCCCTGAACGTGGGCGCGCTCACGGTGGCCCTGCCCCTGGGCCGCACCACCGCTCCCGACGCGGGCGGCGTGATGCAAGGGGCCGAGGGCGCCGCGCCGTCGCTGAGCCCCGCAGTTGCGCCCACCTGGGCGCGCAATGGTGTGGTGGCCTTGGAAGTCCAGCGCTTCGGTGGGGTGCTATACAATGAAACCCGCGTGGGCGCGGGCTACGCCTACCGCTTCGGCCAAATCAGTCTGGGGGCGCGGGCCGATATGCTGCAAGTGAGTATCGAGGGGCTGGGCAGCCGGCGCGTGGTGCTGGGCACGCTGGGCGGCCAGATTGAAATAGTGCCCCGCCGGCTCAGCTTCGGGGCTTCGCTCTACAACCTTGGCCAGACCAAGCTGGCCAGCTACCAGGACGAGCGGGTGCCCACTATCCTCAAAGCCGGCCTCGCCTACCGTCCCGGCAGCCAGGTGCTGCTGTTGGTGGAAACCGAAAAGGACGTGGAGCGCGCCGCCAATTTCAAGGTGGGCCTGGAATACCGGCCGGTGCCGGTACTGGCCGCCCGCCTGGGTCTGGCCTCGCTCACCGAGCAGGCCAGCGCGGGCATTGGCGTGCTGGCCGGCGCGTTTCAGATTGACTACGCGGCGGCGTTTCAGCAGGCGCTGGGTTTCAGCCAGCATTTGAGCGTGAGTAAATCGTGGGGCGGGAAGCAATGAGGAAAAATCTACGCTTACGCCCTGGTTTCAGCCTGCGGAATGGGTTGGCCGGGCTCATAGTTTGCGGGGCCTTGCTAATCGGGCAAACCGCAAATGCCCAGGACTACGTGCGCCGCGCCCCGGATTTGGACCGCCTGACGCAGGAATTGTTTGCCGAAATTCAGTCGGACGAAGTGCCTTATGAGGACCTCTACGAGACGCTGCTCCAGTATTATCAGACACCCATCAACCTTAATACCGCCACCCGCGAAGAGCTGCGCTCGCTGCTGCTGCTCAATGAAAACCAGATAACCACGCTGCTCAACCACCGCCAGGCCAACGGCGACCTGCTGAGCGTGTATGAGCTGCAAAGCATTGAGGGCTACGACCTGCGCACGATAAACCGCATTCTGCCCTTCATCGGGGTGCAGAGCAGCGGCCGGAACTCGGCCCGCGGCTCGCTCTGGCAGCGCATTGCTCGCGAGGATAATAATGCGCTTTACCTGCGCTACGAGCGGGTGCTGCAGCAGCGCCAGGGCTACACGCCGCCCACGCTCTACCAGGGCCAGCCTACCACGCGCTACCTCGGCTCGGCCGATAAGATGCTGATTCGCTACCGGGTGAGCCACACCAAGGATTTCAGCGTGGGCTTTTCGATGGAAAAGGATGCCGGCGAGCCCATTGTGTGGAACCCTAAGAATGGGCAGTTTGGGGCCGATTATGTGTCGGCGCACCTGCTCATTCAGGAGCGGGGCAAGCTGAAATCCCTGGCGCTGGGTGATTATCAGCTGCAATTTGGGCAGGGCTTGCTGCTATCGTCGGGCCTGGGCGTGGGCAAGGGCGCGGAGACGATTACGACCCTGCGGCGCTCGTCGGTGGGCGTGCGGGCGTATTCATCGCTGCTCGAAAACTCGTTTTTTCGGGGCGGCGCGGCTACGTATCAGGTGGCGCCTACGGTGCAGGCCACGGGCTTCGTGTCGCACAAGAACGTGGATGCCAACCTGCAGCAAAGCCAGGATTCGTTGGCGCAGTACGACGAGTTTACCTCGGGCCTGCTCTACACCGGCTTCCACCGCACGGCCTCGGAAATTGCCAACCGGCACCGGCTGGCCGAAACCATCGGGGGCGGCAATGCCACCTACACCAGCCGCGACGGCAACCTAGCCATCGGAGCTACCGGCGTGTTCACGCACTACGGCACGCCCATTCTCAAACGGCCCGAACCTTATAATTACTTCGAGTTCAGCGGCCGCGAAAACCTGGCCCTGAGCCTGAATTACAGCTACGTCTACCGCAACTTCCTGCTCTTTGGCGAAACGGCGCGTAGCACCGGCGGCGGCCTGGGCACCGTGAACGGCTTGCTGGCCAGCCTCGGCTCCAGCGTGGACGCGGCCCTGCTGGTGCGGCACTACGATTCCAATTTTCACACCCTCTACGGCAACGCCTTTAGCGAAAACACCCGCAACATCAACGAAACCGGTGTTTACATCGGCCTGAAAGTGCGGCCCGTGGCCCGCTGGGAAATCTCGGCCTACTACGACCAGTTCCGCTTCCCGTGGCTGCGCTACCGCGCCAGCGCCCCCACCGACGGCCACGATGCCCTCGTGCGCGTGGCCTACTCGCCGACCAAAACCAGCCTGCTCTACGTGCAGCTGCGCCAGCGCCTCAAGCCCCGCGACCTAGCCAGCACCGACCTCCTCAACCTCGACCCCAACCGCGCCCTGCCGCTGCCCGGCGAGCAGTTGCGCCAGAGCATTCTGGTGTACTACAATACCGTCATCTCGCCGCAGCTGGAGTTGCGCACCCGCATGCAGGCCCTGCGCCTGCGCGACGACGACGGCCTGGCCTGGCGCAGCGGCTACGTGCTGGCCCAGGACGTGGCCTACCATTTCAACCGCACCCTCAAGCTCACGGCCCGCTACTCCATCTTCGATGCCGATGACTACGACTCGCGCCAGTACGTGTATGAGCAGGATGTGCTATTGGCCGTGTCGGTGCCGGCCCTCTATGGCCAGGGCACGCGGGTGTACGGCATCGCCGAAATCCGCGTCAACCGCGCCCTGACGCTCTGGCTGCGCTACGCCGAAACCCGCTACCGCCACCAGGACGTGGTGGGCACGGGCCTGGAATCCATCCAGGGCTCACTGCGTGGCGAGGTGAAAGCGCAGCTGCGGGTGAAATTTTAGCGCGAAAATTCCGGCCCGTACTTAGTCATCGCCCGTCTGGCATTGCCCGGCGGGTGGTGGCACAAGTACGGCATGTTGTAGCAAATAGTCATTTGATTTATTCCAATTAATAGTTGTTGTCTTTGAATTAATCAATGATACATGCCATGGTTTAATAAAAAACTGATAAAAGCAATATGTATTCTATTTATTTTGCATTATGTATCGTATTATCAGGTAATTATAGGTGAATAGCGTCCAGCTAATGGTCGTAAATAGTTACATGGCGCGAAAATGACGTTTCAACCTCCGATAATAGGGTTTGGTCGAATAAGCAGCTGACCCAGCAGTCAGTGAGGCTAGTTTTGTATTGACTAATTCATAGGTAAGTTGATGTTTTTTGCTGAAAGTCGCTTGCAAATTCAAGGGCTTTTCCTCCCCATCATTAAGGTGATAAACGAGGAAAGTCACGATTTGTAGAGCGACTTTTCTTGTGCTTACGAAAGCCCAAAAAATAACGCCAACGACTGATTGAGCTCTACAAACAGCAAACTTATATGCAGAAAAGATTACCATTGTGCCAAGTACTGTCGGGAGGAACTGGCAGGAGACATTTCGGACACATACTGCGCATCAGCTCCCTAATCTTATTACTACTAGGTGCGGGCCATCAGCAGGCCGCCGCCCAAGCGGGTAAAAGCGGCCCGGTTGCCATTGCCACTACCGGCACCATCGTCAACGAATACACCGCTCTCACGGCCAACGCGGCCATGGGTGCCACCACCATCACAGTAGCCGCCAGCGCGCTGAATGCCAACAGCCGCTTTGCCGCCCCGCTGGCTGCTGGCGACCTGCTTCTTCTGGTGCAGCCCCAGGGTGCCGCCATCAGCACCGCCGATGATGCTACCTACGGCACCGTAACGGCCCTTAATAATGCCGGCCGCTACCAGCTAGTAGAAGTGGCGTCGGTGCCTTCGGGTACAACCATTGCCCTGAGCTGCAAGCTGTACAGCGCGTACACTACGGCCGGCCATGCCCAGGTGGTGCGCGTGCCGCGCTACACCACGCTCGCCGTGAACACCAACGTGAGCGTGAAGGCACAGGCCTGGAACGGGACCACGGGTGGCGTGCTAGCTATCGAAACCACGGGCAACGTGACGCTGGCCACCGGCGCTACGTTGGACGTATCGGCCCTGGGCTTCCGGGGTGGGGCGCTGGAGCAGAATACCGACGCGGCTGGCAATAACGACTTCGGCTACCGCTCGGCGAACGATACCTACGGGGCCGAAAAAGGCGAAAGCATCGCCGGCACCATTGCCGAATATGACGCGCTGAACGGCCGCTACGGGCGCGGCGCGCCGGCCAACGGCGGCGGCGGCGGCAACTCACACAACGCCGCTGGCGGCGGCGGGGCCAACGTGGCCGTGGCCGGAGCCACCTATACCGGTACCGGCAACCCCGACCGGGGCACCGGCAACGCCTACGACGCGGCCTGGAACCTGGAAGCGGCCAACTTTGCTACCTCCACATCCACCGGCGGCGGGCGCGGCGGCTACAGCTACTCCAGCACCAACCAGGATGCCCTGACGCTGGGGGCAGGCCAAACGGCCTGGGGCGGCGACAACCGCCAGAACAAGGGCGGCCTGGGTGGCCACCCCATCGTGAGCAGCGGCCGGGCCTTCTTCGGCGGCGGCGGCGGGGCCGGCGATTCGAACAACAACAGCGGCACCACCGGCGCGGCCGGCGGCGGCTTTCTTTACCTGGTATCGGGCGGTGCCGTAACCGGCGGCTCGCTGCTGGCCGATGGCGGCTCGGTAACGACGGCCAGCAACAATGACGGCGCGGGCGGCGGCGGCGGCGGCGGCAGCGTGGTGGTGGTTTCCACCAACCTGACCACGACTTCCCTGCTGGCGCGCGGCGGCAAAGGCGGCAACCAGAGCGCCATTGGCGCAGAGGCCGAAGGCGCGGGTGGCGGCGGCGGCGGCGGCCTGGTGAGCTACACCACCGGCACGCCCACCACCGACGTGAGCGGCGGCCTGAACGGCACTACGCTGTCGTCATCCCTCACCGAATTTCCGCCCAACGGAGGCACCCGCGGCGGCGCGGGCCGCGCCGATGCCAGTGCCTGCTCGGTGGCCCTGTGCCCGGCGGTGGCCGACGTGGCCACCAGTATCAGCTTCGGTACTAACCCGCTGCCGGCTAACCAGCAAGCGGTTATCAATGTGACGTTTATCAACAACGGGCCCGATGCGGCGGGCACCGTAACCCGCTTTGTGCAGCTGCCTTCCGGGTTGGGCGGCAACACCGTGACGGTGACCACCAGCGCGGGTTCGGGCAGCTACAATAATGGCAATGGCCGGGTAACCTTCACCAATGTCGGCACGCTGGCCAACGGGGACAATGCCAATGCGACCATCACCTACACGCCTTCGGTGGCGGGCACCATCGACGTGTCGTCCAGCATCAGCACCACGACTTCGGAAGCGTGCCAACTGAGCGACGACAACTCGGGGACCAATACCCTGGTGGTGATTTACCCGGCTGATTTGAAGGTGACACTGAGTGGCCCTGCTACAGCGGATGCCAAAAGTAGCATTACGTACACGGCTACCGTTCAGAATATTACGCCTAACAATCCTGGTACGGCCGATGCCACCAGCACGGTGCTTACGGTGCAGCTGGCCAAGGGCTTGCTGACCACCAGCTTTCCGGCCGGCACCACGTATGATTTCGATACCGGCATTGCCACGCTGGCCATCGGGCAGGTGAACCGGGGCGCGGCCGTGCGAAGCTTTGCTTTCACCTTCACGCTGCCCAACAACAACCAGCCCGTGGCAGGCATAGCCTCGGCCACCGCCTTCGAGCCCGACCCGGACGCAACCAACAACAACGGCGTGGCCGGCACCATGCGCGTGTCCACCACCGTGGCGCTGCCCGCCGGCACCGGCAGCTGCGCCGGTACCACCTACGATGGCTCAACGGCTACGCAGGGCCTGTATGCCGAGTATTTCAAGGGTTATTTCAACGATGTGCTCACGTTCTTCGATTCGCCCAGAACGGTCGATATGAAGCGCTCGGAGGGCACCGTGAACTACACCGCCAGCAATGCCTGGGGCGATACGTCGGGCGCTTTCGGCAGCGGCTCGGTTACCAATCCCGATTCGTACAGTGCCCGCTACCGGGGCTACCTCACCATCACCACGGCCGGCAACTATACGTTCTCGATGCTCAGTGATGATGCCGCCTACCTCTGGCTCGATAACTCAGCCCGCGCCAACCCGCTGGTTGCCGCTAATACCGTGGTGAAGGACGTGGGCACCCACGGCCCGCGTACCGCTACCGGCACGGCCGTGTACCTGCGCGTCGGCTCGCACCCCTTGCTGGCGCTGTACGGTGATAATGGCGGCGAAAACCAGTTCCGCCTTTCCTACTCCGGCCCCGATACGGGCGGTGCCACGGTCGTCATTCCAACCAGCGCGATGTGCAGCCGGCAGTTTAGCGGTCCGCTGCCGGTGACCCTCACGGCCTTCACGGCCCAGGCCGAAGGCCGCGCCGCCCGCCTGAACTGGAACACCGCCACGGAACTGCACAACGACCGTTTCGACCTGGAGCGCAGCCGTGACGGTGTGGCTTTCCAGAAATTTGCCGAAGTGAAAGGCGCGGGCTCCAGCACCAGCGCCCACAACTACAGCTACCTCGATGCCAACGCTGCCGAAATGGGCGGCGGCAAGGTTTACTACCGCCTGCGGCAGGTGGACCTGGACGGCAGCAGCGAATACTCGCCGGTGCGGACGGTGGCGTTTGGCGTGGGTGCGGCCGGCCCGGCGGGCTTCGTGCTGTTCCCCAACCCGGCGCAGGAGCGCGTGAGCCTGCAGCTGAGCCTGGCCACGGCCGGCACCATCAACCTCACCGATTTGGCGGGCCGCGTGATATTGCGGCAAACCATTGAAGCTGGAGCTACGCAGCCTTCGCTCGACCTGAGCACCCTGGCCACCGGCACCTACGTGGTGCAGGTGCTGCAGAATGGCCAGCGCTTCACGCAGAAGCTGGTGCACTCCGGCAACTAAGCCGAATAGTCATTCTGATATTCTGCCATCAAGACAAAAAAAGCCGTTTCCAGATTGGAAACGGCTTTTTTTGTCTTGATGATTTCCAGCTCCAGAAGCCCGCTTAGCTTTCCGTTTTCAGCAAGACCACCTGTGTCTTATCCGCTACGCTGATTTTGCGGCGGAAATCGAGGTAGCCAGCGTAGGCGGTTTTGGGCAGGTGGCCGCGCTTCAGCTCCAGCCGGCGGATGTACTGGATGGTGCCATCGGGCAGGGTGGCATACTGGCTGGCGTAGGTGCCGTAGGCGGTGCTGAGCTGCACGGGAGCGGGCAGGTTTTCGGGGTGGAAGCCGGCGGGCAGGTGCAGGCGGACGGTGTCGGCGTGCAGGCTGGCGTGGTCGAGCCACAGGTCGGCCTGGCGCTCGCCTACCTGCGCGGGCAGGGCGGGCAGGCGGCTCAGCAGGTTGGGGTTGATGAACACGCGCTTGCCGCTGGGCGGGGCAAAGCCCGGCAGCGCCAGCGCCAGGTTCTCGACCACGCCCGGCAGCGGGCCGGCCGGGGCCGCCGTCAGGTTAAATTTGGTGAGGGTGAAAGTGGGCAGCTTGAGGCGGTCGGTGATGTATTTTTTCTGTTCCACCAGCCCCAGCCCGTGCATTAGCTGGGCATACAGGTCCTGCTCCTGGCCGGTGCGCAGGGTGCGGGCCGTGGCCGTGGCGCTGCCCGTGGCGTCAAGAAACAGGTCGAGCCGGCGTAGCTGGCGGTTTTCGGCGGTGCTGTAGCGGGGCGTGGCCACCAGCTTGCCGCCCTCAGGTGTGAGCAGCAGCGCGTGGCGGTTGCCCGTGAAACTGCCCATGTAGCCGAAGGCTTCGGTCTGGCTGGTGCATTCCAACCACAGCGTGTCGGCCTGGCTGCCTTTGGCTGGCGGCACGCACACGATGACGTGGTTGAACTGCGTACTGGGAAAGTCGGCCCGAATGTCGGGCTCGTCGGAGCCGGCTTTTACCAGGGCCACGTAGGCTGGTACGCTCGCGGCATTCAATAAGGCCATCGTGTAGTTGCTCAGGGCCTTGCAGTCGCCGTAGCCATTGCTGGCCACCGAGCTGGCCGGGAACGTTTGCCAGCCGCCCAGGCCCAGCTGCACCGAGATGTAGCGGGTGCTGCCCTGGAGCAGCTCATACACGCGCTGCGCCCGGATGCGCGGGTCGGTGATGCCGCTGACCAGCGCGGCTACTTTGGCCGTAGTGGCGGGCGGTAGCACGTCGCGGCCGGCATTCAGCTCGTAGCTCCAGCGCCCCAGGTTCTGCCAGGAGGTGGCCGAGCCTTTGTGGCCCTGCACCTCGAAGATGCCGGGGGCCATGGCCACGGACGGCGTCAGGGTGGCCAGCGGCGGCGCGGCCTCTTCCTCGTCCACCGCCGGCAGGTTATCCAGGTGCCACTCGTAGGTTTCCTGGCCGTTGGTGCTGGTGTGGGCCACGGCGGTGCCGGCAGGCAGCTGCCGCTCCTGGTAGCGCAGGGGCAGGGCCGTGGGCGTGGTCACGCGCAGGGTAGCGCTTTGCACGGCCAGGCCTTCGGCTTCCTGCGGCTGCCAATGCGGGTAGAATAAGGTGTTGTCCGACACGGTTTCGTAGTCAAACTCTACCGTGTAGGGCGTTTGGGGCTGGCGCAGGTCGGCGTAGCGCACCCGCACATCGGTCATTAAATCATTGCTGCCCACGCCTTGGTCGTGGATTTCGGCGGCCCGCAGCTGGTGCAGCAAGCGCCCGTCGGCATCGTACACCGCCCCGCGCAGGTAGCTCAACGATTCGAGGTCGTAGTAATACTCGCCGTGCCGGCCAAAGTCATCGCCCGCCGCATCGAGCACGGTGATGACGCGGTGCACGGTGTGCACCAGCCGGCCGGCCGATTTCACGGTCACCACCTCATCGTCGGCCCGCAGCACGGCGCTGGCGCCTTCGCGCAGGGCCGCCGGAATGTCGGCCACGGCATATTTGGGGGCGGGCGCGGCCGGGGGCATCAGGAAACTGCCGAGCGGTAGGGCCGCCAGCAGGGTCAGGAAAGCTTTCATAAGGAAAGGACTGTTGGAAAGAAAATTAAGCCTTCTTTTTGATAATCAGCTTCTCGCTTTGATAATCAGCTTCTCGCTCTGCTTGGTCAGCATGAGGCGGTACAGCTCGCGCAGGTACTGGTAGTCGGTGGCCGCGTACACGGGTTTGCGCAAGCTCAGGCGGCTGGTAATATTGACGGTGGCACCGGTGGCGGCGATGGTGTAGAAAAACCGGCCGCCGTTATCGGGCAAGTCCACCACGGCGGGCTTGGGCAGTTCGGCCAGCTCGTAGCCGGCCGGCAGCGTGAGAGTCATCATCATGGTTTCCTCGGTGCTGGTTCCGAAATCGACGGGGAACGTGCGGGTTTCGTGGCGGAAGGGGTTTTGCTCCGCAACAAACTCGCTGAACGGGTTCAGGTAGAGGCCACCGGCGGCCGCTTGCTCGGCGGGCTGGGCAAACTCGTAGTCAACCACCAGCGGCTTCAGCAGGTTGGTGCGTCCCGACACGGCGAAGCTGGGCACCGTCCAGGCCGTGTGCTTGCCGGCAAACTGGGTGCGGTACTTGGGCTCGCCCACTTTTTCGAGCTCGGCGCGGGCCGTGGCCCCGGCGTAGCCGCTGTACTCTTCGTGCACCTTGCCGCTGAGGGCGCCTTCGGGCGTGAGGGCCAGCTGCACCTGCTGGTAGTGCACGCGCCGCTGGCTGGGCGTGAGGTCGAGCCAGCGCGAGGCCTTGCCGTCAGGCATCACCAGGCGGCCCACCTGGTTGAGGCAGCGCTCGGGCAGCATGCCGCCGGGCAGCAGCGGCTCGGTGGCATCCAGCAGCAGGTCTTTGCCATCGGGCAGGGCCACGTGGGCCACCACGTAGTTGAAGCGCGTGGCGAGCGGAAAGTCCGTGGTGAGGTGGCCGTGGCTGCGGGTGCTGAGCAGCACGGGGTTGGCATCGACATTGGCTACCCGCAGCGCGGCAATCAGCAGCATATTGATGTCGGCCGCATTGCCGAGGTGCAGCTCCCCAAAGGTTTTGCGCAGCGGGTTCGAGGTATAAATGGTTTCGTAGCCGTTGTATTTCACCGCATCGCGCACCAGCGCGTGCACGGCAGCGGCCCGCGCCTCCACCGTAGTGGCGGGCGTGAAGGCCAGCCTGGCCACGGCATCCTTCATAAAGCCGCCCTGGTCCAGCTGCAGGCCAAAATTTTTGTCCTGCAGCAGGGTAGCGTCAATCTTTTCCCAGGTGCCGGTGTAGTCCTTGCCCCCCACGCCGGGCACGTAAACGCTGGCCAGCTCCAGGTCCATGCTCGCCGCGTAGTCGTTCATGGTCGTGATGTAAGGCTCCTCGCGCAGGGCGGGCACGTCGCGCATGGCCCAGCGGTAGAGCCAAGTGCGGGTGGCCCGGTTGCCCATGATGGTGCTGCCCTGCGTTTGCTCGCGCACGGTGAGGGGCAGGTAGCCCCGCATCACGGTTTTGTAGTTGAAATAATCGGGAAAGTTGACCCGGTACTCGCTCCAGCGCACCGGAATAGCATGCTGAAACGTCCAGTCCGGCAGGCTAATCGAAACATCGGATATCACCGAGTAGGTAAATTCGATGACGGAGCCTTCGCGCACGTTGGGCATGGTGAACTTGCGAATGCGCAGGTGTGCGGTCACATCATCCGTGAACTTGCCGTCGTCTTCCAGCTTGATTTTTTCGACCGCCCCATTGGTCAGGTTGTAGGTGAAGCCGCGCAGCCCCACCAGCTTCTGGCTCATGCTGAACAGCGGAACCTCGACCGTGGCCCACCCATAACCAGCTTTTGTGAGGATTTTGATGCGCGTGGTGCGGTCCGTTATGGCTTGCAGGCTCCCATTAGCGCCCATTTCTACCCGGGAGCTGCCATAGTCGCACAGCATCACCGCGGCGGCGCTGTCGCCCACAAACGGCGCTGCCGTGAAGTCACCGGGGTCAGGCTTGCCAAATTTGATGGGTTCGGTCTGGGCCCGGGCCGTTAGGGTGGCTAGTACCAGGGCGGCCAGCATCGCCGGGTAGCGTAACGAGTGCTTCATACTATTCAGAGAGCAGGGAAAGGGCGGGGATTAGTTGACGGCAGAAAAACTGGCTGCTCAGTTGCCGGCTAGGCTTTTTTCTTGATAATCAGCCGCTCGTTTTGCTTTTCCAGCATCAGGCGGTAAAACTCGCGGAGCTGGGCGTACTCCTCGGCCGCGTACACGGGCTTGCGCAGGCTCATTCGGCTCATGAGCTGCACCACGCCGGGCGCGCCGGCCGTGACGGTGCAGATGAAGCGCCCGCCGCCCTCAGGCAGGTCCACAATGGCGGGCTTGGGCATTTCGGCCAGCTCGTAGCCGGCGGGCAGCGTCAGGGTCACCATCGTGGTTTCATCCTGCGGCGCGCCAAAGTCCACGGGAAACAGCCGGTCGTCGTGCCGGAAGGGGTTTTGCTCGGTGCCGAACTCGCGCAGCGGGCTCAGGTAGAGCATATCGGCGGTGGCGTTGTCGTCGGCGGCCTGGGTAAACTCGTAGTCCAGGGCCAGGGGCTTGGCCACGTTTTCGCGTTCGCCTACGGTCAGCTTGGGTACGGTCCAGCCGCTGTGTGGGCGGGTCATCTGGGCCAGGTATTTCTTCTCGCCCAGGCTGCTTAGCTCCTCGCGGGCCTCGGCCCCGGCGTAGCCGCCGTGCTCCTCGTGCACCTTGCCCGTGAGGCCGCCTTTGGCATCCATAGTCAGGGCCACTTGCTGGTAGTGCACGTAGCGCTGTTCCGGGTTGAGGTTAACCCAGCGGCCCAGTTCCGAATTTTTCATGATGAGGCGGCCGGCCTGGTTCAGGCAGCGCTTGGGCAGCACGCCGCAGGGCAGCAGGGGCTCGGTGGCATCCACCAGCAGGTCTTTGCCATCGGCCAGCGGCACCAGGGCCAGCACGTAGTTGAAGCGCGAGAGCATGGGCTGGCTCTGGTCGACGCGGCCGTGGCTGCGGGTGCTCAGCAGCAGCGGATTGGCCGGAATGCCGGCCATGCGCAGGGCCGAAATGAGCAGCAGGTTCACATCGGCCGAGGTGCCGTGGTGGGCATCAAAGGCCTTGCGCAGCGAGGCCGTGGTGGCGTAGTGGTTGGTGCCGTCGTAGCGCACGGCGGCCATCACTACTTCGCGCACGGCGGCGGCGCGGGCCGACAGGTCCGGGTATTGGGCCACCAGCGGCATAATCTGGTCCTTCAAAAAGCCGCACCGGTCCAGCTGCCCGCCAAAATCGTCGCTGTTCAGCAGCTCCATATCGATTTTGGCCCAGGTGCCGGATACGTTCTGGTAGGGCTGGTTCGGAAACTGCTCGCCGGCCAGCTGGAAGGTGATGCGGTCCAGAAAATCTTCCGACGTGGTCATGTACGGCTCGCTGCGGAACGCCGGCACGTCCTTCATGGCCCAGTCGTAGTTGGTGGTCCGCGCCGATATGGCATCGCTGCTGCCGGCCTGGTGCGTGGTACCGAAGCCGCTGCCTACCGTGCTGCCAGACGTGCGCACGGTAAACTGTATGGCACCCTCGCTCTGGCTCTGCACGGCCATCGGGTGGTAGCCCTGCTGCAGCATCTTGTAGCGGAAATACTCCGGAATGCTGGCCCGGAACTCGCTCCAGCGCACGGGAATGTCGCGCTGAAACGTCCAGTCCTGAAAGTTGAACAGGAAGTCGGAAATCACCGTGTAGTTGTACTCAATCACCGACCCCTCGCGCACGTCGGGCAGCGTGAACTTGCGCACCCGCACGTTGGCCGTCTGGTCTTCGGTGAAGGTGTTGGTGCCGTCCAGCTTGGTTTTCACCACCTGGCCATTCACCAGGTTGTAGGTGGTGCCGCGCAGGCTCGACATCTTCTCCTGGTTTTCGCCGCGGTGGTAGAGGGGGACTTCTATCGTGGCCGCATCGTAGCCGGCCTTTTTCAGGATTTTGATGCGCGTGGTGCGCTCCGATATCAGCTGGAAATCGTTGTTGTTGTACTGGAAGTTGGTGGTACCATAGTCGCACAGCACCACGGCCGCCGCAGCCGAGTCGCCCACAAATGGCGCGGCCGTAAAGTCCTTGGGGTCGGGCTTGCCGTATTTGATGGGCTCAGTTTGGGCCTGAGCCGTGAGACTGGCCAGTACCAGGGCAGCCAGTGCTGCCGGGTAGCGTAAGGAGTGCTTCATAGAAAGCGGGTTAGGAAAGGTTAAAGAGATAATTAATTGCAGAAAAGACCCGCCGCTCAGCTGCCGGCTTTCTTTTGAATGATGAGCTTCTCGCCCTGCTTTTCCAGCATCAGGCGGTAGAGCTCGCGCAGGTTGGGGTACTGCGCGGCACCGTACACGGCCTGGCGCAGGGTCAGGCGGCTGGTGAGCGTTACCGCGCCCGGCGTGGCCGCCACGCTACACATAAAGCGGCCGCCGCCCTCGGGCAGGTCCACCACGGCGGGCCTGGGCACGGCGGCCAGCTCGTAGCCGGCCGGCAGCGTCAGGTTCACGACCAGCGTTTCTTCCTGCGGAATGCCGAAATCGACGGCAAAGGCCCGCTCCTCACGCCGAAACGGGTTTTGGCCCAGGCCAAACTCGCTCAGTGGGCTCAGGTAAATGGGGCCGGCGGCCGTTGCGCTTTCGGCGGGTTGCGCGAATTCGTAGTCTAGCAGCAGGGGCTTGTTCACGTTATCGGTCTGGGTCAGGGCGGGCCTGGTCAGCGTCCAGTTTTCGTGGCGCTGCGTGGCGGCGGCCAGGTATTTTTTCTCGCCCTGGCCGGCCAGCCGGGCGCGGGCCTCGGCACCGGCATAGCCGCCGTGCTCGTCGTGCACCTTGCCCGTGAGGCCACCCTGGGCATCCAGCACGAGGGCCACCTGCTGGTAGCGCACCCGGCGCAGGGCGGGGGCCAGGTCCACCCAGCGGCCGTCTTCGGGTTTTTTGGTGATGAGGCGGGCTACGCGGTTGAGGCAGCGCGGGGGCAGCACGCCGCAGGGCAGCAGGGGCTCGGTGGCGTCCAGCAGCAGGTCTTTGCCATCGGCCAGCGGCACCAGCGCGGCCACGTAGTTGAAGCGCTCCAGCAGCGGGTATTCCTTGCTCACGGAGCCGTGGTCGCGGGTGCTCAGCAGCAGCGGGTGGGCCTCGATGCCGGCCTCGCGCAGGGCCGCCAGCAGCAGCAGGTTCACATCGGCCGAGGTGCCGTGGTGGGCATCGTAGGCCTTGCGCAGCGGGTCGGGGGCGTAGTAGCGGTCGGTGCCGTCGTAGCGCACGGCGGCCATCACCAGCTGGCGCACGGCGGCGGCGCGGTCCGTCACGGCCGGGTATTTGGCGGCCAGGCCCTGCAGCTGGTCCTGCATAAAGCCGATGTGGCCCAGGCGGCCGCCAAACTCATCATCAGCCAGCAGGCGGGCGTTGATTTTCTCCCAGGTGCCGGTCAGGTCGTGGTAGGGCGCGTCGGGCCACTGCTCGCCGGTCAGCTCAAAATCGAGCCGGGCCACGTAGTCCCCGGCCGTGGTCATAAACGGCTCTTCGCTGAAGGCCGCCACGTCTTTCAGCGCCCAGATATGCTCCTCGGTAGGCGCACTCACGGTGAGGGTGCCCGTGGTTTGGCCGGAGCTCAGCCCCCCGCTCGCAGGCACTTTACTGTCCAGCAACAGGTTGGTCGAGCCCACCGAAGTCTTGTTCACGGCAAAAGCCTGCGCGCCCTGATAGATAATTTTGTAGCGGTAAAACACCGGAATGCTCACCCGGTATTCGCTCCAGCGCACCGGAATATCGCGCTGAAACGTCCAGTCCTGAAAATTGAAGAGGAAATCCGAAGTCAGGGTGTAAGCAAATTCCACCACCGAGCCCACCCGCACGTTGGGCAGCGTGAACTTTTGCACGCTGACGGTGGGCGTGCGCTTTTCCAGAAATGCGCCGCTGGTTTCGAGCCGGGTTTTCTCCACGGCGTTGTTCACCAGGTTATAAGTGAAGCCCCGCAGGTTCGATATCTTTTCCTGGTCGTCGTCGCGGTGGTAGAGCGGGATTTCAACCGTGGCGTACTCGTAGCCGGGCTTTTTGAGGATTTTGATGCGCGTCACCCGCTCAAAAATTACCTGAAACCCGCCGCCCTGGCCTTTCAGGCGCGAGCGGCCAAAGTCGCACAGTACCACAGCCGAAGCCGCACTATCGCCCACAAACGGCGCGGCCGTGAGCTCCCGGCTATCAATCACTCCGAACTTAATGGGTTCGTTCTGGGCGCGGGCCGAATAGCTGATAATCAGCAAAAGCGCCGACAGTAAGCCCCGCCAGCGGCTGGCGAGTAGAGATGCTTGCATGCAGAAAAAAGAATGGGATAGACAATCTTTGAACTGCTAAAACTACTGAAATTCAGTTAAAAATCATCTATTTTTCATCTTATTTCTCTAAATGAAATGGTGTAGGGGCGGCGATAAGCCCTACCGGGTACGCCTCCGCCCCTACACCACTTCCTCGGCCGAGGGCTCGGGGACTTCATCGGCCGCGGCCGAGTGGCCGGCTGGGCGGTCGGCGGGCACCCGCATCAAATACACCAACGCCGCCAGCACGCACGCCAGGCTGAGGCCGTGCACATAGGGCAGGTGCGTGGCGTGGTTGCTGAAAATCCAGCCCGCCGCCAGCGCGCCCAGCCCGATGCCGGCTTCGAGGGCGATGTACATGGTGGCCACGGCGCGGCCCCGGCGGGCCGGCTCGCTCAGGTCGATGGTCCAGGCGTAGAGGGTGGGCGAGTTCAGGCCCGTGCCCAGCCCAAATACCACCGCGCCCAGCAAAAACACCGGCACCGAGGGCGTGAGAACCAGCAGTACCAGCCCCAGGGCCAGCATAGCCGTGGACCAGCGCAGCACCGGCACCCGCCCGTACTTATCTGATGACTTGCCCGCAACCAGCCGCACCGCCAATGACGATATGGTGTAGCACAGATAAAACCAGCCCTTGTGCGAGCCCGTGAGGCCCAATAGCCGGCTCTGGTCGGGTATCACGGTGAGCACCGCTCCGAACGGAAACAGGCACAGCAGCGTGGTGAGGGCCGCCGGCAGCACCTTGGGCTCCAGCACTTCGCCCCAGTTCAGCTTCAGCAGCCCGAAGCTGAATTTCTCCCGTTGGGCCACCGGCAGCGTTTCGGTGAGGGTGCCCTGCACCACCAGCGAGAGCAGGGCCGCCGCGCTGGAGCAGTAAAACATGGTGTTGAGGGAGAACGTGGCCGCCACCCACGAGCCGAATGCCGGCCCGGCCGCCATGCCCAGGCTGCCCGTCACGCCCAGCAGGCCCATGGCCTCGCCGCGCCGCTCCACGGGCACGATGTCGGCGATGAAGGCGGCCGTGCCCGTGGGCTTGAAGCCCGTGCTGAACCCGTGCAGCAGCCGCAGCCCCAGAAACCCCGTGACCGTGAGCGCCCACGGGTAGAAAAACCCGCATACGAAGCACACCAGCGAGCCAAACACCATCACCGGAATGCGGCCCACGGTATCGGCCAGCTTGCCCGAAAACGGCCGGCTCAGCCCCGCCGTGAGCGTAAACAGGGCAATGATGAAGCCTTTGTACTCGCCCCCGCCCAGCCGGGTGAGGTGGTCGGGCAGCTCGGGCAGCAGCAGGTTGAAGCTGAGAAAAAACAGGAACGACGACAGGCACATGAGCCAGAAGCCGGTGGAGTAGGGGCGGGAAGCGGGGGCAGCAGTTGCGGGCATGGGTGCCGCAAAGGTCGGCAGGAATGGCCGGGCGGCAGCGGTGCGCCGGTTCCTGCGGGCCTAGCGGCAAGGTCTTGCGGTCCCGTTAGCAGCAGCCGCAGGTGCCCGGGCCTTGCTCCTGAATGGGAGGGCAGGGCACAGAGCCGTATGAGCAGAACACGCAGCAGTCGCCGGCCAGCGGTTTCAGCACGGTGCGGCAGCTCGGGCACTCGTAGAAATACTGGCAGGCATTGGTCGGCATCTGCTCGGAGTGCGGCTGCTGGCAAACCGGGCAGGTGAGTACGGAGGTGAGCGTGACCATGGGCGGCGTGGGCGACATTATCGGGTAGTTAGTGGCTGGTGGGGTTCAGAATGTGGTAGCCGGTGCTGTTGATGGCGCTTTCTACCTGGGCCGGCTGCGCCTGCGCTGCGTCGAAGCGCACTTGCGCGGTGGCCTGGTCGTAGGAAACGGACACGGCTTGCACGCCGGGCACCTGCTGCACCGCCTGCTCAACGTGCTGGGCGCAGGCCGCGCAGGTCATGCCCCCGATGCGATACGTGCGGGTCTGCCAAGTGGGGAGTGCGCCGCTGGTCGCGGACAGTGCTGCTCGGGCCTGGGGCCGGGGGTAAAGTATGGCTGCATAATAGGGAAACGTCAGCAGCGCCGCCGCCAGCACCGTCACCAGTCCCAAAAAGCCCCGGGACTGCAAAAAGGTCAGCTTTTGCGGGGCTGCGCAGCAGTCGGCCGCCGGCTTCGGCCGGAGCTGCTGGTACCAGGCCACGACAAACGCGGCCACCGTGAGCCCCACCAGATAGGGCCGATAAGGCTCGACCCAGGCGAAGGCCCCGGCGGCTCCGCTCAACCCACCAATTACCGCCAGCAGCGGCGTAATGCAGCAGAGCGAAGCCGCAACGGCGGCCAGCAGACCGGCCCCAAAAACAGACTTAGCGGAAGCGAGGGAAGCGTTGTTCATCGGGATAGCATGCGTTTAGCTGCCAGCCGGGGCCGGCAGCGTCCCGGCTCTTACTTCGGGCCGGGAAATTAAGCCGATTCCACTTGTTGCGCCGCATCCGAGGCGAAAGCTGCGCCCGTTGGCCGCCGCGCCGCTTTCGAGCCCATATTATCGGCTTCCCGTTCCAGGGTGGCGTCATCACTGACCCTCTGCCCAGCCAGCTGGGCGGTTGGCCGAACGCGGCCCTGCTGCTGTTGTACCACATGCCAGGCTTCGTGCGGCAGGTGCTGCTCCGGCCCCGGCGCTACGTGAATATCCGTGCCCTGCGCATAGGCCAACGCCTCCAGCTGTGCGGGCCTGGCCGAGTTGTAATGCACCCGCACCTCATCCAGCGAGTAGCCCGAGAGGCTTTCTACGCCTGCTTTGAGCTGGTCGGGCAGGCCTGTGGTATTGCGTTTTGGTGGGCTGGGCTTCTTCATGCTATCCGGAGCTGGTTAAAACTTGCTGGGGTCTTTGCCCTTGGCCTGCATGGCCTGTTCCAGGTCGGCAATCATGGCTTTCACCTTCGCGTTGGTGCCGGCCAGCATCTCAAACCAGAGTTTGTCGCGAAAGCCTTCGGGCGGGGTGGCTTGTTCCAGCGCCCCCATCGAGCCATCGCGGGCCACGGGGCCGTTGGTCAGCAGGTTCTGATGCCTGAAGCCGGTCATGACGTACTTGTAGCGGCCATCCTTCACGTAAATGGTTTGGGTGTGCACCACGAAACCCATGGGCGTGCCGTGCGAAAAAAACAGGATGCCGCCCTTGGCCAGCAGCTTGCCCTGCTCCTTGTCCTTGATTTGCACCACGTCGTTGGCCGACTGGTAGGTTTTGGCCATCCACTCCAGGGCGCGGTCGTAGAGCTGGTTCTGGGTAGCGCCGGGCACTTCCACCACGCCCTCGTAGGTGACGTGCCGGGTTTGCTCATCGAGCGGGAGCGGGGTGCCATCGGCCAGCCTGGGTACCGCCGTCGGCCCCAGCGCATCGGGGTCGATGAGCTGCCTGCTGGCGGCCAGAAACAGAAACCCCGTGCGCTTCACCACCAGCCAGCGCGGCGAGTAGCGGCCCACTACCGTGACCGTTTCGTTGGGGGCCAGGGAGGTGCCGGAGGCCCGCGCGGTATCGGCCGGGCTGCGGTAGAGCAGTACCCGCTCACTGCCCGCCCGGTAGGTTTTGGGCGGGTCGGAGGCGGGGAGCTTCTGGGCAACCACGGCCGCGGGCAGCAGCAGGGCCGCCAGCAGCCCGATGGATAGCAATCGATTCATGCAGGGAAAGAAGATAAGTCGGGGCTGCTGATAGGGGCGTGCCCCGGCTGAGGGACCAGGGAGGTAAAAAAGCAAGGAGCTGCTTTGCACGCCGGCCCAAAAGGCTGCCGCTGGAAATGATGGAGCAAGATAAGGCCGGTTAGCGTATTGCGGGGCGTCATCTGGCGCGAGTTTAGCGCTGTTTAACTCGTGACGGTTTTTCGGGCGAGGCTGTGCCTCGCAATAGCACGAATCGCCAGTAGAAGCTTATGTCCACAGTGCCAAATTGCCGCTGGCGCAGCCCCACGTCATGGCTGGTCACGAGTTATGCTCCGCGTAAACTCGCGCGAGTCAAGGGTTGGTACACGAGTAACGCTACGCCAAACCAGCGCCGGATGTGAGGGCAATGAGTGCTGGATTTGGCATCGATTTCAGTGCCAACACTGATGCAATTCAGCTGGTGTGGAGGGTATTTTTACGAACACTCCAACCCTTTTTACTCTTGAGCGATGGAACAGCCAATAATCCCCGTGCCGGTACAAGTCCCCATAGGTTCAGTCGTGGCTTTTGCCGGGCCCACCAATAAAATTCCAGAAGGCTGGATGGTCTGCGAAGGGCAAACGATGAATTCAGAAGGTTACCACGACCTATTTCAGCAAATCGGCACCTCCTGGGGCGGCGATGGCGCGCCCAACTTCTATCTGCCCGACTTGCGCGGGGCATTCCTGCGGGGCGTTGATAATGGCAAAACGGCCAGATACGACCTCGAACGGGAGAAGCGGGTTGCACCCCGGCAAGACGCAAACCCGAACAACGGGAATTCCGGCATCAACGTGGGCTCGATGCAGGCCTTCAGCACGGCAAAACCAAGCGGCGACCCGTTCAAAACCAACGTTGCCGGTGAACACAGCCACGGTGGTATAATAGGTCAGGGTCCTGGTCCTCATGACCATGGAGGCGAAGTGCTCTCTCCTGACTTAGCCATTGCTATGCCAGTAGCAGGCAACCATGAGCATACCATCACTGCTGGCGGCGACCAGGAAACCCGGCCGGTAAACGCCTACGTGTACTACATCATCAGGGTGAAATAAAGCTCGCCCGGCAATGCACGCTCATGAGGCATGAGTGCTACAGCAGTTGAGCTATGTGGCGTTTGGCTACTGACCGCACAAGTTTAGCGCCGCGTAGTAACGCATGCCAGGTGTGGGACGGACAAGGCACAAAAAAGCCCCGCGCGGCAGGGCCGGCGGGGCTTTGGGTACTGCGAACCGATGCGGTTAGGTCGTCAGCGTGGCACGGTGCGTGGCAATGCCGGCCTTCACGGTGTTGAGGGTGGCAATCTGGGTGCTCACCTGCTCGGCATCCACGTCGGCCAGGAAACGGGTGAGGCCCGAGCTGAGGCGGTTGCGCTTGGTGAGGCGGGTTTGCTGCACCACGAGGGCTGCGCGCTCGTCGGTGGTGGTTTCAAGCAGCTCCGCGTCGATGCCGGGGGCCGCCAGCACGGCATCGGCCGAGGCAATTTTGGCGTTCACCTTGGCCAATTGCGACGTGGTATCGGATTTTGCACGGGTGGCCCGGTCGTCGGCCAGCTCGCCCACGGCATCGCGGGTAGTGAAGGTTTTGAGCTCGAACTCAACTTCGGCGGTGGCGGCGTCGCACAGCGCCCGGTCGGTCAGGGAGGAGTAATCCAAGGCCATAAATAAGGTTGGGGAAGAAAAATGGGGTTGAGAATGGGCCAAAGCTAACGGCACTCAGGAGGGGCAGAAATGACCAGTGTCATTTCTGAAAATGATACTCGTTGTCCCCGCTGAGCAGTGCCGACTACCTGCCCGGCCCCTCCGGCGCCGCCACCAGCGCCGCCGTCTCGGCCGCCAGCCCGGCCAGCCGCGCCCGCAGCAGGTGGGCCCGCGTGGCAGCCTCGGGGGGCAGCGGGCGGGCCTGCCGCGTTAGCCAGTCGGCCAGCCAGGCGGGGCGGCCGGGGTTGTCGGGGGCCGGAATGGTTTCGGCGGCGGCTTGCAGCAGGGCGGGTAGGGCCTGCGCCCAGCGAGTCGCCACCCGGGCGCGGGCCTCGATGGCGGCCAGCTCGCGCCCCAGCTTCGCCGCCTGCTGCGCGCACACCCGCCGCCGGAAATCCAGCTCCGCCGCCTCGGGGGCGGGCAGGGCGGGCTGCACTTCGGCGGCTGGGGTAGCGGGCGCATCGGCCGGCGGCAGGTGCGGCAGCAACGGGCGCAGGGCCATCAGCACGTCGGACGTAAGGTTGCGCCGGCCCGCCTCAATGGCCCCCACTAGCTCAGGACTCACACCCAGGTACAGGGCCATTTCATTTTGTTGCAGCCCAAACCACACCCGCACGCGGGATAGCAGGTTGGTCGAAGGAGTAGCGCGACGAGGCATGTGTACGGTATTATTGTAAAATGAAAAATACCGTACAGATTCGGAATAGAAAGTGTACGGTATTTTTTTATTTTGCAATAATACCGTACAGGTTTGATGCATCTGTGGTTTCCGGCGGGCTGTGACACGAAGAAGCCCCAGCCGCTGGTGGGGTTGGGGCTTAGGCTACTTCATTGGATGCATGATGCCGTATCTGGCGCGAGTTTAGCGCATCGTAACTCGTGACGGTTTTTCGGGCGAGGCTGTGCCTCGCAATAGCACGAAGCACTAGTGGAAGCCTGTAGCCACAGTACCAAATTGCCGCTGGCGCGGCAGCGGAGGCACAGCCTCCGCGTCATGGCTGGTCACGAGTTACGCTCCGCTAAACTCGCGCCAGTCGAGGGCCATAACTTGCGGCTCCGCTGGTGCCATCTTCGTCGGCCAAACTGCGATTAGCCCGTCTACTTCGCCCCTTGTTGAACCCGCCTAACCCGTGCCGCGACCACCCCGGCCAAAACCCCGCCCAGCCCAAGCCGCAAGGCCCGCCCCATGAAAATCCTCCTGAATTGCCTGTTGTTTTTCAATCTACTGTGTTTCCTGCTCTTCTTCCTGGATAAACGCAAAGCCCAACGGGGCCAGCGGCGCATTGCCGAAAACACGCTGCACCTCGCCACGCTGCCCGGCGCGGCCCCCGGCGCGTGGGCCGCAATCTGGCTGCTGCACCATAAAAACCGCAAAGCCGCTTTCTGGGGCATTACCCTGGGGCTGACGCTGCTGCAAGGGGCAGTGCTCTATTTCACGTGGCCCTATTTTCAGGCAACGCTTTAAACGGGTCAACCGGCTGCCTGCGGGGAGTTGGCGCATGCAGCAGCGCCCGCATCGGTGGAATCATTCGTACCAAGGTTGGGGCCGATAGCGGCTTTCGGCGGGCCGTGCCATGCAGATGCCCCAGCCGCTGGCGGGGCTGGGGCTTCTTGGGAGTATTGTGGGTGGAGCGTATTGGTTGATTGGTTTGTAAGATAGATTAATTCAACAATTGCTAGGGCTGAACATTGGTAAAAATACCTGTCGTAATGGCGCTGCTAGGGTCGCCAGCAGCGGGAACTCCTGCGGAGGACAGTGCCGAAAAGGTGCCAGTAAACCCACCGCCAGGGATGTCAGCCAGTGTGAAATTGACATTGGTTGAGTACCACCTGCTTTGCGGGTAGGCCCCATTGTTCAGAATAACTCTGGAAAGTCGATAAGCGGAGGTGGGGTCGCCGGTTTGCTTGACGAAGTTAAATAAGAGTGTTTCTGCTCCGGCTTGCGGTACAGGAATGGTGAGGAGTTGTAATTCCAGCACATCGAAGCTACCAAGTGGGGAAGGAGTACCAGGATGTATATACACTTTCGCGTTGCACGTTTTGGCACTGCCATCCAGTACGTAACTCCCGGTATTCGGGGCAGGAGCTGCAGCTGGAGTTTCCTTTTTGGAGCAACCAACTACCCCAACAAGTGACATCATCACTAAGAAACGAATAGGGCTGCTGAAGTAAAGCACTGAGGTGTTAAGTAATTCGTGGATGGATGTAAAGCTAAGGGGGGCTAAAATGATGTCGCAATATATTGGCTTGCAGTAAACTTCCCCTGCCAAAACGGCCGCCCCCCAAACCCGGCCCCAAGCTTGCCCCAGCCCGGGCCATGTTTGAATTCCTGAAATCCATTTCCGCCAAGAATCCCAACGGCGGGCGCGGCCCCGAAAAGCCCGCCGTGAGCGTGCGCGAGCGGGTATCGGCCCTGCGCCACCTGCCCGCCTTCCTGAAACTAATCTGGCACACCAGCCCCGGCCTGGCGCTGGGCAACATCGCGCTGCGCCTGCTGCGGGCGTTTCTGCCGCTGGCCACGCTCTACATCGGCCGCCTGATTATCGACGATGTGGTGGCCCTCACCAAGCTGCCCGCGGCAGCGCGGCAGCTCACGCCCGTGCTCACCCTCGTGGCGCTGGAGTTCGGCCTGGTGCTGCTGGCCGATGCCCTGGGCCGCGGCGTGGCCCTGCTCGACAGCTTGCTCGGCGACCTGTTCGCCAACCAGTCGTCCATCCGCCTCATGGAGCACGCCGCCGAGCTAGACCTCGACCAGTTCGAAGACAGCACCTTCTACGACAAGCTGGAGCGCGCCCGCCGCCAAACCCTCTCCCGCACCGTGCTCATGAGCCAGGTCCTCAGCCAGGGCCAGGACTTCGTGACGCTGCTGCTGCTGGCCGGCGGCCTCGTCGCCTTTCAGCCGTGGCTGCTGGGGCTGCTGCTGCTGGCCGTGGTGCCCGCCTTCCTCGGCGAGTCGCACTTCAACGAGCGCAGCTACTCCCTCTCGCACTCCTGGACGCCCGAGCGCCGCGAGCTTGACTACCTCCGCCAGACCGGCGCCAGCGACGAAACGGCCAAGGAAGTGAAGATTTTCGGCCTCTCCGATTTCCTGATAACCCGCTTCCGCGAGCTGTCCGACGACTTCTACCGCCAGAACAAGAGCCTCGTGCTGCGTCGCGCCAGCTGGGGCACGCTCTTCGCCGCCATCGGCGCGGCCGGCTACTATGGCGCATACGTCTACATCATTGCCCGCACCGTGGCTGGGCAGATTTCGCTGGGCCAGCTCACCTTCCTGGCTGGCTCGTTTGCCCGGCTGCGGGGGCTGCTCGAAGGCATCCTCAGCCGCTTCAGCTCGGTGGCCGACGGGGCCTTGTATCTGCAGGATTTCTTCGACTTCTTTGCGCTGCGGCCGCGCATCGTCACCCAGCCGCTCTACGGCGAGCGGCCCATTCCCTTCCCCCGGCCCATTAAGCAGGGTTTCGAGTTTGAAAACGTCGGATTCCAGTACAAGAATGGTACAAAATGGGCCATTCGCAACCTGAGTTTCACTCTGCAAGCCGGTGAAAAGCTGGCGCTGGTGGGCGAAAACGGGGCCGGTAAAACCACGCTGGTGAAGCTCCTGGCCCGCCTCTACGACCCCACTGAAGGCCGAATCCTGCTCGATGGCTACGACCTGCGCGAGTACGACCCGGCCGAGCTACGCCGCGAAATTGGCGTCATCTTCCAGGATTTTGTGCGCTTCCAGCTGCCGGCTGGCCAAAACGTGGCCGTGGGCCGCATTGAGGAGCGCCACAACCAGCCCCGCATCGAAACCGCCGCCCACCAGAGCCTCGCCGATACCGTCATCGCCAAGCTGCCCGGCGGCTACGACCAGATGATTGGCCGCCGCTTCAACGGTGGCGTGGACCTGAGCGGCGGGGAGTGGCAGAAAATCGCCCTCGGCCGCGCCTATATGCGCGACGCCCAGCTCCTCATCCTCGATGAGCCCACCGCCGCCCTCGACGCCCGCGCCGAGTACGAAGTCTTCCAGCGCTTCAAGGAGCTCACCCAGGGCAAAACCGCCGTCCTCATCAGCCACCGCTTCAGTACCGTCCGCATGGCCGACCGGATTCTGGTCATCGAAAACGGTCAGTTTGTGGAAATCGGCAGCCACGAGGAGCTGCTGAGCCGGGGCGGGCGCTACGCGGAGCTGTTTGCCTTGCAGGCCGCCGGGTATCGGTAGAAGAAGGAAGCGGGGTAGTGGAACGTCATAAAAGGACGTCATGCAGAGCGCAGCGAAGCATCTTTACCGCGCAACGTAATCCAATCAAAAGGATTAGTGGTGGCGGTAAAGATGCTTCGCTGCGCTCTGCATGACGTTCTGGGTTTTTTTGAATAAGCCCTCGGCACCACCCACCCGCTACCTTGCGGCCGTCCCGGCCGTTTTCCCGTATCGCTTCCACCATGCCAAAACTCACCGATTCCGATAAAGCCCGGCTGTATCTGATATCCAAACTCCCGCCGTTTGCCCCGAAAGCGGCAGTCGTGCCGCCCGCGCCCGTGCTGCGCATCGTCATCATCCGGCACGGCGAGAAGCCGCCCGAGGGCGATAATCTTTCCTGCGCCGGCCTGAATCGGGCGCTGGCCCTGCCCGCCGTGCTCAATCAGCTCATGCTCTCGCCGCCCAACCTCACCTTCGTGCCCGTCATCGGCACCAACGACAAGGACACGACCCGCGTGCGGATGCTGCAAACCGTGATGCCCTACGCCGTGCAACACAACCTCACCATCAACAGCGACTTTATGGTGGAAAACACCAAAGCCTTTGCCCGGCAGCTGCGGAAGCTCCGGGGCACGGTGCTGGTGGTGTGGGAGCACGATAACATCGTGGAAATCACCAAAGACCTGGGCCTCGAAAACGTGTCGGACTGGCCCGATACCGATTTCGACAGCATCTGGACCATCAGCTTCAGCGGCGGTGGGGCTAAGGGCAAAGCCAAGCATCCGGTTTTGGCCAAAAGCCGGCAGCACATCCGCCCTTCGGCAATTTGCCCGGGCTAAGCCTGGCATGCCGGTCCGGGGAGCTTGGCGGGCGCGAAGCCCGGCCGGCCAGAGCAGGCGCTGCGCCGGGCAGCTCGTGATGTAAGCTGCCGGTTGCCGAGTAATCGGGGCTGGCAGGCCGTGGGGCGGATGTTCATAATTTTTTCGCCGGGTGTAAGCGCCTAAGTGCCTAAGGTTTCGTAAATTGGTAATTCCATCGCCTCACGAGAATTCCCTTAGTCATGAAGCCTGTTACTACATTATTGGCACTCGTCGTGCTGGCCCTCACAGGCTGCATGGCCACCCGCGAAGCCCGGGTTGATTCGGATTATAGCTACCGGGGCAATTTTCGCCACTACCGTACCTACGATTTCGTGACCGGCACCGGCCTCACCTCCGACAGCAGCGCCCTGGGCCAGTCGGTGCGCGAAGCCATTCAGCAGCGCTTCCTGGCCCAGGGCTACCGCCGGGCCAAGCGCCGGCCCGATATGCTGGTGAATTTCCGGGTGTATCAGGGCGATATGAAATTCCACGGCTTCCAGCAGGAAGACCTCAGCCAGTGGATTAAGCGCAACATCGAGGAAACCGACGACACGCCCAAGGAAGAGCGCCAGGGCTACGAGCCCATCCGCTTGCTACTGGCCGAGGGCACGCTTCTGGTCACCCTCATCGACGTGAAAACCAACCGCGCCGTCTGGAACGGCTACGCCTCGGGCGTGACCGTACCCGAAGGCCCCATGGGCGAAGTTGTGCTCCGCCGCTCCGTGCGCTCCATCCTGGACCGCTACCGCATTTTCACCGAAGAATTTGCCAACGGCACCGTCCCCAACAACGAGGCCAGCGACACAGACCGCTAAGCACGAGTACCCCGAAATTTTATTTCGGGCCGTGTGAACGATGACGTTCCGACAACAATGATGTTCTGACGGGCCGAAATAAAATTTCGGGGTACTCGTGCCTAGTGCCTCGCCCGCCGCACCTGAATCAGCTCAGCCGCGATGCTGATGGCAATTTCCTCTGGCGTCTGGCTCTGGATGGGCAGGCCAATGGGGCCGCGCAGCCGCGCAATCTCCGCTTCCGAAAAGCCTTCTTCCCGCAGGCCCCGGCGCAGCTCAGCTATTTTGGCCACGCTGCCCATCACGCCTAAGTAGTGGTAGGAGCGGCGCAGTAAATGGCGCAGCACTACGGCATCGGTGCGGTAGCCCACGGTCATCACCACCACGTACCGGTGCGGGCCGGCAGGTACTTCGGCGGCCACCTTTTCGTAGTCGATGACGCGGCGGTGGTGCGCCGCTTGGTTGCTTTCGAGCGTGGGCAGGTTGGGCCGGTCGTCCAGCACGGTTAGCTCAAAATCGAGCGCCGCCGCCACGTTGGACAGCGCCAGGCTGACGTGCCCGCCGCCCACGATGGTAAGTTGGTCGCGGAAGCCCAGCCGCTCGCGGTAGCGCCACGCCGCGCCCGGCTGGTAGTTGTAGAAATGGGTTGATTCCGTTTCCGTTGCAACTTCATCAGCCAATTCAGAAGCCGTGGCGGCGGGAAGAAACCGGAACCCATGAGCCGCGCTCAATTCCAAAAAGCCGCCGCTGAGCGTTTGCAAAGCATTTCCGATGGCGGATACGGTCGCTAAGTCGTTTGCAGTCAGGGGCCAGAGCAGCACGTCCTGCTCGCCCGAGCACATCATGCCGGAGCGGTCGGCCGGCGCTTCCCGCCGATGAATCTGGGGTCGCAGCAGCGGTGTGATTTCGCCGGTTTGCAGGCGCTGGCGGGCCAACTCCACAAACTTGTGCTCCATAATGCCCCCGCCGATGGAGCCGGCCACGGTATCGGCCGTCACGGCCATCTTGAACCCCTGGCGGCCGGGACTGCTGCCCTCGCTACGCAGCACGGCCAGCAGGGCCACGGGCGTGCCGGCCTGCTGGCTGGCAGCGGCGAGAGTCCAAACGGGCAGGTCGCGGGGCGAGGCGGGCATCTTACTTGTTCTGGGCGCCCTGATTAATCCAGCACGCAATCAGGTCGCGCTCCTCCTGCGTAATCTGGGTTTTGTTGTTCTGGGGCATCGTCTTGGTAACGACTACGCGCTGCATGATTTTGTCTTTCAGGCGAATGATGTCTTCCGGCGTGTCATACACCACGCCGTTAGGCGGTGATTTGAACACGTCGTCCGTCGGGTGCGCGGAGTGGCATTGGATGCAGCGCTTCTGCACAATCATGTTCACCTGGCTCATCGTCACCTGCTCGGTGCAGGCGCTGCCGCCGGCCGCGCTGCCCGACTGGGCCGGCGGGGCCGTCACGAACACCACGCCCAGCAGCAGAGCCACGGCGGCGGGCAGCACCCACACCGCCGTATCGGTCTGATGCTTTTCGCGCAGGTTCAGCCAGTGTTTCACGCCGGCCGTGCCCAGCGTGATGGCCGCCAGAATGGCCCACGGATATGAGTGCCCAAAAGTGCTGGGAAAGTGGTTGCTGACCATCACAAACAGCACCGGCAGCGTGAAGTAGTTGTTGTGCAGCGAGCGCGCCAGGGCGTTTTTGCCCAGCTGCGGGTCGAGCGGCGTGCCTTCGGTGGCAGCCTTCACCATGGCCTTCTGGGCTGGGATGATGGTGAAAAACACGTTGCCCACCATCAGCGTGCCCAGCATGGCCCCGAAGTGGATGTAGGCCGCCCGCGCACTGAACACCTGCGCATAGAAAAACGCAAACGCCGTAGCGATGATAAATCCAGTGACAATGAACCACTTGCTGCGTACCAGCGCCGTGCGGCACAGTCCGTCATAAATCAGCCAGGCCGCTACAAACGAGCCCACGCCAATGCCCACGCCCGCCAGCGGCGAAATATCCAGCACGCGCGGGTCAATCAGCATCGAACTGGCGTTGAAATAATACACCACAAACAGCAGGCTGAACCCCGAAAGCCAGGTAAAATACGCCTCGTACTTAAACCAGTGCAAGCTTTTGGGAATGACCTTTGGGGCCGACTTATATTTCTCCAGATAATAAAAACCGCCGCCGTGCACGGCCCAGAGGTTGCCGGCCAGCTCCTCGCGCACGTTGTCGGTGCGGTTGAGGGCGTTTTCGAGGAATACGAAATAGAACGACGCCCCAATCCAGGCGATGCCGAAGGTGATGTGCATGAGGCGCACCACGATGTTGAGCCATTCCAGAATGTGCCCGGCCCAGGGCGTATCACGCGCCAGCACGTAGGCGATGCCCACCGCCGCGATGACGGCCAGCAGAATCAGTAGGTAAGAATAGCCTTGCAGCGTAGAGCCGCCTTCGCCCACCACGCCGCCATCGGGCCGGGTTTTGGCCACGCGCTGGAGGGCGAAAATGACGCCCAACAGCAGCAGAAACGCCAGTATCAGGGAGAGCAGGGTAATGTATTGAAGCATATGGTAAGCGGGTAATAGGGGAATTTTGGGTAGAGGGAGTAGGGAGTATCAAGGAAAAACCTGGAACGTCATGCTGAGCGTAGCCGAAGCATCTCGCGTGCCGCAACTAAATCTTTTCATTGACCGATTAGATGTTCAACGATTAGATTACTACTGCACGCGAGATGCTTCGGCTGCGCTCAGCATGACGTTCTTTCAAAAGGATGCCACCATGTGGCCCCTGCCAATTAATTAAACCGGGAAAAAGCCCCCAATTTAGCGCCAAATTCCCTACTCATGTCAACTCTTGCTTTGCGCAGCCAGCGCGTCGTCACGCCTGAAGGCGAGCGCGCCGCCACCCTCCTCGTCGAAAACGGCCGTATCAGCGCCGTGCTGCCCCATGATGCCGACGTGGCCGGCGCCACGCTCATCGATGTCGGCTCCCACGCCATCCTCCCCGGCGTGATTGACCCGCACGTTCACATCAACGAGCCCGGCCGCACCGACTGGGAAGGCTTCGATACGGCCACCCGCGCCGCACTGGCCGGCGGCCTCACCAGTTTGGTAGATATGCCGCTGAACTCCGCGCCAGTCACCACATCGGTGGCCAATTTAGAACTGAAAAAAGCCGCTACGAAGGGCCAGTTGCACACCAACGTGGGCTTCTGGGGTGGCGTGGTGCCGGGCAATGCCGAGGAGATTGAACCGCTGATTGCGGCTGGCGTACTCGGCTTCAAGGCCTTTCTCACGCACTCGGGGATTGATGATTTTCCGAATGCCACGGAGGATGATTTGCGGCGGGTGATGCCCATTCTGGCGCGGTATAAGTTGCCGCTGCTGGTGCATTGCGAGCTGTCGGAAGACAACGACGAGTGGAAAAAAAACGACCACCGCTCGTACCCGAACTACCTGGCATCACGCCCCAAAAAGTGGGAGGACGATGCCATCGCCATGATGATTCGCCTGTGCGAGGAGTTTAATTGCCCGGTGCACATCGTGCATTTGTCGTCGGCCGATTCCATTGCGCCCATTGCCGCCGCCAAGGCCAAGGGCCTGCCGCTGACGGTAGAAACCGGCCAGCACTACCTCTACTTCAACGCCGAGGACATTGCCGACGGCCAGACGCAGTTCAAGTGCGCCCCACCCATCCGCGAGAAGGCGAACAACGACCAGCTATGGGCGGCGCTGCAGAGCGGGGTTATTGATTTCGTGGCCACTGACCACTCACCCGCGCCGCCCGACTTGAAGCAGCTCGAAAACGGGGACTTCACGACGGCCTGGGGCGGCATTGCCTCGCTGCAATTTGCCCTGCCGGTGCTGTGGACGGCCGCCCGCCAGCGCGGAGCCAGCTTGTCCGATATTGTGAAATGGCTGAGCACGAACCCGGCAAAGCTGGCCGGCCAGAGCGGGAAAAAAGGTCAAATCGCGCCCGGCTTCGATGCGGATTTAATCGTTTTCGACCCCGAAAAGAACTTTGAGGTGAGCGAAGACATGATTCTGCACAAACACAAAGTGTCGCCTTACATTTGCCAGGAATTGGCGGGCGTGGTGGAATTAACTTTTCTCAAAGGCGAACAGGTTTTTCAGCGCCCCAATTTCACTCACCTCAACCACGGCGAATTTTTAACCCGGTAGCGGAATGCAGCAGGAATACACGGCACGCGCTGAGCGAATTATGCAGCGCATCAACGAGTTGGCGGCCATCAGCGAAGACGCGGATGGCGTGACGCGCACCTTCGGCACGCCCGCCTTCCTCGAAGGCCGCGACCTGGTGCAAAGCTGGCTCGAAGCCGCCGGCCTGCCCACCCGCGTCGATGGCATTGGCAACCTGCGCGCGCGCCTGGAAAGCCCGAACCCCGATGCCAAGACCTTCGTGCTGGCCTCGCACATCGATACGGTGGTGAACGCCGGCAAATTCGACGGCCCGCTGGGCGTGCTCATGGGGCTCGATTTGCTGGAAAACCTGCTGGCACAAAAAGCCGAGCTGCCCTTTCACATCGAGCTGATTGCGTTTAGCGACGAGGAAGGCGTGCGCTTTCACACCACCTACTTGGGCAGCAAAGTGGTGACCGGGGCTTTCGACCACGCCCTGCTGGCCCGGTGCGACGAAGCCGGCATCTCCCTAGACCAGGCGCTGGTGGCCATGGACGCCGATGCCTCGCAGCTCACGCTGGATGCCATTCCGGCCGCCGAGTGGCTGGGCTATTTTGAGATGCACATCGAGCAGGGCCCGGTGCTCTGGGAACGGAACGTGCCGGTGGCTCTGGTGACGGCCATTGCCGGCCAGCAGCGCGTGGAACTGACTTTTAAAGGCATGGCTGGCCACGCCGGTACCGTGCCGATGAACATGCGCCAGGATGCCCTCTGCGCCGCCGCCGAGTTCGTGCTCATCGCCGAGCAATTTGCCCAGGCGCACGGCCAGGGTTTGGTGGCCACGGTGGGCAAGCTGGCCATCAGCCACGCCGCCAGCAACGTCATTCCCGGCGAAGTAACGTGCAGCCTCGACCTGCGCAGTCCCGACGAGCAGCAGCTGGCCCAGGCCTACGACTTCCTCCGCAGCCACGCCGAAGCCTTGGCTGTGCAGCGCAACGTGGTGCTGGAGTGGAAGTTGATTCAGCAAACCGCGCCCGTCGCCTGCGATGCTAATCTGAACGTTTTGCTGGCTCAGGCCATCGCCGACAGTGGCTACGAAACCATCCCGTTGGTGAGCGGCGCGGGCCACGATGCCGTGCCCGTTTCTTTCGTGGCGCCCGCTACGATGCTATTCATTCGCTGCTACAAAGGCATCAGTCACAATCCGCTGGAGAATGTAGAACTGGCTGATTTGGCCGCCGCCATCGCCGTGGCCGACCAATTCATCACCCTTCTCCGCACTCAAAATCCCACCCGTTAATATGGAAATGTCCGCCCTGACGCGCTCAGTTGTGAAGCGCAACCACGCCATCATCGCCCCCGATGGCTACATCAACAGCAACGTGCCCGGCTGGACCGGCTGCACCACCAACGTCATCATCAACGAGCAGATGGGCGCGCGCCTCTGCCAAACGCTCATCACCCTCACCGAGGCCGGCAATGTGAAGGGCGAAACCGAGGCTTCGCAGATTTTCTTCTACGTGGTGCAGGGCGGCTGCACGGCCACCGTGGGCGGCGAAACCCGCACGCTGAAAGTGGGCGAGTACGTGTATGTGCCCGTAAGTCAGACTTATGAATTCAGTCAACCCGAAGCCGGCACGCAGCTTTTGACCTTTCATAAAGTGTATGAGCCGCTGGCCGGCCACGCCACGCCGGGCATCTTCTGGGGCGAGCGCGACTACAGCAAAGCGCCCATCTACATGAACGACGAGGCCCTGCGCATCCAAGAGCTGCTGCCGAACGTGCCGGGCTTCGATATGGCCGTGAACATCTTCACCTACGGCATCGGCGGCAACCTGCCCATGGTGGAAACCCACATCATGGAGCACGGTCTAATGTACCTTGAAGGCCAGGCCATTTATATGCTTGACCAGTGCTGGTACCCGGTGAAAAAAGGCGATTCCATCTGGATGGGGCCGTATTGCCAGCAGTGGGCCACGGCCATGGGCCAGGAGCCGTCGGTTTATATCTATTACAAGAATGTAAACCGGTTTCCAACGATGGTTTAATTATATCACCATGGGAAATTGGCCGCCCGAGGAATTTTGGTTTGACTTGTCAAGCGCAACAGACGGTAAGTATCTGTGTGCAGAGGTGTATTACGCCAAATTTTATATCTGCGCTATTGATACTGAAATAGGTGAATTCAGTGTCAGTTTTCACAACCACGCTAGTGTCAACTACGGTCTGCCGGACTCTATTACCATCAATTTAAATGAATTCATAGCTACGCTGGAAGAAGCTAAAGTGGAGCTGCTGAAACGTTATAATGGAATAAATGACCCTCTCTGAACTCAATAATCTTCCCAAACCCGCCCTCGCCGAAGCCCTGCAAAAGTGCTGCGGCTCGACTGCCTGGGTGAAAAATATGCTCGCCGCCTTCCCCGTGTCCGATGCCGAAACGCTGATGGACGAGGCCAACACCGCGTGGAATAAGCTGGACGAAGCCGACTGGCGCGAAGCCTTCACCCACCACCCCAAAATTGGCGGCGATGTGGAAGCGCTACGCGCCAAATTCGCCAGCACCAGCACCTGGGCCGAGGGCGAGCAGGCCTCTGTGAAACAGGCTTCGCAGGAAACGCTGGAAGCGTTGGCGACTGGTAATGAAGACTACGAGCGCAAGTTTGGCTACATTTTCATCGTGTGCGCCACAGGCAAAACGGCCGACGAAATGCTGGCCCTACTGCAAGCCCGCCTCACCAATGACCCCGCCGACGAAATCCTTATCGCCGCCGGCGAACAGAACAAAATCACCCGCCTTCGCCTCGAAAAACTCCTCGCCGCATGAGCCAGATAACCACTCATATTCTCGACACCACCAAGGGCAAGCCGGCGGCCAATGTCAGCATTGCGCTGCTGCAACAAGTGGGGGAGGACTGGCAGGAAATTGCGCGCGGCAAAACAAACGCCGATGGCCGTATTCCCGACTTATTGCCGAAGGAAAAACAGGTGGAGTTGGGGGTGTATAAAATGAAGTTCTACACCCAGCAATATTTCGCCCAAGACGGCACGGCGAATTTTTATCCCTTCGTGGAAATCGTGTTTAACGTGGCTGAAAACGCGCATTACCACGTGCCGCTGCTGCTGAATCCATTCGGGTATTCCACCTACCGCGGCTCGTGAGAACGATGTAGCGCGAAGCTCCAGCTTCGCGTTTCGTCCGCGCCATTACCACGATTATCGTTCAACGACACGCGAAGCTGGAGCTTCGCGCTACATCTTAATTCCCACCATGAAACTCAGCTTACCCGAATCCGACAAAGCCGCCCTGCTCGACCAGCTGGGCGCGGCCAATATCAAATTCCAGCACACCTACCCCGGCGACCGGCCCGACCGCCAGCCCGTGCATACCGTGTACGGCGGTGCCAATCTTTTCAAGGCCGATACCTGCGTGAAAATGGGCGAAATCGCCCTCAACAACCTGCTCACCTACGCTCCCAATTTCGTGGAGCTGGCCCGCGCCCTCCAGTTTAAAAACCACGAGCACCTGCCGCACCTCGAAGCCGACGTAGCCGCCCTGACGGCGAAACTCGACGCCATGAGCCCTGAGGACCGCAAGCAGGAGCCCGCCTGGCTGGCTTACTCGGTCTACAATAAAATCGTGGCGAAGCTGAAGCGCGAGGCCGTGGAAGACTTCCGCGTCGATTTTGAAGATGGCTTCGGCAACCGGCCCGATGCGGAGGAGGACGAAACCGCCGTGCGTGCTGCCAAGGAAGTAGCCAAAGGCATGACGCAGGGCACGCTCTCGCCGTTTATCGGAATCCGCATCAAGCCCTTCACTGAAGATTTGAAGCAGCGTGGCGTGCGCACGCTCGACATTTTCCTGACCGCATTGCTGGCCGAAACCGGCGGCAAGCTGCCCGACAACTTCGTGGTGATGCTGCCCAAAGTGACCATCCCGGAGCAGATGACCACAATGGTGCGCCTGTTTGAGCTGCTGGAAAAGGCCAACGGCCTGGCCCCCGGCACCCTCAAAATGGAGACGATGGTGGAGGCCACCCAAATCATCATGGACGAGGAGGGGCGCAACCCACTTATGCGCATCATCCGGGCCAGCGAGGGGCGCTGCATCGCGGCCCACTTCGGCACCTACGACTACACCGCCAGCTGCGGCATCACGGCCAAGTACCAGACCATGGGCCACCCGGTGAATGACTTCGCCCACCACATGACCAAAGTGGCGCTCGGCGGCACCGGCATTTTCCTCTCGGATGGGGCTACCAACGTGATGCCCATCGGCCCGCACCGCGGCGACAACCTGACGTTTGCCCAGCTGCGCGAAAACCGCGAGTCGGTACACAACGCCTGGCGGCAAGCGTACCACCACAGCACGCACTCGCTCATCAACGGCTTCTACCAGGGCTGGGACCTGAACCCCGCGCAGCTGCCGATGCGCTACGCCGCCACCTACAACTTCTTCCTCAGCAGCTACGACGACGCGGTTTTCCGTCTGAAAACCTTCGTGGAGCGCGCCGCCATTTCTACCCTTACCGGCGACATCTTCGACGATGCCGCCACCGGCCAGGGCCTGCTCAACTTCTTCCTGAAAGCCCTGAACTGCGGCGCCATTTCGGAAGAGGAGATTTTGGCGACTGGCCTGACGCTGGAAGAGGTGCAGACCCGCTCGTTCTTCCGCATTCTGGAAGGACGTCGCGCCAAAGCAGCGAAGTAGCCAGCCGGCATGCGCAAAGCCCCCGTCGCCTTGGTTCCTGCTACGCGGGGACTGGGGCAACGGGGGTTTTTGTTGGCGCAAGGACTTAGAAGCGAGACTGCACCACCGCGTACTGCTTCTGGGGCCGGGCCAGGCTTTCGGTGAAAAGCTTGTTGTATTCGGCTGCTTTGGTCTTGCCGTATCCCTTTTCAAGCAGTTTCAGGATGTCATAGCTGTGGCCATGCAGCACGGGGTCCATGATAAACATGTAGGAGTATGTGCCGTCGGTTTCGGGCCGGTACGCATTCAGAACGCGCGTCTGACGGAAAGTGCGCTGGTCGGTGGCGCTCATCTTCGCCGCCAAAGGCCAGAAAAGCTCGTTGACAAACCGCTCGTACTGGGCGCGCTTGTCGGGCTTCACCGAGTTCACGATAACCCAGACCGTATCGCCAGTAGTGGCCATTGCGCGAGCGGACGGCATTTTCTGCGCAACCGCGGCCGGCGCAAATATCAGGGAAAGAGCCAGGACGGCGCTAGCTGCGAAGAGTTGACGTAGTTGCATGTGAGCGAAAGTGTTAAAGTGAAAAAATATGTTGGCGGGGTGCCCTGAGGCAGCAGTAAACATATGTTGTATAGGTGAATAATAAAATATTTAACCCAAAAAATTATATTGTTCCAATCGCAGTGCCGCTGGCCAACATACTGACTGCCAGCCAGGGGTAGGCCGTAAACGTTTGCGCAGAAAAGCGTTGGTTTCGGACCATTATGGCGGGAAGTTTACAGCTGATTCCAGCTTCCTCAAATCCCACCCGACTGCGCTTTATGAACCGAAAACCCCTGCTGCTGGCCCTGGGCTGCCTGCTGGCCACCACGGCGCACGCCCAGAAAAACCTCTACCACAAGGGCTGGGTCGACTTCAACAAAAACGGCCGGCGCGACGTGTACGAGGATGTGATGCAGCCGCTGGAAAAGCGCGTGGACGACCTGTTGGCCCAGATGACCCTGGACGAAAAAACCTGCCAGATGGCCACGCTCTACGGTTTCGGGCGGGTGCTGAAGGACGAGATGCCCACGCCCGGCTGGAAAAACGAAGTCTGGAAAGACGGTATCGCCAACATCGACGAGGAGCTGAACGGCGTGCGCAATACCCCGAAAGCCGCCAGCAAATACACCTACCCGTTCAGCCAGCACGCCGTGGGCATCAACAACGTGCAGCGCTGGTTCGTGGAGGAAACGCGGCTGGGCATCCCCGTCGATTTCACCAATGAAGGCATCCACGGGCTGAACCACGACCGCGCCACGCCCTTGCCGGCGCCCATCGGCATCGGCAGCAGCTGGGATAAGGCCCTGGTGCGCCGCGCCGGCGAAACCGTGGGTCGCGAAGCCAAAGCCCTGGGCTACACCAACGTGTACGTGCCCATTCTGGACCCCGCCCGCGACCCGCGCTGGGGCCGCGTGGTGGAGTGCTACGGCGAAGACCCCTTCCTCATCGCGGAGCTGGGCAAGCAGATGGTGCTCGGCGTGCAGGGCCAAGGCGTGGCCGCCACGCTCAAGCACTTCGCCGTGTACAGCGTGCCCAAGGGCGGGCGCGACGGCAACGCCCGCACCGACCCGCACGTGGCGCCGCGCGAGCTGCACCAGCTGTTCCTCTACCCGTTCCGGCGCGTCATTCAGGAGGCCCACCCGCTGGGCGTGATGAGCAGCTACAACGACTGGGACGGCGTGCCCATCACCGGCAGCCATTATTTCCTCACCGAGTTGCTGCGCCAGCAATACGGCTTCGATGGCTACGTAGTGTCCGACAGCCGGGCGGTGGAATTCATCTCCGAGAAGCACCACGTGGCGCCCGATTTCCTCGACGGCACGCGCCAGGCCGTGGAGGCCGGCCTGAACGTGTGGACCAACTTCTACACCCCCGCCACCTACATCAACAACGTGCGCGAGCTGGTGAAAACCGGCCGCCTGGCCCAGGCCACCGTCGATGCGCGGGTGCGCGAGGTGCTGCGCGTGAAATTCCGCCTCGGCCTCTTCGACCAGCCCTACGTGCCCGACCCCCGGCAGGCCGACAAAACCGTGCACACGCCCGCCGATGAGGCCTTCGCCCTGCAAGCCAACCGCGAATCACTGGTCCTGCTGAAAAACGAAAACGCCCGCCTGCCCCTGCAAAAAAGCCAGCTCAAAAACCTGCTCGTAGTAGGCCCGCTGGCCGATAATCCCGACCCCGCCATCAGCCGCTACGGCCCCTCGAACAACCCCGTCACCACCGTGCTCAAGGGCCTGCAAGCGGCCGCCGGCCCCGGCCTCACGGTGCAGTACGCCAAGGGCTGCGACGTGGTGTGCCCCGGCTGGCCCGATACCGAGCTGGTGCCCACGCCCCTGAGCGCCCCCGAGCAACAGGGCATCGCCGAAGCCGTGGCCAAAGCCCAGGCCGCCGACGTCATCGTGGCCGTGCTGGGCGAAGACGACAAAACCGTGGGCGAAAGCCTCTCGCGCACCTCGCTCGAGCTGCCCGGCCGCCAGCAACAGCTGCTGGAGGCCCTGCACGCCACCGGCAAGCCTGTGGTGTTGGTGCTCATCAACGGCCAGCCGCTCACCATCAACTGGGCGGCGCGCCAGGTGCCGGCCATTCTGGAAGCGTGGTTTCCGGGCCCGTCGGGCGGCACGGCCATCGCCGAGGCGCTGTTTGGTAACTACAACCCCGGCGGCAAGCTCCCCATGACCTTCCCCAAAAGCACCGGCCAGATTGAGTTCAACTTCCCCTTCAAGCCCGCCTCCCAGGCCGACCAGCCCATCGGCGGCGACCCCAACGGCGGCGGCAAAACCGCCACCAACGGCCCCCTCTATCCCTTCGGCTTCGGCCTGAGCTACACCACCTTCGCCTATTCCAACCTCCAGATAACGCCCCGCGAAGCCGCCCCCAAAGCTCCCATCGAAATTGCGGTGGACGTGGCCAACACCGGCCCGGTAAAAGGCGACGAAGTGGTCCAGCTCTACCTGCGCGACAAGCTCAGCACCGTCATCACCTACGACAGCCAGCTGCGCGGCTTCGAGCGCGTGAGCCTGGCCCCCGGCGAGAAGAAAACCATCCACTTCACCCTCCGCCCCGACGATTTGGCCCTGCTCGACCGCAACATGAACTGGGTAGTCGAGCCCGGCGAATTCGAAGTGCTGGTCGGCAGCTCCTCGACGGATATTCGGGCGAAGCAGACGTTCGTGAGCAAGGCGGAGTAGCTCAGCGCTGCCCAACTCCTTCCCCAAAGCCCTGCGCTGCGACAGAAACGAAAAGAGGCTGAAGCTACGGGAGCTTCAGCCTCTTTTGCGTTGAATAATAAATATGAAATGTCATTAGTAGAACTAAATCACATTTTGCTGACGATTTTTTGAACGATACTCTTAAGCTCAGATTCTAACGCAGTTGCTTTTCTCGTGACATTATCAAAATAGCTCTGATTTACGTCATCGGGGTCTGTTGCAATTTTATTTAATTCTAAAAATTTATCAACTAATTTCTGTTGTATTTCTCTATAATGTGAATTGTAATTCTCTTTTAATGCTTCGCAAAATATGTAAATTCTTTGGTCAACATAGTTCAGTTGAAAATTGATTGACTGTTGTTGACTGTTGTCAAATTCATTTTCTTTTACTTCGCTCCTGAGTTTACTGAATAAGGAATTAGATTTGTGTAATTCTGATATAATGAATTTGACATCATCAATCAGCATTGATTTAATAGTTTTGTTGTTTTCAAAATCGTTTTTTAAACGATAGCCAACCCAAAATCCGATAAAAATTGTTATTAACCAATTTATTAGCTCTGAATATCGGATTTTGTGGTCGATTTCAATCGGTGTCTTAGCTTGGATGATACATCCCAATGCAATGCCTATTACGCCGGCAATAGTGTATAGCCCTACATTCGCTACCCAGTCATTGGCCTTCATTTCCTTTTCTCGGTTTTTGTAACCGGATTTGCTATTTCACTTTCAACCGCTTGGATTCTAGTGACACTATCATCGCATTTTAATACGATTAGATTTCTGATAACATCGGAGGCCTTTTTGGCTCCTATAACTTTGCCTAATTCATAAGTTATTTTGCCGAATGAACCTGATAAAAATGATGATGGATATCCGTTCATGCCAGTTAAATCAATTTCCAGCAAATATCCGCCTACTAGAGCACCAATGAGTTTTCCCATTAAATGATTCAGTAAAAAGTCCTCGCCGGAATACGCTCCTTCAGATTTGTAACGGCCGCCTGGATATTCTGAAAAATCCTTGGCGATGTTTATTCTATCTCTGATTTCCATGGTTTAGGTGACGTTTGCTACTTCCCAATAGATGAAAGTGCCTTCAAAGTTAGTGTCTAATTCTTCGCTTTGCTGAGTTTTGACGTCGATTTTTACATCATTAGTAATGATAATGAAGCGTTTAAATTCAGGTAACGCGGAGCAGCTCAGTATCTGCCTTACACCCTTGCCACTTATTTCGTTGTCGTTTTCTCTTGAAGAAGTAATTTGGCCATCTAAAAAAGGTTTTACTAGAAACATATTGCCTTTATACACATAGCTAAAAGCTTTTCTAAATGTATTAAAGTTTGCACTTTTGAATATCCCTATTCCTAGGTCAATGAAACTATATTTTAGTGTATTGGTGTTTTCGTCAAGGTAGTAATATAGCCACCAGTTAAGTCCATCAAGCGTATTATTTTTTTGTGCGTGATGTATTGTATTAGACATTGCTTCAACAAGAAGATTGTAAAGCGGGTCTGATACCTCATTGTTAGAATCGGAAATTAATAGGTCTTTGCATGCTTTCTTTGCATTCCCGGCGATTTGACTCACAACCTCATTATTGGTTGAATGTTTCCATAATTTGTTTGTTTGAGATGCAACCTTTGTTCCATTGCTCTTTACATAATCATAAAAACCAGATTCTATAAAGAGCTTTTTTAAAGCTGGTTTTGTTGGGGCATTGCCACTGAAGCCAGCTTTTTTGCTTGCTTTTTCACTCAATTTTGCCATTAACAATGCAATTGTATCAGGCGTTAAATTAGAAATTTTTGAGATGTCTAGATATACAGGGTTGGCTTTTGTAATTAAATTTCTTGATGCATTAAAATAATTGAGCACTTCATTTGTGTTCTCTATAAAAGAAAAGTTTTCTGGTGCTACTAAAACCTTGTATGATTTGAATTTTCTGTTGCTGTTAAAATTTTTCCTCTTAAAATAATTGGAAATAATGTGGGTGGCATGTCTTTTTCTGATTTTCCAATTTGTTGAATGCCTTTTTAGTTGATATTTAGTTCGTATGAAGTATAAATTTTTTCTCATATGGTATTCTGGTAAAATCTAATATGTATCAATTGCCTCTCCTTTGGCTAAGCACTGGATATCATAATGCTGCCGGAGGCAAGAAAGGTACCATCTATCTTTTGAACAATATAGTTCAGAAGGTAGACTGTCTCGGCTAAGCCCGTGCCACCGTCGCAGTTTCGTTAATCCCCACAAACTCCGGGTACAAGCTCACCAGCACCTTTTCCGGCGTCATCGGCGCGGAGAAGGGGAGGGCCGTGTGGCCCTGGAAGGCCCGCACCGCGTCGCGCAGGGCGAAGTAGGTGCCGATGCCGTACATGAGAGGCGGCTCGCCCACGGCCTTGGAGCGCAGGATGGCCTTGGGGTGGCCCGGCGTGTCGAGGAAATGCACGTCGAGCACCCGGGGGGCGGCGTAGATGTCGGGGATTTTGTAGCTGTTGAGCGAGTTGCTGAGCAGGCGGCCCTCGGCGTTGTAGGCCACTTCTTCCATGGTCATCCAGCCGATGCCCTGCACCGCGCCGCCCTCAATCTGGCCGCGGTCGATGATTTCGTTGAAGCTCTGGCCGAAATCGTGGGCAATGCGCAGGGCATCCACGGTGTAGGTGCCGCGCAGGCAGTCCACCGTCACGCTGGTGAGGGCCGTGCCGTACACGTGGTAGGCGAAGGGGTGGCCCTGGTTCACGGTGGCGTCGAAATGCAGGTCGGGGGTGGCGTAGTGGGCGTTTTCGGTGAGGGCCACGCGCTTCCAGAAGGCCGACGACACCAGCTTCTCCCAGTTGGTATCGGCGGGCACGCCGGCGGCCAGCACCTGCTCGTCGTGGATTTCGAGGCCCTCGTAGTTGAGCGTGTACTCGGTGCTGGCGTGCTCCAGCAGCCGCTTCCGCAGGGCGGCGCAGGCCATTTCGGTGGCCTTGCCGTTGAGGTCGGCGGTGGCGCTGGCGGCGCTGGGCGAGGTGTTGGCCACGCGGGTGGTGTTGGTGGTTTCGATTTTGATGCGATTAATCGAAATGCCCAACGTGCGGGCCGCCACCTGCGCGATTTTCGTGTTCACGCCCTGGCCCATCTCCACCGCGCCCGTGCTGATGCCCACCGAGCCGTCGGAGTAGATGTGCACCAGCGCCCGCGTCTGGTTCATGGGCGTTTTGGTGAAGGAGATGCCGAAGCAAATCGGCATCACCGCGAAGCCCTTCTTCTTCAGCTTGTTGGTTTGGTTGAACTGCTCGACTTCGGCCCGCATGCCGGCCAGGTCGAACTCGCGAGCGGCCGTGTCCCAGGCCTGCTCGGCGTGGCACATTTCGGCCGCCTGCCGGTACGAGAACAGGTCGCCCTCACGCAGCAGGTTGCACCGCTGCAGCTCGTGGGTGGGCAGGCCCAGCTCCTCGGCCGCCTTGGTCATGGCCGATTCTATCACGAACATGCCCTGCGGCCCGCCGAAGCCCCGGAAGGCGGTGTTGGGCGGCAGATTGGTGCGGCACGAAAAGGCCGTAGCCGTCACGTTGGGCACGAAATAGGCGTTGGTGGCGTGGAAGAGCGTGCGTTCCATCACGGCCGGCGAGAGGTCGGCCGCCGCGCCCGCGTTCTGAAAGAAGGTGACTTCGTAGGCCACGATTTTGAGGTCCTTATCAAAGCCGATTTTGAAATCGGACGAGTAGGGGTGGCGCTTGCCGGTCATGCGCATGTCGGCCATGCGGTCGAGCACCAGCTTCACCGGCTTTTTGGTGAGGAAGGCGCCCAGCGCGGCCAACGCGCCCCAGGGCGTAGCCTGGTCTTCCTTGCCCCCGAAGCCGCCGCCGAGGCGCGTCACGTCCACTTCCACCTGGTGCATGCCCAGGCCCAGCACCACGGCCGTGTGGCGCTGCACGGCCGTCGGTCCCTGCGTCGAAGAAATCATCCGCACGCCGCCCATCTCCGTGGGGAAGGCGTACGCGCCCTGCGTTTCGATGTACAAATGTTCCTGCCCGCCGTTCTCGGCCACGCCCTCGAACACGTGCGCGCAAGAAGCCCAGGCCGCTGCCGAATCGCCGATTTTGAAGGTGCGCGGCGGCACGATGAATTCGCCCTGCGCCGCCGCCACCCGCGGGTCGGTGATGATGGGCAGCGGGTCGATTTCGACCTTGATGAGCTTGAGGGCGGCGTGGGCCTGCGCCTCGGTGCGGGCCAGTACCAGCGCCACCGGCTGCCCCCGAAAATGCACGTGCCCCTCGGCCAGCAGCGGCTCATCGGCCACGATGCCGCCAATTTGGTTTTCGCCGGGAATGTCGGCCGCCGTGAGCACACGCGCCACGCCGGGCGCCGTCAGCGCGGCGCTGAAATCGAGGCTACGGAGCACGCCGTGGGCCAGCGGGCTTTCAAACACGGCCGCGTAGAGCGTGCCTTGCTGCACGGGCACGTCGTCGAGGTACTGCGATTCGCCGCGCACGTGGCGGTTGGGGTCGAGGTGGTTCATGGTTCGGGTAATTCTTGAACGTCATGCTGAGCGAAGTCGAAGCATCTTTACCGCGCAACTAATCAATTTTAGTATCGCGGTAGAGATGCTTCGACTTCGCTCAGCATGACCGTCTAATATTGCTAATTAAATCAATTCATCCACTGCCAATTCCGGCGCAAACTGCAGGAAATGCGCCCACAGCAGCTGGCGTAGCAATAGCCGCTTGTAGTCGGCGGTGCCGCGCACGTCGGAAATCGGGCTGATTTCCTCCTGCATCACAGCATTGGCGGCGCTCACGGTTTCGGCCGACAGCTCGCGGCCCACCAGAAACTCGCTGGTGCGGGCCAGGTACAGCGGCACTGGGCCCACGCCGCCGGCCGACACGCGGGCTGCTTGGATGATGCCGTTTTCAACCCGCAGCCAAGCGGCGGAATTCACGCTGGCAATGTCGAGGTGGGTGCGCTTGGAGACTTTCTCGAAATGGAAGAAGTCGCCGGCCAGTGGGGCGGGGAAGCTGATTTCGATGACCTGCTCGTCGGCCGCCTTCGCCAGCTTTTTGTAGCCCAGGTAGAGGTCGGGCAGGGCCAGCTCGCGGGTGCCGCTGGCCGCGTCGAGCAGCGTGACGGACGCGCCAAGCGCCAGGAACATAATAGTGAGGTCGCCAATCGGCGAGCCGTTGATGAAGTTGCCGGCCACCGTGCCCATGTTGCGGATGGGCGTGCTTGATACCAGTTTCAGGTACTGCGGCAGGTTGGGCAGCAGCCCGCGCATCAGGTCAGATTCGAGCAGCTGGCTGGCGGTGGTGGCGGCGCCCAGCACCACGCGCCCGGTGGTTTCGTGGCGGATGCCGCGCCGGCCGGGTTGGTCGAAAATCAGGCGCACGCCGGGCTGTTCGCGCAACTCTTCGAGGCGCTGCACCATGAGGTCAGTACCGCCGCCGACGAGGGGATGGGTGAAAGGGGCAGGAGGGAAGTGGCCGTGGTCGTTCTGGTTTTGGGCGTGGCCGTTGGGCGAGGTCGAAACTGCGCTGCCGCCGTTGGAATGGGCTGTGGCCGCAGCTGCTATTACTGCTGAAGAAGCTTCAGCTACCGGGGCTTCATCGGGGCGCAGCTTGGCTAGTTTGGCCGGAATCCCGGCAAAGTAGCCGGGCACGAACTGCTTCTCACTGAGCCAGGCCAAAGCATTTTCATTCGGCCGGTCTGCTAGGTCAGCCGTGAGCTTGGCAGCGGCGCGCTCCAATGATTTGTAGCCCGTGCAGCGGCAGATGTTGCCATCGATGGCGGCAATCGTGCTTTTCTCGGTGGCCGGCTGGGTGCTCAGGCTGTGGCCGGTGAGCGACATCACGAAGCCTACCGTGCAGAAGCCGCACTGCGAGCCGCCCTCGTCGACAATGGCCTTTTGCACGGGCGTGAGCTGGCTGCCGGCCGCGTTGATGCCCTCTACCGTCACGATGTGCTTGCCGTGGGCGTTGCCCAGCGGCGTGAGGCAGCTGGTCATGCTCTGGTAGTTCACGGTCTGGCCGTCGGCATTCAGCTCGCCCACTAGTACAGTGCAGGCCCCGCAGTCGCCCTCGCGGCAGCCGATTTTGGTGCCCTTCAGCTGCTCGTGGTAGCGCACGAAATCGAGCAAGGCGCTGGCTGGGGCCTCGCTGGTGCGAATGGGCTGGTCGTTGAGGAGAAACTCAATCATAAATCAGAAAGCAATGGGAACGTCATGCTGAGCGCAGTCGAAGCATCTCTACCGCGCAACTAACTCAATTTAATGGATTACTACTGCGGTAGAGATGCTTCGACTGCGCTCAGCATGACCGCCTTTGTATTCATCAACTACTAATACTCCGTCTTGCCTTCCAGTTCCGTCCAGGCCTTAAACCCGGCCAAAGCCTCATCGCGCAGCAGCTGCGTCATGGGCAATTTACGGTTTTCCATGGGCTGGTCCAGCTCTTCATAGATGAACTGGTCATCAAAGCCAATGGCGGCCGCATCGGCCTTGGTGTTGCCGTAGAACACCCGGCGCGGGCGGGCCCAATAGATGGCCCCGAGGCACATGGGGCAGGGCTCGCAGCTGGTGTAGAGGTCGCAGCCGTCGAGCTGGAAAGTGCCTAATTCCTTGCAGGCTTTGCGGATGGCATCGACTTCGGCGTGGCAGGTGGGGTCGTGGGTGGTGGTGACCTGGTTGAAGCCGCGGGCAATGATTTTACCGTCCTTCACCACCACCGCGCCGAAGGGGCCGCCGTGGCCGGCCTTCATTTGGTCGATGGACAGGCGAATGGCTTCGCGCATGAATTCGGGGTTGGGAGCTTCCATGGGTGGGGCGGAAAAGGTGAGCGGCAGAGGCTGCGTAAAGTTTTGAAAAACGGGCAACAAAGAAAGCGACGGAATACCATATTCGCTGCCAACCAACTTTGGAAATGGGTTTCAACACAAAGCCCGAGTAGCGTACCCGCTCGGGGCGCACTACTCGGGCCAGATAAGATGGATAGCGAGCGACTATTTCATCAAATTCGGAATGCGCAGCTGCAGGCCAATAGAAGGCACAAATGTGACGCCGCTCAGCGAGGTGCTGGCTCCGTTCAGCAGGGCGTAGTCGCCGTAATTCTGGTAGAAGACGGACACGGCCGGGATGACGTACAAATACCGGTAGCCCAGCTTGAGGTTGACGAAGCCACCGAAGGAGGAAAAGTTGCGGCTTTGCAGCGGCAGCTCGGGCACCTGCACCGAGCCGTTGTAGATTTTGGTGGGCGCAAAGCCGTAGCTCACCCAGCTGTGGGCGTACACCAGGCCGTAGCTGATGGCCCCGATTTCCTCCTCCGGCCCAAACGACTGACTGAAGGTGAGCGGCACCAGCAAATCATTGCGCGTGGCCCTGAAATTCAGCACCGAGTTGATGTCGGACAGGAAGGGCAGGCTGGGCAGCTTGGCGCGCTGGGTGGCAAACTGCAGGCCGATGCTGGCGTAGGTGGTACCGCTCACCGCGCCCCGGTCGGGGTTTTCGGGCGAGCCGGTGGGGCCGAGTAGCTGGTACTGCGTATCAAATACATAGGAGCCGAAAGCGTATTTGAAACCGGCATCGAGGCGCGGCACGATGCCGTAGCGGATGTTAAGGTCGGCGGTGGGCTGCACCGGGTCGAGGATGTAGGCCAGGGCGGCGGCTTGCAGCTGCGTGGTGGCGTCGGTGTAGTCGACTTTTTGCTGGGTAGCGGCCTGACTGGCGGCTTCCTTTACAGCGCTGCCGGCTTTGGCCAGGGGCGCGGTGGCCAGGTTGAAACCTTGGTTGTAGCCCACCCGGAACTCGCCCTGGGGGGTGACTTTGCCGGTGGCGATGATAGCGCGCGGGGCCGAGCAGGCAGTGGCCAGCAGGAGGGAAGCAGCGGCCAAAGCCGTGCCCCACGGCCGCAGGCGGGAGCGTAAAACAGCGGTATTCATAGTTGAGTTGAGAAGTTGTAGCGGCGTAAACGAAAACCGGGCCGAAAAGTCGGAACCCGGCCCATCAGGCAGGTGTCTGATAAACGCTTTTCATTCCGATGCCGGAGGAATCTGAGTAACAAATTATCAGATTCCTCCGGCATCGGAATGAAAATTTTCTTTGCTAATTGCTTCTCTCAGAATTCGCCTATGCCGCTTTTGCTACTTCTTCTGCTGCATTTTCTCGGAACAGGCCCGGGGCCCGTACCACGCGCCACGGTTTATGTTTTTCTGGCCGAAACCTGCCCCATCAGCCAGGCGGCCACGCTGCCGCTGCGGGAGCTGCACGGCCGCTACGGGGCGCAGGGCGTGCGGTTTGTAGGTGTGTTTCCAGCCAGGGAAACCAATCCGGCCGGGCTGGCGGCTTTCGCTAAAACCTACCAGTTGGCCTTCCCATTGCAAGCCGATGCCGGCCACCAGCTCACCAAAAAGCTGCACGCCCGCGTCACGCCCGAAGTCGTGGTGGTGGCCGCCGACGGTCGCACCGTCCTCTACCAGGGCCGCCTCGATGATGCCTACGCCGGTCTGGGGCAGCACCGCGCCGTGACGCGCCAGCACGAGTTGGCCGATGCGCTGGCCGCCGTGACTGCCGGCCAGCCGGTTGCCGTGCCGCGCACCGAGCCGGTGGGCTGCTTTATTGAGTAGATTTGGAGAGAGCCTGGGGGGTTAACTTTAACACAATGAACGTCATGCTGAGCGTAGCCGAAGCATCTCGGGTGCCACCGCTAACCCTTTGCAACGATTGAATTACTACCACACGCGAGATGCTTCGACTACACTCAGCATGACGTTCTGCTTAAACTCTGCCATTCAAACCTCATGAAACACTGCTTCTCTCCGTTGCTCCTGCTGTTGGCTTTGTGGGTGGCTGTCCCCCGGGCGCAGGCCCAAACCACTCCGCAGTACACTTTCAGCCAGGACATTGCGCCGCTGGTGTACCAGCACTGCACGCCCTGCCACCGCACCGGCGAAGTAGCTCCGTTCCCACTCACCACCTATGCCGAGGTGGTGAGCCACGCCCAGACCATCAAGTACGTGACCGGCACGCGCTACATGCCGCCGTGGAAGCCCGACCCCAACTACCGCCACTACCTCGACGAAAACACGTTGACCAACGCGGAAATCGCCAAAATCCGGGCTTGGGTGGATGCCGGCACGCCGCAGGGTAACCCCGCCCTCACGCCGGCCCTGCCCACTTACCCCAGCGGCTCGCAGCTGGGCACGCCCGATATGGTGATTCCGATGGCCCAGGCCTTCACGCATCAGGGCAATGGCCAGGACATGTACCGCATTTTCGTGCTGCCCGTGAACATGCCCGCCGACCGTGACATCGCCGCCATCGAGTTCCGGCCTGGTAACAAGGGCATTGTGCATCACGTCATCATCGGCATGGATACCACGCAGCAGGCTCAGGCCCTGGATGCGGCCGCACCCGGCTATGGCTACACGCAGTTTGGCGGCTTTGGCTTCAACCCCCTCGAAACCAACTTCGCGGCCTGGGTGCCGGGCATGCAGTCGCGGTTTTATCCCTCGGGCATGGGCAAGAAGCTCTATCGTCACGCCTCGCTACTGGTGCAGGTGCACTACGGCCCCAACTACGTGACGCAAAAAGACTCGTCGGTGGTGAACGTGTTTTTTGCCCGCCAGCCCGTCACGCGTTACATCCAAACGGTGCCGGCTATTTCGCCGGGCACGCTCAGCAACGGGCCGTTTATCATTCCGGCCAACCAGGTGAGCACCTTCCACGCCCAGCTCAACGTGCCGGCCGATGTCACCATTCTCAGCACCGCGCCCCACGCCCACCTGCTCAGCAAAAGCTGGAAAGTGTGGGTAGTGAAGCCCAACGGCGACACCATTAAGTTGGTCAAAATCAATGACTGGGATTTTCGCTGGCAGGGCATTTTCCGCTTCACCGCGCCGCTGAAAATCCCGGCCGGCTCGCGCCTCATGGCTGATGCCGTGTACGACAACACCGCCCAAAACCCGCGCAACCCCAACAACCCGCCCCTCACCACGCAGTGGGGCGAGAGCACGACGGCCGAAATGCTGCTCACTTATTTCGACCTGCTGCCCTACCGCGCCGGCGACGAAAACATCGTGCTCAGCACCGCGCCCGGCGTGGCCACCACCCCCGGCACCGTGCAGATGGCCGTGTACCCCAACCCCGCCAGCGGCAGCGGCAGCATCAGTTTCCAGCAGGAGCGGGCCGGCCCCGTCACGGTGTCGCTGCTCGATGCCACCGGCCGGCTGGTGCGGGCCGTGGTGCGCCAGAAAGCGTATCCGGCCGGGCCGCAGCAGCTGCCTTTGCCGCTGGCGGGCGTGGCTCCCGGCATCTATATCGTGCGGCTGGAGTCGAACGAAGGGACTCGCAGCGAAAAGCTGATGGTGAAGTAAGTATTTGTCATTGCGAGCGTAGCGAAGCAATCCGTCCCGTTAAACCCAGACATTTTCTTGTCCCAGAAAGCCCCGGCACTGCACAGTACCGGGGCTTTTCACATCTCAGGGCTTAGCACGTGGTACAGGACGGATTGCTTCGGCTTCGCCTCGCAATGACAGGGTTTTACCGCCCATCTTTGCGCCCATGAAGATTCTATACGGAGTGCCCGGTGAGGGCCTGGGCCACGCCACCCGCAGCAAAGTTGTCATCGGCCACCTGCTGGCGCAGGGGCACGAGGTGCGCGTGGTGAGCAGCAGCCGCGCCTATACCATGCTGGCAGCCGCGTTCCCCGGCCGGGTGCACGAAATCCGAGGCTTTCACCTGGCGTATAATGGGTTGGCGGTGAGCAAGCTGCGCACGGCCGTGCTCACGCTTCGCACCGCGCCCGAGGATTTGCGCGTCAACTTTGCTCGGTACCGTGAGCTGCTGGGTGGTTTCGAGCCGGAAGTGGTGGTTTCGGATTTTGAATCGTTCAGTTTTTTGTTTGCGAAGCTGCGCCGGCTGCCCATTGTCAGCATTGATAATATGCAGATTATCAGCAGGGCCAAGCTGAATGTGGCCGTGCCGAAAGCGGAGCGCGAAAACTACCGGGTGGCCAAAAGCATTGTGCGGGCCAAGCTGCCGCACAGCCGCCACTATTTTGTCACCACTTTCTTCGATTTGCCGCTGGCCAAGCAGCGCACCACGCTGGTGCCGCCCATCATCCGGCCCGAGATTCTGGCTGCCATGCCCACCAAAGGCCAGCACGTATTGGTCTATCAATCAGCTACCACGCAGCAGAACCTGGTGCCGCTGCTGCAACAACTGCCCGACCAGGAATTTCGCGTCTACGGCTTCAATAAGCAGGAAAGTCACGGCAACGTGCAGCTCTGCGCCTTTTCCGAAGCCGGCTTTATTGCCGACCTGGCCAGCGCCCGCGCCGTGGTCACCAACGGCGGCTTCTCGCTGATTTCGGAGGCCGTGTTTCTGCACAAGCCCATTTGCGCCATTCCCATTCCGGCCCAGTTCGAGCAGTGGCTGAATGCGGCCGAAGTGCAGCAAATGGGCTACGGCCGGCATTTCGAGGCCATCACGGCCGATAACCTGCGGGCGTTTCTCTACGGCCTGAGCAACTTTGAAACGGCCCTGGCTGGCTATCGGCAGAAAGGAAATAACGTGCTGTTTGCCGGGCTGGATGCGCTGCTGAAGGACATTGCAACGGAATATCTGCCCAGCGAAGCCGCGCCGCAGGAGGAATCCTGGGGTGGCGAGTAGCGCATGCTTTAGCTTGCGCCCCGGTCCAGCCATAACTACCCTTGTCCCGTAAGCGCAAGCTAAAGCACGCGTTACAACTCCCTTATGCCTTTCCGTACCCTTCGTTTCTGGCCGCTGCTGTTATTGGCGGCCGCCTGCGCCCGCACGCCGCGCCCCAGCACCGGCCTCGCCAACAAATACCACGACGCCACCATCCGCCAAATCGGTACGGCGCAGGACGAGCGCAACACCGCCGCCATTCTGCCTTTTCTGACGAATTCAAACCCCACCTACCGGCGCGAGGCCGCGCTGGCGCTGGCCTCGGTGCAGGCCCCGGCAGCCGTGCCCGGCCTCATTCCGCTGCTGCGCGATGCCGACTCTGGCGTGCGCCGCGCCGCCGCCTACGCCCTGGGCCAGACCGGCGACAGCACCGCCGTGGACAGCCTGCGCGTGCGCGTCCTCAAGGAAAACGACGGCCTCGTGCGCCGCTACGTGCATGAGGCGCTGGGCCGCACCGTCACCCGCCATAGCCTGCCCGAGCTCTGGCGCGTCGAGATGTTGAACGACACGTCCCGCGCTGCCGCCCTGGCCTGGGGTCTGAGCCGCGCCGCCCTGCGCGGCCTCACTTCGCCCGAAACCATCCGGCGCACGGTGGCCGTGCTGAACTCGCCCAAGCTGCCCGGGCGCGGCCGGCTGGCTGCCGTAGTAGCGCTTTCGCGAACCCGGGGCCTCGATGCGGATTTGGCCCGACTGGCCGAAAGCACGCTGCTGCGCCTGGCTCAGAAAGACCGGTCGTATGCCGTGCGGGCAGCGGCCGTTACCACGCTGGGCCGAATCGCGGCGGTGGTGCCCAGTGCTGCTACTGCGCCCGTGGCTACGCCGGCGAAGGTCGGAGCATCGGCCGCTGTGCTCACTCGTCTCGCCACCAAAGACCCCGATTACCGCGTGCGGCTCAGCGCCATTCGGGCGTTGCCTTTTGATACAGAAAACTATGCGGGCAGCCGTAAAGCCGTGTTCACGGCCCTCAACCGCGACCAGCCGGCCGTGGCGCTCACGGCCGCCGAGTGGCTGCTGGCTCACGCTAAAGGCGAATCGGGCGCGGCCCTAGCCGCTTTGGCCGATGGCAACAAGCAGGCTTCGGTGCGGGTGCGCGCTGCTTTGCTGCGAGCGGCCGTGCGCCACGCCAGCCCGGCGGCCCGCCCCAGCCTCGTCGAAACCATTGAGAAACGCTACCCAACGGCGCCCACGGTATATGAAAAGGGCTTTTTGCTGGAAGCGCTGAGCGAAGACCCGGCCGCGTTCGACTTCGTGCGAACCGAGGCTTTCGCGGCGGGGCAGTCGCCGGTGGTGGCGGGCTACGCGCTGGGGGCACTGCTCACCATGCGCCGCAGTGCCGATTTTCCGGCCGGCCGGCAAGCCGATTTTGCCGCCGCCATGCGCCAGGCCCTGGCCAGCGGCGACGTGGCCCAGCTCGGCACCGCCGCCGAGGCGTTGGCCGATGCCAAGCTTTACCCCGAAGCGCAGCCGGCCGACCTCGCCGCCCTGCGCGCCGCCCAGACCAAATTGCAGCTACCCACCGAAATCGAAGCCTGGCAGGGGCTTCAGCAAGCCCTCGACAAACTAACTAAAGCCCCGAAGCCTACCCCTTCGCCGCTGGCCACGGCCGCGCAGCACCCCATCGATTGGACGGTGGTGCAGGGCGTGCCACTGGGGCAGCAAGTGCGGCTGCGCACCAGCAAGGGCATTATTTTGTTGGAATTGAAGCCCGAGGAAGCGCCCGGCGCGGTGGCCAGCTTCGTCACGCTCATTGGCCAGCATTTCTACGATAACCTGTATTTCCACCGCGTGGTGCCAAATTTCGTGGCCCAGGGCGGTGACCCGCGCGGCGATGGCAACGGCAGCGCCCCTTACAACCTGCGCTCCGAGTTCGGCGACCTGCGCTACGAGGAAGGCAGCGTGGGCCTGGCCTCGGCCGGCAAAGACACCGAGAGCTGCCAGTTCTTCATCACCCACACGCCCACGCCGCACCTGGACGGCCGCTACCCCATTTTTGCCCAGGTAGTAGGCGGCATGGACGTGGTGCACAAGCTCGACATCGGCGACCAGATTCTGGGCGTGGAGCTGGTGGGGCCGGGGAGCGGAAGTAAGGAATAAGAACGCCATGCTGAGCGCAGCCAAAGCAGCTCTACCGCAGTAATAATCCAATCGATTAGGTTTACTATTGCAGTAGAGATGCTTCGGCTGTGCTCAGCATGACGTTTCTACTTTCCATTCTTTTCCCTTTCCTCTTCCTTTGCCGCTATGAACCAAGTCAGCACCTACGCCCAGCAACTGCAAGCTCTGGCAATTCTCTACCTGCCCCGCGTGCTCATGGCCGGGGTGGCGCTGGTGGTGGGCTGGTGGCTCATTGGCTGGGCCAGCCGCATTATTGCCACCGCTGCCACGCGGCTCGATGTGTCGCTGGCCTCGTTCCTGACTAGCCTGGTCAATATCGTGCTCAAAGTGCTGCTGCTCATATCGGTGGCCGGTATGGTGGGTTTTGAAACCACGTCGTTTGTAGCCATTCTAGGAGCGGCGGGGCTGGCGGTGGGTTTGGCGTTGCAGGGCACGCTGGCCAATTTCGCGGGCGGCGTACTCATCCTCATTTTCAAGCCTTATGTGGTGGGCGATACCATTGAGTCGCAGGGCAAATCGGGCGAGGTGAAGGAAATCCAGATTTTCAATACCATCCTCGTCACGCCGCAGGGCGACACCATCATCCTGCCCAACGGCGCTACGTCCAACAACGTCATTATCAACAAAACGGCCCAGAACAAGGCCCTGGTCGAAATCGTGGCCGACCTCGACAACGCCACCGACCTGGCGGCGCTGCGCGGCTGGGCCATCCCGCTGCTGCAGGCCGATGAAGACGTGCTGCAAGTTCCCGCCCCGCAGGTAGCAGTCACGGCCCTCAAGCCGGGGGGCATGACGGTGGCCTTCCGGGCCTACACGCCGGCCGGGCGCAGTGGCCCGGCCCAGGGCCGCCTCATCGAGCAACTCCAGCGGGCCCTGGCCCAGCAGGGCGTGGGCAGCCCGGTGCCGGTGCAGCACAGCTACGTGCGCACCCTGCCCGACTAAGGCCGGGCGCTGAGAAAAACCGGCCGCTAAAGTCCGCGCCGGTTCTGACTCTCGTATGCTTGGCCAATAGTGTCGTAGTACTAATGGATTGGCTAAATGTTGATTGGCTTCTCGTTGGCCCGCGCTCTGTCCAGCCCTGGCCTCGGCATCGTCTCTTACGCAGCGTTCATTCACCTACCGAAGAACTTTTAGCTGACGCATTCCTATGACCCATGCCGAGCTTGAAGTAGCATTAGCCCAGCAGCAAGCCGCGAATGCGGCCCTGCGGGCCCAGCTGGCGGTAGCCACCGCGCCCCCGGCGGCGGCTTATGTGCCGCCCAGCCTGCTGGCTTACCTGCTCGAAGAACAGCACACGGCCGTGGTGCTGACCGATGGTGACGGCTACGTGCAGTGGGTAAATAAGGGCTTTACGAAGCTCTGTGGCTTGGAAATGAGCGTAGTAGTTGGCAAAAAGCCCGAATCGTTCCTGCGCCCCAGCCTGCGCGATGCGGCCACGGTGGCCCACATCCGCGACAGCCTGCGGGGGCACGAGCCGTTTGAATACGAGGTGGTTAATCCGCGGCCGGGCTCGGGGGGCTGGTTGCGCGTGAACGTGCGGCCGGTGGCAGGAACGGACGATGGCGTGGTCCATTTCGTGGGCCTGCTCGAAGACATTACGGAGTGGAAACAAGCCCAGCTGCGGCTGGTGGACAGCGAGCGGCGCTTCCGAGACCTGGCCGAAAACGTGCCCGGCGTGCTCTACGAGTGGCGTAAAAAGAACGACGGCACCTTCTATTTCGATTACGTGAGCCCCAAGGTGCAGGAGCTGTTCGGCATCGCCCCGCAGGAGTTGAGCCGGATGACTGATTTCATCCATCCGGAAGAGTTGGAAGGGTTTCTGCAGTCCCTCGACGATGCTACCCGCAACCGTGCTCCGTGGGTGTACGAAGGCCGCATTGTGGTGCCTGGCCAGCCCATCCGCTGGCTGCGGGGCAGCTCGATTGTGACCAGCTTTGGCCCCGATTGGGTGACGTACAGCGGAATTCTGCTTGATGTGACGCCCCTCAAGCTGGCCGAAAGCGCCCTGCGCGACAGCAACCTCCGGCTGGGGCTGGCCATGGAAGGCTTCGGCGACGGGGGCTGGGAGCTGAACCTGCGCACCCATAAAATTTCGTTCTCATCGGAATACAAAGCCATGCTGGGCTATCAGGAGGACGATTTTCCGAACGACTACGAAAACTGGCTCACGCATGTGCACCCCGATGACCTGGAGCAGGTGCAGAAGATAGTGCGCAACTACGTCCTTGCCGGCGGGAAAATGGCCACCGCCGAATACCGCATGCGCTGCCACGACGGCAACTATAAATGGGTGCTGAGCCGCGCCGCCATCACGGTCTGGGATGCCGCCGGCCAGCCCCTGATGCTCAGCGGCCTGCACAGCGATATCTCGGCCCAGAAAGATGCCGAAGAAGCCCTCGATACGTCGAACCAGCAGCTGGCTGCCGTGATTGCGCACTTCCAGGATGGCCTAGTGCTGGAAGACGAAACCCGCCGCATCGTGTTCACCAACGAGGCCTTTTGCCAGCTGCTGGAGGTGCCCGTGGCTCCTGCTCAGCTGCACGGCCGCAACGGGGCCTGGCTCACCGAAGGCTCCCGCAAGTATGTGAAGAAGCCGCACCAGTACGTGGCCCGCATCGCGGCCCTGCTGCGCCGCCGCCAGCCCGCCACCGGCGATATTATTCCGCTGCGCGACGGCCGCACCCTTCAGCGGGCCTTCACGCCCATCTTCGACGGCCCGCGCTACATCGGCCACCTTTGGAAGTACGAAGACATCACGGCCCGCATCAAGGCCGAAGAGGACCTGAAGCGCCGCGAGGAAAAGTACCGGGGCATCATCGAAAACATGTCGCTGGGGCTGGTGGAGGCCGATTTGAACGACCATCTGCTCTACGCCAACCAGAGCTTTTGCGACATGACCGGCTACTGCACCGACGAGCTGGCCGGCCAGCGACTCTCGCCGCTGCTGCTCACCGGCCCCGACCTAGAGCTGGTAGAAAGCAAGCTGCGCACCCGCGAGCACGGTATTTCTGATTCCTATGAGATTGTGGTGACCACCAAAGCCGGCGAGCGCAAGTGGCTGCTGGTGAGCGGCGCTCCGCTCTACGACGAGCACCAGCGGCACATCGGCTCCATTGGCATCTACCTCGATGTGACCATCCAGAAGCACCTCGAAACCAGCCTGCGCGAAGCCAAAGTGCAGGCCGAAAGCAGCACCCGCGCCAAGCAGGATTTCCTGGCCAACATGAGCCACGAAATCCGCACGCCCATGAACGCCATTCTGGGCATGAGCCAGCTACTGGCCAAAACCCCGCTGGCGGCGCCGCAGGCCAGCTACCTGCACGCCATCACGGCCTCGGCCGAAAACCTGCTCGTTATCATCAACGACATCCTCGACCTCTCGAAGATTGATGCCGGTCAGCTGGCCATCGAGCACATCGGGTTCAGCCCCGGGAGTGTCTGTGCCCAGGTCAAGAAAACCCTGCAATACAAAGCTGAGGAAAAGGGCCTCACATTCATCGCGAACCTTGACCCGGCCATGCCCGAGGTGGCGCTCGGCGACCCCTTCCGCCTCATCCAGGTACTGCTGAACCTGGTGGGCAATGCCGTGAAATTCACCGAGCAGGGCACGGTCAGCATCCGCTGCCAGCGGCTCAACCATTCCAATCCGGACGAAGCGCTGGCCGAATTCACCGTTGAGGATACCGGCATCGGCATCGAAGCCGAGTACCTGAGCCACATTTTTGACGATTTCAGCCAGGAAGATTCCACCGTGACGCGGCAGTTTGGCGGCACCGGGCTGGGCCTGGGCATCAGCAAAAAGCTGGTGCGCCTGCTGGGCGGCGAGTTGCGCATCGAAAGCCGGAAAAACCACGGCACCATCAGCCGGTTCACCCTGCGCCTGCCCGTGGGCACTGCCCACCACCTCTCGACGAAAGACCCCGGCGACCTCGATGGCTTGCAGCAGGAGCTGCACGGCAAGCACATTCTGCTGGTCGAAGACAACCTGTTCAATCGCATGCTGGCCAACAGTTTCCTCACCAACGCCGGCATGAGCGTGACGGAAGCCCCCAACGGCCAGGCCGCCGTGGACATGGCCCGCACTCAAGTTTTCGACCTGATTCTGATGGACGTGCAGATGCCTATCAAAAACGGCTACGAAGCCACCCGCATCCTGCGCCAGGAAATGGGCCTCACCGTGCCCATCATCGCCCTCACCGCCAACGCCATCACCGGCGAGCGGGCCAAGTGCCTGGCCGCCGGCATGAACGACTACCTCACCAAGCCTTTTCAGGAAGTCTCCCTGCTGAAAATGGTGTACGACTGGGCCGTGGTGGCCCCGGCCCGCGCCGCCGACTAACTTTTGGCGGCCATGCTAACGGTTCACCAGTTTCGGCGTAGCCACGGCCTGGCGCTCATCGCTGGGCCCGCAAGGCAGGAGTACTGAGGCCGCTGCTTATTTCTCCTCGCGGCCATGCACCTGCGCCGGTGGCGACGTGGCTTCCACGGCCGAAAAGCTTTCCAGAATTTTATAAGTGTGCTCCGTATTCTTGGGCACTACCCAGGAGTTGCCGGGCTCCAGAATAACCATCTGGCCCGCCAGATGCAGCTCGGCGCGGCCACTGAGTACGTAGCCTACTGTTTCGTAGGGCCGGGTAGCCGGCGCTTTGGGCTCGCCCGGCTGCTCGTTTTCCCACATGCGCATGGCGATGTGCGTGCCCGAGGCCAGGTACTTCTCGCCGTTGGGGCCGGTAGGGGAGTACTGCGAATCAACTTTGGTGATGGAGGTATCGGCGGCCATGACAATGCGGGAAAAGGAGAAAAACAAGAGTATCTTTTGGCCCGGCGGCCACAATGGTCGGCGGGGCACTGGCTAAACGGCGAAGGCCGCGCCGCCGTTGCCCCATCGTCCAAAACCTTCCCCTCCGCTGCTGGTTGATTCCACTGGTTCTTTTGCTTATGTTTCTAGCCCCCGTGCTTCCCCATTCCTTTGCCGAAGAGTTGGCGCACGCCCACTCCGTAGCCCCTGACGCCCTGCCCGGTGCGGCCTTCTGCGCCCTCGCCGATGGCCTGCTCGCCCTGCTCTTCCCGCAGCGTGCCGAGCGGCCCTTGCCCAATGCTGATGCCGTGGAGGCCGAACTGCAATACTTCCGGGCCGAGCTGGCCGTGCTGCTAGCCGATGTGCCCGCCCTGCCCGCCACCCCCGCCGCCCTGGCCGATGAGTTCACGGCCCAGCTGCCAGCCCTGCGGGCGGCCCTGCTGCGCGATGCCAGCGCCATTCTGGCCAGCGACCCGGCCGCCCAGGGCTTGGCCGAAATCATCAGCTCCTACCCGGGCTTCTACGCCACGGCGCTCTACCGGCTGGCCCACGCCCTGCACCAGCGGGGGCTGCCGCGCCTGCCGCGCCTGCTGAGCGAGTATGCCCACCAGCGCACCGGCGTCGATATTCACCCAGGGGCGCACATCGGACCGGCCTTCTGCATCGACCACGGCACGGGCCTCGTCATCGGCGAAACGGCCATTATCGGGGCCAACGTGCAGATATATCAGGGCGTGACGCTGGGCGCGCTCAGCGTCACCAAGGGCTTGCAGGGCACTAAGCGCCACCCCACCATTGAAGACCATGTGGTTATTTACGCCGGCGCTACCATCCTGGGGGGCAGCACGGTGGTGGGGGCACACAGTATCATCGGCGGCAACGTGTGGCTGACCGAAAGCGTACCCTCGCATTCGCGGGTGTACCACCGGGCCCACATCCAGATTTCGCGCAACGTCGACCCGGCCGCCGAACTGGTTTTTTCCATCTAGGTCTTGACCATCATGCAGAGCATTCTGCGCATCAGGCACAATGCTCTGCATGACGGTCTTTCAACTCACTATCTCACACATCACCATTTCGCCGCATGAAAGCCAATTCTATTCTCGACACCATCGGCAACACACCGCTGGTGCGCCTCAATCGCATATTTGCCGCCACCCGCCCCGATGTGGAAGTGTGGGTGAAGCTGGAGCGCGCCAACCCCGGCGGGTCCATCAAAGACCGCATTGCCCTGAGCATGATTGAGCAGGCCGAGAAGGACGGCATCATCACCAAAAACAGCCTGATTGTGGAGCCCACTTCCGGCAACACCGGCGTGGGCCTGGCCCTGGTAGCCGCCGTGAAAGGCTACAAGCTCACCCTCGTGATGCCCGAAAGCATGAGCATCGAGCGCCGCCGCCTCATGGCCGCCTACGGGGCCAATCTGGAACTCACGCCCCGCGAAAAAGGCATGAAAGGGGCCATCGAGAAAGCCCGCGAAATAGTAGCTAGCACCCCCGGGGCCTGGATGCCCATGCAGTTTTCCAACCCCGCCAACCCTAAAATCCACGCCGAAACCACGGCCCAGGAAATTCTGCGCGATGCCCCCGAGGGCTTCGACTTCCACATCACCGGCGTGGGCACCGGCGGCCACATCACGGCCGTGACGGAAACACTGAAACCGCATTTTCCCAACATGAAGACCTTCGCCGTTGAGCCCGAGGCTTCGCCCGTTATCAGCGGCGGCGCGCCGGGGCCGCACCCCATCCAGGGCATCGGGGCCGGCTTCATCCCTGATAACCTGCACGTCGACATCCTCGACGGCACCATCCAGGTATCGCAGGCCGAAGCCTACGAAATGACGCGCCGTGCTGCCCGCGAGGAAGGCATCTTCGTGGGGGTGTCGTCGGGGGCCTCGCTGGCCGCCATCGCCAAGAAGCTGCCCGATATGCCGCAGGGCAGCCGCGTGCTCACCTTCTGCTACGATACCGGCGAGCGGTACCTGTCGGTGGAAGGCCTGTTCGTATAGCCACCGGCTCCGAACTACTACCGAAAACGCCCCTGGATTTATTTCTGGGGGCGTTTTTCGTTGACAGGGACGGAGGGCAAAGAAAAAGCCCGTTCAGCAAACTGAACGGGCTTTTTCTTTATTCACTTCTTCAGTGGAGAATATCGGAGTCGAACCGATGACCTCTTGCATGCCATGCAAGCGCTCTAGCCAGCTGAGCTAATCCCCCTGATTGGTTATTTACCGCCGTGCCATTTGCGCTTTGGTTCGACAAAAGTACGGGCGAATATTGGTTTGGCAAGTGCTGGACGCATTATTTTCTGATAAATGACGCAATTGCCATAAAGTCAGCTACAAAAAATGTCGAGGTTAATGAACCGATGATGCGCTTCATGGGGCAAAGGAGTGGGGCCGGTGTTATCAAAGGTTCATATCACCGTTGTTATAACTACTTCTGATACGCAAAACGCCCGCTGCCAAAAGACAGCGGGCGTTTAAGCCAGCACTCAATTCTCAACTAAGAGAACCGGGCTAAAGCTTGCGCTCTAGAAAACGTAAGCTGCGACATTGGTATCCGTGGTAGTGGTGAAGAATCCACCACTGGCCGTTGCCGTCTTCGAGAAGTTCGTGCCCTGGTGAATAAAGGTGGCTTTGCTTGCGCCGTTGATAATCACCGAGGCCGTCAGGCGTTGCGAGTTGAACGGGTTACCCGTAGCGGTGGTGCGACGGCCGGGACGGTTAGTCGTTCTCAGCACGACGCGGATGCCCAGGTTGGGCGTGTTCTCCGCCACGGTCAGGCTGCTGGCCAAGGGAATGGTGAACGTCTGAGCGGTGGTGGTAACGTTGGTGGTAGTAAAGACTGGTACTGAGGCCGACGTGATGGCGGGATAGGTAATGGTACCATCTGCATTGACGGTCGGCGCCAGCGTGTACACATCCACGCGGGCACCTTGCAGCAAGGTATCACCGACAAGGGCGGTGGGTGCGGTGAGGGCATAGGAGATGGCCACCGATTGCGCCGTGCGGGTCACGCGGGCCGGGGCCGGGTCGGTGCTGATTTCCGAGCACGAAGCCAGGGTCAGGCCAGCGAGGAGGGCAAAAATTAACTGTTTCATACTAGCGTTGATTACGAAGTGAAGGCGACTACGCGCTTAGTTGAAGGTGTAACGCAGGCCCAACTGGATGCGGTAGCGCGACGATTCGGTGGTTACGTAGCGGTTCGTCGTGTTCAGCGTTTGCACGCTGGTCGTGGCCGTGCCGTCGGGGAATACCGTGCGCGAGTTCACAATGGGGTTGAAGTTGAAGCGCGGCTGGCCCGAAGCTTGGTCGTAATCCACGAACGACAGCGGCGAGTTGCGCTGCTGCGTCTGGCTCACGCCCCAGTTGCGGTTGATGAGGTTGCCGATGTTGAACACGTCCAGGCTAAACTGCAGGGTGTTGCGGTTCTTGCCGATGTTGGTGAACACGTCCTGCAACAGGCGGGCATCCACAAAACCAACCCAGGGCAGCACGGCGCCGTTGCGCTCGGCAATTTCGCCGCGGTGCTTGCTCAGGTACTTGTCCTGGTTGATGTAGTTGTCGAGGTCCGTCCACTGCTGGTCGGCCGTGTACACGCTCTGCTGGGGCGTGCCGTTGAACAGCGTCAGGTTGGTCAGGTTGATTTCGCTGCGGCTGCGGGGGATGTACATCAGGTCGTTGTTGCCTACGCCGTCGCCGTTCATGTCGCCGTTATACACGTACGAGTAGCGGCCGTTGGGGCCCAAATCGAGGAAGCCCGAGAGGGTGGTGGCCAAGTGGCCGATGTACTCCTTGCGGTACGAAAGCGAAGCGATAACGCGGTGTGAGCGCAGGAAATCCGAGTAACCGAGGGTGTTGGCGTTCGGGTCGCCCGAGATGGGGCGGGCTGACCACAGCGAGAAGGGCGTCGAGCCACCGATGGCCACGTCGCGGGCATCGGAGTAGGTATAGCCCAAGCTGGCGGCCAGGCCGTTGCTGAACGACTTCTGCAGCATGGCGGTCAGGCTGTAGGAATAGCCTTTATTGGTGTTGCGCATTACGATGGCTCCGTCGCTGCTCACAATTTTGGGGCTCACCTGGTAATCCGACAGGCGGGGAGCCGCCGTCGTGCGGTTCAGGGCCGTGGGCTCGCGGTAGATTTGACGCGTGTCGGCGCCTTTGGCGTTGCCCAAGGGGTTGGGCAGGTTCACGTTATCGAAGAACACCGCATTGATGTCTTTGGTGAAAATAGCGTCCAGGGTCAGCACCACGTCGCCGGGCAGGCGCTGGTCAACCCCGATGTTGGTGCGCCATACCTGCGGGAACTTGAAGTTGTGGTCGGTCACGGCCAGGTTGTAGGTAGCGGGCAGTTTGGTCTGGTCGATGTTGGCCGTAGCAGGCAGGAAGCCCGGCGTAGAGTTGAAGGCAATACCACCGGCGCTGTACACACCGCCCAGCAGGCCGTTGTTGCTGGCTTGGTTCGAAATCCACACGAAGGGCACACGGCCGGTGAAGATGCCCGTGCCGCCGCGCAGCTGGGTTTTGCCGTCGTTGTTCACGTCCCAGTTCACGCCCACGCGGGGCGAGAACATCACCGAAGACTTCTGCACCTGGTCGGTCAGAATCTGGTAGCCGTCGCGGAATTTGATGCTGGCCGCGTCGTTGTTACGCTGCAGGTCGCTGAGGATAATCGGTACGTCGATGCGCAGGCCGGCCGTCACTTTCAGGTTGGTTTTGGCGTTCCACTCATCCTGGGCATAGAAGCCCAGCTGGGCCGCTTTGGTCTGGGCTAGCGGGAAGCTCAGGCCGGGGTTGCCGTTATCCACGTTCAGCGGGTAGCGTACCGTGTAGTTGTTGGTAGCCGAAGCCAGGGCACCGCCTGGACGGGCCGTTATCTGGCTGCCAATAGCTGCTGCAGGGTCGTAGTTATAGCCGGCTGAGTTGTAGAAATCGGTCAGCGAGTTGAAGCGGTAGCGGCCGTAGAGGTCCGGGGCAAAGCCGTTTTCAAACTTGTAGTATTCGTTGTAAGTACCCAGCGTGAGCACGTGGTTGCCCACCGTCTTGCTGATGTTGTCAGACAACTGGTAGATATCCGAGTTCAGGATGTTGATGGGCGAGAACAGCTCGTAGCCGAACGAAGTGAATTCGTTGCCGCTGGCACCAGGGCCGTTGGCGTTGTACAGGATGTCAACGAAGGGGAACTGAGCACCGCCGAGCGACGAACGGAAGTCGCGCTGAGCCGTGAAGCCGGCCTGCAGCTGGTTCGAAATACCGTTGCCGAAGGTGGAGTTCAACTCGGCAATAAACGAGTTGAGGTTGTTGTTGATGCGGTAGAAAGCAGCCTGGTAAGGCAGCGTGTTGGTCGACATGCCGCGGCCACCCGTTACCGTCGGCGAGCCCGAGTTGGATGGCTGTACGTCACGGTACGACTTCAGGTAGTTGTACTTGATGGAGAAGGTATTCTTGGAGTTGATGTTCCAATCCAGCTTGGCCGTAATCTTATCCGAATTCTGTGCCAGCTTGTAACCTTCATAGGCACCTGTGCTGTAGCCGTATTTGTCTTGCAGGAAACCTGACAGGACGTCAAGGTCAGTGGCAGCTGCTGCCGAAGTCGTGCTGTTGGGGCTGGGGATGGGCAGACCGGCGCGGTTGGCCACGTAGGTTCCGGGCGGGTCGTCGCGGCGCTCACCTTCCACGCTCACAAAGTAGAAAAGCTTGTCCTTGATGATTGGGCCACCCACGCGGGCACCCAGCTGGGTCAGCGAGAAATCGGGGAAAACTTGGTCGATGTCGCGCACTTTCGTGCCCACCAAGCTGCTGGAACGGCGGAAGCCGTACACCGAAGCCGAGATGTCGTTGGTGCCCGAACGGGTTACGGCGTTTACGCCGGCACCCGTGAACGAGCCCTGACGCACGTCGAAGGGGGCCAGGTTCACCTGAATTTCCTGCACGGCGTCCAGCGAGATGGGCTGCGCGTTGGCCTGCCCGCCCACCGTGCCGCTCAGGCCGAAGGAGTTGTTGAAGATGGCACCGTCGATGGTGATGTTGTTGAAGTTGCCGTTACGGCCACCGAAGCTGTTGTTGCCCGTGCCGCTGGCCTGGGGCGTGAGGCGGGTGAAGTCGGCAAACGAGCGGCTCAGCGAAGGCAGGCGCTCGATTTGCTCGCGCTGCACCGTGGTGCTGGCACCCGTGCGGCCGGCGTTGATAACCGGGTCGCGGCGGCCGCTCACGGTTACTTCCGACAGCTCGGTGGTGGCATCGCTCAGGGTCTGGTCGAAGCGCTGGTTCTGGCCCAGGCTCAGGAACAGGCCTTCGCGGGAAATGTCTTTGTAGCCCACAAACGTGACCCGAACCGTGTAGGGACCACCCACGCGCATGTTCTGGATGTTGAAGCGGCCATCGGAGTTGGTGGGCGCTACGTACTGCGTGTTGGTGGGGGTATGAATGGCAATTACGGTAGCGCCGGGCAGGCCCGCGCCGTTTTTATCGGAGATAACTCCGCTCATGGCTGCTGTGGTCGCGCCTTGGCTCCAGCCCAGGCGGGCCGTCAGGAGCATCAGCGCCAGCAGTAGCAGGTGGCGTAAACGTAAATTATTCATGTTGAAAAAGGTTGGTGGAAACAGTGAGCTTTGTAAAAGCGGGACAAAGGTACGACGGTGCCGAAAGGGCCAATATTACGTAAATTTTACCATTGATTAATATCGCCGGAATCAGGTATTTGTCCGGCAAAGGTAATGGGCCGATACCTCATAGGCGGGGCCGCACGGCCCGAATGAACCGGCTGAGGTAATAGTCAGACTCTAAGCTGTTTTCAACCACGCCCAGCGAAGTTGAGGCATGAATAAAATCCACGCCTTCATCGTCGGCCACGGTCACCATTCCCACGTGGGTGATGGTGCGGCTGCCGGGCGAAGCTCCAAAAAATACTAAATCGCCGGGCCGTAAGTCAGTGGATTTCACGGGGTCGCCCCACACGGCTTGCTCGTTGGACGAGCGCGGAATAGTGACACCCGCCTCGCCAAAAGACAACTGTAGTAGCCCCGAGCAGTCGAGTCCCAGGCGCGTGGTGCCGCCAAACAGGTAGGGGGTGCCCTGGTAGGAGCGGGCAGCCTCAATCACGGAAGCCAGGGTGCCGGTGGCGCTACCCACGCGGGCGGGGCGCTTGGTTACCACTTTGGTTTTGGAGCCGTTGGGGGCCGCGACGACGACTTTGGATTTGCCGGTCGGGCTCACCCGGCCGCCCTTTTTCAGGCGCACCATTTCGCGGGCCGAGCGGTACTGGCCGTCGCGATAGTTAAGCTTGCGGTGGCAGCCGGCTAACAAGACCAAAGTCAGCAGCAGCAGCGGTAGTATCTTCGTTGTCACCCTCCCCATCGGCCGCAAAGATAGTTTGCGCGGCCTGTTCAGCTTTACCGCTCATGAATTTTAACGCGCTTACCGCCGAATTAATTGTTGCTTTTGAGGCCATCGTTGGCCCGGCGCACGTCCTCACCGCCCAGCGCGCCGAGGCCACAGCCACCGCCGATGCCTACGCCGACTACGGCCGCGACCACACCGAAGACCTCCAGTTTGCCCCCGACGTAGTGCTGCGCCCGGCCGATGCCGACGAAATCAGCCAGATTATGCGCCTGTGCCACGCGCACCGCATTCCCGTCACGCCGCGCGGGGCGGGCACGGGCCTGAGCGGCGGCGCGCTGCCCATCCACCACGGCGTGGTGCTGAGCACCGAGCGGCTCAATAAAATCATCCAGATTGACGAGCGCAACCTGCAAGCCACCGTGGAGCCTGGCGTGGTGAACGAGACGTTTCAGAACGCCGTGAAGGAAGTGGGCCTGTTCTACCCGCCCGACCCGGCCAGCAAGGGCAGCTGCTTCCTGGGCGGCAACCTGGCCCACAGCAGCGGTGGCCCCAAAGCCGTGAAATACGGCACCACAAAGGACTACGTGCTGAATCTGCAGGTGGTACTGCCCACCGGCGACATCATCTGGACGGCCGCCAACACCCTCAAAAATTCCACTGGCTACAACCTGACCCAACTCATGGTGGGCTCGGAGGGCACGCTGGGCATCATCACCAAAGTGGTGTTCCGGCTCCTGCCGTTCCCGCAGCAGAATATTCTGATGCTGGTGCCTTTCCGGCAGGTGGAGCAGGCGGCGGAGGCAGTTTCGGCGGTGTTTCGGGCCGGCATTATCCCGTCGGGCATGGAATTTATGGAGCGTGAGGCCATTGCCTGGTCTTCCGATTATCTGAAAATCCCGCTCACGCTGCCTGAGGATATCCTGGCTCATTTGCTTATTGAGCTGGACGGCCAGGATTTGGACCAGCTCTATAAGGAAGCCGAGCAGGTGTACGGCGTGCTGGAAAAGTATGACGTGGGCGAAATTCTCCTCGCCGACACCGCCGGCCAGAAGGACGACCTCTGGAAAATTCGCCGCAACATTGGCAATTCGGTGCGCTACAACTCCGTGTATAAGGAGGAGGACACCGTGGTGCCCCGCGCCGAGCTGCCCACCCTGCTCAAAGGCGTGAAGGAAATAGGAGCCCGCTACGGCTTCAAAAGCGTGTGCTACGGCCACGCCGGCGACGGCAACCTGCACGTCAACATCATCCGCGGCGAGCTCAGCGACGAGATGTGGAACGTGGGCCTGCGCCAGCCCATCACCGAAATTTTCGAACTGTGCGTGAAGCTGGGGGGCACTATTTCCGGCGAGCACGGCATCGGGCTGGTGCAGAAAGGCTACATCGGCATCGCCCTGGCTGAGGCCAACCTGAACCTGATGCGCGGCATCAAAGGCGTATTCGACCCGAATGGCATCCTGAACCCGGGCAAGATTTTTTAAGTGAGGGGCGTATAGCACGAGTACCCCGAAATTTTATTTTGGGCTGCGTGAACATCAATTGTTCAACGGCCCGAAATAAAAATTCGGGGTACTCGTGCTATACGGCCACCGTCGGTAAAAACTTCGGGGCCTCGCGCTTGTGCGTGGCCTGCTCATAGGCATAGCCCAGGGCCAGTAACAGCCTTTCGTGGTACGCCGGCCCCACAAACGACAGGCCCACCGGCAGCCCCAGCACCTGCCCCATGGGCACGGTGAGGTGTGGGTAGCCCGCCATGGCCGCTGGCGACGAAAAATCTACCCCCGTCGAGTAATCGCCGTTTGCCCAATCGATGCACCAGGCCGGGCCGGTTGTCACGCCGATGATGGCCGCGAGCTGGTGGGTCTTCAGCAGGCCGTCGATGGCCTGACGGGCTCCGGCCACGGTTTTTTGCACGGCGGCCTTGTATTTAGGATTGTTGAGGCCATCAGCGGCTTCGGCCCGAATGAGGGTTTCCTGCTGGAAAAACGGCATGGCTTCGGTCGCGTGGGCCTTATTGTAGGCGATGACCTCGGCCAGGTTTTTCACGGTCGCGCCGGCATCGGCCAGGTACTTGTTCACGCCGTCCTTGAACTCGTAGAGCAGCACGTCAAACTCAGCCTCGCCGAGCGGGTTGACCAGCTTATTCAGCTCCACTTCCACAATGGTTGCGCCCTTTGCCTTCAGCGCGGCCACGGCTTGCTTCAGGAGCGCGGCCACGGCCGGCGGGCCGTTGAGGTGGGCTTTCTCCACGCCCAGCCGCTGGCCCTGGAGGGCATCCGACTTGAGAAACGTGGTGTAATCGGTCAGCGCGCCTTTGGGAATGGGTAGTTTGGCGGGGTCGGCGGGGTCGGGGCCGGCCAGCGCGCTCAGCAAAATGGCCGCGTCGCGCACGGTGCGGGCCATGGGGCCGGCCGTGTCCTGGGTGCTCGAAATCGGGATGATGCCGCTGCGGCTCAGCAGGCCCACCGTGGGTTTGAGGCCCACGAGGCCGTTGCAAGAAGCCGGCGACACCACCGAGCCGTCTGTTTCGGTGCCAATAGCCACGGCGCACAAATTGGCCGCCACCGCCGCCCCCGAGCCCGAGCTGCTGCCGCTGGTGCTGCGGTCCAGCACATAGGGGTTGCGGCTTTGGCGGCCCCGGCTGCTCCAGCCGCTCACCGAGTGCGAGGACCGGAAATTGGCCCATTCGCTCAGGTTGGTTTTGCCCAGCAGCACGGCCCCGGCGGCCCGCAGCTTCTGCACGATGAAGGCATCCTGCTTCGCCTTGTGCCCGCTGAGGGCCGAAGCGCCGGCCGTGGTCATCATCTGGTCGCCGCTATCAATGTTGTCTTTAATAAGGACTGGAATGCCGTGCAACGGGCCGCGTAGCTTGCCGGCCTTGCGCTCCTGGTCCAAGCCGTCGGCAATGCTCAGCGCATCGGGGTTGGTTTCGATGACGGCGCGCAGCATCGGCCCCGCCTCGTTAAGCGCCTTGATGCGGGCGAGGTATTTCTCGCTCAGGCTGCGGGCGGTGTCCGTGCCCTTGGCCATGCGGTCCTGCAAGTCGGCCACGGTCAGCTCGTGCAGCTCGAAGTTGTCGGCCGCGCCGGTCCCTGCCGTTTCTTCCGCTGCCGGGGCTCCGGCCGGAGCGTCCGTTACGGGCTTGCCGGGGGTAGTTTGGCAGGCCACGGCGGGTAGGAGGGCGGCCGTGAGGGCCACGCGGGTACTTTGATTCAGGAAAAGACGACGGTCCATAAAAAGCAGAAACGGAGTAGGGGAGAAGCGGCCATCGGCCGCCGACTGGCAATAATACTGCCCGCCGGGAGCCCGACAACTACCGCCGTACCAACAAGTTTTTGGCCGCCGGCTTCTGGATAAAAACAAAAGCCAGTTCTGCTAAGAACTGGCTTTTGTTTGACTAACATATCAAGCGCAGTAGCGCTGGAATAGTGCGGCTTATTCCGCCTGCTGGCCTTTCAGCTTGTCCTCGCCGCCATATGGGCTGCCGGCTTTGATATCGCCGCGCAGGCCGCCGTGGTCGGTGGTTTTGGGGGCACCGGTCTGGCTGTCGGTGGGCACTTCGCTGGCCTCGGTGGCCGGTTTAGCGCCGCCGGTTATTTCGGCCGTTTTGGCCACGTAGCGCCGCTTGGCTTCTTCCTCCGACACACCCTTGAACTGGTTCCACGAGTCCCATTGCGCCTGCGAAAGACCGGCAGGGCCGCTGGCCTGGTCGGCGGCGGCGGCGTCTACTTCGCCGGGTTGCATGTTCACATCGCCCTCGGTGGCTTGCTTGTAGAGGCCGTAAAGCTCGGTCATGTGCTTGGCGGCCACGTCGCCGGGCAGGTTATTTACTTGTTCGGCCGCAGCCTGGAATTGTTCGTCGATGTTCATGATTGAAAAAGGAGGGCTGGAAAAAGAGGAGCAGGGCCGCTACGGCGGGGTTTTGGCAGGAATTCGGTGCCATTTGCGTTAATGACAATACCCTGCGGTGGGCCTTTAGGTTGCGGGGTCGTACTTTTGCGGGCAACTATGTGCGGAATAACTGGAGTATTTGCCTTTACGGAAACAGGTCGTCAGTCGCTGGCCAACCTGCAAGCGTCCACCGACGCCATCATTCGCCGCGGACCCGACTCGGAGGGCCACTTTGTCTACGACCAATGCGGTCTGGGCTTTCGCCGGCTGGCCATCCTCGACCTCTCGGCCGACGGCAACCAGCCGATGACCGACGAATCGGGACGCTACACCATCGTCTTCAACGGCGAGATATTCAACTACCGCGAGCTGCGCGAAAAGCTCATTAAGCGCGGCTGCAAGTTTCACTCGCAGACCGATACGGAGGTTATTCTCCAGATGTACATCACCGAGGGCCGCAGCTTCATCAAGAAGCTGAACGGCTTTTTCGCCTTTGCCATCTACGACAAGGAGGAAAACTCGCTGCTCATCGCCCGCGACCGGTTTGGTGTGAAGCCTCTGCTCATCTACCGCGACGAGGACAAGCTGTTCCTGGCTTCCGAAATGAAGTCCATCATGGCCCTGGGCGTGCCGCGCAAGCTCGATTACGTGGCCCTGAGCCAGTATTTGCAGCTCAACTACATCCCCGGCCCCGCCAGCATTTTCAAGGGCGTGAAGAAGATGCTGCCCGGCCACTACCTGTATATCAAGGACAACAAGGTGGTGGGCAAAGCTTGGTATAAAATCCCCTACGACCCCAAAAAGGTCGCCAAAAACAAGCTCAGCTACGAGCAGCAGCAGAAAAAGCTGGTCGACCTGATGGACGGAGCCGTGCAGCGTCGCCTCGTGGCCGACGTGCCCCTCGGTGCCTTCCTCAGCGGCGGCATCGACTCCAGCGTAATCACCGCGCTGGCCGCCCGCCACACGCCGCACCTCAACACGTTCAGCATCGGCTTCAAAGACGAGCCCTTCTTCGACGAAACCAAGTACGCCAACCTCGTGGCCGCCCGCCACAAGACCAACCACACGGTTTTCTCGCTCACCAACGACGACCTCTACGAGCACATCCACAGCATGTTGGACTACCTCGATGAGCCGTTTGCCGATTCCTCGGCCCTGGCCGTGTACATCCTCAGCCAGCGCACCCGCCAGCACGTCACCGTGGCCCTGAGCGGCGACGGGGCCGACGAAATGTTCGGCGGCTACAATAAGCACATGGGCGAGTTCAAGGTGCGCCAGGGCGGCGTGAAAGCCGAAGCCGTCACGGCCCTCGGCTTCGTGTGGGACGCCCTGCCCAAGTCGCGCAACAGCTTCTTCGGCAACCGCGTAAGGCAACTCCAGCGCTTCTCGCGCGGCATGACGGCCGGCGTGAAAGACCGGTACTGGGACTGGGCCAGCTTCGCCTCGGCCAGCGATGCCAACACCCTGCTCAGCGCCGCCAGCCGCCGCAAAGTGGGCAAAAAAGCCGCCGCCAAGCGCCGCAAAGACATTCTGGAGCACCTGCACGCCGACGGCGACCTCAACGAGGTGCTGCTCACCGACATGAACCTGGTGCTGCCCTACGACATGCTCACGAAAGTGGACATGATGAGTATGGCCAACTCGCTGGAAGTGCGCACTCCCTTCCTCGACTACAAAGTGGTCAACTTCGCCTTCTCCATCCCCGTCACCAGCAAGGTCGACGCCACAATGAAGAAGCGCATCGTGCAGGACGCCTTCCGCTCCGAGCTGCCCGTCGAGCTCTACGACCGCCCCAAGCACGGCTTCGAAGTGCCCCTGCTGAAATGGATGCGCGGCGAGCTGCGCAGCCTCATCGAAGATGATTTGCTCCGCGACGAGTTCATCGAAGCCCAGGGCATTTTCGACGTGCAGGCCATCCGCGCCCTCAAGGCGCAGCTGTTCTCGCGCAGCCCCGGCGACGTGCACGCCCGCATCTGGGGCCTCATCGTCTTCCAGACCTGGTGGAAGCAGTATATGGCCTAAGCTAACTTTGTTTCGACATAACTTTGTTTCAACGCAATAATTCTGATTTGCATTTCAATCTGATATATGAAGCTTTCCATTGTAATACCAGCCTATAACGAAGGCCCAACCATTCACGAGATACTCAATTTGATTGATGCAGTACAATTGGTTGGTGGAATTGAAAAAGAAATAATTATCGTTAACGACTGCTCAACGGACAACACGGAAGCTGCTGTGCAACGCTACATGAGCGAACACCCCAATGTACCGATTGTATATCACGCCCACGCGGTAAACATGGGAAAAGGTGCCGCCCTGCACACAGGTATAAGGGTAGCAACCGGTGAATACGTTGTGATTCAGGATGCCGACCTTGAGTATGACCCCGAAGAATATAATGTGCTATTAAAGCCTGTTATTAAGGGCTTTGCAGATGTTGTTTTCGGCTCCCGATTCATGGGGGGGCGTCCGCACCGCATCTTGTTTTTCTGGCACAGCATCGGCAACAAATGGCTGACGCAGCTTTCCAATGGGTTCAATAACTTGAACCTGACAGATATGGAAACCTGCTATAAGTTGTTTCGCCGCGATATTATTCAAGGGCTTAAGTTGGAGGAAAAAAGATTCGGCTTTGAACCCGAGGTTACCGCCAAAGTAGCGCGTGTGAAAGACGTTCGTATCTATGAGGTTGGCATTAGCTACTATGGGCGCACATATGCCGAGGGCAAGAAAATAGGTTGGCGCGACGGTGTTCGGGCTATCTATTGCATTATTAAATATGGCTTGTTTGCATAGCATTCTGGTGTGTAAGGGGAGTTTAGATAATTAGGCAATGGGAAATAATACTTTTACTTTATCAATTGAATCAAACTATAATAAAATAGATAAGGAAAATCTCCTTTTCTATTTTATTATAGTTGCTATCCTTATCCTTCGGACAACCTTGATAGGTAAGGGATTGGTTTCGTTTATAGATGAATACCGCTATTTCTGTACATTAGATGCTGTAAAGCAATTTTCCCAAGGACACTTCACGCAGGGCATTGTTGCGCTTAACTCAACTCAAGGAAGGCCAGGTGATGCATTTATCCGGTTGATTCCTGCGGTGGTACAGGCCGCAATGTTCAAGGTGGTTCATATTAACACCAATACGCCGACATCACTGGTAACGGCTGCTTGGATGAATTGGGCCATGCTAATAATTAATATAGTCTTATTTTACAAAATTGCAAATGCGCTTTTCAATAATAGGTGGAGTAAAGTAGCAGTCATCATTTATGCCTGCTTGGCCAATACCAACATCTACCTGCGGCATATCCTGCCGTACGACATGTCTATGTGCTTTTTTTTACTAGCACTCTGGTTGATTATTAAGGATTATAAAGGAAAATTATTCACTAATAAGCTGCCTGCTTTTAAAATCGGTGTTTTCTCCGGAATAGTGTTTGTTATATATCCCGGCTACTTCCTGGCACCAGCCATGCTGGGCCTGATGATGATTGAATTACCAATTATTAAAAGTAGCCTGCAACGGTTATTGGTACGAGGAGCTGTTTACGTACTCGGTTTTGGTATGGTGATAATGGCCTTTGAAATAACTGCCAGAATAGGGGGCGTGAGTTACCTCATGAGTAGTAGTACTTTATCTTCTACTATTACACAAGGAGATTTTTCGGAGGGGTACTCCTTTGCGGCATCTTATTTAATTAATGTTGAAAGGGGCCTGGGCTGCCTGTTGCTGATTTTGCTTCTATGGTCGCTGGTGTCAATACTGTGGCCAACTCGTTTTGGTGTAACTGAAACAGTTGAATTCCGGAAGCAAAGGGTATTACTGACGATTGTGCTGATGCTCGGTTGGCTCTGTTACGCATCTTTGGTCTATTTGGGGCACAAATTGGTTTTTTATGGGCGAATTCTGCATCTGTTTATGCCGATGCTGGTACTGGTTTGTATTTGTGGTATTGCTAATTTTAAGCACAGCAGCATCAGATATATTTTGATTCTAATCAGTGTCGCATCATTCCTGTATTTCTTTATAGGCTACTCCAAAGTTATTTATGTGAAAGACGTTGCATTTGATAATAAGATTTTTGCGCCGCTTCCCGCACACGTAATACGCTATAATACGGCCTGTGGAAACGATGTTTATGATTATGAACCTTTTCAGGCTAAGTACAGCGACAGACCAAATCTTGCAGCAGCCAATGCAAATGATACGCTTCTACTTGTGAATTTTGGTACACTTTACCCTATTCGTTGCCACAACACTCTGGTCGATATACGGAACCGTGGTGTGCTGCTGGCACAAGGAGACGATATGTCAGAATTCCTTCCGTACCAATATGAGGCATATAATTCCCGGGAACGTCAGTTGTTAAAAACTTGGCCATATCAGTTTCAGATTTATACGATACCTTCTCAAGACAGAAAAGCAATCAAAGTCGAATAATTGTAACCAAATTACGACCGCCCCAAGCACGGCTTCGAAGTGCCCCTGCTGAAATGGATGCGCGGCGAGCTGCGCAGCCTCATCGAAGATGATTTGCTCCGCGACGAGTTCATCGAAGCCCAGGGCATTTTCGACGTGCAGGCCATCCGCGCCCTCAAGGCGCAGCTGTTCTCGCGCAGCCCCGGCGACGTGCACGCCCGCATCTGGGGCCTCATCGTCTTCCAGACCTGGTGGAAGCAGTAAACGAAGTAAGTTGTTGAATGTGAATGCATTTTGTCAAATTCATGATTGGTGGTACCTAGTGGGCCGGCCGCAACGGCTGGCCCTTCTATTTGGTGTCTTGTTCACGCTGGTGCGCCTCAGCTTAGTTGGCAAAGGCACCATGGCGTTTGTGGATGAGTCCCGCTACGTCAACGCCATGCTGGGCCTGCGCTCGCTCAGCGAAGGTCACGGACAGGAATTCCTGCGCTATATCAACTCCATGGGCGCCCGCCCGGGCGACGGTATATGGCGGGCCATCCCCGGTCTGGGCCAAGCCATCCTGCTGCGGGTCTTCGACCTGAACCCCAACGCGCCGCCCTCGCTGCAAGTCCCTCAGGTGTTCAACGTGCTCATCGTAAGTCTAAATGCCCTGCTGCTCTACCACATTTACCGGCGCTTTTTCAATGTTGGCCTGGCATTGCTGGGCCTTGCGCTGTATTCGGGCTTGGTAAACACTAACTTATATTTGCGTCATCTGCTGCCCTACGACCATTCCCTGTTCTTCTTTTTCTTGGCGCTTACAGTGTTGCTGCGGCCCAAAGCAGCCGTCGGCCTCAAGCTTCAGACACTGGCAGGAGTATTGAGCGGCCTTAGCTACGCCATTTATCCCGGCTACTTTATGGGGCCTGTGCTGCTGCTGACCTTAGCGCTCATGACCGGTTTCGAGGCCCCGCGTCCGGATTGGCTTCGTGCTGCAAAGCCCGCCGCTGCCCAACTGGCTGGCCTGCTAACGGTGCTTTTGGCCTTTGAAGGCTTGGCTCGCCTAGGCCACACTTCGTACTGGAACAGCAGCCGCTACATTGCCACTACCGTCACGCAAGGCAGCTTTGCCGAAGGGTTTAGCTTCCTCGGTAGCTATTTCTGGCATGTGGAAGGCTGGCTCGGCATTGGTCTGCTGGTGCTATTCGGGGTTGGGTTAGGGTTGAGTTGGTGCTCGGGCTGGTTTGCCGCCGATGGCGGAGCCACACGAGGGCTTGTGCGCCTGCTCACGGTTGGCTTTTTGGCGTGGCTGGGCTATGCTTTGGTGGTTCAGGTGGGCCATAAGTTGGTGTTCTACGGGCGCACGCTGCACTTTTTTGTGCCATTCATCATCATGGGGGCGCTGGTGGCATTGCGCACGGTTGGTCGCCCTAGACAACCCCGCACTTGGCTCTATTGGGGTAGTGGCGGCATTGCCCTGTGGCATTTCGGAGTATTTGTAGCCAGCTACCTCCCCATTGATTATCCTTGCGATGTAGCGTACCGCGCAGACATCTATGATTATGCGCAGGTTGCGATAAGCCAGGTCAATGTATGCGACGAGCACCTCATATTTTATCGATTATTTGGGCCACGCCTGCGCAGCCAAGTGACGCAAAAGCATCGAAATCCCACTTTTCAGTTGCTGAATTTCGCCTATCTATACCCAATCAACTGTTACCGGCCTGCGCACTTGAACCCCGGCAAAGTAGTGGCCGATAGTCCTTACTTTATGAAATATCCCGCCTATCAATTTGAAGGCCATAGTGCCTCGCAGCGTGCTGTTCTGCAAAATCATGAAATCAATTTTCAGATTATTCGTAATGATAATTGACTTATAATCATTTGATTTACCCCTGCGTTCTGCTGCTTGCTCATTGGCGTGAGAATAAGGACTAACCGCGAGGTCCGGTAGGGTGGACCGTAAAGACCTAAATTTGTTCCATTGAGTATAAATCTCCACGCATTCCGCATCTTATGAAAATAGCAGTTGTAGGCACCGGCTACGTCGGTTTGGTAACGGGCACGTGTTTTGCCGAAGTTGGCATCGAGGTGACGTGTATTGATATCGACCATAAAAAAATCGAGAATCTACACCAAGGCATTTTGCCGATTTACGAGCCGGGCCTGGAAGAAATGGTTACCCGCAACGTGGAAAAAGGGCGGTTGCACTTCTCTACCAATCTGGCCGAAGCAATCAAAGACTGTGACGTGGCCTTCATTGCGGTGGGTACGCCTCCCGGCGAAGACGGCTCGGCCGACCTGAAATACGTGCTGGCCGTGGCCCGCGGTATTGGCGAGAGCATGAATAGCTACGGTGTCATCGTCACGAAGAGCACGGTGCCCGTGGGCACAGCCGCTAAGGTGCGCGTCGAAATCGAGCAGGCCCTGGCCAAGCGCGGGGCCAACGTCGAGTTCGACGTGGCTTCCAACCCCGAATTCCTGAAAGAAGGCGCGGCCATCGACGACTTCCTCAAGCCCGACCGCATCGTGGTCGGCATCGCCTCGGAGCGCGCCGAAGAGGTGATGACCAAGCTCTACAAGCCCTTCCTGCTCAACGGCCACCCGATTATCTTCATGGATATCCCGTCGGCCGAAATGACGAAATACGCGGCTAACTCCATGTTGGCCACCAAAATCAGCTTCATGAACGACGTGGCCAACCTGTGCGAAATCATGGGGGCCGACGTAAACATGGTGCGCCGGGGCATCGGCTCCGATGCCCGCATCGGCACCAAGTTTATCTATCCCGGCATCGGCTACGGGGGGTCGTGCTTCCCCAAGGACGTGAAGGCGCTCATCAAAACCGCCCAAGAAAACGGCTACGACATGCAGGTGCTCCGCGCCGTGGAAAGCGTGAACGAAGACCAGAAATCGGTGCTCTTCAACAAAGTCAGCAAGCACTTCGGCGGCGACCTGCGCGGCCTGAAAATCGCCGTGTGGGGCCTGTCCTTCAAGCCCAAAACCGATGACATGCGTGAGGCCCCCTCGCTGGTCATCATCGAGAAGCTGCTGGCCGCCGGCTGCACCGTCACCGCCTACGACCCCGTGGCCATGCCCGAAGCCAAGCACTCGCTCGGCGACAGCATCAGCTACGCCAAAGACGAGTTTGCGGCCCTGATTGACGCCGATGCCCTGCTCATCGTCACGGAATGGCCCGATTTCCGCTCCCCCAATTTTGACGTTGTGGGCCGCCTGATGAAGCAGAAAGTTGTTTTCGACGGCCGTAACATCTACGATGTGAAGGAGTTGAAAGAGCTTGGCTTCGTGTACCACTGCATCGGCATCAAAACCGACCACAAGGAGCCGGCCGCCTAATTTTTTGAAAAGAGTGTCATACGGAGCGTAGCGAAGCATGACGTTCTAATGACCCAATACCGATACTATGACCAATACTTCCGAAGAAAAAAAGCGCGTCCTCATCACCGGCGGGGCCGGTTTTCTGGGCTCGCACCTCTGCGACCGGTTCCTGAAAGAGGGCTACCACGTGGTGGCGATGGACAACCTGATTACGGGTTCCATCCAGAACATTGAGCACCTGTTTGGCCGGCCCGATTTTGAGTTTCATCAGGCCGATGTGAGCAAGTTCGTGTTCGTGCCCGGCAAGCTGGATTACATCCTGCACTTCGCCTCGCCAGCCTCGCCCATCGACTACCTCAAAATTCCGATTCAGACCCTGAAAGTGGGCTCGCTCGGCACGCACAACCTGCTGGGCCTGGCCCGCGTGAAAGGTGCCCGCATGCTGATTGCCAGCACCTCGGAGGTGTACGGCGACCCCGAAATCCACCCCCAGGTGGAAGAGTATTTCGGCAACGTGAACCCCGTGGGCCCGCGTGGCTGCTACGACGAGGCCAAGCGCTTCCAGGAGGCCATCACTATGGCCTACCACAACCATCACGGCCTGGAAACGCGCATTATCCGCATTTTCAACACCTATGGCCCGCGGATGCGCTTGGACGACGGCCGCGTACTGCCGGCTTTCCTCTCGCAGGCTCTGCGCGGCGAGAACCTGACCGTGTTCGGCGACGGCTCGCAGACCCGCTCGTTCTGCTATGTGGACGACCTGGTGGAAGGTATTTATCGTCTGCTGCTCAGTGACTACCACCTGCCCGTGAACATTGGTAACCCGTCGGAAATCACCATCAAGGAGTTTGGTGAAGAAATCGCGCGCCTCACCGGCGTCGAATTCAAGCCGACCTACCAGGCCCTGCCCGAAAACGACCCCATGAAGCGCCGCCCGGATATCACCAAAGCCAAGGAAATCCTGGGCTGGGAGCCCAAGGTGGACCGCGCTGAAGGCCTGCGTCGCACGCTGGAGTATTTCAAAGAACACGTCAAATAGCTTCCGATGGCCGATTATCCTGCCCCACACCTTATCGAGTTCCCCAGGCTGGGGGCACCGGGCATTGGCTACATTTCCGTGGGCGAAAACGCCAAAGACCCGCTGCCCTTTGCGGTGCAGCGGGTCTTCTGGACGTACTACACCCCAGAAAGCATCGTGCGGGGCCGCCACGCCCATCATCGCACCGAGCAGCTTTTGTTTGCCGTGGCGGGCCGAATCACCGTCACCACGGAAACGGCCACCGGTGATATTCAGATTTTCCGCCTCGAAGACCCTAACGTGGGACTTTATGTACCGCCTTCGGCTTGGCATACCATGCAGTACTCGCATACCGCGGTGCAGTTGGTGCTGGCCTCGCAGGCTTATGCTGAGGAAGATTATATCCGCGAATACGCCGCCTTTCGGGAGCGATGGGCGCAACAAACCTGAGCCGCTTACGGCTGGCTCAGGTCTGGCCAACCGAAGTTGACGCGAAGCCAATGGCTGAAACGGAGCCCCGTGCCCGCACTGCCGGCCCAAAGCCCTGCTGATAACCGTTCTGGGTATTATTCCCGCCTCGACTAGTTACAGGGTGCGTTGCTGGCCGTGGCCGACACCATTCGCGCATTCTAACATTCTAATCAGCTTTCCTTCTTTTCATTTCAAAGCTCCGGCTGAGCGTACCCACCCGTGCGGCCCAGCGGCAATTCTATCCAATCAATCCATGCCCAAGCTCTCCGTCATCGTTCCCTGCTATTTTAACGAGGATAACATTCCGGTGACGACCCGCGAACTTGTGGCGAACGAAGCGAATTTCCCGCCCGAAGTCACGTTCGAATACGTTTTCGTGAACGACGGTTCCGGCGACGACACCCTCGGTGCGCTACGCCGGGCGCAGGCCCTGTATCCCGGCCGCATTCGCATCGTGGATTTAGCGGGTAACGTGGGCTCCTACAATGCCATCGTGGCCGGCATGGCCCATGCCACCGGCGACTGCCTATCCGTCATCACCGCTGACCTGCAGGACCCACCCGAGCTGATGGTGCAGATGTACGGCTATTGGCAACAAGGCATTAAGCTGGTCATCGGCAACCGCCAGGACCGCGAAGAGAAAGGCCTTTCCGTAGCCATGGCCAAGCTGTTTCACTGGCTGATGAAGAACCTGGCCCTGCGCAACATCCCTGACGGTGGCTTCGATTTCGTGTTCTTTGACCGGCAGGTAGCCACCGAGGTGCTGAAGCTACACGAGCGCAACTCCAATGTGTTCTACCTCATGGTGTGGTTGGGCTTTGCCTATGTCAACATTCCCTACACCCGCCGCAAGCGGGAAATCGGGAAGTCGCGCTGGACGCTAAACAAGAAAATCAAGCTACTCATCGACTCGCTGATGGCCTTTTCCTTTGTGCCCATCCGCGCCATTTCGGTGCTGGGCCTGGGGCTGGGCCTCATTGCCCTCCTGTACGGTGTGTATGTGATTGCCCTCAAGGTGGCCCGCCCCGATGAGCCCGCCGGGTGGACCACGCTTATGGTGGTTATGCTGTTCGTGTCAGCTTTTCAGATGATTGCGCTGGGCGTAATTGGCGAGTACGTATGGCGCGGGCTGGATGCAGCCAGGAAGCGGCCACTGTACGTGGTTCGCGAAATATTCGACTGATATTATGGTCTGATTAGCACAATAATACTGCCTGAATCTGCCTTTTCAAGAATCATCCTGTCAGTCCTATCTAGGTGCGGCTACCAATGCCACGAACGCCTTAAGCAAAGCGGTCTGAAGCAACATCAATTTCCTGCGACAAGCCGCTGTTTTTTTATTTCTGCTCACTCAATCGGCCCAACAATACATGGCCCATTGACGGGTGCCGCCAAGGTGGGAGAATCGTATAAATGCAATTGGTTGGAGCGGGGCTGCTATCTTTGCAGCTTCGATAGTCGCCTTCCGCCTGCTTTATGACCGTTCCGTTTCTGTCTTTTGCTCCTCAACACAATCCCATTCGCTCAGAAGTGCTGGGTGCTATTGCTGATGTTTACGATAAGCAATGGTACGTGCTTGGCGAGCAGGTGAAAGCCTTTGAGGCCGAATACAGCACCTTCAACCACGTAGCCCATACCATCGGGGTAGCCAATGGCCTCGATGCCCTGCATCTGGCCCTGGAAGCCTTGGGTGTACAGCCCGGCGACGAAGTTATTGTCCCCAGCAACACCTACATCGCGACCTGGCTGGCCATCTCCTTCGTGGGCGGCGTCCCCGTGCCTGTCGAACCCAATCCCGACACGTACAACATTGACCCGGCCCGTATCGAAGCCGCGCTCACGTCGCGCACCAAGGGCATTATGCCGGTCCATCTGTATGGACAAGCCTGCGAAATGGGCCCCATCATGGATATTGCCCGCAAACACGGCCTGTGGGTAGTGGAGGACAATGCCCAGTCGCAGGGCGCCGCGTGGGAGGGAGGCCTGACCGGCAGCTTCGGCGCCGTGAACGGTACCAGCTTCTACCCCGGCAAAAACTTGGGGGCCCTCGGCGATGCCGGGGCTGTGACCACCAATGATGCCGACCTGGCCCACAAAGTGCAGGTGCTGCGCAACTACGGCTCGCAGCAGAAATACTACAACGAAGTAATCGGCCATAATTCGCGGCTCGATGAGCTACAAGCGGCTGTCCTGCGGGTTAAGCTCAACTATTTGCCGGAATGGACTGCCCAGCGGCAAAACGTTGCCCAACTCTACAACCAGCACCTTGCCGGAATAGCTGACTTGCAGCTGCCCGCAACTGCTCCCGGGGCCACGCACGTGTACCATCTGTATGTGGTGCGGACCACTCAACGGGCAGCTTTGCAGCAATACCTGACGGAGCAGGGAATCGGCACGCTCATTCATTACCCTATCCCGCCCCACCAGCAGCAGGCTTATGCTCATCTGGCAATTCCGGTGGGCACTTATCCGCTGGCGGAAGAACTGGCGGCGACGTGTTTGAGCTTGCCCATGTGGCCCGGAATGACGGAGGAGCACGTTTTGGCGGTAGCCAAGGCCATCCGAAGCTTTTTAGGCGATAGAGGGTAACCTTGCTTTTACACAACTGCTCAATGCTAAACCCGCACCTGATAGAGTTTCCTAAAATGGGCAACCCAGAGATTGGCTACATCTCTGTTGTTGAGCAAAATACCCTGGTTCCCTTTGAGGTGAAGCGGCTTTTCTGGACGTATTACACTCCGGAAAGCATCGTCCGTGGCCGGCACGCGCATCATAAAACCGAGCAAGTGCTGATTGCCGTTGCCGGGCGCATTACCGTCACCACGGAGCTGAGCGATGGCACCATTCAGATATTCCGCCTGGAAAATCCCAATGTAGGGCTTTACGTGCCCCCCCACGCCTGGCATACCATGCAGTACTCGCATGCGGCTGTTCAGCTTGTCCTAGCTTCCGACGTTTATAACGAGGATGATTACATTCGTAGTTATACCGATTTCAAAGAAATATGGCAGAGCAAATAAATGTTGTGCCAAGGCCGGATTTAATTGAGGAAAGAGCGGAAGCATTGGGCCTGTATTCGCCTACCAGCTTCCTGCGGCATATCCCACTTGCCATCCAACAAGAGCAATATGGCACCGGGGCGGCCCAGCGTTTCGGAACAGGCACCGGGGAAGAGGTATTGCCAATGGCTGATGCGGCTGCCGGACAGTGGCTGGTACAACACTTGGCCTGGGACACGGCGTTTTTTGGGGTCGATACCTACCGATTATTCACAGGGCTGTTTGCCACGGCTACTTCCCCTGATGCCTTAGCCCAGGCGGCACGCGAGCTGCGAGCCGAACTTGCGCAGCGCGGCGCATACTATGCTTTCAGCATCGTACCAGCCGAGGATATTCAGCTAATCCAAGCACTGACCCAGGGCGGATGGGGGCTGATTGAAACCAGGTTAAATTTTTATCGTCCCACGGCTGAACCCTTGCCGGTGCCACCGGCTTTGGTGCGGGCCGCCCGCCCCGACGAGGCCAGTCATCTCGGCCGGGTATCGGCCCAAGCCCGTAACGACTACGACCGTTTCCATGCCGACCCTTGGTTTGGCGAAGAACGGGCGGCCGCAATGCTCACCCGCTATGCTGAGGCCGCTGTGGCGGGCACGTACGCCGATACAGTGCTGGTGCCCGCTGAAGACGACTTAGTGGTCGACTCCTTTCTGGCAATCGGAGACACCGCGCCGGACCCTCTCATCGCCGATAGTGGCTACTCCCGGGTGCTGCTCACTGCGGTAGGCCCCGAGAACCGGGGCTGGCATGTGAAGCTGGTAGCCGAAACCGTCCGTCGGGCCGCCACCAATCAGTTATCCAATGTCCTGATGACTACCCAGGCAACGAACCGGGCAGTGTTCCGCACCTGCGAAAAGCTGGGTTTTCGGCTTGGCAATACGACCCATGTGTTTGCTTGTTATTCATAATAAATGGTTAGCTGTGCCAAAATAGTTATCTGTACCAAATAGGTATAATCTATTCAACGTACTGCTTTTAAATATTTAATTAGAAAAAATAATACGCTGGGCATGTTTTCATGATGCCTTTCTAGTCTTGGAAACCCAGTATTACTGAAACTTAAATAAAACTACTCAAACAGGATGTATACTCCCTCTCTGGTTACTATCGGAATAGCATCTTACAACAATGCTCATTATATTGAGCAGATGCTGGATAGTGTTCGTAATCAGACGCATCCATTGGTTGAACTGGTTGTAGTGGATGATTGTTCTACTGATAAATCGGTTGAAGTAATTACCAATTGGTTAGCCCGTACTAATTACCCGGCCACTTTTATTCGGCACGAGCGCAACCAAGGCATCGTCAGAACCTTCAGCGAGTGCCGGACTCATGCCCACGGCGAGTACGTGAGCTGGGTGGGGTCAGACGATGTACTGCACCCCACTATGGTGGCCGAAACCGTAGCCGAGTTTGAACGCCAGGGCACGGACTGCGGAGCCGTATATGGTGATTGTGAGATTATCGACTCCACAGGGAAAGTGATTGCACCCAGCTTTCTGCAATTTTTTGACCCTTCCTTCGCCGATAACCCACCCCAAGGCAACCTCATCGTCCCCCTGCTAAAGGGGTTTTATGTGCCCGCACTCACCACCACCATTCGCCATAGTGCGCTGGATAAGGTAGGGGAATACGATTTGTCGCTCTACTCGGAAGACCTTGATATGTGGTTGCGACTGTCCCGGCACTTTCGCTTTGCCTACCTGCCAGGTAGTCTGGGGGGGTATCGGGTGCACAACGCTTCCGCGATTCATACCAACCGGGTAGCCTTGAACGAGACATACTTCCGCATCTACAACAAAGCTTACTTCGAGGGGGATTCCGAATGGGCCGCCGCCCGCCACAATCTGGCCGACCAGGCCGAACACTATTACGCCAGCGTAGGCCCTGCAGCCCGAGAAAAACTATGGTATGCCTTTCGCGAATCAAAGAGCAATAAGATAGGAGTATTCTGGGTCCTGGCCCGTTTGGGAATAAGTTACAAAGTGATACGCCAACTGTTGGCCCTTAAGCCTCGGATATAAAAGAATGCAGGCTGAGCAGTTATTTGAAGTGCTGATGAGTGGCGCAGGAAGTTTTGTCGCTGATGCTGAAGTGTCAGCAATGGTGATTACAGTAGAATAGTCGGGAGAATCGGTGACGAGGACCATTTCTCTAGTTCAAAAAACTCGATTGAGTGCTCTGCTTGTCCAGTCGTCCAGAAGCAAGGCTGTGGCGTGGAAGGCCGCATCATGCTTGCGTGGTTTGTCTGGTATTGCCCTGTCTTTCGAACGTAAGGAAAGTTGCGACTCCATTCTATCCCGCTTTGACCGGCCACTTCAGATATACCATCCGGAGTACACTGGTAAGCATGTATTACCTTCGAGGGTACTATGTGATTCAATGTCTTGAATCGACTTTCTGTTTATGATAAATGTTACAAAAGCATATTTGCCGCCGCTTGCAGAATACTCCCAATACTTAGAAGGCATTTGGGAAAGAGGGTGGCTTACTAACAACGGGCCTTTGGTACAGCAACTTGAAACCGACTTGAATCAGTACCTGGATGGCTCACAGGTTCAATTCCTGTCTAATGGCACAATTGCTTTGCAAATTGCCATCAAAGCGCTGGATTTATCGGGAGAGATTATCACCACTCCGTTTTCTTACGTTGCCACAACAACTGCTATACTTTGGGAGAACTGCGAGCCTGTATTCGTAGATATCGAAGACCAGACCTTTTGCATAGATGCTGCTAAAATTGAAGCCGCAATTACCCCCCGCACTACAGCAATTCTGGCTACGCACGTGTACGGATACCCCTGCGATGTGCTGGCAATAGAGTCTATTGCCCAACGTCATAACCTGAAAGTGATTTACGATGGTGCCCACGCCTTTGGGGTGCGCGTGCATGGCCGCCCACTTCTTAGCTACGGCGATTTGGCTACTTGTAGCTTCCATGCCACCAAGCTTTTTCATACTGTAGAGGGCGGTGCTATCGTGATGAACGACGAAGAGCTGGCACGCAACGTATGGCTCTACAAGTCGTTTGGGCACATTGGCGATGAGTATTTTACCTTGGGGGTGAATGGCAAAAACTCTGAATTCCATGCTGCGATGGGCCTCTGTAATCTGCCACGAGTATCGGAATTTATTCGCCAGCGCCAGCAGCTAGCCACTATCTACACCTCCGAACTGGCCGGTTTGGGCTTGCAATATCCCGCGCCGGCCGAGCCGAGCCTGGAATATAATTACGCTTACTTCCCCATTGTATTTGCCAGCGAATCCCAGATGCATCAGGTGAAAGAGTATCTCCTGAGCCACGAAATCAGTACGCGCCGCTACTTTTTCCCTTCACTCAATAAGCTGCCGTACCACACCGGAGCCGATTGCCCCATTTCCGAAGATATCAGCCGGCGCGTGCTGTGCCTGCCATTCTATCAGGACCTGGCACCCGCAGATGTCCGGCGCATTGCCCAACTTATCCAAGCAGCCTGCCGATGAATCTCGTCATTATGCAGCCTTACTTGTTTCCATACGTGGGCTACTTTCAATTGCTGACAGCTGCCGACCGTTTTGTCGTGTATGATGATGTGCAGTTTATTAAGGGCGGATGGATAAATCGTAATCAACTGTTAGTCAATGGCCAGCCGTGGATGTTCACCGTGCCGCTTGACCAGCCTAGCCCCAATCGACTAATTCGGGACATTGAATTGCGGCCACGCGACCTGTGGCAGCCAAAGTTATTGCAAACCATAAGTCAGAACTATCGGCGGGCCCCTCACTACGAACCGGTCTTTGAACTGATTAAACAAATATTTGAGGCCGATGCCCGTACCATCGCCGATTTAGTTCGTAATAGCCTACAGCAAATAGTGCAATATCTAAACCTGCCCGTGCAACTCATTCCAAGCTCTGATATTTACAATAATGCCCACCTTCGCGCGCAAGCGCGGGTAGTCGATATCTGCCAGCAGGAAGGGGCAACCTGCTACATCAACGCAATGGGTGGGCGCGCGCTCTATGATGGGGAAACATTTCAACAAGCGGGCATTTCCCTCAAATTTATTCAACCCGAGTTGCCGCCCTATCCACAGCAAGTGAAAAATGGTGAATTCGTGCCCGGGCTTTCAATAGTCGATGCGTTGATGCATAACTCTAAACCTGAGATTCATAGCCTTCTTCAGAGCTATTCTCTTCGAGCAGCGGAAGGATAGTATGTATATTAATTGTGTTAAATTGCAAATGCAATCAGCATTTGCAATTTGCAATCATAGTTGGGATACTAGATTGTGGATAGCGTGATTTTTTAAATTTTTTTATATGATAGGCTACTATTCCGATGCGGAACTGCGTGAATTAGGTTTTGCTGCCGTAGGGGAGCATGTACTTATCTCCAAAACGGCTACTATCTATAATTTGAGTAATATTAGCATTGGGAATAATGTTCGGATTGATAATTTTTGTGTCATTGCACCATCGGGGACAGGGAAATTAGTTATTGGTAATAATTCGCAGATTTCAGCATTCAATTTCATTAATGGGATGGGTGATATTATTCTCTCAGATTATTTCACCACGGCCCCTTATGTAAGCATATTCACCTCATCTGATGATTATAGCGGTAAGCATTTAGCGAACGCAACTATACCACGCGAGTTACTGGGTACAATAACTGCCCCTGTTATTGCGGGGAAGCATGTACTTATTGGCACAGGCTCTACCGTTTTGCCAGGAGTTACCCTCGCAGAAGGCACTGCAGTTGGGGCTCATTCTCTCGTGGCACATGATACCGCCGCTTTTACATTAGTAGGTGGTGTTCCCGCTCGTAAAATACGAGACCGTAGCCGTCATTTGCTAGAACTTGAATCAATTTTTATTAATGGAACCTACCGTTAGCGTTTGCATGATTACTTATATGCATGAAGCATATATTGGAAAAGCAATTGAATCTGTTCTTGGGCAAAAGACGAATTTTCAAGTAGAATTAGTGGTGGGCGAAGACGCCTCGTCTGACAATACCAGAGGGATAATTGAGGATTATGTTCGGCGTTATCCTAAGCGTATTCGGTTAATCCCAAAAGGGCCTAATGTGGGTCCGCAGCAGAACTTTACGAGAACATTCTTAGCTTGTAAAGGTAAGTATATTGCTATGCTAGAGGGAGATGATTGCTGGACGGTACCGCATAAACTCCAGAAACAGGTCGATTTTTTAGAGAATAATCCCGATTATGCTGTAAGTGCCCACAATCTCAGTGTAATCAATGCTGCTGGTAAGGCCATCAATGATTTAATACGTCCTGAAAAAATCCCGACAACTTATACGCTGGAAAACCTGGCTATTGCTAATGTGTTATTAACTGCTTCCTGCATTTATCGTAATACTTTCACTGCCGGGCCAAATCCTACTGGATTACCTGATTGGTTCGTGCATACTAAAATAGGGGACTATTGCTTGCACATGCTCGCTGCACGGCACGGGAAAGTCATGTATTTCCCAGACGTAATGGGGGCTTATCGTATTCATGATGGAGGAATTTGGACTCGTCAAGACGATTCTGGCCGGGTTATCATGTATTTTGAAGCTATTTATTACTTGCGAAAAGAATTTAAAGGCGAAGTGAAGCAGAAATTACTTAAGCAACTACTTGATTGTTTGCAAATGTTGTCCAGAATGGACGCGATTCGTCTTGATAGCTTTCTGCTGGAATACAAGACACAGATGCTTGACCTGATAATGGAAGATTATTCGCTGGTAATGAAACAATTATTGCACTCGCCGCAGCATTTATCGACAGCCCGATATAGCTGGATAAAACAAATAAGATATTCGGGGCAACGCATTATTAATTGGTATAAACATCATTAATTCACGTAAAAAAGCGTAGGAAAAGCAGCGTGGATTTGATGCGAATTGTAAACGATTGTATCTGACATTTGCACTTCTACCAAATTTGACCCAGCCGAGCTTTGGGTGACCTGCTGAAATATGCATATCAATACGTAGCGGCACTCATCGCGTAATAGCAGTTGAAACATATATCTCATGCCTGAAATTTCTCGTACCAAATCTGCTTTCTGGGGAATAATATCTACCCAGGCATTCACCATTATTTCGATGGTGGTGTCTATCGTCAGCACTCCTCTGATGGTGCGGTATCTGGATAAAGATGCCTATGGGCTATCCATTATTTTCTTTCAAATAATCAACTATCTGGCCCTGTTTGATTTTGGGCTGTCGACGGCCGTAATCCGCAACCTTGCTTTGCATCGGGGCGATGACGACCACAACCGGCTGATGGTGAACAAAATCATGTCGACGGGGGTGCTGGTGGCGGCGGCTTTTGGGCTACTGGTGACGGTGATAGGCATTTGCTTTGCGCCATTGCTGCCCCATGTTTACCACCTGCGTGCCGACCTAGCTGCCCCGGCTATTCCCATTGTGATTACCCTGAGCTTGCTGGTGGGCGGGCAGTTTATCCAGCGGGGGCTGGGAGGCATTTTCTTCGCCCATCATCGGCAGACGCTGATTGCTACGCCCAACTTTGTGGTGAGCTTGCTCACTACCGGCCTCACGCTGCTGTTGCTCTCACGCGGGGTGGGCCTCTGGACGTTTGTGTACGCTAACGTTTTTCAGATGCTGACCAGCTTTGCCATGCAACTGGTACTGCTACACATGTATTATCCGGAACTGCGCATCCGGCCGCGCTTTTACGATAAGGAACTGACCAAATCCATGCTCGACTATGGGTTTTTTATGTTCCTGCAGGGGCTGGCCACGCAGGTGATTTTGTACACCGACCGCCTGGTAATTGGCAAAGTATTGTCGCTGGCACTGGTAGCGGTGTTCTCGCTCACGGTGCGTATTCCGGAAGTGGGCATGAGTCTGCTGGGGCGCATCACTGAAAACTCACTCCCGGCGGTAGCCGAAATTGTGGTGCACGAAGGGCCGGCCCGGGCCCGGCTCTATTTCCACCGCATGATGCTGCTGATTGTGGCGCTGAGCATGATGGCCTTCTGGCTGATGCTGGCGTTGGATGAATGGTTTATCCGGCTCTGGGTGGGGGCCGATTTCTTTGCCGGGCAGCAGGTGCTGGTGCTGGCCCTCATCATCATGGTGCAGCAAACTATTACCCGCACGGGGGCCTTTTTCCTCAATGCCAAAGGCATTGCCCGCGCCTTGAGCTTCGTGGCAATGGTCGAAGCCGCGCTCAATCTGGCGCTATCCATTGGGCTGGGATACAAGATGGGGATGAGCGGGATTCTGCTCGGCACCATTCTGGCCTCGCTGCTTACATCGTTCTGGTACGTGCCTTATCTGCTTTATAAGCATCTGGACATTGCGCCCATGGACTCGGTGGTGCGGCCAATTATCTGGCCGGTATTGGGCATTAGCCTTGCCGGAACGGGCGTATATCTGCTGGTGCAATTGGTGGCCCGGCAGCCGGCGTTCAATCACTGGCTGTGGTTTGCGCCGGCCGGCGTGGTCGCCACGGGCATCATGGCGGCATTTGTGTGGCTACTGTACCTGCGTGTGCCCCTGGGTGAATACATCCCCGAACGTTTCCGGCGTTATTTGTTTATTAATTCCTAATCTGCTCACCCTGTTTAGGCCTTCGCTTCAGCTCTATGACCACTAGTACCAACTTTTTCACTAAAGCTACCCGCTCCTTTCTTTGGCGTACTGGTTTGGGGCAGTACATCGCTGCTCGCTACTGGAAAAATCGGGAGCAGGGGGATGGATTCCGTTTCTTATTCCGTCAGACCGACGATGTATTCGCCGGCATGCCAACGCAATTCACGGACCCCGGCTTTAGCGAGTTTATTGCGAAGGACACCAAACGGTGGACGATGCAGGAAAGCACGATTGTGGAAGTGACGGATGTGCTATTGGAGCCCGAGCGTTTGCTGGGGAGCCGGGAAGGCCGCCAGCTAGTGGAGCAAACCATTGTGTATAAGCACGACCGGCAATATCCGTTCATATTGCCCAATTTGCTGCGCCCGGCTAAGTGCACCAGCTTTGATGTGGCTATTTGGTACGACGGGTCGGCAACACGTAATTATTACCACCACTTCGTGGACGCCTTGAGCAGCCTGCAACTGCTGGAACAGAGTGGTTTGCCAGCGGATACGCCGTTGCTTATTACCCGGCAGATGTATGAAATGGATTTTTTCCAGTATCTGTATCGGCGCAGCCCCGAAATGCAGAAGCTAAACTGGTATGTGGTAGGCCCTAAGGAGTGGGTGAAGGTAAAAAAGCTGTACAAGTTTAATACCGCCGCCTTCAGCCCCGCATCGTGGCGCAACATGCGGGCGCTCTATAATTTGCCAAACAATGCACCGTGGCGCAAGGTATTTCTCAACCGCGACCGGCGGCGCTATGGCCGCTACCTCGACAACGAAGACGAAGTAGTGGCCATGCTTAAGCGCCACGGTTTCGAAGAAGTCTTTGCGGAGAACCTGAATATTGAGCAACAGGCGGCCCTCTTTCAGGAAACCAAGTATTTGGTAGCCCTGACCGGGGCTGGCCTGATTCAACAGTTTTTCATGACTTACGCGCAAGGGCATGTGATTGAAATTATGCCCCGCAATCGCCTGATGCCGGAATACTACTGGCAAGCCCATACCCTGGGCATGCATTACTACGACGTGGTGGTCGGTGGCAACATGCGGGCGGGTAAGGAGTACCCGGTAGAGGTAAACATGCTCGAAATAGCCGTGGTCCGAATGCTGGAAAACCAGTCGGCCGGCCGTAATTATGGCCTCACGCATTTGCCGGCTGCCACCCCAAATAATTGATGATGAATATTCTGGTTGCCGTTGAGGAGTTTCGTATTGGAGGTGCCCAAACCTTTGCCTTACGTCTGGCTCAGGCCCTGCACGAGGCCGGAAACAAGGTGTATTTATACAACATGTACTGGCAGTACACGGAGCACGATTTGGTTAAGCGCCTGGCCCCGGATGTGGAGTTGCTGCAGTACCAGCCGGCCAACGAAAAGCTGGATTTGTTGATTTCCCGCGCCGACGATTGGTTCCAGCGCAAGGGCTGGGCGGTAAGCCTGCGCAAACGGGTGCTGCTAAAACACTTGCGCGAGGTTATCCGGACCCGGAAAATTGACGTTGTCAGCAGCAATACCTTCAAGTGCGACCATTTGCAGGCGCAGGCGCTCCAGGCGTTTCCGCGTGTGCCGCTGGTGGTGACCATGCACGGTGATTACGAACAGTTCCTGGTTTTTTACCGGCAACAGCAGCAGTACGCCATTCCCAACTACCCGCAAAAGCTGGCAGAAACCATTGCCCGCATCAACGGCATCGCGTATTTGTCGGAGCAAAATTTGGAGGTAATTCAGCCCGCCGCCGGCATTGGCCCCGCCACCCACATTCAGGTACGCCGGATTTACAATGGCATGGAAGGCCGCTTCTCCAGCGAAGCCGCCAGCTACACTCGCGCGGCGCTGGGCATTGGCCCCGACGAACTGGTGTTTGGTATGGTGGCGCGCGGCGTGCCGGAAAAGGGTTGGGAGCCCGTTATCAGTGCTTTTCAGCAGCTGCGCGCCACCGTGCCACGCCCCATGAAACTGGTGCTGGTGGGGGCCAGTGCGTTCCTCGACCAGCTCCGGGCCACCCATGCTGCCGACGAGGACCTGCGCTTCCTGGGTTTCGTGAACAACCCCGTCGATTGTGCCGCCGCTTTCGATGTGGGCATTCTGGCCTCGTCCCTGAAAGAAAGCCTGCCCAATTCCATCGCGGAGTACCTGTTCTGCGGCAAAGCCGTGATATCCACCAATGTGGGCGAAATTGAGCAGATGATTCGCACTGATGATGGCCAGGAAGCGGGGCTACTCACCGATTTCCCCGCGCAGGGGCTGGCCGATGTCCAGCAGCTATACCAGGCCATGAAGCGCTACGCTACGGAGCCGGACCTGCTGCTCCGGCACCAGGCCCTGGCCCCCCAGGCTTTCGCCAAGTTTGACATGAGCCGCTGCGTGGCCTCTTACATGAGCTTGTACCAGGATTGCGCTAAAGCAATAGTTCCGCACGAATAATATCTGCTGAAAAGCATTCGAAAAACCAATATGAGCTGTTGCAGAGCAGCTGTCACTGGGATATTTGGTCGGCAAAGGTCCGCGGGCGTACTCCATTTATCCGCTGCACGTCCTCATCGATATTTCCTGCGAGTTTGTGCTGATAAAAATTATTCCGCCCACCACCACGGCGAATAAGCTCCTCATCACGGGCCTGTCGGTTGCGGTTGCCTTGGCCGGAGCCTACCTGTTCTATCGTTTTGTAGAGCAGCCCTTCATGCGGCTGGCCTCCAAAAAATCGGCATGAGGCAGCGCCTGTAGCCTTAGGTGAATGCGTGATATCCTTGCCCCGTCCCCCGGCGCAGTGGGCTGTCGGGGCGGGTAATGCGTATGCCATGGCTGCGCCGGATAAGCTTCCTCCGGCTGCTAGCCCACCGGCTCCACTATGATACACGGCATTATTCCTACGGCGCTGCGCAGCGTGGCTTACTACGTGGGGCCGAAACAGCGCCGGCAGGCGGCGGTGCAGTTTGGGCTGCTACTGGTTTCGTCGGTGCTGGATGTGTTCGGACTGGCCTCGCTGGTGCCGGTGTTGCTGGTGGCGGCCCAGCCGGGCGGGGTGCGGCAAAGCCCTTTTTTCTTCGCCATCTACCAATACGCAGGGTTCGGCTCGGAGCGCACCTTTCTGGTGGCGCTGATAGCGGGGCTGCTGGCTTTTTTCCTGCTCAAAAACCTCTTTAGCACCTGGGTCAATTACATCCAGGCCCGGTTTACGGCGGCGGTGGGCCTGGAAATTATTCAAAGCCAACTGCGCAAATACCTGCACCTGCCGTTCTGGTATTTAACCGATTTTGGCTCGGCCAACTTGATAAACAGCGCCGTGCAGGTGCCCAGTACCTACGTGAGTGGGGTAGTGCGGCCCTTGTTCACCTTCTTCTCGGAGCTGACCGTGGTGCTGGTGATTGGCGTGGGCATTTTGCTGTATAAGCCAATTCTGCTGGTTATTCTGCTGCTGGTGCTGGCCCCGGCTGCGCTGCTCACCTACCGCGCCCTGCGCACCCGGTCGCGCCGCATCGGCAACGAGCTGAATGAATTACGGCCGGCATCGTTCAGCATCATTCAGGACTTATTTGCGGGCTTTGTCGAGTTGAAGCTGGCCGGCCGCCAGGGCCAGTTTGCTGAGCGCCTGCTACGGAACCAGGCCGCCGTGCAGGCCCTCGATGCCGAAGCATACCTGTACGCGCTACTGCCCGTGCGCGTCATCGAAATGGTGGCCATTATGGGGGTGCTCACCATTTTCCTGTATTCGTTGTATGGCCCGGTGGGGAGCGGGGGGCTGCTGGCGTTGGTGGGCACGTTTGCGGCGGCCGCCTACCGCCTCATGCCTTCGGTCAACCGCATGTTCACCGCCGTGGTGCTCATCAAGCAGAACCAGTATGCGCTCGAAAACCTGGAATTGTTTCGGGGGGCGGCGTTTGACGAAACCCCGCCCGCCGTGCAATTGCCGCTGCCTTTCCGTCGTGAGCTGGTGCTGGACGATGTTTCCTTCACCTTTCCGGACCAGTCCGCCGCTGAAGTGCCGGTGTTGCAACACATCAGCCTGCGCATTGGGAGGGGCGAAAAAATTGGATTTGTCGGCTCGTCTGGCTCGGGCAAAACTACGCTTATGAACGTGTTGCTGCGCTTCTACCGCGAGCAACACGGGCGGGTGCTGGTAGACGGGCAGGCCCTGACGCCGCAGCACTTGCAGGCCTGGTACGAACTGGTGGGCTACGTTCGGCAGGACACCTTTCTGATGGAAGCATCCATTCAGGACAACGTGACGCTGGGCGCGCCCGCCCACGAGGTCGATGCCGAGCGGCTGCGCTATGCCATTGCGCAGGCCTCGCTGGCAGATTTCGTGGCGGCTTTGCCCCGGGGCTTGGCCACCCTCATCGGCGAGCGGGGGGCGAAGCTTTCGGGCGGGCAGCGGCAGCGCATCGGCATTGCGCGGGCTTTGTATAAACAGGCCGAAATCTTACTGCTCGACGAAGCCACCAGTGCCCTCGACAACGAAACCGAACGCGAAGTGAACGAGGCCATTACGCACCTAGCTCACACCGACATGACCATTCTTATCATTGCCCACCGTCTGACCACTCTGCGGGAGTGCGACCGCATATACGACATGCGCCAGGGGCGCATCGTGGGCGTGCATCGGTACGATGAGCTGCCGCATTCGGGGTGAAGCCTGTTGCGGGGTTAACTTTGCTCCGCGCCAAACCGGCCTGCCACGTGCCAAACAGGCGCGGCGTAAAATTGGCTAAGCCGCATTTATTCGGGCCGTTTTCGTCCCGAAGCAGGTGGGCGCATTTACTTAATATGGCAAACACAATCCGCACGAAAATCCTGTTGTTGATACCGAATCTGGGGCTGGGCGGCGCCCAGCGCGTCTTTCACGACCACAGCGTAGAGCTGGCCCGGCACTACGCCGTCACGGAGGCCGTATTCAACCTGGAGGGCGGCGACCTGTACCCCAGCGGCAACCCCGTGGTGAGCCTCGACGTGAGCGGGGGAGGGGGGGCACTGGCCAAAATCCAGAACTTCCGGCGACGCATCAGCGGGCTGCGCCAGCTGCGCGAGCGCCTGCAGCCGGCCGTGGTCATCAGCCACCTGGAAGGGGCCGACTACGTGAACCTGCTGAGCGGCGGCCCCGGCAAAACCATCCTCTGCGTGCACGGCTCCAAGCTGCACGATGCCAACATTCGGGGGCCGGTGGGCTGGCTGCGCAAAAACGTGCTCATCCCCGCCCTCTACAACCGGGCCGACCGCATCGTGACCGTCAGCCGCGACATTATTCCGGAGCTGGTCAACGGCTTTGGTGTGAAGCCCGCCAAGTTGCTGACGATTAATAATTTCTTTGAAGTGGCCGAGATTGAGGCCAAAAGCCGGGAGTCCCTGTCGGCTGCCGAGGCGGCGGTATATGCCGCTGCCCCGGTGCTGGTAACCTCGGGCCGCCTCACGCTGCAAAAGAACCAAGGCCCCCTGCTCGATGCCTTCGCCGAATTGCGCCGCCGCCAGCCCGTTAAGCTCGTCTTTGTGGGCGATGGCGAGCTGCGCGACCAGCTCACTACCCGCGCCCGGGCGCTGGGCCTGCGCGTGTACGCCGCCTGGGAAAGTCCAACCCCGCTCACGCCCGACTACGACGTGTACTTCCTGGGCTTGCAGCAAAATCCCTTCAAGTACCTGCGGCCCGCCACGGCCTTCGTGTTTCCCTCGTCCTGGGAAGGCTTCCCCATGGCCCTGGGCGAAGCCATGATTTGCGGCCTGCCGGTGCTGAGCACCGACTGCCCCACCGGCCCCCGCGAAATGCTGGCCCCGGCCACCGAAGCCCCCGCCACCGCCCTGCGCCAAGCCGAGCGCGGAGCCTTTGGCCTGCTGCTGCCCATGCTCACGCAGCCCGCCACGCTCGCAGCCGACCAGGCCGTGTGGACCGAAACCATGGCCGCCCTGCTCGCCGATGCCCCCGAACAGCAGCGCCTGGGCCAGCTGGCCCGCGAGCGCATGCAGGACTTCACGCGGGAGCGCATTTTTGGACAGTGGGTGCAATTGGTGGAGGAGATGAGCCGTGGATAAGTCATCGCCGCTGGTGCTGGTCATCGACAATTCCCGTGCGGTGACCGGCGCGCTCAATGCCATGCGCCATGCCACCGGGCCCTTGCGGCCGGGGCTGCGCTTTGAGTACGTGCTGCCCACCGGCAGCACCGGCCGGCCCGTGCTGGAAGCCGACGGCTACGTGGTGCACGAGCTGCCATTTGTGGAAATCAGCCGCCGCAAGGCCGATTTATTGAAATACGTGCCGTTGCTGCTGCTCAACGGCTGGCGGCTTCATCGGCTGGCCCAAAAGCGGGGCGCACGCTTGGTGCATCTCAACGATTTCTACAATCTCACGGGCTACGTGGCGCGGTTTTTTAGCTTGGGACAGCTGCAGGTGCTCACCCACGTGCGGTTTTTGCCCCAGACCCTGCCGCAGCCACTAGCCCGCACCTGGCGCTGGCTGGCCGAGCATGCCGCCCAGCAAGTGCTATGCGTGTCGGAAGCCGTGCGGAGCTATTTTGCGCCGGCTCATGCCGGGGTGCGCACCGTGTATGACCCTTTGCCCGCGCGTGGGGAGGAGCTGCCACCGTACGCAGTAGCTGCCGGAAGCGACGGCCCGGTGCGGCTGCTATATCTCAGCAACTACATCCGGGGCAAGGGCCAGAACTTTGCGTTGGAGGCCTTTGGGCAGGCGTATGCCCGCAACCCGAACCTTCGCCTGCACTTTGTGGGCGGCGATATGGGCATGGTGAAAAACCAGGAATTCCGACAGGAACTCGAAGCTGCTGCCCGGGCCGCTGGCCTGGCCGAAGTAGTGCATTTCGACGGGTTCGCGGCCAATACGGAGGCCGCTATGAAGGCGCACGACATCGTACTGAATTTCTCGGAAGCCGAGTCTTTTTCCCTCACCTGTCTTGATGCGCTCTATTATGGGGTGCCACTCATTGCCACCGATTGCGGGGGGCCTGCCGAGCTGTTTGAAAACGGGAAATCAGGGCTGCTGGTGCCAAACCGCGCCGTGCCGGCAATGGCCGAAGCCATCGTAGCCCTGGCCGGCAATGAGGCGTTGCGGCAGCAATTCTCGGCGGCCAGCCGTTTATTCGTCCGGCAGAAATTTGCCCCGGCCCATACGTATGAGCGGCTGGACGCGTGCTACCGTCAGGTGCTGGCGCGCCCCTAACACCCATGAGCTCAACTGTTCCCAATCGCATAGCCGCGGGCTGGTTGTTCGGGATATTGCTGCTGGGGCTAGGGCTGCGGATAGCCTTTTTGCTCAAGGGCACGGCCGTGATGTACCACAGCCCTGAATACTTTGCCCTGAACGGTGATTCGTCGTCTTACACCCTAGCGTTCGAAAACTTGTGGAATAAAGGGCGCTATACGTTTGATTTTCTGGAGCCTGACGCAGCTTTTGGTCGATTGCCGGGCTACCCGTTTTTCTATGGTGCGCACTGGATTTTATTTGGCAGCGAGCGGGCCGCTGCCGCCACTGCCTGGAGCCAGGTGCTGCTGGATACCGGGGCCATTGGGCTGATATTCGCCATCCTGCACCGGCTGGAGCCTCACCGGCCGCGCACGGCTTATCTAGGGGCATTGCTATACGCCACCTATCCGTTTATCATCGTCTGGATACCCGTAATGGGCACCGAAATCCTCAGTGTCGACCTGACTTTGCTGTGGCTGTGGGCATTGCTGCACTGGCGGCCCACGGCAGCGTACGCGTTGGGGTTGGGCATGCTATTGGCCCTCGGGCTGCTGGTGCGGGAGTACATGGGCATCCTGCTGCCCATCACGTTTGCCTGGCTGCTATGGCAATGCTGGGCGGAGCGGGAGCGGGGACTGGTGCGCTACGCCGCTTTGGTGGCGGTCGGTTTTGGGTTACTATATGGAGGCTGGCCCGTGCGCAACTACTTGTTGGCGCACCGCCTCATCCTACTAAAACCCCGGGCCGCGGGCTACGCCAACCAGACTTCCGACGTCGACGAGTTCTACCAATGGGTGCACTGCTGGACGCCTGACGAAAACCCCTGGCTCGACTCGGTTCTGGTAGGCACGGGAGCCGTTCGCTTTCCGGCGGCGGCTACCTTCGGCTCGGCGGCCACCCAGGCGCAAGCCCAACGACTGGTAGTTCAGGCACGGCAGTGCGGGTCTGGCTTCTGGGTGTTGCGCAGTGGCGCTGGCAACGGCACCCGCTACCGCAACGCCGCCGCAATGCGTGCCGATACAGCGTACCAGCGTCATCATTTTCAGCATTGCAATGCGGAAATCGGAGCGGGTTTCCAAGCCTTGCGCCAGCAGTTCATGGCCGAGCATCCCGTTCGGTTTTGTTTTGATGTTCCGCTGCAGAACCTTCGGAAAGCCTTGTTCAAATCGTCCCTGACCACGGACCAGGCCCTGGCTCCACGCCCTGCGCTGCCCTACACGGGGCTATTGCGGTTGCTATTGGGCTACCGAACCGCGCTGCTGCTGCTGGGTTGGGGGGGATTACTGGTGCTAAAGGGGCAGCGCAATGCCCGTTGGCTGGTAGCAGCCGTTGCGGGGGGGCTGTACTTTTACATTTGCTTTCTATACCGGGGGCTGGAAATGCGCTATCTGTTGCAGGCCGATGTGCTGCTGCTCGTGCCGGCAGCCCTCTGGCTGGGGCGCTGGTGGCCCGCCACGCTTCCGAACCCCGAGCACCAAGCCATCACGGCTGGGCCCGCCCGTTCTACATCGTCGACGAAGAAACCCACGAAAGGTTGATGGCAAATCCAAGTCTTACCCTGTTCCTGATGACGGAAAAGGGCTACCGGGTGCTCCAGCACATAGTAGCTCATCTTGATATTTCGGTGATATCCCTGGTGGTGGGCGCGCCGGACCCCAGACTGGAGCAGGATTTTTTTGCCGAAATCCAGTACCTGTGTGCGCAGTCCGGTATTCCGTTTCAGCGCCGGAATACGCAGCCAGTTGCAACCACGACTTACGCGCTGGCCGTATCGTGGCGCTGGTTGATTGCCGATGTTGGCCAGCTTATTATCCTGCACGACAGCCTGCTACCCCGCTACCGCGGCTTCGCGCCGCTGGTAAGCTACCTTATTAATGGCGAACCCATTATTGGCGTGACCGCCCTATTCGCCACGGGCGAATTTGACCAAGGGCCGATACTCGGCCAGGCCTCACGCCCGGTGCAGTATCCGCTGCGCATTGCTGATGCCATTCAATTAGCCGTCGAGTGCTATCTGGAGCTGATAACGCAGCTCTGGCCCGGCCTCCGTGCCGGCCAGCTATTGCCCGGTACTCCACAAAATGAAGCCGATGCCACGTACAGTCTCTGGCGCGACGAGCAGGATTACCGCATCGACTGGCGGGCCGATAGCGCCACCATCCGCCGCTTCGTCGATGCGTTGGGCTGGCCCTACCAGGGAGCCAGTACGATACTCAACGGCCAGCTACACCGCGTGCTGGCTGCCGAGCCCGAGCCCGATGTGAAGATTGAGAACCGCACGCCGGGCAAAGTGCTGTTTGTGCGTGCCGGGCAGCCCGTAGTGGTATGCGGCACCGGCCTGCTCCGCCTCACCACCCTGCGCAACAGCAAGGGCGACGACGCCCTGCCGCTGGCCCGGTTCCGGTCGCACTTCGAGTAAGGCCCGGTCTGGCCGTACCTTTGCCGGCCTACTGCCGCGCATGCATCCCCCCATTCCCTTCAACAAACCGTATTTCCCTGGCAACGAAATCCGCTCCGTCGAGCAAGCGGTGCGTTTCGGCAGGATTTACGGTGATGAACTGTTTATCCAGCGGGCGCATCGGTTTTTGGGGAAGCAATTGGGTTTTCGCAAAGTGTTGCCCACCACTTCCTGCACCGATACGCTGGAAATGGTCGCGCTGCTGCTCAATATCACCGGCGAGGTCCCGGGCTTTTACCAGACCTATTAATTCCAGTATGCGCATTTTATTTCTCGTGCCTTATCCGCCCGGCCGGGCACCTTCCCAGCGTTTTCGCTTCGAGCAGTACCTGGATATCCTTACGGCGGCCGGGCACACCTACCACCTGGCCCCGTTCATCTCGGTGGCTACTTGGAACATCCTCTACCAGCCGGGCCAGGCGGGTGCTAAGGTATTGGGCATTCTGGGCGGTTTTGCCCGGCGGCTGGCGCTCATGTTCCGCGTGCCGAACTATGATTTCGTGTTCGTGCACCGCGAAGCCGCGCCCGTGGGGCCGCCGGTGTTCGAGTGGATTATCAGCAAAGTCCTCGGCAAGAAGATTATCTACGATTTCGACGATGCCATCTGGCTGGCCAATACGTCCGAAGCCAACAAAATAGCGGCCGGCGTGAAGTGGCACCACAAGGTGGCCGACATCTGCAGCTGGGCCTATAAAAACAGCTGCGGCAATGCCTACCTGGCCGATTATGCCCGGCAGTTCAACCCCCGCGCCGTGGTCAACCCCACTACCATCGATACGGTGCACCTGCACAATCAGGTGCGCGACCAGGCCGCGCCCGGCCGTCTCGTCATCGGCTGGACCGGCACGCACTCCACCCTCAAGTACCTCGACCAAGTGGTGCCGGTGCTGGCCAAGCTGGAAGCCGAAGGACTGGACTTCGAATTCCGGGTTATTTCCAACCAGCCCCCCGCTTTCCCACTGAATTCCCTCGTGTACCTGCCCTGGCGCAAAGACACGGAAATAGCCGACTTGCTGGGCTTTCACGTAGGCCTGATGCCGCTGGAGGACGACCCGTGGGCCAAAGGCAAATGTGCCTTTAAGGCCCTGCAGTACATGGCCTTAGGCGTGCCCGCGCTGGTGTCGCCGGTGGGCATGAATACCGAAGTGGTGCAGCACGGCTACAACGGTTTTGTGTGCGCTACGCCTGCTGAATGGGAAGCCAGCCTACGCCAGCTGCTGGCCGATGCCAGCCTCCGACAGCACTTGGGCGCGGCCGCCCGCGCCACCATCGAGCAACGCTACTCGGTACTCGCTAACACCCCCAACTTCCTGAACCTGTTCAGCTAAGCCTAAGCACGCGCTAGGCGGGGCACACCCGCTACGCGCCGCTGCCCGGCGCGGGCAGCGGCCTGCGGCACCGTGATGCTTTGCAGGATATACAAACCACTCAGGTAGAAGGGCATAAGCGGAATTTTATAGCGCACTAGGGTGCCAAAGTTGCCGCTGGAAATTCCTACCGAAATAGCAAAAATCAGGCTGAATACAAAACAGAGCGTAAGCACGGGCACACTTCCTATCGCGCCGAGGGTCTTGAAAAAACCTACGCGCCAGAAGATGCGCAGCGTCAGCAGGATAAAATACGAGGCTTCTAGGGCCGACAGTAGCATAGTCGGGTTGCGGGCTTCCCACAGGAATGGCCGGAACAGCGAAACGATAATGGCTTGGGGTGCCAGCTTGGCCATACCGCTTAGGGTACCATCCTGAACCCCAATGTTGTAGCCCGAACCCTGTTCAGATTTACTTACCTGTTGCAGGTAGTCAGCCGTTAGCTTACTCTGCTCGCCGATTTTGTCTAGGTTGAAGCGCGCATCGGCGGCGGCCAACTGCGACATGGCGAAGAGGGCCACCATCCCGCCAACTCCCAGAAACAAAGGTTTGGCCACCCAGCGTACCGCCGCGCTCTTAATGTTGCGGGTGTTTTCGTTGAATACCCACAACAGCGCCGGCGGCATAAACGCGAGCAGAATGTACGTCTTCATCGACAGGATAACCCCGCCCATCATTACGCCCAGCACCACGCAGCGAATGATATTCTTGCGCTCAATGGCTCCGCGGTAAAAACAATAGAACAGCCACCCCAATGCCCCCATACATAACGAGTCCTTGAGCAGGCCTGAACCCCAGAAAAATACTGACGGCAGGAAAAAAACGGCAATTGCTAACTCTTTGTATACCTGCGGCCGAATTTTGGCAAACGTCATGTACATCACCCACATACCGCTGAAAGTAATGGCCGCAAACAGCACTGCGATAACGGTATAAGTATAAAAGCTAAACACGGCAAACACCGCCGCTACCCGAACCACAAAGTATTCGTTGCTGCCACGCCCGAACCACTGCATCTGGCCGGTGTACTTGGCAATGGCGGGGGTTACATCGCCGGAAGTGGTCACCAGCTCTAGGCCCGCCGTGAAGGAGTCGCCGAAGGCGTGGTAGATAATGCCGGCCTGCTTGAAGTAGTTGTTCGTGTCGCCGCTGTAGAGCGTGTGGTACAGGATGCCCAGGGCAATGGCGCCTACTATCTTGACTGTCAGGGCTGGAATGAAATACTTCTTCGTATACACGTTCGTCACCGACCCGCGCACCCCGAAGGCAATGCCGTATATAAGAGCCAGATAAAGCGGGGTAATATATAAATCCTTTAGCTCCATAATGCGCGGGCTAGGCTTTGGGGTTCTTTTTCAACCACGCCTTGGCCTCTTTGTATTGTTCCGATTTGTGGTCGGCTTTGTCGGCCACTACCGCGTAATAGCGCTTGGCGGCCGCCAAGTCCTTGTCCTTCACCGCGAGGCGGGCCAGGTTGGCATTGGCAAACAAATAAAACCCGCCGGAAGTGTCGCCCGTGCTTTCGGCAAACACGATGCACCGCTGGTAGTAGTCTTTGGCTTTGGCAATGTCGCGGTAGCGGTTCTGCATCAGGTAGCCCAGGAAGTAGCTGGCGTAGCGCCCGCTGATGCCTTCGTAGCCCGGCATGCCCTTGTTAATCTTGTCCAGAATTTCGCGACTTACCCGCTCGCAGTCCGTGAATTCGCCCTGGTCGTAGGCCAGCAGCGCGTAAAACCGTTGGAAATAGCCGTTGTCCGGAAACTTGTTGGCCAGAAATTTGGCCACGGGCATGGCTTCTTCGGCGTTGTTCTCCTCGTTTTTGAGGATGCCCATGAGAAATACCCGGGCCTCGGTGGCCGTATAAAAACCGTTGGTAGCCACGCTCCGCAATTGCTCCAGACCCAGCTTCTTGTCGCCCTTTGGGAAGAACAGCAGCACGGGCTTGAGCAGCGGGTAATTGTCCGGAATCCAGACGGCGTAGTAATTGAACAAGGCCTGGCCGAACTGAAATTCCGGGCTCAGTCCATTGGCTTCCTGGCTCTTTTTAAGATAGTTAAGTGAGCGACGGGCCCCCACGGTGGCCTTGCGCCAGTCGTGCCGCTCGGCGTGCAGGCGGGCATCGAAGCCGTAAGCCGCCGAGAGAAAGAAGCTGGCTTCGTAGTTGTGATTATCCGCGTCGTAGAGTGCCTGGGCCTTGGTGATGGCCGTGTCCATGTAGGCGAAAAAGGGCTTGTCGTACTGCGTGCTCTGGAAGTTGGTGGGGCGAATTTTCCACCAGGTGCTCAGCCCCAGCATAAAATACGCCATGGGGTGGTTCGGGTAGCGGCGGCGCAGCGAGCGGAACTGCTTTTCGGCCTTGTCGAACTTAAAGTTGTAAATATTATAGACGGCCCCATCCAGCTCCATCTGGATGTCCTTGTCCATCAGCAGCCAGCCTTTGGTATCAATGGCCGAGGGCAACACGCCCACCGAGTCGAGCGCCACCGTCTTCATCGGGGGCGGGGTGCGGATTGTATCGGGCGTTTGGGCCCTGCCCAGCAATGGCAGCATGAGCAACCCCAGGCAGATACAAAACAGCGAACGCAGCATAGAATGAGAGTAGATAGCAGCCCCAAACCCTTGTTCTGCCGGCACAGATGAGGAAGTGCAGGGAACGGGCCTGCTAAAGTACGGAGTTTGCCCTAGCTTTGGCCGTACTTCTGCTCGCTTATGCACCTGCTCCACTCGCTTTGCCGCCTGCCGGCCCCCGCCGGCAACGAAGCCGCGCTCACCCAATTTGTACTCGATTACGTTCGGCAGCAGCAGCATGCCTGGCGGCACCAACCCCAAATCATCGCCGACGAACGGTTTCAGGACTGCATCCTGCTGGTGTTCGGAAAGCCGCGCACGGCCGTTTTTGCCCATCTCGATAGCATCGGTTTCACAGTGCGCTATGGCCGGCAGTTGGTCCGAATTGGCGGCCCGCAGGCCGAAGCGGGGTACCGCCTGGTAGGAAAGGATTCGCAAGGAGAAGTAGACTGTACGTTAACCGTTGACGAAGAAACGGGCGAACTGGGCTACGCGTTCCACCGCGATATTGACCGGGGCACCGAGCTCACGTTCTACTGCGACTTCCGCGAAACGGCCACCACCGTGCAAAGCTGCTACCTCGACAACCGCCTCGGCGTGTGGAATGCCCTACGCCTGTGCGAAACCCTGGAGGACGGCATCATTGCCTTTTCGTGCTGGGAAGAGCACGGCGGCGGCTCGGTGGCCTACCTCGCCAAATACATCTACGAAACCTACGGCGTGCGCCAGGCCCTGATTTCGGACATCACCTGGGTCACCGAGGGGGTGCACGCCGGCCAGGGCTGTGCCATCTCGCTACGCGACTCGCTCATTCCGCGCCGGGCCTATGTCAACCGGATTCGGGCCATTGCAGTCGATTCGGGCATTCCTCATCAGCTGGAGGTAGAAGGCAGCGGCGGTTCCGATGCCAAGGAATTGCAGCATGCCGCCGCGCCTTGGGACTGGTGCTTCATCGGCGCGCCCGAGGACCATGTGCACTCGCCCGATGAGCTGGTTGACAAGCGCGACATTGCCAGTATGCTGGCCCTTTATCAGGAGTTGATGCAGAAACTATAGCTGGACGCCGGTTGTGGCCCCGACAGCGAACGAAAAATGAATGAAAAAGGCCTGATTTGAGCAATTCAAATCAGGCCTTTTTGCGTGCGGTCAGAGGGCCGGCTTACCCGCTTTTCGCTGGCTTGAGTAACCCGGCAAGGTGCTTTTGCTAAAGGCGTTAATTGAAAATCTTGTATTCGATAGGATTTCCGCTACTTTGCGAACCGAAAACCGCTCAACTCACTTTTTCCCACCCATTCACTTTTTATGACCCCATACCTTTACGCCGTGCCCGCCTTGGGCATTTTTGCCTTGCTCTATACCTGGCTGCGCGCCGGTTGGGTCACGAAGCAGGATGCCGGTGATGCCCGCATGACCACCATCGCCGGCTATATCGCCGACGGGGCCATTGCCTTTCTCAAGGCCGAATACAAGGTGCTGGCCCTATTTGGCCTCATCGCCGGGGCCTTCCTATTCTACTTGGGCACTACGAGCGGCAACTCGAGCCCCATCATCGTCATCGCGTTTCTGATTGGGGGCGTGTTTTCGGCATTGGCCGGTTTTATTGGGATGAAAATCGCCACCAAAGCCAACGTGCGCACCGCGCAGGCCGCCAAAACGAGCCTCAGCACCGCGCTGAACGTGTCGTTTTCGGGCGGCTCGGTGATGGGCATGGGCGTGGCCGGGCTGGCCGTGCTGGGCCTGGGCTCGTTGTTTATTGTGTTTTATAAGTTGTTCGTGCCCAGCGGACTCGCCAATGGCGCAGAGATGGAAAAAGCCCTCGAAGTCCTCACCGGCTTCTCTTTGGGCGCTGAAAGCATTGCCCTGTTTGCCCGCGTGGGCGGCGGCATCTACACCAAAGCGGCCGACGTAGGGGCTGACCTTGTGGGCAAAGTCGAAGCCGGCATTCCCGAAGACGACCCCCGCAACCCCGCCACCATCGCCGACAACGTGGGCGACAACGTGGGCGACGTGGCCGGCATGGGGGCTGACTTGTTTGGCTCCTACGTCGCTACTATTTTGGCCACCATGGTATTGGGCCGCGAAGTAACTGTGACCAACGACCAGTTCGGAGGCCTCTCGCCCATCTTTTTGCCAATGGCTATTGCGGGTATGGGCATTATCGCCTCGCTCATCGGCATCCTCTGTGTGCGCGTAAAAGAAGGTGGCAACGTGCAAGGCGCACTCAACACCGGCAACTACATTTCGGTAGCAGTATCCGCAGCCGGAGCCTACGGCCTCATCATGTGGATTCTGCCTTCCGGCACCTTCACCATTCGCGGCATCAGCTTCGATGCCATGCATGTTTTTTACGCCGTGCTGGTAGGCCTGGTGGTAGGTACTTTGATGAGCATCATCACCGAGTATTACACGGCCATGGGCAAGCGCCCGGTCAATAGCATCATTCAGCAAAGCAGCACGGGCCACGCCACCACCGTCATCGGCGGGCTGGCCGTGGGCATGGAATCCACGGTGCTGCCCATTCTGGTGCTGGCGGCCGGCATCGTACTCAGCTACGAAGCCGCCGGCCTCTACGGCGTGGCCATTGCCGCCGCTGGCATGATGGCCACCACCGCCATGCAGCTTGCCATCGACGCCTTCGGCCCCATTGCCGATAACGCCGGCGGCATCGCCGAAATGTGCGAGCTGCCCAAAGAAGTGCGCCAGCGCACCGACATTCTGGATGCCGTGGGCAACACCACCGCCGCCACCGGCAAAGGCTTCGCCATCGCCTCGGCTGCGCTCACGTCGCTCGCGCTGTTCGCCGCCTTCATGGGCACGGCCAACATCACGTCCATCGACATCAGCAAAGCTCCCGTGCTGGCCGGCGTGTTCATTGGGGCCATGATTCCGTTCATCTTTTCCTCGCTGGCCATTGCCGCCGTGGGTCGTGCGGCCATGGCCATGGTGCAGGAAGTGCGCCGCCAGTTCCGCGAAATCCCGGGCATTATGGAAGGCACCGGCCGGCCTGAATACGAAAAGTGCGTAGCCATCTCGACCCAAGCCGCTATTCGGGAGATGATTCTGCCCGGCGCTATCGCCTTGCTCACGCCCATCATTGTGGGCTTCGGCTGCCGGGGGCTGTTCTCAAATGCGTCTTCGCCCGAAGTGCTAGGCGGCCTGCTGGCCGGCGTCACGGTGAGTGGCGTGCTCATGGCCATGTTCCAGAGCAATGCCGGTGGGGCTTGGGACAACGCCAAAAAGTCCTTCGAAAAAGGCGTGATGGTGAACGGCGTGATGCAGTACAAAGGCTCCGACGCGCACAAGGCTTCAGTAACGGGCGATACCGTGGGCGACCCGTTCAAGGATACCTCCGGCCCGAGCATGAACATCCTCATCAAGCTGATGAGCATCGTGTCGCTGGTCATCGCGCCCCACATTGCTGAGAAAGGTGGCGAGCGCGGCATGGCTCCCGTGCACCTGGAAAAGGAGCGCATCGAAGCCGTCGTTCAGCCCCACGTTCGCTACGCCGAAGCTTTTGCTCCAGCAGCATTTCGCGTGATTTACACGGTGTTGCACGGCGTGCGGTAGGGGAGTGCCAGCCTTTGCATCCACCCACAAAGCGCTTGCAATAAGGTTGCTGATTACTAAAAGCCGCGACATTTGTCGCGGCTTTTTTCATGCTTTCTACTCCGTTTTCAATCCCTGCGCATCTTCGGCTTCCCCTCGGGTACCCGAGGGAGAGGTGGAGGCCGAGGCCGATTCCGTGAGTAGCTTTGCACCCTCATTATACCCTCCCCGCGCCGCATGGGCCACGCCAACATCACCATCCACAACAAAGAATTTCGGCCGTATCTATCGGCTGCTCAGCTGGATGAAGTCGTGACCGGCCTGGCCGCCCGCCTCAGCGCCGACTATGCCGGGCAGAAGCCTTTATTTGTAGTCGTGCTTACCGGTGGGTTCATGTTCGCTTCCGATTTGCTGAAGCGCTTCGTGGGCGAATGCGAAATCGTCTTCATCCGCGTGGCCTCCTACGAGGGCACTGGCAGCACCGGCGTGGTGCAGGAAATCCTGGGCCTGCGCGAAGAAGTGCAGGACCGCCACCTCATCATCGTGGAAGACATCGTGGACACGGGCACCACCATGCACCACCTCATGCCCACACTGCTGGAAAAAGGCCCGGCTTCGGTCGAGATTGCGGCCTTATTTTTCAAGCCCGCTAGCCTTCGTCATGAACTTACGGTGCGCTACGTGGCCCGGGAAATCCCCAACGACTTCGTGGTCGGCTACGGCCTTGACTACGACGGCCTGGGCCGCAATCTGCCCGATGTGTACGTGGCCGTATAGCAACGTTTCTGGCCACGATTGAGTAACTTGCCCAAACCCACCAAAATCACCTCCCTCGCGCAACGCGTCTTCTACATGTTGAATATCGTGCTGTTCGGCCCCCCCGGCGCCGGCAAAGGAACCCAGAGCCAGAAGCTCATCACCAAGTACAACCTCGTGCATCTGAGCACCGGCGACCTGCTGCGGGCCCAGATTGCCCAAGGCACCGAGCTGGGCCTCACCGCCAAAAAGCTGATGGATGAAGGCCTGCTCGTGCCCGATGCCGTGGTGATTGGCATGATTGGCAGCGCTCTGGAAACAAACCCCCAGGCCGGCGGCTTCATCTTCGATGGTTTCCCGCGCACAGTGGCCCAGGCCGAAAGCCTCGACCAGCTCATGGCCTCGCACAACACCCACATCGGCTGCATGATTGCGCTGGAAGTGCAGGAAGAGGAATTGGTGAAACGCCTACTGGAGCGTGGCAAAACCAGCAACCGCCCCGACGACCAGGACGAAACCAAAATCCGCCGCCGCGTAACGGTGTACAACACCGAAACTGCCCAAGTGGCCGGCTACTACGCCGCCCAAAAGAAATTCCACGCCCTCAACGGCATCGGTCCAATTGACGATATTTTCGGCCAAATCTGTGGCCTGATTGACTTGCACCAAGCCGCCAAGCCCGAAACCCCGGCCGAGGCGACCAAAGAAGTAAAGGCGTAACTTTACGTTTTAATTCGACTGTCATCTTTTAGATACGACTGTCATCCTGAGCGTAGCGAAGGACCTTATCACGCTTGCACGGTTTAGCGTCACTGCAAATCGTTCGGCCGTGATAAGGTCCTTCGCTACGCTCAGGATGACCGTTTTTTTACCTTAATACCCCAATCCCCGTGGCCTCCAATAACTTCATCGACTACGTCAAACTCATCTGCCGCTCGGGCAAAGGCGGTGCCGGCTCGCACCACTTCTTCCGGGCCAAGGGCCTGCCCAATGGCGGCCCCGATGGCGGCGACGGCGGCCGCGGCGGCCACATCATCCTCGAAGGCAACTCGCAGCTCTGGACGCTGCTGCACCTGCAATACCAGCGCCACGTCTTCGCCAAAGACGGCGAGGGCGGGGGCGAAAACCTGCGCAGCGGTGCCCAAGGCGAAGATATCGTGCTGCAAGTGCCCCTCGGCACGGTGGCTCGTGACCCCGACGGCACGCACATTCTCGAAATCACGGAGCACGGCCAGCGGCTCGTTCTCGTGCCCGGCGGGCGCGGCGGCTGGGGCAACGACCATTTTAAGAACTCCATCAACCAGGCCCCGACCTATGCGCAGCCCGGTGAGCCGGCCATCGAAGCCATCATCATCTTGGAGCTCAAGCTGCTGGCCGACGTAGGCCTCGTAGGCTTCCCCAACGCGGGCAAGAGCACGCTGCTCTCCGTGGTATCGGCCGCCAAGCCCAAAATTGCCGACTACGCCTTCACCACCCTCGTGCCCAACCTGGGCGTGGTGGCCTACCGCGACTACAAATCCTTCGTGATGGCCGACATTCCGGGCATCATCGAGGGTGCGGCCGAGGGCAAGGGACTGGGCACCCGCTTCCTGCGCCACATCGAGCGCAACTCCATGCTGCTCTTTATGATAAGCTGCGACTCGCCCGACATCAACGCCGAATACAACGTGCTAATCGGCGAGCTGGAGCAGTTCAACCCCGAACTACTGGACAAGAAGCGCCTGCTGGCCATCACCAAGTCCGACATGATTGACGAGGAGCTGGAGGCTGAAATTCGCCAGACGCTTCCGGCCGAGGTGCCCGCCATCTTCATTTCCAGCCTTACGAATAAGAACATCACGCAGTTGAAGGATATGATTTGGAAGGCATTGCACGATTAAGTTATAGTTGGCTAGGGTGACGTAACCAGCCTTTACGCATACCATCATTCCATAGTCCTCGAGCATAGGTCTCAGAAGATTTAGCGTAAATATTACTGCCTCTTGCTATTTCACCACGGCGTTCAGCATTAGCATACGCTTCGATAACGCGTTCTTGATTGTTACGACCAATACGGTCTGCTAGCGCTATCATAAATGCTCTTTGGCTCATGTGAATGTAATTTTGCGTGAAAAGTAAATTCCTTGGGAAAGCGAAAGTAAAGGAAAAATTAGTCTCGCTTCCTCGTGCCACTATGGCAGCCCGCGCCCCTTTGGCAAGTGAATTGCGCCCGCAGCTTGACTAACCGGCTAACCCCGTGAAAAACCCCTTCCGACGAATATTTTCGCAAATGGCTAACGAGAACAACCTGCCCCAGGACGACAACCTGACCGCCGACCCCAACCACGTAGCTGGCGAAATGGCCGATGCCGACGGCGAAACCACTGACACCGCCGCCGCCGCAGAGGCTTCCGCATCGGCTGCTCCGAAAGCCGAAGGCTCCCGCACCGATGCCGAGTTGGCCGACCTCAAAGACAAGTACCTGCGCCTGGCTGCCGAGTTTGAGAACTACAAGCGTCGCACCACTAAGGAGCGCATCGAACTGTTTAAAACCGCCAACCAGGAGCTGATGACGGCCCTGCTGCCCGTGCTCGACGATTTCGAGCGCGCCCGCAACGCCACCGCCAGCACCACCGATGCCAACGCTGTGCGCGAAAGCATCGAAATTATTCAGAGCAAGCTGAACAAAACGCTGCAGCAAAAGGGTTTGACCGCCATGGAAGCCAAGGGCGGCGACTTCGATGCCGAACTGCACGAGGCCATCACCCAGATTCCCGCGCCGAGCGACGACCTGAAAGGGAAAATTGTGGACGTGGTGGAGCAGGGCTACTATTTGGGTGATAAGGTGATTCGCCATGCTAAAGTGGTGCTTGGGCAGTAATTTTAGGGTTTGGATTTAGAACAATAAATAAAGACGGTCATGCTGAGCGAAGTCGAAGCATCTCTACCGCGAGAGTAACTGATTACTTCCTCGGTAGAGATGCTTCGACTTCGCTCAGCATGACTGGCAGAATAACACCACGCAGATGGCTACGAAGCGCGATTATTACGAGGTATTAGGCATTACCAAAACGGCGGAAGGCGACGTTATCAAGTCGGCTTATCGCAAGATGGCCATCAAGTACCACCCCGATAAAAACCCCGACGACCCGACCGCCGAGGACAAATTCAAGGAAGCCGCCGAGGCTTATGAAGTTCTCAGCAACGCTGACAAGCGGGCGCGCTACGACCGGTACGGCCATCAGGGCATGGGCGGCGGTGGCGGCGGTGCCCAGAACATGGAGGACATCTTCTCGCAGTTCGGCGATATTTTCGGCGGGGGCGGGGGCTTCGAGGGCTTCTTCGGGGGCGGGCGCCAGGGCGGCGGCCGGCGCCAGAAGAAAGGCTCGAACCTGCGCATCAAGCTGAAGCTCGATTTGGAGGAAATCGCCAACGGCGTCGAGAAGAAAATCAAGGTGAAGCGCTACGTGGCCTGCTCGCCGTGCAGCGGCACCGGGGCCAAAAACGGCACTGACCTCAAAACCTGCCCCACCTGCCAGGGCCAGGGCCAGACCAAGCGCGTGGTGAACACCATGCTCGGCCAGATGGTGAGCAGCAGCACCTGCCCCACCTGCAACGGCGAGGGCAAAACCATTGTGACGACCTGCGACGTGTGCAAAGGCGAAGGCCGTCAGCTGCACGAGGAGGTGATTCCCATCAACATCCCCGCCGGCGTGGCCAACGACATGCAGCTGAGCATGAACGGCAAGGGCAACTTCCCCGAGCGCGGCGGCGTGCCGGGCGACCTGCTCATTCAGATTGAGGAGGAGCCGCACGAATTCCTGAAGCGCGACGGCAACAACATCATGTTCGAGCAGTACATCTCGTTCGTGGATGCGGCCCTAGGTGCGAGCCTGGAAGTGCCCACCATCGAAGGCAAGGTGAAAATCAAGGTCGACCCCGGCACCCAGCCAGGCAAAATCCTGCGCCTGCGCGGCAAAGGCATCAAGGACCTGAACGGCTACGGCCGTGGCGACCAGCTGATTCATCTGAATGTGTGGACGCCCAAAAACGTGAGCAACCAGGAGCGCGAGTTGCTGGAGAAGCTGCGCGACTCGGACAACTTCACGCCGCACCCCGGCAAGAACGAGAAGGGCTTCTTCGAGAAAGTGAAGGAGTATTTCGCATAATTCGTGATTGAATAGTTTTGCAAAGCCCCGTCTGGCCCTTGGTCAGGCGGGGCTTTTTGCATTTAGCATGACAGGCAATTGTGGTTATTGCGGAAATTTTTATTGGCGGTTGTAATGCTACGCCTTAACCGGCGATTCACTCCCTGAAAAACTCTTACCCCCGCATGGCCTCCGCCACCCCGTCTGCTGATTTTGTTGCCGCGCTGCATGAGTATCAGCCGCTGCTGCGGCGCGTGGCCCGGCTGTATTGCCAGGATGCGGATGACCGCCAGGACTTGTTCCAGGAAATGGTGCTGCAATTGTGGCGGGCGTGGCCGCGCTATGTGCCCCAGCCGGGCGCGAAGCTCAGCACCTGGCTCTACCGCATTGCGCTGAACGTGGCCATCTCGAACCTGCGCCAGCGCACCCGCCGCCCGGCCCCGAGCGAGTTGGATGCCGAGGCGCTGGCCGTAGCCCAGGCCCCGGAAACGGGCTTCGACGCCGACGACCGCGCCCAGCTCTACCGGGCCATTGGACGTCTGTCGGAGGTCGATAAGGCCTTTATTCTGCTTTACCTAGAAGACCGGCCCTATGAGGAAATGGCCGACATTCTCGGCATTACCCAAAACAATGTGCGCGTGAAAATGCACCGCGTGCAGGAAAAACTTCGCTCTATTTTAGTCCCCGCCGCCTGATGGAACTCGATGACCTTCGTGCAAGCTGGAAGCAGCCTGCGCCCACTGATGGGCCGGCCGTGCTCAATGAGGCGGCCCTGACGCAGCTGCTGGCCCGGGCCTCGGCAAGCCCGGTGGCCAAGATGCGCCGCAATGCCTGGCTGGAAATCGGGTTTGTGGGGGTGTGCCTGGCGGTTTGCATTGGGGTAGCCGCCTCAACCCAGGACAGCTTTTACCTGGCTGCGGTGGCGTGGCTGGGGCTCATTTGCGTGCTCAGTGGTTTTTATTACCGGCGCAAGCTGGCCCTGTTGCGCAGCCTGGGCGAAGTGGCGGGCCAGGCCGTGCGCGAGCACATGGGGCAGCAATTGCACAGCTTGCGCAGCCTGGTGCAACTGTATTACCGGGCCACGATGTGGTCGGTGCCGGCCTCGCTCACGGTGAGCCTGCTGTTTGTGGGCGGGCGCATGGTGCAGCGGTTTGCCGAGCCCAAGCTGGTGACCGGGCTGGGCCTGCTGGGCGTGGTGTATGGTATGCTGGGGGTTTTTATTTATTACGGGATGCGCCGGGCCACCCAATGGTACCTCCAGCGTCTTTATGGCCAGCACCTCGACCGCCTCGAAGCCAGCCTGCGCGAGTTGGGCGACGAGCCCGAGCCTGCCACTGCCCGCTAAAACCTTCGGCCCCATTCATCTGCCTTATTCACCGTTTGGGAACGGTTTGCGGCCGCTTAGCTCCCGGCTTCTGGCAAGTAAGGGAGGCACTCAATACATTTGCCCAACTCCATTCTTCTACATTTAACCCACCAACCAACCCTTCTTTCTGTGAAACCAATACTGGAAGCCATCGGCGTGCGCAAGGCCTACGCCAACCACGTCGCCCTCGACGGCGTGAGCCTGGAAATACCGGAGGGCAGCATCTTCGGCCTGCTCGGGCCCAACGGGGCGGGCAAAACCTCGCTCATCCGCATCATCACCCAGATTACGGGGGCTGATGAGGGTGAAATTCGCTTTCGCGGCGAGCGGCTGAATCCGAGCCACATTGCCCAAATCGGTTACCTGCCCGAGGAGCGTGGCCTCTACAAGAAGATGAAAGTGGGCGAGCAGCTGCTCTACCTAGCCCAGCTGCGCGGCCTGAGCCGGGCCGATGCCACGGCCCGCATTAAGCAGTGGCTGAACCGCTTCGAGATAAAGGAGTGGGCCGGCAAAAACGTGGAAGACCTCAGTAAGGGCATGCAGCAGAAGGTGCAGTTCATTGCCACGGTGCTGCACGACCCCAAGCTGATTATTCTGGACGAGCCGTTCTCGGGCTTCGACCCGATTAATGCCAACCTGATTAAGGACGAGATTCTGGAGCTGCGGAACCAGGGCGCGACCATCATTTTCTCGACGCACCGCATGGAATCGGTGGAGGAGATGTGTGACAACATTGCCCTCATCAACCGCTCGCGCAAGGTGCTGGACGGGCCCATTGGCGTGATTCGCGACCAGTTCAAGACCAATACCTACGAGGTGGAGGGCCGGGGCAAGCTCATTCTGGTGCACCCCGATTTTGAAGTGGTGGAGCAGAAGGAGCGCGAAAACGGCCACTTCTACGCCCGCGTGCAGCTGCACGATGGCGTGCGGCCGAACGATTTGCTGCGCTACCTTATCGGCACAGTGGAAGTGGAAGCCTTCCGCGAGAAAATCCCGAGCATCAACGAGATTTTCATCCGGCGCGTGCGCGAAACCATGCCCGAAACCCTCCTCGAAACCGCTAACGCGCTGCTTTAATCTGTCATCATGGCCTCCAAATTCCTCCTCATTGCCCAACGCGAATACCTGAGCCGCGTGCGCAAAAAAGCCTTTATCGTGCTCACCCTGGCCGTGCCGCTGCTGCTGGCGGGGTTCGGCTTCATCATCGCCAAAATGGCGAGCTCCGACAACGACACCACCGACGTGATAGAAGTGCGCGACGACTCCGGCCTGGGCGTGGCCAGCCGCCTCGTGAGTACCCCGCAGCTGCGCTTCGAAACCACCACCGGCACGCTGGCCGATGCCAAAAAAGGCTTCCAGAAAGCCAAGCACGACGGCCTGGTGTACCTGCCCGCCGGCCTCGACGTGGAGAAGCCCGTGGGCGTGCAGTTTTTTGGCAAAGGCAACATCAGCCTGAAAAAGCAGTCGGCCGTGGAATCGGCGCTCAATAAGGCCTTTTCGGACTTGAAAATGCAGAAGTCCGGCCTCACCCAGGACCAGCTCGACCGCCTGCGCTCGAAGGTGGATTTGCAGGCCGTGAGTCTCGATGAAACCGGCAAAGAGGCTAATAGCAACGCGCTGGCCACCTCGGGCATGTCCTACGCGCTGGCGCTGGCCATTTATATGTTCATCTTCATCTACGGCGTGCAGATTATGCGCGGGGTGGGGGAGGAGAAGTCGAGCCGCATCATGGAAGTAATGCTGTCGTCGGTGAAGCCGTTTGATTTGATGATGGGCAAAATTGTGGGCATCGCGGCGGTGGGCCTCACGCAGTTTCTGCTGTGGGGCGTGCTCTCGTTCGGCGTGAGCTCGGTGGTAATGCCTTTGCTGACGGGCAAGGAAAAGCCCAAGACGGAAGTTGCCGCCGGCACCTCGGCTGCTGGGGCTACGGCAGTTGTCGTTGCCGACGACGAGCCCCGCTCGGCCACCCAGCGCTTCGACCAGGGCACCCAACAAGGGGCAACCCAGGCCAACCCGGCCGGCCGTTTCAGCTTCTTCAACACCCTGGCCGAGCTGCCGCTGGGCACCATCCTGTTCGGCTTCATCATCTACTTCCTGGGTGGCTACCTGCTGTACGGGGCGCTGTTCGGGGCCGTGGGCGCGGCCGTAGACGACCAGACCGATACCCAGCAGTTCATGTTTCCCATCACGATGCCGCTTATTCTGAGCTACATCGTGGGCGTGTCCGTCATCCTGCGCAATCCCGACGGGCCGGTGGCCTTCTGGATGTCGATGTTCCCGTTGACCTCGCCCATTGCCATGGTCATCCGCCTGCCGTTTGGCGTGCCGATGTGGCAGCTGGCGCTGTCCATTTTCCTGCTCATTCTCGGCTTTCTGGGCACGGTGTGGGTGGCGGCCCGTATCTACCGCGTGGGCATTCTGATGTACGGCAAGAAAGTGACGTATAAGGAGCTGGGCAAATGGATGTTTTATAAGGGCTAGCCGGCCCGGCAATTGGCTACAACTTCGCAAATGACTTTTGCGCTTACAAAACAGGCTTGCGATATGCTGCAAACCGATTTTGTGAGTGCAAAAGTCATTTGCAGTATGCTGCAAACCTGTTTTGCACGCGCAAAAAGCATTTGCATTGCTCCACAAACGACTTTTGTGTGTGCAAAAGGCGTTTGTGGAGCACTAATCAGCTCCCGAAGGCCAAACCCACTCCTTACCTGCTGATTTATGCCCCGTTTCCTGCGTTTCCGCTTCTTATTGCTGCTTTTGCCGCTGCTGGCCTTCACCGCCGACCGGCCCGCCTACCGCCTCTTCAGCGCCGCCGGCCTGCCCGCCGACTACGACCAGATGCTCCAGGAACTGGCCCAGGCCGACGTGGTGCTCTTCGGCGAGCAGCACAACGATGCCCTCGCCCACTGGCTGGAGCTGCAAGTTGCCAAGGACCTCCAGAAGCTGAAAAAGCCCGGCCAACTGGTAGTAGGCATGGAAATGTTTGAGCGCGACGTGCAGCCGCTGGTGGCCCAATATGCCGCCGGCACCCTGGCCGATACGGCATTCGAGCGCCAAGCCCGCCCGTGGCCCAACTACGCCACCGACTACCGCCCGCTGCTACTCTTCGCCCGCGAAAACCACCTGCCCGTCATCGGCACCAACGCCCCGCGTCCCTTCGCCAAAACCGTGGCCCAACGCAGCCTCACCGCCCTCGACAAGCTGCCCGCCAACGACCGCGCCCTGCTCGCCCCGCTGCCGCTGAAAGTAGACTACGACCTGCCCGGCTATAAAAACATGGCCGCTATGTTCGGCGGCAGCGGCCAGGCACACGGCGGCGGTGCCCAGAACATCATCCAGGCCCAGGCCCTGAAGGATGCCACCATGGCCCACTTCATCCAGGCCAGCCTCGCCCCCGGCCAAACCATGCTGCACCTCAACGGCAGCTACCACTCCGACCACCACGACGGCATCGGGGCCTGGCTGCACCAGTACGCGCCCAAGCTGCGCGTGAAAACCATCAGCGTAGTGACCCAGGAGCAGCTGCAGACCCTAGAAAAAGAGCAGGTGAACGTGGCCGATTATGTGGTGGTGGTGCCGGCTGATGCTGCGAAAACGTATTGATTAAGCTGCTAGGTGGCTATAAATAATGAACTTGATATATTTGCTTCAATCCAAACGAAAAAGCTCATGCCCGACACCGACTCCCAAAAGCGCGCCCTATTCCACCAGGTAGCCGAGACGCTGAAGCAGCAAGGCTTCACCATTGCCAAGGAAGACCCCACGCGCCCGTGGGGCGGGTTTTTCGTAATTGACGAAGCCCAGGCCCAGAAGTTCGCCAACACCTATTTCGACGGCCTTCTGGTGGATAGCCTACGGATTTCGGGCCGGCTGAGCCCGAAGATTCTGGTGGTGGCCCCGCACCAGCGTCTGAGTTGGCAATACCACCACCGCCGCGCCGAAATCTGGCAAGTGGTGCAGGGGCCTGTGGGCGTGGCCACCAGCGAAACCGACGAGCAGGGCGAAGTAAAAAGCCTGCAAGTGGGCGAGCGCATCATCCTACGTCAGGGGGAGCGCCACCGCCTCGTGGGCCTGAAAGACTGGGGCATCCTGGCCGAAATCTGGCAGCATACCGACGCGGATAACCCTTCGGATGAGGATGACATTGTGCGCGTGCAGGACGATTTTGGCCGTTAGGTTTTTGCGGGAGTAGCCGGAACACAATAGCCTGGAACGTCATGCTGAGCGCAGCCGAAGCATCTCTACCGAGGAAGTAATTACTCTCGCGGTAGAGATGCTTCGGCTGCGCTCAGCATGACGTTCTTTTTTATCCAGCCTCCTCTATTCGGCCTCCTCGCTGGGCTTCACCTTCTTCATGGCCTCGGCCAGCGACTGCTGGAGCTTGGCACCGGAGTCGGCCGGGGCTTTCTCGCTGATGTTGTACTGCTTTTGCAGCCGCTCCCATTCCTCAATGGCAATGAAAACGCCGGTGATTTTGCCTTTGTCGTCGGAGAGATATTTAACGTCCATGCGTGGTGGGGTTAGCGTGAGTGAATGGCGTTGAAGGTAAGCCCGGTTCGGGCTTACTCGCCGGGATGGTACGTTTTTTCGGTGTGGGCCTTCACGTCTTCGGGATAAAATCGCACCTCCTTGAAGCGGCCGTTGCAGTATAAATCGGCCTGGTCGGTGAAGTGCGGCGTGCCGGGCCGGCTGGTCTGCCCACCCGTGACCACGGAGCGCGCCACGATGCGCGGCCCAAACTCCACCACGGCCACGAAGCTGTTGCCCACGTTGCCGTAGCGCTTTTTAGTGCCGGGATAGGCCCGCGCTCCGAAAGCCGCCAGTGAGCCCCAAGCCGACGACGTGAAGGCCACCGGCCGACTGGGCTGCTGGTCGTCGTACTTCTCCTCAATGCGGCCGGTGAGGCGCTGGTAACGGTTCACATCGCCCCAGGGCATCTTCCAGGTGCCGAAGTCTCGGGTTAGGTCGTCGAGCGTTTCGGTGAGAGTAGCTACTTTTTCTGTGGGCGTGGTATTGGCCAGCGCGAAGCGGGTGAAGCTGATGTAGTCGAGCTGGGGCTGGGCGGCGGGCACGCGGGCGCGGGCCTTGGACAGCAGTCGCTCGGCCCAATAGATGGCCACGGTTTGGGCCACGGAGGTTTGGCTGTAGCCGTGGTTCCAGGCACGGAGCACTTCCACGGCTTCGCCCACCGCAGGCGCGGCAGCTTTTTCGGCTGAGGTAGGCTGGTAGGCAGCCAGCAGGGGCGGCAGCATGTCGTCGAAGGCGGTCAGGTGCGGGTCGTCGGCCGCCGCAATCAGGGTGTCGAGGGTGAATACGGCTTTGCGGCTGAGCACGCGCACGGCGTTGAGGCCCCGATAGTTTTCGGCATCGGGGGCCAGGTATTTGGGGTATTTGGCCGGGACCGGGCTGCTCGGGCCGGCCACGGTGTAGGGCGTGGAATTACAATTCTGAATGAAACCGCTGGCCGGGTTATGCACCTGCACCAACTCGCTCACCGGGTGGAAGCCCTGCCACTCGGTGGCCGGGTTGCTGCCATCCACGGGCTGGCTCCAGTCGAATTTCGGGTCGCGTTTCGGCATAAAATTGCCATGCCAGTAGGCGATGCTGCCCTTGGTGTCGGCAAAAACGGTGTTGTTGGTCGCGTTGCCGTTCAGCTTCATCACCTGCTGAAAGCTGGCGTAGTCGGTAGCCTTGGTGCGCAGGTACGACTGTTGCAGCGCGGCCAGCGGCGCGTTCATCATGCGCACCGCCACCCATTGCTGGTCGGTTTTCTGGCCCACGATGGGGCCGTGGTGCGTGCGGTAGATGGTGAAGGTTTTGCGCAGGATTTTATCGCCCGATTTGTAGGGCAACGACACTTTCTGCGCCGTCACGGCGCGCAGCTTGCCACCATATTTATAAAAGAAGTTACCGCCTTTTTCTTCGATGGTTTCGAGATACTCATCCATCGAATCAGCTTGGCTGGAAGTATGCATCCAGCCGCAATGCTCATTAAAGCCCTGATAGATAAAAAACTGTCCCCACGTCACGGCTCCGTAGGCATTCAGGCCCTGCTGGCTCACCATCTGTACCTCGGAGCGGAAGTAGAACGAGGTGTGCGGGTTGATGAGCAGCAGCGCGTGGCCGCTGGCGCTTTTGGCGGGTGCAATGGCAAAGCCGTTGGAGCCCACCGGCTCACGGTCGGCCCGGCCGAAATCGGTATCAATCCATGAGCTTGACTTTTTCTGGCTGTAAAACGCCTTCAGTCGCTCAATACTCACCACGCTGATGTTGCCCCCAATGCTGCCCTCGCTGAACATAAGCGGCATCCAGGGCTGGAAGCGGCGCAGTAGCCGGGGCTGCACGGTGGGGTGGGTGGCCAAGTAATAATTAGTGCCGGCGGCGAAGGCGTCGAGCAGCTTCTTCATGTCGGCCGGGCACTTCTGGTAGATGGCTAGGGCCTGCGTGCTGTCCATAAACAGGCGGGCACGCAGGTCGTGGTACAGCGCGGCTTCGCCATCCACCTCGGCCTGTCGGCCTATCGCATCGAGGTAATTGGCCTCCACGCGGTCAAAATCATCTTCGCACTGGGTGTATAGCAGGCCGAAAACCGCGTCGGCATCCGTCTTACCGTAGATGTGCGGCACGCCATACGTGTCACGCGTGATGCTCACCTGCCGGGCCTGTTCCTGCCAACGCGCCAGTTCGGCGGGGCTGAATTTCTGGGCCTGAGCCGCCAGCCCAGTAAGAATCAACAGCAGCGAAAGAAGTAAACGCATCGGGCCGGGAATAGGTGAAACAGTCGGCGCGAAAGTAAACGAAAAAGCCCCGGCCGGTAGGCCAGGGCTTTGTTCTGAAAGCAGTAGTAAGGGCTACGCCGAGAACGACGAGCCGCAGCCGCAGGTGCTCTTGGCCTGGGGGTTGTTGAAAACGAAGCCACGGGCGTTGAGGCCGTCCTGGAAGTCAACTTCCATGCCCAGCACGTACATGGCGTGCTTTTTATCCATGATGAGCTTCAGGCCGTCGAGGTCGTAGGTTTCGTCGGCATCCTTGGCTTTGTCGAAGCCGAGCAGGTAACTCATGCCCGAGCAGCCGCCGCCCTGCACACCAATGCGCAGGCCGTAATCGGCCGGGACGTTCTTCTCCTGGATGATGTTTTTCACCTCCACTACGGCGCGGTCGGTGAGGGTAATGGGGGCGAGGGTGGCAACAGCAGCCATAATGATAAGACGATGTTAGGAACAGGTGGACAACAAAGATACAGCGGCAACCGGAGTAGCCCGCCGTAGCAAGTCGGATAGGAAACAGCAGTTGGGGCCCGGCGGTTCACGGCGTAAGTTTGCGGCCCCGTGCGGCATGCAAATGGGGGCGTCACAAGCCACGCGCACAGTTTTTACCTAGAGCTTCGTTTATTGATTCGCCGGCCCTAAAGCCGGCCTAATGTTATGGATTCGACTACTTATTTCTACGAGCTGCTCAAGATTATTCTGCCCGCCATCATCGTGGCTGCGGCCATTTATCTGCTGTTTAAGCAATTTCTGGAAAAGGAGCAGCAGCGCCGCCTGATTGAGCTGCGCCTCGAAAGCAACAAAACCACGCTGCCCCTGCGCCTGCAGGCCTACGAGCGCATCGTGCTGTTTCTGGAGCGCATCTCGCCCAACAACATCCTCGTGCGCCTGAGCAGCGCCGGCTCCACCGCGCCCGAGTTTCACCGCCTGCTCCAGCAGGAAATCCGGGCCGAGTACGAGCACAACCTGTCCCAGCAGGTCTACATCTCGGCTGATGCTTGGACGCTGGTCAAAGAAGCCAAAGAAAACGTGCTCACGATGGTCAACCGCGCTTTCCACGGCATGCAGAACCCGGCGCAGTCACGCGGCACCGAACTGGCCAAGCGTATCCTCGAAGGCCTGATGATGGACGGTGCCGAGCCCACCGCTCAGGCACTGGCCGTGGTGAAGAACGAGGCGTCCGGGCTGTTTTAACGCCTGTCATTGCGAGTGGAGCACAGCGGAACGCGGCAATCCGTCCTGTCAAAACCTTTTACCAGAAAGCCCCGACACTTTGCAGTATCGGGGCTTTCTATTGTTGAAAAAAGGACTTTGTCACATCTCGGGGTTGGTCGCATCAAGAGGACGGATTGCCGTGCTTCGCTCGCAATGACAATCGGACCCTACGCCGTCACGCTCACCGCCTCAATGGCGTTGCGGTAGCACTCCTCATAAAGCGGCACAATATTCTCCACGGCAAACTCCTCAGCCCGGGCGCGGGCAGCGGCTTTGAAGCGTGGCAGGTTCTCGTCATCCAGCACGTAGAGGGCATTTTTCACCATGTCAGCCACGTCGCCGATGTCGCTAATCATGCCCGTTACGCCGTGCACGTTCAGCTCGGGAATGCCGCCGGCATTGGTGCTCACTACGGGCACTTCGCAGGCCATGGCTTCGAGGGCGGCGAGGCCGAAACTCTCGTTTTCTGAAGGCATCAGGAACAGGTCGCCCACACTCAGTACTTCTTCTACGGCTTCGAGCTTGCCCAGGAAGCGCAGGTCGCGGTGTACATCAAGGTCGCGGGCCAGTTTTTCCATGCGGTTGCGGTCGGGGCCGTCGCCTACGAGCAGCAGCTTGGCCGGGATTTTCTCCCGCACGCCCACAAAAATTCGCAGCACGTCTTCCACCCGCTTCACGGTGCGGAAGTTGCTGGTGTGTATCAAAAGTTTCTCGCCTTCAGGTGCGATGGCGGCCCGGAAATGGCTTTTCTCCTGCTTCTTGAAACGGTGCAAGTCGATGAAGTTCGGAATGACCATGATGTCCTTCTCGATGGCGAAATACTCGTAAGTTTCGCGCCGCAAATCGGCCGACACCGACGTTACGCCGTCGCTTTGGTTGATGCTGAAGGTCACCACCGGTTCAAAGCTGGCATCCTTGCCCACGAGGGTAATATCGGTGCCGTGCAGCGTGGTCACCACCGGAATCTGGATGCCACGCGAGCGCAGAATCTGCTTGGCCATGTAGGCTGCCGAGGCGTGCGGAATGGCGTAGTGAACGTGCAGCACATCAAGCTTTTCGTTCTGCACAATGTCGACCATCTTGCTGGTCAGCGCCAGTTCATAAGGTGGAAACTGAAACAGTGGATACGCCGGCACATATACCTCGTGATAGAAGAGGTTTTCGTTGAAAAAGTCGAGCCGCACCGGCTGGCTATAGGTGATAAAATGCACGCGGTGGCCGCGCTGGGCCAGGGCTTTGCCCAGTTCCGTGGCTACCACGCCGGAGCCGCCAAAGGTGGGATAACAAACGATGCCGATGTTCATAGAAAATGCTGTTGCGCTTAGCGAACCAGAAAAGCGGCGCATTGTTGCGCCAGCGGCCGGGTGTGCTGGTTGACGGACGAAGCGTAGTTTTACTTACTACGACTACGCTGTACGAGAGAATAGCGGCATTCGTACCATCCGTACCAACAGATATTCCTGTTAGTCGCAACTGTCTTAAAATGTTGCACAAAAGTGTGCATACAGCAGAGCTGCGAAAAGGGATGTGTGGTTTATGACAAATAGTTTGCAGGTATTCAGCTTCACCAAAACCTTACGATGCTCCTGCAATACTGCATGAATTATTCTCGAACGCTCAGGTCATTCAGTAGCGAATAAACCAATGGTTTGGCCTCAGCAACAGCCTGATGTATGGCCAAACTCACACACCTTGGCGGCCTGCTGGCGGCCGGAGCCCTCTTGCTGCCGCCCGGCCGGGCCGCCGCTCAAATTGGGGCCGAAGCTCAGGGCGGCAAGCTCACCACCTGGGTCGCCTTCGGGCTCGACAAGGAGCTTTCGGAGCGCTGGGCTTCAGTGACGGACATTGGCTTTGGGCGGCACAGCGACCCCACCGGCGACCTGAACCCGGTGAAGCGGCAGGGTCTTTTCGTGCTGACGCAGGATTTCATTTACCGGCTGAGCCCGCACTGGCGCACGGCCATCTCGGTCGGCTATTGGCGGCGCAATTCCTATCAGGAAGACGCGCCTTACGAGGCCAGTCAGCCCAACGAATACCGCAATGAGCTGCGGCCATTTCAGAAACTCTACTACGATGTGAAGTTTGGCAAGGTGCTCTTCACCAATACGCTACGGGCCGACTACCGGTTTTATTTCACGCCTGCCTTCGAACGCTGGCCCACACCGTTCGAGTTTCGGGCCCGCGAGATGGTAAACGCCAAAATCCCGCTCGATGCGGACCATCGCCACTGGGTTATTCTCAACGATGAAGTGCTGACGGCTTCCGATGACTACAGCGCCGGTACTGCCGAAAAAATGGGGCACCAATGGAGCCCCTACAAACTCACCGAAAACCGCGCCTCCATCTACTACCGCCGCAGTTTTCCTGAGCACCAGCTCGACTGGGACATTGGCATCATGTACCAGTATTGGCGCGAAACCCAACAGTCGGCGTTCAATACGAGCTACAATCTGATGATGGATTTCATTATTAAATAGGCCATTACCTTAACGGGGCCATGACTGCAAAGTCATGGCCCCGTTAAGGTATTTACAGGTCAGAAAACCTTATTTCTGCGAGGCTGTGGCTGGCAGCTTCTTCGTGTTTTCCGCTGCCATCGCCTTATAGATAACCTCCTGAATGCGCGTGCGGATGTTGTACTGACGCAGCTTGTTATTGCCGGCATCGGGGTATACGCGGTTGGATAGGAAGATGTAGAGAATGTTGTTATCCGGGTCCATCCACACGCAAGTGCCCGTGAAGCCGGTGTGGCCGAAGGTGCTGGCCGGCGAAAGGTTGCTGGTGGGGCCTTCGGGCTTGCTGGGGTCGCCGTGGTCCCAGCCCAGACCGCGCCGGCTGCCGGCAGTTTGAGGCCGTGCAAACTCTGTCACCACCGGCGACTGGAAGTAATGGGTGCCGCCGTAGTTGCCGTTTTGCAGGTTCATCTGCATCAGGACGGCCAGGTCGTTGGCGGTAGCGAAGAGGCCGGCGTGGCCGCCCACGCCGCCCACGAGAGCGGCCGTCTGGTCGTGCACCGTGCCTTGCAATTGCTCGCGGCGGTAGTAAGTGTCGTTTTCGGTGGGCGCGATGCAGCTTTTGGGGAAGCGTTGCAAGGGGTTGTACGTCATACTACCTAGCCCCAGCGGACGGTAAAAATTATCCTCCAGAAAATTCTCAATCGGCTGCTTGAGAATTTTTTCGCACACGCGCTTCATCACGATGAAGCTCAGGTCCGAATATTCCGTGGGGTATCGATTCTTGATTTTCGGAAGCAGGCTGGAGCGCATCGTCCAGGCCCAGACGGAATCGTCGGCGGCTTTGGTGCTGTATTCGCCGGGCGCTACTTCGTTGGGAAAATCGTCGGAGCGGGCGCTGGCGTAGAATGCGGACTTGAACTGGCCATCGCGCAGGGTGCGCTCCCACGTTGGGATGCCCGGCTTGAGGCCGGCCTGGTGCAGCAGCACGTCGCGCACGGTCATTTCGCGCTTGTTGGTGCGGGCCAACTCGGGCAGGTAGGTAGACACTTTCTCCTCGATATTCAGCTTGCCCTGGTCCTTGAGGTACATCACGGCTTGCAACGTACCGGCTACTTTGGTGACTGAAGCCAGGTCATATAATGTGCTGCTGGTCACGGGCTGCGACTGGTCGTAAGTGCAGTAACCGTAGCTCTGGTCAAATACCACGGTGCCGTTTTTGGCCACTAAAACCTGGCAGCCGGGAGCGGCGGCGTAGGTCTGGCTTTCAAGTGCAATGTTGTCAATCTGGGCAAGCACTCGCGAACTCAGGCCTTGGCTTTCGGGCACGGCGTAGCGCAGGCGGTGCAGGTCGGCGGTGGCAATGCCGAGGTTGGTTTTAAGCGTGGGCGATACCGTAACGGGCAATTTGCCCCGCCCCGGCAGCGCACCAAACAGCACCTGCGGCACCACCAATTGCGCCGCGTAATGGTCTTCATAGCCGCAAACCAACGTGCGGGCACCTTCCAGAAACTTCAGCGAATAGGCGTTGCCCATTGCTACCACCACCGTTTTGATGCGCTTATTGGCCTCCAGTTGCTTGATGAATTTCAGCGCCCCGTCGCCAATGCCATAGTTATGGCTGGGCGTGTTGTTCATGGCGTGCAGGCTCACTACCAACACATTATACCCTTGCAGGCGACTGCTGATGCGGGCAAACGTGCTGTCAGGCGCGTAGCGGTCGGGAACGGCGTACACTGGGCCGGGCTGGTACTTATTGAAAATGGTAGCATACGGCCCCTCCGCCTGCGTGCCGATGGTGATGGCCGCAATCCGCAACGTATCGAGCCGCTGGAAGGGGAGGAGTTGGTCGTCGTTTTTGGCGATGGTAACCGCGTGCTCGAAAATGCTCTGCGATAATACTTTCGAAGCCGGCAGATTCAGGCTGTCGCGCAGGGTGCGCAGGTTCACGGGCTGATAGTGATTCAGGCCAGCCCAGTATTTAGCCCGCAGAATTTTCTTGACGCGGAAGTCCAAATCAACCTGCGTGAGCTTGCCAGCGGCCACCGCCTCGCGGATGCGTAGCAGGGCCGATGGCACATCTTCCGAAAACAGCAGCACATCGTTGCCGGCGGCCAGGGCCAGGGCATCCAGCTCACCGTCTTTGTAGAGCTTGCTCACACTCTTCATGTTGAGCGCATCGGTGAAAACCAGGCCTTTAAAGCCCATCTTGTCCTTCAGCAAATCCGTTACCAGGGCGTGCGAAAGGGTGGTGGTTTTGGCATCCGTCGTATCAAACAGTGGCATGTAGAGGTGGGCCACAATCACGCCCATCACGCCGGCCTCAAACGACTGCTGAAACGGCACCAAATCCACTTTCGTCAGACGGGCCATGTCGGTATTAATTACCGGCAGCGAAACGTGTGAGTCGGTATCGGTATCGCCGTGGCCGGGGAAGTGCTTGGCCACCGCCATCACGTTGTTATCCTGCAAGCCCTTGATATACTGGATACCCAGCGTGGCCACCCGGTTCTGGTCCTCGCCAAACGAGCGGTTACCGATGACGGGGTTGCCGGGGTTGGAGTTCACGTCGAGCACCGGCGCGAAGTCGATGTGCACGCCCAGCGCCCGCATTTTGCGGGCAATGTCACGGCCCATCTGGTAGACGTATTTGGGGTCGTCCATGGCCCCCAGCGTCATCTGCTTGGCGAAGTGAGCCGAGGAATCGAGGCGCATGTCGAGGCCCCATTCGGCGTCCATGGCGATGAGCAGCGGCACTTTGGCGGCGGCTTGCAAGCGGTTGGCCATCAGAGCCTGGCGCTTGGGGCCGCCCTGCATAAACATCACGCCACCAATGCCTTGATTGCGTACCAAGCGCTCGATGCGCTCGACGTGGCTGCGGTCTTTATTGGAATACGCGGCCACCATGAACAGCTGGCCCAGACGCTGGTCGGGGGTGAGGGCGTTAAATACGCTGTCGACCCAGGCCGTCTCCACCGGGCCGGAAGGCAGCGGGTCGGCGGGCATTTTTTTTACTTCGGCAAACGACAGCAACAGTCCCGCCGCCAACAGCAGGGCTGCCATGGTAAGCTGGAAAGGGATGCGCATCAGCCCCGTAGGGTTGGTGGGTTGATTCAAGGGGCAAACGGGCCGCGGGGGCCGTACTTTTGTCGTGAGTAACAACGGAACCCGCCGGCCGGGTTTGGAGGTTCCAAACCTGACCGGCTCCGGTGCGAAACTCAACGGTGCGAGCCGTAAAATTTTGCACTGGAACTCCGCTATTTAGCCGCAAAGGTACGCAACAAACCCCCGCGCGGGTTCACAACGCGGCCATTTTATGGTTATTGTTGGGCACGTTTCCGCTTGTTTACGTGCTGATTAGCTCTTTTCGTTTCTTCGGCGCGCGCCTTCGTCCGCGCTAATGCTTATGCCTGATATCATTCACCTGCTTCCCGAATACCTCGCCAATCAAATTGCGGCCGGCGAGGTGGTGCAGCGCCCCGCCTCGGTGGTGAAGGAGCTGCTGGAAAATGCCGTCGATGCCGGTGCCACTCAAGTGCAACTCATTGTGAAAGAGGCCGGCAAGCAGTTGGTGCAGGTGGTGGACAACGGCGCGGGAATGAGTCCTACCGACGCCCGTATGAGCCTGGAGCGCCATGCCACCAGCAAAATCCGCTCGACTGAAGATTTATTCAAAATCCGCACCCTTGGCTTCCGGGGCGAGGCGCTGGCCAGCATCGCGGCCGTGGCGCAGGTCGAAATCCGAACCAAGCAGCCCGAACAGGATACCGGCACTTTGATTCTGGTTGAGGGTTCGCAAATCACCAGCCAGCAACCCACGGCCTGCCCGGATGGTACCAGCATCGCCGTTAAAAACCTGTTTTTTAACGTGCCTGCCCGGCGCAACTTTCTCAAGAGCAATGCCGTGGAGATGCGGCACATTCTGGATGAGTTTCAGCACGTGGCGCTGGCCAATCCGCAAATTGCGTTTTCGCTGTATCAGAATGAGCTGGAAGTTTTTGGCCTGCCGGCCGGCAAGCTGAGCCAGCGCATTGTGGCGCTGTTGGGCAACGGCTACAAGGAGCAGCTGGCGGCCTGCGAGGAGGTGACGCATTCCATTTCGGTGCGCGGCTTCGTGGGTAAGCCGGAGTCGAGTAAGAAAAGCCGGGGCGACCAGTTTTTCTTCGTGAATAACCGGTTTATCCGTTCGGCCTACCTCAACCACGCCGTGCTGGCGGCTTACGAAGGCCTGCTGGCCCGCGACACGCACCCGTTCTACGTGCTGTTTCTGGAGCTTGACCCCAAGGCCATCGACATCAACGTGCACCCGACCAAGACGGAAATCAAGTTTGAGGACGAGAAAACCGTATATGCCGTAGTGCGCGCCGCCGTGAAGCAGAGCCTGGGCCTGCACAACATCGCGCCCTCACTGGACTTCGATGGTGACGTAAATTTCGCGCCCATCCGCCCGCTACGGGCCGGCAAAGGCACAGGCGGCATCCCTACCGAAGCCGACGACCACCTGCCCGCCGCTACCCCACTAGCCCGCGCCGCCAGCTCCGACGGCTACCGCCCCGACGACATGGGTGGCCCTGCCGCCCGTACCTCCAGCCACTCCGGCTTCTCCAGTTTCAACCCCGAAACCCGCCGCGACGGCTTCGAGCGCCAAGTGCCGCCGCGCCCCACCGAGCAGGCCCGCCGCGAGCTCGAAGCCTTCTACCGCGAGCTGGGCCAGCCCGTGCGCGACAACGCGAGCATCGATGCCGTCACCGTTCGCAGCTTTGAAACGCCCGCGCCAACGGTGCCGGGAGAAACGTTTGCTGCTGGTTTTCCTGTGCGAGATGTTGTCGCGAATAGCCCGGCCGAGCTTTTATTGGGTCTGAATTTGCCCGAAGTGCCAGCCAGCCGGACTGCACCGGCCCGCGATGGCAGCGGCGCAGGCAGCCGCGCCGTGCAGGTGCAGCAGCGCTTCGTGCTGGTGCCGGTGAAGTCGGGCGTGCTGCTGATTGACCAAGAGGCGGCCCGCGAGCGCATTCTCTACGAGCAGTACCGGCAGGAGCTGGGCCGGGCCGTGGGCACGTCGCAAACGCTGCTGTTTCCGCGCACGGTCACGTTTTCGCCGGCAGACTTCGCCGTGCTGCGCGAGCTTACCGAGCCGCTGCACGCGCTGGGCTTCATCTTTAACGAGTTCGGGCCGAGCACCATTGCCGTGGAAGCCATTCCGGCCGGGATGCCCGCGCAGGACGAAAAGGAGCTGCTGGAAAGCCTCATCGAGCAGTTCCGGACCACGGCGGGTCCGCTCAAGCTCGACCAGAGCGAGAGCCTGGCCCGCGCCCTAGCCCGCCGCGTAGCCGCCGGCACGGCCGCCACCCGTCTGCCCGAATCCGAGCTCAATGCGCTGGCCGACCGCCTCTTCGCCTGCCAAACCCCCGGCTACACCCCCGACGGCCGCAAAACCCTCGTACTCCTCGATGGCCAGCAGCTGGCCGACTTCTTCCGTAAATAAGGCTCAGCCGCGAAGCTCTCGCGGTACCTACTTTCGCTGCATGTTCAATCTCACTCCCACGGTTCGCAATTTGTTGATTGCGAACGTTCTGTTTCTCGTTGCCCAGCAAAGCCTGTTGCCGCTCATCACCCAGGTCGGCAGCCTGTATCCCATCGGCTCGCCGTACTTTTTTCCCTGGCAGTTCTTTACCTACATGTTCCTGCACGCCGGCTGGGGGCACCTCATTTCCAATATGTTCGGTCTGATTTCCTTCGGGCCGCTGCTGGAGCAGCGCTGGGGCGCGTCGCGCTTTCTCACCTTCTGGCTGATTTGCGGCGTGGGTGCCGGCCTGCTCTACGAAGGCGTGCGTGGCTACGAAATGCACAAGATGGAAGTGGCGCGGCAGGAGTTTCACCAGTCGCCCACCGGCGGGGATTTTGCCAATTTCTTTCGTTCCTATTTCCCCGATGCCACCGGCTACGAAAGCCTGGCCGGTGCGCTGGAGCGCAACCCGCAAAACGCTGAGTACATCAATGCTGCCACCCGCGCCGTGGACGGCGCTGTTATCGAAACCCGTGACTCGCCCAATGGCGGGATGCTGGGCGCGTCGGGCGCACTGTTCGGCATCCTCTTCGCCTTCGCCTATCTGTTTCCGAATACGGAATTGATGTTGCTCTTCTTTCCGTTTCCCATCAAAGCGAAGTATTTTGTGTTCCTGTACGCCGTGTATGAGTTGTACGCGGGCGTGCATCGCACCCCCGGCGACAATGTGGCCCACTTTGCTCACCTCGGCGGCCTGCTGATTGGCTTCATCGTCCTCAAATTCTGGGAGCGCGGCCGGGAACGGTTTTATTAAGGATTGGTTGTTAAAATAACCGGGCCGCGCAGGCGGCGAATCCGTTTAATTCGTAGCATCAGTTTACTTCCCGATACGTGCCATGAGCATCGTTCAAGACATCCGCACCGCCTTCAGCCAACGCGACAATGCCCTCATGCAGCTCATTATGCTCAATGTGCTGGTGTTTGCGGGCCTGATTGTGGTGCAGGCCGTGATGACTATCACCAGCAGTAGCGGGTATTTCCCGCTGCTGCTACGCCAGTTTGAGCTGTCGTCGGCGCTGCCGGAATTCATTCGCCACCCCTGGACCGTCCTCACCTACGCCTTCACGCACACCACCTACCAGAAAAGCTTCTTCGACGGCCTGCTGCACATCCTGTTTAACATGCTGAACCTGTACTGGTTCGGGCAGCTCATCCGCGAATACCTCGGCAACCGCCGGCTCGTGAGCATCTACATTCTAGGGGCGCTGGCGGGCGCGGCCTTCTTCCTGCTCAGCTTCAACCTGATTCCTGCTTTCCAGCCCGGCCTGGGCAGCCCCATGAACGGCGCGTCGGCGGCAGTTTCGGCCATTATCGTAGCGGCGGCCACGCTGCTGCCCGACTACACGTTCATGGTCATCCTCATCGGCCCGGTAAAAATTAAGTGGATTGCGGCCGTGGTGATTCTGCTATCGCTCGCGGGCCTTAGTGGTGGCAACCCGGGCGGCATGATGGCCCACCTGGGCGGGGCCTTGCTGGGCTTCGTATTTATCAAGCAACTGCAAAACGGCCGTGATTTGGGCCGGCCGGTGCAGGCCATCGGCAACTGGTTCAGCAACCTCACCAGCCCGCGCCCGGCCATGCGCGTGAGCAGCACCACGCGCCGCCCCGAGCCCGTAGCGGCTTCCTCCATGAGTGGCAGCAAGAAGCCCGCCGCCCCTGGCCAGCCTTTGCAGGACGAAATCGACAGCATTCTGGACAAGATTTCGCGCTCTGGCTACGAGAGCCTTTCCAAGGAAGAGAAACAGAAACTCTTCCGCGCCAGCCAGCAGTAACCGGCGCAGTTTACGCGCTGTGCAGCCAGGCTTTGGCTAATTCTACGTCCTGAAACAGCCGTATTTCGAATTGGTGACCCACCCGCGTGACCATTTCAGCCGCCGAGGCCTGGCCAAAAATGCCGGGTGAGACAATGTGCGCGAAACGTTTCAGGCCCAGCACCATCACCTGCGGCATCCAGTTCTCCGCAATCCAGTCGTTGGCCGAACTCCATGAGCCGATGACTTCGCGGTTATCATTTAGCATGTGGGCGCACCGGTTTTCCCGCAGGAAATCGATGGTGGCCTGGCAGCCCTGGATAACTTTTTCGGTGGGCAGCACACCCGTCCAGTTGTTGTAAATCCATTGATTGGCCGCATCGAATTCGATGGTTAAGAACACCTTATCGAACGAATTGGTCAGGGATTTTTTCATGAAGGTAGTAAGGCAGGTGGGCAGGAATATTGCAAAGTAAGCAGATTAATTCACCATCTCACATTCAGGGCTGCGAAGAAAAGGATAGTCACAAAAAAAGGCCGATGCTATGCAGCATCGGCCTTTTTTACAACAATCAAAACTGTTTAAGCATGCTGAGCGCTGCTCATTTTGTCGAGCGCATCCATCACCTCTTTCACGTGGCCGCGCGAGGTTTCGAGCATGGCTTTCTCTTCGTCGTTGAGCTGGAGCTCAATCACGCGCTCCACGCCGTTTTTGCCGAGGATAACCGGGGCACCGAGGTACACGCCGTTGATGCCGTACTCGCCTTGCAGCTCCAGGCACACGGGGAACACGCGGCGCTGGTCGCGCACGATGGCCTCCACCATTTGAGCGGCGGCCGCGCCGGGCGCGTACCAGGCCGAAGTACCCATGAGCTTCACCAGCTCGCCGCCGCCCACGGCGGTGCGCTGCACGATGGCGTCAAGCTTCTCTTTGGAAATCAGTTCGGTAACCGGAATGCCGCCCACGGTGGTGTAGCGGGGCAGGGGCACCATGGTGTCGCCGTGGCCACCCATGAGCACGGCCTGAATGTCTTTTGGGCTCACGTTCAGCTCGGCGGCCAGGAAGGCGCGGTAGCGGGCCGTGTCGAGGATGCCGGCCATGCCGAATACCTTTTCGCGGGGCAGCTTGGCGGTGAGGTGGGCCTGGTAGGTCATCACGTCGAGCGGGTTGCTCACCACGATGATGATGGCGTTGGGCGAGTGGGCCACTACCTGCTCGGTCACCGATTTCACGATGCCAGCGTTGGTGGCAATCAGGTCGTCGCGGCTCATGCCGGGCTTGCGGGGCAGGCCCGAGGTAATTACCACCACGTCCGAACCAGCGGTACGGGCGTAGTCGTTGGTCACGCCCACGGTGCGCGAGTCGTAGCCGATAATCGGAGCTTTCTGCCAGATATCGAGGGCTTTGCCTTCGGCGATGCCTTCCTTAATGTCAACCAGAATAATTTCGTTGGCAATTTCACGGGTGGCGAGCACATCGGCGCAGGTTGCGCCCACGTTGCCGGCTCCGACTACGGTAACTTTCATAGAAAAAGAATTGGGGGGTTGGAGTTTCGCGGGTAAAAGTACGGACGGGCCGCCCAAGCTTTCGTGAAAAAAGGCAAGTTTTTACCCAAGATGAAGTTCAGCAGTTAAATCGATTGCCCGGAAAGCCTACATCCGCTGCACCGTCAGCACCCGCTCAGAGGTTTCTTCTACCTTAAACCGGTCATCGACGCGCCAGCCCACCACCCAGCAGATTTTGCCATCGGCCGAGGTGAGCACGCGCACGTCATCTTTCAGGTTCAAGGGCACTTTCTGGTCGATGAGGAAGTCGCTGAGCAGCTTTTTCCCCTTCATGCCCAGCGGCATAAACCAGTCGCCTTCCTGCCATTTGCGCAGCGTGAGTGGGAATTTGATTTTGTCGGCGTCTAGCGCGGCCGTGCTTTTCGAGCGGGGAATAACGAAGTGCCGGGCATCGTCGTGCAGCTCGGCTTTCAGGCGCATGCCATCAGCCAGCAGGTCGGTCTGGCCCGCCGCCAGCTGGAATGTGCCGAACTGCGTGAGCCGGCGCGGCGTGATAACCAGGTGCTCCCGGTCCTTTACCAGCCGGTGCGTGGGCGAATCAAACTTCCGGCCCGACTCGCCGCCGAAAGCCGCCACAATGTCCTTCACCACCAGCCACGAAAAGCCGAATGGCCGCAGAATCTCGTGCAGCACCAGCGCCGTGGCGGCTGTTTTTTGCAGCGTGCTGATGTTCAGATAAGTCACTTCGGCCTCGTCGCGCCGGGCTTGGGCGGAGGTTTCCTCCACGTAGCGGCGCACGATTTCTTCGGCCCCGCCCACGCGCTCGGCGGTGCCGTGCATGGTCTGGTCGAGGTTGGGGTTGATTTCGCGCAGCACGGGCAGCACCTCGTGGCGCAGCAGGTTGCGCTGGTACACGGGGCTGTCGTTGCTGTCGTCTTCGCGCCAGCGCAGGCCGCGCTCCACTAAGTATTCGTGCAGGTCGTCGCGGCTCAGGCCCAGCAGCGGCCTAATGATGTATCCGTTTTTCACCTGGATGCCGTGCAGGCCAGCCAGCCCGGTGCCGTGCGTGAGGTTCAGCAGCATGGTTTCGGCCTCGTCGCGCTGGTGGTGCGCCGTGGCGATGTAAGCCAGCCCCTGTACCTGCCGCACCTGCTCAAACCAGCGGTAGCGCAGGAAACGAGCCGCCATCTGGGTCGAAATGCCTTCCTGCTCGGCGTAGGCTTTGGTCTGGAAAAACTCGGCGAAGTAGGGGAGGCCGTACTGCTTGGCCAGCTTGCGCACGAATTGCTCGTCGGCGTCGGCATCTTCGCCCCGCAGGCCGAAGTGGCAGTGCGCCACTGCCACCTGTGCGCCCAGCTTGTGCAGCACGTCCAGCATCACCACCGAATCGAGCCCGCCGCTTACCGCGACCAGAATGGGGTCATTTTCGATGGAAAATAGATTGTTTTCTTCAATGAAGCGGCGAACGGATTCCAGCATGATGCAACGGGCGGCCCAATGGGCCAGTATGTACTACGGTGCAAAGATGGCCGTTAGCGCGGCCTCCGTCCGTACCTTTGCGCCCTCAATGGCCGTCTTTCGCGTTTTTTTACTTCTGTGCCTGCTGGTGCCACTGCTGGGGCAGGCCCAGCGCCCCACGCCGCCGGCCACCCGGCCGCCGCAGACTGCCCCGGCGGGTCCGCGTTCTGGGACCAGTCAGCCCACCCCCAAAGGCTCACCCATCAAGCTGCTCACGGCTGGCGAGCTGGTAGGCGGTGATTTCAACGGGGTAAAAATCCGCAAGTTGATTACCAATGTCAGCTTTCAGCAGGACGATGTATTTCTGTACTGCGATTCGGCCTACCAATACCTGGAGCGCAATCAGGTAGAGGCGTTTAGCAACGTGCGCGTGGTGCAGAGCGACACCATGACTATCACCGGCGACCACGGCTTTTACGACGGTGCCCTGCGCACGGCCCGCATGACCGGCAACGTGGTGATGCGCGACCCGCGCATGACCTTGACCACGCCCAGCCTCGACTACGACCTGAACCGCAAAACGGCCTCCTACACCGAAACCGGCCACCTCACCGACCCGCAGAACACCCTCGACAGCCAGCAGGGTTTCTACGATACGAATTCCAAGGTGTTCGTTTTCAAGCAGAACGTGCACCTTGTAACGCCCGATTCAGAGCTGAACAACGACACGCTGCGCTACAACACCGTCAGCAAAATCGCCTACTTCAACGGTCCCACGCGCATCAAAGGCAAGCAAGGGAATCTGTATGCCGAAGGCGGCAATTATAACACCAAAACCCGCGTTTCGGACTTCAAGAAAAAAGCCAAAATCGACACGCCCAACTACCTGCTGGGCGGCGACCAACTGGTGTATGACGAGGTGAAACAGTACGGCGTGGCGCGCGGCCACGTCTCGCTCACTTCCAAGAAGGACAACTTGGTGCTGCGCGGCGATGCCGGCAGGTACTGGCGCGCCTTGGGCCGCACCAAACTCTACGGCGGTCGGCCGGTGGTGCGCAACATCGGCAGCCAGAAAGACACGCTTTACATGGCGGCCGACACGCTTATTAGCATCGAGGCCCGGCCCGGCCAGACCACCACGCGCACCATCCTCTACGCCTTCCCGAAGGTGCAGATTTTCCGGGGTAACCTCCAGGGAATCTGCGACTCACTAACTTACGACCGCCAGGACAGCATCATCTATCTCAACCGCGACCCGGTGCTGTGGCAGGCCAAAAACCAGCTCACCGCCGACTCCATCCAGATTCGTTCGAAGCGCGGCAAGGTGGACGAGATGCGCCTCTATTCCAATGCGTTTGCCGTGAATCAGGACACGCTCCTGAACTTTAACCAAACCAAGGGCCGCAACATGATGGCCTACTTCCGCGACAACAAGATGCGCCGTGTGGACGTGCTCGGCAACGCCGAAAGCATCTTCTACGCCCTCGACGGCGATACCGCCACCACCGGTATGAACCGCGTGCTCTCGGCCAACATGCGCCTGTTATTTCTTGATAACAAGCTAAATAAAATCTCCGTCCTCTCCAATCCCGAGGCCAAATTCATCCCGCCCCACGAGCTCAAGCCCGACGACGAGCGCCTGAAAGGCTACCAGTGGCGCGCCAAGGAACGGCCCACCCGTCGCCAGGTGTTGGGCAAACAATTTGACGACCGCCCCAAAAAGAAAGTCGTGAAGAAGAAAGTGGTGAAGAAAAAAGCCACTCCCGCCACCAAGCGCACGACCAAACCGAAGGCTAAAACGCCCGCCAAAATCACCGGCCCCAAGTCCGCTGCCCCGGCCCAACCCACCAAGCCAGTCAATAAACCGACTATTTCCGCGCCGGCCAAGCCAGCGGCCGCGACCACTCCTGTGCGGCGCTAGCTGCAACCATTGGTCCCTCGCCGGGCCTCTTCCTGGCAGTCGGGCCAGCCCCAGCCGCCGTCCGGTTTGCCTCCGCCGGCTCAAATCGTTACCTTTGCACCCCTTATGCCGATTTCCCGCCTCACGGTTCTGTTTCTGCTCGTTAGTACGCTCATTCTGGGCTCCTGCGCCAGTGGCTACCAACGCCTGCTGAAAAGCACCGACGTCAATAAAAAGTACGAAGCCGCCGTCAAGTACTATGACAAAGGCGACTTTTTCCGGGCCGGTACGCTGCTCGAAGACCTCATTCCGCTGCTGAAAGGCCGCCCCGAGGCCGAAAAAGCCCAGTTCTACTTCGCCAATACCAACTACAAGCAGCGTAACTACGTGCTGAGCGCCTTCTATTTCAAGTCGTTTACCGATACGTATCCGAATTCGGAGTATTCCGAAGAAGCCGCGTACCTGCACGCCAAGTCGTTGTTCCTCGACTCGCCGAGCTACGAGCTGGACCAGACTAACACGATATCAGCCCTAGAATCCATTCAGGATTTTCTGAACCGCTACCCCGAAAGCAAGTTCAAGGCCGAAACCGAGAACATGTCGCAGGAGCTCCAGCGCAAGCTGGAAAATAAGGCTTTCGAAAGCGCCCGCCTTTATTATCAGCTGCGCTACAATCAGGCAGCGGTGGTGGCGCTCACCAACTTCCAACTTAACTTCCCGGCCTCGGCCTACGCCGAACAAGCTGCGTTCCTGCGCCTGAGCGCCCAATATGCCTGGGCTAAGGAAAGCATCGAATCGAAGCAGCGGGAACGTTATTTGGATGCGGTAAGCTTCTACCAACAGTTCCTCGACACGTATCCGAAGAGCAAGAGCCTGAAAGCCGCGCAGGATATGTACGATTTCAGCCAAGCCGAGATTGTTCGCCTGAAGGCCGTGCCCACGGCCGGCGCCAACTAATTTGTCACTAAATCAGCCCATGAAACCTAATCCCAACACCCCGTCGAGCTCCATCATCACGCGCAATGTGGCCGACATCACAGGCGACAACGGCAACGTGTACGAGGCCATTGCTGTGATTTCGAAGCGTGCCAACCAACTGTCGGTGAAGCTGAAAGAAGAGCTGAACGACCGCCTTGCCGAGTTTGCCTCCACGGTTGATAACCTGGAAGAAGTGTTCGAAAACCGCGAGCAAATCGAAGTTTCCAAGCAGTACGAGCGCATGCCCAAGCCCACCAGCCTGGCCATCGAGGAGTTCCTGCAAGGCAAAATCTACTACTCCACGCCCGCGCCCGAAGAAGTTCCGGTGCCCCGCGAGCTGTTCTAAACGAACGACGGTAGTTCAATACTAGAACGTCATGCTGAGCGCAGCCGAAGCATCTCTACCGCAGTAGCAATCCAATCGAAAGGATTTACTATCACGGTAGAGATGCTTCGGTTGCGCTCAGCATGACGTTTTTTGATTTTATTCGGTGATGCCTGAAAACAGCAATCAGCAATCAGCTTCCTCTCTTGCCGGTCGGCGCATCCTGCTGGGTGTCAGCGGCAGCATTGCTGCCTATAAAGCCGCCCCGCTCATGCGCCTGCTCATTAAAGCCGGGGCCGAAGTGCAGGTTATCCTCACCGAAGCCGCCACGGCTTTCGTGACGCCCCTCACGCTGGGCACCCTCTCCAAAAAGCCCGTCCTGACGGGCTTTTTGCGTGATGCGGCGGCTGGTGAATGGCACAACCACGTCGAGCTGGGCCTCTGGGCCGATGCCTTTCTGATTGCGCCCGCCAGCGCCAACACCATCGGCCAGCTGGCCAATGGCCTGTGCCCCAATTTGCTATGCGCCGTGTATTTGTCGGCCCGCTGCCCGGTTTTCCTCGCCCCGGCCATGGATTTGGATATGTTTGCCCACCCGGCCGTGACGCAGAACCTGGCGCGGTTACGCTCCTTCGGCAACCACGTTTTTGACTCGCCCAGCGGCGAGTTGGCCAGTGGCCTCAATGGTCAGGGCCGCATGCTGGAGCCCGAGGATATTGTGGCGGAATTGGAGCGGTATTTCAATAAAATCGGGGCTAAATGAACGTCATGCTGAGCGTAGCCGAAGCATCTCTACCGTGCAACTAATCATTTACGATTACAACGAAGCGGTAGAGATGCTTCGGCTGCGCTCAGCATGACGTTCTTTGGGTTCGTTTTTCCTCAATCCATTTAATAGTTGATGCACGTTCTCCTCACGGCCGGCCCTACCTACGAACCGCTCGACCCCGTCCGCTTCCTCGGCAACCGCTCGACGGGCAAAATGGGCTACGCGCTGGCCGAAGCCTTTGCCGCGCACGGCGCCGACGTGACGTTGGTGAGCGGCCCCAGCCACCTGCCGGACCCCGCTAGCCCGCGCATCCGCACGGTGCGGGTAGAAACGGCGGCGGAGATGTTTGCCGCAGCGGCTGAAGTAGCGGCAGAAGCCGACGTTTGGGTTTTTGCGGCGGCCGTGGCCGACTACCGGCCGGCCCACGTCGCGGTCGATAAAATCAAGAAATCGGGCGAAACGCTGACGCTGGAACTGGTGAAAAACGTAGACATTGCCGCCACGCTCGGCCAGCGCAAGCGGGCTGAACAATTTGCCGTCGGTTTTGCGTTGGAGACGACGAACGAGCTGGCCCACGCCCAGGACAAGCTGCGCCGAAAAAACTTCGACCTCATCGTGCTGAATTCCTTGCGTGATGCGGGCGCGGGCTTCGGCCACGACACCAATAAGGTGACCGTGCTGGATGCGGCCGGCCAAATCGTTAATTTTGAGTTGCAGTCCAAAGCCGATGTGGCCCGCGGGCTGGTTAGCCTGATTCTGGCCCGTCTGGCCCCTTCCTCATGATGCGAAAATTCCTTGCCGCGCTGCCCGTATTTGTCCTGCTACTGCTGGCCGGCCCCGCTGCCCGCGCCCAGGAGCTGCTGGCCGAAGTGCGTGTGTCGACCGAAAACGTTACGATTTCGGACCCCACCATCGTCACGCAGATGCAGAACGACATCCGCACCTTCCTCAACAACCGGGCGTGGACTACGCAGACCTACCGCCCCGAGGAACGAATCCGGCTGAAAATTTTTGTCGGCATCACGGCCATCCCGCAGAACGGTACTTACAATACCACCATGCGCCTGATTTCGACGCGCCCGGTGTACGGTACTGGCTACGAAACCAACGTGGTGAGCATCGTCGACCGCAATTTCAACTTCAATTACTCGCCGCAGAATCCGCTGGATTTTTCGCCCAACAGCTTCGTTTCCAACCTGTCGTCGCTGCTGGGGTATTATGCCTACCTCGTTATCGGGATTGACCGCGACACGTATGCCCGGCTGGGCGGCACACCGTACTATGAGCTGGCCCGCAATGTGGTCAACTACTCGGCCAACCAGACGCAGACCAACGAAACCGACGAAGGCTGGCGCGGCAGCGGCTCGCGCGAGCGCCACTTCATCCTCGACAATCTGACCGACCCGCAGCTCGAAGCTTTCCGCACGGGGCTCTACGGCTACTACCGCCAGGGAATGGACATCTTCATCGAAAAGCCTGAAGAAGCCCGCACCTCGGTGATGGCGGCCCTAACCGGTGTGCAGAAAGCCGCCCTCACGCGCCCGGGGACCTTATTTGCCCGCGCTTTTTTCGATGCGAAGTCGGATGAAATCGCCAATATTTTCCGCACTAGTCAGGACCAGCAGCAGAAGCAGCAGCTCGTGACCATGCTCACGGAAGTAGACCCGACGAATTCGGCAAAATATCAAACGGTACTGAAGTAAATTATGAATTATAAATTGTGAATTATGAGTTGCCATTAGGGTGATTCTCTAATTCATAATTCATAATTCAACATTCATAATTAACTATAATGTTAGTCGATTTACGGATTAATAACTACGCGCTGATTGAGCAGCTGGAGCTGCGTCCGTCGCCATTGTTGAACATTATTACGGGTGAAACCGGAGCTGGTAAATCCATTATGCTGGGCGCTATTGGCCTGCTGCTGGGCAACCGGGCTGATTCGCGGATGCTCTTTGATACCGAACGCAAATGCGTGATTGAAGGGCAATTTGATATTGCCAATTACCAATTGCAGGATATTTTCGAGGCCGAGGATTTGGACTACGACACGCACTGCATTTTGCGGCGTGAAATCAGCCCGAATGGCAAGTCGCGCGCTTTTGTAAACGACACGCCGGTAACGCTGGAAGCCCTGCGAAAAATTGGCGCTAATTTGATGGATATTCACTCGCAGCACGACACGCTGCTGCTGGGTGATGGGGTTTTTCAATTGAATCTGCTGGATTTGTATGCCGGGCTGGTGCCGCAGCGCACCATGTACAGCCACGCTTTTCGGCAGTACCGCAAGCTCGAAACTGATTTGCAGGCGTTGGAAAGCCAGGCGGCCCAGGCCAGCAAGGAGCTGGACTACAATAGTTTCTTGCTGAATGAGCTGGAAGAAGCCCGCCTCGATACCGAAGACCAGGAGGCGCTGGAGCAGGAAATAAAACAGCTGGAGCACGCCGAGGAAATCAAATACAAGCTGAGCCAGACGCTGCACGGCCTACGCGACAGCGAAACCTGCGCCACTGGCAACCTCAAGGAAGCCGTGGGCCTGCTGGGGCAGGTGGCGAGCTACGCCGATAACTTCAAGGAGCTGCGCGAGCGCCTCAACAGCTGCCTGATTGAGTTGCACGACATTGCCGACGAGGTGGAAACCGCCGAGCGCCGCACCGAGGGCGACCCCGCCCGTGCCGAGGAGCTGCAAGACCGCCTGAATGTGCTTTACACTCTCCAACGCAAGCACCAGGCCCGTGACTTGTCTGCACTCATAGAGGTGCGCGACAGCCTGCGCCAGAAAGTAAGCTCGGTGCTGAGCCTGGACAAGGAAATTGCCCGCTTGCGTAAGGATTCGGATGCCGCGCTGGCTGCTGTTACGAAGCAGGGGAATAAGCTCTCGGAAAGCCGGCGCAAGTCGTTTCCGCATTTTGAGAAGCAGCTGGGGCTGCTGCTGGCCGATTTGGGCATGCCGCACGCCCGCATTGTGGTGCAGCACAGTACCGGCACGCCGGCCACCAGCGGCATCGACGTGGTGAGCATTCTTTTCACCGCCAACAAGGGCGCGCAACCCCAGACGCTAAGCAAGGCGGCCTCGGGTGGCGAGTTTTCGCGCCTTATGCTGTGCATTAAGTACATGCTGGCCGATAAGACGGCTTTGCCCACGATTGTATTCGACGAGATTGACACCGGTATTTCGGGCGAAATTGCGGTGAAAGTGGGGCGCATGATGCAGCAGATGGCCCAGAAGCACCAGCTCGTGGCTATTTCGCACCTGCCGCAGATGGCGGCGGCCGGCGACGTGCATTACTTCGTGTACAAGGAAGACCGCGCCGACCGCACTGTGAGTCGCATTCGTGAACTGAACCAGGACGACCGCATCAAGGAAATCGCGCACATGATTGCGGGGGCTAAGCCCAGCGAAAACGCCTTCCAGAGCGCCCGCGAACTGCTGGCACTGCGGGGCGAAGTAGTAAATGAGCAAGTGAGTAAATGAGTAACTTGCCGCCCAAATCAGACTGGGCGCGAGTAGCGGCTCATTTACTCACTTACCCATTTACTCATTTACTCAATGGCTAACAACCTCCTCGCCGGCAAAGTCGGCATCATTTCCGGCGCGCTCAACGAACATTCCATTGCCTGGAAAGTGGCCCAGCGGGCACACGCCGAAGGCGCCCGCTTCGTGCTCACCAACGCGCCGCTGGCCATGCGGATGGGCGAAATCAACAAGCTGAGCGAGGAGTGCAACGCGCCCATCATCCCGGCCGATGCGACGTCGACGGAGGAGCTGGAGGCGCTGTTTTCGGGGGCGCAGGAGAAGCTGGGCGGCAAGATTGACTTCGTGCTGCACAGCATTGGCATGAGCGCCAACATCCGCAAAAAGAAGCACTACGGCGAGCTGGACTACAAATTCTTCCAGCAGACGATTGACGTGTCGGCTATGTCGTTTCATAAGATGATGGCCGTGGCCGAGAAGCAGGATGCCATGAACGAGTGGGGCAGCATCGTGGCCCTGAGCTACATCGCCTCGCAGCGCGCCTTCCTCGACTACACCGACATGACGCAGGCCAAGGCCATGCTCGAAAGCATTGCCCGCAGCTACGGCCAGCGTTTCGGCAAGCTGAAAAAAGTGCGCGTGAACACGGTATCGCAGTCGCCCACCAAAACCACGGCTGGCACCGGCATCACGGGTTTCGATGCCTTCTACAACTTCGCCGACATGATGTCGCCGCTGGGCAATGCCCCGGCCGAAGCCTGCGCCGACTACTGCATCTCGCTGTTTTCGGACCTCACGCGCTACGTGACCATGCAGAACCTGATGCACGACGGCGGCTTCAGCACCACCGGCATCTCGGCCGAGATTGTGGACATGATGACCAAAGCGGCCGGCGTTTCGCAGGAATAAGCGCGGCGAATGGTTGAAATAAGAAAGCCCGGCCGGTTGGTCGGGCTTTTTGCGTTTGATGAGTGGGCGCTGGCAACAAGTCGTGGATAAGCCCCGGCAAGTCGTGGATGAAGCCCGGCAAGTCGTGGATAAGCCCTGGCAAATCGTGGATAAGGTCCGGCAAATCGTGGATAAGCCCCGGCAAGTGGTGGAACAGCTTTGGCAAGTGCCGGAACGTCGCTGGCAAGGCATGGAGTATCGGCGGCAAGCATCCGAATACCACCGACAAGGACTCGAACGCCATCGACAAGCCAGTGGCCCGGCATCGATTGCGCAGAAAAACCGTGCTTTCGGCGCAGCCAGCCGCTAGGTTTGCGGCATATTAAGGGCTGAATTATGAAGAATCTATTGCTGCTGGTGTTGCTGAGTTTCGGCGGGCTAGGCCGGGCCTGGGGCTACGATTTCGTGGTGGCGGCCGACGGTAGCGGCCGGTTTCGCACGGTGCAGGCGGCCTTCGATGCGGTGCCCGATTTCCGGAAGAAAGTCACCACCATCTTCATCAAGAAGGGTATTTATAAGGAGAAGCTGGTACTGGCTGGCTCGAAGCAGCTAGTGAAGCTCATTGGCGAGGACCGGGATTTGACCATCCTGACCTACGACGACTACAACCAGAAGAAGAATATTTTTGGGGAAGACAAGGGCACGTCGGGCTCGGCAAGCTGCTATATCTACGGGGCTGATTTTTCGGCGGAGAACCTCACGTTTCAGAACTCGTCGGGGCCGGTGGGGCAGGCGGTGGCCGTGTGGGTCGATGGCGACAAGGCGGCGTTTGTGAACTGCCGGTTTCTGGGGTTTCAGGACACGCTGTACACGTATGGGCGCGGTAGCCGGCAGTTTTACAAGGGCTGCTACATCGAAGGCACGGTGGATTTCATCTTCGGCTCCAGCACGGCGTGGTTCGAGAACTGCGAGATTTTCTGCAAGCGCGGCGGCTACGTCACGGCGGGCAGCACGCCCGACACGGCGCGGTTCGGCTACGTGTTCAGCCACTGCCGCATAACCGGCGATGCGCCGGCGGGTAGCTTTGGGCTGGGCCGGCCCTGGCGGCCCTACGCCAAAACCGTGTACCTGAACTGCGAGTTGGGGGCCATGATTCGACCCGAAGGCTGGGACTTCTGGGACAAGGAATCGAACAAGAAAACCGCCTACTACGCCGAGTATAAGTCGAGCGGGCCGGGAGCCGCGCCGAAGCAACGAGTGCCGTGGTCGCACCAGCTTACGGACGCGGAAGCCCGGATTTATACCCGCGACAATGTGCTGCACGGCTGGCAGCCGGCGGAGTAATGTAGCGCGGACTTTGTAGTCCGCGTCCCCGTGCCGTTCGGATATTATTCAGATTTCCGCGGCGGACGCGGACTACAAAGTCCGCGCTACATTTCTATGAAACTTCTGCTTCTCTTGCTGCTGGCCGCCGCCCCAGCCTTTGCCCAAACGCCCGCCGGCCCCATCACCGTGGCCCAGGACGGCACCGGCACCTACCGCACCGTGCAGGCCGCCGTGGATGCCGTGCCCAACCAGTCGCAAAAATTGGTGACCATCCGCATCAAGCCCGGCACCTACCGCGAAAAGCTGGTGGTAAACACGCTCAAAACCCACATAAAACTGGTTGGTGAAAATCCCGAAACCACCATCCTCACATTCAACGACCACACCGGCGACGCGGGCGGGCACAATACCTATACCTCGTACTCGGCGCTGGTGCAGGCCAACGACTTCGCGGCCGAAAACCTCACCTTCGAAAACAACGCTGGCTACACCGCCGGGCAGGCCGTGGCCCTACACGTGGAGGGCGACCGCTGCACGTTTAAAAACTGCCGCGTGGTGGGCAATCAGGACATCCTGTTCCTGGCCGCCGGCCACACCCGCCAGTATTTCCAGGACTGCTACCTCGAAGGCACCACGGATTTCATCTTCGGGGCCAGCACGGCCGTATTCGACCACTGCGTTATCAAAAGCAAAAAAAGCTCGTTCATCACGGCCGCGTCCACGCCCGAGCAGCAGCCCTTCGGCTTCGTGTTTCTGAGCTGCAAGCTGACCGCCGACACGGCGTTGGCCAAAAAAGTGCACCTCGGCCGGCCCTGGCGGCCCAATGCCAAAGTGGTGTATCTGAACACCGAAATGGGCGGCCACATCGTGCCCGCCGGCTGGGACAACTGGAAGAATCCGGCCAATGAAAAGACGGCTTATTTCGCCGAATACCGCTCCACCGGGCCGGGCGCTAACCCGGCGGGGCGGGTGCCGTGGTCGCACCAGCTCACGGCGAAGGAGGCGAAGGGCTACACGCTGAAGGCGATTTTTGCGGCGGAGGTGCCGTGGGTGCCGGGGAAGTAGCGGATTGGCGGGGCTCCGGCTGTCATCCTGAGCGGAGCGAAGGACCTTATCACCGAAAAACGGTTTGCAGTAATCCAATCGGAGCAAGCGTGAGAAGGTCCTTCGCTGCGCTCAGGATGACAGCCGGAATCCCACCACCCCACCTAGTACCCCCGGCTCAAATCCACCAGATTCTCCAGCGGCTGGCCGTTGCGCAGCCGTTCCAGATTGCGCAGCAGCACGTCGACTTTGCTTTCGTCTTCATTATGCTGGCCGCCGCCGGTGTGCTGGGTGAGCAGCACGTTGGGCAGGGTCCAGAGTGGGTTATCAGCTGGCAGGGGCTCGATGGCGGTTACGTCGAGCACGGCCCCGCCGAGGTAGCCGGCTTGCAGCAGGCGGATGAGGGCGGGCTCGTCGGTGGTGTTGCCGCGGCCCACGCTGGCGTAGATGCTGCCGGGGCGCATGGCCGCTACCAAATCGGCGGAGAAAAAGCCCTCGGCGCTGCCAGGCAGGGTATTTATCACGATGTCGGTTTCGGGCAGGGCGGCTTTCAGGTCTTCTTTGGAATGGAGCTGGGCCTCGGGGTGGGTGCGGGCCAGCAGCTGCACGGGGCACTCGAAGCCGCTGAGCTGCTGGCGCACGGCCAGCGCAATGGCCCCCGCGCCCAGCACTACCACGCGCTTGCCGCGCAGCAGGCCGGCGCGGTTGCGCACATAGGCCCCGCCCACCCATTTGCGTTCGGCTTGGAGCACGGCCAGCTCGCCCAGGTGGCGGTAGAGGGCCAGCAGGCCACCCACCATGGTTTCGGCGCAGGGCCAGGCGAAGAAGTCGCCCATGTTGGCCACGGGCAGCGTGAGGTGCAGGTGGCGGTAGCGCTCGAAGCCGGCCGAATCAATCTGCCAGAAGCGCAACCGGGGCGAGGGGCCGGCCGCCAGCCACACGGGCGGTGGGTTGCCGAGCAGCACCTCGGCTTCCTGGAAAGCCGGGAACTGGTCTTCGGGGGCTAAGTCGTGGCTGAAAGTAACTTCTACGTCGGCGGGGAGCTGCTGCTGAAGGTAGGCGCGGGCCGAGGCGCTGAGGGGCGAATAAACGAAAAGATGCATGGGGGAGCAGCCGGTACGGCCGCAGGGAGTTGGCAAGCGTGAGTGCCTGAAACGGAATAATGGACAAAGTTGCTGCCCGGACGGCGTACTTTTTATGAAGAAATGGTCCGAGTGAAGGCGGTTGAGGGTATGCCCGGGCCGGCCTTCGTACCCGGCTGGCCCTGGAGCCTGATGCCCCCGCGCCACGAAGTAGCTGCCGTTGCGCCCCAGGCAGAAACTGCTTTGAAGTAGCTGATGAATGGATACGGGGCCGGTGATGTGCTAAAAAAGCCGTTTCTTGCGCGCCCAAATTCCTGCTCTTTGGGGCAATTGCGGCGGCTGGCCTCGTGGGGCGGGCCATCGCAACGGCCCTTGCTACTTACTTCTCTTCTGTGATTCAAACGCTACGTAAGCTGCTGGTGGTGGCCGTGGTGGGCCTGCTGCCGGGCCTGCCCGTTCCTGCCGGGGCTCAGGGGCAGCCCGCTCGCCCATCGGCGGTGGCCCCGCCCGTCAAGACTATTCTGTTCGTCGGCAACAGCTTTTTTCACGGCAAGTACCAGCCCGTGCTGGCCTACAACGCCGCCCACGTCACCGACGAAAACTACGGCCTGCCCGCCACCGACCCGCGCTGCGAAACCACCACCGGCGAGCCCGTGGTATGGGGCGGCATTCCCGGCATCTTCCAGCAATTCACCGAGGAAGCCGGCCTGAATTACGAAGTTCATTTCGAGGAAATCAACGCCCGGCCGCTGCAATACCACTACGAGCACGCGCTCAGCATCATTCAGCAGCCGCGCTGGAACACGGTAGTGCTCCAGGAGCACAGCCAGTGGGCGCTGCCCCCGCGCCACGGCGGCCACCCCGAGCTGTTCCGCGACTACGCCACCCGGCTGGAGCGGGCCGTGCACACGGCCAGCCCCGCCGCCAGCGTGTTCCTGTTCCAGACCTGGCCCCGCGCCGACCTGACTTACCAGGCCGGCAAGCCCTTCAGCGGCCTGCCCATCGACTCGATGGCCCAGGAGCTGCACGCTTCCTACTATGGCCTGCTGGCCCAGAACCCGGGCTTCAAGGGCATTGCGCCGGCCGGCGATGCCTGGCTACGCGCCGTGCAAACCGGCCTCGCCCAGCGCAACCCCTACGCCCCCGAGCCCGGTAAGGTCGACCTCTGGGCCGAAGACCACTACCACCCCAGCAACTGGGGGGCCTACCTCACGGCCTGCGTGCTGTTTGGCGAAATCACCGGCCACGACCCCCGCGCCCTCGGCGGGGCCGAGCAGGCCGCCGCCGCCCTCGGCATCAGCCCGGCCGAGGCCGTGGCCCTGCAGCGCGTGGCCGCCGAGCAGATAAGCGCCGCCCGGCCCGGGGCTTTCGCCGAAAAGCCGATGAGCCCGAAAAAGCCCGCCGCCCGCAAGGGCAAGGTTAAGCTGTGACGCGCCCGGCGGGGGGCAGCAGCGGAATGCTCCAGCCCGCCCCCGTGGCTACCGAAATGCTTGTGGCATTGCCGGGCCGCAGTTCCGTTGTGGCAACGCGCACCCGGACGCTTTGCGCTGCCAGGGCCACTTCCACTTCGTAGTAGCTGCCCAAAAACCGCACGGCCTGCACCGTGCCGCTGGCTCCGGCCGCAGCCGCTGGCTCCAGCCGCAACTGCTCGGGGCGCACCAGCAGCGCGGTGTCTTTTTTGAAGCGTCGGCCCGGCAGCAGCGCCCGCCGGTCGGCCCCGCGCACCAGGTTGTAGTCGCCGAATAGCGCGGCCGTGGCCTCATCCACCGGCTGGTGGTAGAGGTGCGCGGGAGTGCCCTGCTGCACCAGCCGGCCCCGGTGCAGCACCAGAATTTCATCGGCCCAAGGCAGCACGTCGGTGGCATCATGCGACACGAGGAGGCAGGTGATGCTCAGGCGGGTGCCCAACTCTTCGATAATGCTCTGCAAAATGCGCTTGTGGGTGCGGTCGAGGTTGGAGAACGGCTCATCGAGGAGCAGCAGTTGGGGCGCGCCCAGTAGCAGCCGGGCCAGCGCCACCCGCTGCTGCTCGCCGCCGGAGAGCTGGTCGGTGCGGCGCGGCATGAGGTGGGCAATGCGGCACAGCTCATACACGGCCTGGGCTTCGGCTTCGGGGCGCTTGTTGGCGTAGCGCAGCACCTGCTCGACGCGCAGGAACTGCGGCAAATCGGACTTTTGGGAGAGGTAGGCCACGCCGGGGTGGCCGGGCACCAATACATCCTGCGGGCCGCGCACGCGGCTGCCGTTGGCGTGCACCGTGCCGGTGCTGGGCTGGATGAGGCCGGCTACCATTTGCAGCAGGGTGCTTTTGCCGGCTCCGCTTTCGCCGGCCAGTGCCAGCTTCTGCCCTGCTTTCTGGGTGAAGCTAATGGGGTGGAGGGCAGTGAAGCCGTTTTCGGTAAGGCTGAGGTTGGTGACGGTGAGAATGTCCATGCGCCGGCAAAGAACGGGGCTGGGGCAGGTTGCAGGCGGGTCGCACCGGGGTGAGATGTGCAAAACACGCCGAATTGCTAAAACATGGCAAACACGCGCAACATGGCAAACACGTAAAACAGGGCCTATGCAGCGGTTTGCGGGGCCTATGGAGCGGTTCGCGGGCCGTATAAATGAGTTCGCAGGGCCTATGGGGCGATTTGCGGGGTGTATGCAGCGATTTGCGGGGTGTATGGGGCGATTTGCGGGGTGTATGAGCGGGTTCGCGGGGTGTATAAACGGGTTTGCGGGCTATTACAATAGCTTCGCGGGGTGTGACGACGGTTTCGCGGCCTCTTATGGAGCGAGCAGGAGTTGCTTGCCGGGCTTTTCGTGGGGGTAGTTGGCGATGATGTCGCGCAGGATGGCCATGTCGTGGGGGCAGGTCTGGGCGAAAGCTTGCCAGTGCTGCAACACCACGATATCCGGCATTTCGACCACGGCGATGATGGCATCCCAGAAAGCGTCCCAGCTCACGCCGTACCAGTCGGGAAAGCCCAGCTGGCTTTTCATCGTCTGGTGAAAAGCCGCTTTGGTGTCGATGCTGGTTAGGTCAATGGTCATTGGGGCTATTGCCGTTTGCTGGCGTGCGTCTCTGACGCGTGCCGACTGGGTTCGAATTAGAATTACGGCAAACTAAGTCGTTCTACGCCCGAGTCAGAGAATCTAATTCAGTTGGCAATGCATCGGCACTATCTCTTCACCAGAGGTAGTTCAGCTTCCTGAACCACCAGCGTATCGCCAGCGGCGATACGGGGGGGGAGGGTAGTGTTCAACACGTTGAACAGATTGCCTCCAATCCCGCATCTTCCGCCGCTTACGGTCGCTGAAAAATAGAAAAACATGAGGGCGAGGCTAGCCTTTTCGCCACGTAGATTGAGCACATACACTGGCTTGAAATCACATTGTGTCCCAAAGCCAGTGGATGGGGGTAGTGCGGTGCATGTATAGACTGGCGAAACGCCTTGAATGTCGTGCGTAATATTGTCGCATTTACTGGAACTACTGGACGGAGAAATAGCTGACTTCGGGTTCTTCGATGTTAGTACCGCTCTTGCATTGGTGAGGCCAGAAAATGTCACGAGTACACTGGAGCTCGGGGGAAAGCCACTCGTTGGAGCAGTAGTATTGAGAATGGCATCCGAAGGGCTGGTGAAAATTAGTTCAGCTGCCCGAAATGGCGGAATAACCCCCCATGCTATGGGCAATCCGGCATATTGACGCTCGAAATATCGACGAATTATCACATCGTTTTGTATTTCACCAGCCTGGGTAAACATACGTATTGGTCCGGGCTCTGGCGTAGCGGAGATAGTATAAGTGCCAGTTGCATCAAACTTAGGCGTCTCTTCAGACTTGCTTTTGCTGCAACCAACAAGTGTAATTAGTCCTAAAGCCAGTGGGTAGAAGTAGTGTTTCATTGAAAGGTGATTTAGGAAAGCAGCAAATATACTGGAGTCACCCAAGTGGCGCGAACCCAATTCAGGCTAAGTTTCACCATTATCTACAGGGAAGGCATTGTAGCAGAAAACAACGTTCACATGGTATCAGGTACCGCTATTGGAGTAGTGGAGACACGGAGACCACAGATGAATCAAACAAAGTGCGTTCTAACAAAAGGATTTGATTGACAAGTAGAAACCGCGTGTAGAATTGGAAACAAAGATGCCTCACGAAGCGGTATCCAGTACGTCGTCCCCGTCATCGGCCATGGTCTTGGCCAGCTTCTCGATATTTAAGCTGCGGGCCGAGGCGTCGAAAATCTCGCGGTAGGTGCCTTTCAGGTCGTAGAGCTCGTCGTGGGTGCCGCTTTCCACCATGTGGCCTTTTTTCATGACGTAGATGCAATCCGAGTCCACGATTTGGGCGAGGCTGTGGGAGATGATGACCACCGTGCGGCCCTGCTTGATGGCATCGAGCGAGTTTTTGATTTGCTCGGTGGCGATGGCATCGAGGCTGGCGGTGGGCTCGTCGAGGAAGATGATGGGCGGGTTTTTGAGGAAGAGCCGGGCGATGGCGATGCGCTGCTGCTGGCCGCCACTGAGCTGCTGGGCATCGGACTCGTACTGGCGCGGCAGGTCCAGAATCTGGTCGTGCAGGTAGGCTTGCTTGGCGGCGGCTTCAATCTGGGCCTGGGTGGCGGTGAAGTCGCCGTAGCGGATGTTTTCTTCGATGGTGCCCTTGAAAATGTGGTTTTTCTGGAGCACCAGGCCGATTTCCTGGCGCAGGGCGAAGGTGTCGTACTGGGCCAGCGGGTGGCCGTCGAGGAGGATTTCGCCGCTGTCGGGGCGGTAGAACTGGCAGAGCAGGTTGATGATGGTGCTTTTGCCCGCCCCGCTGAGGCCCACCAGCGCGGTGGTTTTGCCGGCCTGAATGGTCAGGCTCACGTCGTGCAGGGCAGCCGTGCCGCTGGGGTAGGTGAAGTTGACGTTGCGCAACTCGAACTGGCCGCGCAGGTTGTCGCCGGGTTCGAGCTGGCCGGGGCGCTCGCGCTGGTCGTCGGCGTCGAGGATGGCGAAGAAGCCTTCGGAGTAGGTGAGGGCCTCGTTCATCTCGTCGTAGATGCGGTGGAGCTGCCGGATGGGCGCCGACACGTTGTTGAACAGCAGGATGTGGAACATGATGGCCCCGATGGAAATCTGGCGGCCGAGCACGAGGTAGGCCGTGAGCACGATGATGGCCACCACGCCAATCTGCTCGACGAAGGTTTTGAGGCCGTCGAAGCGGAAGTTGGTTTTGCGGGTCAGGAGCTGGGCCCCTTCGAGGCGGCTTTGCACGGCGGCCTGCTTCTGGCCTTCGTACTGCTCGCGCACGAAGCTTTTGATGACCACAATGCTGTCGATGATGCTGATGAGGCCGTGGTTTTTCTCCTCGCGCAGGCGCTGGAGGCCCCGCCGCACGCCCTGCAACTTCTCGGCCTGCGCGTAGCTGAGCCAGAAATAGACCGGCAGCACGGCCAGCGCCACCAGCCCCACCCACTTGTTATTGAGGAAAATGACCACCAGCGCCACAATGGCGTTGGCGAAGAGCGGCATGATGTCGATAAAGAAGTTTTGCACCAGCTTCATGAGGCTCTCCACGCCCCGGTCGATGCGGGTCTGGAGCTTGCCGGTCTGGTTGCCGTCGTCGGAGAAAAAGCCGAGCTGGTAGCTCAGAATCTTGCTCACGGCCGTCTGGGCCAGCACGCCGGAAATCTGGATGCGGATTTTCTCGCCGTAGTATTTCTGCCCGAACTGGATGAAGGTGTTGATGATTTCCTTGCCCAGCAGCAGCCCGCTCACCCAGGCCAGCAGCGTCCAGCCCTCGGCCAGGCCCTGGCCCTTGTCCAGCATACCCTGCACGGTGTCCACGGTATAGCGCAGCACGAAAGGGTTGACCTGCGCGGCCAGCGAGCCCACCAGCGTGAGCAGCAGCGTGGCAATGACCAGGCGGCGGTAGGGCCGCACAAATGGCAGCAGGCGTTGGATAATCTGCCAGAGGCTCATCTAATCGGGGCTAAGGGGAGCCGGTTAGACGGGCGGGGCGGGGGTGGGGTTGGGCTCTTCTACTTTCTTTCCTCTACGTCCCAGCCATCATATGATTTAATGCCGCACTGAATTGCCAAGCCATCAAAAGCAAGATTGCGCCTGTGAATATTCGTGCAATGAAAAAGCTTGTCCAATAATTTGATTTAACGGATTGCTTAAAGCCGAATAAGAAAAATAATGATTCCAGCTATTACTAATGCATGGATTGCTGCCGTTTTATAATCTTTATTCAGGGTAAATACAAAAAAGAATATTGTATTGATAATAAGTCCTGCTACGATAACTGCGAGCATGTAAACGGCTAATCCATAGGAGCTGCTATTTTGTTGAGTTGAGAGTAGGTATATGATAAATGCAGCAAATCCATTAAATAAAAATGGCGTGAGGTATTTAAGTTGGATTGTGTCATTAGTGTCTGCCATAAGTTTAATTGATGAAATGAGAAATATTCTGCATGAGCATTGGCTTGTTGCGTAAGTATATGTCAGATACTTTGAATAATATTCTAAATTGAAGCAGCCGCTCGTAAAGCGGCCACTAGAACAGCAATATGGCCCAAAGCCGCCATAGCCGGCACGAGTTACGTTGCGTTAAACCCGCGCCAGCGAAGGTCAATCCAAACCAGTTCACCTCAAAGACCAACCAGTTGCCCCAAAAGCCGAACTGACTGCCCTTTTAGCCGAACTCACTTCCCTCGAAGGGCAACCAGTTCGGCTCCGACCCCAACCAGTTGCCTTCCGAGGGTAACTCACTGCCTTCAGCGGGCAACTGGTTCCGCTTTCAAGGCAACTGGTTTGAGTATGACCTCAACTAGTTGGACTTCGCGGGCAACTGTTTCAGATTCTCAGCTGCTGCTGAAACGCAGGCTGCTGCTCTGGCCGAGGCGCTAAACTCGCACCAATAGGGTTCACGAATGCAGAATTTACGCGGAATGTAAAGTGTTGAATATTCAACAAATAATTAATTGAGTGCTAATTATTGGCGAGTGAGAATTGTCAATCAGCAGATAATCTGTTGCTTATTATTAAAAATTGACAAAAATTATACGGCCTATTAACCGCTCATTTTCAGGGATTCAGGTGCTGTTTCCGTCGATTAAAAGAACGGAATGGTCGATAAAATGTGCAACGCGGGTAATAATTTCCCCGTTTTCGGAGTTATTAATTCAGTAGCAAGCCGCTACCGCTGGCGCAAAACGCCCAGTGCACGTACCACCATTACCACCTTTTTTATGCTGCGTACCGCCCTGTTATTTTTCTGCATGTTGGGCTTTTTAGCCTCCGAATCTTACGCTGCGCCGGCCACGGCGGCCTCGTCGCGGCCCATTCACCGGCGCAAGCCCACGGCCGGCAACTACGTGCCGGTGTACCGCTACTATCGCGGCCACAGCAGCCAGAAAACTGGTTTCTTCGGCCTGTTCAAGCACCATTCTAAGGCGGCCAAGCGGCATAGCTCGGCTCCGCGCGTGACGCGTGGGGGCCGGCCGCACCGCACGATGTAGCGCGCGGCCCGTTCGAGACACTACTTAAAAGCGAAAGGCTACTCCTGCATCAGGAGTAGCCTTTCGCTTTTAAGGGCCTGCACTCCGGCCGCACCGCAGGGCGCAAGGCTCCACAGCGCAACAACGCCCCGGCCAACCGGCCGGGGCGTTGTTTTTTCAGATGACGAAGCCGGCTTACTTATCGGCCTTCACTTTGATTTTGTCGCCGTCGGTCGACTTGGCTTTCATTTTCTTCACGTCCGAGTCGCCCATGCCCATGCCGGGGCCACCGCCGCGGTTCATGCGGTCGGCTTGCATGGTGGTGTATTTGGTGTACTGGTCGGCGGTCAGCACTTCCTTGAACTGGGCATCGTATTTGGCGCGGTTGGCTTGCATTTGGTCGCGCATCTGGTCGCGGTTGCCAGCGTCGCGGGCCTGGCCGCGCATGGCCTGCATTTCCTGTCCACGGGCCAGTAGAATCTGCTGCACTTTGGCAGTCTGGTCGGCGTTCAGGCCCAACTCTTGGGTCATGCGGTCGGCCTGGCGCTTGGCCATTTCATCGGGGTTGCCTTGCATGCGGCCGCGGCCCTGCATGGTGCCGGCGGCATCGGGCGTGGTGGTTTGGGCGGCGGCGGTGCCTACGGTGAGCGCACAAACAGCCAGCAGGGGAAACAGAAACTTTTTCATCGGATTAATTAAGAAGTGAGCGTGGAAAAAGAGGAGTGATTGAAAACGGAAGATTCATAAAGAAGCCCCGTTCTGGATAACGGAACGAGGCTTCTGGCGGGCAAGTTGCCGAGGCTTAGCGGTGGTCGTCCCGGCGGTCGTTTTTGTGGGCGGCTTCCCAGCGGGCGCGCTCTTCGGGCGTCACGCGGTGGTTTTTGTCGAAGCCGTAGTTGTTGTCTTTGCGGTCGTCTTTGTAATCCTTACGGTCGTCTTTCCGGTCATCCTTGCGGTCTTTGCGGTCGTCTTTCCGGTCCTCTTTGTAGTCCTTGCGGTCGTTTTTGTGGGCTTCTTCCCAACGCTTGCGCTCATCGGGCGATACTTTGTGCTTCTTGTCGAAGCCGTAGTTGAAATCCTTGTCGTTGCGGTCGTTGAACCGGTCGTTGGGGTTTTGCTGCGTGGGACGGCCGTCGTGGCCGAAAGCGGCCGGAGCGGCGGCAAACGAAGTAGTGGCCAGTAAGCTGGCGGCGGCGAGGATGGAAAAAAACGAAGTTTTCATGATGGTGAAGCGAGCGATGGGTGAAAAAATGGTTTGGTGAATTGGGGGTGTAAAGCGGAGTTGTCAGGTTTCAGGCGTTTGAAAATCAGCGGCGAGAACCAAGGCAGTCTATTGGGGTTGGTGCAAACCTGCGGCCGAAAGCAGCCGTGAAAAAATAAGGTGGACCAAGGGGGCCTTAGCATCGACCAGGTGGGCAAACCACCGGACGAGCTTGCCAAAAGGGCCGGTCACGCCAGGACTGTCAGCGTGGCCGGCCCGGCTTGGCTAATTAGCGGCGGCCGTTGTTGCGGTCGTTTCTGTGGGCGGCTTCCCAGCGGGCGCGCTCCTGGGGCGTCACGCGGTGCTTCTTGTCGAAACCATAGTTGAAGTCTTTGCTGTTGCGGTCGTCGCGGTCGTGGTCGTTGCGGTGGTTGTCATAAGGCCCGGCAGCAGCGGCGGCAAACGAAGGCGTGGAAGAAGCCATAAGCATGGCGGCAGCGATGATGGAAAACAAGGAGGTTTTCATGGTTTCTGAGTGAAGGGGAGTGAAAAATGGAGGGGAAGCGGTGGGCTCGGTTGCTGCAGGCAGCGGGCTCCGGAATGTGAGAATCGACTCATCCTGCCAGGGTATTTGCAAACCACCGGCCACATCCCGTCCGGAAATAAAAAGGTGGACGGACGGGCCGGATACCCCGACCAGACCGCCCACTTCCCGGACTTAGAACCCATTTAAACAGGTCAGAAAAAGGTCATTCCGACGCAGCAGGAAGCTGAGTAGAGCCGTTCCAACAGCTTCACTCAGCTTCCTGCTGCGTCGGAATGACAGTTTGCGCCTACTCCACCAGCCCCAGCGTGCGGGTCAGCTTATTCTTCGGAATGGTGAAACGCAGGCTCTGGTCGCCTTTTTTCGACCGCTCGCGGCGGCGGTCCACCAGCGCCTGCACCTTGTTTTCGTCCTCGTTGCGCGAAAACAACACGCTCGCCGCATCCGCAATCAGCGACACGGCGCGCGGCACCGGCACGCTTACCTGCTCATAGTCAGGGTCGGGCGACGGTGGGGGCTGGGTTTGGGCCAGCGCCCCGCCGGCCCGCAACAGCAGAAACGGAAGCAGAATGGGTAGTTTTCTGAGCGACATGGGCAGCGGATGGATATTGCAAAGATGCCGCAAAATGCCCCGCCGTTGCCCGGCTACCCCAGTTTTTCCTTGAATAATCGCAACGTGCGGTCCCAGGCCAGCTTGGCGGCCTCGGCGTTGTAGCGGGCGGGGGAGGTGTCGTTGTTGAAGGCGTGGTTCACGCCCTCATACACGTACAGCTCGTACTTGGTGCCGGCCGCTTTCAGGGCCGCTTCGTAGGCCGGAATGCCGGCGTTGATGCGCTGGTCGAGGCCGCCGTAGTGCAGCATCACGGCCGCTTTTATCTGGGGCACATCCTCGGTCTTGGGCTGCTGGCCGTAGTAGGCCACGGCGGCGTTCAGCTTGGGGTCGTGCACAGCCAACTGGTTGGCCAAGCCGCCGCCCCAGCAGAAACCCACCGCGCCGGTGCGGCCGTTGCAGTCGGGCCGGGCGCGCAGATATTCCAGCGCTTTGAGGTAGTTATTGAGGTTTTTCACCGGGTCGAGCTGGCCGATGAGCTCGCGGCCCTTGTCCTCGTCGGCCGGCGTGCCGCCCACCACTGACAGCGCATCCACGCCCAGCGCCAGATAGCCGGCCTGGGCCACGCGCCGCGTTACGTCCTTAATGTGCGGCGTCAGCCCTCGGTTTTCGTGGATGACCACCACCGCGCCGCGCTTCTGGCGGCCCTTGGGGTGCACCAGGTAGCCCCGCACGGGGCTGCCATCGCCAATCCAGGTTACTTCTTCGGCTTCCAAATCATCGGCCTCGGGGGCGATGGTGGCCGCCGCCGCGTAGCCCGGCTCCAGCACCGAAAGCGCCGTGAGGGCCAGCGCCGTACCGCCGGCCAGCTTTATCAGCCGGTCCATAAACTCCTTGCGGGTGAGCGGGGCGTGGGTATACTCGTCAAAAAGATTGATGATGCGCTGGTCCATGAGGCTAAATGTAAGCGGTTTATGGCTTGCGCTATTCTTCTTCGCGGTGCACCGTGTCGGGGCTGAACGCCGGCACGCAAATAGACCAGTATTCGCACTCTGCATCAAACGGATTGGAATAGCGCACCCGCGCGCCTCCCTTAATCAGCAGCGCCTGCCCGGCCTGCAACTCCACCACGTCGCCGTCGATTTCAAAGCGCTTCCGGCCGCGCACCACGATGGTAATTTCATCGAACGTGGGCGTCTGGTGGGGCTCGCTCCAGTGCGGCGGGGCCACCATGTGAGCCAAGCTGTAGGCCGAGGTGCCGGTACTGGCCCCGCCCACATGCTCTTCAATGAGCTTGCCATCGGTGGTGGGCACTACAAAAGGAGCGGGGTTGAGGATGTAGCGTTTTTCGGACATTGTTAGAGTGGAATGAGGTGTGGTACGGTTTGAAGTAAGAACTACGAATAACGTCATGCTCATCTGGCGTCCGCACAGCCGAAGCATCTCGCGTGCGGCAGTAATTCAATCGTAGAAAAAGGAATTTAGTGGTAGCACGCGAGATGCTTCGGCTGTGCGGACGCCAGATGAGCATGACGTTCTTGTTCATACTAAACGGCAGCTGCCTCTACGGCTTCAGCTTTTCCAGCAACTCAAAAAGCCGCGAATTGTATTTCCAGACAAAGAAATACGGTGTCTGCACCGCGCCAAAGCGCACGCGAATCCGCTCCACGCCCGGCAGCATACTGCCCTCAAAGTCGAAGCAACCCAGATTCAACACCTCGCTGGCATAGCGGATGCACTCCCAGGCCAGCAACACGCCCGCGCCGCTGGCCCGCAGAGCCGGGTCGTCGCCGGCCAGCAGGAAGTAGGCCGTGGTAGCATCCCAAATCAAATACGCCACCGAATGCACCCGGCCCTGCTCATCCACGGCAAAAAACAGCTGCCGGGCCTCGGCTGCCTCTAAAGCCGCATCGAGCCGCCGGAACTGCGCGGCCGAATACGGCGCGGGCAAGTCCTGGCGGGTAAAGCTGAGCATATTAACGCGGTAGAATTCATCGAGTGGCAAGTCGTGTACCACGCGCACTTTCTGGCGGGCCAGCCGGATATCGCGCCGAATGCCGGTGCCCAGGCCAGCTTCTACCTGCTGCAAATCGCGCAGCTGGTGCAGGCGGTAGGTATAGAAAGTCGTCTGCTTATAATTCTCCCAGTAAAAGGGCAGCCAGTTGGTAACAGTAGGGTAGAAGTTCTGCTTGAAGGCCGCAAAATCCGGCAGCTGCGCAATCAGCGCCTTCAGCAGCTCATGCTCCTTCGGCAGCCGGCCCCGGAACTCGGGCAGCACATACGGCCCCAGCCATTTCACAAAGGGCGGCATCGTGACGTAACGGAACGGGCCTTTCTGCTTAAAGAAATACGGCAACGCCGCTACTACGCGGCCTTTTTCCTCGGCCAGTACTACGTCCCAAGTGCCGCCTTCGGTGCAGGCGTCCAGGTACCACGGCTGGCTGAACACCGGCACGTCGGGCGCGGTGCGGCAGAAGTCGTGGTAGCGGGCTTTGGCGGACATCAACGAACAGATTTACTTGGCCGGAGCCGTGGCGCAGGGGCCGGGCGTGGTGGTGCGCACGCCCGCGTTGGTGGCCGCGCAGGGGTTGGCGTAGGTCTTGCCGTTGCAGCCGCACACGGGCTTGTATTCCATGGTGCAAATGCCGTTCGGGTTGATTTTACTCGAATCGATGCAGTCGGCGGTGGTGGCCGTGGGCACGGCCTGACGCTGGCAGGAAGCCGCGCTCAGCAGCAGGGCCGCACCCCAAATCCAATGCTTTATCATAGTGCCAGAAAGTAGGAGAGGGGCGAAGCTACACCGCCCGCCCGGGATTTGGCCTGACCCGTAAACCGAGATATTGAGGAATGCGGATGTCCGCAGGAAAATTTTCCTGCAATCTCAACCCCCGGCGGAGCGTTTCGTATAGTCAGCCAGAACCAAGCGCCGCCGCAAACAAACCACCCGGTTTTAAATTCGGCACCGCGCTGCTCTAAACGAACTTTCACCCCCATTCACCCTTCATTACCTACACCATGTCGTACCACGAAGAAGACAACAACGCCGGTAAAATCCTTTTAGCTGCTCTCGCCGGTGCCGGTGCTGGCATTATTGCCGGTATGCTGCTGGCTCCCGATAAAGGTTCGGCCACCCGCGAAAACTGGAAAGGCGTTGCCTCCAAATACAGCGGCCAGCTCGGCGAGCAAGCCACCAAGCTGGGCTCCGACCTCGAAACTAAATTTAAAGAATACGCTGGCAAGCTGGAGGATATGGGCGTGAGCCTGCCCGGCAGCAGCCTGAAAATGAAAGGTGCCTGGGACGAAATCAAAGGCAAGCTGAAGCAGCAATATGCCCAGCTGACCGACGAGGACCTGACCTACACCGAAGGCAAAGGCGACGAGCTGGTAGGCAAACTGCAAGACAAGCTCGGCAAAGGCAAAGCCGAAATCACCAAAATGCTGAACGACATGTAATCTGGCTTTCAGCCTGATTATTTAAAGCCCCGCGCCGGAAGGTGCGGGGCTTTTTTGTGGCCCCAACCAGTCGGGCCGCTTTCCCGTTAGGTAATAATCAAATTCCTCCATTTTCCTGCAAACCCATGAAAGACGACAAAGGCAAAGTCATTTTCTCGCTCATCGCCGGGGCTACCGCTGGCATCGTGGCCGGCCTGCTGCTGGCCCCCGAAACCGGCGATGACACCCGTTCCAACCTGCGCAAGTCGGCCGCCAAATGGGCCGGCGACCTCAGCAAGCTGGCCACCGACACCCTGGCCAAAGTGCAGGGCCAAGCTGCTGCCAGCTCCACCAACCCCGACGCCGCCGTGAGCGACGACAAGCAGGCCGCCGACCGCCTCCTGCAAAACCTGAGCAGCGGCACGCCCTCCACGGCCCACACCCACAACGAGGATAACCCCGACTATGACGGTTTCGGCGACGACACTCGCCACCAGCCCAACTTATCGTAACTCTCGCCAAAAAAATATTCTTTCTCTACTGTAACCCAAGGCGCTACAGTTCCGTATAACTCCCTACAATCGCCTTGAAAGAAGGCCGAAAATATTGTCAGTAAGATTGCCGTCCGTAGGAGCTTCTAGCGAAATTGGTCAAACAACTCGGTAGTAAAATCAGACGTTCCATCGCAAATTCCTGTCAAGAAAAGCGGTTTGAAGGGTAGGGAGATTGTAAAAAGAAAAGCCCCGCACGACATTTCGTGCGGGGCTTTTCCGATTTTAGGCCGTTTCGGGCTTACTTCTCCTCGTGCTTCTCTTTCTGTACGTTTTCCGGCTTCATCTGCGGGAAAAACAGCACGTCCTGTATCGAGGGCGAGTTGGTCATAATCATGCTAAGACGGTCGATACCGATGCCCAGGCCGGCCGTGGGCGGCATGCCGTACTCCAGGGCGCGCAGGAAGTCCTCGTCAAGCACCATGGCTTCGGTGTCGCCGCGCTTGCCCAGTTCCAGCTGGTCCTCGAAGCGCTGGCGCTGGTCGATGGGGTCGTTGAGCTCGGAGAAGGCGTTGCAGATTTCCTTGCCGTTGCACACGGCCTCGAAGCGCTCTACCAGACCCGGCCGGTCGCGGTGCTTTTTGGCCAGCGGCGACATTTCCACCGGATAATCGGTGATGAACGTGGGCTGGATGAGTTTGGGCTCCACGTGTTCGCCAAAAATCTCATCGATGAGCTTGGACTTGCCCATGCTGGGGTCCACGTGCACGTTCAGCTCCTGGGCGGTGGCACGCAGGGCCTCTTCGTCCATCTCGCCGATGGCCTTGCCGGTGTACTTCTCAATGGCCTCGAACATGGTGTAGCGCTGCCAGGGCCGCTGGAAGTTGATGACGTTCGCGCCCACCTGTACTTCGGTTTTGCCGTGCAGGGCCATGGCCACGCGCTCCACCATTTCCTCCACCAGGTCCATCATCCAGGCGTAGTCCTTGTAGGCCACGTAGAGTTCCATCTGAGTAAACTCAGGGTTGTGGAATCGCGACATGCCCTCGTTGCGGAAGTCCTTGCTGAACTCGTACACGCCATCGAACCCGCCCACAATCAGGCGCTTGAGGTACAGTTCGTTGGCAATGCGCAGGTACAGCGTCATGTCCAGCGTGTTGTGGTGCGTGGTGAAGGGCCGGGCCGCCGCGCCGCCGTAAAGCGGCTGCAGAATCGGGGTTTCCACCTCCAGGTAGCCCTTGTCGTTCAGGAAATTGCGCATCGACTGCACCAGCTGCGTGCGCTTGATGAAGGTATCGCGCACCTGCGGGTTCACGGCCAAGTCCACGTAGCGCTGACGGTAGCGCTGCTCGGGGTCGGTGAAAGCGTCGAAAGTCGTGATTTCGCCGGTGGCCTCGTCCTTCTGGGTTTTCACCACGGGCAGTGGGCGCAGGGCTTTCGAGAGTAGTTTCAGCTCCGTAACGTGCACGGAGGTTTCGCCCACCTGCGTCTTGAACACGTGACCTTTCACGCTGATGAAGTCGCCCAAATCGAGCAGCTTCTTGAACACCACGTTATACAGCGTCTTATCCTCGCCGGGGCAGATTTCGTCCCGGTTGATGTAGAGCTGAATGCGGCCCGTAGTGTCCATCAGCTCGGCGAACGAGGCTTTGCCCATCACCCGCGACGACATCAGCCGCCCAGCCAGCGTCACGTCCTGAAAGTTATTAAGCTCGGGATGATAGTTGTCGTGGATTTCCTTGGCGTAAAACGTCACGTCCACCAGAGCCGACGGGTACGCTTCGATGCCCAGCTTTTCCAGTTCTTCGAGTTTCTGACGGCGCAGGATTTCTTGTTCGCTGAGGTGTTGCATAAAGTATCTGAACCACGGATTGGCTGCGCCGACCTTCGGTTCGCTCGGATTTCTCGGATTCCACGGATTTTGTGGACGATTAAATCTGCGAATCAGTAAGCTTGCACAAGCAAGTGCGCCGCGGTAAGTAAAAAGTGAACCGCAAAAGTACGGCACGAAAAAAGCCGCTCCGAAACCGGAGCGGCTTTCTATTCACAAAATCCGAATAATCTGGCCAATCCGCCGTCGTGATTAGGCGGCCATGCGGTACTGCGGAGCCTCGGCGTTGAGGGCTGGGGCGCTCGGCGGGGTAGGGGCCAGCACCGGCTCGACGCGGGTACGCAGCCGCTCCTGCACAAAACCAGCCTGCAAGTGTAGCGGCAGCTCGGCCACCAACTGGCGGTAGCGCTCCAGACCCAGAGCCTTGGCCACGTAGGTTTCGTGTACACCGTTGAGGTAGCTCACAATATTCAGCAACGAGGCGTGGAAGAGGCGGAAGTCAATGTCAGCCTCCACGTAGCGCTCAATCTCACGGCTGGTCTGCGAAATGCGCAGGCGACCCAGCAAATCGAAGATGGTAGTGTAGCCCAGGCGCCAAGTAATCTGCTGCCAATGCGCAGCCGTCCATTTGTCAAGCGGGCGGCCGGTTTTCTGGCTGCGGATGGCCGTGTTGGGGTTGGCCTGCACCTGGGCGCGGGTCCATTGCGCCTGCATCTTACGTGTGGTGCGCAGAAACTGGCCCACTTGGGCCTGAGCGTCAATCTCCTTACTGGCAATGTGCAGCCCGGCCTTGTAGCCCGCCAACGGCAGGCGATGAATGCTAAAGTCACCGTAAGCCCCGGCCGCGTAGAACGACACCGGACGCGGGTAGGCATTCTTCACCACCAGCCGGCCCACTTCACGGCGCATCAGCTGGCCGTTGTTCGAGCGCACGCCGGTGGTGTACAGAAATGCCTGCAAGCCCGACCAGATGGCGTGGTACGCCTGCGGAAACGTCCAGTGCAGGGCATTGCGCAGGAAGTTCTCATCACCCAGCTCGGCCGTGGCACGCAATGCGTACTCGGTGCTCCAGCTGGTATGCAGCATCTTGGTGAGCGCGGCCACGTCGGCATCGTTCAGCTCAGCCGTGTGGCTGCGGAAAAACGGCAGGTTCTGCAAGCCGCCGAGGGCGTCGTCGTTTTCCTGAATGTGATAGTTGATAGCGAAGAAATAGTTGAGGAAAACCTGCGCCGGGATGGATTTGCGCCAGGTTTCATCAGCTAGCTTCTGCTGTTGCTCATCGGCGATAGCAGCTACCGACGGGTTGAGCGGGATGATGCGGGTTTCCTCTTGAGTAGTCATACCAGATAAACAGCAGGAGGCATGCTTTTAGTTGCTCGATTGCTAATTTTTTTGACAAAATTTACTAAAGAAATAATCATTGATAATCAGTATGTTGTGGGTAATTGTCTAGGCATGATGTGTAAGATTTTTGACAGGTGATTTACTAACAGGTTTGACCGGCTGGTGTAAGGTCTAAAAAAAGCCCCCGCTTCGATTGAAACGGGGGCTTCGCAAACTACACTGCTTCTGGAAGCGGCAACGCCACTCCATCATCAGACATTATTTTATCTCGTCCTGAATCACCGCCACGGCTTCGCCGATGGTGATATCCTTCTTCAGGCTCTTGGTGAAGCGGGCGGCCCGGTTCACCTTCACTGTGTCGCCACCCACGGCGCGCACATCGGCGGCCAGTGGCGAGAAGGCTAGGGCGGTATTGGTTTTCTGAGCAGCCTCGTAGCGGTCCGAAATGGCTTTCGACTCCTGCTGCTCGGCGCGGTAGGCGCTCAGCTTCAGCGAAACCGTAGTTTCGTCCTTGCGCTTGCGCATGCTCTTCACCATCTCATCCATCACCTTGAAGCTGGGATTGGTGGCCACACGGGCTTTGCTGCCGGCGCGGAGCTTGTCGAGCGACGGCGCGGCGTCCCAGGTGCGGTAGCGGGCGGGCTGAATCTCATCCCATTTCAATGGGTAGTCCGACTCCTTTTCACCTTCATCGAGGTATGAATACAAGTCCGGCACCACGATATCAGATGCCACACCTTTGAACTGGGTCGAGCCCCCGTTCACGCGGTAGAATTTTTGGGTAGTGAGTTTGAGCGAGCCAATGGGCTTCACGTTGTTCAGTTCCGAAGGCAGGGCCTCATCAAGGTCGAAGATGCGCTGCACCGTGCCCTTGCCGTACGTGCTGGTCGAGCCCATGATTACACCACGGTGGTAGTCCTGAACGGCAGCGGCCAGAATCTCCGAAGCCGAGGCGCTGTATTTGTTCACCAGCAGCACCAGCGGGCCGCTGTACTGCACGCGGGGGTCATTATCGGTCAGCACCTGGGTGTGGCCCTGGCCGTCGCGCACCTGCACCATGGGGCCGCTGGGCATAAACAGGCCGGCCATCGAAACCGCATCGCTCAGCGAGCCGCCGCCGTTGAAGCGCAGGTCCATCACAATGCCCTTCACGCCTTCAGCATTCAGTTTGGCCAGTTCTTTCTTCACGTCATCCGACGAGCTGCGGCCGCCGTTGTCGTTGAAGTCGGCATAGAAGCCGGGCAGGCGCAGGTAGCCAATTTTCTGGCCTTTGTCAGTGATAATCGACGACTGCGCGTACTTGTCTTCCACCACCACGATGTCGCGGATAATCGGAACAATCTTGGTGCTGCCGTCGGGCTTTTTCACCGTCAGGCGTACTTCCGAGCCTTTTTTACCCCGAATCAGGGTCACCGCCTTAGTCGTGTGCCAGCCTTCGATGCTCACCGGCTCGGCTGCGCCTTGGGCCACGCGCAGGATGGCGTCGCCCTTTTTCAAATCGCCCTGACGAGCTGAAGCCGAACCCGGCATGATTTCCTCGATGTAAATCAGGCCATCCTTCTCGCGCAGCGTAGCCCCGATGCCTTCAAAGCGGCCGGTCATTTCGTAGTCGAAATCCTCCTTGGCTTTGGGGGCGAAATACTCGGTGTGCGGGTCGTAGGTATTGGCAATGGTGTTGGCGTAGGTCGCCAGACGCTCATTGGCGTCGGTATCGTTGATTTCGTCAAACTGGTCGTCGTAGTATTTCAGCACGCGCTTGCGGGCTTCGGCTTCCATCTGGGCGGGCGTGCGCACGGGCTCCGCAGCGGTGGGGGCCGAGGCATCGGCGGCAGCTGGCGCGGCAGTAGCACCGCTGGGCTTGGCTACTTTGGCCTTCTCCTGGGCTTCCATCATTTCCGAAACGCGGCTCAGGGTCTCGTACTTCAGCAGCTTGCGCCACAACTCGCGCTGGGCGGCTTTATCGGCCGGGAAAGGCGCTTTCTCGAAATCGGTCTGGAAGGTTTCGTCCACCGTGAAGTCAAAAGGCTTGGCTAGGATGTCGCGATACAGGCCCTGCATTTCCTTGGTGCGGTCGGCCATCAGTTTGGTGCTGAGGTCGAGAAACTCGTGGGTGCCGTTCTTCACCTCGTCGTCAATCTGCGTCTGGTAGCGGCGCAGCTGGTCCACATCGCTGGCCAGCAGGAACTGCTTGCGGTAGTCGAGGTGCTTGAGGTACAAGTCGAATACGCGCTTGGAGAAGGCGTCATCGACCTTTTCGGGCTGATAATGGGCCGCCGATAAGCCCTGCAACATCGTGCCAATCAGCACCTGGTCCTTACTCGGTGCCGCCGAGTCGGCCCGGCGAAACAGCCGGTACGAAGCCAGAACAAACACAGCTGCCACCAAAAAAGCGTACAGCCCGACCTTCAAGCGGGGAAATGACATCTGCAAAAGATAAAAAACGGGATGAAAATCAAATATACGGAGATTGCCAGGCAACGCAGGCACGCAATCCCTGCCGCAAAAACGCCTAAGCGGGGGGAATAAGTGCCCGGTTTTGTAAATGGCTGCCGATGAGCAATTATTAGTCTACAAACTGTCTAAACTGACCGAAGGTTGCAATAAAAAAGCCTTTCCCAGACGGGAAAGGCTTTTTTGATGACTAACAGGCCGGAACCTGCGACGAGACTAGTACTTGTAAATCTTGTCGCCGTTGTTGCGGCGGAACTCGTCTTCGAAGTATTTGGCATCCTCGGCGTTGCGGGGCTTCACGCCCATCACAATGCCGCCGTTCTTGATGCCGCTTTCGTACTCAGCAGCGTGCTCCTCGGGGATGCCCGAGCCTACCAGGGCGCCTACCAGGCCACCCGTGAGGCCACCGGCACCAGCGCCGGCCAAAGCTGCGGCCAGCGGGCCGGCAATAATCAGGCCCAGGCCGGGCAAGGCTACCGAAGTACCGATGGCGGCAATGGCACCGATGATAGCACCAGCCGTGCCACCGATGGCCGAGCCTACGCCGGCACCTTCCATGGCTTTGTCGCCGAGGTCAGAATGCACGGTATCGTCACCGAAATGGGTTTTGCGGGTTTCGTCCGACATGAGCAGGTTCACGTCGTCTTTACCGTAGCCGCGCGAATGCAGGGCATCGTAAGCTTTCTCGGCGCTGCTACGGTCGCGGAACATGCCGCTCATGGTGCTGCCATCGCGGTAAGGCTCGCCGGTTACGGCGTGGGCGGCGCTGTCGGCCGTGTTCTGCACGCCATCAATAGCGCGGCCTACTACGGCACCGGCAGTGCCGGCTACAGCAGCACCTTTGGCGGTAGCGCTAAAATCGTCGCCGTCAACGGCGTTGGAAACGCTGGCTCCCGAAGAAGAAGAAACGCCCGTGCCCGACGTGGAGCCGGTGCCCGCATTGTAGCTGGTGCCTTCATTGCTGAGGCCGGTGCTGTTGCCCATGCCGGTACCAGTGTTCTGGGTGCCGTAGTTAGAGCCTGCGCCGGTGCCAGTGTTTTGCGGGTTGTTCGAATCGTTGGTGTTCATGGGAAGGGAATAGAATGTGAATAGGAAATCCAGTCATAGCGGCTGGAATATGTCCCTTCAACGGGGGCATCTTAACGGGGGTTACGGTAAGCCCGAATTCTATTCCTTCTGCTTTATATACTACTGTTGGGGAATAAAAAAACAGCGCATTCACCTGGCAAGTTGCTCATGTTGAATGCGCTGTCGTAGAATTTTGCTTTTCAGGTGCCTCAGGAAAATTTCTGAAAATTTTCTTCGTCGCGCCAGAAGGCCCTGCAGTCGCGGATGAGATTTTTCAAGAATTCCTCGTCCTGTTTGAGGCTGCGCCATTCGCCCATTCCCATCTTCTCGCACAGCTTGTAAAAGTTGTCGCCCTGACCTTTCGAGCCCTGCACTTTCACCAGCGCGCTCAGGGGCGGGCGGCCGGCTTCGTGCTCGGTGGCGGATATTTCGGCCAGCATTTCGTTGAGCCGGGATTTTTCGTGCGAAATCTCCAGATTGAGCCCCAATTCGGCTTCCTGCACCAGCGTGAGGTAGCTCACGGTACCGGTTTGCAACCGGGAATAGCGAATTAAATACGTGCGAATACGACCAATCATGGCAGGGTTACAAGTGAACAAAAAACCGTTTTGGGGGCTGAAAATTAGTGATTTTTAACTACCAAACGCAACCAGTCGGCCACAGCTGCGCCCGTAATTTTCAGCCCTGCGGTTTCGCTCCTAACCACAATCGTTCCTAAATTTTATTTTGAGCCGACAGAATACCGGACCAGGGCTGTTTTAACGCCGTTTTTGGTGTAAGATATTGGCCTGGGTCGTACATAATTATTGCCCCCGGCGGCGGCGGATTTCTTTTTGAATAAGCAAAAATTCCCGGCTGCTCTGGCCGGAGATGGCGGTGTTCTCGTCGGCGCGGCGCAGCAGGTAGGGCATCACGGCGGCCACGGGACCATAGGGCAGGTACTTGGCGGTGTTATAGCCGGCGTTGGCGAGGTTGTAGGTGAGGTTGTCGCTCATGCCGTAGAGCTGGGCGAACCACACGCGCGGGTCGTTGGGCGCAATGTGGGCCTGCTGCATGAGCTGGGTGAGCAGCAGCGAGCTGGCCTCGTTGTGCGTGCCGGCGCAGATGCTGATGCGGTCGATGTGGTCGATGCAGTAGCGCAGGCTTTCGTTATAGAGGTCGTCGGTGGCTTGCTTGGTGGGGTTGATGGGGTTCTGGTAGCCGCGCTGCTTGGCTACGCGGGCTTCCTTTTCCATGTAGGCCCCGCGCACCAGCTTGGCTCCCATGTAATAGCCGGCTTCGGCGGCGTGGTCGTGGGCGGCTTGCAGGGCTTCGAGGCGGTCGCGCCGATAGAGCTGGTACGTATTCCACACAATGGCCTTCTCGCGGTTATACTTGGCCATCATGTCGTAAGCCAGTAGGTCGATGGTGTGCTGAAACCAGCTTTCCTCAGCATCGACGAATAGCCGCACGCCATACTGGTGGGCGCGGGCGCACAGGGCCTCCACGCGGGCCACGGCACGGGCGTGGGCAGCTTCCTCGGCAGGCGTGAGGAGCTGGCCGGCCTGGATTTTTTCGAGAATGGCCACGTTGGCCACGCCGGTTACTTTGAAGACCGAAAACGGAATGTGGCTGGAGCGGTGAGCTTCGTCGATGGTGGCCAGGATTTCGTCGCGGGTGCGGTCGTAGCTCTGGTCGCTGCCTTCGCCTTCCACCGAGTAGTCGAGGATGGTGCCGATGTTGTATTTGCCCAGCTCAGCCGTCACAGGGCGGCATTCGGCGATGGTTTCGCCGCCGCAGAACTGCTCGAAAATGCTGTGTTTGATGAGGAACTTGGTGCCGGGAATTCCCCATTTGAGGGCCGCTTTCATGAGGCCGCTGCCGGTTTTCACGAGGCTGCCGTTGTTCATGGCGGCGAACAGGGCATACACCTTGCGAAGCTGCGCATCAGACTTGGATGCGAAGGCGACGCGGGTATCCTCAAAGGAAACGGGCGGGGCCTGGGTAGGGGGAGCAATAGACATAAGCTGCAACTTAAAAACGTGGGAATTGGGCGGGATGGGAATTGGCCGCGAAGGTAGAAAGCAAACAACGTTTCGGGGAAACGAGTTACGTTTGCCGGGCTTTTCGGCGGCTGATTGGCCGCTGGCTATTATTTGTCCCTTTCGCAGAATGCTTCCCGATACTGATACGTATTTCACCCGCTTGCTGGCCCAGAAAGGCCAACCGTTATTGATTGCCGGGCCGTGTTCGGCCGAAACCGAAGAGCAGGTGATGGCCACCGCCCACGGCCTGAAAGCGTTGGGGAAGATTGATTTGTTCCGGGCCGGCATCTGGAAGCCGCGCACCCGGCCGGGCTCGTTTGAGGGCATGGGTGCGGTGGCGCTGCCCTGGCTGCAGCGCGTGAAGGCCGAAACGGGCATCCCGACGGCCATTGAAGTAGCCACGCCGCGCCACGTCGAGGAGGCATTGGCGCACGGCATCGACGTGCTCTGGATTGGGGCGCGCACCACCGTCAATCCCTTCGCAGTGCAGGAGTTGGCCGATGCCCTGGCCGGCACCGGCATGCCAGTGATGGTGAAAAACCCCGTGAACCCCGACGTGGCCCTCTGGGCCGGCGCGCTGGAGCGGATGGAGCGGGCCGGAATTACGGATTTGGCGGCTATCCATCGGGGGTTCAGTACGTTTGCGCCCAGCCGTTACCGCAACGCGCCCACCTGGATTCTGCCCATTGAGCTGAAAACGCGGTTTCCGCACATCCCGCTCATCTGCGACCCCAGCCACATTGGCGGGCGGCGCGATTTGCTGCTGCCCATCGCCCAAAAGGCTCTCGATTTGGACTACGATGGCCTCATCATCGAAACCCACCCCGACCCCGACCACGCCCTGAGCGATGCCGAGCAGCAGGTGACGCCCCAGCGCCTGGGCGAAATCCTGAACGAGCTGAAGTACCGCTACCGCTCCAGCAACAACGCCGATTACCTCAACAAAGCCGAGGAGCTGCGCCAGAAAATGGACGTGGCCGACCGTGAAATCGTGGAAGCCCTGGCCCGCCGCATGGCCCTAGTAGAGGAGCTGGCTGAATACAAAAAGGAAAACAACGTGAAAATCCTGCAATTCGACCGCTGGCAGGAAATCTTCCGCACCCGCACCGACTGGGCCGGCAAGCTGAACGTGAACGCCAAATTCGTGGCTGAGCTCTACAAACTCATTCACATCGAAAGCATTCGTAAGCAAACCGAGGTGCTCAACGGCCGCCCGCAAGTGGACGGCGTGGAGCACCTCGGGCCGGGCTTGTAGAGGTGGGTTGGGCTACGGCTGTGCACGCACGTAGGTGTCGCGCGGGGCATCGCAGGGGCTGCCGTAGTCCAGCACCAGCGTATCGGCCTGAATGGTGAATTGCACGTCGCGCGGCCCGATATTAGCCACCGCATCGGTGAGGCGCAGGCCCGCGCCGGGGTTCGGCAGGCCGCACAAGGTCACGGCGGCGGGCTGGTACGTGCCGTTTGTGAACGGATACGGTGCGGGCTGCGGAGCGAAGCGGCTGAAGGTGAATGTGGTGGCGGTAAACGTCAGCGTTTCATTTGGCAAGGGTGTGGGGGCACAATAGCACTGGCGGTTTACCAGGCGCCAAGTGCCGATAAGACCAGAATCAGCCCGGGGTTCGGAGTCTTTTTTGCAGCTGCTGAAGCTGGCCGACACCAGCAGCAAGAGGAGGGAAGTGGCGAAGCGCATGACGATAAGAATTAACATAAGAAAGGAAGAAATCCGCTGAATAATGCCCTGACCGGCCAACCGCCGCCAAGGTTGCGCCGCCAGTAGCCGGCCCGCAATTTTTTGTGCCGACTTTTGCCCCATGGATAATTCCGTCATCATTGGCCCCCAGGCCCTGCCTGCTTTGGCCGAGCTGCTGCATCGCCCCGCCGTGAGCCGCGTGTTTGTGCTGGCCGACAGCAACACCGCCCGCCACTGCCTGCCGCTGCTCGAACACCACTTGCCGGCCGATTATAAGCTCATCGAAATACCCGCCGGCGAGGAGTATAAAACGCTGGCCAGCTGCGATACCGTGTGGGGCGAACTCACCGGGCAGCGCGCCGACCGCCATGCCGTGCTCGTGAACCTAGGCGGCGGCGTGGTTACCGATTTGGGCGGCTTCGCGGCGGCGCTGTACAAGCGCGGCATCCGGTTTGCACAGGTGCCCACCACGCTGCTGGCGCAGGTAGATGCCAGTGTGGGCGGTAAAACGGGTGTTGATTTTCAGGGCTATAAGAATCAATTGGGCGTATTTCAGGAGCCGGCTGGTGTGTTTATCGAGCCGAAATTTCTCGAAACGCTCGACCCTCGTCAGCTCAAATCCGGCTATGCCGAAGTCATCAAGCACTGGCTCATTGCCGATGCGGACGCCTTCAACACCAACCGCCGCCTGGGCTGGCTGACGGACAACTGGACCGATATCATCCGCGAATCGGTGGCCCTCAAGCAGCGCATCGTGGCCGAAGACCCGCTCGAAGCCGGCCCGCGCAAGCTGCTCAATTTCGGCCATACCGTGGGCCACGCATTGGAAAGCTACCTGCTCACCCAGCCCGGCCGCGAGGCCCTGCACGGCGAGGCCGTGGCCGCCGGCATCGTCTGCGAAAGCTGGCTATCGGTGCAGCGCGGTCTGCTGAGTGCCGAGGAACTGGACAAAATCGAAACCTTCGTGTTTTCGGTGTTCGACAAGCTGGATTTCGTGACGCTGGAAACCAACGCCATCGCCGAATTCGCGCTCCAAGACAAGAAAAATGCGGGTGCCACCATCAATTGCACGCTGCTCAGCGGCATCGGTCACGGCGTGTACGACCAGCCCGTGACACTGGCCGAAATCGCCGAATCCCTGCGCTATTATCACCGGCTGCAAGCGTAGCCCTGTAGCGCATGCTTTAGCTTGCGCCCGGTCGCAAATCTTATTTCAACGGCGCTTGCAGTGCAAGCGCCCTCATTACCGGCGCAAGCTGAAGCATGCGCTACAAGTCATATGCAATTATCCTGGCCCGGCGGCCCGCTGCGCGGCACCGCCCAACTTCCAGCTTCCAAAAGCGAAGCCAACCGCGCCCTCATCCTCCAGGCTTTGGCCGGCGGCGGGACCCTTAGCAACCTCTCCGATGCCAATGACACCCAGCTAATGATGCGCCTACTGGCCGCCGCGCCCGGCACCGTCGAGCTGAGTGCCGAGGATGCCGGCACCGTCATGCGCTTTCTCACGGCCTACCTCGCTGTCACGAACTGGCGCGGCCGCCTCACCGGCACCGCCCGGATGCAGGAGCGGCCTATTAAGGTATTAGTCGATGCGCTGCGTCAGGCCGGGGCCAGCATCAATTACCTGAATAATGACGGCTACCCGCCGCTGGAAATCGCCGGCTTCACGGTAGCCGCCGAAACGACAGAGCCCATCGAATTATCCGTGCGCGGCGACATCAGCAGCCAGTACATTTCGGCCCTGTTAATGGTGGGACCACGCCTGCCCGGCGGCCTGCGCCTCACACTCACCGGCCACATCGGCTCACGGCCCTACATCAACATGACGGTGGCACTGATGCAGCGCTTCGGGGCCGATTACTCGGCCGAGGGCGATGTACTGACGGTGCGCCCCGGTGCGTATCAGCCTACCGATTACACGATTGAATCGGACTGGTCGGCAGCCAGCTATTGGTATTCATTCGTGGCGCTGGCCCCAGCCGGCTCTGAAATCACGTTGCCCGGCCTGCGCCGGGAGTCGCTACAAGGCGACCAGGCCATTGCTGGGATGATGAAGCAATTCGGGGTAGAAACCACTTTCCTGTCCGATGGCGTGCACCTGCGCCAGATTCCCCTCGCGCCCCAGACCGAAATCCAGACCCTGGATTTCACCGATTGCCCCGACCTAGCCCAGACCGTTGCCGTAGTGGCGGCCGCCCTGGCCCGTCCGGTGGACATGACCGGCCTCGAAAGCCTGCGTATCAAGGAAACCGACCGCATTGCGGCGCTGCAAACCGAGCTGGCCAAATTCGGCGGCGACCTGCGCGACTTGGGCGAAGGCCGTTTTCGGGCCGAATCGAGCGGATTTGCTGTCAACAATCAATCGGTGGCTACCTACCACGACCACCGCATGGCCATGGCCTTCGCGCCGCTGGCCATGCGCGGCCTCCTCGCTATTGAATCGCCCACCGTGGTGCGCAAGTCTTACCCACAATTCTGGAAGGAATTAGCAAAAAGCGGTTTTGCCGTTAGTGAAGCTGAGTGAAATAGGCCGCCGATTTCAGCAAGCGGCTGCCGTACCAGCTGAATAATTCGCCATCAACGATTTCAACTTTTGCGGTCGGGCATATTTGCTGAAATTCAGCCACATGCTTTTCCGCGAAAGGGTAGGGCTCCGACGATAGCAGGATGCGTTGTGGGGCTGTCGTGGCCAATTGCTCGGCGGTGATTTCCGGGTAGCGACTCAGCCCGGTGAAGGCATTGACGAAGCCCACCCGGCGCAGCATGTCATCGATAAAAGTGCCCGTGGTGGCTACCATGTAGGGTTTGCGCCAGATGAAGTAAGCTGCCGAAACAAGCGCCACTTCAGTAGCAGAAGCCGCAAAAGTTGCAAAAGAAGCTTCAATCTCATCAGCCAACACAGTAGCTTTTTCCTTCGCGCCAACGATGAAACCGACGCGCCGAATCATATCCAGTGCTTCCGTCAAATTGCTGATATCACTCAGCCAAACCGGGTATTGGTCGGCTAATTGCTCGATGCCGTCCTGATAATTCTCTTCCTTATTACCGATAATTAAATCGGGTTTCAACGCGGCTATTTTATCGAAATCGAAGTTTTTCGTGCCGCCAATAACTGTGGCTTGAGTGCGCGCTTCGGCTGGGTGAATGCAGAATTTAGTCACGCCCACCACCTTCTCGCCCAATCCTAAATCGAACAACAATTCCGTTTGCGAAGGCACTAGGGACACAATTCGCTGCGGTGGAAATGGCACCGCCACCCGCCGGCCCATCTGGTCGGTTACGTTGAGTGGGAGGGAGGGAATAAGGGGGAGTTCCATGAGAAAACGCTGGCCTGTCAAAGACGAAGGACCTTATTACGGTGAGGCAAGCTGCTCAGCCGTGATAAGGTCCTTCGTTGCACTCAGGATGACAATATGGAAAGAGCTTATTTGAAATACCGGAAATCGTGGCCATCCTCGATGCGCAGCAGCGTCTCGTAAATCAGGCGCGTCACGCTGTCCACGTCATCTTTATGCACGGTTTCTACCGTGGTGTGCATGTACTTGAGCGGCAGTGAAATCAGGGCTGAAGCCACGCCGGAGCCGGAGTAGGCGAAGGCATCCGTATCGGTGCCGGTGGCGCGGGTGGCAGCGGCGCGCTGGAAGGGAATATCAGCCTGTTTGGCCGTGTCGATGATGAGGTCGCGCAGGTTATTCTGCACGGCTGGGCCGTAGGTAATCACTGGGCCTTTGCCGCAGCTGATGTCGCCAGCCGTCTTTTTCTCATACATCGGCGACTGGCTGTCGTGCGTCACGTCCGTGATGATGGCCACGTCGGGGTTGATGCGGTGGGCCACCATTTCGGCCCCGCGCAGGCCAATTTCCTCCTGCACGGCATTCACGATGTAGAGGCCGAAGGGCAGCTTTTTGTTGTTCTCCTTCAGCATGCGGGCCACCTCGGCAATCATGAAGCCGCCCACGCGGTTGTCCAGCGCGCGGCCCACGTAAAATTTGTCGTTCAGCACCGTGAATTCGTCCTCGAACGTCACCACCGAGCCCACGTGGATGCCCATTTCGGCCACTTCGTCGGCACTGCTCGCGCCACAGTCCAGAAACACGGTTTCGATGGTCGGCGCCTTATCCTGCTCCACCTTGCGCACGTGGATGGCGGGCCAGCCGAAAATGCCCTTCACAATACCCTTTTCGCCGAAAATATTGACGCGCTTGCTGGGGGCTACCAGCGGGTCGGAGCCGCCGTTGCGGCGCAGGTAGAGGTAACCTTCCTTGGTGATGTAATTCACAAAGTAGGAAATCTCGTCGGCGTGAGCCTCGATAACGACTTTGTATTTCGCCTCGGGGTTAATTACGCCCACCACCGTGCCGTAGGTGTCCACGAAATACTCGTCGATGTAGGGCTTGAGGTACTCCAGCCACATCTGTTGGCCTTCTTTTTCGAAGCCGGTGGGGGAGGGGTTATTGAGATAGTTCTGGAGGAAGGTTAAGGATTCGGGACGCATGATGGAACTGTCATTCCGAACGCAGTGAGGAATCTGGATAGACTGCCTGCGTGTCGGAGGTTATTAAATGATTAGAATGACTCAGATTCCTCGCGGGGCTCGGAATGACAAGCAGATTTACAGCGGAATGTTGCCGTGCTTCTTACGTGGCATGGTGTCCACTTTGTTTTCCAGCATCTTGAAGGCGCGAATCAGCTTCTGGCGCGTCTGCGAGGGCAGAATCACCTCATCTACGAAGCCGCGGTGGGCGGCGCGGTAGGGCGTGGCGAATTTCTCCTGGTACTCGTCTACCTTCTCCTGGAGCTTGGCTTCGGGGTCGTCAGCTTTGGCGATTTCGCGCTTGAAGATGATTTCGGCCGCGCCTTTGGCACCCATCACCGCGATTTCGGCGGTGGGCCAGGCGTAGTTCATATCGGCCCCGATGTGCTTGGAGTTCATCACGTCATACGCGCCGCCGTAGGCCTTGCGGGTAATCACGGTGATGCGCGGCACGGTGGCTTCGCAGAAGGCGTAGAGCAGCTTGGCACCGTTGGTAATGATGCCACGCCACTCCTGGTCGGTGCCGGGCAGGAATCCGGGCACATCCTCCAGCACCAGCAACGGGATGTTGAACGCATCGCAGAAGCGCACGAAGCGGGCAGCTTTGGTGCTGGCATTAATGTCGAGCACGCCGGCCAGCACGGCCGGCTGGTTGCCCACAATGCCAATGCTGCGGCCTGCCAGCCGCGCAAAGCCGACCACGATATTCTCAGCAAAATTCTGGTGGACTTCGAGGAAGGAGTTGGCATCAATAATGCCCTCAATCACCTCGCGCATGTCGTAGGGCTGGTTGGCATTGTCGGGAATGAGGCGGTCCAGCACGGGACGGCTTTCGTCGCCGCTGGCCTCGTAGGGCTGGTGCGGGGCGGTTTCCTCGCAGTTCTGTGGCATGTAGCTCAGCAACTGCTTGATATGGTTGATGGCCACCACTTCATTAGCGCACGAGAAATGCGTTACGCCGCTTTTGGCCGAGTGGGTGCTGGCACCGCCAAGCTCTTCGCTGGTCACTTCCTCGTGGGTCACGGTCTTCACCACGTTGGGGCCGGTCACAAACATATAGCTCGTGTGCTCCACCATCAGAATAAAGTCTGTGATGGCAGGTGAGTACACCGCGCCGCCCGCGCACGGCCCCATGATGGCCGAGAGCTGTGGCACCACGCCCGAAGCCAGCGTATTCTTATAAAAGATGTCGGCGTAGCCACCGAGGCTCACCACGCCTTCCTGAATCCGGGCTCCGCCCGAGTCATTGAGGCCAATCACGGGCGCGCCGTTCTTCATGGCGAGGTCCATGATTTTCACAATTTTCTCGGCGTGCGTTTCGCTCAGCGAGCCACCGAAAACCGTGAAATCCTGCGAGAAAACGTATACCAACCGGCCGTTCACGGTGCCGTAGCCGGTTATCACGCCATCGCCGAGATAATGCTCCTTGTCAAGACCAAAATCCTTGGAGCGGTGCATCACAAACTTGCCGATTTCCTCGAAGGAACCTTCATCCATCAGCAAATCAACCCGTTCGCGGGCGGTGAGCTTGCCTTTTTTGTGTTGAGCGTCGATGCGGGCCTGGCCGCCCCCGAGGAGGGCTTCTTCGTTTTTGCGGGCCAGCAATTCGGTTTTGGAGAGATGGGCGTGAGCGTGCGGGTCGGGCATGAGCAGGGGTTAGCGCGCGGGTGGGATGGGTGCGCGGGAATAGGAGGCCAAAGGTAGAGGTTACGGGTAGATTACGGACGGCAGAGTTGGGATAGTTCTGTCATGCTGAACGCAGTGAAGCATCTGAGGAATGACGGTGGTAGGTCATTTCCCAGATGCTTCACTGCGCTCAGCATGACAAACACGCTACAAATTCTTGCCCAACAGCATCATCATAAACGCATACTGCCGCGCCGTGTCGTCAATCGACTTGAAGCGGCCTGAGGCTCCGCCGTGGCCGGCGGCCATGTCGGTGTGCAGCAGCAGCAGATTCTTGTCCGTTTTCATGGCGCGCATCTTAGCTACCCACTTGGCGGGCTCGAAATACTGCACCTGCGAGTCGTGCAAGCCGGTGGTGACGAGAATGTTGGGGTAAGCCTGGCGCTTCACGTTGTCATAAGGCGAATACGAAAGCATGTACTTGAAATATTCCTCCTCGGCGGGGTTGCCCCATTGGTCGTACTCGCTGGTGGTGAGTGGGATGCTGGGGTCCGACATCGTCGTGACCACATCCACGAATGGCACTGCGGCTATAACACCCTTGTAGAGGTCGGGGCGCATATTGAGCACCGCGCCCATGAGAAGGCCGCCGGCGCTGCCACCCATGGCAAATAGGGTAGCTGGGGAAGTAAATTGTTGTTTGACTTTGGCGCTGCCCACGGTGGCCTCGTGCGGCTTGGTCAGGTAATCGGAGCAGTCGATGAAATCATTGAAGCTGTTGATTTTGTGTAGCATCCGGCCGTCCTCAAACCACTGCCGGCCCATTTCCTGGCCCCCGCGAATGTTGCACAGCGCGTACACGAAGCCCCGGTTCAGCAAGCTCAGGCGGGCGGCGCTGAAAGTGGGGTCTTGCGAGAAGCCGTAGGAGCCATATGCGTATTGCAGCAGCGGCGCGCTCCCGTCCAGCTTCGTGCCCTTCTTGTACACGATAGACATGGGGATGAACTTGTTATCGCGCGATTTTACGAACACGCGCTCCGTCACATAGTCGAATTTGTTGTAGTTGCCCAGCACCGGCTGCTCCTTCAGTAGCGTGCTGGTGCGGGTGCCCATGTCGTACTCAAAAATGGACGGCGGCGTAGTGAGCGAGGTGTAGTTGTAGCGCAGCACCGGCGTGTCCATCTCCTTGTTCACCCCGATGGTGGCGGTGTAGGCCGGCTCCTCAAATTGAAGGTAGTGCTCCTGCTTGTCCTTCATGCTTACCACGCGCAGCTGGCGCAGGCCGCCCTTGCGCTCATTCAGCACGAGGAAATCCTTGAACAGCTCGAAGTTGTCGAGGAATATTTCGGGGTGACGGGTCAGGGCATCGGTCCAGGTGGTTTTGCCGGTGGTGGCCACGGGCGTGGTCATCAGGCGGTAGTTGGGGGCTTGCCAGTTGGTGCGGATGTAAAACTTATCGCCCAGATGCTCTACCTGATAAAGATGGTCTTTCTCGCGCCGCGCAAATACTTTGGGCTGCTCCGTGGGCGCACTGGCCTCCACGTAGCGGTACTCTGACGACAGCGAGCTGACCAGCTCAATGCCAATATATTTGCGTGATTTCGAGCGGTTCACGTGCACGTTGAACGTGTTGTCCCGCTCCTCATACACCAGCGCGTCGCCCTTGGGGTCGGTGCCCAGCACGTGCCGGTACACCTGGTAGGGCAGTAGCGTGGTCACGTTCTTTTTGGTGTAAAAAACCGTCTTGTTATCGGCCGCCCACACCACTTCGCCGCCGGTGTTGGCAATGCGCTCGGGGTAGTTTTTGCCGGTCGCGAGGTTCTTAAAGCGCAGCGTGTAGAGGCGGCGGCTCACGGTATCCACCGAAAAGGCGAGTAGCTGGTTGTTGTCGCTCACGGCCCAGTCGCCAATCTGGAAATAGGCCTGGCCGGTGCCCATTTCGTCGCCGTTCAGCAGGATTTCCTCCGGGTTGATGACGCTGCCCTTCTTGCGGCAATACACTGGGTATTCCGACGCAAACTCGTAGCGCGAATAATAGTAGTAGCCGTTGTCGCGGTACGGCTCCGACGAATCTTCCTGCTTGATGCGGTTTTTGATTTCCTGAGCCAGCTTCTTTTGGTTTTCTTTGGCCCCGGCCATTTGCTGGTCGTAGTAGCCGTTTTCCGCCTCCAGGTATTTGAGGACGGTCGGGTCAGTCGGCTGGTTCAGCCAGTAGTAATTGTCAGTCCGGGTGATGCCAAAATCAGTAAAAACCTTGGGCTTGATGGGAGCCACCGGGGCCGACTGTGCCATCGCGCCGCTGGTAATAGCCGCACCGGCCCCGGCGAGGGCCGCTCTTTGCAGAAAATTCATGAATAAGGGAGTAAGACTGCCAAAATCTCAACAATAATGGTCGAAATCAAGATGCAAGGTACTAGGCAGATAGCAAAAAAGGCCGGCTCCTTTTCAGGAACCGGCCTTTTTTAATAATCACAAGCTAAAGCAGATGTTGCTGCTTATTTCTTCGCGTCCGCGTCGGGCGCTTCCGGCGTTTCAGCCGGGCGCTCATCGCTGGCGAGGTTCTGGGCCTCGCCGCTCTTGCTCACGGCGAAGGTCAACTCCTCGGCACCTTCGGTATAGTCGGCCGTAATAACGTCGCCGTGCACAACCTGAGCTTTGAGGATTTCCTCAGCAATCGGGTCTTCGATATACTTCTGGATGGCGCGGTTCAGCGGACGGGCACCGTATTTAGGGTCGTAGCCTTTGTCAGCCACAAAGTCCTTAGCGGCTTCCGTCAGCTCGACACGGTAGCCGAGGGCCTGCACCCGCGAGAGGAGCTTGCTGAGGCTGATGTCGATGATTTTGTGGATGTCCTTTTTCTCCAGCGAGTTGAAGACGATAACGTCATCCAAACGGTTGAGGAATTCGGGCGAGAAGGTCTTCTTCAGGGCATTGGTGATGGTACCCTTGGTCAACTCATCCATATTCTCCTGACGGGCCTTAGTGCCAAAGCCGATGCCTGCGCCGAAGTCCTGCAAATCACGCGCCCCGATGTTCGAGGTCATGATGATGATGGTATTCCGGAAGTCCACCTTGCGGCCGAGGCCATCGGTCAGGATACCGTCGTCCAACACTTGCAGGAGCAGGTTGTACACGTCCGGGTGCGCCTTCTCAATCTCGTCGAGCAGGATAACCGAGTACGGCTTGCGACGGATTTTCTCCGTCAGCTGGCCGCCTTCTTCATAGCCCACGTAGCCGGGAGGCGCGCCAACCAGGCGCGATACGCTGAATTTCTCCATGTATTCCGACATGTCAACGCGCACCAGCGCATCTTCTTTGTCGAAGAGGTAGGTAGCCAATACTTTGGCTAATTCCGTCTTACCCACACCCGTCGGGCCGAGGAATACGAACGAGCCAATCGGCTTCTTGGGGTCCTTCAAGCCAACGCGGGTGCGCTGAATGGCTTTCACCAGCTGCTTGATGGCTTTTTCCTGTCCAATTACTTTGCCTTGCAGCTCCTCATTCATGTTGAGGAGTTTCTGGCTCTCGTTCTGGGCCACGCGCGAAACGGGGATGCCGGTCATCATGGCAATAACCTCGGCCACGTTCTCCTCTTTCACCGTGTAGCGCTTTTTCTTGGTTTCCTCTTCCCACGACTTTTTGGCCGTTTCGAGTTGGTCCAGAAGCTTCTTCTCGGTGTCGCGGAGCTTGGCGGCTTCCTCGTATTTCTGCGATTTCACCACGCGGTTTTTCTCGCCTTTGATGTTCTCAATCTGCTCTTCGAGCGTGAGAATGTCCTCGGGCACCACGATGTTGTTGATGTGCACGCGGGCACCGGCCTCATCAAGAATATCGATGGCCTTGTCCGGCAGGAAACGGTCGGACATATAACGGTCCGACAGCATCACGCACTGCTCAATTGCCTTATCAGTATAAACCACATGGTGGTGGTCCTGATACTTGTCCTTGATGTTGTGCAGGATTTCGATGGTTTCCTCGGGCGTGGTGGGGTCCACCATCACCATCTGGAAACGACGGGCCAAGGCACCATCTTTCTCGATGTACTGACGGTACTCGTCCAGTGTGGTGGCACCGATGCATTGAATCTCGCCGCGAGCCAAAGCTGGTTTGAACATATTCGAAGCATCCAGCGAGCCCGAAGCGCCGCCGGCACCCACGATGGTGTGCAGCTCGTCAATGAACAGGATTACGTCGGGCGACTTTTCCAGCTCGTTCATCACGGCCTTCATCCGCTCTTCGAACTGGCCACGATATTTCGTGCCAGCCACCAGCGACGCGAGGTCAAGCGTAACAACGCGCTTGTTGAAGAGCACGCGGCTTACTTTTTTCTGGATGATGCGCAGGGCGAGGCCTTCGGCGATGGCCGTTTTGCCTACACCGGGCTCACCGATGAGAATGGGATTGTTTTTCTTGCGCCGGCTCAAGATTTGGGCCACGCGCTCAATTTCTTTTTCGCGGCCCACGATGGGGTCGAGCTTGTCGTCCTCAGCCAATTTGGTGAGGTCGCGGCCAAAGTTATCGAGCACCGGGGTGCGCGATTTTTCGCCAGGCTTCTTGGCACCAGCGCCGGTGCCGGCACCACGCCCGCCGGGACCCGACGAGCCAAAGAGTTTGTCGTTGTCGTCGTCGTCCGTATCGGGCGTGCGGTTTTGCGGGGCCGCGCCGGCGTTACCGTGGTAATCCAGCGAGTCGCGCACAGTTTCGTAGTTCACGTTGAATTTGCTGAGAATTTGGGAAGATATGTTGTCTTCGTCCCGCAGGATGGACAACAGGAGGTGTTCGGTACCGATGATTTCGGATTTGAAGATTTTAGCCTCCAAATAGGTGATTTTCAACACCTTCTCGGTTTGCTTGGTAAGCGGAATCGAGCCGGTGATGCTGGTGCCCTGGGTGGCGGTGTTGCGGGTGGCTTGCTCCAATGAGAATTTCAGCTCATCGATGCTCACCCCCAGCTTGCGCAGCAGGCCAAGGGCGGTGCCTTCGGCCTCCCGAATCATACCAAGCAAAAGGTGCTCGGTACCAATATAGTCGTGGCCGAGACGGATGGCCTCTTCCCGACTGAGGGAAATAACCTCTTTGACGCGGTTTGAGAATTTAGCTTCCATGCCAATAAACGTAGTGAAAAATCAAATAAGCCCCGCGTCGGGCAAGTAACACGAATAACGGGTTGGGCCGATGTGACTTGAAAACAAGCCGGTTCGGGCGAAGGTTCGGACTAAATTTGCGGCCCGGCATTAATTAACCTAACGTCGGCCGAAATCTACGGGTTACTGCAAATAGCGGCCGGCAGCCGGGCCCTGCGAAAACAGCAGGTCCAGCACACTCAGGCCGGGCTCAAAACCTGGGCCAAACACCTGCGGATAGGGCCGCACTAGGGCAGAGGCTGCCGGAGTGTCAGGTTCGGGCGTTTTGGTAGCGGCTTTGGGTGTCAGCCAGTCGCGCCGGTCAGCGATAAGCTGGGTAGTAGCAAGAGCGGAATTCTCGGCAGAAGGTTGCGCGGGGTAGTGGGCGTGGTATTCGGTGGTGAGGTGTAGGGGCAGGGTGATGCGGAAACACCTCAACAGTAAACGTAAAAATTGCTGATTTAGGTCAAAAAGCAACGCAGGTTTACTTACGTAAATATCGCGCAGATAGTCGGCATAAAACTCAAAATAGGGGCTATTGCCGTAGGCGGTTTGCAGCGTGCGCCAGTGCCGGTGAATCCAGTTCTGGCGGTAGTCGATTTCGATTTCGGAAACGCTGACCTTTTCGGCCCGGTTGCCATCAATAACCGGCACGGTGAGCGGCTGCACGCCCTGCGCCGTGCGGATGAGGCAGCGGTTGCGAAAGGTTTGCTTGCGGTAGTGCTCGTGGGCTTCGAGCAGGATGCTGTCGGCGCGGAGCAGCTCGGCGAAGAGGGCAGCCGGCGGGTGGTAGTGGAGTTCGGTGAGGAGAATCATGGGCGGTAGAGACGCATATTTGCGTCTCGTCGTTGAACAAGGCGGGCAGAAATCGTGCGCTGATTCCGTTCAACGACGAGACGCAAATATGCGTCTCTACTCGTCGCCACCCTGGCCTTTGCTGCGCTCGGCATCGATAAAATAGGCTCCTTTGATAACCAAGTGCGTGGTATCGCTCAGCTTATCCAGCGGGCGCACGGCTACCTGGCCCTGGTCGGTGGCACCGGGGCGGAGGCTGAAGCGGCGGAAGGTGCTGCCTTTGGCATCAGATTTCACCTGATAATAAGCGTAGCTGACTTCGCCGCCGGGTACGAGGGCATCCTCTGGGAGCGTGCGCTGGGGCGTGCGGCCGGTGAGGATGCGGGCACTGACGTATTGGCCGGGTAGTAAGGCGGCGGTAGCGGCGGCATCGGGGCCGGTTTCGTGCAGGTGAGCGTGCACACTCACGGTGCGGCCGTCGTCGTCGAATGCTTTGCCGACGAGGAAGACGGTGGCGGGCAGCGGCTGGGCGCTGGCACCCTGGGCTGGCACGCGGAACAGGATGTCCTGACCAACTTTCACTTTGGCGATGTCGCGCTCGAAGACTTTTAATTCAAGATGCAGGTCGGAACGGTCGACGAGCTCAATGAGCACGTCCTGCGGGTTTACGAACTGGCCGGGGTTCACCAGCACGGCTTTCACGAAGCCGCCGATGGGCGCGATGAGCGGCACGCTGGGCTTAATGTTAGTGGCGGTGATGCGCTCGGGCTTCAGACCGATGAGGCGAAGCTGGGCGGCGAGGCTGCCGGCGGCGGCCTGCTCGGTGCGCAGCTCGGAGGTGGCTTGCTGGAGCTTGCGGCGCGCCCCTACGTCTTCGTCGTTGAGAACCTGCTGGCGGGCGGTTTCCTGTTTTAGGAATACGATGCGGGCCTGGCTTTGGAGATAATCCTGCTGGAGTTTGAGGTAATCGGGATTGCGGAGGGTGGCGAGTACGCTGCCCTGTAAAACGTGCTGGCCGGGCAGGATGGGGAGTTGCTGCACATAGCCGCCCATGATTGCCGTGACGGAGACCCGGTGGCTTGGCGGCACATCAATCTGGCCGGTGGCCTGCACTTCGGTGCCGAGGTCGCGCCGGGTGAAGGTGCCAAGCTCGATGCCAGCGGCCTGCATCTGGGCTTTGGAGAGGAAAACTTCGTTTGGAGCGCGAGGTGGGGACGTGGCGGGTTTATCGGCGGCGTTTTCGGCTTTGCTACCGCAGGCGATGAGGAAGGGGAGCAGGGCGATGTAGGGGAGGGATTTCATGAGATGTTTCGTGATATTTTTTGCCTTCGTATTTCGCAGTTTGCTGCACGACGGCTTATTGCGAATCTGCCCCGGCCAGGGACTGGATATTGGCCACCAGCTCATTGTACTGCCGGAGTTGCTCGAAATATGCTTCCTGAATCTGCCAAGCGGGCTGGGTGTTCACCACGTATTCCACGTACTCGATATCGCCGGCGCGGCGGCTTTTCTCGGCGGTGTCGAGGATAAGGCGGGCTTGTGGCAACCCGTAGTTCTCATAATAAAGCAGCGAAGCCTGGGCGCGGGCCAACTGCTGGCGTAGGGTGCTGAGCTGGGTGCCAAATTGCGTATTTGCATAGGCCAGCTGCACCTGGGCGGCTTCCTCGCCGATTTTGGCGGCAGCAATGCGGGCGCGCTGCGCGCCACCTATTAAAGGCACCGCGATACCGGCCTGCGCCACCTGGAAACTCTTTTCCTGATTGATGGTCTGGTTGAAGTAGCCGGCGCGCAGGTCGGGCAGGCGGCGGAGCTTTTCGAGCTTGGTTTGCTGCTGGCTGAGGGTGAGCTGCTGCTGATAGAGCGCCAGCGTGGGGTTGGTGGCGGGCGTAAGGGTGGCCGTATCGGCGGGCAGCAGCACGGCGCGGGGGCTGGCGGTGGTGTCGATGCTGGCCAGCCCGGGCTGGCCCAGCAGCAGGGCCAACTGGCGACGCTGCACCAGCAGCTCGGAACGGAGGGTGGCGAGGCGGTTTTGCAGCTCGCGGGCGCGGGCTTCGGCCGAAACCTGCTCCAGGCGGTTGGTTTCGCCCACCTGGTAGCGGATGCGGGCGGCGCGGGCGGCGCGCTGGTAGAGGCTGTCCTGCCGACGCAGCAGCGCCACAAGGCGGTAAGTCACCAATAGATTATAGTAGCCCGAACGGATGCTGCGGGCCAGCTCGCGGCGCTGGGCGCGGGCGCGGATGGTGCCGGCCTCGGCCGTGGTTTGCAGCACCTGACGCTGTGCCCCATATACGGTGGGGAAGGCCGACTGCTGCAGCACGTTGAAACTGTGGTCGGCCAGCGGGCCGGAAATCTGGCCGTATTGGTAGTCGAACACCAAGCGCGGCAGGTCGTAGCCGGTGCGGGTGAGGGCCTGTTGCTGCTGAGCCTGCAAGGTGGCGGCCTGCACCAGCGGGCTTTGGGCTAGGCCGGTGCTCAGGGCCTGCGAGATACTGAGTGGGGTATCCGTAGGGGCCTTTTGGGCATGGGCAGTGGCAGGCAGCAGAGCAGTTAGGGCTACCAGTAGGAAAGCTACTGTTGAAGCACCTGCCACTCCAGAATCTTTAGCGTCTGAGTTGCCCAACTTTGAGGCTTCGCCGGTTTCGGCCTTGACTTTCGCCTCTTTAGCTTCTTCGGCGGCTACTTCGGGGCTGGGCTCGTCATCATCCACGAAGAAGGTGTAGAGCACCGGTAGCACCACCAGTGTGAGCAGCGTGGCGGTAATCAGTCCACCGATAACCACGGTGGCCAGCGGCTTCTGCACTTCCGCGCCGGCCGAATTTGACAAGGCCATTGGCAGGAAGCCCAGCGAGGCCACCGAAGCCGTGAGCAGCACCGGCCGGAATCGCTCCTCCGTAGCACGCAGCACCCGCTCGCGGATTTTGCACACGCCGGCCGTGGCCAGCTCATTTAGACTGGCAACCAGCACAATGCCGTTCAAAACGGCTACGCCGAACAGCGCGATAAAGCCCACGCCCGCCGAAATGCTGAATGGCATCCCCCGGATTCCCAGCGCCAGCACGCCGCCGATGGCCGCCAGCGGAATGCCCGTGAAAATCAGCAGCGCCTCCTTCACCGAGCGGAAGGCCAGGAACAACAGCATGAAAATCAGTACCAACGACACCGGTACGGCGATGGCTAGCCGGGCCTTGGCGTGGTTCAGGTTTTCGAACTGGCCGCCGTAGGTGATGCTGTAGCCGGGCGGCAGGCGCAGGCCGGTTTTCAGCTTGCCCTGAATATCCTGCACGAGGCTTTGCACGTCGCGGCCGCGCACGTTCACGCCAATATTGACGCGGCGGCGGGCATCGTCCCGGGAGATTTGAGCCGGGGCGGGTTTCAGGGCTACGGTGGCCACTTCGCTGAGGGGAATCTGGTTGCCGTCGGGCAGCGAGACGAGGAGTTGGTTGAGGTCGTCGGGGCCGCGGCGGTGCAGCGAGTCAAGACGTAGCACGAGGTCGAAGCGGCGCTCGCCTTCGTACACTTGTCCGGTGGTCTGGCCTGCGAAAGCGGTTTGCAGCAGCGTGTTGAGGTCCGTCACGCGCAGGCCATACTGGGCCAGCTTGGCGCGGTCGTACATCACGCGCAACTGCGGCAGGCCAATAATCTGCTCCACTTTAATGTCGCCCACACCCTGTAGCGGGCGGATGAGGACGGCGGCCTCATCGGCCTTGGCTTTGAGCACGTCGAGGTCGTCGCCGTAAATCTTCACCGATACATCCGACTTCACGCCCGAAATCAGCTCGTTAAACCGCATCTGGATGGGCTGCTGGAACTCCAGGCTCACGCCGGGCACGCCGGCCAGGGCAGCTTGCATCTTATTGGCCAGCTCCTCGCGGGTGCTGGCGCTGGTCCATTCGGCGTGGTCTTTCAGGATAATCATCTGGTCGGAATCTTCCAGCGACATGGGGTCGGTGGGGATTTCCGAGGTGCCGATTTTGCCCACTACTTGCAGCACTTCCGGGAATTTGCTCTTCAGGATGCGCTGAATCCGGCTTGTGAGCAGGATGCTTTCGTCCAAAGAAGAGCCCGGGGCCAATGTCACGTTCATGGCAAAGTCGCCCTCATCGAGCTGCGGAATGAACTCGCCACCGAGCCGCGAAAACACGAAGCCACCCAGCGCCAGCAGCCCCACGGCCACGCCTACCACCAGCCAGCGCGCGCCCAGCGCCGCCCGAATAATGGGGTCGTACAGCTTGTGCAGAAAGCCCACAATGCGGTCGGCCAGGTTAGGCTTTTCGCTGATATTCTTCTTTAGCGCCCAGGCCGTGACGGCCGGCACGTAGGTCAGACACATAATCATGGCTCCCAGAATGGCGAAGCTCACCGTAAGGGCCATGGGCCGGAACATCTTGCCCTCCACGCCGGTGAGTGAGAGGATGGGCAGGTACACAATCAGGATGATGAGCTGGCCGAACAGGGCCGATTTCATGAGCCGGTTGGTCACGCCTTCGGTGATGTCGTCCATGGTTTCGTGGGCGGCTTTGAGACGCTCGTGTAGCAGGTGGGCGATGACGGCCTCCACGATAATCACGGCGCCATCCACGATGAGTCCGAAGTCCAACGCGCCCAGACTCATGAGGTTAGCCGATACGCCGAAGGTCCGCATCATGCCCAGCGCGAAGAGCATGCACAGCGGAATCATGCCCGCCACCACCAGCCCGGCCCGTAGATTGCCGAGTAGTAGGAGCAGTACGACTACCACGATAATGCCGCCTTCAATCAGGTTTTTAACTACCGTGTGAATGGCCTTGTCCACCAGCTTGGTGCGGTCGAGAAACGGGTCGATTTCCAGGCCTTCGGGCATTGATTGCTGGATTTCGGCCACCCGCGCCTTCACGTTTTTGATAGTGGCTTCCGAAGATGCGCCTTTCAGCATGAGCACCACGCCGCCCACGGTTTCGCCGAGGCCGTCGCGGTCCATGGCGCCGTAGCGCACGGCGTGGCCGAAACGCACGGCCGCCACATCGCGCACCAGCAGCGGCGCGCCGCCCTGGCCGGGCCGGGCCATAGGTTTTACTACGATGTTGCCGATGTCCTGCAGCGAGGTGGCCCGGCCCTCGCCCCGGATGAAAAACGCGCGCGGGCCGCGCTCCAGGTAGCTGCCGCCGGCGTTGCCGTTGTTGGCCTGCAGGGCTTCGTAAAGCTCGGCCATGCTCACGCCCGCACCGGCCAGGCGGGTGGGGTCCACGCTCACCTCGTACTCGCGCACGTAGCCACCGAAGCTGCTCACATCCACTACGCCATTCACACCGGCCAGACGGCGCTTCACCAGCCAGTCCTGAATTTCGCGCAGCTCGGCAAGGCCGTACTGCTTCTCGTAGCCCTTTTTGACTTTGATGGTGTACTGATAAATCTCGCCCAGGCCGGTGGTGATAGGAGCCATACCCGGCGCGCCCAGGCCCTGGCCGAGGTCGGCTTCGGCCACCTTCAGCTTCTCGGCCACCAGCTGGCGGGTGTGGTAGGTGTCCACGTCTTCCTCAAACACCACGGTAATCACCGACAGTCCGAAGCGGGAAATGGACCGGATTTCCGTCACGCCCGGGATGGTGCGCAACTGCAGTTCGAGCGGTACGGTGATGAGCTGCTCGACTTCCTGTGCGGCCAGCGCGGGACTTTGGGTGATGACCTGAACCTGGTTGTTGGTGACGTCCGGAATGGCGTCGAGTGGCAGGCTGGCGGCCGAAAATCCGCCCCAGGCAATGAGGCCCGCCAGCATCAAACCCACCAGCAGCTTGTTGCGGATGCTGAAATTAATAATCGCCGAAATCATACGAATACGGTGCAATGCGGCCCGGCCCGAACGCGGCCAAAAGCCGGCCCGGGGAGGCGCTAATAATCCAATAAGAGAGGGGAGGGGCCGGAGTTTGGGTACCGGGGCCAGTTTAGGCGCGGGCACACTGCGTCCGGGGGCGCGGGTGGGTTAGGCTCGGGGCGGCTGGCCCAGCGAGGTGCTGAAGCTGAAGGCGTAGCGCGGCGCAATGGCGGCACGGTACGTCGGCACAACAGCCGTTTCGGGCCGGGCCACGAATACCAGTCGCGTGACTGGTGCCACCACAAAACTGAGCGTGACGCAGCCGTGGTGGCAGCGCAGAGGCAGGTTGTGGTGGTCTTGCTGGTGGCGCGGCGAGAGGGTGCAGCCAGCGTAGTGCTTGGTGCCCGCCCCGTAGTGCTCGGCGATGAACTGGCCAAAATTCAGCCCACCGCCCGCTGCCGAATGGTGGTATTCGTAGTGCTCGACCAGCTGCGGCAGCTTGGCCAGCTCGCCCAGGTCATTCTCGGGCACGAAGCTGCCCAGCAGCATCAGTATTCCCAGAAAGAAGGCCAGCGGTGCGCGCATATCAGGAGAGAAACGAACGGGCGGGGCGAAAGTTTGTGACGACCGGCGAATTTAATGAATCTTGTGCCGGTCAGGTGGCTTTCGGCCCGCAAAGAACGGCACGGTTCTGCATATGCCCGTAACCTGACAACAACGGATAATCCGTCCTTTTCTCCCGCCGTACTTTTGCCCTATGCGCTACCTCCTCACCTTACTCGCCACTTTCGCCACGCTGGCTGCCCAGGCTGGCCCGCCGCAATTGCTGCTCGACGTGGCTCGCTTTCGCAACCTCAATAAGGTGGAGAAGGGCGCCGAAGTGGAAATTTACGTGACCGTGCCCACGCAGTCGCTGCAGTACCGGCAGCGCGCGCCCAAGGCGTTCCAGTCGTCGGCCCTCGTCACGCTTGATATCCTGAAAGCCGACGGCACTTCGGCCTACCACGAAGTCATCACCCTGAAGCCACCGGTGCTTACCGACACCACCATTGCCATCAAAAACCCACAGAGCTTCCTCAAGCGCATCCTGCTGCCTGATGGCAAATACACCCTGCGCGGCACCGTAAAGGACCAATACCGCAGCGCGGGCGGCGAAACCACCGTAGAAAAACCGCTGGTACTGGAAGCGCCCGCCGGCCCATTTCTATCGGATGTGGTGCTGCTTTCGCGACCCGCCGCTAAAAGTGGGGGCGACGATAATTTTGCCCGGGGCGGCTACCGGCTCACCCGCGCCCCCGGCGGCAGCTACGGTCGTGGAGCGGACAATGTATTCTTCTACACTGAATTGCACAACGCCCCCGTGGGCCAGGCCCTGCGCGTGCATTACCACCTCACTACCCCCGACGGCTCGGCTGCCGACGCCGACGCCACCCTCACGCCCCAGAGCGGCCGCCCCACCAGCATTGCCGGGCAGCTGCCTATGGGGCCCTTGCCCGATGGCCCGTTCACGCTGTTCGTAGAAGTGTACGGCGGCCCCGGCAATAAGAAACTGATAGCCGGCCACCGCGCCATCGGCGAGCACTCCGCCGCCGAATACGCGCCCGCCGGCGCTGCCGTGCCCCGCTAAGCATGGCCACTAAAGGAACCATCGCCACCACCGGCCGGCCCTACGCCTGGTACTTCGAGCCGCTGTGGTGGCTGCTGCTGGGCTTGGCGCATCTGCCGCTGACGGTACTTTATTTATTCGCCGAAGTAATTTATTTCCTGCTGGCCTACGTGGTGCGTTACCGCTGGCGCGTGGTCACGGAGAACCTGCGCAATTCGTTCCCGGAGAAAACGCCGGCTGAAATCGAGCGCACCGGCAAGGCGTTCTACCGGCATTTTGCCCAGGTGGTGGTCGAGATTCTGAAGCTGGCCGCCATTTCACCGGAAGAATTGGGCCGGCGAATGCGCTTCACCAACCCGGAGCTGATGACGCGCCACTTCGCCGAAAACCGGCTGGTGCTTTCGCTGGGCTCGCACATGGGCAACTGGGAGTGGATTCTAAACGGCGCGGCGCTGGAATTTCCCGGCCGGGCCGCCGGGGTCTACAAGCCACTCAACAACCTGTTTTTTGAAACCCTGATGCGCCGCTTGCGCACCCGCTTCGGGGCCGATGCCGTGCCCATGCTGGCCACGCTACGCTACCTGGTGGCTCACCGGGGCGAGGGCCGCACCCTCAGCCTGCTCACCGACCAGGCCGCCGGCCCCGAAGACCGGCCCTACTGGACCCAATTCCTCAATCAGGACACCAGCTTTTACACCAGCGCCGACCGCCTAGCCGTGCAACTCGATTGCGCCGTGCTCTACGTGGGCATCCGCCGCGTACGGCGCGGCTACTATGAAGTCACCTTCACCGAGCTGCCCGACGGCCGGGCCGCGAAAGGCGCGCCCGCCGGCACATTTCCCATTACCGAAGCCTTCGCCCGGCAACTGGAAACGGATATGCGCGCCTCGCCCGAGCAGTATTTGTGGACTCATAGGAGGTGGAAGCACAAGCGGTAGGATTCGCCTGTCATTGCGAGGTCGCAGGCCGTGGCAATCCGTACTATCTATGCGACCAAGTTTGAGTTGTGACGAAGCCTTTTCACTAATAGAAAGCCCCGACACTGCGAAGTGCCGGGGCTTTCTGGTAAAAGGAGGTGTCTGGGTTTAAGAGGACGGATTGCCACGGCCTGCGGCCTCGCAATGACAGGTGATTACAAATACTGCTCAATATCGCCGGCACCCTGACGCACCAACTCAAACTCGTCATTCGTGCAGTCGATGATGGTGCTGGGGACGTTGCCGCCAAAGCCGCCATCAATCACGAGGTCTACCAGCAGGCGGTATTTCTCGAAAATCAGGTCCGGGTCGGTCACGTACTCGTCGATGGTGTTTTCGTCCTCGCGCACCGAGGTGCTCACGATTGGATTACCCAATTCCTTCACCAGCTGGCGGATAATCTGGTTATCCGGCACGCGGATACCCACGGTTTTGCGCTTGGTGCCGCCGAAGCGGGGGGCGTTGGCGCTAGCTTCGAAAAGGAAAGTGAACGGGCCGGGCAGGGCTTTTTTGATGACCTTGTACGTCTCCGTGGTGATGCCGTGGGCGTAGTCGGAAATGTGCGACAGGTCGTAGCAGATGAAGCTCAGGTTGGCCTTTTCGGGGAAGAGCTTTTTGATGCGGCAGACTTTTTCTACGGCTTTCGCATTGGTTACATCGCAACCGATGCCATAGACGGTATCGGTGGGGTAAATAATGACTCCCCCCTTGCGCAATACGTCAACGGCTTGCTGAATGCGGCTCTGCGGCGGATTGTCGGGGTGGATGCGGAGAAGGGTGGCGGGCATGGATACGGCTGATGGTTAATAAATTAGAGACGTAATGCGGTGGCGCGGCGGCCACGGCCTTCGGCGGCGGGCAACCCACCGGGCCAAAGGCGCGGGCAAGGTACTACGCCCGGCCGAAACGAAACAACTGAAACGCCGTCCGCGCCTTACGGTTGCCGCCCTTCGTACTTTTGGCGCCGCTCCCCCGATTCCCTTCTCAACTCCCATGTCCCAACCCGCCAAAAAGTCGGCCATCGAATACCGCGACCAAGCCCTGAAACGCCGCCGTCGCTGGGCCACCGTTAGCGTCGTTTTCACGCTCGCGCTGGTCTGTTTCTCCTATTATTTCTACCAGGTGTTCTTCACCGCTAACATCGAAACCAAGGGCAAACCGACCTACGTCATCGTGCATCGCGGCGACGACTGGCAGGCAGCCCTGAAAACCATCGACGCCACCGGAGTAGTCGTTGATAAGCTCTCGCTGCACTTCGTGGCCAAGCTGATGAAGTACCCCGAGCACGTGAAGCCCGGTCGCTACGAGCTGAAAGATGGCTTCACCAACCGCCAGCTCATCAACGTGTTGAAAGCCGGTATCCAGTCGCCGCTCAAGCTCACCTTCACCAACGTGCGCCTGCGCCGTGAGCTGGCCGACAAGCTCTCGACCCAGATTGATGCCAAGCCCGCCACCATCGACTCGCTGTTGGCCAGCCCCAGCTACACCCGCAGCCTGGGTTTTGACACCACCACGGTGCTCAGCATGTTCATCCCGAACACCTACGAGTTGTACTGGAACACCTCCGCCACCAACCTCATGCAGCGCATGAAAAAGGAGTACGAGAAATTCTGGACCCCCGCCCGCGATGCCGAGCGCGAAAAGCTTCACCTCACCCGCGCCCAGGTGAGCACCCTAGCCAGCATCGTGGAAGCCGAGCAGCAGCAGCACGCCGATGAGCGCCCCCGCATCGCCGGCGTGTACCTCAATCGTCTCAAGCGCGGCATGAAGCTGCAAGCTGACCCGACAGTAGTCTACGCCAACCGCGACTTCACCATCAAGCGCGTACTCAACGTGCACCTGCAAAAGGACTCGCCCTACAATACCTACAAGTACGCCGGCCTGCCGCCCGGCCCCATCAACCTGCCCAGCATCGCCAGCATCGACGCCGTGCTGAAGCCGGAGAGCAACAACTACCTATACTTCTGCGCCAAGGAGGATTTCAGCGGCTACCACGCCTTTGCTACGAATGAAACGGAGCATATTGCCAATGCGCGGCGTTATCAAGCGGCTTTAAATAGAGCTGGTATTAAGTAATCGGCTGTCATCTAAGCGTCTGTCATCCTGAGCGGAGCGAAGGACCTTATCACATCAGCGCTTCTTGTAGATTACTGCAAATCGTTCATCGGTGATAAGGTCCTTCGCTCCGCTCAGGATGACAAAACGTATATAATCATACCATATGTACACCTCCGACATCCAAATCCGCGTGCGCTACGCCGAAACCGACCAGATGGGCTACGTCTATCACGGCAACTACGCGGCGTATTTTGAAGTGGCCCGCACCGAGGCATTCCGCAAGCTCGGCATCAGCTACAAAGAGCTGGAGGCCGACGGCGTGGGCATGCCGGTAGGGGAGCTGCGCACCCGTTTCCGCCGCCCTGCCCGCTACGACGACCTGCTGACCGTGCGCCTGCTGCTGCGCCAGCCGCCCGAAGGCACGCGGGTGCTGTTCGAGTATGAGATTTACAACGAAGCCCAGGAACTGCTGACCGAAGGTCACACGCTCATGGTGTTCGTGAAAACCACTACCGGCCGGCCCGTACCCATCCCCGAAAGCATCCAGCAGCAGCTGGCCCCGTATTTTAGCGAAGACGACTTGGAAAGCCCGGTGCTGCCCAAGCCCGGCGCGATTCTGCCCGATGCGCCCGCGCCGGCCGCATTCCGGAAATAACCCGCCATGAAAGCCCCCGCCGCCATCCGCCGTGCCCGCTTCCCCGATGTGCGCCAGCAACGGCCGTACCGGCGGGCCATTGTGGGCCTGAAGCGGCTGCGGCTGCCCGGCGGCCACGCCTCGCTCTACGACGTGCTCGACCGCATTCTGCACGAGCTGCGGCTCGACTCGCTGGAAAAGCGCGCCGCCTACATGGCCTTCAACCTCACGGTGGCCCTGTTCCCGACCATCATTTTCCTGTTCACGCTCATTCCGTACATCCCCGTGCCGAACCTGAACGTGGACATCCTCCAGTTCCTGGCCGATTTCATGCCCCGCGAGCTGTACGCGGCCACGGCCAGCACCATCGAGGACATAGTGAACATCCCGCACGGCGGCCTGCTCTCCTTCGGTTTCGGCACGGCCCTGGTGCTCAGCTCCAACGGCATCATGGCCCTGCTCGATGCCTTTGAGAAGAAATACCCGTGGTTCAAGCACCGCAGCTACCTACGGAAGCGCATGATTGCCACCGGTCTGACCTTTGTGCTGGCGCTGATATTGCTGCTGTCCATCGCGGGCATTTTCTTCGGCACTTACCTCATTGATGGGCTGGTGTTCTATGAAATCGTGCCCGAGCGGTTCACCGATTTGGTGCTCACGCTCATCCGCTACGGCTCGCTGCTGGGGCTGTTTCTGAGCACCACCTGCGTGATTTATTACTTCGTGCCGCCCGTGCATGATAAGTGGCCGCTGGTGTCGGCCGGGGCTATTGTGGCCACGCTGCTCATTTTTTTGGTGTCGTTTCTCTTCACGCTCTACGTCCGAATTTTTGATTCCTACAACCATTTCTACGGCTCTATCGGGGCGCTGGTAGGCTTCATGGTCTGGCTCGAATTTGTGTGTATGACCCTGATTATCGGGTTCGAAGTGAACGTGAGCATGGACGCCGTGACCGGCCGCCGCCGCCAGATGCTGCAGGAGCAGCTGGCGGCCAAAGCCCCGTAGGGGAGGACCAAGATTGGCCGCTCGAAAAAAAATATCTGCTCAGAGGCTGCACCGTAGCAGATTCCTTTTTACTTTTGCACTCCCCAATCACTCGGGGGCCTTATAGAGAGGTGGCAGAGTGGTCGAATGCGACGGTTTCGAAAACCGTTATACCGGCAACGGTATCGGGGGTTCGAATCCCCCCTTCTCTACAAAAAGGCTTTTTCTGCGCTGGAAAAAGCCTTTTTTTTGTTTTGCCAACCACAGCGCACCAGAGTAATTGACCCAGAGAGCTGGCAGAGTGGTCGATTGCGGCGGTCTTGAAAACCGCTGACTGTAACAGGTCCGGGGGTTCGAATCCCTCGCTCTCTACACCGTGAAAAACCCCGTTTCCAGATTGGAAATGGGGTTTTTGCTTTTCCAGGGCGCAGGGTAGGGGCAATAGGAGTCCAAAGTCAATAGGCATGTGTGGGCCCGCCGCCTTGGCAGTTCCACCGCCAACATTGCTTTATCCGGATTTATAAAGAAGCCGTATGGCTGATTGCATCGCGTGCTTTACCGGGAAGGCCATTCCGAGGCATATTTCCAACGTAACCGGTAAAGTGCTGGGTAGATTGTCCCTTGGACTTGTATAGTTGTAGCGATACGAAATAATTACCCCCACCTTAGCACATATTTTAGAGGGGCTTGCATTTCTGAACAAGTGCTAGCCATTTCCTTGCCGACTATGACAGAAGAGAATAGCGCGGAGCTTTGGAATGCCTTTCGGGGGGGAGAGGCCCGCGCCCTGGCTATTTTGTTCGAGAACTACTATGACGCCTTGTATAACTACGGGCTGAAGCTGACCGGCGACGAGGACTTGGTGAAGGACTGTATCCAGAACCTGTTCCAAAAGCTGTGGCGGCGGCGGGAGGGGCTGCGGGCCGTGCAGGTGGTGAAGGCTTACCTGTTTAAAGCCCTGCGCCGGCACCTTGGCGATGAAACCAAGATGCTGCGGCAGCACCGCCACCTGCTGCCCACCTACACCGATTCGTTCGAGGTGACGTACTCGCACGAGGAATTCCTGATTGCCCAGCAGGGCGACGCCGAGCAGAGTGCCCGGCTGCTGGCGGCCCTCAACCAACTCTCGAAGCGGCAGCGGGAGGCGCTTTATCTGAAGTTTTTTGATGGGTTTACTTACGAGCGCATCGCGGAGGTGATGTCACTCAATATTCAATCAGTAAGAAATCTGATTTTCAATGCTTTGCAGGTTTTGCGCAAGGTGCTTGTAATGGCGATGGTGCTGCTTTTCAAGCTGGCGGGTTAGCCAAATTGGCTCCGAAATGGCAATGATTTTGGCGGAGTCAAAAAAAAGTTTTGGCCGACATGAGTATAAACGGCCGCTTCGGCCGTGATGGAGATGAATGGGGCTGCCAGCGACTACCCGCCCGGCAGCAAAACGTGGCACTGTGCCGCTGCCCCTTTCTGCCATCTGCTTATGAAATACGCCGCTTACTCGACCGAGGATTTTTTGGCTGATGAGTCGTTCCAATCGTTTGTGGTTGGGGACGACGCTGAGGCTGTGCAGTTTTGGCGCGACTGGATTATTCAGAACCCCGCCAAGCAGGCCGAGTTTGAAGAAGCCGTAGCGCTGTTGCAACTGCTGGCCACCCGCCAGCCGCAGCCCCTGCCCGAGGCCCTGAAACAGCAAGAAGCCGCCAAGTTGTGGCACGCCATGCACCCGCCGCTGGTGCCCCGTGCCCAGCCGGCCCTGCGCGTAGGCCGGCGCGCCCGGCGTTGGGCCAGCGCAGCCGTGGCGGCCCTGGTGCTGGGTTTTGCGGGCGTGGGCTTGTGGCAGCACGCCACACCTACCGTCTCGGCCTGGACCAGCTACACCACCCACACCGGTGAGCACCGCACGGTGACCCTGCCCGACGGCTCCCGCGTGACGCTGAATGCCAACTCGACGCTGAAACTGGCCACCACCTGGCAGCCGGGCCACGCCCGTGAAGTGTGGCTGGCGGGCGAAGCCTTTTTTGCTGTGCGCCACACTGCACCGGTGCAGCTGAAAGCCGTGGCTGCCGCCCCGGCCAATGTGAAATTCACGGTGCACGCCGGGCCGCTTGATGTGGCCGTGCTGGGCACGCAGTTCGACGTGCTGAACCGGCCGGGCCGGACCAAAGTGGTGCTGAAATCGGGGCAGGTGCAGTTGCGGCACCAGCATGCCGGCCGCACCGAAGTGCTGCTGATGAAGCCCGGCGAGCTGGTGGAATACCGCCCCGCCGCCCCGCAGGCCCCTCTGGCCAAGCGGGTGGTGAACCCCACGCTATACGCGGCCTGGACCACCGGCCACCTCGATTTCAACGACACGCCGGTGGCCGAAATCATCACGCTGCTTGAGGACACTTATGGCCTCGAAATCACGGTGGGCAACCCGGCCCTGCGCCAGCAGAAGCTGACCGGCTCGGTGCCCAACCAGGATGTGGATATGCTTTTGAATGCTTTCAGCAAGTCGTTGGATGTGAGTGTGCGCCGCGAGGGCAACCACGTCTGGCTCGACTGATTTTGCGGTTTTCCGCTTTTGCCCTAGTACTACTCTCCGCCCTTAGAATTCCCACCTATGGCACTTTTTACGCATTCCCTGAAGCTGCTGCCGCTGATGCTGGCCGGCAGCCTTGGCACGGCCCACGCGCAGGCACAGCGCCCGCTCATGGCCATGCTCAAACCCCCGCAACAGCCTGAGCCGGCGGTTAATCGGCCGAACGCCCGGGGCACTTCGCTGGAAAGCCTGTTGCAGGAAATGAAGACGGTGCACCATGCCTACTTTCTGTACCGCAGTGAGTTAGTGCGGGATAAGGTAGTCAATCTTGATGCGATGACGTTTCGCAGCTGGGAGGATAAGCTGACGTATGCCGTGACAATGAGCGGCTTGCGCGTGGAGAAAACGGACCGGAATGTGTACGTCATCTCGATGCCCAAGTCTTCTGCCCCCAACCTGCAAACGATTGGGGGCAACAACGGACCCAGTGCGTCCAACTGGGAAACGGCCGGGGCTACGAGCCCCCAGGCCGTAACGGTACGCGGCCAGGTAATCGGCCCGGATAAAGCACCCATTCCTGGCGTGACGGTACTGGTGAAAAACACCACTAATGGCACCACCACCGACGCCGACGGCAACTTCACCCTGAGCCTGCCCGAGGCCGACGCCACGCTGGTGATTTCGGCCATTGGCTTCGTGACGCAGGAAGTGGCCCTGCAAGGCCGCACCACGGTGAACGTGGCCCTGCAAACCGATGTGAAGGCGCTGGAAGAAGTGGTGGTACTGGGCTATACGACGCAGAAAAAAGCCGACGTGACGGTGGCTGTGTCGCAGATTGACCAGCGCGACATCAACAGTATTCCGGTGACGGGCGTGGCCCAGATTATGCAGGGCAAGGCGGCCGGCGTGGCCATCACGCAGGCCACCGGCGCGCCGGGCGAGAATATTTCCGTGCGGATTCGCGGGGTGGGCACCATCAATGATAATGACCCGCTCTACATCATCGACGGCGTGCCGACGAAGGACGGCATCAACCAGATTTCGCCCAATGATATTGAATCCATCAATATTCTGAAGGATGCGGCGGCGGCGGCCACCTACGGCGCACGGGCCTCAAACGGCGTGGTGATTGTGACGACCAAGCGTGGCAAAACCGGCAAGCCCCGGCTGAGCCTGAGCGCCTATACGGGCGTGCAAACGGCGTCGAACCTCATCAAAATGGCCAACACCAGCCAGTATGTGAACGCCTTCAACGTAGCGGCGAAAAACGACGGTCGCGGCCAGATTCCGGCCGCGCTGGCCGCCACCCTGCCCGACGTGAACTGGCTGAAAGAAGTGCTGAAACCCGCGCAGCAGTACAACGTGCAGGCCGACGTGAGCGGCGGCGGCGAAAACTCGCAGTACATCGTGTCGGGCAGCTATTTGAAGCAGGACGGGTTGATTCAGAACTCGTCGTATGACCGGTACAACCTGCGCACGGCGGTGAACAGCACGTTGTCGAAATACGTGAAGGTGGGCACCAACGCTAACCTTTCGTACTCGAAAACGCGGCAGGTGGGCACCTCCGGCGACGGCTTTGGCGATGGCAACCCGGGGGCCAGCATCGTGCGCTACGCCCTGTTTCGGACGCCGGCCACGCCGGTTTATAATGAGCAAGGTCAGTTCGTGGACCTGCCGAAGAACAACGGCGTGCTAACTGCGAACTACTTCGGCGACGGCATCAACCCGGTGGCGCTGGCCGATGCGGCCGACCGCAATTTCTACCGCTACGCGTTGCTGGGCAATGCCTTTGTGGAAATTACCCCCATCGAGCGCCTGCACATTCGGTCCGACTACGGCGTGACGTTCCGCATCACCGATTTCAAGCAGTTTTTCAAGACGTTTGGTATTGACCGGTCGTTCAACTCACCGCCCCAGCTGGGCCAGTCCAACACCAACGAATTCAACTACAACTGGACCAACACCGCTACTTACGACCTGCTGCTGGGTAAGCACACGTTCAATTTCCTGCTGGGCACCGAGGCCATTAAGAACAACGTGCGGTCGCTGTCGGCCTCGCGGCGTGGCTACGTGGACCAGACGGCCACCTTTCAGTACCTGGATAGCGGCATCGGCATTCAGCTCAACGGTGGCAACGAGGCGCATAGCTCGTTGCTGTCGGCCTTCGGGCGACTAGGCTACGACTACGACGGGCGCTACCTGGCCAGCTTCAACTTCCGCACCGATGGCTCGTCGCAGTTCCTGCCCGGCAATCGGACGCAGACGTTCTTCTCGGGCTCGCTGGGCTGGAACCTGATGCAGGAGCGGTTTATGAGCAACATCACGGCACTGTCGCAGCTGAAGCTGCGGGCCAGCGTGGGCCAGCTCGGCAACTCGGCCATCGGCAACTACCCCTACGCCTCGTTGGTGAGCACCACGGGCTATTATCCCTTCGGCGGCGTGTCGACGCAAGGGCTGAGCATCGTGTCGAAGGGCAACCCGCAGATTCGCTGGGAGACCAGCACGCAGTCTGATGTGGGCCTCGACGTGGGCCTGCTGAAAGGCGCATTGCAGTTCACGGTGGACTACTTCGTGAAGAACACCTCGCGTGTGCTGCTGAACCTGCCGCTGCCCAGCAGCGCTGGCAACGCGGGCAACCCGCCCAGCAACGCCGGCAACATCCGCAACCAGGGCCTGGAGGTGGAGCTGAGCTACCGCAACAGCATTGGCAAGGACTGGAGCTACGGCGTGACGGGCAACATGGCCACGCTGCGCAACGAGGTGGTTTCGCTGGGCCAGGCCCAGCCCATCGTGGGCGGGCGCATCGATACCAAATACTACGCCACGCTCACGGCCATAGGCCAGCCGGTGGGCTCGTTCTACCTGCTGCAAACCGACGGCATTTTCCAGAACGCACAAGAGGTGTTCACCCACGCCTACCAGGGGCCGGGTGTGCAGCCGGGCGACATTAAATTCAAGGATATCAGCGGACCGGACGGCGTGCCCGACGGCGTTATCGACGGCTACGACCGCACCTTCGTGGGCAGCCCGATTCCGACACTTACTTACGGCCTGACGGGCAACGTGCGCTGGAAGAGCATCGATTTGAGCGTGTTCTTTCAGGGCATTCATGGTAACAAGATTTACAACCAGGTCAACACCGACATAGAAGGCTTTTACCGGTCCTTCAACCTGACCGAGCGCGCCGCCACCAATTACTGGACCGGCCCGGGCAGCACCAACGAGTTTCCACGCCTGTCGTGGACCGGCGCTACCAATAACAAGCAGCCCTCCACCCGCTACTTGGAAGACGGTTCCTACCTGCGCCTCAAGAACGTGCAGCTCGGCTACACTTTCGGCGATAAGCTGCTTGCGCCGCTGCGCATTTCGTCGGTGCGCTTCTACGCCAGCGTGCAGAACCTGCTCACCTTCACCAAATACACCGGCCTCGACCCTGAACAGGGCACCAACAGCAACTCGCTCGGCGACGGCGTGCGGGCCACCGGCATCGACTTCGGGACTTACCCCTCGGCGCGCACCTTCACGGTGGGCATCAACGCGGGCTTCTAACCACTTGGCAAGCAAATTATCATGAAATTCCCACCCATTGCCGCCGCCCTGCTCGCCACGCTGGCCTTTGCCACGGCGGGCTGCGATAAATTCCTGGACCAGCCCGTGCTGGGGCAGTACGAAGCCGGCCAGTTCTTCACCTCGAACACCAACGCCGTGCTGGCCGTGAACGCGGCCTATGTGCCCCTCTCGTTCCGCGACGCGGCCGCGAACCCGCTGTGGGTGCTGGGCGACGTGGCCTCGGATGATGCCGTGAAAGGCAGCAACCCCGGCGACCAAACCGATTTCGAGAACATCGACAACTTCAATATTACGCCCATCAATGCGGCAGTGGAGGCCATGTGGAGTCGCTACTACGACGGCATTTTTAAGTGCAATGTGGTGACCGACGGCCTGCCCGCCTCCAACACCGCCGTGAGCGCCGACGTGCGCCAGCAGGTGCTGGGTCAGGCGCAGTTTCTGCGAGCCTACTACTACTTCCAGCTCACCACCATATACGGTCGCATTCCGCTGCGCCTGAAGGTGGAAACGCCCGAGGAGCTGCAAAGCCCCGCCCGCGACCAGGCCGACATCTACGCCCAGATTGAGCAGGACTGCGCCGCCGCCGCAGCCGCCCTGCCCAACGTCTGGCCCGCCGCCGCCGACCTGGGCCGCGCCACCAAGGGCGCGGCGCTGGCGCTGCTGGCCAAGACGTATTTGTACGAGAAAAAATACGCGCTGGCCGCCAGCACCGCCCAGCAGGTAACGGCCCTGGGCTACACGCTGCTGCCGGTGCAGGCCGACAACTTCCGGGCCGCCACCAAGAACAACGCCGAAAGCATTTTCTCGGTGCAGCACACCGCCGGCCTCAGCCCCGGCCAGGGCAACAACCTGAACCAGTGGTTTGCCCCGCGCCAGCAAAACGGCTATGGCTTCTTTTATCCCACCAAAAGCCTGGTGAACAACTTCGAGAAAACTGCGGCCGGCGTGGTCGACCCGCGCTTGGATTACTCGGTGGGCCGGTTCGGACAGTCGTTTTTCGGAATCCCGTTTGATACCACCTGGAGCACCACCACTTTCCTCTCGAAGAAGCACTTGCAGCCGCTGAGCGAGGTGCCCGCCACCACCCGGGGCGACGGCAACCTGAACTTCCAGGCCATCCGCTACGCCGAGGTGCTGCTCATAGAGGCCGAGGCCACCAATGAGGCCGGGAACCCCGCCGCCGCACTCGGCCCGCTGAACAAGGTGCGCAAACGGGCCCGCGAGAGCTACCTCAACGACCGCACCCTGCCCGGCTACGGCACGGTGCCGGCCGGCCTGCTGCCCGACATCACCACCACCGACCAGAACCAGCTGCGCGACTACATCCGCCGCGAGCGCCGGGCCGAGCTGGCCCTGGAATTTCAGCGCTTTTTCGATGTCGTCCGCTACGGCGAGGCCTATGCGAAAGCGGCGCTCAGCAACCAGCCCAATTTCAGCTACGCCCGCCACCGCTTCTTCCCGGTGCCGCAGAGTGAGCGTGATACCAACAAAAAACTGGGCCTGTAGCCCCTGCATTACCTTTTTTCTTCATTCCCAATCTTCACCATTTTCAAAACCCCACCATGAAAAATTCCAAAGTTTTACTCTTTTTTCTGGCCCTGCTGCTGTTCGGCGCAGTGTCGGTCATGTCGTCCTGCTCCAAGAAAGACGACACCTCCACGCCCACGCCTACCGTCGACAAAGCCGCACTCACGGCCCTGATTGACTCCGTGAACTTGGGCTACACGGCCGCCGTGGAAGGCACCAAGCCCGGCACCTACACCGTCGGCTCGAAGGCCACGCTGAAAACGTCGATTGACTTGTCGACCGGCGTTAAGAACGACGGCGGTGCTTCGCAGACTTCCGTAACTGCTGCCGTTGCCAGCCTGCGGCGGGCGGTAGTGGTGTTCAAGAACAGCCTGATTCAGGAAGTATCGGCCGCTAACCTGGTGGCGCAGTGGAAGTTTTCCGGCAATGCCAACGATGCTACGGCCAATGGTAACAATGGCACCCTGAAAATGGGTTATATCAACGACCCCGCGGTGGTGGCTCCGGCAGCTCCCGTGAAAAAAATGGGCACCACCCTGCCAACCATGGTCCCCGACCGTTTCGGTCGCGCCAACCAGGCTTATGATTTCAATGATGGCGCCTACATCGAAGTGCCTTACAAACTGGCCCTCAACCCACAGGCCATCACCATCAGCGCCTGGGTGAAACGGAATGGCAGCAACTCCGACAACTACATCGTGTCGCTGGACCGTTGGAAAGCCTATAAATTCCAGCTGCAAAGCGCCGACAAGCCATTCCTGACCGTCACGACTACTACCGGCGGCATCGATAAGGATGCGGAATCCGGCGTGGTGGGCACCAGCTGGACGCATGTGGTGACTACTTACGCGGCCGGCACGATGAAATTCTATATCAACGGGGTGATGGTGAAGGAATGGACGGGCCTGAGCGGCACGATGAAAGCCACGCCGGAGCCAACGCCGCTGGCAATTGGCCAGCAGCTCCCCAACGGTTTCTACGATAAGGCAATTGCGGGTGGTCAGACGACCACGGTCAACGGTGCAACGGTGCCCGATGTTGATTACTACAAATTCTACGGTGCCGGCTTCTTCAAGGGCCAGATGGATGACATCCGCATCTATAACCGCGCCCTGACCGATGCCGAAGTAAATTCCATCTTCACCATCGAAAACACGCTGTAACCGGCGCGTTGGCTGCTTTTTCGTCTCCCACCGTTCCATTCCCCGGAATGGTGGGAGATTTTTTTATCCCCTACCTAGTCCCCGCAATCGCATGACTCGCTTCGATTTCTCCACCAACCGCCGCCTGGCCGGCAGCGCCGCCACGCTGGCTTTGGCCCTGCTCATGGGCTGCAACGGTACCGACCGCGGCACCCCCGCCGTGACCGACACGCCCGCCGCCACCGGCCCCGACAGCTGGCAGCTGCTCGACTTCGTGAAGGCCGACACCGATAACCCCATCATGGGCCCCAGCGCGGTGGGCCAGTTCACCGACCCCATCCTTCAGCAGCCCATCAAGTGGGAAGAGAAGGACGTGTTCAACCCCGCCGTGGTGGTGAAGGATGGCAAAATCTTCATGCTGTACCGGGCCGAAAACCTGGTGACGCCCAGCGTGGGCAAAACCTCGCGCATCGGCCTGGCCAGCAGCACCGACGGCATCCACTTCACCCGCATGGCCACGCCCGTACTGCACCCCGACAACGACGCCCAGAAGAAGTGGGAGTGGCCCGGCGGCACCGAAGACCCCCGCGTGGTGCAGGACGACCAGGGCACCTACTACATGACCTATACCGCCTACGACGGCGACAAGGCCCGCCTGCACATCGCCACCAGCACCGACCTGTTGCACTGGACCAAGTACGGCAACGTATTCGCCCAGTTCAGCGGCGGTAGCTACGTGAGCAAGTGGACCAAATCGGGCTCCATCGTGTCGCGCTACGAGGACGATGGCCGCATTGTGGCCACCAAAATCAACGGCAAATACTGGATGTACTGGGGCGACGCCCAAATCTGGCTGGCCTCTTCGGACGACCTCATTCACTGGACGCCCGTAGAGATGGCGGCCGGCGAAAAGCCGCCCGTGCCGCTGCGCGCCCAGGCCCTCACCATGCCCAATTTGAAAATCGTGCTGCCCACCCGCGAAGGCAAGTTCGACAGCGACCTTGTGGAGTCCGGCCCGCCGGCCATGATTACCGACCAAGGCATCCGCCTGATTTACAACAGCCGCAATGAGCCTTCGTTTGGTGATAAAAATCTGCCCGTGGGCACCTACTCGGCCGCCCAGGCCCTGTTCGACAAAAACGACCCCAGCAAGCTCCTCAAGCGCATGGACAATTATTTCATGCGGCCCGAAAAGCCTTACGAAACTACCGGTCAGGTAAACCAGGTGGTTTTCCTCGAAGGCCTGGCCCGCTTCAAATCGAAGTGGTTCATGTACTATGGCACGGCTGATTCGAAGATTGCCGTGGCGGTGCGGCCGCAGTAAAAGGGTATAGTCACCCCGCGTTTCTGTCATCCTGAGCGTAGCGAAGGACCTTATCACCGCTAAACAATTAGCACGAGTCCAGTTGCAGCAACCGTGATAAGGTCCTTCGCTGCGCTCAGGATGACAGAAACGTATTAATTTCCTCCCCAATACCCATTCCCACCCATATGCAAACCACTGTGGCCATCAGCGCCCCCGAAAAAGTCCCGTTCACCGAGAAGAAATACATCCCGACGCTGGTATTCGTCTCGTCGCTGTTCATGCTCTGGGCCATTGCCATCACTATGGGCGACGTGCTGAACAAGCACTTTCAGAACGTGCTCAGTGTGAGCAAGGCGCAGTCGGGGCTGGTGCAGTTTTCCATTTTCGGGGCCTATGCTGTGATGGGCATTCCGGCCGGCCTGTTCATGAAGCGTTTCGGCTATAAGCGCGGCGTGCAGCTGGGCCTGGGGCTGTATGCGCTGGGAGCCTTCCTGTTCGTGCCGGCGGCCAATGCCAGCTCGTTCACCTTCTTTCGGGGGGCGCTGTTCATTCTGGCCTGCGGGCTGGCCACGCTGGAGGCCGTAGCGCACCCCTTCATGGCCGCCCTCGGACCGGAAAAAACCAGTGACCAGCGCCTGAACTTTGCCCAGTCGTTCAATGGCCTGGGCGCGGTGATTGGGCCGCTGCTGGGCAGCTACTTCATTTTGAGCGGCGTCAACTCGCACGTCAATGGCGACCTGACTTCGGTGAAAAGCCTGTACTTGGTCATCGGCAGCGTCATTCTGGTTATTGCCGTGGCCTTCTCATTCGTGAAAGTTCCGGCCTTGCAGGACGTCCACGCCGCACCCGCGCCTGCCGAAACCGAAGCCGGCTACTACTCCGGCACGGCCGAAGAAGTGCCGCAGGCCAAGGGCCTGTTCGGGCACAGCCACTTCCGCTGGGCCTGGCTGGCGCAGTTCCTCAACGTGGCAGCGCAGGGCGGCACCTGGGCTTTCTTCATCAACTACGGCGTCGAAAAAATGCACTTCACCGACAAGGTGGCGGGCGGCTATTTCTCGCTGTTCATGGTGATGATGATGAGCGGCCGTTTCGTGGGCACGTTCCTGATGCGCTACATCGCGCCCAACCGGCTGCTGGCCGCCTTCGCGCTGGCCAACGTGCTGATGTGCGTTATCGTGGCCCAGAGCTGGGGTTGGCCTTCGTTCATCGCCCTGCTGCTGATTAATTTCTTCTTCAGCATCATGTTCCCCACCATTTTCTCGCTGGGTATTAAAGAGTTGGGCCCGCACACGCAGCAGGCCTCATCCATTCTGGTGATGGCTGTGGCGGGCGGCGCGTTTTTCCCCTACCTCATGGGCAAAATCGCCAACCACGACATCGCGGCAGCTTACTACCTGCCCATCATCTGCTACGCCTTCATCGCTCTGTTCGGGGCGCGGCTCTACAAAGTGTCGCACAAAGCTGTCTGATTTCTAATGCCCAATACAAGGGCGCATTCACAACCTGCATGAACGGTTTTCAACGCGAAGAGAAACTCTGGGGCCTGGACCTGGGAGGTACTAAAATTGAGGGCGTCGTCCTCAAATCAGCGCAGGAGCCGGAGGTCCTTTTCCGCGACCGGCTACCCACCGGTGCGGACAAGGGCTACGACCATGTCCTGAGCCAGATTAAGCAGCTGGTGGGCCACATGGAGCAATCCGTGGGCAGCAAAGCCACCAGTCTGGGGCTGGCCACGCCTGGCACCCTGGTGCCCCGCACGGGCCTGATGAAAAACAGCAATGCCCTCTGTATCAATGGTAAGCCGATGAAGGCCGACCTGGAAAAGCTGCTGGGCATCCGCATCGAAATGGCTAACGATGCCAACTGCTTCGCCCTGGCCGAAACCCGCCTGGGCGTGGTCAAACAGCAGTTTCCCAATGCCAAAGTAGTGTTCGGCATCATCCTAGGCACGGGCGTAGGCGGCGGGCTGGTGGTGAATGGCCACGCCCTAGAAGGCTTCCACGGCCTGGCCGGCGAGTGGGGCCACAATTTCCTGGACGAAGCCAACGGCCCACTCTGCTACTGCGGCAAAACCGGCTGTAACGAAAGCATCCTGGCCGGCCCTGCCCTGCAACGCTATTACGCCACCCTCACCGGCCAGTCCCGCTCCCTGAAGGAAATTACCGAGCGCGCCGCCGCTGGCCTCGACCCCGCCGCCGAAGCCACCATGCAGCGCCTGGTCAGCTACTTCGGCCGGGCGCTGGGCACGGTGGTCAATATCGTCGACCCCGACGTCATCGTCATCGGTGGGGGCGTGGGCAATATCGACCGGCTCTACACCGAGGGCGTGAGTCAGGTGGCTCCTTACGTGTTCGACCATGTATTTGAAACGCCGGTAGTCAAACCCCAACTGGGCGACAGCGCCGGGGTATTTGGCGCGGCTTACCTAGTCGCGTAGACGAACCTGCTGCCCGCATTTTTCTCGCCTTTTATTCTCCGTTGCCATATGGAAAATCTGACCAAACAAGAACTGTTTCAACAGACCGCGACCCGCCTGAATGAGCAGGGGTTCAAAATTGCGTCACAGGATGAAGCCCGACCCTGGGGCGGTTTTTTCGTCATTGACGAAACCCAGGCCCAGGCCTTTGCTGACACTTATTTCGAAGGATTATCGGCCGATTCGCTGCGCATTGCCGGCAAGCTCAGCCCGAAAATCCTGATAGTGGCCCCCGAGCAGCGCCTGAGCTGGCAGTACCATCACCGCCGGGCCGAAATCTGGCAGGTGGTGCAGGGCCCCGTGGGCGTGGCCTTCAGCGACGACGACGAGCAGGGCGAAGTGAAAACATACCAGGCCGGCGAGCGCATCATCCTGCGGCAGGGTGAGCGCCACCGCCTCATAGGCCTGCAGAACTGGGGCATCCTGGCCGAAATCTGGCAGCACACCGACGCGCAGAATCCATCGGATGAAAGCGACATCGTGCGGGTGCAGGACGACTTTGGGCGCTAGCAACCCCGGCCCGGCCGCCGGAGTACCTTTGCCGTTCATATTCCAGCAACCCTCCTGATGAACGGTACCGAACCGGCCAATCCCAGCGCTTTCGACAAAGCCCGCACCGGGCTCTGGACCAGCCTCCAGAAGCACCTGACCACGGTTTATGCCGCCGAAAGTGCCTTTGTCAAGGCCGTGGCTTTCACGGATAGTTTCCCCTTTCCGACCTCGGCGGCCAGCGAGCAGCAGCTGTTCGATTACGAGCAGCAGCGCCGCGCCCTGCGCGACCTGTTCACCGACGAAACCGCGCAGCTCGATACGCTCGTGAAGGCCATTCGCCAGAAGGGCTACGCCGAGGACGAGAAGAAGCAGCTGTACCTGTTGTTGCTGGGCTACATGGACATTGCCGCCACGATTTTCGCGCGGCTGCACACCCAGGTGCCCGCGCGCCAGCCCAAAGACGAGGACCTGGAGGAAACCACCGACCGGTTTGCGCGGGTGCAGAAGTTCGCCCGGCTCAATATCAAGGGAATTGCGGGATTATTGGGTGGTTTCTGAGGCGGGGCGTGGGGATGTTAGTCGGTAGACTCGGCGGCTTGGTCGACGGTTGAAAGGGAAGGAGTTGAGGTAAGTTATTGTGAAGTAGTTGATTGATAGAAACGCGGGTTTTGGCCCTTTCTGGCCTTGGCACAGCGCTTGCGTTTGGAGAGACAGACGCCGTCACAATCTCCATTCACTCTTCAACTTTTCTTTTCGTCATGAAAACCTCCCTGCTTTCGCTCCTCGCCACCGGCCTGCTCTTCGTTGCCACCGCCGCCTCGGCTGCTCCCGCTTTCGACCACGATAAAGACCCACGCCGCCTGTCGCCCATCGAGCGCTCCCGCTACGAAGCTGCCCAGCGCCAACAGGAACAACGCCGCATCGCCCTGGAACGGGCCCGCTACGAAGCCAACCAACGCCGGCTAGAGCAGGACCGCGCCCGCCTCGCCGCCCAGCGCGAAGCCGCCGAGCGTGCCCGCTGGGAAGCCCAGCACCGCAACAGCCGCGACCGTAGCTACGGCTACAACCGCCGCTAATTAAGTCCGCTTAGCATTTGACGCAGCCCCGGATTTCGCAAGAAATTCGGGGCTGTTTGCGTCTGCGCCGGTCCGACCGCCCTAGGCGGTCGGACCGGTTGTCGTTGTTTACCAGAACGTGCTTCCTTCAACCGGTCGGACCGCCTAGGGAGGTCGGGCCAGCGCTGCCGTTTATCCACAAAAAAAATCCCCGCCGGTCAGGCGGGGATTTTTCTTGCAAAGCAGTCAGAAAACCTACTTAGCCAGCTTGGCTTTCAGGTTCTCGTCCAGCGCTGCCAGGAACTCCTCAGTGTAGAGGTAGTCGCGGCCGTGCTGCACTTTGTTGCCGTGGATGCAGACGGCCAAGTCCTTGGTCATCTTGCCGCTTTCCACGGTCTCGATGCACACGGCCTCTAGCGCGTGGCAGAAGTCGATGAGCTCCTGATTGCCGTCGAGCTTGCCGCGGAACTCCAGGCCACGCGTCCAGGCGAAGATGCTGGCGATGGGGTTCGTAGAGGTGGGCTTGCCTGCCTGGTGGTCGCGGTAGTGGCGCGTCACGGTGCCGTGGGCGGCTTCGGCCTCCATGGTGCCGCCGTCGGGCGTCACGAGCACGGAGGTCATCAGGCCGAGCGAGCCGAAGCCCTGGGCCACGGTGTCGCTCTGCACGTCGCCATCGTAGTTTTTGCAGGCCCACACAAAGTTGCCATTCCATTTCAGCGCCGAGGCCACCATGTCGTCAATCAGACGGTGCTCGTAGGTGATGCCGGCTTCCTTGAACTTGGCGAGGTAATCCTGCTCGTAAATCTCCTGGAAGATGTCCTTGAAGCGGCCATCGTACTTCTTCAGGATGGTGTTCTTCGTGCTCAGGTACAGCGGCCAGCCTTTGCTCAGGGCCTGGTTGAAGCAGGCGTGGGCAAAGCCACGGATGCTTTCGTCGGTGTTGTACATGGCCAGGGCCACGCCGTCGCTCTTGAAGTTGTACACCTCAAACGACTGCGTTTCGCCGCCGTCTTCGGGCTGGAAGGTGATGGTGAGCTTGCCCTTGCCTTTGGTTACGAAGTCAGTAGCGCGGTACTGGTCGCCGAAGGCGTGGCGGCCGATGCAGATGGGGGCCGTCCAGTTGGGCACCAGGCGGGGCACGTTGCTCATCACGATGGGCTCGCGGAACACGGTGCCGTCCAGGATGTTGCGGATGGTGCCGTTGGGTGATTTCCACATCTGCTTCAGGCCAAACTCCTTCACGCGCTCCTCGTCGGGGGTGATGGTGGCGCACTTGATGCCCACGCCGTACTGCTTGATGGCGTTGGCCGAGTCGATGGTGACCTGGTCATTCGTCTCGTCGCGGTACTCGATGCCGAGGTCGTAGTATTTGATGTCGAGGTCGAGGTAGGGCGTGATGAGCTTGTCCTTAATGAATTTCCAGATGATGCGCGTCATCTCGTCGCCGTCGAGCTCTACTACGGGGTTGGCTACTTTGATTTTGGTCATTTCCGCTATTGGTTTATCGTTTGAGTTGGGTTCAGTGTGTACGCTGGCTTTTCCAGTTCGACAACAATATTAAGGGAGGAAAGCGGGGTAGCCCAACGCGGGCAGCTCACGGGCCGCTGCCGATGGTGCGTTTTAGGGCATTGGGGGACGTTTTTTGGAGGGCATAAGATTTTGGCTTTGTACTTGGTAGGCTTTCGCTATATTTGTTCACACAATCGATTGTGTGGGCGATTGATTTCTTAGACCCAGCCGCCCACGCCTGGCCCTAAAACAAGGCGTAGCACCCATTTCCGCTTGCGCCAATAGTAGCCGCTGGTCCAGGAAGGCAGCCGAAACCATCCGCTTTAGCTTCACCTATTCATTCCCCACCCATGATTCCATTTCGTCGTTCCGGGCTGCTGGCCGTAACATTGCCCGGTCTGCTGTTGCTGGCCGCCTGCGGGTCCAATCAACCCGCAGAGCAATCCACCACGACGGCTCCGGCCGCCGATTCCACCCAAACGAAAGTCGCTGCCATGCCCACTTCCGCTTCCTTCGGCAAAGCCCTCGACGGCACCGAAATCCAGTTCTACACCCTCACAAACAAGCAGGGCGCTAAGGCCACCATCACCAACTACGGCGGTACCCTCGTGGGCCTGATGATGCCCGACCGGGGCGGCAAAATGGGCGACGTCGTACTCGGGTTCGATAACGTGAGCGACTACCAGAGCCCGGCCTTCCGCAAGGCTAACCCCTACATCGGCGCGCTCATCGGTCGCTACGGCAACCGCATTGCCAAGGGCAAATTTACCATCGACGGCAAAAGCTACCAGGTGGGCGTGAACAACGGCCCCAACTCGCTGCACGGCGGCAAAGTGGGCTACGACCAGAAAATCTGGGAAGCCACCCCCGGCACCTCGCCCGACGGCCAAACCCTGACCCTGAAATACCTGAGCAAGGACGGCGAAGAAGGCTACCCCGGCAGCCTCCAGATTACGGTGGTCTACACCCTGACCGACGCCAATGCCCTGCGCATCGACTACACCGCCACCACCGACAAGGCCACGCCCGTCAACCTCACCAACCACGCCTATTTCAACCTGAGCCACGGCGTGAGCAAGGACATTCTGAAGCACGAAGTGACCCTGCCCGCCGACCGCTATACCGTAGTGGATGCCGGCCTGATTCCGACCGGCGAGCTGCGCCCCGTGAAGGGCACGCCCTTCGACTTTACCACACCCCACGCCATCGGCGAGCGCATTGCGCAGGTGCCCGGCGGCTACGACCACAATTGGGTGCTGAACGCCGAAACCGGCCAGCACCCCGCCGCCACCGTGTACGACCCCACCTCGGGCCGCACCTTGGAGGTGACCACCGACCAGCCCGGCATCCAGTTCTACACCGGCAACTTCCTCGACGGCAGCCTCAAAGGCAAAGGCGGCACCGTGTACGGCCTGCACGCCGGCTTCTGCCTCGAAACCCAGCACTTCCCCGACTCGCCCAACGAGCCCAAATTCCCGAGCACCATCCTCAAGCCGGGCGAAACTTACCACACCACCAGCACCTACACCTTCGGCGTGCGGAAGTAGGTGTAGCGCGGACTTTTAGTCCGTGCCCGAATAACCATACTATTCTATCGCGGACTAAAAGTCCGCGCTACTATCACCTATGCAACAAATCACCACCCCCGCCTACGTCATCGGCATCGACTACGGCACCGACTCCGTCCGCGCCCTGCTCGTGGATGCCCGCACCGGCACCGAAGTAGCCCAGGCCGTGCACAACTACGCCCGCTGGAAAACTGGGCAATTCTGCAACCCCACGCGCAACCAGTTCCGCCAGCACCCGCTCGACCATATCGAGGGCCTGGAGGCCGTGGTGCGCCGCGTGGCCCGGCAGGTGCCCGCCGCGCAGGTCGTGGGCCTGGCCGTGGACACCACCGGCTCCACGCCCGGACCCGTGAACGCGCAGGGGGTGGCCCTGGCCCTCACGCCCGGCTTCGAGAATAACCCCAACGCCATGTTCGTGCTCTGGAAAGACCACACGGCCCTGGCCGAAGCGGCCGAAATCAACCACAAAGCCCGCACCTGGGGCGGCGAAGATTACACTAAATATTCAGGCGGTATCTACTCCTCGGAGTGGTTCTGGGCCAAAATCACGCACATTCTGCGCGAGGATGAGGCCGTGGCCGCTGCTGCCCATTCCTGGATGGAGCACTGCGACTGGCTGACCCTGCTCCTGACGGGCGGCGACCTCGCCACCTTTAAGCGCAGCCGCTGCGCCGCCGGCCACAAGGCCATGTGGCACGCGAGCTGGGGCGGCCTGCCCTCCGAGCAGTTTCTCACCCACCTCGAACCAAAACTGGCTGGTTTACACAATCGATTATTCACCGAAACGTACACCGCCGATGAGGTGGCTGGCCATCTCTCCGAAGAGTGGGCCCAGCGCCTCGGCCTGACCACCGCTACGGTAGTCGCGGTGGGTTCATTCGATGCCCACGCGGGGGCCATCGCGGGCGAAATCGAGGCCTATTCGATGGTGAAGGTGATGGGCACCTCGACCTGCGACATCGTGGTCGCGCCCACGGCCGAAGTGGGTGACCATTTAGTGGCCGGCATCTGCGGGCAAGTGGATGGCTCCGTGATTCCGGGCATGCTGGGGCTGGAAGCCGGGCAGTCAGCTTTTGGTGATTTGCTGGCCTGGTTCCGCAACATCGTGGAGTGGCCGCTGTACAACGTGCTGCAACATTCCAAAGTCCTGACACCAGAGCTGCAGGCCGCCCTGCGCGAAGAAATGAGCGACGCGCTACTGGTGCAGCTCAGCGAAGCCGCCGCTGCCGTGGACCCCGCCGAAAGCGCCGTCTTGGCCCTCGACTGGGTGAACGGCCGCCGCACGCCCGACGCCAACCAGGCCCTGAAAGGCGCGATAATGAACCTGACAATGGGCACCAATGCGCCCCAGATTTTCCGGGCGCTGGTGGAGGCCATCTGCTACGGCTCGAAGCAGATTGTGGAGCGGTTTGAGGCCGAAGGCATTCCCGTGAAGCAGGTTATCGGCATCGGCGGCGTAGCCAAAAAGTCGCGGTTTGTGATGCAAACTCTGGCCGATGTGCTCGACCGGCCCATCAAAATCGCCGTGTCGGAGCAGGCTCCAGCGTTGGGCGCGGCCATGTATGCGGCCGTGGCCGCCGGCATTCAGCCCGACGTGCAAACGGCCCAGAAGGCCATGGGCTCCGGCTTCGCCGAAACCTACACGCCCAACCCCGCCCGCGTGGCCGACTACGCCGCTCGCTACGCGCAGTACCAGTCCTTCGGCCGCTTTGTGGAAAGCGCGACCAACGGCCCGGCCGAACCAGTTGAGGAAACCGAAACCGCCGCTATCGCCACCGCATGAGCCAGTACCAGGAATTGAAACAGGCGTGCTACGACGCCAACATGCAACTACCCAAGCTCGGGCTGGTGCTGTTCACCTTCGGCAACGCCAGCGTGGTGGACCGCGAGAAGCGCGTGTTCGCCATCAAGCCCAGCGGCGTGCCCTACGACCTGCTGAAGCCGGAGGATATTGTCATTCTCGACTTCGCCAACAACGTGCTGGAAGGGGAGAAGCGGCCTTCATCCGACACCAAAACCCACGCCGTGCTCTACAGCCACTGGGAGCATATCGGCGGCATCGTGCACACGCACAGCACCTACGCCACTGCCTGGGCCCAGGCCCAACTCGATATTCCCATCCTCGGCACCACTCACGCCGACCACCTGACGGCCGACGTGCCCTGCGCCCCGCCCATGGACGATGCCATGATTGCCGGCGACTACGAGCACCAGACCGGCTGGCAAATCCTCAACGAATTCCAGCGCCGCGGTCTCTCGCCCACGGAAGTAGAAATGGTGCTGCTGGCCAACCACGCCCCCTTCACCTGGGGTAAAACGGTGGATAAAGCCGTGTACAACAGCGCTGTGCTCGAAGAAATAGCCCGCATGGCTTACCTCAGCTGCACCCTGCGCCCGGAAGTGCCACGCCTGAAAGACGCCCTCATTCGCAAGCACTACGAGCGCAAGCACGGCGTGAATTCCTACTACGGACAACAGTAGCGCGGACTTTTAGTCCGCGCCCGAAACATCCCCAACCCATCCCTCCAAACGCGGACTGAAAGTCCGCGCTACTTCTCATGATTGACCTCACCCATTACGAAGCCTGGTTCGTCACTGGCACCCAGCACCTCTACGGCCCCGAAACCCTGGAAGAAGTGGCCCGCCACTCGCAGGAAATCGCCAAGGAGCTTGGCCTCAAGCTGCCCATCAAAATCGTCTATAAGCCCATTCTGAAGACCCCGCAGGAGATTTATAAGCTCATGCAGGAGGCCAACACGGCCGAAAACTGCGTGGGCCTGATTGCCTGGATGCACACTTTCTCGCCGGCCAAAATGTGGATTAACGGCCTGAAAATCCTGCAGAAGCCGCTGGCGCATCTGCACACGCAGTATAACAGCGACATTCCGTGGGCCGATATTGACATGGACTTTATGAACACCAATCAATCGGCGCACGGTGACCGGGAATTTGGCTTCATCGGCGCCCGGATGCGGCTGAAGCGCAAGGTGATAGTAGGCCACTGGCAGAGCGCGGCGGTGCACGAGAGCCTGAGCATCTGGAGCCGCGTGGCCACGGCCTGGGCCGACTGGCAGGGCGGCAAGTTCATCCGCTTCGGCGACAACATGCGCTACGTGGCCGTGACCGAAGGCGACAAGGTGGAAGCCGAAATCAAGTTTGGCTACGAGGTGAATACCTACGGCATCGGCGATTTGGTGGCGGTGGTGAATGAGGTGAGCGACAGCCAGATTGACGAGCTGCTGGCTACTTATGAAAAAGAATACGAGCTGGCCGAGGACCTGAAAGCCGGCGGTGCCCAGCGCGAAAGCCTGCGCGAAGCCGCCCGCATCGAGGCCGGCATGCGCAAGTTCCTGCAAGACAAGGGAGCCAAAGGCTTCACCGATACTTTTGAGGACCTGCACGGCATGGCGCAGCTGCCCGGCATCGCCACGCAGCGCCTCATGGCTGAGGGCTACGGCTTCGGCGGCGAGGGCGACTGGAAAACCTCGGCCCTGGTGCGCGCCATGAAGGTGATGGGCGCGGGCCTGCCCGGCGGCAACTCCTTCATGGAGGACTACACCTACCACTTCGAGCCCGGCAACGAGCAGGTGCTCGGCTCGCACATGCTGGAAATTTGCCCGAGCATCGCCGCCGGCAAAGTGAAGGTGGAAGTGCACCCGCTGGGCATCGGCGGCAAGGCCGACCCAGCCCGCTTGGTATTCAACTGCCCCGCCGGCCCGGCCCTGAACGCCACCATCGTGGACCTCGGCAACCGCTTCCGCCTGATTGTGAACGAAGTAGAAGCCGTGCTGCCCGCCGCCGACCTGCCCAAGCTGCCCGTGGCCCGCGTGCTCTGGAAAATCAAGCCCGATATGGCTACCGGCGCGGCTGCCTGGATATTAGCTGGTGGGGCCCACCACACCGGCTACAGCCAGAACTTGACCGCCGAGTACCTCGAAGATTTCGCCGAAATGGCCGGGATTGAATTCGTGATTATTGATGCTGATACCAAGCTGCGGACCTTTAAGAACGAGCTGCGGTACAACGAAGTAGCTTTTCGCGGGTAGGGGCGGAGCTTGCTAAAACAGGCCTTCATGCTGAGCGAAATCGAAGCATGACGTTCTTTTTGAGACTTACAACCCATTATCATCATGCGAATTCCTACCGCTGGCCTGCCCGCATTTCTGGTTCTGCTGGGCCTGTTGACCGGCCCCGCTGTCCTGGCCCAAACGGCCCCCGCCACCCTCACCGTGCAGGTGAACAAGCCCGGTGCACCGGTGCCCAAAAACATGTACGGCCTGTTTTTCGAAGACATCAACTTCGCGGCCGATGGCGGGCTGTACCCCGAGCTGGTGAAGAACAAGTCGTTTGAAACCGACGACCACCTCATTGGCTGGAAGGCCATTCGGGGCGCGGCCGGCCTGGCCGATTACCGCGTGTCGGGCGACCAGCCCATTGGCAACACCAACCGCCATTTCCTGCGCCTGAGCGTGAAAACCGCCAGCCCCGATGCCGGTTTTGTGAACGAAGGCTTCCGGGGCATGGGCCTGAAGCAGGGCGCGGAATACACCTTCTCGGTGTACCTGCGGCGCGGTCCCGGCAGCATATCGGCCCTGAACGTGGCGCTGGAGGAGCCCGGCCGCCGCGCCGGCGGCCCCGAAATCGCCGCATCAGGCCAGCCGCTGGCCCAGGCCCAAATTACGGGCCTCACCGGCGAGTGGAAGAAGTATAGCGTGGTGCTCCGGCCTACAGCCACGGCGGCCAAAGCCCGTCTCAAACTGACCGTGGAAGGCACCGGCACTGCCGATATCGACGTGGTTTCGCTCTTCCCGAAGGACACGTACCTGAAGCGTGAGAATGGCCTGCGGCCCGACCTCGTGCAGCTGCTCAAGGACATGAAGCCCGGCTTCCTGCGCTTCCCCGGCGGCTGCATCGTGGAGGGCATGACGCTGGATAACCGCTACCAGTGGAAGGAAACCATTGGCGAGGTAGCCAGCCGCCAGCCCATGATAAACCGCTGGAACAAAGAATTTAAACAGCGCTACACGCCCGATTATTACCAGTCGTTCGGGCTGGGCTTCTTCGAGTATTTCCAGCTTTCGGAGGACATTGGGGCTGAGCCGCTGCCTATTCTGAACGTGGGCATGGCCTGCCAGTTCAACTCGGCCGAGCTAGCCCCCCTCGGCAGCGCGGCCAAGGGGCCGAACGCGGCCGGGCCGGGCGACGAGCCCACGTTGGATACCTTCATTCAGGACGCGCTGGATTTGGTGGAATTCGCCAACGGCCCCGCCACCTCCACCTGGGGTGCCAAGCGCGTGGCCATGGGCCACCCCGCGCCGTTCAACCTGAAGATGATTGGCATCGGCAACGAGCAGTGGGGGCCGCAGTACCTGGAGCGCTACGAGCCGTTTGCCAAAGCACTGAAGGCCAAATACCCGACTATTCAGATTGTGAGCAGCGCCGGGCCGTCGCCGGAGGGCGAGCTTTTTGACAAAGCCACAGCCACGCTGCGGGCGCAGAAGGCCGAGTTTATCGACGAGCACTACTACGCCCGGCCGGAGTGGTTCCGTCAGCACGTGGACCGCTACGACAACTACCCACGCACCGGCTCCAAAATCTTCGCCGGCGAGTACGCCGCCCAGAGCGCCGGCATTGCCAGCCAGGAAAACAAGAACAACTGGGACTGCGCCCTCTCCGAAGCCGCCTTCATGACGGGGTTGGAGCGCAATGCCGATGTGGTAGCTATGGCGTCCTACGCGCCGCTGTTCGCCCACGTCGATGCCTGGCAGTGGACGCCGAACCTCATTTGGTTCGACAACCTGAACGCCTACGGCACGGTGAATTACTACGTGCAGCAGCTTTTCAGCCAGAACAAGGGCACCACCATGCTGCCCGTGCAGTTGCCCGCCAACGCCAAAAACGGCACCGATAACCTCTTCGCCAGCGCCGTGGCCGACGATGCGGCCGGCGACATCGTGGTGAAGCTGGTGAACTACTCCGCTACGCCCCGCGCTGTGAAAGTGAGCCTGACCGGGGCCAAAAAGCTCGGCAAAACTGGCCGCGCCCTGGTGATGGCCTCCGACGATTTAAACACTCAGAACAGCCTCCAGGAGCCGAAGAAACTCACGCCGCAGGAATCGAAATTCGCCGTGGCTGGGTCGGTGGTGAGTTATACGCTGGCCCCGAACTCGCTCACGGTGCTGCGCATTCCGGGCAAGCGCTAGGGGCGGGGGCAAGCCCTACCGGGTACGACCCCGCCCTTACACTGTCCGTAGCGACACATCATCCATGAAAAAAAATAAAACGCTATTGGCTGCCGGTTTGCTGCTGGGCATCGTTCCCTGTCACGCCCAAAAAGCCGCCTCGAAAACCGACTTCCACCAGTGGGCCGCCACGCCGCCCATGGGCTGGAACAGCTGGGACTGCTACGGCCCCACCGTGACCGAAGCCGAGGTGCGCGCCAACGCCGATTACATGGCGAAAAACCTCAAAAGCAGCGGCTGGGAATACGTAGTGGTGGATATCCGCTGGTACGTGGGCAACGACACGGCCCACGGCTACAACGAGAAAAACCCCGACTGGAACCTCGACGAATACGGCCGCTTCATCCCGGCCGTGAACCGATTTCCCTCGGCGGCCGGCGGCAAGGGCTTCAAGCCGCTGGCCGATTACCTGCACGCCAAGGGGCTGAAATTCGGCATTCACATCATGCGCGGCGTGCCGGTGGTGGCGGTGCAACGCCGGCTGCCCATCCTCGGCACCAAGCTGACGGCTGCCGACATATATAGCAAGGAAAGCCTAGCCCGCTGGCTGCACGATATGTACACGGTGAAAGCCGGGCCGGGCGCGCAGGAATACTACGATTCGCTGTTCAAGCTCTATGCCGCGTGGGGGCTGGATTTCGTGAAAGTCGATGACCTTTCGGAGCCCTACCACAAGCCGGAAGTGGAGATGATTCGGCGGGCCATTGATAAGTCGGGCCGCAAAATCGTGTTCAGCACCTCGCCCGGTGAAACCCCGATTGCGGAAGCCAAACACGTTGCTGCCAATGCCAATATGTGGCGCACCGTGGGCGACTTCTGGGACAGCTGGGAGCAACTCAAGGAGCATTTTGAGGTCTGTAACCGCTGGGCACCTTACATCCAACCCGGCGCTTTTCCCGATGCGGATATGCTGCCGCTGGGCCGCCTGGGCATCCGCGCCGAGCGGGGCGACGACCGCCAGACCCGCTTCACGCCCGACGAGCAGCGCACCCTGATGACGCTCTGGAGCGTATTCCGCTCCCCGCTGATGTTCGGCGGCGACCTGCCCAGCAACGACGCCGCCACGCTGGCTTTACTCACCAACAAAAATGTGCTGGCCGTGAACCGCAGCAGCACCCACAACCGCCAGCTGTTCCGCGGCGGCGACCTCGTGGCCTGGACCGCCGACGACCCCACCACCGGCGATAAATTCCTGGCCCTTTTCAACGCCCAGGACCAGGAGCTGGCCCCCGCCAGCGAAGCCGTGTGGGCCAGCGGACTAATAAATCGACAAACCCCAGGCAATGCGGCCGACGTGGACATCACCGGCGCCACCAAGCTCTACCTGAACGTGCGCGACGGCGGCGACGGCACCGCCTGGGACCACGCCGACTGGCTAAACCCCACGCTGAGCGGTGGCGGCAAAACGGTGGCTTTGACGACGCTGCCGTGGCGCAATGCCAGCGCCGGCTGGGGCAAGTCTACAGTAAACAAAAGCGTATCAGGCGCGCCGCTGCTGGTGGCCGGGAAAGCCTATGAAACCGGCATCGGCACCCACGCCAACTCCATCATCGAATACGACCTGCCGGCTGGCTCCACGCACCTCAGCACCACAGTTGGGCTCGATAATGCGGCGGCCGTGCAGAACACCGGCGGCACGCTCGATTTCCTGGTTTTCACCAAATCGCCTTACCGGCCGGCCCCCGCCGATTCGGTGCGCGTGCCGGTGCTGCTGAAGGAGCTGGGAATTGCCAGCGAAGCAACCGTAACCGACCTGTGGAGCGGCCGAAAAATTGGTGAATTCACAACGGAGTTTGCGCCTTATATCCGGCGGCACGGGGCGGCGCTGTATCGCATTTCTGCTCGCAAAAAGTAACAGCATCCATCATGATGACTTCGAAGCTATTCCTGTTGTTTTTGGGTTTGGGCGTGGCCGGCCCGGCCGTGGCCCAGCACACCGATTACCCCATTCAGGCCGTCCCCTTCACTAAAGTGAAGCTGACGGACAGCTTCTGGCTGCCGCGCCTCAAAACCAACACCGACGTCACCATTCCCGCATCCTTCGCCCGCTGCGAAGCCACCAATCGGGTGAAGAACTTCGAGATGGCGGCGGCAAAATCGGGCAAGTTTGCCACGGGTTACCCTTTCGATGATACCGATATCTACAAGACCATCGAAGGCGCATCATATTCCATGAGCGTGTACCCCGACGCCAAGCTGGACGCTTACATCGACGGCCTGATTGCCAAAGTAGGCGCGGCCCAGGAGCCCGATGGCTACCTCTACACGGCCCGCACCATCGACCCCGCGCACCCACACGCTTGGTCAGGCAAAGAGCGTTGGGAAAAGGAGCGCGAGCTAAGCCACGAACTCTACAATTCCGGCCACCTCTACGAGTCGGCAGTGGCTCATTACGAGGCCACCGGCAAGAAAACCCTGCTCAACATCGCCCTCAAAAATGCCGATTTGGTGTGCTCCGTTTTCGGTCCCGGCAAGCGCACCGTGGCGCCCGGTCACGAAATCGTGGAAATGGGTTTGGTGAAGCTCTACCGCGTCACGGGCAAGCCTGAATACTTGAGCACGGCGAAGTTCTTTATCGAGGCGCGGGGCCAGTACAAGGGCTACGACGCCAAGAGCCACGACCCATTCAAAAACGGCCAGTACTGGCAGGACGACAAGCCGGTGTACAACCAAAAAGAAGCCGAAGGCCACGCCGTGCGCGCCGAATACCTCTACTCGGCCATGGCCGATGTGGCCGCCCTCACCGGCGATAAGAAGCTGCTGGCCGCCGTGGATACCATCTGGAATAACATGGTGGCGAAGAAATTATACGTAACGGGCGGCACCGGCGCGGTGCCCGGCGGCGAGCGGTTTGGGGCCAACTACGAGCTGCCCAACGCCACGGCCTACAACGAAACCTGCGCCTCGGTGGCCGACGTGTACTGGAACCAGCGTATGTTCCAGCTCCACGGCGATGCCAAGTATGTCGACGTGATGGAAAAAGTGCTCTACAATGGCCTGATTTCCGGCGTGGGCCTCGATGGCAAAAGCTTTTTCTACAGCAACGCGATGCAGATTAAGAGCAGCGCCAGCTTTCCCCAGACCGAGCCGGCGCGGGCGGGCTGGTTCGAATGCTCGTGCTGCCCCACCAACCTGGCCCGCCTAATGCCCGCTCTGCCCGGCTACGTCTACGCCCAGAACGGCCGGGATTTGTACGTGAACCTCTTCGTGAGCGGCACCAGCAACCTAAGCATCGGCAAGCAAAAAGTTAGCATCATTCAGCAGAACAACTACCCATGGGACGGCGGCCTGAAATTCACCGTGAACCCGGCTGCCACCACCGATTTTACCCTGCTGCTGCGCATTCCCGGCTGGGCGCGCAACGAGGCCATGCCCTCGAATCTGTACACCTTCGCCACACCTTCCGGGCAGGCGGCCACCCTCAAAATCAACGGCAAGCCCGTGGCCTACACCCTACGCAACGGCTACGCCGTGCTGGCCCGCAAGTGGCACAAAGGCGACGTTATTGACCTGACTTTGCCCATGGAAGTGCGCCGCGTGCTGGCCAATGCCAAGGTGAAGGACGACCTCGGTAAAGTGGCTTTGCAGCGTGGCCCGGTCATGTACTGCGCCGAGTGGAAGGACAATAATGGCAAAACCAGCAACCTCATCGTGCCCGTCGGCGCGGCTTTCAGCACCATCTACCAGCCCGGCCTGCTCAACGGCATGATGACCCTGACGGCCACCGTTCCGGCGGTGGAGGTAGATGCCAGCGCCACGGCCATCCGCACCGTGCCGCAGACGCTCACGGCCATCCCGTACTACGCCTGGGCCAACCGCGGCAAGGGCGAAATGACCGTCTGGTTCCCCGAGCGCATCACCGATGTGGACCTGCTGAGCCAGCCCGCCACCACGGAGGCGACGGTGGGGAAATAGGGTCTGATGTATAGAACAAAAACGAACGTCATGCAGAGCGCAGCGAAGCATCTTTACCGCAGCTACTAATCCCATTGATTGGATTGCGTTGCGCGGGCAAGATGCTTCGCTGCGCTCTGCATAGCGGTCAATTCCCTGACATAAAGGCTACCTCGCCGCCTTCACGCCCTCCGTCGTCATCACCACGCGCTTCAAGGTGCCGTCTTTGTTATAATACAGGCTATCGATGCAGACTGAGCGGCGGAAGCTGCCGCCGTCGGTATTGGCTCCGCCGTTGTGATAGATGAAGTAGGACTGGCCTTTGAAGTCAATGATGGCCTGGTGGTTGGTGTTGGAATTTCCCGCCAGCTCGTTCAGAATGCCCTTGTATTCCCATGGGCCTTCCAGGCTGCGGCTCATGGCGTACACTATTTTTTCGGGGAATTCGGAGGCGTAGCTCAGGTAATACCAGCCGTTGTGCTCGTGTACCCACGGGGCCTCGGTGTAGCGCGGCAGGCCTTTCACGGTCTGGATGGGGCCGTCCAGCTCCGTCATATTGGCTTTGAGCTTGGCGTAATAACAGGTAGTATTTCCCCAGAATAAATAGCCCTGGCCCTTGCTGTCGACGAAAACCGTGGGGTCGATATCGGCCCAGCTAATCTTGTCGTCGGGCGTCGCGTCGGGCGTAATCAGGGCCGAGCCCCGCGCATCTTTGAACGGCCCGGTGGGGCTGTCTGATACCGCCACGCCGATGGCCTTGCCGTGAATGCAGCCGTGCTCCACGGCTGCGTACCAATAGAACTTGCCGTTGCGGGCAATCACCTGCGAGGCCCAGGCATCGTCTTTGGCCCAGGCAAAGTCCGACACTTTGAGCGGCACCGGATGCTCGGTCCAGTTCACCATATCGGTGCTGGAAAAGCAGAGCCACTCGTGCATCACGTAGCGCTCCTGGCGGGCGGGGGCTTCGTCGTGGCCGGTGTAGAGGTACACGGTGCCTTTTTGCACCATGGCGCTGGGGTCGGCCGTGTACTTGTGGCGGAAGATGGGGTTGCCGGCCGGGGTGGGAGCGGGGGCAGTTTGGGCGGCGGCTGTAGCGGCCAACAGGAACAGCGCGGGAAGAAACAGCTTCATGTTACATTCAAAATGAAAGGGCGAATCCGGGCTTACACAATCGTTTGTGCAATGTACATGCAAATTGACGGTCCCGGCAATGCGGCAGCCTATTGCCGGGGGCGGCAACGCGGCCAGGGTGTTTGCCGTTGCAAGCAACCAACGTTGTGCTTACCTTCTTCTGCACCTTTTTCATGCTCCGTATCTATTCATTTCTGCTGGTTGTGCTGCTGGCCCTGGCTGCCCGCCCGGCGGCCGGCTACGCCGTGCTGACGCATCAGGCCAACATCGACTCGACCTGGGAGCGCTGCCTGGTACCGGCCATCCTGAAGCGCTACCCGGCCTCCACGCCCGAGCAACTGGTTGATGCCAAGGCGTATGCCTACGGCGGGGCCATCATTCAGGACATGGGCTACTATCCCTTCGGCTCGGTGCTGTTCACCAACCTGACGCACTACGTGCGCTCCGGCGACTTTATCCGCAACCTCATCAACGAGTCCCGGGACCTCAACGATTACGCCTTCGCCTTGGGCGCATTGGCCCACTATTCGGCCGACCTCAACGGCCACGCCGAAGGCACCAACCGCGCCGTGCCGCTGGTGTACCCCGACCTGAAAGCGAAATTCGGCGACGTGGTGACCTACGAGCAAGGCCCCAAGCAGCATGGGCAGCTGGAGTTTTCCTTCGATGTAGTGCAACTGGCCAGCGGCAAGTACCACAGCCAGGACTACCACCAGAAAATCGGCTTCAAGGTGAGTAAGTCGCCGCTGGAGCGGGCCTTTCTGAAAACCTACGGCCTGGAGCTGGGCCAGGTGATTGTGAACGTGGACCTGAGCATTGCCAGCTACCGCTTTGCCGTGAGCCAGCTCATTCCGACGGCGGCGCGCGCGGCCTGGCACTACAAGCGCAAGGACATCGTGAAACTGAGCCCCGGGGCCCGGCGGCGCGATTACATGGCCCGCAACCACCCCAAGGCCTTCCGCAAAGAATACGGCAAGGAGTATAAGCGCCCAGGTTTCGGGGCGCGCATCATCTCGTATTTCATCCGGGTGTTGCCCAAAATTGGGCCGCTGAAACCCTTCGCTTTCAAACTGCCCACGCCGGAGGCCGAGAAGATTTTCCGGGCCAGCTTCCGCAAGGTGATGGCCAGCTACTGCGCCAACGTGGCCCGCCAGCCCGCCGACACCGCCGCCGCGCCCCTCACCCTGTCCAATGCCGACTTCGATACCGGCAAGCCCACCCACGCCGGCGAATACGGCCTGGCCGATGAAACCTACGGCGAGTGGCTGCGCAAGCTGGCCGGCAAGAAGTTCGAAAACCTCAGCCCCGTGGCCCGTCAAAACATCCTCGCCTTCTACGGCAGTACGCCCAAAACCCCGGCCTCGCAGGAAGAAAAAGAGGGCAGCAAGCAGCAGGAAACCCAGGCCGCGCTGGAGCAGCTGAAGACGCTGCGCTAGAAAAAACGTGGCCCTGCCGAAAATTGAGGTATGTGAAGAAGCTAGTGCTTGTAAGGCTGGCTTTTTTACATACCTTTCTTTTTTTAAGACTGTTTTGCCTGCTCCTGAGACTTTTGTTTACCTAACCCATCCATTCACTCATTAGTCCTTTTCCTATGTTGAAACGTTACTCGAGGGAAATGCCACTGCTACGCTGGGCGTGGCTATTGGTCTTGTTGGTGCTGCTGCCCGTGCTGGGCCAGGCCGCGCCGTTTACTCCTGGCAATCTGGTGGTGGTGCGCGTCGGCGACGGCACGGCGGGGCTTACTAGCGCTGCTACTGTGGTGGTTTTACTTGAATACACGCCGGCCGGTGGACTGGTGCAGTCCATCTCCCTGCCAACAACAGTGTTGGGCACCAATCGCATTTTGACGGTAGCGGGCTCATCGACTACCGATGCGGGCCTGACGCGCTCAGCCGACGGTGCCTATCTGGTGATAACCGGCTACGACGCCGCGCCTGGTGTGGCTGCCGTATCTGGTACGGCCCCGGCTACCACCAACCGCATAGTAGGCCGCGTGGCTGCCGATGGCTCCGTCGACACCAGTACGCGCCTGACGGATGCCACGGGCAACCTGCGCGCCGGCACTACGGCAAACGGCACCAGCTTCTACACGGCAGGTTCGTCGGGTGGGGTGCGCTACGTGCCATTCGGCAACAACGGCACCTCAACCGTCATCAGCAGCACGCCCAGCAACCTGCGCTATGTCAATACGTTCGGGGGCAACCTCTACGTTAGCAGCGCCTCCTCGCCTTTCATTGGCGTTAGCCAGGTAGGTAGCGGTTTGCCCACCACCAGTGGCCAGACGACCGTACTGCTGCCCGGCTTCCCAGCCAACAGCGCTGTAAGCCCGCTGGCCTTCTACTTCGCCGACCTTAACCCTTCGGTACCGGGAGTTGATGTCGTCTACGTGGCCGACGACGGTAACACCTCAGCCGGAGGGGGCATTCAGAAATTTAGCCTGGTCGGCAGTACCTGGACCTACAACGGCACCATTACCGGGGGCACGGGCTTGTCCATTCGCGGCCTCGATGGCCAGGTGAGTGCTGCCGGCGTCGTTACGCTGGTGGCCAGCGGCAGCGGCTTATTCTTTCTCAACGATAACAGCGGCTACAACGCTGCTCCCAGCACAGCTACCCTGCCGGCGGCCATTGCTACTGCCGGCACCAACTATTCCTTCCGCGGTGTGGCCTTTGCCAATGCGGTACCCACCATCACCAATATCGCGCCTGCCAGCGGGCAAACCGGTACGCTGGTTACGATTACGGGCACCAACTTCACGGGCGTAAAGGCCGTGACCCTGAACGGCGCGGCCATCACCGGTTACACGGTGGTAAGCGCCACGTCCATCACCTTCAACGTGCCCACGGGGGCCACCAGCGGCACCATCACCGTGACCACGCCCCTCGGCACGGCTACCAGCCCCGGCACGTTTACCGTGCTGCCCGACAACCCGGCCCCCACCATCAGCAGCCTCTCGCCCAACTCGGTGACGGTCGGGGCGGCGGCCCAGACGCTGACGGTGAACGGCACCAACTTCATTGCCTCTTCGGTGGTGAATTTCAACAGCGCAGCCCGCACCACTACCTACGTGTCGGCCACGCAGCTCACCATTCAGCTCACGGCGGGCGACCAGGCCACGGCCGGCAGCTACAACGTGACCGTGACCAACCCTGCGCCCGGCGGCGGCACCTCGGCGGCGGCCACCTTCACCGTGAATCCGGCCGCGTTGCCCAACCTGGTGGTTTCCTCCGGCACGGCGACTGCGCCCACGCCCATTACGGGCAACTACAACAACGTAACCATCAACCCCAATGCCTTCGCGGTGCTGGTAGGTCCGCTCACGGCGGCTGGCACGTTCACCATTCTGGGGGGCGGGGGACTGGCCCAGAACTGCCAGCTGCTGAGCGGCACCGGCAGCTTCGACCTGCAGGCCGGCGGCACGCTGGCGATTTGCGACCCGGCCGGCATCGCGCCCACGGGCGTGCCCACCGGCGCCGTGTTGCTGGCGGGCACCCGCACCTACAGCCCGCTGGCCAACTACATCTACAACGGCACCGCTGCTCAAGCAACGGGCCTGGGCCTGCCCACTACGGTGCTGGCCGTAGGCGTGGCCAACCCGGCCAGCGTGACCCTGAGCCAAGCCCTGAGCCTGACGCAGGGCCTGAACCTGCAGGCCGGCAACCTGATTACCGGGGGCCAGCCGTTTACCCTGCTTTCGTCGGCCACGGGCACGGCCGGCGTGGTGAATGCGGGCGGCGTGGTAGTGGGCACGGCTACCGTGCAGCGCTACATCGACAATGCCAACCCCATCGGCTACCGCCACTATTCGGCCCCGGTGAGCAACACCACGGTGAACGACCTGGCCACGGCGGGCTTCACGCCCATCTTTAATACGGCTTACAATAGTAGCCCCACGCCAGGAGCCATCCGGCCGTTCCCCAACGTGTTTGGCTACGACCAATCCCGCATTACCACCGTCACCTCCACCTATGGCCCCTTCGACAAGGGCTGGTTCGTGCCGGCCTCGGGCAGCCCCATGACGGTGAACCGCGGCTATACCGTGAACGCGCCCAACACGGCGCTGGTCGATTTTGTGGGCTTGCTAAACAACGGCAGCCAGAACTCGGGCACCCTGAGTTGGGGCACCAGCCCCGACGGGGGCTGGCAGTTGCTGGGCAACCCTTACCCGTCCCCGCTCGACTGGAGTACCGTGACCGCCACCCAACGCCCCGGCGTGGATGGGGCCATGTATGTGTTCCAGAGCAGCGGGCAGTACGGCGGCACCTACCGCTCGTATTCCAATGGCATGGGCACTTCGCCCCTCATTCCCACGGCTTCGGGCTACTTTGTGCGCCTGCAACTGCCGGTCAGCAACGGTGCCGTGAACCTGACCAACAACAACCGCGTGACCACCTTTGGCGCGGTGCCCGCCTTCGGGCGGGGGCTGGCCGATACCCGCCCGCAGCTGCACCTGGAGCTAAGCAACGCCAGCGCTGGCCGCGACGAAGCGTACGTGTACTTTGAAGCCGGTGCCACCGCCAGCCACGACGCCGAGTATGATGCCGCCAAGCTGGCTAACCCCAGCGGCCTGAACCTGGCCTCACTGGCCGCCAGCAACGAGGAAATGGCCATCAACGGCCTGCCCGTGCTGGGCAATACCGCCGTGCTGGTGCCGCTCACGGTGCAGGTGCCGCAGGCCGGCCGCTATACCTTCGAGGCCGCCAATGTGGCCAATTTCGTCGGCACTGCCACGCTGGTTGATGCCCTGACCGGTACCCGCACGGTGCTGAGCACCGGCACCAGCTACGCCTTTAGCCTGAGCGGTACCACGGCCGCCGGCCGCTTCGCCGTGGAGTTCCGCCCGGCGGGGGCGCTGGCCACCACGCCCGCCCAGGCGCTGAGCGCCCAGACCCAGCTGTTCCCGAATCCGGCTTCGGGCTCGTTCCGGGTGCAGCTGCCGGTGCTGGGCAGCAAGGCCGCAGTAGCCGCCACGCTCACCAACGCCCTCGGCCAAACCGTGCTGAGCCGCTCGCTGAGCGCCCCTGCCGGCCAAGCCATCGACGCGGAGTTTGATGTGCATGCCCTCGCGGCCGGCGTGTATACCCTGCGCCTGACCGTAGACGGCACCCTGCTGGTGCGGAAAGTGGTGGTGGAATAATGATTTTCCGCTAACAATTTTCCACTGACAATGAAGAAGGCCGGCCCCAACAGGGTCGGCCTTCTTCATTTGAAAGCAACGAAGTGGTTTCGTTAGTAAATTACTCAAGCAGCAAATCCGACTCATCCTTCAGCCCTACGCCCGACAGCTGCCGCCGTAGCGCCTCCTGCAAGAGGTGCAGCAGCCGCGCCGCCGCCGCCGGATACGCCAGCCCTTCGGGCCGGATGTTGGATACGCAGTTGCGGGCTTCATCTGTGAGGCCCGGCCGGGGTGCGTAGGTGAAGTAGGCCCCGAGGCTATCGGGCGAGCTCAGTCCCGGCCGCTCACCGATGAGCACCAGCACGAGGCGCGCCCGCAGCAGCTGGCCGATTTCGTCGCCCAATGCTACGCGGGCCTGTTCGGCCAGCACCAGCGGCCCCAGGCGAAAACCCATATGTTGTAGTTCGGGCACCAGCAGTTGCAGCAGGGGCAGGGCGTGGGTATTTATGGCCGTGGCCGAAAGACCATCGGCCAGCACGATGGTCAGGTCGCATTCCCCGTTCGCCAGTTCCGCCAGCTGCTCCCTCGAATCGTCATCCAACACCCGGCCCCAGTCGGGACGCTGCAGGTATTCCTCGCGGCTGGTGGCCAGGCTGTGCACCTGGCATATGGGCAGCTTCAGCTCCGGCAGTTCGGTCAGCAGCGCCTCTGTATTCAGGGCCGAATACACGGCGTCGCGGGCGTGGGCGTGGGCCAGCCGGAAAGCCAGCGCCTCCTGCAAAGGCACGCTGATGCCGGTGCGGCCCAGCGCAATGCGGGCGGCCGTGAAGGCGCGCAGCCCGGTCCAGGGGTCGGCAGATGGATTCATGGATGACGGGCGTGATGCGCTAGGTGAATTGTTCGATAACTGCGGCTTGCTCCGGAAACTCATTAGTTAGTCGGGCGCGGTCGGCCAGTTCGAAATCAGCAAAATCGAAGCCGGGGGCCACTGTGCAGCTCACCAGCGAAAAGCCCGTACCCGACTTCACCCGCGCCCCAAACCACGTATGAGCCGGTACCACGGCCTGAGGCAATTCGCCCCGCGCCACGTCATGACCCAGCGTCAGAACGGTGAGTTGGCCGTTTTCCAACAGCAAGACCTCCAGGGGCTGTCCCTGGTGAAAAAACCACAATTCATCGGACTGAATTCGGTGGAAATGCGACCGGTCGTTGTTTTCCAGCAGGTAGTAGATGGCCGTGCTCACGTTCCGCTGCACGCCGCTCGCGGCCGTGGTGTGCAGGGCAGCCCGGTAGGTTTCGCGGTAGTATCCGCCTTCGGGGTGGGGCTGCAGGTGCAGCTGCTGAATAAGGTCCTGGGCTGTCATCATAGCGCCGAAAGTAAACAGCACTTGGGCAAAGCGGGAGCTACGACGGGTTTTGTAGGAGCCCCATGCCCAGCAGCTGGTGCTGCGCGGCCGGCAGCTGCCGGCCGCGCTCATCAAAAATGCCCTGCTGCCGCAACCAGGCCTCAAACTCGGGCGCGGGGCGCAGGCCCAGCACTTGGCGCAGGTACAGCGCATCGTGGAAGGACGTGGACTGGTAGTTGAGCATGATGTCGTCGGCCCCCGGGATGCCCATGATGAAGTTGCAGCCCGCCACGCCGAGCAGCGTGAGCAGGTTATCCATGTCGTCCTGGTCGGCCTCAGCGTGGTTGGTGTAGCATACGTCCACGCCCATGGGCAGGCCCAGCAGCTTGCCGCAGAAATGGTCTTCCAGCGCCGCCCGGATGATTTGCTTGCCATCGTAGAGATACTCAGGGCCGATGAAGCCAACCACCGTATTCACTAGCAGCGGCCGGAACCGGCGGGCCACGGCGTAGGCCCGCGCCTCGCAGGTTTGCTGGTCGAGGCCGTGGTGGGCGTTGGCCGAAAGGGCGCTGCCCTGGCCGGTTTCAAAGTACATCACGTTGTCGCCCAGTGTGCCCCGGTTCAGGGCCAGCGTGGCATCGTGGGCTTCGCGCAACAAGCTCAGGCTGACGCCGAAGCTGACATTGGCCGCCTCGGTGCCGGCGATGGATTGAAACGTCAAATCCACCGGGGCTTTTTGCTCGATGAGCTGGAGCGCAGTGGTGACGTGGCAGAGCACGCAGGTCTGGGTGGGAATGGCGTATTGCTCGCGCACCGCGTCCAGCATGTGTAGCAGCTGGCTCACCGCTTTGGGACTGTCGGTAGCTGGGTTGATGCCGATAACCGCGTCGCCACTGCCGTAGAGCAGGCCATCGACAAGGCTGGCGGCGATGCCGCGCGCGTCATCCGTGGGGTGGTTGGGCTGGAGGCGGGTGGCCAGGTGCCCGCGCAAGCCCAGCGTGTTGCGAAACTTCGTGACGACTTCGCAGCGCCGCGCCACGCCAATCAGCTCCTGGTTGCGCAGCAGTTTGCTCACGGCGGCCACCATTTCGGGCGTGAGGCCGGGGGCCAGGGCACGCAGTGTCTCGGCATCGGCCGCTTCCGAAAGCAGCCAGTCGCGCAGCTGGCCCACCGTGAAATGGGCGATGGGTGCGAACGCCGCCGTGTCGTGCGTGTCGATAATCAGCCGGGTGACTTCATCCTGCTCATATGGCACCAGTGCTTCATGCAAAAAAGTGCGTAGCGGCACATCGGCCAGCGCAAACTGCGCCGCTACCCGTTCCTCGTAAGTGGCGGCGGCCACGCCGGCCAGCACATCGCCGGAGCGCAGGGGAGTGGCCCGCGCCAGCAGCGTTTTCAGGTCGTCGAAAACGTAGGCTCGCTGGCCGATGGTGTGGCGGTAGGGCATTGGGTATGGGTAATTTGAACGGTCATGCAGAGCGCAGCGAAGCATCTTTACCGCGCAACGCAATTCAATCGCAAGAAAATAATTACTGCTGCGGTAAAGATGCTTCGCTGCGCTCTGCATGACGGTCTTCCTGCGGCAGTTCTTTCCGATGCCGGCCCAGCAACAAATACACCGCAAGCAGTGCCAGCAGCCCGCCCAGAAAAATCCCGCTCAGCAGTAAGTTATAGTAAACCAGCGCCGCCAGGCTCACCAGGCACAGTGCCAAGGCCAGCAGCGGCACATACGGGTAGCCCGGCACGGCGAAGGGCCGAACCAAATCCGGCTCGCGGCGGCGCAGCACAAAAAGGCTGAGCAGGCTCACTACGTACATCACCAGCGCCCCCAGCACCGAGAGGATAATAACCTGGGCCGTAGTACCCGTGAGCAGCGCCAGCATGCCCACCGCGCCGCCCGCCACCAAGGCCCAGTGCGGCGTTTGGCGGCCGTTGAGGCGGGCCAGAAAACCGGGCAGATAGCTGGCCCGCGCCAGGGCAAATACCTGCCGCGAATAGCCGATGATGGTGCCGTGAAACGACGCTACCAGCCCAAACAGGCCGATGCTGGCGAAGAACTTCGTCCAGCGGCTGTCTTTGCCCAGCACCATGCTCAGGGCTTCGGGCAGCGGGTGGTCGAGATGGCTTAGCTGCCGCCAGTCGCCCACGCCGCCGCTCAATATCATCACGCCCAGGGCCAGGGCCACCAGCGTGAGCAGGCCGTAGCCATAGCCGCGCGGAATGGTCCGGCGCGGGTTTTCCACCTCCTCGGCCACCATCGCCACGCCCTCAATGGCCAGGTAAAACCAGATGGCAAACGGCAGCGCCGCAAACACGCCGGGCAGCGTGACCGGCACCGGGTACGCCAGAAAATTGGCGGTGCGGAAGTGCGGCGTGAGCAGGCCCATAAACAGCAGCAGCTCGCCCACGGCCAGCACCGTGACTACCAGCGAAAAGTTGGCCGATTCCTTAATGCCCAGCAGATTAATCAGCGTGAACACCACGTAGCAGCCCAGCGCCGTGCCCAGCACCGGCACCGCCGGCCACAGAAAATGCCCATAGCTGCCCAGTGCAAACGCAATGGCCGGCGGCGCAAACAGAAACTCGACCAGCGTGGCGTAGCCGGCCACGAAGCCGCCAATCGGCCCCAAGGCCCGGTGGGCGTAGGCAAATGGCCCGCCCGCGCTGGGAATGGCCGTGGTAAGCTCCGTAAAGCTGAAAACAAACGTGACGTAGAGCACCGTGACCACCAGCGTAGCCACCAGAAAGCCCACCGGCCCGGCCACCGCCCAGCCGTAGTTCCACCCAAAATACTCGCCCGAAATAACCAGGCCCACAGCAATGGCCCACAGGTGCAGCGGCGTCAGCGCTTTCTTCAGGACGGGGGCGGTGCTCATGCGCGGGCGGGCTGGGTTTCAGCCGTTAAGGTAATGCCGGTTTGGGTTTGGTTTCAGTGAGTTGGAGCACTGCACAGATGGACTACCGGTATCGTTTGTGAGGATTTAGTGGCCCAAACCAGCTTGGTATTGGTGAGCCACGCTGGGTAAGAAAGCCAGGACCGCGCTTAAACCCCATGGCAGCCACGCAGTCTATTGAGAGTAAACTCTGGTAATCCATCCTTTCTTCCTAAATCATTATGAAATCGAACGCACCCAAAATCCTGGCTTTGCTGCTGCTGGTCATTCTGTCGGCTACGGTAGTGGGCGTGGCCCGGGGCGGCCGGCACCGCCAGCACGAAAACCGGCCCATGCGCCGCGAAATCCGCGCCTATTTTCAGGCCAACATCCTGCCCGTGCTGCAACAGCAGCGCCAGAAGCTGGAGCCCCAACTCTCCGCCGAAGACCGTACCCAGCTGGCCACCTACCGCACCCAGCTGGCCACCTACCGCACCCAGCTCAAAGCCTTAAAGGAGCAAGGCCAGGCCCTGCGCCGCAGCGTGGTGCCCGAGGGCACGGAAGCCCCCGCCACCCGCCCCACCCTCACCGAGGCCCAGCAGAAGCAGGCCCACGACCTGCGCTTTCAGGCCCGGGGCATCATGCTGAACGTGGCTCAGATGGCCCAGAAATACGATGCGCCCATCGCGCAGCTCACCCAGGAAGTAGCTCCGCAGAAAGAGAAATGGGCCACCGACATCAAGGCCATTGTGGCTAGAAATGCCACGCCCGAGCAACAGCAAAAAATGGCCGCATTCCAAGGCCGGCAGCGTGAGCGGGGTGGTCTACGCCGCTTCTTCAAGCCCGCCATGTTTCTGCTGATGGACCCCAACGCGCCCGCTGCCAACAAAGCTGAACCCAGCGTGGGCAACACCAGCTTATACCCGAACCCTGCCGCGCCTACCAGCCAGCTCGACTACGAGGTGAAAAAAGCCGGCCCCGTAACCATCGACCTGCTCGACAAAGACGGCAACAAGCTGCGCACCTTGGTATCAGCAGCCAGCCAGGAAAAAGGCCCGCAGACCCAGCAGCTCGATTTGCACGACGTGCCGGCCGGCACGTACTTCTACAAAATCACCACCAAAGGTGGCACCCAGACCAAGCGTTTTGTGAAGGAATAAGACGCTTGTCATTGCGAGGCCGAAGCAATATGTCCTCTCAAACCCAGACCCTTTTTCAACAACAGAAAGCCCCAATACTTCGCGGTATTGGGGCTTTCTGTTGTTGAAAAATGCTTTGTCACAACTCGGGGTTGGTCGCTCATGCGAGGACGGATTGCCGCGGCCTGCGGCCTCGCAATGACAGTTACGGCGCCTGCACCAGCCCGCCGCTCAGCCGCCGCAACGCAATCTCGGCTTGCTTGGCCGAGTAGCGGATGTCCAGCAGGCGGGTTTCGGCAGCGAGCTCATTGCGCTGGGCCTCGCGCAGGGCCAGGGGCGTGAGCAGGCCCAGACGGTAGCGCTCCAGGGCAATGTCCACGTTCTGGCGGGCCAACTGGATGTTGGTTTCTTCGAGGTCGAGCAGCTGGATAAAGTTCTGGTATTGGGCAAATGCCGTGGCCGCGTTGGCATCGAGCTGTAAGTCGGTTTGGGCCAGGCTGAGCTTGCTTTGCTCCTCCACTACGCGGGCGTTCTGCTCCTGCCGGCGGATGTTGAAGCCGTTGAAAATCGGCACCGACGCGGTGATGCCATAGTTCAGGCCTACCGTGTTGTTGATGCTCGTGCTCAGTACCGGGCCGGTGGGCAGCGTGATAAACTGCGCGTTGTTGATGTTGCGGTTGATGCCGTAGCCCGTCACCAGCCCGATTTGGGGGAAGCGCGAGGCCGTTATCAGCTTGCGGTCGTAGGTGGCCACGTCCACGCCCAGGCGGGCCTGGGCCAGGCGCGGGTTGTTGGCCTTGATGCCCGCCGTAATCACGTCCTCGCGCAGGTCGCGGGTCACAGTCAGGCTGTCGCTGGGCTCGAAATCCTGGCGCGGCGTGCGGCCCAGCAGGTTGTTGAGGGTGATTTTGGCTGCCGCCAGGGCCTGCTGCTGTTGCAGAAATAGGCTGCGGTCGGCGTTGTAATCCACGCGGGCGGTCAGCACTTCCACCTTGGCGCTCACGCCCACATCCACCTGCGCCTGGGTGAGGTCGATGCGGGCCTGACCGATTTTCAGGGCTTCTTCCAGCGAGGTGATTTTGCCGGCCTGCCGCACCACGTCGTAGTAGGCGTTGGTCACGTTTTCCACGGTTTCCTCCACCGTAGCGCGCGTGATTTGCTGCTGCTGCTGGCGCAGGGTTTTCAGTCGGTCGTAGGCGATGAACATCCCGAAGCCATCGAAAATCGTCCAGCCCAGCGTCACGTTTGAATTCAGCAGGTTCGACGTGCCGCCGTTAATAACGCGGGGCGCGTTATCGCCCACCGTTGAGGTGATATTATTGTGGTTGAACGTCCGGGTCAGGTTGGCGTTGATGTTGGGCAGCTGGCCGGCGTTGCCCCGGGTCACGTTGTTCTCCGCAATCTGCACATCCTGACGCGAAAGCAAGATGCCATAGTTGTGCTGCAACGCCTCGGCAATGGCTTCCTGAAGCGAGAGCGCCGGGGCCGTAGCCACCGAAGCCGGCCGCGCCAGCTGGTTGGGCCGGGCCTTGGGCACCTGCTGGGCCATCACGCCGAAGGGGAGGAGGGAAAGGAAAAGAAGCTGAGGGAATTTCATGAAAGGAAAATCAGAACATCAAACTCCCCTCCTTACCAAGGAGGGGACGCTGGCGCGAAGCGTCAGCTGGGGTGGTTGTGGGCGTTGGGATTGACTGAACGAATATTCCGCACCGTTCAACGCCCACAACCACCCCCGTCCGAGCCTTCGGCTCGAACATCCCCTCCTTGGTAAGGAGGGGAGTTAGCGGCCATGCTAAGCCACTACTGCTTCTGGCTCAGTCTCCGCCACTTTCGGCTTATGCTTCCTAGCTGTAGCGAAATACGAGTACATCACCGGCACCACGAACAGCGTGAGGCCCGTGGCAAACAGCAGCCCGCCCACCACGCCAATGCCCATGGCCCGGCGGCCCAGCGCGCCCGCCCCCTGCGCCATCGCAATGGGCAAAATGCCGAGCACGGCGCACAGGCTGGTCATCAAAATAGGCCGGAAACGAGCCGCCGAGCCTTCAATCAAGCCGGTCATGTAATCAGCGCCTTTCTCCACGCTCTGGTTGGCGAATTCCACAATGAGAATACCATTTTTCGTCACCAGACCCACCAGCATGATGATGCCGATTTGCGAGAATAGATTCATGGTCTGGTTGAAATACCACAGGCTGAACAGCGCGCCTGAAAGGGCCAGCGGCACCGTCACCATGATGATGCCGGGGTCGCGGAAGCTTTCAAACTGCGCGGCCAGAATCAGGTAAATCAGCACCAGCGCCAGGCCAAAGGCGAACAGCACCGATGACGAGCTTTCAGCAAAGTCGCGCGACTGGCCCGAGAGTGAAGTCGAAAACGAGTCGTCCAGGTTTTTATCGGCGATGGCCTGCATAGCGGCGATGCCTTCGCCCAAAGTTTTGCCCTTGGCCAGCGAGGCCGAGAACGTGGCCGCGTTGTAGCGGTTGAAGCGGTAGAGCTGGGGCGGCGTACTCTTTTCTTCGAGGCGAATCACGTTGTCGAGCTGCACGAGCTTGCCGCTGCGGTTTTTCACGTTCAGGGTGCGCACGTCGAGCGGCTGGTTGCGGTCTTCGCGGGCCACCTGGCCGATAATCTGGTACTGCTTGCCGTTGCGGATAAAGTAGCCGTAGCGCTGCCCGCTTAGGCCGGCTTGCAAGGTCTGCGAAATGTCCTGCACGCTCACGCCCAGGCTCTGGGCCTTTTCGCGGTCAATCACCACGCGCAGCTCTGGCTTGTTGAATTTCAGGTTGACGTCCACGAAGCTGAAGGTTTTGTCGGCCAGCGCGGCTTCCAGAAACTTGGGCACGGCGGCCGTCAGTTTCTCGAAATCCTGGGTTTGCACCACAAACTGCACCGGTAGGCCGCCGCCTTTACCGCCGCCCCCGCCAGAGCTAATGCTCTGGTCCTGAGAAACTGACACGCGAGCTCCGGTGTATTTTTTCACCGTCGCGGTGAGGATGTCGGCCAGTTGCTGCTGCGAGTGCGGCCGGTCCGTGGGGTCCTTTAGCAGCACGCGGGCGATGGCCGAGTTCGCCGCGCCGCCGCTGCTGCCGCCGCCGGGCGAGGTCACGGTCAGAATGTTATCGGCATCCTCCCGCGAGCTGTCCTGCAGCACCTTGGTCAGCTCGCCCATGTAGCCGTCCATGTACTCGAACGATGCGCCTTCTGGAGCCGTGGCGTTGATGCTGAGGCGGTTGCGGTCTTCCACTGGGGCCAGCTCGGTGGGCAGGGTTTTCATGAAAAACCAGATGCCCACGCCCGTCAGGGCCACCATGCCCCAGGCCAGCCAGCGCCGGTCGAGGAAAGCGATGAGGGCGTTGCGGTAGCCATTGGTGAGGCTTTGGAAAAAGGGTTCGGTCTTGCGGTACAGCCAGTTGTGGTCGCCGCCCTTTTTCAGCAACTTTGAGCACATCATCGGGGTAAGCGTGAGCGACACGAAGGCCGAAATCAGCACCGAGCCGGCCAGCACAATCCCAAATTCGCGAAACAGCTTGCCCGTGATGCCCGACAAAAACACTACCGGCAGGAACACCGCCGCCAGCACGATGGTGGTGGAAATAACGGCCATCAGAATTTCTTCCGAGCCGTTTTTAGCCGCTTCGAGCGGGCTTTCTCCTTCCTCAATTCGACTGTAAATATTCTCCAGCACCACAATGGCATCATCCACTACCAGGCTGATGGCCAGTACGATGGCCAGCAACGTGAGCACGTTGATGGTGAAACCCATCACGTCCATCACGAAGAAAATGCCAATCAGAGACACCGGAATGGCCACCACCGGAATGATGGTGGAGCGCCAGTCGCGCAGGAACAGGAAAATCACGACCACCACCAGCACAAATGCCTCGATAATCGTGTCCTCCACCTCCGCAATCGAAGCCCGGATAAACACGGAGTTATCAAAACCAGTGCTGACCTTCAAGTCCTTGGGAAGGTCGTTCTGGTATTGCTTCATCCGCTTGTTAAACTCGTCGGTGATGGCAATCTGGTTCACGCCGGGCTGCGGAATGGCCATCACGGCCACCATCGGGATGCCGTTGCGGCGCAGGATGGTCTGGTCGTTTTCGGGGTAGAGCTCGGCGTAGCCCACGTCCGTCAGGCGCACCAGCGAGGTGGGGTCGTTGCGGATAATCAGGTTATTAAAGTCCGCCACCGATGCCAGGCGGCCCATGGTGCGGAGCGAGAGCTGGGTGCTCTGGCCCTGCACCGCGCCACTGGGCAGTTCCACGTTTTCGCGGGCCAGGGCCTGCTGCACATCCACGGGCGAGATACCGAGGGCGGCCATTTTCACGGGGTCCAGCCAGAGACGCATGGAGTATTTGCGCTCACCCCAGACCCGGATTTCACTCACGCCGGGAATGGTCTGCAGGCGCTCTTTGAGCACGTTGTTGGCGTAGTCCGTTAGCTCCAGCAGGGTGCGGGAGGAGCTGCTCAGGTAGCTGAGGATGATGGGGGAGGAATCGGCGTTGGCCTTGCTTACAGTGGGCGGGTCCACGTCGCGCGGCAGGCGGCCTTGAGCGCTCGATACCTTGTCGCGCACGTCGTTGGCGGCGGCTTCCAGGTCCACGCCGAGGTCGAACTCGACCGTAATAGTAGACGCCCCGTCGCGGCTGGTGCTCGACAGGTTCCGGATGCCCGCGATGCCGTTGATGCCCTCTTCGAGCGGCTCAGTTATCTGGCTTTGAATAACATCGGCCGAAGCGCCGGTGTAGCTTGTCTGCACCGTGATGATGGGCGGGTCGACGCTTGGGTACTCGCGGATGGCGAGCGAACGGAAGCCGATAGCGCCGAAAATCACAATGAGCAGACTCATCACAATGGCGAGGACCGGCCGGTTGATACTGACGGAGGAAAGGCTCATAGGTTAAATGGAATTAACAGAACGTCATGCCGAGCGTAGCCGAAGCGTCTCGCGTGCAACACGTAACTCAATTTTTGCAACGATGCGAGCGAGATGCCTCGGCTGCGCTCGGCATGATGTTCCTGCAATTACTTCTGAATGCTCACCCGGTCACCCGCCTTCACCGACAAAATGCCGGTGCGGATAATGGTATCGCCCACAGCCAAGCCTTTGGTAATCTGGATGACCTTATCCGAACGCACGCCGATGTTCACGGGCTGAATGGCGGCCTTGCCGTTCTTCACCGTGAACACGGTGTAGCCGCTGGCCACGGGCACCACCGCCTCGGTGGGGATTTGCAGGGCCTCGGCAGTTTCGCCCAGCTCCAGGTTCACTTTCACGAAGCCGCCGGGGCGCAGCTCCATATTTTTATTGGCGTAGATGGCCCGCACCGGCAACGTGCGCGACACCGGGTCAATCTGCGGGTTGATGGCGTAGACTTTGGCTTCGATTTTTTTGGTCGTGGCTTCGTCGGTCACGAGCACCGGGTCGCCCACCCGCACCGATTGCGCGAAGCGACTCGGCACGTTGAAATCGACTTTCACCGGCTGCACCCGCGAGAGCGTGGTGATGGCCGTGCCCGGCGACACATACGCGCCCACCGAGGTATTGCGCAGGCCCAGAATGCCGTCGAACGGAGCCCGCACGTAAGCTTTTTGCAGCGTCACGCGCAGAGCAGCTAAGTCGGCCCGAGCCGTGAGCAAGGCGTTGTTGCTCTGCTCGTACTCCTGCTGGCTGATGTACTCCTTTTGAAGCAGGGTACGCTGGCGCTTCTCCTGGTCCTGGTAGAGTTTGATGTTGTATTCCTGCTTTTGCAGCTGAGCCTGTACGTCGGCCGCGTTGATGGTGAACAGCAACTGACCCTTGCGTACCGGCTTGCCTTCCTGAATGTTGAGGCTGGTAATCTTGCCCGAAATCTCGCTCTGAATGGTCACCGACTCGTCGGCGATGATGGAGCCGGTGGCGGCCACCTGGTCGGAGAGGCGCGTGGCCGCCACCACGTACACCTGCACCGGGACTTTGGCTCCGGGGCCGCCCGCACCGCCGCCCTTGCCGCCTTTGGCTCCGGCTGCGCCGCCTTTGCCGCCGCCCTTTTCGCCGGCCGTGGGGCTGGGGAAATATTTCATTTTGGCCCAGGCCATGCCGCCGATGATGAGGACGGCTATCAGCCAGCCCAGCCAGCCGCGTTTGCCCGAGGGGGCCGGGCGCGGCGCAGGCTCAGGAGCCGGGGCCGACGGGGGCGTGGTGGTGGTAGTATCCCAGGTTTTGGGTGGGGCAGCGGTGTTGGTTTCCAATGGCATAGTAAGCAAGAACGTGCGGCGGGGGGCAGATGTTCGGGGAGGGCCGATGACTTGAAATCAACCCGTGAGGCATCTGTTTAGCAGGTGTGCACCCGCCGCCCCGAAAGGACATAGTGCAAATTTCGGCCAAAAGGTTGCTTGCCTGTCCTATAAATAGACGTAAGCTGGCATCACCCTGACCGAAACTATCTTCGTCCCGATGAAGCCAACTGCCTCCGCCGCGCCCGAGCCGCGCAATTTTTTCCAGGACGTGCACGAAGTGGTGCGGCTCATTCCGGCGGGCCGGGTGAGCACCTACGGCACCATCGCGCACTACCTCGGGGCGCGGCACGGGGCCCGCACCGTGGGCTACGCCATGATGGCCGCCCACGCCGATGCCAGTATCCCGGCCCACCGTGTGGTCAACCGCTTGGGCCACCTCACCGGCCGGATGCACTTTGCCACGCCCACCGCCATGCAGGAAGCCCTGGAAGCCGAAGGCGTGCGCGTGGATACCGACCGCGTGCTGGATTTCGACAAGCTGTTCTGGGACCCGGCCGTGGAGCTGGGGTAGCGCCCAGAGCCCGCGCCGGTTACTTGCGCGGCTTTTCCAGCGCATCTACCTCGGCCTCGCCCTGGCGCGTGGGCATGGCCTGCCACGGCGTGAGGGCTGTGCCCGACGGTACCAGCTTGAGGTAGTTGGCACTGGCGGTATTGGGCACGAAATAGAAAGCCGGGCCGCTGGCCGTGCCCGCGCTCAGGCGCACGGCGTGCGCAAAGTGTGGCGAAAAAAGCTCCAGGTACTGCCCGGGCCGCAGCTGGCCGGCTTCGCGGTCATTCATGAAAACGCGTAGCGCTTCCGGGCTCCCGCCCAGCGGCCGGTACACGTACATAAAAGCGGTGTCGGCCCGCTGGGCCTGGCCGGGCAGCGGGTAGGGAATGGGCTCACCCGAGTGCATGTCGAGGGCGAAGACCATGGGCAGGCCGCTGGTGTCTTCGGCACCGGTGGAGGGCAAGGTATTGCCGGTAGCCGGGGTGCGCGTGCCCATGCCGTTGGCGCGCGGCACGTTGTAGCCCCAGGCGCGTTTGTTGGCAGCCGCCATGTCAAATGGGGCTGGGCCGACGAAGGTGAAAAAGCTACCCTGCCGGTGCAGCGGCCGGTAGTGGTTGCGGTAGCGCACGTAGAGCTGCTGCCCATCCGAAAACCCCCAGGCTTTAGGCAAGGCCGTGTGGCCCCCGTTGAGGTTGCGCACGCTGGGCCGAATCAGCACGGTGCCTTCCCAGCCAGCCGTGTGGGCACGCACGGTGTCGAAAGCCAGCGGAATGGCCTCGGGCTGGTTGGCCAGAAACTGCTCGAAGGTTTTGTAAGGCCCGGCTTTGGGCGTGGCCGTGCGCAAAATGGCGGGCTTGGCGGCGGCTGGCAGCTGCTCGGTGGGCAGCTGCGCCAGGGTGCGGGCCGGGCGTTGCGCGGCCTTCGCCCAGTCGGCATCGGCCAGCTGGGCCAGGCACTGTTGCAGCAGCCCGGCCAGGTGGTGCGCGTGGCGGCCCGTGGTTTCGAGGGCGCGCTCGTCGATGTGGCTGGCCACGGTGCGCACAAAATGGTAGCCATCGGGCAGGTGGGCATATACATCGGCCGAGACATCGGCGCTGGCCGTTTCGGCAAAGGCGCGCATCATTTCATTCACCACCAACTGCCGCACGCACAGCACCACGGCGTGGTCGGTGGCGCGGCGGGGGAACTGTTGTTGGAGGTATTCCGTGAGCGTGGGCTCCAGGCCTTTTCGGAAAATCACGGCCTGCTGCTGGTTTTGCAAGCCCCGGTACACCGTGCCAATGGCCGGCTTGCCCGGCCGTCCGTCCACCACCTGCTCCACATACACGGCGCGGTCGGGCAGGCTCAGCGTCTGTTGGCTGAGGTCGAGGTAGTAAAACTGGGCCTGTGCCGGCCGGCCCCAAAGGGCAAAAAGCAACAGACTAAAAACAGGGTGAAACCGAACGAGTCGGTACGAAAACGGTAACTGGAAAGACATGCGGAAAGGAGGATACTAAGGGTGGGCAGAAGTAGTAGCCTACAAACCTAGCGCCCCCGGCCAACAATCCGGCATGCCTGGCCCTGCTGCTGTGGCTGGCCCTTGCCGGATTCGGGTTGGGAGCATACTTTTTTTTCTTCATCAAACCTTTACGGGCAGGACACTACTGCCGGCCCCGGCTAATCTGTATATTTGTTGTCCCGGAATGTGCCGGGGAGTATTTAAATAGGTATGAAGCACTTCGTTACTGCTTTTTTAGTCATTCTGCTTACCCTGCCCGCCCTGGCCCAAACCACGTTCTCCATTCGCGGGCGCGTGCTTGATAAGGTGACCGGCGAAACCCTGCCCGGCGCCACCGTGCAGGTAACCGGCAACGGCAAAAGCACCGGGGCCGGGGCCGATGCCGACGGTAGCTACAAAGTGAGCAACCTGCCCGCCGGCAGCTACACGGTGCAAGCCAGCTTCATCGGCTACAAGCCCACTACCCAAACGGTCAAAATCTCGACCCAAAGCGTGGTGGCCTCTTTCACCTTGGCTTCCGACAACGCCAGCCTCGACGAGGTGCAGGTGGTGGCCAGCCAGGCCCAGGAGCGCGAAACGCCCGTGGCCTTCGCGGCCGTGAACGAGGTGAAGCTGCGCGAAACCCTATCCAACCGCGACCTGCCGATGATTCTCAACGAGACGCCCGGCGTGTACGCCACCCAGGGCGCGGGCGGTGGCACCGGCGACTCCCGCATCAACGTGCGCGGCTTCGACCAGCGCAACGTGGCCGTGCTTATCAACGGCGTGCCCGTGAACGACATGGAGAACGGCCAGGTGTACTGGTCGAACTGGGACCTGGGCGACGTGACCAAATCCCTGCAGGTGCAGCGCGGCCTTTCGGCTTCCAAAATCACCGTGCCCTCCGTAGGCGGCACCATCAACGTGCTCACCAAGGGCTTCGACGACAAGCGGTCCGTGGTGGCCCGCGTGGAAGGCGGCTCGAACAACTACCAGAAATACTCGCTCATGCTCAGCAGCGGCCAGCTCAAGGGCGACTGGGCCGTGACGGCTTACGGCGCGCGCCGCACCCAAGACGGCTGGGTGGACAAGACCTTTGATGATGCCTGGACCTTCTTCGGCACCGTGAGCAAGCGCATCGGCAAGCACACTTTTTCCCTCACGGGCATGGGCTCGCCCCAGAGCCACGGCCAGCGCATTCCGTTTGGCGAGAAGATTGGGACGTATTCTAATGACAAGGCCCGGGAACTTGGCGCTACCCCCGTATTGCCCGGCGATAAGGGCTTTAAGTACAACAAAGGCTGGGGCTACCTGGACCGCTACACGCTGGATGCCAGTGGCAAACGCATCAGCAACGGCCAGGAAGTGGTGAACGAGCGGGTAAACTATTTCTTCAAGCCCCAGGTCAACCTCAACCACTTCTGGAACGTGACCGACCGGCTGTTCGTCTCCACGGTCCTGTATGGTTCCCAGGGCACGGGTGGGGGCTCGCAGGGCGCGGGCACGTCGAGCACGCTGCCCGTGGACGCGGCCGGTCAGGACGATATTCAGAAAGTGTACGACACCAACTACAAAAACCTGAAGGCCGACGGCCAGCGCCAGTCTACGCAGTTTCTGGCCAATAACGTGAACTCGCACAGCTGGTACGGCGTGGTTTCCGGGTTCGACTACCTGCTCAAGCCCAGCCTCACGCTATCGGCCGGCGTGGATGCCCGCTACTACTACGGCAAGCACTACCGCGAAGTGCGGGACCTGCTGGGCGGCGATTACGCCACGGGCACTGGCAACAGCATCAACCGCAACGTCGACGCCAGCACCCGCCTGCGGGTGGGCGACAAATTCGGCTTCTACAACGACAGCAAAACGGGCTGGCTGGGCGGCTACGGCCAGCTCGAATACAAAACGCCGCTGCTCTCGGCGGTGGTCAGTGGCACGGTTTCGCGCATCAGCTATGCGCGCATCGACTACTTCCAGGCCAAGCAGGTGACCGTGGATGGCAAAAACTACGACGTGCCCTACGGCGCCGCCCCCGTGGTGGTGAACGGCCAGCGCTACACCAACGCCGACGGTCATTACCAGGAAAATGACTGGGTGAACATCACCGGCTACAGCGTGAAGGCCGGCGCCAACTACAACCTGACCGAGCACGATAACCTGTTTGCCAACGTGGGCTACAACAGCAAGGTGCCGTTCTACCAGTTTGTGTTCAGCAACACCGGGCAGAAGTATAACGACATTCGTAACGAAGGCATTACCTCGCTGGAGCTGGGCTATGGCATTAGCTACCCCAGCCTGAAGGTGACCCTGAATGCCTATTACACTTACTGGACCAACAAAACCAGCAACTCCATCAGCGGCACCGGCGATGCGGCCGTCACCAACAACGTGCGCAACGTGGATGCCCGTCACATGGGCATCGAGATGAGCGTGGCCCAGGAAATTAGCCGCCGGCTGCAGCTCAACGCCGCCATCAGCCTCGGCGACTGGCGCTGGGCCGGCAACGGTGTGGTCAACCAGTTTGACGTGAACAACGTGCAGGTGGGTGCCGTCGACCAGCCCATCTACCTCAAAGGCGTACACGTGGGCGATGCCGCCCAGAACCAGTTCCAGATTGGCCTGCGCTACGAGCCGTTCAACAACTTCTACGTTCGTCCCTCGTTCCTGCTCTTCACCAAGTATTACGCCGGCTTCGACCCGGTGACCCTGCTCAACGAAGCCAGCCGCACCGATACCTACCGCGTGCCCACCTCGCGCAACCTCGACCTGCACCTGGGCTACGACCTGCCCAAGCGCCTGTTCGGCGACAAAATCCGCCTCGGCATCAAAGGCTCCATGCTCAACGTGCTCAACGAGTTCTACATCACCGATGTGCCCGCCAGCACCTCGGCCACCAACCCATCGCTGCTACAGGGCTTCTTCAACCGCGGCCGGACCTTCACCGTGGGCCTCTCGGCCACGCTGTAGTCCTCCGCGAAGCATTTCAGCGACCCAAAAAAAGCGCGCTCCCTGCCTGGCAGGAAGCGCGCTTTTTTATTGATAATCGGAGCCGTTTAGGCTCGCGTGCCAGCTGCGGCGGCGGCCAGCACGGCGCTACGCATTTCCTCGGGCGAGGTGTTTTTGACCAGGTAGCTGTGCGCGCCCTCGGCCAGCACGGTGCTCACCAGGGAGGGGTCGTCGTGCATGGAGATGATGACCACGCGCACCCCCGGAAACTGGGTGCGCAGCAGGCGGGTGGTTTGCAGGCCGTCGAGAATGGGCATTTGCATGTCCATGAGAATCACGTTGGGGTTGCTGCCCTGGTCCAGGAGTTCAAGCAGTTCCTGGCCGTTGCCGGCCTCGCACACCACTTCAATGCCCGCGTAGCCGCTGAGCAAGGCCCGCAAGCCTTTGCGGAAGAGAATGTGGTCGTCGACAATGGCCAGGCGCACGGGCACGGGCCCGGCGGCGGAAGCGGAGATGGCGGTCATGAGTTAAGGGAAAAAGAAGGGGTTGGCGTGCCCGCCGGCAACAGCGTGACGGGCAGTACGGCCTCGACGCGGGTACCCACGCCGGGCTCAGAATGGTAATGCAGCTGGCCGCCCAACACCGCCACGCGGCTGCGCAGGTTAATGAGGCCCATGCCCACGGGCTGGCCGTGGGGGCCGGGGGGCGGCAGCTCTTCCAGGGCCGCGAGGTCGAAACCCTGGCCGTCGTCGGAATAAGTAAGGGTGAGCAGGCCCGGCACGGTGGCTACGTGCAGCACGATGTGCGCTGCCTCGGCGTGTATCAGGCCATTGGTAAGGAGCTCCTGGGCAATGCGGTACACCATCAGCTCGTGCGGCGGAATGAGCCGACCCAGCGGGCCTACCTGTTCCAGGCGCACGTCGGGGCCATTGTCGGTGGGCACGGCCTGCACCAGCGCCCGCAGCGCCTGGGCCAGGCCCAGCTGCTGGAGCGTGGCCGGCTGGAGGTTGCGCGAAATGCGGCGCACCTCGGCCACCGCCTGGTCAATAAGCGCGCTGGCCTCGGGCGAGGGCTGGCTGCCGGGCGCGTACAGGTGCAGCTTGGCCAGGGCCAGAATGGTGCCCACGCCATCGTGCAGCTCGGCGGCAATGCGCTGGCGCTCGTCTTCCTGGGCCACCAGCGCGGCGGCCAGCGCCTGTTGCTGCGCGGCCTCCTGCACCTGCGCCAACTCCTGCTGCTGGCGCAGCTGCCCTCGTTGGTACCGTACCACAAACCACACCAGCCCAAGCACCAGCAAGAGCAAAGTAGGAGTGAGGAGTAACAAGGGTAGAAGATTTGTCACGTGAGGGCACCTGGCAGAGGAGGCGCGCAAAAAAAAGAAAAAGGAGACTCCGGGTCAGATACTCAAGAGCAGCAGGAGTGTAGCGTAGAGCAGACGGTTCAGGTTACGGGGGTTAGAAACAAATGGCAGGCAGGCATAGTAGGTTGTTTTGAGGCTTTGGGCTGTGCGAATTCAGGAAACAACCAGCCGGCCCCCAGCCACGGCAACTGCGGCCGGGGCCGGAATATCGGGGGTGGCCCGCAAAAAAGCCAGCGTCAGAAAGTAATTAAGAGCCAGGCCGGCACTCGCCATAAAGATGTCGGAAAACAGGTGGAAAACGGGCCAGGAATCCTGGATTGCTACCTCGAGGCTGAATACCGACACCGTGGTGGCCGAATAGATGAGTTGGCCCAGGCTCAGCAACCCCAGGGAGTCCTGGCTCAGCCTTCTATTATCGGCCCGGTTCAGGAGCTGCTCCAGGTAGGCCAGGGCAAAGCCCGCCAACAGGGCACATTGCACTACCCGGCTCACGGGCAAGGCTTGTGCCGCCCCGAAGGCCAGCGCTCCGGCTACCGTGCAAAGGGCCACTACAGTGGCTATGGTCAGCACCCGTCGCATTCTTGGAGACGTAAGTACCAGCCGGTACACTGCCGCAAAAAGCAGCATCTTCGTCACATTGAACCCGGTTAGAAAATACAAGTTGTTGTGCAGGTAAATTGCTGCTAAACGGGCGCTTATTACAAAGAAAGCCGATATGTACACGTACCAGCTCAGCAGCTTCACGGGCGGCGGAAAATGCTTCCGCCGCTGCCATACCACCACCATCGGCACCAGAATGCTGAGTTGCATGAACGTCATTAGCCACGACGTTAAAACATGTACTTGCGCAATTCCCATATAAAGGAGGATGGCCGTTGGGAAAATGAAAAGCGTGCTAAGAAAGCTGGAAAGAGGGGCTATTCCCTGCCATTAAGGATGTTGGGCTGGCTGCAGCTGCTTGGGCAGGCGTGGGCTTCGTCGGCCACAATGTGGTTTTCGTCCAGCTGGTCGTTTTCGTTTTCATCGGCTCCCACGGCTATCAGCTGTGCCACACCCCCATCGGAGCCGTAGTAGAAGCGGATGCCCCGGCAGCCTTCCTGGTTGAGAATGTCCGTCAGGATATCGCGGCCAAAAAAATGCGCAATGGTTTTGTTGGGATTTGCCTTGCGAAAGCTGCTGGTCCACTCACCGGCTTTGTCGTGGTCAATGGACTTGCCCTCGCTTCCAAAAAATGACATAAGGTATTAGTGGGGAAAATTGAAAAAAAAGAAGTTTGTATTGGATGGAGATGTCAAATATAGCGGTGTGCCCGAATAATGGCATCACCATCCAAAAATATTTACCAGCCCCGGCCGGGGCCGCCGGGCAGGTGGTCGTGGTCATCCTCGTCGTCGGTTTCTTCCTCATCGTCCTCCTGGTCGGCGGGCTCCTCGGTTTCTTCCTCTTCGTCCAGCGTATCAAATACGCGGTCGAGCGAGGCTTCGGCGTGGCGCAACTTGTGGCGGCATAGGCGGATAAGCTCCGCCGAGCGCTCTACGCGGGTGGTGAGGTCGTCCACGTCCACGGCATCGGTTTCCAGGGCGCGGAGAATGGTTTCAAGCTCCTCAATGGCTTCGCGGTAAGTCATGTATTTCAGTTATCAATAATAAATTAGCGTTTGTTGGGTTGGCCAGTCACGGGCTGGTTGGGGAGCTTTATCCTGGCCAATAGCTCATTGCTGGCAGCTAACTGGCAGAGCCGCAGCTCGGCGCGATGCAGCTGGCGCTCCATAGCCAGCTGCAGCTGGTAGCGCTGGCGCAGCAGGGCCTCGCGCCGTCGCTGGTGGTGCCGCCCGAAGCGCCGCAGCAGTACCCGGCCGCGCTGGCGCAGGCCGCGCTGCTCGCGGGCCAGGGTGCGGCGGGCGGCGCGGGGCAGCTGGTGCCGGAAGCGCCCAAGGCCCACGGCCAGCTGCCGGAGCTGCTCGCGCGGGGCTTGGGTGGCTTGGTGGGCACGGGCGCGCAGGGCATCGCGGGCAGCGTCGAGCTGGCGGTGGGCGGCGTAGCGGCCCCGGCCACTGAGCTGGTCGAGGCGGGCGTGGTTCTGGCTGAGCTGGCGGCGGGCCAGGGCCACCACCTGCTCGCCCAGGCCCAGCACGGCCGCTTCCAGCCGGGCCAGGCGCTCGACCAGAAAGACGGCCACGGCGGTGGGCGTTTTCAGGGCGCGGTGGGCGGTGAGGTCGACCAGGGCTTCGTCGCGCTCGTGGCCGATGCCCGTGAGTACCGGCAGCGGAAACGCGCCCACGGCCGCCGCCAAGCCATATTCATCAAAAGCCAGCAAATCGGTGCGACTGCCCCCGCCCCGGATGAGCACCACGGCATCGAACTGCCCGCGCCGGGCGCGGATGCCGTCCAGCGCCGCTCGGATGCTGGCCGGAGAGTCGTCGCCCTGCATAACGGCCGGGAACAGCGTGAGCGCAAAGTCATAGGGCGCTTCCTGTAATTGCTGCACAAAATCCTGAAAGCCGGCCGCCGTGGGCGAGGAAATAACGGCCAGCCGCTGCGGAGCCAGCGGCAGCTGGAGCTGCTTCTGGCGCTCCAGCAGGCCTTTTTCTTCCAGCTGGCGCAGGGTTTTCATCCTTAATAAGGCCAGCTCGCCCACGGTGTAGCTCGGGTCGATGGCCACTACGTCGAGGCTCAGGCCATACTGCTCGTGGAAGCGCACATGCACCCGCAGCAGCAGCTTGAGTCCGGTGCGCAGCGGCTGGCCGGTGGCGCGCTCAAACGCGGGGGCCAGCTGCTGGTAGCGCTGGCTCCAGAGCGTGGCGCGGGCCTGCGCCTTCATGGGCATGCCGCGGCTGTCGGTGCCCTGCTCCGTGAGGGTGAGGTAGCAGTGCGCGCCGGCAAAGCGGGGCAGGGTGAGGTCGGAAACTTCGGCCACCACCCAGTAGGATTCGGCCAGCTGCTGCTGAAGAGCCAGGCGCACATAGCTCAGCAGCTCGGCCAGGCCCAGGGGGGCCGGGGCGGGCGGGGGCGCTAGTTCGGGACGGCGGTTGTAGAGCGGCATAGAGCGCAAGTTACGGGTAGGGGAGGGTGCGGCGCGACAATTTTCCCGGCTGATTGCAGCCCGTGCTAATATTCCGGAACCTGTGCCAATCTTTGCGGCATTGGTGCAACCGCCCTTATTGCTCCGTGTCTGTAACTTCACGGCCTCAACTCCCAACCCAACAATTTCACACTTCATGTTTTCAACTTCTCTTGTGCGCCGGCTGAGTCTGGCCGCCCTCGGCCTGGGCAGCCTGGCTGCTACGGTAGCCGCCGGCCCACCCACCAAAACCGGCCCCACGCCCCCCCAGAAAGGCGTCGGCATCAACATCGCCAACATCGACCCGTCGGTGAAGCCCTGCGAGGACTTCTTCCACTACGCCTCGGGCAACTGGCTCAAAAACAACCCGATTCCGGCCGCGGAGTCGCGTTGGGGCTCGTTCAACGAGCTGGCCAACAACAATAACGCCACCCTGCGCGCCATTCTGGAGCAGGCGGCCAAGAATGCTCCGAAAGCCACCAAGGGCTCGAATGCCCAGAAAGTAGGCGACTTCTACGCTTCGGCCATGGACTCTGCTGCCATTGAAAGCGCCGGCCTGAAGTACCTCAAGCCGCACCTCGACCGCATCATGGCCATCAACAGCCTGGCCGACGAGCAGAAATTCCTGGCCGACCCCAAAGCCCACGCCGGTAGCGTGTGGTTTGGCTCGGGTGTGGGGCAGGACGAAAAAATCAGCACCCAGTATGCCGTGTACCTCGGCCAGGGCGGCCTTTCGCTGCCCGACCGCGACTACTACCTAAAGGACGATGCGCGCTCGAAATCCATTCGCGCCGCCTACCAGAACTACCAGGTCAACATCTTCAAGATGCTGGGCGATGACCAGGCCACAGCCGAGAAAAACGCCGCCGCCGTTACCCGCATCGAAACCCGCTTGGCCAAGGCCAGCAAGAGCCGCGTGGACCTGCGCGACCCCTACGCCAACTACAACAAGATGACGGTGGCCGATGCCAACGCCGCCTACCCCAACCTGGCCCTGCCCATGTTGCTGAAGGACGGCGGCCTGGGCGCAGCCAAGGAAGTCATCGTGGGCCAGCCCGAATTCATGAAAGAGGTGAGCGCCGCCCTGAAGGACGAGCCGCTGGCCGACCAGAAGCAGTACCTGCGCTGGCACCTGGTGAGCAGCGCCACAGCGGCCCTGCCCAAGGCCTACGGCGACGAAGCCTTTGCCTTTAGCAAAGTGCTGAGCGGGGCCAAAAAGCAGCAGCCGCGCTGGAAGCGCATGCTGGGCTCGACGGACCGCGCCCTGGGCGAGGCTTTCGGCCAGCTCTACGTGGACAAGGCGTTTTCGCCCGCTGCCAAGGCCCGCGCCAAGCAGATGATTGAGAACCTGCGCGTGGCCTACGCCGAGCGCATTCAGGCCACCGACTGGATGAGCGCCGCCACCAAAAAGGAGGCCCTGACCAAGCTCAACGCCTTCACGGTGAAGATTGGCTACCCCGACAAGTGGAAGGACTATTCCAAGCTGAACATCAGCCGCGAGAGCTACCTGAATAACCTGTTTGCCGCTCAGGAGTGGGCCAACCAGGAGGAAATCAGCAAGTTTGGTAAGCCGATTGACCGAAACGAATGGGGCATGACCCCGCCCACGGTGAACGCCTACTACAACCCGCCGATGAACGAGATTGTGTTCCCGGCCGGCATTCTGCAGCCGCCCTTCTTCGACGCGAAGGCGGATGATGCGGTGAACTACGGCGGCATCGGCGCCGTGATTGGCCACGAGATGACCCACGGTTTCGACGACCAGGGCCGTCAGTATGACTCTAAGGGTAACCTGAAAGATTGGTGGACCAAGGAAGATGCCGAGAAATTCAACGCCAAAGCCGCTATCGTGGGCAAGCAGTTCGATGCTTTCTCGCCCCTCGATTCGGTGCACGTGAACGGCAAGCTGACGATGGGCGAGAACCTCGCCGACCTCGGCGGCCTCACCATCGCCTACCAGGCTTTTGAGAAAACTCCGCAGGCCAAAGCGCAGCAGAAAATCGACGGCTTCACGCCCGAGCAGCGCTTCTTCCTCGCCTACGGCCAGATTTGGCGCACCAACACCCGCGACGAGTACATCCGCCAGCAGGTGCAGACGGACCCGCACTCGCCGGCCATGTACCGCACCAACGGCCCGCTGATGAACATGCCGGAGTTCTACAAAGCCTTCGGCTGCCAGGACGGCAACAAGATGATGCGCCCCACGGCCGACCGCTCCAAAATCTGGTAAGCCGGCTGATTTGAGCGAAAACCTTAGAACGTCATGCTGAGCAAAGTCGAAGCATCTCTACCGCAATAGTAAAATTGATTACTTGCGCGGTAGAGATGCTTCGGCAAGCTCAGCATGACGTTCTTTTTTGTTTCTAGTTCTTTCTCTTTTCAATTAATTATGTCCAAATACTCCTTTACAGGCCGTGTTGCGCTTTCGGCAGCCATGCTGAGTTTGGCCGCCGCCGGTGCGGCGCAGGCCCAGACCAAAATCAAAACCAAGTCGAGCAGCGACGGCAAGCACAAAACCACCGTGCCGGCCAACGTGGGCCAGACGGGCACGGGCATCTCGCTGGCCAACATGGACAAGTCGGTGTCGCCCTGCGACAACTTCTTCCAGTTTGCCTCGGGTACCTGGCTGAAAAACAACCCCATCCCAGCTGCCGAAACCCGCTGGGGCGCTTTCAATGAGCTGGCCGACCACAACCAGGCCATCGAGCGCCGCATTCTGGAGAAAGCCGCTAATGACCGCATGGCCAAGCCCGGTACCAACCTCCAGAAAGTGGGCGACTTCTACGCCGCCGCCATGGATTCGATGGGCATCGAAAAAGCCGGCCTGAAGTATTTGCAGCCGCGCCTCAACCAGATTGCGGCCATCAACGACCTGCCCACCATGCAGCACTACCTAGCCGACCCGCGCTCGTTCGGGACCGGCTGGTACGGCTTCGGCGTGAGCCAGGACAGCAAGAACAGCACGCAATACGCCGTGCGCATGGGCCAAGGCGGCCTCACGCTGCCCGACCGTGACTACTACCTGAAGGATGATGCCCGCTCGAAAGCCATTCGCACCGCTTACCAGACCTATCAGGTGAACGTGTTCAAAATGCTGGGCGACGACCAGGCCACGGCCGAGAAAAACGCCGCCGCCGTTACCCGCATCGAAACCCGCCTCGCCAAAGCGTCGCGCAGCCGCGTGGCTTTGCGCGAGCGCGAGAAGAACTACAACAAGATGACCGTGGAGCAGGCCGCGGCCGACTACCCGAACCTGAACATCCCACTGGTCCTCAAGGACAGCGGGCTGAACGGCGTGAAGGAAATCATCGTGGGCCAGCCCGAATTCCTGAAAGAGGTGAGCACCATGTTTAAGGAAGAGCCGCTGGCCGACCAGAAGCAGTACCTGCGCTGGCACCTGGTGTCGGGCGTGACCTCGGCCCTGCCGAAGGCTTACGGTGACGAGAGCTTCCATTTCTCGCAGGTGCTGAGCGGCGCCAAGCAGCAGCAGCCCCGCTGGAAGCGTGCCCTGCGTGCTACCGATGGCGCATTGGGCGAGGCTTTCGGCCAGCTTTATGTGGATGAGGCCTTCAGCCCCGCCGCCAAGGCCCGCGCCAAGGTGATGGTGGAAAACCTGCGCACCGCCTACGCCGAGCGTATTCAGGCCACCGAGTGGATGAGCGCCGAAACCAAAGCTGAGGCACTAAAAAAGCTCAACGCTTTCGCCGTAAAAATCGGCTACCCGGATAAGTGGAAGGACTATTCAGCCCTGAAAATCTCGCGTGAAAGCGCGCTGAACAACCTGTTTGCCACGGCCGAATGGGCTTCGAAAGACAACCTGAGCAAGTTTGGCAAGCCGATTGACCGCGGTGAGTGGGGCATGACCCCGCCCACGGTGAATGCCTACTACAATTCGAGCATGAATGAAATCGTGTTCCCGGCCGGCATTTTGCAACCCCCGTTCTACGACCCCAAGGCCGATGACGCGGTGAACTACGGCGGCATCGGCGCGGTGATTGGCCACGAGATGACCCACGGTTTTGACGACCAGGGCCGCAAGTCGGACGCCAGCGGCAACCTGCGCGACTGGTGGACCAAGGAAGACGGCGAGAAATTCATGGCCAAAGCGGCCGTGGTGGGCAAGCAGTTCGATGCTTTCTCGCCGATGGACTCGGTGCACGTAAACGGCAACCTGACGATGGGCGAAAACCTGGCCGACCTCGGCGGCCTCACCATCGCGCACCAGGCCTTCCAGAAAACGGCGCAGGCCAAGGCCGGCAAGTCGATTGATGGCTTCACGCCCGAGCAGCGCTTCTTCCTGGGCTACGCCCAAATCTGGCGCTCAAACCAGCGCCCGGAGGCTATGCGCCAGCAGATTCAGACCGACCCGCACTCGCCCGGCCAGTACCGCACCAACGGCCCGTTGCAGAACATGCCGGAGTTCCACCAGGCTTTTGGCTGCAAGGACGGCGACAAGATGGTGCGCTCTGCTGCCGACCGCGCCAAAATCTGGTAAGCTGATAAACGCCTCCTGAGAGGTTGAAAAGGAAGAATAAGGGGGTTGGCACTATTGCTACTCCTTTATTCTTCCTTTTTGTTTTGGCCATTTTCTATTGATATCACATAATTGTCTACCTTGCCCGCATTAATGGTTTTGTCCCTTTTTTTCAATTTATGAAACAATTATACTTTGTGCGGTGCGCGACTATGTCGGCGACCATGCTTGGGCTGTTGGCTGGCACGGCCCAGGCCCAAACCAAGATTAAAACCAAGTCCAGCGGTGCGGGCAAGGCAAAAACCACGGTGGCGGTGCCCACCAGTGGCACGGGCCTGTCGTTGGCGAACCTGGACAAGTCGGTGTCGCCGTGCGACAACTTCTACCAGTACACCTCCGGCTCCTGGCTGAAAAACAATCCCATTCCGGCGGCTGAAACCAGCTGGGGCTCGTTTAACACGCTGGCCGATAACAACCGCACCATTCTGCGCCGCATCCTGAACCAGGCCGCCGCCAACCGCACGGCCAAGCCGGGCTCGAACGCCCAGAAAGTGGGCGACTTCTACGGCGCGGCTATGGACACGGTGGCCATTGAAGCTGCGGGCCTGAAGTACCTGCAGCCGCACCTGGCCAAGATTGAGGCCGTGACCGACCTGGCGGGCATGCAGCAATTGCTCAACGACCCCAAATCCCACGTGGGGAATTCCTGGTACGGCTTCGGGGTGCTACAGGACCTCAAGCAGAACGACGTGTACATGGCCTTCTTCAACCAGGCGGGCCTGGGGCTGCCCGACCGCGACTATTACGTGAAGGACGATGCCCGCTCGAAAGGCATCCGGACGGCGTACCAGGCGTACCTGACGAATACATTTAAGCTGCTGGGCGACGCCCCAGCTACTGCCGAAAAGAATGCGGCCACTGTGCTGCGCATCGAAACCCGTCTGGCGCAGGCCAGCCGCACCCGCGTGGCCATGCGCGACATTCCGGCCATGTACAACAAGCGCACCCTCGCGCAGCTCGCCCAGGACTACCCCAACATCAACTTCCCGCTCATCCTGAAAATCAACGGCCTGACTGCTGCCAAAGACCTGGTGGTGGCGCAGCCCGAGTTTGCCAAGGAAGTGAACACCATGCTGGTGGCCGAGCCGCTGGCCGACCAGAAAACCTACCTGCGCTGGCACCTGGTCACGTCGGCCACGCCGGCGCTGCCCAAAGCGTATGTTGATGAAGCCTTCCGGTTTTCGCAGGTGTTGAGCGGGGCCAAGCAGCAGCAGCCCCGCTGGAAGCGTGCCCAGGCCGCCACCGACGGTGCCTTGGGCGAAGCTTTCGGCCAGCTCTACGTGGACGAAGCCTTCTCGCCCGAGGCCAAAGCCCGCGCCAAGGTGATGGTGGAAAACCTGCGGGCCGCCTACGCCGAGCGCATTCAGGCCACCGACTGGATGAGTGCCACCACCAAAGCCGCCGCCCTCAAAAAGCTCAATGCCTTTACGGTGAAAATCGGCTATCCCGATAAGTGGAAGGACTACTCCAAGCTGAACGTGAGCCGCGAGAGCTACCTGAACAATCTGTTTGCCGCCCAGGAATTTGCCGGGCAGGAAAACCTGAACAAGTACGGCAAGCCCGTGGACCGTACCGAGTGGACCATGACACCGCCCACGGTGAATGCCTACTACAACGCGCTGGTGAACGAGATTGTGTTTCCGGCCGGCATCCTGCAGCCCCCGTTCTACGACCCCAAAGCGGATGACGCGGTGAACTACGGCGGCATCGGGGCCGTGATTGGCCACGAAATGACCCACGGCTTCGATGACCAGGGCCGGAGGTTTGATGCCCAGGGCAATATGAAGGACTGGTGGACCAAGGAGGACGCCGACAAGTTCAACACCAAAGCCGCGGTGGTGAGCAAGCAGTTCGATGCCTTCACGCCGCTCGACTCGGTGCATGTGAACGGCGCGCTGACCATGGGCGAAAACCTCGCCGACCTCGGCGGCCTCACCATCGCCTACCAGGCCTTCCTGAAAACCCCGCAGGCCAAAGCCGGCAAGAGCATCGACGGCTTCACGCCCCAGCAGCGCTTCTTCCTGGGCTACGCCCAAATCTGGCGTACCAACATGCGCCCGGAAGCCATGCGGATGCGCGTCCAGACGGACCCGCACTCGCCCGGCCAGTTTCGCGCCAACGGCCCGCTACAAAACCTGCCGGAGTTTCACCAGGCCTTTGGCTGCAAGGACGGCGACAAGATGGTGCGCTCGGCGGAGGCCCGCGCCAAAATTTGGTAAGCTGTTTGCATAAGGTTTGTTGAATCACGCACGGAAAACTGTTTCCGCGCCAGATACGAAAAGGTCCGCTCCCCCTGGGGGCGGGCCTTTTTAATTGCTTTAGCTGGAGCCGCGGGTGTAGCCGCCGGCGGGGACCCCTGCTGCCCTCCTGGAAATCCAAACTCGGTGGCAGGGACCCCTGCTATCGAGTTGGAACTCCAAACTGCCCGGCAGGGACCCCTGCTGCCGAGTTGGAACTCCAAACTGCCCAGCGGGGACCCCTGCTGCCGAGTTGGAATTCCAAACCGCCCGGCGGGGACCCCCGCCGGGCTACTTCACCACTTCCACCTTCATGGTGATGTCCTTCACGGGCCACTTATCAGACTCCACGGGCTCGTTGGAAATCTTGTCGACCACATCCTGGCCTTCAATTACTTCGCCGAACACCGTGTACTGGCCATCGAGCGAGGGCACGCCGCCCACGGTGGCGTAGGCCTTGATTTGGGCGGGCGTGAGCTTGCGGCCGGCCATGGCCTGCGATTGGAACGGAGCCATTTTTTCGCCCACCACGAAGTAAAAATCGGTGTTGGAGGACAGGCGACCGGGGTTCTGTTCGTCGTCGTAGCGGGCCATGCCGAGGGCCCCTTTGTGGTGGAAGTGCTCGGGGCGGATTTCGGGGGGCAGGCGGTAGCGCTTCAGCCGGATGGTGCGGGCGTTGTAGGTCTGGCCGCCCTGCACGGCGAAGTTTTTCACCACACGGTTGAACATGGTTTCGTCGAACACACCCTTGCGGGCCAGCAGCAGGAAATTGGCCTTGTGAATGGGCGTGTCGTCGTAGAGCCGCACCCGGATGTTGCCCAGCCGCGTTTTCACCAATACCTCGGAGCCGGGGTATTGCTTACCGTAGGCCAGCAGGGCAGCCGGCGCGGCGCTGTCGGTGAGGGTGGCCAGGTCGGGGCCGGGCACCACGGGTTTGGTGGCGGTGGGGGCGGTGGCCGGCGGGGCCTGGTTGCAGGCGGCCAGCAGGCCCAGGCCGAGCAGCAGTCGGCAGGCAGAAGAAACGGATATACGCATAGCGGTGGGGCCGAAAAGTGGCCCAAGGTAAGACGGCCAGCCGGCCCCGCCGGTTGGGTTCAGGCCCAAAAAAAGCCCGCGCTGCGGGGCGCGGGCTTTTAAAGCGGAGCTAATTCCAGGCGGGGCTTACCACGCCGGGGCGCTGGTTTTCTGCTTGGTTTTCTCGCTGCCGGCCTTGGTTTTTACCTTCACTTTCACCTTTTCCACGGGTGCGGCGGGGGGAGGCGTAGCAGCGGCGGCTGGGGCGGCTGTAACCGGGGCCGGGGCCGCTTCGGCTTCGGCGGGCGGCTCGGCCATGTCTTTGGCCGATTTGATTTCGTCCACGGTTTCCACCTTTTTCGCCTTTTGCTGGGCCAGCAGGAGCTGGTCCTGGGCCAGGGTGTTCTTTTTCCAGGCCGAAACTTCGGTGTTCAGCTTCTCCTTTTCCTCCTTGGTGGGCTTGCTGGGCGTCATCATGCCGCCGAGGTCGGGCTTGCCCGCATCCTGCCAGGCCGAGAGCCAGAGCGACGACACCAGGTTGGGCGCGCCTTTAAGGCGGTAGTCGACCATGCCGCCCACGGCCTTCTCGTACTCGGCCGCGAAGGCATCGGAGTAGCGGCGCGAGGTTTTGCCGTACTTGTGCGAGAACGTGTAGCGCACCTCGGGCTTCATCACCTTCTCAATCTTGCTGGCCCGGTCAAAGGTTTCGCCCAGGAAGCCGTAGCTCTGCGCCAGCACGCCCCACACGGCGGCCAGCGGGTCTTTCACGTACTTGGCGGGCTCGCCGTCCAGCTTGTAGTCGTTGATATATTTCTCGGGCAGCTGGCTTTCCCAGAGGCTGTGCAGGCCCTTCTGGTCGGTGAGCTGGCCGTCGTAATTCACGGTGGTGTGCAGCGGCACGAAGGCATCGCCCACGTAGTGGCTCAGCTCGGCCGAATACTTCACGATGTTCAGCGTGTCGCGCTGGCGGAAGGCCTCGGTCAGGTTGTCCTTCATCTCCATAATCACCCACGGCACGGTGCCGTACTTCTTGAGCGTATCGGCCGAGAACTTGGCCACGGCCTCGTCGTACTGGCGCGGCATCTTTCCGAAAGGGTCGTTTTCGGAGTAATGGTCCATGTCGATGTAATGCTTGGGGGCCTCGGTGGGGTCGTCGTTGCGGCGCTCATCGGGGGCCGTGCTCAGGCGCACCACCTCAGCCATGTGGCGGAAATAGAAGGCCTGCATGGTGGCCGGCAGCTCGTATACGGCAATCTGGGTGATGGTGCGGTGGCCGAAGAACCCCCAGCCGCTCGCGGTGCCGTGGGCCAGAATGAGGGCCGCAAGCAGCAGCGGCAACAACGTTTTTTTCATGAATGCGGAATGATTACGGGGCCAGGGATAGTTCCCCTGGCCAAAGTTCGGCAATGGCCGCCACATTCAGAAACCCCGGCTGTAGCCGCGCCATGGGGGCGGGGCGGCCCGTACCTTCACGGCTCAAATAGCTGATATGAATCTTCCGCGTCGCTTGTTACTAGGGGTATTGAGTTTGCTGGCCGGCCCGGTCGCTGCCCAGACCTTTACCATTCCGCCCGGGGCCTACCGCACGGGCGCGGCCTACCACCGCAAGCAGCCCCAGCCCGCCGGCTTGGATGCCTTTTACCCCGACAAGCGCGGCCAGCTAGTAGTAGTGGTGCCGCGCGGCACCAAAACCGCCAAGCTGCGCGTAGCCCCCGACAGCGTGTGGGGCTACGTGTCGGAGAAAGGCCGCACCTCACGCCTGTTTCGCAACGAGGAGTACCGGCTCGAATACGCCGATACGCTGTGCGTGTACTCCCAGAATTCCACCAACGTAAACGGCGCGCTGGGCGGCACCAACGGCACCGGCACCCGCTATTTCTTCAGCCGGGGCCTCACGGGGCTTATTTTTCCGCTCACGCCCCGCTACCTGCGCGAAGCCTATGCGGCCAGCAGCCCGGGGTTTGCCGCCGCCGTGGGCCAGCTGCGCGTCGACAAAAGCCTAGTCGACTTTGACCGCAAAACCGGCTTGTTTCGCGTTACCACGCTCTACCGCGAGATGGCCGGGAAGTAAGCTAATAGTGAAGTAGGGTGCGGGGCTTGCCCCCGCCCGTCGTTCAACGACGGGCGGGGGCAAGCCCCGCACCCTACATTTCATAGCTACTCCTGCCGGTAGGCCACGCCCGCTTTCATCACAAATTTTGGCCGCATCAGGGCCGAAATATCCTGGAGTGGGTCACCGTCCAGCGCCACGATGTCGGCCAGCTTGCCGGCTTCGATGGCTCCCAAATCGGTGGTTTCGCCCAGTAGCTCGGCGGCGTTGAGGGTGGCCGTGCGGATGGCGTCGAGTGGCGACATCCCGGCCTCGGTCATGTAGCCGAATTCCCGGGCGTTCTGGCCGTGGCGGTACACGCCCGCATCGGTGCCAAACGCTACCCGCACGCCCGCTTTGGTGGCGCGGGTGAAAGTGCCCTGCATTTTGGTGCCTACATCGAGGGCTTTGCGGGCGATGACGGGCGGAAAGTAGCCGGGTCGCAGCCGCGCGGTATCGGCCACCGACTTGCCGGCGATGAGCGTGGGCACGTACCAGGTGCGGCTTTTGGCCATGAGCCGGATGGCCTCGTCGTCCATCAGCGAGCCGTGGTCGATGCTGGTCACGCCGGCCCGCACGGCCCGCTTGATGCCCTCGGCCCCGTGGGCGTGGCAGGCCACGCGCATGCCGAGGTCCTTCGCGGTTTCCACCACGGCACGGATTTCTTCCTCGGTGTACTGCGCGCCGGTGCCGTCTTTGCTCAGGTCGAGCACGCCGCCGGTGCTGGCTATTTTGATGAGGTCGGCCCCGCGCTTGAACTGTTCGCGCACGGCCTGCCGGCACTGGTCGGGGCCGTTGGCGAGGTAGATGGGGTGGCCGGCCTTAGTGAGCTGGTCTTCGTTCAGCCCGTCGCTCTCGTCCATGTGCCCGCCGGTGGCCGAAATGGCCATGCCCGCCGAGAAGATGCGCGGGCCCGGCACCAGGCCCTGAGCCACGGCATTGCGCAGGCTGGTGTTCACGCCCGAGCCGCCGCAGTCGCGCACCGTGGTGAAGCCCGCCCGCAGCGTGGTGAGGGCGTAGCCTTGGGCGCGGTAAGCCACATCGGCGGGGTTAAGGGTGAACTGCTCACGGAAATTATTGCGGCTCGACTGGGATTCGAGGTGCACGTGGCAGTCGATGAGGCCAGGCAGCACGGTGCGGTTTTCGAGGTTGATGACTTGGTCCTGGGGGCCGCTGGCGGCGGTATAGCCGGATTGCACGGCCGTAATCCGGTCGCGCTCAACCACGATGGTTTGCTGGGCCAGCAGCTTGCCGCTGCGCACATCCAGCAGATGCCCGCAGTGCAGGTAGGTTTTCTGGGCGAAGGCGGTGGGGCCGGCCAGCAGAAACATGGCCGTGGCTAAAGCGGGAATAGATTTGCGCGTCATACGTTTGTGTGAATGAGCCGCCAAGGTAAGCGGCGCATCCCGGTTAAACCCACTGCATTTCTCCCTTTTATGACCACCACGCAAGAAGAATTCGACGCCGCCAGCCAGCGCGCCCAGCAGCTGCCCAGCAAGCCCTCCAACATGATTCTGCTCCAGCTCTACGCCCTCTACAAGCAGGCCACCGAAGGCGATGTAACCGGCGACCGCCCCGGCGGCTTCGACTTCAAAGCCATTGCCAAGTTCGATGCCTGGAACAGCCTGAAAGGCACCAGCCAGGAAGCCGCCCGCCAGCAGTACGTGGAGCTGGTGAGCGAGCTGGCAGGGTAGGGACTAAGACTGCCCAAATCAAAAGAACGTCATGCTGAGCGCAGCCGAAGCCTCTCTACCGCGCAACTAATCCAATCAAAAGGGTTACTCCTGCGGTAGAGAGGCTTCGGCTGCGCTCAGCATGACGTTCTGGTTTTCCCTCTACTACCAACCTGCCCCCCATGGACATCTCCCGCAAAAAGCCGCCGTACCCCATCACGCCGGCCCTGCGCCAGTACCTGCGCGCCTACGACCGCGAAACCCAGCTGCCCGTGACGTATGCCGACTTGCGGCAGTTCACGGGCTCGTTTCCGCTGCTGGACCGGGCGAGCAAGGACACGCTCTGGCAAACTGTATTCTTCGAGCCGCAGACCTTGCGCGAGCTGGGACAGGGCCTGACGGAGGTGTACGCGCTGCTGAAAACGGCCGGCGACCTGTCGTTCTCCCAGCACCTCGTGGCCGACCGGATTGACTACTGCGAGTTTGGCAACTCGCGGCCGTTTCGGGTGCGCATCGTGAACCAGCTCAACGACAACTACGACTACTTTTATGTGAAGCAGGCTGATGCTTCGCGCCTGTATGGGCTGGAACTGGAGCACCTGCTCTCGCCCAACTCGATGAACTTCCTGGTGAGCGGCGACACGCTGATTGAGGAACACATTGTGGGCATTCCGGGCGATGATTTTATTCGAAAACACCTGAGTTTGCCCCACCTCAACCAGGTGCGGCTGGCCAAGGAGTTTGTGAAGTTTAACGAGCGCTGCTTCGTGCGGCTGCTGGGCGATATGCGGGCCTACAACTACGTCATTGCCGTGACGCCCGACTTCGAGAACGAGCAGTACCGGGTGAAGGCCATCGACTTTGACCAGCAGAGCTACGAGGGCCGCCGCAGCATGTACCTGCCCCAGTTTTTCAAAGATAATGCCGCCGTGGTGGCCATGTGCGCCCGCCACCTCAAGCCCGAGGCCATCCGGCAGTACCAGACCGAGGAGCGTGCCCTGATGGCCCGCCGCGCCCGCGCCGAGCGCCACCGCCTGCGCGACCTGCTGGAGGCCATGCGCCGCCACGAGCTGGCCCCGCCCGAAAAAGTGGCCCAGCTTAAGGCCGAACTCAACCGCTACCACCACACCGACGCTTTCGACCCTTGCGACTCGATGGGCGACATCGTGCGCCAGAACCTGTGGCTGATGCTGGGCGGTAGCGTGCGGCCGGGCGTGGGGTAGGAGCGTTTGCTTTAAGCAATTGACCTCAATAAACTGCCATGAACCTGCCTCCTTACCCCGTTTTCCCGGTGCTGGCCTCGGCCACCGTGCGGCTGCGTCAGGTGGTGCCAGCGGATAGTAGCAGCCTGCTCGAAATCTCTTTCTACAATGCCCGGCCGGCTCAAAACGCGCCGGAAGCGGCCGAAATGCAGGAAAAGATAAACGCCGACTACCGCAACGGCTCCTCCATTCACTGGGCCATTGTGAGCGTCGCGACCAATGAAGTGGTGGGCACGCTGGGCTTTTACCGGGGCTTTGCGGACGGGACCGGGGAACTGGGCTGCGTGCTGAAACCCGCCTTCCGGGGCCGGGGCCTGATGGCCGAGGCCATGCGGCTGGCCATCGAATTCGGCCGGCGCGACATGCAGCTGGCCCGCATCACCACCATCACCACCCGGCCGAACGGCCCGGCCATCCGCCTGCTCGAAAGGCTTGGCTTCCGCAAGTCAGCCGACTTACCGGACGATGAGCTGTGCTACCGCTTGCAGCCACAGCACTAAGTGCACCGGCCGGCACGGTGCTGCTCCACTGGGTGGTGTATCTTCCCCGTTTACTTTAACTCCTTTCCATTTCTCGCTACCGATGAAGAAAAATCTACTGCCCGCGCTGCTTTCGCTTCTCCTGTTACTAAACTTGTGCGGTCCGGCCCGCGCGGCTACCCCGCCGCTCGCTCCCGGCCGCCCCCTGGCCGAAGCCCTCAACCCCGACGGGACATTAAAAGCTGGAGCCAATGGCTCGTTTGATGCCCGCGCCTTTCGGATGCAGACCGCGCCGGACGGACGGCCGGTGTTCCGGCCAGCCGGCGTGGCCGGGACGGGCGATGAGCGGTGGCAGAACGGGTTTGGGTTGCCGAATGGAGCCGATAGTCAAGTACAGGTGGTGGTACGGGCTGGCAACAACATTTACATCGGCGGTGCTTTCACGGTAGTTGGCACCATATCGGCCAACCGGGTAGCTAAGTGGGATGGCACTTCCTGGAGTGCTCTGGGCGCTGGTATTCCTGGCAACGGGGTATTTGATATCTATGTGCACGCGCTGGCGGTGGCGAGTAATGGCGATGTATTCGTGGCCGGACGGTTTTCGCAGGCGGGCGGGGTAGCGGCTAACCATGTGGCCAGGTGGAATGGCACGGCTTGGAGCAGCCTGGGCACCGGGACGGCCAACGGGGTGAGTGCTGGCAGCGGCTATGAAGTGAGCGCGCTGGCTATAGCTGACAATGGGAATGTGTACGCGGGCGGCAACTTCGCCCAAGCCGGCGGCGTGGCAGCCGCAAACGTGGCCTGTTGGAACGGCACTGCCTGGAGCGCATTAGGACTGGGTATCCCCAACGGGGCCGCCAGCTATGTGCTGGCCCTGGCCGTAGCGGCCAACGGAGATGTCTATGCGGGCGGTCAGTTCATGCTGGCCGGAGGCGCATCTGCCAATAATGTGGCCAAATGGAATGGCACAACGTGGAGCTTGCTGGCTTCAGGAGGGACCAATGGCACAAATAGCGCCGTTGGCTCTTTGGCTGTGGCTGGCAACGGGGACCTGTATGCGGGCGGAATTTTCAGCCAAGCCGGTGGTGTTTCGGTCAACAGAATAGCCCGCTGGAACGGTACTGTTTGGAGCCCCCTGGGCACGGGTGGTGTCAATGGTGCCAACGCCACAGTGGGGGCACTGGTGGTGGCCAGCACCGGCGACTTGTACGTGAGCAGCAGCTTCACGCCGGCTGGCGGCGTTTCGGCCAACCAAGTGGCCCGTTGGAACGGCACGGCGTGGAGCGCGGTGGGAAGCAGCTTTGCGGATGGGTATGTTGCGGGCTTAGCCGTTGATGCTGCCGGCGAAGTATTTGTGGGGGGTAATTTCACGCTGGCCGGAGGCACTTCCGCCAATCGGCTCGCTCGCTGGAATGGCTCGGCGTGGAGCCCCTGGGCGCTTGGCAGCGGCATTGCCAATGGGATAAACGGCTCGGTGTATGCCCTGGCCGTGGCCGCAAATGGCGATGTCTACGCGGGAGGAAAATTCACGCAGGCCGGCGGCGTGTCGGCAAACAACATAGCCCGCTGGAATGGCACGGCCTGGGCGGCGCTGGGCACCGGCACTTCAACGGGCATCTATCCGAGCTGGGTGAATGCGCTGGCCGTGGCTGCCAATGGGGATGTGTACGTCGGCGGCAACTTCACCCAAGCCGGCAGCACTCCGGCCAACAACGTAGCACGCTGGAGTAACGGAACCTGGAATTCTTTGGGTTCCGGCCCTGCCAACGGGGTCAATAGCTACGTTTATGCGCTGGCCATTGCCAGCAACGGCGGCGTATACGCGGGTGGTGGCTTCACGCAGGCCGGTGGAGCCAGCGCCAACCGTGTAGCTTGCTGGAATGGTACCGGCTGGAACAGCTTGGGAACCGGGCTGGACAGCTACGTATCGGCACTGGCCCTCGCTGCCAACGGAGACGTATATGCCGGCGGGGATTTTACCCACGCCGGTAGCATCACAACCCGTTACATAGCCCGCTGGAACGGTACTGGTTGGAGTGCCTTAGGCACGGGTACAGGCGTAACCAATGGCGTTGGGGCCAGCGTGTTTAGTATGGCCATAGCGGCGACTGGCGACTTGTATGTGGGCGGAACGTTAAGCAACGCTGGTAGCATTTCAGCCAACAGCGTAGCCCGCTGGAACGGTAGCAATTGGAGTATTTTAGGTACGGGAGCCGCAAATGGGGTGGGCAGTCCCGTCTTAAGCCTAGTCGTGACAGGCATAGGGGAGGTATATGTTGGCGGTACTCAATTCAGCCAAGCCGGTGGCGTACCTGCCAGCCGGGTAGCCAAATGGAACGGTGCCACGTGGAGCGGTTTGGGAACCGGCACCAACGATGTTGTATGGGCGCTGGCTCTTGGTGCCAATGGCAAACTCTATGCGGGTGGAGATTTTACGACTACTGGCGACGGTAGCAAACACCTGGCCCACGTCGGCATCTACGACTCCAATGCCCTACTAGCCACCAAAGCAGCCACCGCGACGCCGGCCGCGCAGCTCTTCCCCAACCCGGCCCACGGCACGGCCACGCTGCGCTTGCCCGCCGGCGCGGCGCGCCAGCCCCTGCTGCTCATCGATGCGCTGGGCCGCGCCGTGCGCCGCTACCCCGCCCCGGCCGCTTCGGATGTTGAACTGGACCTGCGCGGCCTGCCCGCCGGTACCTACGTGGTGCGTTGCGGTCAGTTCTCCCAGCGCCTGGTGGTGGAGTAAAGCCTGATTCGTCTAAAGCTAAAAAAGCCCGCTGGCCAAATGGTCAGCGGGCTTTTTCATTAAGAGAATCAGCTTATACAGCCGGCTTGGGTGCGGGCAAATCGAACGCCACGGCGGCGTGCTCGAAGTGGCCTTTGTGCGAACCGTCGCAGAAGGGCTTCTGCTTGGAAAGGCCGCAGCGGCAGATGCTGATGCGCTCGCGGCCGCCGAGGCCGTAGGGCTGGCCCTGGGCATCCACGAGTTCGATGTCTTCGCCCTCTACGCGGAGGGAGCCATTGGAAAGGACGGTGAGTTTGGTGGCCATTTTGGGAGGGTTGAGTTTTAAGGGTTGAATGTTGAGTTTGGGAATGGTTGAGTTTTGAGGGTTGAATGTTGAGTTTTGGTGCTGAAAATAACTCAACATTCAACCCTCAAAACTCAACCATTCAAAGCGCCTTGCGCATGATATAATCGTTCATGAAATACGGCCCAATCGGCACGTCTACCTCGCTCTGGCGCACGAAGCCGCGCCGCTCGTAGAAGGCAATGGCGGGGTTGTAGCGGTTCACGTTCAGGTCCAGAAACTGGCCGCCGGCGGTGCGGGCCGCGTTTTCCACCGCCTCAATGAGGTGCACGCCCAAGCCCTGGCCTTGCCGCGTGGGCAGCACGTAAATCTTATGCAGCTTGTAGCCGGTACCATTGCCGTCCTCGGCCGGCAGCGGGCCGAAGGAGGCGAAGCCGGCCGGCTCGCCATCAATCTGCGCAATCAGGAATACGTGGTGCTGCTCCTCCATCTGCCGCTTCAGGGCAGCCGGCGAGTATATCACCCGGTACATATATTCCAGCTGCTCCTCCGAAATGATGAAGCGGTAGGTCGGCTCCCAAGTAGCCTCAGCCAGCTGAATAATGGTCGGAATGTCGTTGAGCGTAGCAGGCTCAATGCGCGGCGGCGCGGTAGGGGCGTCAGAAGTCATAAGCGGTAAAACACGAAATTGCGGCGAAAAAACCGAAACCGGGCCGCCCACTCTGATACGGTTGGCCCATTCCTTGCGTTTAACCCCGCAAACCTCCGTTTTTTCTTCTTCCCGACTATGAAATCTGCATTCATTCTGTTCCTCGCCGGCTTGCCCTTCGCCGGCCACGCCCAAGCCACCTCCCAGGCCGAGCTGCTGCGGCGCGGCGAACTCACCGGCTCCCGCCAATCCACCTCCGCCCGCAGCCAGGCCCGCCAAACCGCCACCCGCGCCACCAATAATTCCTCCGACCCCGTGCAGCAGCACCTGCTGCAAACCGATGTGAACCTGGCCCAGGCCAGCGCCGACCAGCTCCCCAACCTCTACGAGCGGTTCATCGCTACCACCCGCGACGAGCGCCGCGCCTGGACCTACGCGCAGTGGGACGCCGCCGGCCAGGTTCTGGCCCGCCTCAACCAGCGCTACGAACAGGTGCGCACCACCCTGCCGCTCGAAGAGCGCATCCGCATTCGCTCCTTCCAGGGTGAGTTTCACACCCTGCGCGGCGCGCGGCAGGTGAAGGAAAAGCTTGACTAACGCAAACCTGTCATTCCGACGCAGGAGGAATCTGGGAGAAACCGTTTGAACGGATTAACTCAGATTCCTCCTACGTCGGAATGACAGGTTTTAACTACTTCGTTTCGAGCCACTCCTGGGCGTCTTCTTCGTTGGTAAACAGCGAAATCTGAATTTGACCCCGCACCGCTTCCACGAATTCCTGGCTCACAATCTGGGCATCCAGGCTGGGCGATAGGATGTAGGCAATGGCCCGCAGGCCGGCCGCCACGGCCTTGGGCAGCCATTCGTATTCGAGCCAGGGCAGGGCCTCGCTCCAGTCGCCACCGGTGTCGCGCTTGTCGTTGAGCACCCGCTCAAAACGGTGCTCTTCCAGCAGGCGCGTCCCTTCCAGCACCCCCCGAATTACCTCGGCGGCGGTGAGCTGGCCGTGCCAGCGGATGTAGAGCAGCGCATTGTCCGGAAAAAAATAATATTCGGCCAACGGTGCCCCGTAGCTGTCGGCCAGCGTGGTCAGATGAACGGCTTCGGCGGTTAGCATGGCAGATGGAGAGTATTGTATATCAAACATACTACATAATATCGGCCCCAAATAATGGAGCCAATGCGGGCCGCGCTGCTACCTTTGGGGTTCTGCTTTTCTCTCGTCTTTTTCGTTCGTAGCGCATGCACATTGCCATCGTCGGCAACATTGGGGCCGGTAAAACCACGCTGGCCCATAAGTTGGCCCAGCACTTCCGCTGGGAAGTATTTCTGGAAGATGTGGACGACAATCCTTACCTCAAGGATTTTTACCACGACATGCCCCGCTGGGCCTTTCACCTGCAGGTGTATTTCCTCAATGGCCGCTTCCGCCAGACGCAGCACATCAAGGAGCTGCAAAAAGCCGGGCGTGGCATCATTCAGGACCGCACCATCTACGAAGATGCCCACATCTTCGCGGCCAACCTGCACCAATCGGGCCTGCTCGAAACCCGCGACTACAACAACTACTACGCCCTGTTCGAGTCGATGGTAGACCTCGTGGCCCCGCCCGACCTGCTGCTCTACCTCCGCGCCGACCTGCCCAAACTCATCGGCCAGATTGAGAAGCGCGGCCGCGACTACGAGAACACCATCAGCATCGAGTACCTCAAAAACCTCAACGAGCACTACGAGAAATGGATTAGCACCTACGATGCCGGCCGCTCTCTTATCGTGGACGTGAACGAACTCGACTACGTGCGCAACCCGGAGGACCTGGGCACCATCATCGAGAAGATTGACAATACGCTGTTTGGCCTGTTCTAAGTCCTGAACCAAGCCAACTAAATTAAAGCGCCCCGCCCTCCACTATGGAGAGCGGGGCGCTTTGGCGTGAAGCAAACCCAAAGCCCTAAGCCGGCTCCGGAATAGCCGCGTTGAAAAAATCAACCAGCGGCCGGGCCGCCGCAATGCCCGCCACCACCTCGTCCACAAAGCCCGGAGCCAGCACTTCCGCGTCGGAGTAAAAACGGCCTACCCCAAACGTCTTCAGCCGCAGCCAAGCCACATCCGAGTCGGTGGCCGCATAGCCGCGCGGCGGCCGCGTCAACTGCGGACCGGTGGTGTCGATACCATCCGGGAAGTAGCGCAGCAGCTCCGGCGCCTGCCGCAGCCGGTGAAACTCGTCGCCGCTGTAGTGGATTTCCTGCCGGATGGCCGCCAGCAGTTCCGGAGTAGGGTGGAAAGTGCCCGCCCCCAGCCAGCTGCGCCCCTCCGGCTGAATGGCCAGGAAATAGCCCGCCCGGGGCGCGTGACGGCCCCCACGCTTCAGGCCCGCGCCCATGCGGCGCTTATAAGGCTCGGGGTCGCGGTGTGCCCGGTCATTTTTGTGGAGGCGAAACATCACATCCGTAGTAGTGAGATTGGCCAAATCAGGGTCAACGGCGGCAACGCGGGTTAGTACCTGACGCACCAGCTCGGTGCAGGCGGCGCGGGCGCGCTGGTAGTCGGGCCGATGTTCAGCCATCCAGGCCGTGGTATTGTTGGCCGCCAGGCGGGCCAGAAAATTCAGCAGATACTCCAGTTCCATAAAAAAAGCCGGGCAGCAGGCCCGGCTTTCTTCCAACGCACTAGTCGGAACAGGAGTTGCAAAATATTCAGCCAGTGAACCCCAGCAGCATTATTTCCGGCTGAGTACCGTCACGGCATCGCCCACGCGCAGGTGGCCCTGTTTCGGTCCGGTCACATTTTGGCCAAACAACGTGCTGTTCTCGGCCTTCCGGTAAGTAGCCAGCGTGCGCAGCGGGTCGCCCACCGGGCTTTTGATGGCGGTAGCTTGGTCTATGGTCGTGAGTACGCACCGCCCGCAGCCCCGCACCGCCCGAAACGGCACCTCGCCAATCTGAAACTGCTCCCAGGCATCATCCTCATACGCCTCGCCGCCGCCAAACACCAGGTTGGGCCGAAACCGGTTCATCGGCACCGACTCGGCCAGGCGGGTGTTCAGGTCGGCCAGCGCGGCCTCGCCGGCCAGCAGGTAGGGATAACCATCAGCGAAGCTCACCAGCTTGCCTTCGGGGTTTAATTCCGGCTCCACGTCACGCCGCACCATGTCCGACATGTACACCAGCCGGCAGGGGCGGCCCAGCGCCTCGCCCAGCCATTCGTCGGCCTCGGGCGTGCCGCGCCAGGCCCACAGAATATCGTCCCACACGGTCACGAACAAGGTCCGGTCAGGCGTGGCCTCAAATGGAGTGAATAACGGCAGCAAATCAGGCCGCTGGCGGTGCGAAATCAGGAAGCCATTGTAGGCCGGGGCCACGGTCAGCAGGGCCAGTTCGGGCTGCTGCCGCTGCGTCATGAAGCGGTTGCGCTCATCCACCAGCAGCCAGCGGCGGTCGTGGCGCAGGCCGCGGGTGGTCACCTCGGCTTCATCCACAGCATACCCACCGAGGGATTTTACAGGGTACAGAAAAAGGCCGGTGAGGGAAAGGGTAGCAGACATAGCCGCAAAAATAGGCCGGTTAGGGAAGTGGTGGAGTAAAAAAGAAATCCACCAATTCGCTACCCACCACTCCGCTTACTCCACCACCAGCAAATCGGCGGCCCGCACAAATGCCACGCGCTGCTGCCACTGCACCCGGTACCAGATATCCTGGCGGCCCAGCACGGGCAGCCGGTCGCCCATAGCCGCCGTGCTCAGCCAGGCCGCGCTGGCTCCCGGCCCATCCATTAGCGCCGCCCCGGAGCGGGCCACCAGTCCTGTCGGCGTCGGCCGCAGAAAGTGCAGGTAAGCTCCAAGCAACGCGACGTATGCCGCATAGCCCACCCAGGCCCCGCGCGGGCTCCGCCGCCACAGCAGGGCCATTGCGCCCACCACCGCGCCCGCTAGCAACGCCTGCAAGCCCGGATAGAAATACCGCTGCGCCTGCACCCGCAGCTCCTGCTGCCAGGTAGCAGGGTAGCCCACCAGCCGGTGCTGGGTGGCCAGGGCCACCAGCTGCCGCCACGTGCGCACCCGCGGCTGCCGCGCCTGGGCCATGCTCAGGTAGAGCAGTGCCGCCGGATAGTGCCCGAGTTGCTGCTGCGCATAAGCCATTTTCAGCAGCAGCTCCGGCGAAACGCGCCGCTGCTGCCACACTTGCTGCCGAAAATCAGGAAAAGAAGCCTCGTATTGCCCCGCTGCGAAAAGCGAATCGGCTCGCCGCAGGTCTGCAGGCGCACTGGAAAGGTTACTTGCTAAATTTTTTTTTGCCGGCGAATTTGCACTCAAGGCACAGATAGGCAGGAAGATTAGAAAGAAGAAAAGGATGCGCACAGCAATGAGGGTGACTTTTTTTTAAAGTCAGGGTTGTGTAGTTCCGAGGGCTATAGTACTTTTGTACCACCAAAGAAGGAAACGCCCTTCCAAGGTAAAGGTACCGATTCTGTAGCTCAGCTGGTAGAGCAGTACACTTTTAATGTACGGGTCCTGGGTTCGAATCCCAGCGGGATCACCAAAAACCCTCTCTGCAATGTGCAGAGAGGGTTTTTTTATGATTGGGACCGTAAGTGGGACCGTGCTCTTCACATAGTCTTGTCGTAGATTGGCTGTTCGTGGTAAAGTCAGGTAAGATAAAGCAAGCAAAATATGGCCAGTCGCTGTAAACACCCTTTTGTCTTTATTCAAGAATCAGCTAAAGTTTGGGTAAGTGACGACTCGGTGCCAGAGGCAAAGTTGGAAGTAGGGAGTAGTGGTTATCAAAGGCGAGTTCTGCCGCGGCCGGTCGGGGAACTAGATAATCCTTTGGCTTTTCCACTGTATATGGTGCGTGATAAGAAGGGGAAGAACACGCCCGCTAAGGCGGAAGTATGGGATTCTATGCTCCTCCAACGGCTGTTACGTGGAGGGGACTATGAATACCACACTGGAATGGTCAACCCTTCCAAAACCTATTGTCGGCAATTACTCAATTTTCATTACGCCCGGCTTGACAGTTCCACACAGTACAAATTTGCTGCTTACCTACGCCCCATTCTGGAAGCTGAACAGGCAGACCTAGACGAAAAGATTTACGCTTCCCAGAACATGAGCGGCAAGAAAGCAATCGCGGAAAATGCTTGGCAAGTCTGCCAAGACCAAGCCGATGTTCAACGTGGGCTAGTTGACGCATGGGAAATCAGCTACGACCTGCTGCAATTTTGTCTTGACTGGCTCAGTAAAGAAAGCAAACAGGTAAAGACTCAATTACTAAATGCGAAGAAAAAAGGAAGTGGTACTACTCGGGTTACGGGCAAGGTTAAAACCCTGGCTTATCTTATCCTCATTAAATCCGGTTTAGCGCCTCCTCTCAGCCAGGAGGCTGCAAGTGACACTCAGAGGGAATACATCGTGGAAAAAACGGGTTTGGGTTCTAGAACAGTCGAGCTATATATAAAATCTTCGCTATCTAATCGGCCCAATTATTTTATATATTCTAGGGATAATAAGGCTGATGCTCTTGACTACATTTTAACATTAATACCAAATGTGGATATAAGTGCGTTGGAATTCCCTTTTGCATTACGAGGTGCGGTACAGCATGGGAAAGCAGAGTAAAATTTTCATTAAAGACTACTTACCGCCGCTTTAACGCGGTCTTTATTTTGGCCTATACTTAAACCCTATAGTGCCATGGGAAATCTACCCTTTTCCGAAACGTCAATGGTCCTGTTAACCGTCCCGCAGTTGCGTGGAATGTTAGACAGCATCTTTGACGAAAAAATCACCCTCATGCTTGATGCCGTAGGCAAAGGGCAAAAACGTGGAGAGGTCGAATACCTTACCACCCAGCAAGCGCTGGATTTTATCCATCTCTCCAAGCCAACTTTAAACAAGTTGCGCCGAGAAGGTCGCATCACGGCGTTGAATTCGTCGGATAAGCGGGTACTCTACAAACGCAGCGAATTAGTTGCGTATTTGGAGACCTCAAAGCAGAAAGGGGGGAAGTCATCATGCTAAATCAGCTGATAACACTAAACCGCTGGGTTCTGCACCTAATCAATCGGCTGAATAGCTGGGAGGCGGAGAGCCAAAGGAAATCACGCTCATCTATCGCATCGGAAAGACTCTGCTATGTGCTCAAGTGCCTTCGCTCCATCCTGCGGTTGTCAAGTGAAATCATGGATGGTATTTCAGCAAATGAGGCTGAAGCCAAACAGCAGCAGCCTAGTTTCTGGTTGGGCGCTGAAACGAGTACTCGCTTCCTCTATCAGCAGGATTCGGAGCTAGATGGAGTTTGGATACTGGTTCAGAAGGACCGAGCCATAGGAAAAGCCAATCCTAATTATGGCCGAATCGCTGATATGGTACCAATGAAGGATTTGGTCCTATGAAAAAGCCCACTTCCTCATCATCTGTCCCGCCGCAAAACTCGGTAGAAGGCGATCAAAAGCTGTTAGCTGTCGAAGGTTACTTGAAAAAACGATTCGAGGTGCGGTTTAATGTCGTGAAAGAAGTGGTTGAGTGGCGTTCTAGCGGCGACGCCACTCCTTTTCAACTGCTGGACGATTACCGGCTCAACAGCATCAGCCGCGAATTGACGCACAACGGGTGCCCGATGCGCCCCGATTCGCTATATCGGCTGCTGGCTTCCGAATTCACTCCTCGCGTGGACCCGTTACACCAGTATTTTACTAGCCTAGGGCCGGCTCCAGCAACCGGTTTTATTGCTCAATTGGCAGCTACGGTAACGGTTGCGGACCCTGCCGTATTCGCTAATTACTTAACCAAGTGGCTTGTGGCTGTGGCGGCTAATGCCTTGACTGATAACGGCTGCCAAAACCATACATGTCTGGTGCTTACTGGTGGACAGGGCCAATTCAAAACCACATTTCTAGAACTGATATGCCCACCGGTTTTAGCCAAACAGTACTTGTTCACTGGGAAAATCCATGTTGAAAGTAAGGACACTCAGCTCTTGTTGTCGGAGTACCTGTTTATCAACATCGACGATCAGTTGCGCACGTTGAACAAGCAGGATGAGAACTCGCTCAAAACGCTGATTACGCAGCCCTCTGTGAAAGTGCGCCGGCCGTATGCTCGGCTGATTGCAGAGTTGCCACGCCGTGCTTCATTTATGGGCAGTGTAAATGGGGCCGATTTTCTGACGGACCCAACTGGCTCACGGCGCTTCCTGCCATTCGAGGTAGAGGCCATTGATATCAAAGCGGCTAAGCAGGTCGATATTGATGGGGTGTGGCGTGAGGCTTACCAACTCTGGAAAAATGATTACCAGTATTGGTTTGACGAAAGCGAGCTGGAAGTGGTGCACACCCGGAATCGTCAATTTCAGCACGATACGCCGGAATACGATTTGGTTGCTGCCCACTTCAAGCCGGGCGATACTTTCCTCACCCTGGCGCAGATTAAAGACCATCTGCAAGCACGCTCAACTACGCGTACCCTTCAGAATAAGGCTCTGGGTGAAGCACTAACTCGACTGGGGATGCCCCGAAAAGTCCAGCGCTTTGGTAAAGATCTCCGCGTTGGGGGATACCACGTGGAGGAACTGATGCAGGCCGAGTGGGCTCGCGCATCCTCCTCGGTTCTGCCATAGTCCGGCGAATACCCTTATTTCTTCTCGTGACAGCCGTGCCATTAGCGCACGCTAATCCTTATGCCCTTTTACGGCGGTGGATGGCATGTGTGTCATGTGCTAACCCAGACCTAGGATTGGGGCAAACGCGCTATCCAAGCTATGGCACGGCTGGCACGGGAAGAACCGATGAAATCATTGGAATTGCCAACACAGCACTTCTCCAACCATGCAACTTTAAAATCTCTGCCTTATGAAAACCCCAGCAAAAACCTGCGTCATCTGCGACTCTCCGCTGTATGGCCGCGCCGATAAAACCACCTGTAGCGATGCCTGCCGGGTAAGACTTCACCGCCAACGTCAAAATGAAGATATTCAGGAACCCAACGAAGAGGGCAATGGGCTATCTACTGGGCACGATGCCCCGTTGGATTTGCCTTGGCTAAGGAAGCAGCCTATTACCAGCACCGAACGCGATTACCTGAACCGAAGGGATGAGCCAGAAGACTATGAGGATGCTGCCGAGCAAAAGCGCTCCAACGAAGCGGCATTGGCTAAACAGCTGCAGGGGTATTACGTGAAAGTGGTAGAATCCTTCTTGCAAAAAGAACAGCAGCGCCTTCAGTCACGCCAATTGAGGCAAATGCTTAGAACGAGTATGGACGCTTATGAAAGTTATAAGCTCCATCCTCAGTTGACCCAGGCCGGTAGCATTGCCCAAAAGTGTCAGAAGGATTTGCGTGAGATTATCATAATAATCCAAGAAACGCATCAAGATGCGCAAGATGGCTGGCTTAGCCATACCAGCCAGTACGAGCTGACAAAGAAATGGAGAAGACAATTGCAGGAACGCCTGTTGGGATGAACTAATGCTGTTACAGTAACGGCTTTTGTCACGGTTATGTCTTGAATCGTTACGCATGTAACAGTTGGTAACACTTAACGGTAACATAACGAAGGCCGCCTAGCGATAGCTAGGTGGCCTTCTGTATTCCATAATCTGTATTCCATAACATGATGTCCTTTAAGATGAAGAATATTAATAATATAAGGAATATTGATTTTGTATTGAGAAGTTTTCAAAATTCCTTCCACATTATTGTTTTATATTGTCCCTCTCTTTTCCATTGTAAATACAGGTTCTACCAAGTATCATGAATGTTTTTACGCTTCATAAAAAATTAATATCTGAATATCAAGCCTATATCAAAGGCTTCATTAATATTAAGGATGAGGCAATCCGCAACCAGGTCACGGCTGCGCTATCTGAGAATAAGCTGTGGCCAGAGCCGCTGCTACAATTTAACCCGGCGTTTAAACCGGGACAATCAATTTCTTCGCTCTGTGACGAGGGTACATTACACCCGGCCATGGCGAAAGTCTTTCATGACTACTCGCTCTATGAACACCAGGTGCAGGCTATCAAGCGGGGTAGCGCGGGCAAAGGATTCATCGTGACCTCCGGCACGGGTTCCGGAAAGTCTCTGACCTACATGGCTACCATTTTCAACGACTTGTTGAAAAACCCACCCACGGAGCCAGGTATTCGAGCTATCATCGTGTACCCGATGAACGCGCTTATCAATTCCCAGCACGAGGAAATTAAGCGTTACGCCAAACAGTATACTGAGCAGACGGGCAACCCTTTTCCCATCAACTTCGCGCAATACACTGGCCAGGAGAAGACGGACGATAAAGAAAGCATCCGCAAAGAGCAGCCGCACATTCTGCTTACTAACTACATGATGCTGGAGCTGCTGCTGACAAGGTCGCAGGAACAGCCCATGCGCGAAAACCTCTACCGTAACCTTCGCTACCTGGTTTTTGACGAATTGCACACCTACCGTGGGCGCCAAGGGGCCGATGTATCCCTGCTGATTCGTCGCCTGCATGCTCATGCGCAGAACCCACTGATTTGCATTGGTACGTCAGCTACCATGGTTTCGGGCGACAACCTCACGCTTCTCGAGCAGCGAACCAAAGTGGCCGAAGTCGCTGAACAGATATTCGGTACTGCTTACTCAGAAGCTGATGTGGTGATGGAGCAGCTAGTGCCCTCTCTCAGCACGCTGGTAAAGGAAAGTACAGCCAGCGAGTTAGCGGATTCACTGCAAACCCCAATCACACCAGATGGCCAGGAGGAAAATCTGCGCTTGCATCCATTAGCAACGTGGTTAGAAGGCCGCGTGGCACTCGCCAAACAAGAAGGTGTTTGGGTACGCAACAAGCCTTCCAGCTTGGAGACAATTATTACCCAATTGCACGATGAAACGAACGTCTCTCGCAGTATCTGTGAAAGCCGCCTCGTAGAGGTTCTGGATTGGATTAACAACGTAAATACCGCCCGGCAAGCCCGGGAAGAGCGGGGTACTTATCTCCCGTTCAAGCTGCATCAGTTCATCTCCCAGACGGGCTCAGTCTACGTTAGCCTAACTCCCGGACCGGACCGCATCATCACTCTGGAACCCGGAGTACGCCGTGCCGACCCCACCACGCAGGAGCTGAAGCCCATCTATCCAGTGGTATTTAGCCGGCAATCTGGCCACGAATTCATCTGCGTTACCCTTCGGCAGGGTGTATCTAGGCTCGACCCCCGGGAGTTTCGCCAGAAGCCAGCGGGCGACCAAGGTGCCAAACCCGGCTACTTGTTGTTGGGTGCTGACATTTGGGACCCCATCAGAGATACCGAAGAGCTGCCTAGTGCTTGGTGGAAGCGCCGCAAGGATGATACTATCGTAGTCGAGAAGAAATACCAGGACCGAATGCCGCTCAAGCTGTGGTGCGATGAAGCCGGCAACTACTCCACAAATCCTGCTCCCCATCTGCCTCTGGAAGGGTGGTTTATGTCAGAAAAGCTACTTTTCGACCCAACCAGTGGTACTTTCTACGACCCTAAAACCAATGAGGGGACCAAACTTACCAATCTAGGCAGCGAGGGCCGTAGCACTTCCACGACGGTACTATCTTATGCCCTGCTCCAAAATTTGGGGGCTGTCGTAAAAACGCCGGCCGAACGAAAGCTATTGAGCTTTACTGACAACCGGCAAGATGCCGCCCTGCAGTCAGGGCACTTCAACGATTTTGTGCAGGTAGCCCAGCTTCGTGCAGGTATCTACCGTGCCGTAGCGCAGGAGCCATCGGCTCAACTAAGTCATAGCCAGTTGCCAGATGCTATTTTCAAAGCATTGGCCCTGCCCGCTAGCGCTTACGTCAATTCAGACATCGTGCCCACGTTCGCGGCCCAGATTAAAGGCTACCAGGAAGCACTGAAAGATTTCCTGATGTACCGTGCGCTTTACGACCTACGCCGTTCCTGGCGGGTCATAATGCCGAACCTAGAGCAGAGCGGGCTACTCCAAATTGAGTATGGGTATGTTGAGGAAAACTGTGCTGATGATGCAGCTTGGCAGGATACGCCCATCTTTAATCAACTCAAACCCAAACAACGCGAGAAGGTAACGCGGCAGCTTCTGGATTATTTCCGTAGCTCCTACGCCCTCTATAGCGACGAATACCTCACGCCCGACAGCATGCGCAGTAAGGGTACGGTCATTCGCGAAAAGCTGAAGAATCCATATCGCATCGAAAAGGACGAAATGGAGGAGCCGGCCTACATGTGCATTACGCCACCGCCCGCCGGCGGCCGCTTTTTCACCGTAAGCGCCGGCCGTCAAAGCGCTGTTGGTAAGTACCTCAATAGAATTGTTGGGAATCATTGTGAAGGCCTTGACATGAAGGCTGCTTCCTACAATGAGATAGCTAAAGCCCTGTTTGATAAGTTTTGCGAAGCTGGCTGGCTGCAACCAACATCAGTAGGAAAGGACGACCACGGCGATGCCATTTATGTCTACCAATTGCGCGCCGACCAATTGCTTTGGCAGGTAGCGGCTGGTACGCCTCGCCGTGACGAAGTGCGCTTGTATAGCTACAAGGAAGCCAGCGCCCCTCATCCGAGCGAGTTCTTTCGCGACCTCTACCAGACCAATTTCAGCGCCCAAAAGCAGTTGATTGGCTCAGAGCACACCGGCCAGCTCAATACCGAACAGCGCCAGGACCGTGAAACTAAGTTCCGTGCCGGGGATATTAGCGCCCTTTATTGCAGCCCTACCATGGAGTTGGGTATTGATATCTCGTCACTGAATGTTGTGCATATGCGCAACGTGCCCCCAAATCCGGCCAACTATACCCAGCGCAGCGGGCGGGCCGGCCGGAGCGGGCAAGCTGCCTTAGTCGTCACATACTGTTCTTTCTATTCACCTCACGACCGGCATTATTTTGCCCGGTCTACTGAAATGGTGGCCGGCCAAGTCGCCCCACCGCGCCTCGACCTCACGCAGGAAGAACTGCTCATATCCCACCTCAACGCCCTTTACTTGGCGGAAGTAGGGGCCCAGGCATTTGAAAACTCGCTGACGGATGTTATCGAAATGTCTAACCCGGAACTGCCTATTAAAGAAGCAGTCAAAGCATCTATGGAGGCTGCCGATGCGTCCAAATTGCGGATTAGAACGGCCTTTCAGCGCATCGTTCAGCGGCTGCCAGTGGCTGTTCATGCCAAGTATTCTCTCTCGTGGATTGACCTGCATATCGACCAGGTGCCCAGCAACCTCAATCGGGCACTCAACCGGTGGCGCCGGCTGTACCAGGCTGCCGAATTGCAGTTGCGCGACGCACAAAACATCATCAGCCAGAACATTTACAAAGACAACACCCCCGAGCGCAAGCGCGCTTTCCGCCTCGAGCGTCAAGCCACCAAGCAGCGCGACTTATTGCGGAATGACTTGGGCCGCCAAACCAATGCGGCTTCGGAGTTTTATCCATTCCGCTACCTGGCCTCCGAAGGGTTCTTGCCCGGATACAATTTCACTCGTCTACCCATCCGCACCTTCTTACCCAAAGGTGACTTCGACGGTGAATTCATCTCCCGGCCTCGTTTCGTGGCCTTGCGCGAATTTGGCCCCCGCAACATTGTCTACCACAACGGCAACAAGTTCCGCATCGACCAGCTCCAGATTTCGAACTTGGAGCAAAGCTTACAGTCCGCTCGGGTAAGCCGGGCCGCCGGCTATTTCCTCACCGGTGCCGAGTTGACCCGCAACGTCTGCCCGTTCAGCAACACTCCGCTCGATAATAACAGCTCGAAGGAGGAGTTCGGCGAGGTGCTGGTGGAGATGACCGAAACCCGTTGCGAGGAGATTGAACGCATTTCCTGTGAGGAAGAAGAGCGCCGTTCCGAAGGCTTCCAGATAGAAACATACTTCAACGTGCCCGGCGGCATGCACACCGTAGTGCGGGCCGAAGCACGCGCCGCTGAAGACCCCTTCCTACACATTCGCTACATTCCCTCCGCTCAGCTGGTTCAGGTTAACCGGAAGTGGCGTTCAGCTCGGGAGCAGGGTTTCCTGGTCGATATGGTTTTCGGTCAGTGGATGCGCGAAACGGCCGCCCAAATGCCTAACCCGGCTGCTAACCCCGGGCAGCCGGTGCCCCGCCGCATTCAGCTCTTCACCACCGACACTGCCGACGCGCTGTACCTGGAGCCAGTAGCCGCCCTGGCCCTGAACGATAATGGCGTAGTTACGCTCCAGTACGCCATCAAGCGGGCCATCGAAAATGTGTTCCAGGTCGAGTCTAACGAAATCGGCGTCACGTTGATGGGGGAGGGCCGCAACATCTTCCTGTATGAAAGCGCCGAGGGCAGCTTGGGTGTTTTATCGCAGTTCGTCCACGACAAAGACGTTTTCCATCAGGTAATGGTGGAAGCCTATCGACTCTGCCGATTTGATGACGATTCCTACAAAGAACCTGCTTCCTACAACGACCTGCTGAGTTACTACAATCAGCGCGACCACTTGCTTATCAATCGTTTCGATATCCGTGACGCGCTAGAAAAGCTCATCGCCGCCGATATCCACCTGCTCACCAATTCCGATTTCGATAGCTACGAGCAGCAGTTTGAGCATCTCTGGCAGGCCCACGACAAGAGTTCTAGCACGGAACGTAAATTCTTGGATTACCTCAAAAAGAACAAGCTTCGCTTACCCGACAAAGCCCAGCATCGGGTCGAGGGCATCTATTGTCAGCCTGACTTCTATTATGAACCCGGCATTTGGGTATTCTGCGATGGAACGCCCCACGATGAGCCCGGCCAAAAGGCCCATGACAAATTGCAGCGCGAAGCCATTGAAAATAGGGGAGAGGAAGTCTTTGTCTACCACTATTCCGAATCTCTGGAGGAGCTAACTGCTAAGCGTCCGGACATCTTCTTTGCCGTCAGCTAAACCCGCTGCATATCACCCAGCAACCCCGGCACACCGGTCCACCCAGCCTTTATAGTTCCTTCCTTTTTCTGCTATGAGCTACGCTCCAGGTTCCCTCGTTCATGTTCGCCACCGTGATTGGGTCGTTATGCCCTCTCCCGACGCTGATTTGCTGCTCATCCGCCCCTTGGGTGGCAGCGAAGAAGAAACTACTGGCATCTACCTGCCACTAGCCTTCGCCGAAGACAAACCAACTTCTGCCGAATTCCCCAAGCCCGTCCCCGCCGACCTCGGCGACTTCGCCTCGGCCCGCTTACTCTACAACGCCGCCCGGCTTTCGTTTCGCAGCGGAGCGGGACCGTTTAGGTCCCTGGCCAAGCTGTCCTTCCGGCCCCGGCCTTACCAGATGGTGCCCCTCATCATGGCGCTGCGCCAGGGCCCCGACCCGGTGCGCCTACTCGTAGCTGACGACGTGGGCGTTGGTAAAACCGTCGAAGCCATTCTGATTCTAAAAGAGCTGCTGGAGCGCCGCGAGATTGACCGGTTTGCCGTCATCTGCCTCCCGCACTTGTGCGAGCAGTGGCAGGCCGAGCTACGCGACAAAGCGGGCATTGAAGCCGTCATTATCCGCTCCAACACCCAGGCCCGGCTCGACCGCGAAGTGCCTGGCCACGTCACCAGCGTATATCAGCATTACCCTTATCAGGTCATTTCCATCGACTACATCAAGGGCGACCGCCGGGATGTGTTTCTGCGCGAGTGCCCCGAGTTCGTGATTGTCGATGAGGCTCACACTGCTACCAAGCCCGCCGGCGCGCAAAAAAGCCAACAGCAGCGCTACCACCTGCTGCATAAGCTGGCAGCTAATCCCAAGCAGCATTTGCTCCTGCTCACTGCTACGCCCCACAGCGGCAAAGCCGAAGAATTTAGCTCCCTGTTAGGCTTGGTAAAGTCTTCTTTCGAAACGCTCGACATTCCCAATGCCACCAAACCTCAGCGTGAAGAGCTAGCCCGCCATTTCGTGCAGCGTCGTCGCGCCGACGTGGAGCAATGGTTGGGTGAGGACACCCCATTCCCGACCCGCGAGCCCGACGAGCGCAGCTACTCGCTGGCACCGGCCTACCGCGAGGTGTATATCGCCGTTCTGGAGCTGGCCCGTCACCTCACCAAGTCAGCGCAGGGCCTCGGTGGTGGCCAACAGAAATTCCATTACTGGACTGCTCTTGCCCTGCTACGTGGCGTAATGTCCAGCCCTGCGGCCGGCGTTGAAATGCTGCGTAACCGCCAACGAAACGAGCGTCCAGCCGCTGTCGAATCTGAAGCCACCACGGTACCCGATGCCGACTTGGCCGCCGACCAAGCTAACCCTGTGCTGGACTCCGACTTCGGCTTCGAAGGAGATTACACCCCTACGCAAGTCATCAGCCGCACCGACTTCACCAGTTCGCAGCAGGTCAAGCTGCGGGAGCTGGTCGAAAAGCTCGAAGGCCTGCATGGCATCGCCAAAGACCAGAAGGCTGCCGAAACCGTCACGCTCATCACCCAGTGGTTGCGCGAAGGCTTTCACCCGGTCATTTTCTGCCGCTATATCGCCACCGCCAAGTACTTGGGTGATATTCTTCAAAAGCACCTCAGCAAGGTCGACCGCCTGCCGGTGCGCGTCGAAACCGTCACCAGCGAAGACCCCGACGAAGTGCGCCGCCTGCGCATTGCCGACATGGCCGATGCTCCTCTGCGTGTACTGGTGGCCACCGACTGCCTGAGCGAAGGCATCAACCTGCAGCACTTGTTTTCCGCAGTCCTGCACTACGACCTGCCCTGGAACCCCAACCGCCTTGAACAACGCGAAGGCCGCGTCGACCGCTATGGCCAGGCTGCTCCCCGCGTGAAGGCCTATTTGCTGTATGGCAAGGACAACCCCATCGACGGCGTTGTGCTGCGTGTCATCCTGCAAAAAGTCCGGGAAATCCGGAAGGCTACCGGCATCACGGTACCTTTCCCCGAAGACAGCAAGACGGTGATGGACGCCGTGCTCACCGCTGTGCTACTCAACCCCCAGCCGGCTTCGCCCACTGCCGTGCAGCTCGGCATCGACTTCGGCGAGTCCGACGTAGTGCGTCGCCAAGAGCAGAAGGTAGACAGCGAATACAAAGCCGCCGTTGAGCTCGAGAAAAAGTCCCGTTCCATTTTTGCGCAGAATGCCATCAAGCCCGACGAGGTAGCCGACGACCTGCGCCTGGCCGATGAGGCCATCGGCAACCCCGCCGCCGTCGAAGCCTTCGTCACCCAGGCCCTGCCGGCCCTGCTAGGAGCCCAGATTACTCCCCACGCAACCCGCACCGGTGAGGGCAAGGGTTACACGCTCTACACCACCAACCTACCCGTCGAACTGCAGGTGTACTTTCCTGGCCAAACGGCCGTGCCCGTAAGCTTTGTGTCGCCTACGCCCTCCGGACACCATTACTTGGGTCGTAACCATCCGTTTGTCGAGCAGCTGTGCCAGTCAATGCTGGCCAATGCTGTGTACCGCAAAGGCAAAGCTCCCGCTCGCGCCGCCGTATTGCGCACCGGTTCTGTAACCGTCAAAACCACCTTGCTGCTGTTCCGCGTCCGCAACGTCATTGCCGAGCGGGCCACGCGCCGCCAGCTGGTAGCCGAAGAAATGCTGCTGTGGGGTTACCGGGGCAGCCCTTCCGATGCCAATTTTCTCACGCACGACGAAGCCCGCGACCTCCTCTTCGAAGCCATTGCCGGCCGCGACCCCAGCTCCCCGGAGGCGCACGCCAATTTCCTCACCCGGGAGCTCGACCGCCTATCTGACCTGGAAACGGCCTTCAACCACGTAGCCGAAGAGCGCGCCGAAAACCTGGTGGCCGCCCACGACCGGTTTAGCCAGATGGTGAAAGGCAACCGCTACCAGATTGTTACGCCCGTCTTGCCAATGGATGTGATGGGCCTCTACATTCTGCTACCCTTGCTGCAAGGCGGCTAATGTTCATCCAATACCTTGTCATAGGCTCCCAGAGTTAGCTCGGTTTTAGTGTTTTGTACTTCCGCGCCCGCAGCCTGTTTCTCTCCCTTACTATTACTCGAAATAATCCCGCTAACTCCCATTTTAACCACCCTGGAGGCTAAACTACCTCTTGCTCTCCAGCGCAATGCGTTGAAGAAGGTGCTTAAAGTCTCTTGGGGCACGGCCGGAACCACCAGCATATGCGCTTTCCTACCATTCGCATCGAAGGGTCCATCCTCTCGGCCGACATTCTCGACAAGCTCGAAAACGCCGACCTGAGCGGCCAGCGTCCCACCGATTTTGGCCTACCCACCAACGCCAAGGTAAAAGATGAAATAGTCCGGGCCTGGACCGATGCCCAGGGCTTATGGCGCATGTTCAAGCGCCAGATGGAAAACGTGGCCCTCGACAAAACGGGTACCACCGAAACGCGCCGCTATTGGATGGTGCCCTTACTCGGCCTGCTCGGATACAACCCCGAGCTGCTGCGCGACACCCCGCGCATTGACGACAAAACCTACCCCATCAGCCACGCCGATACCAGCCGCGGCAACCTGCCCCTGCACATCATGGGCTTTCGGGATTCGCTTGACAAAAAGCGCGAAACCGGTGGCCCGCGTCTGTCGCCTCACGCCCTGGTGCAGGAATACATCAACCTGCACGAGCACCTCTACGGCTTGGTCACTAATGGCCTGCGCCTGCGCCTACTGCGCGACAGCAGCCGCCTAGTGCGCCTCAGCTTCGTGGAATTCGACCTCGAGCGCATGTTCGACGACGACCACTTCGCCGACTTCGCCGTGCTCTTCCGCCTTCTGCATGCCTCGCGTATGCCGGCCGCCGAAGCCGAAGGCGCCAGCTCGCTCATCGAGCACTACCACCAGGAAGCGCTGGAATCCGGCTCCCGCATCCGCGAAGGCCTCAGCAATGCCGTGTACCATTGCCTCAACGCTTTTGGCACCGGCTTTCTGCAACACCCCGACAACGAGGCCCTGCGCGAGCTAATAGAGCAGGAAAAGCTCAGCCCTAAGGAGTACCATCACGCCCTGCTGCGCCTCATCTACCGGCTGCTGTTCCTGCTGGTTACCGAAGAGCGCCACCTCTTGTTCCCGGCATTGCCCAAACCCGCCGACGAAGCCGCCCGCAAGGCCGCTGCCACCCAGCAAGCTCACGAACAGGTGTACCAGCAGTACTATAGCCTAGCCCGCCTGCGGCGCTTGTGCGAGCAGTCCCACGTATCCCACGACACCCGCTTTGCCGACCTCTGGCAGGGCCTCATGCGCACCTTCCGCCTGTTCGAGAGAGAAAGCCAGGGAGCTCCCCTCAGCATCAAGCCGCTGGCCGGTGAGCTATTCAGCTCCCGCGCCGTGGGCAGCCTCCCGGAGTGCCAGCTCGCCAACCATGTGCTGCTTAGCTGCATTAAGTCCCTCAACGAATTCCGCAACCCCAACACCAACCAAACCACCCGCGTTAACTACGGCGCCCTCGATGTCGAAGAGTTTGGCTCCGTGTACGAAGGCCTGCTCGACTACAACGCCGTCATTACCCAGGGCCCCGGCCGCTGGTCCTACAGCCTGCAAGCCGGCTCCGACCGCGCTTCCAGCGGCTCGCACTACACGCCCGAGCAACTGGTTCAGCCCCTCATCCGGCATTCCCTCGAGCACGTCATTGCCGACAAGCTAACCACTGCCAAAGCCACCGTGCTGGAAAAAGCCGGCCTAACCAAGTCCTCTGGCTCCTCCTCACTTTTGGAGCGAGGGTTGGGGGGCGAGGTGGCGCAGGCCCAGGCGGCCGCGCTACTGTCCATCCGCGTCTGCGATGTAGCCTGTGGCAGCGGCCACATGCTGCTTTCCGCCGCCCGCCGCTTGGCCGTGGAAGTAGCCCGCGTCCGTACCCAGGAAGACCAGCCCAGCCCCACAGCCCAGCGGCAAGCCATGCGCGATGTCATCAGCCAATGCATCTACGGGGTCGACTACAATCCTCTGGCCGTCGAACTATGCAAGGTGGCCCTTTGGCTCGAAGCCCACAACCCCGGCGAACCCCTCAACTTCCTCGACCACCACATTCGCTGCGGCAATGCCATCGTGGGCCTGGCCCGCGCCGAAGACCTGGAACGCGGCATCGCCGACGAAGCCTTCAAAAACCTGCCTAACGACGATAAAGCCGCTTCTGCCGCCCTGCGCAAACGCAACAAAGCCGAGAAGGCCATCCCCAACCAAACCAACCTTTTCCACGAGGCCACCAATGGCGACCTCTCCAACCTAGGCCGCGCCGCCGAGCAGGTGCGCCGCATGCCCGACCACTCCACCGCCGAAATCGAAGCCAAAGCAGCTGCCTACCAGCGCCTCTCCCGCGGGGCAGCCCGCCACCGTCTCGAGCAGCTGGCCAACCTGCAGGTTGCGCCATTCTTCATCCCCAAAACCCTCGCTACTGCCGACCACGTCCTCACTGATGCTGCCTACCGCCGCCACCTCACCGGTAAGCACGCCATCCAAGACCCAGCCGCCGCTTACGCTGCTGAAATAGCCACTGAGAAGCGGTTTTTCCATTGGTTTCTAGAGTTTCCTGATGTGATGGAAGTCAATGGGGGATTCGATTGTATCATAGGCAATCCACCCTTTTTGGGCGGCCTAAAACTGTCGACCAAATATGGCCATCAAATGCTTCATTGGCTTTATTCAGAATATGCGCCAATGGGAGGGACAGCCGATTTAGTTGGCTATTTTTTCCGCAGAGTATTTTCGCTACTTAAGCCTGGAGCATTTTTGTCGCTTATTTCAACAAAAACTATTTCACAAGGGGATACCCGTGTGGGCGCTTTAGAGGTAATTATTAATCAAGGAGGCACTATTAATCATGCTGTGCGCAGTATAAAATGGCCGGGAGAGGCAGCCGTTGATGTATCGTTACTTACAATTGTCAAGCGTACTTGGAACGGCCCTTTTATTTTAGACGAGAATGTTGTAGAAGAAATTACTCATCACTTAGATAGTGAGAGGGCAGCAAGTAGTCCACAACAGCTTCGATACAACGCGGGCAAAAGTTTTATTGGCTCATATGTATTGGGCAGCGGGTTTGTACTCACTCAGGCAGAAGTTGACGTTCTAATTAAACGTAATCATGCTAATGCTAACGTATTGCAACCTTATATAAATGGAGATGACTTAAATAATAATGCAGACCAGAGTCCCAGTCGTTGGGTAATTAATTTTCGGAATTGGCCATTACGCAGATATGATTATGCTGAGTGGAATGAATTAGATGCCAAGGAGCGCCAACGAATTGAGGAACGGTTAAAAGATGGAAGTTCAGAGGCTATTGCTCCGCCGGACTACGAGTTAGAAGTGGCTTCTGATTACCCCGACTGTTTATCTATCGTTGAAGAAAAAGTCAAGCCAGAAAGAACTAGACTAGGGGAGAATGGAGAGTATGCCCTACGTAAACCACTTCCACAGTTATGGTGGATTTACAGCGAAAAACGACCAGGTCTTTATTCTGCTCTAGCTAAACATGGCCATGCACTTGTAATAAATAGGTATTGTAAATACTTAGGGTTTTTTCCAAAATCCGAGGGGTTGGTTTTTACTGATTCTATAATTGTATTGACTGACATATCAGAAGAAGAAAATCTGATTTTAAATTCCACGTTTTTTGACAATTGGCTTTGGAAATATTGCTCAACAATGGGTTCGGTTACTTTGCGTTTTACTCCTACTTCTGGCTTTGAAACTTTCCCTTTTCTCTTGAATATCACAGATGAGAATCGGGTTGCTCTTCGGTCACTAAACAAAATATATATCGAGCACCGTCGTCAGCTTATGATAGACCTGAACCTCGGATTAACTAAAACCTATAACCTCTTACACACTTCCGACCTTTCGTTAACAGACATTACCAAAGCTGCCAAGCTTCCTGAGTTTTCTAACGTCGTAGACCTATACGAGCGGGTTTTGCACTTACGCGAGCTTCACCGCCAGATTGACGAAGCAGTAGCTGCTGCCTACGGCTGGTCGGACTTCGCCCTTGAACACGGCTTCCACGAACAGGAATACCTGCCCGAAAACGACCGGGTGCGCTATACCATCTCGCCTGCCGCCCGTCGTGAGGTGCTGCGCCGACTCCTGCAGCTCAACCACGAAATCCACGCCCGCGAAGTAGAAGAGCAGGCTGCCCTGGCCCTGGCCACCAAAGCCGCCAAGCCTGTACGTAAGAGCAAAGCCGGAGCTGTCCCCCAGTTGGCCCTTACTACCGCAACTCAGCATCTCGAAATCACTTCTGCTAAGCCTGCGGTAGAGAAGCCAGCCAAAGTCATCGACTTCTCCGATATTTTCCCCGATGAGGAGCTAGCAACTGCCACCCCCGTCGTTGCTTCGCCGCGCCCTTCGCGCCGCGCCGCGCCCTTCGAGCGCACCGTATTGGGCGGAGAAGTAATCCACCAGCTATATGGCTCCCCCGGCTTCGGCCACGTCAAGCTGATGAAAGCCATGGTGCTGCTCGACTTGCACGTCCTGCCCGAAGTAGACCTCGACACCCATTACTACCGCCAGGCCGCCGGCCCCTACGACAACGCCCTAATCCGCTCCCTCGACAGCCAGTTCGAGCAGCAGAAGTGGTACAAGGCCGTGCCCATCCCCGGTGGTGGCGCCCGCTACGATCGCCTCCCCAAAGCCGGCAGCCACCAGAAGTACTTCCCCGGCTATTGGGCCCCGCACCAACCCGAAATCAACCGCGTGCTCGACCTGCTGCGCCCGCTATCCATGCGCCAGTCCGAAATCGTCGCCACCCTCTACGTCGCCTGGAACGACCTGCTCCTCGATGGCAAAACCACCCCGCCCGACGCCCGCATCATCGAAGAGTCCACCACCGCCTGGAACGAAAGCAAACTAGGCATCAGCTCCGAAGAGTGGGAGTGGGGCTTCAACTTCATACGCCAAAACGACCTAGTTCCCCGCGGCCAGGGCCAGCACTCCCGCGTCGCCCCCGCCAAACGCTAATTCCATTTCTCGGTATGCCTACTCTTCCTAAAACTGCCTCCACTATTGTTACAGGCCATTCAGTCAAGCCCTACCTAAGCCTTGACCATATGGTAGCGTTTGCTTTAAGTGCTGCTTACAAGGCATTGCACGGCTGGTTACGTGGCCAACCTCATGATGAACTAGCGCTTCTCAATCGGCTGACGGAGGAACTTAGATATGGCACTTGCCCTGAATGGCCCGAAACAGCCAGGAGCCTAATTTATGACTTGCGACGACAGCTGTTTGTTTTGCACAAGAGAGGCGGTAAACAAAGTGGCGATGATGGGGGCACGGACGCTTACGGTGCAGACCTCGCCATAACTCTCAACATATTCAGCAGGCCTTTATCCATTGATGGGCCAGCCGGGCCCAGTGTATTTTCTAAGACAGCCTTATTTCAATTAAAAACGGATGAAAATTTCCGTACCAAGTTGGAGCGGAGACAATTACTGCAGCCGAGAGGGCTTGCTGGTCATAGCTTCGTGCTTTATGCTGATGAAACCAAAGCAGAATTTCGTGTACAAAGCACTAGGGAAACCATAAAACAGCTTGGACCTGAACCTGCAGAGTTAAAGGGAGAGAAGCCTCATGATGTTTTCACTCATGATTGGCAGACTTTAGCTGAATGGCTTGTCAGCTGGTTGACCTGCCAAGTAGGAGAATTCAGTACGGACGGGCAAAGACAAATTATCGAGCAGGCGCTGGACCGGTTTGGTATATGGAGAGAGGATGCCTCCTCACCATTAATTCGATTTAGACAAAATGCTAAGCGTCCAACTCCGGCAGATTATGAAAGCCTTGCAGGAGTTGGCAATACAGATTTGCCACTGACAGCGTCATGGCTAGTCATTGACATATACTCTTTTGCTTCGCCAAACGATTTCCAGTAATTGCACAATCTGATACATTTCCAGCATTTTTCTGTCAACACCTTCATTCTGCTAACCACTCGCTTCTTATATGGACATTTCGCCCGATAAACAAAATATTGACAAGGTTTTCTCTAACACAACCTACTACATTGATTTCTATCAGCGTCAGTACAAGTGGACAAAGGAGCCAGTGCTACGTTTGCTTGAGGATGTATATCACCGCTTCAGCGAAGAGTATAAGCGTCACGGTAATACATCAAATGATTTAGAAAAGGAGATTAGTAAATACGCTTGGTACTATCTCAATACCTATGTTACAAACAAGATTGATAACAAACTTTATGTAGTTGATGGCCAGCAGCGTCTCACCACGCTCACGCTTATTCTGATATACCTCCATCACCAAGCTGGCGAGTACAAATCGGTGCTACAGAATTGGCTGAGTAACAAAATCATTGGCCAGTCAGGGTTCAGTACTACCTTCTGGATGAATCATGAGGCGCACCTGTCTACCCTCAAAGCCCTCTATGACAAAAGTGCCCCTCTTGATAAGGTTGATGTAAGCTCGGGCATTACAGCTCGTAACCTAGTAGCCAACTACGAGGAAATAGAAAAGTGGCTGCGTCCGCGCTTAGAAAACCAGCACAAGTTCGAGCTATTCACGCTCTACTTCCTCCGCCGCCTGGTGCTCATCAACTTGGAAGTAGCCCAGACAGATGTACCGATGGTTTTTGAAGTTATCAATGACCGTGGCGTACGCCTGAAGCCTTATGAAATCCTGAAAGGGAAACTGTTGGGCCAGCTTGACAAAGAAGAGTTGGACCGCCTGGAATTGAATGAACTGTGGGAAGACCAAGTTGGCAAAATCAATGATTTTTGGGAAGATGCCATCGATGAATTCTTCTTCTATTACCTACGGTCAAAGCTGGCAAACACCATCGGCGAGGCGAAAAAATATGGCCAGGACGATTACCACCGGGTCATGTTTGAAGATGGTGCTGACCGATACTTTAAGCTCAGCCACAATCCCAAGGGTGTAACCGAATTTCTCCTTAAAGATTTTCAGTATTTCACCAATCTATTTGCTCGATTGCTGGAATACACAACAGAGTATAATGAGCAGCAGCCATACGTCTTCTTCAACAGCCTGAACGAAATTGATTCGCAATTTTTGCTCCTGATGTCTTCCTGCAGTCGCAACGACCCTGAAGAGGCAGCTAAAATTAAGGAAGTTTCTTATCAGACAGACCGATTGTTTTGCATGCTGCAACTCCAGCGGAGCTATGATAGCAATACTTGGGCACAGGCCACCTTCCGCATCAGCGCACGCATTAGGGAACAGCCGCTAGCAAGCATCCGGCCTGCTTTCGAGGATGAGCTGCGCGAGTTGCTCAGCACCAACCGCGGTGCGCCAGCTGATAATCTCTTCTCCTACGGCCTGTTCAAGGAAACTGGAATAGAGCTAAACAGGCGTTTCAAACGCTATTTTTTCGCTCGCATCGATGGCTTCATCGCCGACAATACCAATGTCAATATGAAGCACAATTACCAAGACCTAGTACTCAAAACTGGCTCGGTTAACGGCTTTCACATCGAGCACATTCTCTCCTACAATCGCCCAAACCAAGCCCTTTTCGGTAATGACGAAGAAGTGTTCGAGCGTGAGCGTAACCGCCTCGGTGGCCTTCTCCTATTAAAAGGCAAAGACAATATTTCGAGCAATAACGAGTCGTACACCAAGAAGCTCAAAAGCTACGCCAATACCCTCTATTGGAATGAGACGTTGCGCGAAGATGCCTACAAGTCGAAAAAGGATTTCCAGCATATGATGAGCACATATGGACTCAAATTCCAACCTCTCCCTGCCTTTGGCCCGGATGAATTGGAGGAACGACATAAACTGTTGTTTGACATCGCTTCTATAATCTGGAAGTAACCTGATTGGAAATTTGGATTACATCCTAACCACTTATTCAACATGAGCAAGCAAGCGTTTATCGACAGTCTCTTTACAAAGCGGGCCACTTACACCGACCCTGACCAGGCTGAAATGGCTGCTAATATGCTCGAAACACTTTCGAGTGATATTTATACCGAAAGCCAGCGCTTTGTCTTTGAGCTAATACAAAATGCAGACGATGCCGCGCACGAAGCCGGCAACGAGGTGCGCTTTGACTTTTTTGAGAACTACCTTCTCGTTTCGCACAATGGGTCTCCTTTCACTGTAACCGATATAGAGTCCATAACTGGAGCTGGTTCCAGCAGTAAGAAGAATGACCCCACCAAAACTGGCTACAAAGGCATTGGTTTTAAGTCTGTGTTCGGTAAGTCTGATTGGGTTGGCATTTTCTCCGATGGTTACCATTTTCGCTTTGAGAAGGAGTTTCATACCGCCCTCTTACCCTGGCAAGTCATTCCCATCTGGACGGAAGCCAGCGCCCTAGCTAGTGAGGTTCGTCGCTTTGTTGAAACCAGCGACTATCATGTCACTACAGCTATTCAACTGCCCGATGCAGCAGCCCTTGAACATGAATTAGCCGAATTGCTTCACAATGGCCAGATTCTGTTGTTTTTGCGCCAAGTCAATATAATCAAAGTTGCCCGGCAAGGACAGGTACAGTACACGATTTCCAAAACCGTAGAGCCGGCTACCTCCGCCTATCAGCCCACAACGCTGTGGAAGGACCGAAAAGTCACCAGCAATTGGCTAGTGCAACGCTTCGACCAGTTACCAGTTGATGCCGATACGCAAAAGGCATTGCGTGCCGATAAGAAAACCCCGGCGAAGCTCCGCAACTGTAGCCATACTGAACTCGCTTTTGCGGCCCGTGTCGATAGCGGCCGCATTCGGGCACTCACCGCCGAGGAGAGTTTGCTGTTTACCTACCTTCCGACCAAGGTTGCCGACTTCAGCTTTCCATTTCTGGTGAATGGCAGTTTCCTTACTAGTGCCGCCCGCGAAGGCCTACACGAAGACCGGGTATGGAACCAGTGGCTCTTGGGACTGGTAGCCGACAACCTATTCACCTGGCTGGCTCAGCTTGCGCAGACACCGCACCGATACGAGGTACTACACTTGCTGCCGACGCTATTTCCAACCTCCGGCAACGAGTTAAAGATAGCCTTTACCGAAAAAGCCAAGCAGGCAATTGCAACGTGCGCCTTCGTTCCAACCCAAAGCCAGACGCTGGCCCGCGTTAGCGAAGTGGTTATTGACGATACCGGCCTGGCGAGTCAGGCTTTCATCTCGAAGGAAGCCCTGGTAGAGTTCATGAATGCCAAAACAGGCAGCCATTTCTCCCCCTCATCTTTCGCTCACGTCGACCTACAACGCCCCCAGAAGCTGCAGGCCCTCGGGGCTACGCTGTTTGAAGCCAGCAACTTGGAAGAATTCTTTCTTTCTGATGTGTTTGCAGCCAGTCACCAGCTCGACCAGAACTATTCGCTGCTCGAATACTTCTTTCGCAAAGCCACCAAGTACGACACCACCGGCGAGTGGAAGCATAAGCTCAAGCTCATCCCATTCATTTACAGTTCCGACCAGCAGCTAAAAGCACCTGCTACTATCTGCTTCCCCTCACTTGCCTATAAAACAGAATCTGGCCAGACCGTTACTGTTATCCATCCCACCGTCTATGCCAAACTCAACCAGCACGCTGACCTCAAAAGCTGGCTCGAGTCTTTGGGAGTCAAAGAGCCGTCCGATGAAGCCTATCTAGAGAACGAAATCCTCGGCAACATTGAAAAGTGCATTACCCCTGAAAACTATCAGCAGCTTACTCGTTACCTTTTTAGTCAATTCAAGAAAGGAAAGCTGACTTCCATTCACTTGGAAAAGCTACAGGACTTACGCTTGCTCTGCTCAAACGGCAAAATGCTTGCGGCCAAAGAATGCTACCTGGCTGATGCGTATGAGCCCGTACTTAAGCTCCAGGAAAGAAATAAGTTGGGGGACTTCGTTGGTTTCGAATACAAGCAAGAAAAAGACTTAACCAGCGAATGGAAGTCATTTCTTATCAAACTTGGTGTAAGCGAAAATATCTCTTTGTCAAGCTTTAGATGCAAGAAAATTGTTACTAAAGGTATAGAGCCGGAATACTTTGATTTAGTGATAGAGCAAGCCAAGAAAAGCAATGGATATCCCCACCTTATAGGTGCTGATAACATAGTAATTCTTGATAAAATAAGGTTTTCGCAATTCGCCGTTAATTATCAATTTTCTAAGCTTTTTTGGGAACAAGCTTTTAGCAATATCAACCCCACAGACGCGAAAAAGTACGCCCGAATGCCGTGGGGTTATTATGGCAGTGCAGAAGCGGTAACCAACTACCTGCACTGGTACTTAGAAAACTGCACTGTTTTTCCAACCAGCCAGAAGACCTGCCGCAAAGCAGTTGATGTATTCTCCAACCGTAAGGATATTGCTGAAGTCGCTGGCGCACACCTACCGGTCTTCGACTATGATGAGCCAATTCCCGAAGTTTGGAAGTCACTCCTAAAGTTTCGGCAGCAATTGGAGGTAGAAGACTATCTGAAAGTCTTAGCAAGTATTGCGAAAACTTCTGTTGAACGAAATGGGGCAGTAAGCGACACTGAGCGTGGCCGGATTGGATTGGTTTATAATCAACTGGCCACACGAATGCCTCAGTTTTCGTCAACTGAGAAAGCTGCCTTGTTTACCTGGTCAGGTAATAACCGCTTGCTGGCCGCCAACGGTGGCTTCGAACCGGCCGGGGAGTTAAAATGGATTACTGAGGAAGGATTTAATTCCGTATCAGGGGGCAGCCTAAAAGCTCTCTACATTCCAAAAAACTGCCAGACGGACACCCCCGAGTTTGCCCAATTATTGGAAATGTTGCAGATACAGTGCATCCGGGAGTTTACGCCTCAAATTAAGGACCACAGCCCCAACCCTGCACTTAAAAACAAGCTGCTCCAGATTCTGCCCTATCTGGCACTTATCATTCACAAGCGGCAGTATAAGTCAGCCGAAGGCGAGTTCAATCGCATGAATAAGATTGTAGAAGCAACTACCTTCTACTCGGCATCCTCCATTTGTCTCTCCTTCACGTACCGGGGCGAAACGTTCAATGGGCAGCCCTTACCCATCTTCCGTGGTGCTGATAGCAGTTTCTACTTGAAAGGTAACTGGCGTAGTCCCCTCACTGCGTACCACCTACTCCGTGAGCTCAGCGCGTTGCTAGAGGTGAAGAAGACTGATAATGAGTTACGCTTACTTCTAGAACTGCCAAGCGCTGAGATAGAACAATGGCTGTTGGAGGATGTGGGTGTAGCGCCTGCTGATTTAAACGCCGCCCTCGATTGGTTACCCAAAGCGACTAGTCCGGAATCAGCCCCAGTTGTGCCAACCCCTGAGAGCCTTGCTTCGGTGCAGCCCAAAACCAGCCTCGATACGAATGGTTTTGAAGAATCGCCCGATAGTTCTGATTGGGGAGATGAGAGTTTTGAGCCCAGCGTCTCAGCTGATGAAATTGACCCGGCCTCGATTAGTGTTAGTAACCGAACCTTAACTGCAGCCACCATCACTCAGCAAGGCACCTACGGTACAATTAGCAACCCGGAAGTCCGGCTCAACATCGGGCGCTGGTGCGAAGAACTAGTTTATAAAATGCTGTGTGCCGCTTCAACTGAGTTTACTAACGTAAAGTGGATGAACCAGCACGCTGAGAGCAGTCTGCCGTATGACTTCAAAGTTATTCAGAAAGGACAAGAACGTTTTCTGGAAGTAAAAGGGACACCATCCCGTCTCAAAGACAGTATCTACCTTTCTCCCGCCGAGTGGCGCGTTATGTTTGACCAAGGAGTAAATTATTCTATATATCGGGTCCTAGGTGCCGGAAATTCTGATCCTACAGTTATAGTTACTGACCATCCCAGCATTCAAATTGAAAAAGGTCAACTTCTGCCTGCTAAAATTGAATTGATACTTTCCTAGTGATAAACGTCTAGCCCCACGCTTTATCCATCTGCTGTCTTTTCTGCTCATCGGCTACCTTTGCATAGCGCATTAATGTTTTGATATCCTTATGAGTAGTAAACTTCTGTACTACTTCCAGAGACATACCACGCTCCAAACTCTGGGTCACAAATGTGCGCCGTCCAGTATGGGAAGAGAGTAAGGTATATTTCGGTACCCGCTTTTCAATCCGTTTGCTGCCTTGATAGTGTACCACAAGCGTTGATTTATCGATTCCGCAGTACTGGCCGAGTTCTTTTACATACTCGTTAAGCTTCTGTTGGGATAACTTTGGCAACCCATCGGGATATCGCTCCAAGATAGTGCGAGAGTATTGGTTCAGATCCACTCGGAGCCAATCCCCAGTTTTGACAGTACGTAACACGAGTTGGTCGTTATCAATGCTTTCGGGATGTATTTTACTGAAATCAGAATGGCGTAGGCCAGTGGTGCACCCTAAGACGAACAGGTCCCGCACTTTGGATAATTTTGGCTTAGTAGACAAATCAGCCTCGAAGAGCGTTTGTAATTCACTTTGAGTTAGGTAAGTAATATCTGCTTCCGTATGCTTTAGGAGCTTAAACTTCCGGAATGTGGTATTTTCCGTCAGGCCCTTGTCTAGCGCATAGCTCATAACCACTTTGACCCGTTTGATTTGGTTGTTAGCGGTGCCATTTGTTAGCTCTAATTCCTTAGTCAGAAACTTCACCCAATCGTGGTAAAAGTTGGTATCCAGCTGAGCTAAGGTCAGATTAAGGCTTCTTGCTGCTGCGTATGCTTTAAGATGATTTAACGTGCTCTTATAATGCTTGACTGTTCCGTGCGCTTTGGAAGCACTGGTAGCGTCAATATATTCTGCGAACAGCTGGAGAAAGTCTTTCTGTATGTGCTGTTCCGACTTTGTCAATTCAGGCGTCTGTTCAGCGGAAGGAAGGAGTTTTTTCAGCCGTTCTTCGACAAGGGCAAAAGAAGGATCCTCGCCAGCTAGGATAGCCGCTTGGGCAATCTTGTCTATGCGCCCTTTGATAACCTGTAGCCGGGTATAGAACTCTTGTATTTCTTTGGTGTTACCAATCGGTTTGCCTGCGGCACTATTCCAGCGTTCAGGTTCAATACTGAAACCAGTGCTAAATTTCTTTTTAGCGCTCTTATGAGTGTACTGAACGTAAATCGTAGTCTTATCAAAGTTTTTCCGGTCGCTGCGGATAACCAGTTTTGTAGAGGCCATGGGTGGGGGATATCATGCTTTTTTGATGGGCTAATCAAAGGTAAGTAAAAATTTGAGTGGGGCCGCTAGTGGGACCGTGAACTTAAATAAAAGGAGGTAAAGTATAATAAACGGCTTCTGATAATGTTGTTTTAGGGCCTGCTGAGAAGGTTTAATAGATAAATTGAAGTAATATCATGTGATTCCAGCGGGATCACAGCAAAAAGCCCCATTCTGGAAACAGGATGGGGCTTTTTCATTGGCGTTGGTCCAGTTGCGGCTGCTTTGGGGGTGTGGGATTCCCTACGTGTGGGAACGATACGAAAAGGCCCATAGCCATTAGCGTTGAGCTAATAACCATAGGCCTTTACTTGGACTAATAACAGATTGCCGCGCAGCGGGGAACCGTTTTCTCCACAATATCTACCGCTTGCTGAGGCATTCCTGCTACTTTAGCAGCTCGTGCAGCACGGTTTGCATGGAAATAGTGCGGTTGCCGGCTTCCTGGATGATGAGCGAACCAGGCGCGTCGAGCACGGCGTCGGATACCTCCACGTTGCGGCGCACGGGCAGGCAGTGCAGGAATTTGGCACCGTCGGTGAGGGCCATGTGCTCGGGGGTGAGCATCCAAGAGGGGTCGTTCCCGAGTACCTGACCGTAATTGAGGTAGCTGCTCCAGTTTTTGGCCTGCACGTAGTCGGCCCCTTCGAGAGCTTTCTTTTGGTCGTATTCGATGCGGGCGCCTTTGGTGAATTTGGGTTCCAGCTCGTAGCCCTCGGGGTGGGTGATGACGAAATCAATCCAGTCGATTTCCGAAAACCAATCGCAGAAGGAATTGGGCACGCACTGGGGCAAGGCGCGCACGTGCGGGGCCCAGGTGAGCACCACTTTCACGCGCTCCTTCTGCTTGGTTTCGGCTACCGTGATGAGGTCGGCGAACGACTGCAGGGGGTGCAGCGTGGCGCTTTCCAGGCTGATGACGGGCACGGTGGCGTATTGCAGAATCTTGTTGAACACGACTTCGCCGTAGTCCTCGGCCTTGTCCTTGAGGGTGGGGAAGGTGCGCACGCCCAGCACGTCGCAGTACTGGCTCATCACCGCAATGGCGTCCTTGATGTGTTCCTGGGTGCCGCCGTTCATCACCGCGCCGTCGGCCATTTCCAGCGTCCAGGAGTCGGCACCGGCGTTGAGCACCCAGGCTTGCGCGCCCAGGTTGTAGGCCGCCTTCACCGAGCTGAGCCGGGTGCGCAGGCTGGGGTTGAAGAAAATGAGCCCGACGGTTTTGTTGCGCCCAATGTGCTGGTAGCCGTAGGGGTTGGCCTTGATATCCAAGGCTTGCTGCAACAGGGCTTTGTAGTCGCCCGCATCAGCGAAGGAGGTGAAGTTTTTCATAGGAGTTTAGTGTCAAAAAGAACGTCATGCTGAGCGAAGTCGAAGCATCTCTACTGCGCAAGTAATTTGATTTACTACTGCAGTAGAGATGCTTCGACTTCGCTCAGCATGACGTTCTATATAAAATGACGTTCTATATAAAAGTTGCTTTTGCTGTGATTCTGCTGAGCTACATCGCCTTATACTCGTTCCAGCTCTTAATCTTCAAGTCCTTCATTTCCAGCGTGCAGAAGGCTTGGATAAACGCCTTCGCCAGCCGCGCATTCGTTAGCAGCGGGATGCCAAAATCCACGGCCGTGCGGCGGATTTTGTAGTCGTTGTCCAACTCGCCTTTCGACAGGTTTTTGGGGATATTAATAACCAGGTCAATTTTCTTCTCCTTCAAATACGTCAGCACGTTGGGCTCCACGTGGTCGTCGGGCCAGAAGAGGAGGCTGCTGGGCACGTTGTTTTCGGCGAAGAATCGGTGCGTGCCTTGGGTGGCGTAAATCTGGTAGCCCTTTTTCACGAGTAGCTCCACGGCCGATAGCAGGGCCAATTTCGACTTAATGGGGCCGCCGGAAATGAGCACTGATTTTTGCGGGATTTTGTAGCCCACGCTCAGCATCGATTTCAGCAGGGCCTCCTCGGCGGTGTCGCCCAGGCAGCCTACTTCGCCGGTGCTCACCATGTCCACGCGCATCACCGGGTCGGCACCGGGCAGGCGGGTGAAGGAGAACTGCGGGGCCTTCACGCCCACGAAGGGCAGGTCGTAGACTCGCTCGCTCTCGTCACGCTCCACTTTCTTGCCCAGCAGGATTTGCGTGGCTTTTTTGATGAGGTTGTTGCCCGATATTTTCGACACGAAGGGGTAGCTACGCGAGGCGCGCAAGTTGCACTCAATCACGCGGATGACACCGTTTTTTTCCAGGAACTGGATGTTGAACGGGCCGCTGATTTCGTAGCGCTTGGCAATCTTTTCGGCGATGATTTTCAGCTTGCGGATGGTGCCTACGTACACCCGTTGAGGCGGGTAATACATGGTGGCGTCGCCAGAGTGCACGCCGGCAAACTCCACGTGCTCGGAAATGGCGTAGCTCACGATTTCGCCGTGGTCGGCCACCGCATCCAGCTCAATCTCCTTGGCTTCCTGGATGAACTCGGATACCACTACCGGGTATTCGTCGCTCACTTCGGCGGCGGTTTGCAGAAATAATTCCAGCTCGAAGTTGTTGGAAACCACATTCATGGCCGCGCCCGACAGTACGTAGCTAGGACGAATGAGCACCGGAAAACCAACTTCCTTCACGAACTCCTGCATGGCGGCCAGCGAGGTCAGCTCCTTCCAGCGCGGCTGGGCAATGCCCAACTCGTCCATGATGCTGCTGAATTTGTGACGGTTCTCGGCCTCGTCGATGCGGGCGGCCGAAGTGCCTAGGATGGGCGCGTGGGCTTCTTCGAGGCGGGTGGCGAGGTTGTTGGGAATCTGGCCGCCAGTACTCAGAATCACGCCGCCGGGCTGCTCAAAATCCAGGATGTCCATCACCCGCTCGAAGCTCAACTCCTCGAAATACAGCCGGTCCGACACATCGTAGTCGGTCGAAACGGTTTCGGGATTGTAGTTGATAATGATGGTTTTGTAGCCCTCAGCCGCTGCCGTTTGCACGGCCTGCACGCCGCACCAGTCAAACTCCACCGACGAGCCGATGCGGTATACGCCCGAGCCCAGCACCACCACTGACTTCTCGGTTTCGCGCGCCAGGTCGTTTTCGGTGCCGTGGTAAGTGGTGTAGAGGTAGTTGGTTTTGGCCGGAAACTCGGCCGCCAGCGTGTCAATCTGCTTCACCACGGGCAGCACGCCCAAGGCCTTACGGCGGGCGCGCACCAGTAGCTCGTCGGCCTTCACGTCGCCCTCGCCCAACAGCTTCACGGCAATCTGCTGGTCGGAGAAACCGGCCTTCTTTACGTCGCGCAGGAGCTTGGTTTCCAGGCCATCAATACCGGTCGCACGACCGGCGGCCAGCTGCTTGCCCAGCTCGAAAATGGTGTGCAAACGCTGCAAAAACCAGTGGTCAATCTTAGTCAGCTCATGCACCTGCTCCAGCGTGTAGCCGGCTTCAAACGCGCTGTTGATGGCGAAGATGCGCTCCTCGTTCGGCTCGCTCAGGAGCTGGTCGATGGCGGCGTTGTCCAGCTCGTCCTCGGGCCGGTTGGCCACGAAGCCGCGCTTGCCGGTGTCCAGCATCCGCAGGCCTTTCTGGATGGCTTCCTCGAAGGATTTGCCGATGGCCATGACCTCGCCTACGCTCTTCATGGCGCTGCCAATCTGGCGGTTAACGCCCGCAAACTTGCCCAAATCCCAGCGCGGCAGCTTCACCACCACGTAGTCGAGCGCCGGCTCGAAGAAGGCCGAAGTCGTCTGCGTCACGCTGTTTTTCAGCTCGGCCAGCGAGTAGCCCAGGCTCAGCTTGGCGGCCACGAAGGCCAGCGGGTAGCCCGTGGCCTTGGAGGCCAGCGCCGAGGAGCGCGACAGGCGCGCGTTCACCTCAATCACGCGGTAATCCTCCGACACGGGGTCCAGCGCGTACTGAATGTTGCACTCGCCCACGATGCCCAGGTGGCGAATGGTCTTGATGCCGATGCTGCGCAGCTTGTGGTACTCGCGGTTGCTCAGCGTCTGCGACGGGGCTACCACGATGCTCTCACCGGTATGAATGCCGATGGGGTCGAAGTTCTCCATGTTGCAGACCGTGATGCAGTTATCATAAGCATCGCGCACCACTTCGTACTCCACTTCCTTCCAGCCCTTCAGCGATTCTTCCACCAGAATCTGGTCGGACGTAGTGAAGGATTTTTGGGCCAGCGCCCGCAGCTCGTCTATGTTGTTGGCGAAGCCGCTGCCCAGTCCGCCCAGCGCAAACGCCGCCCGCACGATGATGGGGAAACCGATTTTTTCGGCCGCCGCCAGTGCGTCGTCCATGGTCGTCACGGCCACGCTGCGGGCCGAGAGCACGCCAATCTGCTCCAGCTTCTCCTTGAAAATATCCCGGTCCTCGGTGTCGATGATGCTCTGCACGGGCGTGCCCAGCACCTTCACGTTATACTTCTCGAACACGCCGGCGCGGTACAGGGCCACGGCGCAGTTCAGCGCCGTCTGGCCGCCGAAGGCCACCAGAATGCCATCGGGCTGCTCTTTTTTGATGACTTCCTCCACGAAGTAGGGCGTCACGGGCAGGAAGTACACGTCGTCGGCAATGTTGTCCGACGTCTGCACGGTGGCAATATTGGGGTTAATGAGGATGGTGCGGATGCCTTCCTCCTTCAGCGCCTTGAGGGCCTGCGAGCCGGAATAATCGAACTCCCCGGCCTCGCCAATTTTCAGCGCGCCGGAACCAAGGATGAGAACTTTGTTGGGTTTGTTCATTCTAAAGGGTGTGTTCTTTTTATGCTCTGGCGGAATAGAAAGCCCGTCATGTTGAGCGAAGCGCAGCGAAGTCGAAACATCTCTACTGCTTCGTTACTTTTTCAAATAAATCGACCCAAATACTACGCGGGTCTTCTTTGGTTTCAACTAGCTTTTCTCCAGGCAACAAATCAGTTTGATTTGGGTAGATGAGGAGATGTCGCTGACATTCTTTAATGTTGTAAAAGCGTGTGTTTCCTGGAAAATAAACTCCGATGAAGTACGCCATGCCATGCGAAGGCGCGCTATCTGGAATTTCCATTTTGGGTAAGTCAGCAATCCGCTGTTTTCGATAGAATGAAAACAGCGTATCAGCGTGTGGATATTTTACCGAAATGGACGGTTTGCAATTTTGAAGGGACTTAGAATAGGTCTTGCCTGATGCTTGCCAAAATACTGTTGCAGACTCTGGTACTCCATTGTCGTAGTAGTATTGAAACGTCATGACAGCATCTGCTTTGTGTTGCAGGGAAGCCAGTATTTGCTTTAGTGAATCGGCTAAACAAAAATTAGAGCCGACGGCTACTTTTTTCAAATGCCGAGTGTTTTGACCTACACAAGTATAGGCCGAACAAACAATCAGCGAGAGAAGCAATAGCTGCTTAAGTTTCATGGAGAATCAGGCTTAAAAGTCGTTAACGACAAGACGCAATTATGCGTCTCTACTTCGCCTTATACTCCGCCACCGCTTTCAAAAAGTCGTCAAACAGGAACCCTGTATCCTCCGGACCGCCTGCGGCTTCGGGATGGAATTGCGTTGAGAAGAACGGCTTGGTTTTGTGCTTGATGCCTTCGCAGGTGCCGTCATTCAGGTTTTCAAACAACATTTCCCACTCAGCGGGCAGCGTGGCGGTGTCTACTGCGAAGCCGTGGTTTTGGCTGGTGATGTAGCAGTGCTGCGTGCCGGTGAGCTTCACGGGCTGGTTGTGGCTGCGGTGGCCATATTTCAGCTTGAAGGTGTCGCCGCCCGCGGCCAGGCCCATGAGCTGGCTGCCCAGGCAGATGCCGAAAATTGGCTTGTCCTGCTGAAGGGCTTTTTTCAGATGGGCGATGGTGGCCTCGCACATTTTGGGGTCGCCGGGGCCGTTGCTCAGGAACAGGCCGTCGTAGTCCAGAGTCGTGAAATCGTAGTCCCAGGGCACCCGAATCAGCTCCACGTCGCGCTCCAGGAAGCAGCGGATGATGTTGGTTTTGGTGCCGCAGTCTACCAGTGCGATTTTATACTTGCCGTGGCCATAGTGCTGCACCCCGGGCTGGCTCACCTGGGCCACCAGATTGTCGAGGTTAGGGTCGTGCAGGGGCACGTCGGTTTCGGCCACGATTTTGCCCAGCATGGCGCCTTTCTCGCGCAGCTTCTTGGTGAGCATGCGGGTATCGACGCCGAAAATGCCGGGGATGTTGTACTCCTTAAGCCAGTCGCCGAGGCTTTTGGCGGCGTTCCAGTGGCTGTGCTCCTCGGAGTAATAGTTCACCACCAGCCCGGCAATGTGAATTTTGTCGGACTCGAAAATGGTGGAAATCGACTCGTACAATTCTTCGCCGGGCACGCCGTAGTTGCCCACCATGGGGTAGGTGAGCACCAGAATCTGGCCGGCGAAGGACGGGTCGGTGAGGTTTTCGGGATAGCCGGTCATGGCCGTGCTGAATACCACTTCGCCCGCCGATGAGGTGAACGCGCCGAAGGAAGTGCCCTCGATTTCGGTGCCGTCTTCGAGGATGAGTTTGACCTGTTTCGTATTTTCCAAGGTAGGGTTTATATTAAAAAAACGGCTGAATGCGAAGCGCTTCAGCCGTTTTCCTATTGTTGATATTTTACTGACCGTACGCTGTCGTTAAGCAGCTTTACTAGTATCATGCTGCCATCGGTATCAGGCAGCTGATAGGCCATTACCAGCAAGGAATCGGCCTTTGATTTTTCCCAATAGGTAGAATCAGGCGTTGATAGCGTATTCAAAACTTGCTGCCGCGTCATGCCTTTTTTAGCTTGGCTCACCCGGCTTATGCGATTGAACGTGTTGTAAGCCCCGACGAAGTATTTCAAATAAAGCCCGTATCCGACCGACAAGCAGCAGCAGATAATGATGACCATAGTTGAAGGTTTCATCGGGGCAGGTGGCTAAGTCAGATTCGACTTCGCACCACAAAGATGCGGCGGCGCAGCAAAAAAATTAGTCGAGTGCTGAGGCTTGTTGGATAATTTCTACCGATTTTTCCGTCAGCGCATACAGCGCCTGCAGGAACCGGTCGACCTCTACCTTGCTGATATTCAGCGGTGGTAGCAGTCGCAGTACGGTGGGGTCGGAGGCGTTGCCCACGAAAATGTGGTGTTCCAAGAGCAGCTTGTCGCGCACCTCCTTGATGGGGAAGTCGTACTTGATGCCCACCATCAGGCCGCGGCCGCGGATTTCCTCGGCGCCGGCGTGGGCCAGCAGCTCGGTGCGGAGGTAGTCGCCCATTTCGGCGGCGTGGGCCAGCAGGTTTTCCTGCTCAATGACTTCAAGCACGGCCAGAGCGGCGGCGCAGGCCAAGTGGTTGCCGCCGAAGGTGGTGCCCAGCAGGCCGTAGGAGGCTTTCAGCTCCGGCGCAATCAGGATGCCGCCGATGGGGAAGCCGTTGCCCATGCCCTTGGCCACGGAAATGATATCGGGCCTGATGCCGGCGTGCTGGTGGGCGAAAAACTTGCCGCTACGGCCGTAGCCGCTCTGCACCTCATCGGCAATCAGGATGACGCCGTACTGCTTGCACAGCGTCGCCAGCCCCTGCAGGAACTCATCGGAAGGCATGATGATGCCGCCCACGCCCTGAATTGGCTCGATGATGACGGCGCACACGTCGCCGCCTTGAAGCGTGGTTTTTACCGCCGCCAAGTCGTATTCCAGGAAGCTGATAGCGTGGCCCGCGTTGAAGGGCGCGACGATTTTCGGGTTATCCGTGGCGGCCACCGCACCCGAGGTGCGGCCGTGAAACGCACCTTTAAACGCCACCACGCGGGTTTTGCCGGTGTGGAAGGAGGCCAGCTTCAGCGCATTCTCGTTGGCCTCGGCCCCCGAGTTGCACAGAAACAGTGCGTAGTCCTCGTAGCCCGATACCTGGCCCAGCTTGTGCGCCAGCTGCGTCTGAATCGGAATCTGCACCGAGTTGGAATAGAAGCCGATGTTTTGCAGTTGCTCGGTGAGGCGCTGCACGTAATGCGGGTGGCTGTGGCCGATGGAAATAACGGCGTGGCCGCCGTAGAAATCCAGGTATTCCTGGCCCTGGTCGTCCCACAGCTTGGCGCCGAGCGCCTTTACTGGCGTGATGTTGACGAGCGGATAAACGTTGAAAAGCTCCATTAGAAAAGCACCGATTTGAGGTTGAGGCCTGTTGTTTCGGGCAGGCCAAAAATCAGGTTCATATTCTGCACTGCCTGGCCCGAAGCGCCCTTTACCAGATTATCAATAACCGAGGTAATGAGCAGTTGCTTGCCTTGCTTCTGCACGTGCAGCAAGCATTTGTTGGTATTCACCACCTGCTTGAGGTGAATTTCCTTATCCGAAACCGTGGTAAACGGTGCGTCAGCATAAAATTGCTTATAAAGTTCCCGCGCCTCGTCCTGCGTTAAATCCGAGGGCGTGTAGACGCTGGCGAAAATGCCCCGCGAGAAATTGCCGCGGTATGGGATGAAATGAATCTCGGCTTCCGACTGCGGCTGCAGTTGCACCAGGCTCTCGCCGATTTCGCCGAGGTGCTGGTGCGTGAAGGGCTTGTAGATGGACACGTTGTTGGTGCGCCACGAGAAATGCACCGTTTCCGACAGGCTCTGGCCCGCGCCGGTCGAGCCGGTGATAGCGGAGACGTGGATGTCGTCAGTGAGCTTGCCGGCCTTGGCCAGCGGCAGCAGTGCCAACTGGATGGCTGTGGCGAAGCAGCCGGGATTGGCAATGCTCTGGGCCTGCTGGATGCGGCTTTTGTTCAACTCGGGCAGGCCGTACACGAACTCGCGGCCTTCGAACTCGGTATCCGCGTTCAGGCGGAAATCGTTGCTCAGGTCGATGATGTGCGTGGTTTCTGGCAGGGAGTTTTTTTGCAGCCAGGCTTTAGAATTGCCGTGGCCCAGGCACAGAAACACTACGTCTTCATCGCCGGCTAGCTCCGATGTGAAAGCCAAGTCGGTTTCGCCCACCAAATCGTCGTGCACTTGGTGCACGGGGTTGCCCGCGTTCGAGGAGCTGACAATGCCGCCCAATTCCACGAACTCGTGGTGCAGCAGAATGCGGATGAGCTCGCCGGCCGTGTAGCCGGCCCCGCCCACGATGCCGGCCTTAATTTTCATCGTGCAGGCTGGCGCTAATTTTCAGCTGGTTGCCGAAAATCTTGATGAAACCACGGGCGTCGCGGGCATCCCAGGCGTTGTTTTCCTCGCCGTAGGTCGCCACTTTCGACTGCATCATATCATACTTGGACTCGATGCCGAGCAGGTCGAATTGATAAGGCTTGAGCTGCACGAACACCTTGCCCGAAACGTGGTTCTGAGACGATTCCAAGAAGGCTTCCATGTCGCGCATAACCGGGTCGAGGTATTGAGCTTCATGGAGCAAGGTGCCGTACCAATTGGCGATGTAATCCTTGTGCAGCAGCTGCCAGCGGGTGCTGGTGTGCTTTTCCAGCAAGTGGTGTGCTTTGATAAGAATAAGCGGCGCGGGGGCCTCGAAACCCACGCGGCCCTTGATGCCCAGAATGGTATCGCCCACATGTATGTCGCGGCCGATGGCGAAGGCCGAGCCCAACTCGTTCAGCTTCTGAATCAGGGCCACCGGTTCCAGCGTTTCACCATTCAGGGCCACCGGCTCGCCTTTTTCGAAGGTGATTTCCACGCGTTCCGAATCCTGCCGCTGCAATTGCGAGGGGTATGCGCTTTCGGGCAGGGCTTCGTGCGAAGTCAGCGTTTCGACGCCGCCCACGCTGGTGCCCCAGATGCCTTTATTGATGGAATATTTTGCCTTTTCCCAGCTCATTTCGAATCCCTGTTTTTGCAGGTATTCAATCTCGGCCTGGCGCGAGAGTTTCAGGTCGCGGATGGGCGTCAGAATCTCCGTTTTGGGGGCAATAACCGAAAAAGCCACGTCGAAACGCACCTGGTCGTTGCCGGCACCGGTGCTGCCGTGCACGATGTAATCGGCTTCGTTGGCGCGGGCGTATTCGGCAATGGCCAGTGACTGGAACATGCGCTCGGCGCTGACGCTCAGCGGGTAGGTGTCGTTTTTCAGCACGTTGCCGAACAGCAGGTAGCGCAGGCAGTCGTGGTAGAAACGCGTGGTCACGTCAATCACCTCGTGCTTCACCGAACCCAATTCGTAGGCGCGCTTCTCGATGGCGGCCAGTTCCTCGGCCGTAAAGCCGCCGGAATTGACGATTACCGTGTGCACTTCCAAATCAAGGTCGCGCGACAAATACACGGCGCAAAACGAGGTGTCGAGGCCGCCGCTATAGGCGAGAATGGCTTTTTTCTTCATTATTACAGTGCAGAATCGGTTTCAGTAGCGGGGTTTTGGGGCAGGGGCAGAGTAGGAGTGAGGGCGGCAAAATCAGGAACCTGGACCTGTACCAACTGCTTCTCGGGCGTATCGTAAAGCATGCCGGTACAGAGGCACATTTTGCGCTCGTTCTCCATCAGGATGCTGTAGTTTTTGCAGCTTTTGCAGCCTTTCCAGAAGTCTTCGCTGGTCGTGAGCTCCGAGAAAGTAACGGGCTCATAGCCCAGGTCCGTGTTGATTTTCATCACGGCCAGGCTGGTTGTGATGCCGAAAATCTTGGCCTGCGGGTACTTGGTGCGCGACAGGTCAAATACGGCCTGCTTGATGGCCCGGCCCACGCCACCCTTGCGGATTTCAGCGTTCACAATCAGACCCGAGTTGACGACAAAGGTCTTGTCATCAAAGGTTTCGATATAGCAAAAGCCCGCCAACTCGCCATCAACGAAAGCAATGATGCCGTCGCCACTGGCCATTTTTTTGGCCACGTAGGCTGGCTCACGCTTGGCGATACCCGTCCCGCGCGTTTTGGCCGACTCGACGTACCATTGGCATAATTGTTCAGCGTACTGAGCGTCCGCTTCCGTTGCAACCCGAATTGTCATTGATTATAAGATACTTAGGGATAGATGCGTGGCTGTCCGGAAAATCCGTTCGTAGTTTATACGTGGAATTCCTGCTAAAGCCCAAACCTGTCTGTAGGTTGAGCGGATACTAGCCCGGCTCAATAGGGGCTGGCCAAGGGGCCAACATGCGGCTGCTGAAGCCGCTAGGGTCGTCGCACCAGAGCGCACGTCGTTTGGCACACGCCGGCCACCGCTGGCCGATTGGCCAGAGCGAGCATCGAAGACGTGGAAACGGGGAGGGGCATGGCGGAAACTAAGTTGATTCGGCGCTTTAACGAAGCAGCGAACCAAGTGGTTCAATTCTGCCGCAAAGGTAAAAGCCCCTACTTTTGCCTGCAACATTTTCCGTGGTTTTTTTGAAATAGCGCTGGCCCTACTCCTGGGTTTGCGCGTATGTGAAGCAGTGATGAAGCCCGAGTTAAAAATATTTAAAATAGGCGGTGGTATAATTGACAGCGAGGCTGACTTGCTGGAATTCGTGCGGCTATTTTCCGAAGTAAGCGGACCCAAAATCCTCGTACATGGCGGCGGAAAAGGAGCCAGCGAAATGATGGCCAATCTGGGCATTGCGCCGCGCATGATAAATGGCCGCCGAATCACAGATGCCGCGACGCTGGAAATTGTAACCATGTTTTACGCGGGCAAAACCAACAAACAGCTGGTGGCCGCGCTGCAAAGCCGGGATGTCAACGCTCTGGGCCTCAGCGGAGCCGATGGCAATGTGATTCAGGCCACGAAACGCCCCGTGCGCGATGTGGACTATGGCTTCGTGGGCGATTTGAGCGAGGCCAGTGTTAATTCGACGCTGATTCATCAGTTCCTGGAGATGGGTTTGACGCCGGTTTTCTGCGCGATTAACCACGATGGCCACGGGCAATTATTAAATACGAATGCTGATACTATTGCGGCATCTGTAGCCAAAGCGTTGAGTGCTAAATATGCGGTGGCGCTGCATTTTTGCTTCGAGAAAAGAGGTGTGCTAACGGATGTGACTGACGATAAATCAGTAATTGCTAAAATTAATCTGGCAGATTATGCCGAATTAAAGGAAAGCGGAATTATTGCCGATGGGATGCTGCCGAAACTCGAAAATGCGTTCGATGCCTTGCAGTTTGGCGTTGATAAAGTCATTATCGAGCACGCACTGTATATCAATGAAGTATTGAAAACGACGCTATGTCTGAATTAGTAGAGCAGCTGAGCAATGATGCCGTTGATTTATTAATCCGGTTAATTAAAACGCCTTCATTTTCGAGGGAAGAAGCCGGGACGGCGACGTTGATTCAGGAGTTTCTGATAGCTCATGGTATAGCCGCGCAACGCCAACAGAATAACGTGTGGGCCGTTTCCTCGCATTTTGATGCTGATAAACCGACGATTCTGCTCAACTCTCACCACGACACTGTGAAAGCCGGTGCCGGGTGGAATTACGACCCATTTGGTGCGGTGCTGGAAGGCGATAAATTGACTGGCTTAGGGAGTAATGATGCGGGAGCTTCGGCGGTTAGTTTGCTGGCTGCGTTCCTGTATTTTCAGGGTAAAGCGAATGCGTTTAATTTGATTTGCGCGATTACGGCAGAAGAAGAAGTTTCAGGTGCGAATGGAATCCGAAGCGTGCTGCCGGAATTTGGTAAAATAGATTTGGGAATTGTGGGCGAGCCTACGGGAATGAATCTGGCAATCGCCGAAAAAGGCTTGATTGTGCTGGATGCTACTGCCCACGGCAAAACTGGCCATGCTGCCCGTGAGGAAGGCGAAAATGCCCTTTACAAGGCAGTGGATGATATTCAGTGGCTGCGGCAGTTCCAGTTTCCGGAGGTGTCGCCGCTGCTGGGGCCGGTGAAGATGACAGTGACCCAGATAAGCGCCGGCACGCAGCACAATGTGGTGCCCGACCGCTGCCAATTTGTAGTTGACGTGCGGACAAACGAGCTGTACCAAAACCAGGAAATAGTTGATTTTTTGCGTTCGAAATTGCAGTCGGAAATTGTGCCGCGCTCCACGCATTTAAATTCCTCGCGCATCAGCGAAAATCATCCGTTAATTAGGAAAGGCGTGGCAATGGGGAAGACAATTTATGGCTCTCCCACGCTGTCGGACCAGTCGATGATGCCGTTTGAAACCCTAAAAATGGGGCCGGGCGAAAGTGCCCGCTCGCATACGCCGGATGAATTTATTCTCGTGAGTGAAATACGAGCGGGTATTCGGGATTACATTGAGTTGCTGACTGATTTTAGATTTTAATTACCGGAGTACGCTATGAAAATTTGGGAAAAAGGATTTTCGGTCAACGATACCATCGAAAAATTCACCGTGGGCCAGGACCGGGTGCTGGATATGTACCTCGCGCCGTTCGATATGCGGGCCTCGAAAGCCCAGGCCAATATGCTGGCCAAAGTGGGGCTGATTTCGGAAGCAGAACGGCAGCAGCTGATTACCGGCCTGGATGAACTGTTGGCGCAGGTGGCGGCGGGTACTTTTCAGATTGAGGAGGATTTTGAGGATGTGCACTCCAAAATAGAGTCTTACCTGACGGAAAAATTTGGCGACGCGGGCAAAAAAATCCACACGGCGCGCTCGCGCAATGACCAGGTTTTGACGGCCATTCAGCTTTTTCTGAAGGACTATACCGAGCAGATTTCGGCCAAAATGCTGGCGCTGACGGAGGTGCTGCTGCAAAAGGCCGAGGCGCACAAAAATGACCTACTGCCGGGCTACACGCACTTTCAGGCAGCCATGCCGAGCAGCTTCGGGCTGTGGTTTTCGGCATATGCCGAGCATTTGCTGCTGGATTTGGCCCTGTTTGAGGCAGCGCATAAGGTGGCCGACCAGAACCCGCTGGGCTCGGGCGCGGGCTTCGGCAGCAGCTTCCCGATTGACCGCGAGATGACGACCCGGGAAATGGGGTTCGGCAGCGTGGCGGTGAGCAGCGTGGGCGCGCAGATGCTGCGCGGCAAAACCGAGAAAACGCTGGCCTTTGCCATCGCCGGCGCGGCGGGTACGCTGGGCAAGCTGGCGTATGATTTGGTGATGTACAACAGCCAGGATTTGGGCTTTGTGACGCTGCCGAAGGAGTTCACGACGGGCTCCAGCATCATGCCGCACAAGAAAAACCCCGACGTGTTTGAGCTGGTGCGCGGCCACGCCAACCGCCTCCAGGCCCTGCCCAATGATATTATGCTGGCCACCAGCAACCTGCCCAGCGGCTACCACCGCGACTTCCAGTTGCTGAAAGAGCTGCTGTTTGGGCCGATGATGCAGTTTGCCGATTTGCTGGACATGCTGCTGTTTGCGCTGCCCGAAATCAAGATTAAGCCCGGTGTAATTGAGCAGGCGAAATACGACCCGATTTTCTCGGTCGAAAATATTAACCAGCTTATTATTGCCGGCGTGCCGTTCCGGGATGCGTACCAGCAGGTGGGGCGGGCCGTGGAAGACGGCAGCTACGTGCCGCACCGTGAGTTTCAGACCACGCACTTAGGCAGCATTCACAACCTGGGGCTGGCCGAAATTACGGCCAAAGTGCGGCAGTGGCAGGAGGGCAGCGAGCTGTTTGGGAAGTAGAAAGCGGTTGCTTGCAAGACTTTATTAGATTGGGAATTAGCTGTTGCTACCCTGTACTTTTACAGGCTAAGTAACTACGAGTTTTTCTATGCCCTTTCGTTATTGGCCTTGTGCCGGCCGCGTTTTTCTTCTGGGAGTGATGGGCGGGCTGCTGCCAAAATTGGCGTGGGCCCAGCATCCGGCCCCGCCGGTTATGTTGCGCGACACACTAAGCGAAGAAGTGCTGGTGACGGCCACCCGTACCAATTCGCGCATCGACGACCTGCCTACGCGGGTGGAGGTGCTGGGGGCCGAGGAAATGGAGGAGGAAAGCAGCATCAAGCCGGCCAGCATCGCCAGCTTGTTTGGCGACATCGCGGGGACGCAGATTCAGCCTACTTCGCCCACCACCGGCAATCTGGATTTGCGCCTGCAAGGCCTGCCGGGCCAGTACACGCAGATTTTGCGCGACGGCGTGCCGCTCTACGGCGGTTTTGCGGGCTCATTCGGGCTGCTCACGGTGCCGCCGCTCGATTTGCGCCAAGTGGAATTAATTAAGGGCTCGAACTCGACGCTGTACGGTGGTGGGGCCATTGCCGGGCTGGTGAACCTAGTGAGCAAAACGCCCACGCTGGGCACGCCGCAGTACGCCGCCAGCCTCAACCAGACCACTTTGCGCGAGACGGATTTGAACGGTTTCGCGGCCCGGCGGGGGCGGCGCTGGGGCTATTCGGCCTTTGTGGGGCTCGTCAATCAGAAGGAAAAGGACGTGGACGGCGACGGCTTCGTGGACGTGCCCCGCGTGCGCAATCTCAACCTGCATCCGCGCCTGTTTTTCTACCCCAATGCCCACAGCCAGGTGGCGCTGGGCTACACCGGCACCCTGGAAAGCCGCCGGGCCGGCGATTTGGAAGTTCTCAAAAAAGGCTTCGACCCCGTGGGCGGCCACGTATTCTACGTCGACAACACCAGCCTGCGCAATACCGCCGACCTGCTTTACACCAACGACGAGCTGGCCGGCGGCCGCCTCACCGTCAAGGGTACCATCACGGATTTTGTGCGCGATGTGAATACCAATTCCGATGCCTTCACCGCCTACCAAACCACCTATTATACGGAGGCCAGCTATCTGCACGCGGCCGGCCCGCGCCACACCCTGGTAGTGGGCCTGAACGCCAACGGCGAGCAGCTGGCGTCCTTCAACCGCAGCGCTACGCCGCTGCGCAGCCCCTATACTTACCACACGCTGGGCGCGTTTGCGCAGGACGACTGGCGCGTGCTGCCTCGTCTGAGCCTGCAAGCCGGTTTGCGCCTCGACCACCACAATCAGTATGGCAGTTTCCTGCTGCCGCGCCTCGCACTGCTGTACCGGGCCAGTGCGGCCGTTACGGCCCGCCTCAGCAGCGGCCTGGGCTACCGCGCCCCGGTGCCCTACATCAATAGCCTCGACGAGCGGGATTACCCCCTCGTGAAGGCCCTGCAAGGCGTGAGCGCCGAAACCTCTTTTGGCCTGAACGGCGACGTGAACTACCAGCACACATTTGAGGGAGGAGATGAGCCACTGGTGCTGAGCTTGAACCAGTCGTTTTTCTATACACACCTCAGCAATCCGTTGGTGTTGAGTGGGCTGGGTTTTACCGGGCCCTTTCAGGCCAACTACCTCAGCTGGCAAAATGCGGCCGCCCCGCTCTCCACGCGCGGCCTCGAAACCTACGTGCGCCTGCGGGCCGATGAAACTGAGCTTTACCTGGGTTACGTGTTCACCGATGCCCGCCGGCAGTACGATGCTGCCAACCCGCACCTGCCGCTGGCCGCCCGGCACAAGTTTGCGGCGGTGGGACTGGTTGAATTCACGGATGCGTTCAGTGCCGGCCTTGAGGCTTCCTACATTGGCCAGCAATACCTGACCAATGGCCGCCCCACGCCCGGCTACCCGCTGTTTGCCGCGCTGCTGCGCTACCACGCGGGCAATTTCACGTTGGCGCTGAATGGCGAAAACCTGCTTGACTATCGCCAAACGCGCCAGGAAAAAGTGGTGCTGGCCCCGTTCGATAACCCGGTCTTCCGCGAGCTGTGGGCACCCGTGGAAGGCCGGGTCTTCAACTTGTCGCTGACGTGGCGCTGGGCCAAAGCCTAAAGGCCGTTCTCGCCCGAAAGCTCAAACGGCCTATTTTCTGGTCAATTGCTGGATAGCTATTGCGAAATGCGTTGGCTAAACGAACCCGCCGCGGTAATCAGCCGCACCACGTATACACCCGTGGGCAGCGAGCGGAGGCTCAGTACCCACTGGCCGGGCCGGGCCGCATCGGCAGCGCAGGGCACTGGCAGCAGGCGCCCCAGCGCATCGAATACCCGCACGGTGGCGGGGCCCTGCGCCAGGGTTTCGGCGGGTAGCGAAGTGCTGACCACCCATTCCTGGGCTGCGCGGCCCGGGTACACGGCCAGGCTGCTGCCCAAACGGTCTACCTTCACGGCCCGCACCGGCGAGAAGGAATAGGTGCCGTCCAAATCTATCTGCCGCAGGCGGTAATAGCTCGTGGCCGGTAGCGGCCGCTCGTCAGTAGTATGGTATGTGGTCTGGTACTGGGTGGTGCCGGCGGCAGCTACGGAACTCAGCTCACGGAAGACTTTGCCGTCCGACGAGCGTTCTACTACAAAGGCACGGCTGTTTTTTTCCGATGCCGTAACCCAGTTCAGGTCCACCTGCTGGTTCTCCAGAACCTGCGCGTTGAAAAGCGTCAGTTCAACCGGAAGGGCTGTGCAACGGATGCTGGGCGCTTCCGCATCGCAATTGGCCTCGTTGGTATTGGCCGCTGCCAGCGCCGCCCCGCACCCAGCCGAAGGCGTGCGTTTTACGCAGACCGATATGGCCGCCGCTGCGCAGTTATTCAATAAGTGCGTAGTGGCCCCATTGCCCCCATACACGCACCCGGCCACTGTCAGGGAGCCGGAGAATTTGTTGCTGCTGCCGCACAGGGTATTATTCGCGCCGCCCACGGATAGGTCGAGGTTGCCACCAATATTCACGGCACCGTCGGAAACAATGTTGGAGCTGAGCAGAATTAGGTTGCAGACAGTAGTGAGCGAGCCACCGGCAGCAATGCTTACGGTCGCTTTGTCAACGGTCATTTTGTCGACCCGGACACTGCTACCCGCGCCTACGATGAGGTTGGTCGCCCTTAGCGAGCTGGTGCCGTCGCCCAGGGTGAAAGCAGCATTGCCATCAATAGTGCCCCCATTGGACACATTAAGCGCTGCCCGGCTCGATACGGTGATGGTGCCGCCTACCGCTACGCTAATGGAGCCGCCGTTGAGAATGGTTAGCACCCCATCATCCACCGAAATGCTTCCCCCATTGCCCACCGAGTAGGCACTTGATAGCGTCACGTTATGGTTGCCAATAACGATTCTGGCGTTGCTTCCCGGCGTTGGCAGGGCCGGGCAGCCCGAGCCCGTGCTTTGTGCTGCAAAAGTGTTAGGGTCACTTAAGGAGCCGTCCTGAGATACTCGATACACGCATTGGGCCATTGCCAGTATCGGTACTCCTGAAAATAATCCACTGACAATCAGTGTTACAAGTAATAAATTTTTCATGGCGCATAAGAAAAGCGTGTGATGAACTTCAAGACACTACTAAATATACGCAAATCAATGATAAATAAAAAATATAATATAAAAAATACAATTTTGCTAAAAGCTTAGCCCGGGTCTTCATTCGAATGAATTATCAGCATTTATGAAAATTTTTTGTGTGTACAAAATATTGTTAATGAGATTTTTACATCGAAATAATCAGGTGAGCTACGCGTTGAGCGTATCTGAAATCGATAGCGCTTGGTGCGCCCTGAACGCAGTGTTCGGTATTTGGGGAATCGCTACGGTTGTGTTTATATAATAAAAATACTTTATTTATTTATATTATATGACTATAAAAGTCACTAAAATCCGATGGATTGGCTGCGTCCTTAGGCCATTTCTTGCTGGCTCAGGCCCATACCAGAACTACTGTTCCGGCTAGAATCAACCCCGCGCCCAGCGCCCCTTTCAGGCTGATGGTTTCGCCCAGAAACGCTACTGCCAGCAGCAGCGACAGCGCCACGCTCAACTTGTCGACCGGGGCCACCTTTGCCACTGGCCCCAGCTTCAGGGCGCGGAAGTAGCATAGCCACGACGCTCCGGTAGCCACCCCCGACAGCACCAGAAACAGCCACGTGCGCCCCGTGAGGGCTGGCAGCCCAGCCGTGGCCCCCCGCGCAATGGCAATGCCCCAGGCCAGCAGCAAAATCACCACCGTGCGGATGGCCGTGGCCAAATCCGAGTCGACGCCCTTGATGCCGATTTTGGCAAAAATGGCGGTGAGGGCCGCAAACAGGGCCGAAAGCAGGGCGTAGGGAATCCAGGAAGCCATAACGTTAAGAGGGGAGAAGGTGCCGCCAACAGGTCGGAAATAACCGCCGGTTTCAAGGGTACGTAAGCCGACGCACCAGCGCTGATGGCCAAGCAAAATTGCCGGTCGGTGAAGCCATTTCGCGGAATTTCCTGTTACCTTTTCGACCCATCCCGAATCCTGTGCCCAAATCTGCCCCTGACTTCCGCCGGCCCGACCTGCTGCGCCTCGACTACGATACCTACCGCGCCTTGCCGGCCATTGCCAATTCCGACCTCTCGCGCCTGCGCGATGCCCTCGATGGCCGCGCGCCCCGCCCCCAAACCAGTGCCAACGAAGGCGCGCTGAACTTCGGCACGGCCTTCCACACCGCCCTGCTGGAGCCCGCCGACTACGTGGCCGGCCTGCCTGGTCTGAACGATACGCTGGTGTGGTGGCTGGTGGAAGGCGTGAAACTCAACACCCACCTGGCCGGGCTGCTGGAGCGCGGCACTCCCGAAGTGAGCGTGCTCTTCACCGAGCCCGCCACTGATACGCTCTGCAAGCTGCGGGCCGACCTCGTGGTGGCCCACCCCGACGAGCCGTTCACCATCATCGACTTCAAAACCACCAGCGCCCGCGACGCCGACCATTTCCTCTGGCAGTGCTCGGCCTATGACTACGACCGGCAGGCCGCTTTCTACACCGATGCCCTCAGCGCCGAACGGTTCCTATTAGTAGGGGTGCAAAAAAATGAGCCCTTCGGCGTGTTCACCATCGAAGTGAGCGAGCAGATGCTGGCCGAGGGCCGCCAGAAATACCATCGCCTGCTGCGCCTCCTGAAAGCCCCCGGTACCGCGCCCGCCTACCGCGCCGAAGCCGTGCAGGCCGCCGTGGATGCGCTGGGGCAACCTTCGGACGACGAATAAGCCGGCGCAAAACCAATTTATACAAGCATCCCCGCCCAATTCAGGCGGGGATTTTTTTGTTCAAAAACCAATAAATTAACACTTACTTACTAGTTAGTAAGTAAAGAAATTGTATATTTGTCCCACCATGCTAACGCCGCCTCCAACCCCTACGCTGCCTCCCGATACCCGCACTCGCATCCTCGACCTGGCGGAAGAGCTGCTGCTGGAGCGCGGCTTCAACGCCTTCAGCTACCAGCATTTGGCCAAGGAATTGGGGGTGAAACCGGCGGCTATTCATTATCACTACCCGAGCAAGGACGACCTGGGTACGGCCATTGTGGCCCGGCAGCTACGCCGCCTGCGCAAGTGGCGCGACCTGCCCCGCGTAGCCGACCTGCCGCCGGCCGCCCAGTTCGAAGCCCTGCTGGCGGTGTATGACACGCACCTCGGCCACGAGCGCCGCGTGTGCCTGTTCGGCGCGCTGGCCGCCGATTTCCGGACCCTGCCCGCGCCCATGCAGGCCGAGCTCCGCACCTTCAACCGCGAGCTGACCGAGTGGCTGGCCCAGGTGCTGGCCGTGGGCCGGGCCACGGGCACTCTGCGCTTCGTGGGCAGCCCGGCGGCCAAGGCGGCGCAGGTGCTCACCACCCTGGCCGGGGCGCTGCAAGTGGCCCGCGTGCACGACGAAACGCCCTTTCAGGTGATAGTGGGCCAGCTTCGGCTGGAGCTGCTGCCTTAGCGGGAAGGCTTTTTCTGCCACTTGACCCGCAGTTATTTCCATCCATCACTTGCTACCGGAAAAGCCTCTGCTTGCACCAATCCACGCTTCCCATGACCAATACCTATTCGCCCGCTTATTCTTTGTGTGCTGATGAAACGCCTGCTGCGCCGCCGGTGGTGACCATGCGCTACCCCGAGCCGGCGGGCCTGCGGTGGCTCCGCTGGCAGCTGGGGGCGCTGTGGGCAGTGGCTCCGGCGCTGGGCTTCCGGCAGGCCTGGCAGGTATTCACCACGCCGCGCCGCCTGCCCATCAAAGCCTGGGAAGCGCCCGCCTTGGCCGAAGCCCGCCGCCACACCGTGGCCGCCGCCACCGGCCCCATTGCTGTGTACGAATGGGGGCCGGCTGCCGCGCCCGCCGTGCTGCTCGTGCATGGCTGGGAGCACCGGGCCAGCTTCTGGCGGGCCTGGTTGGGGCCGTTGTTGGCGGCCGGCTACCGCGTAGTGGCCTTGGATGGCCCGGCACACGGGGCTTCGGCCGGCCGGCGCACCACGCTCCCCGATTTTGGCGGGGCCGTGCAGGCAGTGGTGGATACTATCGGGGAGGTGCGTGCCATTGTGGCGCACTCGTTTGGGGCGGCGTCGGTGGCGGGGCTGCCGGTGCGGCTGCCGGCCGGGGTAGCGTTGCCGCGCCTGGTGCTCGTCAGTGCGCCATTGGGGCCACGGCCGGTGGCCGAGCGGTTTGCCGATTTCTTGCATTTGCCCGCCGATTTGGTGCGGCGCTTTGCCGAACACATCGAGCGCCGCACCGGCCGGCCGGTCGACTCGTTCGCCGTGGCCACCGCGGGCCCGGGCACTGGGGCCGAGCAAGTGCTGGTGCTGCACGACGAAGAAGACGAAATCATCCCCTTCGCCGAAGGCCAGCAGATAGCCGCGGCCTGGCCCGGTACCCGGCTACACGCCACGCGCGGCCTGGGCCACAACCGCATTCTGCGCGATGCCGGCGTGGTGCAGCTGGCAGTAGATTTTATTGGCTGAGCCCGGCTCAGATAGTTTCCAGGCCTTCGGCGGCCAGCTGCCGCAGCACTTCGCGCAGCCCGTCGGTGTCCAGCAGCAGCCGGCCGATGTGCGCTACGTACTCTGCCTCGGCCCGCAGGTCGCGCTTGAGCTGGCGCAATTCCAGCTCCTGCTTTTTGCCTGAGGTGGTGACGAAGCCGTTGGGGCCGTATTTCAGCTCGTTCATTTCCTGCTTTAGCTGGGTTTGCTGCTGGAGCAGGGCGCGGGTGTAGCGGGCCAGCACGTCGTCGGCCGCCGCGTCGGCGGGGCCGGATTCGGCCAGCAGCTGGAGCAGGGTGTAGAGGTCGTCGGCCTCGTAGGCCTCGGTGATGCGCTGCATCTGGGCAGTTTTGTCGGCTTGCTTTTCGGGGTCGCGCTCCAGGTCGGGGTGGTGGGTGCGGGCCAGCTGGCGGTAGATGGTTTTGGCGTTGGTTTCGAGCTGCTTCTGGTCGGCCTGCGCGGCGGCTTCCTGCTGGCGCTGGGCCTTGGTTTTGCGGCGGGCGCGGGCGGCGGCGGCAGCCTGCTCGTGCGGCGGCAGGGTAGGGTCGGGGATGAATTCCGGGGCCGAATCCTCGCTTTTTTTGCGCTCGGCGGCATTTTTAGCCGTTGCGGAGCGGTGCCCGGCCGGGGCGTATTTGCGGATAATAGCCGCTTCATCTTCCCCAAACCGGTCTTCCAGCGTGCGGGCGTTGCCCAGAATCACGCCCGTAATCTGGGCTTCTTCCAGGCGGCTGAAGTAGCTCAGCAGCAGCGCTTCTTCCAGCGGCGCATACAGCGCGTGGCGGGCCGCTACCACGGCAGTGGCCGCCGGCCCCACCTGCTGCCAGTAGCGCCGCCGGGCCTCGGCCTGCTCGGCGCGGAGGTCGCGCAGCCGCTCGCGCAGATTTTCCACGTCGAGAATGGCTTGCCGGAATGCTTGCTGCGCGAGCGTGCCCGTGGGCTGCTCATTGGTTAGCACGGGAACAGTAATGCGGTCGGGATGCGCGGAATCGGCTTTTTTCATTGGATAGCAAAGGTACGGCCCGTCTTTACGGCCACAGCTCAAACGCCACCCGGAACGTGTTGCAATGCGCGTTCACGATGTCGGCCAGCTTTTCGGAATATCCCCCGCCCATGCTTACGGCCACTGGCAGGTTCCGCGCCCGGCACAAGCCCAGTACCAGCTCATCGCGTTGCCGGCAGCCAGCGGGCGTGAGCGCCAGCTTGCCCAGCTTATCGGTTGCCAGCACATCCACGCCGGCTTGGTAGAAAATGAAATCGGGCCTCACATGCTCCACCAGCGGCTCCAGCGTAGCTAATACCTGCGCCAGATAATTCGCATCATCGGTGCCCAGCGCCAGCGGAATATCCAGGTCCGACTGTTCCTTGCGCAGCGGGTAGTTAGCCCCGGCGTGCATCGAAAACGTGAACACGCGCGGCTCATCGCGGAAAATGGCGGCCGTACCATCGCCCTGATGCACATCGAGGTCCACAATCAAAATCTGCCGCGCTAGCCCGTGCGTCAGCAGATAAGCGGCGGCAATGGCCTGGTCGTTCAGCACGCAGAAGCCTTCGCCCCGGTCGGCAAAGGCGTGGTGGGTGCCGCCGGCCAGGTTCAGGCCAATGCCATCGCGCAGCGCATTCAGGGCCGATTGCAGCGTGCCTGCACTGCTGCTCAGCGAGCGGCGCACCAGCTGCGGGCTTTGGGGCAGGCCCAGGTTGCGCACCTCGCGGGGCGAGAGCTGGAGGTCGCGCACGCGGTGCCAATAGTTGGTGGTATGCACGCGCAGTACATCTTCCTCGGCGCACAGGCCGGGCTCGTAGAAATCGGCCGGCTCGGCTATGCCCTGCCACAGCAGCTGCTCCCGAATCAGCGCGTATTTGGCGATGGGGAATCGGTGGCCGTCTGGCAGAGTGAGGGTGTAATGATCGGAAGTAGCGAGGCGGGGCATAAATAGCAAAGTGCGGGCAGTGGCTGGTTGTAACTAGCAAAGCCTGCCCAGTGCGTACGCAATTATGGCCCCAATAGTGCCTGTTCTGTTGCTGCGGGCTAATAGTAGCTAGTCAATTGAAGGAATTTATTGCTTTATAAAAAGCCGTTAATTTCTGCTGAATTAAACTTTGTAGAAATATTTGATAATTATTTTCAAAAATAATTTGCGCAATTAAAATTAATATCTAACCTTTGTCGCACCAAAAGCAAACAACCATGTACCGCCACTTCACATTCACCAGTAATTCGGATAAGATGCAGCCAGAACGGCTGTCTCCGCTCGGTACGTTTGCCTGATTTCAGCTCCCGCTGAAAACCCGCCACGCCCGAGCCCACAAGCTCGGGTTTTTTGTTGCTAATCGGTTTGTCAACCGTTTACCCATTCAATCCATGCCCCTCATCCGTCCCAATTACCAGCCAGAGCCGAAACAATTCCGGTCCGATTGCGGCCAGGATAAACGGTGTGGTCGTGCTTTTCTTCTTTGTTGGATGCGTCGATAACTTCGGCGTAAATCATGCGAAATAGAAAAGCCCGGCCCGCAAAAGCCGGGCTTTTTCGTGTTATTAATTCCCAAATAAAAACGTGTTTTTATTTGCCTGGAAGAGGTGCGCCTAATTCAAATTCAAATTAATTAGCCGAGATAATAATTGGCCATTAATTAATTTTTGAATTAATCAACCTGTTCAATCCATTCCTTTCCACTTTCCAAAATTCCCCAATATGCGCTTCAACTTCTTCTCCCGAAACAGCGCGCCCACCGTCAACCACGAGGGGGCGCCCGCCTTCACCCTCACGCCTCAGGTAGAGCTGTACGCCGCCGTGGCAACGGCCGCGCTCAGTGACCAATTTTACGAAACGGCTGACACTCGTTTGCATCGTTTGCGCGACTTGGTGGCGAAAAACGAGCCCCGATTCGTGGCGCAATTGGCAGTGTACGCCCGTGAGAGCCTGAATTTGCGCTCGGTGCCGCTGGTGCTGTGCGTGGAGCTGGCCCGCCTGCACCGCGGCGACAGCCTCGTGAGCCGCCTGGTGGCCCGTGTGGTGCAGCGCCCCGACGAAATCACGGAACTGCTGGCCTTCTACGCCCAGGCCAACGCCCGGGGCGGGACCAAAATCCTCAACCGCCTCTCCAAGCAACTGCAAAAAGGCCTGGCCCTCAGCTTCAACCGTTTCGACGGCTACCAGCTGGCCAAGTACGACCGTGAGGGTGCGGTGCGCCTGCGCGATGCCCTCTTCCTCGTTCACCCGAACGCGAAAGATGAGGCCCAGCAAGCGCTGTTCAACCAATTGGTGCGCGGCGAATTGCCCACGCCCTACACCTGGGAAACCGAGTTGTCGGCAGTGGGGCAGGAGACTTACGCCACGGATGCGGACCGGCAAACGGCCGTCCGCACCACCTGGGAAACGCTGATTGGCAGCGGTAAGCTGGGCTACATGGCCTTGCTCCGCAACCTGCGCAACATCCTCGAAGCCAATGTATCGGCCGCCACGATGGAGAAAGTGTGCGACACGCTGGCCGACCGGTTTGCGGTGGCGCGCAGCAAGCAACTGCCGTTCCGTTTCCTGGCGGCTTACCGGGAGGTGAAAGCCTTGCCCAGTGGCCATGTGGCCAGCGTATTGGCCGCTCTGGAAACAGCCATTGCGCACAGCGCTGTGAACCTGCGCGGTTTCGGGCACGATACCCGTGTGGTGCTGGCCTGCGACGTGTCGGGCTCGATGCAGCAACCCATTTCGGCGCGCAGCAAAGTGCTGCTCTACGACGTGGGCCTGGTGCTGAGCATGTTGCTCCAGAGCCGCTGCCAGAACGTGATTACCGGCATGTTCGGCAACGTCTGGAAGCGCATCAGCCTACCCCGTGGCCCGGTGCTGCGCAACGTGGACGAGCTCTACCAGCGCGAAGGCGAAGTGGGCTACTCCACCAACGGCCACCTGGTAGTGCAGGAGCTGTTGCTGCGCCGCGAGGTGGTGGATAAGGTGATGATTTTCACCGACTGTCAGCTCTGGAACAGCACCGGCGATAGCGGCGTGTTTGGCCGAATCTGGGCCGACTACCGCCGCACCGTGGGCCCCAATGCCCGCCTCTACCTCTTCGACCTGGCCGGGCACGGCACCGCGCCGCTGGAGGTGCGCCCCGAAACGGGCGTGGCCCTCATCGCCGGCTGGTCCGATAAAGTTTTCGACGTGCTGAGCGCGCTGGATAACGGCGGCTCGGCCCTCACCGAAATCGAGAAAATTGACTTGTAAAACCTGATGCAAAAATGGCCGGGCAATAAAGCGGAACCCCCGGCCGCGCGGTGTAAGGTGGCGTAGGCGTGGCCTACTTCGGGGGTGCTGGGTGGCCGCTTTGGCGGCGAGGGTTCGAGTCCCTTCACTTACGTAGCCCGCCGCTGATTCCCCTTGCTTATGCGCATTTGCAATAAAAACGACATGAATTACGTTTAAAAACTGCTGACATGAGGAAGACGGCTGCCCACTTGGGGCAGTCGCCGACCGGGATGCCGCCTTTCGCTTGCGAGGGCGCATCCCACCTCGGCCAGCTCCGTTATGGTTCGGGTGCCGTAGGCGGGCGTTACTTCGCTGGTGAAAGGGGGCTTCTTCGGAGGCTCCGCTTAGGGTTCGACTCCCCTTCCGTGGCCTCGGCTGCGGTTGACACGCCTGCCGCCTGTTGCCCCGAATTTTCGGAGAAAGCCGAATGGTAAACAAACTGCCGGATGCCGTAGTCTCGCGCTACTTCGACCTGTCACGTCGGCCCCCTGGGCCAATACGCGGGACGCCTGTTGCTCTGGTTTTTTGCTGATAAAACGGGCTGGTGCCGTAGCACCGCCATACTTCGCTATGGGACTATGGGGTCGCCGGTTCGAGGCCGGCCTGTGCGCTTCGGCTTGCAGTAGCTCAGTTGGTTAGAGCACATAATGCAGGCGATGCGCCCTGTTGCCCAGCCCCGTTTTATTTTTCTTTTCATTAACAACGAGGACGGCCCGAATAAGCGCCGCCACCTCGTGCAAAAACCATTTTTATGGCCAACATTTTACGCGGCAACGACCTTCGCGCCCTCGGGTTTCCCGAAGGTCGGGCCATCGGGCTTGCGCTGGCTCAATTGCAGCGCAAGCACCTCAAAAAACTCTCTCAAACCGACCAGCTGGTTTTGCTAGGTCAACTTATTGCCAATCCCAACGACTACCTCACCCACCTCGACTGGAGCCATACGGCGGCCGCATTGCTGCCACCGCCCAACCGCCACATCGCCCTGGTCGAGCGCAAGGAATACGCCGTATTCGGGGCCGAGCACATTGAGCCCGGTGCCATTCACCAGATGGAAACGGCCATGAAACTGCCCGTGACCGTGGCTGGTGCACTCATGCCCGACGCCCACCACGGCTACGGCCTGCCCATCGGCGGCGTGCTGGCGACGGACAACGCGGTGATTCCCTACGCCGTGGGCGTGGACATCGGCTGCCGGATGGCGTTGTCGGTGTTCGATTTACCACCCAAATACCTATCTCAGCGCACCCAGGAGTTGCGCAGCCTGCTGCTCGAAAACACCCGTTTCGGCAGCGGCCGGGGCTTCGAGCGCGGTCAGCGGATGGACCACGCCGTGCTCGACCGGGCCGAATTTCAGGAAATCCCTTTTCTGAAAAACAAGCTCGATAAAGCCGCTGAGCAAGTCGGGACTTCCGGCTCCGGCAACCACTTCGTGGAGTTCGGCATTGTCGAAATCACCGACGTGGAAAACGAGCTGGGCGTGCCGGTGGGCCAGTACTTGGGCGTGCTCTCGCACTCCGGTTCGCGGGGGCTGGGCGCGGGCATTGCCGAGCGCTACACCAAGCTCGCCAAGGACGTTTGCCAACTGCCCGGCGAAGCCCAGCACCTCGCCTGGCTCGGCCTCGACACCGAAGCCGGCCAAGAGTACTGGGCCGCCATGACGCTGGCCGGCGACTATGCCTCGGCCTGCCACGACCAGATTCACCGCCGCCTGGCCCGCGCCCTCGGCGAAAAGCCCCTGGCGAAAGTGGAAAACCACCACAACTTCGCCTGGAAGGAGCGGCTGGCCAATGGCCGCGAGGTCATCACCCACCGCAAGGGGGCCACGCCGGCCGGTGCGGGCGTGCTCGGCATCATCCCCGGTTCGATGACGGCTCCCGGCTTCATCGTGCGGGGGCGGGGTGTGGCCGAGTCGTTGGCTTCGGCTTCGCACGGGGCGGGGCGATTGATGTCGCGCACCCGTGCCAAGGCCGAACTGGGCGAAGCGCAGGTGCGCAAGTACCTCGCCGACCACGGCATCGAGCTCATCGGCGGCGGGCTCGATGAAGCGCCGATGGCTTACAAAGACATCCGCACCGTGATGGCCAGCCAACGCGAGCTGGTGGACGTGCTGGGCTCCTTCACCCCCAAAATTGTGCGGATGGATGGGGCCTAATTAATGCCGCTAGTCAATCCAAACCCCCGATGCCTCACGTACATAAATGAGTGTCTCTTACAGGGGACAGTTGTTTTCATAGCTTGGAAAGCCTCTCGCCTTTGGCGGGAGGTTTTTTAATTCGGGGAAGAAGGGTTGCCCCAAACACAAAGCCCCGGCCATTACGGCCGGGGCTTTGTGTTTTTTATTCCTGAAAAAGCCGTGGACCTATTGCACTACCAGGCGCTTGGCCACGAGGCCAGCGGCTGTGCGGGCCTGCACCGAATAGATGCCGGGAGCCAGGCCGGCCAGCGGCAGGTCCAGGGTTTCGGTGGTGCCGGCGGCCAGGGTGCGCGTGAGCACCGTGCGGCCCAGGTTGTCGACTACCGATACGGCCGTGGCGGCCGTGCCGCGCAGGGCCACCGGCAGCAGCAGCGTGGCCGAGCCGTGGGCCGGGTTGGGGTACACGCTGGCCAGGCGGGCCAGGGCGGCGGGTGCGGTAGCCAGCACGCGGGCCTGCGTGCTGAAGAGCACGGCGTAGCGGCCGGCAGCGGCGGCATTGGCCGACAGCGTCAGGTTGATGACGGGCGTGGTGGCCAGGTCGGTGTAGGTGCCGGTGAGGGCATCGCGCAGGTAGGCGTGGTAGCCAGTGGGCAGGTTGGCGAGATTATCGACGCCGAGCGTGTACGTGCCGGCGGTGGCCGCGCTCAGGTACAGCGGTAGCACCACATCGGCGGTGCCGGCCAGGGTGGGCATCCCGTTGATGGAGGCCGTCTGGCCACTGGCATCGGTGGCCAGGGTCAGGCCATTGGAAGAGGGCAGGGCCACGGCATCGAAGGCGGCATCAAACCCGGTTGTCGCGCCCTGGTCGAAATAAATGGCCGTTTGGGTGGCGGCGGTGGCGTTACGCAGGCTCATTGTGAGCTGGGTGCGGGTGTCGGCGGTGCCACGCTGGAAGGGCGTGTTGTTGTTGGTCGTGAGGCGCTCGGTGTTGGTGAAGGCGATGCTGCCCACCTGCCCGGCTGCAATGGTGCGCACGACAAAGCCCTGCGACGACGGCAAAATATTGGTGCCGCCATTTGCAGTCACGCCGTTGATGTAGCTGGCATACGTGCCGGTGTACTGGCCATTGCTCTTGAACACGTACAGCGCATTTTCCATATTCGTCAGGCGGCCGGCCGTTACCATGGCCTGCCAGTCGAGCGGGGCGGGGTAGGGGTTGCCCCGGAAGTGCCAGCCGGCATCGGTGTACGGGCCGCGGGTGAGGTTGCTGGCCGTGTAGTTACCGTTGTTGAGCGTGCCCACAAAGTCCACGTTGGCCGCCGCCGAGATGTTCACGGTGTAGCCCTGCGTGGGGTTGAGCGCATCCGAGAGCGAGCCGGGCGAGAGGTAGCCCTTGTCAAAATCAATGGAGCCGCCGCTGCCGCTGCTGTTCACGCGCGTCTCGTCGTAGCTAAACACCGTGGGGAAGGGCCGCACCGATTTGCCCACTGTATTAAAAGCCGGATTGATAACCGGCGTGTAGCCGGCCGTGGTCAGGTCATTCAAGTTGCTGCCGCTCACGGGAGGCGAGTAGTGGCGGTAGCCCGTCCCGTTGAAGGTGGGCGTGATGTAGCGCTGCACCGTGGCCGTACCCACCACTGCACCGCCCGTATTATCAACCAGTGCCGTGCCGGCTGCCGACGACAGCAGCGTCAGCGTGCGGCCGCCGGTGTTCAGGTTGCCGCTTTGCAGGCGCACCACGCCGGCCACGGCCACGGCCTGGGTCAACGTCACGTTTGCGGTGTTCAGCACGCCCAGGTTCAGCACCTGCGCGGGCAGGCCCGTACCGGTTGCCTGGGCCACGGTGCCGTTGTAGAGGTAGCTGGCCTGCGGGCTAAAACTGCGCGAGCCCGTTACCTGCACCGCGCCCACGGCACCGCTGGTCGCAATCCCGGCTGCGTCGCAGATGGCAATGGCGCCACCGGCTTGCAGGTCGAAATTACCTCCACCGGTAATCGGCTGGCAGTTCTGAATGAGCGAGCCGCCCGCCTGCACGGCCAGCATGCCGCTCACGGTTAGCGGGCCGCTCAGCGTAGCAACGCCGTTGGGACCCACAATGGTTACGTTGCGGTAGCTGCCCTGCACGGCCTGCGGCGTGCTCACCACCAAATCCTGCGAAGTGCCCTGGCCGCTGAAGTTGATAACGTAGGGGTTATTCGCCTGACTGTTGTTGGCAATGCTCACTGAGCCGGTGTTGGTGCCGGTAGCCGTGGGCGAGAACGTGACGCTGAACGTGGCCGTGCCGCCCGGGGCCACGCTGGTCGGGGCCGCACCGCTCAGGGCATACGGCCCGCTGAAGGTGAAAGCCCCCAGCGTAAGGGCATCCGTGGTGCTGCCGTTGCTGATGGTGAACGTAACCGGGGCCGACGTGCTGCCCTGCTGCGTGCTGGCAAACCCTGTAAAGTTGCCGCCGTTGGCAATGCCGGTCCCGCCCTGGCTTACGGCAATCTGCGGGTTGGGGGTGGCGGCCTGGCCGTTGCCGGTCAGGTTCACGGTGTAAGTGGCGCCGTTGGTGGCGTTGGAATTAATGACCAGCGTGCCCGTGCGGGTGCCGGTCACCGTGGGCGTGAAGGTCACGTTCACAGTGGCCGTACCGCCAGCGGGCACCGTGGTCGGGGCCGTGCCACTTACGGCGAAGTTGCCGGTGGTGGTGATGCTGCTGATGGCCAGCGGGTCGGTGCCGCCATTGGTGAGGGTGAAGGATACGGCCGGGCTGGTCGTGTTCACCGTCTGGTTGCCGAAGCTGTAAGCCGTGCCGCCGCTGGGGTAGCTGGTGGCACCCTGGCTCACGGCCAGCGTGGCGGCCGCCGTGCTGGTGGTGAAGGTGACGGTAGCTGGGCCGGTGGTGCCGCTCGGGCAGGTGGTGGTGATGCTGACCGTGTAGCTGGTATTAGGCGTCAGGCCCGTGAGGGTTGCCGAAGTAGCTGTAGCAGGCAGGGTTTGCGTGGTGGTGGTCGGCGAGGTCGTCACGGTGTAGCTCGTGGCCGAGCCGTTGCCAGTGAACGACACCGTGGCCGAGCTGCTGGTAATGCTGCCCGCCGTCAGGTTGGTCGGCGCCGCGCAGGTAGGCGTCACCGTAAACGTGGCCGGGGCCGAGGGCGGCGTGCTCGGGAAAGGCGGGTTGGTAACGGTCACGTTGTAAGCACCCACCGTGGCCAGGTCGGCAGCCGTCAACACCGCCGTCAGCTGCGTGGCCGATACGTAGGTGGCCGTCCGGTCCGAACCGTTGAACTGCACCGTGGTCGAGTTCACGAAGCCCGTGCCGTTAATAGTCAGCGTCAGGCCGGGGGTGCCCACCTCGGCCGAGGGAGGCGATAGGCTGGTGATGGCGGGCGTGGGGGCCACGGCAATCGACAGCAGATTGAACGGCGTCAGGAAGTTGGCGGGCACCAGGGTGCGCTTGTTGCTGCCGTAGCCGACCGGGTTGGCGTTGGTGGGGTCGGGGGGGCTGGTTGCGCTGGCCGGCAGCGACAAATCGTAGAGGTTGCTGCTCGAATAGCCCGAACCGTTAGGAGCCGTTAGTTCCAGCAAGTAGCCCTTGTTGTAAGTTCCGGCCCAGAAAATGTCAATGTTGATGCGGGCAGTCGCGTCGATGCCATAGAACGGGCCGCTGCCCGAGCCCAGTCTGATATCGGCTTGCGTATTAAGCGTGCCATCATTAGGCGGCGACTGCGTTGACAAAATGCCGGAAGGAGCAGACAGGTCGTATTTGTTCTCGGCATCGTAGAGAATGGTGCTGGTCGCGCCGGCAAACGAATTGGTGTAGGCCGCGCCCCCCACCCGCGGGTTGAGCCCGGCGTTGGGGTCGCCGGCAGCGTAGGCCAGCGGCCCATCAACACCGCCGGTGGTTACGACTAGGCCCGTTACCGGGCTAATCCGGTAGTTGGCATCGTTGGAGCTCACCACCCGCACCAGGTCGGCCACTGGGTTGAAGTTGAAGCCAATGCGCTCCGTAGCGTCGCCCAGCGTCAGGGAAATCGGCGAGGCGCTCACGGCCATGGCCACCCCGGTTCTGGGGTTAAGGGTATAAAGCTGGGCGTTGTTGGTTGTCAGGGCCGGGTCGTAGCCTAAAGCATAGAGCTGCCCCGTCAGGGGGCGAAAATCAATGCCTACCAGTTTCTGGTTGCCCACCACGCCCGTGATTAAGAACAAGTTGTTGTTGGGGCCTCCGGTTGCCGGGTCGAATGCCGCTATGCCCTGCGAGCCCGCCGTGGCACCGGCCGGATAAATGGGCGAGTAGGCAAAAGTATGGGTGACCGTGCCGATGCCGTAAATGGTGGTTTGCGCCTGAGCCACCAAGCCAGTCAGCAATAGCACCGCACTCAGGGCAAGACGCAGAAAGCGACTTAGTCGCTGGCCCGAAGCAGACCGCGAAAGTAGGAGTTTGGACATAGTATAAGAGAAAATGGAGGGGTTAAAACCAACAAGAACAGGCTGGCCACGCCGCCGTTGGCGGCACATACGATTGCGGCCCGGTGCCCGGATGAAAATGAGTTTAAAAAGTATGCCTGAGCCGTTTGCCTAATGCCTGCGACGCACTTAAAAATAAGAAAATATTCGTGGGAATCAACTCACCACGCGCACCACATCGCCCACCCGGATGATGCCGCCCTGCGCAATGTGCGCCGTGAGGCCGCCGTGCCCGCGCATGGCGTTGTAGCCGCCGGGGCCCAGCTCTTCCTCCATGCGCGAGCAGGGGTGGCACTCGCCGGTAATATCGAGAATTACGTCCTCGCCGATGCGAATCTGGCGGTTTTTCAGGGCCAGCAGGTTCAGGCCGCGCACCACCAGGTTGCGGCGCAGGCGGGCCGGGTCCAGCGGTGCATCCAGGCCCAGGTATCCGGCCACGGCCGCCAGATGCTCCTGCTGAATGAGCGTGACCTGCCGCTTGCCGCCCGTCTTGGGCCGGGCGTGGTCGCCGAGCATGTGGGAGTCGGTTTTCAACTCCGCTTCGGGCACTGATACGAGCGGCTCGCGGCGCACCGGGCGCTGGCCAATCCAGTCCAGGGTGCCGGTTTGGGGCAGCGTGGCCAGCAGGCGCGCCACGGTCGATTTATCGTCGCCAAAAAAGGGAAAGGGCATGCGGAAGGGCTAGGGGATTGATTTTGGGGAATTATAACTCGTCGGCCGTACCAAAACCTTCGCGGATTTCGGTGTGTCGAATCAGGCCGCCGAGGTTGCCGGCCCGGGCCAGCAGGCCGAAACTGAGTACGGCCACCGCCAGCGTCAGTAGGGTTACTAAGCGGGCTTTGGGTGAATTGTTCTTCAGCAGCAGCAGCCCGAACAGCGCCAGTGCCGCCGCTGCTTCCAGCACCCAGAAACCCAGCTCCGCCGCTTCTTCGTGGTTGTGGATGAGGGCGCGGCTCACGCGGGGCAGATTTTGGGCGATGGCGGCCGCGCCCTCTCCGGTGAGCTGGGCCGGCAGGCACAGTAGGCCGGCAGCCAGCACGGCCACCAGGCCGGCTTTGGTCAGGTCGAGGTTATGCCTCAGCACGCCCGCCCCCAGCAGCACGGCGGCAAAAAGGCTGCCCACAATGGGCACATGGTTGACAATGAGGTGCAGGTGGGCTTGGTTCATCAAGGCAAAACGGGAAAATGGGCCGGGCTACGGCGGCCGGGGCGCAAAGCTACTCCGGCCCATTGCGGTGCCGGAATCACGCAACCCTTTTTGCCCGGCCACGACTCTCGTTTAATGAACTGCCAGCGGGGCAAAATCGTTATTTCAACAGCCAGCTCCCATGCTTTTGAGCGGGCTGTAGGCAACGATAAAGCAATAAAAAACAGCGCTGCCGTTGCTTGATTACCAGCTCAATTCCTGTTGCGCTAAAATTGATTTACTGCCGTAGCTCCCCCGGTTGCAAACAGGCACTGCAGTTGGTTTTTTGCCCGAAAAGCTGGCATTGCGCTTGCCTTTAGGTTTGAATTAACAGTCATTTCCCTTCTCCTCCTTCGATATGGCTTTCCTCCCTCGTTTCATCAGCCGCTTGGCGGCCCCGCTGCTGCTCGCGCTGCCGCTGGCCCTGGCGGCTCCCGCACAGGCCCAAACCGCCCCCGCGCCCACCGACGTTATCCGCGAAATCACCGATGCTGTGGGCCTCAAAGCCCGTTTCCAGCTGCGGGCCACGCGAGAAGTCGACAACGCCGCCGCCGTGGTCTATGACGGCCAGCGCTACCTGCTCTACAACCCCGATTTCCTGAACGCCGTGAACCGCGCCGGCCACACCGACTGGGCCGGCATCAGTATTCTGGCCCACGAAATGGGCCATCACCTCAACGGCCACACCCTGCGCGCCGGTGGCTCGCAGCCCGCCGATGAGCTGGAAGCCGATGAATTTTCCGGCTTCGTGCTACGCAAGCTGGGGGCCAGCCTGGCCCAGGCCCAGGCCGCCCTGGCTACCGTAGCCGACGATGAGGGCTCCTCCACGCACCCCGGCCGCACGCCGCGCCTCACGGCCATCAGCCAGGGCTGGCAGCGCGCCAATGGCCAGATTGTAGCCAGCGCCCGCACCGCCGCGCCCTCGGCCGCTCCGGCCGTGGTGGCCGCCGCGCCCATGGCCCAGCCGTCCCGCGAAACCCCTGCTCGCCAAGTGCGCCAATATCCCACCATGCCGGCCGATGATGCCGGCCAAATGGTAGCAGTGAGCCAGAACTCCGGCGACGCCGTGCGCCTCGTGGGCCAGCTCACTTTCCGCAACGACCCCAGCCAGCGCTACTACCTCACCAACGCCCTGAAAGTGGTGCGCGTGGACGACGACGACAACGCCGATGTGGTGGGCCGCATCACCCGCACCACCAGCCAAACATTCCCCTTCGTGCTCACCGATGGCCAGCAGCGCCGCCTGTTCATCACCGCCCGCGGCGATGTGTATGACAAAGCTGGCCAGCGCGTAGCCAAGCTACACGATACGATGTAAATCATCTTTGTAGAAAATGGAAAGCCGGTCTGCACACAAGCGGACCGGCTTTTTTGTGGGTTGGCGGGTTAGGTTTTGATGTGCTGTTGTTCCTTCGTGGCCGGTTTACCCATCTCACCGGCCCCCTGCTTATGTCCCAACTCCCTTTCCTGCTCGTCGATGCTTTCACCACCGAGCCCCTGCGCGGCAACCCCTGCGCCGTAGTGCTCGATGCCGACGACCTCAGCCCCGCCCTGCGCCAGCGCCTGGCCCGCGAGTTCAACCAGTCGGAAACGGCTTTCGTGAACCGCGCCGCGCCCGGCAGCACCGAATTCACGGTGCGGTTTTTCACGCCGGCCGAAGAAATCCCGCTGGCCGGGCATCCCACCATTGCCACCGTCACGGCGCTGCTACACGCCGGCTGCGTGGCGCTGCCTGCCTCTGGCGAATCCCTCACACTCACCTTGCACCTGCTGCATGGCCCCATTCGGGTCGATGTGCTGCCGGGTGCGGCCGGTGCGCCGGCTTTGGTTTGGATGACGCAACGCCAGCCCGTTTTCGGGGCCACCCACGCGCCGGAATCAGTGCTGTCCCTCTTCGGCCTCACGCCCGACGACCTGCTGCCCGGCGCGCCTATCCAGACGGTGAGCACCGGCACGCCGCAGCTCATGATTCTGCTGCGCGACCACGCGGCCCTGCGCCGCGCCCACGTCGCCGATGCCGCCGCCTTCGGCCGCTATCGTGCCGAAAGCGACTTTTTCAGCCCGCACCTGTTTTGCCTGGGCGGCGCGACTGCGGCAGGCCACACCTTCGCCCGCCACTTCGGCACCCCGCCCGATGTGTCGGAAGACCCCGTCACGGGCTCGGCTACGGGCGGTATGGCGGCTTACCTCTGGCACCACGGCTATATCAGTTCGCCCGAGTTCATTGCCGAGCAGGGCCACGATATGGGCCGCGCCGGTGCGGTGCAGGTGCGAATCCAGGGTTCGCGCGAGGCTATTGAATCGGTGCAGATTGGCGGCACCGGCGTGGTGGTGCTGGAAGGGGGGCTGCGTGGGGATTTGTAAGAGCAGGGTGCAACCGGGACTGGCTTATTTCTGTTAACAGGCCAGAGAAAGAACGTCATGCTGAGCGTAGTCGAAGCATCTCTACCGCAGCAGTAATCCTTTTGATTGGATTGCGTTGCGCAGTAGAGATGCTTCGACTACGCTCAGCATGACGTTCTATGTCGCATCAGTACTCAGCCCCTAACCCTCAATACTTTCCACAGTGCCCGAACTCCCCGAAGTCGAAACCTACCGCCGCTTTATTGACGAACTGGCCGTGGGCCAAACCATCGCCGCCGTGCAGGTGAACGATGCCCACGTCCTGGCCACGCCCGAAGACCAACTCCGCGCCGGCCTCGTGGGGCGCACCATCAGCGGCACCTCGCGCCTAGGCAAAAACTGCTTTCTGGAACTCGACAACAGCAAAGTCCTCGTCCTGCACTTCGGCATGACCGGCGACATCGGGGCCTACCGCGACGAGCCCGATGCCCCACGTTTCACCCGCGTAGCGCTGCATCTGGACGATTCCGGCCTGCGCCTCGCCTTCATCGACCCGCGCAAATTCGGCCGCATTCGCCTCGCCGAGAGCGCCGCCGCCCACCAGGCCGCCAAGAAAATCGGCCCCGATGCCCTCGCCATCACCGCCGCCGAATTGCAGCAGAAACTCAGCCGCCGCAAAACCCTGCTGAAACCATTGCTGCTTGACCAAAGCATCACCGCCGGCCTCGGCAACTGGATTGTGGATGAGGTGCTGTTCCAGTCCAAAATCAACCCGGAGCGGCTGGGTTCTTCTTTGGTGGAAAAGGAGTTCAAAGCCCTACACGCCGCCATTCAACTGGTATTGAACACGGCCATCGACCACGAGGCCAACTACAAATATTTCCCCAAGTCCTTCCTCATCCACGCCCGCGAGTGGGACGATTCGGCCACGCCTGGCTCAGATGCCCACACCTTTTGCCCGCGCCACCCGAAGGTGAAAATCGAGAAAGAATACGTGGGTGGCCGGGCTACTTACACCTGCCCCAAGTGCCAGCCCGCGCCCGACTCAGTGCATGTTGCCGAGCCCGCCGCCGAGCGCAAAAATGCCTGAGCACGCCCCAAAACCAATAATTAGTACCAGCAGCATACTCAGGAAATAAGGTGCGGCCCCAGGCTCACCGGGCTTGCTGCCCAGGTGCGTGAAACCCAGAATCAGGTTGAACGATGCCTGCCCTAAATAGACCAGCGCGAAAATGAAAGCCGCCGCTTGGTCGACGAGCTTCGCGGCCAGCCCGAATACTATGGCCGCTGCCAGCACGGCCAGCAAGTTATTGCGCACAATGCTGCCAAAGGTAGGAGGCATGATAAGCGGCTAGTTGATTGGCAATTGGTAGTACAAGATATGCCGTAAATCCGATGCTTTGGCCCGCCGATTGGCAGGGTATGGCTACATGCCGCTGTCGCTCACTGCATACTTCCCATGTGCATGTGGGACAGCGAGTAGGCACAGCTGCCCAGCCCAATCAGAAAAATGCCGATGCCGGAATAAATACAACCCATCACCGTCTGACTGCGGCCCATAAACGCCAGCCCGATGGCCGCCAACACATTGAGGCAAAACAAACCCGCCAACGCAAAGAAATAAGCGTAAGCCGTTTCGCCGGGCCGGCCAGTGGTCGCGGCAAAAGCTGCCAGATAGAGCACCAGCATCAGGCCCGCATTGAGCAACAGCGGGCCTCTTACGCTGCCTCGTGTGCGTTCGGGCGGTGGTCCGGGTTCCTGGTTTGGGGCCATTAGATAATCCCGATTCGTTCGGCCCGCAATTCCTCCAGCCGCGCCAGCTTCTCTTGGTCGCGGTAGAAGATATTCATCGTTTCAAACGGAATAATTTTCAAATCCTTGCTTACGATATGAACGCAGGATTTTTTCACGGCCCGCACGTCGAAATTATACGCATCCATGAATTGCAGTATGATAATTCGGAACAGGTTTTCGTAGCCCAGATTGGGGGCCGAAACCTGCGGCAGGCAGCACAGCAATTGGTTGATTTCGGGCACCACCGTATCCACGGTATTGGCCGTGCTGAAGAGCTTGAGCATGTGCTGGCGCAGGCGCGGGTCGCGCTCATACACAATGGTATTGCCGCCGCTCTGGAGCAGCTCGGCGGGGTCCACATAGCGGGTGAGGGGGAATACTTCGCCGTCGATTTTCAGGGCGTAGGCCATGGCCAGCGCGTCGGGGTTGCAGGGTACGGGCAGCAGGTCTTCGGCCGAGAAAACCGGGCTTTGGTCGATGATGCCCTGACGCACTTCGGTGAGCGAAAACGAGTCGGTTTCGGGGTTGAAATTATCGAGCCGCCCGGCCGCCTGCGTGGGCTGAAACGTGACGCCGCGAATGCACTTCTGCTTCAGCGCGTAGTCGATGATTTCGCCCATCTCGTCATCGTTCAGGCCCTTTTGCAAGGTCACGACCAGTGTGGTGCTGAGATTATATTTATTCAGATGCTCAATGGCCTGCTTGCGCACCTCGCGCAGGTCGCGGCCGCGCATGGCCAGCAGCACGTTTTCGCGGAAAGAATCAAACTGCAGATACACTTCAAATGCGCCCGCATACGTGGCCAGCCGCGCCACAAAAGCCTCGTCCTTGGCCAGGCGCACGCCGTTGGTGTTCACCATCAGGTGCTTGATGGGCTTGCGCTTGCACATGTCCAGAATTTCCCAGAACTGCGGGTGCAGCGTGGGCTCGCCACCCGAGATTTGGACCACGTCGGGCTCGCCTTCGTTGGCCACCACCAGGTCCACCATGGCTTCCACTTCTTCCAGGGTGCGGTGCCGGCCGTGGGTGGGACTGCTTTCGGCGTAGCAGGTGGGGCAGGTGAGGTTGCAGCGGTCGGTTATCTCGATGACGGTGAGGCAGCTGTGCTGCTCGTGGTCGGTGCAGAGACCGCAGTCATACGGGCAGCCGAAATGCGTGGCCATGTTGAAGCGGCGCGGCGTTTCGCTGGGCTTCACGTAGTTGCGGATGCTTTTGTAATACTCAATATCGGTGGCAATACGGACTCTTTGACGTCCGTGCTCGGGGCAGCGCTTGAACATGAACACGTTCCCGTCCTCGAAGACGATTTTGGCCTCGATGCGTCGCAGGCACTGCGGGCACAGGCTGAGGGTGAAATCGTAGTAGGTGTAAGGACGTTCGGGCATGGAGCGGAAGTTGGAAACAATTAAGGGAAAAGACCTTTTGGAAGTTGACTGGAAATAGGCGGCAGTGCTAATTAATTCCTGATGGTTTTCGCTCGCTTTTTAAATGAAAGTTGTGGGATGTGCTCTAATATGTTTGTGTCAGGATGTACATAAAATTCTATGAACTCAGGGTTCAAATAAATCTGTGAGTAGTGACTGAAATAGCTGTATGCTTCACCCCGCCAGATAAAACGCTGGTTTTTTTTATTCCAAAGCTTTTCGTCCTCGAACACAACCTTGTCGGCCACGAACCAGAAAATCATTTCTTTATATTCAAGTAATGCTACAGGAATGCGGTTGATTATTTCTGAATATACTTCGTCCCAATCGTTGCCAACTTTGCCGCGTAAAAATCTTACTAATAATCCGTAATTGATTTTGCCATTGTAAAATTTACGACTTGATTTTACGCTTTCAAACTGAGGTAATTCTTCGAGGTCTGATTTGGCCTTTGAATTTCTAGTATCAGCAAAATCTCCACTCTGCACATATTTCCTTTTGCTGCCCGATGTCTTCATCATACTCATCAACCAGCGTTTGTGATATAATTGCATTTGCGTATTTAAAAGGGCGTTTAATGAAATTAAGATTTTTGTAATCTGGATGAGGATGGTGTTGAAAACCAACCCCAAACATAATACCCCAGCCCCGCCACGCACGCCCATTGTATCGCCGTGAGCCCCAGCCCCGGCAGCGCCGCCGTGGGCTTGATGAACTCCACCAGCAGCCGGAATATCAGATAGCCACTCAGAAACAGCTGAAACCGCCGGCCATCGGCCAAAGAAGTGCGCCGTTCCAGCAGCCACAGCAGCAGCGCCAGCGCCCCCAGAAACAGGATTTCGTACAGGTTGGTGGGGTGACGGGCGATGCCATCGCCGAAATTGATGCCCCAGGGCAGGGAGGTGGCGGTGCCGTAGGTGCCATCTTCCAGCCCGCTGAAAAAGCAGCCGAGCCGGCCGATGGCAAGGCCCAGCAGGATGGGAAACACCATCAAGTCGCCGCTGCTGGCCGTTACGCCCAGGCGCTTTTTGGTGAGCTCCACGCCGATGAGGCCGCCCAGGAAGCCGCCCACGATGGTTTTGTTGGTGAAGTAGTAGAGCCAGCCGCCGGGCGGGTGCGCCAGCAACTCGGGGTGCTCCAGCAAGCCCAGCAGGCGCGAGCCGAACAAGGCCCCGGCGGCGGCCCCCACAAAAATCCATTGCCGGTGCGCGTCGCTGATGCGGTCGCGAGTGCCAGTGCGCAGGCGCTGGTAGAGGCGGAAACCGAGGGTGTAGGCCAGTACCTCGCACAGCAGGTGCACGGGTAGGCGGGCAGGACCGAGGGCTAGCTCGACGGGGAAATGCATGGCGCAAGATGCGCCGTAAAACCGATTACCCCGAATTGAAAATTCGGCCCGCCAGAACGACTCTTTGGAGAATCGTTTTAGCGGGCCGAATTTTCAATTCGGGGTAATTGTGGCATTATAGCTCGTTATTCTTAGCGGCGGCTTTGCGGGTGAGGGCCGTGAGGGGCGAGCGGGTAGCGTCCGACTCGCTCTCGAAGCCGGTGCGACGCACGTTGGCCGCCGGGCTTTCGCCGGTGGCGGGCAGGGCGCGGTTCATCCAGCTCAGGATGTCGGTGGTGGTGCCGGGCAGCAGGCCGTGGAAAGCGGCCAGGAATTTGGCCGGGAGGGAGAGAATTACCTCGCCATCGCCACGGCGGCAGGCGTTCCAGATTTGGCGGCCGGCCTGCTCGGCGCTCAGCGTGAAGCCGGGCAGCGAATCGGCAATGCTGAACCAGGCAAATTCCTTTTGCTGCTGGCCCTTGAACTCGGCGTGGTCGGGGCTGCCGGTGCGCAGCAGGCCGGGGCACACGGTAGTCACCGAAATGCCGTGCTGGCGCAGTTCCGCCCGGAAGCCTTCGGAAAGGCCCACCAGTGCAAACTTGCTGGCGCTGTACGGAGCCATGTGGGGCAGCGCCACCTTGCCGCCCAGCGACGAGATATTGACGATGCGGCCCGCGCCGCGCTTCCGCATACTGGGTAGCACGGCCTGCATGGCATGCAGCGGAGCCCAGAAATGCACGGCCATCGAGTCCTCGAAATCGCGCGAGTCCATGTTGTCCAGCGGGCCGGCGGTGATGATGCCGGCGTTGTTAATGAGCACATCAACCGGCCCGAGGCGGTTTTCGACTTCGGCCACCATGGTGCGCACTTCCACTTCGTTGGTGATGTCGCGGGCCAGGGTGAGCACGTCGGCCTCGGCCGCGCCGGCCATGAGCAGGTCCTGGCGGGCGCGAGCCAGCTCGGCCTCATCGCGGGCGCAGATGGCCACGCGGGCACCCTCGACCACGGCCTGGCGGGCCAGCACGAGGCCCAGCCCGCGCGAGCCGCCGGTGATGAGTACCACGCGGCGGCTCAGGTCGTAGGAGCCGCGACGGTTGCCCCACAGGGTAAGGGCCAGGGTAGCCGCGCCGAGGCCGGCGGCCAGCAGCCAATTGGATTTGGAGCGTTTGGCGTGTTTCATGCTCAGTAGTATGGCAAATGGCCGCGAAAGGTTGCACTGCTGGCCCGGGAGGCCCGAATTTTCGGGCGGCGCTGGCACGAAAGATGCGTGGCAGGGCGTTCGGCACGAAATGAGCCGGGCTTTTGGCCGATATTTACTCCGTCATAGCGCTATGTTGCCGGGCGCTGTTTTTTGCTTTTTCGCTTTTCTATGAAATTCTTGTTGCTCTCGCCGCTGCTGGCCCTGGCTTTGTTGTCGGCGGCTCCGGCCGCCCACGCGCAGGCCACCGTCAAAACCAAGGTGAAGCCCGCCGGCCAGCCCAGCGTGAAAACCAAAACCACTGTGCCCGATGAGCCGCCCGTGGTTTCACCACCCGATGCCGTCATCGATGGCAAAGCCAATGCCCTCACCACCAACATGCAGCAAAACCTGGGCCTCACCCCCCAGCAAACCGAAAAGGTGCGCGTCATCAACCGCCGGGCCGTGGAGCAGGTCGAAATCGGCCGGCTACGCTATAAATCCGACCCGCGCAAGCTGGCCGGCGTGGTAGAAAGCGCCGGCCGCTCGCGCCTCGAAGCCCTCAAGGACGTGCTCAACCCCGCCCAATTCGGCAAATACCAGCGCAAGCGCGAAGAGAAAATGGGCGTGCCCAACGTGCAGGGCGTGCAGGGCAACGCCGCCCCCGGCCTGGGCAGCGGCGTGCCTGGCGGCGAGTAGCAAAGTAGCGCGAACTTTTAGTTCGCGTCCCCGGCGGAAATCCGAATGATGTCCAAACGGCGCGGGGACGCGAACTAAAAGTTTGCGCTACTATCGTATTACTGCTTCTAAAAGCGTCAGATTCTCAAGAGTCTGGCGCTTTTTTGTTGCCTCACTCGCATCACAACTGCCGCCCCCGGCGTATTCCTGCCCATGACTCCATCCCCGCCGCCTGCCCCAAACCGCCTCGTCGCCCTCCTCGCCCGCGCCGGGCTCGACTGGTTTCTGCTGGCGCTGCTGGGGGTGGTGGCACTGGCGTACTTCGCGCCGGGCCTGGGCAGTAAGGCTAGTCCTGTGCCCTGGCACGACATTACCACGGTGGGTGTGGCGCTGGTTTTCTTCTTTTATGGCCTGAAGCTGAGCTTTGAAAAGCTGCGCGATGGCATGCGCAACTGGAAGCTGCACACGCTGGTGCAGCTCAGCACCTTCGTGCTGTTCCCAGCGCTGGCGCTGCTGGTGCGGCCATTTTTTGGAGCCGAGGGCGGCGAAATGCTCTGGCAGAGTATCTTCTTTCTGTGCGCGCTGCCCAGTACGGTTTCCACATCGGTGGTGATGGTGAGCATTGCGGGCGGCAACCTGCCGGCGGCTATTTTCAACGCCAGTATTTCCAGCCTGCTGGGCATCGTGCTCACGCCGCTGCTGTGCAGCCTCTTTCTACATACCGGCACGGGCGGCGGGCAGCTCTGGAGCCTCGGGGTGCAGCTGCTGTGGCAGGTAGTACTGCCGGTAGGGGCGGGGGTGCTGCTCAATTCGCGCTTCCACGCCTTCGCCGACCGCCATAAAGCCGCTCTGCGCGTCTTCGACCAGGTCACCATCCTGCTCATCGTTTTCACCGCCTTCTGCGATTCCTTTGCCGATGGCATTTTCAGCCGCTACCGCCCGGCCGATGTGTTCAAGCTGGGCGCGGGCATGGTGGCGCTTTATTTGGTGGCGTTTGCCGTTATCTGGGGCCTGAGCCGTGCCCTGAAATTCCCCCGTGCCGACCAAGCTGTGGCCGTATTCTGCGGCTCGAAAAAGTCGCTGGTTCACGGCAGCGTGATGGCCAGCTTGCTATTTCCGGCCAGCGCCGCCACCGGGCTCATTCTATTGCCGCTCATGCTGTACCACGCCTTACAGATTATTATGGCCAGCAGTATGGCGCAGTATTTGGGCCGGCAGGTGGTGGCGGTTGAGCCTGAACCTGTGACAGTAGCCAGAGCTCGATAGCACCAAAAAAACGTCATGCTGAGCGCAGTCGAAGCATCTCTATCGCGCAACGCAATCCATTCGATTGAATCACTACTGCGGTAGAGATGCTTCGACTGCGCTCAGCATGACGGGCTCTCTTTGTTGCCTACAGAAGCTACGCTCCCAGCTTCTCCCCAAAAAACGCCAGCGTCAGTGCCCAGGCTTCCTTGGCTGCTTCGGGGTGGTAGCTCGGCCGCTCATCGCAGTTGAAGCCGTGGTCGGCGTAGGAAATAACGGTGTTGATGTAGGGCTTCTTCGCCACTTCCACCGCCTCGATTACCTGGTTAATCTGCTCTTTGCCGATGTGGGCATCGAGCCCGCCCCAGAAGAAAAGGTGCGTGGCGTGCAGGTCCTGGGCGCGGTCGGCAATGGTGTGGGTGCCGCCGCCGTAGTACGAAACGCCCGCCGCCAGCGGCAGCACGGCGTTGGCCAGAAACGACACCCGGCCGCCCAGACAGAAGCCGATGCTGCCAATTTTGTCGGCCTTCACCAGCGGCTGTGTCGTCAGCCAGTCGTAGGCCGCCTGCAGGTCCGAGGTCAGGTCGTTGTTATTGATGGCGCTGTAGTGCGGCATGGCCACGCTATTAAAGTCGGAATAGGCAATTTCCAGGCCCGGCGCGGCCGTGCGATGGAACAGCTCGGGCGCTACCACGGCGTAGCCGGCCGCCGCCAGCCGGTCGGCCACGCTGCGGATGTGGTGGTTCACGCCGAAGGCTTCCTGTAGCAGAATGATGCCCGGCACGGGGCCGGTGCTGCTGGGGAAAGCCACGTAGGCGCGCATTTCGGTGCCATCGGCCACGGCGAGGGTGACGAAGTTCTGGTCGCTCATAGTAAAGGAATGGGAGATAGTTCGGCCCTTAACAGCTGAGCGGGCAATTGTTCATCGCGCCGGCCCGGCCAGCGGGCTATTCCGAACCGGATGCCCCCACCAGCGGTTAAGCACCTTGTTCCAATCCCCCAGCTATGAACGCCACCCCCAAACTTCGTCTTAACGTCCTCGACCAGTCGCCCATCCGGCCCGGCAGCACCGCCCGCGAGGCCCTGCTCGAAACCGTGCAGCTGGCCCAGCTCGCCGACCGCCTCGGCTACACCCGCTTCTGGGTGAGCGAGCACCACAACACCAACACGCTGGCCGGCTCCACGCCCGAAGTCCTCATTGCCCACCTCGGCAGCCAGACGCAGCACCTCCGGCTGGGCTCGGGCGGGGTGATGCTGCCCCACTACTCGGCTCTGAAAGTGGCCGAAAACTTCCGCTTGCTCGAAAACCTGTTTCCCGGCCGCATCGACCTGGGCATGGGCCGCGCGCCCGGCGGCGACCGCCTCACCGCCCACGCCCTCAACCCCAGTAATACCTTCAGCGAGCAGGATTTCGTGGAGCAGCTCATGGACCTGCAAGCCTACCTGCGCGATGAAAAAGTGCCCGACACCATCCACGAGCGGGTGATGGCCATTCCCACCACCCCCACCGTGCCGGAGCTGTGGCTGCTGAGTTCCAGCGGCCAGAGTGGCCTGTTTGCCGCGCACTTAGGCATGGCGTTTTCCTTCGCCCAGTTTATTAATGGAGCCGGTGGTCCGGCGGCCGTGCGCCAGTACCGCGAGCGGTTCCGGCCCAGCCGCGAGCTGGCCGCGCCGCTGGCCAATGTGGCCGTCTTCACCTTCTGCGCCGATACCGAGGAGAAAGCCGACGAGCTGCGCAAAGCCATGGACATGCAGCTGATTCGCTTCAACCGGGGCGAGTTCCGCACCTTCCCGTCAACCGAGGAAGTGCGCAACCACCGATTCTCCACTGAAGACCAGGCCCACCTCGCCTTCAACCGCAACCGCGTAGTGAGCGGCACCCCCGAGCAGGTCCACGTCCAATTCACCCAAATGGCGGCCGACTACGGCGTGGAAGAAATCACAGCCGTCACCATCACCGCCGATTTCCAGGACCGCCTGCGCTCCTACGAGCTACTGGCCGAAGCCTTCGAATTGTCTGCCCCGGTGGCCTCGGAGCGGGAAGCCACCCTGGTGTAGCCAGCTCTGACATCGATTTACTGTTGTGAAACACCCGGCTCATCAGCCGGGTGTTTTTTTGTTGATAGATATCTGATATTTAAAATATTAGAAGATGATGTTGATAGAATCAACCGGATTGTCGCGAAAATTCCAGTGTTATTATTTAGAATGACTCTAAATAGTGTTTGGAATGATTCTAAATAGGCTGCACCTTTGTGCTCTATTTTGAATCTGTCTAAATAACCTCATGAGGTACTTCGTCACGCTCCTGTCTCTTTCTATTGCTCTGCTGCCCGCCACTGGGTTTGCCCAGGATATGCCGATGCGGCATCACAAGCAGCATGGCAATGAGAACAATGGCACGGTGACGGGCCGTGTGCTGCTGGCCGATGGCCAGCCGGCCGAGCAGGTTTCGGTGCGCCTCAAGGGTAGCGAGCGCGGCACCGTGACCGCCGCCGATGGCACCTTCACCCTGAAGGTGCCGGCCGGCTGGCAGGCGTTTGTGGTGAGCTGCCTGGGCTGCCAGGCCCAGGAAGTGGCCGTAGAAGTGCAGCCCGGTCAGACGGCCACGCTGCCGCCCTTCACGCTGGCCCGCGGCGAGCAGGAGCTACAGGAAGTGACCGTGACCGGCGCAAAGAGCCTGAACCAGCGCACGCCCAGCATCGGCAAGATGCCCATCGCGCCCCTCGATAACCCCCAGGCCACGCTCACCATCGAGCGGCCGGTGCTGGAGCAGCAGCAGGCGCTGCGCCTGAGCGACGTGCTGGCCAACGTAGCCGGCGTGTACGTGATGGGCACCACCGGCGGCACCCAGGAGGAAATTGCCAGCCGCGGCTTCGCCTACACCAGCGCCAATACCTTTAAAAACGGCGTCCGTTTCAACAACGGCATCATTCCCGAAGTAAGCTCGCTGGAGCGCATGGAGGTGCTGAAGGGCAGCGCGGCCATCCTCTACGGCAACGTGGCGGCCGGCGGCGTGCTGAACCTGGTGACCAAGAAGCCGCAGTTTCAGCGCGGCGGCTCGGTGGGGCTGCGGGTGGGCAGCTTCGGCTTCGTGAAGCCTCAGTTTGACATATATGGTGCCGTGGGCCAGAGCCAGAAAGTGGCCTTCCGCCTGAATGGCACCTACGAGCGCGCCGACAGCTACCGCGACGGCGTGAGCAGCAACCGCGTGTATGTGAACCCCTCGCTGCTGTTCCGCCTCACGCCCAAAACCGACCTGATTATCGAAGGCGACTACCTGCGCGACAACCGCACGCCGGACTACGGCATCGGAGCCATCAACTACGAGATTCAGGACTCGCGCAGCCGTTTCCTGAACGTGCCCGGGGCCAGCAATGCCACCAACCAGACCAGTGCCACCGCCACGCTCACCTCGCGCCTCAACGACACCTGGCAGGTGCGGGCCGTTGGCTCGTTCCAGCGCTACGATAACGCCCTGAAAAGCGCCGCCCGTCCCACCGGCATCATTGCCACGCCTGGGCCTACCTACGGCAACTGGACGCGCGGCCTGCAACGCACCGAAACCGCCGAAAACTACTTCCTGGCCCAACTGGACCTGACCGGGAATTTCCGCACCGGCCGCATCGGCCACACGCTGCTAGTGGGGGCCGATGCCGACCAGTACGACAGCAACACGCTGGCCTACACCAACCCGGCCTCACCGTCAAAACCCACTACCGCCGTTGCGGCCTACGATGTTATCAACATTCTGGACCCCAGCAAGGTAATCGCGCAGCCCACTGAGCGCCTCACCGATTTTAACAGCCTGGTGCGCAACTCGCTGACGCTGGGCAACACCCGCCGCGCCGGTTTCTACGCCCAGGATTTGCTCAGCCTTTCCGATAAGGTGAAGCTGCTGGCCGGCCTGCGCTGGAGCTACCAGGAAACGCCCAGCGACGTGTACACCTACAACACAATCGCCAGCGTGGCGGCCAAAACGGCCAACACCTACCTGGAAAACCGCCGCTACGACAACGCGTTTTCGCCGCGCCTGGGCCTGGTGTACCAGCCCATCAAAACGACCTCCCTGTTTGCCTCCTACGCCAATTCTTTTGCCCCCAACACGGGTATCGACCTGCAGGGCAAGTCGCTGGCCCCTTCGCTCATTGACCAGTTTGAAGCGGGTATCAAAAACGAGTTGTTCAAAGGGGCCCTGTCAGCCAACGTGACGGCCTACCGCATTGTGAACAGCAACCAGGCCCAGGCCGTACTTCCCACCGACCCGCGCTATACCACCGCCGCCACCGCCAGCCCCATGGAACTGGCCGGCCAGGTCACCAGCAAAGGCGTGGAGGTAGACGTGCAGAGCCGCCCCATCAACGGCATCTCGCTCATTGCCGGTTACAGCTACAACCAGACGGCTTATACCAAGAGCAACGTCTACGAAGACGGCAGCCGCCTGCGCTACAACCCCGCCCACACGGCCAACGCCAGCCTGTATTACAGCTTTGGCAACGTATTCGCCAACAGCGCCCTGCGCGGCCTGAGCGCCGGCGTGACGGCCTACTACGTGGGCGACCGCCTGGCCGGCCGCAACAACCGCACCCTGAACCCCGCCACCGGCAAGCCCTGGGTCGATGCCAACAACAACCCCGTGGCTGATGCCTTCAAGCTGATTGCTCTGCCTAACTACATGCTTTTCGATGCCTCGCTGGGCTACTCTTACGAGCGGTTCTCGGTGCGCGTGAAGCTGGCCAACCTGCTCAACGAGCTGAGCTACAACGTGCACGACGACAACAGCATCAGCCCCATCGCGCCCCGCAACTTCGCCGCCACGCTCACCTACAAGCTGTAATCAATACCGTTTTCGGAACGGCTCAACTGCCCGGATGAATAGCCGCCCGCTATTCATCCGGGCAGTTGAGCCGTTCCGACGCCTGCGCTTTCAAAATCCTTCATCTGCATCAACTTATGACCCCGGTTAAATCAGCTTTTCGCACCGTTCACCTCTGGCTGGGCTTGGCCACCGGGCTCATCATCGTCTTCGTGTGCCTCACGGGCAGCGTGTTGGCCTTCGAGCAGGAAATTGAGCAGGCCTGGCACCGGGAGCGCTACTTCGTGGCCCCCACCACCACGCCGCGCCTGCCGCTGGCGCAGCTGGCCGAGGCCGTGAAAGCCCACAAGCCCAAAGCCAAAATTGGCGGCTTCAAGCTCTACGCCGACCCCGCCCGCACTGTGGAAGTAAGCCTGGTTGGCGGCCCGGGCGGCCCCGGTGCCAAAGATGGCGAGCGTGGCGGTACTTCGGAAAGAGGAGCTGGGCGGATGTCCGGTGAGCAGCGCGGCGAAGGAGCCGGCAAAGGCGGCAAAGGCGAAGGTGGTAAGGGCAACAAAGGCGACGGCGGCGGCCCCCGCATCTTCGTGAATCCCTACACGGCCGCCATCACAGGCGAGCTGAACCCGCGCGACAATTTCTTCAAAACCGTGGAGCAGCTGCACCGCGGCCTGGCGGCCGGCAAAATCGGCAAGCTGGTGATGGGCGTGAGTGCCACGGTGTTCCTGTTCATCCTCGGCACCGGGCTGGTGCTATGGTGGCCCACCGCCCGCAAAGCCCTCACGCCGCGCCTGAAGGTGAAATGGGGCAGTGGCTGGAAGCGCCTGAATCACGATTTCCACATCTCGCTGGGCTTCTATGCCTCCGTGTTCCTGTTCATCATGGCCCTCACGGGCGTGGGTATGTCGTTCGATTGGGTGGGCGCGGGCATCAACAAGCTCACCCACTCGCCCCTGAAACGGCCCGAGCCGCCCACTTCAACCGCGCCAGCCGTGGCGGGCACCGCCCCCTTCACAGCCGATGCCGTGCTGGCCCTGGCCCGTCAGCAGGCCCCTGATGCCGAATCATACACCGTGCAAATGCCCAAGGAGCCCACCGGCAGCATTCGCGTAGCGGTTTTGCGCCCCGGTGCCATCACCGAAAACGCTACCGATGAAGTGTACCTCGACCAGTATTCCGGCCAAGTAATCAGCAGCCAGACCTATGCCCAGCGGCCCGTGGGCCAGCGCATTCGCGGCCTCTTCAAGCCGGTGCATACGGGTGCCATTTTTGGCTTGTCCACCAAAATTCTGGCCTTCGTTATCGGCCTGCTGGGGGCCACGTTCCCCATCACCGGCACCATCATGTGGCTGAACCGGCGGCGCAAAAGCCGGCGCAAAACGCAGCAGCAAGCCGTGGCACTAAATGCTGTGGGGTGAGGGGTGAATGTTTCGGTTTAACTGGGTATTACTCAATTTATGTTATGCCTAAGGCAGTGATTTCGATGCTGCTATTTGTTGATGTATAAATTGTTGTAACTATTGGCAGTAGGGTTACGTATGATGAATAATCCTATTAAAATAATTCCCATCTTGAAACAGATTTCCAATTTTTGTACTGGGGATTTAATAATTTAATAATAATATATAATTGATATATAGGGGGTTGGTGGCCGAAGAATGAATTGGCAAATAGATTGTATTGCGGGTAGAAGATTCACTAAATCATCTGCTTATGTACAATCTATACGCCTCCATCAGAATCACGCTATTTTTACTTCTGTTGAGTTGTTTGGCCTGGCAAACTCAGGCTGCGCAATTTCAATACGTTAACGCCGTAGCTTCCTCGCTGAATACGGCGAATACATCGCACGCCATTGATAATTCGGTCATGACGGCCGCCACCCTTACGGCTCCATCACTGCTCGGCAGTGCCCGTTTGCGCCTGGGCTTTGGCTCGATAGTGCCGCAGGGCGGCGTGGCCGGCCTCGTTATTCAGGCCGGCTCTAACCTGGATTTATCGCTGCTGAGCAACATGACCATTCGCACCTACATGGGTTCGAGTGCGTCGTACGAGGAAAGCATGCCGCTCAATAGCTTAATCAGCCTGAGCCTGCTGAGCGCGGGCGCGGGCAAGGCCACTGTGGAGTTTCCAGTGGGCAAGGCCTTCAATCAGGTCGAACTGCGCATTTCGGGCCTGCTTAGCGCGAGTTTCGATGTGGACGTGTTTTCGGCTTACGGTACGCTTACCCCGCCGCTGCCGGTGGAACTGGTTATTTTTCAGGGCAAAAGAACGGTGGCTGGCACGGCCTTGTCGTGGAGCACGGCTTCGGAGCGCAACAGCGACTATTTCGTCGTGGAGCGGGCCGATAATTCGTCGGAGAATTTCCAGTCCATTGGCCAGTTGCAGGGGGCCGGCACCACGTCGCAACGCACCCAGTACGATTTCGTGGATGCCCGCCCGGGCGCGCTCAGCTACTACCGGCTACGGCAGGTAGACCGCGACGGTGCCACGAGCTTCAGCCCCGTGGTGGTGGTGAAAAATGCCGCACTCAGCCAGCCGCTGACCGTGTACCCCAGCCCGGCTACTCAAAATGTGGTGATTACGGGGGCGGTCGGCACTCGCTACGCCGTGCTCGACCAGTTGGGCCGGCAGCTGCAAACGGGCGATGTGCTGCCCGGGGCGCGCCCGGTGTTCGACGTGCGAGCCCTGCCCGGCGGTGTGTACTTTGTGCGCGACCTGGGCACGGGCAGCAGCACCCGCTTCATAAGAGCCGCCGCCGAGTAAAACTTAATCCTTCTTTATAACTGAAATAGCGAGTGCCCCGAACGTAGAAATTCGGGGCACTCGCTATTTCAGGCCAACGTCTCCCAACCCAGCTTCAGAATAAACACGCTGACCACCACCAGAAACAGCACCCGCACAAAGCCCGTGCCCTGCCGCATAGCCACCCGCGCCCCCAGCATGGAGCCCAGCACGTTGCACACCGCCATAGGCAGCGCCACCTGGTACAGCACCTGTCCGGTCGAGATGAAGTAGGCCAGCCCGGCAATATTGGTAGCCACGTTCACCACTTTGGCCGAAGCCGAGGCCGCCAGAAAATCATAGCCGAACAAGCCTACGAAAGCAAACAGCAGCAAACTGCCCGTGCCCGGCCCGAAAAAACCATCATAAAAACCGATGCTGGCTCCCAGGGCCACGCCTGTCCACAGCTCGCGGCGGCCGTGCAGGCGCGGCGCGTGCAGACTGCCAAAATCCTTGCGCCAGAAGGTGTAGGCGGCCATGAGCACCAGCAGCGCCAGCACCAGCGGCTTCACCAAGTCCTTGTTGAGGCCGCTCACGGCGCGGGCTCCCAGTAGCGCGAAACAGCCCGCCACCACGGCTGCTACTGCCACCGTGCGCCAGCGTATGGGCACGCCCGTAAGGCCCTTTAAATACCGAAAGGCCGAGGCCGACGTGCCCGCCAGACTGGCCACCTTGCCGGTGCCCAGCACCGTAGGAATGGGTACATTGGGCAGCAACAGCAGCAGCGCCGGCAACTGAATCAGCCCGCCGCCGCCCACCATGGCATCAATAAAACCGGCCAGAAAGGCAAAAAAACATAGTAGTGGGAGCGCAACCGTCATGGCGCGAAGGTAGCGCCTGTCATTGCGAGTGGAGCGCAGCGGAACGCGGCAATCCGTCCTCTCATGGGCGACAAACCTAGTAGTGTGACAAAGCCCTATGTTAAACGAAAAGCCCCGCCTCTACCAAGAGTCGGGGCTTTTCACATCTCAGGGCTTATCACATTGCACAGGACGGATTGCCGCGTTCCGCTCCGCTCCACTCGCAATGACAGGCGATTTCTGCCGGATAAGTCCTTAAAACGGCGGCTCCTCGCCGAAGCTGTTGCTCTTCGGGAACGGTACCGGCGACTCGTTAATCTTCGAACCCAGCCGAATGGTGGTCGGGGCGAAGGGGCTGGGCTCGTTGTCGAAGTTGCTGGCGGGCAGGCCCATGGGCTGGTAGCCGCTGGGGTCGAAACCACCGCCCACACCGTCAAGGTCGGCGAACTTGGTGAACTTGCCGATGAACTTGAGCTGCACGGTTTCGAGCGAGCCGTTTCGGTGCTTGGCGATGATGACTTCGCCCACGCCTTGGGTCGAGTTGCCTTCGGCGTCCTGGTCGAGGCCGTAGTACTCGGGGCGGTAGAGGAAGATTACCATGTCAGCATCCTGCTCGATGGAGCCCGATTCACGAAGGTCACTCAGCTGCGGCTTCTTGTCGCCGCCCCGCGTTTCTACCGAGCGCGACAGCTGCGACAGGGCCAGCACGGGCACATTCAGCTCTTTGGCAATGCCCTTGAGGGCCCGCGAGATGCTGGCGATTTCCTGCTCGCGGTTGCCGCCGCGGCCGTCGGTGTTGCCGCTCATCAGCTGCAGGTAGTCGACGATAATCATCTGCACGTCCTTTTGCGAGCGCAGGCGGCGGCACTTGGTTCGCAGTTCGCGGATGCTCAGGCCGGGCGTGTCATCAATGTAAATTGGGGCGGCCGAGAGGGCCGTGATTTTGTGGTTGAGCTGCTGCCACTCGTGGTCGGCGAGGCTGCCTTTTTTGATTTTCTCCGAATCGAGCTCAGCTTCGGCTGAAATCAGACGGTTAACCAACTGCAGCGAGGACATTTCCAGCGAGAAAATGGCCACGGCTTTCTTGAAGTCGACCGCCGCGTTGCGCATGGCCGATACTACGAAAGCCGTTTTGCCCATGCCCGGACGAGCTGCAATAATCACAAGGTCAGATGGTTGCCATCCGCTGGTGACTCGGTCCAGAGCCGTGAAGCCGGTGGGCACGCCCGTCAAGCCATCAGCCTGATTCTTCTTTTCTTCAAGTTCCTTGATGGCCTTGCCCATCAAACTCCGCATATCGTCGAAGTTCTTGCGAATGTTCGATTCCGACACCTCAAATAGGGCCGATTCAGTATCATCCAGCAGCTTGAATACGTCGGTCGTATCCTCAAAAGCATCGCGCTGGATTTCGCTCGAAATCCGAATTAGCTCACGCTTGATGGCGGTTTCGGTGATGATACGGGCGTGGTATTCGACGTTGGCGGCCGAGTTAACTTTCAGCGTCAGGTTGGCTACGTAGAAGGGGCCGCCGGCGGCTTCAAGCTCGCCCATTTCGCGCAGCTCGTGCACTACGGTGAGCTGGTCGATGGGCTCCGACTTATCAAAAAGCCGGATAACGGCTTTGTAGATGCGTTGGTGTGCGTCCTTATAAAAGCTCTCGGGCTTGAGCAAATCGATGACCGAGGTGAGGGCGTCTTTTTCCAGCATCAGGGCGCCGAGCACGGCCATTTCGAGCTCGGGGGCCTGGGGTGGCAGCTTGCCGGCCGCACTGGCATTTTGGGGGACCACCATGCCGCCCCGATTGGTCCAGGCCGCCTTGGCGCGGGCAGCGGATTGCTTCAGGCGGTCGTCCATCTGGTCGGGCATAGGGGGATTGGGTAACTAAAGTAACGAGATAGCAGGGGACAACGCGGCCGGCCCGGGAAATAAAACCGAGCCGGCCACGATGTACACAAAGTTAACCCCGACGGCACGGAAAAGATTGGACCCGGTCGCCGATTCTTTCGGGCGGGCGATGGCGGCGGCGGCCGGACCTTTGTACTTTCGCGCCCCGATAATTCTGGTTTTCAGTTGCTAGGTATTGCTTGTCGGGAGGGTGGTTGTGGAGGAATATTTTCTCGCGACTGACTCTGAAAACAGCTTCTTCCCAACTGACAATGACCACCTAACGCCTTCTCCATTTGGAATCCTCCACCAGTCCCGCCCAGCCCGAATCCATTCACCTCATCGCGGTGGGCGGCAGCATCATGCACAACCTGGCGCTGGCCCTGCACCGCCGCGGTGCCCGCGTGACGGGCTCCGACGACGAAATTTTTGAGCCTGCCAAAGGCCGCCTTGCCGCCGCCGGCCTGCTGCCCGCCCAGGAGGGCTGGGACCCGGCCCGCATCACGCCCGACCTCACGGCCGTCATCGTGGGCATGCACGCCCGGCCCGACAACCCCGAGCTGCTCCGTGCTCAGGAATTGGGCCTGAAAATCTATTCCTTCCCCGAGTACATCTACGAGGCCAGCCGTGACAAGCAGCGCATCGTCATCGGCGGCTCGCACGGCAAAACCAGCATCACGGCCTGTATTCTGCACGTGCTGCGGTTTCATGGTCGCAAATTCGACTATGCCGTGGGCGCGCAGCTGGCCGGCTTCGATTTGATGGTGCAACTGACGGATGACGCGCCGATTATCATCATCGAGGGCGATGAATACCTGTCGTCGCCGGTGGACCGGCGGCCCAAGTTTCACCTCTACCAGCACCACATTGGCGTGATTTCGGGCATCAGCTGGGACCACATCAACGTGTTTCCGACCGAGGAAATCTACCGCGAGCAGTTCCGCATCTTCGCCGATATGACGCCCAAGGCCGGCGTGCTCATCTACGACCGCGACGATGAGCAAACCCAACTTATCGCCGTGCCCACCAACCCCGACGTGACCTACATCGGCTACGGCCCGCATGAGCACGTCATCCGCGACGGCCGCACGTTCCTCATCACCAAAAAGGACGAGGAAGTGCCCGTGCAGGTGTTCGGCGAGCATAACCTGCGCAATATTTCGGCCGCCAAAGAGGTGTGCAAGCAGCTTGGAATCAAGGGCAAGGATTTCTTCCGGGCCGTGGCCACCTTCCCCGGCGCGGCGCGGCGGCTGGAGCTGGTGCGCGAAGGCGCTACCTCGGTGGTCTACAAGGATTTTGCCCACGCGCCCAGCAAGCTCAAAGCCACGGCCACGGCCCTGAAAAAACAGTTTCCGCAGCGCCGCCTGGTGGCTTGCCTGGAACTGCACACGTTCAGCAGCCTCAATCCGGCGTTCCTGCCGCAGTACGCGCATTGCTTCGATGCGCCCGATGTGGCCGTAGTCTACTTCAATCCTCATGTATTGGAGCACAAGCGCCTGCCGCCGCTGGCCGCAGCTACCGTAGCCGAAGCCTTTCAGCGCCCTGACATCAAAGTCATTACCGACAGCGCCGAGCTGGCCGCGTTTTTAAGAAGTCAGACCTGGGATAATGCCAACCTGCTGCTCATGTCCTCGGGCACGTTTGATGGGCTGGATTTGAATGGTCTGGCGGCAGAAATCACGGAATAGGCAGGCTGAGTATTGTCATTCCAACGAAGGAGGAATCTGAGGAAAGTTGTTCTTCAAGTTTTACCCAGATTCCTCCTTCGTCGGAATGACAACCTTTCACCCAAAGAAAAAAGCCCGCTATTCAGCGGGCTTTTTTGGTGTTGGGGGCACGGCGGGCCGTTTCTTATCAGTAGTGATGAGCAGCGCCAGCGCGGTGAGCGCGGCCCGGAGCAGCCATTTATTGCGGGTGTTCATTTCGTAGCGGGCGCTGATGAAAAGAGCGAATTGTTAACGTCCACTTTCAAGTCACAGGTGCTGCCGCCTACTTTCTCGCCACAGGTGGTGCCCACGATGCGGCCGTTCTCGAAGTTGAAGAAGCACATGGGGCAGCCCTGGCCGCTGATGGTGTAGCGCTCGGCGGTGGGGCGCAGGTAGTAGGTGTTATCGCCGCCGGTGGTGAGGGGCAGGGCCATGGCCCGGAACATGCCGTTGCGCAGGCCCATGCCGATGAGGTAGTAGCTAACTGGCTCGTCGGGGCCGGCGGGGGCTTTGCGCACCTGGATTTTGTCGATGACGGTGCCATCGCCGAACTGCCGGATGAAGGCTTTGGCCAACTCGCTGCGGGGTGTGGTATACTCCGTCGAACTGTCGGTGAAATGCACGATTTGCCGGCTTTCCGGCTTGGCAATTACTTCGCCCTTGATGCGGTTGGGGCTGCCGAACTCATTGGTGGCCTGCTTGGTGCTTTCGCACGACATAGCCAGCAGCATTACCAAAATGCTCAACAGGCCCAGCCCAAGCAAACGCGGAATAAGTTTCATGGCAGAAGAGCAAAAAGGTGGACGTGAGTCGCTGCGGACTAGCGAGGTTTGTAGTACTTACGGGCTTCGGGCAATTCGCGCTGAATATCCGCGATGCGGGTGCCGTTGGAGGGGTGAGTGGAGAGGAATTCGGGCGGCGAAGCCTGGTTCTCGCGGGCATCCATGCGCTGCCAGAACGTAATTGCGCCGTCGGGATTGTACCCGGCCATCGCCATGAAAATCAGGCCCAGGTGGTCCGCTTCCGATTCCTGGTTGCGGCCGTATTTCAGCAGCCCCACCTGCGAGCCTACGCCAAACGCCTGCAAGGCAATTTGCTGCGTAGCCGCGCTGTTGGTGGAAAGTGCGGCCGACAGCGCCTGCCCGCCCAGCTGCTGCACGAGGCCCTGGCTCATCCGCTCGGAGCCGTGCTTGGCTACGGCGTGCGCAATTTCGTGCGACATCACCACGGCCAGGCCGTTCTCGTCCTGCGTGATGGGCAGGATACCGGTGTACACGGCCACTTTGCCGCCGGGCATGCACCAGGCGTTCTGCTGCTTGTCGTCCTGAATCACATTGAATTCCCACTGGTAGCCGGCCAGCTGGTCGGAGGCGTTTTGCTGGCGGAAATACGTTTCTACCGCCGCCTGAATGCGCTGGCCCACGGTGCGGACCATGTTCACCTGCTGCGAATTGGTGGAGAGCGGGCCTTTGGCGATAACGTCGCGGTACTGGGTGGCGGCCAGGGTGTTGATTTCGCTGTCGCTCACGAGGCTCAGCTGGCGGCGGCCTGTGATGGGCACCGTGGAGCAGGCGGCCAAAAAGGCCAGACTGGCCACGAGGGTGAGTTTTCTAAGCATGGGAGTGAGAAAGAAAGATGGGTGAAAGCGTCAGCCTCGGGCCAGGTATTTTGGGCCGAAGCGCGGGCTGCCGTTGCGGCCTATACGGCAGCAGGGCGGGGTAAAGTTTTGGCTTTATACGGCTACCGGGCCGGAAAAAGCGGCTACCCGATTGCCGTAAGCCAACGGGGAGCCGTAGTTTTGACATATCTACGACCCGCCTTTCCCGTCGCCATGAAAATCATCTGCATCGGCCGCAACTACGCCGACCACATTGCCGAGCTGCACAACGAGGTGCCCTCCGCACCCGTCATCTTTATGAAGCCCGAAACGGCGCTGCTGCAACGCGGCCAGCCGTTTTTCATCCCCGAATTCTCTCAGGATATTCACCACGAAATAGAGCTGGTGCTGCGCGTGAGCAAGAATGGCCGCCATATCGATGAGTCGTTTGCCAACAATTATTTCGATGCCATCGGCCTGGGCATCGACTTCACGGCCCGCGACTTGCAGGCCGAGCTCAAGAAGAAAGGCCTGCCGTGGGAGCTGGCCAAAGCCTTCGACGGCTCGGCCCCGATTTCGCCCACATTCAAGCCCGTGGCCGAGTTTGCCGACCTGGCCAACATCAACTTCCACCTCGAAGTGAACGGCGAAACCCGCCAGACCGGCAACTCCAGCCTGATGCTGCATCCCTTCGCCAAAATCATCAGTTTCGTGTCCAAGTATATCTCCCTGAAAATGGGCGATATGATTTTCACCGGCACACCCGCCGGCGTAGGCCCGGTGAAAATGGGCGACCAACTGGAAGGATTTCTGGAAGGGGAGAAGCTATTGGAGCTGGGTATTCGTTAGGGTGTAGAGACGCGTAATTGCGTCTCGGCGTTGAACTGCGGTGTTGAACGCATCCTATATGGCGCGAACGACGAGACGCAATTATGCGTCTCTACACCCGTTCAACGACATCAAAAACAAGCTGAATTAAAAGAAGCGTTATTGTGCAAAAGGGAAAGCTAACTGTGCGGTTGATAGTAAGTGTGTTTCTGGTGCTGCTGGCGTGGCGGGTAGGGGGGCAGGAGGCCGACTCTTCCGACCACGACCACAGCCTGACCGAGCTGCTAAATGCCGGGCGGCCCATCGTGGCCCCGGGGTATTTCATGTTTCCGATTGCGCCGGGCAAGCCGGGTTTCCTGGCCGGAAGCATGGGCGAGTTGCGCCCCAACCACTTCCACGGCGGCATCGACATCAAGACCGGCGGCGGGGTGAACCAGCCCGTGTACGCCGCCGCCGATGGCTACGTGTCGCGCCTCAAGCAGTCGTCGTTTGGCTACGGCAACGTGCTCTACATCACCCACCCGAATGGCCTGACTACGGTGTATGGGCATTTGAATGAGTTCAAAGGGACTTTCGCGGCAGAGCTGTTGCGCCGGCAGTATGAGAAGCAGAGCTACGAACTGGAATGCTTCTTCGAGAAGGACCGGTTTCCGGTGAAGAAGGGCGAACTGGTGGCGCTGAGCGGCAACACGGGAGGCTCGGCCGGCCCGCACATGCACTGGGAAGTGCGCGACGCCCAAGACCGGCAATACAACCCCCTGCAATGGGGCGGCTTCCCCGAGATTCAGGACCATGTAGCGCCCACCATGCAGGCGTTTGCGCTGGAGCCGCTGGGCATTGAGGCGCGGGTGAAAAACGTGTTTGCCAAGGCGGTGTTTGTGCCGAAGGTGCAGCCGGGGCCGGGCGTATCCACCACCTGGGCCGACACCATCAGCTGCTTCGGCACGGTAGGAGTCTTGATTCAGGGTTTCGATAGATTTGATAATGCCTGGAACAAGAACGGCATCCAGCGCGTGACGGTGAAGGTGAACGGGCAGCCGTTTTACCAGCACAACATCGACGCGATACCCTTCCCGACGGGTACCCGGCAGGTGGGCAACTTCGTCGATTTCCTGTACCAGAACACCCAGGGCCGCACCCTGCAAAAGCTGTGGGTGGACGACGGCAACGACCTGCTGATGTACTCCACCACCAGCCCCGGCAAGGGCCGCCTCAACGTGGAGGCCGGCAAAACCTACAACGTCGACGTCATCCTGGCCGACTCCTACAACAACCAGACGCCCCTGCACCTGGTGCTGCGCGGCGAGCAGCCTGAATACTTCAAAACCCGCTCCGGCGTGGTGAAGAAGCCCGCCCTGCGCTTCGAGGTGACCCGCAACCTGCTGAAAGCCGTATCGGCCGACCCCAGCACGGACTCGGTAGGGGCCAACCTGGTGCTGCTGCGCGGCAACCGCCGCCTCGAAATCCGCCCGAGCTACACCCAGAACAGCGAAAACGTGTACCTCTACGACCTGCGCGCCGGCCTGCCCGATTCCATTCGTTTCGGCAGCATCACCAAGAAATTCGACCGGCAGGTGATGATTCCGGCGGGCCGGGAAACCAACTACGCCACGGCCAAGCTCAACGTCATGTTCGGCAAGGAAACACTGTTCGGCAACATCTACCTCGCCACCGCCTACAAGCCCGAGCCCACCGGCAGCGGCTTCTGGACGGTGGGCTCGCCGCTGCTGCCGCTCTACCACACGGCCGTGCTCACCCTCAAGCCCGCCACCCCGCCCGCCGACCCAACTCGCACCGCCATCTACGCGGCCACGGCGGCCGGTGGCAAGGCCTACCTCGGTGGCAAGTGGGACGAGCAGGGGCAGATTACGGCCAACATCCGGCAATTCGGCTCATACCGCATCCTCACCGATACCGTGGCCCCCAAGGGCAGCCTCATCGGGCGGCCCGGCGGGCAGGTGCTCTTCCGCGTCGGCGACGACCTTTCCGGCCTGGCCACCTACCGCCTGCTGGTGGGCGGCAAGTTCCGCCTGCTGCGCTTCGAGCACAAGAATTCCACCCTCTTCACCGTGCCAACGGACACCGTAGGAGCCCGCCTGCGCGGCCCCGCCGAGCTACGGTTGACGGACCAAGCGGGGAATGAGCGGGTGATTCCACTGAGCTTGTAGGAGCGGGGGAGGAGTTAGCGGAAAACTCCCCTCCTTACCAAGGAGGGGACGTTGAGCCGCAGGCTCAACTGGGGTGGTTGTGGCGTTGAACAGTCCCCGAACAAGTCCATTTCCGCCGTTCAACGCCCACAAGCACCCCCGTTTCAGCTTTGCTGAAACATCCCCTCCTTGGTAAGGAGGGGAGTTTTACGTTCTTCGTATTCTTAATCAAAACACCTCCCACCATGTCCCTCGAACCCGGCCAACCCGCCCCCGATTTCACCGCCCAGGACCAGGACGGCAACACCGTCAGCCTGCACGACCTGCGCGGCCAGAAAGTCGCCCTCTACTTTTACCCCAAGGACGATACCCCCGGCTGCACCGCCCAGGCCTGCAACCTGCGCGACCACCAGGAGGAGCTCAGAGCGAGCAACATCAAGGTCATCGGCGTGAGCATCGACGGCGAGGCGGCCCACAAGAAATTCGCCCTCAAGTACGACCTGCCCTTCCCGCTGCTCGTCGATACCGACAAGACCATCGTGCAGGCCTACGGGGTGTGGCAGGAAAAGAAAAACTACGGCAAGACCTACATGGGCACCGTCCGCACCACCTTCCTGATTGACGAAAACGGCCTGATTGAAAAAATCATCAAGAAGGTCGATACCAAAGAGCACGCCGCCCAGTTGCTGAAGTAGCTCCGGACCTCTGGAGAACCCATTTTCATCCAGAAACGGACGCTCCGGACCTCCGGAACGAGCATTTCCGGACGGCGGAGCCCGTTCCGGACCTCCGGAGTACCCATTTTCACGCGGCGAAGCTCACTCCGGACCTCCGGAACGGGCATTTCCGGACGGCGGAGCCCGCTCCGGACCTCCGGAGTGCCTGTTTCCGGCCGGCGGAGCCCATTCCGGACATCCGGAGTGCCGCTTATGGCTGATATTGCCATCGTGTGCCTACCTGGAGGCTCCATCCCGCCGTTTACTACCTTTACCCACCGAACCCAACTATTCCCGACCCATGACCGACACCACCGCCAAGACCGTCGAAAAACCCGAAAAGACGAACGAAGAGCTCAAGGAAATTGCCACCCAAGTGCGCCGCGACATCGTGCGCATGGTGCACGCCGTGAATTCGGGCCACCCCGGCGGCTCGCTCGGCATCACTGATTTGCTGGTGGCGCTCTACTTCAAGGTGATGAAGCACCACCCCGAGCCCTTCGATATGGACGGCAAGGACCAGGACCTGTTTTTCCTGTCCAACGGCCACACCTCGGCCACCATGTACTCGTGTTTGGCCCGCTCGGGCTACTTCCCCATTAGCGAACTGGGCACATTCCGCAAGCTCAACTCGCGGCTGCAAGGCCACCCCACTACGCACGAAGGCTTGCCCGGCGTGCGCGTGGCCTCCGGCTCCTTGGGCCAGGGCCTGAGCGTGGCCTGTGGCGCGGCCCAGGCCAAAAAGATGAACGGCGACAAGCAGCGCGTGTTCGTGCTCATGGGCGACGGCGAGCTCGAAGAAGGCCAGAACTGGGAGGCTGCCCTCTACGCCAGCCACCACAAAATCGACAACCTCGTGGCCATCGTGGACCGCAACGGCCAGCAGATTGACGGCTCGACCGACGAAATCGGCGGCCTCGGCGATGTGGCCGCGAAGTTCAAAGCCTTCGGCTGGCACGTCATCGAAGGCGACGGCAACCACTTCGATGCCCTCATTCCCCTCCTCGAAAACTGCGTAGCCGCCACCGGCAAGGCCAAGCCCGTCATGTTCATCATGGACACGAAAATGGGCTTCGGCGTCGATTTCATGATGGACGGCCACAAGTGGCACGGCGTCGCTCCGAACGATGCCCAGCTGGCCACCGCGCTGGATGAGCTGAAAGTAGGCACCGAAGGCGACTACTAGGTCGCGGCTGTTGCTCATGCTGCCGCGCTTGCTCCGGGCCTTATGTTTCCTGTTGCTGGTGGCCCCGCTGGGGCTGCCAGCTCAGGAAGCGCATGCCCAAAACGCCCCGCCCGAAAAGCCCAAGGTCACCCGCATTCTCTTCCTGCTCGATGCCTCGGGCTCGATGATGGCGCCCTGGGAGGGCCAGCCCCGCTGGGAGGTGGCCAAGCGCATGCTCAGCAAAATGGTCGACTCGCTCAACGCCTACCCCAACCTGGAGCTGGGCCTGCGCGTGTACGGCCACCAGTACCCAAACTCCGAGAAAAACTGCCAGGACTCGAAGCTGGAAGTGCCCTTCGCGCCCCGCAATGCCAAGGCCATCAAGGCCCGACTCGGCACGCTCAAGGCCCAGGGCAACACGCCCATCACGTATTCGCTGGAGCAGTCGGCCAACGATTTCCCCACCGATAAGTCCTCCCGCAACGTCCTGCTGCTGATAACCGACGGCCTCGAATCCTGCAACCGCGACCCCTGCGCGGCCTCCCTGGCCCTGCAGCGCAAGCACGTTTTCCTGAAACCGTTCGTCATCGGCATCGGGGCTGAGCGCGATTTCGGCCGGCAGCTCGAATGCCTCGGTCAGTACTACAACGCCGCCGAGGTGAAGACCTTCCGCACGGTGATGAACGACGTAATCGCCAAAACCCTGAGTAAAACCACCGTCTCGGTAAACCTCACCGATGCCAACGGCAAGCCCGTGGAGACGAACGTCAACATGACGTTCGTCAACAACGTGACCGAGCAGCCCGAGTACAACTACGTCCACTACCGTGACGCCCAGGGCAAGGCCGATGTGCTCGACATCGATGCCCTCCAGAGCTACGACCTCGTGATAAACACCGTGCCGCCCGTGCGCCAGGCCAACATCCCCATCATCCCCGGCAAGGCCAACGTTCTCACCTACAAAACCCCGCAGGGCACCCTCTGGCTGCAAAACCCGCCGCTCTCGCCCAATCCCTACGGCACCATCCGGGCCGTAGTGCGCACCCCGGCCGGCGCTACCGTCACCGCCGGCACCTTCGGCACCCGCCAGAAGCTGCTGGCCGGTAACTACGAAGTGGAAGCCCTGACCTTGCCGCGCACCGTGCGCCGCCTCTCCATCAAGCAGGGCCAGGAATACACCTTCACCTACGACGCCCCCGGCACCCTCAACATCACCTCCGACCTGAAAGGCTACGGCAGCATCTATCAATTGAATGATGATGAGTCGCAGACCTGGATTTACGACCTGCCGCAGGGCGGGAGCAGCAAAATCAACCTACCCATGCAGCCGGGTGCTTACCGCTTAGTTTTCCGTACTGCCACCAGCAACGGCAGCAAATACACGGACGTGCGCAATTTTAGTATTCGGAGCGGGCAGACGACTTCGGTAGCCATTTTTGGAAAGTAAAGCAGAACGAAAACTCCCCTCCTTTTTTAAGGAGGGGACATTTTCACGAAGTGAAAATTGGGGTGGTTAAGTCGTTGAACGACTCGCATCAGAAACGCAAGATTCTTCATCAAGTAGCAATGGACACTTACCACAACCTGCCGCAAAAGAAAGAAGACCGCAGCACCCTTCGCAATGCGCTCACTCCTGCCGAAGCAACCCTATGGAAATCCCTGAAAGGCGGCCAGCTTGCCGGCCGGAAGTTCCGCCGCCAGCATAGCGTCGGCGCTTACATTCTGGATTTCTATTGCCCTGAAGAAAGAATTGCCGTGGAACTGGACGGTGCCGGCCACTACACTGCGACGGGTAATCTGCACGATGCTGCTCGCACGGATTACCTCAATACGTTGGGTATTCAGGTAATCCGATTTGAAAATAAATTGATTTGGTCGGACCTGACCAGTGTATTGCACACTATTGAAAGTAAGTTTCATCTTGTTTAATCTTTCTGGTGCGAGTCGTTCAACGACTTAACCACCCCAATTTCAGCCTTGCTGAAATGTCCCCTCCTTAAAAAAGGAGGGGAGTTTGTTCTAACGAAACCTCCCTAACATCCCAATGAAAGACTTCCCCTACACCGAATCCAAAGACACCCGCAGCGGCTTCGGCGCTGGCCTGGCCGAGCTGGGCACCACCCACCCCAACGTAGTCGCCCTCTGCGCCGACCTCACTGGCTCGCTCAAAATGGACGCCTTCAAAAAGGCCTTCCCCGAGCGGTTTTTCCAGGTCGGCATTGCCGAGGCCAACATGATGGGCGTGGCCGCCGGCATGACCATTGGCGGTAAAATCCCCTTCACGGGCACCTTTGCCAACTTCAGCACCGGCCGCGTCTACGACCAGATTCGCCAGAGCATTGCTTACTCGGGCAAGAACGTGAAAATCTGCGCCTCCCACGCCGGCCTCACGCTGGGCGAAGACGGCGCTACCCACCAGATTCTGGAAGACCTCGGCATGATGAAAATGCTGCCCGGCATGACCGTCATCAACCCCTGCGACTACAACCAGACCAAAGCCGCCACCATCGCCATCGCCGACTACGAAGGCCCCGTGTACCTGCGCTTCGGCCGCCCCGTGGTGCCCAACTTCACGGCCGCCGACCAGAAATTCGAAATCGGCAAAGCCTGGCTGATGAACGAAGGCACCGACGTGAGCATCTTCGCCACCGGCCACCTCGTGTGGAAAGCCGTGCTCGCCGGCAAGCTCCTGGCCGAGAAAGGCATCAATGCCGAAATCATCAACATCCACACCATCAAGCCGCTCGATGCGCAGGCCATCCTCGCCTCGGCCCGCAAAACTGGCTGCGTGGTAACCGCCGAAGAGCACCAGATGAACGGTGGCCTCGGCGACAGCATCGCCCAGCTGCTGGCCCGCGAGGAGCCCCTGCCCCTGGAAATGGTGGCCGTGCACGACAGCTTCGGCGAAAGCGGCACCCCCGACCAATTGATGGAGAAATACGGCCTCACCGATAAGGCCATTGTAGAAGCCGTGGAAGCGGTGATGAAGCGGAAGAAATAATTAGCTTTCAGTGACGCAAAAGCCCCCGCAGCTCCGAAAGTTGCGGGGGCTTTTGCGTTTTAAACGTGCCGAGGCATTCAATTCTTTCCGCCTAGAGGGAGTGCCAATGTTCTAAGTAGCTTCAAATATTTGTAGTGCTCATCAGCTTTTGGGGCGGCCGATGAGCTTGCAGAAACTGCTGGGCAGCCGCTATTTCGGGCCTGTCTGATTTGGCCAGGTTGGCAACCCGCAGCAATTGCTGATAATAACGGGTGGCCTTGGCGGCATCGCCGGCCCGGCTGGCGGCCAGCCCCGCGCCGCACAGGCCATTGAAGCGGTTGGGGTGTTTGCGAAGATTGGCCTCGTACGCCATTAGCGCCTCCTGAGGCTTATTAAATTGCAGGAGCATATCGCCCAATAGCTCGCGTGCCGGGAGTACTTCGGAAGGCGTAACCGGGTGCTTTTCGGTGCCATCTTCCAGGTCGGCAGCGGCATGCATAAGCTCTAATGCAGCATCGCCTTGGCCTTCTCGCCAGAGAATCCAGGCCTCGGCGGCTTTGACTTGGATTTCAACCTGCCGGGCTTTGTACTCGTCTTTCTGAGCTAGGAGCTTGCCCTGAAGCTCCTTTAACGCCTGCAGCTCTGCTTTGGCAGCAACCACTTTGTTGGAATGAACCAGGCCCAGCGCCCGTGTGAAATGCACAATGGCCCGCTGCCAGGGGAAATCCTGCCAGGGAAAATCGGGCCTGTTAATTTCCAGTGCGGCCGCTTCTTGCCAGCGCCGGTTTTCGAGTAAATAGCGGGCCGGGATGGCCGCAAAAGCATACGCCACTTTAAAGTTTTGGGGCGTGACAATTTTGATATTTTGCAGGTGGTCCCATTGCTGTTGGGCAAGGGCATTTTCGCCCCGTTGCAGGTACGCGTACATGAGGTAATCCATGCCGTGCAATTCCTCGTCCCAGTGCCCTGGCAGGCCGGCTTCTTGCGCGTAGCATTGCGCCGAGGCCACGGAAGCCAAATTGGAATTGATACACTCTTCCCACAGTCCCAACCGGGTAAAAATGTGCGAAGGCATGTGCAGCGCGTGCGCCGACGATGGCGCCACGGCCGCATATTTCCGAGCCGCGGGCAAGGCTAATTCGGCCAGTTCCGGGTAATCGTATGTGTGAATGATATAATGAATTATGCCCGGATGATTCGGCTCATTAGGATAGAGCGCGGCTAATAATTGTCCCGCTTTTTTCTGATTAACAAACTGCTTGTCCGCCGGATTAGCAGACGCGTTCAGCGCCAACGCGTAGAAAATAGTGGCTTCCTTATCCGCCGGATATTTCGTGTGAAGAGCTTCCATGGCCTTCTCAAAACGGCCGCAGCGGGTGCGGTGGTCGGCGTGGTCGGCATCCTGATAGAAGGCCGCAATGGCATCGATATAATCGGCTTCGCGGGCAGTTTTTTGGGTAATTGATTGTGCCAGAGTGATAGCCTTAAGGCCTTTCTGTAATTCCGGCTCGGCGGGCGGCGTCCACAACGGATGGAAATTGGCCATGGCTACGCCCCAATACGCCATGGCACAAGCCGGATTTTTATCAATAATCTTTGCGAAGACCTTTTCTGCTTCATCGTATTCAAACGAATGCAACAGCTTCAGGCCAAGGTCAAAATCTGCCTGTGCGGCCGCCCCGCACGAAACCTTGAACTGAACCGCGCCCAGCTGCTGGTTGCTGGCCCCGCAAGTAATCACCTGCCCGCGTTTGAGGCTCAGTTGGGTGATGGCGGCCTGTGATGGGGTGGTGGTTTTCTCTCTGCACGACGATGCCAGCGCCAGCAAGGTGATAATTGTCCAATTCAGGGATGTCCGTTGCATATCGACTACTTGCTAAAAGCGTTGCCAGCTATCGGAATTAAGCTCGCCGCTCCTCGGTGTGCCAACCCTGACGGATTATTCTGGTAGAATTTATATTAAACATAGTGAATTTTAAACAAAGCCTTTGCTCGGCGGCTCGCGGCGCATTTTGCTGCGTAATACCACTTATCTCAGCGGGGGTAAACAGAGATTATTTGGATTTTTTAATTTGTGTAAATTATTGTTGATTAGTGCCCCGAAGTTTTCAAAGCACAAGTAGTTAAAATGAAAAAGGGATTTCTGATTACAGCTGTCAGCTGCGCATTGCTCGCGCTTACTTCAGTCGAGCTTCTGGCCCAGGCGGCACCAAAAGCCAAGCTTAAATATGGCAAATACAGCTGCACAGCCAGCAAATACCGTGGGGTAGTGACCGAATATATCCCGCGCGGTTCGTTCACGATAAGTACCGATGGCACCTATTTCTACTCCGGTTTTGAGAAACCCAGCAAGGGAAAATTCATCGTTGATAAAGACGGAAACCTGCTATTTACTGGTGGCTATTTTGATAAAGGCAAAGCAGAGAAAATAGACCGGCCCGATAAATACTTTCTGGTATTTCCGACCAATCCTGATAACCGCTGGACTTGCACTTACGCGGAAAAGTAGCCGCAACTCTGGTGCAGGCTAACTGCCTGTACCTGCCAGTGTAGTGGGCCGGGGCAAATACTTTTTCACCAGTCGCATTAAACGCGACCTTTGTCAGCGCGTCCAACCCCCGCCTTCGCCGCCCAGGCAAGAATCTATCGCGTTTGGAAGACCACGAAATTCTCCTCAAGTTCCAGGACCCCGCTAGCCGCAATCTGGCGTTCAACCAGCTCGTGCGCAAGTACCAGAGCAAGGTGTACTGGCACGTGCGCAAGATGGTGGTGGACCACGACGACGCCGACGACCTCACCCAGGACGTGTTTGTGAAGGTGTGGAAGCACCTCGAAAACTTCCGCCAGGATTCCCAGCTCTTTACCTGGATTTACCGCATCGCCACCAACGAGTGCCTGAATTTCCTGAGCAGCAAGCGGCGCAAGTTCCTGCTGCCGCTGAATGACGTGGGGGCCGAGCTGGCTGCCAAAATTGAAGCCGACCCCGCTATTGCCGGCGATGCCATTGAGCTGAAGCTCCAACAAGCCATTCTGCGCCTGCCCGACAAGCAGCGCCTCGTGTTCAACCTGCGCTACTACGACGAAATGCCCTATGAGCAAATGGCCGAAGTAACCGGCACCAGCGTGGGCGCGCTGAAAGCCAGCTACCATCACGCCGTGAAAAAAGTAGAAGAATACGTGACCCGCAACACCGACGACTAACCCCGCCCCGCACAATTTTTTACTGGCGGAATTAAACGCTGCCCCTGCCTTTTCATCCAACCATCATGAAAACTGCTTTCAAGCTAGACGCGCATCCCCGGCGGCCCCGCCCGCTGCTGAGCGAGCCGCCCGCTGGCTACTTCGATAAACTGCCGATGCATATAATGGCCCGGCTGCCCCAGGCCGATGCCCGCGAAACTGCATTAGGTCGCGGCTGGCTCAGCTTCCTGTCGCCGGCGCTGCGCACCGGGCTGGCCTCGGTGGCCGTGCTGGGCGGGTTTGCAGCCTCGTTCTACATGAGCGGCACTGCGCCGCTGGTGCCCGCCACGGCCACCACCGCCTCGCTCGATGCTGTGCCGCGCACCGAGCTGGTGGGCTACCTGCTCACGAGCGGTGCCCGCGTCGAAAACTCCGACCTGGCCGTGCTCACCGCCGCGCATCCAGCCATCACCAAAGGCTTCCTACAAGCATCGGAAGATGAGCTGAACGACGCGCTGGACGCGCAACCTTCCGACGATTCTACGTACCTCTAATTTCTGTATTCCTACCTCGCTATCATGTCCGTTTTATCATCCATGTTTCGTTTGCTGAGCCTCGCGGCTTTGCTGCTGCTGCTGGCCCCGGCCGCGCACGCCCAGGGTGGGCTGGGCGGCGGCCGGCGCCAGCGCCTCGGCCAGCTCGAAAACGCCAAAATTGCCTTCATCACCAACCGCGTATCCCTTACCCAGGACCAGGCCCAGAAGTTCTGGCCGCTCTACAACGAGTTTTCGACCCGCCGCCGCGAGCTCAACCGCAGCGGCCGCCTGCTGCGTCGCGACGTGACCGAAGGCATGACCGACCAGCAAATCCGCGACAACTTCACCCAATCCTTCAACATGCGCCAGCAGGAGCTGAACCTCGAAAAGGAATACTTCGATAAGTTTCAGAAAGTCATTTCCCTGCGCCAAGTGGCTCAGCTGTTTCAGGCCGAACGCGACTTCACGAAGGAAGTCATCAAGCGCGTGGCCGGGGCGGGTGCCCAGCCAGCCATTGACACCAATTAAGACCGTTTCTTTCTGAGCTATGCCAAGAGGCCGCTGCCCCCGCAGTGGCCTCTTTACTTTTGTGGGATAATCTAAACAGCCACTTCGCAGGTTGTTATCAAGGGCGGGTGGGTGAAGCTGCCAATGCATCCTCGTCCCCAAAATCCGACTAATCCGTCAAATCCGATAAAGCCGTGGTCCTCACACCCCGCCAATTATTCCTGCGCCACCAGGCCCAAACCTCTGATTTTCCGCTGCTGCTGGAAATTGAGCGGGCCGAAGGCGTGTACATGTACGGCCCCAACGGCCGCCGCTACCTCGACCTGATTTCGGGCATCGGCGTGAGCAACGTGGGCCACCGCCACCCGCGCGTGCTGGCCGGCATTCAGGCCCAGCTCGATAAATACCTGCACCTGATGGTGTACGGCGAATTGGTGCAGGCCGTCCCCGCGCAGCTGGCCGAGGCCATCCACAAAACCCTGCCCGCGCAGCTGGATTCGGTGTTTTTTACCAACTCCGGCACCGAGGCCATCGAGGGCGCGCTGAAGCTGGCCAAGCGCCACACCGGCCGCACCGAGCTCATTTCCTGCCTCAACGCCTACCACGGCTCCACGCACGGTGCCCTGTCCATCACCGGCTCCGAGAGCTTCAAAAACAGCTTCCGCCCGCTGCTGCCCGACGTGCGCCACATCCGCCACAACGAGCTGGCCGACCTCGCCTTTATCACCGAGCGCACGGCCGCCGTGGTCATCGAAACCGTGCAGGGCGAAGCCGGCGTGCGCGTGCCCAGCCCCGGCTACCTGCCCGCCCTGCGCGCCCGCTGCTCCGAAGTGGGCGCGTTGCTCATTCTCGACGAAATCCAGTGCGGCTACGGGCGCACTGGCACCATGTGGGCGTTCGAGCAGTTCGGCATCGAGCCCGATATTCTGGTGTGCGCCAAGGGCATGGGGGGCGGCATGCCCATTGGGGCCTTCATTTCGAGCACGGAAATCATGTCCGGCTTCAAAACCAATCCGATTCTCGGCCACTGCACCACCTTCGGCGGGCATCCGGTGAGCTGCGCGGCGGCCCTGGCCACGCTGCAGGTGATGCAGGATGAAAAACTGGCCGAAGGCGTGGACGCCAAAGCGGTGCGGTTCCGGGAGCAGTTGCGGCACCCGGCCATTCGGGCGGTACGCGGCCGAGGCCTGCTAATGGCTGTGGAATTCGATTCCTTCGCCGTGCTCAAGCCCATCATCGACTATGCCTTAGAGCACGAAGGCATCCTCACCGACTGGTTCTTGTTCTGCGACAACTCCCTAAGGCTGGCCCCGCCGCTCACCATCAGCGAGGCCGAGATTGACGACGCCTGCGCCGCGCTGCTGCGCGCCATCGAGCACATTGCCGGTGGGGGCGGGGTTGCACCCGGTAGGGCTAGCTAGGGCGATTAACGAACCAAGCTCGGTGCAGCAAAAAACCGGCCCTTTGGCAGCCCGAAACGGGGTTGCCAAAGGGCCGGTTCTGTTGCGGGCTGCCCGTTGGGAAATCTACTACACCGCCACGTTGGGGCGGGGCAACTCGTTGTAGTTCAGAAATGATGTGCTTTCTTCCTTGATGCGTTCCTTGGGCAGGCCATCTTTCACGCCCTGCGAAATCTTGCGCACCAACACGCCCACAATGGCTTTGCGGAAGCCCAGCTTCTCGGCCATCATGATGCAGAAGTCCATCTCAGTTTCGTCCACGATGCCGTCGGCCAACATCATATCTACAAGGTCGAAAATCTGGTCAAAACGCTCCGAGTCGGTGGTGGGCAGGTCGTTGCTGCTGCCTTTCGAGCCCGATACCAGCGCCTGCACTTCAGAGGAGCTGATGCCATTCTTTTTACCCACGGCGAGGATAAAATTCATCTCCCGAGCGTCGATATGGCCGTCGGCTTTAGCCAGCGCCGCGAGATTCAACAGGTGGCTTTTGATTTTTTTAGCCTGCTCATTTTCGAAAAAACCGAACATAAACGTGGGAATTAAGATGTGGGGAATGATTTTGGGAGCGAAACCGCGATTTCAGGGGTAAGATACACGAAAAATCAGCTTTTTGTTGTCAAATTACTGTTCTGCTAAGAGAAATTACAATCGTTTCCATAACGGCAATTTCTTTGCCTGGGTTGAGGGTTTGCATTCATTTCACCAACTTTGCGCGGTTTGGGTGCCATTTGCGCGCCCGGTTGTATATATATCAGGTCAGATGAAGAGAATAGCGGTTTTTACGAGTGGAGGCGATTCGCCGGGCATGAATGCCGCCATCCGGGCGGTGGTACGCACGGCCACATACCACGGTATTGAGGTTTACGGCATTATGCGGGGCTACAGTGGCATGATTAAGGGCGAATTTGTGCGTCTTGATTCGGCTTCGGTGTCCAACACGGTGCAGAAGGGCGGCACCATTCTTAAATCGGCTCGCAGTCAGAAGTTTATGACCAAGGAAGGCCGCCAACAGGCCTTCGACCAATTGGTAAACAACGGTATTGAAGGCCTCGTGGCCATTGGCGGCAACGGCACCTTCACCGGGGCTATGATTTTTGAGGAAGAATTCGGCATCCCCACGGTGGGTGCGCCGGGCACCATCGACAACGACCTGTACGGCACGGACTACACCATCGGCTACGACACGGCCGTGAACACGGCGCTGGAGTGCATCGACAAAATCCGGGACACGGCCGACTCGCACGACCGTTGCTTCTTTGTGGAGGTGATGGGCCGCGACTCGGGCTATATCGCCATCCCGTGTGCCATCGGCGGCGGGGCCGAAATCGTGATGATTCCCGAAACGCAAATGAGTGTGGATGTGGTAATTGACACGCTGCAAACGGGCTGGCAGCGTTCCAAAACCTCGTTCATCGTCATCGTGGCCGAGGGCGAGGAAGAAGGCAACGCCACCAACACGGCCGCCCGCGTGAAGGAAGCCATTCCGCAGCTCGACACTCGCGTCACGGTTATCGGGCACATTCAGCGCGGTGGCTCCCCCACGGCCGCCGACCGCCTGCTGGGCTCCCAAATCGGCATCGCCGCCGTGGAAGGCCTCATGAACGGCATGCGTAATGTAATGGCCGGAATTGTGGATAAAAAGCTGGTGTACACGCCGTTCACGGATACGATTAACAAGAAAAAACTCATCAACCAGAGCTTCATGCGGATGGTGGAGATTCTGAGCGTATAGCGTTTGACGGCTGTCATTGCGAGCGGAGCGAAGCAATCCGTCCTGTTCCCAGCGACTAACCTGATAATGTGAAAAGCCCCGGTACTGCAAAGTGCCGGGGCTTTCTGGTATAAGAAAATGGCTGGTTTTGACAGGACGGATTGCTTCGCTCCGCTCGCAATGACAGCTGGTTATAACTGCACCCACTGATAAGCCGAGTCCCGCCGCAGCCAGCTCATTTGGCGCTTGGCGTAGCGGCGGGTGTTGCGCTGAAGCAGGCGCACGGCTTCGGCCCAGTCGTATTCACCGTCCAGAAAGCCGAAAATCTCCTGGTAGCCCACGGTTTGCAGGGCGTGATGGTGGCGGTAGGGCAGGACGGTTTTTACTTCATCGAGCAGGCCGGCTTCTAGCATGTGCTCCACGCGGAGGTTGATGCGCTGGTAAAGCTCTTCCCGCTCGCGGGTGAGGGCCACTTTCACGTTGCGGAAAAGTGGGTTTTCGGGCGGTGGGCCGGCGGTGTGGAAGCTGGAAAAAGGCCGGCCGGTGGCGCGGGTGATTTCCAGGGCGCGCACCACGCGCTGGGGGTTTTGCTGGTCGATGCGGGCGTGGGCCACGGGGTCGGTTTCGGCCAGCTCGGCCACGAGGTGGGGCAGGCCGTGGGCGGCCAGCTCGGCGTGGAGTTGGGCCCGGACTTCGGGCGGCACGCTGGGCAGCTCGTCGAGCCCGTCGGTCACGGCCTGCACGTAGAGGCCCGAGCCGCCGGTGAGGATGACCAGCGGGTGCTTTTGGAATAAGTCGGTGAGGACGGCCAGGCAATCGGTGGCGAAGCGGCCGGCGCTGTAATCCTCCGTGATGCTGTGGCTATCGATGAAATGGTGGGGCACGCCCTGCATTTCGGCGGGCGTGGGCTTGGCCGTGCCGATGCTGAGCTCGCGGAAAAACTGGCGCGAGTCGGCCGAGACAATTTCGGTGTGAAACTGCTGGGCCAGCTGCACGCACAGGGCCGTTTTGCCCACGGCCGTGGGGCCGGCAATGGTGAGCAGCACGGGGCGCGGGTCGGTGGCTGTGGGGGCCAGCTGGGCGAGGATTTCGGGAGGAAGTGCGGACACGGCGGAAATAATGCGCTGTCAAAAGCGTCAACGCGGGCCGCAAAGTTCGCGCCGCCCGCGCTATTGCAGCCCCACGATGCGAAATTCGACGCGGCGGTTGAGGCGGCGTGTGGCTTCCTGGTCGTTGCTGGCAATGGGCTCGGCCCCGCCCAGGCCCAGGCCGGTGATGCGGCTGCCGGCCACACCGTGGTCGGCGAGGTAGGCTTTCACGGCGGCTACGCGCTGCTGGCTGAGCACCACGTTTTTTTCGGGCGGGCCCACGTTGTCGGTGTGGCCGCGCAGCTCGATGGTCAGGCCGGGGTTGTCAATCATGAGGCGCACCAGCTTGTTGAGGGCGGCGGCCGACGAGGGCAGCATAACGGCTTTGCCCTGCTCGAACTGCACGTTGGCGAGTTGCTGGGTGGCTCCCACGGCCAGCGGGCGGAGCAATATGTCGCGTACCAGCGGGCCGGGCGCGGCGGCCCAGGTGCTGTCGGTGGAGAAATAGCCGGGGTGCTGGGCGTGGTATTGGTAGGTGCTGCCCGGCGTGGTGGTGTAGGTGAAGCTACCGCGCACCGACAGCAGCACGGCCGTGCCCACGTCGTCGTGGTCGAGGCGGAGCTGGGCCTGCGGCAGGGGCAGCGAGGTGGTGGCATCGAGCACGCGGCCTTCCCAAATGGAAGTGGTGGGCGTGGGTGGCGGCGCGGGCGGGGCGGGCTGCACCACGCCAAACAGGTTGCAGCCGGCCAGGTCGGTATAGGTGCCGCCGCGCACGCGGGTGGCCTGGCGGCGGGCCAAATCGACCTGATAGAGCCCGTGCGGGCCGGCTAGGTACATGCGGCGGCGGCCGGCGGCATCGTTCTGCATCAGCAGGTCGCTGTAGCCGCCGCGCACGGGCAAGCCGTCGATGGGAATGCGCTCGGGCGCGGGCTGCTTGGTGGTCAGGTTTACTTTTAGCAGCGAGCCGTCGGTGCTGTACACCATATACATCGTGCTGGCATCGTCGAGACAGAAATTGCCGTGGGTGCCCGCGCTGGCGAAGCCGATGAGGGGATAATACGGCGCTTTGCGGATGGGGTCCGTGGCCCACACCACGCTCACGCGGCCTTCGTGGGGGCTCACGCGCACGAGCAGGTTGGCATCGGAAGTCATGAAATACAGGTCGCCGTGGTCGTCGGTAGCGGCGGAAATCCAGACGTTTTCCGGGCCTTGGGCGGGGAGCTGCCAGTCGGTGTACGCGCCGCGCCGGGCGGCGGGGTCGTAGCGGTACACGCGTTCAGGCGCGTTGGTGGGGGCTTTCGTGACGGAATACAGGCAGTTATCGAAACCTTTGGCCAGGGCGTAGGACTGGAAGGGCAGCACCCGGCGGTGAGCACGGGGCGTGGCTGTGGGGTCGGAAGTTGAAAACTCGTGGATGGTGCGGCAGTCATCTTCCCACTGCCCGTCGTGGTAGCGCAGGGCGGCAATGCCATACATTTTGCCGTCACAAATCTGGTCGGCGTAGCGGCGGCTGGGCCAGGGCGAGTTAGTGAAAGCGAACGACTCGACCAACTGCCGGCCTTCGGTGAGGTAGCGGCCGCTCTGGTCGGTGCCGGCCCGGTATTCTACCCGAAACTCGTAGCCGCCGCGCCAGAGCTGCCGGCCCACTACGTGCATGCGCGTGGCTAGGGCTGGCGGGGCGTAGGTGTACTCGTAATCAATCTCATCGGTGGGGCCAATGCTGTGCTGGTCGAGGCGCAGCACCTGCACGCGGGGAAGGCGCTGGATGCGTTGGTACACCGAATCGGGCCGGCCCGCGCCTAGCAGCCGCAGGTCGCGGCGGTCGTCGGGCAGTGGCTGCTGGAGGACTTTCACTGTCGCGGCGATAACCGGCGCGCCGGCTGTGAACGTGGCTACCTGCCCGCCCGCGGCCCGGGGCGGCACCCAGCCCGGCGCAAAGGCCAGCTGGTAGCGGGCTTGCGCGTCGGTGTACGGGATAGCGGGCGGCGTGGGCTGTGCATATAGTATCAGCCGAAAAACCAACAGTACCAGCGTCAGAAAAATCTTCATAGGCCGGAGCAACGGGGAACCAGGGTAAGCAGCTACAAAACAATATTTTCGGCGTGTAGTGCCACCCATCGGACCGGCAAGATAACGCCCACGGCCGCCTTCCAGGCAGCAAGCGGCCGATGCGCTGGCGCCAACGAGCCAGTAGTTTAAGTTATTGGCTCAATGTGCAAGCGAAAGCCAGGCTATGCAAATAAGCCCGCAAATAGCTTCAGCAGCACTTGTTCCTCATGTTGCCAGCTGAGTTGGAGCGCGGCGCGGCGGCAGTTTTCGGCCAGGTGCTGGTAGCGGGCGGGCTCGTCGCGCAGCAGGCGGTTGAGGGCAGCGGCCAGGGTGGTGGGTTGCAGGTCGGTCACCAGCTCGGCCACGTCGAACTGGTCGTTGAGGGCGCGGTATTCGGGAAAGTCGATGAGCACCTGCGGGATGCCGGCGTGCACGTAATCAAAAAATTTATTGGCCAGCGAGTAATAGTAGCTCAGGCCGATATTCTCCAGCAGCATGATGCCCACGGCCGCGTGCCGCGTGACTTCGCGCAATGCCTCGGGCAGCACGAAGCCCCGAAATTCAACTTTGCCTGATGCCAGCAAACCCAGCTTTTCGGCGCGCTCACGTAGCATGGCCGAGAGGTCGCCTTCACCGCAAATCACCAGCCGGCCCGCCACCTGCGGCATGGCATCAATCAGGTTTTCCAGGCCCCGGCCCACATTCAGCGCGCCCTGGTAGAGGATGTAGCCAGCGGGCGGGGCAGCGGTGGGGGCGGGCGGCAGCACCTCGCCAGTTCGCAGGCGGCTCACGTTGCGCACCACGGCAAAGGGCCGGCCGTAGCGCTGCTCAAAGACCTGCGCCAGTGCCGGCCCCACGGTGTAGGCTAGCCGGGCGCGCGGCACGATGAAGCCCTCCACCCACCGCCAGATGCGCTGAACCGCCGGCCGGGCCACCACCTCGGGTACTTCCGTGAATAGCTCGTGGGCGTCGTACACGAAGGGCTGGCCGCCGAGCTTGGCGCGCAGCCACACAGGTAGGGCGGTATCAAGGTCACAGGCGCACCAGGCGGCTGCGCGCTGGCTCAATAGGTAGAAAAACAGCCGCAGGTTATACTCCAGGTAAAACAGCTTGCCCTTTTGAAACCAGCCGCGCAGGCGGCGCTGCTGGTAAGGCTGCGGCGTGAGTGGGGGCGAAGTGGGCCGCTGCCAGCCCACCAGCTGCACGCGGTAGCCGGCGGCGGCCAGGCTGCCGCAGATGCGCTGCATCCGCTGGTCGAAGCACAAATCGGTGGTGACGGTGAAAAGCAGCGGCTGGGAGGGGAGCGGCAAGGGCGGGGTGGGGCGAGGGCCAGCCGGGCAGGGACGGCCGGCGATAATTATATTTTGGCCAAATTTACACCGCCGCCTCGCAGCGCGGTGGCTATCTTAGCCGGAAATATCAACTGGTAGTTCGTGTCGTTTATGGCTCCTTTTTCGGCTACTTCCACTGCCCGCCCCGTGGCCCCGCCCCTGGCGGCGCTGCTCGACCAGCTTGGCCAGGTGTACATGCTGGCCGATTCGAAGGGGACCATCGTTGAGGTCAATGAGGCCCTGCTGGCCCTCACGGGCTATACCCGCGACAAAGTGCTGGGCCAGCACTGCTACCAGCTGTTTGCCCCGCCTGCCGAGCGCGAAGCGCGGCGGCGGGAGTTCCTGGAAATAATTGAGCATCAGAACGTGGCGGCCAGCTACGAGCGGTCGATAAGTACGCGCACGGGCCAGCTGCGCTACCTGAACTGGCAGGCCGGCTTCACGCACGATGCCGCCGGGGGCGTTACGGGCCTCTGGATGGCCGGCCAGGAAGTGGCCAGCCACAGTGTGGTTAGCCCGGCCCTGGCCGGCGACAGCACCCACCTGCAGGACTTTCTCGACAATGCCCAAGACTTGGTGCAGCACCTCGGGGCCGACAACGGTTTCCTGTTTGTGAACAAGGCCTGGAAGGAAAAGCTGGGCTATACCGACGCCGAGCTGGCCACCCGCACCCTGGCCGATGTGGTGCACCCCTACTACAAGGCCAAGCTGCTCTATCAGCTCCGCAATCTGTATGATGGCGAGCCGGTGAACAAGGTCGAAACCGTGTTTCTGACTAGCCAGGGCAAGCCCGTGCACCTTATCGGGAGCATGAACGTGGTGCGCGAGGAAGGCCAGCCGGTGAGCAGCCGCGCCATTCTGCACGACATTACGGACCGCATCAAGGCCGAGCGCCTGCAAAAGGTCTACTACAGCATCGCCAACCTGGCCATCTCGGCCAAGGACTTGCCCAGCCTCTACGGGGCCATTCACCGCGAGCTGAGCAAGATTATCGAAACCAGCAACCTGTTCATCGCCCTCTGCGACGATGCCCGCACGCAGCTGCAGTTCGTGTACCACGTCGACCAGCACCCACAGGCCCGGCCGCAGGGCACGCGGCCTTTTTCGGCGGGCGTGTCGGAGTACATCATTGCCGGCGGGCAGCCGCGCTACCTCACCCACACCGACTACCAGCAGCTGGTGCGCAGCGGGGCCGTCACGGCCTTCGGGCAGGCCCCGGAGGTGATGCTGGCCTCGCCGCTCAGCATCGGCGACCGCATCATTGGGGTGCTGGCCGTGCAGGACTACAGCCGCGCCGATGCTTACACACCCGGCGACCTCGACGTGCTGCACTTCATCTCGAACCAAGTGGCCCTGGCCATCGAGCGCAAGCGCAACGAGGAACAGATTGGCAAGCAAACGGCCCGCCTCAATGCTATCTTCGAGAGCGGCTCGCACGTGATGTGGACGGTGGACACCCACGCCAACCTCATGAACTTCAACCGCAACTACGCGGCCCTGTTCCTGCGGCGCAACGGCACCTACCCGGTGCGCGGCCTCAACCTGTGGAAGGCCGACCTGGCGAACATGCCCGCCCACGAGCGCGACACCTTCGTGCAGCACTACGACGCGGCCGCCAAGGGCCAGGCCCAGCGCTTCGAGATGCGCCTGCGCGATGCCCGGGGCTATGACGTGTGGACCGATATTTACCTGAACCCGATTTACCTGGGCGATGGCTCGTTTGAGGAAATTTCGGCCATTGCCCACGATATCACCGAGCAGAAGCGCGCCCAGCTGGCCCTGGAAGGGCAGGAGGAGAAGTTCCGCTCCATCTTCGAGTCGTTTCAGGACATCTACTACCGCACCGACGAGGAAGGCATTCTCACCATCGTCAGCCCTTCGGTGCGCGACGTGCTGGGCTACGAGCCCGAAGAAGTGGTGGGCAGGCCCGTGATAGATTTCTACGTGGAGCCCGCCGACCGGCCCCGCGCCACCGAGGAAGTGGACCGCAGCGGTGGCCTGCGCAACTTCGAAACCCAGCTCTGGCACAAGGACGGCTACCCGGTAAGCGTGCTGGTGAATGCGCGCATCGTAGGCGGCGGCGATGCCGGCACCCAGGGCATTGCCCGCGACGTAACCGAAATCAAGCAGATGCAGGACGACCTGCGCCTGGCCAAAGACGAGGCCGAAGCCGCCCTGGAGGCCAAAACGCAGTTCCTGGCCAACATGAGCCACGAACTGCGCACGCCCATGAACGGCATCATCGGCATGATTGACCTGCTCGACCAGACCGTGGAAACCGACGAGCAGCTCGACTACGTGGATACCCTGCGCAAGAGCTCCGACGCGTTGCTTACCATCCTGAACGACATTCTCGACCTATCGAAAATCCAGGCCGGCAAGCTCCAGATTCACGAAACGCCTATCGAGCTGCAAGCCGTGATGGAGCGCATCCGCGCCCTGTTCATCTACCGGGCCGAGCAGAAGCACATCCGTTTCACCTACCACATCACGCCGCACACCCCGCGCTACGTGATAACCGACGAGGTGCGCCTGCTCCAAATTCTGTCCAACCTGGTGGCCAACGCCATCAAGTTCACCAACGAAGGCACTGTGGGCATCGTGGTGAGCAGCGTGAGCACCGACGGCGAGCTGCACACCCTGCGCTTTGCGGTGCAGGATTCGGGCATCGGCATTTCGAGCGACAACGCCAGCCTGCTCTTTACCAATTTCACCCAGCTCGACACCACGCCCAGCAAGGCCTACGGCGGCACGGGCCTGGGCCTGAGCATCAGCCGGCAGCTGGCCGAGTTGCTGGGGGGCGAAATCGGCGTATTATCCGACGAGGGCGAGGGCTCGGTGTTCTGGTTCACCATCACGGCCCGCGAGGCCCAGCACGTTGAGCCACTCGCTGCGGCTCCGCAGCGCGAGGCCGCGTTCCAGCCCTTCGAGGCCGCCCCGCGGGTGCTGCTCGTCGATGACAACGCCATTAACCAGAAGGTGGGCCAGCGCCTGCTCACCAAGCTGGGCTGCGATGTGACCATTGCCGGCGGCGGCCCCGAGGCCATTGCCCTGGTTAGCAAGCCGGGGGCCAGCTACAACATTATTTTCATGGACATCCAGATGCCGGAAATGGATGGCGTGGCCGCTACCGCCGAAATCCGCCGCTTGCTGGGGGCTGCCTGCCCACCCGTGGTGGCCATGACGGCCTACTCCATGCAGGAAGACGCCGGCCGCTTCATGAGCCAGGGCCTCGACGACTACGTGGGCAAGCCCGTGAAAAGCCGCCACCTCTACGAAGTGCTGCACCGCTGGCTGCGCCCGCGTAATACCCCCGCCACAGCCCCTGGTGCCAATGGCACTGCCCCGGTCCCGGCTGCGCTGCCCGCGCCAGCCGCGCCTCAGGAGCCCACGCTCGATGTGAACATCATGCACCAGTTGATAGAGCTGGGTGGCTCCGAATTCACGTTCGAGCTGTATAAGGAGTTTGAGCAGGAGGCCGGCGATTTGCTGCGCGACGCTGCCCCCGTGGTGGCCGAGGCCAACTTCCGCGAGCTGCTGCCCATGCTGCACCAGCTCAAAGGCACGGCCTCTACGCTGGGCGGGGTGGCCCTGGCCGCGCAGGCCCGGCACCTTGAACACCAGTTCAAAGAGGGCCGGCTGGATGAAGGTGCCGTGGGTTTTCAACTTCTGGAACATTACTTTGCGCAGTTCGTTGCCGAATACCCCGGCGCAGTTGAGCGCGCTGCTGACCCTTCGGCCGCCTGAGCGCGGCCAATTTCTTACCGCTCTACCCTATGAACCCAACTCAAACCCCTTCGCCAATGTCCGCCGAACCCGCATCCAAAACCATCCTCATTGCCGAAGACAGCTCGGTAATTCTCAATCTTACCCGCAAAATCCTCGAATTGCAGAAGTATAAAATCGTGCTGGCTAAAAACGGCGGCGAAGTGCTGAAGCAATTGGAGAGCAACCCGGTGGATTGCGTGCTGATGGACATCAACATTCCCGTGAAAGACGGCATGCAGTGCACCCGCGAAATCCGCGCCCACGCCGACCCCAAAATCAACAAGCTGCCCATCATCGCCATCACCGGCAACGCCAACAACTACTCGATGGACCAGTTCCGCGAGGCCGGCGTGACCGATTACCTGCCCAAGCCGCTCGATTTCGACGCCCTGGTGCGCGTAGTGAAGCAATACGTGGGCTAAAGGAATTATGAGTTTTGAATTATGAATTATGAGTTGAAATCGTAGGCCCAAATGCCTCACGGCGGTTTTGACTGCGAAACAACTCATAATTCAAAACTCATAATTCATAATTCAAACGCAGTGCAAGTAACGTTCTTAGGTACAGGCACGTCTTCCGGCGTGCCGATGATTGGCTGCACCTGCGTGGTGTGCCGCTCGCTCGACCACCGCGACCACCGCCTGCGCGTGTCCGTGCACCTGGAAGTGGACGGCCGCAGCTTCGTGGTCGATTCTGGCCCCGATTTCCGCCAGCAGATGCTGCGCGCCCGCGTCACCCACCTCGACGCCCTGCTCTTCACCCACGAGCACAAGGACCACACCGCCGGCCTCGACGACATCCGGGCCTTCAACTTCCGGCAGCAGACTGACATGCCGGTTTTTGCCGAGCCCCGGGTGCTGCAGCAGCTCCGGCAGGAGTTTGCCTACATTTTTGCCGAGCACAAGTACCCCGGCGTGCCCCGCGTGACGCTGCACCCCATCGAGCGCGATGACGTGCCGTTTGACGTGCTGGGCGTTCCCGTGCTGCCCCTCCGAGCCATGCACCACCGCCTGCCGGTGCTGGGCTTCCGCATCGGCGGCTTTTGCTACCTGACGGATGCCAACCACCTCGGCCCCGAAACCCGCGCCCAGCTCCGCGATGCCGACGTCATCGTGCTCAACGCCCTGCGCCGCGAGGAGCACATCTCGCACTTCACCCTGGCCCAGGCCGTGGCCGTGCTCGAAGAAGCCGCACCCAAACGCGCCTACCTCACCCACATCAGCCACCAGCTGGGCCTGCACCGCGAGGTAGAAGCCGAACTGCCTAGCTGGATTCGGCTGGCGTATGATGGGCTGAAAGTGGAGGTGTAGCGCGGACTTTGCGAGTCCGCGAATTGAACAACCGAGTTAGCACCACACTCGCGGACTCGCAAAGTCCGCGCTACATCCATGCACACCAACTACTATTTCCTGCGCCAGCTGGCCCCCGCGCTCACCGAGCGGCTGCGGGGCTACCGCGTGGCCGTTTGCTTCACGCAGGAAAAGGATGAGCTGGTCATCGGACTCACCAGCGGCACGGCTGAGTTCTGGCTGAAAGCGCAGCTGGGAGCCAATTTTCCGGCCCTGGCGTTGCCCGAAACCTTCCAGCGTGCCCGCGCCAATTCCGTCGATTTGTTCCCGGACATGCTGGGCCAGCAGGTCGAAACCGTGGCCGCCTGGCCCCAGGACCGGGTGCTGCAACTAAATTTCCGTAGCGGTGCCCGCCTCGTATTCAAGCTATACGGCCCGCGCCCCAATGCCATTTTCCGCACTGCGCCGGATGCCAAAGCCCAGCTTTTCCACCAAAAGCTGCTGGCTGATGCTGACCTGCGGCCCCAGCCAGCTACTACGCCTCCAGTTGCCGGGAAACTCCCGCCGCCGCTCGCCGATTTGCCCCTGCGCTACCTGCGCGAAAACGGCTACGACCTAGCCCCGCCCGAAACCAAAACCCGCTTGGTGAACCAGGTATTGGCCCAGCTCGAAAAGCCGGCCCAATACTACATCATCCAGCTCGACGGCCGCACGCGCCTCAGCCTGCTGCCGCTGGGCGAAGCGCTGGAAACCTTTGCCGGCGACGACCCCGTGGTCGCCCTGCGCCGCTTCGTGCCCATGGCTCTGGGCCGCCGTGCCCTCGAAATGGAAACCAAGCAGCTTCGCCAGCTGCTGGAGCGCCGCGCCGACGAGGCCAGTACCGCCGCCGCCCACGCCCGCCAACGCCTCCATGCCCTGGCTCACGAGGCCGGCTACCGCCACACCGCCGACCTCATCATGGCGCACCTGCACGAGATTCCGGCCGGGGCCACCCAAATCGAAGTGCTGGATTTCTACACCAACCAGCCCAAAACCATCAAGCTGAAGCGCACCGAAAAACCCCAGCTCACCGCCGAAAACCTTTACCGCAAGGGCAAAAACCAGCAAATCGAAGAGCGCCAGCTCAGTGAGCGCATTGCTCGCCGCGAGGCCGAAGCCCTCACGGCCCTGGAGCGCCTTGAGGAGATGGACACCCAGCCCGCCCTGGCCGAGTTGCGCGGCCTGCGCACCTGGCGCAAGCAGCACGGCCTCGACCCCACGCCCACGGCGGCCAAAGCGGCCACGGAACTTCCCTTCAAAGTTTTTGAGGACCGGGGCTTCACCATTTTGGTGGGCCGCAACGCGGCGAATAACGACCTGCTCACCCAGAAATATGCTCATAAGGACGACCTGTGGCTGCACGCCAAGGACGTGACCGGCTCGCACGTCGTCATCCGGCACAAGGCGGGGCAGGTTGTGCCTGAACCCGTGGTGGAGCACGCCGCCATGCTGGCCGGCTGGTACTCGCGCCGCCAGCATGATACGCTGTGCCCGGTCACGGTCACGCCCAAGAAGTTTGTGCGCAAGCCCAAGGGCGCGCTGCCCGGCCAGGTGGTAGTGGAGCGCGAGCGGGTGGTGCTGGTGAAGCCCGGCAACCCATTTGAGCGGGAGTAGGAGAGAGTTAGAGGCAGTGAGAGAAACGAAAAAGCCCGCTGCAATTACTTGCAGCGGGCTTTCGATTTGCGTGCGCGCGGGGAGATTCGAACTCCCACACCCGAAGGCACCACCCCCTCAAGATGGCGTGTCTACCAGTTTCACCACGTGCGCAAATAGAGCAACTAAACCGGGTATTCGGCCGAGGCCGGCGTCGCTGAGGTGGCGAAGCGGGTGCAAAGATAGCCGGAGGATTTTGGCCACACAACCTTTTATTGGCCTTTTTCACCAAGCCCCCACCATTGAACTGGTTATCTTGTGGTTTCGTAATAGCACTAGGGTGCTTTTCGTCCTTTTTTCAGAAAAAACGCCATGAATTCCTCCTCATTGCCCACTAAAAACTCCTTTTTCGGCCGCATGGCCGAGGCCATTACCAAGTTTTCGGGCTCTACGGCCGCATTTGTTACTGCGGCGAGCATCGTGATTGTGTGGGGCATCACGGGGCCGCTGTTTCATTATTCTGAAACCTGGCAGCTGGTCATCAACACGGGCACCACCATCATCACGTTTCTGATGGTGTTTCTCATTCAGCGGGCGCAGAACAAGGATTCGCTGGTGCTGCACCTCAAGCTGAACGAGCTGATTGCGGCCCAGCAGGGGGCCAGCAACCGCCTTATCAACGCGCAGGACTTTTCGGAAGAGGAAATCAAGACTCTGCACGATTTCTACTGTCTGCTGGCCGAGCTGGCCAAGAAGGACAACGACCTGGGCAAAACCCATTCGATAGAAGAAGCTGAGGACAACCACAGCGAAAAGCTGGCCGCGCAAGTCGACTAACGACTGAAACCAAAACCAAAAAAGGCTGCCGCAAATGATGCGGCAGCCTTTTTTGTGGTTTAATCTAAGGCTACTCGGCCCGGGTGAGGGGCGACTCGACTACGTGCTCCGAGACGAACCAGACCTGCATTTCGTTGGTGCGGATGAGCTGGCTCACGATGAGGTCGTTGGTGCCGTCGTCGCCGCTTTCGTCGGCTTTGCCGGCGTAGTCGTGGCAGTTTTTGAGGAGGCGCTGGTGGCCGTCGAGCAGGCGTGAGACTTGTACGGGGGCTTCTTCGCGGTCGCGGGGCACGCGGGGGATGCTGCTGAGCTCGGCCACGTCGTGGGCCATGGCCACGGCCACGCCGCCCAGAATCTGGATGCGCTCGGCGATGGCATCGACCAGTACCGCCTGCTCCTCGTAGTGCTTATCAAACAGCAGATGCAGCTGGTAGAAAGTGGGGCCTACTACCTGCCAGTGGTGTTTTTTGTACATGTCGCGCAGCGTGATGGTATCGGCCAGGAGCTGGTTGAGCATGGTCACGCTGCTCCGGCGGGTGGCTTCGTCGAGGCCGATGGGCAGGCGCTGGCTCACGGTGCCGTAGCGCTGGGTGGGCGCGGGGGCGTGGTTTTGCTGGTTGAGGATGGGCTGGATGTCGACGGCGGCGTTGGTGCCGGCCCCTTTGCCGTTGTTGGAGGCAGCGGCTTTGGCGGGGGCTTTCTTGGCGGCCGGGGCGGCAGCTTTTTTGGGTGCGGCGGTTTTGGGAGCGGCGGTTTTGGCGGGAGCAGCCATAATGATGAAAACGAGTGAGGTGAGGCAGGCCGCCGAAATATTCCGGCAGCGAAAATTCTATTTCTGCGTACGTAAAGCACCTTGCCGGGTTCAGGCCACATTCTTAAATTTCCTATTATGACCGAGCCAAAAACCACCACCCAATTGCCACACGACGTGCATCCCGAAGACCACCTCACCAGCTCGGCCATGCTGCAGGATGTGGTCATTGGCCTCTCCGATGGCCTCACCGTGCCCTTTGCGCTGGCGGCGGGGCTGAGCGGGGCCGTGTCGTCGTCCAGTCTGGTTATCACGGCGGGGCTGGCCGAGATTGTGGCCGGCAGCATTGCCATGGGCCTGGGCGGCTACCTGGCCGGCCGCACCGAGGTAGAACACTACGCCTCGGAGCTGAGCCGCGAGCACCGCGAGGTGCAGGAAGTGCCGGAAAAAGAGCGCGCCGAAGTAGACGAGTTGCTGGCCGACATGGGCCTCTCCCCGGAAACGCGCCGCCAGGCCGTGGCCGAGCTCACCGCCGACCCCGAGCAGTGGGTGAAGTTCATGATGAAGTACGAGCTGGGCCTGGAGGAGCCCGACCCCAAACAGGCCCCCAAAAGCGCGTTCACCATCAGCGTGGCCTATGCGGTGGGCGGGCTGATTCCGCTCAGCGCCTATTTTGTGACCGATACGCCGCAGCAGGGGCTGGCGTGGTCGGCGGCCATCACGCTGGTGTGTTTGTTCGTGTTTGGCTACTTCAAGAGCCGCATGACCGGGCAGCCGCCCGTGGCCGGGGCCGTGAAAATGGCCGTGGTAGGCGCGCTGGCAGCGGCGGCGGCCTTTGGCATTGCGCGGCTGGTGGGCGGCGCGTAGAAATTATTATTCAACTCATCATGAAATTCAAGCTCCCCGAAACCCCCGCCGTTTTCGTCAACAGCAAGTCCTTTCGCCTCGCCGACGTGGACCCGGCCGACATCACGCCCTTCAAGCACCAGCCCGACGACAAGCAGGAGGCCAGCCCGCGCCTGCTCCAGCTGCGCCAGCGCCTGAGCGCGCTCCAGGAGCTGCTTTACGCCGAGCACTCGCGCAGCCTGCTCATCGTGCTGCAGGCCATGGACACGGGCGGCAAGGACGGGGCCATCCAGAACCTGCTCACGGGCGTGAACCCGGCCGGCGTGCAGGTGGCCAACTTCAAGGCGCCCACCTCGGAGGAGCTGAACCACGATTTCCTCTGGCGCATCCATGCCCAGACGCCCAAGCGTGGCCATATTGGCGTGTTCAACCGCTCGCACTACGAGGACGTGCTCATCACCCGCGTACACGGCATGATTGACGAGAAAACCTGCGAGCAGCACTACGCCGACATCAATAATTTTGAGCAGCTGCTAACCAATAACGGCACGCGCATCCTCAAATTCTTCCTCCACATCAGCAAGGAGGAGCAGGCCCGGCGCCTGCAAGCCCGCCTCGACGACCCCAGCAAAAACTGGAAATTCGACCCCAACGACCTCAAGGAGCGCGCCCATTGGGCCGACTACCAGGCCGCCTACCAGGAGGCCATGCGGCAGTGCTCCTCCGGTGCTGCGCCGTGGTTTGTGATTCCCGCCAACCACAAGTGGGGCCGCGACCTGGCCATCACCGAAATTGTGGTGGCCGCCCTGGAGGACATGAACCTCCAGCAGCCCACCGTCGATTTCGACCCGAAGGCGCAGGTGATTGAGTAGGAGGAATGGCCGTCCGCGCAGAGCTCTGCCAAGCCCTCCGGCCGAATCTGGACGGGTAAAAAGAGCTCTGCCGAGCGCCCCGGCCGAGTCCGGACTACCTAAAAGAGCTCTGCCGAGCACCCCGGTCTAGTCCGGAGTGCTCGGCAGAGCTCTTTTTAGGGCTCCGGTCTGGTCCAGAGCGCCTGGCAGAGCTCTGCCAAGCCCTCCGGCCGCGACCGGACTACAAAACAGAGAATTTTCAGGCGATAAAGTGCAATTTGGCGGGCTAAACGGCCACGGCGCTGGTAACCTCGGCCTCCTTGCGCTCGCCAATCTGCTGGCGCCACATGGCGTAGTAGAGGCCTTTTTGGGCCAGCAGTTCGGCGTGGCCGCCCTGCTCGGCAATGTGGCCGCGCTCCAGCACGAAGATGCGGTCGGCGTGCAGGATGGTGCTGAGGCGGTGGGCAATGAGGATGGTCATGTGCTGGCGTGAGCCGGAGAGTTCCCGCACCGTCTTGCCGATTTCCTCTTCGGTGAGCGAATCGAGGGCCGACGTGGCTTCATCGAACACCATGAGCGTGGGCTTGCGCAACAGCGCGCGGGCAATGCTGAGGCGCTGCTTTTCGCCGCCGCTCACTTTCACGCCGCCCTCGCCAATCACGGTATCGAGGCCGAGCGGGGCGCGGGCCAGCAGGGTATCGGCTGCGGCCTGGTGCAGGGCCAGCAGGCATTCTTCGTCGGTGGCGTGGGGGGCCACGAAGCGCAGGTTTTCGCGGATGGTGCCCGCGAAAAGCTGGGTATCCTGCGTTACGAAGCCGATTTGCTCGCGCAATTCGTCGAGGTCGATTTCATCGCCGGGGATGCCGTTGTAGCGAATCTGGCCGGCCAGGGGCGGGTAGAGGCCCACCAGCAGCTTCACCAAGGTGGTTTTGCCCGAGCCCGAGGGGCCTACGAAAGCAATGGTTTCGCCCAGCTTCACCCCGAAGGAAATATTGGTGAGCGCCTTGCCCTTGGCCGTGAGGTGCTGGAAGCTGACGTGGTCGAAGGCTAAGTTGTCGATGTGCGCGACGGACTTGGGGTCGGCCGGCTTCACGTCCTTCGGCGTGTCGAGAATCGTCTGGAAATTGCCCAGCGAAATCTCCGTTTCGCGGTACACCCCGATGATGTTGCCCAGCTCCTGCAACGGCCCGAAAATGGAGAACGAGTAGATGAAGAACGAGAAAAACTGCCCCAGGCTGATGTGGCGCTGCACCAGCAGGTACAGCAGCAGCAGCACAATCACGTTGCGGAGCAGGTTCACGAAGGTGCCCTGCACGAAACTCAGCGAGCGCAGGTAGCGCACTTTGCGCAGCTCCAGCTTCAGGATTTTGTCGGTGGTGGCGTTCAGGCGCTCGGTTTCCTGCTGGGCCAGGCCCAGGCTTTTGATGAGCTCGATGTTGCGCAGGCTCTCGGTAGTAGAGCCGGCCAGGGCCGTCGTCTCAGCCACGATGGTTTTCTGAATGACCTTGATGCGCTTGCTCAGGAAAAAGCTCAGAATGCCCAGCAGCGGAATGGTGAGGAAATACCCCAGCGCAATGGGCCAGTACACCGTAATGGCGTACCACATCACGAAAATGATGCCCACCAGCGCTGTAAACAGCACGTTCACGAAGCTCTGAATGAGCTTTTCCACGTCAATCCGCACCTTCTGGAGCTTGCCCAGCGTCTCGCCCGAGCGCTGGTCCTCAAACACCTGGTAGGGCAGCTCCAGCGAGTGGCGCAGGCCGTCGGAATACATCTTGGCCCCCAGCCGCTGGGTGATGACGTTGACGTAATAATCCTGGAAGTTTTTGGCGATGCGCGACACCATGGCCGCGCCCAGCATCAGCCCGATGTAGGGCAGCGCCTCGCGCAGAAACGGCCCGAACGGCACCAGATGAATCGCGCCCAAATCGCCGCCCTTGGGCGCAAAATGGTCGATGAGCTTGCGGAAGAAATATGGGTCGAGCAGCGAGAACACCTGGTTCACGGCGGCCAGCCCGAGGGCCAGCACCAGCAGCGGCCAGTAGTTGCGCAGGTAGCTATAAAGGATTTTCATGACAAAGGGAACACACAAGTAGCCCGGCCGGGCCGGCCAGAAGGCAAGCAACCCGGCCGGGCGGCAATGGTTTAGGTTAGAAGCAAGGCTCGGTTGTCATTCCGGCGAAGGAGGAATCTGAGCAAAGTTGTTTGAACGGTTTGACTCAGATTCCTCCTTCGCCGGAATGACAGGCCAGCTCCGTCTTTAGACCGCCCGCGCCTCGGTGCGGCTGCGCAGCATCAGCACTACTACCAGCAGAACCAGCGCCACAATGGCCGGCACACCCTTGGCCAGCCCGCCGGGGATTTTGGTGGCGTGCATGAACACGGCTCCAATCATGATGATGATAAGGCCCATGGCCGCCGGGCGCACCGTGCGGGGGATAAGCAGACCAATGCCGCCCAGCAGCTCGGCCCCACCAATGAAGCCGCCGAACCAGCCCGGCATGCCCAGGCCTTCGAACATTTTCATGGTGCCGGGCAGGTCCATCAGCTTGTGGCTGCCGCCATAGATGAACATGGCGGCCAGCAGAGCCTGCAAAATCCAGGCGATGATGTTGCGTACGGAAGGGCTCATAGTGAAGAGGTGAAAGGTGGAAAAAGGTTAATAAGGCGGTTTTGGGGCGGTTGCTGTTGCGCCTGACGTCTGCCCCGTCGCCAATGTCGGCAAAATGGAGACGATTATCGGGGAAAGATGTTTTGGTTGGTCTGCGGTGGAACGGAAATTTAATAGCCGGTTATTGTATATATATAAATCTATGTTTAACTTTCGTTATGATGGTCTACCCATTTTTGCCCGGAAATGTCGGGCAGGACGATGAGCAGGGAAAAGACTGAATAATGAAATTTATCCCAACAATAGTTTAAGTATTTATACATAGTAAAACCAGTATTTTTAGCTTGGTATCAACTTGTCCTGCCGGCGTAATTTGTATCAACATTACACGATAGGTTGCCGCATGGTATCAAAATATCTTGTTTATGTCTGTTTGACAACTGCTTAAATTCTATTCGTTATGCATGTGATATACCATGAAATGCTGCCGGAGAGCTACCTGCTCATCCTGGCTCCCGGCCGCCAGGGCGAGCCGGAATCGGTGCTGGCGCGCTGGCTGCGCCGGGCGCAGCGCAGCGGCAAGCCCTCGGTGTGGGTCGATTGCGGCATGTTGGAATCGTTGTCGACCGAAGCCGCCCGACTGCTGTGGAACTCGCACTTTCAGCTTCAGGAAAAACACGCGCAGCTGGTGCTGGTGCACGTGCCCGAGCGCGTGAAGCGCGAGCTGCTGGAGCAGGAGCTGGGCCCCGCGCCCTGCATGGTGCCCACGCTGCTGGACGCCGCCCGCCAGGCCAGCTGGCACGACTGGGGCCTGGAGGCCTAAGCCCGTCGCCCGCTCACGGCCCCCGCGCCGCTAGTCTTCGGGCGTGGCAACGGTGGTGGGGCTGCTGCCACTGAGCAGAAACTCGCGCAGGCGGTTGATGTGCATTTTGATTTCGTTCAGCTTTTCTGCTCGTTGCGCCGAGTAGGCGCCCTCGTCGCGCGCGGCCATGCCGGTGAGCAGGTTTTTGCGCTCCTCCATCATGCGCAGGGCCACCCAGAGGGTTTCTTCGAGTTGCTGCTGGGAATTGTGCAGCAGGCCGTCGGCGGTGTAGGCGTGGCCGGTGTGGCAGCGGTAGCGCAGCACTTTGCCCTCGTTCACTTCCCAGAGGTTGCCGCCGCAGTCGGGGCAGGTGAGGGGCACCAGGTGGGCGATGCTATCAACGGCGATGGTATCGCCCACCACTCTTTCCGCAATGGCGGCTTCCTGCTTCAGGTCTTCGGGAATGATGGGCTGGCGCTGAGGCGGGGGACTGTGGGTGATTTCATCCAGCAGGGCCGCCATCTGGCTTAGGGGCACCACGTAGTCCACGTCCACGTTTTGCAGGGCCGATTCGGGCATGCTCGGGAATGCCGCTTCGTGGGGGTCTTGCACGATGGCAATGCCGCCGCAGCGCTTGATGAATTCCAGGCCGGCCGTGCCGTCGTGCAGCATCCCCGTGAGCACCACGCCCACCGCCCGCGCCCCGTAGGCCACCGCCGCCGAGCGGAACAGGGCGTCGATGGCGGGGCGGTAGTGGTTTTCGCGCGGGCCTTTGGTCACGAGCAGGTGGGGCACGCTGCCATCCTTGGCCAGCAGGTGGCGGTCGGGCGGGGCCAGGTAGAGGGTGCCGGCCTTCAGCACCTCGCCGTCGGTGGGCAGGCGGCAGGGCAGGGCGGTGTGGCGGCCCAGCCGCTCCACCAGGTGCTGGCCGTCGGCATCGGGGGCGAAGTGCTGTACCACCAGAATGGCGGCGGGAATGGTAGCCGGAAGATTGGTTACGAATTCGACCAGGGCCGGCATACCGCCGGCCGAGGTGCCAACTACAATCAAATAAGTAGGAGCTGACATGGGAAGCGCGGAAAATAGTATTTCCTACGGCAAATCCGGCGAAACGGCGAAGGCCCCGGTCTTTTTCCGGTAAATTTGCTTTGGCCCACCTCCAAAGGGAGCGCGGCCTTTCACGTCTGTTGTTTTATGAATCCCACCCATTCGGCGTCCGCGCCCGACGAACCCGGCATCCACATCACCCCGGCCGGCGAAATGCCCCGCGACGGCGATGAGCCCATCACCGGCACGCTGGCCCGCGAGGCCCGGCAGCCCGAGCACGTGGCCGACAAGTTTCCGCTGGTGGCGCTGGGCGGCTCGGCGGGGTCGCTGGCGGCGTTTGAGGGGTTCTTTCGGGCCATGCCGGCCGATTGTGGAATGGCTTTTATGGTGGTGACGCACCTCATGCCCGACCAGCCGTCGGAGCTGGCGCAGGTGCTGCAGCACTTCACCAAAATGCCGGTGCAGGAGGCCAGCGACGGCCTGCGGGTGCGCCCCAATAACGTGTACGTGATTCCGCCCGGCCGCGACATGAGCATTCTGCACGGCATGCTGCTGCTGTTTGCGCCCACCCAGCCCACGGGGCACCGGCTGCCCATCGACTTCTTTTTCCAGAGCCTGGCCAAGGACGCGCGCGACCGGGCGGTGTGCATCATCTGCTCGGGGCTGGGCTCGGATGGCACGCTGGGCCTGAAAATGGTGATGGAAAACTTTGGGATGGTGATGGTGCAGGCCCCTGAAACGGCCGAGTTCGACTCGATGCCGCGCTCGGCGATGGCCACCGAGTTTGTGGATTTTGTGCTGCCCGCCGAGCAGCTGCCAGCCAAGCTGCTCGACTACGTGCGCCACCCCGACACCCGCCCCCGCCGCGAGGAGGCCGACGGCAGCACCCGCCCGGCCCACGCCCTGCAAAAGATTTTTCACCTCATCCGGGCCAAAACGGGGCACGACTTCAGCTTCTACAAGCGCAACACAGTGTTCCGGCGCATCGACCGGCGCATGAACTCGCACCAGATTCGGGAGTTTACCCAGTACGTGCGCTACCTCCAGGAAAACCCGGCCGAAGTGGACGCCCTGTTCAAGGAGCTGCTCATCGGCGTGACCAAGTTCTTCCGCGACCGCGACGCGTTTGAGCAGCTTAAGGTGCGGCTGCTGCCACTGCTGCGCGGCAAGCCTGCCGACAGCACCGTGCGGGCGTGGGCCCCGGGCTGCTCCACGGGCGAGGAAGCCTACAGCCTGGCCATCACCCTGCTCGAATGCATGGGCGAAATGACGCCGCCCAGCTACCTCAAGCTCCAGATTTTTGCCACCGACATCAACCCCGACGCCATCGACTTTGCCCGCGCGGGGCTGTACCCCGAGAACGTGACGGCCGACGTGAGCCCCGAGCGGCTGCGGCGCTTTTTCACCAAAGACGAAGACGGCTACCGCATCAAAAAGGAGGTGCGCGACGTGGTGGTGTTTGCCGTGCACGATTTGAACAAGGACGCGCCCTTCACCAAGCTCGACCTGCTGGTGTGCCGCAATCTGCTCATCTACCTCTCGGCCGAGCTCCAGAAAAACCTCGTGCCCATCTTCCACTACGCCCTGAACCCGGGCGGGCTGCTGTTTCTGGGGCCGAGCGAAAATCTCACCGGCTTCCAGGATTTGTTTCTGCCGCTGGACGTGAAATGGAAGATTTCGCGCCGCACCGATACGCCGTCGTCGCTCACGCGGCTGGCCAATTTCCCTTTCGCGCTGGCCCGGCAACACGCCCAGGCCGCGCCTGCTTCTACCGCTGGTCCCATGACATCCCACCCCGCCCGCAAAGAGGGCCCGTTTGCCGCGCTGGTCCAGCGCGTGCTGCTGCGCCAGTACACCCCACCCGCCGTGGTCATCAACCCCAAAGGCGAAATCCTGTACGTGAACGGCCGCACCGGCCGCTACCTGGAGCCCGCCCCCGGCCTGGGCGCCATGAACGTGTTCGACATGGCCCGCGAAGAGCTCAACTACGAGCTGAGCGAGGCCGTGCACCAGGCCGTGGCCACCCGCCAGGACGTGGTGGCCGAGGGCGTGAAGCTGCGCCTCGATGCCGGCGTGCAGCTGCTGCGCGTCACGGTGAAGGTGCTGGAAGAGGGCGAGCCCCTGGCCGGCCTGCTGCTGGTGGTGTTTGAGGAGCAGCCCACGCCCCGCAAGGTGCGCCTGGGCAAGGCCACCCTGGCCCCCGACCACGACGCCCAGGTGCAAACCCTGGAAAAGGAGCTCCACTACACCAAGCACCGCCTCCAAACCACCATCGAGGAGATGGAAAGCAGCGTGGAAGAGCTGAAGAGCACCAACGAGGAGCTGCAGAGCGCCAACGAGGAGCTGCAAAGCACCAACGAGGAGGCCATGACCAACAAGGAGGAAATGCAGAGCCTGAACGAGGAGCTGATGACCCTCAACATGCAGTACCTCACCAAAACCGAGGAGCTGAGCCAGGCCGCCAACGACATGAAGAACCTGCTCGATGCCACGGAAATCGCCACCATCTTCCTGGACAACGACATGGTGATAAAGCGGTTTACGCCGCCCGTGCACCGCATTGTGAGCCTGCTGCCCACCGACGTGGGCCGCCCCATCATGCACTTTGCCAACAACCTGCGCCGCGAAACCCTGGAGCAGGACGTGCGCCAGGTGCTCGACAAGCTGGTGACCGTGGAGGCCAACATCCAGACCACCCAGGGCCAGTGGTATGCGATGCGCATATTGCCCTACCGCACCCTCGACAACTACATCAGCGGGGCCGTCATCACCTTCACCGACATCACCGACCTCAAAACCCTCGAGGCCCAGCTCCAGGAAAGCGCCCGCTTTGCCGAAAGCATCGTGGAAACCCTGCGCGAGCCCTTGCTCGTGCTCGATAACGAGCAGCGCGTACTGGCCATCAGCGAGGCCTTTGCCACGCTGTTCAAACTCGACCGCGAGCAGAGCAAGGGCCGGCTGCTGCGCGAGCTCGACGGCGGGGCCTGGCAGCAGCCCGCCCTGCGCGAGCGCCTCGAAACCACCCTGCGCCACCCGGAGCAGCCCTTTCTGGACTTTCCTTACACGGCCGATTTCCCCGGGGCCGGCCCCCACACGCTGCGGCTGTTTGGGCGGCCCCTCACCAGCGGCGGGGCGCGCACCGGCCGCCTGCTGCTGGGCGTGGAGGTGGTGCCGGCCTAGCCGCCGGACAAATACGGATTTTGAGCAGGGTATAAATACGGATTCACTGGCCTGCAAGCCCCGCCAGGCCGGGCCGCGCGGGGGAGGGCACTGGCCAGGGGTTTGCTTGATATAATGGTTGTTATATATTTAGCCATGCAAGCCTTCCCCGTATCTATGCAAGCCGTATCCGTTATCCCCGCGCCCACCTATTCGCTGGCCTATCACGAAAGCCTCGATGCGGTGCTGCTGCGCTGGTTGGGACCCTATACCCCGGCCGAGGCCCGCAAATCATATCAGGCGGCGCTGGCGCTGGCCCGCCGCCACTGCTGCGCCCGGTGGCTGCTCGATGCCCGCAGCACCGGCCCGCTCAACCTGGAGGTGGCGGCGTGGCTCACCCACGAGTTTTTGCCGATGGCGGCGGCCCGGCTCGCCCCGCACCCGCTGCGGCTGGCCGTCATCTGCTCCCTTGCCCGTTTCCAGCAGCTGCACACCGACCCCACGGTGGCCGCCGCCGTGGGCGCGGCCCTGGCCGAGGAGCGCCCGTACCAGGCGGGCCTGTTTTATGACGAGGGGGCGGCCGTGGCCTGGCTCATGAGCCGGCCGGGGTAGGGGGGCGGCCGATTGCCCACACCCGTCACCCGATTGCCCACACCCGTCATCCGATTGCCCACACCCGTCACCCGACTGCCCACACCCGTCACTCGACTGCCCACACCCGTCACCCGATTGCCCACATCCGTCACCCGATTGCCCACACACGTTATCCGATTGCCAATATACATCATCCGATTGTTCACATCCATCATTCTATTGCCCATATAAATCATTCTATCGCTAACATCAATCAGTTAATTGCTAACATCCGTCACTTGGGTATTAATGCCAAGCATACTAATGCTACCGGTAGGCATTTGATGAACGATGCCGGGCTTTCGGTTGGTGACACCGGACCCCTTGGCTACAATTATGGAGCGCGTGAAATGCCGGGAATGATGCCTCCGGGCCGCCGCCAAGCAGGTTTTTAGTCGGCTTGCCCCGCGCTGCACTTACCCGGTGCCCGCGAGTGCTTACCTTCACTTTATGCCTTTCCCTTCTTCAATGCCCCCGCCCAATACGCCCGCGCTCCCCCCCGACCCGCACGCCTCGCTGCTGGAGCTCCGTGTCCGCGCCGAGCAGCGCCGGCAGTTGCTGACCCAGGCCACCGAGCAGCACACGCCCCAGGAGATGCAGCGCCTGGTGCAGGAGCTGCAAGTGCACCAGATAGAGTTGGAAATGCAGTACGAACAGCTGTTGCTCAGCCAAACCGAAGCCCAGGCCGCCCGTAGCCAGTACATGGACCTCTACGACTACGCCCCGGTGAGCTACTTCACCCTCACCGAAGCCGGGATTATTGAGCAGCTCAACTTTTGCGGGGCCAAGCTGCTGGGCACCGTGCGCCAGCGGCTGGCCGGGCGGCGCTTTGCCCTGTTTGTGGTGCCGGCCCAGCGGCTGGTTTTTGGGCAGTTCCTGGCCCGCGTATTCGGCACCGACAGCACCCAGAGCCTGGAACTGCAATTGCAGCAGGAAGACGGAAGCCTGTTTTTTGGCCAGCTCGAAGGCCTGCGGGTCGATACGCCGACCGGCCCCCAGTGCCGCCTGGCCGTGCTGGATACCACCGCCCGCCAGCAGGCCACGGCGGCCCTGGCCACCAGCGAGGCCCGCTTCCGCAAGCTGTTCAGCGAAAGCTACACGGCCGCGGTGCTGCTGCAAGGCTACCAGGTGGTGGACTGCAACGCCGCCGCCCTGCGCCTGCTGGGCACCACCGACCGGCAGCAGCTGGTGGGCCAGCCGGCCTGGGCCCACGCCCCCGAGCGGCAGCCCGACGGCCGCCGCACCATCGACCTGATTCACGAAGCCATGGCCGAGGCCCTGCACAACGGCTCGAAGCGAAGCGAGGTGCTGGTGCAGCGCCTCACGGGCGAGTCCGTCTGGATTGAGGCCGTACTCACGCCCATCGAGCTGGACGGGGCCACGCCGGTGGTGCACATTCTATGGCGCGACATCACGGCCGCCAAGCTGGCCCGGCAGCAGCTCCAGCAGGGCAAGGAATTCACCGAAAGCCTGCTCGATAACACCGTGGACGGCATTGTGGCCGTCGACCGCGACCTGCGCATCACTGCCTGGAACACCCAAGCCGCCAGCTATTTTGGCCACGAAGCCGCCGCCGTGCTGGGCCGCTCCCTAGCCGAAGCGCTGCCGTATCTCAAACCCGAAGCCCACCAGCTCATGAACCGGGCATTGGCCGGCGAACGCATCGACCTGTTCAGCCGCGCGTTTCAGCAACGCCCCGGCCGCTACGATGCCCACATCGTGCCCCTCTACCACAGCGGCGAGAGCCAGCCCAGCGGCGTGCTCACGGTGGTGCGCGACGTGACCGAGCGCGAGCGCCTGGCCGAGGAGGCCACCCAGCAGCGCCTGCGCCAGCAGCAGGAAGTGCTGGCCGCCATCCTGAACACCCAGGAAACCGAGCGCAAGCGCATTGCCGAGGCCCTGCACAACGGGCTGGGCCAGCTCCTCTACGCCACCAAGCTCAGCCTGGCGGGGCGGGCCGGGGTGCCCTGCCCCCCGTCCGGGTCGCTGAAGCTGCTGGAGGAAGCCATTCGGGCCACGCGCACCATTTCCTTCGAGCTCACGCCCGGCGTGCTGGAGGACTTTGGCCTGCAAACCGCCCTGCAGGAGCTGGTGAAGCGCATTGCGCCGGCCGGCCTGCCCATTCGCCTGCACCTGTCCGGCCTGGCCCACCGCCTCAGCCCACCGGTCGAAATCGGGGTGTACCGCACGGTGCAGGAGCTGCTGAACAACGTGATGAAGCACGCCCACGCCACCGAAGCCGTGGTGCACGTGGCCCACGAAAACGGCCGCCTCGAAGTGAGCGTGGAGGACAACGGCTGCGGCTTCGAGCCGGCCGCGCTGGTGGGGCAGCCGTTGGCGGGCATTGGCCTGGCCGGGGTGCGCAACCGCGTGGCCCTGCTGGGCGGCCGGTTGGCCATCAACTCGCGCCTGGGCCGGGGCACCATCATCAGCTTCGAGCTGGACGTGTGAGGGAGTGAAGAGCTAGGAGCTAGGAGTTGAATCAACAGCTGTACCGTTTCAACTCTCAACTCCTAACGCTTAACTTTATAACCTGCCCGGAACCTATGCGCGGCTGCCGTGCTTCTGCCAGTACCCTCGCCCATGACCCACTCCTTACCCCTGACGGCCCGTATGCGGAAGGCCCCGAAGACAACGGCCCTGTGGCTCAGTGCCGCCCTGCTGGCCCTGGCCGGCTGCAAGCACGACAGCGACACCGTGGACCCGGAAGGCCCGGTGGTGGCCCCCACGGCCTACAACCTGACGGTGCCCGATAAATTCCCGCCCCTGCCCGCCCAGCCCGCCGACAACCCGCTGACGGTGGAAGGCGTGGCGCTGGGCCGGCAGCTGTTTTACGAAAAAGCCCTGTCGGTGAACAGCACGATATCCTGCGCCAGCTGCCACCGCCAGGAGCTGGCCTTCACCGATGGACTGGCCCATGCCCAAGGCGTGAACGGCAGCACCACGCCGCGCAGCGCCATGTCGCTGGCCAACCTGGCCTGGGAGCCCAAGCTCACCTGGGACGGAGCCGCCAGTAGCCTCGAAGCCCAGGCCCGCATTCCCATCGAAAACCCGGCGGAGATGCACCAGACGCTGGCTGCCGGCGTGGTCCGGCTGCAAGCCACCACTACGTATCCTCCACTGTTCCGCAAGGCTTTTGGCAGCAGCACTATTACTGAGAATAACACCCTCAAGGCGCTGGCCCAGTTCGAGCGCACCCTGGTTTCCAGTAACTCGCGCTACGACCAGTACCTGAAAGGCAACCGCGCGGCCCTCACCAGCTACGAGCAGCAGGGCCTGGTCTTATTCGTGACGCACCCCGACGGGCCGGCCGGCATCCGGGGCGGCAACTGCCAGGACTGCCACAGCGGCAACCTGCAAACAGACAACGCCTTTCGCAACAACGGCCTCGATGCCACGCTCACGGACCTGGGCCTGGGCCTGCAAACCGGCAAGCCCACCGACAACGGCAAGTTCCGGGTGCCCTCGCTGCGCAACATCGAACTCACGGCCCCCTACATGCACGACGGCCGCTTTCCCAACCTCGACAGCGTGCTGAGCCACTACAACGAGCACATTGCCACGGCTAGCCCCAACCTCGACCCGCTCATCCTCAACGGCAGCAACAACGCGCTCGGGGCCGGCCACCCGCTGGGCCTGACCAAAGACGAGAAGGCCAAAATAGTGGCCTTCCTGCGCACCCTCACCGATACCACCTTCACCCACGACCGACGCTTTGCCAAGCCGTAGGCCGGGCCGGGCTTTAAAATAATGAGCCGGCGCGGCTGCGGGATTCGTGGCTGCGCCGGCTTTTTTTGTGCTGATAGATACAGACACGATACAGAATTACCACAGGTTCGTGCTGCAATTTTGGGACTGCAAGCAGCTAGTAGGGGCGAATGGTGTCGTTTGCCGCAGTTGATGGATGATTTTTAGGGATATGAACGTTCTACTCACCGCCCTCGTGCGGTTTTTTAGTGCCCGGCCCATTGGGTTGGTCCAGAAACAATTGGTGGGCGGGATGCTGTTAGTGGCCGGGCTGGCTGGCCCGCTGGCGGCGCAGGCGCAGACCGGCAGCGTGAGCGGCAAGCTGCTCGACGCGGCCAATAACGAGCCGCTGCCCTTTGCCGGCGTGGTGCTGCTACGCGCCACGGATTCCAGTTTCGTGGCCGGCGCGCAGACGCTGGAAACCGGCGCGTTTGCCATCGAGAAAGTGCCGTTTGGCAATTACGTGCTGCGGGCCTCGGTGGTGGGCTACCGCACCGGGCAGCGGGCCGTGGCCGTTACGGCTGCCGCGCCGGCGCTGGAAATGGGCCCGCTGCGGCTGCGTGTGGCCGCCACCAAGCTGGCCGAAGTGGTAGTGAAGGGCCAACGTGCCATCGTGACCGACAACCTCGACAAAAAAGTCATCGACGTAACCAAGGACCTGACCGCCACCGGCGGCACCGCCGTGGATGTGCTCCAGAATGTGCCCTCCGTGACCGTGGACCAAAGCGGCGCGGTGAGCCTGCGCGGCTCGACCAACGTGCGGATTCTGGTGGACGGCAAGCCCACCGGCGTCACGCTGGACCAGCTGCCGGCCAGCTCCATCCAGAACATTGAAGTGGTGACCAACCCGTCGTCGCGCTACGACGCGGAAGGCTCCGCTGGCATCATCAACATCGTGCTGAAAAAGGAGCGCCAGGACGGCTGGAACGGCCAGGCCAATGCCACCGCTGGCACCGGCGAGAAGTACAACACCTCGCTGAGCCTGAACTACCACAAGGGCAAGTTCAACGTGTTCGGCTCCTACGATTTCCGCGACGACCGGCGCACGGGCTACGGCTCGGTGCGCCAGCGCACCACCCGCCTCGATACCACCGTGGTGCTGAACCAGGACCGCACCGGCGTGTTCCAGGGTACGTCGCACGCCGTGCGCCTGGGCCTGGACTACGCCCTCACGCCCGACCAGACGCTGACCCTGACCGTGCAGCCGCGCTACAACAGCCAGGATAACCAGGAAAATATCATCTCAACCCAGACCAACCTGATAACCGGTGCCACGCCGCCGCTGGGCAACAGCACCCGCTACGTCACCAACGCCGGCACCGCCAGGCAAGCCGATTTCAGCATCGATTACCGCCGCCTCTGGCCCGCCCAGAAGGGCCGCGAGCTGACTGCCAACGCCATCTACACGCCCGTGCAAAACAGCATCGGGGTGAATTCGAACGTGAATTACCGCGACCAGACCGCCGGCATCCAGCACCAGCAATTTGATACCCAGAACGACCTGGCCTCGGCCCAAATCGACTACGTGATGCCGGTGGGGGAGAAGGGCCGCTACGAGCTGGGAGCCAAAAGCATTTCGCGCCGCTCCGACAATGATTATAAGTACACCAGCCTGCCCGCGCTGGCCTTCGACCCCTCGAACCGCTTCATCTACCACGAGTTTATTCAGGCCGCCTACGGCACGTATGCCAACGCGGCCGGCGCGTTCAGCTACCAGCTGGGCCTGCGCCTGGAGCAGACCAATACCCGGGGCGACCAGTCGACGGACGTGCCCAACGCCCACTTCACGCGCAGCTACCTCAGCCTGTTTCCCAGCGCGGTGCTGGCCTACGATGTGAGCAAGGAGAACCGGGTGCAGCTCAGCTACTCGCGCCGCGTGCAGCGGCCGGGGGCCGATGAGCTCAACCCCTTCACCGACCGCTCGGACCCGCTGAACCTGCGCACCGGCAACCCGCTGCTGTTCCCCGAGTTCGTGCACTCGCTGGAACTGGGCAACCAACGGTACTTCGGGGCCAGCAGCTCGGTGAGCGCCACGGCGTTTTATCGGCTCGAAGAAAACACGATTACCAACATCCGCGACCCGTTTTTCCGTGACCCCGTCACCAACGCCCTCGTCACGAACACCACGCGCCTCAACGTGGGCCAGGAAACCAACTACGGCTTGGAGCTAGTGGCCTCGGCCCCGGTCACCAGCATCTGGAAAGTGAGTGCCAATGCCTCGGCGTTCCGGCGCATCATCAAGGGCTCGGTGCCGACGAATCTGGATTTCAACAACAGCAACATTGTGTACACGGGTCGGCTCAATACCACGGTGTCGGCCACCAAAAAGCTCGATTTGCAGCTGTCGGCCAACTACCGCTCGCCGGTGGTATCAGCTCAGGGCCAGCGCCTCACTCAGTTCAACGCCGACTTTGCCGCCAAGCAAAGCGTGCTCAAGGACAAGGGCAGCATCTCGTTGCGGGTGTCCGATATCTTCAACACCCTGCAATTCAATTTTAACGCCTACGGCCCCGGTTTCGAGTCGCTGGCCCGCAACAAGCGCGAGTCGCGCATCGTGTACCTGGGCTTCACTTACCGCTTCGGCAACGCCGGCGAAAGCTCCCGCAGCAAGCGCAAAGACGACCAGCCCGACGACACCCGCGGCGGCGGCTTCGATTAAGCTGCCGCCGGTGCGAGTAGGCCAGCCGGAACCTTCATCGTTAAATTTGCCGTTCGGCTGCCGCCACTGGCGCGGACGTTGTTTCATTGCTTCTTCTTTCCGTTTCCTTTATGTTCTCAAAAATTCCCGCCTTCCTGCCGGCTGCCCTGTGCGCCGCCACCCTGCTGCTGAGCAGCTGCGAAGGCCAGAAGCCCGCTGCTGCCACCGCCGCGCCGGCTGCCAAGCCCGCCGCCACGCCTGTAGCCGAGGCAAGCTACGAGTGCCCAATGGGCTGCGCCGGCAGCCAAAGCAGCAAGCCCGGTAAGTGCCCCACCTGCGAAATGGATTTGGTTAAAAAATCGTAGTCAAAAGCTACGAGCACCAGAATTCTACAGCTTTGCGCAGGAATTCTATGCCAGCCGGCGGCGCGGGCAATGGTAACTTTATGATGTCGCCCGCCGCATCAGGCATCGGGCGCTTTCCATCTATTTCACTGGTCAATTCCATGTCAACGCTTCGTTTCAAAACCACCATCAACTGCGGCGGCTGCATCAAGGCCGTCACGCCCGCGCTCAACCAGGAAGTGGGGGCCAACAACTGGCAGGTCGACACCGCCAACGCCGACAAAATCCTCACCGTGAGCTCGCCCACGGCCACCGCCGCCCAGGTAGTGAAAGCCGTGCAGGACGCCGGATTCGAAATTCAGCCGCTGGCCGCATAATTCATTAAGCCAAAAGCCAATAAAAAAGGCGACTCCAATGCGGAGTCGCCTTTTTTTGGTCATTTCGGCGCTGCTTTCGCTATTGCACTACCACCTTACGGCTGGTGAGCTGGTCGCCGATTTGAAGCTTGACGAGGTAGGCTCCGGCGGGCAGGCTGCCCAGGGCAAACTGCTGATTGCCGGCCTGTTCGGTGTTGGCCAGCGAGCGCACGCGCTGGCCCAGGGCGTTGTACACGGCCAGCGACACGGGCTGCCGGCCTGCCGGCACGGTGTAGGCAATGGTGGACGTGGTCGATGCCGGGTTGGGATACACCTGAAAGTCAAAGCCAGTGGCCACGGCGCTGCGGCTGGCCAGCACGCCCGTGCCCAAAGCATCCGTAAGAAACTGATTGCCCGGAATGGCTGAAAAATCCGGGTTGCTGCCCAGGACGGTGGTGCGGCCGGTAATCTGGGGAATCACATCGGAAAAGAAAACGCCGTCGCCGTCGGTGTAGGCCGCTACCAGCTCAATGTTAGTGCCCGTCGTAATGGGCACCGTCGCAGTGCCCAGGCATGATAATGGAATCTCCAGCTCAAACCCGGAATTGGTGGTGTTGGCGGTGAGGGAGGCGGTACTGTTGTAGGCATATTTGCTGCCTGACAAATCCAGTGTACCGGGGGCCACCGCCTGCCCGCCGGCCTTGGTGCCGGCCGCAATGAACGTATCGGTGCCAGGCGTCACGGCTGTGCCGGTCACGTAGGATACCCGGCTGAAATAAACATCATTAGCCGTGGCCGAGGCGGGGCCTACCGACACCCGAAAGCCATAGTCCGTTGGGTTGTCCATGGTGGGGTGGTGCTTGAGCGGCGACTGCGGGTCGCTGCCCCCGGGCAGGGCCGTGCCGGCCGGTGCGCCCGGCCGGGCGGGTGTGTTCAGGTACACGATGAGGGAACGGTACCCGCCCGATGCCGTGGTACTGTTAACCGCCTCGACCGAACCCACCAGCATGATATTCAGCGTGGTAGCAGTGTAGCCCACATAGAGCGCCTGGAGGCCCCGGTCGGCTTCGAGGTGGGTGCCGGTATAGGTGGCGGCCAACTGGTATTTGCCCATGCCGGCACCAATTTCAGCAGCTGTCGCCCTGCCGTCTACAGTAAACTGGGCGCTGGCAGTGAGCGAGGCGATGGTAAGGATACCAGTCGCGGCGAGCATAAAAAACTGTTTCATAAGGCGGGAGGTAAAAGGTTAAACTGTCTAATAAATATATATAAAAATTAAATCATAATAATGAATTTTTAATTAAGATATACATAATTATCATTGCATATCACAAAAAATGCATTGTTGTGAACATCAAAAAAGGGCGGCTCCACACTGGAGCCGCCCTTCTGAGCATGGGTTTAAGGATGAATGATGGGAAACAGTGAGAGAGGTAGGCGGCTATAGCTGCACGTATTGTCGCATCACAGTCTGGTCGCCGTGCCTGATTTTTAGCAGGTAAGTGCCGGGCGCAATGCCGGTTGCCTCGGTCGAAAGCTGATGAGTGCCCCGCGTCAGGCGCTGGGCTGGAGCCAGGGTGCGCACCAGCTGCCCCGTGAGGGTGTAGAGCGTGAGCTGCACGGTTTCGTCGCGGTCCAGCACCAGGTCTACGGTGCGGGCCCCCGTGGCGGGGTTCGGGTACACTTGGGCCGTGAAGCCTGTGCTGAAAGTGGCAGATGCAGAAGAAGTTACGGATGAAGACACGAATTCTACGTCATCAATGCTAGCGGTTTCGCCGGCGTGGGCATTCGAGCGCAGGCCGATTTCGCACTGCCCGTTGCTCACCACAATGCCGCTCACCTGCACCCGCGTCCAGGTGCCGACGGTGGGCAGGGTGGTGGCCAGCTCGGTACCGCCGAAGCCGTTGGCGTAGAGCTGGCACTGGATTTGGCCGCCGCTGCTTTGGGCCCAGGCGCGCAGGGTGTAAGTGCCGTTGGGCACGTTGGCGAGCAGCTGGTAGGTGCGTACCTGGTAGGCCGTGGCCTTCTGGTGGCCCAGCTGGTAGGAGCTGGCGTAGCCAGGGTTCTGCGTCAGGTCAGCGTCGGCATCAGTGGTGGAGGCGGTGTTCCAGCCCAGCGGCGTTTGCGTGGCGGCGGTGTACTCGAAGCCGGGGTTGTAGACCAGGCCGGGGCTGGGCGGGTTGTTGAGGAAGGCGTTGATGGCCACCGTGGGCCGGCCGGTGCTGTCCCAGATGCCCAGGCCGTAGCCCATCCAGTTATACGCCTGCGGCTCCCAGTAGAGCACGCCCAGGCCCTTGTTGTTGGGCACGGCGCGGGTTTTGGCCATCAGGTCGAGCAGCATTTGCTGGGCGGGAATGGGCACGTTGGCGGCGATGCCGGTTTCCACCACCATCACCTCCTTGCCGGGGTAGCGGCTCACCATATCGTTCATGTTGGTGAGGCACTGGGCCGTGAGCGTGGGCCAGTTGGCGGCTGTGGGGTAGAGCGACATGCCGATGACATCGTACCGGGTATTGTTATTCCGCAGGCCATCAAATAGATAGCGAAACAGGCTGTTGTTGAAGCCGTTGGAGATATGGACGATGACCTTGCTGGTCGGGTTCACGGCTTTCACGGCCGCGTAGCCCCGGTCGACGAGGCTGGCGAAGTTGGCCATGTTAGCCGAGGCGCGGCCTTCAGGCCAGAGCATGCCGTCGTCGGTTTCATTGCCCACCTGTACCCATTCGGGCACGATGTTGTTGTCTTTCAGGGAGTCGAGAACGTCGTAGGTGTGGTTGTATACATCGGTTTGCAGTTGGGCCAGGGTGTGGCCCGCCCAGGCGGCGGGCTTGGTCTGCTGGCCGGGGTCGGCCCAGGAGTCGCTGTAGTGGAAGTCAATCAGCAGCCGGAAACCCAGGTTGTGCGCCCGGATGGCCTTGGCGATGACGTCGTTTTTACCGTTCCAGCCGCCGGCCGGGTTCACCCACACCCGCAGCCGGATGGTATTCATGTCGTGGTCGTGCAGCAGTTGAAACAGGTCCTGCTGGGCACCGGCCTCGTTGTAGAAACGGTAGTTGGACGCCTCCATCTGAGTTACCCAGCTCACATCGGCCCCTTTGGCAAAGGGCGTGGTTTGGGCCGTAGCGTAGCGCGGCAGCCCGAGGAACAACCCCATTATCAACAGTGATTGTAGACGTCTCATCATGTGGCTGGGGGAAGATATCAGTTGCATGGGCTAACTGATTTTACGGAGTTTTATAGGAAAAATATTTACTCAAAGTATTCTGTATCAAAAAGTGTATTGAAGTTCACACTGCGAACACTGCGGGAAAGCGAAATTGGGTATAAAGCCCGCTATTGCAGCGAAATCGACTCCACATCCACACTGAGCGGACTGCCTGTGACAGTGGCCGCCTCCCAAGTCAGGTGCAGCATTTCGGCTTCCGAAATTTTCAGGCTACCCGCGCCGGGAGCCTGGTAGTGCAGGGGCAGGAAGCCGGGGTAGGGCCGGGGCATCAGCAGCAGCGCCGCCGGCCGGAAGGCACTGAGCGGCAGACGGATTTCCCGCACTTCCGCGCCCAGCGCCAGCGGCGCGGCGTAGGCCACGGCATCTTTCGTGGTCAGAGTGAGGCTGATTTTGGCATCGGGCTGGCTGCTACGCGCCCGCACCACCACTTCCTTAAAGCCGGCCAAATCGGTGGCGTGCCCGGCCAGCTTATCGCCGAAAAATGCTCGCAGGCTGGCCGCCGGGCCGGTGGCTTGGGCGGGTTGGTTGGGCCGGGGCGGGCCTTGCACGAGGCGAAGGGCCAGGGTGCCGTCGGGCAGGGTGACATAGTCGGTCCAGGTCATTGGGGCTAGGCCGTGGGCTTCGATGCGCTCCTGGTCGCGGCTGGCCTGGAAGAGGGGTAGCGGCGCGCCGGCCGCCACAATGGGCACTTCGTAATGCTCGGCGTGGGCAAAGTCCCAGTCGCGCGGCTGGCCGCTGAAGCCGCCGGGGAAGGTGAGGGTTTGCCCGCCCTTTTTCACCACCAGCCAGTAGCGGAGCTGGCCGGGATAGAGCAACTCGGCCGGCACGGTAGCTTCCAGTGCCGCGTAGCTGCGGGTGGTCATGGGCAGGGTGCGCGTCTGGCCGTAGTAGTGCTGGGCCACGAGAAACACGCTGTCCGTGGGCGCGAGGCCGCTGATGGTGGCACTGATGCGGAGGGGCTGGCCGGCGGCAGCCTGGGCCGGCGCGGTGTGCCGTACCTGCGGGCCTAAGTCGGTAGGTTTTGGGGCCACGAACTCACCCAATTTGATGTATTTGAAAGCCGTTTGGGCCGTGAAAGCGGCCGTGGATTTGCCGGACGCGGCCAGCAGGTACACGCCGGGGCGCACGGTAGCGCGGCCATCGGCGGCCTGGGTTTGGGTAGTGTTGCCTTCATTCAGGCCTTTGATAGAAAAGCTGCGGCCGAGCTCACTCAGCGACACTTGTAGCGGCTGGTCGTTCCACGAAATCTGCGTCACCGGCTTGCTCAGCGAGGCTTTCTCGAATGGGTCGCGGATGGCTACGGCATCGGGCAATACTTCTAAGCGCCACACGCCGGGGGCCAGCTTATCCAGAAAATATGCGCCGGTGCCGCCGTAGCTCACGGCCGGCGAGGAACCCACGCCCGCCAGGTGCTGCAACTTGGCCGGCTGCCGGGGCGCGGTGTTGGTGTTGGCAGTGTAATAGAATTCCTCGGGCGAGTTCAGTTCGCTCAGTCCCAGCCGGTAGCTGATGTGGAAATTGCCAAACACCGAGTCCTGCGGGTATCGCCCAAACGACTGCCCGCGCCCCACGCTCCGAAACGCCTTGCCCGCGATGAGCAGGCTTATTGCTTTGGCCGGCGTGTAAGCTAGATTCAAATAATGGGTCTGATACTCGGTGTTGGCGTAAGCAATGGCCAACGGGTCATAGGCAAACTGGGTGGCCCACTGAAAACCAGCCTCGCGGAAGCTACGGGCCATAAACGGGTACATCACCGGCTGAATAATATCGGCCGACTCGAACTCGTACACCATCTTCGCCTTGCTCAAAAAGCGTGCATCTGTGCGGTACGGAATGGGATACTGGTCCACGTAGGGCAGGAAATTGCCGCGCAGCGTGTGGTTGCTCACCAGGCCCTGTGGGTACCACTGATAGGTCAGACCATCGACTTTGGCGTTGAGGATGGCCTGGTACACGTCGGGGTTTTCCGATACGTTGTAGAACACCGGTTTGCGGCAGCCTGTGGCCCGGATGGCGGCGGCCATGCGGTCAGCGAAGCTGGTCACCTGCGCCTCGGGCTGGTGGTAGCGCGGCTCGTTGCACACCTCAAAGGCCAGAATATCCGGGTCTTCGCGGTTGAGGTTTTTGGTGTAGGGGTTGCGGTGGTTGAGAAACTGCGTCAGGTACCGCTCCTGGGCCGCGATGGCGCGCGGGTTGGTGTAGGCCTCGCTTTTGGAATAGATGCTGGAAAAGCCGGTACCGCTGTCTTTCTCGGGGTAGCCGTTGTTCCAATAGGCAATGGGCGTGAGGATGAGCTTGATGCCGCGCTGCTTTAGCTCATTCACCAGAAAATCGAACAAGCGCAGGTGCTCATTTTCAAGCAGATTGCCGGTAGTGTCCGTGACTTCCACGTCCCAGACGTGCACCCGAAACGCATCCACGCCCAGCCGCGAGAGGTGGTACACGTCCTGCCGGATGGCCTGCTCCAGGTTCACGCCCAGCTTCTGGTGCGCCCGGTAGGAGTAGGCGAACGGTGCAGTGTAGTTCACGCCAAACAGGGCCACTTCCTGCTGGGTTTTCTGCCAGCGCAATACGCCTTTTTTATCCACAAAAACGTCGCCCGAAGGCTCTCTGGCGGCCTTTTGAGCGCAAGCAGTTGAAGTAATGAAAGTCGAAAAAAAGAAGCTGAGCAACAGCAGAAATGAATAGCGTAAGGGCATACTTATAGAACCGGAAAAGCGAAATGGATAGGGATGAAACGGCGGCTGTCGAAATCAGGTCATCGTTTATCTAAATTCCGATTGTGAGCTGCTGCATACCGCCACGGTTTGTTGTCACAGCCAGCGTAATTAGCGAAATCTGAATGTTAATTTTAAGACAAACGATTGCGCAAATGTAACTCTTCTGCCGTACTTTTCGGCCCGCAAATGCGATGGATTGGCCACCCGGCCCAAAGTTGCGTAGTGTCGTAGCGCCGTTTGCGTTTGGTTTCCGCCCGGTTATTTCCTCCCTGATTTTCTATGCCCACTCCGCTCATCCAGGCCGTTCAGGCTGATTTTCAACAACGCTTTGGCTATGCGCCGCTGCTGGTGCGCGCGCCCGGCCGTGTCAACCTCATCGGCGAGCACACCGACTACAACGCCGGTTTCGTGCTGCCGGCCGCCGTGGATAAGGAAATGAGCTTCGCCGTGGGCCTGAACGGCACCGAGAAAATCCGCCTCGTAGCCCATGATTTGGGCGAGGATTTTGAGCTGGCCAATGCGGCCGAAATAAGCCCCAGCGCCACGCATTGGGCCAATTATTTGCTGGGCGTGGCAGCCCAGTTCCAGCTGCGCGGCCACGCCGTGCCGGGCTTCGACTGCGTGTTTGCCGGCACAGTGCCCATGGGCGCGGGCATGTCGTCGTCGGCCGCCGTGGAATGTGGTTTGGCCTTCGCGCTCAATCATTTCCTCGGCACCAACCTCGATAAAATGGAGCTGGCCCGCATCGCGCAGCTGGCCGAGCACACCTACGCCGGCGTGCAGTGCGGCATCATGGACCAGTTTGCCAGCCTGTTTGGGCGCGATGGCCATGTGGTGCGCCTCGACTGCCGCTCACTTGATTACGAGTATTTCCCCTTCGATACCACGGCCTGCCGCATCGTGCTCTGCAACTCGGGCGTGAAGCATAGCCTGGCCAGCTCGGCCTACAACACCCGCCGCCAGGAATGCGAGCGTGGCGTGTCGGTGCTCCAGCAGCATTACCCCCACATCGCGGCCTTGCGCGATGCCACGCTGGCCCAGCTCGAAGCCCACCGCGACGAGCTCGGCCCCACGGTGTTCCGTCGCTGCGCCTACGTGGTGCAGGAAAATACCCGCGTAGTAGAGGCCTGCCGCCACCTCGAAGCCGGCGACCTGGCTGCCTTCGGCAAAGAGATGTACGCCAGCCACGCCGGCCTGCGCGACGACTACGAAGTAAGCTGCGTGGAGCTCGACGTACTGGTGGAAGCGGCCCAGAAAGTGCCCGGCGTGTTCGGCTCGCGCATGATGGGCGGCGGTTTCGGCGGCTGCACCATCAACTTGGTGGCTCCTGATAAGGTGGAGCAGTTCATTGCCAGCGTGAACGCGGCTTATCAGGAGAAGTTCGATATGAAGCTGGAAACCTACCAGACCACGATTGTGGGCGGGGTAGGGGCGGTGGCTGTTTGAACGATGTAGAGACGCAATATTTTGCGTCTCGTCGTTGAACGACCCGCGTTGAACGGCCGGAACCGCGCCGTTCTCACAAACAATTAAACAACATCAGCAACGACGAGACGCAAAATGTTGTGTCTCTACAATCGTTCAAACGCCTGTTCTCATGTCCTCCACTTTCGATTCCACCGAACACCCGCACCGCCGTTTCAATGCCCTTTCGGGCGAGTGGGTGCTGGTGTCGCCGCACCGCTCCAAACGCCCCTGGCAGGGCCAGCAGGAAGAAACCGAGCAGGACCAGCGCCCCGCCTACGACCCCACCTGCTACCTCTGCCCCGGCAACGTGCGCGTGGGCGGCGAGGTGAACCCGCAATACACCGACACCTTCGTTTTCAACAACGATTTTGGCGCGCTGACCCCCGACGTGCCCACCGGCGGCATCAACGAAGGCGGGCTGCTGCGGGCCGAGGCCGAGTCGGGCGTGTGCCGCGTCATCTGCTTCTCGCCGCGCCACGATTTGACGTTGCCGCAGATGACCACACCCGCCATCCGCAATGTCGTGGACCTTTGGGTGGAGGAATTTACGACCCTCGGAGCGCGGCCGGATATCAACTACGTGCAGATTTTCGAGAACAAGGGCCCGATGATGGGCTGCTCGAACCCGCACCCGCATGGCCAGATTTGGGCGCAGCGCACCGTGCCCGGCGAGCCCGCCAAGGAAACGGTGCAGCAGCTGGCCTATTTCCAAGAGTACGGCCGTACCCTGCTGAGCGACTACCTGAAAATCGAACTGGAGCAAAAGGAGCGGGTGGTCATCGAAAACGAGCATTTTGTGGTGCTGGTGCCCTTCTGGGCGGTGTGGCCGTTCGAAACCATCGTCATCGCCCGCCGCCCGGTGCAGGACGTGACCCAGCTCACGCCCGACGAGCGCGACGCGCTGGCCGACATTCTGCGCCGCCTCACCATCCGCTACGACAACCTGTTTAGCATCTCGTTCCCGTACTCGGCCGGCCTGCACCAGCGGCCTACTGATGGCCAGGAACACCCGGAATGGCACCTGCACATGCACTTTTTCCCGCCGCTGCTGCGCTCGGCCACGGTGCGCAAGTTCATGGTGGGCTACGAGATGCTGGGCGACCCGCAGCGCGACATCACGCCCGAATTTAGCGCCGGGCGGCTGCGCGAGCAGTCGGAAGTTCACTACAAGGCAGCGCAGTAGCCCTGCTACCGCCGGGAATAATAATTGCGGCCAACGTTCCGCGCTTCATCGCTGTTATGGGAGCGGTAGGTTACATTTAGCCCCGCACTCACTAATTTATTTCCGCTTTGGCTCAAAAACGCGCCTCTATTTCGGACATTGCCAAGGAGCTCAACCTGGCCGTTTCTACTGTTTCGCGGGCGCTGAGCGGCCATTCGCGCATCAGCGAAGCCACTCGCAAGCGCGTGTGGAAACTGGCCGAACAGCTTAATTATCAGCCCAATCACCTGGCGGCCGCCCTGCGCAAGGGGCGCAGCAATACGCTGGGCGTCATCGTGCCGCACATTGATGGTCACTTCTTCTCGCAGGTGATGAAGGGCGCTGAAGCCGTGGCCAACCGTGCCGGCTTCAACGTACTGCTGTGCCAGTCGAACGAGGACTACGGCCAGGAACAGAAGAACGTGGACACAATGATTAACGCGCAGGTCGACGGCATCATGGTGTCGGTGGCCCGTACCACGCACGATTACAAGCACTTCGACAAGATTAAGAAGCGCGATATTCCGCTGGTGTTCTTCGACCGCATTCTGGACAGCCCGGAGGTGAATGCCGTGGAGCTCGACGATTTCCAGGGCGGCTACCAGTCTACCAAGCATTTGCTGGAGCAGGGCTGCCGTCGCATTGCCCACTTCGGCGGGCCGCAGCACCTTAACATTTACATCAACCGCTTCGGTGGCTACCGGCAGGCTTTGCAGGAGTACGGCATTCCGATTGAGGAAGAGTTGGTGCTGTTCAGCGAGATGTGGGAGGCCGACGGCCGCGCCGGCATGGAGCAGTTGCTGGCTCTGCCCAGGCCGCCCGAGGCCGTTTTCTCGGCCAGCGACTTTTCCATTGTGGGGGCCATGCGCGTACTCAAGGAGCGCAAGCTGCGCATCCCCGAGGACATTGCGCTTTCTGGTTTCAGCAACGAAAGCTTCACCTCTCTCACCGAGCCCAACCTGACGTCGGTGGACCAGTGCTGCGAGGAAATGGGCCTGGCCGCTATGCGCCTGCTGCTGGAAATGGTGCAGGAGCACGAGCAGGCCCCGCGCAAAATTGTGATTCAGCCCCGGCTGATAAAGCGGGAGTCGTCGCTCTGGCACCAGCAGCCCTAACAAACGCCGCGCCCGGCTCCCGGCCCGTGAAGGACTACCTGCTGTTCGTCGATACCGAAACCACGGGCATTCCGCGCGACTGGACGCAGCCATACACCAGCCGCGACAACTGGCCGCACATCGTGCAGCTGGCCTGGGTGGTGTGCACGCCCGATGGCCAGGAAGTGAAGGCCGAAAACCACTACATCCGCCCCAACGACTACGACATGAGCCCGGAGTCGGGCAAAATCCATGGCCTCACGGCGGAGTTTTTGCAAGCCAACGGCCGCTCGCGCCACGCCGTGATGCAACGTCTGCAGCGCGACCTGCTGCACTATAAGCCCAGGGTTGTGGCCCACTTCATGCAGCTCGATTTCCACATGTTGGGCGTGGGTTTCCATCGGGCTGGCCTGAAAAACCCGCTGCCGGAGCTACCGCAGTTTTGTACCATGCGGGCCACGGGGCCACTGCTGCGCCACAGCACCCAGGGTTTTTTGCGGCTGGGCGAATTACACGAGCGCCTGTTTCAGGAGCCGTTATTGCGCGAACATGATGCCTTAGTGGACGCCCGTGCCACGGCCCGCTGCTACTTCCGAATGCGGGAGCAGGGCGTGATTACTGATGAAATTATTGCTCAGCAGGTGCCCATCGGGCTGCCCACGCCGCAGGCCCGACTGGCGCGCCGTCGGCGACGTAAGCTCCGCATCGGTGTGGCCCCGTGGCTGTTGCTGGCTGCCGTGGCGCTGGTGCTGCTGTCGGTGTTTTTACTGATGTGAAAGATTTAAGGAACGTCATGCAGAGCGTAGCGAAGCATCTTTACCGTGATACTAATCCTATCGATTGGTACACTACGCGGTAAAGATGCTTCGCTGCGCTCTGCATGACGGGCTGATTTTGCTGACTACCAACTAATGCCTGTTAACCCTTCGACACCCTGCCCCATGAGCGAAAAACTCGATTTCCTCCGCACCGTGAAGCCCTTTGACCGGCTGCCCGAAGACGTGCTGGCCGAAGTGGCCGAGGGCCTGGAAGAAGTGCGCCACCCCCGCGAGGGTGTTATCTACTACCAGGACGAGACGAAGCTGCGGGGCCTCGACATCATCGTGGAGGGCGAATACGAGACGTTTTTCTACGACAGCCAGCAGAACCGGCGCGTGGTGGAGCTCACCCGGCGCGGCGAGTGCTACGGCGGTATTTCACTGCTGCTCAATAAGAAGAAGTCGCTGCGCACGGTGGTGGCCAAGCGCCATACCCGTGTATACTTCCTGCATCGGCGTGAGTTTCTGGCGCTGTGCCAGGGCTACGAGAGCTTCTTCCACTTCTTCACCACGCGCTACGGGCAGCGGATGCTGAACGAGGAATACGCCCATTTTGTGCGGCCCGCTACCAGCTCCGGCTCCAGCTATCTGGCTTCGGACCAGCTGTTCTCGCGCCGCATCGAGACGCTGGAGCTGCGCCCGCTCGACGTATGCGCCGCCTACACGCCCATCCACGAAGTGGCCCGGCGCATGGCCGCCGCCCGCACCAGCTGCTACTTCATCACCAATGCCGATGTGGACGGCCACATCATTGGCTACGTGACGGATATCACGCTGCGCGACAAGGTGGTAGCTGCCTGCGCCGATGCCAACCTGCCCGTCGAAACCATCGTGGATGCGCCGGTGGTCAGCATCAGTTCGCGGGCGTTTGTGTATGAGGCTATTTTGTTGATGTTCAGAACGAAGACGCGCTATCTGCTGGTCGAAACCGATGGCGAGTACGTGGGCTTCCTGAGCCGCAACAAGCTGCTGACCGACGACCAGGCGCAGTCGCCGTTCATCTTCATTCAGTCGGTGAAGCAGGCGCAGGCGGTGCCCGAGCTAAAGCGCCGCTGGGAGCAGGTGCCGGAAATGGTATATCAGCTCCTGAATCGCGGCGTGAAACCCGAAATCGTGAATCAGGTTATCACCACGGTGTCGGATGCTATTGCGTTGAAGCTGATTGAGGGCGCCATTGCCGAGCTGGGGCCGCCGCCGGCCAAGTTCGTGTACATGGTGCTGGGCAGCGAGGGCCGCAAGGAGCAAACCCTGCTCACGGACCAGGACAATGCCATTATCTACGAGGACAAGGCCAACGAGCAGCGCGAATTAGTGCGCGACTACTTCCTGAAATTTGCCGAAATGGTGAGCGACCAGCTCAACGAAATCGGCTTCAGCTACTGCGAAGGGGGCTTCATGGCCAAAAACCCGAAGTGGACGCACTCGCTCTCGCACTGGAAGCGCAACTACGTGGCGTGGATGACCGACTCGAACCCCGAAACCGGCATGCAGTTCGCCGCCTCGTTCGACTGCCGCTACATCTACGGCGACCCCGCCATCATGGACGAGTTGCACGATTTCCTGGCCGTGGAGCTGCAAAAGCCGGTGGAGCGCTTCTTCCACCACATGGCCGTAAATGCGCTGCAATACGAGCCGCCACTCACGTTTTTCAACAACATCCGCACCTTTGCCCACGGCGCGCACAAGGTGTTCAACCTGAAGAAAACCATGTCGCCCATCGTCGATTTGGTGCGGATGTACGCCCTCAAGCACCGCATTTTCGCCACCAATACCGGCGAGCGGCTGGAGGCGCTCAAGGCCCTTGGCATCTTCACCGAGCGCGAGGCCCACGAGCTGCTGCAATCCTACTACTACCTCATGGGTGTGCGCCTGAAAAAGCAGGCCGCCCAGATTATCAACGACAACGTGACGCCCGATAATTACCTCGACCCGAAGACGCTGACGAAGGTGGAGCAGGTGACGCTGAAGGAGATTTTCAAGGTCATTGCCGATTTTCAGCTGAAGATTAAGGTGGGTTTCACGAAGTCGTTAGGGTAGTGACAAATTGCTTTCCGAATCTTGCAGGAAACAGGCCGATATCGCCACAAAAAAAGGTCCTGACCATTTTGGTCAGGACCTTTTTAATAATTAAAACCGATGTACTTAGTCTTTAACTACGCGGCGGGTATCGAGGCTGCCGGCGGTTTTCACGCGCAGCAGGTACACGCCTGAGGTCAGCTGGGTCAGATTGACGGCCTGTGTGGCGGTGCTGGCTGAGGCCGGAACCGTGGCAGTGAAAACCACCTGGCCTAGGGCATTAAGCACCGTCAGCTCGGCGGCAGCGCGGTAGCCGGTGAGCTCCACGCGGAAGTTGCCATCCGGAGTAGGGTTGGGGTACACGCTGAGCGAGCTGCCGGCCAACGGTTTCAGGCTGGAAGTAACCACCAGCGGAGCCGAAGGCAGCGAGATGCAGCCGTTGGCGTTGGTGGTCTGCACGGTGTAGGGGCCGAACTGGGCCGGCGTACCATTCACCACGTAGGTCTGGCTGGTAGCGCCGGGAATCAGCCCATTATTGAGGTACCACTGGTTGCCGGTAGCCGCGCTCGAGGTCAGCGTAGTGGTCGAACCGTTATACTGGACCGAGAGCGTAGGCGTGGCGGGCCGGGCGTTGATGGTAACCGTGGCGGTGGCTGAGGTAGCCGCGCAGCCGCTGGCAGCGGCCACGGTGTTGGTGACGGTGTAAGTGCCGGGCGTACTGGTGCCTACGGCAATGGCTCCCGTGGTGGCGTTAATGTTCAGGCCGCTTGCGGAGGAGAACGTACCCGCCGTGCTGCTGGCCGGCACCACGGCCGTTGCATTGCCGCCCGATACGCAATAAGCGGCGTTGGCGTAAGCAAACGTAGCCACCGGCGCGGCCGTGATGGTCACCGAAGCCGTAGCCGACGACGGGCAACTGCCCCCCACGCTGTACGTCACGGTGTAGGTGCCGGGCGTGCTGGTAGCCGGGTTTATGGTGCCCGTGGTAAAGTTCAGATTGAGGCCGGTGGGGGCGGAGAAGGTGCCGCCGGCCGTGCCCGTTACCGTGGGCGTGGGGGCGGGGCCGCTCTGGCAGTAGGTCGGGCCTGCGTAGGCGAATGTGGCCGTAGTGGCCGGGTTCACCGTCACGGCAACCGGGGTAGCGGCGGCGGCCGAGCAGCCGGCCGCGTTGGTGGCTGTCACGCCATACGAGCCGCTGGCCGAAACCGTGATGCTGGCCGTGGTAGCGCCGGTGCTCCAGCGGTAGCTGCTGCCACCGTTGGCCGTGAGCGTAACCGTTCCGCCCACGCAAAACGTGGTGGCCCCGCTGGCCGTGATGCTTGCCACGGGCGCGGCATTGATAACCACCTGGGCCGTGGCCGTGGCGGCCGCACAGCCACCCGCGGCGGCAATGGTGTTGGTAACGGTGTAGGTGCCGGCCTGGCTGCCAGTCAGAGTCACGATGCCGGTGCTGGCGTTGATGTTCAGCCCAGCCGGAGAAGCAGTGAAGGTGCCTGCCGCGGCGTTGGTGCCCAGGGTGGGAGCGGCCGTGGTGCCGGCATTGGCGCAGTAGGCTGCGGTGCCGTAGCTGAACGTAGCCACCGGCGGCCGGGCAATGGTAAGCTGGGCCGAAACCGTCGTCGGGCAGTTCACGATGTCGGCGTTGTAGCTCACGGTGTAGGTGCCGGGCGTGGACGTGGCCACGTTCACGCTGCCCGTAGCGGCGTCGATGCTCAGTCCGGTGCCCGCGCTGAAACTGCCGCCGGTGGGGCCGGTGACGCTGGGCGTGGGGTTGGTACCGGACTGGCAGTAGCTGGCCGCGCCATACGCCACGGCCACGGCCGTGGGGCAGTTGAAGGCGTAGGTTAGGGCCTGACGGCCTGGCAATAGGTTAAAATCAAGACCCGTGGACACGCCCAGGTTGGTGGCCCCATTGCCGGGGATGGCCGGAATCATGTCCGATGACAGGTAGTTGCCGTTGCCGTTGTTCTGCACCAGAAAGGCCTGGATGGTGGCATTAGCCAGCGTGGCCGGCACGCCCAGGGCGGCGCGGTCAATTTCCATTTCCCAGCCGTAGTTGCCGGGGTTGCCCGACAAAAAGCCCGTGGGCGAGTTGCGGTAGGCTATCAGCGCGCCATCGAACTGCGTGACGGCAGTAGAATTCAGCGTACTGGGTGCGCCGGCCGTTGAGAGGTTCGGGAGCGAATACTGGTCGACCACGCTGCCCGCGTAGCGTGCTACCTGTACCGTGTAGCCGGGCGTGCTGCCTTGCAGGGCCAGGCCGAGGTCAGTTTCCAGGTCCATTTTGGCTTTCATCTGCTCGAAGCTGGTGCCCGAGTTGGGATTGCCGCCCGGCAGGGCCGTGCCCCGGGGCACGCCTGTGAGGCCGGGCACGTTGAAGTAGAGCTGAAACGTGTTGCCGTTATTTTCCAGCGTGCCCACCACAAACAGGTAGAGCTTGGTGGCGGTATTGGCCATGTAGAGCTTGGTTAGGCCGTAGTCGCCGAAGCCCGCCGGGTGCGGGGTGGTGTACTCGCCCACCAACTGGTAGAGACCCTGGGTGCCGGTCCCGATTTCGTTGGCATCGAGGCGGCCGTCGATGGTAAGGGCATTGACGCGGATGGACTGCGTGCCGGCGATGGTGCCGAAGTTCGGGTCGGTGCCCAGTGGCGTGTTCAGTCCGGCCACCTGCGGAAACAAATCGGTGGTGAAGTCGCCCACGCTAGTAGTGAAGGCGCCAAAAAGGTCGAGCGGGGTGCCGCCCTGCGCCCCAATGGCAGTCAGCGGAATCTCCATTTCCCAACCCGTGGCGGTGTTGGCTGCAATGCTGGCGGTGTTGAAGTAGGCGAACTTCGCCCCGTTCAGGCCGCCGCTGGCCACGGCTAGCAGGCCGCCCTGGTTGGTGGCCGGGCCGAGGAAATTGTCCACGTTACGGCCGCCCACGGTGGCCGGGGTGGTGTAGTCGACGTAGCTGTAATACACGCTGTCGCGGTTGACGCCGGTGGCTGACGTGGTCAGGCGCAGCGCGTAGTCGGTTTCCTGGTCAAGGGTGGGCCGATGGTAGAGGGGCGACTCGATGCGCGAGCTGCCCGCCAGCCGCGTGCCAGCCGGCACACCCGTGCGGCCCGCCGCGTTCAGGTAGAGCACCAGCGAGCTGTAGTCGGTGGCCAGGGTGGGCGAGGCCACCATCATGATGTTGAGCGTGGTGGCGGTGCGGGCCACGTAGAGGCTTTTCAGGCCCCGGTCGGCCACCGAGTGGGGGCCGGTGTAGGAGCCCACCAGCTGGTATTTGCCCGGCCCGATTTCGCTGGCCGAAGCGCGGCCATCGACCACAAACTGCGCCTGCGCCGGCCCGGCCAGCAGTAGCGCCAGTAAGAAGGCCAGAATAGGCCGTAGGCGGCGCGTTGTTAGCATATTGAAGTACAGTGGTAGCAGCTGCATCATAAAAAACGACGTGGAAAAATGTGGTTGAAAAGGTGAAAAAACTTGGTTGATTATGGGATGGAATACAGAAAATTCCCGACAAAGGTCAGCCTTGAAACCCGGGCTTTCCAAGGGTTCAGAAAGTTCTTTTTGCCCACCCGGCTCTCGGCGGAGGGGCTGGCTCGCCCCGGATTTTGGCGGGTTCAGGGCGGCAGCATTGGCCCGCCAGCATTGCCTGTTCGCCGGCCTCTGCTCAGCCCGACCAGCGCGGACCAGCGACTCCGTAATTTGCGCGTTCCCGCCACTTTCGCCGCCCTGCTTCCCAATGAAACCCACCATCCTCGCCACCGGCTTCCTGCTCACCCTCGGCCTGCTCACCGCCTGCCAGACCACCAAGCCAACTGCCCCTACCACCGCAATTACACCCGCCGTGCAAACTCCCATCTGGCAATCCGAGGCCTATAGCCTCTACCGCGACCACGTGACGCAGGGTCCGCACGAGGCCCGCGCCCTCTCCGTCACCGAACTGGTGTCGAACTACGTGAGCCCGGCCAACGACCGGCAGAACCCGCGCGTCGAGTTCAAGTTCAGCATCAACGGCAAGGACAACGAGATGGCACCCGGCCTCAACCACCTGCTGGTGGCCGTGCCCCGGCCCGGCGGCGGGGCCATCGAAACGCCGCCCATCGTGTTCGGGCAGCGCTACGTGGATGCTACGCCGGCTGCCGCCGATACTTACCTGGCCCCCAACACGCCGGTCCGCATCCGGCTGGATTTGCGGCCGGTGCTGGCGGCGTTTAAGAAGCAGGGCTTCTACACCACGTTCAAGGGGGAGAAGCTGTACCAGCAGGATTTCAAGCACGTCTACATTGCCGGGGGCACCGCGCCGCTGAGCTGGGATTTCGACAACCTGACCAACAAGACGGAGCTGGAAATGAAGGACCCGGACGGCGACGGCATCTACGAAGCCACGCTGACCCTGAACCAGCCTACCGCCGCCAAAACCACCGCCGCGAGCTGGAAAAAGACCATCAACACCGACGATTTTCCACAATACGCCTCCGACTACCCCCTCGCCGATGCCCTCTACAACCTGGCCCTGGAGGAAGCCCGCCGCGCCGTGGAGCCGGACAGCACCTTCCGCACCGGCAAGGAGTGGGCCGGCGTCTGGACCCGCGATGTGAGCTACAGCATCATCCTGGCGCAGGCCAGCTTGCAGCCGAAGGTGGCCATGAACAGCCTGCTGCGCAAGGTGAGCCCCACCGGCCGCATCATTCAGGACACCGGCACGGGCGGGGCCTACCCGTGCTCGACGGACCGCATTATCTGGGCCACGGCGGCCTGGGAGGTGTACCAAGCCACCGGCGACGAGGCCTGGCTGCGCAAGGTGTACCCCATCATCAAGCAAAGCATTGCCGACGATGTGCAGAACGCCTACGACCCCGCCACCGGCCTGGTGCGCGGCGAGTCGTCGTTCCTGGACTGGCGCGAGCAGACCTACCCGCGCTGGATGCAGCCCGTGGACATTTACCAGAGTGAAAACCTGGGCACCAACGCCGTGCACTACCAGGCCAACATCGTGCTGGCCCGCATGGCCGCCCGCCTCGGCGACCCCGGCACCGCCGCGCAGCACCAGCGCCAGGCCGCCGGCATCAAAGCTGCCATCAACCAGCACCTCTGGCAGGCCGATAAGGGCTACTACGGCCAGTTCCTCTACGGCCGCACTTCGCTGATTCTCTCCCCGAAAGCCGAAGCATTGGGCGAGGCCCTGTGCGTTCTCTTCGGCATTGCCGAGGGCGAGCGGGCGCGGGAGGTGGTAGCACGCACCCCCACCGTGCCCTTCGGCGTGCCGTGCATTTATCCCCAGATTCCGGGCATCCCGCCGTACCATAACGATGCCGTGTGGCCCTTTGTGCAGAGCTTCTGGGCGCTGGCGGCGGCGCAGGTTGGCAACGAAGCGTCGCTCACCGAGAGCATGGCGGCCATCTACCGGCCGGCGGCGTTGTTTCTGACCAACAAAGAGAATTTCGTGGCCCGCACCGGCGACTACGCGGGCACCCAAATCAACTCCAGCAACATGCTCTGGAGCCTGTCCGGCAGCCTGAGCCTGGTGTATAAGGTGCTGTTTGGGCTGCGGTACGAGGATGAGCGGCTGGTGTTCCGGCCCTTCGTGGCGCAGGCGTTTGCGGGGGCGCGGCGGCTCACCGGCTTTAAGTACCGCCGGGCCGTGCTCGATGTGGAGATGACGGGTTTCGGCAACGTCCTCAAAAGCATTACGCTCGATGGCCAGCCGCTGGCCGATGCCGCCATTCCGGCCAGCCTCAGCGGGCGACACGCGGTTAAAATCGTGCTCCGCAGCGAGGCCACGGCCACGCAGCCCGTGAACCGCGTGGCCGATGACTTTTCACCGGAGACCGCCGTGGTGACTTTTGCTAACGGTGGGCTGCGCTGGGCAGCGCAGCCTAATATTCGGGCCTACCAGATACTGCGCGACGGCCAGCCGCTGGGCCGCACCACCGAGCCGAAATTTGCCCTGCCCGATGCCAACGGGAACAGCGAATACCAAGTAATTGCGGTGAGTACCGCCGGCTTCGAGTCCTTCGCCAGCGAGCCACTAGCCGTTGGCCCCGGCCTGTTCACCCACCAGGTACAGCTTGAAACCATTGCCCCCAAAGCCACCCAGCCCTACAAAGGCTACTCCGGCAAGGGCTTCGTCGAAATCTCAACCACCAAAAATCCGTCCCTCACCATCCCCGTCACCGTGTCGGAAAGCGGCGTGTACGTCCTCGATTTCCGCTACGCCAACGGCAACGGCCCCATCAACACCAATAACCAGTGCGCCATCCGCACGCTACGGCGCGGGGGCGAGCTGCTGGGTACCGTGGTGCTGCCCCAGCGCGGCGTGGCCGAGTGGAGCAACTGGGGGTTCTCGAACCCCATTCTCGTGCGCCTCGAAAAAGGCACCATCGCCCTCACTCTGGCCTATGAGCCCGCCAACCAGAACATGAACGGCACTGTGAACCAGGCCATGCTGGACTACCTGCGCCTGCGCCGGGTGGAGTAGCGGGAACTGGCGCAACATTCTTGCCGTGGCTAGCTGCTCAGTGGCTTTTGCCGTATGCTGACCAACCGAGCCGGAGCGCCGGCCGGCGAATTCTGTTATTCTGTTTTATGAAAAAACCACTCCTTATTGGCTTGGCCTTGTTGTTAATTATCGGGGCCGTGGTAGGCCGCCGCTGGTGGTGGAAATCCACCGACGAAGTAGCCGCCCTGGCCGCCGGCCCCGCGCCCGCCGCCATCGTGCCCGATTCGACGGTTATTGTGCTCACGGGCCGCGTGGGGGCCGGCGGCACCGAGCCGGTGCTGGCCCGCAAGCGCGGCCGCATCCGCAGCGTGTACTTCAGCCCCGGCGAGTACATGCGCCGCGGGGCCGTAATGGCCAAGCTGGCCGATTACAACTTCGTGACGGCCCCGCACGATGGTTTCCTGGGCGAGCGGCAGGTGACCGTGGGCGAGTACGTGACGCCTACCACCGTGGTCAGCACCATCTCGAAGCAGGGCTACCTGGTGGTGCCGGTGGGCATCAGGGCCAAAAAAGCCGCCCACGTCCAGCCCGGCGATTCGGTGCGGGTGTGGGCCACCAGCCGCCCCACCCGCGTGGTAACCGGCGTGGCCGCGCCCGCCACCGACACCACCGGCGGCATCACCCTCGAAATCCGGCTGCCCTCACGGTCCCCGCTGCGCCTGGGCGAAGTGGCCAGCGTGCAGCTGAAACGCTAGTTGGCCGCCAGCTTGAAGGTCGCCGTTTGCACGTCGCGCGAGTTGCCGCCCACCATCACCTGGAAATCCCCGGGCTCGGCCACGAATTTCAGGTCGTTGTTGTAGAACTTCAGCGCGTCGGGGGCGAGGCGGAAGGTGAGGGTTTTGCTCTCACCTTTTTTCAGCATCACTTTCTGGAAACCTTTCAGTTCTGAAACCGGACGCGAGATGGAGCCCACCAGGTCGCGGATGTAGAGCTGGGCCACTTCTTCGCCGTCCAGCGGTCCGGTGTTCTGCACGGTCACGCTCACGGTCAGGGTTTCGGCGGGGCCGATGGTGGCTTTGCTCACGGTGGGCTTGCCGTAGGTGAAGCTGGTGTAGCTCAGGCCGAAGCCGAAGGGGTAGAGCGGGTCGTTGGGCGCGTCGAGGTAGCGCGACTTGTACTTGTCGAGCTTCACGCCGCCGTAGGGCCGGCCGGTGTTTTTATGGTTGTAGTAGATGGGTTCCTGGCCCACGGTCACGGGGAAAGTGGCCGTGATTTTGCCGCTCGGGTTGTAGTCGCCAAACAACACGTCGGCAATGGCATTGCCGGCCTGCGTGCCCGCAAACCACGTTTCGAGGATGGCGTCGGCGTTCTGGTTTTCCCAGGGCAGGGCCAGCGGGCGGCCGTTCATCAGCACCAGCACCAGCGGCTTGCCAGTGGCTTTCAGGGCCTTCAGCAAAGCCAGCTGCTGGCCGGGCAGGCCGATGTCGGCGCGGGCGGCAGCCTCGCCGGTCATGCCCTGGCTTTCGCCCACCACGGCCACCACTACATCGGCGCTTTGGGCCACCTGCACGGCTTCTTTTATCATGTCTTCGGAACTGCGTTTGTCCAGCTCCAACTCGCCGCCGTGGGCTTGCAGGCGGTCGAGCATCTGCTGGTCGTCGGCGATGTTAGCGCCCTTGGCGTAGGTGATTTTGAGGCCGGGCGCGGCGGCGCGCAGGCCCTGCTCCACGGATACGGCCTGGTGCCAGTCGCCGGCCCCGCTCCAGCTGCCGATGACGTCACGCTGCCGGTTGGCCAGCGGGCCGATGAGGGCGATGCTGCCGGTTTTCTTCAGCGGCAGGGCGCTACGCTCGTTCTTCAGCAGCACCATGCTGCGGCGGGCAATGTCGCGGGCGGCGGCGATGAACTCGGGTTTCATCAGGGTGCTGGTGGCGCGCTCGGCGCTCACCTTGCGGTAGGGGTCGGTGAAGAGGCCGAGCTTGTACTTGGCTTCCAGAATGCGGCGGCAGGCGGCATCAAGCTGGGCCTTGCTCACGGCTCCGGACTGGATGTTTTTGGCCGTGTATTTCAGGAATTCCTCGCCCACCATGTCCTGGTCGATACCCGCGTTCAGGGCCAGGGCAGCTACTTGCTCGGCGTTGCCCATGCCGTGCTCAACCAGCTCGGGGATGGCCGTGTAGTCCGTCGCCACGAAGCCCTGGAAGCCCCACTGCTTGCGTAGCAGGTCGGTCATCAGCCACTTGTTGGCGGTGGCGGGCGTGCCGTTCACGTCATTAAAGGAAGACATGACGGAGCCCACGCCGGCGTCCACCGCGGCTTTGTAGGGCGGCAGGTACTCGTTGTACATGCGCTGCTTGCTCATGTCGGTGGTGTTGTATTCGCGGCCGGCCTCCGCGGCTCCGTAGAGGGCAAAGTGCTTGAGGCAGGCCATGACGCTGGTGGGGTTGGTCAGGTCGTTGTTTGGGCCCTGGTAGCCGCGCACCATGGCTTCGGCAATGCGCGAGCCGAGGTAGGGGTCTTCGCCGGCGCCTTCCGAAATGCGACCCCAGCGGGCATCGCGGGCAATGTCCACCATCGGCGAAAACACCCAATCCAGCCCATCAGCCGAGGCTTCCTCGGCCGCGATGCGGGCACTCTGCTCAATGGCCTTCAAATCCCAGCTCGCCGACAGGCCCAGCGCAATCGGGAAAATGGTGCGGTGCCCGTGAATTACATCATACCCAAACATGAGCGGAATGTGCAGCCGCGACTCCTTCAAGGCCATTTCCTGGAGCTTGCGCACGGCAATTGGCGTGTAGGTATTGAACACGCCGCCCACCAGCCCCTTGCGGATGTTGGCGTCCACGTCCTTGCTCACCACTGGCCCGGTCACATCAAACCCCACGGACACGAGGTTGAGCTGGCCGATTTTCTCTTCCTGGGTCATTTTCGCCATCAGGCCGTCGATGTACTGCTTCATCTTCTGGTCGGAAGTGGCAGCGGCGGGCGCGGGCTTTTTCTGGGCGTGGGCGGTGGGAGCCAGGGCTAGGGCAAGGAGGAGCAGGGGGAAGCGTTTCATGCGAAAGAGAAGTGTGAAGGGTGTTCTTAGCAGTATGAGCGTGACGTTCTAGGAGGATTCAAAAAGCTACTTTTTCAGCGCTGGGCTTTCAAAACCCAGCTTGCTCAAGCCTCGCTGCACGTCGGGCGAGCTCATAAATAGCTTCCACAGAAGGCCGGTCCGATAGTTCTCAATCATGCCCACAATCGGGCCTTGGTCAATGGCCAGGTAGGATTTGGCCTGCCAGTTGTGCTCTTCGCTGAAGCCGTCGACAAAGCCGTATTCGCCCCAGATTTTATCGCCGAGGTCAAAATAAAAATGCTTCAACGCCTTCATGGATTGCTCGGGCGTGTAGGGGAAGGCCGAGAGCGCGGCGGTGGGCGAAATCACGCTCAAATCTTCCTTGGGGTTGTGGGCGGCGTAGCCCTGGTAGCTGTCCGAGGCGGTGAGGCCCCAGGTGTTGGGGCCGTAGCCTTTGAAGTGCTTGGGGTTTTCGACGCAGTACTGGTAGTTGATGAGCGTGTGGTTCTGGTTTTGCTGCCAGTAGTCGGCATATTGGTCCTTGAGGCCGTGCGGGTTCAGGCCCAAAAAGGAGTAGTGCGTGAAGAACAGCGGGCCGCCAAAATCCGGCCCCAGCGGCAGCTTAATGCCGTAGTATTCCTTACCGTTTTTGAACTCCGGCCCCACGGCCCAGCCCTGGTCATACACGGGCTTGTCGATGGCGTATTTGGGCGAGGATGCGGCCAGCACGTAGGTTATCAGGCACTCGTTCCAGCCGTGAATCTGGTGGTTCATGCTCCAGCCGTTGTTGGGGCTCCAGTGCCAGTAGAGAACGTTTTGGCCGCCCTGGGTTTGCCAGTTCCACTCCACATTCTCCCACATCCAGAGAATATGGTTGCGCAGGTCGCGCTCCACGCCGCTTTCGCCGGTGAAGTACTGACGGGCGCATATCAGGCCTTCCATCAGGAAAGACGTCTCCACGATGTCGCCGCCATCATCCTTCGCCCCAAAGCGGATGACCTTGCCCGTTTCCCCGTTCAGCCAGTGCGGAAATACGCCGTGGAACTGGTCGGCCTTTTCCAGGAAGCGCACCATTTTGTAGATGCGCGTAGCGGCTTGCTCGCGGGTAATCCACTTGCGGTCGGCGGCCACCACAATGGCCATGATGCCGAAGCCGGTGCCGCCGGTGGTCACCACTTCGTTGCCGTAGTCGTAGGCCACGTTGCTGCGCTCGCGCGCCATACCGGAAACGGGGTGGCCGAAATCCCAGAAATAGCGGAAGGTTTGCTTCTGCACCATGTCCAGCAGCTGGTCGTCGGTGAGGTTGCGGGGGCGCTGGCGCGGGTCGAACTTGGCAGCGGGGGCGGCAGGCTTTTTGGGCGAGGGCTTTTGCTGGGCGTGGAGGACGCCGGGCAGCAGAAGCAGCGCGAGGAGCAAGGGTTTTGCGTTCATTCGTTTGGTTTTGAACGTCATAAATAACAGAACGTCATGCTGAGCGCAGCCGAAGCATCTCTACCGCTTCGTTGTGGTAGCGTTGATTACTGCTGCGGTAGAGATGCTTCGGCTGCGCTCAGCATGACCATTCTTTTTAATTCCGTGGCTACGGCCTAGTATCCCGGGTTCTGCGTCAACAGGCCGCCGCTCAGGTCAATCTGGGGCTGTGGAATGGGAAACAGCTCGTGCTTGCCTTTCACAAACGTCTTGCCCTGGGCTGCGAAAATGGGCACGATGCGGCCCGGCGTCACGCTTTCCTGGCGCACAAGGTCGAAGAACCGGTCGTGCTCCAGGGCCAGCTCCACGCGGCGCTCTTTCCAGATGTTGGCCACCGTGGGGGCCGTGGGCGCGAGGCCGGCGCGGCTGCGCACGGCGTCGAGGTCGGACTGGGCCGCGCCGGCGTTGCCGAGCTGGGCCGCCGCTTCGGCGTGGATGAGCAGGATTTCGGCGTAGCGCAGCACCCGGATATTCTTAGGCAGGTAGTCGTTGTTGCCGCAGTTGGCCTCTTTGGTACGGCTGTGGTAGGCTTTGTAGCTGTAGCGCGAGTTCTCCACCGAGTCCTGGCCCGGCACGCGGAAGCCGTCCCAGAGCACGGTGGGGCCTTTGGGCTTGATGAAAATGATGCTGCCGTTCTTGCGCACGTCGTTAGGCTCGTAGGCATTTGCCAGGTCGGTGGTAGGATTATTGAAGCCGAAGCCCAGGTCGGCCCAGCCGCGCAGGCCGCCCGCGCGCGGCCCCTGGCTCACGGTATACAGGTTTACGGCCGAATTGTCGCAGGAGGCATTGGTGCCGGCCTGCACCTCAAAAATGGACTCCACGCTATTGGCCCCGGCCGTGCGCCAGATGTCGGCGTAGGGCCGGAACAGGCCGTAGGTGCCCGAGCGGCCTTTCACGATTTCTTCGGTCAGGTCGAAGGCTTTCTGGTAGTTCTTCTGGTAGAGGTACACCTTGGCCAGCAGGCCCTGAGCGGCGGCTTTGGTGGCGCGGCCGGTTTCGGTAGCACCCTTCAAGGGCAGGTTATCGACGGCAAATTGCAGGTCGCTGATAATGAAGGCGTAGATATCGGCTGCCGAAGCGCGCTGCTGGAGCTGGGGGCTGCCGATTTCGGAGGCCGTCGGCACCCGGTCAAGCTTGGGCACGCCGCCAAACAGGCGCACCATGTTGAAGTAAAAGTAGCCGCGCAGGAAGCGCACCTGGCCCAGCAGGTTGTTCTTGGTGGCATCAGGCACGGTGGTGAGGGCAATTTTATCCAGCGCCTGGTTGGCGCGCGAAATGCCCTGGTAGTAGCCCGTCCAGGCGTTGTTGACGGTGCCGTTGCTGGGCGTCAGCGTGAAGTTGTCAATCGTGAGGGCGTCGTTGTAGTCGGTCGGGGTGCTGCCCTTGTCGGCATCGTCCGAGGCAATGTCGGTGAGGATGACGAACTGCAGCCCGTGAATATCCGGCCCGAAACCGCCCAGGTACATGGTATTATACACGCCATCGACGAGCTTTTGGGCAATGCCCGGGTCGTTGCGGATGGCGTCTTCGCTGAGCTGCCCCTGGGGCGCTACGTCGAGGAAGCCGTTGCAGCCGCTGGCCAGGGCCAGGGTGAGCGCCAGCGCGGCCGTGCCGGCGCGGCGGGGAAAGGCGGAGAAATTAGGTTTCATCGGCGTAGCTTATTTGAAGTTGACGTTCAGCCCCAGGGTCACGGTGCGGCTGGTGGGGTAGGTGTTGAGTTCGATGCCCGAGTCGAGCGGCCCGCCGGCCAGCTCCGGCGTGAAGCCGGTATACTTGGTGGCCGTGAACACGTTTTGGGCGGCCGCGAACACGCGCACCGAAGTCAAGTGGGCCTTTTCGAGGGCTGTGCCGGGCACGGTGTAGCCCAGCACCAGGTTGGTGAGGCGCAGGAAGGAGCCCGATTCGAGGAAATACGTCGAGTTGGGCATGCTGGGCGTGAGGGCGCGGGGGTTGGAGTTGGACGGGTTCGCCGTCGTCCAGCGGTCGGCCGCGAAGCTGGCTTCCACGTTGTTGGTGGCCTGGCTGACGGCCTGCTTTTTGGCGTTGTACACCTTGTTATTCAGGTTGCCCGAAAACACGAAGGAGAAGTCCACGTTGCGGAAATTCAGCCCGCCGTTGATGCCGAAATACACCGGTGGCTGGTACGAGCCGAAGTAGCTGCGGTCTTTGGCATCAATCACGCCATCGCCGTTGGTGTCGGCGTATTTGAGGTCGCCGGGGATTGTGATGCCGTTGGGGCCGGTGCCGTAGATTGATTTGGGCGAGCTTTTGATTTCGTCGGCGGTCTGGTACACGCCAATGACATCGAGCAGGAAGAAGCTGCCGGCGGCCACGCCATTGTCCGATTTGGTCACGTCGTTCGGCCCGCCGGGCAGGGCCTGGCCGCCGTTGAGGTTGGCAATGCGGTTTTTGTTGAAGGTCACGTTTGCGCCGATGTTGTAGGTCCAGTCGGTGCTGGTGCCAATGGCGGCGCGCCAGTTCAGGGCCGCCTCCACCCCTCGGTTGGTGATGGTGGCTGCGTTGGTGATGAGTTGGTTATCAGGGTCGCCAAAAAAGCCCGGGATTTTGATGGGAATCAGCGCGTCGGTGGTGCGCTTGTCGTAGTAGGTCACCTCGCCGGTCAGGCGGTTATCCAGGAAGCCGAATTCCAGGGCCGCGTCGTATTCCGTGGTGGTTTCCCAGCGCAGGTTCCGGTCCTTGATTTGGGTGATGGTGTTGCCCAGCACGGGCTGGCCGTTGAACACGTAGGGAATGTTGGCGTTGGCCGTGAGGATGTAGGAGCTGGCCGGAATCTGGTCGTTGCCAAGCTGGCCGTAGCTGGCGCGCAGCTTCAGGAAGCTCAGGGTCTTGTTTTCCTTCAAAAAACTCTCCTCCGAAATCACCCAGCCCAAACCCAGCGACGGAAAAAAGCCGTTGCGCCGGTCCGAATTAAACTTCGACGTAGCGTCGTGACGCAGGTTGGTAGTCAGCAGGTAACGTCCCTTGTAGGCGTAGTTGATACGGCCCAGGAAGGAGATGCGGCGGTCTTTCGAGGGCAGGCCGGGGTCGGGGTTGTTGGGGTCCACGGCGTTGTTCACGGCCGACGTCGGGTCGCCGGTATTCAGGTACCACTGGTTGGGGTCGGCGGGCACGTCCTTGCGCGAGCCCGAGAGCGGCGTGGTCATGCCTTCCTCGGTCACGGTGCCGGCCAGCACGGTCAGGTTGTGGTCCTCATGAAAAGTGCGCTGGAAGGTGGCCGTGTTTTCCCAGAGGTAGCGGTAGCCGTTGAGCTGGCTCACGCCCAGGTTGCTGCGCAGGTTTTGCTGGCCGCCGCCCGCCGCCAAGAAGGTGCTGTTGTCGTTGCGGTACTGGTAGTCGTAGGTGCGGCTGTTGTTGGAAATCAAGTCTACGTTAATGGCCGAGCGCAGCGTGAGCCACTCTACGGGCCGCACATCAATGCCAATGTTGCCCTGCAAGCGGTTGTCGAGGGCTTTGTTGTCGTTTTTCTCGATGTCGAGCACCGGGTTGCCCACGTTGCCGAAGGCCGAGGTATTACCGTACAAGCCATCCACTTTGGCCGGAATCACCGGGGCGGCGCGGTAGGCGTTGTTGTAGGCCGTGCCCAGGTTCACCGACCGCGTATCGGCGTGGCTGAACGAGGCCTGCGAGCTGATGGTCACCGCGTCCGAAAGCCGGAACGAGGTGTTGGAGCGCACCGTCAGGCGCTGGAACTTGTTGTTGATGACCGTGCCATCGTCCTGCAACAGGTTGCCCGAGAAGTAGTATTTCACGTTGTCCGTCGCGCCCGACACAGCCAGGTTGTGGTTCTGGTAAGTGCCGCGCTTCAGAATTTCGTCGTACCAGTTAGTCGAGGCCCCGTAGTTGGGCAGCACCGTGGTGGGCGAGGTGTCCTTGATGTAGCTCGTGTACTGGCCGGCATCGGCCATTTTCACCAGATGCGCCGCCTGCTTGAAGCCGGCCGTGCCGCTGTAGCTCAGCACGGGCTTGCCCAGCTTGCCTTGCTTCGTGGTCACGATGATAACGCCGTTGGCCCCGCGCACGCCGTAAATAGCGGCCGCCGAAGCATCTTTCAGCACGTCAATCGAGGCAATGTCGGCATTGCTCAGGTTGCGGATGTCGGTAGTTTGCACGCCGTCCACCACGTACAGTGGCTCGGCCCCGCCCAGCAGCGTGCCCGTACCCCGAATGCGCACTTTGGGTTGGGCGTTGGGCGTGCCGTCGCTGATGATTTGCACGCCGGCCACCTTGCCTTGCAGGGCTTGGGTGGCCGTTTGCACGGGCTGGTTCACCACTTCGGCTCCGTCCACGCGGGCCACGGCTCCGGTCAGGTCCTGCCGGCGCTGGGTGCCGTAACCGACGACGACCACTTCGCTCAGGGACTTGGTATCGGGCACCAGCGCCACGTTGATGGTCGTCTGACTACCTACCACCACTTCCTGGGCCGTATATCCCACGAAGCTGAATACCAGCGTAGAGCCATCGGGCACAGCCAGCGTAAACTTGCCGTCCATATCGGTCTGGGTGCCATTGGTGCCACCCTTGATGACGACGTTCACGCCGGGTAGGCCCGCGCCTTTCTCGTCCACCACGCGGCCCGTTACGGTCGCATCGGCCCGCGTGGCTTCCGTAGTAGCCGCCAGTGCCGGCCGTAGAATAATGCCGTCGTCAATCACCTTGTAGCTGATTTTCAGCGGCTCCAGTAGCTGGTTCAGCAATTGAGCCAGGGGCTGCCCCACGGCATCAACCGACACCCGCCGGCTGGCCCCGATGAGCTGCCGACTGTACTGAAAATGCACGTTGGCCTGCGTCTCAATCTTGCTGAGCACGGTGGCCATGCGCTCGCCGCGGGCCTGCAGCGTAATGGGCTGCTCCATTAGGGGCTGCCCCGCCGAGGCCTGCGCCGGGCCAACATTCGCAAGCAGGCACAGCGCCAGCCCGGGCACCAGCGCAAAGCGCTGGCAGCGCCTCAGCAGCGGTGGGAATTGTAAGGGAGTGGACATAAGGTGAATTGTTTTGGTGGGAATTATTGAATGATTATCCGGCTGCGGTCAGCACAAGCTGTTGTATCGCTGAGGCCCGGCAGTGTCTCTGGAATCGATTGCGGGAGATGAAGTCATAGGCGGCAGATTTTGCGGACAATAAAAAAGGCTACTCGGCCAGGCAGGTCGGGCTGTGGAAGCGGAGGTGGTCGCCGGCCTTTTCGTAGGTCGCGCCCAGGGTTTCGCAGATGATATCGAGCTTCGCAAACAAGGGCTCATTGCCCAGGCTCAGGTTGAGCGTGCAGTTGCGCACCGCCACCGCATCATACTCAATGCGTACGCCATACGCCTTTTCCAGGGCCGCCAGTACCTCAGCCACCGGCCGGTCCTCGAACACGAATGATTGCGGGGCCAGCAGCGCTGGCTGCGCCACCAGCTCGCGGCGCAGCTGCTGCCCGCCCGCCGAGTACACGGCCTGCTGGTTGGGCAGCACCACCACAGTGGCCGCGACTGCGCCCGCCAGAGTACGGCGCTGGCTCACCCGCACGGCCCCGGTGCGCACCTGCACCTGCACATCGGACGGCCCGGCATACGCCTGCACCCGGAAACTGGTGCCCAGCACGGTAGTCACCACCTTATCGGTAAACACCGAAAACGGGTGGTTCTTGTCATGAAAAACATCGAAAAAAGCCGCACCCGCGAGGTAGGCCTCGCGGCGGCCGCCCCGCAGTTCCCGCCGGTACCTCAGGGTACTAGCCGGGGCCAGCGTCACGGCGCTGCCGTCGGGCAGGGCCACGTGGGTTTCGTAAGCTGAGGTATTCGCGTAAACCTGCCACTCTGCCTTCTCCGAGGGGGCAGGATTAGTCAGTGCAGCCCATTTTGTTGGCATGTGCGATACCTGCAATCCTACTAAGCTTGCGCCCAATACCAGTGCCGCCGCAGCCGCCCAGCGCACACTGGCGGGCCACGACTGCCACCCACCCGGCAGGTCAACCTGCGGCACGGTGCCCGGGGCCGTTTGCCGGCTGATGCGTTGCCACACCGTAGTCATCAGCGCCTCTTTCTCGGTGGGGGAGAGGTTGAACTGCTGCTCGGCTCCGAGATGGCGGTACCACGCCTCAATGCGCTGCACTTCCTCCGGAGTGCAGTTGCCCTCCTGGTAGCGTTGCAACAGTTGGCGAAATTCGGACTTGTCGGTGGCCATACCTCAAAAGTGGTGCTTGAAACAGTAGTCAATGAACAAACCCGTACCCCTAAACCCGCCAGCAAAATTCTTTCATTCGGGTAGCTGTTTGCCCGAATGCCTTGAGCTACTCAAGGTACACTAATTTGACAAGCAAGTGCTTAGCTGAGTATCAGTAACGCTAGCACCACCAAAAAATCTTTTAGCGAAACGCGCAGCTGCTTCAGGGCGCGGGTAATGTGGTACTCCACGGCTTTGGTAGAAAGCTTGAGCCGGCCGGCAATTTCTGGCACCGTCTGGTGCTCCAGGCGGCTGAGCTGAAAAATTTCCCGGGTATGGGCTGGTAGGCGGGTCAGGCCCCGGCGCAGGGCACCGGCCAGGTCAGTGGCGGCCAGCTCTTGCTCGGTGTGGTGGTCGGCCCGGGGGCTTTGAGTGTGGCAATAAGCCAGATAGCCCGCGTGGATAAGCTTGGTTTTGATGAGGTTGATGACGCGGTACTTCACGGCCGTGCCCAGGTATTCCGGCAGTTTCTGAATATCAACCCCCTCCCGCTTGTGCCAGAGCGCGGCAAACAAATCCTGCACGATTTCCTCAGCCGCCTCGCGCGAGCCCACTTTGCGGTACGCCTGTTCAATAAGGCCGAAGCCGTAGCGGCGGTATATCTCGGCAAAGGCTGGCTCGCTCCCACCGCGCAACGCCAGCACCAATTCCGCATCGTCCCAACTGGCGCAGGGTTTCGGCTTTAAGGACAGTTGGTTAGCAGTGGATTGCATCGTCAGCAGATAAGCGTGGCAGCGCAGCCGAAGGCCCGCGCTGCCCTAGCAGCAACATCAGATACGGGCTAAGTGCCCTCAACGATAATCGTGGCGCTTGATAAAGCCGGACCGGGCGGAATATTAGCGTTTTTTCTGCCAACTAGAACGCGTTAGTGCACGCTTTGCCACTGGAGTGCAGCCGCGTAAACCAGCCACGGTCGTCGGTCAATCTTGCTCTTGCAGAGCGGCGGCCAAATATGCGTTCCAGAAAAAAACAGTGCAATAAAAAAGGCCCTCAGCATATGCTGAGGGCCTTTGTTGTAGTCCGTAGGGGAATCGAACCCCTGTTGGTAGAATGAAAATCTACTGTCCTAACCCCTAGACGAACGGACCGTTGTTCGTTTTGATGATGCAAAGGTACGGCGCGCTTCGTTTCGTGCAAGTTCTGGCAGAAAAAAAAGTGCTGTTAAGACCAAAGTACCCTGTTTTTCAGGCTGAAAAATTTCCGCAGGGTCCTAATTGCCCTTTGTCGAAACGGTGCGAGCCGGATAACCACCCACTCAAACGCACCGTAATCCGTAGGGGAATCGAACTCCTTTATGGTCGCAGTAAGAATGTGGGCTAACCCGCGCCTGCCTGCTATCTTCGCCCCGTGTTTCAACCGGCCGCCAGCGTGGCGGCTGGCCACTAATCCCCACCTGTTTTACAATGGCAAAAATTAAAGTCGCCATCAACGGCTTCGGCCGCATCGGCCGCCTCACCTTCAAGTCGCTGCTCGGCCGCGACAACGTGGAAATCGTTGCTATCAACGACCTGACCGACAACAAAACGCTGGCCCACCTGCTGAAGTACGACTCCGTACACGGTCGCTTCGACGGCACCGTGAGCTACGACGAGGAAAGCCTCACCGTAAACGGCGTCAAAATCGCCGCCCTCGCCGAGCGCGACCCCAAGCTGCTGCCCTGGGGCAAAATGGGTGTTGACGTGGTGCTGGAATCGACCGGCCGCTTCGTGGACGAGGCCGGCGCTGGCCAGCACATCACCGCTGGTGCCAAGAAAGTAGTTATTTCGGCTCCCGCCACCGGCAACATCCCCACCGTAGTATTGGGTGTGAACGAGGACATCCTCACCGGCTCGGAAACCATCATCAGCAACGCCAGCTGCACCACCAACTGCCTGGCACCCATGGCCAAAGTGTTGGACGACGCGTTCGGCATCGAGAAAGGCTACATCACCACGGTGCACGCCTACACATCGGACCAGAACCTGCAGGATGCCCCTCACAAGGACCTGCGCCGCGCCCGCGCCGCTGCCTACAGCATCATCCCCACCAGCACCGGTGCTGCCAAAGCCGTGGGCCTGGTGCTGCCCACGCTGAAGGGCAAGCTCGACGGCCTCGCCATGCGCGTGCCCGTGCCGGATGGCTCGATGACCGACCTGACCGTTATCCTGAAAAAGGAGGCGACCAAGGAGCAAATCAACGCCGCCTTGAAGGCTGCTGCTGAAGGCCCCCTGAAAGGCATCATCGAATACACCACCGACCCGATTGTGAGCATCGACATCGTGGGCAACCCCCACAGCTGCATTTTCGACTCGGAGCTGACTTCGGCCAACGGCACGCTGGCCAAAGTAATTGGCTGGTACGACAACGAAACCGGCTACTCGACCCGCACGGCTGATTTGATTCAGAAGCTCGGCGAGAAGATGAACGGCTAATTGCTGCTCCCGTAAATAAACGCCGTCCGCTTTGCCATTTGTGGCGGGGCGGACGGCGTTTTTATTTGTAAGTGTAGCGTAATGGGTATTCAGGGGGTGATAAATCAGCTGATTTTACTCTTATTGCGCACTACTGAATACGAACTGCTTCCCCTAATATTCCGCCAAGCCTGCGCTGGGCGTCTTCCATGCCCAAAACCTGCTTTATCCTGAACCCCAAGGCCGGCCCCAGCCAGCGCCACGACATGCCCGCCCTGATTGCGCGGTACTTCGGCGCGCGGGAGGAGGACTATGAAATCCGCCCGACTGAGTACGCCGGCCACGCCGTGGAGCTGGCCCAAAAAGCCGCCGCCGAGGGTTTTGCAGTCGTGGCGGCCGTGGGCGGCGATGGCACCGTGAACGAGGTGGGCCGGGGCTTATTGGGCACCGAAACGGCCCTGGGCATTATCCCCCAGGGCTCGGGCAATGGCCTGGCCCGCCACCTCAAGGTGCCACTGGGCCTGCCCGACGCCCTGCGCCGCTTGGCCACGCCCGACTTCAGCCGCATGGACGTGGGCGTGATAAACGGCCACCCGTTCTTCTGCACGGCCGGGTTGGGGTTCGATGCGCACGTGAGCCAGCACTTTGCCCAAGCCGGCTCGCGGGGCCTGAGCACCTATTTGCAGGTAACGCTGCGCGAGTACCGCCGCTACCGCCCCGTAGCGGTGCAGGCCAACCTCGACAGCCAGGAAATTACCACTGATTGCTACGTGCTGGCCTTCGCCAACGCCTCGCAATACGGCAACAATGCCTACATCGCGCCCCTGGCCGACCTGCGCGACGGCCTGCTCGATGTCTGTCTGATTGATGCCCTGCCCGTGTTTCGCGCCTTCCGCGTGAGCCTGGCCATGGCCCTCGGCACGCTGCCCCAAAGCAAGGCGGCCGAGTATTTCCGGGTGCCCCGTGCCCGGGTGGTGGCCGCCGCGCCCATCGGCTTCCACGTCGATGGGGACTACCTGGGCCACGCCACCGAATTCGACGTGGAGCTTATGCCCCTGGCCCTGGCCGTGGCGGTTTAATTCCCCTTTATCAATAGGCGATTTCCAATGAAAGACAAATCCAACCGCACCGGCGTGGTTTATTCCACCAATCCCGATTTCACTTACCAGAGCAACGAGCCAGCCGCCGCTACCACGCTGCCACCGCAACAGCAGCAACTGCGCGTGCAACTCGACAAGAAGCAGCGCGGTGGCAAGCAGGTCACGCTCGTCACCGGCTTTGTGGGTACCGATGGGGATTTGCAGGCCCTTGGCAAACTCCTCAAAACCAAGTGCGGCGTGGGCGGCAGCGCCAAAGACGGCGAAGTAGTGGTGCAGGGCGATTTCCGCGATAAAGTGCTGGAAGTACTGCTGAAGGAAGGTTATAAGGCCAAAAAGGCCGGCGGCTAATTCCAGCCTTGGGCCGACACTGCCCGTATCCTGCTCGTTGTTGCCTTTCCCGCGCTCATGCCATTGCTGTTTACCTGTTTCCTATCCATTCTGCCCGAAGCGGCCCGCGACGTGACTTCCTTGCATGGCCGCGCTGAAAGCACGGTCATCGACGCGGTGCTGTGGCTGAAGCTGGGCGTGGAAATGGTGGGCGCGGTTATCATCGCGCTAGGCATTCTCAGCGCGGGCTGGTTGCTGCTGAAAGCATTAAGCAAGGGCCAGACAGCCGACTTCACCGCTATCCGGCTGACCCTGGCCCGTTACTTGGCGCTGGCGCTGGAGTTTCAACTCGGGGCGGATATCCTCTCCACAGCCATTTCTCCGACCTGGGAGCAGTTGGGCAAGCTCGGGGCCATTGCCATCATCCGCACTGCCCTCAACTACTTCCTCTCGCGCGAAATGCGGGATGAGCGCCACCAAACCAGCGCCGCAAAGCCCGTAGCAGAGCGCGTCGACTAGCCTCGCAGTCGGACCAGCGCCCGTTCCACATCCTCCGGCGTATCAATCCCGAACGCATCCAGCTCCGTCTCCGCGCAGCGAATCTGGAAGCCGGCTTCCAGCCAACGCAATTGTTCCAGGCTTTCGGCGGCTTCGAGGGGCGATACGGGCAGGCGCGTGAGCTGTGCCAGCACTTGCGGCTGGTAGGCATACAGGCCCAGGTGGCGCAGGTAGCGATGGTGAGCCAGCCACTCGGCGGGCTCGCGGCCGCGCTGGTAGGGGAGGGGGTGGCGGCTGAAATACAGGGCGTGGCCCTGCTGGCTGAGCACCACTTTGGGCAGGTGCGGGCTGAATAATTCTTCCTCCGAAATCACCGGCTTCACCAGCGTAGCGATGGCGGGCGCGGTGGCTGGGTCGGCAAATAAATCGGCCAGGGCGTTGATTTGGGCGGGGTGAATGAACGGCTCATCGCCCTGAATATTGACGATGCAATGCACCTCAGGCGGGCTGCCGAGCTGCTGGAAGGCCTCCCACAGGCGGTCGGTGCCGCTGGGGTGGTCGGGGTGGGTGAGCACGGCCTCGCCCCCGAAATCTTGGACGTGGCGCAGGATGCGCTCATCATCGGTGGCCACCACCACGCGGGCCAAGTTGGCCTGCCGGGCCTGCATCACCACCCGCTGAATCATGCTCTGGCCGCCCAAATCGACGAGTGGCTTGCCGGGCAGGCGGGTGGAGGCGAAGCGAGCGGGAATGAGGCCGAGAACCATAGCAGCGGGCAGGAAGTGAATAGCCAGCGGCGGGAAAAGCCCCGCCAATAAGCCCCAAATAACGGAACGGGACCGTGTTGAAACCGGCCGGGCTCAATTTCCCACCGGTTATTGCGTTATTTTGCCTCCGCTGGCTGTTTGGCTGGCGCTCCCGGGCGGGGGCAAAGTGAATTTTGGAAGGCTATTTATATGACTGTAATTCTTTCGTTGCTGACGCTGCTGGCCCTGGGCGGCCCCGGTCCGGGCAAACCCGGCCACGCCAAAAGTGCCCCCGCCGACTCCATTGGCCAGGAAATGCGCGGCGGCCAGCGCTTCGTGAAGCACCGCGTGGCGGCCGGCGAAACCCTCACCGCCCTCACCCGCCGCTACCACGTCACGCTGGCTGAGCTCAATGCCGCCAACCCGCAGATTAAAAACGGCCTCGGCGTGGGCCAGATTGTGTACGTGCCCCGTCCCGCCGCTGGTAAGGCCCCGGCCGCCGCTGCGCCCGACAAAGCCGCCGCGCCCGTAACCGTGCCCACCCACTACACCGTGGCCAAAGGCGAAACCCTGTTCGGCATCGCCCGCAAGTTTCAGCTCACGCCCGATGAGCTGATTCGGCTCAACAAGCTGCCCGCCGGCGGCACCGTGCGCGTGGGCCAGCAACTGATACTTTCCGGCGCGGCCGAAGCTCCGGCTACTACGGCCGCCGCGCCCAAGCCCGCGCCCGTGGTGCGCCCGGTAGAAGTGGAAGCCGTGCCCGCCACGCCCGCCAAAGCCCCGGCCCCCGACAAGCCCGCCCAGATTGCGACCGTAACCGAACGCCCCGAGCGCGAGGACGACAAGGAGGACCGCACCCCCAGCCGCGCCAGCGAAGTGCTGGCCCGCGTGGTGGAGTCGGGCCTCGGTGCGCCCATCGAAAAGAGCATTACCGATAAGTACCTCGCCCTGCACAAAACGGCCCCCGTGGGCACCATCATGCAGGTGAAAAACGCCATGAATGGCCTCTCGGTGTATGTGCGCGTCATCGGCAAGCTGCCCGATACGGGCGAGAACAACAACATCCTGGTGCGCCTCTCGCCCCGCGCCGTGCAGAAGCTCGGCACCACCGACTCCCGCTTTCGGGTGGAGACGAACTACATTCCGCAGTAGAGAAACGTAGCGCAATTCAATCCGCCTGTCATCCTGAGCGCAGCGAAGGACCTTATCACGACTGAACGATTCGCCGTAAGCACGGCTAATGCGAGCGTGATAAGGTCCTTCGCTGCGCTCAGGATGACAGGCGTTTTTCCTATCCCCCTTTATGAACATCGCCCAGCTCCGCCGCCAGCTCGATGCGCAATACCTGCGCTACAACCGCCCCGAGTTCATCAAAAACGACCCCATTCAAATCCCGCACCGCTTCACCCAGCGGCAGGATGTGGAAATCGCGGCCCTGTTTGCGGCGCTGCTGGCCTGGGGGCAGCGGCCCACCATCATCAACAAGTGCAACGAGCTGCTGCGCCGCATGGACGACGCCCCGCACCAGTTCATCACCCAGCACCAGGACGAGGACTTGAAGAAGCTGCTCGGCTTCTGCCACCGCACGTTTTGCGATACCGATTTGCTGTATTTCGTGCATTTCCTGCGCCATTGGTACGGGCAGCACGAGACGCTGGAAACCGCGTTTTTGGTGGGGCACACGCAGCGCGAGCGGCTGATTAACTTCCATCAGCACTTCTTCAGCCTGCCCGATGCGCCCCAGCGCACCCGCAAGCACGTGGCCACGCCGGCCCGCAAATCGGCCTGCAAGCGGGTGAATATGTACCTGCGCTGGCTGGTGCGCCGCGACGAGCACGGCGTCGATTTCGGCCTCTGGACCCGCCTCTCGCCCGCCGACCTCATCATGCCCATCGACCTGCACGTCGAGCGCCAGGCCCGCCCCCTGGGCCTGCTCACCCGCAAGCTCGTGGACTGGGAAGCCGCCGAAGAGCTCACCGCCAACCTCCGCAAACTCGACCCCAGCGACCCGGTGAAGTACGATTTCGCCCTGTTTGGCGCGGGGGTGGATAAGTAAACTCAAACGCTGGGGCCTCGTGACCCCAGCGTACTTTCTTTGTCACTCATTCACCTATTCCCCATCGCTGCCATGGTCCGTGCTCTTACCCTTTTGTTATCCTTGAGTCTTGTCGTCGTCGGCTGTTCCAAAAAGTCTGATGCCGAACCAGCCATTCCTGCCAATAGCATCCAGCTTAGCGACAATGGCCAGGTGGTGGTGTTTGGCTCACCTACGGCCGTGGTGGAAACCAATGCCTTGGGGGTGAAGCAGCTCACCATTGATGCCAGTACTGCCGACAACCACCAAATTTCTTTGTCTGTCACGGACCGGCAAGGTGTGGAAACGCCCCGCACCTACCGAGGCGCGAGCGCGGGCAGTGCCTATACCCTACCCATTACCAACTACTCCACGAATTGCCGCAGCCTCGTATTGGGCACACAACTGTACCGATTTTACATCGACAGCGCGCCCGACCTTGAGGTGGTGGTAAAGTCCGTGGACACGAGCACCCACACCGTTAGCGGGACCTTCAGCGGTATCTATACGCTGGGATGCGATAGCCGAAAAATCACCAACGGCCAGTTCAACTTGCCTTATACTGTCAAACCCTGAATAACCCTGCTGGCGTGCGTCACAGACGCGCGTCAGCAGGGTAGATATGTGAGCGATAAGTGAGTAATTGGCTGAGAAGTGTAGGTAATGAACGACACGCTTTGCCGATATAACCGGCAGGGTAAAGCGAAATCTAAACAGCCCCGATGGCGCGGGCCTGCGGCCCGTGCCCGCTATTCGCAGGCCTCCGGCCTGCAATCGTTGCGCGATTCACACCCGCCTTGTCCGGTCGCCGGGGGCCGGAGGCCCCCCAATAGTCGGCACGGGACGGAGCCCCGCGCCATCAGCCCTGCGGCCCGGCCACCACCAGCAGCAGCGCGTCCTCAGCTGCCCGCGTGAGGCGGTGGTAGAAGAACCGGCCCCGCCGCTCGCGCTCGGTGAGGCCGCGCGTGAGCAACTCCTGCGCCATGCGCGAGCCGGCGCGCCAGCCCAGGCCCGCCGCCGCTTGCAACTGCTCGGTGCTGAGTTCGAGGTGCTCCATGAGGGCCACCAGCATGCGGGCCATGCGCCCGTGGGTACGGGCATCGCGCACGCCTTGGGGCGGAATGAGCCACGCCTGAATGCGGGCCAGAATGGCGGCCGGCTCCTGGCTGGGCGGTGGGGGCGGGGCGTCGCGCACCACCAGGCGCTGGGCAAAGCGGGCGGCCAGGGAGCCGGTGGCGGCATCAGGGGTGGGCACGGGTTCCATAAGCAAGGCAGTCAAGCGGGTAAAGGAGGTGCGCAAGGTAAGAACAATGCCTTACCTACTCCAATGACGGCCCCCCTGAGCACACATGCAGTCCCGCTTAGTGCCGGTAAGGCCCCCCTGAGCATCTATACAGCCTCCCTTAGTGGTAGTAAGGTCCCCCTGAGCACATATGCAGCCCCGCTTAGTGCTGATGAGGCCCTCCTGAGCATGTATGCAGCCCCGCTTAGTGCTAGTAAGGCCTCTCTGGGTATTTATACGGTCTGCCTTAGCATAATATCTGCCTTATTTGCGCTGATTGCGGCCTTACAGGGCATAAGTTACTGCTATATCGCTCCGCGCCGGGCGAAACGAAAGCTGCGAGCCCGTTGCCAGCCACAAAAAAAGGCCCCAGCAGTGCTGCCGGGGCCTTTTTCAATCGGGGGAGACGCTAATCTATTGCTTGAGCAATTGGCTGGTGCGCAGGTAGCCGTCTTCGTCGCGCAGGCGGATGAGGTACACGCCGGGCTTCACGTCTTTCAGGTCGAAGGACTGGTTGGTGAGGCCGGTTTTCACCAGGCTGCCCGTGATGCTGTAGAGCGAGAAAGGCTGCTTGCTCTTCCAGGCCACGGTCACTTCATCGGTGGCCGGGTTGGGGTACACCTTGATGGCGAGGCCATCCAGCGGGTTGCGCGTGGCCAGGGGGGCCGCATACACGGTGCTCATGTAGTAGATGTTCGCCGTCACGTTTTTGGTGATTTGGTGGGTACCGGCGGCGATGTTCATCGAGAGGCGGCCCGAGGCCACCGTCTGGTTCACGTTGTCGATTTTAACCGTGCCGCTGAACGCATCGTTGAACACCAGCGTGAGCGTGGCGGTCGCCGTGGTGGTGAAGGCCACGTTCGTGGTCGACTCCAGCTTGAGGCATTGCGTCAGGTTCAGGCCGTTGTAGACCACCGTGCCCTGCGACGTGGAGAGGTTGCCGGTGATGGTGTAGAAGGTGCTGGTAGTGCCGGACAGGGTGAAATTGTGCAGCATGTCCGACGTATTGGTGCCGCCGCCGCCGCCCGTGCCGCCGCCACCACCGCCACCGGGAGGGGTTACCACCGTCACGCCCTGCACCGAAACCAAGCCGGTGGTGTAGCCCACCAGTGCCGCTTGCAGCGGCAGATTCACGGCCGAGGAAGCGTCGTCCACCGCGTTGTTGAACGTCCACTGGAAGTCGCCGCCCTTCACGCGGCCCGCGTACAGCATCGTGTTGGTCCGGGCCGCCGTGGGGCTGTCCGGGGTGTAGGTGTACATCACGGCCGCGTTGGTGTCGAAGTTGTTGTAGGCGTTGCGGCCGTAGGCCGACAGCACGGTGGCGGGCACGGTTTGGGTCCGGGTGGTCACCACGTAGGCATCAAAGTCGACCGTGGAATTGGGGTAGCCGGTGGCACCGTAGGGCACGAAGCGCGTCTGCCCGGTCATGTAGTTATCGAAGGCCTTGATGGTGCCGCCGTCCTCGTTGGAGAAAATGGGCTGCGTGGTGTAGTTGTTCGTCATCGTCACAGGATTGAACACGTCCGTGCCCTGCATCGAAGTCAGCATGGGGTACTTGCAATTGCGGAAGTAATTGCCTTCCATGAACACCGAGGAGCCCTCCGTCGAGCCGGACCCGTACTTGGCGTTGCCGTCGTAGTAGTTGTTATACACGTGGGCCGAGTAGAAGCGCACGCGGGGGTGGCGCGAGTCCGAATGGTCGTACCAGTTGTGGTGGTAGGTGATGTAGAGGCCCTGGGTGGTGTTTTCGCTCAAGCCGAGCAGGTTGCACTTGCCCGAATCCCAGAAGTGGTTGTAGGAGAACGTGACGTAGGTCGACTTTTTGCAGTCCAGCGCGCCGTCGCCCTTCACCTGGTCGGCGGCACTGCCCGCGTGGCCGTAGAAGTAGTCGCAATTGTGCACCCAGATGTAGTCATTGTCCTGCTGCAGGCCAATATTGTCGCCTTCATCGCTGTCGGTGTTCATCGTGCCGATGTTGCGAATTTCAATGTTGGACGCGCCTTTGATGCGAATACCGAAGCCATCGGCCACGGCATCGTTGCCCACGCCTTCGAGGGTGATGGCCCCGGAGGCCAGGTTGTTGTTTTCGATGACGATGTCGCCGCCCAGCATGTAGGTCAGGTCGGTGATTTGCCCAATGAAGCGCACGAGCAGCGGCCGGGCATCGCGGCCTTTCTTAAAGCCGTCGAGGATGGTTTGCAGGCCCACGCAGGGATTGGTGGTGGCCCCGGTCACGTTGAGCGACACGGTATTCTTAGTGTTTTGGGTAATGTAGAGGATGACGGCGTTGGTTTTTACCGTGCCGTTGGCATTGTAGGCACCCGGCACGCGGCCGTTGCTGAAGGCAAACCCGGTGCGGTCCTGGGCCAGCACCGTGAGGGCGCTGGTAGTGGTGGCCGCGCCCTCCACCCCGCCGATAACGGGGGCCACTTTGAGCGTGTACGAGCCGGGCGTGAGGCCCAGGGCATCGGCCCGGTAAAAGGTGCCGTAGTTGCGGATGAGCTGGTCGTCGAGCTTCTGGTTGACGAGGCCGCCGCCGGTGTAGTACACATTATAGCTTTGCGCGTTGGCAACCGGCGTCCAGCGCACGTAGGCGGTTTCCAGCCAGCCGGACGATTCCAGCACGGTCGGGGCCTGGGCGCGCAGGGCCAGCGGCGACAGCAACAGCAGGAAGAGTAGAGAGAACAAGTGCTTCATAGTCGGAGCGGTTTTGGGTGGGTGATGGCGGCTGCCATCGGTGAGAGGTTATGTACAAACCTAGCCGCTAAGCGTCAGCAAATGAGTATATAGCAAAGCCTAAGCCGGAGTATAGTTGCGCAAACGTTCCCGGCATCGTTGCCGAACGCGATAAACTGGCGGGCCGGGGCCGGGATTTTCCCATCAATCAGGCGTTTGGGGCGGGCGGAAGGCCGGGTTGGGCTGCTGTCCGCCGCCGTCAGAGCCCAATACCTTGCCGTCCGCGAATCTTCCCGCCCGCTTGGCTGTTTACCTTCGTACCCAATTACTGAAATACTACCTACTTGCTGTTACCCCAACACTTCGAACAAAAAATCGGCTTCACCACCCTGCGCGAGCAGCTTGAGGCCAATTGCCTTTCCGCCCTGGGCCGGCACTACGTGGCCCGCATGGAGTTCCAACCCAAGCACGAGCCCCTGCTGAAACTGCTGCAACAGGCCGACGAATTCACCTACCTGCTGCGCTCCGGGGCCGATTTCCCGGCCTCGCACTACCACGATGCTCAGGTGCATCTCAAGCGCGCCGCCCTACCGGGCGCGTACCTCGACGTGGCCGCCTTCTTCGAGGTGAAGATGAGCCTGCGTACCATTCGGCAGGCCCTGAGCTTCTTCTCCGATGCCGACCCCAGCCTATATCCCACGCTGCGCCTGCTGGGCATTGGCATCCAGGTCGACCGCAACCTGCTGGCTGCTTTGGATAAAGTGGTGGACGACGAAGGGGCCGTGCGCGACGACGCGAGCCCGCTGCTGCGCCAGATTCGGCAGGAACTCATTGCCCGTCAGGGGCAGCTGCGCAAGCAGATTGCCGGCATCCTGCGCCACGCCAAAAACGAGGGCTGGATTCCCAGCGACTCCGAGCCCACGATACGCGGCGGGCGGCTGGTGCTGCCCGTTATTGCGGAGCACAAGCGCAAGGTGAAGGGCCTGATTCACGACGAATCGGCCTCGGGCCAGACCGTGTACATTGAGCCGGAAGCTGTTTTCGAGCTGAATAACGACATCAAGGACCTTGACAATGCCTATCACCGCGAGCTGATTCGCATCCTTACGGCGCTCACCGACCAGCTCCGGCCTCACATCCCGGACCTGCGCAAAGCGTATTCTTATCTGGGGCTGATTGACTTCATCAGGGCGAAAGCCCGGCTGGCCGTCACACTCGATTGCCGCCTGCCCGTGCTGCACAACAAGCCCCTGCTGAAATGGGTGAAGGTGCGCCACCCGCTGCTCCAGCTGGCCTTCGCCCAGCACAAGCGCGACAACGGCGACCCCCGCGAAGTGGTGCCCCTGGACCTGGAATTGAACCACGAGCAGCGCATCCTCGTCATTTCCGGCCCCAACGCCGGCGGCAAATCGGTGAGCCTGAAAACCGTGGGCCTCGTGCAGTTCATGCTGCAAATGGGCCTGCTCATTCCCTGCGCCGACAACTCCGAAGCCGGCGTTTTCGAGGATATTTTCCTGGATATCGGCGACGAGCAGAGCCTGGAAAACGACCTGAGTACCTATTCGTCGCACCTGTTGGCCATGAAGCAGTTCATGCTGCTGGCCGGCAAGAAAAGCCTAGTGCTGATTGACGAGTTCGGCACCGGCACCGAGCCCAGCCTGGGCGGCGCCATCGCCGAGGCCGTGCTCGACCAGCTGAACCGAGCCCGCGTCTACGGCGTCATTACCACGCACTACACCAACCTCAAGAACTTCGCCGAGCGCACCCCGCACCTCGTGAATGGGGCCATGCGCTACGACCCGGAGAAGCTCCAGCCGCTTTATCGGCTGGAAGTGGGTAAGCCGGGCTCTTCGTTCGCCATCGAAATTGCCCGCAAAATCGGCCTGCCGAAGGAGGTAGTGGAGCGCGCCACGCAGTTGGTAGGCAAGGACAAAATCCGCTACGACCGCCTGCTCGAAGGCCTCGAAAAGGAGAAAACCGAACTCGAAACCCGCACCGCCGAAGCTGCCAAAGCTGAGAAGCGCCTCAAGCGTGCCGCCCAGGAATACCAGGACCTCAAGCAGCACATTGAGGATACCAAAATCGAAACCCTGCGCACGGCCAAGCAGCAGGCCAAGGCGCTGTTGGTGAATACCAATCAGCAAATCGAAGCCACCATCGGCGAAATCCGGCGGGGCAACGCCGAGAAGGAAACCAACAAAGCCGCCCGCGAAAAGCTCGATAATTTCGTCAAGAAGGAGCTGCAAATCGAGCCGCCCAAGCCCAAAGCCACCCGCGAGCGCGCCGAAGCCGGCGACCTCAAGCCCGGCGATAAAGTGGCCCTTTTCGGCCAGGAAGGCCACGGCGAAGTGGTGAGCGTGAAGGGCCAGACCGCCGAAGTCATGTTCGGTGGCCTGAAAACCCTGACCAAGCTCAGCCAACTCGAAAAGCTGGGCCGAGCCGAAATCCGCGAGCGGGAGCAGGCCGCTAAAGCCAGCAAGTCGAAGCTCAGCGGCGGCAGCTCCGGCGGTGGCAACGGCGTGAACATCACCGACCGCATGGCCGGCTTCAGCCCCACCCTCGACCTGCGCGGCGAGCGCGCCGAAGATGCCCTCACCAAAACCATGAGCTTCGTAGACGATGCCGTGATGCTAGGAATGCCCGAAATCAAGTTCCTCCACGGGCGCGGCAACGGCGTACTCCGCCAGGTGGTGCGCGACTACCTGCGCTCCCAACGTGCCGTAGCCAGCGTGGCCGACGAGCACGCCGATAGGGGCGGGGATGGCGTGACCATTGCGGTGCTGAAGTAGCATGACCGTTCAGAGTATTACAGTCAGGCCATAAAAAAAAGGCGGCTCCCAAATCGGGAGCCGCCTTTTTTGCATCAGTTTCGCTCAGGTTATTCCACTACTACGCGGCCCGTTTGCACGGCCTCGGGAGTGGTTACCTGCACCATGTACAGGCCCGACTTCAGCGACGTAGCGTCGATGTTCAGGTCGGTGCCGGTGAGGGACTGGGTTTTGGTGAGTACCACGCGGCCGGTCACATCGCGCAGCACGATGGTGGCGGTGCGGGCCGAGGAGCTAGCCAAGTGCAGCTGGAAGCTGCCACGGGCGGGGTTCGGATACACCTCCATGGTGCTGGCCTGGATGCTGCCTGCTTTGGTGGCCAGTACGAGGCGGCAGACTACTACGCCGGCCACGTTTTGCTCGGCAATGCGGGCGGCGTACTCCTGGTAGTAGCGGTTGGTGATGCGGGCATCGTGCACCACGAGGGTGTTTTCGTCGTTTTCGGTATCAGCCGAAAGCGTCCAGTTGTGCGAGCCGACGAATACCGTGGGGTCCGACTGGCTGGCGCCGGCGTCTACAATCAGGGTTTTGTGGTGCATGATGCCGAAGCCGGCACCGGCGCGCTTGATGAGCAGGCGGGTGCCCAGCCCGGCCTGCATGAGGCGGAAGGAGTAGCCGGCCGTGCCGCTGGTGTCGTTCACGAGGCCGTCGGAGCAGGAGCCGATGCCGCGCTGGGTAACCTGAGCGGCAATGGCGCGGGCCAGGTCGGCGCGGGTGATGAGCATGGACTCGAAGTGCAGGTCGTTATCAGCCGAGGCAATGGCCTGGAGCAGGCGGCCGTTCACGTTGTCGGTGGGCGAGAAGTACGACTCCACCGATTTGCCGCCGATGTTCAGGAAGTGGGGCGTGTTGTCGGTTTTGCGCGAGCCGAAGGTGCTGGTGCCGGGCGTGGCCGTGTTCGAGCCCCACATTTCCTCAAACTCGATGGTGTAAACGCGGGCCAGCGACTGGTCCTGAATGGCGATGACGTTGTTACGGTCGGTCGTGAGCTGGGCCGCGGTCCAGTTCATCGAGCCCGTCCACACCCACGGCACGTTGGGGTTGGTGCTGTTGGCATCCACAATCACAAACTTGTTGTGCATGATGCTGCTGGTGGTGCTGCCGGCCGTGTTGGGGCGCGAAATGCGGCGAATGCCGGCATTCAGGCTGGTGATGCTCACGTTGGCATTGTCGTCCTCGTAAATCACACGAACCCGCACGCCCCGGGTGAAGGCGGCGTTTACCGCGTTCAGGATGGTGGCGTTGTTCCAGTTATAAATGGCAATGTCCAGCGTCTGGGTGGCGCGGTTGATGTAACGCACCAGCGTATCGGGAGCCGCGCCGTTGAGCATGGTCACGGCCGTGTTGCCGGGCAGGGCCAGCGAAGCATCGACCGTATTATTATAGAAGTTCTTGATAACCCCCGACGACAGCGAAGCCGTCACCATGGGTACCACACGCGACTCCGAACGACCTACGCTGTTTACCGAAACGGCCTGCACGTAGTAGATAGTAGCCGGCGACAAGCCGGTGAGCACCTGGCTGTGGGCCGTGGTGAGGGCCGTATTGCCGGCCAACGTGGTGAAAGGGCCCGCCGCCGAAGTAGCGTAGGCCAGCTGCGTGTTGCCCGTGTTCTGGGTGTTGAAGCTGATGGTGAGCGAGGTCGTGGTGATGTTCGTCGGAACCGGGCTGGTGGTCAGGTTGGGCGTGAGGCCCTGAATGAAGTCGCTGTACTTGCGGTTGAGCAACTGATAGCCGCCCGTGATGGACGTAGCCGAGGGCGCATACTGGCTCATCACGCCAATGGCATCGAACGTGCCCGTGGGGCTGGGCTTGCCAATCAGGCCGTCGGCCCCCGTCGAGTTGGTGGGCACGTAGGTAACGAAGTTGCAGTTACCATTGAGGCGGTACGAGGTATTAGCGTTGAAAGCCGATACCGAAACGCCGGCCGTGGTGCAGGTGGTGGGCGCCGTCGTCATCGACGTCAGGCCGTTGATGCGCACCAGCATTCCTTCGTACTGCTCGGCGAAAGCGTTGGCCGCGTTGGCCGCCGAAAATACCACTGGGGCCGGAATGGGCCGGTTGCCGGCCAGCACGGTCAGCGAGGTGATGGGGTCAACTTCGAGCAGGCCGCGGAACATTTTCAGGCCGCCCGTTACCTCAATGCTGTCGCCGGGCACCAGCGCCGAAACCAGTGGCCCCGTGGTGCCACCCGTGGTGTACACGCCGATACCCGCCGTGCCGTCCTGAATGTAGCGAATGATGCTGACCGAGGAGCCCAGCTCGGCCCCGTTCGTCACGATGCCGCGCACCGTGACCGTGGGGCCGGCGGTGCCGTTGGTGGTGGGGGCCAGGGCCCGGGCGGCCGCAATGGTAATCGCAGTTTGGGCCGATGCGGTGTGCCAGGAAGTGGCCGCCGCCAGCAGCGCCAGCAGAGTAAATTTCTTCATGAAAAAAACAGAGTTACGAAACGGTTAAATTTTAAAGATTAGGTGGGAGACGGAAATACAAAGATGCTGAATTTCAGCGAAACGAACCGCCGCTGGACGCCAATAGTGCCGGGCTGCGAAAACTTAATTTTTGCCGCCCGCCCGCACCCGCTTGCCGCCGGTGGTGATGAACGGCACGGGCGTGGCCGTTTCGGTGCCCGCCGCATTGCGCGAGCTTACTTCCACGTAGTAAGTGGTGCCCGGAATCAGGTCGTTCAGGGTGAGGCTGTGGTGGGTGGTAAGGGCATCATCGACGCGGCTTTCCTTGAGCTGCTTGGCATCGAGGCCGTAGCGCACGCGGGTGTCGCCGGCGTTCAGGGTCGAGAACACGACGGTGAAGCCGGTGGGGCTCACGTTCACGGGCACGGGCTCTTCGGTGAGGCGGGGCAGGCCGCTGCCGCGCACGAAGTCGGTGGCCAGGCGGGGCAGCAGCTGGTAGCCGCCGGTGCCGCCCGGCGAGTACTGGCTCATGATGCCGCGCACGTCGAACGGCTCGCCGCTGGGGGCGGTGGCCCCGATGAGGCCCTCGGGGCCGGTGCTGGTGGAGCCCACGCGCAGTAGTGCGCCGGCCGTGCCGTCGAGGAGGTAGTTGGCGTTGCCAACCAGGGCCTCGGCCGGGGTGCCGGTGGGCGTGAGCAGGCGTGTCACGCCCTTGATTTCGATGAGGCGACTCTCATTGGCCTCGGCAAAGGCGGTCGTGACTTGGGCCACGGGCACGCGCAGCGGGTGCAGCCGCTGGCCGCCAGCCAGCTTATGAAACGAGGCAATGGGGTCCATTTCCAGCAGGCCGTTGTAGGCCTTGAGCTGGCCCGTAACCTGGATGCTGTCGCCGGCCTGCAGCTCGCCGTAGCCGGGCAGCTTGGCAGCTTGGGCGTAGAGCGCGAGGCCGGCCTCGCCGTCCTGCACGTAGCGGACGTTGCCCATCTCGGCCCCGTTCAGCACCACGGCCCGCACCGTGACGGTGCTGCCGGGGCCCATGGCGCGGGCCACCTTCAGGGTGAGTACCGGGGGCGTGGGAAGGGGAGCCGCAACCGCCAGGACCGGGCCGGATAGCACCGCGGCAAACAGGAGAAAAGAGCGTTTCATAAATTGAAGAATAAGCAGACCGGCGAAGAAATGACTGATGCAAATGATGGGACAAATTACGCATCATTCGGCATTCTTAGCAATATATACAGATTGCTGACCAGTGTGCTATTCAATCACAAAATATTAACTTCCGGGTGTAGCTCGATGCCGAACTGCTGGCGGACGGACGAGATTATCTCTTCGGCCAGCTGGCGCACTTCGCTGCCGGTGGCCCCGCCGTGGTTCACCAGCACGAGGGCCTGGCGGGCGTGCACGCCGTGAGTGCCCGCGCCGGGGCCGCGCCGCAGCCCTTTCCAGCCGGCCCGCTCGATGAGCCAGCCGGCGGGTACCTTCACGCCGCCGGGCACGGGGTAGCCGGGCAGCTCGGGATACTCGCTTTTGAGATGGTCGAACTTGGCCTGGGAGATTTCGGGGTTTTTGAAGAAAGAGCCGGCGTTGCCGATTTCGGCCGGGTCGGGCAGCTTGCTGCGGCGGATGTGGACCACGGCGCGGCTCACGTCGTGCGGGGTGGGCTCGCCTTCGATGCCCAGCTCGGCCAGCGTGTCGGCGATGGCGCCGTAGCGCACGTTGGGGCGGGCCTGGCGGTGCAGGCGCAGCACCACGGCCGTGACCACAAACTGGCCTTTGAGCACGTTCTTGAACACACTTTCGCGGTAGCCGAAGCCGCACTCGCCGGCAGTGAACACGCGCCCCGCGCCAGTATTAATTTCGACGGCTTCCAGATGGTCGAAGGTGTCGCGCAGCTCGGCCCCGTAAGCCCCGATATTCTGGAGCGGGGCCGCGCCCACCGTGCCGGGAATTAGGGAGAGGTTTTCGATGCCGCTCAGGCCCTGGTCGAGGGCGTATTCGACCAGGCCGTGCCAGCTCTCGCCGGCTCCGGCGCGGATGAGTGCCGTGCCGGTTTCGCCGTCTTCGGAAATGATTTCCAGCCCACGAATCTCGTTTTTTAGCACCACGCCGGGGAAATCCTGGGTGAAGAGCAGGTTGGAGCCCCCGCCGAGAATGAGCTTATCGGCGGCCTGAACTTCGGGCATTTTCAGCAATTGGCGCAGCGCATCGGCCGAGGCGAAGCGGGCAAAGTAGCGGGCCTGCACATCGAGGCCAAAGGTGTTGTAGGGGCGGAGGGAGACGTTTTCTTCGAGCGTAGGCATCATGGCCGCAAAGGTAGCGGCCGCGCCGCAGCACACTGTAGCGTGGACTCTGCGAGTCCGCGTGTGGGCGAACGTTCTGCAAAGCGCGGACTCGCAGAGTCCACGCTACAGTGTGCTACTTCGGGTCGGCCTTCACGTTGAAGCGCGAGTCGGCGCGCACAGTGGTGGCTTTGCTCAGGCCGAGCTGAGTCATCTCTACCGTGGTGAACAGCGTGTAGGTGCCGCTGCGCAGGTAGGTGTCGAGCTTCTGGCCGGAGGGCGTGAGCTCGATGGTGGTCTGGCCGGTGGGCACGGGGTTGAGAGAAGCCAGCGGCACTTTGTTGGTGCCGGCCGCATCCGAGGCAATCGAAATGCTGATGCTTTTTACGAAGTCAAAATTCTGGTCGGCCGGGTCGGTTACGGTCAGGGCCAGGCGGTCGAGGGTCACGTCCTTCACGTAGTCGGCCGCCGTGTTGTTGTTCTGGAAAGTGCTGTTGGCGGTAGAGTTGACCGTGACGCCCGGCAGCGCAATAACCGGCCCGGTGGTGCCGATGGGCAGCGGACCAGTAGCCGGCAGCTGGAAGGTAGAGGAGTCGTTAATCTGGAAGGTGAGCAGGTCCAGAACTTTCTTGCAGCTGGCGGTGCCCAGCAATAAAACCACCAGAAAAAGCGCGGAAACAGGGATGATTCTTTTCATGAAACAAGGGCCGGTTTGGAGATGGTGATGACGGCACCGGCGGGTGGGCTAACGCACCCGATAACCACTTAGTGCATAAAACAAGAGGTACAGGTAGCACAGCGCCGGCACCACAAAGGCTACGCGCAGCCCGCCGCCATGCGTGGCGATGAATCCCATGAGCGGCGGAATAAGCGCCCCGCCCACAATGGCCATAATCAAATAAGAAGAGCCCTGCTTGGTGAACGGCCCCAGCCCAGTGATGGCCAGCGGGAAAATCACGGGCCACATAATGGAGTTCATCAGCCCGCAGAGCACGATGAGCCAGAGGGCCGTTTCGCCCGTGCTCAGGATGCTCGCGCCCACCAGCGCCGTGCCGGCCGCGCACACCGCCACCAGCAGCATGCGGTTGTGAAATTTGAGCAGTAGCGGAATGCCTACCACGCGCCCGATGAGCGAGCCAAACCAGTACGATGACACCAGCACCGCGCCCACCGCCTTGGTGAAGCCGGCCGTGGTATCAATGGCCGACGGCTCTTTGCCGAACAGCACCAGCGCGTAGTTGGTGGCCACGTTCAGCCCCTGCACCAGGCTTTGGGTGAAGGCCGAAAGCTGCCGAATCCCCTGCGATTCGCCGTAGCGAATGAGGAAGGAGCCCAGCCCGACCTCCACGCCCACGTACACGAAAATGGCCGCGATGCCCAGCACTAGGTGCGGAAACGCCAGCGCCGACGTCCGCCCCGCTGCCATGGGCCGCGCTTCTTCGGCGGCTTCTTCAGGAATGCCTTCGATGTCGGGCAGCTTCACGAGGAAGAAAAACAGCGCCGCCAGCAGCACCAGAAACACGGCCAGGCCGATGTAAGGGCCTTTTACTAATTGCGATTCTTCGGCCAGTCGCTCCGTCAGCGGCAACGCCGCCAGCCGGGCCTTGAGCGCCACCGAGCCGCCGAACAGCACCAGCCCGCCCACCAGCGGCGAAAGGGCTCCGCCGAAGTTGTTGGCCACGCCCACCACGCTCACCCGCGCCGCCGCGCCCCGCGCCGGCCCCAGGATGCTCACGTAAGGATTGGCTGCCACCTGCAGCAGCGTGATGCCTGCGCCCAGCGTGGCCAGCGCCGTGAGAAACAGCGCAAATGCCCGCGAGTCGGCCGCCGGGATGAAGAGTAGCGCGCCGCCCGCCATCACCAGCAGGCCCACCACGATGCCGCGCTGGTAGCCCAGCTTTTTCAGGACCCAGCCGGCCGGCAGCGACATGAGAAAGTACGCGCCGAAAAAGGCCGACTGCACTGCCGAGGACTGCAAATCGGTGAGTTGGCACACGTCTTTCAAATACGGCATCAGCACGTCGTTGAAATTGGTGACGGCCCCGAACAGGAAGAACAGGGTGGTCATCAGCACCATGGGGCCGGCGTAGGAGCGGGCGGGTGCAGCAGTGGTGGAGGCCGCCGCAGCAGCAGAAATAGGAGTAGCCATATGAGGGCGGAAGGTACAAAAAAAGCCGGCCATTGAGTGGGGCCGGCTCGTTGGGTTCGCCTTGGGCTCACCGGCTAGAGCTCTGTGTACAGGTTTTTATTGGGCTTGAGGTAGAGGTAGTTTCGGTCGAAATCCCACACGGCGTTAAACCGCTTCAAAAAGCCGTTGCCCCAGAAGCCGGCCTTGTCTTCGGTCGCGTTGACGCCGCTGGTTGATTGCGGCAGGGTAGCCGGCACGCGGTAGAAGCACTTCTGGCCGAAGCGGATTTCCGGGGCCAGTACCACAGCGCTCTCGTAGGTAGAGCCGTCGGAGCCCTGCGATGTGGCCGTGCCAATCCGGGGGAGCCGGCCCGGCAGGCCGTGCTTGCGGCCAAAGGGCGCGGCCACGGTCAGCACGTCGTCGGCACCCGTGTCGAGGCCAAACCGGCCCGTGTAGCGGCGGCCGTTGGCCACGATGGTGCTCGTGATGGTGGGGTAATCATCTACGAAGCGCAGCTTGCAGCGGGCGTAGGCACTCAGGTCGTTGTGGTAGCCCGCAGGCTCGTAAAACCGCAGCTCTTTCTTATGGTAATCCACCTCGATAACGTAGCCTTTCATAAAGTCGGTGCCAAATACGCCGTCGAAGTTGAAGCCCTTGTACGGAATGACGGCCAGCAGCACGTCGCTTTTGGTGAGGCTGCCGAAGCGAACGACGTTGCCCGCGCTCTGGCCCACCGTGTTGGTGCCGTTCGAGCCGACGTTGCGCGTGGTACCGGTGCGCGGTAGTTTGATGCGGGTGGCGGCGGCCTCGCTCAGCACCGAGCCGTTGGCACCCGTATCGAAAAGGAATTTCAGGCTGTCGGCAGCGTTGACCTGGCAATAGATGTATATGCCGTTGTTTTCAAGTACGAACGGAATCGTAGCAATCGGTTTGGTTTGAGCAGCCAGCATCAGCGGCCAAATCAGCATTATGCAGAAAATCAAGGTTTTCATTTCGATGAGAGGAAGGAGTTTCGGATGATGTGCTGTAAATGTATGCTGGGATTAGCTATTTGATATCGTTTAGTACGAAATAAATCGTAGTTCCTTCTCCCGTATTCCTGCCGACCTTTGCCGGACTATGCATCTCACCGCCACCACCCAGTTCGGCCTGGAAGAACTGCTCGCCGACGAGCTCTACGCCCTCGGGGCCGATATCACCCACGTCGGCTCCCGCGCCGTTGAGTTCATCGGCGACCACCGCCTGCTGTATGAAGCCGCTCTGTGGAGCCGGCTGTCCATGCGCCTGCTGCGCCCCTTCGCCGCCTTTTATGCCGCCGATGAAAAAGCACTCTACCGCGAAGTAAGCCGCATCGACTGGCAGGATTTCATCGGTCCCGGCCAGACGTTCGCCATCACGCCCGTGGTGAACCGCTCCACGTTTGAGCACTCGCTCTTCGTGGCCCAGCTCACCAAGGATGCCATCGTGGACCAGTTCCGGGCCCGCACCGGCGAGCGGCCCAGCATTGACACTCGCCAGCCCGACATCCGCCTGCACCTGCGCATGACGGAAAATGAAGTCATCCTCAGCCTCGACGCGGCCGGCGACTCGCTGCACCGCCGTGGCTACCGCCAGCACACCAACGAAGCCCCGCTGAACGAGGTGCTGGCCGCCGGCTTGGTCATGCTCTCCGGTTGGGATGGCAAAAAGCCCCTCATCGACCCCATGTGCGGCTCGGCCACCATCCTCACCGAGGCCGGCCTCATCAGCCAGCGTATCGCGCCCGGCCTGTTCCACCAGGGCAAGTTCGGCTTCGAAAACTGGTACGACTTCGACCCCGAGCTGTGGAACCAGGTGCGCGAAGAAGCCAAAGCCCAGCGCCTCGACGAACCGCAAGCCTACCTCGCCGGCTCCGACCTCGACCCCAAAACCATTGATATGGCCGCCGCGAATATTACGGCCGCAGGTTTGGAGGATTTCATCCGTTTGTCGGTGCGCGATGTGAAGGATGCCACCGCCCCCGCTAAGGAGGAGCCCGGCATTGTAATTATGAACCCGCCCTACGGCGAGCGGATAGGGGAGGAGGCCGAGATGGCGGCGTTGTACAAGACGATTGGGGATTCGCTGAAGGCAAATTTTCAGGGGTATAACGCCTTTGTTTTCACCGGGAATCTGGAAGCGGCGAAGAGCATCGGGCTGAAGCCGGCGCGTCGGGTGCCGCTGTTTAACGGGCCGATTGACTGCCGGCTGCTGAAGTATGAGTTGTACCGGGGCTCACGCCGTGAGCCAAAATCATCCGAGGCTCCGGCCGAAAGCTAATCTGCTTGGAACTTCCGGCCCCGTCTCGTTATTTTAACCAGTTATTCCTCCCGCATTATGTCTGATACCTTAACTACCGCCCCACCCAACCTGCTGCCCGCCGCTCAACAGGCCCTGAAACGGTACTACGGCTACGACAATTTCCGCCCCATGCAGGGCGACATCATCCAGCACATCCTGGCCGGCAAAGACACCGTAGTGCTTATGCCCACCGGCGGCGGCAAGTCGGTCTGCTTCCAGATTCCGGCCGTGGTTTCGGAAGGTACCTGCATCGTGGTTTCGCCACTGATTGCGTTGATGAAGGACCAGGTAGAGGCCTTGAAAGCCAACGGCATAGCCGCCGCCTACATCAACAGCAGCGTGGGCCAGAGCGAGGCCAACGACATCGCCCGCGCCGCCACCGGCGGCTACCTTAAGCTGCTCTACGTGTCGCCCGAGAAGCTACTGAGTGACGGCTTTATGCAGTTTCTGACGCGGGTTAATATCAGCCTGTTTGCTATTGATGAAGCGCACTGTATTTCGAGCTGGGGCCACGATTTCCGACCCGAATACACCCAACTGGGCCAGCTGCGGAACCATTTCCCCAACACGCCCATCATCGCCCTCACGGCCACGGCCGACCGGCTGACGAAGCGCGACATCATCACCCAGCTCAACCTGCACGAGCCCAAAGTGTTCCTCTCCAGCTTCGACCGGCCCAATATCAACCTCAACGTGCGCCCCGGCCAGGACCGCGTGGGCTCGGTCATCGACTACATCGCCCGGCACCCGCAGGACCCCGGCATCATCTACTGCCTCTCGCGCAAAACCTGCGAAACCATTTCGGCCAAGCTCATCGCCAAGGGCATCAAGGCCGCGCACTACCACGCCGGCCTCACGCCTTTGCAGCGCGGCAAGGCCCAGGAGGCCTTTTTGCAGGATGATATTCAGGTGATTGTGGCCACCATTGCCTTCGGCATGGGCATTGACAAGAGCAACGTGCGCTGGGTGATGCACTATAATTTGCCGAAAAATATCGAAGGCTACTACCAGGAAATCGGCCGCGCCGGGCGCGACGGCGCACCCAGCACCGCCATCCTGTTCTACAGCTTCGCCGATGTGATGCAGATGCGCGAGATGGTGACCAAGGACGTGCCCGCGCGTCAGGCCCAGCTCAACACCGCCAAGCTGGAGCGCATGCAGCAGTTTGCCGAAGCCGCCAGCTGCCGCCGCAAAATCCTGCTCAACTACTTCTCCGAAAATCTGCCGCAGGACTGCGGCAACTGCGACATCTGCCGCAACCCGCCCACGACTTTCGACGGCACGCTCATTGCCCAAAAAGCCCTCTCCGCCGTATTCCGCAGCCGGGAGAAAGTTGCTATTAATCTGCTAATTGATATCCTGCGCGGCATGCGCAACCAAGCCGTGCTGCAAGGCGGCTACGACCAGATTAAAACATACGGCGCGGGCTCGGATTTGCCCTACCTCGACTGGTACAGCTACGTCCACCAGATGCTGAACGACGGCCTGTTCTATATCGCCTACGAGGAAGGCTACGCTCTGAAAATCACCGAGCGCGGCCACCAGGTGCTGAAAGGCGAGCTGACGCTGCCGCTCAAGAAATTCCAGCCCAGCGAGAAGGCCGAGAAGCCCACCCGCGCCGGCAAAAAAGCCGCCAATGCCACTGCCGCAGCCGCCTTCGGCACGCCCGAAGCTCAGCTGTTCGACAAGCTCCGCAAGCTCCGCAAGCATATTGCCGATGAGCAGGGCGTGCCGCCCTACGTGGTGTTCTCCGATGCCACGCTCCAGGAAATGGCCGCCGAGCGGCCTGTGAGCCGCGTGGGCATGCTGGGTATCTCGGGCGTGGGCATGAAGAAATTCGAAACCTACGGCGAGGCCTTCATCCGTCTTATTCTGGAAGAAGGCGGCGGGGCCATGCCATCCGATTCGGACAATATGTTCAGCGAGCCGCGCCCCCGCCTGACGGCCGCCGAAAAAGCCGACAAGCCCGTGAGCGACTCCGAGGACGCCACCATACAGTTCCACCAGATGGGCCTCACGCCCGAGGACATTTCCGAGCGCCGCGGCTTGGCCCTGAGCACCGTCAAAACCCACCTCTACAACGCCTACGCCAAAGGCCGCGAGTTGCGCATCCACGACTTCGTGAGCGATGCCGAACTGGCCGAAATCTTCTCCGCCCGCGCCCAGCTCGGCGGCGACCCTACGCTCCGCGACCTGTTCGACCACCTGCGCGAGAAGTACGACTACTTCCAGCTGCGCATGGCCGCGCTCTACCACAAGCGCCTTCGGGGTCAGTAGAAGCCAATAAAATAAAGAGGCCCGCCGTTACCCACGGCGGGCCTCTTTATTTGCAGGTTCCCGTTCGAAACTGCCGCGCTTCATGGCCCGAAAACTCTTGCTCGCCCTCGCGGCCCTCGCGGCCCTCGTCATCGCTGCCTTCGCGGGCCTGATGCTCACCAAAACGCTGCCCTACTATACCTTCGAGAAGGGCATCCATTTCCTCACCACCAAGAGCGACGAAACCAACGACAGCCCCGTGTTTCGGCTGGGTTTCTATGTGCACATCACCACCAGTCTGCTGGTGCTGGTGGCGGGGCTGATGCAGTTTCTGCCGGTGCTGGCGCGGCGCGGGCCGGGGCTGCACCGGCAGCTGGGCAAGTTTTACATCATCGGCATTCTGGCGCTGGCGGCCCCGTCGGGCCTCATTCTGGCGCACTTTGCAAATGGCGGGCTGGCCGCGCAGGTCGGTTTCACGCTGCAATGCCTCGTGTGGTGGCTGTGCACCTGGCGCGCCTACCGTGCCGCCCGCCAGCGCCAGTGGAGCCTGCATGTGGATTGGATGCTGCGCTCCTACGCCGTGACCCTGGCCGCCCTGGCCCTGCGCGGCGAGAGCTACATCATGTACTACGTGTTCGAAACCAAGCCGATTGAGACGTATCTGACGGTGACGTGGCTCTCGTGGGTAGGTAATTTAGTTGTGATTGAAATCCTATTGGAGGCAGGCTTAGGACGGTATTTTCTGCAGGAGTTCATGCCGGACCTGCGGCGTAAATTGGCGGCATGAAAAATCTGATTTGGATGCTTGTATTAGCGGTGTCCGCCCCGGCATGTCATCAGAAAGCGCCGGTTGCGCAGGCCGCAACAGTTCCGCAAGCAGCCAAAGGAGCCCCTGCGGCCGCAGATGTTGCGGCGATGACGGCCCAACCATCATTGCCTTCATTATTCGCGGCTTCAGATACGTTGACGGCCCCTATGCGCCGCTTGGTGAGCCAGTACAACTTAGCCAACCTTTGGCAGGGCGATACGAAGGATAAGCAGGGAAATCCAGCTTTGGAAGGTTTTTTTGGCCCTGACCACTACCGTTTTGCATTGGTTTTTAGTCAAGTGCGGCGCGATGAGCAGCATCCAGCCATCTACCATGTTCAAGGGAAATGCCATTACCGGAAAAACGTCCGAAAATTTGCCGGTACCCTAACCATGCGGCAGGTGCAGGACTTGCCGCGGGGATATTTTTTCATCGCCGGAGCGGGCAGTGAATTGCTAGATACGGCAGCAGCCCAAACGTATACGGCGCGTGCTCAACTCCAACTAACCGAGGAAAATAGTGATAATAGTGGCCTTTTTGAAGGAGAAGCCATACTCGATTTCTATACCTTGGCCAAGTCGAAAAAAGTGGACTACGTAACGGCCGTGATGGGTATCGACGAAAGCATGCCCACCCGGGGCAGTGGTTTACTTGTGCGTGGAAACCGGCTGAACCGTTCGACCAAGCAGGTGAAGAAATTTGTCATTTCGACCGATTTCTTCGCAGCTGCTCCCGAAGTGTACAAAGACTTCGCCATCGGCGACCGGGGCGGAGAAATCAACCCTAAATACGCTAAGCTGGGCTGGAATGAACTGTGGGAGAATGAGGAATGGTGGGCCGACTCGCCCAAGCCAAAGCTCAACCTCTAATACTAAACCAGCCACCATCACCGTTGGGAAAGCATAAGCGCCATCTAGCAATATAGCTGGCCTTAAAAACCCTTCTCTTTCGGTTGTATGCGGTACTTTCTGCTTCTCACAGCGCCTGCGCTGCTCTTCGCTGCGCCCCAACCCCAACACTTGCCCAGCTTTTCGGGGCCAACTGCCAGCCCAGCTGCCCCGCTGGCTGCCCCCGGCGCGGTGCTCACCAACGCCACCCGCACCGCCCTGCTGGCCCGCACCAACTTAGGGAAACTATGGCAGCACCAGCCCCAGGCCGGCACCGAAGACGTGCTCAACGGCTGTTTCGGCTACGATGGGCGGCGGCTGGAATTCGTGTTCACCACCGTGCAGGCCGATGGCAAAAGCCCTGGCCGCTACCTCGTGGCCGGCAAGTTTCGCTGCTACGGCGACGTGACGCCCTTTCGGGGCAGCGTCGAATTGCAACAGGTACAGCGCCTGCCGGCAGGTATGAAAGTGATTGCGCCTGATTATGAGGAGTCGGCCGCGCCAACGTATTGCGCCACGGGCGGTTTTGCGCTGCAGGCCACCAGCCGCCACGGGCTGGGCGGCCAGTTTACGGGCCGCATTGCGCTCGACTTTCAGCTCACACCCAGCCGCCGAGCCGTGCTGATGACAAATACCGCTAATCCTGCCACCCGCAACGGCGGCCTGTTGTTTGAAGGCAGCTGGGCCGACGGGCCGGGCAGCGAAACCACGCCCGTGGTCTGGAAACAGGGAATTGCCGTGACGCACGAGGTACTCACGCGCTTCGAAATCGGCGAGCGGGATTCTCACATCAACCCCAAATATGCCCGCGTGGGTTGGAATAATTTCTGGAAAAACGACGAATGGTGGGTAGAAAGACAAATTGCTCAACGCTAAAGTGGTGGGCAGAAATTTATTAGCTAAGTGAATTAGTAACTTCGCGCTTGCGTTGCTAACTTCACCAGCCGAATCTGCGTTAAATCCAACGCCACTCCCGGCTGCTGCCCCCACCGATGATTAATACCAACCTCAAATTTTGCCGGCGCGAGCTCGCCCTCACGCAGGCCCAGATGGCCGAGAAGCTCGGCATCAAACGTTCCCTGGTGGGTGCCTACGAAGAGGGCCGCGCCGAGCCCCGCCTTGCCACCCTGGTCAACATGGCCCGCCTGTTCGGCATCACGCTCGACCAGCTCGTGACCACCGATTTCAGCAAGAAGAAGAACACCAAAATCATCGGCTCCCTGCCCGCGCCTGACCCCAACGCGCCCGGGGCCGATGCCGACGACAACCCCGAGCCGCCCACGCCGGCCGCCGGCGGCAAGCTCCGCGTGCTGGCCTTCACCGTGGACAAAGACCAGAACGAGAACATCGAGCTGGTGCCCCAGAAAGCCGCTGCCGGTTACCTCAATGGCTATGCCGACCGCGAATACCTGGAGGTTCTGCCCAAGTTCCGTCTGCCCATGCTCTCGCAAACGGGCACCTACCGCGCCTTTGAAATCGCCGGCGATTCGATGCTGCCCATTGCCAGCGGCACCGTCATCGTGGGCCGCTACGTGGAAGAGTGGGCCAACATCAAAGACGGTACACCTTGCATCGTGGTGAGCTCCCGCGACGGCATTGTGTTCAAGCGCGTCTTCAATAAAATGCGCTCCGGGGCCATGTTCGTGCTGCATTCCGACAACCCGAATTTCTCGCCCTACGACGTGAAGGCCGACGACGTGCTCGAAATATGGGAAGCCAAAAGCTACATCAGCAGCACATTCCCAATTGCTGAGCTCTCGCTGGAGCGCGTGGCCAGCCTCGTGCTCGACCTGCAACAGCAAGTGGCTCTGCTGAGAAAAGCCTAGCGCCGCGCTGCTTAGTTGGAAATACCGCAAGCCCTTCCGTATCCCGGAAGGGCTTTGCTGTGTGGTATGGGGCCAACTTCCGGCCCGGCCTGCGCGTATGGGAGGCACGCCATATCCTCTCGCTCCCAAGCTATGCTCAAATACATTTCCGCCGCCGACCGCCATCACGCTGCTCCCGCCGCTTGGCTCAGCAGCTACTTCCTGTTTTCGTTTGCCGATTATTTTGACCGCACCAACATGCACTTCGGGCCGTTGCGCGTGTTCAACGACGATAATGTGGCCGCCCAGTCGGGCTTCCCGCAGCACCCGCACTCCGAAATGGAAATCGTGACGCTGGTGCTGGATGGCGAAATCACGCACCAGGACACGATGGGCAACAAAACGACCATTAAAGCCGGCGAGGTACAGCGCATGACTGCCGGCACCGGCCTGGCCCATTCCGAGTTCAACCGCCAGGACAAGCCCCTGCACCTGTACCAGCTGTGGTTTATTCCTGGCCAGAAGGGCCTGGCCCCCAGCTATGAGCAGAAGGACCTGGGCTTCACCAGCGGCAATAAAAACAAGCTGGTGCCCCTCGTGACCGGCCAGAAAGTGCTGGAAGACGTGGTATACATGAATTCCAACAGCACCATTTACTGGGCTAACTTGGACGAGGACGAGGAGATTGAATTTAAAACTTTCCCCATCCGCCTCACCTTCATTTACGTGAAGCAGGGCACCATTTTCGTGAATGGCACGGAACTCGGCCCCAACGACCAGGCCCGCATGACCGATGACGACGTGGTGCAAATCCGCGCCGCAAAAGATGCCCAGTTTATTCTGATTGACCTGCCTTCGGCCGAGTCGAATTATTAACCAAGCAAACGAGAAAGCGCCCCCAAAACCGGATGACTTCCGGTTTTGGGGGCGCTTTCTCGTTTGCTTAAAACAAAGACGGCTAACGAATTAGAAGTTATACGTGATGCCGGCCGAGTAGCCCGTGGATTTGCCAATGTTGCGGCCGGCCACGTAGGTGCTGGCCCCCAGCGTCAGGCCAAAGCCGTTGGTGATGGGCCGGTAGGCGCTGGCTCCCAGACGGATGTAGTTGACGCGCGTGGAGGGGAAAAAGCCAGTGAAATTCTGGGCGGCAATGTCGGTGCCGCCGTTGGACTCCTGAAATGAAGCGTTGCCTTCCAGGTATACTTTGGGGCCGGCGTAGCCCAATTTGACCTCGCCCACGAGGGCATCGGGCACGGGGCCGGTGCGCAGGCTGTAGCCTACCTGGCCCGTGGCAAACACCCCCGAGCTGGTTTTGAGATGCGCCACGCCGGCGGCCGTGTACTTGGTGGCCCGGTTGCCGATGGCGATGATGTAGCCGTAGCCGGTGTTGGTCTGGTAGTCGCTGACCGGGGTGCTGAAGCTGACCACGCCCAACAAATCCAGAATGCTGCTGCCGATTTCGCGGCTGTAGGACTTGAACTTGAACAGCGCGGTGAGGTCCTGCAGGCCCTGGCGCACGTTGGTATAGCCCTGCGTGGAGTAGTAGGAGTTCAGGTTATCAATCACCGCGCCCGGTGCCCGGCCTTTCGACTGGATGTAGGGCAGGCTTATAACGGCGTCAATCTTGTCGGAGAGGCCGTAGGTGCCGTACAGGTTGAGAGAATTAACGCGCACCTCCTGAAAAATAGGCACGCCGGAGACTTTTTCGGGGGCCAGGTACACATCGTCGTAGCGCTCGGCCGTGCCTGACACCACCACTGAGCCGTGGCCCTTGCCCGCCATGAAACCGCTCACCAGACTCTGAGCCTGCGCGGTGGTGGCAACGCCAGCAACTAGAAGAGCACTACAAAACAGGGTGGAGAGATTTTGCATAAAAGCAACAAATAAGGAATTACTATAAGGAGCAGACTGATTGGAAACAGCCAAACAAAAACGGCTTAATCAGTCTATTTTGACGCAATCTACGGGTGAGTTTGGGGGAGCGGATTTACCTTAGCGCAATCCGATGGCTTTATAAAATCGTTTATATTCAGCGATTTGAGTTGAACGCACTTGTCAGCACGATAAAAACAATAATTTGCCCGATGAAAAAATATTTTCCCATTAAAGCCGGGTTGCTGGCCTTGGGCCTTTTGGCTGTGAATAGCTGCGCCAAAAACAAAGAAGTTGAACCGTCCATCACGAATATTGCCGTCACCAATCCCGATTTTCAGGAGTTGGAAGATGCGGCTATTCGCGGCAACGTGGCCGTGCTGCTCGGCAACAAAAACACCGACCCCGCCAGCGGCGGAAACTTCACTGTTTTTGCGCCAACCAATGCCGCTTTCAGCCGCCTAGGCCTCAACACGGCCCAGGATTTGGGGGCGTTGCAACAGTCGTTTTTACAAAACACGCTTTATTATCATGTCTTCAGTGGCCTATTGCCGGGCAGCGCGCTAACGCCGGGCAGCAGCCCGTCGCCAGGGGTGTTCACGACCAAACTCATTCCTGCTACTGCAACCACCCCGGCAATTCAGCCGGTGACGCCCACCAGGCGTATCATCCGGCGGGCCGATGGCACGCTGTATGTCAACGGTTCCAAAATTCTGGGTACTGATGTGAAGGCGGCCAATGGCCTGATTCATCCTATTGATAAGGTATTACTGGCCACGGGCGGCAACGTGGTGCAATCGGCCATTGCGCTGCAAACAGCGCAGGTATTTGTGAAGCCCGAGTTGACGTTTCTGGTGGCGGCCGTGGTGAAGTGCAACTTGGCCGGGCTGCTGTCGGCGGCCGGCCCGTACACTGTGTTTGCGCCTACCGACCAAGCGTTTATCGATGCCGGTATTCCAAGCGTAGATGCCATCAACAACATGAATGCCACCCAAGTAGCCGCGCTGACGGGCATTCTGGCAAACCATGTACTGGCTGGTAGCCTGGGTGATAAATTCACGCCGGAACTGCCGGATGGCACCTCCGTAACTAGCTTTGGTACGGGTTCGCTGCAACTCGGAACCTTCACAAACGGTGTCCTGACAGTAAAGTCGCGGGGCATTACGACGCCCGCCAACATGGTGATTCCCGATGTGCAATGTACCAACGGCGTGGTGCACGTGATTGACCGCGTGCTGCTGCCCTAACTTGCCGCAGGCGCGGCTCTATTGTTCTCGCAAGGGGCCAAAAAACCGCAGCCGATGCGGCTAGGAGGTTGTTTAAAATTGATATGACAAGGATGTTTCTCCGCAACGCGGGAAAGTTGATAGTTGGGATGGGACTGTGGCCGGCGGCGGTGCTGGGGCAAACCAGCACGCCCACCCGCCCCGACTCGGCGGCCCAACATGCGACGGCAGCAGTGGTTGGCAAGCCCAGCCTGACCGGAGTTTGGAAAGGGCCGCTGTCTATTCCCGGTGGGACATTGCCCGTCCAAATCAGCATCATCCAGCCGGGCGCTAATAAGCTGATTGCCACGCTCGACCTGCCTGCCAAGCGCCTGAATAAAGTGCCGGCCTCGCTCACGCTGCGGGGCGATACGCTCATCTTCTACGCCGCCACCGTGGACTGCCGCTTTGTGTGCACCCAGGCTGGTGAGGCGGGCCAGGAACTACGCGGCGTGTGGTCGCAGCCCGGCCTGCGGGTGCCGCTGGTGCTGCAACGGGCCGCCGCCAACGGTGCCGGCCCGGCGAGCACGGAAAAAACCGTGGCCGTGAAAGCCACTACCTACCACATCGAAACCGTGAGCCTGACCAGCCAGCCCGGCAACGTGGCCCTGGCCGGCACCCTCAGCATTCCGGACGGGGCCGGGCCGTTTCCGGCCGCAGTGCTCTTGTCCGATATGGGCAGCCAGGACCGCGACTCCCGGCAGGGCAGCTACCGATTTTTTGCCGATATCGCCGCCACGCTGGCCCGTCAGGGCATTGCCGTGCTGCGGCTCGACGACCGGGGCGTGGGCCAGAGCGGCGGCAACGGCACCCTGGCCACCACCGCCGACCTGGTGCGCGATGCCCTGGCCGGCCTCAACTACCTGCGCGTCCGGCCGAGCATCGACCCGGCCCGTACCGGCCTCATCGGGCACGGCGAGGGCGGTAACGTGGCCCTGCTGGCGGCGGCCCAGCCCGTGCCGCCCGGCTTTGTGGTGGCGATGGCCGCGTCTGGCTTGGTAGGGTTGGACCTGCTGGCCAGCCAGGCCGAGCCGCTGAGCACCGCCGACACGGCCCGCATCGGCGCAGCCCGCCGCCAGGCCTGGGCCGAGGTCTTGGCCAAAGCCGCTAAGCTCCGGACCAGCGGCTCCAACTCGGCGCAGGTAGAAACCTACGTGGCGCAGCAGCGGCTCAAAATCAAAAGCGAGGCGCGCAAGCAGGCGGAAGCGACCCTCAAATTCCGGCGGACTATGCTGGAAATTGTGCGCCAGACGGCCAGCAACGACCAAGCCCAGGCCATTGTGGTGAACATGCTGCGCCAGCGCTACCCCGACCAGGACCCCGCCCTGGCCCGCGCCCGCGCCACCGACCTGCTCACGCCCTGGTACCGCTACTATCTCAAATTTGACCCCCAGGCCAGCCTTGCCGATGTGCAGTGCCCGGTGCTGCTGCTCAACGGTACCGACGATGCCGAGGTGAATGCCGCCACCAACCTGACGGCGCTGGAAAAAGGCCTCAAAGGCAATAAGCGCGTCAGCTCACGCCGGCTGCCGGGCCTCAATCATTGGTTTCAAACCCCCACCGCCGAACTCATTGTCGCCGATGATGGAACGGTTGACCCCGTGGTTGCCCCGGTGCTGCTCACTACGGTGCGCGACTGGGTGTTGCAGCAGGGGAGCAAGTAGCGCGGTCACACCTGAAGTAGGTCGTCATGCTGAGCGCAGCCGAAGCATCTCTACCGCAATGGTAATCCAATCGAAAGGATTAGTTACGCGGTAGAGATGCTTCGGCTGCGCTCAGCATGACGACCCATCAGGCCAACACCAGCGCCAAAACCTACACCGTTTGAGCGGCCAAATGGCAGTCCTTGTACTTCCGGCCGCTGCCGCAGGGGCAGGGTGCGTTGCGGCCGAATTTGCGGCGGCTGCGCAGGGTTTTCAGCCACTCGCGCGGGTCGGTGGCGAAGCGGAGGAAACGGTTTTTGGGGTTCTGGCGGAAGGCCTGGTTGAGCAGCTCGTACAGCTCGGGGTGATGCTCCTGGAGCTTCTCGGGCTTCTCGAAAAAGTATTCGGTGACCACGGCGAAAAACTCGGCCTCGTTGGTGGCGGCGTAGGGGTTGATTTCCGACTTGCCGGCCTGAATGGCCGCGATTTCGCGCTGCATCACCGCCGTCCAGGATTGGAGCAGCGTGGGCGGCAGGGCGGCTTTGGGCAGGCCGTCAATCACGCCATCGGCCTCGTCCAGCAGGTGCGCAAATTCGTGGATGCCCACGTTCTGGCGGTCCACCGCGTCGCGGAAGCCTTGCTCCAGGGAGGCTTTCGAGAGACGCATATAGTGCTGATTCTGGAAGCCCTGCACCGAACCCAGCAGCGTGCCCTGCAAGGGTTTTACTTCTTTGGTGGGGTCGTTGTCCAGCTGCCAGGCATCGGGCACGATGAGGACTTCGCCCAGGTTGCGGTACTCCCAATCGGGGAAGCCGAATACCGGAATAAGCGCCGAAGCCGCTACCAGCAGGCGCGTGGTATCATCCACTTCCGTTTGCACGCCGGTGATGCGGGTACTGGCCAGGAACACCTGCGTTTGCTTCTCGAACCGAACTTTTTCATCATCCGTCAGGGCCAGATAGAAGGCCACCTGTTCGGATAAAATCTGCCGCCAGGCGGCGGGAAAGTCTTGGGCCAGCGCGGCCGTACGGCGGCGCGAATCGGCGGTGGCGTATTGGTAAAACGCGTAGATAATGGCCGCCAAAACGGCCAGGGAAATCAGATAGGGCATGGCCGTTGGTACGGCCGCCGGGCCGGGAGGTTGGCTCAGGGCTGGTGGGTTTGGGGCGCTGGCTGGTCGTGGTTCCGGCTCAGGCGGTAAGCCAGGCTGCCCCGCACCACGAACAGCCCACCAATAACGAACCACGAGTGAACATCGGCGGCCACGCTCACGCGGTTCCAGCGCCAGCCGGCCGTGAGGGCGGGCAACAGTGGGACGGAATGGTAAACTAAGTCCTCGTCACGGAGCGTAAAATCGGGACCTGGCTGGAAATTGCCCCGCACGTTCCACAGCGAATTCAGCTCGTAGCTCAGGCCAAACAACAATTGCTGCTCGTGCGGTAGCCAGACAAAGTAGCGCACACCGATGCGGGCCGTGCTCATCAGGGCCTGGTAATGGTAGGTGGCGGCGACAACGGCTAATTCTGTGCGGGTGCAGCCCGCACAGCGCGGGTCAGGAATAGTGTTTACAACCGTCACAAACTGCGAAAGCTGGTTGCGAAAATTCCCCAGATTTAGTTCGCCGTACACAGCGGTTCGCCGGCTGGGCAGCAGTACCTCGGCATACAGCCCACCGAAGGGCCGGGCTTCGCAGTCGGTACAGTCAGCGAGATTGACGTTGCTGTTTTCTGAGTGATTGTAGCGCACCCCGGCCAGTGCGCCGCCTTGCACCGACACCCGGCGGCGGGGCGCGGCCACCGCCAGCCACGAGCGGCCCGCTTGCCGGGCCGGGCCGCAGGCCTGATTGTAGCGCTGCACAACGGCCACCAGCCCGGCCGGTGTAAACGCCGCCGACTTTGCCGCTTGGCTTGCCTCCGGGCAATCGGCCAAGTACAAGGCCAGTTGATTGCGGTAATTATTACCATCCGTGACTTCCCAGCCGCCGTTGGGGGCGTGCCGCAGGTATTGACGTTCGCACAGGTCCACTACGGGCTGGCCTGCGCGGTGCAGCAGCAAGTGCAGGCTACCGGGGCGTACCACCCGGAACAGCGTCATCGGTCCCTCCACCAGTACCTCGGCCAGTAGCGAATCAACCTGCACATTGGTGGCGTAGCCGTGTGGCAATCGTGCCAGTTCCGTTACGTCGGCGTGGTTGATGGGCAGGCCCTCGTAGCGGAAGTACCGGCCGTTGGTGAGCAGCACGGCCCGCAACTGCCGGGGTTTCAGCGTCTCAATGGCGGCTGTGGGGCCGGGCCTAAACCGGATGGAGGCGGGCGGCTCGACCCAGAACCCGTTCTCGATTTCACCCCGTAGCGTGTCGCCGTTGGCGCGCACCAGCAGGCCCGGCTCATATACTTGGGCGTGGGTTTGGAGAGTGAAAAGTGGCGCGGCGGCCAGCAGCAGTAATAGTCGTTGCAGCATAGAGGGTAGATAATGTGGCTACTAAAGTAACGGCAAATGCGCCGCCAGCTTCTCGCGCAGCAGCGCCACCAGCGTGGGGTGCTGAAACGGGTATTTATCGGGAATGCGCAACGTGACTACGGTCTTGCCCGCCAGCTCGGCCGCGAATTTCTCCCGCAGGCGGTCGGCGTGGCGGCGCTCCATCACGAAGATGATTTCGGCCCAGCCCAGGTGGCCGGCCGCCACGCGCACCCTAGCCCCCGGCTCGGTGCCGGCCGAGCGGGCCTCGTGGTGCGGGTGGTCGTCAAAAAGCCGCTCGGCGGTGAGGCTGCGCCACTTGTTCTGGCTGCAGATGAAAAGGAGGCGCATGGGGGGCAGTTGGATAATAAGGGTAAAAAAAACGTCATGCTGAGCGCAGCCAAAGCATCTCTACCGCACAACGCAATCCAATCGAAAGGATTACTACTGCGGTAGAGATGCTTCGGCTACGCTCAGCATGACGTTCCGGGCATCGTTCAGAGAGTGTGCTACTACCGAATCAGCGCCACTTTCACTTTCTTGCCTTTCACCTTCGCGCCCTGCATGCGGGCCAGCACTTCTTCGGCCAGCGCCTCGGGCACGGCCACGAAGCTGTGGTGGTCGAATACCTCAATGCGGCCCACGGCGTCGCGCTCCAGGCCGCCCACGCTCACAAAGGCTCCGGCCAGGTCGCCCCGGCTGATTTTCTCGCTCTTGCCGGCCGATACGTGGAGGGTGACGGTGCTGGGGCGCGGGGCTTTGGGCAGGGCATCGGGGAGGGCGGGCGGGCGCAGGGCCGCCCATTGCACGCCTCTGGCGGTGGGCCACTGCTGGATTTTCTGCTGCTCGTGGGAGGTTACGATGAGGTGGGCAGTGCCCACGGCCCCGGCGCGGGCGGTGCGGCCGGCGCGGTGCTGGAAGGTGTCGGTTTCGTGGGGCGGGTCGAACTGCACCACGGTGTCGAGCTCGTTCACGTCGAGGCCCCGGGCGGCCACGTCAGTTGCTACCAGCACGGTGGCCGAGCCGTTGCGCAGCTTCATCATGCTTTTGTCGCGCTCGGGCTGAAGCATTTTGCCGTGCAGGGCCTCGGCGGCCAGGCCCCGGCCGCGCAGGAAGCGGGTCAATTCTTCCACCCGGTCGCGGGTATTGGCGAAGACGAGGGAGCGGCCGGCGGTGGGCTGGCTGATGAGGTGGTAGAGGGCGGCGGGCTTCTGGTCGGCGGCGCTCACTACGTGGCCGCGCAGCACCAGGCTCTCGGGCAGGGTGGTGGCGTTGGAGCCGCCCACGTTCATCACGCGGGGCCGGGTGAGGTACTCGCGCACGAGGTTCAGCACCTTATCGGGCATGGTGGCGGAGAACAGCAGCGTCTGCCGGCGCTGCGGCAGGCGGCTGATGATGGTAGCCATTTCTTCCTGAAAACCCAGCTCCAGCAGCTTGTCGGCTTCGTCCAGCACCAGCACTTTCAGGCGGTTGGGCACGATGGTGCGGCGCTCCAGGTGGTCGAGCATGCGGCCGGGGGTGGCCACCACGATGTGGGGCATTTGCTGGAGGCCTTTCACTTCTTCGCGCATGGCGTGGCCGCCGTAGTAGCCGGCCACGCGCAGGTTCGGGACGTGCTTGCCGAGGCGCTGGAGGGCGTCGCGCACCTGCATCACCAGCTCGCGGGCGGGCACCAGCACCAGGGCCTGCATGGTGGCCGAGGTCACATCGACCTGCTGCAACACGGCCAGGCCGTAGGCGGCGGTTTTGCCCGAGCCGGTGGGGGCCTGCCCGGCCACGTCCTGCCCTTCGAGGGCGGGGGCCAGCACCAGCTGCTGCACGGGGGTGGGCTGGGTGAAATTCAGCTCGGCCACGCCGGCCAGCAGGGCGGGGGAGAGGCCGAAATCGGCGAATTGGAGGTTGGGCTTGGCGGTGGGCTGGGCCGATGAGGCACCGGCAGCGGCGGAGGTATCAGGAGTTTGCACGGGACAAAGGTACGGCTTGCTTCCCCTGACGGCGCAGGCTGTGGTATCGTAGGGTGCGGGGCTTGCCCCCGCCCGCGCGCCTATGCAACGAGCCCGTTCAACGGCGGGCGGGGGCAAGCCCCGCACCCTACCGCATGAAACTTACATTAGTACCCGGTACGCCGAGCCAAGCATCAATGTAAGATACATCGACTCCCAGCCTGCGGTGCCGGGTGCTAATGCAACTTACATCGGCAGTGGATTGGCAGCGCCGGGCACCGATGTAACTTACATTGGCAGTAAGCTGGCCGCGCCGGGAGCTAATGTAAACTGCATCGGCAATAAACCCGTCGGCCCGCCCCGCTACTCCTCCACGTTCACCAGCCGGTAGCGCACGGCCGATTTCTTGGGTCGGATGTCCAGCCCAATCCGGTGGGCGTAGGCCTTCGTGAACGCCGCCCCGAAGTAGAATATCATGGCGCAATAGAACACGAACAGCAGCACCAGTACCAGGCTGGATGCCGGGCCGTAGACTGGTCCCAAATCCCGCGCGACCAGTAATTGTCCCAGCACCACTTCGCCCAGGCTGATGAGCAGGGCCGTGAGCGCCGCCCCGCGCGTGACCGCCCGCCACGGCACTTTGGCCAAACTCAGCGTGCGGAAAGTGACGCCGAACCAGGCCGCCAGAATCAGCCAGGCAATGACGGCATTCAGCCCGCGAACGATGAAATAGGCGAAGGTGGCATCGAAGTCGCGGATGCTTTCGGCAAACAAGCTCAGGGCGGCATCAGCCCCGAAGGCCAGCAGGGTAAGCACCGCCGTGGCCAGCAGCACGCCGCCCGAGCGCACCCGCTCGTGCACGGCCTGCGACACCTTGCCGGTGCCGCGCTTGGGTCGGATTTGCCAGAGCTGATTGAGCGAATGCTGGATGATGGTGAACAGCGTGGTGGCCACAAAGAGCAGAAACGCGAAGCCCACCACCGTCACCAGCCGGCTGCGGCTGGGGTCGGCCACGTTCATCACAATCTGCGAAACCAGCCCCGCCGCCGGGGCCCCCACCAGGTTGCTGACCTTGCCCAGCAGCATCACCCGCACGATGGACGAGGGGTAGAGCGAGCTCAGCAACTGTACCAGAATGATGAGGATGGGCGGCAGGGCAAACGAGGTGAAAAACGCCGTGGCCGCGCCCAGCCGCAGCGGGTCGTTCTGGCCCAGCTCGCGGCCGGCGCGGTGCAGCAAGATGGGCAGCTCGCGCCACCACGGACCCGGCAACTCGGCCGGGGAATCTAACTTTGTCATACAATACCCGGGGCGCAACATTTCGGGCCGTAGCCGTAAGAAGCAGGCCCCCAACGAAGGTACGGGCTGCCGTGTGGCCCGGCTTTCGGCCCCGTTATTTTTCTGTATGTCGCCTTCTGAAACCCAATTGCCGCCGCTAGTCCCGCCCGCCCCGCTGCCGCCGCGCTCCTGGCTGCGCCGCCGCGTGGCCGACCCGCTGCTGGACCTGCTCAAAACCGGCCTATCGCCCGAAAAACTAGCCCTCACCGTAGGCCTGGGCGTAGCCATCGGGCTGATTCCCGCCCTCGGCATCACCACCATACTGAGCGCCGCCGTGGCCCTGCGCCTGCGCCTCAACGTGGCCGCCATGCAGCTGGCCACCCACCTGATGACGTTTTTTCAGCTGGCGCTGCTCATTCCTTTCCTACGCGCCGGGGCCATAATCATGGGCCAGGGCGATAAAGTGGCCCACCTCACGGTAGCCAGCCTGCGCCAGCTCATCGACCACGAAGGTTGGGAAGCGGTAGGTAAATTATTGTGGCGGGCTGAGTTGGGCGCGCTGCTGCTATGGGCCGTAGCCATGGTGCCGCTGGTGGCGGTGCTGTACTTCGTGCTGCGGGTGGTGTTCCGGCGGGTGCTGGCGCGGCAGGCGGTGTTGGAGGACTAGAAAACGCCTGTCATCCTGAGCGCAGCGAAGGACCTTATCACGTTCGCAACAGTTGAATTACTGCCAGCTGTTCTAACGTAATAAGGTCCTTCGCTGCGCTCAGGATGACAGGCGATTCTTTAAAAGCCCCGATACTAAAACGCCAGCAGCGCCGCCGCCTGCTCGCGCAGCAGCTGCCGCGACAGGTCGTGGTTCAGGCCGTGCTCTGCGTTCAAATCTTGGTTGATGAAGGGCAGGCGCACGCGCTGGGGCAGTACCGTGGTGCCGAGGTACATCAGCACATCGGTGAGGTGGGCCATAGCCAGCAGGCCGCCCTGGCCACCGCTACTCAGGCCCACCAGCGCCACCTTTTTGCCCTGAATGCCGCCGGGGTAGGTGAGGCCGTCGATAAACGCCTTCAGCACGCCGGGAAACGACGCATTGTACTCGGGCACCACAATGACGACCTTATCACTCGCATCGAGCATGGTGGCCAGGCGGTTGAACTCCGGGTGCGTGCCCACGTTGGCGTAGAGCGCCGTGGTAATGAAGTCGACAGGCAGCTCGGCCAGGTCCAGAATGTGGCTGTCGGCCCCCAGCTCCGTGAGCAGGGCGCGGTAGTAGTCGGCAATGCGGCGGGCGCGCGAGTGGGGCCGGTTGGTGCCGGCAAGGATGGTAATCAAGGGGAGGCGCGGTAAGACGAGGTGCAAATATGCTGCTTAACCTCTTGGGTGGGGCAGAGGTTGCGCGGCCCGGCCCCGGCGCGGCTAGTTTATGCAGTCCCTTGTGGGTACTTTCGTCCCATGCCAGCATCTGCCCGCACCAGCGTTTTTATCAGCTACAGCCACGCCGATAGCCAATGGCTGAACCTGCTGAATACCCACCTCAAACCACTGGTCCGCGACCAGAACCTGGAAATCTGGAGCGACCAGAAAATCCGCAAGGGCGAGCGGTGGCGCGACCGCATTCACCAGCAGATGGCCATGGCGCGGGTCGGTATTTTCCTGGTGAGTGCCGATTTTCTGGCCTCCGACTTTATTCACGCCGAAGAATTGCCCCCGTTGCTGAAGGCGGCCGACCGCGAGGGGGCCACCCTGCTCACCATCATTGTGCGGCCCTGCGAGGGCGCGTTTCAGGATTCGCCGCTGAGCCAGCTCCAGTCCATGAACGGACCGCGCACGCCCCTCAGCGGGATGAGCCGGACCCAGCGCGAGCAGGTGATGGTAGAGGTTTACAACGAGTTGCGCAGCCTTTTTCGAGCATCGGCCGCGCGCCCGGCCCGGCGCAAGCCCACTGCTGCCTCCAGGCCCGTCGCTAAGAAACCCGCTGTCCCGGCCTCCAAGCGTGTAGCGGTCACTACCGCAGAACCCGATTCAGATGCTGCGGCTAAATCGAAAGCCATTGCCAGAAGCAAGGCCATTGCCAAAAATAAAGCCGCTACCCCGGCGGCCAAACCCACTACCCGGTCCAATGCCAAAGCAGTGAAGGCGGCCCCCAAGCCCACCGCCAAACCAGCCGCGAAAGCTGCGTCCAAAGCCCCAGCTAAAAAAGCCGCGCCCCGCACCGGCAAATAACTCACGCCTTACGCGGGGCTTTTGGCATCCCGGTCCGTAGCTGCCAACCCTGCTACCGCCGCCAGGCACAGCGCAAACCACGCCCACGGCAGCCGCAAATCGAGCACCGACAGCCCCCCAAATACCAGTGCCGTGCCGAAGCTGGCCAATGACTGAAAGGCCTGATTCAGTCCAAAGATTTCACCCCGGTCGGCCTCCGTAGTGCGGCGGGCCAGCCGCCCCTCCAGCAAGCCCTGGATGAGCGAGAGTGTGAGGCAGTCCAGCGTCACCAGCACGTAGAGGGCCACTTTCGAGGTGCCCATCAGGCCGTAGCCGGCCAGTACCGGTGCGCCCAGCGCGGCCAGCCACACAATGGCCCGGCGCTGGTTGATGCGGTCGGCAAAATAGCCGTAGAACACGTAGTTAAGCCCCACGCTCAGCGCCCCGAAATACATGAAAAAATAGGAAATCTGCCGTGCATCGAGGCGCAGCGGCCCTAGGCTGGCAAAGGCCACAAAGTAGAAATAATACCCCGTGCTGAGCGTGAGGGCCACCTGCGTGAGCACAATGCGCCGCACGCCGGGGTTCTGCACGTTCTTCTCGCGCAGCCGCGCCCAGAGCGTGAGCGGGTTGACGCTACGGGCCAACTCGGCGCGTAGCTCGGCTCCGCGCACTCCCCCGCGCCCGGCGTGGGTTTCGGGCAGCCACAAACTCAGCCCGATGTTGAGGGCGGCCAGGGCCACGGCCAGCCGCACCACGTAAGTGGCCTGCTGGGCCGGCGGTACCTGCAAAAAGGTCAGCATCAAGCCCGATGCCATCGGCCCCAGCACGAAGCCCAGCGAGATAATCGCGCCCTCAATGCCGAGGTTACGAAAGAGCCGCCCGGGCGGTGAAATGTCGGTAATGGCCGAGCGCACCGTGGCGTACATGCCATTGGTGAGGCCGTCGGAAACGCGGTTCACGAAGTACAGGCCCGCCCGCACCGGCAGCAGCAATGCATTGGCCAGCAGCGTACCAACTGCCGAAATGATGAAGATGGGCCGCCGCCCATACCCATCGCTCAGCCGCCCCAGCAGCGGGGCTGAAAACAGCTGCACTCCCAAAAATACGCCCGTGCCCACGCTCAGCCACAGCTGCGGCTGCCGCAGCCCTCGCACAAACTCCGGCAGCACGGGCCCCACCGCCGCCCCCACAATCACATCGACCAGAATAATAGCGTAAAGCAGCGGTAGGCGACGGTCGGGGGGAAGCAGGGGCACGGCGGTAAAAGTAGCGCGGACTTTGTAGTCCGCGCCTGATAATATCGTCCGAAAACGCGGACTACAAAGTCTGCGCTACAGCTCTCTTCAAACAATTCGGTTCCTCAATCGTCTTACAAAGCGCCCCGCCACTACCTGCGCCGGGGTATTTCATTCAATGTCAATTCTCATGTCCGATAAAACCACTGCCACCACTTACCCCACCACTTACCCCACCACCTTCACCATCGGCGGCGACCTCACCGTCAATCGACTCGGCTACGGGGCCATGCGCATCACCGGCGAAGGCATCTGGGGCCCGCCCGCCGACCACGACGAATCCATCCGCGTGCTGAAGCGGGCCGTGGAATTGGGCGTCAACTTCATCGATACCGCCGACAGCTACGGCCCTAACGTGTCGGAAGAGCTGATTGCCGAAGCCCTGCACCCCTATGCCAAAGGCCTCGTTATCGCCACCAAAGGCGGCCTGCTCCGCACCGGCCCCAACCAGTGGCCCATTGATGCCAGCCCCAAACACCTCGAAGAAGCCCTCAACGGCAGCCTCAAACGCCTGAAAGTCGAGCAAATCGACCTCTACCAACTCCACCGCATCGACCCTAATGTGCCCTTCGAGGATACCCTGGAATTCCTGCAAAAAGCCCAGCAGGACGGTCGCATCAAGCACATCGGCCTGTCCGAAGTAAGCGTGGCTGACATCAAAAAGGCCCAGGAATTCGTGCCCATCGTGTCGGTGCAGAACATGTACAGTGTCGAAAACCGCAAGTGGGAAGCCGAGCTCACCTACACCCGCGAGCAAAATATCGCCTTCATTCCGTGGTTCCCGCTGGGCGGCGGCAACGCCGATGCCCTCAAAGCGCTGGACCAGATTTCTGCCAAACATGGCGTGAAACCCCAGCAAATTGCCCTGAGCTGGCTCCTGCACCACTCGCCCAACATCCTGCTCATCCCCGGCACGTCCAAAGTGAACCACTTGGAAGAGAACATGAAAACGGCCGATATCCACCTTTCGGCCGAGGATATGAAAGCGCTGGATGCCGTAACAGCTTAACAGAGTAGGGGGCAAGCCCCGCACCCGACATTAAATAGAAAGCCCCGGCAGTAGCTACTGCCGGGGCCTTTTGCGTCTAACGTTTCGACTGACTTAAGCCAGATTATTCGACGTAGCCTTGGCCGCCAGGAACTCGCGGTTCAGGATAGCAATGTTCTCCAGCGAGATGCCCACCGGGCACTCGGCCGCGCACGAGCCGATGTTGGTGCAGGCCCCAAAGCCTTCCTTGTCCATCTGCGCCACCATGTTTTCGACGCGGGTTTTGCGCTCCACATGACCTTGCGGCAGCAACGAAAGCTGCGAAACCTTGGCCGATACGAACAGCATCGCCGAAGCATTCTTGCAAGCCGCCACGCAGGCACCGCAGCCGATGCAGGTAGCCGCCTCGAAAGCGCGGTCGGAAATCTCCTTCGGAATCGGAATCTCGTTGCCGTCGGGTGCGCCGCCGGTGTTCACGCTCACGTAGCCGCCGGCCTGAATGATGCGGTCGAACGCCGAGCGGTCTACGCTCAGGTCTTTATTTACGGGGAACGATGCGGCGCGCCAGGGCTCGATGGTGATGGTGTCGCCATCCGAGAACTTGCGCATATGCAGCTGGCAGGTGGTGGTGCCCTTCTCGGGGCCGTGCGAGCGGCCGTTGATGAACAAGTCGCACGAGCCGCAGATGCCTTCGCGGCAGTCGTGGTCGAAGGCCACCGGGTCCTGGCCGGCGTGCAGCAGGTCCTCGTTCAGCACGTCGAGCATTTCCAGGAACGACATATCGGGCGAAATGTCTTTCACGTGGTACTCCACAATATTCCCCTGAGCCTGGCGGTTGGGCTGCCGCCACACTTTCAGGGTCAGGTTCATCGGTTTAGCGTTGGGGTTGGAACCGGCCATCTTTTTTCTAGTAGTCAGTATTGGGTAGTCAGTAGTCGGATGGATAATTCGTCAGGCGAAACGGACTGACTACTGGCTACCCAATACTGACTACTAAAAATCAAATTTATTTGTAGCTGCGCTGGGTCAGCTTCACGTTTTCAAATACAAGCTCTTCCTTGTTGAGCTTCTCGGGCTGGTTGTCGCCCTGATACTCCCAGGCTGCCACGTAGGCGTAGTTTTCGTCGTCGCGCAGGGCCTCGCCCTCGGGGGTCTGGTATTCCTCGCGGAAGTGGCCACCGCAGCTTTCGTTGCGGTTCAGCGCGTCGTCCACCATCAGCTCGCCCAGTTCGATGAAGTCGGCTACGCGGCCGGCTTTCTCCAGCGCCTGGTTCATTTCTTCGCCCGTGCCTACCACTTTCACGTCGCTCCAGAAGCCTTTTTTGAGCTTCTGAATCTCAGCTTTGGCGTGGCGCAAGCCTTCGGCCGTACGGGCCATGCCGCAGTATTCCCACATGATGTGGCCCAGCGCCTTATGGAATTCGTCGGGCGTGCGGTTGCCTTTGATGCCTAGTAGCTGCTCGGTGCGGGCCTGCACGTAGGCTTTCGATTCGGCGAAAGCGGGGTGGCTGGTATCCACCGGCTTGGGCGGCGTTTGGGCCAGGTAATCACCAATGGTGTAAGGGATTACGAAGTAGCCATCGGCCAGGCCCTGCATCAGGGCCGAAGCACCGAGGCGGTTGGCTCCGTGGTCCGAGAAGTTGCACTCGCCGGTGGCGTACAGGCCGGGCACGGTGGTTTGCAGGTTGTAGTCAACCCACAGGCCGCCCATAGTGTAGTGCACCGCCGGGTAGATGCGCATGGGCATCTCATACGGATTCTCGTCGGTGATTTTGGCGTACATGTCGAAGAGGTTGCCGTACTTCTGGCTCACCGCTTCAGCGCCCGTGCGCTTGATGATATCGGAGAAATCGAGGTACACGGCCAGGCCGGTGCTGCCCACGCCACGGTTCTCGTCGCACATCATCTTGGCGTTGCGCGAAGCCACGTCGCGCGGCACCAGGTTGCCGAAAGCGGGATACTTGCGCTCCAAGAAGTAGTCGCGGTCATCCTCGGCAATGTCCTGAGGTTTCACCTGGCCTTTGCGCACGCGCTCAGCCATTTCCACCGTTTTGGGCACCCACACGCGGCCGTCGTTGCGGAGCGATTCCGACATCAGCGTAAGCTTCGACTGATAGTCGCCGCTCACGGGGATGCAGGTGGGGTGAATCTGGGTAAAGCAGGGGTTGGCGAAGAATGCGCCTTTTTTGTGGGCACGCCAGGCGGCCGTCACGTTGCAATACTTGGCATTAGTGCTCAGGTAGAACACGTTGCCGTAGCCGCCAGTGGCCAGTACCACCGCGTGGGCGGCGTGGGTTTCAATCTCGCCGGTCACCAGGTTACGCGTCACGATGCCGCGCGCCTGCCCGTCCACAATCACCACGTCGAGCATTTCCGAGCGGGTGTACATCTTCACCTTGCCGTAGGCAATCTGGCGGCTCAGGGCTGAGTAGGCTCCCAGCAGCAGCTGCTGTCCGGTCTGGCCCCGGGCGTAGAAGGTTCGGCTCACCTGGGCACCACCGAAGGAGCGGTTGGCCAGCAGGCCGCCGTATTCGCGGGCGAAGGGCACGCCTTGGGCTACGCACTGGTCGATGATGTTGACCGATACCTGGGCCAGGCGGTACACGTTGGCTTCGCGGGCGCGGTAGTCGCCGCCCTTGATGGTATCGTAGAACAAACGGAACACGGAGTCGCCGTCGTTCTGGTAGTTCTTAGCGGCATTGATGCCACCCTGTGCGGCGATGGAGTGCGCGCGGCGGGGCGAATCGTGGTACGTGAAGGCTTTAACGTTGTAGCCCAGCTCGGCCAGCGAGGCGGCGGCAGCGCCGCCGGCCAGGCCCGTGCCGACCACAATTACGTCGTATTTCCGCTTGTTGGCGGGGTTCACGAGCTTGACGTTAAACTTGTGCTTGTCCCATTTTTCGGCGAGGGAGCCTTCGGGAATTTTGGAATCCAACAGCATAGAGCGACGGAGTGATGGAATGACTGAGTGATAGAACAATAAGGTAACCGCCGAACGCCGCAGGTGTTAGCGCGGCCGGCCGGTTTTATTGCTCCTAATCAATTAAAAAGCCGAAGCCACGGTGTGAAGGAATGCTGGCGCGTTAGCAGCCATTTCGCCCTGTGCATTGGTGAACAGGAAGAAGTAGAGCGGCATGGAGGCGAAGCCCGCCGAAACCACTACCGCGAAGGTGTAGCCCACATACTTAATGAGCGGGGTGTACTTGCGGTGGTTCAGGCCCAGGGTCTGGAAGCCCGAGCGGAAGCCGTGCCACAAGTGGTAGCCGAGGCTGATTTGGGCGGCCACATACAGCAGCACGTACCACCAGATGTGGAACGACGACACTACGGCCATATACAGGTTGTCGTAGTCGCTGGTCAGCGGGTCGGCACCGCCCATTTTGGGCAGGTCGCCGGCGAAGCGGGCGCGCCAGAAGAAATTGTAGAGGTGGACAATCAGGAAAATCAGGATGATGCTGCCCAGAATGCCCATGTTGCGCGAGGTCCATTCCGAGTTCTGCTCCGAGTGGTTGCTCACGTAGCCTTGTGCGCCACGGGCCGCTTTGTTGCGGCGGGTGAGCACGAGGGCTTCAAAAATATGAAAGCCGAAACCCAGCACCAGGCCCCACTCGATGGTGCGGATGATGGGGTTGGTACCCATGAAGTGAGAATAGGTGTTGAAGGCCGCACCCTGGTCGTGCTTGAATAACTGCAGGTTGCCAATCAGGTGAACCACCAGGAACGAGCACAGAAACAGGCCGGTAACGGCCATAATTATCTTCCGGCCGATGCTGCTGGTTAATGTTTTTGTTATCCAACTCATAAAGTTGCCAAACTAGGGAAGTGAAGAGGTGTGTTTAGGTCGCCCAAAGGTAGCCCCCACCCGCTAACCGGGCAACGGTCGGGCTTGATTCGTGCAAGTGCCGCGCTTCCGAAAAACATTGCGGAGGCGTGGTGAATCTATCCACGGCTGGCATCGTTAAACACGCAAGGGCGTGTGGCTTAACCAGCAACAAATTCTGCCAGGGCCGGCTTCAAAAGCTGGCTTCTTCGCTGGGTGCCCGGGCCTGCATTACGGTTTTCCTTTCTTGTAACTGAATTGGTATGGTACAGTTTACTCTTCCGCGGGCTGGAATGCTGGTGCGGGCTGCACTGCTGTTGGTGGTGCTATTGGCAGGTTTGGGCCTGCGGCCCGAGGTGGCGCAGGCCACCCACATCCGGGCGGGCGACATTCAGGCCAAGGTGGACACCACGGCCAACCCCAACCCGCGGCGCATCTTCTTCAAGATGATTCTCTACCTCGACATTAGCCGCGGGCCAAATTCAGTAGACCAGCCCAACGCGGTTATCTTTTTTGGCGACGGCACGTCGAGCTGCAACCCGGGCATTGCCCGGCCGGGCGGCCGGCTGCCCATTCCCGGCAACTCCGATACGGCGCTCAGTATCTATTATTTCGAGCATACTTACCCGTCTACGGGCAACTACACGGTCAGCTTCGTGGGCGAAAACCGCAACGGGGGCGTCGTCAACATGAGCAATCCGCTCGACCAGTCGTTCTACATCAGCACCCGCATCACCATCGACCCGGCGCTGGGGCTGAACCATTCGCCGGTGCTCACGGCTCCGGCCATTGATAAGGGGGCCGTAGGGCAGGTGTATCTGCACAATCCGGCGGCATATGATGCCGACCACGACTCGCTGGCCTTTCACCTGCGCACCAGCCAGAAGGAGCCCCGCCTGGCATCCAACATTGTCGGGCCGCCCTGCCCCGGCGCTACCGGCGACAACACGCCCCGGCCCGTGACGGTGCCCGACTTTAAATACCCCAACGACCCGGCCATTGCGGCCAACCCCGTGACCGTGCCCTATGGTGGCGTGCCGGGCGACCCCACCGGGGGCAACCCCGCCATTTTCGTGCAGGACGTGCACACCGGCCAGATTACCTGGAACGCGCCCGTGGCGGTGGGCTTCTACAACGTGGCGATGGTGGTGGAGGAATGGCGGCGCACGCCCCTCGGCCGCCGGCTTATCGGGGAGGTGATTCGGGACATGCAGATAATCGTGACGGCGACCAACAACCAGCGCCCAACGCTGACCATTCCGCCCGATATCTGCGTGGTGGCCGGGCAAACCGTGACCGGCAGTGTGACCGCCGTGGACGGTGTGACCGCCGGCAGCGCCCAAACCCCGATTACGCTGTTTGCCTACGGTGGAATTCTTCCGCCCGCCAGCTTTCGCCAAACGACGACCGGCCCGCCGCAGGCCGCCGGCACCTTTAGCTGGCAAACTACGTGCAGCAACGTGGCCGGGCTGCCGTACTTAGTGGTATTTAAAGCGCAGGACAGCCCAGCGTCTCCTACGCCGATACTGATAGACGAGAAAACCTGGCGCATCACGGTGGTGGGGCCGCCGCCCCAAAACCTGCGGGTCACACCCACCGCCGCCCCGGGCGGCTACAACGGCATGGTGCTGAACTGGGACGCTTACACCTGCGCTAATGCGGCCCACATCTACATCTACCGCAAGGTGAACCCCTCCACGTTCACCCCGGGGCCGTGCGATACCGGCATTCCGGCCTCGGCGGGCTATGTGCGCATTGGCACAGTAGCGCCCGGCGTGACGACCTTCACTGACTTGAACGTGGACCCGGCAACTGGTACTACCATCGGCTTGAGCCGGGGGCAGAACTACTGCTACCGCATTTATGCTGATTTTCCGCTGCCGGCTGGCGGCGAGAGCATTGCCTCGAACGAGGTCTGCGCTCAGATATCGGGCCGGGGCGCCATGCTCACCAACGTGGACGTGGCCACCACCAGTGCCACCACCGGCCAGATTGCCGTGCGCTGGACCCAGCCCCGCCCGATTGGCGGGGGCACGTTCACGGGCACGCCATCTTATATGCTGTCGCGGGCTGAGGGGCTGAACCCGGTGGCTACGGCGTTTGTACCAGTGGCCCACGGTCCGTTCACCGCCCTCACTGATACCAGCTACGTGGACCTGGGGCTCGACACGCAGAGCAAGCAATACACTTACAAGCTGGAGTTTGTGCGCACCTTCGCCCCGGGCCAGGGTACCACGCTCACCGAGGCCTCGCCCACGGCCAGTAGCGTCCGGCTCACGGCGTTGCCCAACAACCCGCCCACGTCCATCACCCTGAGCTGGACCTATCAGGTGCCGTGGAATAATTCGGGCAAACCGGTTACCATCTATCGCCGCACCGGGGCCACGGGCGCACTGGTGCCGGTGGCTACTGCTCCGACTGGGGCCACCAGCGGCACGTTTACCGACCGCGACCCCACGCTGGTGAAGGGCGAGAACTATTGCTACTATTTGCAGACCGAGGGCAGCTATGCCGGCTTCCCCTTCCTGAGCTCGCTGCTGAACCGCAGCCAGGTGCAGTGCCTCACCCTCAACTCGCCGCCATGTGCGCCGGTGCTCACCCTGCTGCCCACCAACTGCGACAGCCTGGCCAACCTGCCCGAATTCCCGGGCCTGCGGGAGCGCTACACCAATCGCCTGCGCTGGACGGTGGGCACCACGCCCGCCGGCTGCGATGCCAACATCATCAATTACCGGGTGTATTACCGGCCCACGCCCACGGGCCGCTTTACCCTGCTGGGCACTACCTCGGCCACCAGCTTCGTGCATTCCGACCTGTCTTTTTCGGGCGGGTGCTACGCCTTGCAGGCCGTGGTGGCCAGCGGCGCGGTGAGCGACACGAGCAACGTGGCCTGCCAGGATAATTGCCTGTTTTTCAAGCTGCCCAATATCTTTACGCCCAACGGCGACGGCCAGAACTCGGTGTTCCGGCCCAAGAACAACAGCCCGGTGCGGCGCATCCACTTCCAGGCCTTCAACCGCTGGGGCACCAAGGTGTTTGAGAACACCACCACCGCCGATGACCCCGTGCTCATCAACTGGGACGGCGGCGGGCCCACGGGCGAATCGGGCAACGGCACCAGCGCCAAAGTGGGCGATGGCGTGTATTTCTACCTGGCCGAAGTGGAATTTGCCGACTTTGCCAACACGAAGCGCACGTATAAGGGTTGGGTCGAAATCGTTCGTTAGCGCCGCGTATTTTTTGGCTTAAATAAAATGACTGCCCCGCAAAAACTGCCCTGCTCGGAGCGGTTTTTGCGGGGTTGTCGGCTTTACTGAATCCGCTGAATGAGGCAGGCTGCTATTCGCCTTCGGCCGAAGGCAGCGTAACTTTTCCTTCTCCCGTTACTTCTCGTATAGCTTCGCGTTGCCGGGCCAGCCTTTAAGGTCCGAATCAGCGTAAGGCTAGCGAATTTTCTTTCTTCCGTTCGAGATTATATGATACAATTTCTTCTACTCCGGGGTGGGGCCGGTGCGCGGCTGGCGCTGCTACTGCTGACAATAATGACCGGGCTGAGTGTGCGCCCGAATGTGGCCCAGGCATCGCACCTGCGCGCCGGCGACATTCAGGCCAAGGTGGACACCACGGCCAGCCCCAACCCGCGCCGCATCTTCTTCAAGATGGTGCTGTACACGGACAATAGCTCGCCGGTGGACCAGCCGACGGCCACCATCTTCTTTGGTGATGGCACCTCCAGCTGCGTCGATGGTGTGCCCCGCTTCCTGAAGCGGGCCATTCCGGGCAACACCGACACCAGCGTTAATATTTATTATTTCGAGCACATTTACCCGTCCACGGGTGGCTACAACGTGGAGTTTATCGGCGAAAACCGCAACGATGGGGTGATAAATATGACCGACTCAAAAAATCAGTCGTTCTACATCCGAACCTATGTCTACATCGACCCGTCGCTGGGGCTGAATCATTCGCCCATCTTCACGGCTCCGGCCATCGACAAGGCCGCTACCAGCCAGGTGTTTTTGCATAACCCCGGGGCCTACGATGCCGACAATGATTCGCTGGCTTTTCACCTGCGAGCCAGTCAGCAGGTGCCGGCCGGCATTCGCGGTTCGGTGGGTGGTTCGCCCTGCACCGGCCCGGGAGCCGGCACGGGGACCAATATGCCCGTGGCCCAGCCCGTGCCCAATTTCCGCTTTCCCAACGACCAGGCCATCACCGCCGGTAATCCGCGGGCCGTGCAGGTGGCCTATGGCGGCGTGCCGGCGGGAGTGGTTAATGACGATGCCATTTTCTTTCAGGACGTGAACACCGGCCAGATTACCTGGAACGCGCCCGTGGCGGTGGGTTTCTACAACGTCGCGTTTGAAGTGGAGGAATGGCGGCGCGTGCCGCTGGGGCGTCGGCTTATCGGCAAGGTGATTCGGGACATGCAGATAATCGTGACGGCCTCGGTCAACATTCGCCCCACCATCACCATTCCGCAGGACATCTGCGTGGTGGCCGGGCAGCGCATAACGGGCACCGTAACGGCCGTGGACGGCGTGACTGCCAGCAGTCCGCAGTCGCCCATCACGCTGTTTGCCTACGGTGGAATTTTCCCGCCCGCCACGTTCCGCCAAACGACGACCGGCCCGCCGCAGGCCGCCGGCACGTTCAGCTGGCAAACCACGTGCAGCAACGTGGCCAAAGTGCCATATCTGGTGGTGTTTAAGGCCCAGGACAACCCAGCGGTGCCCTCCACCACCAACCCGGCGCTGATTGACGAGAAAACCTGGCGCATTACGGTGGTAGGGCCGGCCCCACAAAACCTGCGGGCCACGCCCGCCGTGGCAACGGGCGGCCTCAACAGTATGGTGCTGAACTGGGATGCCTACACATGCGGCAATGCGGCCAATATTTACATCTACCGCAAAGTGAACCCTGGAACCGCGCCGGGAGCGTGCCAAACGGGTATTCCGGCCTCATCGGGCTACGTGCGCATTGGCACGGTAGGGCCTACCGTGACCACGTTCACCGACCTGAACACGGATGCCACCAACACCAACCGCGGCCTGGACCGGGGCCAGAACTACTGCTACCGTATTTACGCTGACTTCTCGCTGCCGGCCGGTGGCGAAAGCCTGGCCTCGAACGAAGCCTGCTCCCAGGTGGCCGGGCGCGGAGCCATGCTGACCAACGTGGACGTGGCCACCACCAGCGCCACCACCGGCCAGATAAACGTGCGCTGGACCCAGCCCCGCCCGGTGAGTGGCACTTTCACCAGCCCGGTGCGCTACAACCTGTCGCGGGCCGAGGGGCTGACCCCGGCGGCTACGGCGTTTGTACCGGTGGCGCATGGCCCGTTCATCACGTTGGCCGATACGAGCTACGTCGACTCCGGCCTCGACACCCAGAACAAGCAATACACCTACAAGCTGGAGTTTGTGCAGGCGCTGGCCACGCCAATCAGTGAGTTTTCGCCCACCGCCAGCAGCGTGCGCGTGAGTGCGCTGCCCGCCAACGTGGCCGCCTCGGCCATCACGGTGAACTGGACCTTTAATGTGCCTTGGGACAACGCCGCGCAGCCTACCACCATCTACCGCCGCAACGGCAATACCGGGGCCTACGTGCGCATCGGCACGGCCACTTCCACGGCCGCCGGCGGCACCTACGCCGACCGCGACCCCGCGCTGGTGAAAGGCCAGGACTACTGCTACTACGTGGAAACGAACGGGCGCTACGCTGGCTTCACCTTCCTGAGCTCGCTGCTGAACCGCAGCCAGGAACGCTGCCTCACGCTCATCTCGCCGCCCTGCACGCCGGTGCTCAGGCCGCTGGCCACCAACTGCGACAGCCTGGCCAATCTGCCCGAATTCCCGCGCCAGAATGAAAAATACAGCAACCGCCTGCGCTGGACGGTGGGCAACACGCCGGCCGGCTGCGACGTGGCCCCGGTGAGCTACAAGGTATTCTACCGGCCTACGCCCACGGGGCGCTTCACGCTGCTGGGCACGACCACCACCACCAGCTACGTGCACGGCAACCTGGCCTTTTCGGGCGGCTGCTACGCCATTCAGGCTGTAGCCAGCAGCGGCGCGTTGAGCGACACGAGCAACGTGGTCTGCCAGGACAATTGTGTATTCTTTAAGCTGCCCAATATTTTCACGCCCAACGGCGACGGCTCCAACGACCAGTTCCGGCCCAAAAACAGTAGCCCGGTGCGGCGCGTACACTTCCAGGCCTTCAACCGCTGGGGCACTAAAGTATTCGAGAACACCACCACGGCCGACGACCCCATCCTCATCAACTGGGATGGCGGCGGTCCCACGGGCGAAGCCAACACGAAGGTGAAAAACGTGGGCGGCGTGTATTTCTACCTAGTCGAGGTGGAGTTTGCCGACTTTGCCAACACCAAACGCACCTACAAGGGCTGGGTCGAAATCGTCCGCTAATCACGGATTTAGGCTGATTCATAACTCGCCCTGAAGCGGAGCCGACCATTAGGTCGGCTCCGCTTTTTTTTGGGCAATGCGGCTTTTTGTGCAGCTTGCGCCCGCTTTGCCGCTTCTGAAGGAGCGGCCGGCCATCATTTGCCAATTCCCACCACCCGAAAACCACCAATCCGCGACTTCCGATGAATCCGACTCAATCCGTGCTATTTCCCGGCCAGGGCAGCCAGTTTCCCGGCATGGCCCGCGAGCTGTTCGACCAGAACCTCGACGCCCGCGCCCTGCTCACCCGCGCCAACGACATCCTGGGCTTCAGCCTTACCGACATCATGTTCAGCGGCTCCGAGGAGGACCTGCGCCGCACCGACGTTACCCAGCCCGCCATTTTCGTGCATTCGGTGGCGCAGTTTGTGGCGCGGCCCGATTTCCAGCCGGCCAGCACGGCGGGCCATTCGCTGGGCGAATTCTCGGCCCTGGTAGCCGCCGGCGTATTGAAATTTGAAGACGCGCTGCCGCTCGTATCCCGCCGCGCCCAGGCCATGCAAGCCGCCTGCGAGGAGCAGCCCGGCACCATGGCCGCCATCCTTGGCCTCGACGATGCCACGGTGGAGCGCATCTGCCAGGAAATCATGGAAGCCGGCAACGTGGTAGTAGCCGCCAACTACAACTGCCCCGGCCAGCTCGTCATTTCCGGCTCGGCCGAAGGCGTGGCCCAGGCCTGCGAAGCCCTGAAAGCTGCCGGGGCCAAGCGCGCCCTGCCGCTGCCCGTGGGCGGCGCCTTCCACTCGCCCCTGATGCAAAGCGCCGCCGCTGCCCTAGCCGAAGCCATCGAAAAAACCACATTCAGCCCCGCCCGCTGCCCCGTGTACCAGAACGTGGACGCGCTGCCCCACACCGACCCGGCCGAAATCAAAGCCAACCTGCTGGCCCAGCTCACCGCCCCCGTGCGCTGGACGCAGCTGGTGCAGCGCATGGCCGCCGACGGTGCCACCGACTTCGTGGAATGCGGCCCCGGCAAGGTGCTGCAAGGCCTGGTGAAGAAAATTGTGCCCACGGCCACGGTAGGAAGCTTCTAGCCGTAGCGCGGACTTTCAGTTCGCGCCCCCGAACGAAACCCGAACGATTCTAACGGCGCGGGGGCACGAGCTAAAAGTTCGCGCTACATTCCGCTTCCGATGGTCCAAACTTTTCCCTCTGATTCTGCCGCAGCCCGGCGCTACCGGTGGCCCTTCGCGGGGCTGCTGCTGGCGGCCGGGCTGTTGCAGTTGGCGCTGTTTGCCTACGCCACCGCGCCCGGCCTGGCCAGCACCGGTGACTCGCGCTACTACCTCTACGCCGCCCACACGCTACGCGAAACCGGCCACCTGCTCAACCCCGACGGCACGCCGTACCGCTACTGGCCGCCGCTGTTCCCGCTGCTGCTGAGCGCCTGCAGCTCGCTGGCGTGTGTGCGGCTTTTGCACGGCGCGTGCCTGCTGGTCAGCCTGCTGCTGTGGAGCTGGCTGGGCCGGCGGCTGCTGCCGGCCGGCCGGGCGCTGGCGTTGCCCATCCTGCTGGCGCTGAACACGCCGTGGCTGCTGGTGAGTAAATTCGTGTGGGCCGAAAGCGTTTTTCTGCTGCTGTTTGCGGCGTATGCGGTGGCGATGTGGCAATGGCTGCACACGGCCCGCTGGCAGTGGTGGGGTGTGCTCACGGCTGTTGGAATTTTGTTGCCTTTGCAGCGCACTTTGGGGCTTTTTCTGCTGGCCGGAGTAGGGGCGGGGCTGCTGGTGGGCGGGTGGCGCAGGCTTTCAGCCCGTGGCCGGACAAGGCTTTTTTTACACCTGCTGATAAGTGGCTTGGCGGGCGTACTGTGGCAGTGGTATGCGCTGCTGGTGGCCGGCCCCAGTCGCTACCACCCCGGCCGGGGTTGGGGACAATTGCTAAGTTCAGCCGCTGATTATGGCTTCGTGCTGGGGCGCTGGCTGCTGCCGCTGCCTGTTTCGGGCCGAACTCTGCTGCCGGAATTTGCGTGGGCTGCTGGGCTGTTGATAATCGGTTGTCTGCTGTGGCCGCGTCATAAGTCTACCTCGGCTGAAACAGCTGCTGCTTATGCTCCTGAAGCTCTTCCAGAAGCTACTTCAACAACGCTTTCTAACTCACAAGCTGAACCGGATTTCCGCCTTCAGCTGATGCTGCAAACGCTATGGAGCGCCAGTGTAGCCTTGGTAGTCCTGGTGGCGGCCCTCACGGTGTTTGCCCAGAGCGCCGCCGGCATTCACGATGCCGAGCGATACGCCAGCGTGCTGTTTGCGCCCGTGGTGGTGCTGGTGCTGGCGGCGTGGCCGGCCCGGGCTCCGCACTGGCTGGGAGCGGGACTGCTGGCCGTCTGGCTGCTGGGCGCGGCGGTGCGAGTAGGGCACGTAGCGCAGGAGCTGCGCCGGGTGCCGCCAATGCCGGTCGACTCATTCGCCGGGCCAGGGCCGCACGGGCAAGGGGTCGGGGCAGCGGGCGAGTAGCGAGGCCACTGTTTCGCCCAATTGCGGATGAACCAGCGAACCAGCGATTTCGGCCAGCGGCACCAGTGCAAACCGGCGCTCGGCCAGGCGCGGGTGCGGCACGCTCAGCGTCGGCGTAGCAATGATTTTCGGCCCGAAAAACAAGATGTCAACATCCAGTGTGCGGCTGCCCCATTGTTCGCGCCGCTCACGGCCGGCGGCTTGTTCCGTGGCCAAGCAGGTAGCCAGCAATTCCTCGGGCGATAAAACCGTGCGCAATGCCAGCGCCTGATTCAAAAATGCCGGCTGGTCTTCGCGCCCCCAGGCGGCCGTTTCATAAATCCCGGATTCGGCTACAATTTCACCCGCAGTTGCGGCCAGCCGGGCGCGGGCCTGCGCCAGCAGCGCGGCGCGGTCGCCCAGGTTCGAGCCCAGCAGCAGGTAGGCCAACACGGGGGCATCACTCATTTCTGCCGCTTGAAAAAGGCTGCCGTCACCTCCGCAACGTGCCGGGCGGGCGCGGGCAATTCCGTCTCGGGCCAGGGGTGCGCGCCGCCAAACATGTGCGTGGCGTCCGGCACCAGCAGCAGCTCGGCATTGGGCTTGAGCTGGTGCAGCTTGTGGGCCGCATCCACCGACACCGTCTCATCCTGGTCGCCGTGGATGATGAGCAGCGGCTGCTTCAGCTTGCGGCGCACGTTGTGTGGAATATCGAGGCGCGGGCGGTTGGCGTGGTAGTTCTCCACAATCTGGTAGTGCATGGGCAGTTCCACGCCGGTGCGGGTGTTGGGCACGTGTAGCACGCCCGTGCGCTGCCACTCGTCAAACACCGACTGCGGCCACTGCGGGTGCACTTCGGCAATGGCGGCCCACGTCGCCACGGCCCGCACGCGCGGGTCTTCGGCGGCTTTCAGCAGTGCCAGGCCGCCGCCCCGGCTATGGCCGGCCAGGAAAAACCGCTGCAAATCCATCTCGGCAGCCGGCACGGGCGTGGCCCCGGGCGTAAAAAGCGCATCGATTACCTGCCCGATGTCATCAAGCTCAATACTGAAATTATTGCGCCCGAAGGCATCCAAATCCTCCAAATCGCCGGTGCCGCCCACCACGATGCCGTTGTGCGACAGGTTCAGCTTCACAAACACGAAGCCCTGCTCCGCGAAATAATCGGCCAGTAGCGGGAAGTGCCCCCAGTCCTTAAACCCCTTGAAGCCGTGCACGAACAGCAGCACGGGCTTGGGATGGCCGGTGGCGTAGTAGGTGGCATCGGCCTCGAAGGGCCGGCCGTGGGCAGCGCCCGAGAGCAGGAAGGAGGCGTGAGTGAGCATATGGCGAAGGTAGGAGCGAAGCGCAGCCAATTGGCCGCCGCTGCGGTTATAATTCGTAGCCGGCCCAAAAGGTTGGCGCTTCCTAGGTGTTCTCTCCGCCGTTCTGCCGTATCATTGTCGCCGCAATGCCCCAATACTCCCCCTTGTCCCTCGACCAGATTCAGGCCCCCATCGCGGCCGAAATGGAAGAGTTTGAGCACAAATTCCGCCAGTCGATGCGCACCAAAGCGCTGCTGCTCGACAAGATAATGGGCTACATCGTGAAGCGCAAGGGCAAGCAAATCCGGCCCATGTTCGTGTTTCTCACGGCCCGCGCCACCCGCCCCGAGCCCGCCACCGGCGACCCACTGCCCGACGCCAGCTTCCGCGGGGCCGCCCTCATCGAGCTGCTGCACACTGCCACCCTCGTGCACGACGACGTGGTAGACGAGAGCAACTACCGGCGCGGCTTCTTCTCCATCAACGCGCTCTGGAAAAATAAAATCGCCGTTTTAGTCGGTGATTACCTGCTCTCGCGCGGCCTGCTATTAGCCCTCGAAAACGACGATTTCGACCTGCTGAAAATCGTGAGCAACGCCGTGCGCGAATTGAGCGAAGGCGAATTATTGCAAATCGAAAAAGCCCGCAAATTAGACATCACCGAAGACGTTTATTTCGACATTATCCGGCAAAAAACGGCATCCCTAATTGCCTCCTGCACGGCCGTGGGCGCGGCCTCCGTTGGCGCTGATAAAGAGGTCATCGAACGCGCCCGATTATTCGGTGAAAAAGTCGGAATTGCCTTTCAGATTAAAGACGATTTATTCGATTACGGCACCGCCGAAATCGGCAAGCCTGTGGGCATTGATATTAAAGAAAAGAAGATGACGCTTCCGCTCATTTATGCCCTGCAACAGGCTTCGTGGCTGGAAAAGCGCAAAGTTATTTTTAACGTAAAAAACAACGACGGTCACCGCGACCGGGTGCAGCAGGTAATTGAATTCGTGAAAAAATCGGGCGGCCTGGACTACGCCGTGCAAACCATGAAACGCTACCGCGACGAGGCCCTCGCCATCCTGCACACCTTCCCGGAATCGCCCAGCCGCACGTCGTTGGAAGGGTTGATTAATTACACGATTGAGCGCGAGAAATAGGACCACGGATTCGCTCGGATTTCACGAATTTTGTAGTCGAATTTATTTCCGGATTTTCAAATCTAAATCATAAAAAAAGCCTCTCGCATGAGAGGCTTTTTTGTTCTGAAAATGTCATTGACTGAAATCAGCAGTCGACTACAAAATCCGGGAAATCCGAGCGAATCCGAGCGAATCCGTGGTCCTTACTTCGACACCTGATAGCTCACGCTGCCCGGCTTCACATCACTCACTTTGAACGTGACGCCATCGAAAGTGCTGTCGACTTCCAGGGTGTGGGTCATGTCGCAGCCGGGGCACTTTATTTCCTCGATTTCGTGATTGTCGGCGTGGGCGGGCGAGTCGGCCTGGTCGTTGGGGGCGGGCACACCGATGAGGTCGGTGAAGACTTCGGTGTGGCACTTGTTGCACTCAAACTTGAGGCCGACGGTACGGCCTTGCAGGTCGGCGAGCGGGGCGGGGGCGTTGGGTTGCTGGTGAATCCACATAAAGAGCGGGAAGTTTGGAGAAAGAAAGTGTGCTGGCGCGTGGCCTTATCTGGCTGTACGCGGCTGGTTTGAAAAAAGATGAGCTTCCCGCCGCCGTCGGATTATTTTTGGGAGCTGCATCCAAGTGCGGCCCCGTGCCATGAGCGAGCTACCGGTTGTTGAGAAGGATTCGGAAAATGCGTTTCGGCTGCCCCGGTTGCCGCGCTGGCGCTCCCTGTTGCGCTCATTTGCGCTGGCCAAAGACCCGCTGCCGGTGCTGAATGATACGCTGGCGCACTACGGCGACACGGTGGAGCTGTTCATCGGTGGCGTGGAAAAAAGCATTCTCACCCGCGACCCCGGCCTGATTCAGCACGTGTTGCAGAAAAACAACCGGAACTACGCCAAGTCGAAATTCACGCGGAGCTTTTCGCGCTATATCGGCCACGGCCTGCTAACCAACGACGGTCCCGACTGGCTGCGGCAGCGCCGGCTCATTCAGCCCGGTTTCCACCGGCAGCGGGTGGCGGGCCTCACTGGCCTGATGCAGGAAATAACGGCCGAAACGCTGGCCCCGCTGGTGGCGCAGGCCATGGGCGCGGACGGTGCTGCCACCGTGGCCGTGCACGAGCTTATGACGCGCCTCACCTTCCGCATCATCGCTCGCTCGGTGTTCAGTACCAATTTCCCGGAGGCCGAGTTGGACCGGCTGGCGGGGCTGATTACCGAGATTCAGGCGTTTTTCGTGCGTTCCGTTCGGCAGCCCTACCTCAAGCCGTGGTTCCGGCTGCGCGGGCGGTTTGACTACCACGATGCGCTGGCCGCCGAGCTGCGCGCGCTGCTGGGCGGCCTCATCACCAAGCGCCAGCAGGCCAACGCGAATCCCAACGCCACCCCGCCCGACGACCTGCTGCAAATGCTGCTCGACGTGCGCTACGAGGATACCGGCGAGCCCATGCCGACGGACCGCCTCATCGACGAATCCCTCATCCTGCTCGTGGCCGGCCACGAAACCAGCGCCAACGCTCTCACCTGGCTCACTTACCTGCTGGCCCACCACCCGGCCGAGGCCGTGGTCATTCAGCAGGAAATGGCCGCTGTGCTGGCCGGCCGCGTCCCCGCATTTGAGGACCTCCCACGTCTCGGCACCGCCCTGAATGCTGTGCAGGAAGCCATGCGCCTCTATCCGCCCGCCTGGATGGTGGACCGTGTAGCCCTGGCCGATGACGAATACAACGGCTTGCGAATCCCCAAAGGCACGCTGTTTTCGCTCTACTTCCACGGCCTCCACCATGATGCGAAATACTGGCCCGCACCCGAGGAATTCCGGCCTGGTCGTTTTGCGCCCGGCGCGGCGAGGCCGGTGCAGGCCAACGCCTACGTGCCCTTCGGCGGCGGGCCGCGCCTGTGCATCGGGATGCAGTTCGCCCTCACCGAAATGCAACTCGTGACGCTGGAGCTGCTGCGGCAGTTCGATATTGAATGGGTGGCTGGCCAGCCGCCGGTGACGGTGCAGCCGCTCATCACCCTGCGGCCGAAGCACGATTTTCAGGTCCGGCTGCGGGTGCGGGGGTAGGTGAGGGGTTTAGGTTTTAGAACAGCCCTAATTCAGAACGTCATGCTGAGCGCAGCCGAAGCATCTCTACCGCGAGAGTAACTGATTACTTCCTCAGTAGAGATGCTTCGGCTGCGCTCAGCATGACGTTCTGGTAAAGCGTTCTGAACGGCTAAGCCGCCGGCTCCTACGCCGCCAGATGGTACGTCAGCACCGGCGGGAAAGCGTGGGTGGCCACGGTTTCGGCAATGCTGGTGCGCAGGAAGCGGCTCAGGCCCGAGCGGGCGTGGGTGGGAATGACCACCATGTCAGCCCCCACATTCTGGGCGTATTCTTCGATGCCGACGCTGGTGCGCTCCGCATCCACCTCGGCCGTCTGGCAGTTGAGCAGGTGGTGTTGCTGGGCGAAGGCCTGCATTTGCTGCTGGGCGACATGGCCGCTGCCGCCGGCCGCTACGTGTAGCAGATGCAGCGTGGCGTTGGGGAAATCGGCCTGCACCTGGCGCAGGCCTTCCAGGGCGCTGGCGGCATCGGCCGAAAAATCAGACGGAAACACGATGTTCTGCACGTCGAAATCGGTGTGCGGGTGCTTCACCGTGAGCACTGGGCAGGGGGCCATTCGAATAAGGCGCTCGGTGGTGGAACTCACGAAAAAATGCTCTACCGCGCCGTGGCCGCGCGCGCCCAGCACCACCAGGTCGGGGTGGTCGCGGTTGATGGCGTGCAGAATTCCGTCGCCGACGCGGGCAATTTCCACCTCGTCCTGCACCGGCACTTCGGGAGCCAGCATGGCCGCTTCATCGCGCAGCAGGTGCATCCGCCGCTTGGTCGTTTCCAGCAGCTTAATGGTGAAAATCCGGTCGACGCTGTGGCCGCCCGCCGACGAGCCCATCGTACTGAAACCACCCGATACGCCCTCGGCTTCTTCCAGCACGTGCAGCAGCATGATGCGGCCACCCGTGCGCTTGGCCAACTGCAAGGCTACCTCAAAAGCGTTGTGGGCTTCGGGTGAAAAATCGGTGCAAACCAGGATGTTCTTCATGGCCGGAATGAGTGAGGTGAGGGGAAATTACCGCCTCTTCCGCCCGCCGTGCCAGGCGGCGGGTGGAAGAATAATAGCATATCACAATATACTACGCAATGCCGCCTAGTTGTCCTCGGCCACGCATTAAAATAGGGCTTTTCATTCCGACGGAGGAGGAATCTGAAAACTGTATCCAGATTCCTCCTCCGTCGGAATGAAAAGCCCTATTTGGTTAGGCGCTAACTCTACCGCTCCAGTCTACTCTTTCAGCAGCTTATCCACGGTCTTATTGAAGCCGTCGATTTCCTCCTGATAATACTTGCCCGTGCCCGGCCCCGAGAAGCCGGTATGAATCTTCCGCACATTGCCTTTTTTGTCGAGGAAAATAGTGGTCGGGAAAGCCAGGAATTTTGCCAGCTGCGGCAGCGATTTCGCCACCGAATCCTTATCGGCCACACCCGCAAAAGCCACGTCGTAGCCCATGTGGAACCGCTCGCGCATGCTGCGCAGCTTGGCGGCTGATACCGCGTATTCGGGCTTGCGCTCGTAGCCCAGGCCGATGATTTCCACGCCGCGGGCTTTGTTTTTCTCGTACCACGGGGCCAGGAAATTGGTTTCGTCCATGCAGTTGGGGCACCACGTGCCCAGGATTTGCAGCACTACTACCTTGCCCCGGTATTTGGCATCGGTGGGGGAGATAGAGCTGCCCTCAATTGCATTTGGGAACTTGAAATTCAGCCGGCTTTCGCCCTTTTTGAGGTAGGCGAGGGTGTCGGCGTCAGGCAGCTTGGCCTTGGGGTCGGGCACGGCCGTCCAGGTTTCGTGGCCGGATTTGCCGGAGTAGAAGTCACCGAACAGCGTGTTGGGGGCGTATTCTTTGGTGATGTCTATGGGCTCCTTCGGCCCGTTTTGGGCCGTGAACAGGAAGGCGTGGCTGCCGTCAAACGTGCTTACGGCCATTTTCTGCCCAGTCACTACGCCGCTGAGGTAACGGTAGTCGCCGGTGGTGGTGAGGAAGGTGCCCGTGAGGCGGTTGCGATGCTGAACGAAAACGCCCGTGGCCGGGTAACTCTCGCCGCTATCGTCGCGGAAAGTAGCCCGCCAAGTACCCCCAAAGCTGCCAATTTGCTCAGCCTTTTCAGAGGCCGAGAACAGCTCCTGCGCGCCGGCCGTGGCCGTCATTGGCACGCGGTACGGCGTTTTCGAGTCGTATTTCACCCAAGTGCCTTTCAGCTTATCCGAGCCATTGGCCCGCACCACCAGCGCTGCATCAAAGGCGTGCATTCTTATCGTCGTCGAGTCGCCGGCCGATTTGATATCCTCGCAACGCAGCCGCTCCTCGCCGTTCAGGCCTTTATTAATGAGGTAGACCACCGGCTGCCCGGCTTCGGTTTTCACCTCAAACAAAAACGGGATTTCCTGGCCCTGCGTGGCCAGCACGCCGCGCCACGGGCCGGGCGTGAGCACCGGGGCCGCCGCGCCGCCGGTAGCGGCCGTTTCGGAAGTAGAGGTGTTGGAAGAGCAGCCAGCAAGGCCCAGGCCTAGCGCGGCCGTAGCCATTAGGCAGAGAAGATTGTTATTCATAAGTAAGCGCAAAAATGCAAAGGCAAGCTCCACAAACCGCTAACCCTGCCAATAGGTTGCCGCCTGCCTCTGCGTCATCTGCGCAAGCCTGATGCGCCCGCTGCGGGTTAAGCTCATCCGAACGTAACCCCAAAAACCCACGTTAACCCTATGCAAACCCGCATCTGTGCATTTGGGCTAGGTCCAACTTGCCGTGAGTGCTACATTTGCGCAACCACACTTATAATAACACGCATCCTATGGCTTTCGACCTGGAAATGATTCGCACGGTGTACGCCGGCATGGGTTCCCGCATCGAGGCGGCCCGCGCCGCCGTGGCGCGCCCGCTCACCCTCACCGAGAAAATCCTCTACGCCCACCTCTACGGCGGCGAAGTAAAGCAGGCCTACGAGCGCGGCGTTTCCTACGTCGATTTCGCCCCCGACCGCGTGGCCATGCAGGATGCCACCGCCCAAATGGCGCTGCTCCAGTTCATGCAGGCCGGCAAGCCCACGGCCGCTGTGCCCTCCACGGTACACTGCGACCACCTTATCCAGGCTAAAGACGGCGCTACGGCTGACCTTGCCGAAGCCAACACCGAGAACAAGGAAGTGTACGACTTCCTGGCCTCGGTTTCCAATAAATATGGCATCGGCTTCTGGAAGCCCGGCGCGGGCATCATCCACCAGGTAGTGCTGGAAAACTACGCCTTCCCCGGCGGCATGATGATTGGTACCGACTCGCACACCCCCAACGCGGGCGGCCTGGGCATGATTGCCATCGGCGTGGGCGGTGCCGACGCGGTGGACGTAATGGCCGGCATGGCCTGGGAATTGAAATTCCCGAAAGTCATCGGCGTGAAGCTGACCGGCAAGATGAGCGGCTGGACTTCGGCCAAAGACGTGATTCTGAAAGTAGCCGGCATCCTGACCGTGAAGGGCGGCACCGGGGCCATCATCGAGTACTTCGGCGATGGCGCGGAGGCGCTGAGCGCCACCGGCAAAGGCACCATCTGCAACATGGGCGCTGAAATCGGCGCGACCACGTCGGTGTTCTCCTATGACGAGAAAATGGGCGACTACCTGCGCGGCACCGGCCGTGCCGAAATCGCGGATGCCGCCGCCGCCGTGCGCCAGCACCTGCGCGCCGACGACGAGGTGTACACCCAGCCCGAGAAATACTACGACCAGCTCATCGAAATCGACCTCAACACGCTGGAGCCCTACGTGAACGGCCCGTTCACGCCGGACGCCGCCTGGCCCATTTCGGAGTTCGCCGCTGCCGTGAAAGAGCACGGCTGGCCCGAGAAGCTGGAAGTCGGCCTGATTGGCTCGTGCACCAACTCTTCCTATGAAGACATCACCCGCGCCGCCAGCATCGCCAAGCAGGCGGTGGAGAAAGGCCTGACCGTGAACGCCGAGTTCACCATTACGCCCGGCTCGGAGCTGGTGCGCTACACGGTGGCCCGCGACGGCCTCCTCGACACCTTTGCCGACATGGGCGGCGTGGTGCTGGCCAATGCCTGCGGCCCGTGCATCGGCCAGTGGGCCCGCCACACCGACGACCCCAAGCGCAAGAACTCCATCATCACGAGCTTCAACCGCAACTTCGCCAAGCGCAACGACGGCAACCCGAACACCCACGCCTTCGTGGCCTCGCCCGAAATCGTGACGGCTTTCGCCATTGCTGGTGATTTGACTTTCAACCCCCTCACCGACACGCTGCCTGGCAAAAACGGCCCCGTGAAACTGGATGAGCCCCAGGGCGTGGAAATGCCCCCGCAGGGCTTCGCCGTGGAAGATGCCGGTTTCCAGGCTCCCGCCGCCGATGGCTCGGGCGTGCAGGTGCTGGTGAGCGAAACCTCCGACCGTCTGGAGTTGCTCCAGCCCTTCAAGGCTTGGGAAGGTACTGATTTGATGGGCCTGCGTCTGCTCATCAAAGCCCAGGGTAAATGCACGACGGACCACATTTCGATGGCCGGCCCGTGGTTGAAATACCGCGGCCACCTCGATAACATCTCGAACAACATGCTCATCGGAGCCACCAACGCCTTCAACGGCGAGGCCAACTCGGTGCGCAACTTCGCGGTGCAGGGCGATGGCTACACCACCGTGCCGCAGTCGGCCCGCGCATACAAGAGCGCCGGCATCGGCACCGTGGTAATTGGTGACGAGAACTACGGCGAAGGCAGCTCGCGTGAGCACGCCGCCATGGAGCCCCGCCACCTCGGCGTGCGCGCCGTGATTGTGAAGAGCTTCGCCCGCATTCACGAAACCAACCTGAAAAAGCAGGGCATGCTCGGCCTCACCTTCGCCAACAAGGCCGATTACGACCTGATTGAGGAAGGCGACACCATCGACATCCTCGGCCTGACGGATTTCCAGGAAGGCAAGCCCCTGCAGGCCCGCCTGCACCACACCGATGGCGACACCGACCTCATCACCCTCAACCACACCTACAACGAAGGGCAGATTGAGTGGTTCAAAGCCGGCTCGGCCCTGAATTTGATTCGCTTGAAAGAAGCCGGGCAGGCGGTGTAATTCCCGTCAGCCAGTAGCTTAAGTTGCAACGGCCGCCTCAGGAAACTGGGGCGGCCGTTTTGTATTGAGGTCAGGTCATTTCCCTCTAGTGCGCGTGGCAGATGCTTGCCCGCGGGGAGTCGATTGCAATGCAACACTAAATGAACGGCCCATTATGATGCTGTTCATGACGTCATGTCATGTAGCACGGGCCGTTAATAATGCTGCCGGGGTGGTAATGATGTCTGCCGTGACGTCATATCATGTTGTCGAGGTGGCAAGCATTGCTGCCGTAGCCGCGAAGACCTTAGCCGGGCTGGCAATGATAGCAGCGGAGTTGACATGCCTAGCGGCCGGGGTGACATGGGTGTCTGCCGAGCCGACAAGCACCGCAGCGGAGCTGGTGGGCCCGGCGGCCGGGGCGGTAAGCATCCGTGGCGCTATGGCAAGCGTGGGGGCAGGGGCCGCGACTGCAAGCTTTCGGCCGCGAAGTACCGCATCCGGTAGCAGTTCTTGGCAGTTTCGCCCAGCTGCTCGATGAGCTTGTAGTTGGCCACGGCCCCCACGGCCGCCCCCACGAAGGGCAGGAGCTGGGCCATTTTGGCGAGGTCGATGTAGTCGCGGTATTCCTGCTGGAAGGTGCGCCAGTAGAATTCTTCCGGGTTCAGGGGCAGGGTGAGGCGGTAGGCATCCCAGTCGGCGAGGCGGTGGTAGGTGGCGTTGCGGGTGTGCTGGCTGCTGAAGGCCAGCTGGAACACGTAGAGCAGGTAGAGGCGCTCGGTGTAGTCGTGCACGTCGTAGCCGTAGGCGGCGGCCACGTCGAACAGCAGTTTGAGCTTAAGGCCGAGTAGCAGCGGGAAATCGGCGAGGCCGAGCAGGAAGCCGCCCGCGCCGGTCATGGCCCCTTCGGCGGTGGCCATGGTCCGGTAGTTGCGAATCTGGCCGCGCACAGCGGTTTCGCGCTGCGCGAACGTGGCATTGGCCAGCACCTTGCCGGTGGTGTGCTGCGAGCCGAAGAGCACGCCGCGCACCATTTGCTTGATGGCAGATGTGATGGCCTGGTGCACCTTTTCGGGTAGGAAAGCATTGAGCCGCACCTGCACGCGCCGGGCAAAGTTGTTGAGAAACGAGGGTGCCCGCTGCATTTTCAGCTGCCAGGCGCGGAGCTCGATACGGGCTTGCTGTTCGTCGTCGGAAGTCATAGTTTCGGGGTCGAAGCTAAAGCGTGGCTACTTGGTCGGCACGCCCTTCGCGCGGCTTCTGCACGAGGTAATAGTACAGCAGAATGCCTAGCCCGATGAGAAACGGCACCAGCGCCAGGTGCTTGCCCGTGACGTGCGGGGCCACCTGCACAGTATCGAACCCGAAAAATTCGCTGGTCATCCAGTAAGAGTTGGCCGTAATCCAGAACACGATGGCCAGGTTGTGGGCCAGCTCCGAGGTGTAGGCGCGGGTGCGCCAGGCAATGACCAGGGCAATGCCCAGCGTGGGCAGCACCATGAGCAGGCCCAGGGGCCGCCACACCATGCACCAGGCAATGTCCTTCAGCAGCCAGAACAGAATGTGGGTGTTTTCCATCTTCCGGTACGCAGCCGGGATGGCGTACACTTCTTCTTCTGCGGCGGTTTCGGGGGCGGCCATGGGGCGGGCAAAAGCCCAAAAATAAGGCGTATGCTACTTCCCTGGTTCGGCCACGCCCAAGGCTTTTAGCTGTTTGGCGTATTTCTGATAAATCACCCGCAAATCAGCGTTGTGCGTCTCCGCATCCACCCCAATGCTCACGTTGCGGGCGTGGAAGCGGTGCAGGTGGCTGATGTGTGGGCACACCACCGGCAGCTGCCCGGCCAGCAGAAAGCGCACGTAGAGGTCGAGGTCCTCGGCCATCTTCAACTCGCCGTCGTAGCCGCCCACTTTGTCCACAAAAGCCCGGCTGTAGCACACGTTGCCCTGAATGAAATGCTCGGCCCGAAAAATGGCGTGGAGCATGGCTGTTGGTGACTCAAACTGCCAGGCGTAGTAATCCTCGTTGGGCAGGTAGCGGCCGGTTTCGTCCACCCGCAGGAAATCGGCCACAAACCACGGCCGGCCGGGGTGGGCCTTAATTTGGGCGGCATAATTATGCAGCGTGCGCTGGAGCATGATATCGTCATCATCCAGCGGCACAATCCAGGCATCGGGTGTGGCTTCCGCGATGAGGAGGTTGCGGGCCGCGCCGGCCAGCTGGCGGCCGGGCGAGTGCCAGTGGCGCAACGGCGGGCCGGGCTGGGCGGCGGCTTCGCGCAGGTAGGCGGCCGTGCCGTCGCGCGAGCCGCTGTCGTAAATCAGGTGCTCAAAAGTGAAGTCGAGCGGGGCGCTGATGCTGGCACGCACGCTGGCCACGGCCTCGGGCAGCAGCTCCCGGCGCTGGTGAGTGGGGGTGATGACAGAAAAATGCATATGCCCGGTGTTCGTTGGCGAAGCCGGAAAAGTTGCCGTTTGGGTCGAATGAGTGCGTAATGTGCTCATCCGGCGGCATCCAGCGTGCGGCTCAGGGCCAGGGCTTGCTGCACGATGCTGGCCGGGTAGCCCGCCCGCGCCAGCAGCCGGATGGCGTTGCGGGTAGTGAGCGGGCCGGGCTTGAGCTGGTAGTCGAAGTACCAGTCGGTTTCGGTCACGGTTTCGGAGAAGTGGTATTCGGTGAAGGCCGGGGCGAGGAGCGCACCCAACTCGCCATCGTGCGTGGAGGCCACCACCAGGCTGTGGGCTTGCAGGTGCGCCAGCACCGCCTGTGTGGCCGCAATGCGCTCCACCGTATTGGTGCCCTTGAACAGCTCATCGAGAATAAACAGGTAGCCGCCCGTCTCCGCCTGCTGAATAAAGCCCAGCACCGCCTCAGCCTCGGCAAAATAATAGCTCTTGCCCTCGGGCAGGTTATCGGCCAGGTTGATGCTGGACACCACCCGCCGGAACGGGGCCGCGTAAGCCGCCGCCGGGCAGGTGGCAATGGTCTGGGCCAGTAGCGTATTGAGCCCAATGGTGCGCATGAACGTGGTTTTGCCCGACATATTCGAGCCCGTGAGCAGCACGCTGGCCTCGGTCACGACCAGGTCGTTGGGCACGCAGCCGGGCACCAGCGGGTTGTAAGCCGCCGTGAGGTGCAAGCCGGTTTCTTCGGTTGTAAAAACCGGCACGCAGTGTAAGAATCTTGCCCGGAAGCCGGATACCGCCACCGCGCAATCGGCGTAGCCCACGGCCTCGTACACGGCCCGGATGGCGTCGGCGTGTTGCTCCACGTCGCGTCGGCAGCGGTGGTACACGATGAAATCGAGCAGCAGCACAATCTTGATGTATTCCAATATCAGCCACGGCAGGGCGGCCAGGTCGGATTGCAGCTGGCCCTCGAACTGCAAAAAGGCCACCTTTTTCACGAGCGAGCCCAGCCGGCCCAGCGGCGCGGCCAGTCCGCTTAGCGCAGGCAGCGGCAGGCCCAGGCGGCTTAAATCGAGCCCGGTGCGATAGAGGCTGCCCAGCTGCAGCATGGGCCGCACGCCGGCCACCACCCGCGCCCGGCTCCAGATGTGCAATACCGTGTGCACCAGCAGCTGCCCTCCCGTGAGCAGCCATAGCGCCGGCGCCCAGAAGCCGCCCACAACCGTGGCCAGCAGCAGCAGCACCAGCGCTGGGGCCGCCGCCGCCCAGGGCAGCTCGGGCAGGGGCTCGCCGGCCAGCAGGTCGGCCAGGTAGTAGGCGGCGGTGGAGGTGAGACGGCTGAGGGCCAGCTGCACCCGGCCGCGCTCGGTGGGCCGGGCAGCGAAGAACCCGGCCGCTTCGTCGAACTCCCGCAGGGCCGTCGCATCATCCAGCGGGCTGCGCAGGCGGTGGTAGAGGCACTGCTGGCCCACGCGGCTCACGGTGCCGTCGAGCAGCGTGAACAGCTCGTCGCCGTTCAGGTCGGTCCAGGTTTGCTGGTCGAGCCGGTGGTAAGCAGGTTCGGCGGGCACTGCCGCGTGGTAGCGGGCAATGAGCGGGAAGTTGCGAAAGCGGGCCGTGGGCTGCCGCCATTCGGCATCGAGGGCGGCCAGCCGCTCGGAGGTTGAAGTCCACATGGAAAGCGAGGGGAGGGGCCGCCGCAGACGGCGGCAGCCGGACAAAAGTACAGGCCGCCGCCGGTTGCCCCGGCCCGTGGCCTATCCGATTTTTGCCGTACTTGGCGGCGTTAAACTCAACCATTTCCACACAAGCATGAACCCCCAACCGCAACCGTCCAACGCCTTTATCGCCGCTTCCTGGGTAGCCCTGCTGGCCGGCCTGGCCGCCTTCATCATCGGCCTCTGGAACGCCGCCATGCCCCTGAACGAGAAAGGCTACTACTTCACGGTGCTCATGTACGGCCTGTTTTCGGCCATTTCCCTACAAAAAAGCGTGCGCGACCGCCTCGAAGGCATCCCTGTAACCAACATTTATTACGGCCTGAGCTGGTTTTCTACCGTACTGTGCATTCTGCTGCTCACTGTTGGGCTTTGGAACGCCACGCTCACCCTGAGCGAAAAAGGCTTCTACGCCATGTCGTTTCTGCTGAGCATGTTCGCGGCCATTGCCGTGCAGAAGAACACCCGCGACAGCCAGCGTTCCGGCGTTGCTCAATAAATCCGCTTACCCCAATCTATGTCGCTCACGCTTCGCAAAACCCTAAAATTCACTGGCTACACCATTGGCGGCATTATCGGCGTGGCAGCGCTCTACGTCGGCTCGGCCCTGGCGCTGTCGGCCATTCCGGTAGCCAAAACCGACCCCAACGCCCCGGCCGACGTCACCGTGTTCCTGCACACCAACGGCGTGCACACCGACATCGTGCTGCCCATCAAAACCGACCAGATTGACTGGAATCAGCTGCTGCCCATCGCCAACATTCCCTCGCAGGACAGCACCATGCGCTACATCGCCTTCGGCTGGGGCGATAAAGGCTTTTACCTCGACACGCCCACCTGGGCCGACCTCAAGTTCAGCACCGCCTTTGTTGCCGCGTTCTGGCTGGGCTCCTCGGCCATGCACACCACCTACTTCCACAGCCTCGCGCCCGGCCCCGAAACCATCCCGCTCCATCTCAGCCGCGCCGAGTACGCCCGCCTGATTGCCTACATCCAGCGCAGCTTCGCGCTTGATGCCGCCGGTCACGCCCAGCATATCAAAGGCCACAGCTACGGTCAGGACGATGCTTTCTACGAAGCTCACCGCGTCTACAGCTTCTTGTACACCTGCAACACCTGGACCAACAACGCCCTGAAAGCCAGTGGCCAGCGCGCTTGTCTTTGGACGCCTTCCGATAAAGGGATTTTCCACATCTACGGCCGGTAGCCGGGGTATTGGACAGATTTCCAGACCGTCATGCAGAGCGCAGCGAAGCATCTTGCCCGCCACCACTAATCCAATCAATAAGGATTACTGACTGCGGGCAAGATGCTTCGCTGCGCTCTGCATGACGGTCTTCTTTTATCCGTGACAGAACCCACCCCCCAAAACAAACCGACCCCGCCGGCGGTGAAGCCAGCGGGGTCTTAAGGGATGGAACCATCGGGCGAACGGCCGGCGCGGCCTAGTTCAACCATACGTCCGCCACTTGCTCGAAGCGGTGGGCGGCAAAAGCCCCGTAGGGACGCTCGGCATAAAAACCAAGGACGTGCACCTGCGGATGGCCGGTGCGCACGTGCGGCAACACGCGCACGGCATACACGCGGCCGGCCTCGGGCCAGTCGCCAACGTAGTCGGCCGGACGTTGCGCGTCGTTCACGCAACGGGCAAATTGCTGCAAGGGCAGCGGCGTAGGGAGCTTGACGTTTGACATACCCAAAGATACAATTATTACGGTAAACTAAAAAATTTGGAAAGAATTTTATTTAGGCTTTTTCGAGGAGTAGTTGGGTGATTTCATATGTTCAACATGATTATCCCATGAAGGTTGTAAAATTTTGAATGGAAGGTTGTTGTGTAATGGGTAGGGTAGGGTGAAACAATTGGCTAATTTATTTAGTAATTAGCGGTGCGGACTGTTGTCGCTAAATCACCTGAATATTGTTATGCTTGCATCTATTTGCGATTTTATCGCTGCTCCTCTTTTTAGCACTCGGGAGCTGCCGTTGTTTAGTTGCCCGGTGCCGGCCGGCTTCCCCTCGCCCGCCGACGACCAACTCGATGCGCCGTTCGACCTGACGCAGCATTTGTTCCGAAATCCGGCCTCTACTTTCCTGGCCCGCGTCAGCGGTGACTCGATGACCGGGGCCGGCATCCACCCCGGCGACCTCGTGGCCGTGGACCGCGCCCTGCGCCCTGGCCACGGCAGCATTGTGGTGGCCGTGGTGGAGGGCGAGCACACCATCAAACGCTTGCAGCTGCGCGCCGGCCAGCCTTGGCTGGTGGCCGAAAACGCCCGCTACCCGCCCCTGGCCGTGAGCCGCGACATGGGGCTGGTGGTGTGGGGCGTGGTCACGCACGTTATTCATTCGCTGGGTAATAATGGGACGGGCGGGGGCCGGAAGTAGCCCGGCCCCGCTGCTAGGGTACGTTACAAACGTAGGTCCCGCGTTCCTACACATGGTTATAAACCGATAGATGGTTGAATTTCCCCGCCCAACTCCACATTCAGGTCTATGTATGCCCTCGTCGACTGCAATAATTTCTATGTTTCCTGCGAGCGGGTGTTTGCGCCGCAACTGGAAGGCCGGCCCGTGGTGGTGCTTTCCAACAATGACGGCTGCCTGATTTCGCGCTCCGACGAAGCCAAGGCCCTGGGCCTGAAAATGGGCGAGCCTTACCATCTCGTGCGCCCGTTGCTGGAGCAGCACCAGGTCCGCGTATTCTCCTCCAATTATGCCCTGTATGGCGACATGAGCCGACGCGTGGTGCAGGTGCTGAGCCACTTTGCCGCGGGCGTAGAGGTCTATTCGATTGACGAGGCCTTTCTGGATTTTCGGGGCATGAACCTGCTGGCCCCCGACTTGCTGAAATACGGCCAGAAGCTGCGCAAAACGGTGATAAAGCACACCGGTATTCCGGTCTGCGTAGGCATCGGCCCTACCAAAACGCTGGCCAAGCTGGCCAACCGCCTGGCCCGCAAGCAGGGCACGCAGGGCGTGCTGGTTCTGGCCACGCCCACTGAATGCGAGGCAGCCCTGACCCAAACCGCTATTGCCGACGTGTGGGGCATCGGCCGACGCTACGCCCGCAAGCTGTTGGAAATGAATGTTGATACCGGCGCGGCCCTGGCGGCCCTGCCCGAGCCCTGGCTGCGCCGCCACTTGGGCGGCGTGGTGGGCCAGCGCCTGTGGCGCGAGCTGCACGGCCAGCCCTGCCTAGACTGGAACCCCGCCGAATGGGACGACGACGGCGACCAGCTGCGCCCCGGTGCGGCCAGCCGCCACAGCGTCACCTGCACCCGTTCTTTTGGTCGGCCGCAGCGCGAGGCGGCCGTGCTGGCCGAGGCGGTGGCCACCTTCGCTGCCAAAGCGGCCGTAAAGCTGCGCCACCACGGACTGGCCGCGCACCTGGTAACCATTATTCTGGGCACCGACCGGTATGCGCCTACTGCCGAGCCGGCCACCCGCACCGCCGTGCTCAGCCTGCCCGAAGCGACAAACGACACCGCCTTGCTCACGCAGGCGGCCCTGCGCGGCTTGCTCCAATTGCGCCGGCCCGGTGTGGCCTACCACCGCGCCGGGATACTGCTCAGTGGGTTAGAACCGGTAGGGCAGGCACAATTGGCCCTGTTCAGTGCCCCAGCGGCCGACCAGCAGCGCCGCCAGCAACTGATGACAACTCTGGACGCGCTGAATATGCGTTACGGCCGGCCCCTGGTGCAGCTGGCGGCGGCCGGCGTGGCGAAGTCTGCTACGGGCCAGCCGCTGGCCCCGGCCTGGGCGGGGCGCTCCGCTCACCGGTCGCCGCGCTACACCACCGGCTGGGACGAGCTTTGGACGGTGTGACCAGTCGGTAAACGGCTGCCAGGCAAAGCGTCACTTTCTTTTATAAAAGTGCCTATTATCAGTGCTGATTCGGGCATCTTTTTAGCGTAGCAATACAGATTTGGTAAGTACGCCGCCGGTTCCCTGTGCCCGCAGTATATATAACCCCGGTGCCAAGCCGGTCAGGTCGAGAGTGGCGGCGATGCCGCTGGCAGCTTGTTGGCGGACCAATTGCCCCAGCGCATTGCGCAGCAGCAGCTCACGCAAACCCAAATTTGCCGCTACTTCTACCCGCAGTAAGCCGGTAGCAGGGTTAGGATAAATACTGAAGCCGTCAACCGTCGCTGGGCGCGTGGGCAGTACCGCACTATAAACCGCCGCCGCCGCATCGGCTGAGGCTTGGAGTTGCGCCAGCGTGGGCGCGGCCAGCATGGCGAAGGCCACCGTGGTAGAGTCGCCGGGGGCTAGTCGGGCCAGGCGGGTGCCCACTACCTGCGATACATCGGCACCGTTGGGCAGGCCGGCGGTGCGCTGGGCGCGTGCGGTGCCGCTGCTCAGGGTTAGGAATTTTTCGGCTAAGGAAAAGCCGTCGGCCAGGCGGATGGGGGAGCCGGCGGGCGCGCCACCATCGATGGAATACACGGCCGGCGTGCCGCCGCGCAGCAGCCGGATGCCCGCGTAGGCCACCGGGGGCGTGGTGCCGGCCGGGCCGCCCAGCGCGTAGCAGTAGCCCAGGGCGCGGGCGGTGTCGTAAGCGGCGGCGTTGCGGGCCGCGCCGTCGGGGTTGGGCAGGTCCCAATCGGTGAAAATGCCGGCGTATAGCGGTTTGAGGGTATCGGCGGTGAGGTTCTTGAGCGAATATTCCAGCACCACAAAGTCGCGGCGGCCGGGCGTGGCCCAGGCGTAGGCGCGCTGGCGCACGGCCACGCCCACGCTCCGCACGCGGCTGCCGGCTACCGGAATGGTATCCTGAAAGGCCACGCGGGCTTCCTGGTCGGCGCGGGGGCCGGGCTGCTGGCGGGTGGCCTGGCGCAGGCTGAAAAACGACTGGCGCGACTGCCCGCCGCTGGTGCGCAGCCGGTCCGAAACGCGCGTGGGCGTGGTGGCCAGCAGCAGGCCGCCCTCGCTCAGAATGTTGCCGCTGGTGCGGTAGGTGAGGCCCGCGCCTATGGTGCCGGCCAGGTTATCGAAACCCTGATTGCCCCGGCTGGTGAGCGTGAGGGTCAGGTCGTTGGCGTTGAGAATGACGTAGTCGGGGTTCAGCATCAGGTCCACGTACTGGTCATACTGAAAGCCGCCCGTGTCGGTAATGCGGTAGCGCAGCGTTGCGGTGGTATTGAGCGGAATACCGCTGGCGGCCACGGCCAGCCGGAAGGGCGCGGTGAAGTTGGTAGCGCGGGCCAGCGTGGCCATATTCCCCACCGCAAAGCTGCCTTGCCGCACCGTGATGTAGGGCGAGAGCGAAGTGAGCGTGACCGTGAGGCCGGCCACCGGCTGCAATAGGTTCTGCACGTCCACGGCCAGGCGCAAGGTGTCGCTGGGCGCGTAGGCGGGCCGGGCGGGCAGGAACGTGCTGGCGATGACGCGGGCTTCCTTGGGGTTGGCGGTGAGGGCGCGCAGCACATTGAGGCGGCCGGTGCCGAGGCGGCCAGCCCAGGCCGCGTTGGCGGGCAGGCCGTCGATGTTGTCGGTGGTCTGGCGCAGGCGGGCCATCACCTGAGCCGCCGTGAGCTGCGGGAAACGCCACCGCACCAGCGCCGCCGCCGCCGCCGCCAGCGGCGCGGCAAACGAGGTGCCGCCCACGGCCACGTAATCTGCATCGGCCACGCCGCCGGCCGATACCGTGTGGTAACCCTGCGTGGTGAGGATACTCAGGCCCGGGGCCACCATATCCACGCGGTGGTTGAAGGTGGCAGCGGGGCTTTTCTGGTCGGTGCTGCTCACACCCGATACCGACAGCACGTGGTCGTAGGAAGCGGGGTAGAAGAGGATGTCGGCGCTGGTGTTGCCGGCGGCGGCTACCACCACGGCGTCGCGGTTCACGGCGGCGTAGGTGATGGCATCCTGCTCGAAGCGCGAGTAGCCACCCGGCGCGCCCCAGCTCATGTTGATAATCTGGCAGCCGTGGTCGGCGGCGTACACGATGGCTTCGTAGCCGGCAAAGCTGCCCGTGGGCGTGTTGGGGTAAATATTCAGGGGCAGAAACCGGCACTGGTTGCCCAGGCCGGCAATACCAAGGCCGTTATCAGTGCGGGCGGTGGCCACGCCGGCCACCAGCGAGCCGTGGATGATGTTGATGTCGTAGCCACAGTCGTTGTCGTTGTTGGCCAGGTCCCAGCCGGTGAAATTGTCCACGTAGCCGTCGCCGTCGTCGTCGCGGCCGTTCACGGGGTCGGCGTAGTTGTGCTTGATTTGCTGACGGAGGTCCTCGTGGGTGAGGCGTACGCCGCCGTCGGTGATGCCGATGACGATGCTGCTGTCGCCGCGCGTCACGTCCCAGGCGCGGTAGGCGCGGATTTGCTTGAGATAAAACTGGCTGGCCGTGAGGCTGGTGAGCGTAGAATCGGCCCGGGGGTCGTTGGGCTGGTACATCGGCTCACGGATGTAGAGTGGCTCCACGTACTCCACGGCCCCGGTGCCCAGCAGCACGGCCCGGGCGCGGTCAAACGGCACGGCGGCGGGTAGCTCGATTTGATAAATGCCCCGCAAATCCACGCTACCGGGCCGCTCGGCGCTGGGGGCCTGGGCACGCGGGAATTTCTGCCGTAAATCGTGAGCATTCAGGGATTTTAGCGCGGCTTCGAGCGTAACCGGGGACTGGCCGGAGCGTAGTTTCAGCACCACGCGGCCGGGGATAGTGGGCGGTGCGGCCAACGCCGAAACCGACTGCCCCAGTCCAATTATCAACAAGAAAAATAGGGCGCGTAACGTGTTTTTCATCAGGCAGAAGCGTCGCGGTGAGATTGTAGTTAAAGATAAGTGCTTACGTAGTTATTGTGCGGTCTGGATTAATTGGTAAGGGCCGAAAAAGTAAAGCCGCTGCTTCGGCAGAAGCAGCGGCTTTGGCTGGCAAGGACCGTGAGGCGGGCCCTTACTTGGGGTTGTAAAATTTGTAAGGCTTGGGCGATTTGGTCGTTTTGAAGGACTCCAGCTTGTGGGGTTTCAAGTCGAGAACCGGGCGGCTGCCGCCATTCTCAGCACGGAAGTGGGCCTTGTTGTTTTTGCCCCGGCCCGATTCTGAAGTGTGGGAAAACGCACGCTTTTTCAGCTTGGGGCGCGACTGCGCAGTGGCCGGAAGGGTCAGACTCAGGCCGAAACCCAGAAGCAGCAGTGAGAAAATCTTGTGCATGACGGTAAAAAAGACAGTGAACTGAAGGGAGGGAATACTTTTGGAAAGTGCTTTTGAAGAGGATTAAGCCATTAATCAGCTACAATAAGGCCTGTACGTCGTGGCCCAGGTTTTCGATGTCCTGCCGCAGCTGCTGCCAGGGGCCGGGCTCGGCGCCGGGGGCGGGAGTGCCGGCCTGCGTGAGCTGGGCCGCCAGGCGGGCGCGCTTGGCTTCAAGGGCAGCGGCGTGGGTTTCGTAAGTGTTAGTTGAGCCGGCGGCCGTGGCGTGGGCGCGGTTGTGCAGGGTCTTGATTTTGGCGTCCAGCTCATCGAGGGCCAGGCGCAGGTTGGCGGCCGAAAGCTGCGGGTCGCGCGGAGCGGACGCATCGGAAGTAGGAGAGGGAACCATAAGCGGCGAAGTAAGGGGCGGACTAGCAGGGTATTGTACTGATTTCGGGGCCGAAAGGATGCCAGCCCAACCCGCCGCGCACCCGCTGGCTATGTTACCAACATTACCACAACAAAAGGATAATTCTGAGGGCTCTGAGCCAGCAACGGGGGCGTGTAGCTTTGTACCATAGAACTTTAGCCGGACCACCTTATGCTTTGCCGTTTCGCGCTGGTTGCTGGATTGATTGCGGCGGCCAGTGGTTTGGCCCAGGCCCAGACGGCTTCAGCCGATGTGCCGGCTCAAACCGACAGCGGAACTGCCGCCGCCCCGGCGGCTCCCACCGTCTACTTCACGGCCGAGGAGATGCCTGCCTTCCCGGGCGGCGACGCGGCGCTGGTAAAGTTCCTGAGCAGCAAGGTGAAATACCCCGCCGCTGCGCTCGACCGCAGCCTGTCGGGCAAAGTGCACGTCACCTTCACCGTGGACCCCGCCGGCCACCTGCACGACCCGCGCGTGGTGCGCGGCCTGGGCAGCGGCCTCGACGAAGAAGCCCTGCGCCTCGTGCGCCTCATGCCTTGGTGGACGCCCGGCAAAGTCCACGGCCAGCCCGTGTGGGTGAGCATGACCATGCCCATCGTATTCCGGGCGTTGTAAAATTCATCAACCCCCAAAAGCCCGCGGCAGGCCCAACTCCCGCGCCAGCGGGGCCGCACCCGACTGCCAAAGCGCAGCCAACACGGCGTTGGCGGTTTCGGCCAGCTCCAGGTGGAAATCCTCGTGCAGACGGGTGGTTTGGCGGAGGGCTTCCTGGGTGCGCTTGGCCAGGTGCTGAAGCAGGGGCTGGGTGGGGCCATGCAGGCGCGCCGTGCTGGCGGCCTGATGCCGGAACACGTTGGCCAGCAGCCGCCAGCTAAGCTCAGCTTCGCCGAAGGCATCATCGGTGATTTTGGCGTGGTAAGCCAGCCGCGCCTGGAGCTGCCGCAGAATAACCAGCAGGTCGTTAGGCATTTGGTGGAAGCCCCGCACGGGGTCGTCGACCTGGGTGCGCAGGACGGCGCGGCGGGTTTCCAAGGCCTCGGGTCCTTCGAGCAGGCGGAAGGCCAGTTGTTCGGTCAGCACCGCGTCCTGGGCCACGAGGCGGGCCAGGAGCTGGTCTTTTTCTTTTTGCGGCAGCTGCAACAGGGCTTTGCGGAGGTCGGGCGAAAGGGCGGGCATGGGGTGGCGCTACGCGGGCGGGAGTTCAGCCGCAAACTACGCGCCCCGCGCCCGGAAGGTGCCCCGGGGCCTACTTCGCCGGCAGCACCAGGATGGGCAACGCACTGTCCAGCAGCAGCTCGGCCGTAACGCTGTTATGAAATAGCTTCCCCAGGAAGCTGCGCTCGCGGGCCACCACCACCAGCAAATCGAAGTCGTGGGGCTGGGCTACCTGCAAAATGCCCCGGGCAGGGCTGGCGTTGGTCACGCTGCGGGCGTGGGCCGGGGGCAGGTCGAGCAGCAGGCCGGTTTGCCGCACCGATTCCAGGGCGGCGGGGTCCAACTCGTGGCGGCCGGCCGATACGTTCAGCACGGTCACCTCGGCCTTCAGATTCGTGAAGATTTCCTGCATGGTGCCCGCGTGCGCGCCCAGGCTGAAGGGCTCCCCGTCCACGGCCATCAGCACGCGGCGGGGCGGGGCCGTGCTGGCCACCAGGTGGGGCACCACCAGCATGGGGTAGGGGTGGTGCCGCAGCAGGTCCAGCGACGTGGTTTGCACCAGCTCATCGGGCAGGTCCGAGTGGTCGGGGCGGCCCAGCACTATCAGGGCGGGGTGGTGGCGGGCCACGGCATCGGCTACGGCTACTTCAACGCGGCCGTAGCCTACCTCGGCCACCACGGGCACCGGCAGGCCGCGTGCCACGCTATTGAGAGCCAGCGCCACGGCTTCCTTGCTCAGGTTGGAAAAATTGCCCGTGAAGTGCTCCGGGTCGAGCGCGGAATCGCGGCGCACGTGCAGCAATACCAGGCGCGCGTGGAGCGGCCGGGCCAGGTTGGTAGCATAGTCCAGGGCGCGGTTGGCGGCCTGAAAAAAGTCGGTGAGAATGAGCAGGGAGGACGTCATGAGTGGGTAAGGGCTGGTGAAAGAGAGCGGGACAAAGAACCGGCCTGCGCTATGCCGGTCAGCTATAATAAGTTAGTAAAAATGCCTGATTTTTATCATGTTCCACGGGGTGAGGTTGGCCTTATAATGGGGTTCCGGCATTGGGCCGAAAGCCCGGCAGCTGATTTGCTTAAGTAATATATATTAATTACTATTATAAAGAATTATACTTGCTGATTCCGATGGTTGCTCTCCGCCTCCTGCCGGTTTGCCTGTGCCTGGTCCTGACGGCCCCGGGGGGCGGCCTCGTGCCCGGCTGGCGCGTGCCAGAGTCGCCCCCGGCCGTCATCGAACCCGCCAGCCCACCACCCACCGAGTCCGTGGCCCACTACATTCAGGCGCTGCTTGATACCACGGCCGCCGGCAGCCTGCGCGCCGCCGACGAGTCGCGGGGCCTGCAGGCGGGGGCCACCGTGCGGGCATTTTTCGGGGCCGCCTATGCTCCGGCCTGGGGCACCGCGCCCGATAGCCTCAACACCCGCGCCGCCCTGGCCCTGCTGGCCCGTGCCGCCGAGCACGGCCTGAGCGCCGCCGACTACCACCTGGACCAGCTGCTGGCCCTGCGCGATTCGCTGGGCCGCGCCCGGCACCCGGCCGCCGCCCAGCAGGCCCGCCTCGAAGTGTACCTCAGCGATGCGGTGCTGGCCTTTATGCGCGATTTGCGGCGCGGGCGACTGCGGCCCTACACGGTGTCGGTGGGGGAGAAGGCTGCCGGGCCGGGCCGGCAGCCGGCCTCGGTGCTGCGTGCCGCCCTGGCCGGCCACAACGTGCCCGCCGCCCTGCGGGCCAGCCAGCCCGCCAACCGCGAGTACCGCCAGCTGCAACAGGCACTGGCGCAGTGGCTGGCCGCCCCGGTGCTGCCCGACTCGGCGGCCCGGCGGCGGGCGCAGTACGAGCAGGTGGCCCTGAACCTGGAGCGCTGGCGCTGGGATGGCATCCCGGAAGCCGAATACATCCTCATTAACCTGCCCGCCTACGAGTTGGAGGTCATCGCCCGCGACTCGGTGCAGCGCCGCCACCGCGTGGTGGTGGGCAAGCCCGAAACGCCCACGCCCACGCTCAGCAGCCGCCTTAGCTACTTCACCCTGGCCCCCGACTGGCACGTGCCGCAGTCCATTGCCACGAAGGAAATCCTGCCCCGCCTCAAGAAGGACCCCGGCTACCTGTACCGCAACAACTACCGCCTCACCGATGCCCAGGGCCGGGGCCGCAACCCCTGGCACATCAACTGGGCCAACGTCACGCCGGAGAACTTCGATTTTACCATTCGGCAGTCGGCCTGCTGCGATAATGCCTTGGGCAACATCGTGTTTCGCTTTGCGAATCCGTATTCCATCTACCTGCACGACACGCCGGCGCGGTCGCTGTTCAAGTCTCCTCGTCGCGCCCTTAGCCACGGCTGCATCCGCCTGCAGAACCCCATGCTGCTGGCGGCCTACCTGCTGCGCCGCGAAGGCCGCCCCGTGCAGCTGCCCACCGAAGACGAGTGCGCCGAGATGCCGCGCCCCCGCGATGTGCGCCTGGCCCGCCCCTTGCCCCTGTACGTGCGCTACGCCACCTGCACCGCCGAAAATGGTCAGCTCCGCTTCCTGGCCGATGTGTACCACCGCGACGAAGCCCTGCGCCAGGCGCTGTTCGGCCTGCGGCCCTAGCTTGGGCTCGGTAGTGTCCGGTTTATGATATAAATCATATTGTAAGGCGATTAACATCACGGCGGCGAGGGGACGATTTCTCGATATTTGAACTGCCGCCGTCTCAACCCAATTCTGTCCTCACCACCCCAAAACCGCCGCCTATGCAACCGCTGATACTGCTGTTTTCGGTGCTGCTGGCCAGCCTGCTGACCCTGCTGGGGTGGCGGCTGGAGGCCAATGCTCACCGTCCGGCCTAGCGCCCCAGAGCGGCTACCTGCTCCGGCTGGGGGATTGGCTTATTTTCAGCTAATGCTTCGAATTGGTCTGGATTTCAATTTTTTACTTGCTCTGTTTGCGCTTTTTCTAGCTATGAATCATTCGCCCGCCCTCGTCGTCCTCACCGATTTTTTTGCAGTTTCCAACCGCACACTCTCGTATGCGGCGGGGCTGGCGGTGCCGCTGCACGCCCATCTGGTGCTGCTGCACGTGCGCCGCGATGGCCTGCTGGCCCCGGCCGAGTACAGCCACCACAGCACCAGCACCGAGCGGCAAACGGCCCGGCAGCTAAAGCACCTGGCTGCCGGCCAGGAGGTGCCCACCGAAGTGGATATTTCGGAGGACTTCCTGCCCGAAGCCGTGGAGGACGTGGTGCGCCGCCACCACCCGCTGCTGCTGGTGCTGGGCCGCCCCGGCTCGGCCACCATGCCGGCCGAAATCGTGACCAACGCGGCCATGGACCTGCTCCGGCACGCGCCCTTTCCGCTGCTGGTGGTGCCCACCGTGGGCTGGGACGTGCTGCCGCCCCGCCGGCTGCTGCTGGCCGTGGATGGCCAGTCCTTCAAGCTGCCCGAAACCCGTCACTTGCTGACCCGCCTGCTCCAGGCCAACCAGGGTACGCTCGATGTGGTGCACGTGGCCACCGACGACGCGCCGGCCTCGCCCGATGTAATGGCCAGCATTTACCAGCACGGCATGCTGAAGGAGGTAGATGCCCACCGGGTGCACCGCGTGCGGCAGCCCACCGTGGTGGGGGGCGTGTTGCAGCAAGCTGGTGATATGGAGGCCGATATGCTGGTGGTGGTGGCCCGGCGGCACAGCCTGCTGGGCGGCCTGTTCCACCGCAGCGTCACGGCGCAGCTCATTCAGGAAAGCCCCATTCCGGTGCTGGTGCTGCCCGCCGAGGAGTAGCGTGGCAGGAGTATTCGGGGTGTTTTAATCGTTGTTTTTTCGGCTCAAGGTCATGAATCCATCTGTTCTGGTACTCGCCAATCTGTCGGACTCGGCGGCGCAGGCCACGCGGTGGGCGGCCGTGCTGGGGGCCCCGCTCCAGGCCCGGCTTGAGCTGCTGCACCTATGCTCAGGCCCGGAGTCGGACCCCGAGCCGGCTACGCTGGCCGGCATTCATGCTTACAATAGCCAGGCCGAAACCGCTCAGGCCCTCGAAGCCCTGGGGCATCAACTGGCCATGCCCACCGGCGTCACCATCTCCCAGGAGCCCCTCGCCGAAGCCGTGGCCACGGCCGTGCACCAGCACCACCCGCTGCTACTGGCCCTGGGCCTGAGCGAGGAACACACCCTGCTCGACCACCTGATGCACAACCGCGCCCTGCCCGCGCTGCGCGCCACCCACCGCCCCCTGCTGCTGGTGCCCGAAGACGCGCCGGAGCCCCGCCTGCCGCGCCGCGTAGTCATCGCCGTCGATGCCGAGCCATTTCAGCTTAATGCTGCCGCCCGGGCCCTGGCCCCGCTCATGGCCGCCTGGCACTCCTCCTACACCGTGGTGCACGTCACGGCCGCCCCCGAGCCGCTGGCCCTCTCCAGCCGCATGGCCCTGGCCGATGTGCGGGCCAGCCACCTGCTGCCGCCCGCCACGTCGCTGGTGTTGCAGGAGTCGCACCACCCCATCCCGGCCACCGGCATCGTGGAGGCGCTCTACGGCCCGCGCATCGACCTGCTGGTGCTCATCGCCCGTACGCGCAGCTTTTTGGGGCGGCTGTTTCACCGCAGCGTCACGGCTCAGGTGCTGCGCCACACGCCCGTGCCGGTGCTGCTGCTGCCCGCCGAAGCCCCCGAAATCCCCGACTGGATGCCCAGCATGAGCTGAGGAATTGAATGCTAAGGCATTACCGGACTGCTGACCATGATGCTGTTCTGCTCCCTTTTTTTCGCTTCGTCATGCAACCCAACTTCGTTGTCTTAACCGATTTTTCGCTCGCGGCCGAGCGGGCCCGGGTGTACGCGGCCGCTCTGGCCACGCCCCTCAAGGCCGACCTGCACCTGATACACGTCTTCCTGCCGCAGCCCATCGTCGGGGAATACGGAACGGTGCTGCCCATCCTCGACGAGCAGTACGTGCCCGCCACCCGGCGCAGCCTCCAGCAAGTGGCTGCTGCTATGCCCGTGCACGCCACCGCCGAACTGCTGGAAGCCGACTGGCCCAGCGCCATCGAGCAGGCCCTGCGCGAGCACCACCCGCTGCTATTGGTGTCCGGCCTCACGGCCACCAGCGGCTACCTCGACGAGTGGCTGAGCAACCGCACCCTGCCCTTGGTGCGCCAAACCAACTTCCCGCTGCTGCTCGTGCCCGAGCACCTGCCCGATGCCGCCATGCACCCGCCCCGCCGCCTGGTGCTGGCCCTGGAAGCCGACCAGGCCTTCGCCCTGGAGCCGGCGGCCACGGCCGTAATCCCGGTGCTGCATGCCCTGGAGTGCGAAATCCTGCCCGTGACGGTGCAGCCGCCCGGTGCCCCGGCCGGCACCGGGGCCGGCTACGCGGCGGCCCAGGCGTGCGGGCTGGCCGCCACCACGCCCGGCAGCGAGCTGCGCCCGGTGCGGAGCGAGCTGCCCGCATCCGGTGTGCTGCAAGCGGTGCACGACCTGAACGCCGACCTGCTGGTACTGCTCGACCAGGGCCACGGCTGGATGCACAAGCTGGTCAGCGGCAGCGTGATTGACCATGTGCTGCGCTACACCAAAGTGCCGGTGCTGCTGCTCTCGGCCCACCCGCGCGGCTGAGGTGGGGGCGGCCAGCCAAGACTGGCCGCCGCCATTTAAGCTCCTGGGTTTGCCGGCAACAGTCCAGGTAAAATGATAAAAGTCAGCTATTGGTGTGATACTGATTATTAAATGTGTGGGAAGCATGCGACAGCTTTGCGAGTAGTGCTCAGCAGTCCGGCTGCACAGCGAACCAACGGGCCGGAACTGGGCCCACGCGAACGGCTTTATTTATCAATCAAGCGGAGGATTTCGAAATGCTTCCTGCCAGGTACATGCAAGTTTCTGCCGACCATCTGCAACTGGTTTTTGTGGCATCCACGGTTTCGGCGGCGTGGGGCGTGGGGTGGGTGGCCACCACGGTGCCAGCCCCGCGTGTGGGCCAGATTTCCATCCCCCCGACGCCGGTGCGGGTGCGACTGACGGTGGTGCCGGCCTAAGCCGCCACCCCGCCCGCGCCCACGGCCAGCCAGTCGATTCCCTGGCGGAGCCACTGCTGCGAGGCCGCTTCGGCCGAGGCCGGTTCGGGCGTGAGGTTGTAGTGCCAGTCGGCCTGCGGGGGCAGGCTCATGAGGATGGATTCGGTGCGGCCGCCGGTTTCGAGGCCGAAGCGGGTGCCACGGTCGATGGCCAGGTTGAATTCGGCGTAGCGCCCCCGGCGCACGCGCTGCCACTGCTGCTCGCGCTCGGTGTAGGGCAGCGGCGCATTCTTGCGCATAATGGCGCTGTAGGCGCGGCCGTACACCTCGCCCACGTCCTGCACGAAGGCGAATAATTCCTCAAACAGGCCGTCGCGCCCCACCGTGAGGCGGTCGAAAAAGATGCCGCCCACGCCGCGCGTTTCCTGGCGATGAGGCAGGTAGAAGTATTCATCGGCCCAGGCCTTGAAGCGCGGGTAGTAGTCGGGATTGTGGCGCTGGCACACTTCTCGAATCTGCTCGTGGAACCAGCGGGCCTGCTGCGCATCCACGTAAATCGGGGTCAAATCGAGCCCGCCGCCGAACCAGGCTTCGCCGTTGCCGGCCTCGAAGTAGCGCACGTTCATGTGCGAGATGGGCACGCGCGGGCTGCGCGGGTGCTGTACCACGCTCACGCCGGTAGCAAAATAGCGGCGGTCGGGCATGAGCAGTTGGCGGGCGGCGGTTTCGCTCATCTCGCCCCGCACGGCTGAGAAGGCCACCCCGCCCTTCTCCAGAATGTGGCCGTGCTGGAGCACACGGGTGCAGCCGCCGCCCCCGCCGGCGTGGGTCCAGTCTTCGGGCACGAAGCGGTGGCCGCTGCCGTCGGCGGCTTCAAGGCGGTGGCACAGCCAGTCCTGAAACTGCCGCATCCACTGCTCAACCATGGCGCGCGGCGTAGCGACAGGGAGGGTTTGGGGTTGTAAAACGGAGGGTTCCATGAGTGAAATCAGTAAGACTGAGAGAAAAAGAACGTCATGCTTCATCTGGCGTCCGCGCAGTCGAAGCATGACCGTTCAAATGATTGTCCAAACGGCTACACCCAGTTCACGCCGTGGTAGGCGGCGCGGCTGCTGGCGGTGGCCGTAGCCCCGGCCGGAGCTTCCTGCCGGGCCAGGCGCTCGGCGCATTTATCGCAGCACTGCACGGCGGGCTGGCGCTCGGCGGCGCGCAGCACCAGCACCGGAATCTGGGTGTGGTAGGCCCGCGTGGTGGTGTAGCAGGCATCGAAATAGCGCAACAGCTGGGCCGGACTGGCGGGCGCAATTACCAGGAGCTGGGCCTGAATGTGGGCGCAGAACTCGCTGATACCCTCCAGAGGGGCGTCGTCTTCGAGCAGGTGCAGGGCGCTGGGGGCCGCCCAGGCCAACTGGGCGGCGGCTTTGGCTAGACCCTGGCGCAGGCTGCGCCGCTGCGGCCGCTGAGCCGGCGCGTAGAACTGCACCAAATCGAGCGGGGCGGTGGGGAAGGCGCTTTCCAAGGCGGCCAGGCGGGGCAGCACGGTGGGGTTGAGGGTGCCAAAATCGGCCAGGAACACCAGGCGCTGGGGCAGCGAGCGGCGGCCCGGCGGTACTACCAGCACGGGGCAGGTCACGAGTTCGGTGAGGGCGGCGGCGTGGTTGCCGGGTGCTTCCTGCCGGCCGCAGTCGATGTGCTCCAGGCCCATCACCACGAGGTCGGCGGCGCAGCGGGTGGCCTCGGCGCGGATGTGGTCGTGCAGGCAGCCGGCCAGCACCCGGTAATGGTAGCGGATACGGCGGCCGTCCTGCCGGGTGAGCTGCTGGTAGCGCAGGCGCTCCACCAGGCTCTGGAGGTGTTGCGTCTGGGCTTCGAGGGTAGTTACGATATCCGCGGGCTGGCAGTAGAGCAGCACAATCTCGGCCGGCCAGCGCACGGCCAGCTTGTTGGCGTAGGCGAGGGTGGCTTCGGTGGCGGCGGTGTGGTCGAGGGGAACGAGGATGGTTTTCATGGGGCTATTTTGGCGGCGCAGAATGCCGTTGTAAATGGTTGAAAATCTGCTTTTGGAGCAGTAGAATGCTATTGGTGAAAACCTTAATGGCAGTAATGCACGGTAGCCGGCTGAGGCCCGGCCGCTACGGCCGGGGCCTGCAGTTGCGGGCTTAGATATGGAATGCCCAGCCCCAATCCACGCACGATGAACAGCACCGCCAGCACCGAAGCTGCGTAGGGCACCGCCTGCCGCATGCGCCTGCGCCAGACCAGCGGCACCAGCTGCCCGCTCAGCGAAAGGCCCAGCATCAGCGGCAGCGTACCCAGGCCGAACAGCGCCATGTAGGCCGCCGCGCCCATCACGCCCGGCGCGCTCAAAGCCCCGGCCAACGCGAGGTACACCAGGCCGCAGGGTAGCAAGCCATTGAGCAGGCCCGTTGCAAACAGCGCTTGCCCCGACGACTGCTGAAACAACCGGCCCAGCGTGTTTTTCACCCAAGCCAGCGGCCGACTGAAACCCAGCAGGCCCGCCAGCCGCGCCGTGTGGCGCTCGGGCACCGCCACCAGCAGCAGAATCAGCACGCCCGAAGCAATGGACAGCCCCTGCTGCACGCCCGCCAGCCGCAGCCCCTGGCCCAGCAGGCCCGCGCCCGCGCCCAGCGTGGCGTAGGTGCTGGCCCGGCCCAGGTTGTAGAGCAGGCGGCCGCCCACATAGCGGAACCGGCTGGTGCCGGCCGCCGGCCCGGGCAGCGCCAGCGCAATGGCCCCGCACATGCCCACGCAGTGGAAACTGCCCAGCAACCCGAATAAAAAGCCGGCCCAAAGCATGGTTCTAGCGGATAATTAATTCTTTTTCGACGAAATAAGCCTGGTTGTCGGCGGTGAAATCGACCCGCACGCGCCAGTAGCCGGGCAGCATTTTGGCGGTGTTGAACTGTTGGTTGGTGCCGGTTTGCAGCGGCAGGTTGAAGTCCAGCTTCTGGTCGGAAGGGCGGAAGAAGTGGATGCTGCCGCGCACCGTTTGGCCGGCCAGGGTGGCGGGCATTTGCAGGGTGAGGCGTTGGGCGGCGGCATCGTGGTGCAGCTGCACGGGCGCGGGCAGTGCGGCAGTGCGCGCCACCGATTCCATGCGCTGCTGGTAGGCCAGCTCTTGCTTGTAGTAGTCGGGGCTGACGAGGTCGACGGTGGTACGCATGGCCTGTTGCACCATAAAACCGATGTAGCCGGCGAAGGCCACGAATACGGCAATGATGGCGTAGGGCCAGATGGTGCGGGGTTTGGAGGGAGTCATCATGTATAGGCGGATGGCGCGGGGCTTTGCCCCGTGTCTACTTATTGGCGGGCCTCTGGCCCGCAGGCGGTCGCGCCGTGCGGGTGTTGTTCAATGATTGCAGGCCAGAGGCCTGCGAATAATCGGCACGGGCCGCAGGCCCGCGCCATCCTTTCTCTACTGCACCGGCCCGAGGAATTTCGTGCTCGTCTCGGCCACCAGCGTGGAGCCGCTAAACAGGCCGATGCGGATTTTCTGGTTGGTGTGGTGGAGGGCGGCGCGGGGCAGCTCGGCGAAAAACACGCCCTCGGCGATGCCCTGGGCGGGCAGGGTGAGGGTGGAGGTGCTGACCAGGGAAATGGTGCCCTGCGCCGGTTCCAGCAGGCGCAGGGTGAGGGGATAGGGCTGGTTGGTTTTGTTGATGACCGATATGTTGTAGAGGTTGGTGATGGTGCCGTGGTCGGTTTTCTGGAAGAGCTGGCCGGGTGTGCGCAGCACGGTGGCCGCCACGTTGGAGCGCGACACCAACAGGCCGGTGAGCACAATCAGCAGGAAGGCCAGCACGCCGGAAAGGGCTTTCACCCGGCCGGTGAGGCGGAACTTGGTGCCCTCGGCAATGCCGTTCACCGAAGCGTGGCGAATGAGGCCTGGAGGCTTCTCAATCAGGGCCATGATGTTGTTGCAAGCGTCGATGCAGGCCGTGCAGTTGGTGCATTCGAGCTGGGTAGCGCCGTTGCGGATGTCGATGCCCGTGGGGCATACCTGAACGCACTGGTGGCAGTCGATGCAGTCGCCGGCGTTGCGGGTCTGGGTTTTGCGCAGCTTTTCGCGGGGTTCGCCGCGCTGGTAGTCATACGCTACCACGAGGCTGTCCTTATCCAACAAAACGCCCTGCAAACGCCCATACGGGCACACAATGGTGCACACCTGCTCCCGAAACCGCGCAAACACCGCGTAGAACAGGCCGGTGAAAACCGTGAGCGCCGCCAGCCCGCCCAGGTGGGCCGTGGGCGAATCAGTTACAATTTTCACCAGCTCCTCGGTGCCGATGATGTAGGCCAGGAAGGTGTTGGCAATCAGAAACGAGATGCCGAGAAACAGCGCGTGCTTGGTGGTTTTGCGCCAGAATTTGTCCCAGTCCAGCGCGCGGCGGTCGAGGGCTTTTTGTTGGGGCGCGTCGCCTTCCAGCCAGTACTCGATGCGGCGAAACACCATCTCCAGAAAAATGGTCTGCGGGCACACCCAGCCGCAAAACACCCTCCCATACACGACGGTGAACACGATGATGAACACCAGAAATGTGAGCGTGGCCAGCAGCAGAATGAAGAAATCCTGGGGCCAGAAAATCTGCCCGAAGATGATGAAGCGCCGGGCTGGCAGGTTGAGCAGCAGCACGGGCAGGCCGTGAATGCGCAGCCACGGCCCGGCAAAGAGCAGCGCCAGAAAGCCGTAGCTCAGCGCCTTGCGGTAGCGGTAGAGACGGCCAGCGGGCTTTTTGGGGTAGAGCCATACCCGCTCGCCCGCCGCACTTATCGTGGAGAGCGAGTCGCGGTACGAGTCGTCGGGCTTGAATTGGGTGGCGGGCATGGTGTTGACGGTTGGGGCGCGGCGCGGGCCGTAGCGTGGACTCTGCGAGTCCGCGTATGGGAGAGGATTCGTTCAATGCGCGGACTCGCAGAGTCCACGCTACAAGTCGTTCGGCTACCCTCTTTTTTGGAGAGGGGCCGGGGGTGAGGTTCCGGCGCTGAAGCGTTATGCTAAAGCTTTGCCACTGCCTTTGCAGGTGCCTCTTTCTCGCCCTGCGGCGGCTTGGCATTAGCTGGCTTGGTGCCTTGCAAACTCAGCACATAAGAGGCCACTTGCAGAATCTGCTTGCCCGAGAGCTTGCCTTTCCAGGCCACCATGCCCTTGCCATTCACGCCAAATTTGATGGTTTTGTAGACGTGGTTTACCTCGCCGCCGTGCAGCCAGAATTCGTCGGTCAGGTTGGGGCCGACTTTGCCCTCGCCGCTGGCCCCGTGGCAGGGCGCGCAATTGGTGGCGAAGATGCTTTTGCCGCTGCTCAGCTCGGCCGGCACCAGCAGGGGCTGGTAGGTGGTGAGCTGGTTGGGGTCGTCGGGCGTGGCGGCGATGAGCAGGGCGGCCTGCTGCATTTCGGCGGCGTATTCGGCACCCTGCAGCTGGCCGGTTTTGAGGACGTGGTAGTACGTAACGTAGCTGATGGCAAATACGATGGTGGCGTAAAAGCCATACTTCCACCACGGCGGCAGGTCGTTGTCGAACTCGTGGATGCCGTCGTAGTTGTGGTCGAGCAGCTCGTCGCGCACTTCTCCCTGCACCAGGCGGGCATCGCCCACCAGCAGGCCCAGCACTTGGCCGCTCCAGGTGTCGTGCACCGTGGGTAGGTCGTAGAGCTTGCGCAGCTGCGGCCGCATCCAAGCAACTAAGGCTACGAATAGCAGCAAAAACACCATCAGCACCAGAACCAGCGTACTCAGCACAAACCAGAGCAGGGTCCGTTGCGTGTCGGTGCCCGCCAGTGCGCTGGCTTCGGCCGCCTGGGCCAGGGCGGGGTGGGCAACTAGTAGCGCCGCCCCGGCCCCGTAAAGCAATTGGTGAGGGCGTATCATGCGTAAACCTCTTCTTGGGTGGCGATTTTGACCGGTGCGGTTTCAACCGGCGTGGCTTGGCTGGGGGCAATGGCTGGCGCGGCAGCAACTGGTGCTTCTGCCGCTTCCGGCTGCGCCTGCTGCGCTTCGTACCGATATTTTGCGGCCGAAGTCACCGAACCGGCAGTCACGACGGCCATCAGCAGCACCACGCCGGCGGCCCACCACACCACCCAGCTCAGCACGGTAGTTGAGTTGGGAGCCTCGTTTGGGGTAGCAGATTGGGCGGCGGCCGCGAAGCTGTTGAGCAGGCCCAGGAAAGTCAGCGGGAGGGTGCGGGTGGTTAGCATAACACGTCGTGGTTTAGGGTTGATTGGATGGTTTCCTCGTCGTCGAGCAGGGGCAGCTCGCTCATGGTGCGCAGGTGCTGGCGGCTGCTCAGCAGCACGTACACCAGCAGCCCCAGGAAGAAGAGCACGAAGATGCCCAGCGAGATAAGCGGATAGATTTCTACCCCGGCGATGGATTGCAAAACGTTCTTGTCCATGATTGTAGCGCGGACTTTTAGTCCGCGAGTAATGAGGTTGTGGGAGGTCGCGGACTAAAAGTCCGCGCTACTGTTTCACCTTGATATCCGTGCCCAGGCGCTGGAGGTAGGCAATCAGAGCCACAATTTCCTTGTCCGATTTCACCTCGATGTCCTCCTTTTTTAGCTCGGCCACAATGCCCCGGGCCTGGTTCTGCGCATCGGCCACGGCCAGTTTATCGAAGCCGGTGGGGTAGGGCGTGTTCAGGCTTTGCAGCACCCGGATTTTGTTGGGCAGCGTGCTGTAATCGATGTTATTCTCGAACAGCCACGGGTAGGGCGGCATGATGGAGCCGGGCGACATACTGGTGGGGTCCATCATGTGGTTGTAGTGCCAGGAGTTGGGGTATTTCTGGCCCACGCGCTGCAAATCGGGCCCGGTGCGCTTGCTGCCCCACAGGAAAGGCCGGTCATACACGTACTCGCCGGCCTTGCTGTACTCGCCGTAGCGCTCGGTTTCGGAGCGGAAGGGGCGCACCATCTGGGTGTGGCAGTTCGAGCAGCCTTCCTTGATGTAGAGGTCGCGGCCCTGCAATTCGAGCGGCCGGTAGGGCTTCACCGAGGCGATGGTGGGCACGTTCGACTTCACCAAAAAGGTCGGAATCATCTCCACCGCCCCGCCGATGGCAATGGCCACCGTGGCGCCTACGGCCAGCTGGAAGGGCCGGCGCTCGAGCCAGCGGTGCCAGTGGCCGGCCTGCACGTGCGGGTCCTGGGCTTCGGGCAGCAGTGCTGGGGCCTGGGCCTTTTCGTTGGCCAGCAGCGTGCCGGCCTGGGCGGTTTTGTAGAGGTTATACATCAGCAAAAACACGCCGCTGAGGTAGAGCACCCCACCGATGCCGCGCAGGTAGTACATGGGCACCAGCTGAATCACGGTTTCGAGGAAGTTGGGGTATTGTAGCATGCCCTCGGCGTTGAACTGCTTCCACATCAAGCCCTGCGTGAAGCCCGCCCAATACATCGGAATGGCGTAGAACAGGATGCCCAGCGTGCCCAGCCAGAAGTGCGTAGTGGCCAGTTTCTTCGAAAACAGCGGCGTTTTGTAGAGGCGTGGCCACAGCCAGTACAGCATTCCGAAAGTGAGGAAACCGTTCCAGCCCAAGGCCCCCACGTGCACGTGCGCCACAATCCAGTCGGTGAAGTGCGCAATGGCATTCACGTTTTTCAGCGAGAGCATCGGGCCTTCAAAAGTGGCCATGCCGTAAGCCGTGATGGCCACCACAAAGAACTTGAGCACGGGCTCCTCGCGCACTTTGTCCCAGGCGCCGCGCAGGGTGAGCAGGCCGTTTATCATGCCGCCCCAGCTCGGCGCAATCAGCATGATGCTGAAAGCTACGCCCAGGCTCTGAGCCCAGTCGGGCAGGGCAGTGTAGAGCAAGTGGTGCGGCCCGGCCCAGATGTAAATGAAAATCAGCGACCAGAAGTGAATGATGCTCAGGCGGTAGGAATACACCGGCCGCTCCGCCGCCTTGGGTAGGAAGTAGTACATCAGGCCCAGGTAGGGCGTGGTGAGGAAGAAGGCCACCGCGTTGTGGCCATACCACCACTGCACCAGGGCATCCTGCACGCCGGCGTAGGCCGAGTAGCTTTTGAGCCAGCTCACGGGCACTTCGGCCGAGTTGACGAGGTGCAAAACGGCCACCGTGATGAACGTGGCGATGTAAAACCAAATGCCCACGTACAGGTGCCGCTCGCGCCGCCGGGCAATGGTGCCGAACATATTCCAGCCAAACACCACCCAAATCACGGTAATAGCGATGTCAATCGGCCATTCCAGCTCGGCGTATTCCTTGCTGGTGGTGAAGCCCAGCGGCAGCGTGGCCACCGCCGAAAGGATAATCAGCTGCCAACCCCAGAAGTGGATTTTGCTAAGGACGTCGGAAAACATCCGGGCCTTGCACAGGCGCTGCAGCGAGTAGTAAACACCCGTAAAAATGCCGTTGCCGACGAAGGCGAAAATCACCGCGTTGGTGTGCAGGGGCCGGATGCGGCCGAAGGTGGTGTAGGCCGTGCCCATGTTCACCTCGGGCCGGGCCAGCTCGAAAGCGGCCAAAACGCCCACTGCCATGCCGATAATGCCCCAGATAACGGTGGCAATGCCGAAGTCGCGGACAATCTTATTATCGTAGAAAAAGGTGTCAACGGCCCGGTTCACAGCGCTTGGAATCAGGGGCGCTCGGGGGGCAGCAACGGGAGCTAGCGGTTCGGCCTGCATAAAGGGGGAATTGAATTATTATTACCCCAAAGGTCCCGGCCAGCTGGTGCCGAAAAGCTGACAAAAGTCAGGCCGACGGCGTGATTGATGTCAGGCGGGCGTCCCGCCGGGCGGGCTATCCGGCTCCGTTTCGTCCTCAAACAGCATCCGCACGGCGGGCGTGTAGTCGTCCTCGTACTGCCCCGAGCGCACGGCCCAGAAAAACGCGGCCAGAAAGGTGAGCGCCACCAGCAGGCTGATGCCGATAAGCAGGAAGATGATAGACATGGTTGGAGTTGATTAAAGCCCGCGCCGCCACGCCGCCAGCCGCACCAGCAGCGTGGAAAACACCATCACACTCAGCGAGCTGATGGGCATGAGAATGGCCGACACGATGGGCGTGAACCGGCCCTGCACCGCCAGCGTGAGCCCGATGCCATTATAGGCAAACGACAGCGCGAACGTAGCCAGCACAATGCGCAGGCAGGCCCGCGAAAAGCCCAACATAGTAGCCAGCTGCCCGAAATTGCCGGCTTCGAGAATGGCGTCGCAGGCGGGCGAAAAGTTGGTGAGTGTGTCGGTGAGGGCGATGCCGGCATCGGCGCGCTGGAGGGCACCGGCATCGTTCAGGCCATCGCCTACCATCACCACGGTGCGGCCCCGTTGCTTGAGCTGCGCGATGTAATCGAGCTTGTTTTGCGGCGTTTGGCGGAAGTGGATTTCGGCCGCCGGGCCGAACAGCTCGCGCAGCCGAGTCTGCTCGGTATCGTTGTCGCCCGAGAGCACGACCAGGCGGTAGCGTGTGCCCAGCGCGGCCAGCACCGGCCGCAGGCTATCGCGGTATACGTTGCGAAACCGGTAGCAGCCAATGACTTCGCCGAGGCTGAAATACACGCCGGATTGCGGTGCTTCGGCCGTTTCGGCAGCGTCTTCAGCAGCGGGTGCTCCAACGAACGCGGCCGTGCCCACCCGCACTACCACGCCGCCCACGGTGCCGCGCACACCCTGGCCGGGCACTTCCATAAAATCCGCTACGGCCAATGAGTTGGCGGGCAACTCCACCGCCAGACGCTGGCTGAGCGGGTGCGTGGACTGACGCACCACCGCCGCCACGGCCTGCATCTGGGCGGGGCTGAGCGGCGGCCCCACGTATTCCACCACCGATTTTTTAACATCCGTGAGAGTGCCGGTTTTGTCGAATACGATGGTATCGGCACGGCCCAGGGTTTCTACCACGGCGGAGTTTTTGAGGTAGAATTTGCGGCGGCCCAGCACGCGCAGCGCGGCCCCCAGCGCAAACGGCGTGGCCAGCGACAGCGCACACGGGCAGGCAATCACCAGCACCGAGGTGAAGGCTCGCAGCGCCATCGCCGGGCTCTGCGGGTACCAGTAGGCCACCGCGCCCAGCGCAAGTGTGAGGGTAAGGCCCACGAAATAGCGGCCCACTTTATCGGCATAGGTTTCCAGCGAGGGCTGTTTTTCCTTCTGAAAAGCGGGATTGTTCCAGAGCTGGGTGAGGTAGCCCTGCGACACTTCGCGCACCACTTCCAACTCCACGGCCTCGCCCATTTGGCGGCCGCCGGCATACAGCAGGTCGCCGGCCTGGCGGGCCACCGGCTCGCTTTCGCCCGATACAAAGCTGTAGTCAATCTGGCCCGTGCCGCGCCGCAGCACGGCATCGGCCGGAATGATTTCCTGGTGTCGCACCCGGATGCGCTGCCCGGCCCGCAGTTCTTTTACCGACACGGATTCTTCGCCGGCGGGCGTGAGCCGCGTCACGGCCACCGGGAAGTAGGACGTGAAGTCGCGGTCGAAGCGCAGGGCGTCGTAGCTGCGCTGCTGCACCCACTTGCCGATTAGCATGAAAAACACCAGCCCCGTGAAGGAATCGAAATAGCCCGGCCCGCGCTGGGTCGCCACTTCAAACACGCTGGTCACAAACAGCGCCGTGAGGCCCAGGCTGATGGGAAAATCGAGGTTGATGTAGCGCTGCCGCAGCCCCTGCCAGGCCGAGCGGTAGAAGCCCCGCGCGCTCACCAGCAGCACCGGCAAGGCCAGCAGGAAGCTCAGCCCGCCAAAAAATCGCCCGAACGTGCTTTGCAGCTGCTCGGTGAAGGAAAAGTATTCCGGAAAAGCCAGCAGCATCACGTTGCCGAAGCCGAAGGCCGCGATTCCCAGCTGGTAGTACAGCGTGCGGCTGGCGGCGTGGGGCTGCGCGCCCAGCTCGGCCAGCGTAATCTGCGGCTCGTAGCCTACCGAGGCCAGCAGCTTCACCACTTCTTTTAGCGTTGTGGTGGCGGGCTGGTAGCTCACCGTTAGCTCCTTGCGCAGGAAATTGACCCGCGATGCCGAAATACCCGGGTTCAGCTTGAACAGGTTCTCCAGCAGCCAGATGCAGGAGGCGCAGTGCATTTGCGGAATGCTGAAGGTGAGCCGCGCCAGCGTGGGCGAGCGGAAGGCCAGCAGCTGCGCCTGCACCGCCTCGGCGTCGAGGTAGTCGAAGCGGCCGGGCAGTTCCACGGCCTTCATTTTCTGGCCGGGATGCTCGTCGAGGCGGTAGTAGGTGCAGAGGCGGTTGGCGGCCAGCAGCTCATACACGGCCCGGCAGCCCTGGCAGCAAAAGGCCAGCTCAGGCTCTGCCAGCAGGCGGATGGGGGTGTCGGGGCAGGCATCGCCGCAGTGCGTGCAGGCTACGCCAACGTGGGGCGGGGGAGGGGCAAGGGCAGGCGCAAAGGGCACGGGCAAAATGGGGCTGATGGCAACCCCAAAGCTCCGGCCCCGCACCAGCCCCTCGCCTGATGAATGTCAGCCCAATGGCCTGATTAATCTCAGCGGGCCGGCAGCCTGGGGGCGGCAATTTTGTGTCGCTGAGTAGCTTAAGTTACTAGCGCTTGCCCCGGTCCGACTGCCCTAGGCGGTCTGACCGGTTCTTGTCAGCACATTCTGGTAAACAACGACAACCGGTCGGACCGCCTAGGGCGGTCGGACCGGAGCAACGAAGCCTTTCCCCCTTTCACACGACACGATATGAAAACATTCGACAACCAGGTAGTGCTCATCACGGGCGCTTCGTCCGGTATTGGCAAGGCGGCGGCCGAGGCTTTTTCGCAAGCCGGCGCGCACGTGGTGGTGGCCGATGTGGACGAAGCCGCCGGACAGGCGCTGGCCCGGCAGCTCAGCAAAACCGGCCCGGAAAGCCTGTTTGTGGCCTGCGATGTGGCCTCGCCCGCCAGCGTGCAACAACTGGTGCAGCGCACGCTGGCCAAGTTTGGCCGGCTCGATGTGGCCATCAACAACGCGGGCGTGGGCGGTGCTTCGGCCCCCAGCGCTGACTACCCCGACGAGGAATGGCAGCGCGTGCTCGGCATCAACCTGAGCGGCGTGTGGTATTGCCAGAAATACGAGCTGCAAGCCATGGTGGCCGCCGGGCGCGGCAGCATCATCAACATGGCCTCCATCCTGGGCAAAGTCGGGTTTCCCGGGGCCTGCGCCTACGTGGCGGCCAAGCACGGCCTCATCGGCCTCACCGAAACCGCCGCCCTCGAATATGGCCCGCAGGGCATCCGCATCAACGCCGTGTGCCCCGGCTTCATCGAAACGCCCATGCTCACCAAAGCCGGAATCGAAGGCCACAACGAGATGCATGAGCAGCTTGCCGCCAGGCACGCCCTGCACCGCCTGGGCCGGCCCGAAGAAATTGCGGGCACGCTGCTGTGGCTGGCCTCCGAGCAGGCGTCCTTCGTCACGGGCCAGGCCATTGTGGTCGATGGCGGCTACCTGGCGCAGTAATACCGGCGGGCTGAAGGCACCACCTACCAGTTGGGCTGGCGCAGCTTTTCGGGGCGCAATAGCTTGATGCCATGGCTGCTCAGCTCAATCAGGCCGCTTTGCTTGAACTCGCTCAGGGTGCGGATTAATGACTCCGGGGCGGTGCCCACCACGGCGGCCATGTCATCGCGCGAGAGTTGAATGGTAGCTTCCGGCGCGGCTCCGGCCTGCTCGTGCAGGCGCAGCAGCGTGTCGGCCACGCGCCGCCGGATGGAGCCGTAGGCCATGCCCAGCAGCTGCTCCTCGCGCTCGCTCACCCGCCCCGCCAGCAGGCGCACAAACTGCTGGCCCACCGCCGCGTTGCGGTGCAGTAGGGCCATAAAATCAGCCTTCGGAATGTAGAGCAGCGTGGCATCGTCCAGCACCAGGGCGGTGTCGGCGTGTGGGCCCTGCTCCAGCAGGGGCAGGTAGCCGAAGAACTCGCCCGGGCCATATACGCCCGTGATTAATTCCTTGCCGCCGGGGGTGCGGCGCACGGTTTTCACGCGGCCGGTTTGCACGAAGTACAGCCGCGTGGGGTCGTCGCCTTCGGCGTACACTTCCTGTTTTTTGCGCAGCGAGTGCGGGCGGCGGTCGCTGGTGAGGTCGCTGAGCTGACCGGCGGCGGCGGCATCGTCGAGGAAGTTGCCCAGGCCCTCGGGGGCGCGCAGGTCGTAGTCGGGCTGCAGCTGGCGGAAGCGGTGGAGGCGGCTGCTGATGGCGCTGAGCAGCTCGGTTTCCTCAAAGGGCTTGGTCAGGTAGTCATCAGCCCCGAGTTCCATGCCGCGGCGTAGGTCGGTGCGCTCGGTTTTGGCGGTGAGGAAGATGAAGGGCACGCCGGCCAGGTGCGGGTTCTGGGTGAAGATGTGCAGCACGCCGTAGCCGTCCAGCACGGGCATCATGATGTCGCACACCACCAAATCGGGCTTGGTGGTCAGGGCTTTTTCCACGCCCACTTTGCCGTTTTCGGCCGTGAGCACGGCGTAGCCGGCCAGCTCCAGAATCTCGGCCGTGTTTTCGCGGATGACGTCGTTGTCCTCAATCAGCAGAATGGTTTTCATAGGGAATGGTAATGGTAACGGTGGTGCCCAGGCTCAGCTCGCTCTGCAACTCAATGGTGCCGCCCATCAGCTCCAGGTATTTGGTGATGATGTAGAGGCCCAGGCCGGTGCCGGGCGTATTGGTCGCATTGCGGGCCCGGTAAAACCGCTGGAATAAATGTTCCTGGTCTTCGGCCGAAATGCCTACGCCCTGGTCCTGCACGCGCAGCGTGAGGCGGCCGGGCCGGCCGGTGGCGCTGAGCCGGACGGTGGTGTTTTCGGCCGAATATTTCAGCGCGTTCGATAACAGATTGACGAGGACCTTGCGCAGCAGCGAGGCGTCGAGCCACACCATTTCGGGGCCGTCGGTGCTCAGCTCGATGTGCTGGCCGGGCTTGCGCAGGCCCTGCACTTCGGCCACGGCTTCGCGCAGCAGGGTGGGCACGGCCAGCTGGGCCGGGTGGGCCTCAATCTTGCCTTCTTCGATTTTGCCCACCGACAGAAACTCCTCCAGAATATCGGTCAGGTGCTTCACCGAGGCCCGGATGCGGTCGAGGTGACGCAGGCGCTGGGGCTGCTGCTCGGCGGCCGGGTACTTCTCCACCAGCGTGGCCGAGGTGAGCACGGCCGTGAGCGGTGTGCGGAACTCGTGCGAGGCCATGGCCACGAAGCGTGACTTGAGCTCGCCCAATTCCTGCTCGGCGGCCAGGGCCTGGGCCAGCTCGTCGGAGCGGTGCTCCAGCTGGGCCAGCGTGGTCATGAGGGCGTGGGTGCGGTCGGCCACCTTCTGCTCCAGCTCGGCGTTGAGGCGGTCCACGCGCTGGCGCTCGGCCTGCAGGGCCTGCTCGGCTTCCTGCTTGGCGCTGATGTCGACCACGTAAGCCACCACGTACAACTCCTCATCGAGGTGAAAATAGCTCAGGCTGATTTCGACGGGAAACACCGAGCCGTCGCGGCGGCGGGCCAGCAGCGCCCGGTTCGAGCCCATGGCCCGCACCGCCGGGTGCGCGTTGAAGGACTCGCGCAGGTGCTCGTGGCGGCCGCGCACGGCATCGGGCACCAGCACCTCAATGGACTGGCCCACCAGCTGCCCGCCCGCGTAGCCAAACAGCTGATGCGACTTTTCATTGGCCAGCACGATGTGGCCCTGCCGCGTGGCCACGATGATGCCGATGGTGGCGTGGGTGAACACGGCTTCGAAGCGCCGCACGCTCTGGGCTAGGTTGCGCTCGGCCTCGTGCAGCCGGCCGGTGTCGGTGATGCGCACCAGGAAGTAAGGCTTGCCGTCGAGGGCCAGGCTGGTGAGCTCCAGGTAGGCCCAGAACGGGGTGCCCACGTGCCGGCGGATTTCCACTTCCCGCTCGTAGTGGCCGGCGGCCAGCGTTTCATCGCGCAGCTGCTCCCACTCGGCCGGGCTGAGGCGGTGCAGCAGCAGGGTCCGCACGGGGTCGTCGTAGAGGGCCTGGGCCGAGGGGTAGCCCAGCTGGCGGTAGCCGGTGGTATTCACCCGCGTAAACCAGGCCGCGTTCACGTCGTACAGGCCCACAAAGTTGCTGGTCTGCTCAAACAGGATGTCGGTCAGCGGGTTGCGGTAAAAGTCGAGCGGCATGGCGGGCAATTGATTCGGTAAAGTAACACCGGAATGGCGGCCTGCGAAGCGTCCTGACAGATATCAGGCGCGGACCTGACGGTTGTCAGGTCCGCGCCTGCAGAGGCGGGCTAGTTTTGCCGCACACTTTTTTATGTCTGCCATGTCTGGCTCCCAAGCCGTTGAATCTGAGTATCCGCCAACGGCTGTGCTGCTGGTTATGCTGCCGCCGCCGGCCCGGTACCCTCTGGCTCAGCCTCGGGGCGTTTCGGCGGTCGACCTGGCCACGCTGCAAAGCCGGCTGGGACCCGCCGTGCGGGTGCTGCAAATCGACGAAGCCAGCTACCCCGCTATCCTGCGCAGCTTTGCGCCGGCCCAGTTGCCCACCAGCGTGCTCATGCACCACGGCGCGGAGCTCTGGCGCTGCCCCGGCCTGCCCGACGCGGATGAAATCGACGCGCTGCTAGTGGGGAGGGGTGGGGAGTAACGCGAACTTTTAGGTCGCGTCCCCGGTGGAAACCTAAACGATGCGAACGGCGCGGGGACGCGAACTTTTAGTTCGCGCTACAGTTCGTCAGTCGGCAACAATTCGCGTACTCCGCTGGTCTGCGTCGTGCCGTTTGCCCTGCCCCTTATGCCTCTTCGTTACTTATTGATAGTGTTTCTGGGCCTGTTCCAGCTGCCCGCCCGCGCCCAAACCCGGCCCGATACCACCCGCGCCGTGGCCCTGCCCGAAGCCACCATCACCGGCTACGGCCAGCGCCTGCCGTTGCGCCGCACCGCCGCCGCCGTGGGCGTACTTGATGCCCGCGTGATTGAGCAGTTCAGTCCCACGGCGCTCACGCAGGCGGTGAATACGCTGCCTGGCGTGCGGCTGGAAGAGCGCGCCACGGCCAGCTACCGGCTCAGCATCCGGGGCAGCACCCTGCGCTCACCATTTGGGGTGCGCAATGTGAAGGTGTACTACAATGGCATCCCCTTCACCGAGGCCGACGGCAGCACGCCGCTCAATCTGCTCGACCCCGCCGTTATTGGGCGTTTGGAGGTGCTGAAGGGGCCGGCCGGCAGCGTGTACGGCGCGGGTACGGGCGGCGTGGCGCTATTCGGTACGCCGGCGGTGGCGGCGGGCGTTAGTAGGGTGGCGGCCGGGGCCACGGTGGGTAGCTACGGCTTGCGCCGCAGCACCATCACGGCCGAAACGGGCAGCGCCACCAGCCGCATCCGCGCCCAGTACGCCCACCAAAGCCTCGACGGCTACCGCCAGCAAAGCGCCTTGCAGCGCGACGTATTTGCCCTGGACACCCGCACCGTGGCTGGGCCCAAAACCACGCTGGCGGCCCACCTGCTCTACACCGACATCAGCTACCAGCTGCCCGGCGGCCTCACCCGCGCCCAGTTCGCGGCCGACCCCCGGCAGGCGCGGCCGGGTACGGCCGCCGCGCCCGGCACGGTGGCGCAGCAGGCGTTCTATGCCTCGCGCACGGGCCTGCTGGGCCTCACGCACGAGTACCGTTTTACTGATAAGCTGGAGCTGCAAACCACGCTGTACGGCAGCGGTACCGTGATTCGGACGCCGTATTTGGTCGACTACGAGCGGAATACCGGCGTGGGCGTGGGCGGGCGCACGGCCCTGAGCTACCGCGCCGCACTGGCCGGGCGGGTGCTGCGGCTACAGGGCGGCGGCGAGTTTCAAGCTGGTTTCACCGATGGGCGCAGCTATCAGAACAACGGCGGTACGCCCGGCGCGCTGCGCTACGACGACGAAATCACGACCACCACCGGCTTCGCCTTCGCCCAGGCCGATTATGAACTGCCGGCCAGTTTCCAGCTAACCGTGGCTGCCAGCTACAACCGCCTGCGCCACCGCATCGCGCGGGTGAGCAGCGCGGCCGCCAACCCCGCCGGCTACCAACTCAGCCGCGATTTCCGGCCCGTGGTGTCGCCCCGCGTGGCGCTGCTGCGCGAGTTCAGCCCCAATCTGTCGGTGTATGCCAGCGTGAGCACCGGCTTCTCGCCGCCCACGGTGGACGAAATCCGGCCCTCCGATGGTAGCCTGAATGGGGACTTGCAGGCCGAGCGCGGCACCAGCTACGAGGTGGGCGCGCGGGGCAATCTCTTCGGCAATGGCCTGACTTATGAGGTGACTGTTTTTGACTTGGAGCTGCGCCAAACCATCGTCAGCAGCACCGCCGACCAAGGCACGGTCATCTTCCGCAACACCGGCAGCACCCATCAGCGCGGCCTCGAAGCGGCCCTGAGCGGCTGGCTGTGGCGCGAAAACGCCCCAACGCCCGACGATGCGCAAACTACCAGCCGCGGCCTGCGCGCCTGGGCCAGCTACGCCTGCAACGACTTCCGCTTTGGCAGCTACGCCAGCGGCGGGGCTGACCTGAGCGGCAACCGCCTCACCGGCACCACGCCGCACACGCTGAGCGCGGGGCTGGATTTCAGCGAGCGCCGGGGCTTCTACCTCAACCCCAGCCTGAGCCACCAGGCCCGTATCGTGCTCAACGATGCCAATACTGAGGAGGCGGCGGGCTACTGGGTTTTCGGGGCGCGGGGCGGGTGGCGGCACCCGCTGGGCCGGCATCTGGAAACCAACGTTTACGCGGGCATTGATAATGCTACGGACCGCCGCTACAGCCTGGGCAATGATTTGAACGCCTTCGGGGGGCGGTATTTCCAGCCCGCGCCGGGGCGGGCGTGGTACGGCGGGGCGCAGGTGGGTTGGCGGTGGTAGAGACTGGTGAATAGGAGTAAAAAAGGCTTTCATCCTCCGATGAAAGCCTTTTTTACTCCTATGAGCAAGCGATTACTGGGGTGCTGACTCGGCGGGGGCAGCCTGGTCGCTTGGGGTATCGGGGGCCTCGTTGCGGGAGGCCGCGTACTGGAAGCCAATAACGTTCTTTTCGCTGGCCGGCGCGTTGGCGGCGGCAGTCGGGCTGGTGAGAGTCGGAGCGGTGTTGGCGGGCTGCTCCAGTGGGTTGGCCGGCTGTTGCAGCGGGGTGCTCACGGATATCTCAATCGGAATGGAGAACGTGAGCTTGGTGGCGGGCTCTGCCGGGGCACTTGCGTTTCCAACCTCCGCGTAGTTGGGGGCAGTGACCTCCGGGGTAAGCGCGGTAGGAGCCGTGGCTGCTGCTGGGGCCGCCGCAACGGCCGCCGCCGTCGGGGCAGGCGTGGCGATTGCGGCCGGGGCAGCTGTAGCAGTGATAACGACAGCAACTGGTGCCGGGGCGGCGGTGGCCGCCGCCGCCGGAGCCGCTGCCGCAGTTGGGGCCGCAGCGGGGTTGGCTTCTGCCATCGGGGTTGGGGCGGGGGCCGCTGCCGTCGGAGCCGCAGCGGGGTTGGCTTCCGCCGTCGGTGCGGGGGCGGCTTCCGCCGTTGGAGCAGCGGCTTGCGCGGCTGGTGCTTGGTTTTGGTCGGCTTGGTTGGTGGGCAGGGGGGCCGGGTTGGGGGCTTCTGGCGTATCCATTGGGAGGAGAGAAAAAGAGTGAAAAACGAACGAACAGTCTTGGGTTTGTGGTTGCGCACGCATTTTGCTCACCACCGTGGCTAAATTATTTCCTCCCAATCCGCTTCCAGGATGCGGGATTATTTCTGCCGAATTCCAAATATATAATAGTGGTTATATTCGAAACCGAACGGTACCAAGCAAAAGTTCACCGGGCTGGGCGCGGGTCTTAAAGTTGAGCTTGCAGGCCGCATGGAACAGCTGGCCAAGCCGCTGAGTGGGCATAAAAAAAGACTTTCATCAACCGATGAAAGCCTTTTTTTGGGAAGCGAAGCGGGTTACTTCTGCTCCTGCTCTTCGGGCAGGGTGAAGGCACGGTCGCTGGGGTCGGTGAGCTCCTTGGGGAGGTTATCGGACGAGGCGGGAGCGGGGCCGTTGGCAGCGCGCATCTCGGCGGTATCGGAGCGGAGGGAGTCGTCCATCTCGTCGGCTTTTTCCTGGCCCGAGGCGTTGTTGTCGTCGAGGACCTGGCCGTGGGTGGCCGCGTCGAGCATGGGGGTCGAAGCGCCGTCTTCCGAAGGCTCTTGGTCGAAGGTATCGTTGGGATTGGTGGGCATGGGGTCGGGGGATAAAAAACAGATGGGAGACGCGCGGCCGGGGCCGGCTTACTCGTCCTTGGTGGGGTAGTCGGCGTCGGCGGGCTCCTCGCGGGTGTTGTGGGTGCCGCCGCCGGCGTAGCGGGGGTCATCGGCGGCCCAGGCTTTGCGCAGCTCCTCGTTGTCGCCGCCTTCGGCCTGCACCTGGCGCACCAGCTCGGGGTTTTGGTTTTGGGTGATGTGACCGGGCTGGTCCTCGGGGGCGTCGGGGGCGTTTTGGGCTTCCTTTTCGCGGTCCGAGAATTCGCTGAACTCGTCGGGGTTGTCGTTGGCCCCGCTGCGGCCGGGGCCTTCGTTGGTGGGGGCGCTGGTGGCGTGGCCGAAGGTGCCGAAGGCGGGGCTACCAGCCGTCACGGCCGGGTCGTTGGCGTTGGGGCGGGCGGCGGCGGCGCGTTCCTGCTGGTCGAGGGGCCGGTGGTCGTTGTCGGGCGGGAGGGGGGAAGTGGGCGTATCCATGCAGAAGAAAATGAAGGGGGATAAAAAACCAAACGGGCCGGGCCCGCTTTGGTATCCCTGTACGCAATTCGGCGGCGGCCGTTGGCTTTTGCGTATAGGCCGCAACTTTTCGCCCTTCACCCCCCACAAACCGATGCCCATCAAGCACGACCCCAAAAACCAGGAATTCACCCTCAGCCAGGACGGCCACACCGGCGAGCTGGCCTACGCCCGCCCCGCCGAGGGCATCATCGACTTCACCCACACCTTCGTAGACGAGGACCTGCGCGGCCAAGGCTTGGCCGACGAGCTGGCCCGCGCCGCCCTGGCCTTCGCCCGCGAGCACCAGCTCAAGGTGAAAACCAGCTGCACCTTTATGAATGGTTTCGTGAAAAAGCACCACGCCGAGTACGCCGACCTGCTGGCGTGAGGTAGGTCGCCGGGCGGCCGGGCCGTCGGGTACCTTATGAAGCGTAGGGTGGCTGTCGTCACTTCTGTAAGGCACCCTACAGCTTGTAGGGTGCCTTTCGTCTGAGCGGTATCGTACCCTACAAGCTGTAGGGTGCCTTTCATCTGAGCAGTACCGTACCCTACAGCTTGTAGAGGGCCTTTCGCCTGAGCGGTATTGTACCCTACAGCTTGTAGGGTGCCTTTCGCCTGAGCAGTATCGTACCCTACAACGTGTAGGGAGCTTGTCGGCTGAGCTGCATGGTATCCTATCATTTGCAACTCCATTTGCGGAGTAGCGGGTTAAGCCCCGGAGGGGTCGTACCCGGAGGGCGACATATCGGTAGTAACCCCCGCTGCTGAAGAATTAAAGCCCCGGAGGGGCGACACTCGTTCAACGAATGTCGCCCCTCCGGGGCTTTGCCGTTCTTTTTGCACTACTCACTACCGATATGTCGCCCTCCGGGTACGACCCCTCCGGGGCTTAGTCCATTGACTTTGCAACCTGGGGCTATCCATGGGCGACGCCCCCACCGGACCAAACGCAAAAGCGCCCCCGGCCAGCAGGCCGGGGGCGCTTTTGTCATCAAACTATAGCGGCTAGCGCACCACTACGCGGCCGGTGTAGTCGGCTTCGGGGGTTTGCACGCGCACGGCGTAGATGCCGGCGGGCAGGCCGCGCAGGTCCACGGCCACGGTTTCGGCGCCGCCGAGCTGGGCGGTGCGCTGGCGCACGGGGCGGCCCAGCATATCCAGCACCTGCACGGTGGTGGATATGCTGGGCGTGGCCAGGCCGGTCAGGCGCACCTGCACGGTTTCAGAAGCCGGGTTGGGGAATATTTCGAGGGCGTTGCGCACCGCCGCGCCGGAGCGGGTGGCGGTGGCGGTGCCGCAGGCGGTGCTGGTGTAGCTGCCCACGCCGGCGTAGTTGTCCACGCCGTTGCCGGTCCAGGTGGCGGCGCCGTAGGGGCCGTTCCAGCGGCCGCCCTGGTTGGTGTTGGGCAGGCGCACCATGGTGTTGTTTAGGGTCGAGCCGCCGCCGGCCACCGTCCATTCGGTGGGGCGCTGGCCAATCACGCCAATCACGTCGAGGGTATCGGTGCCATTGAACAGGGCAATGGCATCGTCGCCGTTGAAGAATGCCACGCCGCTTTGCAGGTCGGTCTGGGCGGCCACGCCGGTGTCAGTCACGCCGGTGTTGGCAATCACGAACACGTCGTAGGGGGCCACGGTGCCCGTCAGGGCCTGGGTGGTGGTGGCGGTAGTAGCGCCGTTGGCATACAGCACCACGCTCATGCCGGCCAGCGACAAGGGCGCGTTGGTGGGGTTGTAAATCTCCAGGACTTTGGTGTTGCCGGTGCTCGACTCAGTGTACTGCGTGAAGTAGGGCTTGGTGCAGGGCGCGCCCACCGGGGCCGCATCGTCGTTGGTGATGGTGAGGATGTGGGCATTGGGCTGGCCCACCAGCACGGTGGCCGTGGAGGGCGTGCCGAGGCGCAGGCGCACGGTTTCGTTGGGCTCGAAGGTCACGTCGCCGTTCACGGTCACGGTCACGGCCTGGGTAGTGGCCCCGCCCACGGCGAAGGTCACGCTGGCGGTGTTCAGGGTGTAGTCGGAGGGCGAGGTGGCGGTGCTGCTGGCCACGTCCACGCTCACCGGCACCGTGAGGGCGCTGGTGATGGCCGCGCCGGTCAGGGCCACGTTCACGGTGTAGGTGCTGGTGCCGGTATTGCCTTCGATGATGGAGCCGGCGGCCGAGGCAAAGCTCACCGTGGATGGCGTGCCGTCGTCATTGGTGATGGTGAGGGTGTGCACGTTGGGGCCGCCCAGGCTGGTGCCGGTGGCGGGGTTGGTCAGGTTGAGCACGACGGTTTCATCGGCTTCGGGCTGGGTGTCGCCGGTCACGGTCAGGGTCACGGTCTGGCTGGTGCTGCCGGCCGGGAAGGTCACGGTAGCGGGCGAGGCGAAGGTGAAATCGGTGCCACTGGTGGCGGTCGAGTTCATGGCATCAAAGTTCACCTGCACCGTCGTAGCCGTGGTGGCGGCGGGGGCCAGGTTCACCGTGAAGGTGTAGGTGCTGGTGCCGGTGTTGCCTTCGGTGATGGCACCGGTAGCGCTGGCAAACGTGAACACCGGGCCGGGAGGCGCCAGGCCGTAGGCCAGTGCCACCAGCTCGGGGTGCTCGATGTAGGGGTTGTAGTTGCCCTGGCTGGCGGCCACGCGGCGGTTGCGCTCAATCTCGTGGGCGTCCACCGGGTCGGCTAGGTGCCAGGCGTAGAGGGTGGCCAGCGGGGCCAGCGCCGTGATGCTCTGGTGGCCGGTGGCGATAAGCTCCGGCTGGGTGTCGTGCATCGTGTAGAAGTAGAAGGCCGTGCGGGCCACGTTGCCCTTGTGGTCTTCGCGGGGCTCAAACTGGGAGTTGGTGTCCTCGCTGTACTCGTCGATGTTGGTGGTGGGGATGGTGCTCTGGCTGGTGGTGTTGCGCATCCAGAGGGTGGTGGTGGCGTCCGGGATGTCGGCGTAGGGGTTGTTGCCCCGGTTCGAGTTCCACTGGATGTAGGTGGGGTAGAGGTGGTGCATATCCGACACCATGCGGTTCGCCGAGCTGAACCACGACTGCGGAATGCTGTGCTCGCAGTTGATGTTGGCCGCCGGCGAAGAGTTCGAGCTGCTGAAGTTGAGCGGCACCGGGGTGTTGTAGCCGGAGTACACGCAGGTCACCGAGTTGTTGTAGTTGTCGGCGTAGTTATACATTTTGGCCCGGGCCCCGGCGTAGGAAAGCACCGTACGCTTGCCGTCGTACCAGTTGGTGCGGAGCCAGTCGCGCAGGGCCTGGCCCTGAAGATTGGTGGGCGGAGCCGCCGGCATGGCCGGGAAAGTTTGGGCCTGCAGCGCGGCGGGCACCAGGGCCAGCGCCACCAGCAGCGAAGCGAAAAGTTGTTTCATACGAAACCGAAGAAGGGGATAATGGGATGAGGGATAAGCGCGGGGGCAGAGGGAAGCAGTAAAGATAATGGATTCAAACCGGGTGGCTGAAGCCCCGCCCATTACGAAACCAAGAAGACTTCGGCCGTACTTTTGCCCCCGCAATTCCCTCCAACTCACCCCGCCCTATTCTCATGGCCGACATCACCACCACCGAACTCCGCCAGCGCCTGCAAGCCGGCGAAACCCCGAACCTCATCGACGTGCGCGAGCCCTGGGAGTACGAAGAAGGCCGCATCGACACCGCCCAGAACATCCCCCTCAGCTCCCTGCCCGACAAGCTCGACGACCTCGACGCGTGGAAGGACCAGGAAGTCATCGTGCACTGCAAAAGCGGCGCCCGCTCCTCGCAAGCCAAAGCCTACCTCACCCAGCAGGGCTTCACCAACGTGCGGAATCTGCTGGGCGGGTTCACCGAGTATTCGGCCGGTTAATTAAGTAGGGTGCGGGGCTTGCCCCCGCCCGTCGTTGAACAGAATCATCGTTCAACGACGGGCGGGGGCAAGCCCCGCACCCTACTCGTTTCTACCGCCTCAGCAGAAACTGCAGCGCCGGCCCCACCCGCTTTTTCCACGCGGCCTCGTTGTGGGCCGCGCCGGGAAAGCTCCGGCTTAGCCAGTTGCCGGGGCCGTAGCCGTGAGCCCGTATGACGCTGTCGATGCGCAACTGGTGCGGCTCATACCACGCATCCAGCGTGGCCGAGCCGTGGTCGAAATACAGTTTGGGCTGGCCACTGCGGGGCAGCTGCTTATTCAGATACTGCACCATCGCCGTGGTGAAGTCCGACGTATTCTCCTTTAAACTCAGCGGCCAGTGCGTGGAGAAACACGCTGCCCCGCCAAACACTTTGGGGTATTCCAGCGCCGCGTACAGCGAAATCAGGCCGCCCATGCTAGAGCCGGCCACGAACGTATCGGCCCGCCGGGGCGAGGTCTGGAAGTGCTTATCCACGTAGGGCTTCAGTTCCTGTACCACAAATTTCAGGTACGCATCGGAGAGCGGTGCGCCCGGCCGCTCCTGCTCAATCTGGGCGCGGTGGGCGGCGCTCATGGCCGCGTAGGGCTTGGCCGGCGTGTATTCGGGAAAGCGCCGGTCGGTATTCCAGATGCCCACCACGATGCACGGGCGCACGGCTGGCCCCAGGGCGGCCAGCGTGCTATCCACTTCCCAGGCCACGCCGCCGTAGGCGTTTTTGGGGTCGAAGAGGTTCTGGCCGTCCTGCATGTACACCACGGCGTAGCGGGTGCCAGGCTGCGGGTAGCCCTCGGGCAGCCACACATCCACATTGCGGGCCTTCACAAATTTGGAGGGGAAATCGGCCAGATGCTCCAGCCGGCCGGGGTTGGCCGGGGTGGGCGCATCATCACTAACGAGGGCCGCGAAAAGAGGCAACACGGCCAGCCAATGGAGAAAAGTCATGGGGATAGAACGATGTAGAGACGCATATTTGCGTCTCGTCGTTGAACGGTGTTGATGAACGACTGGGCCACGCGGCCCGGAAGACGAGACGCAAATATGCGTCTCTACGGCACCACCAGCCGCCCATCGGCCGCATACGCCAGCTCGCCCCGGTCCACCATCTCACGCACGGCCGCCGTGATGGCCGCCGCCTGCGCGGGCGGAAACGCGGCCAGCAACTCGCGCGGCGATACGGCCGCCTGCCGAATGTGCGCCAGCAGCGGCTCGCGCAGCGACGGGGCCTGGGCGGCGGCCTGCGCGGCTTTTTTCTCGGCCAAACAAATGTCGCACACGCCGCAGCGGGCCGGGTCAGCCTCATCAAAATATGTGAGCAGCAGAATCTGGCGGCAGCGGGTGCCACTCAGGTACTGGCCCACGGCGTGGGTTTTGGCGCGGGCCAGGTCGCGGGCGGCGGTCATGCGCACTTGGTCGATGGGCAGCTTGGGCGCATCGAAGCGCGGCGTGGTGAACATGGCCTGCGGCGATTCCTGCTTGGGCTGGTAGTGCAATATGCCGGCCGTGTGCAGGTAGCGCAACTGCTGGCGCACTTCCACCACGCTGCGGCGCAGGTGCGTGGCCAGCGAATTCTCCGAGATGGTCTGAAAGTCAGAAAATAGCTCGCCACCGTGTAGCCGCAGCAGCGCCTTTATCAGCAAATCGTGCTGCGCATTGGCCACCTGGAAGGCGTACAAATCCTGGTGGCTCATAATCAGGTGCACCCGCGCCGGCTGGTTCACGGCCTCATTCAGCTGTACAAAGCCTTCGCGCTGCAAAATCTTGAGCGAATTGTGCGCGTCCACCGCCTTGATGCGGTAGGTTTCGGCAAACTGCTGAATGTCGAACTCAAACGCCGCCAGCTCGCCGCCGCCCACCGCCGTGCTGGAGTAGTTGGCCAGTGCCTGGTACACGCGCCGCACCGTATCCAGCGGCGGAAACGACTGGCTGGTGCGGCGGCGCAACTCGTCGGCATCGTTGGGGCCGGCCAGCAGCACGGCGAAGGCGTACTGGCCATCGCGCCCGGCGCGGCCGGCTTCCTGGTAGTAGGCCTCCAGCGTATCGGGCGCATCGAGGTGGGCCACGAGGCGCACATCGGGCTTATCGATGCCCATGCCGAAGGCGTTGGTGGCCACAATCAGGCGGACTTTGTCGGCAATCCAGTCCTGCTGCACTTGGGTGCGCTTCTCCGAGGGCAGGCCCGCGTGGTAGGCCGCCGCCGCAAACCGGTGCTGCTGCAAAAATGCCGCCGTGTCCTCCGTCTGCCGCCGCGTGCGGGCGTACACAATGGCGGTTTTGTTCGGCCCCACGCCGCGCACCACTTCCAGCAGCCGGCGCAGCTTGTCCTCGGTGTGCAGCACCGAGTACGAGAGCTTGGGCCGCGCAAAGCTCTGCCGAAATACCCCCGAACCTGGCCCGAACTCCAGTTTCTCCACGATATCGGCCTGCACCTGGGCCGTGGCCGTGGCCGTGAGGGCGATGACGGGCGTGCCCGGCGGCAGCTTCTCGCGTAGCTCGGCAATGCGCAGGTAGGGCGGCCGGAAATCGTAGCCCCACTGCGAAAGGCAGTGCGCTTCATCCACGGCCAGCAGGCCCACGTTCATCTTCGCCACCCGCACCTGGAACAGCTCCGTGAGCAGCCGCTCGGGGCTCACGTATAGGAATTTCACGCTGCGGCCGTACACGCAGTTGTCCAGCGCATGGTCGATTTCCTGGTGGCTCATGCCCGCGTAAATGGCTTCGGCTTTCAGCCCGCGCTTGCGCAGGTTGTCCACCTGGTCCTTCATCAGCGCAATCAGCGGCGACACCACAATGCAGATGCCCGGTCGCGCCAGCGCCGGCACTTGGAAGCAGATGCTCTTGCCGCCGCCCGTGGGCAGCAGCGCCAGCGTATCGTGTCCTTTCAGTACGGAATCAATGATTTCTTCCTGTCCCGGCCGGAACGCCGTGTGCCCCCAATGCTCCCTCAAAAGGGCCAGGGGCGAGGTTTCGGTAGGGGTGGAGGACATGGTGCGAAGTTACGGCTGACCGATGCTACCCGACACCCGCTAATAGTGGGCAGTTTGTTCGGTGGGCTGGTCAGCCACTATCTCCGCTTTACCGTTCAACAGAGCCAACGCTTACTCTCTTCTTGTTCATGGCCATTCAACCAAAAACCAAAGGCTTGGCGCACGTTGCCCTGCGCACCACCGATTTTGCCCGCGCTAAGGCCTTTTACCACGACTTGCTGGGCTTGCCCATCGCGCTCGATACACCCGAAATCCTGGGCTTTCTGGTCGGAAGCACGTTTATCGGCTTCAAGCAGGCGCAGCCCACCCATCCCGGGGGCGGCACTTTCACGCCCTTCAACGTGGGCCTCGACCACATCGCCATTGCCTGCGAAGACGAGGCCGAGCTGCACCGGGTCGCCGATGCCTTACAGGCCGCCGGGGTGGAGAACACCGGCGTCAAAATGGACACCGTGGCTCCGATGAAGTACGTGGCATTTAAAGACCCCGACCGCATCTCCTGGGAGTTTTACATGGTTTAACCGACTGCGTGTTGTGCATCAAAACGCAAAAACGTCCGGTTAAGCCACTGGCTTGACCGGACGTTTTTTTTGCGAAGTTACGCGCACTTACTTGGCCGCCGGGTACCAGTTGCGCAGCCGCACATCAATCTTTTTGTTGCCTGCATTTACCTGCTTTTTGAAGCTTTCCACGTCACTCAGGCCGTTCTGGCCCCGGTAGTGGTACGGGTACACAATGCCCGGCTTGAAGGCCAGCACGCCCTGCGCGGCCTGGTTCACATCCATGGTGTAGGGCAGGTTCATGCACACAAACGCCACGTCGATGCCTTTGAGGGCGCGCATTTCGGGGATATCTTCAGTGTCGCCGGACAGGTACACATTCTTGCCTCCCAGGTTCAGCACATAGCCATTGCCCCGGCCTTTGGTATGCGGCGCATCGGTCGCTTCGGGCAGGTTGTACATCGGGATGGCCGAAACCGTCAGGCCCAGCGTGTCGAGCCGCTGGCCGTTGCTCATGATACGGACCTGCGACTTGTACTCCGCCGGCAGCTTCTCGGCCACGGCTTTCGGCACCACCATTAGGGCCTTGCCCACGGAGAGGCCCGCCAGCGTTTGCGGGTCCAAGTGGTCGCCGTGAATGTCGGTGATGAGGATAACATCGGGCGCGGCCAACCCGGCATAGGCCGCAGCCCCGCCGTAGGGGTCCACGTAAATGGTTTTGCCATTCCACGTAAACACGATGCTGCCGTGCGTTATCGGCTGCACCGTAAGCGGACCTTTTTTGGTTGCAATCTGGTCAGCCGCCGTACGTGTAGTGGCCGCAGTAGTCGTTTGGGCTTGCGCCCGAACCGCGAAAACGGCCAGCGCGGCCGTAAATAGGAGGGTAGATTTCATCTGTCTTTCTGCCTGTTGATTAAACGTTATAACCGGATTGTTGCAGCAGCAAGGCCCTATGGCAACTGCTACCACCGAAAATCGTGACCATAACCCAGTCGCCCCGCACAAGTTCAGGCCGGCTGGCGGTTCACCCAGTTCAAAGAAGCAAGCAGCCACAAAAAAGCCCGGCACCTCACGGCACCGGGCTGGTAGAAGAAAGAAAGAACAATTAATTAGGCAGCTGCTTTCTCGCCGTTCTCACGGTCGTCAATGGCTTTGCGCAGCTTGGCAATGGCCTGCACCGCACGCTCCTCATCGAGGCGGTTGATGTTGAGAAGCATCTTGGTCTTCTCGGGACGAGTGATGACCGGATGATTCAGCAGACGGATGATTTCCTCCTTCTGCGAGGCCGTGGCGTACTGCACGGGCGCAGCAGCAGGAGCTTCAGCCGTTGCGGCCGGCGCTTCGGCGGGCAACACCTGCATGGTAGGCACGGCTTGGCCTACTGCAGCAGCAACCGGAGCCGGCGCGGCGGCCACCGCGTGGGTATTGGTGTTGTAGTCCATTTCCTCAGCGGGCGTGGGCTCGTAGCCAGCGGCGCGGATAATCCAAGCCAGGCAGTTGCGGTAGGCTTTGCCGATGGCGCGGGTCTGGGCCATGCTCATGATGGCAAATTCCTGGTAGAATTTCTTGCCGCTCTCCTTGTTCGAGCACACCGCGAATCCTGCTCCCACCGTGGTGCCGTGGCGCAGGTCAAACAGCGTCACTTTGGCCTGATACTTCATTTCCTCGGGGCTGCTCACGTTGATGACGTGCTCCACGATGGGCACGATGCCCAGGCGCGAACCGGCGTACTGCCAGCCCTCCACGTTCACAAACTCCTTGCCTTGTACGTTGGTCGTGAGCTTGTTATCCTTAATGAACTTAGCGAGGTCCTTCGCCAAATCCAGCGTTTCATCGGAGCGGGCAATGTCGTAGCTCTCGACTTTAACTTTTTTGGTAATGTCCTTGGTGGTTTTGGGGGCCTCGTTCATGGCTTTGTTCTTTAGTAATGTGTCCAACTGATGTTCGGGTTTATAACCCAAAGCTAGAAAGAAACGTGCCACAATTGCCAAAAATATTGGTAAATTTTATTGTTGTATATCAGGTGTTTGACTACATTAGCAAAATAATTTAAAACTAATATACTTGGGATAAGCCGCGTGCCGATAAAAAATGGCTTCAGGCCGACAGTCCAGCCGCCGGCCCGTCGGCCTGAAGCGGGGAGGCGGTGGGAGGGCTCGCTGATTTTATAACCCCTCAAACAACCTTTTGCCGGCCCGCTCCGAGTAGGTAGTTGTACCCCCGACGCCCGCAGGCCATCCCAAAGCCCGCGTGGAGACGCGCTCAGCAAAGCCGACCAAACCGCGCCCGGCCTGGGAACCCGGCGCTGCGTTTCCGGCTGCTCCTGGCGCTGCCTGCTGCATTTCCCCGATTTTTTTCTGCCTCCGGCGCTGCCGTGACTGCTCCCCGGCTTTGCCGGCCGGGGGAGTGTGGGTTTTTCTGTGCCTGTTTCTCCTTGAAATTCTTGCTGCAAACCATTTTACACCAACTTCTTACACCTTACAAGTCATGCAAAAATCAATAAATTCTCCATCGTTGCGCCTGTGGTCGCTTAGCCTGGGGCTGGCCCTGCTGTGCCTGCTGAGCCTGGTGGTTGTCAGCTGCAAAAAGGACTCCACCAACACGCCCGACGACCCCGATGCCGTGGCCAACGTGAAAGTGGCTACCTCGGCCACGCTTGGCAATTACCTCACCGATGCCAACGGCAACACGCTCTACTTCTTCGCCCGCGACATCGACGGCACCAACACCTGCACCAGCGCCACCTGCAACCCTCAGTGGCCAGTGTACTACGAAGCCAGCGTGAAAGTGCCCAAAGCCCTGAAAGCGGCCGATTTCGCCACCAAGAACACCACCGACGGCCGCCCGCAAACCACCTACAAAGGCTGGCCGCTCTACTACTACGCCCCGGCTACCAGCGGCGCAAACACCCGTGAAGCCCCCGGCCTCACCGGCGGCAATGCCATCGGCGGCATCTGGCACGTGGTGAACCCGGCCTACAACGTCATGCTGGCCAGCAAAAACGTGGAGGATAAAACCACGCACGTCGTGGCCAGTAAAACCTTCCTCGTGGACGGTCAGGGCCGCACCCTGTACTACTTCGCCAAGGATAACAGCAGCCCCACCACCCAGCCCACCAACTGCATGGGGGGCTGCGCCGCCATCTGGCCCGCCTTCTACCTGAGCGCACCGGTTGCGCCTTCAACCCTGAAAACGACTGATTTTGCCACCATCACCCGCGACCCCAGCACTACCGCCGGGCCTTATGGCAACACCACCAGCACCCGCGAGCAGCTCACCTACAAAGGCCACCCGCTCTACTACTATGCCGGCGACAACGCCACCCGCGGCCACGCCGAAGGCCACGATTTCGACGATTCCGGCGATAAGTGGTACGTAGCCGCGCCCTAAGGGCCGCCCCAAATAAAACCAGAACGTCAGGCTAAACCTACCGGCCGCCCTATTGCAGGAGGGCGACGGCGGGCACAGCCTGACGTTCTTTTGTTTAGTTCTCGACTGAAAAACGGCCCTTAGCCGCCTTCCAGAATGTGGCCGTCGCGCATCACAATCTTGCGGTCGGCCATTTCGGCCAGCTGGTCGTTGTGCGTCACGATGACGAAGGTCTGGCCCAGCTCCTTGCGCAGCAGGAAGAAAATCTGGTGCAGCTCCTGGGCGTTTTTGGTGTCGAGGTTGCCGCTGGGCTCGTCGGCGAAAATGATTTCGGGCGAATTAATCAGGGCGCGGGCCACGGACACGCGCTGTTGCTCGCCGCCGCTCATTTCGCTGGGCTTGTGGTCGGCGCGGAATTCCATGTTCAGCATCCCGAGCAGCTCGCGGGCCCGCACGCGCACTTCTTTTTCGGAGCGGCCGGCCAGGTAGGCAGGCAGGCACACGTTTTCGAGGGCCGTGAACTCGGGCAGCAGGTTGTGAAACTGGAAAATGAAGCCGATGTGCCGGTTGCGAAACCGGGCCAAATCGTTGCGTCCCAGCGAGCTCACCGACTCGCCATCGAACAGGATATCGCCCGAATCCGGCGAATCCAGCGTGCCCAGAATGTGCAGCAGCGTGCTCTTGCCGGCCCCCGAGGAACCGACAATGCTCACGATTTCCGACTTTTCAATCGTCAAATCGATGCCCTTGAGTACGTTCAGGGAATTGTAGCTCTTGTGAATGTTGATAGCTTGCAGCAACGGCGGGCAGCGATAGACGTGAGTGATGCGGTAGTGGCAAAGCTACGCACAATCCGGGCGGTGCCATGCCGCGTCTTATACGTAGCCAGCCAATTAAGCGCAAACCGATTCCCCGCCTTGACGCATTTTCCTTCCATGCCGCTTCCTATTTCTTCGGTGCGCCGCTGGTGGCCGCTGGTTTTACTGGCCCTGCTGCCGTTGCTGGGCCTGTTGCACTGGCCGCGCCGCGCCCCCAGCCCTGCCGAAACCGCCCGCCAAGCCCAGGATTTGGCCACGATGCCGTCGGCCTTTGGGGCGGCATTTGCGCCGCGTGGTCAGGGTGCGGTGGCGTCAGACAGTCTGCGGCTGCGCGGCGTGAGCTGGGTGGGCGGCGATTCTGTGACCGAGGCCGACCTAGCCCCGCTGCTGCGCGACCACGTCGGCTGGATTGCCCAGATGCCTTTCGGCTGGCAGGCAGGTGCCGCCGAGCCGGCCGTGCAAATGCACACTGCCCGGCCCGGTGGCCGCTTCGGCCTGTGGGGCGAAAGCGACGCCGGCATTGCCTCCACCGCCCGGTTGGCCCGGTCGCACGGCATCCGCACGCTGCTCAAGCCGCACCTGTGGGTGCGGGGCCGCAGCACCTGGCCCGGCGATATTAATATGACTAGCCCGGCCGCCTGGGATGCGTGGTTTGCCAGTTACGCCACCTTTATGCTGCACTACGCCGCGCTGGCCGAGGCCGCGCACCTGGACGGGTTGTGCATCGGCACTGAGTTGCAGCACGCCACCGAGCCCGCCCACGAAAAGGCCTGGCGCAGCCTCATTCGCCAGATTCGGCGGGTGTATCACGGCCCGCTCACCTACGCCGCCAACTGGAGCGGCGAGTACGAGCAAATCCGGTTCTGGGACGCGTTGGACTACGTGGGCATTCAGGCCTATTTCCCGCTGAGCGTGGCTGCTAGTCCGTCGCTTGATACATTACTAATAGGCTGGCAACCGCACCTGCAAAAGCTGGCCCGATGGCAGAAAAAAATCAAAAAGCCGGTAGTCTTCACCGAAGTGGGCTATAAAACCACCCCCGATGCCGCCGCCCGGCCTTGGGAATGGCCCGAGCGCACGGCCATGCTGCAAACGCCCGACGAGGCCACCCAGGCCCGCTGCTACGAGGCATTGTTCCGGGCCTGCTGGGGGCTACCGTGGCTCAAAGGCATGTTTATCTGGAAGTGGTACCCGGGCTTGCAAGCCGATGGCCCGGCCCGCCGCCACGCCGACTTTACGCCCCAGCACAAGCCCGCCGAGGCCGTTTTGGCCCGCTGGTACGGGCAGTAAATTCGCGCCACGCGCATTCGTTTGCTACAATCAGGGCCGGCCGCCGTACTTTCGTGCCACCAACCGCAAGGTCGCGTAGCTCAAAACCACCCCTTACCCGTTTTTATGAACATTCACGAATATCAGGGCAAAGAAATCCTGAAAAAATACGGCGTCCGCGTGCAGGAAGGCATCGTGGCCGACACTCCCGAGGAGGCCGTGGCCGCCGCCGAGAAACTGACCGCCGACACCGGCACCAGCTGGTACGTCATCAAGGCGCAAATCCACGCCGGAGGCCGGGGCAAAGGGGGCGGAGTGAAGCTCGCCAAAGGCATCGACAAGGTGAAAGACATTGCCAAGGACATCATTGGCATGCAGCTCATCACCAAGCAAACCGGCCCTGAAGGCCGCCTGGTGAACAAGGTGCTCGTGGCACAGGACGTGTACTACCCCGGCGCTTCGGAGCCGAAGGAGTACTACATGAGTGTGCTGCTGGACCGTGCGTTGGGCAAAAACGTCATCATCTACACCACCGAGGGTGGCATGGACATCGAGGAAGTGGCCGAGGCGCACCCCGAGAAAATCCACCACGAGCACGTGGACCCCGCCGTGGGCCTGCAAGGCTTCCAGGCTCGTAAAATTGCCTTCAACCTGGGCCTCGAAGGTGAGGCGCAGAAGGAAATGGTGAAGTTCGTAACCGCCCTGTACAAGGCTTACGACGAAACCGATTCCAGCATGTTCGAAATCAACCCGGTGCTGAAAACGTCGGACAACAAAATCCTGGCCGTGGACGCCAAGGTGACGCTGGACGAAAACGCCCTGTACCGTCACAAGGATTTCGTGGCCCTGCGCGACTTCAACGAGGAAGACCCCCTGGAAGTAGAAGCCAGCCAGAACAACCTGAACTATGTAAAGCTCGACGGCAACGTGGGCTGCATGGTGAACGGTGCCGGCCTGGCCATGGCCACCATGGACATCATCAAGCTTTCGGGTGGCGAGCCCGCCAACTTCCTCGACGTAGGGGGTGGAGCCAATGCCCAGACGGTTGAAGCGGGCTTCCGCATCATCCTGAAGGACCCGAACGTGAAGGCCATCCTGATTAACATCTTCGGCGGCATCGTGCGCTGCGACCGGGTGGCGAACGGCGTGGTGGAAGCCTACAAGAAAATCGGCGACATCCGTGTGCCCATCATCGTGCGCCTGCAAGGGACCAACGCCGAAGAAGGTGCCCGCATCATCGACGAGAGCGGCCTGAAGGTTTATTCGGCTACCCTGCTGAAAGACGCCGCTGCCCGCGTGAAAGAAGTGCTGGCCACTGCCTAAGCCGTTGACGCTTCGAAATTAAGAGCCTCGCCGATATAGTATCGGCGAGGCTTTTTTGGGCTTTTCGGTTAGTGCACAGAAGCAACTGTCGAGTAGAAAAACGGCCCCGGTATTTGGCTGCCGAGGCTTTTGCGGCTACTTTTGCAGTCCTATCCAGACCTGGTGATGTCGTACAACGGATAGTATGAGAGTTTCCGAAGCTCTTGATCTAGGTTCGATTCCTAGCATCACCACTAAAAACCCCATTTCCAAGCTGGAAATGGGGTTTTTTATTTTATCCGCTGTTGGGTGGACATTGTACAGGGTTGGGGCGCTTGAAGCACCGGTGAAAATCAGGGGAATGAATGCTTTTTAAATGATATTTATTTTATATATTATATATAAACTATTTATGCAAATGAGTACCGAAGTGTAAAACCCAATGCTGCTTCGCTGCCGTATAGGCTGGATAACAACTATTTCTCTCACTCCAACTCCCACCACCATGAACACGAAACCATTCTTCGCGGCCCTCGCCCTGACTATCGCCTGCTCGGCCACCGCCTTCGCGCAGGATATGAAAACCAAAAGTGACGCTGAAAAGACCAAGACGAAAGCCGACGGCATGACGACGAAGACCAAAATGGCCGACGATGGCAAGATGAAAGTGAAAGGCAAGTCGGATGCCGGCGATAAAATGAAGTCCAAAACCACGCCCCGCAAAGGCGAAATGGTCATGACTGGCGATGCCATGAGCACCACCACCAGCACCGGCGGAGTGATGGTGGGCGGGGCCATGATGACCCCCGATAAAGACATTGTGGATAATGCCGGCGGCAGCGCCGACCACACCACCCTGGTAGCGGCCGTGAAAGCCGCTGGCCTAGTTGAAACCCTGAAAAGTGCCGGGCCCTTCACCGTGTTTGCGCCCACCAATGCGGCCTTCGATAAGCTGCCCGCCGGCACCGTGAACTCGCTGGTGACGCCCGAGATGAAGCCCACGCTCACCAAAATCCTCACCTACCACGTAGTGCCCGGCCGCCTCATGGCCGCCGACCTCAAAGACGGCCAGGTACTGACCACCGTGGAAGGCGAGCAACTGACGGTGATGAAATCCGGCAGCAGCGTGATGCTGAAAGACGCCAAAGGCGGCATGGCCACCGTAACCATCCCGAACGTGGTGTCGAGCAACGGCGTAACGCACGTAGTTGACACCGTACTGATGCCGGCCAAGTAATTCTGCCAAATCAGACTCCTTGTCCCAATAAAAAAGCCGTCCGGATTGTCCGGGCGGCTTTTTTATTTATTGAATGGCAGCAGCTATTCCAGCACCAGCTTGCGGCCGATGGTGCGGCCGTCGGCCAGGGTTAGGCGGACGGTGTATAGGCCGGCAGGTAGCGCGGGCAGGGGCAGGGTGGCATTGCCGGCCTGGGCGGCGGGCTGCTCCCACACCACGCGGCCGAGGGCATCGAGCAGGGCGGCCCGCGCAAAGCCCGGTCCGGCAATGCTCACGGTGCCGTGAGCGGGGTTGGGGTAGAGGCTGTAGGCTGCGGCGACGTGGCCGGCGGTGGTGGCGGTGGCCACGTTGTTGGTCATCACGGGGCGCATCATGAGGGCCCCGCGGCCGGAGATGAAATTGGTGGTGTCCCACACGCCGGCGTTGTCGCGGACCAGCAGGTGCTGGGCCGGGAAGCCGTTGTTGTAGTCGACGGCGTAGGGCAGGAAGCGGCCGGCTGAGGTGGAGGGCTGCGAAAAGCCCACGTAGAAAATGCCCGATACCGGCACGGGCTGGTCGAAATCAATCTGATAGTACTGCGCGCCGGTCGGAATATTAGCCGCAGAAGAAGCCGGGATGGTGGCCGTTTTGGAAGCCCGGGCGGTGGCGGCGGGGCGGCCGTTGGCATCAGGCCACACGCTGATGGTGACGGGGCGGGCATCGAAATCGAAGGTCCGGGTGCCGCTGGTCACGCTGGAGGCGGGGTAAACCGGGTACAGGCGCAGGCCGCGCACGTAGTCGGGCTGGTTCAGGTCGAAGCGGTAGGCGAAGGCCAGCGGCGGGCCGCTGGCGAAGGGGGGCAGGTAGGTAGAGCCTTCGGCGCTGCCGTCGTCATAGGCGTAGTAATTGGCCAGCTCCACGTCCCGGAAAATGGTGTCGTTGGGCAGCGTGAGCGGGTTTTGCTCCTGCGAGTTCAGGGCCATGGTGTAGCGCAGGCGCTTGGCATCGGGGGTAGTGGGCAGGGGCACGGCGCTGGCCGCGCCGGTCACGGGCGTGAGGCGGGGCAGCGTGCTCAGGGGCAGGCTCCGCTGCAGCCAGGTGCCGATAACCGGGCCGGTGGGTAGCTGCTGCACGGTGCCCAGCACGTTCACGTTGAGGGGGGCCAGGCTGCTGCGCAGGTTGCTGTAGTTCACGCCGAGGTTGGCCGCCAGCTCGCTGCTGGGCGGCGTGGCGGCGTTGAATTGCCAGACCGGCATCGACGAAAAGCGGCGCAAAGGGCTGCGCATGCCGCCCGCCGGAATGCCCCCGGTGAGGCCGCCCCCAGCCCCCGAATCCAGAAACGTGGTGTCGGCCAGGCCGGCGGTGCGGCCCCGGTCCAGCAGGATGTAGTCCACGCTCCAGTTGTCGCGGTTTTCGGAGCTGTTGCCGGTGGCGATGAACATGAATTGGAAATTGCCATGCAGGTATTTGGCTTGTTCCAGCAGCACCACCTGCTGCCGGAAGCCGGTGCGCACCCGCTGGGCATTGTACATCCAGACCCGCTCCCAGAGGTTGGCATCGGTTCTCACAAATAGCTCCAGGCGCACGGGCGTGGTGCCGCCGTTGGCCCCGGGGGCGCTCACTACGCTGCCGGCCTGCCAGGCAAAGCTGAGGGCCACTTTATCGTTGATGGTGAGGCCGCCCAGGTTGATGGGTTGCGATACCAGCGAATCGAGGGCCCCGTACACAATATTCACCTGGCCGCTGTAGTTCTGGCCATCGGCGCGCAGGGCGTCGAGGGTGGCGGCCCCGCGGGTGAGGGGCTGAATGGCCAGGCGGTTGCTCACGAAGGCACCGCCCGTGGGCATCCATTTCAGCGGGTTGGGGTTTCCGTTGAGCGGCGTGGTAAAGTCGTCGAAGAAAGGCAGGGCCAGCGCCGTGGTGCGGTACATCTGGGTGTGGGCGGCGGCCGTAGGCGCGTAAGCCGCCCGGCTTGGGTCGGCCAGCAGGGGCTCGGAAGGGGAGAGTTGGGCGGCGGCCGTGCCCGCACTCAGCAGCAGCGCCGGCAGTAGCAGGCGGGACAACGTGTGGAATCGTGTCATCATAAGATTAGTAGGATTTTGAGGGCCTAACGACCAAAGCGTCCGGAAAAGTGCATTACGACGAAGCGGTGCCCCGCGCCGCCGAGCCGGCGAAAAAACTTGCACGGGCGCGGCGACGCAAAGCACCGCTTTGCGCTGAAAATTAATAGCTTACTTCGCTACCCAGATATCCACCAGCTGGCCCATGCGGATGGTGGCATCGGGGCCAGCCACGGGGCGCTGGCGCACCACGGTGCCCGCCACCTGGCCTTCTTCGGCGGGCTGCTCAAAGACTTCGCCCTTTTGCAGGCCCTGGCCTACGAGTAGCGTAATGGCTTCATCCTCGGGCATATTGATAAGGTTGGGCACGGCGAAGGTTTGGTTGCCCTGGCCGTCGCCCACCACGAGGTCCACTTTTGTGCCTTTGGCGATGGGCGCGCCGGGCGCGATTTCCTTACCGTTCACCAGTTGCTTCAGCACCGCGCCGGATGCCAGGTCGGGCACCAACTGAATCTGGCCCACCACGAGGTCGTAGCTTTTGAGGATGAGCATGGCATTCTTGGAAGAGCCGTCGGTGAGCTTGGGCATCTTAATCACCGGCGGGTTTTTCATGCTCACCTGGAGGTAGATTTTGCGGCCTTCCTTCACCTTTTCGCCCGGCGCGGGGTCCTGCACCAGCACGGTGAAGGGGCGGATGTTAGGGCTGTAGCTGGAGTCGTCCACGAAGTAGTTCAGGTTGCGCTCTTCGAGATATTTCTCCAGGTCGGCCACGTTCATGCCCGTCACTTTGGGCACGGTGATGGTTTCGCCGTGGTGCGTGCTCACGGGCAGGTACACGTAGAAAAAGCCCAGCACGAGTAGCAGGCCCGCCACGGCAATGAGCACGAGGTGCTTCACAACGTCGAGCGGAGTATTGGAGGTGAGGAAAGCCATTGAATGGGTAACGTGGGTATTGTAATTGGGAGTCCAAAGAACGTCATAATCGCCCGTCATGCAGAGCGCAGCGAAGCATCTTTACCGCTCAACGCAATTCAATTGAAGGAATTACTGATGGCGGACAAGATGCTTCGCTGCGCTCTGCATGACGGTCAATGACGACCTTTTATTGCGCAACGGCCTTTTCAGCCCGTGCCTTGCCAAACTCCAGAATCCGGTCGATGAACTGGTAGGGCGTGTAGCCGGCCAGCGCCGTCTGGTGGAAAATGCAGGTGGCCGGCGTCATGCCCGGCAGTGAGTTTACCTCGATGATGAGCACCTCCACCTCGCCCTCCTGGCGCACGCGCACGAAGGCGTCAATCCGGGCGTAGCCCTGGATGTCGAGCACTTCGGCCACGCGGCGCAGCACGGCCTTCACCTCGTTCGAGATGCGCTGGCGCTCCACGGGGTCCACGTCGTAGCGGGCGGGGGTGATGTTCTGGCCTTCGCCGGCCAGGAATTTCTCCTCCAGGCTCAGCACCTCGCCGGTGGCCAGGGCCTCGCTGGCCTCAAAAACTTCGATGTCGAGCAGGCCGTCCTCATCATAAGAAGTGAGCAGGCCACCCGTGATTTCGAGGAAATGCGCCGCCCCGTCGCGGCTGATGAGGGTTTCGACCAAGAAGGCATCCTTGCGGGGGAATTCCTCCTTGAAGCCCAGGTGCAGCACTTCGGCCGGGCCGGGCATGAGGTCTTCGTCGGTGCGGAAGATGAGTTGGCTGAAAGCTTCGAGCTCCGCGCGGTTCTTAATTTTTTTCACCGCCGAGGAGCAGCCGTCGTCGGCGGGCTTGGCGATGAAGGGGTAGGGAAACTGCGTTTCGAGTGAGCGGTAGAAGCTTTCGGCGTCGGCCTGCCACTCCAGCTTGGTAGCCATGCGGTGCTCGGCCACCAGCAGGCCGGCTTCGCGCAGGCGCTTGTTGGTTTCGAATTTATTGATGGTGACGCTGCTGCTGGCCACGCCCGAGCCGTTGTAGGGCAGGTTGAAGCTTTCCAACTCCTGCTGTAGCGCGCCGTCCTCGCCGGGCCGGCCGTGCAGGGCGATGAAGACTTCATCGACCATATCCGCCAACTCCTCGAACGAGATGCGGCGCGGCTGGGCCAGCGCCTGCCCGGCGTAGGTGCTGGTGATAACACTAGCCTCCTGCCGGATGCGGGCCAGGATGGGATGCGGGGCCTCGCCGGCCTCGGCGTGCTCAATTTTCTCGCGGATGTCGTCGGCGTTGTCCTTCAGCATCACGTTCACGGGCAGCACGTAGAGCTTGTGCTCCTGGGCCGAGCCGGTGAGGAACACCGGCACCGGCGCGTACTTGGCCGACGAGCTCAGCTTCTCATAAATGTTGCGCCCGCTTTCCACTGAAATGTGGCGCTCCGACGAGTAGCCGCCCATTATCACCGCCACGCGGATGCGCTCGGTGGCCTCGTGCTGGCGGCCGGCCACGGCCGTATCCAGTTGCTCCAACAGCGTCCCCAGCTTCACCGGGCGCAGGCCGGCGCGGCGGCGGGCCGCCAGCGAGGTGCGAATGAGGTAGGTGAGAAACTGCGACGGGTTCAGCCCGATTTCGGCCGCCTGATGGAAGAAGAACGAAGCCGGCAGCATGCCCGAAGTCGTGTTCGGGTCATTGAGAAACAGCCGGCCATCGTGCCCCACAAAGCCATCCAACCGCGCATAAACCTGGAAGCCGAACGTGCGGAACATCTCCTCGCAGGCTTCGCGGATTTCCTGGATTTTATCCTCCGGCAAGTCAATCGGTGTGACCTTGCGGGCCAGGCCGGGCAGGTATTTCGAGCGGTAGTCGAACATCTCCTCGCCCTTCACAATCTCGGTAGGAGGGAGGGCCAGTGGTGCGCCATCCGGGTCTTCCACCACGATGCACGAGAACTCGCGGCCGGCCACGAAGCTTTCCACTAGCACCTGGGTTTCGCCATCGATGTTAGTCAGGCGTACTTCCTCGGCGGTTTCCAGCCGCTCATTTAGGGTGAAGAGCAGCGTTTCGGGGTGGTAAATGGGCGCGGTTTCGTCATCGAGAACCACCGGTAGGCCGATGCCTTCGCGGATGTCCGTGAGGTGCTGCACCCAGGCAATCTGGTCCTGCTCGCCGAGGCGCTGCCAGTCGGCCCGCGTCACGATTTTGCGGAATAGGCTTTTGTCAATGGCCGCCTCAAACTTGGCTAACTCATCGGTTTTCAGAATGCTCACGCCGATGCTGGAGCCCTGGCGCGGCGCTTTCAGCACCAACGGCAGGCCCAGCTCGCGCACTAGGTAGGAGAGGGTGGCGGCGTGGTCGGTGCGGTCCCATTCCTCGGCCGTGATGACGCGGAAATCGGGCGTGGGCCGGCCCAGCGCTTTCAGTAGATTTTTCTGCGCGATTTTATCAATGCCAAACGCCGAAGGCAGAATGCCGGAACCCGAGTACGGAATGCCCAGCCACTCCAGCAGGCCCTGAATGGCGCCGTCCTCGCCGCCCGGCCCGTGCAGGGCCAGGAAGGCGAAATCCATCAGCAGCGGCAGCTGCTCGGCGTCAATCTTGCGGCCCACCTTGGCAATGGCCTCGAACTTCTCGTCGTGGCTCAGCTCGCCCAGGCTTTCGATGTAGACCTGCAAATGGTGCAGCGAAGGCGGCTGCGAACTCACCGGCGGGTAAAAGTCCCGAATGGTGCCTTTGTAAATAAACTGCCAGTCGAGCAGAATGAACTGCCCCAGGCTATCGACGAAGATGGGCACGGGCTGAAACAGCGCCTTGTCAAGGTTATCAAACACGGTGCGGCCGCCGGCGAAAGAAATTTCCCGCTCGCGCGAAGTGCCTCCGAAAAAAATACCGATTTTCATAAGTGTGGCAAAGGTAAGAACCCGTAGCGCGGACTTTTAGTCCGCGGGTGAACAACCGCCGCTCGCGGACTAAAAGTCCGCGCTACAGCTACGCCACAAGCCCGGCCACCAAAACCGCATCCGTCTCAAAACGTTCGGTCTGAAATAACCCGGCAGCCGGGTCGGCCGGCACCAGCCGCTTGGCGCTGGCATGAAACTCCCGCGCTCCGGTGCGGGTGGCAAGCGCCTGAATGTTAGCTTCCGTGATACCCGCGCCCGGCATCACGCTGATGCGCCCGGCCGCCTGCGCTACCAGTGCCGCCAGCTGCTCCTGCCCCGCAAATGCTGTGGGCTGCCCGCCCGAAGTCAGCACACGCTGGCAGCCTAGAGCAATAATATCCTCCAGTGCCTGGGACTGGTCGGGGCAGGCGTCAAAGGCGCGGTGAAAGGTGACTTGCAGATTCCCGGCAACCTCAATGAGGCCTTGGCAGGCATCCATATCCACGTGGCCGGCAGCATCCAGCGCGCCCAGTACCACGCCCGCGCAGCCCAGCTGGCGGCACATTTCAATATCAGCCCGCATGATGGCCAGCTCCTCGGCATCATACACGAAGCCGCCCGGCCGGGGCCGAATCAGCACAAATACCGGAATCTGAAGCTGCGCCCGCACCGCCCGAATCAGGCCGTAGGAAGGCGTGATGCCACCCTGCTCCAGGTTCTGACACAGCTCGATGCGGTGCGCGCCGCCCGCCTGTGACGCCCGGGCCGAGGCCAGCGACCCCGCGCAGATTTCCAGGATTCGGGTCATTTTAGCAAAAACTCGCTGTCGCGCAGCACTGGCGCATCAGTGGTGCTCACCGTGAAATTGAAGCCCTTTTGCAGGGCGTATGCTCCCGTCTGGCCCTGGTTGTTGAGGGCGATGAAGGCCACTTGGATGTCCTTCGCCTTCACGCCTTTGATGGCGGCAATGCGCCCAATCGCCTCCTGGCAGGCGGCCTGTGGCGAGCGGCCCTGGCGCATGAGCTCCACCACGGTGTGGGCACCCGCGATGCGCACCACGTCCTCGCCCTGGCCGGTAGCGGCGGCGGCCCCTACGGCCGGGTCCACAAACAGCCCGGAGCCGATGAGGGGCGAGTCGCCCACCCGGCCGCGCATCTTGAAGGCCATGCCGCTGGTGGTGCAGCTGCCGCAGATGCGGCCCTGCGCATCGAGGGCCAGCATGGCGATGGTGTCGTGGTTCTGCGGGCCGCCCACGGGGCCATTGGTGCGGATTTTGGAGTTCTCGATGTTGACGACGGGCTTGTACTGGCTGGTCTCGAGCCACTTTTTGTAGGCCTTTTCCGCATCGGCGCTCAGCTTGCGCGGCTCCAGCGGAAAGCCTTGCGCCATAGCAAACTGCTGCGCACCCTCGCCCACCAGCAGCACGTGCGGCGTGCGCTCCATCACGCGCCGCGCCACGCTGATGGGGTGCTTGATGCGCTCCAAGGCCGCCACGCCGCCGCAGTTGAATTTTTCGTCCATGATGCAGGCGTCGAGCGTCACGACGCCGTCGCGGTCGGGGTTGCCGCCCAGGCCCACGCAGCAGCCTTGTTCGGCCTCGGTCACCATCACGCCGGCCTCCACGGCGTCGAGGGCGTAGCCGCCGGGCCCCAAGATGCGCCACGCGCCTTTGTTGGCATTCACGCCCGCGTCCCAGGTCGAAATCACGATGGGTTTGCCCAGGGCCGGGGCGGCCGGCAGGGCCACAGCGGCGAGTGGGGCTGCCGCTAGTCCGGCCAGCCCGGCGGCGGAAGTGTGCAGAAATTTCCGGCGAGACGACATAATAAAGAGGGGAAATGAGACGGCGAAAGATACACCCAGCCGCCAGCTCCCGCGTACTTTCGCTTCACTATGCTACTCCTCGCCGACGGCGGCTCGACCACTTGCAGCTGGTGCCTGCTGGACCATGCCAACCCCATCTACTTCCGCACCGAAGGCTACAATCCCTATTTCTGGGATACGCCCGCTATTGCCGCCTCGCTGGCGCGGAGCGTGCCGGCAGCGGTGCGCCAGGCCCCCATCAGCGCCATTTATTATTACGGTTCGGGGGTGCTTTCGCCAGCTAAAGCGGAGATAGTGGCCGGTGCACTGCGGCAGGTGTTTCCGCAGGCGCGGCAGGTGCAGGTGGCCGAAGACCTGCTGGCGGCGGCGCGGGCGCTGCTGGGCCGGCAGCCGGGCTTCGCAGCCATTCTGGGTACGGGCACCAATTCCTGTTTGTATGATGGCCAGCGGATTACGCAGATGGTCGAGTCGTTGGGCTACTCGTTGGGTGATGAAGGCTCGGGCACATCCATCGGCCGGGTATTGCTGCGTGACTACCTGCGCGGCCGTCTGCCTGCGGGCCTGGCCGACCAGTTCAAAGCCACTTATCAGCTGGGCGAAATCAGCGAAGTGCTGGACCGCCTCTACAATCAGCCCTCACCCAACCGCTTCCTGGCCGGCTTCGCCCGCTTTGCCGGCGAGCATTATGCCGAGCCCTATTGTCAGGCAGTGGTAGGGGAGGCGTTCGATTCTTTTTTTGCGCAAATCGTCACGCATTATCCCGATTATCAAAATTATACCTTCAACTGTGTAGGCTCCATCGGCTACCATTTCAGGGCTGCGCTGGCCGCTGCGGCCACCCGTCACGGCATGGCCGTGGGCCAGATTCTGGAAACCCCGATTGAAGCGCTGGTCCGCTACCACCGCACGCCCAACCCTGAATGAGTTTTGCCGGTAAGCAGGTAAATCTATGAAAGCGCTGCACTTTTGCGCCATCATCACCCCAAGTCCCCAAAACACCATGAACACCCTCGATACCTATAATTTTGCCGGCAAGCGCGCCGTGATGCGCGTCGATTTCAACGTGCCGCTCGACAAGGACCTGCGCATCACCGACGACACGCGCATCCGCATGGCCACCCGCTCGGTGATGAAAATCCTGAACGACGGCGGCTCCGTGGTGCTGCTCTCGCACTTGGGCCGGCCCAAGGGCGGCTACGAGCAGAAGTACTCCCTCGAAGCCCTCGTGGCGCGCCTCTCGCAGGAATATGGCCGCGAAGTACAGTTCGGCGGCGACGTGCTGGGGGCCGAGGCTGCCCAGAAAGCCGCCGCGCTGCAGCCCGGCCAGGTGCTGCTCATGGACAACGTGCGCTTCTATAAGGAAGAGGAAGCCGGCGACCCGGCTTTCGCCGCCAAGCTGGCCGCCCTTGGCAACGTGTACGTGAACGATGCCTTCGGCACCGCCCACCGCGCCCACGCTTCCACCGCCGTCATGGCCAGCTCCTTCGCTCCGCAGGACCGCGTGGGCGGCTACCTGCTGCAGTCCGAAATCGACAACGCCAAAAAGGTGCTGGAGAATGCCGAGCGGCCCTTCACCGCCATCATGGGCGGGGCCAAGATTTCGGACAAGATTCTCATCATCGAAAAGCTGCTCGATAAAGTGGACAACCTCCTCATTGGTGGCGGCATGGCCTACACCTTTGCCGTGGCCGAAAACGGCCACGTCGGCAGCTCGCTGCTGGAGGCCGACAAGGTGGACCTGGCCCGCCAGCTCATCCAGAAAGCCAAAGACAAGGGCGTGAACCTGATGCTGCCGTCCGACTCGCTCATCGCCGACAAATTCGCTAACGACGCCAACGTGGACGTGGCCGCCAACACCAGCATCCCCGACGGCTGGATGGGCCTCGACCTCGGCCCCGACTCGCGCGAGGCCTTCGCCGAAGTTATCCGCCAGAGCAAAACCATCCTCTGGAACGGCCCGATGGGCGTATTCGAAATGAGCAACTTCTCGCTCGGCACCGAGTACGTGGCCCAAGCCATTGCCGAAGCCACGGCGGCCGGTGCCTACTCGCTCATCGGCGGTGGCGACTCGGCCGCGGCGGTGCAGCAGCTCGGCTTCGGCGACCAGGTGAGCTACATCAGCACCGGCGGCGGCGCGCTGCTGGAGTACATGGAAGGCAAAGAACTGCCCGGCGTGACGGCTCTTGGCTAGGGCTGCCGCCCGCTATTTCCGCAAAACACCGAAAAGCCCCGGCCCCCACAGCGGCCGGGGCTTTTCGGTGTTTTGTTGTTTTCGAACGGGCAAAAAATAAATTGAGCGGCTCGGAAAATCAGGTATTTCTACGCTATTGCGGCGGTTGGTACGGGCCTTACTTTGTGGGCTGTTAACACTTGGATGTTTTCAGGACATAACTTGCTAAAACCAATGCTGGCCCCGCCCATGACTGGTACGCTAAATTTCTTTTTTGCTGCTAAATTGGTGCATAAAGGCTTTGACCAACAGCGAATAAGATTAAATAATGACGAAGCTATTTGCAGTATGATTCCGGCGTGTACCTTTATGCCGCCTTCCTCATCGCCTCATTTCCACCCGATGATTCTACCCGCTACTTTGGCCCCGCTCAACGCGTTCTACCACGGCGCTGCCCACCGCATTGGCATCATGCCGAAACCGGCTGCCCTGCCGCGCCATGTGGCTGGGCAAGCCAATGATATGAGGCATCAAACCGGGAATGCTGCAAGCTTGCACAAAATCGACAGCGTGATTTTATGTGCGCACTAAAAGAAGCGGGCAGGACCGGCTAGTAAAACCGACAGGGCTTTCGGCCACGTGCGGCCAGCACTGGCTTATACGTCCGCCGCTGCCACGCAGCACTTGGTTGCTTTCATTGCTTTTGCCCCGGCAAAAGCCTTTTCATTCCATTTTTTCACCCTCTTCACTTCATTCTTACATGGAAGCTTACGTAGGCGAAATCCGTGCCGTCGGGTTCAATTTCGCGCCGCAGAACTGGGCCTTATGCCAGGGCCAGATTATGCAAATCCGGTCGAATACGGCCCTGTTCTCGATTCTGGGCACGACGTACGGCGGCAATGGCACGACCACCTTCGCCCTGCCGAACCTCTGCGGCCGGGCCATCATCAACGCGGGCAAGGGCCCGGGGCTATCGGTGTACCCGCAGGGCGCGGCCGTAGGCAGTGAGGGCGTCACGCTGGATATGACACAGATTCCGGCCCACCTCCACACCATCACCGGCACGCTGCCGGCTTTCGATGGCCTGGCGGACAAGGGCACTCCCGACAATAATTTTCTGGCTACGACCTCCGTCAGCCAGTACGGGGAAGAAGCCGGCAGCAAAACGATGGGCCAGGGCATTATCAAGGGTACCTCCGGCCCAGGCGGGGGCGGGCAGGCGCACAGCAACATGATGCCCTACCTGACCATGAACTACATCATCTGCCTGGTGGGCGTTTTCCCGCCCCGTTCCTAACCCCTGACATTTAAACAGCTTTTCTTATGGATAACTACGTTGGTGAAATCCGCGTTTTTGCCGGCAACTTCGCCCCGGAAGGCTGGGCGTTTTGCAACGGCAGCCTGGTCAATATCAGTGAAAATCCCGCGCTGTTTCAGCTGGTCGGCACGACCTACGGCGGCGACGGGCAAACGACCTTTGCCCTGCCCAACCTGCAGAGCCGGGTGGTGGTAGGCCAGGGGGTGGCCGCCACGGGCACCAATTACCCGATGGGGATGAGTGCGGGCGTGGAGAACGTGACGCTGACCACCCTGAACATGGCGACGCATACGCACCCGGTCAGCAGCACCATCAGCGCGATGAACGGCGGCACACCCGCCAATACGCCCGTCAACAACCAGTTCGGGAGCAATGGAGCAAGTGAATACGCCAGCCCGGCGGGGGGAGCGAATGCCACCCTGGCCCCCGGCTCCGTGACCGGCCAAACCACCCCGGTGGGCAGCAGCGCGCCGCACCTCAACATCCAGCCCGTGCTGGCGCTGAACTACATCATCGCCCTGTACGGCATCTACCCGTCGCAACAGTAGTTTCTTCTCTCCCACCTCGTATCAGCTCCCCATCATATGGACGGTATATTCCTCGGCGAGATTCGCCTCATGAGCTTCGTTTTTCCTCCGAAAGGCTGGCTGCTCTGCCAGGGCCAGACATTGCCCGTTAGCCAGAACCAGGCCCTATTTTCGCTGCTCGGCACCACCTACGGCGGCGACGGCGTGACCACGTTCAAGCTGCCCGACCTGCGCGGCCGCGTGATTCTGGGCCAGGGCCAGTCGACGGCCAGCGGCACCAACTACGTGCCGGGCCAAGTGGCCGGCACCGAATCGGTAGCGCTGAACGCCAACCAGATTCCGGCGCACGTGCACCCCTTCTCGGGCACGGTGAAGACAGCGGACTCGGCCGACGGCACCTCCCCATCCAATTCGTATCCGGCTCCCCCTCTCAACCAAGGCAACCAGTACGCCAATGGCTCGGCCAACACGACCCTGGGCGGGCAGTTTACGGGCAACACGGACAACAGCGGGGGCAGCCAGCCCCACGAAAACCGCCAGCCGCTGATGGCAATGAACTACGCCATTGCCATAACAGGCATCTTCCCTTCGCGCGGCTAATCCTTTGGCTCCGCCGCCAATAAACCGCGCCGGCCTGGGTAGCAGCCCGTCTGCTGCCGGTGGCCGGCGCGGTTTATTGGCGGCGGGCTTTCCTGCTTCCTACCACATGCAAGTAGCCGTTATCATCAGCAACGAGCTGGGCTGGCCTGCTCTCCAGGCCCTGGCGGCCCAGGGCGCCGTGGCGGGCGTGGCCGTGCCCCGCTGCGCCCCGCTCGATGCCACCGAGCAGCTGGCGGGGCAGGCCGCCACGCTGGGCCTGCCCGTGGTGCGCCTGGCCCGGCCCCGGCTGGCGACGGAACTGGCGGCCTGGCTGCAGGAGCTGCAGCCGGCCGCCGTGCTGGTGTTTACGCTGCCCTGGCGCATTCCGGCGGCGCTGCTGGCGGTGCCGCCGCTGGGCTTCCTCAATTTTCACTTGGCCGCCCTGCCCGGCTACCGCGGTCCCGAGCCCCTGTTCTGGCAGCTGCGCAACGGCGAACCAGCCGGCGCTGTGACCGTGCACCGCATGGACGCCGACTTTGACACCGGCCCCGTGCTACTGGCCGAGCCCGTACCCATCGGGCCGGCCGATACGCACGGGCTGCACCGGGCCCGCCTGGCGCTGCAGGCCGCCCCCGTGGCCCTGCGCCTGCTGGCCAGCCTGCGCGGCGAGGGGCCGCCCCTGGCGCCCGTGCCCCAGGACGAGGCCCGGGCCCGCTACTGGCCGCGCCCGGCCCTGGCCGACGTATCGGTGCGCTGGACGGAGCCGGCTGCGGCCATTGAACGACTGGTGCGCGCTGCCAACCCCTGGAACCGGGGCGCGCTCACCACCCTGCGCGGCCAGCCGCTGCGCCTGCTGAGCGTGCTGCCCCACCCCAACGCCGCCACCGGCCCGGTGCCCCCCGGTACGGTGCTCCACGCAGATGCGGCGGCCGGCATCTGGGTAGCGTGCGGCAAAAATGAAGCCCTGCGCCTTGACATGGTAGCCCTGGAAGAAGGCTATTTCACCGGGGCGCAGCTCCTGCAGCTTGGGGTGGGCGTCGGCGAAGTACTGAATTGATTTCCCTAAAAAGGAAACGCTAAAATCGAGTAAATCACTGCATTACATAGTGCCTTTGTTTCATCCTTTCAAATATTTTTTTATGAAAAAACATATAATCCTCTGGGTACTGCTCCTGCTTTCCGGCAGCGCCTGGGCTCAGTTGAGCATCAGGGAAAGCTTCGAGGCAACTAATGGCGACTACGGGTACACCACTACCTTCGACAATAACGCGACCATTAATAACACTTCTGCTACCCAGGTCTACTTCACCCGGACTCAGAATCCAAAAGCAGGATTTGGTAACCCGGTTGTTTCGCCAACGCCCGATGGCTCCTGGTTCTGGGCGGCGGAAGCAGGAGTGGATTTTAACCGTACGATTCCCCCGGCGACGTTGACGCTCAACGCCATAGCCAACGCGCAGAACTACAACACCATCAAGGTCAATATTCTGGTCACGGACCCGCGCCGCACGACTAGTGGCACCAATACCAGCGTAGCCATCAACACCGACCATATGCGTATCCAGTATGCGTATACCTCTACGAACGTTGTTCCCGCTGCTTCCAGTTTTCTCACAGCCGGCGAATTCACTGGTGTCAATGCTTCCCCCGGCTTATGGTATCAGTATGTAAACGGTGTCAGTACCGGGCAGAACCTGACCGAAGTCTTCAAAAATTTTGAGTTTCCGATTAATTCGGGCTCCGGTTTCCTGTTTATCCGTGTGCAGGTTGACGTCGCCGCTTCGGGCAGGGAGCTGGGGTTTGACAACATTCGGGTAACGGGCACCCAGGCCACCAGCCTACCCCCGACCCTGGCTACCACTGACACCGGTGACCGGGCTTATGCCGAAGGGGGCGCGGCGCTGCCCATTTTCACCGATTTGACCGCCGACAATCCCAGCGGTGCCACGCTGGATGCCGCCAAGGTCGTCTTCACGAACGGCACCCGCGTGGCGGCGCAGGACGAGCTGACCTACACGATTCCTGCTGGCAGCGGCATCTCGTTCGATGCGGCCAACAGCACCAACGGCGCGCTGGCTTTCACCGGCTCTTCCTCGGAAACCAATTACCAGAACCTGCTGCTCTCGGTGAAATACCGCAACACCACCTCTACGGCGGCCCGCGGCGGCACGCGCACCTTCGCGTTTACGGTCAGCAACAGCGGTAGCACCAGCGGTCAGCTTATCCGCAACGTGGTGGTGACGGCCAAGCTCAATGACGCGGTGGGGCTGCCTTTCACCGAGGACTTTGAAGATGACGGCGAAGGCACGACCTACGGCTCCAACACGGCTACTTCCGGGACGCAGGGCTTTGTGCGGCTGACCGGCCCCCCCGGCGCTACGTATGGCTCCAGCACCGTCTTCAGTCAAATCCAGGGCAGCGGCTACTTTTACGGCCGGGGCACCAAGGAATTCCTGCCCGCGTCGAGCGACGGGCTGCCCACGGCGGGCAATAACATCGCGACGCCGCTTGGCGGGGTACTGCAATTGGCCCCGGTGAATACCACCGGCTTCACCAACCTGCACTTCAAGCTCAAGGCCGCCGCCACCTCCCCCAGTCCCTTTTCCACCGACGACTTTCTGCGCTTCTCCTACAACCTGAACAACGGCGCGGGCTGGCAGGCCTTCCCTTCGGGCAACTTCACGGGCTTGAATAACGGGGGGCTGCGCCAGGACGGTAGCGCCTCCGGCCTGTTGCTGACCACCACCATGCAGGATGTGGACATCGCGCTGCCCGCCGCGGTGGCCGGCACCAACGTGAGCTTCCGAGTGGAAGTGGGCGACAACGGGGGCGAAGAAATTGCCTTCGACAACATCCAGATAACGGGTACGCCGGTGCCGACGACGGTTTCGTCCATCGTGCGAACCAGCACCAACCCCACCAACGCCGCCACCGTGCAGTACACGGTGACCTTCGCGGCCAGCGTGACGGGCCTGACGACCAGCAACTTCACCCTGACGACCACCGGCACGCTGGGCGCCACGCCCAGCGTGAGCAGCGTATCGGGCTCGGGCACTACCTACACCGTGACGGTGAACACCGGCACCGGCAGCGGCACCCTCCGCCTGGACCTGAACAACAGCACCGGCCTCACGCCCAGCGTGAGCAACGTGCCCTACACCAGCGGCGAAGTATACACCATCGATAAGGATGGCCCGGCGGTGTCGAGCGTGGCGGTGCCGGCCAACGGCACCTACCGCGCCGGTCAGACGCTGAGCTTCACGGTAAACTTCTCGGAAGCCGTGACCGTGACGGGCACGCCGCAGCTGGCCCTGACCGTCGGCGCGACTGCCCGGCAGGCGGCCTACGCCTCGGGCACCGGCACCACGGCACTAGTCTTCAGCTACACCGTGCAGAGCGGCGACCAGGATGCGGACGGCATTGCGCTGGGCGCCCTGGGGCTGAACGGCGGCACCCTGCGCGACGCGCTGGGCAACAACGCGACCCTGACCCTCAACGGCGTGCCCTCGACGGCCGGCATCCTGGTCGACGGGGTGGCCCCAACGGTGAGCAGCAGCAACCGCCAGAACCCGACGGGCAGCAGCACCAGCGGCACTTCGGTCACCTTCCGCGTGACTTTCAGCGAAACGGTGACGGGCGTGACGACCAGCAGCTTTACCTTGGTTACGACCACCGGCTCGACCAGCGGCTCCATCAGCAGCGTGGCCTCGGTGAGCGGCAGCAACGGCACCCAGTACGACGTAACGGCCAGCAGCCTCAGCGGCAACGGCACGATTCGTCTCGACGTGAAGAGCAGCGGCTCGGGTATCACCGACGCCGCCGGCAACGCCCTGAGCGGCGGCTTCACGGGCGGCCAGACCTACGACATCAACCAGAGCGTAACCGTAGTCTCGGTCACGCGCCTGACGCCTTCGCCCACGGCCACGGCCCAGGTGAGCTACCGGGTGGTATTCTCGGGCACGGTGGCAAACTTGACGACCACCAACTTCACGCCCACCATCACGAGTGGCAGCATCAGCGGTGCTGCTATCAGCAGCGTGAGCGGCTCGGGCACGACCTACACGGTCGTGGTGAACACGGGCACTGGCGACGGCAGCCTGCGCCTAGACGTGCAAAACACCACGGGCACGACGCCCACGGTGACGAACGTGCCTTACACGGCGGGTGAGGTGTACACCATCACCAAGAGCTTCGCGGCCGCGCCCACGCTGCGCATTCAGGCGGCGGGCAGCGCCAGCGGCAACGGCGACGTGACGGCCTTCGTGGACGTGGTGCAGGTGTTGAGCGGCGGCACGGCCTTCGCCAACGGCTTGCAGAACGGTAGCTTCGAGAGCAACAACGTAGCTCCCAGTAGTTTCCTGTACCAAGCCCAAGGTGTGGTGGCTAGTCCCTGGAGCTTCGGCACGCAGGCCGGTGTGTCGCGCAACGGCAGCGGCTTTGCGTCGACGGCTTACTCGGGCGACGCAGTGGCTTTGCTGCAAAGCGCTACTGGCAACAACGGTAGCGTATCGCAAAACCTGGCCGTGCCCACGGGCAGCTACCAGATTAACTTCCAGACCATGCAGCGCAACTACACCGCGCTCGACCAGCGGCTGAACGTGTTCGTGAACGACGTGTTCGTAGGCAACATTCAGCCGAACAACATCCCGACGTACGACGCCTTCACCTCGGCCACGTTCAACGTAGTGGCTCCGGCCCTGACGGCCACCGTGAGCACGACTTCGGGCAGCCCCACCAGCACCTCGCCCATTCCCTTCTCGGTAAGCTTCTCGCAGAGCGCGGGTACCACCTTCACGGCTTCGGACGTGACGGTATCGGGCGGCACGCTGACCAGCGGCAGTTTCGCGGGCAGCGGCGCGGGCCCCTACACCTTCACCGTGACGCCCAGCGGCGCGGGTACGGTAACGGTGAGCTTGGCCACCGGCGTGGCCAACGATGCCAACAACACCGGCAACTCGGCCAGCAATTCGGTGAGCGTGCAGTACCAGCTGCCGGCAACGGCGGCGCCGGTCGTAACGGCCCCGGCCAACGGCAGCTCGTTGAATACCACCACGCCGACTTATACGGGCACGGCTGCGGCTAACTCGACGGTAACGGTTTACGTGGACGGCAGCAGCATTGGCACGACGACGGCCACGGCCGGCGGCAGCTTCAGCTTGGTGAAGCCCACGGCCCTGAGCCAGGGCTCGCACACGGTGTACGCCACGGCCCAGACCAGCGGCTCGGCCGTGAGCGCCAACTCGAGTACGAATAACTTCACAGTGGATACCGTGCGGCCATCGGTGGTCATCAGCTCGTCGGCGGGCACTTCGGGCAGCACGACGGCCACCACGCCGGTGCCCTTCACGGTGACTTTCTCGGAAACCGTGAACGGCAGCTTCGTGCAGGGCGACCTGACGGTGACGGGCGGTACGATTTCGGGCTTCACCGCCGTTTCGGGCACGACCTTTACCTTCAACGTGACACCCACCAGCAGCGGCACCACCGTGACGGTGAACGTGCCGGCCAACGTGGCCCAGGATGCAGCCGGCAACTTCAACACCGCCGCTGCGCAGTTCAACATCACCTACGCGCAGCCAGTGGTGGCGACGGCGCAGAACGTAACGGTGAACCTGGCTGCCAACGGCACGGCGACCCTGAGCGCCAGCAGCGTGAACAACGGCAGCACCGGCCCGGGCACGCTTACTTACACTATCCAGAAAATCGCCCGCGGCCGGGTAGCCGAAGGCAGCACCCTGACGCTGACCACGCCCAACGGGGCCAACTTCACGGCCATCCGTTTCGCCAGCTACGGCACGCCCACCGACGATACCAACGGCAACTACCGCTTGGGCAGCTGCAACGCCGCCAACAGCGTGACCACGGCCCAGAACTCGTTCATCGGCCGCAGCACCGGCAGCATGGACGCTGTCAACGGCTCAAGCGCCAACAACAACCCCACGCTCGGTGACCCCTGCGGCGGCACGCCCAAGGCGCTGGCCGTGCAGGCCGCCTACTCGGCCGACGCCGGCAGCCTGAGCTACGACTGCTCGGAGGCCAGCAAAACGCAGTATGTGCTGCTGACTGTGACCGACGGCAGCGGCAACACCAGCACGTCGGTGGCCCAGGTGACGGTGAACCCGGCTCCCACGGCTACCATCACCAGCGCCACCCCCAACCCGGCCACGCCGGGCACCCTCGTAACGGTGAGCGGTACCAACCTGAGCGGCCTGACCAGCGCGACGCTGAATGGTGCGCCTGTAACGGCTACCGGCATCAGCGCGACCGGCTTCCAGTTTACGGTGCCGGCCAGCGCGACCTCGGGCAACCTGGTGGTGAACCTGCCCTGCAGCCAGACGCTGAGCCAAGCCTTCACGGTGGTTACCCCGGCTCCGGTGGTAACGGCCCCGGCCAACGGCAGCCTGCTGAATACCCGCACGCCAGTTTACTCGGGCACGGCTCCAGCCAACTCGACGGTGACGGTGTATGTAGACGGCGCGAGCATTGGCACGACCACGGCCACGGCCAGCGGCAGCTTCAGCCTGACGCAACCCACTAACCTGGCCGACGGCAGCCACACGGTGTACGCCACGGCCCAGGCCAGCGGCACGTCGGTGAGCGCGAATTCGAACACGAACACGTTCACCATCGATGCGACGCGTCCTGCGGTGACCATCACGAGCTCCGCTGGGGCCAGCGGCGGTACGACCACGACCTCGCCCATTCCCTTCACGGTAACCTTTTCGGAGAACGTGAACGCCAGCTTCGTGCAGGGCGACGTGACGGTGACTAATGGGGCCATCTCGGGCTTCACCACCGTTGTTGCGGGCACCACCTTCACGTTTAACGTGACGCCGACCACGGCGGGCACGGCCACGACGGTGACCGTACCGGCCAACGTAGCCCAGGACGCGGCCGGCAACTTCAACACGGCCGGCACGCCTTCGCCTTATGCCATCACCTTCCTGGCTCCCACCATCACCCTGGCTCCGGCTTCGGTGCCAGGTGGCACGGTGGGCGTGGCCTACAGCCAGGCCCTGTCGGCCTCGGGGGGCACGGCTCCCTACACCTACGTCATCACGGCTGGCGCATTGCCTTCGGGCCTGAGCCTGACGAACGGCACGATTGCGGGCACGCCCACGGTAGTTGGCACGTTTACCTTCACGGTGACGGCCACCGACAACTCGGCGGCTCCCGGCCCTTACAGCGGCTCGCGCAGCTACACGCTGACGGTTGCAGCCCCGACCATCACGATTGCTCCGACCACGCTGCCCAACGGCACGCAGGGCACGGCTTACAGCCAGGCCCTGTCGGCCTCGGGCGGTACGGCTCCTTACACCTACGCCATTACGGCCGGTGCCCTGCCGGCTGGCCTGAGCCTGACGAATGGCACGATTTCGGGCACGCCCGCAGTGAACGGCTCGTTTACCTTCACGGCGACGGCCACCGATGCCTTTGGCTTCACTGGTTCGCAGGCATACACGCTCACCATCGCGGCCCCGGTCGTGACGGCCGTGACTTGGACCGGCACCGTGAGCACCGACTGGTTCACGGCCGGCAACTGGTCGCCCAACGCGGTGCCCACCGCAACGATTGACGCCACCATCCCGACCGCGCCCAGCGGCGGACGCTTCCCGGCCCTCACGGGTGGCACGGCCAACGTGCGCAACCTGACCCTCAACAGCGGCGCGAGCCTGACCCAGAACGGCGGCACGGTGGTGGTCGCGGCCAACCTGACCAACAACGGCACCTACCAGCCCACGGGCGGTACGATGGTGTTGGGCAATACCGCCGCGAGCAGCATCCTGGGCAGCAGCAACACCCGCTTCTGGAACCTGACGGTGCAAGCCAACGGCGCGCAGTCGAGCACTTCGGCCAGCACCTCGGTGCAGCGCCTGTTCACGCTCAACGGTAACTTCACCACCAACGGCAACCCGCTCACGCTGGAGTCGAACGATACGAACACGGCGCTGGTGGTGAACAACGGCAGTGCCATCGTTAGCGGCACCGTGACGGTGCAGCGCTACATCGACCCGACCCTGAACCCCGGCCTGGGTTATCGCCACTATAGCGCGCCCGTGAGCACGGCCACCGTAGGCAGCTTGGCCACGGCCAGCTTCACGCCCGTGGTGAACCCGACCTACAACACGTCGGCGACGCCCAATAGCGTGCGGCCGTTCCCCACGGTTTATTTCTACGACGAAGCCCGCGTGGCCACGGCCACCAACAACAACCTGGCTCCCTTCGACCGTGGCTGGACGTCGCCCAGCGCGCTGACCGACCCGCTGGCTGTGGGCAAAGGCTACACCGTGAACCTGGCCCCGCAGACACTGGCCGTAACCGGCACGTTGAACAACGGCGACCTGTCGCAGACCCTGACCAGCACCCGGAACACCATCCCCGACGGCGGCTGGCAGCTGGTGGGCAACCCTTATCCCGCTCCCCTGGACTACAGCCGCGTAGCTAATGCCGACCGCGTGGGCCTGGATGCCGCCATCTACGTCTACAGCAGCACCGGGCAGTATGCCGGCCAGTATCGGACCTACGTTGGCGGTATCGGCAATCCCGTCGTTCCCTCGGGGCAGGGCTTCTTTACTCGCGTAGCTGCTGGCCAGACCAGTGGCAACCTGACCCTGCGCAACGCCCAACGCCTGACCGCGCCCAACGGCACCACCTTCCAGCGCACTGCCGAAACGCGGCCGCTGGTGCAGCTGACGCTGCAAGGTGCCGCCGCGGGCGCTGCTTCGGACGAGGCCTACGTGTACTTCGATAACGGCGCCACGGCCGGGTTCGACCGCGAGATGGACGCCATGAAGCTGGCCAACCCCACCGGCCTGAACCTGGCCGCCTGGGCTGGCAACAACAAGCTGGCCATCAACGGCCTGCCGCTGACCTCGACGGCTTCGGTCACGGTGCCGCTGTTCATTGGCCTGCCCGTGACGGGCACTTACACGCTGCACGCGGCGCAGGTGCTCAACTTCGGTGCCGGCGAGCAGCCCTTCCTGCGCGACTTGCAGCTGGGCACGCTCACCGACCTAAGTGTGAACCCCGACTACACCTTCACCATGAACGCGGCCAATACCACCCCGCGCTTCGAGTTGGTGTTTGGGGCCCGGGTGCTGGGCGTGGCTTCGGCCAAGCTGGCGGCCCAGGTAACCGTGTACCCGAACCCCGCCAGCAAGGCGGTATTCGTCGAACTGCCCTACGTCCTCAACCGCAAAGCCGTGACGGCCGCGCTGGTTGATGCCCTGGGCCGGGTGGTGCTCACGCAGGCCCTGCCAGCCGGCCAGCCCACCTACACCCTGCCGCTCACCAACCTGGCCACCGGCGTGTACTCGCTGCGCCTCCAGACGGAAGCCGGCGTGGTGGTGAAAAAGCTGGTGGTGGAATAAAAAACCCGCCTCACCAGGCATTGAAAAGCCCCGGCTGCATTGGCAGTCGGGGCTTTTTTGTGGGGTTAAGCACCTGCATAGATGGCGGATTAGTGGAAGGGTATGGTTGTGTTTTTATAATAATAAATTTAAATATATATTTACTAATTGAATTTACTGAACAGCTCCAAGCCATGTTCACCGATTTTCTTGCTCCCGCCCCGGCCCGTCGAGTTGTGACCCCAGCCGTGGAAATCAAAGACCTGGTGTCCATCGTGGTACCGGTTCACAACGAGCAGGACAGCATGCGCCCCCTGGCCGAGCAGATTGACGACGTGATGACCGCCCACGGGCTGCCCTACGAGCTACTGCTAGTAAACGACGGCAGCGACGACCAGACCTGGGCGCGCATTAGCGCCCTAGCCGCCGAAAACCCGGCCGTAATAGGAATCGACCTGGCCGGTAACTACGGCCAGACACTCAGCCTGCGCGCCGGCTTCGAGCGGGCCCGGGGCGATATTGTGGTGGCCATGGATGGTGACCTGCAACACGACCCCGCTTACCTGCCGCAGTTTGTGGGCTACATCCGCGAGGGCTACGACATGGTGAGCGGGGCCAAAGCCAAGCGCCCCGACGGCCGCGCCCATTCCCTGCTCGCCAACACGGCCCACAAGGTCATTTCCCTGTTGTCAGGGGTGCAGCTCGAATACTTTGGGGCCACTTACAAAGCCTACCGCCGCTACCTGCTGCGCAACGTGGAGCTGCTCGGCGACTCGCACCGATTCCTGGGGGCCCTGGTGGCGCAGCGCGGCATCCGCTACCGCGAATTCCCGATTGAGGTGCATCAGCGGCAGTTTGGGACCAGCCACTACGGCCTGGGCAAAGCCCTGGTGGTGGTAGTCGATTTGGTGATGCTGCGCTTTTTTCTGCGCTACTCGCGCAAGCCGTTCCGGCTGTTCGGGGTGCTGGGGATATTGACATTGGCAGTGGGCCTGCTGGCTACCGCCGGCCTGCTGGTCAGCTCCATTTTCTTCGGAGTTAATATATCCCATCGATTCCCCATGGAGTTCATTTTTAGTTTATTCCTGATAATGAGCGGCATCTTTTTGATTTGTTTCGGCCTGCTGGCCGAAATCGGCACGCACGCCTACTACGCCCGCCGAAACCGGGCGCCCTACGTGGTGCGGCACGAGCTACGCACGCCGGCCCTAACGCTCTGACGAATGGCGCTGCGTCTCATCATCAACGCCGACGATTTTGGCTGGGATGCACCTGCCACGGCCGCCATTCTTGACCTGGCCGCCCAGGGTTGCCTCAGTAGCACCACCGTCATGGCCAATATGGCCAGCGAAATGGACCTGGTCGCCCTGCGCCAGTTTTCTGACCGCGTTTCGGTAGGCTACCACCTAAACCTGATTTTAGGACCGCCCGTGGCTCCCGCCGCCGCCGTGCCCAGCCTTCTGGGGCCGAATGGACATTTCTGGCCCGCCCAGCAGCTGTGGCTGCGCTACCTGGCCGGCCGGGTGCGCCCCACCGAGCTAACCACGGAGCTAACCGCCCAGCTTGACCGACTGCGCGCCCACGGCCTCCCCCCGAGCCATGCTGATTCGCACCGGCACCTGCACCTCTATCCCGGACTGGGGCCCGCCCTCACGCGCATCCTGGGCCAGCTGGGCGTGCGGCGGCTGCGGCGCTGGACGCCCCAGCCCAGCTACGGACAGCGCGGCCGCATTCTGAACGTGTTTGGGCGAATTTCGACCGCCGGCCTACGGGGTTTTGCCACGCCCAATGCGCTGGTGGCCGATTTTTCGGCGGCGCAGGCGGCCACGCTGCCGCTGTTTGTGCAGGGCCTGGCCCGCGCCCGGCGGCACGGCCCCACCGTGGAATTTATGACCCACCCCGGCCTGGCCGACCGGCCCGGCTCGTACCTAGCCCGCCGCACGGAATACGAATTCTGGCGCGGTGGTACCTGGCGCGAGCCTCTGGCGGAGCAGGGTGGGAGCTTGATTCGGTACGATGAAATCTGAAAAGCCGGATTGTGGAAACTGGTTTTTCAACTACGCTCCACTGCCCCCTGCAATCCATTCTCGCCCACCAGAGCCCCCGGCAAAGCCACCGCCGCCGATAGCAGGTAAAAGAGCAAACTGAGGCTGACCGATACCGCCGCATTAAGCCCCAGCCACTGTGCCCCGAGCAAAAACACCACCTCGCGCGCCCCGGCTCCGCCTACCGTAAAGGGCAAAGCCGCCGCCACCGACGAAGCCAGAAAAACCAGCAGGTACGCCGGCTGCTGCGAGACGGTGTGCGTAGCGGCAAGCAAAGCCAGCGTGCACAGCAGCTGGGCCGCCTGCACCCCCAGTGCCATCCCCTGCGTGCGCCAGTACGTGGGCCCAAACGGCGCAAACCACCGCCCCATAGCCACCGCTCCACCCCAGAGTATGCCAATTGCCCCCAGGCCCGCCACCCCGCGCCATATCCAAAGCCCGGGCAGCGGCAGGGGCACCACCCAGGCCAGTGCTACCAGCAGCACCCCCAGCGCCAGCAAGCCGCTCACGCGGTCTAGCACCAGGGCGCGGACCAGTGCGGCAGTTTTGGAAGGGTAGGCCCGCCGCAGCACCAACACCTTGTAGCCATCGCCGCCGATGCCGCCGGGTAAAAAAAGATTGTAGAACATGCCCAGCCAATAAAGGCGCAGGTTGACCGCCTCGGTCAAATCAACCCCAATGGCCCGCTGAAAGTAGTTGAGGCGGCGGGCCGCCAGCCACTTCGAAACCGCGAATAGCCCCACGGCCACCCCCAGCCAGCCCGGCTGCACGCTGGCCAGCACCTGCCCAATCTGGCGCGGGCTGATGCGGCGAAATACGAACCACAGCGCGGCCGCAAGCAGCCCCAGCTTCAGCAGCAGCAGCAGAGTAGCACGCAGGCGAGGCGGGAAGGTCAATGCGCGGGGAGGCGGTTTAAACAGCGGTTTGACGATGAAAATAAGCCCGGCTGGTCGAATTTTACTAAGTGCAGCCGAATGCCCCGGTCGATGACGAACTCATAGTACTGGTGGTAGCGCCGGCCGATGAGGTACCGGTCTTCGGCTAGATAGAAGGCATTTTTGGCGGGAGCGGCGGGCAACTGCGCCGACGTGGACGAATACACGATGTGGCCCGTGCCCCGCGTGATGTAAAACGCCTCGTCGTTGTCGACGTGGGTATCGGCCAGCTTGTACACCGGGGCGTGGCCGGCTATTTCCGCCACCCGGATGGCCGCCGTGCGATAGGGCGTCTCATCGCGGGTGAGCAGGCGGGCCGGCAGCACAAACCAGTTGAAGACGACGCGCATGCATAGCAAAAACAGCCCCAGCCACGCCAGCCGCTGGGCCGGCAGGTGCCAGTAGGCCAGCGTGCAGCCGGCCAGCGCCAGCGCCCCCAGCGCCGATTTCCAGACCACGCCGGGCTGCACGGCGGCCGCGGGTATCCAGGGCACGGCCACCAGGCTCAGGCTGACCAGCGCCATGGCCGTTAGCAGCACGGCATCGAGGAGGCGGTGGGACCAGCGACGCTCGGCCCAAAACTGCTGGTAGAAATAGACCGCCACCGTGAAGCACAGCGGCGTGAGCACGAACAAGTAGCGCGGAATAGTGCCCGGCGACAGCCAGAACACCGGCGTGAGCGCCGCAAACAGCAGCGCATTGAAGCGCAGGAAGGGCTGCTCGCGTAGCACCTGCCGCCAGCCGGGCCGGGCCAGGCACAGCAGCAGCAGGGTCCAGGGCAGGAAATCAGAGATAAAATCGAACGGAAACTTCACCAGATGGGCCAGCGACTCCCGCCAGGCGTGGGCGGCCACGGTGCGCTGCGTTGACTGGTCGAGGAGCGTGGCCAGGTAGTCGTGCAGCGGGTGAAAATGGCGGTACACGGCAAAGTAGCCACCTATCAGCCCCAGCAATACGGCCAGCCCCATGGCGTGCGCTCCCGATAACAGCCGCCGCCAGTGGCCGTCAACAAACACGAAATACACCCCCAGCGCCACCCCCTGAAATACCAGCGACGGCAGCCCCTTCAGCAGAAAGCCCACCGCCGTGAGGGCGTAGCTCACCACAAACAGGGCCGCCCAGCGCCGCCGCGCGCCCAGTTCAAACACCGCCATAAACCCGAGGTAAGTGACCAGGGCGTGCAGGGTATCAATGAGCCCGAGGAAGGAATCATAGAACAGCATGCGCCCGCTGGTGATGAAGGCCAGCGCGGCCACCACACCCAGCACCCAGCCCAGGCGGCGGCTCACGAAGTAGTACAGGCTGGCCCCCATGCCCAGCAGCGCCAGCACCGTGGGCAGGCGAATTACCCATTCCTCAACGGAGCCGAATAGCTGGAAAAACCCCACCAGCAGCCAGTTGAATAGCGGCGGCTTGTTGAAATAATACTCGCCCTGGAGCGTCGAAACGAAGTAATTGCCGTGCAGCTTCAGCTCCAGGGCCACCAGCGCCCGGATGGGCTCATCGGCGATGAGCGGGAGCAGGCCCAGGTTGAGCAGCAGGGCCGGCAGCAGCACCAGCAGGGCAAGCACGGCGGGCACCCAGGGGCGCGCCCGCAACCAGGGCAGGAAGGGAAGCATGGCGAAAAGCAGGGTGAATCAGCCCGCTAAAGGTAGGATTCAAATTAGTCTTTGTATTTTATATATTGAATATTTATTTAAAGCTCGTGCGTATCCTCGACCGCTATATCATCCGCAAGTTTCTCACGGCGTTTTTTTTCACCGTGGTGCTGCTCGTATCGGTGATTTGCGTGATTGACTACACCGAGAAAAACGACGATTTCCTGCGCCACGGGCTCTCCGGCCACAAAATCATCTTCGGCTACTACGTGTACGTGTTCCCGTATTTCGCCAATATGCTCTCGCCCATCACGGTGTTCATCGCCGTGGTATTTGTGACGGCGCAGCTGGCGGCGCGCACCGAAATTGTGGCCATCATGGCATCGGGCGTCAGCTTCCGGCGGCTGTTGGTGCCGTATGCCGCGGGGGCCGGGTTGCTGGGTCTGCTCACGTTTGCGGTGGTGGGCTGGGTGCTGCCGCTGGGCAACAAGCGCCGCGTACAGTTCGAGCGCGCCTACGTGAAAAGCCCCTGGCGCTACGAGGGACGCAACGTGCACATCAAAATCGGGCCGCGCCACTACGTGTACATGGAGAGCTACGATAACATCAGCAACATCGGCTTCCATTTTGCCCTCGAAACCGTGGACGGCACCGTGCTGCGCCGCCGCCTCACCGCCGATGCCATCAACTGGGATTCGGCCCGGCACGCGTGGCATTTATCGCCGCAGGTGGTGCGCACCTTTCGCGGTTTGCAGGACGAAACCCTGCAAACCCTGCCCGCCCGCGACACCACCCTGAACCTCTTTCCCAAGGATTTCGGCAGCGACTACCATCTGGCCGAAACCCTCACCCTGCCCGAGCTCGACGGTCTGATTCGCACCAAAATCGAACGCGGGGCCAACGACACCCAAACCTACCAAAGCGACAAATACGAGCGCTACGCCTATCCCTTCGCCATCGTCATCCTGGCCCTGATTGGCGTCACGCTCAGCGCCCGCAAGGCGCGGGCCGGCGTGGGCGGGCAGATTGCGCTGGGGTTTGTGCTGGCCTTCATTTTCATCTTTTTCGTGATGTTCAGCCGCAATCTGGCGCAGGTGGGGCAGCTTTCGCCCATGCTGGCGGCCTGGGTGCCCAGCCTGATTTTCTCCGGCATCGGGCTGGTGCTCTACCGCTTCGTGCCGAAGTAGCCCAAAAAAAAGCCCCATATGCACAGGCAGTCGGGGCTTTTTTGTTTTAATGATAAAACTGCCCGGCGGGCTGGGCGGCGTACTTTTGGCCCATGGCCCAACCCATCGAGCTTCCTTCCCGCAGCATTTCCTTCCGCCCCGATTTGCGGGTGATGGTGGTGCGCTGGCACAGTCACGCAGCCTTTGAAGTGGTGCAGGCCGACTACGCCCAAATGCTGGCCGCCGCCGAAGAGCACGGCATCAGCGACTGGCTGTTGGATGTGCGCCGCCGCGACAAAATTCCTGCCGACCTCAGCGATTGGGTTACGCATGTGTTTTATCCACAAGCCACTGCGCGCATGGCACCTCGCCGCCTGCGCATGGCCGTGCTCAACTCGCCGGCCCTCACCGAAGCCTACACCTCGGACCCCGACCAGAGAAAATACGTGGCCTTTGTGATGGACCCCGCCCGGCCCTTCGACATGAATTTGTTTGAAGACGAAGGAGCTGCCATGCGCTGGCTCAACCCCCTTGAGTTGTAAAAAAAACGCCTTGGCTACTACTTAGCAGCCTTCTCCAGCAACCCCAACAGCTCATCGGCGGCTTTTTCGATGTCGGCGTAGCCTTGCTGGGCGGCGCGCTCCTTGGCGGCAATGAGGCCGTCGCGGTGCACGGTTTTGAAGTCGCCGAAGGGAAATTTGTAGCGGCCCTTGGTGTCTTCGCCCTTGCTCTTATCGAGGCCGAGGTGCCAGCCGGCGTACTCGTCCATCTCGTGCTTTTTGAGGTAAGCATTTTCGTCCGACGCATCGGGATTGTGCTGGCCCCAGTGACCGGAATCGTTTTTAATTTTGCCGTCCTTAATCAGCTTTTTGGCGAAGGTGACGGCGGCGGAATTCAGGGAAACGCTCATGGCTCAGAAGGAAAAAAGGTGGCTGTATCTGCTTTCCTACGTGGTAGTTGCGCCGGGGTTCCCAGTGTTCAGCTTTTGCCGTGGAGCAAATATTTGGTCTGCTTGAAGCTGTAGCCGACGGATACTACCATCCGGCCGGCGCTGGCCGGGTGGTCCGTAGCAGCGGTGTAGATGGGCAGCTGAAAGCTGGTGTTCAAGGACACGTTTTTGTAATACAAATCCAGCCCCGGCCCGAGCAGGGCGTTGTTCATGGCGTGTTCACCGGTGAGGTGGCCGTCCAGCATTTCGCCCTTGGTTTTCTCGTAGAAAAACTGCGACGAGGGGTAAATCTGCCAGTTTTCGCCCAGCGGCACGCGGTAAAACAGGCTGGCGTAGATGGCCGTGCTGGGCGCCAGGCTGTTGCTGAATGTGTTTTCCGTCGAGCGCCGGTAGCTGCTGTTCACGCTCAGCCCGAAGCTGTGGAAGCCACCGATGTAGTTGGCATAGATAAAGCCGTCGGTGGTGCCGGTGCCCACCTGGTTCAGCAGCGGGTAGCGCTGGCCCTGCGCATTCTGGCGGGTGTACTCGCCGGTGGGCAATTTCACGCCGCCACCCACGATGAGCCGGCTTTGCACGCCCGCCGTTTCGATGGCCCTAATGAGGTGGTAGCCGGCAAAAACCGTTACGTCGCCCACGCCGGCCGAGTTCAGCTGCCGGCCGTTTATCTGCGAGGTATTCATCACGTAGGGCACGAAGGCGTTTAGCTCCACGCGCTGCGAGAGGAAGTATTTGCCCCGCAACTCAATCACGCGGAAAGCCTCAAAATCCGTCGGGTCGCCGTGGTGGGAGTGCGCGTAGCCGTTGTCGCCGTTGAGTGGCGAGGGGAAAAACGGCCGTGCCCCGGTCGGGAAAAACTGCGCCGACTGCCCCAGCGCCTGGTAGCCGTTGAAGATGCGGTAGCGGTGCATCAGGCTGAAACTGCTCTGGTTGTCGTAGGGCGTGATGCCCATGAAGCAGCCGCAGATGTCGCAGGCTCGGCCAGGCAGCGCCAGCCCGCTCATCATCAGTGCTATGAGAATAAATTTCTGAATGTTCATCAAAGTAAATGCTGATGCCTAAGGCTGCATAGCCAGCCGCGAATCGTGGATAAACGAGTCGTCGGTGAGCGTTTGCAGGAAGGCGATGATGTCGGCTTGTTCGGTGGATGTGAGGGGAATGCCCAGCGGCCCGCCCGCCGGGCGCAGCGCCGCATCGAGGGTAGGCGAAGCCAATACGCCGTGGTCGTAGTGCGCCAGCACCTGCGCCAGCGTGCCAAAGCGGCCGTCGTGCATGTAAGGAGCCGTGAGGGCCACATTGCGCAGGCTCGGTACTTTGAAGCGGCCCACGTCGGTGGCCCGGCCGGTGATGTGGGCCCGCCCCGAATCGGCCCCGAAGGACTGGCTCAGCCCGTTGTTGCGGAACGACTCGTCGGTGAATAAATCGGTGGCGTGGCAGCTGGCGCATTTCTGTGCCACCAGCGTCCGGCCGCGCATTTCGTCGGCCGCGAGCACGGCGTTGCCTTCGCCCCGCACCACCTTATCATAGCGCGAATTGGCCGAGGTGAGCGAGGCCGTGAACTGCGCCAGCGCCCGCAGAAACTGGTAGGAATCGATGGGGCCCGGCCCGTACACGGCCGCGAAACGGCGCGGATAGTCAGCGTCAGCGTTGAGCTTGGCCAGGACGTGGGGCAGCGTCTCGTCCATTTCCAGTGGATTGGTGAGCGGGGCCAGGGGCAGGGTTTCGAGGTTTTTAGGCCCGCCATCCCAGAAAAAATCCGGCTTCCAGCGCAGGTTTTGCAGGGCCGGGGCGTTGCGCGTGCCCAGGCGGTTGTCCACGCCGTGGCTCAAGCGGTGGTCGGCGTTGGCGAAGGCCACGAACTGCTGATGGCAGCTGCCGCACGACACCGAGCCGTCGCGCGAGAGCCGCGCATCGTAGAACAAGCTACGGCCCAGCGCAAACGCCGCCGGCGTGGGCGGGTTGGCATCGAGGGCATACACGGGGGCGGGGAAATTGGCCGGGAGGGTGGTGCCGGGCACCGAGGCATCTGGCACCACCACATCGCCGAGGCCGCAGCCCGCCAGGAGCAGCCCCGCCAGCCCGCAGGCCAGCGAGGCAGCAACAAGGGGTTTCATGGCCGTTTAGTTGGCGTGAATGTGCTCGATGGAGAACATGCCGGCCGCGTAGTTATTGGCCAATCGCACGGCGTTGGCGCCCGCCGATTGCACGTCAGGCATCGTGTTAAAACGAATATCGCCGGTTCCGGCGACACCGGGCTTTCCTACAAACATGGCCATCACGTCCATGTTGAGGTGGATTTCGGGGTTATGGTCGGCGCGTACCAATAGCGTCGTGCCGCTCGGGAAAGCCGGTGAAACCGTCCGAATGGTGTTGTTGGGCTTTTTAAAGCCGGCGATGTGGTAGGTGATGGCTGACGTGGTGGACTGCGGCGAGTAACCTTCGAGTTTCGTGAAGATGTAGCCCGAGTCCCAGGACCAGAACATGTTGTTGCTGGGGTCGAGCGCCCCTTTTTGCGCGCCCGAAACGTTGCGTGCGCTATCGACCCCAATGGTGAAGGTGAGGCCTTTGTAGTCGCCTACTGGCACGCCGCTGAGCGCGAGGTGCTGGTTGGCGGGCTTGGCCGCGTCGAGGAGGTAGTAGCTCTCGGGCACGGCATAAGTCGAGCCGTCGGTTTTGGTGAAGACGATGTTGGAGATGTACTGTCGGAAAATGCCGATTCTGAACTGGTCGCCGGCCGGAGTGGTGTAGGTTTTGGTGTCCAGTACCAGCCCGTCGGCCCCCACTGTCTGCTCAAATTCGAGGGCTACGGTGCCGGTTGGGCTGGTTGCCTCCACGTCCTTCTTGCAGCCCGTCAGGGCAAGCATTGCGAGGGCGAACGTATAGGAAAGGGCGGAAATAGAAAAGCGTTTCATCGGAAAAGCGGGGGGAGGGGGATATCAACAACTGATTGAAAAACAGCGCGTACACGCGCAGCTGGCTCGCCGAAAGTCCGGCAGAGCCCGCAAATTGGCCGGCCTCCTGCCATGCAGAAAGCCCTAAGCCACAATCAGGCAGATAAGAGGGGTGGGCGGAACACGCCCCGGCCGGGCACAGCCGCGTAGCGCGGCATTTGTGGGCGGGCGTAGGGCCGGGCGGCGGCTGGCCAGCGCCGGGGCTGGGGCAGCCGCAAGGTGGCCAGGGGCAGCACCTCGTACTTCACCTTGGCCAGCATTTCGGGGGCTTTTTTGTCGCCGCCCTCGGCTTTGCGCAGCTGCTTGGCCAGGTGGCATTTGCCGTTGCAATGCAGCATCGGCTTGGCCTTGTTCACGCAGTATAGCTCCGTGATGCGGGCCTTATTCAGCTGATAATCCACGACCAGCACCTCCTGCCCCAAAGTCTGGAGCAGCATGAGCGTGACGAGGAAAAAAGCCAGAATGCGGTGCATAAAGCGGGAAGCTATAAGGGCAAAGATAGGCCAACGGCTCACGATTCAGGCTATCGCCCGGCTGGATAAACGACGGGGTGGCAGCGCTGGATTGCGCCCGTCGCGTGCCGGTCCGCGCTGGCCGGTTTGTGAGGTACTCGGCTCCTCGCTGCCAACCGTTGCCTGTTGTGGCCGGTTCCCGCGTCGGCGCTACAGCTTGTCCTGCCGGATGATGGCCCGGTACACCCGCAGCAAAGTAGGCTGGCTCACGCCCAGATAGTACAGCCCCGTGAGCAGGTAAAAAGTGGCCTGAAGCCGGAAAACGCCATTCTCACGATACTTGCGGGCCGAGGTAATGATGATGCCGGGCAGCACCCGAAGCCGCGTAAGCCGCTTGAGCCGCCGCGCAATTTCCTGGTCTTCCAGCACGAGCAGGTCCTCGCGGTAGCCGCCGGCTTGCTCAAAAATGCTCCGCTGCACAAACAGGCTCTGGTCACCAAAGCGGGCCAACGCTACATCGAAGCGCGTGAACCAGGCGTGCGCCCGCAAAAACCAGTGCGGCATATCGAACGCCAGTCGGAAGCAGCCGCAGCCATACCCCGCCGCCACCGCCCGCCGGATATCATTCAGAAAGCCCACCGGCGGCAATGAATCGGCGTGCAGAAAATACAGGATGCTGCCCGTGGCGTGCCGCGCCCCGTGGTTGAGCTGGGCGGCGCGGCCCTTGCGCGGGCAGGCCACCACGCGGGCTCCGGCCTGGCGGGCCAGCGCGGCCGTGGCATCGGTGCCGGGGCTGTCGGCCACGATGATTTCCACACCCGCATCAGTAGCCGTGCCCGCCCGGCGCAAGTGGTGCAGCAGCGCCGCGATGCCTTCCGCCTCGTTATAAGTGGGGATGATGATGCTCACCAGCGCGGCAGCAGGGGCAGGGAGCGGCATGGCGAACGGAAAAAAGCGGCAGTCGGCCGGCTAGTTCAGGTAAGGCGATTCCAGCTCCTGGCCCATGCTACGGAGCGTAGCGGCCCCGCGCCGGCCGGTGAGGCGCGTGCTCAGGGCCTGGGCTTCGGGGGCGCTCAGGACTTCCAGCTCGTGCAGCCAGGCCACGCGGCGCAGCTGCGGCTCGATGAAGCCCAGCGGGTTCACCTGGCCGTACTCGTCGCGCAGGTAGGTTTTGGTGCGGCGCTCCAGCTCCGCCACCAGCGCCCGAAACTGCTTGCGCTGCCAAGGCCGGCCAGCCAGCGTGACGGCCAGATGCGCCGTGCGCAGCCGGAACGTGCACCACTGCTGCTCGAAGCGCAGCCAGCTGGCCAGCGCATTCAGCCCAAAAATCAGCCACCACGAGTACAGAGCAATATCGGTATGGCCGGTGGTCAGCCACTCGCGCCAGGGGCCGTAACCCAGAAACACGAGCAGCAGCCCGGTGAGCAGCAGCTGGTTGGTGGGAATGTGGCGGTGCTCGCCGGATTTGATGGGCAGGATTTCTTCGTAGGGCACCTCGGTTTCGAGCGTGGGCACGCCCTGGGGGTTGCGCTTGCACACGTAGAGGCTTTCGGCCCGCAATTCAATGTGCGTAGTGCCCAGAAAAAGCTGTTTTTGGCTAAAAATCATTCAGGGGAAATGGGAAGCGGGTAGAAGGGAGAACCTTGGAAAGAGCATGACGGCCACTAAATCAGGAATGAGAATTACCCAAACGGACTCGGCGTAAAGCAAAGAACAAAAATAACCACCATCAGCCAGCCCAGCAGCTGGCGGCCGGGGCTAAGGGTGCGCTCATCGGGAGCCGGCGGGTGGTAGATGCCCGTGAAGCGCCCCAGCAGTAGCCCGAACACCAGCCAGCCGGGATTGCCCACCACGCCCGGCAGCAGCGCGGCCCCTGCCAGCTGCGCCGCCCAGATGCCCGCCGCCAGCAGCAGTCCCTGGCGCGGCCGGGGCAGCACCCGCCAGAATATCAGCGCCAGATACCCCGCGTACACCGGCCCGCCATAGAGCCAGGTTTGCCAGTCGTCGTGCAGCGAAAACAGGCCCAGCCCGGCGTAGAAAATGAAGCCTGTGAACAGCACCGGCACCATGCGGTTGAAGCGCCGCGGCCCCAGCAGCCCGTACAGGATATGGCCGCCGTCGAGCTGGCCCATAGGCAGCAGGTTGAGGGCCGTGAAAAACAGGCTGAGCGAGCCGGCCAGCAGCACGGGGTAGTGCATCAGCTCCAGCGGGTGGGGCAGGCGGGCGGGGTCGGCGAAGGTGTGTTCCAGGAATTGGTAGAGCAGCGGGCGGGCCAGGGTGATGCCGTTGGCCAGCTCCTTCGCGCCGTACACATGCTGCGCATAATCAGCTCCATATTGGGCATAGTCTGGGTGAATGGCGTACAGATACGCCAGTGGCGGCAGGTGCGTGAAGCCGTAAATCAGCAGCGGTACCGCCACCAGGAAACCTGCCAGCGGCCCGGCCAGCCCGATATCGAAAAACTCGCGCCGCGAAAAAATCCGCTCCCGAATGCGGATAATGGCCCCGAACGTGCCCAGCCCCATCGGAAACGGAATGTAGTAGGGCAGCGACGTGCGCACTCGGTTGCGGCGCGCCGTGAAATAATGCCCGAACTCGTGCACCGTGAGCACGCCCAGAAACGGCAGCGCAAACCACAGCCCGCGCTGCACCTCCGCCCACAAGGCTGGCCCCCTCAACTGAAACACATCCAGCGGCAAAAAATCGACCGCACCGCGCGTGAGCTGAATACCGGCCAGCGTGGTGGTGATGAGCGTTATCAGAAACAGCCCGATATGCAGCGCCGCCGTGCGCCCTGGCGACGGCTCCGGGCGCTCGAACCTCCGGAACAGTGCCCGCGCCCGGGCCAGGCGGCCGGGCGCATCGGTGGCCACCGGGGCCGCCACATCAGCAGGAAAGCCCGCGAAATCAGGTTCAGGAATGGGCAACGGGGTATTCTCGGGGAAAGGCACGGAGGGCTTCGGGCAGGGCGGTGGTGAGGGTGAGCGGCGGGGCCAGGTGCAGCACCCGCAACCCCAGACGGCGGGCCGTGGCAATGTGCTGCGGGCTGTCTTCGATGAACAACACGTCTTCGGGCCGCCAGTTCATTTCGCGCAGCGCGTGGTGGAATATTTCCTCGCCCGGCTTGCGCAGGCCCACTTCCTGGGAGTAAAACACGCGGTCAAGCACGTCGGCAATGCCGTTTTTGAAGCCGTATTTCGCGGCGAGGCGCTGGTTGATTTCGGCGATGTGCAGCGTGTTAGTATTGCTGAGCAGCGCCGTTTGGTGGCCCTGCCGGCGTAGCTCGCCGATGAGGGCGAGGCGCTCGGCGGGCACGTCGAGCAGCATGGCGTGCCAGGCGGCATCCAGCTCGGCATCGGTGGCGTCGAGGTCGTAGGCGGCACGCAGTCCGGCCCGAAACTCGGCGGGGGAGAGGTGGCCAGTTTCGAAGCGGTCGAACAGCTCGGCCTGGCTGGCCTGCGAAAAGGGAATGGTGCTGCCGGCGCGGCTCAGCCGGCGCAGGGCCGTAGGGGTGGCGTCGTAATCAATATCAATGATGACACCGCCAAAATCGAACAATAAGTGAGGAAGCATGGGCTGGCTTGTTTTTCCATCCGCGAAGGTCGTACTTTTGCACCGTTGGAGGGCCGGCAACGGCAGGGTTGAGGTGAAAGATGACTGCCTCCAGCACCGGGCCTATAGCTCAATCGGTTAGAGCAGCTGACTCATAATCAGCAGGTCACTGGTTCGATTCCAGTTGGGCCCACAAATGAGGTCTGTAAGCAGCTGATTATTAGCTGTTTGCAGACCTCATTCCTTTGTTGCGGGACGGCTTGCGGGACAAAAATTCCAATCTGCCTCTCTAGGGCTCGCGAAAAGCAATATTTTTTTCAGGCTTGCGGGACAAATTTTCTGGCCTCGCTCAGGTCAGCGGGTTAAACCGGCCGCTCGCGGTGTGGGCCAGCCCGACAAATGCGGCGCGGTCTGCCTTCGCCTCTAGAGCCTGCAGGCGGGCATACCAACGGGTAGGCTTGCCCCGGTAGTGCGTTTTGCGTCCCTTTTTGTGTCGGGCCATATGGGCATCTGCTAGCTTGCGGTCTAGCGCGAGTGGCGCAATGAGGGGCTTGAGACTCGCTGGCATCAGTTGGGAATCATAACAAAGCCGCTGGCTAGGGTAGGCTAGGCGGTGGGCAAAGTAGCCCCGGCCCCTGTTCCATACCATGTGGAACCTGCTCCAAAAACTGCCATAGGAAAAAGGTGTGGTTGGTAAGTGTTGAAAACTAGGCCGCGCAAGCATCTTCCGGCTCCAGGTGGCGAAGTAGGGAGAGGGCCGTAGGGGTGGCCAGCAGCGGTTGCACCTGAGTAGCGCGGGTGCGCCGGAACCGGGCCGCAACCTGAGCGGCCGTGACGGGGGCAGCGGCTTGCGCTACCACGGCCCGAACGGCTTGCATCTGTTGGGCCAGCTCGACGGGCTATCTTTCGCCCCTTTGCGTGAACTTCCCTTGGTCCAGGACAGGCACGGCTAGCGGACACCGTGGCCCGCCGCCACGAGCCAGACGCAGAGCACCGCGCTGAGGAACAGCATCCCGCCCGTGAGCAAGCGCCGACTCGCCGCCTGGGCCGGGGTGGTGGCCGGCGGGGAGAGCCACCGGGCCGTTCCGTAGACCAGCACCGGCACCAAGACCAGGGCCCAGCACACCGGCTTAGCCGCGTACTGGTCGGCACCGCCCCGGGTGAAGTGCACCGGCACCTGCGCCGGCAGCGCCGACCAGGTCCACGCTAAGCAGGCCAGGGGCAATAGCAACAAGCCAAGGACCAAGAGTTGACGCCCACGAACGGGCTTCGGTAGCATTATCGTCATGGAACAGGTCGCCAGCAGGCGGGGTGAGGAAGCAGGCGGGGTGGGGAAGGTAGTACGAAAATCCGTTGAGCCTCTGCAGGGGGGTAGAATTCCGCTCGTTATTCTATTCCGACCGTTCTTGTGGACGGGCGCCATAATTCTCACTTGGGGCCCGCGCTTATTCCACGGCTACGCTACTCGCGGGGCAGTGTGGCGCATTTCTTGCCTATGGTTCCGCCTCCGACGGGAACACCGGGTGGTGCTCCCCGCTTTTTTACTTTCTTTCATTCGCCATGCGCCTGCTCTTCCCCATTGCCCTTTCCCCATTGCCCTTGCTCTTTTTGCTACCCTGTCCTGCGCTTCGGCGGCCCACGCCCAGGTAAACATCAACATCGGCCAGCCCGCGTACGCGCCCCAAGTTGTGGTGGTCGAGCATGCCCCCAAGCCGTACCATCCCAAAAAGCTCAAGAAAGGCCAAGCGGTGTACTTGGTGCCCGCGGGCCCGGTGTACTACGAGGAGCGGGGCACGGGGCACGGCAAAGGCAAGGGGCACGGCAAGGGCAAGCACTAACCCGTTTCCTGGCCTCCACCCGCCCGGGCCGCTGTTCACCGGCTGGTATTGACGCTCGTGTCTGTTGCAGAACCCGCAATTTGCTCGAAAACAGCGTGCCTTTAACAGCAGAACGAGCAAAAAGCGGCTACAACGTAAGGTTCAAGGACTGGTTCAACCAATGGCAGCACCTTGGAAAGGCCGATAGTGAGCTCTGCAACAGCCACGGTCCAACAAGCAGACGTGGGCCTTCTGCGCTCACCCGCGCTTCTGTCTCCCGCGTTTGCTCCTTGGTACAACCCGCGTTTTGGGTTCCTGCAATGCCCAGCGGCCTTGGCGCTTGCACACGAGGCCCACGCCGCCCAGCGCGTAGCGGTAGTAATCCACGTCGTAGACAAAGAAGCCCGAGTCGCGGGCCGCGTTGAAGCAGACCCGCGAGAGTTGCAGCCCGCGTTGCCGGCCGGCGCTGCCGGGCGGGTCGGCGTATTCGCGGAAGGGTTCGTAGCGCCAGTACAGCCCGTATTGCCAGACCGGGGGCGGGATGTCGGGACGGTACGGGCGGTCCAGGAGTGTGGCAAAGGCCGGCGCTCCTCGCTGAAGCGCGCGCAGGGCGTGGTTGTGGGCCGGGTGGGTGGTGTCCGGCAACAGCCCCCCGTTCTCGGCCAGAAACGCGGGCAGGCTGCGTAGCGTCGGTGCCAAATTCAACACGAATGGGGCGTCGGCCACCGCCGGGTGCGCGGCCAGGTACGCCCGGTAGTACGTCCACTGCTGGGCCTGCGTGGTGTCGGACGGGGGCGGGGGCGGCACCAATGGAACTCCCGCGGCGGTGTACTGTCCCTGCAGGTCCTCCCAATAGGCCTGCTGCAGCAACTGGGGCAACACGTGCTGGTAGACCTGGTCTTCTTCGGCGGTGTACCCGGGCGCGGGGCTCGCGGCCGTTTGGGAAGCGTCGCCCGCTGCGGTGCCCTCGCTCTGGCACTGGGTCAGCCCCAGCGTGAGGGCCAGAGCCATGAGAAACAAAGGAATGGGGGAAGGCATACGGCGGTGCGGCGGGTTCCTGCGCAGGGAGGGACGGGGAGAGAAAACGTGCGGGGCGTTGCGGGCTCGATGGCCGTTATACCGGTTCGACAGGGCGCCCGCCGCAAGATAGGCCGCGTACACCGGCCAGCGTTCCCAGTACGCTCATTTCTCCTCTTGTTAAGACTGTTAATAGGGATATTACGCGGGGTTGGATGCCGTTTTGGATAGAGAAACGGTCCGAAGGTAAACGCGGTCTGTTTGATGAAAGGAGCCTACGACCGGACTCGTCCGTTATCTATCATCAGGTAGGGTCGCAGGTGCGCGGCTTGCCCCAGCTCCGCGCGCGGGGTTGCCGCAACGTTCCCGGGACAGCCCGCTATCATGCCACCCCCAATGGAACGCGTCCTGGCGGGGCAGGAATAAATCGTTGAGGCGGGCAGAATTGATGGATAAAGGAAGGACTCCTAAAGCGGCGCCCTTGCGAGGAGGCGGGTAAAGCCGGGGGGCACCCGGCTTGAAATGGCCGCCCGGCTAAAACTCCACGATGAACCCCACCGTGGGCACTACCAGCGCGTCGCTGTCGGGCAATAAAATCGGGACGGCGTTGCGGCCATCCGGGCGCAGGGGCTGGCCGTCGGTGGTGGCGTAGCCGGAGTTGTCGGCCAGGCGCTCGAAGGTGTAGGTGGGAACCGAAACGGGCTTGGCGAGCAGGGCATTCTGTACATCGAGGTAAAAATCGAAGCTGAGGCGGCGCAGGCTGATTTTCTTGTCCAGTCGCAGGTCGAGCTGCTGGAAGGGGCGGAGGCGCTGGGTATTGAGTTGGCTATAGTCGAGAATGCCCTGGCCCACGGCCTGGTAGCTAGCGCGGCTGGCGGCTTCGTCATAGGGCGTGTAGGGGCCGCCGCCGCCCACGCGGTACTTGGCACCCAGCTCCCACTGCCGGCCCAATTGGTAGCCCAGCAGGGCCGAGCCTAGGAAGCGGGTATCCCAGGCCGTGGGCTTGTAAATGCCGTCGCGGCCCGTGAACTCGGAGCGGAAGGCCGTGAGCGACACGATGGCGAAGAGCTTGCCGCTGAGCTTTTGCTGAAAGAACGCCTCGGCCCCGTAGGCGCGGCCGCGGCCGGTGCTGGTCACGGCCTCATTGCCAATGGCGTTGAAATCGCCGCCCAGATTGGCCAGGCTGATGCCGTCGCGGACGGACACCGGGTAGTTGTTGTACTTCTTGTAAAAGCCCTCCAGCGTGAAGCGGGTGGCCGCGTCGGGCAGGTACTCGAGGCCCGCCACGTAATGGTCGGCCCGGATGTAGCGGTTGCTAGCGTTGGGGCGGTTGCCGGCTTCATCGCGGAAGCCCAGCAGCGTGCTGGGCGGGATTTTGTAGTAGCGCCCGATGCTGGCGTTCAGGTTCAGCGTGGGCCGCAGGGCGTACGACACCGAGCCGCGGGGCGAGAGGGTGCGGTCAAGCCGGTAGCCTTCGGTGAGGGCGCTGGTGCCGTCGGTGCGCAGGCCGGCCGAGACGGTGAGGCGGCTATCGGCCCCAAACGTGCGGGTGGCCTGGGCAAACGCGCCGTAGCGCACGAAGTCCAAATCGGTCACGAAGCGCACCGTGACGGCCGGGCTCACAAGCGCGCCGGCCTCGCGCACCTCGGCCCGGATGCGGTTGGTCAGGTTGTTATCGTAGTGCACCAGCTGGCCCACCACGCCGTAGCTGTACTGCCAGCGGCCGAGGCGCTTGTTCACGTCGGCGCGCAGCTTGTTTTCGGTTTCGTGGGTGCGGGCGCCCAGCTTGCGGTAGGCCTCCTGGCCGGTGTAGCCGTACTGGAACTGGTCGGCGGCGGCGTACTGCTGGGTGCGGCTCAGGGCCAGGTTCAGGTAGCCGTTTTCAACCAGGCGGCGCAGGTTCAGGCCCACGGTGTAGTTCCACTGGTTGATGGTGGGGTTGTTGCGCAGGATGAATTCCTTGCTCGGCGAGCTTTTCTTGGGCGGCACGATTTCGAAGTGGTCAATCGCGCCCAGTCCCAGCGTGGTGAGCGTGGTTTTGGGCGATATCTTGGTCGTGGTCTTGAACTGAAAGTCGTAGAAATCGGGCCGGATGGGCAAGTCAATCAGCTTAAACAGCACCTGCAAATAGCTGCGCCGGGCCGAGGCCAGAAACGTGGTATTTTTCGTGAGCGGCCCTTCCAGCGTGGCCGCCACCTCGGTGCCCGAGGTGCGCAGGTTGCCCTGAATGCGCTCGGCGTTGCCCTCGCGCTGCCGGAACTGCAGCACCGAGCTCAGCGCATTGTCGTACCGCGCCTGAAAGGCCGAGCTGCTCAACGTCACGTCCTCAATAAAGCTGACGTTGAGAATGCCGGCCGGCCCGCCCGCGCTGCCTTGGGTGGGAAAGTGGTTGATGACGGGCACCTCAATGCCATCGAGGTAGTACACGTTTTCGTTCGGCGCGCCGCCCCGGATGATGATGTCGTTGCGAAACCCAGCCGTGCCGCCGCTGCCGCCGCCGCCCACGCCCGGCAGGCTCTGCACCACGCGGGAAATGTCGAAGTTGCCGCCGGGGTTGCTCTTGATTTCCTCCGTGGTAAGGCGCTGCACGCTCAGGGGCGTTTCGGCGGTGGCCACGCGAATGGCGCGGCTGGCCGTCACGGTGACCTCGTCCAGTGCCTGCGCGGCCTTGTTTAGCTCCAGCGTGAGGGTGTTCACGTTGCCGCTGCTCACGCTGATGTTGGCCCGCAGCAGGGCATCGTAGCCCACAAAAGTGGCGCGCAGGTTGTAGGCACCGGCCGGCACGCCCGCGAGGCGGTAGTGCCCCTCGGCATCGGTGGCCGTGCCAAAGGGGGTGCCGTCGAGGGTAATGCTCACGCCGGGTAGGGCTTCTTGGGTGGCGCGGTCGCGCACGGTGCCGGCCAGGGTGCCGGGGTTCTGGGCACGGCCGGCGATGGACAGGAGCAGGAAAAGTAGGAGGGCGGCGGGTCTCATGCTGGGGCAAGCATCCCCGTTCGGAAAATGTTTGGCGAAGGCCTGGTTGTAGGGCCTGTTGATAGTGCACCTCCTTAACGAGGGTGCAGGTTCGAACGCCTCCCCACAGGCCGACGCCCCCACCGTCGGGGTGCTTTTCGAGGGGATATCTGTAGTTGAAGTGCAGCCCTACGGTCCCGTTGCTCAGTTCCCGCCCACTGCGCGAAGGACGCAAAGTGCCTTGGCCCTCCTCGTCTGCCGAGGCCCGGGCGCAGGGCAGGCAAAGGGGCTGCTGCGGGGGAGCATGACATTCCAGCAAGGCCAGCTGCCCGCACGGCATCCTCTACAACGCAACTGTTTACTTTTTCATGGATGGGGAAGACTAAAAACGGTTTAGCCAAAGGGTCATTACATGTTATGTCTTTCGTTTGCTGGAAGTTTTCCACTGCCATCAAGGCCGCCAAGGCTGGCTACGTGGCCAAGCCGCAGAAATAGCCGCGCAAGTCACGCTCCGCAGGGCCATTACAAACGCAAAAAGGCTGGCCAAGTGGCCAGCCTTTTTTAGAGAAAGCATATGCAAGTTATTCCACTACCACGCGCTTCACCACCACGTCGTTGCCCGATTGGAGCGTGAGCGAGTACACGCCGGCCGCGAGGCCGCGCACGTCAAACTCCGCCGTGCCGCCGCCGGCGGGCAGGCGCAACTGTCGGGTTTGCACCACCTGGCCCAGCGCGTTAAGCAGCGTGGCCGAGGCCGCGCCGAGCGGACCGGCGGGCACGGCCAGCGCGAAGCTGCCGTGGGCGGGGTTGGGGTACAGGCCCACGGTGGCGGCCAGCGCCTCGTTGCGGGTGGCCGTTACCACGGCCAAGCGCACGTTGTCAAAAACGATATCCGTGACGCCAAAGTCGCCGGTGGCGCGGAAACGGATGACTGTGGTAGCCGAGGTGCTGGCGATGGGGGCCGTGACGGCCAGAATGGCGGTGCTGACGCGGAGGTTGAGCACGGGCGTGGCATTGAAGGTAGCCCCGCCATCGGTGCTTACCAACACTTCGAGCCGGTCGGTACCGCTGGAATTGACGTAGTCGAACGACAGGGTCTTGTTCCCGGCCGCGCTCATGTTCACGTACAGGTCGAGGGTGCCGGTGCTGCCCGCCGGGGCATCGTAGGTGTGGAAGCGGGCCGAATGCGCCCCCTGGCTGCCGCCCGTGGAGTAGCCGCCGAGGGTTGTCGGCCAGTTAGCCGATGCGCCGTCGTCCTCCCGGCGCCACGACTGGATGCCCGTGGCCGGGGTGTTACGCCAGTTAGCGGTGGGGGCGTCGCGCACGGCGCTCACGCTTAGCCACGGGCCTTCGAAGCTTTCGTTCACGGGCAGCGTGGCATAGGGGGCGGGCGTTTGCGTAGTAGTGAAGCTGACCGTGGCCGGCAGCGAGGCCTGTCCCGCGCCGCAGCTGGTGCTCAGGGCCACGGTGTAGAGGGTGCCGGGGGTCAGGCCGGTCAGGACCACGGGCGAGCCGGTGGGGGCCGGCGTCAGGGTGGTGGGCGTGCCGCCACCGGTGGCGTAAGTCAGCGTGTAGCCGTTGGCTCCGGTGGGTGCGGTGAAGGCGAGCGTGGCCCCGGTCGTGGTGAGGCTGGTGGCCGTCAGGTTGGTCGGGGCGGGACAGGCGGTGGCGGGAGCCGTCACGGCTTCTATCATCAGCCGCTTGTAGCCCCCGGTATTGCCACTAATGATTAAGGGAGGAAAAGCGCCGATGGTGGAAACGTCGTAGAAGGCATTCTGCCGGCCCGGCTCGTCAACCTGAACACCGTAGGGAAAGTAGTTGACCGTTTGGCCGGCCGGGTATACTGCCACCATGCCCACGAGCACATCGGTGCCCGCCGGCAGGGCCACCTGGGTGGTGAGGGGCAGTGCCACGTAGGTGTTGATGTCGGCGGCCGTGAGCACGTAGTCGGCCGAGCGGGCCAGCAGGACGCCGGTGGCCAGGTCGACCAGTACCCCGTACACCGTTTTGCCGATGGAGCTGCCGGGTTGCCCGGCGGCCAGGCCCCCAAAGTTGACGACATACGAGCGCACCTGCGTCACGCTAACCGAACTGTTGACGTGATAACGGCAGGAGAAGGCACGGTTAGGCAGGCTGGGTCCATAGAAGAAACTGCCAGTAGCGCCGCCCGGGGCGGCGTAAGAGTACGTGGTGGTGTTGACCACCTGCGTCACGCTGCGGCTATTGTTGGTATTGTCGTCGTCGGTCGGGACGGTCACCGCCAGGGTGTTGGTGCCGGTGCCGGTGGGCGTGAAGGCGGCGAAGCTCACCGTAGCCGAGGCCCCGGGTGCCAGCGTAGGGACGGTTTGGGTATTGGTGAAGGCATTGGCCCCGGTCACGGCCAGGGTCACGGGCAGGTTGGTCTGAGGGCTGCTGCCCTGGTTGCTCACCACGGCTTGCACCACGTGGGGGGCACCCGGCGGAATGGGCAGCTGGGTGAGCGTGAGCACGGCATCCACGGCCGCGTCGTTGGCCACCGGCACCGTGGCGCAGATGGTGAACGGGCCCTGCGTATCCCCCGAGCCGTAGCCTGCTACGGACACGTAGTAGGTGGTGGCGGGCGTCAGGCCCACTACCACCAGTCGGGGCGCTTGGGAGTTATTGGACCCGCCGGATGTGCAGCCAATAGAAGTGAACGGCCCCGCCACCCCACCCGTGCTGGAAAACAGCTGCACTTGGCCGGCCACTGTGCCCGTCACCGCAATGGCGGCCGCCGTGCTACCGAGTCCGCTGGCATCGGTCCTTAACCGGAACCACACGTCTTTCGGCGTGACGGCAATGCCGCAGCCGGGGTTGGTGTAACCGTTGGGTACGGTGGTGGTGGCCCCCGCGTTGGTGGCGCTGGTAGGCGTGCAGGTGGCGGCCAGGGGCAGCCCGATGGCCCCGGCCGGGTCGTCGTTGGCGGGCACCTGGGCGTGGGCCGCTAGGGGCAGTAGTAGCACTGACAGTAGGCGGCTCGTGCGCTTCAACCAGAGGTGTATAGCTGTAACCATAGGAAGGGAGGTTAGCGAGAAGCGGGAGCACGTCATGCAATTCCCCGCTTCCCGGATGTGAAAAATGATGTTCACAAATCTCCCGCAATGCTTTTGGTAACAGGGTACAATCCTTGCCAATATTCAATAAGTCCTGATTTTGGCAGGCGCGATGCCCGTTTGGCAGAGAACGTGCCTTCCACCAGTGCTTTTTTCGGGGCCGCTGCCCCGCGAAATTCGGCCTGTCGTTTCAGGTGGCAGAACTGGTGCGCCCCGAACGGCAGTTCCTGTCGGCTGCGCGCAGCAGTGCCCCCCCAATAGCGACCTCCTCTTCGTGCTAGCGCTAACTACGGTAGGTATGAGGCCGGCGCCCAAACCGTTCCGCATACCGCGCGGCAAAGGAGCGGGCATTGACAAAACCGGCGGCGTCGGCCACGTCGGCCACGGAGCCAAAGCTGCCGGCTTCCAGCAGCTGGCGGGCGCGGTCGAGGCGCAGTTCGCGCAGCCAGGCGGCGGGCGTCAGGCCGGCCAGCTCGCCCAGACGGCGGTAGAGGGTCCGTTCGCTCAGACACAGCAGGCTGGCCAGCTCGGCCGGTCCGAAGGCGGGGTCCGCTAGGCGGGCCCCCAAATGGGGCTGCCAACGGGCCAGTTGCTCCGCCCCCTCCGCGCTGGTGAAGGGCGAGGCCGCGCCGTCGGGTTCGGCGGCGGCCTGGTCGGGGGGAGCGGTTGCCGCTAGCTCAGTTTCCCGCGCCAGCTCCTCGGCGGAGGACAGCGCCTCGGGCGGCTGGCTGGCAAACTGGCGGCGCACGGTGTGGCGGCGCAGCAGCGTGGCCACGCGGGCCAGCAACTCGGCGGGTACGAAGGGCTTGGTAAGGTAGTCGTCGACGCCCACCGTGAGGGTGGCCAGGCGGTGGGCCTCGTCGGCGCGGGCCGTGAGCATAAGTACGGGCAGGCCGGCGCAGGTCGGGTCGGCCTTAAGGCGGGCCAGCAGCTCGGTGCCGCTCACGCGCGGCATCATGGCGTCGGTGGTGACGAGGTCGACGGGTGCTTCGCGGGCCAGCACATCCAGCGCGTCCTGGCCGTCGACGGCGGTGAGCACCTCATATGCGGGGGCCAGCAGCTGGCGGAGGTAATCGCGCAAGTCGGCCTGGTCTTCCACCACCAGCACCCGCGGCCGGGGGCCAGTGCCCGCATCCGGCAAGACCGGAATGAAGTCAGTTAGCTCCTCGAATTTATCTTCTTCAATGGCGTTTTCTTGGTCGTCCGGTTCGGTGTTTTCGGTGTTTTCGGCGGCATCCGCGGGTAGCACCGATGCGGGAAAGCGCAGGGTGAAGGCCGCGCCCAGGCCCGGCTCGCTTGCCAGCGTGAGGGTGCCGCCCAGCAGCGTGGCCAGCTCCCGGCTCAGGGCCAGGCCCAGGCCGGTGCCGCCCTGGGCCTGGCCCTGGGGGCTCTGGTAGAAGCGCTCAAACACGCGCGCCTGCTCGGCCGGCGCAATGCCCGGGCCGGTGTCGCGCACCGTCAGCACGTAGTGGCCGGTGGCATCGGGCAGGGCGGCGCCCACGGTCACGGCCCCGCCGGCGGGGGTATGATTGAGGGCGTTGATGAGCAGGTTGGTCAGAATCTGTTCCACCTTGTCGGCGTCGAGCAATAGGCACAGGCCTTCGGGCAGCGCGAGCGGGGCCACCAGCGCCACGCGCCGCTCGGCGGCCAGCGACTCGAACTGCGTCACGACCCGGCGCAGCAGCGGGGCCACCGCCGTGGGTCCGGGCCGCAGCTCCAGGCGGCCGGCCTGCAGCTTAGTTAAATCTAGGATGCGGTTGACCAGCTCCAGCAGGCGGCGGGCGCTGCGGTGGGCCAGGGCCACGGGCTCGTGCACGGCGGCGGGCAGGGCCGGGGCCGTCAGCAAGCCGTCGAGGGGGCCGAGCACCAGCGTGAGGGGCGTGCGCAGCTCGTGGCTGACGTTGGCGAAGAACTGGTTTTTGGCCGCGTCGAGCTGGCCGAGGCGGGTGGCCTGCTCCTCAAGCTGGGCTTTTTGGTAGGCCAGCAGGGCGGTGGCCCGCTGCTGGCGGCGGTGGCTGCGCCACTGCGCTCCGCTGAACAGCACCAGCAGGCCCGTGCCGCCCAGCAACCAGGCCAGGGCCGTGCGCTCGCGGGTGGCGCGGGCCGTGGCCTGGGTTTGGGCCCGGCGCAGGCTGGCAATGCGCACGCCCTGGCGGCGCTCCACCTGTTGCTGCTCGTAATACGACACCCGAAAGCCTCCCTGGATTTCCTGCAACGAATCGTTGAGCCGGGCCGCGGCCAGCGCGTAGGGCGCGGCCAGCGCGGGCTTCCTTTGCTGGGCGTAGAAATCGGCCAGCTGCCGCAGGTAGCGAAGCCGAAGCGGCTGGGAATGCGCCTGCCGGGCCTGGCGCAAGGCCGCGAGCCAGGCGGTTTCGGCCAGGGCCGGCTCCTTCCGGGCAGCGTAGTATTGCGCCCAGGTGGCATCCAGTTCGAAAAAGCCATTGCGACTAACAATGGGCACCTTCGCGGAGTCTCCCAGGTGCTGGGCTTGGGGAAGAAGCCGGCCTGCCGCGGCCAGTTGCTGCTGCGCAATGAGGACCGCGGCCTTCAAAGCCAGCGCCATCGGCTTCTTATTGCTCACGTCACCAGACAATCCAGCATTTTGCAGCGCTGACTCAGCAGTCCGAGCTGCCTCCCCATAATTGCGTTGATGCAGATAAATAGCGGTCAGGTTAAAGTAGACATAGGCAAGCGCGTCGGGGTCAGAGTAGGCCAGGGCTTGCCGCAGGTAAAACTCCGCCTTGTTATCGTTTCCCCAGCTTGCGTACGTAGCCCCGACGACGGCCATTTCATTGTAGTACCAACGGGTATCGAGGCGGCGGTAGAGTTCGGCGGCTTGCAGGTAATAGCTAATAGCATGGTTATAGTTTCCCCTGAAGTTATAACAGGCTGCCAAGCCGTGGTAGCAGGGGGCCATGCTTTCCATTGCTCCCCGTTGGCGATAGTAGCTCAGTTTGGTTTCGAAATAGGCTTGCGCAGCATCCCATCGCTGCAAATCGCCGAAAGCAATCCTTATGCGCCGCAGGAGTCGTGGCTGCTGACGCCCAAGGCTATCAAACAGGTTAACGGCCGCCTGCAAGCTGTCCAGGGCCGGAGTTTTGGCCGCTAGACCCAGTTTGTCATCAGGCAGGTTCGCATTGAGCAGCCGCCAGCTGTTGAGCCATAACCGATAAGCCAAGTACTCGGGGCGGTGCAGTCGATGCGTCAGCGCTATGGTCTGCTCCAGATACTGCAGAACTTGTACTTCTTCAGTGCTTGCGCTCAAGCAGTCAATCAGGTGCTGCAGGGTGCGCAAGCGGGCCGTATCGGCGCGTTGCCGGGCCAGCACCTGCCGGAGGGAGTCGGGGTTAGCGTCCCAGTAGGCGTGGCCGCGCTGGGCCAGCAGGGGGCGGGTGGCCAGCAGTAGCAGGCACAGTAGCAGCAGGCCGCTTCTTACGAGGTTCATACAAGGGTCGGTAGAAAAATGCTCGCAGGCACTCAAATGAAGAAGGCGGGATGAGAATATTTTCGAGGCATTTGCTGATGAGCAAGGTACTGCATTTAGTTCTGCTTGTTGGACAAAGTGGTAAGCATGGCCGGGCCACCGAATACTTATTTTGCCGGTTCAGGCAACTAGTCGCGCAGCCACCTGCGCTGCAACGGAGCCAGCCCGGTACCTGCCATTGCGGGCCAGTTCGCGGCGCCACTCAGCAGCCACTAAAGCGCCCTAAGCGCAAAAAAGGCACGCCCTGAACGGCGCACTTTCTCCTGCCTAGCGCTCTATTGGCGCTGTACGGGGGACCTGCTACAGGATACCTAACCACGCAATCCCACATGCGCCTGCCTTTCTGGCGGGAGTAGATGCCGCCCAAATGGTCCTGGTTGAAGCCGTCCTCGTGTGGGTCGAGGCGGTCGTGGCGCTGCTACGTGTCGGATACGTGTTGCCGGTGGCAAGCTACGTTGGCCATACCTGACTTGGCCACTAAAAGAAATGGGGCAGCCCGGCAATTTCTGGCATGCAAAGGGGCAAAAAGGTAAAATGAGGTGTTTAGCCAAAGGGTCCGAATAGCAAAACCGGTGATGTAATGGCCCGGGTGTACATTCACCGGAACGACTCACTGCACTTCGTCATTGGAACCCCAGGTAAAAATAACGTTTTCGGGCTGGCGCGAGGGAATGAAATCCCTCCGGTTTGCGCGGCTGCTGCACGATGTGGCGGGTCTGGGGCTGGCGGAAGCGTGGCGCATCAAAACCCAAGTGCTCGAGGAAGAGCCGGTGGTGCTCGCCCTGCCCGTGTCGTTGGCTGCAGCTGTGTGGGAGCAAGCCACGGCCTTGGGAGTTATCTGTTTCGTGGACCACGCGTAGCCACATTTAACTAAAGGGTCGGAGTCGGAAAACGAGCAAATGGACTACCTTACCTAAAAAGTCCCGCATGCTGGCCACTGACTTCGACGCCTACTGGCGCGCCACGTACCCCAAGGCGGTGCCCCTGGGCCATTTGTTGCGCACGACTTATCCCCGCCGGTGGCTACGGCTCTACAGCCTACCCGAGGGGCAACGCTACCCGGCCGCCGCCGCGGACTGGCACGAACTGCTGCGCCGCCATCTTGCCGTGTTCGCCGACTTGGTGGGCAAACCCGCCGAGCTGTTCCTAGTCACGGGCGAATACGACTTCGTCGACCGTGCCCGGCCCGAGCCCGAGTCGTTTGCGGCCGACGGCGCTCTGCATGCGAATGACCACATGTCCTTTCTGCAAATGGTCCTTGCGTAAACGAATCAGGTCCGAAAAGCGCAATCCGGAAAATATCTGCGCGACCATTAGGTCCCGGACCCGCTCTAATTTTTTGCTGAAGTGTAAATCCAACTGGCGCAAGGCCTCAGTTTCGTGCTTGTGCAGCACCACCGGCAGTTCGCGGGTGATAGTCGTGCCCGGATGCCCGCAAAAAGTGGGCTCGGCCCACTGCGATGACAGGCCATTTCAGGCGTGAGCCGGCGAGGAGACATAACCCAGCCGGAAAAAGGCAAAACCCGAATTCGAAGAACCGGCCCGTCGTTCGCCAACGCCCTGTTCATTATTAGCCGATGCCTTGATTTTTGTCATGGAGCAGGGCGCGTGGGCTGACGAATATTGTGGCGCAAATCAGCTCTATTCCACGGTGATGAATGCTACTCAGTGATTTCTGGTCGGTGGGAAGGAGTTGAAGATATTCGGGGACTGCTGCCCGTGCATTTCCGCTTCAAGCCTTCTCGGCCCACGCCGACTTATCGGAGTTGCTGCGCTGGCTCGACCAGTTTCCGGCCCTATCCCAGCGCACGTTTGCACCCCGGGCCAGCCGCCCTGGTCTGGCTTGATACCATCTTTCTTTTCATCCGCAGCCGATGAAGCGCTTCTCTTTCCGCCCCGCAGCCCCACCCTGCGAGGCGGTTTGGTTTTAATAACGAGGCTGAATAAGTAGCAATAAATCAGGGTTATATACTTGAAATAGTCATGGTAAAATCTGCCCCGTCTGCCCCACTCGCCGCGCCCGGCCTGTCCGAAGAAGCCGTTGCCCAATCCCGGGCGGCGCACGGGCGCAACGTGTTTGCCGCCACCCGCCGCTCGGGCCTGTGGCTCACGCTGAAGGAAGTGGTGACCGAGCCCATGTTTGTGCTGCTGCTGGCGGCCTGCGGCCTGTATTTCGGCATGGGCCGCACCGAGGAAGCCATCACGCTTATCGTGGCGCTGCTGGCGGTGGCGGGCATTTCGGTGTACCAAAGCCTGCGCAGCGACCGCGCCCTGGCCGCCCTGCGCGACCTGACCCAGCCACAGGCCAAAGCCTGGCGCAACGGTGCCCTGACCACCGTGCCCATCGAAGCCCTGGTGGTGGGCGATGCCGTGCTGGTGGAGGAAGGCAGCCGCGTGCCCGCCGACGGCACCGTGGATGCCGCCAACGATTTCGCGGCCGACGAGGCCATCCTCACCGGCGAGGCCGTGCCGGTAGCCAAAGCGGCCGGCGACCCGGTTTTTGCCGGCACCAGTGCCGCTTCGGGCAGTGCCTGGCTCACGCTCACGGCCGTGGGCGAGCACACCGAGTTGGGCCGCATCGGCCGCAGCCTCGATACCATTGCCAGCGAGAAAACGCCGCTGCAATTGCAGGTGAGCCAGTTTGTGCGGCGCATGGCCTGGGTGGGGCTCGGGGCTTTTGCGCTGGTGTGGGGCGTCAATTATGCGCGGTCGGGCGACTGGGTTACGGCCTTGCTTTTCGGCCTCACGCTGGCTATGTCCATTCTGCCCGAGGAAATTCCGGTGGCCTTCAGCAGTTTCATGGCGCTGGGCGCGGCCCGTCTGAGCCGGGCAGGCGTGCTCACCAAGCAGCCCCAAACCGTGGAAAGCCTGGGCTCGGCCACGGTGATTTGCGTGGACAAAACCGGTACTATCACCCAGCAGGGCATGCGCGTGGCCCAGCTCTACGATGGCAGCACCGATGCCCTCGTGCCCGTGCCCGGCCCGCTGTCCGATACGGCCGCTGCTGTGCTGGCCCACGCCCGCTGGGCCAGCGAAACCGAGCCGTTCGACTTCATGGAAAAAGCCATCACCGAAGCCTTCGCGGTGGCCGACCCGGTGCTGGCTTCCATCGCCTGCCCCATGGTGCACGAGTACCCGCTGGCCGGCACCCCGCCCATGATGACGCACGTACGCCGCGCCCAGGCCGGCAACCCGGTAGTGGCCGGCAAAGGGGCCGTGGAGCACATTCTGGCCTTATGCCGGCCGGCTCCGGCCGTGGCGGCGCGGGTGCGGGAAATCACGCAGCAGCTCTCGGCGCAGGGCCTGCGAGTGCTGGGCGTGGCGCAGGCCCGCTGCCCGGAGGTGGGCTGTTTTCCGGCCAGTCAGGACGATTTTGACTGGTCGTTTCTGGGCCTGGTGGCGCTGGAAAATCCGCCCAAGGCCAACGCCTCGAAGGTCATCGACTGCTTTGCTAAAGCCGGGATTCAGGTGAAGATGATAACCGGCGACTTCCCCGAAACTGCCCAGGCCATTGCCCGCCAGGTGGGCCTGCCGGGGGCCGACACCTTGCTGACCGGGGCCGACGTGCTGGCCCTCGACGAGGCCGCGCTGCGGCAGCGGGTGCCAGGCACGGCCGTGTTCGCCCGCATGTTTCCCGAAGCCAAGTTAAAAGTGGTGGAAGCCCTGAAAGCCAATGGCGAAGTGGTAGCCATGACCGGCGACGGCGTGAACGACGGCCCCGCCCTCAAGGCCGCCCACATTGGGGTGGCCATGGGCCGTCGCGGCACCGAAGTAGCCCGACAGGCCGCCTCGCTGGTGCTCGTCGATGATGATTTGGGCAGCATGGTGACGGCCATCGCGCAGGGCCGCCGCATCTACCAGAACCTCAAAAAGGCCATTTCCTACATCGTTTCCATTCACATTCCCATTATTCTCACGGTGGCGGTGCCGCTGCTGGCCGGCTGGAAATTCGCCAACCTGCTGAACCCCGTGCACGTCATTTTTCTGGAGCTGGTGATGGGACCCACTTGCTCCATCGCCTTCGAAAATGAGCCCGCCGAAGCCGGCCAGATGCAGGCCGCGCCGCGCCCGCTCAGCACCACGTTTCTGGGCGGGCGGGAGCTGGGGCGCAGCATTGTGCAGGGCCTCGGCATTGCCGCCGCCGTGCTGGGCGTGTACTTCGTGGCCATGCATAGGGGCCGGCCCGTGGCGGAAGTCCGCACGCTGGTTTTTGCTACGCTGGTGCTCAGCAACATCGTCCTGACGCTGGTCAACCGCTCGTTCACTCATTCGGTGTGGCGCACTTTGCTGGTGCCCAACCGCCTGCTTTGGCTGATGCTGAGCCTCACGCTGGCGCTGCTGCTGGCGGCGCTGTGGCTGCCGGCCGCGCGGGAGCTGTTTGAGTTCGCGCCGGTGCCGCTGGTCGAGCTGGGCTGGTGCGGGCTGGCGGCGCTGCTGGGCGCGGGCTGGGTGGAGGTGTATAAGTTGCTGCGGATTCAGGCAAAAGGTTGATTTTCAATTGGCAGCCAAGTGTTTCAGGCCATGATTTTAATCAGGCTGAAGGGTAAGAAAACGCAGTGCGGGCCGAACAGGCAGCAGATAGTTTTGGGCGTAATGAAGGGCCGCTTTGCGCCGTGCGTGGCGTGTGCCCGGTCATTTTTCCAACCCCTGTTTTTTCCCTCCGCATCATGGCACCAGCACCATTCGCACTGTTTTTTCAGGAATTGACCAACGACAATGTGGCGCTGGTGGGCGGCAAGAATGCTTCCTTGGGCGAGCTGTTCAATCGGCTCACTGCCAAGGGTATCAATGTGCCGAATGGATTCGCGACCACGGCGGCAGCGTACTGGCTGTTTCTGGATGAAAACCACTTGCGCGAGCCCCTCACGGCCCTGCTGGCCCAACTGGATACCCAGGAGTTTACCAATCTGGCCGACATCGGCAGTCAGGCGCGGGCGATGCTGAGCGTGGCCCCGCTACCCGCACCGGTAGCCACTGCCATTGAAGCCGCTTACCAGCAATTGGAGGACGGTTATGAGCACGAAATCCAAGTGGCGGTGCGCAGCAGCGCCACGGCCGAGGACCTGCCCACGGCCAGCTTTGCCGGGCAGCACGACTCGTTTCTGGACGTGCGCAGCCCCGATGCCGTACTCGATGCCTGCCGGAAATGCTATGTGTCGCTGTTCAACGACCGTGCCATTAAGTACCGCGTGCAGAACGGGTTCGACCACATGAAGGTGGCGCTTTCGGTGGGCGTGCAAACCATGGTACGGTCCGATTTGGCCTCGGCCGGCGTGGCCTTCACCATCGAGCCCGAAACGGGGCACGAAAACCTGGTGTACCTCACCGGCAGCTGGGGCCTGGGCGAAAACGTGGTGCAGGGCAACGTGAACCCCGATGAGTTCTACCTCTTCAAGCCCGCCCTGCGCGCCGACAAGCGCGCCCTGGTGCGCAAAAAGCTGGGCGACAAGGCCAAAACCATGCGCTACGCCACCAGCCTCGCCGCCTGCGCGGCCGGCATCAAAAACACGGATACCCCGGCCGAGCGCCGCGCCCAGTTCGTGCTCACCGATGCCGAAGCTGAGCAGCTGGGCCGCTGGTGCCTGCTGATTGAGGAACACTACGGCATGCCCATGGACATTGAATGGGCTAAGGACGGCCTCAGCAGCGCTTTGTTCATCGTGCAGGCCCGGCCCGAAACCATTCACCACGGCCGCCGGGCGCTGTGCCTGCACGAGTTTCACCTCACCGAAAAAGGCCCGCTGCTGGCCACCGGTAAGGCCGTGGGCAGCCAGATTGTGTCGGGCGTGGCGCGTATCATCGCCTCGCCGGCCGAGGGGCATCGGCTGCAGGCGGGCGAAATCCTGGTGACAAACAGCACCAGTCCGGACTGGAACGCGGTGCTGCGGAAGGCGGCCGTCATCGTGACTAACCAGGGCGGGCGCACCAGCCACGCGGCTATTGTGGCGCGGGAGCTGGGTTTGTCGGCCGTGGTGGGCACGCTCGATGCGACGCAGAAAATCCAAGACGGGCAGCGCATTACCGTGTCGTGCGCCGAGGGCGACGAGGGCCACATCTACGAGGGTGCGCTGGCCTGGGAGGAAACCGAAATCGACCTGGAACACCTCGTGAAGCCCCATACCAAGCCCATGCTCATCCTCGCCGACCCCGACCGGGCCCTCACGCTGGCGCGCTACCCCAGCCAGGGCGTGGGCCTGCTGCGAATGGAATTCATCATCAGCAACGCCATTCGGATACATCCAATGGCACTGGTTGCGTTCGACCAGCTGACGGATGAGAAAGCCCGCGAAGAAATCACGGTCCTCACCGCCAATTATTCCAGCAAGCCCGAGTATTTCATCGAGCAGCTGGCGCAGGCGCTGGGCTTTGTGGCGGCGGCCTTTTATCCGCGCGAAGTCATCGTGCGGATGAGTGATTTCAAGACCAACGAATACGCCAATTTGCTGGGCGGAAAGCAGTTTGAGCCCGATGAGGAAAATCCAATGCTGGGTTTTCGGGGCGCGTCGCGCTACTACAGCCCGCAGTATCGCGAGGGTTTTCGGTTGGAATGCGAGGCCCTGAAACGCGTGCGCCACGACATGGGCCTGACCAACATCAAGGCAATGATTCCCTTCTGCCGCACCGTGGAGGAAGGCCAGCGCGTGGTGGCCCTGATGGCCGATTTCGGCCTGCGCCAGGGCATCGACAACCTCGAAATCTACGTGATGGCTGAAATCCCGAGCAACGTCATTCTAGCCGAGGAATTCGCCACGGTGTTCGACGGCTTCTCCATCGGTTCCAACGACTTAACGCAGCTAACGCTGGGGCTGGACCGGGATTCGGCCATCGTGAGCGGGCTCTTTGATGAGCGGAACGAGGCCGTGACGCGGCTGCTGGCCCAGGTCATCCACACGGCCAAAGCGCACGGGCGGCCCATTGGCCTCTGCGGCCAGGCCCCGAGCGACTACCCGGCCTTTGCCCGGTTCCTGGTCGAGCAGGGCATCGACAGCATTTCCTTCACCCCCGATGCCCTGCTCAACGGCATGGCCAACATGGTGAAAGCCGAGGAAATGGTGGCCGATGAGTACCCGTAGGGCAGGAGCGAGGCGGCCGCTGCTCAGGCGGCGGCATGCGGCGCGGGGATGGCTTGCAGCAGGCAGCGATAGAGCTTTTCCACGTCGGCGGGGTGGAACAGTTCGGTGCCGGGGTTCATGGTGGCGGCGGTGCCGCAGGCCACGCCCAGGCGCACGGCCTCGCGCAGAGACTGCCCGTGCACCAGCGCGTGCACAATGCCGGCCACCATGCTATCGCCAGCCCCCACGGTGCTGCGCCGCTTCACAACCGGGGCCGAAACGTAGTCTTCCAGGTCGCAGGTAACGAGGTAGGCACCTTGCGGGCCCATCGACACCACCACGATTTCGCAGCGGCCTGCGCCAATTAGCTGCCGAGCAGTAGCCACCACGCCGGCGCTGTCCAGCTCGGGCACGCCGGCCAATTGGCTTAGCTCGCCCAGGTTGGGCTTGATGAGGTAGGCCCCGGCCTCGATAACGGCCAGCATGGCCGGCCCGGTGGTATCGGCTACCACCTTGCTGCCTGCCTCGCGGGCCTGCCGGGCCACCCGGGCCAGGAATGCGGGTGGCATGCCGGGCGGCAGGCTGCCGCTCAGCACCACGAAATCGGGTAGGGGCGTCAGCTGGTGCAGCGCCTCCAGCACCTGGCCCTGCTCAGCGTCGGTGAGCGGCGCGCCGGGCATGCCAAACCGGTACTGCTGGTGGCTGGCGGTGTCCACCACCACAAAGTTTTCGCGCACCGCGCTTTTGGTCGGAATCACGCAGGACGCAATGCCTTCGGCCGTGAGCAGCGCTTCCAGCAGCGCGCCGGTGTGCCCGCCGGCCGGGTACACGGCCACCGACGGCGTGCCCAGCCGGTGCAGGCCCCGCGACACGTTGATGCCGCCGCCGCCGGCCTCGGTTTTGGGGGCAGCGCAGTGCAGTTTCTGGTCGGGCACGATGCCCGCCACGGAGGTGCTCGTGTCCAGCGCCGGGTTCAGGGTGAGGGTGGCTACTAAGGACATGAGGCGTGGGGTTGATGTGGAGCAATAGGAGTGCTTAGCTTAAGAAATAGATTTTGCGCGTTCAGGCCGCGCCGCTGGATGTTATCCAGTCCACGCCGGGGCGCAGCCATTGCTGGGTCCGCGCTTCGGCCGAGCCGGGGGCGGGAGCGGGGGCATTGTGCCACTCGGCCCGGGGGGGCAGGCTGAGGACGAAACCCTCCGGACCGTGGGCGGCCAGCTCGAAGCGGCTGGGGCGGTCCACGGTCAGGTTGAATTCGGCGCAGCGGGCGCGGCGCTGCTGCTGCCAGCGCTTCTCGGGCTCGGCGTAGGGCAGGTGGGCATTCTGGCGCATGAGGGTGCCGTAGGTGCGGCCGAATACCTCGCCCACGTCCTGCACGAAGGCCAGCAGCTCCTCAAACATGCCGTCGCGCTCCACCATGAGCTGCTCGAAAAACAGGCCGCCCACGCCCCGCGTCTCGCCCCGGTGGGGCAGGTAGAAATGAGCATCGGCCCCAGCCTTGAAGCGCGGATAGTAGCCGTTATCGTGGCGCTGACACATGGCGTGAATCTGCTGGTGAAACCAGCGGGCTTGCACCACATCCACATAAATCGGGGTCAGGTCGAGGCTGCCCGCAAACCAGGCCTCGCCCGTGCGGGTCTCGAAATACCGCACGTTGAGGTGCGAGATGGGCACCATGGGGCTGTGCGGATGCAGGCCCACGTTCACATCGGCGGTGTAGTAGTGCCGGTCTTTCACCTGGAGCTGGCGAGCCATCGGCTCGCTCATCTGGTCCCACACGGCCGAAAAGGACACGCCCGCTTTCTCCAGCACGGCCCCGTACTGGAGGGCGGAAGTGATGCCGCCGCCGCCGCCGGGGTGCGTCCATTCGTCGTGCACAAACTTGCTGCCGCCATCCGCCATCTCCATCCGGTGGCATAGCCAGTCCTGGAACTCTCGCATCCAATTCTCGACCCCCGGACGCGGCGCAAACGCCGATGACGAAATAACCTGCTGTTTCATGGCTGCGCAATGCACTTATAACGATAACAGAAGCTGCGGTATGCCCGCCGGCCAGCCAGCCCCGGCAAGCCGGGCACCCTGGCCGGCGGGCTAAGCTGAGCATTCATTGCCCCCGGTAAACTGGGCAAAGCTCCTGCCTATTCGCTAATACTGCCCTGATGCGCATCACCTTGCCAGCTGATTCCTGTCAGGTTTGCTAAATGAGAAGGGGCTGTCCTGAACGATGTAGGGGCGGGGCTTGCCCCCGCCCGTCTTTGAACGGGGTCGTTAGAACGGTGCGAACGTCCGGGCGGGGGCAAGCCCCGCCCCTACATTCACCGCCCTGAAGCCGCATCTACCTCAAACCGCTACCAGTTAGGCGCGTGCAGCTTTTCGGGCTGAAGGACGTGAATGCTTTTGGGCGTGAGCTCAATCAGGCCGTCCTGCTTAAACTCGCTCAGGGTCCGAATCAGCGATTCCGGGGTGGTGCCGACCACGGCGGCCAGGTCATCGCGCGAGAACCGGATGGTGGCCGCCCCATCGCCGGCCTGCTCCTGCATGCGCAGCAGGGTGCTGGCCACGCGGCGGCGCAGCGAGTCGTAGGCCATGCCCAGCAGCTGCTGTTCCCGCTCCTCCACCTGGCCGGCCAGCAGCCGGATAAACTGCTTCCCCACGTCGGGGTGGGAGTGGAGCAGCAGCTCAAAATCCTTCTGCGGAATGTAGAGCACCTGGGCATCATCAAGCACCACGGCCGAGTCGCTGTGCGGCCGGTGCTGCAGCAGCGGCAGGTAGCCAAAAAACTCGCCGGGGCCATACACGCCCGTGATTAATTCCTTGCCGCCGGCGGTGCGGCGCACGGTTTTCACCCGCCCGCTCTCCACAAAATAGAGCCGGGTAGCCTCCTCGTCTTCGGCATACAGCACCTGCTTTTTGCGCAGCGCGTGGGGCCGGCGGTCCAGGGTGAGGCTGTGCAGGCTGGCCACGGCGGTGGCATCGTCCAGAAACGCGCCCAGGCCCTCGGGCGCACGCAGGTCGTAGGAGGGTTGCAGCTGCCGGAAGCGGTTGAGGCGGCTGCTGATGGCGCTCAGCAGCTCAGTTTCGTCGAATGGCTTGGTGAGGTAGTCATCAGCCCCCAGCTCCATGCCGCGGCGCTGGTCGGTGCGCTCGGTTTTGGCGGTGAGGAAGATGAAGGGCACGCCGGCCAGCTGCGGGTTTTGGCTGAAAATGTGCAGCACGCCATAGCCATCAAGTACGGGCATCATGATGTCGCACACCACCAAATCAGGCTTGGTGGCCAGGGCTATTTCCACGCCCACTTTGCCGTTCTCGGCCGTGAGCACGCCGTAGCCGGCCAGCTCCAGAATCTCAGCGGTGTTTTCCCGCAGGATGTCGTTGTCCTCAATCAGCAGAATGGTTTTCATAGGGAAGCGTGATGGTGACGGTGGTGCCCACGTTCAGCTCGCTTTGCAGGGCAATGGTGCCGCCCATCAGCTCCACGTAGCGGGCCACGATGTAGAGGCCCAGGCCCGTGCCGGGCGTATTGGCCGCGTTGCGGGCCCGGTAAAACCGCTGGAACAGCCGCGTCTGGTCGTCGCGGGCAATGCCCATGCCCTGGTCCTGCACCACGAGGCAGAGGGCGTGCTCCTGGGCGGTGGCCCGCACGGTGATGGTGGTGTTTTCGTGGGAATATTTCAGGGCGTTGGAGAGCAGGTTGACCAGCACTTTGCGCAGCAGCGAGGCATCCTGCCACAGCGGCGGCAGGGCAGCGGGCAGCTGCAGAATGATGTGCTGGCCGGGCTTGCGCAGGCCCTCCACTTCGGCCACGGTTTCGTTGGCCAGGGGGGCCAGCTCCAGCCGGGTAGGGTGGGCCTCCAGGCGGCCTTCCTCAATCTTGCCCACCGACAGAAACTCCTCCAGAATATCGGTTAGGTGCATCACCGAGGTCCGAATGCGGTCGTAATGGCGCTGGCGCTTGTCCTGCTGCTCGGGGCCGGCATACTTTTCGAGCAGCGCCACCGACGTGAGCACGGCCGTGAGCGGCGTCCGGAACTCGTGCGAGGCCATGGCCACGAAGCGCGTTTTGAGCTCGCCGAGCTCCTGCTCCAGGGCCAGGGCCTGGGTGAGCTCGCGGGTGCGCAGCTCCAGCTGGCTCAGGGTATCGGCCAGGGCGTGGGTGCGGTCGGTTACTTTTTGTTCCAGCTCGGCATTGAGGCGGGCAATGCGCTGGTGCTGGGCCCGCAGCTCCCGCTCAGCCTCTTTTTTGAAGGAGATGTCGATGACGTAAGCCACCACAAACAGCTCCTCTTCGAGCCGGAAATAGCTCAGGCTGACTTCCACGGGAAATTCTGAGCCGTCCTGGCGGCGGGCCAGCAGGTCGCGGTTCTGGCCCATGGCCCGCGTTTCGGGGCGGGCATTGAAGGAATCGCGCAGCTGCTCGTGGTAGCGGGCCACGGCTTCGGGCACCAGCGCTTCGATGCGCTGATGAAGCATGCCATCGTTCTGATAGCCAAATAACTGGTGGGCCTTATCGTTGGCGAGCAAAATTTCGCCGACCCGGTTGCACATCACAATCCCAATGGTGGCGTGGCTCACCACGGCCTCGAAGCGGCCCATGCTTTCGGCCAACCGGTGCTCGGCCACGTGCAGGGGCGTGGTGTCGGTGAGGCGCACGAGAAAATACGTCTGCTGCTCAACCACGAGGCAGGTTAGCTCGACCCGGGCCCAAAACAGCTCGCCCGACTGCCGGCGCAATTCGTCCTCAAATTCGTGGGAGCCATCGCGCAGCACCCGGTCGCGGAGCTCGGTCCATTCGGCCGGGGTGAGTTGCCGGGCGCGCAGGGTGCGGGCCGGCTCGTCGTACAGGGCCTGGGCCGACGAATAGCCCAGCAGGCGGTAGCCCGCCGAGTTGACGTGCGTGAACCAACCCTGTTCGACATGATACAGCCCCACAAACTCCTTGCTTTGTTCAAAGAGAATGTCCGTCAGTGGATTACGGTATAATGTGGCCGGCATATGCAGATGCAGGCTTGTGCCTTACGTTTCTGCAATAATCATAAATATATCAGTAATGCAATAAGGTTCAGCTTAGTTCTCAGCACATACCGCCAGGTAGAACCGCCACCCTCACCGCGCTAAAAAACATCGGCTGAACCGATTGAAATACCTATCGGCCGGCGGGTAATAAATACGCCGCCTGCAGCATCAGCGCGTCATTGTAAGCCTTGGGTTTGGAGGTGGCCCCGGCGGGGTCGAGCACGGCGGTCAGCCCCCGGTTGAGGCGCAGTCCGAGGCTCAGGCCGCCAGTGGTTTGGTAGCCCACCCCGCCGATGACGCCGATATCGAAGCGGGTCAAATCCGATTTTCCGGTGCTGGAGGTGCTGGTGGATTTTTCCGGCGAGCCGTCGGCAAAGCGGGTCGTGGTCGTCGTTTCCGCCTTGGTGTGCACCAAGTAGCCGAATTGGGGGCCGAATTCTAAAAACCAGCCCTGCAAGTTCACGTTTGCCAGCAGCGGTAGGTCGAGGTACGTCAGTGCCCGTTTTTGGGTGAAGGAGGACGAGGCCTCGCCCGTGGCCAGGCCGCTGGTGCGGTCGCCCTCAATGCGATAGCCACGCATGCTGAGCAGCAGTTCGGGCTGAATGGCCAGTGCCCCGTGCTGGGAAACGGGAATGCGCAGGGCCGCGCCGGCCTGGTAGCCCAGGTGCCGATTGCCGAGGCGGGTGGTGTAGTCCGGCCCGGCCAGCTGTTTGAAGTCGTCGCCGGTGAGGTTGGCGTAGATGCCGCCGACCTTCAGGCTCAGGCGGGGCGGGCCTTTGTCCTGGGCCTGTGCCGCCAGCGGCACCGTGCCCAGCCCCAGCAGCAAGCCCATTTTCAGCAGCGAAAAAAGCCCGGCCAATGGCCGGCGAAGGGTAATAAGAGGTTTCATGGCGCATCGAAATGAGATAGTGGCGCGGGCCGGTCCGACCGCCCCAGGGCGGTCGGACCGGAGCATACTGGTTGTTTAGTAGCCGTTGAAGCCGACTTCGGCGGTCGTGCGCAGGCGGTTGTTGATGCTGCTGGCCCCGCCGGCCAGGGCGCTGTGAATGGCCAGCTGGGCCTGGTGCCAGCTCTCGACGGTGCCGCGCAGCGTGGCCTGGCCGTTTTTCACGCTCACCTGGATGTTCTGGTCGTGCAGGAAGGCGTTCCAGTACAGCTCCTGCCGGATGGCCTGCTCAATGGCCTGGTCGAGGTTGACGGCGTGGGCCAGCACGCCGTTCGGGTGGCGTCCAAACCAGGCCGGCGTATTGGCCGTCACGGTCAGGTGGTTATCCACCTGCACCACCCCGCTGATACCGGCCGCTACCTGCTCGGCGTGCGCGGCCTCGAAGTGCGTGGGCACGCTGCCGCTCAGGCTGATGGTGCTGTTGTGGGCCTGTGCCGTGAGGGGGTAGCGGCCCACGTAGGGGTCGTGGGTGAGGGCAGCCTGCACGTTGCGTTGCAGGGCCACGTCCTCCAAGGGGCCGGCGGGGCGCACTTTCAGGCGGTTGTTCACCCAGCTCACGCCCACCACGTTGCGCGCGTCCTGCTCGGCGGCGCGCTTGGCGGCCAGGCTGCTCACGGTGCCGGTTAGGGTCACGGTGCTGCCCTGCACGCTCACCATGGGCTCGAAGGAAAACACCCGGTGGTCGTACACGAAGGCATCGCGCACGGCCTGGGCCAGCTCGGTTTCCGAATGGTAGGCGTACTTGTCCTGCCGCAGGTCGTCGGCGGGCACCCAGGGTTCCACGCGCAGGTCTTTGCTGTCCACGGCTTTGGCTGCCCCGGCGCTCCAGGCTATGGCAATGACTTCGCTGCGCTCGAGGGCGCTGCCCACCACGCCGCTCAGCGTCACGGTGCCTTGCTTCACGGTCACGTTCACCAGGGCGGCGTGCACGCGCACGTTCCAGCGCAGCAGCTCGCGGATGGAGGCGGCCATTTCCTCATCGGGCCGGGGCGTGATGGCGGGCGTATAGGTCAGGCTATCGGTGAGGCGGCGGATGCCCCGCACGCCTTTCACCACGCGCAGCACCTGCTGGCGCTCGGCCCAGCTGCGCACCGTGCCGTGCAGCTCCACTTCGCCGGCCGTGGCCCGGCACTCGATGGGGCAGTCCTGGGTGGCGGGGTTGGTGGCCAGGGCCTGCTTGATATCGGTGAGCAGCTGGGCATCGGGCACTTCCGTGGTGCGGATTTCCAGCTCGTTGACCACGCCGCGCACCCCGCGCACTAGCTTGGCGATTTCCTCGGCCCGGTCCAGCGAAAGCAGGTTGTCGGTGAAGCCTTTGAGGGTGACGATGCCCTCGGCGGTGCTCACGTCAATCCAGGTGGCTGACACGCCTTGCCGCCGGCTGTAGAGGCGCTCGATGGCGGCCGTGATGTCGTGGTCGGCCAACAGCTGTTTGGGGGTAGGAGTTGTCAGGATACTCATGGTGGAGGAGGGAAAAGGGTGAGGAGAAAGCCGTAGAAAGCGCAGCTGCCGGGGCTGCCTGCCAAGTGGTTGCCGCCGACAATTGTCCCTGAGAAAGCAAGCGCAACCGGCCGCGCCCAGCAGCCCAAACCCCTTCCCGGAACCTGGTTGAAATTACCAGCGCCTCGGCCGCCAACGTATGACCCCAGTCAGCCCAAGTCCTGATTCAGGTCATTGAAAATGAGTGCGAAAACTGAAGTGCTCTACCCAAGTTGCGGAGTATTGAGCGGTAGCCCCAGCGGGGGCGTGCCCGGAGGGCGACATATCATAGAAACCATCGCCGCCAGAGAATCAAAGCCCCGGAGGGGCGGCATATCGGTAGAAATACCGGCCTCCGCGAAAATCAAAGCCCCAGCGGGGCGACATTCGTTGAACGAGTGTCGCCCCGCTGGGGCTTTGACGTTTCTTTCAACTGGTTTTACTGCCGATATGTCGCCCCTCCGGGGCTTTGACGCGCTTTTTTTGTGCACTTACTTGTGCTAATCTATGCTGCCTCATCCTCAGTCCAGCGCCGGCAATAGCAGCAGCGGAATGGCCCGGGCATCAATCAGCTGTCCCGTGATGCTGCGGTGGAACAGGCTGCCCCACAGGCTATGGTGCCGGGCCACCACTACCAGCAGGTCGGCCTGCCGCTCGGCGGCACCCTGCAAAATGCCCTGGGCCGTGTCCGGGTTGTAAACTATGTGGGCCCAGGTGCCTTCCGGCACGGCGGCCAGGCCGCTGCGGCGCACCGCGTGCAGCGCCCGATGCCCGGCCTCCGCGCCCGGGTCTTTCTGGTCCGTCACGTACACGATGTCGAGGGTGGCTCCCGGCCGGGTCAGCAGCTGCGGCACAATGTGCGGGTAGTTGGGCAGGGTGAAATCGTGGCCATCGACGGCCAGCGTCAGGCGGTGCGGCACAAATGCCGCCGCGCCGCCGGGCGGCAGCACCAGCAGCGGGCAGCTGATGTGGCGCAGCAAGTCCAGGGCCGTGCCGGTCACAACTTCGGCCGGCACCGCCCCCGCGTTGGGGCAGCTCAACACCAGGGCCAGGGGCTGGTGCTCCCGCACGATTTCGCCCACCGCCTCGGGCAAAAACTCCTCGATGCTGACGGTTTCGGTGGGTACGGCCTGCTTGCTGGCCAGGGTTTGCAGGGCGGCTAGCGACTGCCGCTCGCGCCGCCGCGTGTGCAGGCCGGGGTGCTCTTCGGGCGTCAGCAGCTCATCCTGCCGCACATGCAGCAGCAGCAAGCCGGCCTGTAGCGCCTCGGCCAGGCGGGCAGCATACGGCAGTGCGTGCCCACTACCGGGGAATAAATCGGGGAGCACGAGCAGGGCAGCGGGCAGCATGGCGGGCACGGAAAAAAGGTTAGAAAGAGCCGGCGTAGGGGCCCAGCGCGTCGTCGTTGCGGGCCATGCCGGCGGCCTCGGTTAGGGTGTCGTCGAGCGGGGCATCGTCGGGCACGGGGCGCGGCACATCGGCGGGCCAGGGCGTGGCGGCTGTATTGGGCTGCTCCGGCGGGGTGGCACCACCGGCTAGGGGCGTGGCGGTGGTATCGGGATTGGGCTTTATGGAGGTGGCTGTTGGCATGGCTGGATGGGGGACAACGGCCATGCAAACCACACGAAACCGACTCGGCGGCCCCAGCCAATCAGCTCGTGCCGCTATTGCCCATAATTTTACTGACCCGCCCCCGTTTCATTTAATTGCAAATAATTCAAGCTATTACCAAGCCGTCGTCATCGCTTCCGAGAGCCGGCCTTCCCCAGTGTCGTCGCACTGCTGGCTGAGCTGCCAGTGGGCCAGCATGGTGGCCAGATTGAGTACGTGGCCCTTCATCTCGGTGGCTGCCGGGCTGCCGAAGGCTTCGTGCAGGCTTTCTTCGAGCAGGGTGCACCAGCGTCTGATTTGCGGGGCCGTGAAGGGCGGCGTGTCCTCCCGGTGCAGCGGCCGGCCGGTGTAGAGGTTGCCGGTCAGGGCCTGTTCCCACCACGCGTATTCGCAGTCGGCCGGCGTGTGGTGTTGGCCGGGAAAGGAGGGGCCCAGGAGCGGGTCGCTCGCCACCCGATGGGCGAACTGGCGCACGAAGAGCCGGCTCTGCGTCTGGGTGTCGCAATCAGGAGGCCAGGGAGTTAACACGACATGAAAAGGATTGCGGCCGTCCGTCGCAGCGGCGACATTGGCCAGGATATCTACCCATCAGCAACTGCCAATCCACCGAAAATCAGCAGCCAACACCATCGTATCCAACTCTCCCAAAAATGCGAGCAGAAAGCCCATTGCTTCCCGCCCGCAAATAGGAGTGAGTGCTCAGCGCAAAGGTAGAATCCGGCTCAAGCGAGAAAATTGACGCCAATCAGTGCAGAGTCTGATTCTAATCATGGAGGGCCGATTGGGGTGCCGGACGGCTCAGGCGGCCGGGCGCTGGGCCGGGTGCAATGCCGCCAGGGCCTCTGCATCAGTCACCTCCCTAAAGTCCTGATAGTATTGCCCAACGGCTCTGAAATCCGGCGGCGCCAGCAGGCATATCACCTCATCGGCGGCCTGCTGCAAGTGCCGGAGCGCTTCGGGCGACGACACCGGCACGGCCACGATGATGCGAGCCGGCTGCTGCTCCCGCACCAGCGCGATGGTGGCCAGCAGGGTCTGGCCCGTGGCCACGCCATCGTCCACTATCACCACGGGCCGGCCCGCCAGGAGCAGGGGCGGGCGGTGGCCCTGGTAGGCCTGCCGGCGGGCCTTCAGATTGGCCTGAATGGCGGCCACCTGCCGGGTGAGGTAGGCCCCGGGCAGCTGCACGTTGGGGCTGAGCACGTAGCCGTGCTCGCTCACGGCCCCGATGGCATACTCGGGGTTGTTGGGGTGGCCCAGCTTCTTGGTCAGCACCACATCGAGGGGCCAGCCCAGCGCCTGGGCAATGATGGCACCCATCGGCAGGGCACCCCGGGGCACGGCCAGCACTACGCCGTGCTGTCCGCGCAGGGGCAGCAGCTGCTGAACGAGCAGCCGGGCGGCCACCTGACGGTTGGCAAACGGGATTTCCATGGCAAAATGGAGCTAACGGGCGCAGTTGGAAAAAATCACAGGTAGCGCTGGTACCAGTCCGTGGCGGCGGCGGCCACGGCTTCGAGCGCGCCGGGCTCTTCAAACAAATGCCCCGCCCCGGGGATGAGGCACAGCTCGCTGGGCGGCCCCAGGGCCAGATGGGCCTTTTTGTTGAGGGCGATGACTTCGGTATCGTTGCCGCCCACGAGCAGCAGCGTGGGAGCCGATACGCTGTGCAGCAGGGGCAGCACCAAGTCGGGCCGGCCGCCGCGCGACACCACGGCGCGCACCCGCGGGCCCAGCTCGGCGGCGGCGGCCAGCGCGGAGGCCGCCCCGGTGCTGGCCCCAAACAAGCCCAGCGGCAGTTTAGTCAGGGCCGGCTGCTCGCGGGCCCAGTGCGTGGCATCGAGCAGGCGGTGCGTGAGCAGGGGGATGTCGAAGCGGGTGGCGTAGGTGGCGTCTTCGGTCGGGGTGAGCAGGTCGAAGAGCAGGGTGGCCAGGCCGGCGTCGCGCAGGTGCCGGGCCACGTAGCGGTTGCGCGGGCTCAGCCGGCTGCTGCCGCTGCCGTGTGAGAAGATGACCAATCCCGTGGCCTGGCTGGGGATTTCGAGCTGGCCCGGCAGAATGATGTCGGGCAGCGTGAGCTGAACGGTGTAGCTGGTGGCGGGCATAAGCATGGCGAGGGAGGATAAAGTGAAACTGTTTCCTGGAACGGCAGCTGAAGGGACCGCCCACACACTGGCAATGGGCGATGCAATGCCGCTCAATGCTGCACTTGCAGGCGCACCTGCTCCACTTGGTTATCGTGCAGCAGCCGGCACAGGTAGACTCCGTTGGGCAGGTTGTCGGTGGGCAGGGGTAGGGTTTGCCAGGCGTCGTCGGTAGGGGCGGGTGCTTGGAGCGTGGCGACCAGAGTGCCGAACTGGTTGTAAACCTGCACCTGCACCGGGCCGGCCGCCGGCAGGCGGAAGCGGATGGCCGTGGCCGTGGCGGCAGGGTTGGGGTAGGCTTCCAACGCCAGGCTGGGAGTCGTCCGGTTCTGGTCATCATCGTCATCATCGTGGTCGTGGCCATGCCCCCGGCGGCTTTCATATTTCACGGTCACGAAGTCGTCGCCACTGCTGCTCCCGCTGTAGGAGGAGCCGGTCACGTAGACGTTGCCGCCCGGCGACACGGCCAGGGCGCGGGCAACATCGTCCCGGTTGCCTAGGCCATTATAGCGCGCTGCCCAGATTTGCCGGCCCGTGCGCGGGTCGTACTGTAGCGTGGCATAATCCAGCGTAAAGTCACTGTTGGAAGAATACCCCGTGACATACACCTGGCCCGCAGCGTCCAGCGCCACGCCCGTCGCCCCATCTAAGCTGTTACCGGGGCCATTGTAGCGGGAAATCCACCGCTGCTGGCCCGTGCGTCCGTCGTATTTGACTGTGGCATAGTCCCGATTGGCCGCGTTGAAGGAGGTACCGGCCACGTAGGCATCGCCGGCCGCATCGACCACCATCTGGGCGGGCATATCATCGGCATTGGCCGGGCCGTTGAAGCGGGTGACCCAGCGCTGCTGGCCCGTCCGGCGGTCGTACTTCACCGTGGCAAAATCATAGTTCTGCCCATTGTAGGAATAGCCCGTGACGAAGGCATTACCGGCTGCATCCAGGCTTAAACTCGTCACCCGGTCCTCGCCGAAGGAGGCGGGGCCGTTGTAGCGCGAAGCCCACCGCTGGCTCCCGGTGTGTCCATCGTATTTCACGGTCGCGTAGTCGAAAGCCGTTGGCCCGTAGCTAGAGCCCGATACGTACACGTCATTGTTGGAAGAAATGGCCAGGGCGTAGGCGTAGTCATCCGTGTTGTTCGGTCCGTTATAGGAGGCTACCCACAGCGGCAGGCCCGTGCGCGGGTCGTACTTAATCGTCACGTAATCAATCAAACCGCTTCCGCTGGTGCTCGAGTAGCCCGTCACGTAGGGCGTGCCGGCCGCATCTACGGCCACCGCGGTGGCCAAATCGTTAAAACTGGCCGACCCATCATAGCGGGCAAGCCAGACTTGGGCACCGGTTCGCTGGTTGTATTTGATAGTGACGTAGTCGTAGTTGGTGCCGTTGAAGGAATACCCCGTGACGTAGAGCGCCCCAGAGGCATCCAAGGCCAGGCCCGTGGGGTAATCGTTGCCGTAGGTCGGGTCACTGTAGCCCGGGTCGCTATACCGGGCCGCCCACAGTTGACGGCCCGTACGCCCGTCGTATTTGATGGTCCCATAGTCGCTGCCGCTGTTGCTGAAAGACCTTCCCGTCACGTACACATCGCCGGCCCTGTCCACAACCACTTTCTCGCCTTCGTCAGTGAAGTAGTCCAGCCCGTTGTAGCGCGCCACCCAGGCTTCGGTGACTGCGCCGCCGGGGCGGCCGGAGTTGGCCAAAGGCCCTGAACTGGTCGGAGCCGGCTGCTGGTGCGGCGCTTGCAGACCGGGTATGGCTGTGGCCCCCATCAATGCCAACCCCGTAGGTGGCAGCAGCCCTGCTTGAGACTGGGCGTGGCCGGGCAGCGCCAGCAGGAGCAGGCCAGTGGCTGCCAGCAGGCAGCGGGTACAAATGCGGCGCATGGGTATAGGAGTTGAGGTGATAGAAAAGAGCCTTTTGAGGATGTGAAGAAAGGCAGCGCTATGACGGGGATGAATGATGGAAATCAGACTGTCAGATGATTAGAATTTATCTTGCTTGCCGAAGGCAATTATTCTGGTCGTCATGGGGGCCTCTGTTGCTTGGTGCGGGCCGCTGGCGTGGCGGGCATTTTCTTCCTTTTAGCCGAGGCTGCTTGGAAGATGGAAAGCACTGCGCGCGCCCCTGCCAAGGATTAGCCGGGGGGCTGATGTAAATCATGTGTTTCGACGCGACACGGACGCAGCTTTGCATCGTTCCGGCTGGCCGCATCAGCGCCTGTGCGGCTTTGGCCGTGGGGCCTACTTCTGCCGCCGGCATTAGCCATTTCCCCTGTCCCTATGCAACCGACGTTTGTTGTAATGACCGATTTTTCGGCGGCGGCGGAGGCCGCCCTGGCCTACACCACCCGTCTGGCCACGCTGGTGGATGGGCAGGTGCTGCTGCTGCACGTTTTTGAAGACCATGAGTCTGGCCCCACCAACTTCCCTCCGGGACCAGCCTTCGGCCAGCCCGGGATGCACGCCCGGCCCCATGCCAGCCGCGATGCCGTGCTGGCCGAGCTGACCCGTGAGGCCCGGCAACTGTCCGTGCCCGCCGAGGCCGAGCTGATGGAACCACCCATGGGCGAGGCCCTCCACCACCTGCTGGCCCACCGCTACCCGCAGCTGCTGGTGCTGGGCCGGGCCCACGCCCACGCCTGGTTTACGCATTTATTCACGCAGTCGCACAAGGCCGCGGCCCTGGAAGCCACCCACATACCCGTGCTGCTGGTGCCCGAAGACTGGCCCCGGCCGGAGCTCCCACACCACTTGGTAGTAGCGGCCGATGGTGCCCCCCTGGCCCTGACGGCCGCAACCCAGGACCTGGCTCCGCTGCTGGCCAAGCTGCGGCCCACTACCACGGTGGTGCACGTAGCAGCCCACGCCCACGGCTCCTCCCGCGCCGCCGAGGCCCTGGAATCCGTGCGCGAAACCGGCCTGTTTGGCCCACTGGACGGCAACAGCGTGTACGACCTGCGCGAAATGGGCCCGGTGGCGGGCCTGCTGCACGCCGTGAATGAGTTCGACGCCGACCTGCTCGTGGTGATGCCCCGGCCCCATTTCTTCCCCGGCAGCCTGTTTCACCACGACGTGACGGCCGAGCTGCTGCGCACCAGCCCCGTGCCCGTGCTGGTGCTGCCCGCCGTGGCGTAAGCGCCCGTGGGGCTCTGCCAGCTCCGCCCACGGGCGCGGTTTTCTTACCCCCATTTTTCTCACCTCTCAATCTTTCCAAGCCATGAAAACGACCCTGATTGCTGTACTTCTGTCCGGTGCTTCGCTGAGCGCCGCCTGGGCCCAGGAGCCCACCGAAGCCGAAACCGTGACCATCCATCACGTTAAGAAAGGCGAGGAGCCCCAAAAAGTGATGTCGGCGCTTGAGAAGGATTTTCCCGGCTCCATCGTCAAAGACGTGTCTACCATTCCGGGCACGCTATACGGCCAGGAATGGTCGGTAAGCGAGGAAAAACCCGCCACCGGCCAGGCCGACGTAACCTATTACCAGGTGAATGCCAGCAGCAAGGGCATGGCCTACACGGCCGTCTACGACAAGAGCGGTAATCTAATCAGCTCGCGCAAAGTCCTTAAGAACACGCCGCTGCCCATCGATGCCGCGAAAAACGTGGCTACCCAGTTCCCCGGCTGGCTGATAGTGGGCGACCAGGAAAAGCTCACCATGCACAACCAGCACGACAAGGTGGCCTACCGGGTGCTAATCAAAAAAGGCCATGAAGAGAAGAAGGTGTTTCTCGACGGCACCGGCCAAATCACCCGCGTGGTGAAGAAAACCCGGATTCGGGTATAAAACGTCCTTTTCAGGGTAGCCCGCGCTACTTCCGGCTGATGGCTGCACTTCCCCCTCCGGCGCTGGCTGATGACGGGCTTTCGGCCTACTGGGCGCAGCCCGCCGCCGAGGTACTGGCCCGGCTGCACACCCGCGAAACCGGCCTGAGCGCGGCTCAGGCGCAGCAAATCCGGCAGGCCGTCGGCCCCAATTCCCTTAAGCCCCACGCGGCCCCCTCGGCGTGGGGCTTATTTTTTCGGCAGTTTCAGAGCCCGATTTCGCTCATTCTGATTGGGGCGGCCTTGCTCTCGTTTTTTCTGCGCGATGTGGTGGATGCCAGCATCATCCTGGTTATCATTCTGGTGAGCGGCGTGCTCAGCTTCAGCCAGGAATACGGGGCCTCTACTGCCATGCAGCAACTGCTGGCCCTGGTGCTGGTACGCACCACCGTGTGGCGCGACGGCCGTCCTCAGCCGCTGCCCGATGAGGAGCTGGTGCCCGGCGATGTGCTCAGCCTCAGCGCCGGCGATTTGGTGCCCGCCGACTGCCTGCTGCTCACCAGCAACGAGCTGTTCCTCAACGAGGCCACGCTCACCGGCGAAACCTTCCCCGTCGCCAAGCTGCCCGGCGTGCTGCCCGCCGAGGCCCCGCTTGCCGCCCGCACCAATACGCTGCTGATGGGGGCCAGCGTGGTGAGCGGCAGCGGCACGGCCGTGGTGGTGCGCACCGGCCGCGCCACCGAGTTGGGCCACCTGGCCGCCCGCATCGAAACCGCCCCGCCGGAAACCGATTTCGAGCGCGGCATCCGCCGGTTTGGCTACCTGCTGCTGGAGCTGACACTGGTGCTGGTGCTGCTCATTTTTGCCAGCAACGTGCTGCTGCACAAGCCCGCGCTGGAAGCGTTTCTGTTTTCGCTGGCCATTGCCGTGGGGCTCACGCCGCAGCTGCTGCCGGCCATCATCAGCATCAACCTGGCCCAGGGGGCGCGCCGCATGGCCCGGCAGCAGGTGGTGGTGAAACGGCTGTCGTCGATTGAAAACCTGGGCAGCATGACCGTGCTCTGCACCGACAAAACCGGCACCCTCACCGACGGCACGGTGCGCGTGGCCCGCATCATCGACCTGCACGGGCAGCCCGCGCCGGCGGTGCAGCGGCTGGCCAAAATCAACGCTCAGCTGCAGCAGGGTTTCCGCAACCCGCTCGATGCCGCCATCCTGGCCTTCGCGCCCGACGACGTGGCCGCCTGCCCGCGCCTCGACGAAATCCCCTACGATTTCCTCCGCAAGCGCCTCACTATCCTTACCGAGCTCGACGGCCAGCCTCTGATGATAACCAAAGGCGCGCTGCCCAACGTGCTGGACGTGTGCCAGTGGGCCGATGCCGGCGGCCCCGCCCCCGAGCCGCTGGCCAAATACGCCGACGAGATTCAGCGGCTGTTTCAGGAGCTGAGCACGCAGGGCTTCCGCACGCTGGGGCTGGCCACGAAGGCGACCGACGGCCGGCGCGACATCACCGCCGCCGACGAAACGGGCATGACTTTTCGGGGCTTTATCACCCTGTTCGATTCGCCGAAAGAAGGTATCCGCCACACCCTCGACCAGCTGGAGGAGCTGGGCATTCAGCTGAAAATGATAACCGGCGACAATGCCCTGGTGGCCGCCGCCGTGGCCAAAACCGTGGACATCAACGGGGCCGGGGAGGTGCTGACCGGCGCGGCCCTGCGCCAGCTGAGCCCGGAGGCGCTGCGCCACCAGGTGGCCCGCGTGCATGTGTTTGCCGAAATCGAACCCAACCAGAAGGAAAGCCTGATTCGGGCCCTGCAACAGGCCGGCTACGTGGTGGGCTACCTCGGCGACGGCATCAACGACGCCAGCGCGCTGCACGCGGCCGACGTGGGCATTTCCGTCGATTCGGCCGTGAACGTGGCCAAGGAATCGGCCGACATCGTGCTGCTGGAGCACGACCTGCGCGTGCTGGTGCAGGGCGTGCGCGAGGGCCGCCGCACCTTCGCCAATACCATGAAATACCTCTTTATGGCCACCAGCGCCAACTTTGGCAATATGCTGAGCATGGCCGGGGCCTCGCTGTTTCTGGCATTTCTGCCGCTGCTGCCGGGCCAGATTCTGCTCACCAACCTGCTCACCGACCTGCCGGAAATGACCATTTCGTCGGACAACGTGGAGCCGGCCGCCGTGCGCCAGCCCGCCCGGTGGGACCTGCCGTTCATCCGGCGCTTCATGCTCACGTTTGGCGTGCTAAGCTCGGTGTTCGATTTTCTGAGCTTCGGGCTGCTGCTGTGGGGCTTCGGGGCCGGGCCCACGCTGTTTCGCACGGGCTGGTTTGTCGAGTCGGTGCTCTCGGCTTCCGTCATTGTGCTGGTGGTGCGCACGCGCCGCGTGTTTTTCCGCAGCCGGCCGGGCAAGTGGCTGGTGCTGAGCACGGCCGCCGTCGGACTGGTGGTGCTGCTGTTGCCGCTGAGCCCACTGGCGCGGGTGCTGGGCTTTGCGCCGCTGCCGCTGGCCTTGTATGGGGCCATTCTCGGCATCGTGGCCACCTACGTGCTGGCCGCCGAAGCGCTGAAGCAGTGGTTTTATCGCCGCTACGCCCATCGGCCGGCCCAGTCGGCAGCTACTGCCTTCGCGGTGCTTCCCGCGGCGGATGAAAACCCAGCAGGTACAGCCCCACCACCCAGCCCACCGACCCCAGCCAACCGGCCAGCACATCGCTCGGATAGTGTGCCCCGAGATATACCCGCGCCACGCCCATAGCCCCGGCCCAGCCCGTGCCCAGGCCCACCATCGGCCAGCGCCAGCGCGAGGGCCAGAGCAGCAGTATCCCGGTAGCCGCCAGCGCGGCGGCCGCCATGGCGTGCCCGCTCGGAAAGGAGTAAACCGTGGCCGGTATCAGCGGTTCTTCTACCAGCGGGCTCCATTCTTCGGGGCGGCGGCGCTGGAGCAGGGCTTTGCCGGCCAGCTGCAACAGCCACGCGCCGCCCAGGCCCGCGCCCACCAGCCCGGCAGGCCGGCGGCGGCCGGCCAGTAGCAGCCCGCCAATCAGCCCCAGGCCGAAGGAGCCCGTGCCCTCCATGCCGCCCAGGCGCGAGAGCAGCACCGCAACCTCGTCGAGGGCCGGGTGGCGGTGGGCTTGCAGCCACGCCAGCAGCTTCTGGTCGGGCGGGAAGCCTTCCTTGTCCCAAATGTCTTCGGCCAGACTGATGAAGGCCAGCCACGGCAGGGCCCAGCCCACGGCAAACAAAACGACCCCGGGCCCGCGCCGCCGCAGCCAGCGGGCCGCCGTATGCTCAAGCCGAAAAAGGCTCCCATCGGCTGTCATGGCCTTGGCTTTTAATTGGATGTGCTTGATGTCGTGTTCTGGCGAATACCTAAACGGACTTATTAATCAATGCCCAGAATGGTGCTCATTTGCACGGTCAGCAAATCGAGCACGAAGACGACTAGCGAGGCCACGACCACGGCCGAATTGGCCGCCCGGCCCACGCCTTCGGTGCCCTCCGTGGCATGGTAGCCTTTATAGCAGCCCACCAGGCCAATGGCGAAGCCGAAACAGACGCATTTGACTAGTGCTTCCGCCACTGCGGCCAGGGTGAGCTTGTTCAGAATATCGTTGATAAACAGGGATAGGGAAGTGTCGCCGTGCAGCCGGACTCCCAGGTATGCCCCGCTCAAACTAATGGCATCGGCCAGGATGGAAAGCACCGGCACCATGAGCGTGGTGGCCACCACCCGCGTCACCACCAGGTACTTAAACGGGTTGGTGCCCGATACTTCCATGGCGTCAATCTGCTCGGTCACGCGCATCGAGCCCAGCTCGGCCCCGATATTGGAGCTGACCTTGCCGGCCACCATCAGGCCGGTGATGATGGGCCCCATCTCGCGGATGATGGTGACGCCCACCATGGTCGGAATCCACGACTCGGCCCCGAACTGCACCATGGTGGGCCGCAGCCGCATGGTGATGACCAAGCCCATGATAAACCCCGTGACGCCCACCAGCAGCAGCGACTGATACCCCACCGCGAAGCACTGGCGCACCATCTCAGCCCACTCGAAATGCGGCCGGAACAGCTCGCGAAAAAACCGCCCGGCAAAGCGGGTCAACAAGCCGGTCTGGTTCAGCAACGAGTTTTCATTCACGGCTAACTGCACGCGGCGTGCCGGCTAGTACACAAGGGAAAGGAGGTACCGGTTTTACGGGCATGCGCCGGGGTTGTTCGGGCAGAACCGCTTGCTTATAAGTCCGTTTGCTCGTTTTTTAGGTCGAACACGTCGCCGCCGGCGTAGCGGGAGTCTTCGGTGGCGTAGGCCGCGCGGAGCTTGGCTTCGGGGCCGCCTTTGGCGATGAGTTCGGCGGCGGCATCGCGGGCTGGGTCGGGCGTCGCTGGCTTTTCGGTCTCCTTGCCGAAGTTGGCGTAGTGCGGGGTGCCGGCGTGGGGTTTGGTGGCCGGTTCGTTGGCGGCGGGCTTGGTGAATTTGCGTTTCGTTTTCATGATAAAACAGCAGATGAATAGGGGTGGAGAATGCCGCTGAGGCAACTGGGCCGCAGGCCGGGGCCTAGTCCGATTCCTCGGCGGGCAGCAGCAGTACCGGCTTCTGGCTGCGGCTGATGACCTGGGCCGTGACGCTGCGGTGAAACAGCCGCCCCAGGAAGCTGCGCGGCCGGGCAATGAGCACCACCAAATCGGCCTGGGTATCGAAGCTGGCCTGCAGAATGCCGTCGGCGGCCGACTGTTTCGTTATCTGGTACAGCTCGACCGGGGCGTTTTCGGGCAGCAGCATGCTGGCCCGCATCTCGGCCCGTACCAGCTGGTTGGAGAATTCGAGCGACTCGTCCTCATCGGCCAGGTGCGCGATGGTGAAGGTGGCCGGGCAGGCGGCCAGCAGCGGGGCCAGGTGCCGGGCCGCCGCATTGGGCGTGAAGGGGTTAGAATCGAGGGCCAGCAGCACGCGCCGGGGCAGCCCGGGCGGCGGGGCAGCCTCGGGCACCAGCAGCAGGGGCAGGTGCGTGGCGCGCAGCACGGGCAGTATCTGGTTGTGCAGCAGGTGGTCGAGCAGGCTGTGCTCGGGGCTCAGGCCCATCACCAGCATCAGGGACTGATGCTGCCGCACGGCCGTGGTCACGGCATCGAACATGGGCCCCGTCGCTTCTTCCACCACGGCCAGGCCGGGCAGCTGCCGCGCAATCGACCACAGGCCCTCCAGCCGCTCATTGCGTTCCAGCGCGGCTTCGCGGGTTTCTATTTCGGCCAGCTCCGGCGTCAGCATTACCGGGTAGGTATTGAGGGCGAGCAGGTTGAGCAGGACTACGTTGGCGTGCAGGGGGGCGCCCAGCTTGGCGGCGTAGCGCGCAGCCCGCTCGGCGGTGGCCGACACATTGGCGAGTACCAGAATGGAGGGTGACATGGGATGGGGAATCAACAGAAAAAAGGTGAGTCAAAGGCAGGCTTATTGGCCGTCATGCTGAGCGAAGCGCAGTCGAAGCATCTCTACCGCTTCGTTGCATTGGCATTGATTACTAATGAGGTAGAGATGCTTCGACTGCGCTTCGCTTCGCTCAGCATGACCGTTTCTACCATTTCTTTATCACCCAACTCTATCCTTCAATCAGTCCTCCGCCGGCAGCACCAGCACCGGAATGGGGCTTTCCTGAATGAGCTGGGCCGTAACGCTGCGATGAAATAAATTGCCCATGAAGCTGTGGTGCCGGGCTACCACCACCAGCATGTCGGCCTCCAGCTGGGCGGCTTCGGTGAGCACGCCGCTGGCCACGCGGGTGTGGTACCGCTCGTGCAGGTGCAGGGGCGCATCGGTGGCGTCTTCCACGAGGTCGTTCTGGGTTACGGAGGCGAGCAGCGCGCTGGCGGTGGGCCGCTCGTGCTCGTCGTCGGTGATGTGCACCACTTCCAGGGTGCCTTTCAGGGCGTGCAGCAGGCGGTAGATGGCGCGGTGGTGCGGGCCTACGTTGAACGGGTCGCCATCGACGGCCAGCAGCAGGCGGCGGGGCGGAAACTTGTCCCAGCCCATGGCCGGCACCACCAGCAGCGGGCAGGCCGCGCGGCGCAGCAGCCCCATGGCCGTGCGGGCCACCAGCCCCCGCGGCGCGTCCTCGAAGCCGGGCTGGCCCAGCACCACGGCCAGCAGCTCCCGCTCGCCGATGATTTCGCGCACGGTTTCGGCAATCGAGTCGTCGGAGAACTCCACTTCGGTGGGCACGGCCTGGGCGGCGGCCAGCTTTTTCAGCGCCTGACGCGTTTTTTCTTCGCCGGCCCAGGTGTGGTAGCTGCCAAATTCGTCGGGGGCCAGCAGCTGGTCGTGCCGGGCGTGCAGCAGCAGTAAATGCGCCTTCAGAGGCACGGCCAGGCCCGCCGCGTAGGAAAGCGCCCGGTTAGAAACGGCGAAAAAATCGGTGAGAACAACCAGGCAAGGCGACATGGCAAGGGGGAAAAGCAACGGTGAAAACCCGGAATTAAGCGTGCACGGGCGTGCGCACCTGCAACTCGTTGTTCACGAAGCGGGCACCCGCCTCGTAGGCTTCAAAGCCGGCCTGCTCGCGGTCGAACCAGGTATCGACTGTGCCGGTGAGCGTGGCCACGCCGTTTTCCACCTTCACGTTCACGTCCTGGTGGTAGAGGCCAGCCGACCAGTAATGCCGCCGCCGGATGCGCTCGGCCAGGGCGTAGTCGGGGTCGGCGATGGGGGTGGGATGCAGGCCGGCGGCCGGGCGGCCGTAGGGCCGCACCCCGGTGGCGCAGGTAGTGCCGGTCACTTCGAGGCGGTTGGCCACCTCGGCCACGCCGGTGATGCCGGCAGCCACGTCGGCGGCGTGCTCCTGCTCGAAGTGGTTGCCCACGCGCCCGTCCAGGTACACTTTGCCGTTGTACACCAGCACCATGAAATCGAAATCGCTCACGTAGGGGTCGCGGGCCAGCGCATCTTTCACGTTTTGGCGGATTACGGCATCGGGCAGCGGGTGGGGCGGGCGCACTTTCAGGCGGTTCTGCACATCCCACACGCCCACCACGTGGCGGGCATCCTGCTCGGCATCGAGCTTGGCGCGCAGGTTGCTCACGGTGCCCGTGAGCGTGACGTAGCCGTTGTGCACCAGCACACTGGGCTCGTAGGACAGCACGCGCGGGTCGTAGCGGAAGGTGTCGCGCACGGCTTTGGCTACCTCCTCGTCGGGTCGGTGGGCAAACTTCTCGCGCCGCAAATCGCCCACCACGGCCCAGTAGGCCACAAACAGGTCGTGGGCATCCACGCGGGCGGCCCCGGCCTGGTAGGCCACGTCAATGATGCGCTCCTTCTCGGCCGCCGAGCCCACGGTGCCCGATAGATGCACCTGTTTATCAGTAGTATGTACTTCCACCAACGCGCTGTTTACCCGAATGTCCCAGTCGAGCACCTCGCGGATTTCGGTGGAGATTTCCTCGTCGGAATTCATGATTTCGCCGCCGCGCACCTTCAGGTTGCCGGTGTCGAGGCGGCGCACGCCGCGCACGCCGCGCACGCCGCGCAACACCAGCTGCTTCTCCTGCCAGGTTTGCACCACGCCGCTCACGGTCACGGTGCCGTTGGCCACGGTGCAGCTCAGCTTGTAGTCGTTGGTAGCGGGGTCGTGGGCCAGGGCGCGCTCCACGTCGCGGCGCAGCTCGGCGTCGGATAGCTCCGGCGTGCGGATTTCCAGCTCGTCCACCACGCTGCGCACGCCCCGCACGGCCAAGGCAATGTCCATGGCCCGCTGCTTGGATAACAGGCTGTCGGTGAATCCGGTGAGCTCCACCACGCCGTGCAGGGTGGTCACATCGATGAGGTGCGCCGTCACGCCGCGGCTGCTGAGAAACAGCGTTTCGATGGCCGCCGTGATGTCGGCGTCCGCTACGTGTTCCTGCATGCCGGTCTGGGTCGGTTGTTCAATGGTTTCCATGAGCTTACGGGAATTAGAAGGAGAGAAAAACAGCGGCGCGGGCGGCGGCCAGCCGGGCGCGAGTGGCCGGAAGGAGCACAGCTCCGGGCGGCGGCTGAGCGAGCAGGACTAACGTGGCGGTGCGCGGCAAACCCTTCGTAAATTTCCGTCCCTACGGCGGGCAGGGCATTGAATACAATCAGCTTACGCAGTGATTTTTATCACTGCATTGCTAGCTGGAGGGCAGAGGCCGGCCCTGCTGCGCCTTCGGCCAAAAAACAGGATAATGAACAGGCGATGACCTGATTTGCGTCAATTAGCACCGCTCTTATCGGGTTGATATTCATGGTATGAAGCAATTGCCAGAAATGTCATGATGCCTTTCGCTGACCGATTCGGCTTGTGCGGCCAGTCAGACAACATCCTGCTGGTGGGCAGCGAGCCATTCGGTCATTTGAGCCAGGAACTGATGAGAGAATACTCGCTGCTGTACCGCACCGATTCGCGCCTGCTGGTGCTCATTCTGCTCGGCCTGCTGCTGCTCCTGACCTGGGCCGGCCTGTGGGTGGGCCGCCTCCGCAAGCCCTACGCCACGGCCACCAACGAGCAGTCGGTGGCCGTGGCGTCGCTGCTGGCGTTGCAGGGCCTGTTGCTGGCCTTCTCGTTTTCGATGGCCAGCGCCCGTTTCGAGGCCCGACGCGATGCCCTGGTGGCGCTGGCCGCCAGCTTCCGCACGGCCGTGCTGCGCGCCAACCTCTACCCCGACCCCGAGCGGGCCGGGCTCCGGCGGGAGCTGCGCAGCTACCTGGAGGCGCGCATTGCCTTCGGCGCGGCTCCGTATGATTCGACGATTATTAAAGCAACGCTGGTGCACGCCGATACGGCCATCAACCAGGTGTGGCACCGCGTGGTGCGGCTGTCGGTCGACCCGCAGTATGCCATTGCGACCGATAAAATGGTGGATGCCCTGAACGAAGTGACGGCTAATGGCGTGACCCGCCAGGCCTCGCTGCGCGCCCACGTGCCCGATGCCGTGGTGTACATGTTGTTCATTATTGCCCTCATTACGGCCTTTTTTTCGGGCTACGTGAGCGCCAATCGTGCCCGGTTCGACTGGATGGCCGTCGTCACCTTCCACCTGATGGTGACGCTGGTGGTGTTCATCACCCTGGAGCTGGACCGCCCCCGCCGGGGCATCATCCGCCCCACCGACGTGCAGGAAATCCTGGTCGACCAGCGGCATTTGTTTTAGCGCCCATTTCAGGCCGCTTCCACCACCTGCACCAGCTCCGCTACCTGGGCCGGCTTGCCAAAAACGTAGAGCGTGTCGTGCAGCAGAATGACCGTTTCGTTGGTCACCGGTTCCAGCATCGCGCCGTCGCGCCGGATGGCCAGCAGGCACAGGCCAAAGTGCCGCCGCAATTCCGCTTCTGACAAAACCTGACCGTCCAGGCAGGTTTGCGGGTCGGCCTCGACGGGCACGGCGGCCAGCTCGGCCCCGGTCAGGCCCAGGTGAATGCTGGCCCAGGCCGCCTTGGTGAGCGAGTGGGGCCGCAGCATGGCGTGGCTGCCGTGGCGCAGCTCGCCGATGAGCTTCTCAATATCGTCCTGCGGCACCAGAAAGCGGGCCAACACATGGGCCAGCACCTCCATGCTGGTTTCCTGCTCCTGGGCAATTACCTCGGTAGCGCCCACGTGGTAGAGGTTTTTGCGCTCGTACACGTACAGTGTGCGCACCAGAATGCACACCATGGGGTTGAGCCGCCGGATGGCCGCCACGGCCCGCAGCGCGGCGGCGGGGTCGGATATGGCCACCACCACCACCCGCGCCCGCACCACGCCCAGGTGTTCCAGCACGTGCTCGTGGGTCACGTCGCCGTACATCATGCGCTCGCCGCGTTTCAAGGCCCGGTGCACTTTGTCGGCATCGGCTTCGAGGATGATGTAGGGGAGCTTGGCAAATTTGGCGGCCCGCACGAGGTTGCGCCCGTTCAGGCCGTAGCCCACGATGATGAGGTGGTCGATGAGCGCGGGGCTGGCCGTGGCCACGGCCGGCGGGGGCGGGGCGTGGCCCACGTGTAGGCGCTGCTCCAGCTCCAGGGGCCAGGGCAGGCGCATCACCCACGCCACTACGGGGTGCGCCAGAGCCATCACGCCGGGCGTGCAGCACATGGTGAGCACCGAAATAGCCAGAAAAACCTGGTAGCTGTCGGGCTTGATGAGGCCGGCCCGCAGCCCCTCCCGCGAGAGCACAAATGCGAACTCGCCCACCTGCGCCAGGGCCATGCCGGTGAACAGGATTTCGCCCACCGGCGCGCGCAAAAAGGCCGTAGCCACTGGCGTCAGCAGCATTTTCAGCAAAATAACCCCAATGGTGAGCAGCACGATTTCAATGGGGTGAGATAGCAGCACGTGCACATCGAACAACATACCGATGGACACAAAAAAGAAGCTGGCGAACACCTCCCGGAAGGGCAGCACGCTGCTCACGGCCTCGTAGCTGTACTCGGATTCCGAGATGATGAGCCCCGCCAGAAACGCCCCCAGCGCCAGCGACAGCCCCGCCTGCTCCGTGAGCACGGCCACGCCCAGGCAGGTGCCGATGATGGTGAGCAGGAACAGCTCGCGGCTGCGGGTGCGCGCCACGGCCAGCAGCAGGCGCGGCATGAGGTAGCGCGCGCTCAGCCCCACCACGGCCACCACGGCCAGGATTTTTGCCAGCATCAGGCCCAGCACCAGCAATTGATTGCCGCCACCCTGCCCGCTCAGTAGCGGAATGAGCAGCATCATGGGCACCACCGCCAGGTCCTGAAACAGCAGAATGGCCAGCACAATTTGCCCGTGCACCGACTCCACTTCCATGCGCTCCTGCATCAGCTTGAGCACGATGGCCGTGCTGCTGAGCGACAGCAAAAAGCCCCAGAACACTGCTGTGCCCAACGAGCTGCCCATGGCCATGCCCAGCACCGCCACGGCCGCCACCGTGAGCCCCACCTGCAGCGTGCCCCCCAGAAAAACCGCCCGCCGCATCCGGCCCAGGTTCTGCACCGAAAACTCCAGCCCGATGGTGAACATGAGCATGATGATGCCCATTTCGGCCACCTGGTCCACCTTGGCGGGCAGCTTCACCAGGCCCAGCGCGTAGGGCCCGGCCAGCATGCCCGTCACCAGAAACCCGATGATGGACGGCAGCCGGATGCGGTTGAACAGCAGCGTCACGCTCACCGACAACAGCAGGATAACCAGTAAATCGTAGAGTAAGGAGTGGTTCATGGCGTGCAGCAGGGCCGGGCGCGCCACCACGGTAGCCGCGCCCACACCCGTGTGGGTCAGGCCATTGCCAGGTATTCATGATAACTACGCACCGCTTCCACCTCCGAAGCGGCAACCAACAGCCCACCCGGTTTTAACTGATAAATGGAATCATATGCAGCAATAGATTTTGGCTATCGGTCCCGGCTCAGGCCGACCGCAGGGCCAGGCCCGCCCCGCGCCGCTCGAATGTTTTATACAGCCGCTTCACCAGGAATCGGGCCGCCTCGCGGGTCGCCTTGCGGGCCTTCCGGTTGCGCGCTTCGCTGTACTTATCCAGCAGCTTGGTGAACTTGCGGCTGAGCTTCCGTAAGATGTTGGCCAGAGGCTTTTCCAGCTTGCGGACGTACTTGGCACTCAGTCCGGTCAGGTTGGCCTGAGTATGCCCGGCCAGTTTGTGCGGTAGTCGATGCGCGGTGTTTTTCATTGGGAGATGGGCGTTAAAAAGGAGTGGAAATCGACCACTACGCAACGGCCTACAGGCAGCTTCTTAAAAGTAGAAAAACCATTCATGGTGGAGTATGAGGAGAATCAGGCCCGGGGCTGATTTCAATCTTGGCCTCTTCCGGGGCCATGACAACAATCGAAATTTCAATTGATTAAGGTCATTTGTTGAGGCGCGGCTCCGGCAGAAATTGCCGCCGAACCACGGCACCCGGCGGGGCCGGTAGCGGCTTGCTTGCCCATGAAAGTCAATCGGTACCCGCTGCCTTGCCCGCCCACCGTGCCGCCCTGGGCCTGGCTATTGCTGATAAGCCTGGCTGCGGCCGGCTGCCGGGATAAAGCCGAGCTCGTGAAGCCCATCTGGTCGGCTATTTCGGAGTCGGTGTACGCGGCCGGCACCGTTAAAAGCGGACGGCAGTACCAGGCGTTTGCCACCGCCAGCGGCGTTATTCAGGCGGTGCTGGTGCGCGAGGGCGATTCGGTGCGGGTGGGCACGCCGCTGCTCTCCATATCCAGCGACGTGCAGAAGCTGAACGAGGAAAACGCCGCCCTGGCCGCCCGCTACGCCGATGTAGCCGCCAACCAAAGCCAGCTGCAGGAAGCGCGCGAACGCATTGCCCTCCAACGCCGCACCATGCAAAACGACCAGCTCCAGCTCACCCGCCAGCGCCAGCTCTGGCAGCAGGCCATCGGCACGAAGCTGACGCTGGAGCAAAAGGAGCTGGCCTACGCCGCCTCCAAAACGGCCTACGAATCGGCGGTGCTCAGCTACCAGACGCTCAAAAAGCAGCTCGATTTCGCCGCCGCGCAGTCGCGCAAAAACCTCCAGATTGCCCGGCAGCAGGCCGGCGACTTCATCCTGCGCAGCAAAATCAACGGCCTCGTGTACCAGCTCTACCGCGAAAAAGGCGAGGCCGTGACGCCCCAAACGCCGCTGGCCCTGCTGGGCGATGCCCGCCACTTCGTGCTCGAAATGCAGGTCGATGAAACGGACATCGTGAAAGTGCGTCCCGGCCAGCAGGTGCTGGTGACGCTGGACAGCTACAAGGGCCAGGTGTTCACCGCCCGCGTCACCACGGTTTCGCCCATGATGAACACCGGCACCCGCACGTTTGAGGTGGACGCGGCCTTCATGCGCCAGCCGCCAGTGCTCTATCCGTTCATCAGCTTCGAGGCCAACATTGTGCTGCAAACCAAGCCCAAAGCCCTGCTGATTCCGCGCCGCCTGCTGGTGGATGACTCAACGGTGCGGAAGGCCGACGGGAAGCTGGCGCGGGTGAAAACCGGCCTGCGCGACTACCAGATGGTGGAAATTCTGGCGGGCATCACGCCCGATGACGAACTCACGACCCCCGCAAAATGAAACTGCCCCTGCTCTACGACGTGGCTCTGTCGCTGCTGCTGGCCCGCTGGCGGCAGACGCTGGTGGCGGCCATCGGGGTCACGTTCAGCATCACCATGTTCATTGCGCTGCTCAGCTTCATGTCGGGCCTCAACCGGCTGCTCGATGGGCTGGTGCTGAACCGCACGCCCCACGTCCGCCTCTACAACGAGGTGCAGCCCGCCCCGCAGCAGCCCATCGACCGCTACACCGGCCCCGGGCCGCACAATTTCATCCACTCCATCAAGCCCAGCGACGAGTTGCCGCGCATTCACAACGCCGTGGCCATCATCGCGGCCCTGCGCCGCGACCCGCGCGTGCGCGGCGTGGCCCCCAAAGCCCAGGTCCAGGTGTTCTACAACGTGGGCACCATCGACCTCACCGGCACCATCAGCGGCATCGAGGTGGAGCAGGAAGACCGGCTTTTTGCCTTCGGCGACTACATGGTGGCCGGCAACCCGCTTAGCCTCAAAACCGTGGCCAACAGCATCGTCCTCGGCAAAGCCGCCGCCGACCTCATGCTGGTGAACGTGGGCGACGTGGTCCAAATCACCACCGTGAAGGGCAACCGCGTGCAGCTCAAGGTGGTCGGCCTGTTCCAGTCGGGCCTGCTGGAAGTGGATAAAGTGCAGAGCTACACCTCCCTCGCCACCGCCCAAAAGCTGCTCGGCGAAGCCAACAACTACATCACCGATATTCAGATAAAGCTCCACGATTTCACCTTGGCGCCCCGGCTGGCCAAAGAATACGCGCAACTGTACGAGGTGCAGGCCATGGACATTCAAACGGCCAATTCCGATTTTGCCACCGGCACCTTCATCCGCACGCTCATTTCGTACGCCGTGGGTGTCACGCTGCTGATTGTGGCGGGCTTCGGAATTTATAACATCCTGAATATGATGATTTACGAGAAGATGGACACCATTGCCATCCTCAAAGCCATCGGGTTTGCGGGGGGCGATGTGCAGCGGCTGTTCGTGGCGGTGGCGCTGGCCATTGGGCTGTCGGGCGGCGCGGTGGGATTGGTGTTCGGCTACGGGCTCTCGGCGCTCATTGCGCAGCTGCCGTTCAACCCGGCTTCGCTGCCCTCGGTGCACACTTTCCCGGTCAATTTCGACCCGCGGTTTTACGGCATAGGGGCGGTGTTCTCGGTCGTTACCACGTATCTGGCGGGGTATTTTCCGGCCCGCAAGGCCAGCGGGGTCGACCCGGTCGTCATCATCAGAGGCAAGTGAGATGGACACGCCTGCGCTCGAAGCCCGTCAAATCACCAAGTATTTCGACGACCCCGTGCGGGTGCAGGTGTTACACGGCATCACGTTTGCGCTGGGCCGGGGCGAGTTTGCGGCCGTGGTGGGCAAGTCGGGCTGCGGCAAATCGACGCTGCTATACATCCTCTCCACCATGGACACGGTGTACGAAGGCGACCTGCTGATTGACGGCGTGTTCATGCGGGACAAAAAAGAAGCCGAGCTGGCCCGCGTGCGCAACGAGCAAATCGGCTTCGTGTTCCAGTTTCACTACCTGCTGAACGAGTTTTCGGTGCTGCGCAACGTGATGCTGCCCGGCGAAAAGCTGGGCAAGTTATCGAGCCAGGAAATCGAACACCGGGCCTACGAAAAGCTGAAAATCCTCGGCATCGAAAGCGAGGCGCTCAAAAAGCCCAACCAGCTCTCCGGCGGCCAAAAACAGCGCGTAGCCATCGCCCGGGCCCTCATCAACGACCCGCTCATCATCATGGGCGACGAGCCCACCGGCAACCTCGACAAGAAAAACGGCGAGGTCGTGTTCGATATTTTCAAGGAGCTGGCCGAAACCTACCACCAGGCCCTGCTCATCGTGACGCACGACCCGGAGTTTGCTGCCAAAACCCATCGGATTATTGAGATGGAGGATGGGCGCATCAGCAATGGGATAGCGCTTAGCGCAGGTCAATAGCCCCGCTGTTCAGCGCATCGGACAGCCGCGATGCGGCCCCGGTAGCCTCAGTTAATGACCAGCCGACACACTTGCGTGCCGTTCTCAGTTTTCACTTTCAGCACGTAGAGGCCAGCGCTCAGCCCCGCCAGAGCTAGCGTATAGGGAGCCACCGAGGCGGGTAGGCTGGCGCGCTGGCGCACTACCCGGCCGCACGCATCGAGCAGGGTGAGCGTGGCCAGGCCCCGGCCAACCGGCACGGCCACCAGCACCTCCGTGCCCAAGGAAGCGGGGTTGGGATAGAGGACAACATCCGGGCGCGCCTGCGCGACGGCTACCGCCAGGGCAGAGGTGCCCAGGGTGGCAAAAAATCCGGCCAAGCCACTTACTTGAGACAGGCCAATGGTGCCAAAGGAGGCGGGAAATGAAGCATTGCCGGCCACATACACCGTCGTACCGCTCGTGGCTACGGCGAGCCCTTCATCGCGGGCGGGGCTGCCGGCCTGGGCGGCCCAGGCAAAGCTGCCGCTGCCGGTTAGCTTACAGACGAAAATATCGGTGCTGCTCGTGCCGGGCGCGGCCACGTTCACCAGCGTAGTGGGGCCGAAACTAGCCGCAGGACTATCAAAATAGCCCGTTACATACACATCCGTGCCGCTCGCGGCAATGCCCCGGGGCGTATCCAGGCCGGTGCCGCCGGCGCGCTGGGCCCAAGCAAAGGCTGCGCTCGGGCCTGCATCCACAGCGTTAGCCACAAAGGCATCGGAGGCACCAGCCGCGGCGAGTGTAGTGCTGCCAAATGAGGCCGGACTGCTACTGAAAAAACCGGTTACGAAAACGTTGTTTCCGCTGGCCGCTACTGCTGTCGCGATTTCCGACCCCATTCCGCCAACTGGGAGTGCCCAAGTAAAACTGCCCGTGTCACTGAGCTTGGCAATGTAGCCGTCCTCGCTCCCCTCCCGGGTATTAGTCAGGCGCGTAGTCCCGAAGTTGACCCTGCCGCTGGCAAAGTAGCCCACCACGTACACGTCGGTACCATTGGTGGCTAGCCCATAAGCCTCTTCGTTGCCGATGCCGCCCGCACGGTTTGCCCAGTCAAACTCGCCGGTGCTGCCCATATCCGAAAGCCTGGCCACAAAAATATCAGTGCTGATGACACCCGGGGCTGTGTTATTGCCCAGGGTGGTTGTGCCAAAGCTAATCGTGGCGCTATCGTAATACCCCGCGATGTACACGCTGCTACCGCTCACGGCAATTGCCGGGGCTAAATCATATCTAGCGCCTCCAGCTTGGCGGGCCCAGGTAAAACTGCCGGTATTGCCCACATCGGTAAGCTTGGCGATGAAGATATCGGGAAAGGTGTTGGTGGTGGTCGTATTGGTGATGCTGCTGGTGCCGAAGCTGAGGGTGGGACTGCTAAAATCGCCCACTATGTATATTGAGTTGCCACTTACCGCGATTCCCGTTGCTCGCTCGTTGCCAATGCTCCCGGCTTGTTGGGCCCACACAAAGCGGCCGGCAGAATTGCTCCACTTAGCCACAAAAACATCGCCCAAACTGCTGCCAAACAGGGTGATGGTGCCAAAGGTGACCGAGTTATTGAAAGCGCCGGCCAGATACACGTTGCCGCTGGCATCCGCTGCCATGGCATACACTTGAGCGCCGTTGGCCCCCACGGCCGACTGCCAGGCGGGTGCCTGCGCCCGCACATTGCCCAGACAAGCCAACAGGAGCAGCAGGCTCGGCAGCATCCTGTGGCACAATTGTCGAATAATCAGCGTAAAAAAAGCTTTCATAGCATTTCGATGAAAGAGGGTGAAGCAAAAAGCATCGGGCGAGTGAAGGTTGTGCCCAAACCTTCACCTGACCGATGGTCTGTATCATTTACCTGACCCGGCCGTGCCGCGCTTCTGCCAGACAGCTGGCGAAAGCAGGCGCTACGCCGTCATCATGCGCGCCTCGTCGGGGTGATGCCGCTGGTGCAGCGTGAGGTATGACGTGACGAGCAGGACCAGCGCCACGAAGGGAGCAACCCGGTAGGCCAGCGGGTCGCCCAGGCTGATGTGGGCAATGATGGCAGAAATGAACGTGATGCTAAAGCCGGCGTAGGCCCATTCCTTCAGGCGCGGGCCCACCGGGAATAGCAGTGCCACCACGCCCAACAACTTGGCAATGGCCAGCTCATGCCGGAAATAATCAGGGAAGCCCAAGTGGTGAAACGTCTGCGCCATCCCCGGTTGGGTCAGGAACGCATAGGCCGAATACGTCATCATGACTGCCAGAATGATGGTCGTGGCCCAGTAGATGAAGTTCGAGGCTCTCATGACAATACTGGATAAGATGATAAGGATGATGGATAAAAACAGTGGCCGCTACCGGTCCGGCAGAGTAGAGGTGGTTTAACCAAAAATGCATTTTTGCCCCGCTAAAAGGCATGACGCTGGCAGGCTTTGCGACTGATTCGTGTCAGCAATGGCCTCAATACGTGAGCGTGCGGGCCAGCTTCTCCAGGTTGAGGCTGCGGGCCGAGGCGTCGAAAATGCGGCGGTAGGCCCCGTTCTGGTCATATAGCTCCTGGTGGATGCCATTTTCCACCACGCGGCCCTGTTCGAGCACGTAGGTGCGGTCGGCTTCCACAATCTGGGAGAGGCTGTGCGAGATGATGACCACCGTGCGGCCCCGTTTGAGGGCGTCGAGGCTGGTTTTGATTTGCTCGGTGGTCACGGCGTCGAGGCTGGCGGTGGGCTCGTCGAGGAAGATGATGGGCGGGTTTTTGAGGAACAGCCGGGCAATGGCGATGCGCTGCTGCTGCCCGCCCGAGAGCTGCTGGGCATCGGTTTCGTAGCCGTCGGGCAGCTGCATCAGCTGGTCGTGCAGGTGGGCCTGGCGGGCGGCGTCCTGCACCTGGGCCGGGGTGGCCAACAGGTTGCCGTAGCGAATATTTTCGTCCACGGTGCCCTTGAAAATGTGGTTTTTCTGGAGCACCAGGCCGATGTATTGGCGCAGGGCGTGGGTATCGTAATCAGCCAGCGGGCGGCCGTCGAGCAGGATTTCGCCGCTTTGGGGCTCGTAGAATTTGCAGAGCAGGTTGATGACCGTGCTTTTGCCGGCCCCGCTCAGGCCCATGAGGGCCGTGGTTTTGCCGGCCTCGATGGTCAGGCTTACGTCGTGCAGGGCCTGGGTGCCGCTGGGGTAGGTGAAATCGACGTGGCGCAGCTCAAACGTGCCGCGCAGGCTGGTGGGCGGCAGCGAGCCGGTGGGCTCCACGGCATTGTCGGCGTCTAGCATCTCGAAGAAAGCTTCGGAGTAAGTGTGCACCTCGTTCAGCTCATCGTACATCTGGTGGAGCTGCCGGATGGGCGCCGACACGTTGTGGAACAGCATGCTATTGAACATGATGGTGCCGATGGACAGCTCGTGCGAGAGCACCAGATAGGCCGTGAGCACGATGATGACCACCAGCCCCACCTGCTCCACCAGCGACTTCAGGCCGTTGAAGAGGAAGTTGGTCTTGCGCATCCGCAGCTGGGTTTCGCGCAGCTCGTGCTGGAGGCGGTCCTGCTTTTCCTCCTCGTACTGCTCGCGCACGAAGCTTTTGATGACCACGGCCGAGTCCATGAGGTTGAGCAGGCCGTGATTTTTGTCTTCCTTGAGCTGGCGCATGCCGCGCCGCACGCCGCTCAGGCGCACGGCCTGCCGGTAGCTCAGCCAGAAATACACCGGCAGCACACCCAGCGCCACCACCCCGATGCGCCAGCTGGCCGCAAACATGACCACCAGCGACACCGCCGCCGCCGCCAGCAGCGGCAGGATGTCGATGAACAAATCCTGCACCAGCTTCATGAGGGCGTCCACGCCCTTGTCGAGTCGGGTTTGCAGCTTGCCCGTCTGGTTGCTGCCGGCCGCATAAAACCCTAATCGATAAGATAATATGCGCCGTACCGCATCCTGGCTCAGCGCGCTGGACACGTACACCCGGATTTCCTCCCCAAAATAGCTCTGGCCAAAATCCAGGGCCGCGTTCAGCACCTCCTTGCCCAGCAAAATGCCGCTGATGCCCAGCAGCAGCGGCATTCCTACTTTCAGGCTGTGGCCGTGGTGCAGCAGCACCTGCACCTTATCCACGGTGTAGCGCAGCACGAAGGGGTTGACCTGCGCCGTGAGCGAACCAATAAGCGTGAGAATCAGTGTGCTGGCCACCAAAAACCGGTAGGGCCGCACATACGGAATCAAGCGCTTGATAATCTGCCAGATGCTCATGGCAGGAGGGCCGGGGGAGTTCATGCTTGCATGAGGCAGAAAAAAAATGACACTGACTAACCCGGCCTACCGCGCTAGCGGCCGTTAGGCAGCAGCCGGGGCACGGCTCGCAGCAGCAGCAGCGCCATCAGCCCGCTTACGGCCACCAGCGGTACCACCGAGCGCCGGATGGGCCGGAAGCGGCTGCGGCCTTTCTTCAATTCGATGAAGCCCACCGGCTTGAGGCGCACGCCCCCGCCACCGCCGGTGCCGCCCTGCGCGTTGGGGCCGGTGCCGCTGCCCCCGCCGAAGCCATAGGCTGCCTGCGCCACGGGAATCACCGTCACGCCGTCGCGCTCCACGGGGCTGCCGTAGATGGTTTGGGCATTAACCGAGGTGCTCAGGAGCTGCGCCAGCCGCTCGGCCACCGAGGACGTGGGGGCCGGGGCGTGGGAGACGGCCGAGGTTTCGGCTATCGCCATGGTGGGGGCGGAGGTGGTGATTGAATCCATTTTTTAAGGTGTTTAATGTCAGTGCGATAATTGGTGCTAATTCTCAAATAAGGAAGCCATTATCCAGCTGCGTAGGGCGTTTGGGGGCCCGGCTGCGGGACGTTTGGGAGGGCACTACCAGTACCGGCACGGGGCTCCAGTGCAGCATGCGCTTCGTGATGCTGTGGTGCAGCAGCTGGTCGAGGTAGCGGCGCGGGTGGGCCAGCAGCACCAGCCAGTCGGCCTGCGTGGTGGCAATGGCGTGCAGCAGGCCCTGCTCGGTTTGGGTGGCGTAAAAACCCTCCACGGTGGGCACCGGCCCGGGCGTGGGCAGCAGGCCGCTGGTGCGCACGTGGTGCAGGGCGGCGGCGCACACGTTGTCGTCCTGCAGGGGCGAGGCGGCTACCACCGTTACCTGGCTGGGCATCAGCTGGCGCAGCAGGAGCTGGGCGGCCTGGGCCCCGGCGTGCAGGGCAAAGGGCTCGTCGTCGGTGGCCACGGCCAGGTGCTGGGGCAGGTCGGGGCCGGCGTACACTTCGGGCACCAGCACCAAGGGCAGATGGGCGGCGCGCAGCTCGGTCACTATCGCCTCGCTCAGCTCGAAATCGGCCTGCTCATCGGCGGGGCGGCCCAGCACGAACAGGGCCGGAGCGTAGCGGTGGGCCACGTCGGTCAGCACGCGGCTCAGCAGGCCGCTGGCCAGCTCGATGGTGACCGGCCGGTGCAGCTCTTGGGCAAGCTGCTGCAAGTCGTGGCGCAGCTCGCGGCTGTCGGCGGGCGCGGTTTCCACCGGCTCGTTGGGGTATTGCGCGGCCATCGCGTCGATGTGCAGCAATACTAACGGGGCCGCCAGCGGGCCGGCCAGCTCGGCGGCAAACCGCAGAGCCCGGCGACTTTCCGGGAAGAAGCTGGTCAGGACAATGAGCGTGGGAGTTGGGGCTTTCTCCACGGGCGCTTCCGTGGGCTGCGGCTGATGGTGGCGGGGCGTTACGGGCGTAAGCATAAGGCAGAAACGTTAGGGTGACGCGGCCTCAGGCCACGGTGGGCAGCACCAGCACGGGCACGGGGCTGCGGCGCAGCACCTGCGCCGTCACGCTGCGATGGAAAACCCCGCCGAGGAGGGTGTGGGGCCGGGCCAGCATCACAATCAACTGGCTATTAAGCTCGGCCGCCGCGTGCAGAATGCCATCGGCCGGGGCTTCCTCGCGCACTTCGTACAGGCTGTTGTTGGTGAGGTGCCCGAATAGCTGCGTGCTCACCACCGATTTCAGCGCCACGTCGCCGTGCGAGGGGCCATGCGTTTCGTGGGCCACGTGCACCACGGCTGCGGTGGGCTGCAAGGCACTCAGCAGCTCCTGCAGGGCCAGGGCCGGAGCGGCCAGGGTGAAGGCGCGCCCGTCGGCGGCCACGAGCATGTGCCGTGGCAGCTCGGTTTCGGCCCAGCCCTCGGGCACCAGCAGCAGGGGGTAGTGCGCGGCCTGGAGGATGGGCTCCACCTCGTGGGGCAGCAGGCGTTCGAGCCGGCCGGGGTGCGCGGCGCGGCCCATGGCCAGCAGCAGCGGCTGGTAGTGGCGCACGGCCTTGTCCACGGCCGAGGCCAGCGGGTCGAACGACAGCTCGACCTCGGCAGGCACGGGGAGCTGGCGCACCTGCTGCTGCAAGTCGGCCTGGATTTTTTGGCGGCCGGCCAGCTCCGCGGCGGTGGTCAGCACCAGCTCCTCGGGGTCGCGCAGCGGGTCCAGGCTGAGGTACACGTGCAGCAGTACCAGCCGGCCGTGCAGGCGGGTGGCCAGGCGGGCCGTGTAGGCCTGCGCATCGGCGGCGGCGGCCGATAAATCGGTGAGGACAACAAAAGCCGGTTTCATGGCGGGGAGGCGTTGGGCCGGGAAAGGGACGGCGGGTGAATAGAATTCTTAATGCGTTGATTTATCGCTGGTGCTAAGCCAGTGCGGCTTGATTCAGCGTTTGCCGGGCCCGTTCCAGCTCGGTGGGGGTGCCGTGGGCCATCAGCAGAAACTTGCCGGCTTTGAGCTCCACTTCGTAGCGCAGGGCGTCGTGCTCGGGAACGCCCATACTCACCAGCGCCGCACCCAGGGCACTCACGCCGCCCACCACCACGGCCCCTTCCAGCGCGCCCACCAGGGCACTCACCACCGGGCCCGCCAGCAGCAGCGGCCCGATGCCGGGCAGCATAAACATGGCCGAGCCCAGCAGCAGCCCCCAGATTCCGCCCCAGAAGGCCCCGATTCCGCCCCAGGTTTTCATGCGCTCGCCGGTGGTATAAAAGCCCAGCACCTTTTCCTCCACTTCATAATCGGCCCCCACGATGGACAGCTTGCGCATGTCGTAGCCGGCCTGCTGAAGCTCTTTCACGGCGGCTTCGGCCGCCTGGTGGGTGTCGTACACGGCCACCACGGTTTCGTTGCGTTTCATAAAAGAAGGGCGTTAAATGCAGATAAAAGGGAGAAAAGCCAGTCTTTTTTTGCTGAAAATCAGGGGTTGCCGAGTGGCTGTGGCGGCTCGCCTGATACATCGGCGTTGCGGTAATTACCGGAGGGCGGGCAGCCATCACAGACTGCCCGTCCATTCCGGATTAGTGGCCGCTGGGGCCGCTTCGAATTCGATGGAAAGAGGGTAGAAGAGTGGGTGGACAGGAGGGCAGAAGTAGCCCGATGTCAGTCCTCCGTCAGCAAGCGGTTGGGTTGCATGGCGAGGTCGGCGGCGGTTCGCGGAACGTTGGACATGCGGTGCCGGATAGGCCGGGGCGGGGGCCAGGGCTGCCACAGGCTCCAGCGGCCGGCCACGCTGTGCGACCAGTCCCGGAAGCGGGCCGCCAGCCGCCCGCGCGAGTACTGGCCCGGCGCCGGAGCCCACAACACGCCCGCCGTGAGCCCGGCCAGAATGCTCGCCCCCAAAGCCGACCATTGCAGGAGGGCCGGCTTGCGCATTCGCAACGGTTTCGTGGGTGTTTTCATGACGGCTCAGAAAGAAGATGAGGAGCTGAAATCCATCGGTTTAAATGCTCGCATTAACCAGGCGGCGCGGCCCGGCAACCGGCGATAGCAGGAGGTTAAAGTTCCTGCTATCGCCGGTTGCCGGGCATGATGCCAATCAGTTATCGCCCTGATTATGGTCATAGAGCCTCCGGGCGAACCAGGCCCGCTGCTTCAGCTTATGCAGGGCGCGCGCAGGTCGACGAACACCAGGTGCCAGCGCCCGCCAGCGCCGGGTGCTTTGACAAAATGAAACCGCCAGCCGCTCAGCGTATGCAGCACCGTGCGCCCCACCCGCGCCTGCGCTGCCCGGCCCTGGGCCGCGGTGCCACCCTTCAGCCGGGTGCGGGACCATATATCCACGGCCTGAAAGTCGGCGGCCGGGCCGGCAAAGCAGCCATCCCGCGCAAAGCCGGAGCGCCCGTGGCCGTAGTCGCCGCAGTCAATTTCCGGAAACTGGGCCACGACCAGCGGCGTGGTACATGCCGGAAGCTGCCGCTCCAGGCGCAGCAGCGGCTCGCGGGCAATGGCCTTACGCAGCGCCGCGCCCGCCGCCATCCGCGTGATAACCACGCCCGTGTCGCCATCCTCCACCACCCACAGGCCCAGCGCGGGGTCGATGAGCTGGTTGAGCTGCGCGGCGTCGTGCTGCCGCAGGGCGGTTTGCAGGCGCGTCCAGGCATCGGCCACTTCCGTGTCGAGGGGCAGGGCAGGCGGGAGCGGGCGGCGGGCCCGGCCACTCGTATCAGGGGGCAGCGGGGTAGCCACGGGCACCGCCCGGCTGGGCGAATCGGTTTCTTCACCAGTCCGAGGGCTTTCGCAGCCGGCCCCGACCAGCGAAGAGGCCAACACCCAGAGTAACCAGATTTGCGTGCGCATGACAGGGAGGAAATAAGGCGGTTCAGGAATCGGAGGTTTGGCCTTCCCGCAGCTCCGGGTTCGGGGCCAGCCAGTCCACGCCGGGGCGCAGCCACTGCTGGGTCTGGGCTTCGGCGGAGTGAGGGTCCAGGCGCAGCTGGCCGGGCCATTCGGCCTGGGGCGGCAGGCCCAGCAAGGTGCTTTCGAGCGGGACGCCGGTGGCCAGCCCGAGGCGGGTATCGCGGTCGAGCAGGAGGTTGAATTCGGCGTAATGCCCCCAGCGCATCACCTGCCAGCGCTTGTTGTGGGTGTTGAAGGGCCGGTCGGCATTCTGGCGCACCAGTACGCCATATAGCCGGGTGTAGGTGAGGCCCAGCTGCCGCACGAAGGCAAAAAGCTGGGCAAAGGAGCCGTCTTTATCCACCGCCAGGTGGTCGAAATACAGGCCGCCAATGCCCAGAGTGGCCTGGCGGTGGGGCAGGTAGAAGTAGTTATCGGCCGCCGGCTTGAACCGGGCGTAATAGTCGGCATTATGGGCTTGGCACAGGGCCGCCAGCTGGGCATGAAACCACTGCGCCTGCGCCCGGTCCACGTACACCGGCGTCAAATCCAGGCTGCCGCCAAACCAGGCTTCCCCGTTCTCGGCCTCCACATACTGCACGCTCAGATGCGCGATGGGCACCCACGGATTGCGCGGAAACTGCACCGCGTGCAGCCGCGCCAGAAAGTAGGTAGGAGTGGGCAGGCGCAGCTGCCGCGCGGTTTCCGGCTCCAATTCGCCCCAAACCACCGAGAAGGCCACCCCGCCTTTCTCCAGCACGTCGCCGTGCTGAAGCACCCGCGTGCTGCCGTGCCCGGTGCCCTTCTGCCAGTCGTCGCGCTCAAATGCTACACCACTCCCATCCAGCAGGGCCAGTTGGCGGCACAGCTCGTCCTGTAGCTGCTGCATCCAGCGCTCCGTAGCTGCCCGTGGCGGGGCACTGAGCAGAAAATCGGGGGCGGCCATGGGCTGAAGCGAGCAACGGGAACCAGCAGGCAGGCGGATGGGTGGCGGGTGCGGTAAATGCTCTGTCAAGCAAGATTTGGCGGCCAAAACGCCTCACCGAATCGCCACGGGCAACAACTGAACACCATCAGCCCGGCAGGCCAAAATTCACTGCTAACCCCTTCCGCTAAAATGACCAGTATCATGGCGTGGCATGATGTACTTCATGGTCGTGAGGTAGTTAGCTTGGGCGAGTCGCCGTAATTGGGCAGCGTCTACGATGTTGCAATTGCTTGGTCAAAGCTCCGAAGCACTGCGGCCCCTTGAAGGCGGCGGCCCGGTTCACACAAAAAAGCCCCTTTGCGTTATCGCGAAGGGGCTTTTTTGTGTGATTTAACCTGGCAATAATTGAATAGCTACTCAATGCTTCAACGTAGCAGTAGGATTATTTAGTTGAGCCAAACGCGCTCAATAAACTCAAAACGGTGCGGGGCAAAGGCGTTGAAATACGGCGCTTCGCCCTCGAAGCCCAGTACGTGTACCAGGTCCAGGCCTTCGGTGCGGCTCTCTACCACGCGCACGGCGTAGGCCCGTCCCTGCACGGGCCAGTCGCCCACGTGGTTGGCCGGCCGGTTGTCGGCATCTACGCAAATGGCATAATCCAGAAACGGAGCCGCCGAAGTTGCTTCGGCAAAAGTGTGGTTAGCTATTTCCATAAAATAAAGGTATAGAAAAGGTATAGAAAAAGCCCAACCAAACCGGCTTCGGTTTCGTGCAATTTTCCGGGCATTTTCTATCGGTGCCTTGGCCCCTGAGTTGAATTGACTGGAAATACTACTGCCCGTCCGCCGCGCTCGGACAGCCAGGCCGCCCAGACAAAAGCGGTAGGTATCCCTGAAATCAGCGCTTTGGAGCCGGTTTCCCATCGCGGAATTAATTACCTTAGCGGCGATTATGGCTTCTGGTAAACTTCGCATCCACTTTCGAAACGCGGCGGGTCAATTGCTGGAACAGCCCGCCGGCGGATACGTCATTATCCGGTACACCACCGGCCCGCGCCGCTTGGCCGACCTGCAAACCCTCCTCGGCCACGCCAAGCAGCTGTTGGCGCTCCGCGGCTGGCACAAGGTCATCGGCGACCACCGCCGCATGACGCCCTTCACACCCGAAGAATCCACCTGGGTCACCGAGTGCTGGCTGAGCATGCCCCGCACGCGCATGCACGACTTCTACGGGGCCGTGCTGCTGCCCGTCGAGGTGCTGGCCCGCCTCCCCCTGGCCGAGGCCACCGGCGCCGCCACGGCCCGCTCCATGACCTACCGCCTGTTTGCGGAGGAGGCCGAGGCGGCCAGCTGGCTGGCCACCCTGGCCTGATTCGGCGGCCTAACGGCTCATCTTTATCAGTAGCGGAAGCCGCAGCATCGCGTGTGCCTGGTCATTCGGGGCATCGAGCTACAGCTATTGCCGGGAGTGCCTGATGCCTAACGCCTAGCCCATTTTAATTGATGGGCTAAGTAGAATTGCTTGGAACAAAAATCAGGTATTAATACGTGGTTCAAAGTGCCATGCGCGGTGTACGTTTGCAGGGCGCTTAGTGAGGTTGAACCTCCCCGGCCGGCTCAATCAGTTTTGACCAACCCAACAAAACCAAACGGCATGAACCTCGCTAAGCTTGATAAGCAAATTCCCGGTAGCGTGTTAGCGCAAATCCCCGCGGTTATCAAGCTGTTCAAGATAGATACTCCGTTGAAGCTGGCGCATTTTCTGGCGCAGTGCGCCCACGAGAGCAACAACTTTACCGCCGTGGTCGAGAACCTGAACTATTCGGCTGACGGCCTCAAAAAGACCTTTCCCAAATACTTCCCGGCCACCAGCAACCTGTGCGATACCTATGCCCGCAAGCCGGAAGCCATTGCGTGCCGGGTGTATGCCTCGCGCATGGGCAATGGCGATGAAGCATCAAAAGATGGCTGGAAATACCGAGGCCGGGGCTATATCCAGCTCACCGGGAAAGACAATTTTAAGGCATTCAATAAATTCGTTGACGACGACGTGCTCGCCGGCCCCGACCTGGTAGCCACCAAATACCCACTGGTTTCGGCTGCTTGGTTCTTTTTCAATCGCAAGGTGGTCTACCAGGGCAAGTCCATGTCCTTGGTTGACTTATGCAATCAGGGCGCAGAGCCGCTGCTAACGGCGGTAACCAAAGCCGTGAACGGCGGTACTAATGGCTTGCTCGACCGCACCAAATACTTCAACCGCTTTTATCCCCTGTTGAAGGAGCAGAAGCCGGTATAAAAGAACGCATCACAGAATCTAACCTATTTGCTTCCCCGTGCGCCTGATTTATCGGGTGCTGAGCCGAAGTGCTACCGCAAATACCCGCTGCCGCTTAGGAAAATCCGAAAGCAATACGTAAAACCACTCATTTCAGACCCAGCCAAATGCCCGCATCATCCACATTGCCAGCCGTAACGAAGCCAATCGCACTAAAGGGCAAAAAGCTAAAGTCCGTTACAAATACGGACTTTTACATCACTATTCAACTCGGCAATGATGCTACAAAAGTAGTTACGCTCTATGCCTCAGAATGGGAAAAGGTTAAAAAAAACGGCATCGAATTCGAGCTTAAGAAAGGGGATACCGTTGACCTTGGCTCTTTGAAAGAGCTGCTGATTCGGCTGAAAGTGCTGACTGAAGAGCAGGGGGCGGAAATTTCCGCTAAGAGTAAGGGTGAGGAACCCATTGCCAAAATAATTGGATTGGTTCTCGACGCTGATGCTACCGTTACCCAATTTTTATTCCGGGAAGGAGCTATAGACGCAGATGGTAACCGTCCGAACGCAGAGTTTAAATTGAAGTTGAACGGGAAGCTAATGGACCCCGACAGCCTAAAAATACCCAAGCCGGTAGTAATAGGCAACCTTTTTAGCGTTGTCGAGGCGGGTTTTAGCGTTGAAAGCAAATACGTTGAAGACGGAGATGGTGAGAAATAAACGTTGAAGTTCCAACGCAAGAAGCCATAGTGTCTCCGATTAATGTGCTAGCATTAGCCGGAAACGCTATGGCTTCTTACTTATGAAATGAAAAGCAAATAATACTTTCAGAATATCGGACCACCAAATTAATTGTATCGATTCTCCCAATCCTTTGCTATGAACAAATCAGTAATCACCCCGATACATGTTGATGGATTGTATCTGTCGACTGAAAAGGTTATTGCTGAGCCAACTGCTGATTTCACCAATCTGCCCTATAATAATAAAGGTGTCGATTTTAATTACGAAGTTCCGTATTTGAGCGAGAGCTTTATTTCCAAGCCGTTTCAAAATCAAAATTTACTGCTGCCGCCCGGTGTTCATTTGCATTGGGCGCTTCCGGCCGCTTTGGTGAATGGGATTTCAAATGAAAGAGCCCCTAAAATTTTCACCTCCCAAAATGCCGCCGGAGATAGTGGGGTAGTTTTTCCGGTAGTTCCCGACCGATGGTTGGTTATTCGGAAGATTAAAAAAAATATTAATCAGGCCTGGATAGTAGAAAGCAACTACCTCCATCGTGCTGGCAGCCCCGACGACAATCCCTACAACGGCATCAGCTACCCACTCACTAATAGTGGCAGCGAGCAGCCCTACCGGTACATGGGGCGGCACTATCCCGTGGATGGCGAAGGCAATGTGAAACCCGAAGACCTCAAGATTCCCAAAGGCGCCGGCTATTTTCAAAACCTGACTTCGATAGGCTACGGGAGCCCGGTTTTTTCTGCCTTCTACCCAAATTGTCACAGCGTTTTTGGGTTTTATGATGCCGACGTAACGGCAGATATGCTGTATACGCTCGAATATGATATTTGGGGCTGGTACAGCGACGCATCGAATGACCCTATCGGCTTATTACACGTTTTTCAGAAAGCGAATAAGGATTCCTCGGCCAGCGGATATGCTGAAATTATCCTGAATAAGCTTAACTGGAAAATTGCTGACCTGGATTTCGACTGCGACAGTCTCATCTGCTGCGGAACGATAAAATACCAGGATTTCGTCGTAAGAAAAGATGCCTTGAATCCCGAAGGGCTGGCCGTAACCGTAGGCAATACCGGCACGGAAGCGCTTTCCACTCTACTCGGCAATCGCATCAACCAGCAATTCGGACTCGATAATCATCGGACGATTATCGAAGACCAATTGGAAGCGTTGCAGCTCTTTGCCAAAATGGCGGGCCAGGAACTGGATACCGGTAAAAAAATGCTGCAAGCCATGCACGAGCAGGGTTTTGCCCAAGTTGACGGGGGCACGGCCTGGAGCGTAAGCATTGAAAATGCCTTGCCGGCCGATGCCAGCCCCAACGCTGGCGGTAGCCCAACAGTACAGCCCGACGGAGTAGCCTTCGACCTGCCATCTTTTATGGCAAGTAAAGTCCAGGCCTTAAATCGCCTGCAGCAAGGGCATGACCGGGCCAATGACGAGCTGGTCAGCTTTCAGCAGCAATTATTTGCTGATTGGTATAAATACATGGTTGCCTGCTATCACGATGATTTAAATACGCATACCGCCGATGCTGACCGAATCAAATTTTTGATAGAAAATGACCATTTTGAGCTAATTAATCGCAAAAAGCAAGAGCTGTCCGATTATGCTGCTGACTTATCAAAAGCAATTACAGAAGTCAATCAACGTATCGTTGATTTCGACGGAGGAGGGCAGGAGTTGGGGAATGCGCTGCTGTTTAGTGGTACTACTCCGGCTCCGTCTTTCACGCTCAGCCCGGAGCCCAGCTTAGGCGGGCAATACGTTGCGGTATTTCAAGGCCCGGATGGTGCAGCCGCAGAACCAGATTTTTTTGGCTATGCCCTTGAGCCGGCTACCAAGGTTGCGGCGCTGTCGGTTCTGGTTAATGTAAGCGCGAAGGCCCCAGCCGTTGGGAGCTACCTGTTGCGGATTGATGACGACCCGACTAGTATAGTGGGGCCCGCCACGCCCGGCGATTTGTGGACGGCTGTTTTTATAAATGGCGTAAAGCTGGACCCCTATAAGCCCCGGCAATGGGATGATATTCCCAAGGACCGGTGGGTGCATATCCACCTCGTGGCCCGCGCCCCCGTGGCTGCTCGGGAAATAACGTTGTTTCGTGGCCTGAAGGGCAAGCTGGCTAGTTTGCGAATGAGCGAAAAGCTGCTGAGCGAAGAGGACCTCTTCAACGACCGGAACGTGCTGAAGCTAAAAAAGGCTCAGCTCAAAAGCGACAAAGCGCCCCGGTTCTGGCTGCCCAACGACCCCGTGGTGCTGATTGCCGGCCGTGATGTGAAGGTTGGGAACCGGCATGTGGTAAGCCAGCGGCTCGATTGTGTTTGCTTTGATTTTAGCGGAATTATTGAAAGAAATCAATCATCGCATTATGACCTTAAAAGAATCCCTGCGGTAAATAAACTCGAAGGATTGACGCAAAGACCGGGAAATCCGGAGGGTAATTGGAACCCTACGTTTTTGCAGTGGGAAGTAATTGCGCAGGATAATATCAAATTCGACGGACCTTACTCAACTGAGTTTGCCGAGGATTTCATTACCTCTAATTACGGTATCAAAACCGGCGACTACGACCTTACCGTTGAGGGGGCCAACGTTTTGCAGGGAGAAAGAATTAAATCATACGCCGGCTCAACCATATTATCAGCCCATGCCCAAACAAAGCTGCAAAGTGTAATCAGCTCGTACTTGCTCAAGATGGATGCCGACGAGCTAACGGCCAACCTGGGCTTGCAAAAGGATGATTTGGAGCAGGTAATTTATGCTGGGCTGGTAAAAGATATTGCAAGGCTTAAAGGCACGGCAAAAAACCAGGCTACCGAAGCGGAAGCGAATAGTTTTCATAATGAAGTTTTTATCGCCTTTGATAATTTGTTGAGGGCCGTTACGCCACCGGAATCCATCAATACATTTCTGCGGCATATAGTAGCAGCTGCCATGGAATTAAGTGTCAGCAACTATTTGTCGCAGTCGCTGGGTGGTTTCAATGCGGCCTTGTTGCAGCTGCACGAAACCATGCAACTCCCCGTAGCCGACCCGGTTTCCTTCACGGAATCGCAGGCGGTGACTTCACTGGCCGCTAAGCTAATAGGAGGCGAAAATAAGCGGGCACCCTTGCCGCTTAATCAGTTTAACCCCATAAAAACGGGCACTGTCAGAATTAATCAGCTGGGCATTATCGACAATTTCGGCCAAGTGGCTAATATTCCGATACGAACCACTGATGTGCTGTTCTCGCATTCGTTTACGGTAGTTCCCAAGGGCAAGGAGGCATTTTTGCCCCCGCGCATAGTCCAGCCGGCGCGGTTGAATTTCAGATGGATTTCGGCTGCTAATATTGCTTCAAACCAATCAGAGGCCAGCCAGAATACCAATCCGGTGTGCGGCTGGCTGGTGCCCAATAATCTGGATGCCAGCTTAATGGTGTATGATGCCGATGGTTATATTCTCGGTCTTATTCAACAGAATAAAGCCGCCGGTGGCAGTGCGGTAACCGAGTGGGCGTCGGCCCCCGGCAACATCACCCTTACGGACGCGAACCAAATACCGAATAGTAATCTGCGGGAGATAGTTAGTAAGTTGATTGGGAAAAGCGACTTTGCGGACTTTGTTGAACTACTTGATAATACGCTCCAGCAAATAGACCCCGAGAATTTTGCCCAGCATTTAGACCTGGCCATGCTGGTGGGCCGGCCCATGGCCGTGGTAAAGGCGATAGTCAGCCTGGAGGTGAAGGGAATGCCGGCCATCAACCAGAGCTGGGACTATTTCAACGCAGATTTAGGCCGCAACAATCGGGAAACGAACAGCTGGGAAAAAGTTAAATTTCCCGTTCTTATCGGTGAGCCCGGTATTCTGAATGATGGCGTTTTAGGTTTTTGGGATGAAGACGAAAGTGCCAGTGTATTTCAGTCAGTGTATCCGGAAAATATCGATAAAGGCTATTTTTTAGCGCATCGGGATGGTGCCCATACTTTTTCGCTATCCATCACCGATAAGCCCAAAAATCTCACGCTGCTGATAGACCCCCGGGGCGAGGCCCATGCCACCACGGGGATTTTGCCGACCAAAAGCATATCTATTCCCGCCAGCCAGTTCAAGCCCGCCCTTGCCCGCATGAACGTGAGCTTCTTCACCCGGCCACTGCTGATGCCCAAAGACAGCATTGCGATTTCGCTGCCCGAAGAGGCGGGCTATTCCTGGTCGTGGCTGGCAATGGAAGCCGGCAAATGGACGCAGGTTTCCACTACCGGCACTGCCGATAAGGCGCTGTTCTTACAGGCATTTGCCGCCGATGGCGAAGCTATATGGCAGGATATGCTGACTGCCGGCTGGATAAAAGAAACTGCCGACCAGAAGGCGCTTATCAACCCCAAAACGCAATGGGCAGCTCCGTCGCCGTTGCTGCTGGCGCATTTGCAACGCATTCAACAGCTGCTGGATGCCGGGCATATCGTACCCATGAATGCACAAGGCCACTTCTCGGAAGAAATTCTTATTAGAGAAGGCTGGCTACACTTAAGCGTAACCAAATAAGTCGCCACCCCCCTTAATAACCGAATTTATGGGTTTCAGAACTAATTACCCGTTTGATTTTTGCCTGTTGAACAGCAAAGAGGAAGACCTGTTCTATCTGGAGGATAAGGTGGAAGGGGTAACCCTCAAAATTGCCAACCAGCTGGCGGCTCCAATGCTGCTTAATACGCTGGGCGCAAAGGCTGGCGCAAGCAATTATCATTTTGCGCTGAAATTCCGGCCGGAGGTGCTTAATGATAACAAGAAAGAGCAGGCTTTCGGAGAATGGAAAATAAGTGAGGCTTTAATTGATGCGCAGGGCTGTTCCACGATATACCTGCTGTATGCCGGTGCAGCTCCGCTTATTTGCGAAAGCAAGGGCAGTATTGAAATTAAGTTTCTGGTGGATATCAATGGCAGCAAGGGTTCCCGGACTACCAACGTGGAATTGTTGGGCAAGAATATTACGGCTGGCGATGTGCTGTTTGAGGATTCTGTTCGGCAAATTAACTGGACCCTGATAAACCACCGGGGAAAATCGGGTTTGCCACTGCAACTCAGCTTTAAAGATGCCGATACCATCCTGAATGATGGAGAATCACGCAATAGTCTGAGATTGAGAATCAGTAATACCAATAAGTCGGACGCTGATGGGGATAAGGCTATTGAGTTTACGGAAAACTCTAAAATAATTTTTTTCTTCGACCCCAATCTGAATTCAACTGCTGCTGCGCTGGCGAATGCCGACGCTATTCAGCGAATTATTGTCAAAGAAGACGCGCCTTTCGATACCCATTTTAATGGTGCTCCCCCATCCGGGCAGGAGCCGCTGCCTGTGTGGACTTTTACGATAGCTGATAGCGCGGGCTTGCTGCTTTTACCAATGATTAATGGCAGTGGTGCGGGCCTTCTTACCCGGCAGATTCCGGCTCAGACAAAAGTCTCTAACGTAAGCACCGGTGTGCTGACGAGCAAAGCGGATATTTGTGTGAATGGCCGGATGGTGACCGAAGGTGAACTGCTATTCATAATTGATGACCGCAGGGTTTATGTGCCCATAACCGGCAAGTTTATCAAGACTATTGATAAAGATAAATTTGCGGTTGGTAAGATAATCGAAGGAGGCTCGCAAATAGGATACATCAAGTCATCCCTGGGCGTAGTGAACGACAAGGCTGCCGTAACGTACATTGATTTTTCGTTTGATAATATCATTACCAATTACATCACCGGCAAAACCCGGCTGAGTGTGCGGCTGGAGAATATCCCCGGCTATTGGGACGAGACATTCGTGCTGCACATCGATAAGCAGCCGATGGTTTTTCAGAACCAAAACGTAGGCATTGGGACCAATAATCCATCTCAGAAATTAGAGATAGTCGTAAATAATAGCGGATTAAATTTCCCCTTGCTGCTACACAACCTGAATGGCACAGCGGGCAATGGAAATGCGGTAGGATTAGGCTTTGTCAACGAGGCAATGGGCCATTGGGTGAAGGCGGCCGTTGTGCACGAAAGATTGGGGAGCTATGGCACAGGCAGCCTGAAGTTTTTGATAAACAGCGAGGAGAATATCAACCCGGCAACCCTGGCGGATGCCCGCATGACGATTACCAGCGGCGGCAATGTTGGCATTGGGACAACGAACCCGGACCCAAGCAAGCGGTTGGAAGTGAACGGTGATTTGCAGGCCAGTAAATACTTTATTAAGGGTTCGAACTTAGTGTATGATAACCGGGGGGCCACCATTGACTGGGGTAGTCAAATCGATGGAAATCTCTATTTCAGGTCTTTGCAAAACCAGGGTAATTCCGATGGTGGTCACCGTGACCTGGTGGTTATCACCAGCGGAGGCCGGATGGGAATTAATAACATCGAACCGCAGCAGACCCTGGATGTAGTGGGTAGTATCGGCATTAGAAACACGGCGGCCTGGGACCACATGATGATACATCATGATGGAACCACGGGCTTCATCAGTGCCGGAGGCGCGGAAAATGGGCTGGCCCTGCGGGTGGGAAATACCAATTCCGGGAGCTACGGGCAGCAGTCTTATCCTGAAATCATGCGCCTGCTGCCTGATGGCAACGTTGGCATCGGCACCCCTGACCCACGCAAGAAGCTACAGGTAGAAGGCGACGTGCAAGCTGGTAACTATTACATAAAAAGCACTCATTTAGTGTATGATAGTTATGATGCTGTAATTGACTGGGGCAATCGGAGCACCGGAAATCTCTATTTCAGAACCCTGTCCAACCAAGGCGACCCCAATGGTTATAAGGATTTGGCTATCATCACCAGCGATGCGAACCTTCTCGTCAACGGCAAAATAGGAATAGGGAAACATGACCCGGAATTCCCAATCGATATCAATAGTTGGAACAATATTTCCATGCAAAAGGGATTTTGGTTCCTGATGGATGGGGCTTGCCGGGCCTCCGTTGGTACTCATACAAATTCGGTTTCTATCAGGGCATCAACTGGGATTTATTGTGCAGCGTACTACTGCTTTAGTGATGAGCGAATTAAAGAGGAAATAACAACGGCAGACGGTCGGGATGCGCTGGGGTTGCTGAATAAGCTTGTTGTTAAAAATTATTATTATAAAGATTATGTATCTCAAGGTCCCGGAATAAAAAAAGGATTTATTGCGCAGGAAGTCGAGCAAATCATTCCTGAAGCAGTATCTATCACCAAAGATTTTACGCCCGGTATTTATTCCTTAGCAGAAAATGCAACACTGGCAGATGGCCTGTTGACCATATCGCTGAAAAAAGCGCATGAGCTCAGCACCGGCGACCGGGTGAGGATTATCACGGAGGCAAGTGGTGTTCAGGACGTGCAAGTAAATGTCCTGGATGAATTGACCTTCACGGTTCAGGACTGGACATTTTCCGCAGAGCACCTATTCATTTACGGGGAAGAGGTAGACGACTTCCGCACGCTCGATTACGACTACGTTTTCTGCACCGGTATCAGCGCTATTCAGGAGTTGAGCAAGCAGGTTGATGCGCTCACCCAGCAACTCCAGCACCAGGAAGCCCGATTGCAGCGACTGGAGGCTTTGTTGAATAAGTCGGAAGAATAAAAAAAGTAGGTTCAGCGTCGCCTGCAGCTACTGGCAGGCAGTGATGATAAAACCGATAATACAAGGGAAAATAGCAAGGCGAAAAATACTCGTTTGGCTTTTCTGCCGGCTAATCAGGTTCGTTTTTTTGTGGGTGCAAAGAGGACGGCTTTCGCCAGCGCCTTGCCCTACAGTATGCTTCTTACAAGCAATAGCATATGTCTTATCACTTCCTTTCATTCGGGGCACCGCGCGAATTCAACCTGGTTATTTCCTCCCAGGGTGGGTTCGAAGTAACCACCGAGGTGTCGTTGCAGCAGGTTGGAACCGGGGCGACGGTCTTTGAAATGGATACGGTGGCTTTCGAGTTTGGGAAGCATACGGTGGGGCTCAGGGGTAGCATGACCATTGCGGGCGTTCCGGCCGCGCTATCCCTGTCGAAAAATAGCCCGACTGATGCGGGATGGCTGATAGAAGGCGCTACCCAAGCCGGACAGCCCGTGAGGGTGGGGGACCTGATTGCTGATTTGAGCGAAAAGTTTGGGGTAAAAGTGCCGGCCCCTTTCAAGATGTTTGAGCTATCCGGTATTGATTTCAGGTATGAAACCGACACCGAGAACTTTCATTTTTCGTGTCAGGGTGGTTTCAACATCGCCGGTACGGCCGTGGATGCGGTGGTAACGATTGATATCGTTGCCAAAAAAGCGGCCTTGGGCAAGATTGATTATCAATATACTTTCGGTGGTACCATCCGAATTGGGAGCTTGCAATTTGATTTGCGTTTTGACGGCAACCCCCAGGCCAATACGTTTATTGCGACCTATTCCCGGCCGGATGGTTCCGCGACCAGCATAAGGCTCAATAGCCTGCTGAACACCATATCGGCGGAGATGGCCCGGGAGGTGCCCGATGGTATTGAGATTGACTTGAAGGATGTCAGGTTTGTGTACCACCAGGACAAGAGTGCGGGCAGCAAGCAGTTTGCTTTGGCCATTGACCTGGGCACGGCCATCGACCTGGCCAACCTGCCGATGGTGGGCCAGCAGCTGCCAAAAGATTTATCGCTGGGCCTCGACGACCTGCAAATCCTCTACAGCTCCGGCCAGTTTAGCGAAGACCAAATGGTCGGTATCAACAAGCTGATTCCGTCGCATATCGCCGGTTTTGCCGCCGCGGGCATTGCGAAAGGCCTGGCCCTTTCCGGCCGCTTCAACATTGCCGGCACCAGCCAAACGCTGATGGTTGGCAGCGGTGCGACGACTGCCGTTGCGCCCAAGCCGAAGCAAAAGGCGCGGTCCAGCAAGTCGAAAGCTGCCGCTGCCACTGTAAGTGAGCCTGCCGTTCCGGCAGCGGCCGAAACCTCGGTGAAGTGGTTCAATATCGAAAAAACAATTGGCCCCGCCACCTTCAAACGTGTTGGCGTAGATTTTAAAAACAGCGAGCTGTGGCTTTACCTCGATGCCGGCATATCCGTGGGCGGGCTGTCCATTGCGCTTGATGAATTATCGGTTGGCTCTTCCATCAAACGCTTTCGGCCGTCGTTCAATTTATCCGGTTTAAGTATTGATTTCAGAAAAAACGGTTTAGAAATAGGGGCTGCTTTTCTGAGGCAGCAAATGGTGATTAATGGCAAAAGCACGGAGGTGTATAATGGAGCCGCTACCATAAAAACCGCCGGATTTGCTCTTTCCGCCATGGGGTCTTATTGTTATTACGACGGGCACCCTTCGCTATTTATTTATGCCTATCTCGAAAAAGCGCTTGGGGGCCCCAGCTTTTTCTTTGTAGAAGGATTGGCCGCTGGGTTTGGGTATAACAGGGCGTTGATAATGCCCGATATCAGCCAGGTGGCTAATTTCCCATTGGTGGCGCAGGTGATGGGCGGCAGCTCGGTGCCGGCGGATGCGAATCCGGCAATGGCGCTCCAGGCCCAGCTGAAGGCTTTATCGGCTTATGTGCCGCCATCGGTAGGCGATATATTCCTGGCGGTTGGGGTAAAGTTCAGCTCATTCAAGCTGATAAATTCCTTCGCGCTGCTCGTAGTTTCCTTTGGCAACCGGATGGAAATTGATTTGCTGGGGCAATCCAACATCGTAGTGCCGCTGCAGGAATTAGGAAAAGCATTTACGCCGCTGGCTGAGGTTAAAATAATGCTGATGGCCAAATACCTGCCCGACGAAGGCTTTCTGGCGGTATTGGCGCAATTGAGCAGCGACTCTTATATCTTTTCCAGGGATTGCCACCTGACCGGGGGAGCGGCGTTTTACAGTTGGTTCAAAGGAGAACACGAGGGTGATTTTGTGGCCACGGTGGGCGGGTACCACCCGGCCTTTAAAGTGCCGGCCCATTATCCGAGCGTGCCGCGCCTGGCGCTGAACTGGCAGGTAAGTGATAAGCTGAGCGTGAAAGGCGATATGTATTTCGCGTTGTGCGCCCATGCCTTCATGGCGGGCGGCCACCTGGAGGCCGTGTATGAGGATGGCGATTTTAAGGCGTGGTTCAAGGCCGGGGCCGACTTTTTGGTTACCTGGCAGCCCTATCATTACGAGGCCAGCATTTATGTGAGTATGGGGGCCTCCTATACCATACATTTTTTCGGCAGCCATACCATCTCAGTCGATTTGGGGGCCGACCTGGCAATATGGGGGCCGGAGTTTTCGGGCCGGGCGACGGTGCACATCTACGTGTGCGACATTACGATACATTTTGGTGCGGATGACTCGGCTGATTTGAAGCCAATTACCTGGGCTGATTTCAAAGCGAAATGCCTGCCTGAGGCTGGTAAAGTGCTGGGGGCGGCAGTGGCCGGTGGGCAGCACGGTAAAGATGAGTTCCAGAATCCTATTGTGAATCCCAAAGAGTTGGAATTACTCGTTAATTCGGCTATCCCAGTCAAAAATATATCGATTAATGACGAGGAGATTTATAATATCAGCAGCAGCTCCGCTGTTCGATTTGGGGTTTCGCCAATGGCGAAAAATAATGATGATATTAAAAGCGAACTAGCAGTAGTTATTTCTCATAATCCGGATAAGCCATCGGATTATGCGCTAATGGATTCGAAAAGTCTGCGTAATCTTATTATCACCCCGCAGCAAAAAGCAGTGCCCGCTGCCATTTGGGGAACCAGTTTTCAGCCCGATTTAAATGCCGAAAACCGAACCGTAGAAGTGTTCAACGGCATTAATGTGTCTACTACCGAGCCGGTTGTATTGCCGGAAGGTGGCGTTGAATTTCCGCAGTTAGCCGAAATTGTTTTCCGGGATGCACCTATTAATCTGACCTGCCGGAAAACCAGTGCCCCACTGCCTTTTTCCGAGTACAATTCCACCTTCAAAGCATTGGGTAAGCAGCTTGGCATTGCCGAGTAGCCAATCCGGGCAGTCCGAAAAATAGCATCATGGCTACTACCGACGATAAAATACTGATTTACGACAGCCACCGGCCGGCCCTTACGGCGGGCTATTATAAGGTGGAGAGCACGCAACGCTTTGGCGTTGATAAGGATTCTTTGGCGTTGCCTCCTGCTACTTTATATTTTTCGGTGCAGGGCGAGCAGTATACGTTGAATCCCAGTCAGATTGATTCGGTATTTCCGCCAATGTCGGCATTAGGCGATTTTTCAACTATTCTGCCGAATATTATCCTGGAAAGAAGCACTTTCCCTTGGGAAAGAAAGACCAATGAAAAAGATGATTCGGTAAAACCGTGGCTGGCCTTGATGCTGCTTACGGAAGACGAGGTGGCCGATGCCAGCAAAGTCAGAAAAATAAATGCCGTAAAAGCTATTTGGGAAACGACGCCATTTGCCCCCGTTGAAAGCACGAATGAAACGGATATTTCGGTGCGGGGCCTGCTGATTGAAGCGGCATTTCTGACCAGTATTCTGCCCACTTATCAGGAGTTGGGCTATCTGGCCCATGTGCGGGGGCAGGAAAAAGATGAAAAAGCGTCGGTGGTGGGCAGCCGGATGCCGGTAAAGGATAAAAAGAACATTGTCCATCTGATATCCCTTGAGGATATGTATTCCAAAAAGGGCGATTTTATCGGCAAGCCCAAAGATGGATTTTATGGTTTTGCTTCGCTGTATAGCTGGGAGTTTTTTTGTAACGACCATTTTATCGTTACGCCCGAGGTGCTGGCTATTTACGTGTCGGCTGGTGGGGTCAGCACGGCGCTAGCGTCGGCATTGGCTAAAATTGCGGGCCTTGAGTTTTTTAATAAATCAGATTTCTTAAAAGTAATTGGTATTGCGGTCAGCGATGAGGAGACGGCGAGCTTATTTAAGACGTTTGAAATAGCGCATCTTACATCGCTGCTGAAACATTTGAACCGTAGCCCGGCAAATCTGCGCCTGCCCGATACGGATGATTTGTCGCTGGACGGATATTTAAAACTCCCGTATGTATTGAAGACGGGCGACCGAATTAATGCCGTGTACCGGGGGCCGTTGGTGCCAAATCCGGTGGCTGGCACGGGGCAGCCGGCCGCGCCGGTTCCGGTGATGGGCGGAGATGAGCTATTTCGGTTTCTGGCCTATGGAGGGGAGAAGTATGTTGATGTTTCGTACGCTTCGGCCTGGGAGCTGGGGCGCATACTGGCCCTGAGTGATAAAAACTTCTCCACTGCTTTGTTTCGGTGGAAGCGGGAATGCTATCAATTCAAAAAAGTGTCGGCCAGCAGCCGGCTCAATGGCCACCTCATTCTAAAATCAGTGGCAAGTCAGTACCCTGATATGCCGGCATTTGTCGGGCAGTGGCTTACTGATTTGACGCTGTTGAAAGGGGTGCCATTTAATTACCTGGTGCCCACGGAAGCATTCCTGCCGTTTGAGTCTTTGCGGTTCTTCAGTGTTGATGATAAATGGGTTAGATGCCTGGTAGATGGCGCTTTTAGCATCGGGCGACTGTCTTCGGCCGATGCGGCGACGGATGCGGAACTGTATGGCACCGGGGTGATTATTTCGGATGAGAATATTCCAAAATCTGGCTTTTTGCTGCGCTCCCGGGCGGTTGATGGCTGGCCGGACCTGGTTATCCAAGCCGAAGGGCAAGTGCGGCGGCGGGATGAGCTGGCGGAGGACCTGTTGTTTTGTTTGTACGATAAGCAAATTACTTCGCTGGCCATTAACCAAAAGCCGGAATCGGTGCATTTTGGATTTATAGATAAGGACGGTGATGCTTCTCAATTGCAGGTAGAATATACCGACACAAAAGGCAAGAATAAATTGGCCGACGTAAACTATAGTTCTTTGAATAAGGTGGATATAGGAAAAATATACGCGGGCGTAGCAGCCAAAAATGTGGCGGAATTTACAAGGGCGCTAATTCAGAAAATAGAGGAAGTAGTTTTTGAGATTAGTTGACAACAGTAGACCGGCTGTTACGGCATCTTTTGCAGGCCTTCCCAGCGCACTTTCCAGGTTTTGGGAATGCCGGGGGTGGCCTCCTTGCAGCCGTCGTAGCCGGCGCACATGAGGGCCACGGCGGCGAGCAGGCCGCCGTTGCCGGGCAGGTAGAGGGGGAGGCGGCCTTCCTGGTAGTTGTGGCCGTTGGGGAGGTAGGTGTTGGTTTGGACCTGCATCAGGAGGGCATCCATTGCCTTTTCGGGCAGGCCGAGGCGAGTGGCCGTCATGGATGTCATAGGGAAATCCCAGCCCCAGGTTTTGTCCCAGCTCCAGTCTTTCCAGATGAGGTCGAAGGTGCGGCGCATGGTGGCGGCGTCCTGTTGGCCGGTGGCGGGCATCATGCCCAGCGCGGCCAGCACGGATGGGTGGTCGGTTTTGTATTCGGGGTTAGTGTAGGAATCGGGGGCGCTTTCGGCGGCGAGGTACACGCCGTTGGCTTCGGGTAGTTTGGCGAGCTTGGCCAGCACGTCGTCCCACTGCGGGTTGCGGGGCTGGCCCTGGCGCTCACGCCATTTCTGGGCAATATCAAGCGCCCAATGCCAGTACACGAGCTCAAAAGTAGGGTTGAAGGTGTCTTCGGCCTTGAACCGCTCCTGGGCCGGAATTACGCCTTTGCCGAGGATGTAGCGGCCCTTGTCTTTCTCAAAAAACGGGTAGGAGGCGATGAATTCAGCCGTTTGCTGTACCCGTTCCTGGTATAGTTTCAGGGTGGCGGCGTTGGGGTGGGCGCGGTAGGCTTCTTCGGCGAAATAAATGGTGTGGGGCTGCTGCCAGAGCAGAAATGCGCCCACGGACGACGGGCCTTCGGCCCCCCACGGGTCGGTCATTTTCTGCCAGCGCCAGCCGGCGTAGCCCTGCCGCTGGGCAATGGCGCGGGCCTCGGCCTGCACATCGGGGCGGGCGTACCAGGTGAGGCTTTTTTCGAGGATTTCGGGGCGGCCCCAGAGGGCGAAATGGGCGGCGTGCCACCAGTGCATTTCGAGGTGCGGGCGGCCGTACCAGCTGTTGAGCAGCAATCCCGTCTCCTGCGGCGGCTGCGAGCCGGCGTTGTGGATGCGGGTGAGGTACTGCGAGAGCACGATGCGGCGCTCCAGCTCGGCGGCGCGCGGGTCGGTGGTGCCGCTGAAATCGACGGCCCCGCCGCTGCGCCAGAAGGCCTGCCACTGCTGGCGGCTATCGGCGCGGGTGGCGACGAAAGTGGGGGCGGCAGATGCTTGCTGGCGGGGTGAAAATCGGCAGCTCAGTTCCAGCACGCCGCTTTGGGTGCCGGGCGTGAGGATGAATTCGTGCGGCCGGCCGGGGGCCAGCGTGGCAGTCTGGACCCAGCTCAGAGCCGCAAAATACTTGGTGGTATCGAGCTGGTGGGTTAGTAAGGCGCGGCCCGCCGCTTGCATGGTGATGGCCGATTTATGGTCGGCTTCGTGCGAATAATCGGTGCCCATATCGGCCCAGCCGGCGGTGGGGAAAGGGAAGCGCAAAGCCACTTTCAGGCGCCCGGCTTTTAGGAGCTCCGAAGTGACTTTGGCGGCCACAGCATCCTGCGCTTGGTGGCCGACGGTGACCACGTCCACCGCCGCGCCTTCCACCGTGAAATGGCTCTGGATTTCGCCCGTCCACGGGTTCAACTCCTGGTGGATGTTTTTGAGGTCCTGTATTTTGGCCAGCTGGCCGTTTTTCTTAAGGATGATAAAGCCCAGATTGCCCAGCTGCAGGCGGTGCGGATTGGCGCGGAGGTAGTCAACGGCATCTTTGTTGCCGGGCGTTTTCACCTGCACCGAGTAGCTCACGGGGCGGCCGTTGAACTGGTATTCGCGCAGGCTTTGGGCGAATTTGTAGCCTTCTTTATTCGGGAAGCGGTGCCAGCCCCATTCCGATTCGGTGCCGAGTGGAATGCCCTTCTCGTAGTGCAGGGGGAATGTTTGCAGGCCCGTGATGTCGGCGGTGAAGGCGAATCTGCCATTGCCCACGGATAGGGAATTGAGCGAGTCGGTATTCGTGATTACCACTTTGTGGCGCTCCACGAGGGCCTGCCGGTTGATGGGCTGGGCGGCAAGCGAGAAGATGCTGGTTGCTAATGAGATAGTTAGTAAAAATTTGGAAGTCAGTTTCATAAGGGTTAGGAGAAGCATTAGTTACGGTCAAGTGTCACGCTCATCAGCCCAATTACCACGTCGTTGGCCAGGGCTTTCAGGGAGAGGGATTTTAATTTTTTGCTGGGGTCGAGGAGCAGTTCCAGCACGGTGGCCGCGCCGCCGTCGATGGCGCGGGTGCTAAAGCCTTTGATGCTGTTGTACTGGCTGAAATCGCGGGTGATGAGGCCGGTTTTGAGGTGGACGCGGTAAGGTTTCGGCGCGCCGGTTTGGAAGGCGAAGCCGTCGTCGAGGTAGTCCTGCTCGATGGGCCACCAGGAGTCGGGGTTGCGCAGGGGCAGGGTGGCGGTGGTGTTGTCGGCGTAGGTGATGGTGATTTCGCCGTTGAGGAACTGGCTTTGCATGGCGTTGGTGGAGCCGGCCATGAGCAGCACGGCGCGGCGGGCGCGGCCCCGTAGCGGCAGCGTGGCTTGGTGGGGGTAGTTGTCCCACTGCGATACGAAGAGGATATTCTTCGCACCGGCCACGCCAGGTGTGCGTAGCGGCACGCCTTCAGGCAGTTGGATTTCGTTTTTCGAACCAGCTAAGTGGCGCAGGCCGCTGTCGTCGATATTGGCCTGGGTGAGAGGGTAACACCAGTTTCCGATGCCTTGGGTGGGCAACTCCAGGGTGGCCACGGCGGGGCGGGGAATAAGGTATTTGTTCCGGAAAATCTGCGTTACCCGGTCATTGAAAGCGGCGGATAAATCAAGCGCTTCCCACTTGGCAGTATTAGTAGAATTAGCTGTAGGAGCGGAAGTGTCCGGGCGTTGCACGGAAATTTTCAGCGGTTCCCACCACGTCAAATCACCCTGCTGAAGCTGTGCGAAAGCGGTGCGGCTGCCGGGCATACCGGCCACCTGCGCCGCGAGTGCCGAGCCGTTCAGGCGGGGCTGCCGCAGCACCTGCTGCGGGTCGGAAACCTGAATAATCCGGGCATGGGCAAACGTGACGTTAAAAGCCGCACCGAAAGCAGCTGATTCCTGCGACGCGGCGGCATCGGGCATTTCGCCCTGCCACTCGATTTCCACCACGTAGCGTGCTGCCGGGGCGCTGCTGATTTCGATAGTCGGCTGGCCCACGGCGGCGGCTACGTTGTGCCAGGCGGCCGGCTGGCCGTTCACTGTCAGCGAAGCCACGCGGCTGGCCAGGGCGGGCACGCGCAGCTGGAGCGCCAGCTGTTTCGGGAGGTGCGGGGCGATGGTATAGGTTTCGCGGCGGCCCTGGCGGCGGAAGTGGAAAGTGACATCGGGCACTTGCAGCGCGGCCGAATCCCAGGCGGCGGGCAGGCCGGGGCTGATGCGTAGGGTATCGTGCAGGGCATCGGGGCGGATGCCGAACAGGCCCTCGACCAACGAGCGGCTTGCCATGCCGATGGGGTCGGCGAAATCGCGGTAAAGTTCGCCCCGGTAGGTGTCATAGAAAGAAATCTGCTGGAAATTACCGGGGCTGCTGCCCAGGTACTGGCTTTCGAGCAGGGCACTTTTCCAGAGCAGGAAGGCTTCTTCGCGGCGGCCGGCCTGCCAGTTGGCGAGGCTGGTGTGCAGGTTTTCGGCCAGCACCACGTTGTTCAGCGACCAGTCGTAGGGCTGCCAATTCGTAGTTGAAAGCAGGTAGTAGCCGGCATCGGGCAGGCCGGCGGCGCGCACCGGGATGTGCGGCATCTCAGCATCAATGTAGCGGAGTGCCTGGTAGGCCTGGAAGGCATCGGGTACTTCCGAATCGAGGGCGTGGTAGATGGTCCAGAGGCCGGCGGCGGGGTGCAGGCTTCGGAGGCCGAGGGCATCTTGGTATTCGGCGTACCGGCCCTGGGCGGGCAGCCACAGCCGGCTTTGCAGCGCCTGGTGGATGTGCTGCGCTTCCTGGCGGTAGGGGGCGGGGTTTTCGCCCAGTAGGCGGGCCAGCTCGGCGGCTTTTTGGTTGGCGAAGTAATTGTAGGCCGAACTGTGGGTGACGGCCCCGCCGCTGTATTGCAGCGCATCGGAGGCCCAGATGGCGGCGTAGGCATCGTAGAGGCCGTCGTTGTCGGGGTCGAAGTTGCGCTTTTCCCAGGCCAGGTGGCGCTGGAGCACGGGCCACATCTCGCGGGCAAATTTCAGGTCACCGGTCCAGTTGAAATGGCGCAGCAGCTCGTCGATGAACACGAGGTTCATGTCGTAGTGGTGGGCGCGGAAATCACCGCCGGGGTTGCGCGATATGTAGCCTTCGGTAAACACGGCGGTGCCCAGCTTCTCAAGCTGCCGGGCCAGGTGCAGGGCGGTATCGGGCGTGACCGGGCCGTTGGGCGGGCTGGTGAGCTGCGACTTGGCATAGGCCCGGAAGTGGGTAGCGGCGCGGTCGTGCCAGCCGAGCGGGTCGGCCACGTAGGGACCGCGCCAGCCATCGAGGCGGATGCGCCAGGCTATGGCTCCGTGCAGGTAGGAGGGGGCTTCCCAAATGGCATCGGCGGCCACGGACAGCGCCCCGCCCAGCGTGTTGATGTAGGGGTCGGGCGTGCTGACTTTGACACGGCCGGCCAGCGCGGCGCGGGCGGCTTCGGCCTGGGCAAACGCGGTCGGTAAAGCGGCGTAGGTGGGTATTGGAGCCGTTTCTGACTTTTGCACGGCAAAGTAAAACTCCTTCTCACTTATGACCGGTACCGTGCCCGCCAGCACCGGCGTGGCCGATGCGGAGGATGCCAGAAGCTGCTGCGGCGTCTCCTGCTGCGTGGCGTCGGCTACATGCGTTTTGGATGTGGGCGGCACCACGCCCATCAGTATTTTTGGCTCAGCAGCGGTTGGCTTTGCCGCTTTGTCAGTGCCTGCTACCAGCTTCGTAGCCGTGCCGTAGTTTAGCGTAAAACTGTTCTTTTTCAGGTCAAACGCATTGCCCTGGCAATACTCCGGCTTCAGGTAAAAACTTGATTCTGGGTCGGCTCCAATGTCGCCGTCGCGGCTGAATTTCTTGCCCGTGGCTCCGCCGAAAGCCCAGAGCAATTGCACGGAATTGGCCGGCACGTTTTCGAAGCGGGCTTTTATGATGAGGCCTTCGGCCTCGGCACGGGCCAGCACTTCGAGGTGGAGCTTGCCGGGTCCCAAAAGCGGGTCGGTGATGTCGTAGAGCATCAGGCCCGGGCGGTAGCGGGCGGTGATGTTTTCGGCTTTGATAAGCCATTTGCTTTGGCCGTTGGCCAGCAGTCCGAATTTCAGATTGCCGCCCATGCCGGGCAGGTAGAGGGCAAATTCGGGCAGGTCGCCGGCCTCGACGCGAAAGGCCGTGTTGGTACCGTAGAGGGCGCGGGTGAAGCGGTGCGTGCCGTTGGTGATGACGAAATCGGTGCCTTCCGGGTGATAGCGCAACGTGCGCGGCTGATTGTGCCAGAGCGGCGGCGGCGGCGGCGCAGTTTGCGCCCGGGCCAGCGGGCCGGCCAGCAGCAGGATTGCGCAGAACAGGAAAGCGTTTTTGAGCATAGCGGCGGGTTAGGGCGCGGGCGAGCCGGCCGGCGTTGAATACACTTCCACTTCCACCAGACCCAGGGTGCCGGGCGGGCCGGCCTGGTCGGTGGCGGCGGTGGGCACTTTGGGCGTTTCGAGTTCGGTGATATTGAAGGCGTCTTTGGCTTGAGTGGTGCCGGTTAGCTCGATGCGCAGTTTCTGGCCGGTGCGCGGCGGAAATATCGCGGTGAAATAGCCCAGGCTGCGCTCCGTGGTACCGCTGAAAATCTCCTGCCCATCGAGTAAAATACGAATGGGATAGGTGCTGGTGCGCCATCCCGTCAGTTTCATCGCCACCTGGCTGATGGGGGCGGTACGGGCCAGCGCGTACTCAATCCACGGCCGGGCCTCTTTACGGTCCGAAATCCACTCCGACAGCTCATTGTCATCGAAGCTGAAAGCAGCGTTGGCCGCATTGGAGCTGGCGGTAGCGGCGGTAATCGGCACCGTCACCCGCGAGACGGTGAACGACGGCCCGGCCGGCGTGGGCCCACGCCGCAAACTCACCGGCAAATCTGCACCCGGCAGCTGCGTCATCAAGCCGTTTTCTACACGCACAGGTTCCGATTTCAGGCTGACCGTAGCCGGTTTCAAGCCCTCAGAGGTGGCGGTAATATTGATTTTGCCGGCCTGCGTGGTGCTGCGGATGAGCACGCGGTTCACGCCACCTTCCACGGGCAGGCTCTTGGCCAGAATGTAGTTGCCGGGCCCCTGCGCCAGGCCGCCGCGCCACTCGGCCGGCCCGCTCAGGGTGAAATTCACCATGTTCAAAGCCGTGGGGCAGCGGCGGCCTTGCGCGTCAATTGCTTCAACCTGAACTAAGGCCAAATCGGTGCCATCGGCGTGCAGGCCGGTGGGGCTGAGTATCGGGCTGAGGCGCAGGGCCATGGCCGGGCCGGCGGTCTGGTGCTCGGCTTCGCTCACGGACTTGCCGGCCGCATCGTAGCTCACGGCGCGGAGGGTGCCGGGCTGCCAGGTCACGTTTTTGAAGGTGAACAGGAAGCGGTAGCTCTGCTGGCCGAATCCTAGGGATTTGCCGTTGAGAAACAGTTCCACTTTCTCGCCGTTTGATACCACGTCCACGTTTTTCACCGTGCCCGTTTTGTAATTCCAGTGGCCGATGATGTGCGTGTGCATTTTTTCCGGCTCGACCCAGCCGTCCCACATTACCTGGTGGGCGTAGTAGCCGTCTTTGGCAATGCGCAGGGCGTCGACTTCGCCGCTGCGGCGGTAGTTTTCCTCGCCCCGGTAGTGGGTATTAGTGTCGCTGAACACGATGTTGACGCCGCCGGCGCTGGTGCGGGTGCCGGTGCCGGGCCGCTCGTGCCAGTAGTCGTACCAGCGCATCACATCCTCGCGGGCCTGCGAGTCCTGGTTGCGATTGTAGTCGGCGGCGTTCGCGCCTTTGTAGAGCGGGCCTGCGCCGTCCTTGTGGAAGGGTGGCGTGAGTTCGTCCCAATACTTGCGCAGGGCCTCATCGCGCGAGTATTCCATAGCCCAGAGCGGCTTGGTGGCGCTTTTGTTGATGTAGAGCATTTCGCCGCCGTACTCGGCTGCTGGAATATCCAGCATCTCGCGCGAGCCGATGGCGCGGCCGCCGTGCGGGTCATATTGGTTCCGAATGTCCTTCAGTTCCTGCATGTGAGCAGCGCTGATGCTCTCGTTGCCACCCTCGTAAAACAGGATGCTGGGGTTGTTGCGGTTGTAGATGATGGCGTCGCGCATCAGCTCCAGGCGCTGGCCCCAGCGGCGGTCAGCCACGTCCTTTTCGGCGTCGCCGGCGGGCATGGCCTGGGGCAGGCCCACGCGGTCGCAGCTTTCGATGTCCTGTTTCCAGGGCGTGACGTGCATCCAGCGCACCAGGTTGGCGTTGCCGGCCACCATCAGGCCGTTGCTGTAGTCGGAGAGCCAGGCCGGGATGCCCAGACCCACGGCCGGCCACTCGTTGCTGGTGCGCTGGGCGTAGCCGTGCACCTGCATGGCCCGGTCATTCAGCTTGATGAGGCCGTTGGCAAATTCCGTTTTGCGGAAGCCGGTGCGGGTTTTTACTTCGTCGATGGCCTTTTTATCGATGATTAATCGGGTTGAAACCGTGTATAAATAGCCATAGCCCCAGCTCCAGAAATGTAACCCGCTGAGGCTGGCGCGGGCCGTTACCGTCTTCGTTTCGCCCGGTTGCAAGGTCGTTTCGCCACCGCTGAAGGTGCTGACGGGTTTGCCCTCGCCATCGGCTACCGACGTTTCAAAGGTGAAGGTGCGGGCGGCCGGAAATTCGTTTTTCACCTGCGCCTCGGCTACTATCGTGGCCCGGCCGCCGGCCACGTCGAAATCCTGCGCATAGACATACACGCCCGTGGTGCCCAGCGCCGAAAATAGCGGCAGCGTCTGGTGCAGCGGGCTCATTACGTGTAGAAACACGTTCTTGGGAATGCCGCCGTAGTTCGCGTTGAAGTTGCGGTTGCTCCATTGGAACACCTGGCCGCTGGCTTTTTCCTTGTAATCCCAGTCGTTGTCGGTGCGCACGGCTAGCACGTTGTCGGCCGGCGCGGGCTTGAGAAAAGGCGTTAAATCGAAGCCGATGGCCATTACGCCGTTTTCGTGCAGCCCCAGGCGCTGGCCGTTCAGGTAGAACTCGCCGGCCAGCCGCACGCCTTCAAACTCGATGAAGACTTTTTGCCCTGCCGCCCCGGCTGGCAGCCGGAAGTGCTTGCGGTACCAGGCCACGCCGGTGCTCAAATCCTTGATGTCCTTGCTGAACGCCTCATCCTCGTTCCAGGCGTAGGGTAGCGTCACCTTTTTCCACTGGGCATCATCAAATGTGACGGCTTCGGCACCGGGCGCATCGCCCACCCGCACTTTCCATTCCGGGTTGAAATTGAATTTCTGGCGGCTGGCTGCAGGTGGCGCGGCTTGGGCAGCGGCGGCTACTTTCAGTATCAGAAACCCGCACAAAAAGCACCCACGTACAAAGCGCAGGTTTGCCAAAAAGCCGGAAAATAAGCGGGTGAGTTGCGGCATCGGGTGGGAAATAGGAGGGAGGAGCAAAAGAAGCGGCCGTCGCGGCCCGCACTGTCCTGTACTGTGGGGTGCGGCGGGACGGTCCGAACGCAGCTACGCCCGGTTTCGGCCCCGCCAGCATAGTGCCGACCGAAGCCAAAACCGGGCGTAGCGCCTCAGCAAACAGGGTTTTTAGTAGCCGGGGTTCTGGTCGTAGAGACCGGGCACTGCCGCCAGCTCGGCCTGCGGCACGGGGTAGAGCAGCAGGTTGGCGGTGATGGGCCGGGTGATTTTGTTGAACGGCGGGGCCAGGTCTTCACGTGCGGCCCAGGCGTTCATCACGGTCAGGGCCAGACCGGAGCGCATGAGGTCGTTCCAGCGCAGGTTCTCGCCGGCAAACTCGCGGCGGCGCTCCTCCATGAGCGTTTCCAGAGTGAGAGTGGTTAGGGGCGGCACGCCCGCCCGCACCCGGATGGGGTTCACCAGCAGCAGGGCATCGGCCACGCTGCCGCCCACGCCGCGCATCTGGCATTCGGCCTTCATCATCAGGATGTCGGTGTAGCGCAACACGATGTAGTTCAGGCCCCAGTCGGTGCGGCTGGCGCCTTTGGCGGCCACGTTCACGTACTTTTTGAAGAACGGCCGGGTATCCGAGATAGTCGTCGCACCGGTGACGTACGAGAAGCCAGGCTGGATGTTGAATGCTTTGCGCACGTCAGCCGTCGCATACGTATTCACCAGGTCGTTCGAGCAGGGTTTGATTTCGACCGAGCCGGCCGAGAATGACAAACCAATCTGAGTATAGTAGCCATCGGGCACCACAATGTTCTGGAACGAGCCACCCACCGTGCCGTTGGCGAAGTACTGAATGTCGAAGATTACCTCCGAGTTGTTCTCGGCCGTGGGCGAGAAAATGCCGGCGTAGGTGGCCTGGGTGGCGTAGCGGGCCGTGCCAGTGGCCGCGATGATTTCGCTGAGCAGGGCATTGGCTTTGTCAAACTCGTTGGAGTTCATGCCGGGGCCTTTGATGCCGTAGTCCGGGCCCGAGCGGGTGAGGTACACCAGCGCCAGAATGCCCTTGGCAGCTCCCACCGTCACGCGGCCCACGTTGGCCCCCGTGTAGGAAACGGGCAGGTTGGTGATGGCGGTGCCCAGGTCTTTAATAATCAGCTCATACACTTTGGCCACGTCGGCGCGCGGAATCTGGGCTACTTCGCGGGGCAGCAGGGCATGCTCAATCACGGGCACGCGGCCAAACTTGCGCACCAAATCGAAATACATGAAAGCCCGAATGAACTTGGCTTCGCCCTCGTAGCGGGTGCGCAGCGCGGCCGGCACCACCGAGCCATTGGCGGCCAGCTGGTCGAGCATCACGTTGGCCCGGTAGATGGTGGCGTAGTCCGTAGCCCAGGCATCGGCCACGATGGCGTTGATGTTGAGCAGGGTGGAGAAGTTGTTGATGGGGTCCCAGTCGCGCCCGCCTACGGCGCTGGAGGCGTAAATATTGTCGGAGCGCACTTCCGACAGGTACACCTCGCGGTCGGGGTAGCCGCGCAGCTGGCTGTACACCGAGGTCATGGCTTGGTCGAAGTCGGTGGCCGATTTATAGAAGTCTGGTACCGAACCGTTCGAAATCGGCAGCTGGTCCAGGTCTTTTTCGCAGCCGCTCAGGGCCACGGCGCAGGCCAGGCTTAAGAAGAGGAATATACGTTTCATGGGAATTTTCAGAAGGGTGAGTGGGACAAACCCAGCCGATTAAAAAGTGAGGTTCAGGCCCAGAATCAGGGTTTTGGCCAGCGGCAGTCCGCCGTAGTCGGAGCCCGACACGAAGGTGCTGCCGTTGTTGGTGTTCAGGGCGTCGGGGTTGAGGCCGCCGTAGTAGTTGTCGTGCCCGAACCAGTTTTCGGCGGTCACATACACGCGGGCACCCTGCGCCACGCTCTTCTTGATAATCAGGCCCAGGTCGTAGCCCAGCGTGATGGTGCGCACCCGGTAGTAGTTCGACGAGTACAGCCAGTCGGTGTTGCGGATGAAGGTGGTGCTCAGCGGCGTCGCCTTGCCCTTGATGCCGTCGCCGGGGTTGTCGGCCGAAAACCACCGGTCGCGCACGCGGCCCAGGGCGTTTTCCTTGTAGCCCACGCCCATCCGGTCGATGGCCCGGCCCAGGGTGGAGTAGATGGAGCCGCCGGCCTGGCCCTGCACCAGGAAGCTCAGGTCGAAGCCCTTGTAGCGCAGCGTGTTGGTCATGCCGTAGGTGTAGGTGGGGTTGGGGTTGCCCACCACCTGGCGGTCGTTGAAGTCAATTTTGCCGTCGCCGTTGAAATCTTCAAACTTGGGCTCGCCGGCCGACTGCGTGCCCAGCTGGGCCACCTTGCTGTCGATGTCGGATTGCGAAAGGATGCCAGTCTGCTTCACCACGAAAATGCTGTAGATGGGCAGGCCCACTTTCAGGATGTTGCTGGGCGTATCCAGGCCGTTAGGCACTTCGATGGTGGCATCGCCGGGGCCCAGGTGCACCACTTTGTTCTCGTTGTGGCTCAGGTTGAAGGAAGTAGTCCAGGAGAAGGCGCCTTCCAGGTTGCGGGTGTTCAGCTCCACTTCCCAACCGTTGTTGCGCACCTCGCCAATGTTCTGCAGGCTGGTGGTGAAGCCCGAGCCGCTGGCCACGGGCACGTTCAGGAGCAGGTCCTGGCTTGTTTTGGTGTAATAGTCGGCCGAGGCCGTGATGCGGTTTTTGAGGAAGGCCACGTCCACGCCGAAGTCCACGGTGCGGTTGCGCTCCCATTTCAGCGACGGGTTGCCCACTTTGTTGGGAGCCTGGCCCGTCACCTGCACGGCCGAGGTGCCGCCCAAGGCGTAGTTGGCAAAGCCCAACGTGGCAATGCTGCTGTAGTCGCCGATGGTGTTGTTGCCGGAGTAGCCCAGGCTGCCGCGCAGCTTCAGGTCGCTCAGTACGTTAGTGGTAGCCGCCATAAACGGCTCCTGCGAGATGCGCCAGCCGGCCGATACGGCCGGGAAAACGCCGGCCCGGTCCTCAAACCCGAAGCGCGACGACGCATCGCGGCGCACGCTGGCCGAAACCAGGTACTTACCGTCGAAGGCGTATTGCAAACGGCCGAAGTAGGAGAGCAGCACGCTCTGGGTCTCGGTGGTGTAGTTGGCGGCCGTGCCCGTGATGTTGGTGGCCGCGTTCAGCGTGGTCAGGTTGTTGTTGATGAAGCCACCGTTTGCGGCCAGGGCCACGTTGTCGAGCTTGGCAAAGTTGTAGGCCTGGCCCAGCAGCACCGAGAAGTCGTTTTTGCCGATGACCTTGCTGTAGGTGGCCGTGTTTTCGTTCACAAACGTCTGGCGGCGGAAGGCGGCGTACGAGCCGCTGGCCAGCGAGGTAACCAGCGTGCGCGTGGGTGGCTGAAACGACTTCGACGTGGCGTCGGTGTTGTCCATGTTCAGCGAGGAGCGTAGCCGCAGGCCCGTAATGGGCTGAAACTCGCCAAACACCGTGCCCAGGGTCCGGAACGTGCGGGTATCGCCCTGATAAGCCTTGATAAGGGCAATCGGGCTGGCCGTGCTCACGCCCCAGCGGTACGCGTCGTTTTTGCCATAAGCCGTGTTCACGCCGGCCGTGTCTTCCACCACCGGGGTTTCGGAAAGCAGCTGGTGGAAGCGGTTGTCCTTGCCTTCGATGCCCGGGTCGGTGGCAATCGAAAACGACGGGCTCACTGTCAGGCCGAAGCGCAGCTTGTCGCTGGCTTTTACTTCCACGTTGGCGCGGGCCGAGTACCGCTTGTAGTCAAGGCCAATAGCGAAGCCCTGCTGGTCGCTGTAGTTGCCCGATACGAAGTAGTTCACGTTATCGGTGGCCCCGGAGGCGCTCACCTGGTAGCTCTGGCTCAGGCCGGTGCGGTAGAGCTGGTCCTGCCAGTCCACAAACGCCAGGCCGGGGTGGCCGGGCATGGCCCAACGCTCGTCCAGCATCAGGTCGGTGTTGTACTGCGTGGGCCCCAACTGCGTGGGCAGTACGCCCGTGGCCGTGAGCGTCGAGTTCAGAATCTGGCGGCGGGTGGTGTTGTTCTGGTCGGCGGTGCGGGGCGTGGCACCGGGCGTGGTCGGCGTCGAGCGTACCCAGTTGGTGTTGATGATTTCCGTGGCTTTCGAAATCCACTCATCGCCGCTCAGCACGTCGAGCTTTTTGGCGGCCCGCGAGCCGCCCACGTAGGTATTCACGCTGATTTGGGGCTTGCCCGAGCGGCCGCGCTTGGTGGTGATGAGCACCACGCCGTTGGCCGCCCGCGAGCCGTAGATGGCGGCCGCGGCCGCATCCTTCAGCACCTCAATCTTCTCAATGTCATTAGGGTTGATGTTGTCCAACGGGCTGCCGGCGCTGAAGCGCCCGCCACCGTTGGCCGCCGCCGTCTCCAGCGGAAAGCCGTCGATTACATACAGCGGCTCGTTGCCGGCCGAAATAGAACCCGCACCCCGCACCTGAATGCTGAAGGCCCGGCCGGGCACGCCCGATACCTGCTTCACTTGCACGCCGGCCAGCTGGCCCACCAGCGCCTGGTCGACGCGGGTAATGGGCCGTTCTTCCAGCTTGCGGGCATCCAGGGTGGCAATGGCGCCGGTCACGTCGGCCCGCTTCTGGGTGCCGTAGCCCACCACCACCACCTCGTCGAGGCTCTTGGTGTCGTCGCTCAGCTTCACGTTGAAGCTGCCGGGGCCGGAAAAGGGTTTTTCCTGGGTTTGAAACCCAATAAAGCTGAAAACCAGCGTGCCGGCCTTTTCAGGTACCGAGATGGTGAACGAGCCATCGGCGTTGCTGGTGGTGCCCAGCGTGGTGCCTTTCACTACCACGGTCACGCCGGGCAGGCCTTCGCCGGTGGGCGAGGTCACTTTGCCGGTCAGCTGCCAGTCGGCGGCTACGTGGCGCACCGGGTGCGCGGCGGCCAGTGCCGTTCCCGGCCCCGCCAGCAGGAGCATTGGCACACACGCCGCGAGACGCAACCGATGCCAGGGATAAAACTTCTTCATGAGCGTATGAACTTGGGTGAGATTTTTTTGAAGAAAGAAGGGACGTGGAGGCCGAACCTGAGGCCAATATTATGAGCGTGTTTCGCCGGTACTCTCCTGTAGACTACTGCTTAGCTGCACTTAGTTTAGTAGTTGCTTACTCACTACCGTCGAGGCTGCCACCTGCGGGCCGCGCCCGGCTGGCCGGCCTCACACTTTGAGTAACCCAAAATCCGGTGCCGGAGCGCCGGGCCGGTAGCAAAGTGCTGCTGCGTGGCGGCGGCCCAGCCGGTACGGGCAGTTGCAGCTGCCCATACCGACCTCGCCGGGGTTGATTTGGTAGCAACCTGCCGGGGCTCACCATTCATCTATGCAAAAATCTATTTTTTCTAATTAATAGCCTTCCCGCACCCTCCTGCCCGCCTCCAAAAACGATTTTTCACCGCTACTCTTTGCCCTGCGTGGGCGTGCGCCACTGGTCGGTGCGGAAGGGTGAGGCCGGCAGCCCCACGCTGTTGAACAGGTTGGGCATCGGCGACTTAGCCCATCCGAAGCGCACCGCTACCGGCCGCGCCACCTGCGGGCTGCTCACCACCACCGTGCGCCCCACGATGCGCGCCTGGGCGGGCCGGAACACGCTGTCGGGGCCAGCAAGGGTGAACTCACGCAGAGCTCCGTCGCGGCTCAGCAGGCCCTCGGCGTAGTCGAAGGTGAGGCGGGCCTCACCATTTTTTACCAGCATAGCCTTGTAGCGTGGGCCGGAGTAGGGGAGGGCCGGCGTGCCGTAGGTTTTGGCCAGTGCCCACAGGGCCAGGCGATGGCCCACGGTCTGCTTGTCGCGCGGGTGGATGTCGAGCGAGTCGCCCACGTCGGTGGTGACCACCATGCCGGTGTGCGGCACGGTTTGCCAAGTGAGCAGCTGCGCTTCGCGGATTTCGGGGTTCTGGCCCTTGTGCGGGGCTATTTGCACGAAGTAGAAGGGCAGGCCGGGCAGCTGCCAGTCCTGCCGCCAGTTCGCAATCATCGCCGGGAATAGCGTGCGGTATTGGTAGGCGCGCTCGGCATTGCTTTCGCCCTGATACCAGATAACGCCGCGCAGCGTGTACGGCTCCAGCCCGCGAATCATGCCGTTGTAGAGCTTCGCGGGTGATTTATTGCTGGTGGCACTGAGTGGCTCCTCCGGCTTGGGGCGGGTAGTCTGGGGATTATCAATTTTCTCCTGTTTCCAGGCCGCCAGGGCAGTTTCGTAGGCCGGGCGCTGCGTCAGGCCCAGGGCGTAGCGGGTGAGGATGGGGCGCAGCACGGGGTTGTTTTCCAGCACCTCCCGCCGTGTCCACGACTCGGCCGGAGTGCCGCCCCAAGAGGAGTGAATGAGGCCCACCGGTACGTTTAATTTCTGGTGAATTTCAAGGCCAAAGAAGTAGGCCACGGCCGAGAACTTGCCCACGGTTTCGGGGTTGCACACTACCCAGTTACCGGCCACGTCGCGCTGCGGTGTATCGGATACGCGCTCCGCCACCGTGAACATGCGGATAGCTGGGAAATGGGCATCTGGAATTACTTCAGCGGCATTCTTGACGCCCGTCATCCATTTGGCCGCGCCCTTATCCACTGAGAATTTCATGTTTGATTGGCCCGAGCACAGCCACACTTCGCCCAGCAGCACGTTGTTGATGGTGAGCTTGTTTTGGCCGTTGATGGTGATGGTGTAGGGGCCGCCGGCTTTGGTGGTGGGCACGCGCACCAGCCAGTTGCCCTGCGCATCAGCCGTGGCTTTGGCGGGGGCTTTTTGCCAGCTGGCGGTTACCGTCACGGCTTCGCCGGGCGCGGCCCAGCCCCAGAGGGCCACCGTGGTTTTCTGTTGGAGCACCATGTTGTCGGTCAGCAACGCGGGCAAGGTGACGTCGGCGTGGCTAAGGCGCGGGAGTATCAGTAGGAGCAGCAGGAAGTAGCGGGCCATGAGTTAGGGATTGAAGTAGGGTGCGGGGCTTGTCCCCGCCCGTCGTTGAACGGCTAGTGCCCGAATCGTTCAACGACGGGCGGGGACAAGCCCCGCACCCTACACTATTTTCAGAATGAATGCCGAAGCCGTCATCTCCTTCCCACCCTGCGAGGCGCAGAACAGATACTCCGGCCGGCCATCGCGTAGCAACAGCTGCGGCCGTTCGAGGCGGCCGTAACGCTTGAGTTTGGGCGGCGCGGGCGGTTCCTGCACGCCATAGTCCCGGATGGGCAGGAAGGCGATTTTGGGGAATGTCCAGGCCTTGCCATCTTCGGATTCAAGGTAGAGGCCCACTTCCTGGCTGTACACGCCCATGTCGCGGGCCAGCAGGCAGAGTTTGCCGTGCTGCCGCCACACAAAGGCATCTTCGAACTGCTTGTTGCTGCCCTGCTTGGAGAAATCGATAACCGGGTTGCCTTCAAATTTCACGTATGGCCCGGCCAGCTTATCCGAGATGGCAAGGCCGTATTTGCGGTTGCCGCGAATTTCTTTCCCCTTGGCCTCGTCGTATTCCTTGGTATTCCAGGACTTATAGTAGAGCCAGTATTGCCCGTTGGGGTGCTTGATGAAGGCCGGATTGGTGGTGCAATGGTCGTCCCAGGCTCCGGTGGGGCCGGGCAGCAATAGCGGCGCATCGGGCCGCGTCCAGGGGCCGTTGAGGGTGGGGGCGGTGGCGAGGCCGATGCGCTTGGTGTCGGTTTTGCCGTTGGAATTGCCCATGAAAAACAGGCAGTATTGCCCATCCACGAACTGGATACTGGGATTGTGGCAGGTGGTGGCGTCCCAGTGGCCAGGGCCGCGCGGGGCCAGCACAGTTCCGAGCACGGTGAAGGGCCCTTCGGGCTTGTCGGCCACGGCATGGGCTATTTCGGAGCCGTTGAGCCAGCCGCCCATGCCCTTTTTGGCATCCCAGCGTGAGAAGAAAACGTGCACCTTGCCATCGGGCCCGTAGATGGGCGAGTTGCACCACACATAGTAATCGGGCAGCTCCAGGGCCCGGCCCACGGGCCGCAGGTGCTTGCTGAATCTGGCGAAAGCGGCCTTGGGATAATCAATGAGCCGGCCCGTGAAACCGGCCAAAGCGCGCGTCAGCGGGGCTAGTAATAAACCAGTCAGAAACGTGCGGCGGGCCAGCATAAGCGCGGGTGGGATTGGGGCAGTGGATGAGATGTGATGCAACTACGGCTGTCTTTCGGGCGGCACTCTCCTGCACTCTGCCGGAGCCATGACAGTGCAGGTAAGCGCCGGTAGCCGCCGCCGGTACTTTTAGCCCACTCGTCACTTCCCGCCCATGAAAATTTCCGTCCTGACCATTGGGGCTAGTATGCTGCTGGCCGCTTCTGCCGCCGCGCAATCGCCTAAAACCACGTACAAGTTTGATTTCGGCCCCGGCAAAACGGCCGCCGGCTACCAGCAGGTGCTGCCCACCGCCACTTATTCGGATGCCACCGGCTACGGCTTCGATTTCGGCACGACGGTGACGGGCACAGACCGGGGCGGCAAGGATGCCCTGAAAAGCGACTTCGTAACCAGCAGGCAGCCCTTCTACTTCTCAGTAAAGCTGCCCGAGGGCAACTACAACGTGACCGTGACCCTAGGCGACACCAAGGGCCCATCCAGCACTTTTCTGAAGGCCGAATCGCGCCGCCTGCTGCTCGAAACTACCGCCACTAAACCCGGCCAGTTCACGACCCAAACCTTCACGCTCAACGTCAAGAGCCGCCGCATCAGCGACACTGAAACCGTGAGCCTGAAGCCCCGCGAGCTGCATAAACTGGACTGGGACGACCGCCTAACCCTCGAATTCGACGGTGCGAACCCCTGCCTGGCCGCGCTGGAAATAACGCCCGCGCCCACGGCCACCACCATTTTCCTGGCCGGCAACTCCACCGTGGTGAACCAGGACGACGAGCCTTGGGCCGCCTGGGGCCAGATGCTGCCGCGCTTCCTCAAGCCCGGCGTGGCCGTGGCCAACCACGCCGAATCGGGCCTCACGCTGGGCAGTTTCCTCAGCTCGAAGCGCCTCACCAAAGTGCTAAGCGTGATGAAGCCCGGCGACTACCTGTTCATCGAATTCGGCCACAACGACCAGAAGGACAAGGGCGAAAACGACGGTGCGTGGAAATCATATTCTGAGCGGCTGCACCTCTTCGTGCAGGAGGTGCGCAAAAAGGGCGGCATCCCGGTCATTGTCACCTCCACCAGCCGCCGCACCTTCGGGGCCGATGGCAAGATTGAAAACAGCCTCGGCGACTTCCCTGCTGCTGCCCGCAAGGTGGCCGAAGAGGAGAAAGTCCCGCTTATCGACCTCAACGCCATGTCGGCCAAATTCTACGAAGCTCTCGGGGTAGAAGAATCGAAAAAAGCCTTGGTGCATTACCCCGCCAACACCTATCCCAACCAGCCCGAACCCCTCGCCGACAACACTCATTTCAATCCCTACGGGGCCTACGAGCTGGCCAAGTGCGTGGTCGAAGGCATCAAAACCAATAAGCTGGGCCTGGTGAAATTCCTGAAAAATGACACGCTCACGTTCGACCCGGCCAAGCCGGACGCACTGGCCAGTTGGATTTGGATTGACAGCCCCCGCAGCGCCGTGACTAAGCCGGACGGGAATTAGCCGCGCAGTCGGGGACCTGACTGTTGCTAAAAATCAAACCCACTCATTTTCCTCAATGGCCAATCGAGCTTCCCTAAACGCAATTCATCGCCTCTTCTGGGTGAGTTTCTTCGTGGCTATTGCCGCCCGCGTTGCGGCCGCGCCCATCGATAAACGCCACCTCCTTATTGCGCCGGGTACCCTCACCGAGAGCTCAGTTACACTCTTGTGGGACAAGGAATCCGGGAAAGAAAAGGTGGCCTACGAGCTGTCCTTGAATGGCAAAGCCGTGGCTTCGACAAGCAAAACCAATTACACTATTGCCCAACTGGCACCCGCTACCCAGTACACTATTCGGCTGAGTGTGAAGCCCGCCAGCGGCCAGAAGGACAAAGAATTCAGCACGCTCACCTTCAAAACTGCCGCCAAAGGCAAGGTGTATAACGTACTCGATTACGGTGCCAAAAACGACACCGCCATCGTCAACACCAAAGCTATTCAAGCGGCTATTACTGCCTGCGAGGCGGGCGGCACCGTCTACATTCCGAAGGGTACTTACGTGTCGGGCGCGCTTTTTCTGAAGAGCAATATGACGCTGCGCATTGAAGGCGTGTTGAAAGGCTCCAGAGTGCCCGACGACTACCTGCCGATGATTCTGAACCGCTTCGAAGGCTGGGAATTAAGCACCTACGCAAGCCTGCTCAACGCCGGCACGCTAAATCGCAACGGCTACACGGTGAGCAACCTGCGCATCACCGGTGGCGGCACTATTTTAGGCGGCGGGCGGCGGCTGGGCGATGCCATGACCAAAGCTCACGGCCTGCGCAGCCGGGGCCGCCTCATCTGCCTGCTGAGCTGCCAGGACGTGAGCATTTCGCACCTCACCGTGACGGAGCCGCCCTGCTGGACCATCCACTACATCTACAGCCACAACATCAGCTGTCACGATTTGGCCATCGTCACCAAAGGCATCCACAACGGCGATGGCATCGACCCCGATTCGTCCACCGATTCCTACATTTTCAACTGCACCTTCGATACCGGCGACGACTGCATCGCCATCAAATCGGGCAAAAACCCCGAAGGCTTCGCCATTGCCAAACCCACGCGCAACGTGCGGATTACCGATTGCGACTTCCTGCGCGGGCACGGCATTTCCATCGGCAGCGAGATGTCGGGCGGCGTGAGCGAGGTGCTGGTGCAGGACTGTAAGGCCGGCCCGTTGCTGCACGGCATGCAGATAAAGGGCACCAAAGACCGGGGTGGCTACGTTCGCAACGTCACCGTCAGGGAGTGTCAGCTGCGCCAAATCACCATCTTCTCGGCCGTCAATTATAACAACGACGGTGCGCCCGCTCCCGAAATTCCTACTTTCGAAAACTTCGTTTTTCAGAACATTGACCTGTCCGAAGCCTCCGCCGCTGAGCCTGCCATCAACATCAACGGCTTCAAAGACCCCGCGCACCGGCTGCGGAATGTCACATTTAGTAATATCCGGCTGCCGGATAATGCGAAGGTCGTCATCAACGATGCCGAGCGAGTGAGCTTTACGGAGGTGAAATCGGCCAGCGGAGTCAAGCCCGCTTACTCCGCAACCGGCAGCGTTGATATAAGCTACTAAGCAGTTTGATAATGAAAATTGCCGTCTTCCTCGCCTTCGTTGGACTTCTGGCCGGCCCCGCCTGCGCCCAGACCGCGCTTCCTAAAAACGAAGCCCTCATCTTCTGCTACTTCAAAAACAACGGCCAGGACGGCCTGCACCTCGCCAGCAGCCGCGACGGCTACACCTGGACCGCCCTGAAACACGACAGCACCTTCCTGCGCCCCACCGTGAGCCAGGACCGCCTGATGCGCGACCCCTGCATCCTGCGCGGCGCGGACGGCCGCTTTCACATGGTCTGGACGGTGAGCTGGCAGGACAAGGGCATCGGCTACGCCACTTCCAAAGACCTCATTCACTGGAGCGAGCAGCGCTTTCTGCCCGTGATGGCGCACGAGCCCGGCACCCGCAACACCTGGGCCCCCGAAATCACCTACGACCCCGGCTCCAAAACCTACCTCATCTACTGGGCCAGCACCGTCACGGGCAAATTTCCCGAAACCCAGAGTCAGGAGGAAAAGGGCTACAACCACCGCATCTACGCCACCAGCACGAAGGATTTCCAGACTTTCACGCCCACCAAACTCCTCTACGAGCCGGGCTTCAACGTCATCGATGCCAGCATTCAGCCCGATGGCAAGCGCTACGTGATGTTCCTCAAGGACGAAACCCGCGAGCCTGTGCAGAAGAACCTGCGCGTCGCTTTCTCCGATAAACTCGTCGGCCCCTACGGCCCTTCTTCCGCGCCAATTACTGGCAGCTACTGGGCCGAGGGACCGACGGCTATCAAGCTGGGCGCGGAGTGGCTGGTGTATTTCGACAAGTACCGCGAGCATAAATACGGAGCCATAAAATCCGCCGATTTAACGCACTGGACCGACGTTTCTGACCAAATAAAGCTGCCGGCGGGCCTACGCCACGGCACTATTTTCCGCGTCTCAGCCCAGGAGTTAAAGTTGCTGGAGCAACAGTAGTCGCTGATGAATCTTATGACCAAAATATCCCGCCCCTTTGCCTGGGGCTTGCTGGGAACCGCGCTGGTAATTGTTTCCCCACGCCATGCCGTTGCGCAAAAGGCTTCTGGGAAAACTGTCGTGAAACCCGCCCCCAAACCCCTATTCCGCGACCCCATCTACGACGGCGCGGCCGACCCCGTCATTATCTGGAACAAGCAGGCCAACAAATGGTGGATGTTCTACACCGACCGCCGCGCCACCGATACCACCGCCACCGGCGTAACCTGGGTGCATGGCACCCGCATCGGCATTGCCGAATCCGGCGACGGCGGCACCACCTGGACCTACCGCGATACCGCCAACATCAACTACCGCCCTGACCGAGACTACACCCACTGGGCACCCGACATCGTGGAAGATAAGGGCCTGTACCACATGTTTCTGACTTACGTGCCCGGCACGTTCACCGACTGGCAGCACCCGCGCGTTATCATCCAGCTCACCAGCACCGATTTGCTGAGCTGGAAATACGTGCAAACTCTCCCGCTCATCACCGATAAAGTTATTGATGCCAGCGTGTTCAAGCTGCCTGACGGCACTTGGCGGCTGTGGTACAACAACGAGCGGGACCACAAATCCATCTACTACGCCGACAGCCCCGACCTGCGGCACTGGACCGACCACGGCCAGGCCCTGAACGAGCGCGGCGAAGGCCCCAAAGTATTCCGCTGGCACGAGCAATACTGGATGATAATCGACCAGTGGAAAGGCATGGCCATCTATCATTCTGATGACCTGCTGCACTGGCAGCCCCAGCCCGAACGCATCCTCGAACAGCCCGGCCGGGGCCGCGACGACCAGGCCATCGGCGGCCACTGCGACGTGGTGGTGAGTGGCAATCGCGCCTACGTATTCTATTTCACCCACCCCGGCCGCAGCCAAGCCAGTCCCGCACCAGCCAATTCCATTGCCGCCAAACGCAGCGTCATACAGGTTGCCGAGCTGGAATTCAAAGACGGAAAACTGACGTGTAATCGGGATAAGCCAACGTTTGTGCAGCTTGGCCGGCGCTAGAACAAATCGTCCTTCACCGGGGCGATGTAGGGCTGCGGCTTGCTATCGGTGGGCGGCAGGCCGAAATAGAAGTAAAGCGTGCGCTTGATTGGGGTACCGGTCAGGTGGTTGGGCTCAGAGTTGGGCCCGAGTTTTTCGGGGTGCTGGTCGATGTTGAGGCCGAGCTTGGTGCCGATGGGCGGTATGTTATCCAGAAAAGAAATATCGCCGGTGGGCAGGCCGGGCTGGGGCTTGATGCCGGTAAGACCGTAGAAGTTGAAGCGCCGTACGAACAGGTTTTTATCGGGGCTGGCGATGAGGAATTTGCCTTCCACGGTGTTGAATTCCATCCAGGCGATGTCGGCAAAATAGCCTTTGAACTCAGGGTAAATCCAGGGCGCGGCGGCGGTTTGGGTGTTGTTGTTGGCGTTTTCCCACACGTTGAGGGTGGTGCCGGCAAGGCGGTTTTTCCAGGCGCGGTAGGGGCCCTGGCCCAGCCATTTGGCTCCAATCACGAAGTTCTCGGGGTAGCTGAAACTGAGGCCGGTGAAGGCGTAGTCGCCGGTGAGGGCGTATTCGTAGGTGAGCTCAAGCCAGCCGGTGGCGTGCATCTTCCAGCGCACGGTTTTGAGGTCGCCGGAGTAGCTGGCTTCTACTACTTCGCCGTCAGGTTCGGTGCGGTGTTTCAGGCCGGTGAAGGTGGCGGTGCCGGTCACCATGACGGGGCCGTTGGTGAAGCTGAGCTTGTCGCCGTTGTTGCCTTTTATGCCGCTGAGGTGGCCGTTGGTTTTGTTGAAGATGACCGAAATGCCGCTGGCCGTGAGGCTGAGCGTGGTATCGGTTTCGGCCACTTGCACGGCGGGCTTGTCTTTGGCCTTGAGCGCCAGCACGCTATCCAGCAGGCGGGCGTTGCCGCCGGTTTTCCAGGTCCATTTATACACGAGGTTTTTGGCCGGGTCGAAGGCGGAGAGGACGATGGCGTCGTAGCTTTTCCAGTCTTTGGGCAGCTCCAGGTTTAGCTTTCCTGTGGCTAACGGGGCCAGATTGGGGCTTTTGATGCGGCTCTTTTTCTGCGTGATGCTGCCCGCAAACGGGTCGCTCGGCTTGCGGAAATTCACCAGCTCCCACTGAAAAAAGCACTGGCTGAGGTTGGTGAAATGGTAGCGGTTTTCGACTTCCACTTTCCCGTCGAATTTGGCCGGCAGCTCTTTCGGGGTAATGTGAATGGGCGAGAAAATCTCGCGGATGGCGAAGAAGCTGCCCTCTTTTTCGCGGTGCGGGCCCAGGAGGCCGTCGGGCGCGTTCACGCCGTTCACGTCGATGATGTTGTGCTGGTCGGTGCGCACGATGCCCTCGTCCACCATGGCCCAGAGGAAGCCGCCGCCCGAGCGTTGGGCCTTCCAGTGCAGCTCCCACATATCGGCCAGGCCGGCCCCGCCGCCGCCATCGTCCTGGCTGTGCAGGAATTCGGTGGGCATGTAGATGAGCGAATCGGCGAGGATTTTCTGGGTGCTGTAGAAGTCCTCGTAGTGGTTGCAGTCGATGCCGCTGGCGGCGTTGCCGGGGCGGTGGTGCGGGTGAATGACCGGGCGTTTGGTGAGGTCGTACTGGTAGAAAATGGCGTCCAATTCTTTGTTGGTGCCGCCCTCGTTGCCATTGTCCCAGAAGATGATGCTGGGATGGTTCTGGTCCTTTTCCACCATGGAGCGCACAAGCGGGGTGCCAGCCTTGGTGCTGTAGAATTTCTGCCAGCCGGCCAGCTCATCGAGCACGTACAAACCCAGCGAGTCGCAGAGGTGCAGGAACTCGGCATCAGGCGGGTAGTGCGACATGCGTACGGCGTTCATGTTCATCTCCTTCAGCAGCTTCACGTCCATCAGCTGGATGGAATCGTTAAGGGTGCGGCCGGTTTCGGGCCACCAGCTGTGGCGGTTGGTGCCCTTCATTTTCACCTGCGTACCGTTCACGTAAATGCCCTTGCCGCGCCGCACTTCGATGGTGCGGAAGCCGAAGGTTTCGGTAGTTTGGTACTGGGTTTCGGAGCCGTTGCGCAACGTTAGGCGGGCGCGGTAGAGGGTGGGCGTTTCGGCCGTCCACTGCCTGGGGTTTTTGATGGTGGTGCTGAGGCGGGCGACGGTATCGCCGGCGGCTATAGTGGCGCTGGCGGTGCCCACGGTTTGGCCGGTTTGGTCGAGGATTTCGGCTTGAAGCTGGGCGGCTTGCTTAACGTTGCGCACGTTGGCGCGAAGCGTGAAGCTGCCATTGGCGCGGGCATCGATAGCCACGTTGTCGGCGTATTGTTGCGGGTAGGATTGCAGGTAAACTGGCCGGAAAATCCCGCCGAAAACCCAGTAATCGGCCAGCCGCTCGGCGTTGTTTACGCTGGGCTCGGCCGACATTTTGCTCACTTTTACTTCGAGCAAATTGGCCTCGCCGAACTTCAATTTGTCGGTGATGTCGTACTTGAAACGGTAGAATGCTCCTTGGTGAATAGCACCGGCAATCTGCCCGTTCACCTTCACCTCCGTATCCGTCATCGAGCCTTCAAACACGATTTCGACGCGCCGCCCGCGCCAGTTGGCGGGCACGTTGAAGCTATGTTTATACAGCCCTTGCTCATCGGCGAAGCGGAAGTTTTTGCCGTAGGTTTTGTAGTCGCGGCCGTAGTTGTAGAGGCCGAAGCCCTGCTGCTCCCAGCACGACGGTACGGCAATGGTGGTCCAGAAGCCGCTTTTGCGCCCACCGGTGCAGTAGAAATCCCAGCGTACTGTGGGGTGGTTATCGCGGCCGGAGAGGTATTGAATTTGGCGCTGCGCTGGGGTTTGAGCGTGGGATGTTGGGGCAGAGAGCAGCGCCAGAATCAGCAGCAGATATTGGATTGGTTTGGGCATTGGAAGGCGATGTAGAGACGCGACCCTTCGCGTCTCGTCGTTGCTGATGTTGCTAGGGCTCCGCAGTTCCGGCCGTTCAACGGGGAGGCGCGAAGGGTTGCGTCTCCACATCGTTCGGGCAGGCCTAGTAATGCGTGTGGTTGACCACGCTGTTTCTTAGATATTCCACATCCTTTTTCGAATCCTTGCCGCTATGCACGGCGCTGCGGCTGCCAAAAACACTCAGCCGCCCTTGGCTCAGAGTGATGACTTCCTCTGCGCCCTGACCCATGAAATCGAACATGTGGAAGACCATATCCGGGAAGTAAAGCTCGCCGGTGCCCGCGTCGTTGAGGTGGAATTTGTGCCAGAATAGCCAGGTGGAGCCGTCGCCGCGCCAGTTACCGCGCACGAAATCGGGGTTGCCATTGAGGGGGTTGCCGGGCCATTTTGTTACCAGGTTGCCCGTGTTGTCGAACCAGTAGAGCTGGCTGGAGAGGCCGGGCTCGTCGGCGGCGCGGTTGCCGTAGGTGCGGCCGCCAATGACGACTTGGGGGCCGGGTACGTTCTTCAGGAAATTGCCCACAGCGAGCTGCTGGCTGTGCTCGGCGGTGTTTTGCCAAATGATTTTGCCGGTCATCGCCTCGTAGATGAATACGCCGGTTTCGCTATTGGCGGTGGCGATGTCGAGCTTGCCGTCGCCGTTCATGTCGATGAATTTGTAGCTGTCGGCGTGGTCGTGGTTGTCGGGCAGCAGGTCGAAGCGGTTCCAGATTTCCTGGCCCTTGGTATCGAGCAGGAGGGAGCCGACGAGCACCTCATCAAGGCCGTCGCCGTTGAGGTCGATGGGGTAGATGTAGTGGCCGAGGTTGTCTTTTTTGCGGTGCTCGATGTGCTGCCAGAGCTGTTTCAAATCGGCCGAGTAGGCGGTCACGTTTTCGGTGCCGCCCATGTCGGTGTAGGCCACCAGGTCGTTGGCCGGGCCGGGGTGCAGGTGCGCGATGGCCAGCCGGAAGTTGTTGTAGGCGTGCGGCAGCGGCTGGGTGGGCCACGCCGTTTTGCGCAGGATGCGGCCCGTGCGGCCATCGGCCACCACCAGCCATTCCTTGCCGTCGATGAAGCGCCAGTGGACGACTTCGGCCCGGCCATCGTGGTCGAAATCCCAGAGCACGCCGGGCGCTTCAAATTCCGAACGTTCCTTCACGTACTCGGCGGGCGCTTTATACGCCCACAGCTCTTTGCCGGAATTATCGAAAACGTGGGCAGAGAAGTCCGGTTCCAGCACCATGAAATCGGTTTTGCCGTCGTTGTTCACATCGCCAAATTTCACGGCGTTGGCGGGCGGAATGGTGTATTGCTTTAGCAGCTGCACATCCTCTGGCAACTGGTAGGGCCGCACGTCTTCCTCCTTCAGATTGGCGTTTTTGCTCAGCACCAGAACGTCCACGGCCGCGCCCATTTCGATGCGCGTGAGCTTCACGTAAGCCAGTCCGGCGGGCAGCTCAAACGTGCCGCCGGCCTGCCAGCTCAGTGGTCCGCGACCAAAAGTGGCGGCCGTCACCTTATCGTTGATGGCGACTTTGAAGCTGGTGTTTTTCTCACCTTGGCTGCGCACGAATAGCGTGTACGTGCCCGCTTCCGGTACCTGCACGCGCACCTGCATGTTGGTTTTCGATTTCAATACCAGGGCCGTGTTGTTGAAAATCCAGGGGGCGTGCAGGGCGTTGGCATCGGCGATAATGACGCCCCGTGGAATTTCCTGGATGAAATCCGAGGCCGGTATGATGACCGTGGCCGGCAGCGGCGCGGGCCGGCCGGCGGGCAACGATTGGGCGCTGGCATTCAGGCTCAGCAGGTACGGCAGTAGCGAAAGGGCGAGTTTTCTCATAGCAGGTGGCAGTAGCGCGAACTTTTAGTTCGCGTAGCCGAATGGGTGTAACGGCGTGGGGACGCGAACTAAAAGTTCGCGCTACTTCAAATACTTGCGCAACGCTAGCCCTTTCGTGGCCCGGATTCCCTCCGCCACGGTAGCCGCGTTCAGCATCGCGCCGGCCTCGATGGTGTGCGTGTGGTCTTTCGATGTGAAGTAGACGGTGCCCACTTTGGCTTCGCCTTCGCGGTCGTATTTATCGGCCACCAGCCGGTTCAAATCGATGAAATAAGCCCCGCCCTGCTTGGCGGCTTCGGCGGCCCATTTGGTGTAGCTGTCGATGGCGCGGGCCACCTTGCCGTCCTTCCACACGTTGCGCGGGATGAGCGAGCAGACCACCGGCGTGGCCCCTTTGGCTTTAGTTTCGGTGATGATTTTACGGAGGTACCAGCCGTAGCTGTGCACCACTTCCTGCTGCTTGGTGATGGGATTGTAGAGGTTCTGGCTTTCCTCGCCGTTGCTCTTGATGGTGCCCCGGGCGCGGGAAGTATCAACCAGTGCGCCGTCGTCGTTGTGGCCGAACTGCATGATAACGAAGTCGCCGGGCTGGATTTTGGCTCGCACCGCTTCCCACAGGCCCTTGGTTTGGAAGGTGCGGCTGCTGGTGCCGCCCAGCGCATCGTTCTCGATGCGGATGCGGATGGTGTCGAAGTGCGCGGGCAGGTAGTTGCCCCAGCCCCAGAGGCCGCCGTCGCCTTTGCCCTTGCCGTTTTTCACGGTGGAGTCGCCGATGAGGTAGAGGGTAGGTTTGCGCTTGGCCAGCGGATGGGTAAAGCTGGCCAGCAGCAGGGCTACCAGCAGCAGGCCGTAGCCCAAGCTGGCGCGGAGAGGTAGGTTGGGTTTGGGGGATTTCATAAACCGCTTACTTCTTCAGGTACTTGCGTAGCGCCAGTTTCTTGTTGACTTTGATGCCGTCGACCACCGATTCGGCGTTGATAATTGCGCCGGCTTCGTTGGTGTGGGTGTGGTCGCCGGGGAAGAACTTCTTCACTTCCACCGGGCCCAGTTGGTCGTATTTCAGGGCGGTGATTTCGTTCAGATTGATGAAGGCGATGCCTTCCTGCTGCGCCACTTCCTGGGCCCACTTGCCGAAGTCGTTGCTGGCCCGAATGACCTTGCCATCCTTCCACTCGTTGCGCGGAATCATGGAGCAGACCACCGGCGTGGCCCCTTTGGCCCGGGCCTCGCGGATGAATTTGCGCAGGTACCAGCCGTAGGTGTTCACGGTTTCGGGGTGGCCGTCGGGCCACACGAGACTCTTGGTTTCCTCGCCGGTGCCGCGCAGTACGCCGCGCCGGCCGGCCTTGGTGGTATCGGGCGGGCTGCCCTCGTTGTGGCCGAACTGCATCAGCAGAAAGTCGCCGGGCTTGATGGCGTCAATGGTGGTTTTCCAGCGGCCTTCGGTGATGAAGGTGCGGGTGCTGCGGCCGGCCTTGGCGTTGTTGCGCACCTTGATTCGGGTGGTGTCGAAGTAGGCGGCGATGACGTTACCCCAGCCCGCCTGAGGCGGGTTCGGGTTGTTCACCGTGGAGTCGCCGATTAGGTAGAGCGTGGGCGGCGCAGTGGGCTTGCCGAAGGCGCAAATCAGCAACAGCAGGGCGGCAGCGGCCAGCAGATGCCGGGGGAGCAGGGGCTTTTTCACGGGTGGGTTTGGGGGAGGAGAGGCAGCACGGTATTCGATAGCCAAATGTTGGACGGAATGCGGGCGGCGGTATCCTGCACCTACCTGCACTGCGGGGAGCCGCCGCAGATGCTAAGTGACATCCGGCGCGCGTGGCGGATGCCACTTAACGGCCTTAAAAGCACCCGCCGCGCGCGTTCGGCCTCACTTACCCTCCTGAGTAGCATCCGCCGCCGGCGTCCAGCTATTCCTATCCCCTCAGGTATGGCCTGCCGTCGGCGTCCGGCCTATTTCATCCCCTCGCCCAGAAAAAAGCCGGGGTGTGGGGGCTGGTTGTAGCCCACGTTTTCGCGGGCCACGCCGAGGCGGTAGGCGCGGTCCTGCATCAGCGTGACGAGGCGGTGCTGGGTGGGAATCGAGGTGCTGAAAATGAGCAGAGCCGAATTGTCAGCGGTGCGCCACACCACCTCTTCGCGCCAGTCGCCCAGCAGGTCGGCGCTGAGGCAGGGCGTGGCTTTGGTGCCGTTGCAAGAGGCAGCGTTGAAATCCTTGCCTTCGAGTAGCTTGGTGAGTTGGCCGGCTTGGTAGTCCCATTTTTCCACGCGGGTGTCGTTCAGCAGCTCGCGCAGCAGGTCGCCATCCCACCACAGACCGAAATTTACGGAGCGCGGCGAAGGGCCGATTCGTTCGCCTTTGCAGCTGAGTAGGCCCAGCTCGGGGTTGCTCACCCACATTTCCGCGCCGGGGTAGCGCGGGTCGATATCGGCGGCCATGCCCCGGCCCACGTCCTCGCCGGGCAGTTTCGAGAACAGGATTTGGCCGGTGCCGGCGGCGTAGAGAGCCGCGCCGGGGCCGTTTTCGTGGCCGGGTACCTTCTCCTCGTTTTCGTGCACGCCCCAGGCTTCGAGGCCGGGCAGGCTGGGGTCGAAGTCGGAGACGTGCAGGGCATCGCCGTGGCGCAGGCCGGTGCTGAACAGGCCCGTGCCGTTGTCGTCCACCACCATCGAGCCGTACACGATTTCATCTTTGCCGTCGCCGTCCACATCGTTCACGCTCAGGCCGTGGTTGCCCATGCCGGAGAACGGGTTCTGGCCGTCTTTCGAGTCGAATACCCAGCGCGAGGTGAGCTTGCTGCCGCGCCAGTCCCAGGCGGCCAATACGGTGCGGCCGTAGTAGCCGCGGCACATCACTACGCTGGGGTGCTGGCCGTCGAGGTAGGCCACGGCGGCCAGGAAACGGTCGACGCGGTTGCCGTACTGGTCGTTGCCGCCATTGCCCCCGATGCCACCCCAGCCGCCCAGCTCGCCCCGCGCCGGCAGGTAGGGTGTGGAGGCCAGCGCCGCGCCGGTTCGCCCATCGAACACCGTGAAATACTCCGGCCCGGCCAGGATGCGGCCGTACCGGGCGTCGCGGGCCGTGGGCACGCTTACGCCGTCGGTGGGCACGGTGAGGGAGCGGTAGTCCTTCTTGTCATCTCCGACGATTTTGCCCGCGCCGTCCACGGTGCCGTCGGCGGTTTTGCAGGCGATTTCGGCCCGGCCGTCGCCGTCCAAATCATAGGCCATAAACTGCGTGTAGTGCGCCCCGGCGCGGATATTCCGACCCAGGTTGATGCGCCACAGGCGGGTGCCATCCAGCTGGTACGCATCGAGAATAACCGGGCCGGTGAGGCCACTGGAGCCGTTGTCGCGGGCGTTGGTAGGCTCCCATTTCAGCACGATTTCGTACTGGCCGTCGCCGTCGAGGTCGGCGGCGCTGGCGTCATTAGCAGTATAGGTGTACGGGCTGGTTTCGGCCCCGCTGCTCACCGTGCCGCCCGGCGGCGGCTGCAGCGGCAGGCGCAGGTAGCCGTCGGCCCACGTTTTGGCGGTGGCTGAGGCATCAGCAGGAGCATTGGCGGCTCCCGCGACTTGTTTGGTAGCGCCGCCAGCAACTCGTACTGAGTACGTAGTTGCCTGGCCCTTTTTAGCGGTTTCATCCAGCCAGTTGGTGCCGGCTGTGAGCGGCTGCTTGTTCAACTTGACTGCCGTTGCGCCGGTTTGCCGGTACACATCAAAGCCCACGCCGGGCGCATCACTCACCAGCAACCGCCAGCTCACCAGTACCTTGCCATCAGGGCGCGCCACCGCCACTAGCCCCCGTCCCAACCGTTCGGGCTGCGCCTGCGGGGCAATGGTTGGCGGGGCCACTTGGCGGGCACCCAGCAGGCCGGTAGCCAGCAAAAAAACAGCAAGGCGGTGATTCATAAGGATGAATAAAAAAAGCCCGGCCCCCATCTATTCGATAAGGCCCGGGCTATTGAGGGCAAGCATTGAAATGGCGGCTATTCGTTGGCGCTGATGGCGGCCGTGTCCTCTACCGGTGCCTTATGCTCGGGCGAGCCCAGATAATTGCCGTAGCCCACCACCACCGTAGACAGCACCACGGCAATAATGCCCAGCGTCACTGTTCGCATGGTGCTACGGTTGGCCCCGCGCCACTCGTGCAATACGAGGCCCCACATGCTGCTGAAGGCGATGATAAAGGCCATGTGCAGCGTCCAGCCCGAGAAGCGGTAGGCCCCCATCTGGCTGTCGCCCATGCCGTAGAAAAAGAACTGGAAATACCAGGTAGTGCCCGCCAGCGCGCAGAAAATGATATTGCGCAGGGCCGGGTAGGAGGGGTTTAGGTAGTCAGTATAGGTCTTGTTTTTGACGTTGAGGTAGAGGCACCAGATGGCGTTGGTGGTGAGACCGCCGGCCAGAATGATGACCAGAATGGCGTTATTCACAAACAGCGGGTTGGTGCCGTTTTTAGCGGCCAGTTCGGCAATGGGCTGCCCGGCCGTGAGCCCGAACGAAAAGCAGGCGCTCATGATGCCCGAGAACACGGCCACCATCAGGCCCTTTTTTAGGTCGAATTCAGCAATGGATTCCTGCTTCTGCTCCTGGGTCAGGGTCTTTTCTTTCAGCAGGCCCGCCCGGCCGCAAATCAGAATACCCAGCACGCACACGCCCAGCCCTAGGATGATGTACCGGCCTGAGTCCGTAGCCAGCAGCGCGCCCATCTTGCCCTCATAAATGGGAGGAACCAGCGTGCCAAACACCGCGCACAGCCCCAGCGTGACGGCCATGCCCAGGCTCAGGCCCAGGTACCGCATGGCCAGCCCGAACGTGAGCCCGCCCGTGCCCCACAAAATGCCCCAGAAATACGCCCACGCAATGGTGGAGTTGTCGGCCTGGTGCAGCACGTCGAACAAATGCGGCACCGTAAGGTAGCCCAGCACCCACGGCGCTACCAGCCACGACACAATGCCGCCCACCAGCCAATAGCTTTCCCAGGCCCAGCCGTTCACCTTCTTATAAGGCAGGTAAAAACTGCCGGAGGCAAAGCCGCCCAGCGCGTGAAGGATAACTCCCCAGATAACAGCCATTGCTACGTTCGGTATGGTAAGGTATTAGGCAAAGCTGCCGGGTAAGTGAGGACAAACCCTCCTGTGCTCTCCTGAACGCGAAATAACGCCGGATTTCGCGCCTTTCGGAGCCGGGCCGGGCGGGTAATAATTTTTTTACCTCCAAGCAGGAGAGTGCAGGATGTTGGCCGTTAGCCCTCCCGGCACCTTTGTACCATCGCAAACCTATTTCGAATTCTGGTTAACGCATCTGCACCTTATCTCATGGAAAAAACCCTCACTTTCCAGCACGTCAGCTACCTCTGGGACGAAGCCAAAGCCGCCGAGCTGGCGGGCGACGAAGTAGCCCTTTTCCTCTACCGCTCCAACCTGCTCGGCGCGGATTTGCGCCTGACCAACTACGCCGGCGGCAACACCAGCTGCAAAATCCAGGAAACCAATCCCGTCACCGGCGAAGCCGCCGAAGTAATGTGGGTGAAAGGCTCGGGCGGCGACATCGGCACGCTCACCAAAGCCGGCTGCGCCAACCTGTACGTTGAGAAATTGCACCAACTCAAAGGCCGCTACCGGGGCCTGGAGTTCGAAGACGAGATGGTGGGCCTGTTCGAGTACTGCCTCTTCGACCCCAAGTGCGCCACGCCCAGCATCGACACCCCGCTGCACGGCCTGCTGCCCTTCAAGCACATCGACCACCTGCACCCCGACGCCCTGATTGCCATCGCGGCCAGCAAGGACGGCGAGCAAATCATGCACGACATCTGGGGCGACACCATGGGCTGGCTGCCCTGGCAGAAACCGGGCTTCGATCTCGGTTTGCAGCTCGAGAAAATCGTGGCCGACAACCCCGGTCTGCGCGGCGTCATCCTCGGCGGCCACGGCCTGTTTACCTGGGGCGACACTTCGTATGAGTCGTACCTGAACACGCTCGAAGTTATTGAGCAAGCCGCAACTTACCTCGAAGCCAACTACGGCAAGAAAGCCCCCGTTTTCGGTGGGGTGAAGCGCGAGCAAACCCTCGATGCTACCCAGCGCCGCAACGCCGCCGCCGCCGTGATGCCCGTGCTGCGTGGCCTCGCCAGCAGCCAGCGCCGCATGCTGGGCCACTACACCGACGACGCCCGTGTGCTCGAATTCGTGAACTCGCACGACCTCGCGCGCCTCGCCGCCAAAGGCACCAGCTGCCCCGACCACTTCCTGCGCACCAAAATCCGTCCGCTCGTCCTCGATGCCGACGTGATGCAGGGCGACGCCGCCAGCGTGAAAACCTATCTGGAAGCCCAGTTTGAAGCCTACCGCAAGGACTACGCGGCTTACTACGAGCGCAGCAAGCACGCCAATTCGCCCGCCATCCGCGACGCCAACCCGGTCATCATCCTGTGGCCCGGCGTGGGCTTGTTCTCCTTCTCGAAAGACAAGCAGACCGCCCGCGTGGCCGCCGAGTTCTACACCAATGCCATCAACGTGATGCGCGGGGCCGAAGCCGTGAGCACCTACCAGGGCCTGCCCGAGCAGGAAGCCTTCAACATTGAATACTGGTTGCTGGAAGAAGCCAAGCTCCAGCGCATGGCCCCGCCCAAAGCCCTCTCGGGCAAGGTGGCCTACGTGACGGGCGGTACCGGCGGCATCGGCAAAGCCATCTGCGAGGAACTGCTGAAATTCGGTGCCTGCGTGGTGGCCGTCGACCGCGACCGCCTCGAAGAAACCCAAGCCGACCTGCGCAAGCAATTCGGCAAGGACAGCACCATCACCGCCCCCATCGAAGTAACCAGCGCCGAGAGCATTGCCGAGTCATTGAAAGCCGGCGTGCTACAGTTCGGCGGCGTCGACATCATCGTAAACTGCGCCGGCCTGTCGATTTCCAAGCCGCTGGCCGACACCACCCAGGCCGACTGGGATATCCTGAACGACGTGCTCGTGAAAGGCCAGTTCCTGGTGAGCCAGGCCGCCGTCACCATCATGCGCCAGCAGGCGTTGGGTGGGGATATCGTGAACATTGCCAGCAAAAATGGCCTCGTGGCCGGGCCGAATAACGTGGCCTACGGCACGGCCAAAGCCGCCCAGCTGCACATGAGCCGCCTGCTGGCCGCTGAGTTGGGCGCGGATAAAATCCGCGTCAACACCGTGAACCCCGACGCCGTGCTGCGCGGCTCGAAAATCTGGGAAGGCGACTGGGCCGCCGGCCGGGCCAAGGCCTACGGCATCACGGTCGAAGAGCTGCCCCAGCACTACGCCAAGCGCACGCTGCTGGGCGAGGAGCTGCTTTCGGAAGACATCGCCAAGGCCGTGCGCGTGTTCGTGGATGGCTCGCTGAGCAAATCCACCGGCAACGTGCTGAACGTGGATGGCGGCGTGGCCATGGCCTTCGTGCGTTAGCCTGTTGCAGCGTTAAGCCTGATAACCTGGCGTCCCGATTTTAGAATTGGGGCGCCAGGTTTTTTGCTGCGATAGTATTGGCTAGCGCGCGTGCGGCTGGCATTGCCGAAAAGGCTACATTTGGGGTACAGCCTCTGAATACTGCCTTTTTCTCTCCTTATACCACCTCGCTGAATTCTGCCGCTGCCAAACGGGTTTATCCGTAGTAGCGCGGCCGAAATTCACCTGACTTGCCCACCACCCGGGATGTATCAACTCCAACTAAAGCCCCTCGATAAAACGCCGAAGTACAAGCAGATTGTGCAGTCGGTCATCATGGATATTGAGCGTGGCGTGCTGAAAAACGGCGACCACCTGCCCAGCATCAGCGAGCTGAGCGTGGAGCACTACCTGGCGCGCGACACGGTAGAAAAAGCCTACCGCGAGCTGCGCGAGCGCGGCTTCATCACCTCGGTGCAGGGCAAGGGCTACTACGTGGAAACCAGCGATAACTCGAAGCTGAAAATCCTGCTGGTGTTCAACAAGCTGAGCTCCTACAAGAAAATTATCTACTACGCTTTCCTCGAAACCCTCGGCGACCGCGCCACCGTCGACCTCCAGATTCACCACTACAACGTGAATCTTTTCCAGGAAATCATCGAGAAGAATCTCGGCAAATACAACTACTACGTAGTGATGCCGCACTTCACGCTGGATACCGACAAAGCCATTTCGCGGGCCATTCTCAACACCATTCCCAGCCAGGAATTGGTGCTGCTCGATAAGGACATTCCCGAGCTGACGCACGACTGCCTGCGCGTGTTCCAGGACTTCGACAAGGACATTTTCACCGCCCTCGAAAAAGCTGAAGACCTGCTGGAAAAATACTCCCGCCTGGTCCTCGTGCTGCCTTCTGATGCCAACCATCCCGAGGAATTGCCTTGGGGTTTCCGCTCTTTCTGCCTGATGCGCAACAAGGAGTTTTCGGTGGTGGAAAACGCCATGAACGAAGTGGTGCAGGCCGGCACCGCCTACGTGGTAATCCGCGAAACCGACCTGGTGGAGTTGGTGAAGAAAATCCGCCAGACCAGCTACCTGCTGGGTCGCGAAGTAGGTATCATCTCCTTCAACGAAACGCCACTGAAAGAGCTGCTGAACATGACAGTGATTACCACCGACTTCGAGGCGATGGGCCGCACGGCCGCCACCCTGCTGCTGGAAAAGCAGCGCGTGAAAGTGAAAAACCCGTTTTACACGATTCGGCGCGGGTCGCTGTAGCGTGGACTCTGCGAGTCCGCGCATGGTACGTTCCATTCGCACCCGTTCGCGCAACCCCGCTCATGCGAGGACTCGCAGAGTCCACGCTACACCCCTCTGCGGGGGTGAGGTTCCCCGTGGGCGTCGATAAAACTTTCCGCCCGCAAACAGGAGAGCCCAGAACAGTTCCGGCCAATGGAAACGGGTAATTTGTTCTACCCAACCAACACCGGACATTATTCTCTCGCCAACTATGTTCTCCGACCAACGCCTCGCCGAACTCAACCAGCCGCTGCTGGCCGAGCACCAAACCCAGTTCCAGTACACGGCCGAATCGCCGCGCCTGCGCCACGCCGATGTGGCCGCCGTGGTGCAAAAGCTGATTGATTTCCAGGTCGCCATCCCGAGCTGGGCGCTGGGCACGGGCGGCACCCGTTTCGGCCGTTTCGCGGCCGGCGGCGAACCTGCCACGCTGGAAGATAAAATCGGCGACGTGGGCATTCTGCAAGCCCTCAACCGCTCGTCGAACTCCATCTCGCTGCACATTCCCTGGGATATTCCGCAGGACATTCCCGGCCTCCAGCAGCTGCTGAAGGAGAAGGGCCTGGTGATTGATTCGGTGAACTCCAATACGTTTCAGGACCAGAAAGACCAGCCTCATTCCTACAAGTTCGGCTCGCTTAGCCACACCGATAAAGCGGTGCGCGAACAGGCCATTCAGCACAACATTGACTGCGTGCGCTACGGCCGCCAACTCGACGCCAAAACGCTGACCGTGTGGCTGGCTGATGGCTCAAATTTCCCCGGCCAGTCGCACTTGCGCCGTGCTTTCTCGCGCACCCAGGAGTCTCTGGCTTCCATCTACGAAGCCATGCCTTCCGACTGGACCATGCTGGTGGAGTACAAGCCCTACGAGCCCAACTTCTACTCGATGGTGATTCCCGACTGGGGCACCTCGCTGGCGCTATGCCAGGCGCTGGGCCAGCAGGCGCAGGTTTTGGTTGACCTCGGCCACCACCTGCCCAACACCAACATCGAGCAGATTGTGGGCCGTCTGCGGCAGTTTGGCCGCCTCGGCGGCTTCCACTTCAACGGCTCAATGTACGGCGACGACGACCTGACCACCGGCAGCATCAAGCCGTTCCAACTGTTCCTGATTTTCAACGAGCTGGTGGATGCCGCCCTCGATAAATCGGTGCCCGCCGAGGCCGTGGCCTACATGATTGACGCCAGCCACAACGTGAAAGACCCGCTGGAAGACCTCCTGCAATCCGTCGAAAACATCCTATCCGCCTACGCCAAAGCCCTTTTAGTAGACCGCGAAGCCCTCGCCGAAGCCCAGGATGCCAACGACGTGGTGCGCGCCGAGGAAATCCTGCGCGACGCCTTCCTCACCGACGTGCGCCCGCTGGTATCGGAAGCCTACCTGCGCAGCGGCGGCGCGCTGAATCCCCTCGCGGCCTTCCGTGCTGAGGGAGTGCGCGAGAAACTCATCCAGCAGCGCGGCAAGCACAGCGTATCCACCGGGCTATGAGCACGACAATGAAAAAGTCAGTCTACGCCGTTTTCGACATTGGCAAGACCAATAAAAAGCTGATTCTTTTCGATGAGAACCAGCAGATTATTGACGAGGAGCTGCACATCTGCACCGACGTGCTCGATGATGACGGCTTCCCCTGCGACCACCTGCCGCGCCTCACCGAATGGGTGCAGTCGCACTGGAACCAGCTCCGCCACCACCCACACTACACCGTGAAGGGCGTGAATTTCACGGCCTACGGCGCGAGCTGGGTGCACCTCGGGGCCGATGGCCAGCCCATGCTGCCGCTCTACAATTACCTCAAGCCGATGCCGGCCGAGATTGAAGCGCAGTTCTACGCCTCGTTGAATCAGTCGCCGGAGGAGTTCGCGGCCGATACCTGCTCGCCGCGTTTGGGCCTGCTGAATTCGGGCCTGCAGCTCTACTGGCTGAAATACGCCAAGCCGGAGAAATACGCGCAGATTCACACCTCGCTGCACTTGCCGAATTACCTCTCCTACCTGATTTCGGGCGAGAAATTCAGCGACTTCACTTCCATCGGCTGCCACACGGCGCTGTGGGACTACAAGCGCAACGACTACCACGAATGGGTGCGCCGCGAGGGCATCGACGAGAAGCTCGCGCCTCTTACTCGCGATTCTATCGCCTCCGTGGTTGATGGCATCCTCGTGGGCGTGGGTCTGCACGACAGCACATCGGCCGTTATGCCTTACCTGGCGGAGAATGATGAGCCGTTCGTGTTGGTGTCTACGGGCACGTGGTCGGTCACCATCAACCCGTTCAACAGCAATTCACTTACCCCCGAACTGCTGCGCCGCGACTGCCTCAGCTTCATGACGCCCCGGGGTGAAGCCACTCGCGCCGCCCGTGTATTCCTGGGCCGCGAGCACGATTTTCAGGTTGAGCGCATCGCTGCGCACTTCCACGTCAAGCCCGATTTTTACCGCTCCATTGTGCTGGCCCGGCCGTATGATGAAGCCTCCGCCGGCTTCCGCCCAGCATGCATGGCCGGCACCGGCCCCTTCCCCGACCAGCCGGCCGAGGAGTGGGACTTGAGCGGCTTCCGTACCGCTTCGGATGCCTATCAGCACCTCATGCACGGGCTGATTAACATCCTTTTGGAGTCAATTCACCTCGTGTGGCAAGGCGAAAAAACCATCTTCGTCGACGGCGGTTTTGCCCGCAACCCGCTCTTCATGCAAACGCTGAGCTGGAACTTCCCGAAGGCGGAAATCCGCACGCTGGAGGTGCCGCAGGCCACGGCACTGGGTGCCTTGGTGCATTTGGAGCAGGGCGAGGCGCTGAAGAAGACGCAACCGCTGTTTACGGATGAGGATGATATGCCACTGGCGGCAGTGCGCGGCGATGCCGCGCCAGTGGGCAAGTAGCGAGGCAATTGCCGGTCCGACCACACTAGGCGGTCGGACCGGTTGCCGTGAGAACGAAGTACCAACGATAACCGGTCGGACCGCCTAGAGCGGTCGGACCGGTCCCAGACCGCTCTGTGCTGAAATGAAAGTTGCCCTATTCATCCCGTGCTACATCGACCAGTTCTACCCGCAGGTGGGCATTGCGACGCTTCAGCTGCTGGAGAAGCTGGGCGTGCAGGCGCACTTCCCGGCGCAGCAAACCTGCTGCGGTCAGCCCCTGGCCAATAGCGGCTGCGAGCATGACGCCCTGCCCATCTACAAGCATTTCGTGGAGACATTCAGCGACTACGACTACGTGGTAGCGCCCTCCGGCAGCTGCGTCTACCACGTTCGCAAGCACTTTGATAAACTGGACCAAACGGCCGACGTGCAGCACGTGCGCGGCGCGGCGTATGACTTGATTGACTTCATCAGCACGGTGCTGAAGGTGGAAAGCCTGCCGGGCGCATTTCCGCACAAAGTGGGCTTGCACCTGAGCTGCCACGGCCAGCGCGGCCTGCACCAGGCCAACGAATCGGAGATGACGCCGGTGCGCGACGGCCAGCTGCGCCGCCTCATGGCCTCGCTCGATGGCATCGAGCTGACCCAGCTCAACCGCAACGACGAATGCTGCGGCTTCGGCGGCACGTTCTGCGTGAGCGAAGCCGGCATCTCGGCCCGCATGGGCCAGGACCGCGTGGCCGACCACGTATTGAACGGCACGGAGGTGCTCACCGGCAGCGATATGTCGTGCCTGATGCACCTCGAAGGCATTGTGCGCCGTGCCCAGCTGCCCATCAAAGTGATGCACGCCGCCGAAATTCTTAACGGACTGACCGCATGAACCACGCCACCCGCGCCGACAAGTTTTTGCTGGATGCTGACCGCACCACCTGGCACGACGAAACCCTGTGGTTCGTGCGCGAAAAGCGTGACCGCGCCGTGTACGCCGTCCCCGAATTTCAGGAGTTGCGTCAGCTAGCGTCCGACATCAAAGACCACACTCTTAGCCGGCTCGACCTGTATTTGCAGGAGTTCGAGGCTGCCGCCCAAGCCAACGGCGTGCACGTGCACTGGGCCGCCGATGCAGCCGAGCACAACGCCATTATCCTAGATATTATTCAGAAGCAGGGCGCGACGCGCATCGTCAAGAGCAAGTCGATGCTGACCGAGGAATGCCACCTGAACCCGTATTTGATTAAGCACGGGATTGAGGTGGTGGATACCGATTTGGGCGAGCGGATTATTCAGTTTCGGGATGAGCCGCCGAGCCACATTGTGCTGCCCGCCATCCACCTGAAAAAGGAGGATGTGGGCGAGACTTTCCACACGCACCTGGGTACGGAGAAGGGCGAAAGTGACCCCCAGCGCCTCACCGAAGCCGCCCGCCAGCACTTGCGCGGTAAGTTCATCGCCGGGCAGGTGGCCATTTCGGGCGTCAATTTTGCGATAGCCGAAACGGGCGGCGTGGTGGTGTGCACCAATGAGGGCAACGCCGATTTAGGCGTGAACCTGGCGGCGGTGCACATCGCCTGCATGGGCATTGAGAAGATTATTCCGCGCCTCACCGATTTGGGCGTGTTCACGCGGCTGCTGGCGCGGAGCGCTACCGGCCAGCCGGTCACTACTTACACCTCGCACTTCACCAAGCCGGTGGCGGGCAAGGAGATGCACATTGTCATCGTAGACAATGGCCGCACCCAGCAACTGGGCCGGCCCGATTTTCGGGCTTCTCTCAAGTGCATTCGCTGCGGGGCCTGCATGAACACCTGCCCGGTGTACCGGCGCAGCGGCGGCCACAGCTACGATTTCACCGTGCCCGGCCCGATTGGGGCCATTCTGTCGCCGAACATCGACATGAAGAAGCACGCCTCGCTGCCGTTTGCCAGCACGTTGTGCGGCTCGTGCACCGACGTGTGCCCGGTGAAAATTGACATTCACACCCAGCTCTACAAGTGGCGGCAGGTGCTGGGCGAGGCCAATGAAATCCCGGCCTCAAAGAAGTGGAGCATGAAATTCATGGGCCGTGTGCTGGCCAGTACCCGCGTGTATGGCCTCGGCGGGCAGTTTGCTCGCAAGGCGCTGCGCCTGCTGCCGCACGGCCTCACCCACGCTACTTCCGTGAACGCCTGGGCCGTGGCCCGCGAGCTGCCCGAAGCACCCAAACAAAGCTTCCGCGAGTGGTATGCCAAGCAGCCGCAACCCGCCGCCCAACCCGCGCAACCTAAGATTCCCGCATGAGCACCGCATCCCGTGACCGCATTTTAGCTGCCACCAAGGCCAACAAACCCGCCGAATTGCCCCTGCCCACCGTGCCCGATTTTGGCGGCGAGGCAACGGCCGAGCGGTTTGCGGCGGTGCTGGCCGGCATCGGCGGCACGGTGGTGCGCATGAATGGGCTGGGCGAACTCGTGTCCACGCTTCAGCAGCTTTTTCCCGAGGCCCGCACTACGGCCTCGCCCTTGTTTGCGGCTTCTGTTCCCATAAATGCGCAGACGCCAACCGGCATTCTGGCGGCTATCGACCTGACCGTGTTGCAGGGCGAAATCGGCGTGGCCGAGAACGGTGCGGTCTGGCTGCCCGAGGCGAATATGATGAACCGGGCGCTGCCTACCATTACCCAGCACCTCGCGCTGGTGCTCGACCACCGGCGTATTGTGGCCACCATGCACCAGGCCTACGCGCAACTGCCCAACACCGGTGGCTACGGCAAATTCGTGGCCGGGCCGTCCAAAACGGCGGACATTGAGCAGTCTCTGGTGATTGGTGCACATGGGGCGCGCAGCCTGGTGGTGGTGCTGTATTGAGTTGGCATTTAATGGCTTGATTCGCCAGAAAATTTGCTATTTGACACGCTGATTCCTTCGTCTCATCAAAAAATAGCTCCTTGAAAAAAAACGTCTCCATAACCGCTGGCGCTATGGCTTCGCTGGTGTTGCTATTGGCCGGGCCGGCCTCGGCGCAAGCCCCCAACAGCTGGCAAAACCTATTCGATGGCAAGACGCTGGCGGGCTGGAAACGGCTAGCTGGCACTGCCGACTACAAGGCGGAAAACGGTGCGATTGTGGGCACTACGGTGCTGAATTCGGGCAATACGTTTCTGGTCACGGAGAAGGAATACGGCGACTTTGTGCTGGAACTGGATGTGATGATTGACAGTCCCACGAGCAACTCGGGCATTCAGACGCGCAGCCATTTTGACACCGAAGGCCACGCCGGTAAAGTGTATGGCCGGCAGGTCGAAATTGACCCCTCGGAGCGGAGCTGGTCGGGTGGGATTTATGACGAGGCGCGGCGGCAGTGGCTGTACCCGCTCGACCTGCACCCGGAGGCCAAATCGGCGTTCAAAATCGGGCAATACAACCACATCAAAGTGGAGTGCCTGGGCAACGAGATGAAGACCTGGGTGAACAACCTGCCCGTGGCCTACGTGGTGGACCCCGTGGACCCGCGCGGCTTCATCGGCTTGCAGGTGCACGGCATCACCAAGCCGGAAGACGCCGGCAAAAAGGTCTACTTTAAAAATATCCGCATCAATACTACCGGCCTGAAAACCAGCGCGTTTCCGGCTGATGTTTACGTGGTGAATTTCGTGTCTAATTACTTGAATGCCTACGAGAAACAGCACGGCTGGCGTTTGCTGTTCGATGGCAAAACCTCGGCCGGCTGGCGCAGTGCCAAGGGCCCGGCTTTCCCGGCCAGGGGCTGGGAAGTGGGGGATGGGACCATGACCGTGCAGCCCTCCGAGGGCAAAGAGGCGGCCAATGGCGGCGACATCGTGACCAACGAGGAGTTCAAGGCTTTTGACCTTTCGTTTGAGTTCAAGCTGACGCCGGGGGCCAACAGCGGCGTGAAATACTTCGTGACGCTGGACGAGAAAACGGAGGGCTCGGCCATCGGCCTGGAATATCAGGTACTTGATGATGCCCTGCACCCCGATGCCAAGCTGGGCCGCGACGGCGACCGCACCCTGGCCTCGCTCTACGACCTGATTCGGGCCGATAAAAACCCGCGATTCGTGCATCCCATCGGCGAGTGGAACGTGGGCCGCGTGGTGGTGCACCCCGACAACCGCGTGGAGCACTTCCTCAACGGCAGCAAAGTGCTGGAATACACGCGCGGCTCGAAGGAATTTGAGGCGCTGGTGGCCATCAGCAAGTACAACGTGTGGCCGAATTTCGGGATGGCGCCGCAGGGCCACATTCTGTTGCAGGACCACGGCAACCGGGTGTCGTTCCGCAGCATCAAAATCAAGACGCTCAAGTAAATCCTTTCTATTCCAACCAGAATTCCCATGTCGCACGAAGAACCCAATGCCCGTCGATTGTTCCTCAAGCAAACGGCGCTGGCCAGCGCCGGCGTGCTGCTCGCGCCCTCAATGGCGTGGTCGGCCAGCAGTTACAAGCGCATCATTGGGGCCAACGACCGGGTGCGCGTGGGCGTGGTCGGCTTCTCGGACCGGCACCGCAGCTCGCACCTGCCCAGCTTCCTGAACCACTACAAGGAGCTGAATTTCGATGTGGTGGGCGTGTCGGATATCTGGAAAAAGCGGCGGGAGGAGGGGGCGGCCACCTGGAAGGAAAAGCTGGGGCACGACGTGGCCGCCTACCGCAACAACGAGGAGATGTACGACAAGAAGGCTGTGGACGCGGTTTTTGTGAGCACTGCCGATTTTCAGCACGCGCTGCACGCCATTGAGGCCGTGCGGGCCGGCTGCGACGTGTACTGCGAAAAGCCCTTTGCCGAGACAATGGAGGACAACCGGGCGACGCTGAAAGCCATAAAGGCCTCGAAGCAGATTGTGCAGATTGGCTCGCAGCGCCGCAGCGGGGCCAATTACCATGCGGCCGATGCCTACATCAAATCAGGCAAATTCGGCGACATCAAAATGGTGGAGCTGACCTGGAATGTGAACCAGCCCGGCCGCTGGCGCCGCCCGGACTTGGTGCCGCAATTGAAAGAGGCCGATACGGATTGGAAACGCTTCATCATGAACCGGCCCTTCGAGGCGTTTGATGCCCGCAAATACCTGGAATACCGTCTGTTCTGGCCGTATTCGTCGGGCCTTCCGGGCCAATGGATGAGCCACCAGATTGATACCGTGCACTGGTTTACGGGCCTGCAACACCCGCGCAGCGTGGTGGCCAACGGCGGCATTTATATGTGGAAAGACGGACGCAAGAACTGGGACACCCTCACGGCCGTGTTCGACTATGGCCCCCAAAACGACCCCAGCAACGGCTTCCAGGTCACCTTCGGCTCGCGGATGGATAACGGCGACGAGCACCCGTCCGAAATCTATTATTCCAACGGCGGCGAGCTGAATTTGAACACCAACACCGTATCGCCGCGCGGCGGCCTCACCCAGAAATTCGCCGCCGATATGCATATGCAGCCATTTTTGCTGCCCGAGTCGAGTTTGTCGGCCGTCGAGCCGGTCATTGCCTCGGCCAACACCGGCGGCGACAAGCTGACCTCGAACCACGTGCGCAACTGGATGGAGTGCGTGCGCAGCCGCCAGCAGCCGCACGCCCCCGTAGAGGCCGGCTACAGCCATTCCATCGCTACTATCATGACCAACGCCGCCGTGCATTCGGGCATGAAAGCCACCTTCGACGAGAAGACGCAGGAGGTGATGGTAGGCGGCAAAGTGTTCAAATACTAATGCTGTTTCAGCCCCACCCGATGATGAAATTTGCTCTCCCCGGCGGCGTGCTGCTGCTTGCGCTGGCTGGATTTTCCGATGCGCAGGCCCAGAAGGCCGAGCCGGTGCGCGTGACCAAAGATGCCAAAGCCCGGAAGGTTGACGTGTTTGTGGGCAAGGAGTTATTCACCAGCTTTCTGTACCCTGACTCGCTGGAAAAGCCCGTGCTTTACCCATTGCGCGCCGCCAATGGCACCGTGGTCACGCGCGGCTTCCCGCTGAACCCGCAGCCCGGCGACCCCACCGACCACCCGCACCACATCGGCCTGTGGTTCAACTTCGAGAACGTGAACGGACTGGATTTCTGGAATAACTCCTACGCCATTCCGAAGGAGAAAAAAGCCGCGTATGGCTGGATAAAAACCGATAAGATTCTCACCATCAGTAGCGGCTCCACCGGCGTGCTGGCCTACCACGCCAACTGGACCAACCAGCAAAACGAAGTGCTGCTGGAAGAAACCACGCGCTTCGAGTTCAGCGGCACCGCCCGGGCGCGCATCATCGACCGCGTTACCACGCTCACGGCGGCGCGGGAAGTGACCTTCACCGACGCCAAAGACGGCCTGCTGGGCCTGCGCCTGGCCCATGAACTGCAAATCCCCGCCGACCAGGACCAGAAATTCACCGACAGCAAAGGCATTGTGACGGTGGTGAAAGCCGGCACCGACCACGTTGCCAACGGTACCTACCTCACCAGCGCCGGCAAGCGCGGCAACGATGCCTGGAGTACCCGCGGCGTGTGGTGCAAAGCCTACGGCAAAATGGACGCCGACTCCGTCAGCATCACCATCATCGACCACCCGAAAAACCCCAATTATCCCACCTTCTGGCACGCCCGTGGCTATGGGTTATTCGCTGCCAACCCGTTGGGCGAAAATATTTTCACCAACGGAAAATCGGCCAAAAACCTACAGCTGAAAAAGGGTGAATCTGTGACGTTCCGCTACCGCGTGCTGATTGACGAAGGCCGCCAAACCCCGACACCAAAGCAACTCAATGACGCGGCGGCTGATTTTGCGAAGAAGAGTGTGGGCCCGAGCAAGTAGCCTGACTGTTCTAATTACGGCTTGCTGACTGCGGCCGGGCCGGTTTTGGACGTGCGCCAGCGTAGTACATGGTAGGTGGCGCGGGTGGTGCCCACGTTTTTGATGCTGTGCATCTTATTGGGGGCCTGGAAAATGAGTGAGCCGGGGCCGACGCGCTTCAGTTCACCGTTCACCAGGGCTTCCACCGTTCCTTCGCGCACTATCATCAGCTCCTCGTCGGGGTGCTGGTGGGCGGGGTGGGCGTATTCGCCGGGGTTGAGGGTGGTGGCGTGCACTTCCAGGTTATCGAGCGTTTCGGTGGGAGAGTCGAAAAACGGCCGCCGCTCGCCCACTTTAGTGGGCACGGCTTTGTAGTCGTTCCACTCAAATACCGACGATGGCAGCGGGCCGGGCAGGCGGTTTTGACTGGCCACGATGGCCATTGGAATGCACATGAGCAGGGCCGTGAGGCCAACCAGATTTAGTTCTCTCTTCGTCAGCATCGGATTGGGAATAAGTGTTTGAAGTAACGAATCAGTGGGTGCCCATTCAATAAGCTACAAAAAAGAAGCGGCCTCCACAGGAAGCCGCCTCTTCAACGTTGGGGTCCATTAAAAATTAAAATTTGATATTCAGGCTGTTTTGTGCGTCTATAACTGCCTTATCGTCGTCGATGATGTTCACGTTTTTGTATGGCCGCCGACAGTTATTAAACCGGGCCGATAATGCTTGCAAAGTGGCACCACAACACTGACGTGACCCGTAGCGGCTGGTGGAGGAAAGAGGACTCCCACCCATCGTTTCTCCGGCGGGCTACGGGCCAGTCAGGTTGTTTACACTCACTCTACAAATCTGGAGATTGAGTCATCACTAACCTTCCCGCACCCTCCTGTATTGGCGTGAAAAAAGGCGCGTTATTCCATATAGAAGACCCGCGTTAGCTGCTGCACTACGGGCGAGTTATCCGGGTTAGTTTCCATCAAATCGCCCATGTAGGCCCACCAGCGCTGCATGATTTCGGTGGCCGGCAAATCAGCAGTGGTGTGGCCTGGCAGGCGCTTTTGCACCGCAAACAGCCGGCCGCTGGCGGCATCAAGGTAAATCGAATAATCCCGGATGCCGGCCTCGCGCAGCAGGGCCGAAAGCTCGGGCCAGATTTCGTCGTGGCGGCGCTGGTATTCGGCGGCCACGCCGGGCCGCAGCTGCATCGTGAAAGCTACTTCTTCCATAGTTAAAATCTATTGAGCGGGCGCGCCCGTGGTGGCTGGCGTGAGGGTGACGGGCCCGAGCAAACCGGAATCCAGCGGCGACCAGTTGGAGGTGGTGAAAAGGCCGTCGTCGCCCCGGTTTTCCTTGAGCTTGGCGGGCATGTTGGTGTTGTAGAAAATCTTCCAGTCGACGTGGTTGCGGTCCATGTCGATGATGCGGTTGGCCATCAGGTTGCTCACAGTCACGGTGAGGGTATTGCTGGCTTTGAGCTGGGCTTTGGGCACGAAAACCTGATACACCGGGCCGAGGAGCGTGGTAGCGGGCTGGCCGTTCACCTGCACGCGGGCGCTCTGGGCCACCCGGCCGAGGTCAAGCAGGAAGCCGTCGCCGGGGCCTTGGGGCAGGGCGAAGGTGGTGCTGTAGGTGGCGGTGCCCGAGAACTTGCGGCCCGCGTCGCCGGCCAGCGTGGTCCAGGACGTCAGCTCTTTGGTCTGAAGCTTGGCGGGCAGTTCCGGGCCGCCCGAGGTGAAATTCAGGTCCCAAGGGCCGGTGAGGGGCTGGGGCGCGGCGGCTACGGTGAGGTAGGGGTAGGCCGGACCAGTGAGCGCGCCTTCGTTGGTGTCGAGGATGCAGGTTTCGCCGGGGTTGAGCTGCACGTAGATTTCGGGCAGCCCGTTGGCCGTGGCGCGGATTCTGGCCATGCCCGTTTGCTCGGTCATGGGGTTATAGAGGGCAGCGGCTTTGGCGGGCGTTTGCAGGGTTATCCAGCCGGCGAAGGGCTTTTCGGCCCAGTTGGCCAGGAAGTAGTAATGGCCCTGAGCGTGGCTACGGCGCAGGAATTGCAGGCCCTGGTCGGCCAGCGTTTCGCGGCGCACGCTGGCTTGCGCCAGGAGCTGCGGCACGTCATTGCCCAGCAGCACGCGGCCTTTGCCGAGGCTTGCCTGCTGTACGCCGGCCTGGGCCGTGGCCTTGAACTTGAGCTGGGCCAGCAGTTTCTTGAAGTTGCTGCGGCGGTTTTCGAGGTTGCCAAGGCCGGGCACGTCGGCGGGCAACTGGTTTTGCAGCAGGATGGTAGCGCCATTCTGGGCCAGCTTCAGCAGGCTTTCCAGCGTGGGCAGCGGCATGAGATGGGCATCGGGCACGAGCAGGGTTTGGTAAACCGCACTGCCGCTGGTGGTGAGGGTGTTGCCGGTGTTTTTTACGGCTTGCACCTGCTTGTCGGAGATGAAATCGTAGCCGTAACCCTTGCTCAGCAGCAGCTCGCTGGTGGCTTCAATGGGCAGCCCTTTAAAGCCGTGCTCAATGCCGTCGAAATGCTGGAGCAGCACCTTGCCGGGCCGGGTATAGGCATCCGAAATGGGCAGGTAGAGTAGCACGTCGTTGCTGGGCTGGCCGGCTTGTAGGAACGACTGGGCGCGGGCCGTGTACAGGTTCAGCTTACCGAAATCCGTCCAGAATGGGTTCTGCGGATTAAACTCCACCGCCGCGTAGAACAGCCAGCCGGGCCACTTAGCCGAGGGAGGCGAATAGGCCGTGCCGTGGTAGAAAACGTGATTTACCCCGCCCAGCAGCATCCGGTCGATGGCCTTTTTTACGTCGCTCAGCTTGCTCAGGAAATGGTCATTCTCCCAGGTCGCCGTTTCGGCCGAGGTCAGCGGCTTGCCCGTGACGTGCGCGGCCGACGACGCGAATTTGATGCGCGTCAGGTCCTCGCCCTCCGTCTCGGGAATGTCGGTAGCGGCGTACAAATCCAGGATGTTGGCTGGCGAGCCGTGGGCCTGGTTGCGAATCAGCGCGTCGTGGGTTTTGGCCCAGGTGCCCCAGGTTTGGGTGTAGTTTTCGAGCAGCAGCTCAGAAATCGTCTGGCGGTAATCAGTGAGCACGCGCTGGTTTTCATCCTCGCTGGCCTTGTTGAACAGCGCCGGCAAATGCTGGCGCAAATCATAGCCGCGCCGTTTCTGGAATTCGGCAAACATTTGAGGTGTCCAGTTGGCCTCGCCCTGCGCATCGTCCACCTCGTAGGAGTCGTTGAAAAACGCCCGAATCGGCTTCACGTTGTGGCCCGCGAAAGCCTTGTCGAAATACGCCAAGTAATGGTCGGTGGCCGTCTTAGAGAAGTGGTCAATCACGTCGCCCTCACCGCCGGGGCCGGCGCGCTCCACCTGCTTGCCGTGCCCGCCCTGAAACAGCGCATATAGCGTCCAGGCTGAGCCAGCCGGTGCTGTCCAGCTTAGCTTGCCATCAGGGCCTACTTTGCTCGTCAAATCCAGCGTTTCGCCCTTGTCCGAATAAGCCATCAGCGCCTGCAGCGGCAGCGGCTTCTCGAAGCGCACCTGCTCTAGGGCCAGGGTTTGCATATTCTTGTTTTTGGCCACCGGGTCGGTCAATTGCTTGATATCGACCTTGTGGCCGATGGCCGTGGCAATGGGCTTCTGCATAAAGGTCACCGGCTCATTCAAACTCGCGCCTCCTTTCACCTCGTAGGTTTTGTAGGTTACGTACTTCGAGGCATCCACTGGGGCCACCCACGGCCCACCAAAGGGCCAGCCCGAGGCCTGCGCCATATCAATGCCCAGCCCCAGCCGCCCGGCCTCCGTGAGGGTATGCGAGAGCATGTCCATCCACTTCGGCGAGAGGAAGTCGATAAACTGGCTTTCCGCGCCCTTCACCCCATAAATCGTGGTGATTTCCAGCCCGCCGAGGTTGGCTTTCTGATACTCGGTGAGCACGGTGGTGAGGTCGGCTTTATTCACGGCGCTGCCTTCCCACCACCAGCGCGTCCAAGGCTTGGTTTGCTGGGTGATGGCCGGCCATTTGGGGGCCTGGGCGTGGGCGGTGAGGGAAGCGAGGAGGAGGAGGGCGAGGGGGCGTTTCATAGAATTTATTGGCACGTCATGCAGAGCGTAGCGAAGCATCTCGCGTACTCAAGGCAATGGCAACGATTGAATTGGTGGCGGCACGCGAGATGCTTCGCTGCGCTCTGCATGACGGGTTACTTCAATTTATAAACCTCACTTCCCGCCAGCAGGAAGCAGCCAAGGCCATAATCCTCAAAGTCGGGGCGGGAAGTGACGCTGACGGGCTGGCCGTCTTTGGGCTCCTTGCCGGTGCCTTGCACGTAGGCCAGCGAGCCGTTGGGCGTCACGCATTCGGTGGCCATGGCCTGCCAGGCTTTGGCGATGATGGGCTCGTATTTCTGCTTGTCGAGCAGGCCGTGGTTCAGGCCCCAGGCCATGCCGTAGACGAACAGCGCGGTGCCCGATAGCTCCTTGCCGCCGAAATGCGTGGGGTCGTGCAGGCTCACGTTCCAGTAGCCGTCGGCGCGTTGCAATGGGGGCAGGGCCTGCATCATGTTTAGGTACATCTGCTCGTATTCGGCGCGGTGGGGGGCATCTTTGGGCATGATGTCGAGCACGCGCACCATGGCGGCTACTACCCAGCCGTTGCCGCGGCTCCAGTAGCAGTCTTCGCCGTTGGGCTCCTTGTAAGGGGGCACGAAATCCTTGTCGCGCCACCACAATTTATCCTCGGGGTTGTAGAGGCCGTGGCCGCCGTGCTGGGTTTTTGAGTAGTTGTAGATGCGGTACATCTTCTCGTAGTAGGCCGTATCCTTGGTCATCGCGCCCAGTTTAGCATAGACGGGCATGGCCATTTGCAGGGCATCAATCCAGTTCCAGTCGTCGATTTTTGGGCTCTGCACCATCAGGTCGATGCTGGCCTTGATGTCGTGCAGGCGCTCCGGCTTGGGGTCAATCTGGTAGAGGTCGAGGTAGGTCTGGCCGGCGCAGTGGTCGTCGGCGTTGCGGTCCGTAATGCCTTTGCGGATGCCCCACTGGTGCTTCGTGCCCCAGTCCACGGCGTAGTCGTAGTAGCGCTTTTGCTTGTCGGTCTGGTAGAGGGCCATCAGGCCTTCGTAGTACACGCCGCGCGTCCAGATGTGGCTGGGCCGGGCAATATTGGTCACGATTTCCTTGCCGGGGTCGGGCCAGGTCCGCATGAAGTAGTCGTTGGCGCGGGTCATGCTTTTGAGCACGGCCTTTTTCTTCGGCAGCTTCTGGGCGGTGGCGGGCAGCGTGAGCAGCAGCGCGGCGCAGAGGAGGGAGTGAAGGGAGGTTTTTAGTAGCATTGGGTGAGGATATTGTCTTATCTGAACTTCATGCTGAGCGTAGCCGAAGCATCTCTACCGCTTCGTTGCAGCGATTGGATTACTTGCGCGGTAGAGATGCTTCGGCTACGCTCAGCATGACGTTCTTTTTCTTGTCTTGGAACAGTAACTACGACGCCGTTTTGGCGATTTCCACGGCGTACACTTGCTCCTGGCCTTCAAAATTGGCGCGGAATATTATCCATTTCCCGTCGGGCGAGAAATGGACGTTGGGCTCCAGCTTGTAGCCGTGGGTTTTCATGTTCACCAGGCGCTCGGTGCGGAATTTGTCGCCTTCGGGATGGAAGAGGTTAATCCACATACCGTCCGGGGCTTTGGCCACCTGGCCCGCGTCGCCGCCATCGCCGGCGAAGAGCTTCTGGTCGGGCGAAACGTTGAAGTGGATGGACCAGTCGTTGCGCTCCATCTGGTAGGCGCGTTCCTGGCCGGTTTTCACGTCGGTGCCGCCCAGGTAAAAGGTCACGCTGCGGGGCTTTTGCATGTCGTACCAGATGGTTTTGCCGTCGGGACTGAAGAATTCGTGGCCCGCAATTTCGCCGTCCACCGTGCGCTTATGCACCAGCTTCACCGCCTTGGTTTTGGTGTCGATGTGCCAGATGCGGTCCACCTTGCCCCAGGGGCCTTCGTGGCAAAACATCAGCAAATCGGGGTCGGTGGGCGAAAACTGCACGTGGTTCAGCCAGGCATTATCCGTGAATAGCTTGGTGAGCTTCCCGCCGCCATCCGTGCTCACCACAAAGAGCGTGCGCGGCAGCTTAGCGTCGTAGATGCGGTTGAAAAAGTCGCTCTTGGCCGGGTACTGGCGGTAGATTTCCTTTTCCGCATCGCTGCCCCAGGCCCCGCCAAGCTGGGTGTCGTCGGCATTCAGCGAAGTAATATCGGCCTTGAAATCGGCTGGAAACACGAACACGCGGCGCGTTTTTTTCGAGTCCACGTTGGTGGCATACACCGTGTCCTGCACCTGATAAAACACCTCCCGGCGCTTGCGGCCCACTATTTCGCCCTTCACCTGCTTGAAATAGCGCGTCAGCGGCTCGGTATGGTGGGTTTTCAGGTTCACCAGGCGCAGTTGCTTGCCCTGGGCATCGGTGTGGTAAATCACCATCAGGTCGCCCTCGTTGCCTCTGCCTTTCAAAAACGGGTTGTTGTGAAAGTAAAAGCTGCCGTTGTCGCCGTCCAGCTGGGTGAGGCGTACCACCTTGTGGCCGGTATCGGCATCAACCCACTCAGCAGCGGGCATGGGTTTCTGGCTGCCGGTGGCCATTTTGCTCTGCGCGTGGCTGCCGAAACTCAGTAGCAAGCCGCTCAAAGCGAATAAGTAGTTGGTTTTCATGGGTGGGATTTGAGGATTAGGAGGGTGGCTTATTTCAGGTTTTCGTAGCGGGGCGGCAGGGTGCGCAGGGCTTCGGGCACGTTCACGTAACGGGCCAGGTCGCGCAGGGCGATGACGTGGTAGCGGTGGTCGTGCAGGTATTTCAGGTACTGTTCAAACAGCGCGGGCGGGGTCGTAACCCAGTCGTGGGCCACGTCGGGCACGCCGTGCCCAGTCAGGATTACCACGCGGCCATCATGAGCTTGCCGAATGGCGTTGAAAACCTTGGCCGTATCGGTACCCGAGATGCTGAAGCTGGGCAGCAACATGGGATTGTCCTGGGTGGGGGCGTAAGCCCGGCCGCCGCCGGCGCGGGCAAACTGGTAGCCGCGCTCGGGCAGCAGCGCGGTGGCCGTGGGAGCGGTATCGTAGCCGGGATAAGCGAAGGTGACGGGCCGGGGAATACGCCAGGCGCGGCAGCGTGCTTCGATAGAATCCAGCTCAGCCCCAAGCTGCGCCCGGTTCATCTTGTTGACGTGCTGGTGGCTGAGCGTGTGGCTGGCCACCTCAAACCCCTGCCGGTGCAGGCCCTGAATCTGTGCCCATGTCATGTATTTGGTCTTGTCCGAAAACGGTGGCTCCCGGAACTCGCACACGAAAAACGTGCCGCCAAACCCGTATTTCTTCAGTAGCGGGGCCACGAAGGTGGCGTGGCTCACGGCCGCATCATCAAAGGTGAGGACGATGAGCTTATCCGGGACCGGCCGGCGCAATACCTGGGCCGAAATCTCACGCCCCAGTCCTAACCCGAACAGAGTCAGTAGACAAGCCAGATAAAAGCGAGCGGAAAGCGCCACGGGTACCGGGTGGGAATGCGTGAAAGATGCCGCAAGAACCTCGCGCCATCGCGCCCAACCTTCCTGTACTCTTCGGTGGGGCAATATTGGGGCTGTCTGCCAGATTGCCGAGAAGTTCGGGAATACAAAAAAGCGGCTCTTTCTGAGCAGAAAGAGCCGCCTGCGGGAAATGGAAACCGTTGGAAAACTGCGGGCTATTCGATGCGCCGCAATCCCAGTACGCCAATGATAATCAGGCTGGTATAGATCACGCTTTGCCAGGAAAACGGCTGCTTGAGGTAGAGCACATCCACGAGCTTGATGCCCACTACGGCCAGCGCCATCCAGGCCGAGTATGCCGTAGCGGTGGGAATGAATCGCATGGCCTGCGACAGGAACAGCACGTTGGCCAGCCCAAAAGCCACGTAGGCCAGCAGCGGCAGTACCGGTAGCAATAAGGCCGGATGCGTGAAGCTGTGCAGCCAGGCTACTTCCTTGATGCGCTGCATGTTGAGCGCCTTGAGACTATACGTCCAGCAAACCTCCATGAACGAGGCCAGAAACAGCGAAAACCAGGGATTAATCAACGGGACGAAGCAGCAGCAGTGGGGGAGTGAGAGGGAGTGGCCGGGGCCGGAGCTGCGCCAAAATTACCGCCCGGGCGCTGCGCGGGGATGGTTTCGGTATACGGCTCCGGCACGGGCCAGCCATGCAGGGGTTTCAGGGCCGGCACGCGGTCGGTGAGCTTGGTTAGCAGCCGCCCGCGAATGCCGTGGTATGCGCGGAATAATCGGGACCGTTTGACCAATTCTTCCTCATCGAAACGGGCTACGGAAAAGACGTGCTGGCTGAAATAATCTTTCGGGAAGGCGTAGGGCAGACCCCATTTCAGCGGCTTGTGGTCGGGGCGGTAGGCGGTGCCGAAAATCCAGTCCCAGAAGGCAAATTTGGTCGAGAAGTTGGCGTAGAATACTTCCTCGTGGTCGGCGTGGTGCCAGAGGTGCATTTCGGGGCCGTTGATGAAATATTGCAGGCGGCCCGAGCGCACGTCGATGTTGCAGTGAATCCAGATGCCCCACACGGCATCGATGCAGGCCTTGATGGGCACCACCATGGGGTCGGCTCCGAGCAGGATAATGGGCGCAAACTCAATGGTCTGGTTGATGATGATTTCTAGGGCGTGCGAGCGGGAGCCAGCCAGCCAGTCCACCTGCTTGCCCGAGTGATGCGCCTCGTGCGTGCGCCAGAACAGCGGGCTACTGTGCTGAAACCGATGAAACCAGTAGATGTAGAAATCGTGCGTCACTACGAAAAACAGCACCTGCGCCCAAATAGGCCAGCCCGTCACAAAATGCAGCTTCGAGAACCCGAAATGCTGGTCGAGGGGCTGAATGATGTAATCGAAAATGATGATTTTCAGGGCGTAGCTCTGCACGAAGGTGTAGAGCACCAAGTCGGTCCAGAAGCCCTCGCGGAAAAATGGCAGGCCCTTGCGGTAGGGGATGATGCGCTCCAGCGTGATGACCACGGCCACCCAAATCAGCAGTATGGCCGTGGTGATGAGTTCGACGTGATGCATGGTTTAGGGCAGATTCTGGATTATTGAAAGAACGGCATGCGGCAAAACGTCATGCAGAGCGTAGCGAAGCATCTTTACCGAGTTAGTAATCAATTTTACTATTGCGGTAAAGATGCTTCGCTGCGCTCTGCATGACGTTCTTTATTCGTTCAGGAGTTCAACTCAAACAGGCTACTCCTGGTTCGGCGTCAGCTCACGGCGCAGGCGGGCGCGGGGCTCCAATTCGGAGTCGTACACGCGCTTGATGCCATCGCCGAGGCCTTCCTCTACGTCGCGGATGTCGCGCACGAGCTTGGCCATGCCGCCGGGCTCTACCGAAGCGGCGTGGTCGGAGCCCCACATGGCGCGGTCCAGGGTGAAGTGGCGCTCCACAAAGCTGGCACCCAACGTCACGGCGGCCACAGTGGTAGCTAGGCCGGTTTCGTGGCCCGAGTAGCCGATGGGCGTGCCGGGGAACATGCCTTGCAGCACGGGCACCATGCGCAGGTTCAGCTCGGCGGGCGGGCAGGGGTAGGAGGACGTGGAGTGCGCAATCATCAGCTTATCCAGACCCACCCACTTCACGGCTTGGTTGATTTCATCGAGGGTGCTCATGCCGGTGCTTAGCATTAGCGGGCGGCCGGTGGCGCGCACGCGGTCCAGCAGGGGCTTGTCGGTGAGGGAGGCGGAGGCCATTTTGTACATCACGGGCGCAAACTGCTCCATGAAATCAACCGACGGCTCGTCCCAGCACGAGGCAAACCAGTCGATGCCCAAGGCGCGGCAGTAGTCGTCGATAGCCGTGTATTCGACCTGACCGAACTCGGTTTTGCGCTTGTAGTCGATGTAGCTCATGCGGCCCCAGGGGGTGTCGCGCTGCTTTTCCCACTGGTCCTTGGGTACACACAGCTCGGGCGTGCGCTTCTGGAATTTCACGGCGTCGCAGCCGGCCTTGGCGGCCTCGGAAATGAGCTGCTTGGCTAGGTCGAGCGAGCCGTTGTGGTTGATGCCAATTTCGGCAATGATGTAGGCCGGGTAGCCCGCGCCAATGAATCGGTTTTTGCGAATTTCAACAGCTTGCATGAGGCGAAGGGTTGTATTGTAGCACACGCTTTAGCTTGTGCCTGTAAGGAAGATGCGCAAGCTAAAGCATGCGCTATAAGAAATTAAATAGCCGTCCAGCCACCATCCACGACCAGGTTGGCTCCAGTCATATAAGCCGACGCATCCGAAGCCAGAAATACGACCGCGCCTTGGTAATCAGTAGGCGTAGCCATGCGCCCGAGCGGCGTTTTGGCGCTGTATTGCTTGACGAAAAACGCATCCTGGCTATTTTCCACGCCGCCGGGCGAGAGCGTGTTCACGCGCACGCCGGCCGCGCCCCAGTAGGCCGCCAGGTAGCGGGTAAAATTCACCACCGCGCCCTTGGTCATGGGGTAGGAGGGTGATTTATAGAAAGTTTGCTCGCCGGCCTCGTTGCGGTAAATGCTCTGGTCGGGCCCGACGATGCCGTAGGTGCTGGCCACGTTGATGATGCTGCCGTGGCCCTGCTGCGCCATGGGTGTGCCGAATACCTGCGCCGCCAGGAATACGCCCGTCACGTTCACCTCCAACACTTTCTGGAACGTGGCCAGTGGGAAGTTCTCGAACTTGCTCAAATCAGCCGCCAGCGCGGGGTTCTCGAACATATCGTTAATGGCGGCATTGTTCACCAACACGTCGATGTGGCCGAAACGGGCCAGAATCTGGTCGCGGGCGGTAGCCAAGGATTCCGGTTTAGTCACATCAACTGCCAACGACAAGTGCGGCCCGCCACCCAGCCCAAAGGCCACGGCTGCGGCGGCTTCCGCGTTGAGGTCGGCCACAACCACGTTGGCTCCGGCTTCGGCCAGGGCCGCGCAGTGCTTCTGGCCAATGAGCCCGCAGGCACCGGTGACGATGGCCGTTTTGCCCGTTAAATCGAATAAATTCATCGGGCTTACTTGGCTTTAACCGGCGCGGCATTCGTCACCTTGCGGAACACGGCTTCCACCGGCTCACCGAGCAGGCGCGAGGCTACGTCACCAGCTTCAATAGCTTCCTTCAACAGCGGCAGCACTTCGCGGTAGGCGGCCAGGGTATGGGCCACGTCGGCATCGGTGTGCGAAAAACACATATTGTGGAAACCGCCCCACATGATACCGCGCTTGAACAGTTCCTGCTGCATGAATGCCTTTATTTCCATGCCGTTGCCGGCCGAGGGGTCGAAGGTTACTATCGTGCGGCAGTCATAGCCGTAGCATTTGGTGTACTGCGTCAGGCCCAGTTCGGCGGCAATTCCGTTGTAGCCGTCCTTGAGCTTTTTGCCCTGCTCGGCGAGGCGGGCGGGCACGTTCTTCTCACGCATCTCGGTGATGGTTGCCACGGCGGCGGCCAGGCTCAGCGCTTCACCCCCGAAAGTGGTGAAGAAGAACACATCCTGCTCGAACAGTTGCATCACATCGCGCCGGCCGGTGAGCAGGGCAATGGGCATGCCGTTGGCAAACGCCTTGGAATACACCGCCAAATCGGGCGTGATGCCAAAATACTCCTGTGCCCCACCCACGGCCACGCGGAAACCGGTCCACATCTCATCAAAGATGAGCAGCGTGCCGTTTTCCTTGCACAGCCGGGCCACTTCGTGGAGGAAGTTGTCCTTGGGCGCGTCGAAAATAAACGGTTCCAGAATCACGCAGGCCACGTTTTCATCGAGCAGGGCTTTCAGCGAATCGAGGTTGTTATATTCGAACGCGGCCACCAAGTCTTTGCTTTCCTGTGGAATGCCTTTGTCGCGGCTGGTGGTGCCGATGTACCAATCGTGCCAGCCGTGGTAGCCGCAGCACAGGACGTTATCGCGCCCGGTGAAGGCCCGCGATACGCGCACCGCCGCCGAGCACACATCCGCGCCGGTTTTGCTGATACGGATGCTTTCGGCGTTCGGAATAATCTCGTGAATCAATTCCGAAAGCTCCACTTCCAGCTCGTGCATCATCGAGAAGGTGATGCCGTCTTCGAGTTGGGCGCGAATGGCGTCGTCCACTTTCGGGTAAGCGTAGCCCAACGAAATCGGGCCAATACCCATCTGAAAATCGATGTACTCGTTGCCATCCACGTCCCAGATGTGGGAGCCTTTGGCGCGCTTCACGTACTTCGGGCTCACGCCTTTGGTGTACTGGCCGGGGCCTTTGGCGAGGGTCTGCGTCACCGGCGTCATGATTTTCTGGGCGCGGGCATAAAGCTCGTCCGACTTCGTGATGTCGGGGTAGTTTTCGTTGAAGGAAACGGTGTTGGGCATGGGAATTTGTGTCATCCTGAGCGCAGTGAAGGACCTTATCACGTCCGTACTGCATGGGTTAGAAATTCTGACGAAAGCAGCCGTGATAAGATGCTTCCTTCGTCAGCATGACAGACGATTGGTTTACTCCGCGAACTGATTTTCCAGCACGGCAGGACCTTCGGCAAGCGTTGCGCCCGCCTCGCCCAAAAACTCCGTGATGCGGCGGGCAATGTGGTGGCCGGTGAAGCCCTCGTACTCCAGCACGGCGCTGAGGCGGCCGGGGCGGTACCATCGCTCCTCCAGCGCCAAGGGCAGTACGCGGGCGGTGAGCTGGTTGCGCAACAGCACCTCGGCTAGGATGGAATAGAGGCCGCCGGTGATGAAATGGTCCTCCACCGTCACGATGAGGGAACCACGCCGCACCACTTCGAGAAGAGCGGCTTCGTCAATCGGCTTGAGGCTGCGCAGGTTGATGAGGCCCACCGATTTGCCCTGGGCTTGCAGCAGCTCGCGGGCCACCAGCGTTTGCTCGAAGAGCATGCCGTAGGTGATGATGGTGATGTCGGTGCCCTCGGCCACAATTTCGGCCTTGCCCATCTCAAATGGCGCGTGCGCGTAGGTGGCGGGGCGGGTGTTGATGCGCACGTAAGCCGGCGCGGGAGAGGCCCAGATGGCGGGCAGCATAGCCAGCATGTCCTGCTCATCGGCGGGCGCGAAAACGGTCATACCAGGAATGCCGCGCATCAGGCTCACGTCCTCAATGGCCTGGTGGGTGGGGCCGTTGCCGTCGGAAAGGAAACCGGGCACGAAGCCGCTCAGCTTCACCGGCAGTTGGCCGATGCCGACATCGGTGCGGATGAACTCGAAGGCCCGTAGCGTGAGGAAGGTGGCCAGCGCGTGCACTACCGGCACGCGGCCGCGCAGGGCCAGCCCGGCGGCGGCCCCGATGAGAGTTTGCTCAGTGATGCCGGTATCGATGAAGCGAGGTCCGAGCACGGCCGGCAGGTTGCGGATGAGGGCGCGGTTTTCGGCCGTCATCACCACCAGGCGCTCATCGGTGAGGGCGGTTTCCTTGATAAGTTCTTCGTAAGTCATAAGAAGCTATTAGCGGACGGTGAGGGTTTCGCTGGTCAGCGTAGTGGCTACCTGACTGTGCAGCTCGCGCAGCAATTCTTCTACTTCATCGGCCGAGAAGTTGCAGAACCAGCGGTCGGCGCGGGCTTCGATGCTGGGCAGGCCGCGCCCGCGCACCGTGTCGCAGATGATGACCGAGGGCTTGGTATCGGAAAAGGGTAGGGCGGAGAAGGATTCTTCCAACGCCTTGAAGTCGTGTCCGTCAATCCGGCGCACCTCACAGCCAAAGGCCTCGAACTTCGGGGCCAGCGGCTCCAGCGGGATGAGGTCCTCAGTGGCTACGTTGGCCTGGAAGTGGTTGCGGTCGACTACTAAAGTCAGATTGTTGACTTTGTGGGCGCTGGCTACCAGTAGGCTTTCCCATACCGTTCCTTCGTTCAGTTCGCCGTCACCGGTGATGACGATGACCTTGTTGTCCTGGCCGCGCATCCGGCAATCCATCGCCACGCCCAAGGCCACGCTGGGCAGGTGGCCGAGCGAGCCGGAGTGGAATTCCACGCCCGGTACGTTGCGGTTGGGGTGCCAGTAGATGTGGTCGTCGGTGCTGAGGTGCTGGTCGAGACGAGCTTTGTCGATGAAGCCGAGCTCCACGAAGGTGCCGTAGAGGGCGGGCACGTCGTGGCCCTTGCTCAGGAAGAGGTAATCGCGGGTGGGGTCCTGGAGGTTGTCGGGGCGCACGTTCAAGCAGTCGGCGTAGAGGTACACCAGCAGGTCGGCGCAACTCAGCGAGGCACCGGTGAAGCAGCCGCCGTCGGTGCTCAGGCGCACGATGTGCTCGCGCACGCGCAGGGCCAGGGCTTCAAGTTTTTGTTGTTTTTCGAGGGTCATAAGGTGGGTGGTAGCACAAGTTTAAGCCAGTGCTACAAGGTTTTGGTTTGCGACGAATCCACGGTTTTGAGCTCGTCGAGGTGGTTGCGGTACCAATTCACGCCGGCATAGTGGGCATTGAGTTGGGCAATATCCGGCCGCTGTTTTAGCAGGCTAAGGATGTCATCGAGCTCAAAATCCGGCTTGCTCGGATACAGCGCCTCGTAAACGGCTTTAATGAAATCGTAGTCTTCCGGGTAGTCTATGGTCCAGCGGTGGCTCATCGAAAAGTCCTTCCCGGCATCCCATTCCACGTTGCCCAGCCGGAACCTGGTGGGGTTTTCCCAGAAAAACGGGGTGGTGTGCTCGCGCTCCAGCGGCCGCCGGGCCTCACGCCAAGCCGTTTCCAGCGCTTCGATGGGCATTACTTCCACGTCGTTTCCATCGGGGAAAGTGGCGGGGTGCAGGTTGCTCACGAAATCGTAGCGGTCGGCGAAGTGCAGGTAGTAGCCTACTACTTCATCAATCACGGCCGGGTCGATGAGGGGGCAGTCGGACGGGATTTTCAGCACCACATCGGCCCCGTAGTGGCGGGCGGCCTGGTAGTGGCGGTCGAGCAAATCCAGCACATCGCCCCGGAAACACTTTATATCGTGGGCAGCGCATAGCTCGGCGATGGCATCATCGGCGGCATCAGTGGTGGTGGCTACTACTACGGTGCCGGCCAGGTGGGCGCGCTGCACCCGCTCCACCATGCGCACCAGCAGGGGCTCGCCGGCCAGCGGCAGCAGCACCTTGCCCGGCAGGCGCGAGGAGCCCATGCGGGCCTGCACAACGGTCAGAATCTTCGGAACGGGCATAAATAGAGTAGTCGGTACCGCGTAGTCGGACGTGAAACGGAAATACGCTAAAAATTACCGGGCAAAAAGCAGGCTAATTGGTAAGCCATTGGTAAATACATTCTTAAAATAGTGCCGCCAGCTTTCAGCCCTCTACCGGAGAGGCTTCGGCCGCTGCTACGGTTGCAAAAGCTCCGGCATCGAGCTGCCGCAAAAATGCCGGCCCGCTGCCCGAAAAGTGGCTATAGCCCCGGCAAATGGCCGCAATGCGCCGGGCCGAGGTGCCGCCGTTCTGCCAGGGCAACTTGCGCTTGAGGTCGTCCACGTCGAAATAGGAATGCACCGGCTTGCCCAGCGCCAGGCCCACGTACACCACGGTCGAGTATTGGGTGATAAGTTCCACGCAGTTGGCAATCATGTGGTCGGTGTTGCCCTCGGTGAAAATCAGGGTGCCGGGCGGGGCGTGCTGCTTGATTTCGTCGGTGGCGCGGGGCAGCTCCTCGTTGGGGTGCAGCTTGAAGGCCAGCGGGCGGCCGTTGGCAATGCGGGCGCACTCGCAGATGAATTTGGGGCGGTTTTCGGGCGTGAAGGTTTCGCGCAGGTCGGAGGTGGCCACCAGCACGTAGCCGTGGTGCGGAAAGTCGTTGTGGCGCACCTGCTCGATGTTATCGAAGTTGGGGATACCTGTTACCACGAGCTTATCGGCATCCACGCCCACGCGCTCGAAGTGCCTGGCGTAGCCTTCGGAGGCCACGCAATAGATGTCGCAGCAGTTGTTCATGCCGTTGAGGGCCGTGCCGATGGCCAGGATGGGGTAGCGCGTGAAGCGCTTTACCAGCCGGGCCCACAGGTTGAGCGGGTCGGTCATGCCCTCCTGCACGAAAATGGTTTTCGTCTTTTTCATCAGCGGCCAGGGCACCACCACGTCGGAGCAGCACACGATGAGGTCGTACTGATTGTTAAATACCCGGGCCTCGAAATCGTTCTGCAACCCGTGCTCGGCCAGATATTTATCGGCTTTGGCCTTTATTTTTCCGGTGACGATGGTCTTGTCCAGGCCCCCGGTCCAGAGCAGGAACTTGTAGAATTGACGCTGCCAGCCATCGTAATAGAGCTGGCTGAAATAAGGGTCGAACTCGTCTTCCAGCAGCTGCGCAATCTGGTGCATTTGCGTGGTCTGGTTGGGCGAGCCGATGAGAAACAGAACCTTTTTCCGGGACATGCAGGACGAAAAGTTGAAGCAACCGAACCGCCGGCGAACTGCCCCACGGCAGGGCCGGCATGCCGCCAAGGTACAGTATGAGGGGCGAAATAACACCCCCCATCCGCAGCTCCTGCTACCGCAACCGTTACCAAATTGCAAAGGTTGGCGTCGGCGCAATTTGCCGCCATGCCCGGCGACTGAAAATGCCGCCCACGCCGCCCCAACTGCACCGCGTTTGTAGTCCCACTTAATCAGGCTCAATTGCTTTTTAATTGTTGACCTTAGCCGCTGCCGGGCCGAAAATTAGCCCCGTGCCCCACGCATCAGGAATGCGGGAAAGCCATATGCCGGTAAAACAACCCCACTTCCGGGAGTATTCGGGAGTATTTATTCTTTAATTAGCTGACACAACTCTCTACTCACTTCTGTCATGATTCTTAGCTCCCTTCACGATGCCGACGGCAGCCGGTGCACCCTCTCGCAAGAGCCTGGGGGCTGGCTGCGGGCTACCTGGCGCGGCTTTGTCGACATGCAGGAGGCCCTGCGTGGGGCCGATAATTACCTGCGCACCCTGCAAGGCCTCCGCAACCCCTGCCTGCTCAACGACAACGTGGCGCTGATGGGCCCGTGGTTCGACTCCATTGAGTGGCTGGAGCGCGTGTGGGTGCCGCAGGCCGCCGCCCTGGGCCTGCGCTACGTGGCCCATGTGGTGCAGGCCGATTCCCTGTCCGACATCCTCACCGTGCATTTCGAGCACGGGGCGGCCGGCGCGCTGGAGCTCCAGATTTTTCAGCATATATCCGAGGCCGAAGAATGGCTGCGCGCCTGCCAGCAGCAGCTGAAAGCCAGCGCATAAACCTCCCCTCGGCAAGGGCCAAAGCGTGCCTACTTGCGCAGCACCCGAATGCTGACGCGCCGGTTCAGAGCGCGGTTGGTGGGGGTGTTGTTGGGCCGCACGAAGTATTTGGGTCCGTAGCCTTTGGCTTGCAGGCGGTTGACATTCACGCCCATGCTGGCCAGCGTGAGCATGGCCGCGCGGGCGCGGTCCTCGCTGAGCTGGTAGTTCACCAGGGCTTCGCCGGTGCTGTCGGTGTAGCCCCCGATTTTCACGATGGACTGCGGAAACGTGTTGAGAATGCTGGCAATGTTGCCTAGCTGCAACGCCGATTCGGGCGTGAGCCGGGCCTTGCCTGTTTCGAAATTGATGCGGTCGAAGTTTATCCAGCCCTTGGTCCGGTTCACCGAATCGACCTGGAAGGCGGGCGACGACAGGAAGGTATAGAGGCGGTTTTCGGTCGAATTGGCCCCCACTTTCTGGGTCGTGCCGTCGGCCAGCGTCAGCACTATGGGCTTGCCGGTATCGTAGATGTAGGTATCCCGGTCCTGGTCGTAGCGGCCGTTGGGCTCGTTGCCGATGACGGCCGGGCGGGCTGCTGGGGTCGGCCGGGCGGTCTCATTGGCCCCGATGGCCGGGGTGCGGGCGGGCAGCACTTCTATGGGCCGGTTGGCAATGGTTGGAGCAGGCCGGCGGGCCGGCACCATAGGTTCGGGAGCCGGCCCGGTGGCCTCGGCTGGGGGCGTTGTGGGGGGAGTGTAAGCCGCTGTAGGCGCAGCCGGAGCCGGCGGTGGGCTGGCGGCCTCTACCAAATTGCTGGTAGCCGCCACCGGCAGCGGTGCCCGGTCCGGGGTGCTGTGGCCAAAGAAATACCCCAGGCACACGGCCAGCAGCAGCAGTCCGCCCCACTGCCAGTACGGCGACAATCCGCTGCCCGGGGCGGCCTCCGTGGCTGGTTCGGCCCAGGCGGCGGCGGGCGTGGTGGCCAGTTGCGCCGCCTGTTGGGGCTGGCGGCGCAGGCCCTGCTCGGTGGGCAGGGGCGGCACGGCACCTGAAGCCGGCACTGGCAGCATGGCCGCCGCAATGGCCTCTTTCTCCGCGTGCAGCCAATAAACGAAGTCGGTGGGAGAGAGGCTTTTTTCGGTGGCGACGTGGCCCAGCACGCCCAGCACGGCCGTGGCGGCTATTTGCAACAGCGTGTCGCTGGCCGAGGGCCGGATGGCCGCCCCGGCGGCAATGCGGCTCACGGTGCTGCGGTAGGAGCCGTCCAGCAAGTCGAGGAGCAGGTTCACCCCCCGTTCGTAGCGGGCCGCCGGATGCAGGGTGGCCAGTTGCTGGAGCACCTGCGCCGCATCGGCTTCGCGCACCAGCTCCAGCAGGCCCTCGGGCGTGAGGCCGTGGCCCACTCGTTCCGACAACTCATTCAACACCAGTGGCACCGATTGACTTAGCGCGTATTCAACATTGGGCGCGGCTTCATCCAGGCGGGTGCCGAGGCGGGTAATGGTTTCACGGGTGAAGCAGTAGTTAACTGCTTCGGCTATAGGGTTTTTCATAATGCTATAATTAAGTCGGAAAGACTGGTTATGCCGCACAATGCCCTGCCGCCGGGCTACTCCCCGCCGCGCCCGCAGGCCCCGGCCCCGGAGCTTATTGATTTATACTCCGATACAACTTCTTGCGCAAATACAACTTGTTCGCTACTAAGCAAAAATAACGAAATTTATTTATAATGTACATTACATATATTAATTATAACAATGTATTTAATTTTAAGCTGCTACGCGCCGGGAAGCTACTTTTGGGGTTGCCATGAACGACCCGGAAATCCGCGCCCTGCTCTACCCGCTGCTGCTCGGCGGCGTGCGCATTGATGAGCTGCCCACCGGCACCACGCGGGCCGACGTGGTGCACATCACCGAGCACTTCATGCACGGCTATGAGGTGAAGGGCGACGGCGACACCCTGCAACGGGTGGCCAACCAGCTGCGCTGCTACGGCGAGGTCTACGATTTCGTCACCTTCATCATCACCGAAAAGCACCTGCCCAAGCTCCTGCCGCTGCTGCCCGAGTGGGTGGGCATCCTGGTGGCCTCGGCCGATGAGCTGTGCCCGCACCGCGCCGCCGGCTACAACGCCACCGTGGAGCGCGCCCCGCTGGCCAAACTCCTGCTGCTGGAGGAGGTGAAGCAGTTTTTGCTGGCGCGGGGCCTCACCGGCGTGAGCACACTGCGGAGCCGCGAAGTCAGCAATTTCCTGCGCACCACGCAGCTGGTGCCGCTGTCCAGCCTGGCGCAGTACGTGCGCGAGCGCCTCATTGCCCGCCTGCCCGAGCGCCTGCTCATGCGTGCCGAGCGCAAAGCGGAACGGGAGCGCCTGCCGCCCCGCCGCAAAAAAGCCCGGCCAAAAGCGAAGAAGAAAAAGCCGGCCGGGCGTAAAAAAGCCAGTGCCGCCTAGCAGCTGGGAGCTGCCGGGCGGCACTGGCATAGTCATTGGGCAAGGTTATTTCTTCTTTAGAGCGGCAGCTACGGCTTGGTTGAGCAGAGGCTCCATTACGCGGTAGCCGGTTAGGTTGGGGTGCACGCCGTCTTCGCCGTAGGCTTTTTTCAGGCCGTTCTGGTCGTCTTTCAGGGCGGTGTGCATGTCGTAGTACACAAGGTGGTGCTGGTCGGCGTAGGCTTTGATTTGCTTGTTAAGTGCAATGATTTTGGGGGCCGGATTCAGGCCCTTGCGCCACCAGAAATCCGACGCCGGAGCCACCGAGCCCAGCACCACGCGGATGCCGTGAGCCTGCGCCAGTTCGGTCATGGTCATGATATTGTTTATCGTGACTTGAGGATTGTAGGGGCCGTTGTTTTCGGCCACGTCGTTGGTACCCACCAGGATGACGACCACGGCCGGGTGCAAGCCAATCACATCGGCTCGGAAGCGCACTACAGTTTGCCCCGTGGCCTGGCCGCTGATGCCCCGGCCCACATACTCATAGGTTTTGCCCCGAAAAAAGGCCGAATCTTCCTTCACCCAGCCCTCGGTGATGGAGTTGCCGATGATGACCACGCGGGGCCTGCCGGGCGTGGGGGCGGGCAGGCGCTGGTTGGCGGCGGCGTATTTCTGGAGGTTGGGCCAGTCGTTGTGCAGCAGGTATTCCTGGCGTTCGTGGTAGGCCTCGTCGGCGGCTTTTTTGGCGGCTGCGGCGTCGGTGGGCTGCTGGGCGTGGGCGGTGGTGGTGCTGAGCAGTGCCGCGAGCAGGAGCAAGGAAGCTGATTTCATGGCAGGAATTAATTAACTACCAGCGTCATGATGGAGTGCGCAGCGGCGGTGGTTTTGGTGCCCTGGCCGCGCATCCAGAGCTGGAATTCCTCGGGCTTGTCGGTCTGGTTCATCACCACCACGGCCACGCTGCCGTCGGGGTTGCGGTAGGCGGTGGTTTGCAGGGCGTCGCGGTTGGAAGAGGCACTGATGCGCTTGGCGCCGGGGCGAATGAACTTCGAGAAGTGACCGATGTAGTAGTAGGCGTTGGTGTAAATCAGCTTGCCGGTTTTGGTATCGGCGATGACGGGAGCGAAGCAGAAGTTGCCGACGTGGTTGGGGCCGCCGGTTTCGTCGAGCAGCACGTTCCAGTCGGTCCAGCCCACGGTGCCGGCGTTAAAGTCGCCAATCATCGAGTTGCCGTATTTCTCGCCCAGCGCCCAGTCATCGACTTTGGCCAGGTCGAATTTCTCCTTGCAGCCTTCGGTGAAAATGAGGTTGGTGTTGGGGAAAGCTTCTTTCACGCGCTTCTCGTTCTCGAAAAGCATGCTGCTGCCGGTCCAGGTTTCGTACCAGTGGTAGCCGATGCCCCAGACGTATTTGGCGGCCTCGGGGTCGTCGAGCACGGTGCTGGCGCGCTGGAACAGCAGGTCGCGGTTGTGGTCCCAGGCAATGAGTTTTTTGGAGCCCAGGCCGCCCTTGGCCAGCGTGGGGCCGAGGTAGCCCTTGATGAAATCCCGCTCGTCCTCGCCGGTAAACACGCACGACTCCCACTTCTGGGTAGCCATCGGCTCGTTCTGCACCGTGAGGCCCCAGATGGGGATGCCCAACTGCTCGTAAGTCTTGATGAACTTCACGTAGTAGTCGGCCCAGGCTTGGCGATATTGGGGCAGCAGCTTGCCGCCGTGCAGCATTTCGCCGTTGGTTTTCATCCAGCCGGGCGGGCTCCAGGGACTCACATACAGGGTAAGCTTGCCGCCGGCCGCCGCCATCACCTGCTTGATGAAGGGGATGCGGAACTGCTCGTCGTGCTTCACGCTGAAGGTTTTCAGCGCCTCGTCCTTGTCGGCCACGTAGGTGTAGCTACCGCTCGAAAAGTCGGAGCTGTGGATGCTGGTGCGGCCCAGCGTGTAGCCGATGCCGCCCGTGGGGCTGTAATACGCCTTGAGAAACTCCTGCTGCTGGGGTTTCGGCAGCTTGGCAAAGGTTTCGGCCGAGGCATCCGTCAGCGCCCCGCCGATGCCGAGCATGGTCTGGAACGAGTGGCTGGGGTCAACAAACACGCAGACCTGAGTTTCCACGGGCTGCGCGGCGGGCGAGAATTTGAGGTCGCCGCCGGCCGCCAGGCGCTGGCTGGTGCCCTGCACCGTGGCAAAAACGTGGGCCGTTTTGCCGGCTGCTGAGTAGGCGGCAGTTGCCGCTTTCTGCGCGGCAACAGGGCCGAGGCCCAGCGTGGAGAGGAATAGAAAGGAGAGGAGTTTCTGGCTTGACATATACGCCTGTTTTAACCCAGCCACCGCGCGATGGCCATGTTGGGAAGGGGAAGTGGGAGGGAAATTCAACGAAGCTAAAGGTGCTGCTTTTTCCTGAGTATGCGCAGGCCAGCCAACGGCGCGCGGTAGCCCCGTTTCGGGTTGGGATAGCGACCAAAAAACCCCAGACGCAAAAAATCCCGGCCGCTGCTGCGACCGGGATTGTTGCTGTAGAGAGAGGACTCGAACCTCTAATTTTACTAGCGAGATAGGCTAGCGCGTCTGCCAGTTCCGCCACCCCACAAGGTTTGATAAGTCAAAAGTACGTAAAAAAATTATCAATAGAAATAGAATTGTTGAGATTGTCTAATTGCTAAGTTTTGGTAATCAGTGAAATCGGTGTTCAGGAAATGAGATTTTCGGAATTTGAAACCCGTTCTACGCGCTGAAAACAAAGATTCCGTCTTCCGTAGCATGCCTTTTATCTTTGTTGGAATAAAAAGCAAAAACAGTGATTGCCAACTCCATTCGCAAAATCATCCATTTGGATATGGATGCATTTTATGCTTCGGTGGAGCAACGCGACCACCCCGAGCTGCGTGGCCGGCCCGTGGCGGTGGGCGGCGCCCGGGAGCGCGGCGTAGTGGCGGCGGCCAGCTACGAGGCCCGGCAATTTGGGGTGCGCTCGGCCATGCCGAGTGCCACGGCACTGCGCAAATGCCCGGAGCTGGTATTCGTGCCGCCGCGCTTCACGGTCTATAAAGAGGTGTCGCGGCAGATTCGGTCCATCTTCGCCGAGTACACGCCGCTGATAGAGCCGGTGTCGCTCGATGAGGCCTACCTCGACGTGACGCATAACCTTAAGCAACTGGACTCGGCTACCCAGATTGCGCGGGAAATCCGGGCCAAAATCCTGGCCGAAACCGGGCTCACGGCCTCGGCGGGCATTTCCTATAATAAGTTTCTGGCCAAGCTGGCTTCCGACTACCGCAAGCCCAATGGGCAGTTTGTGGTGCGGCCCGCGCAGGGCCTGGCCTTTGTGGAAGGGCTGGCCGTGGGCCAGTTCCACGGCGTGGGGCCGGTGACGGCGGCGCGCATGAACGAGCTGGGTATCTTCACCGGCGCCGATTTGCGGGCGCAGTCGGTGGAGTTTCTGCACCAGCATTTTGGCAAGGTGGGGCGCTACTACTTTGCCATTGCGCGGGGCGAGGACGAGCGGCCCGTAGTGGCCGACCGCCTGCGCAAGTCCATGGGCTCGGAAACCACTTTCGCGCAGGATTTGCGGGAGTTTTCGGACTTGCTTGAAGCCCTGCAGCCGCTGCTGGAAGACGTGTGGGAATACTGCCAGCGGAGCGGCATCCGGGGCCGGACGGTGACACTGAAGGTGAAATTCGGCGACTTCCAGCAGATTACACGCAGCCGCAGCGGCGTGGGCCTGGTGCCGGGGCCGGAGGTGCTGGCCCGCATTTGCCGGGAGCTGGTGGAGGGCCTGTTTCCGTTGGAAAAGGGCGTGCGGCTGCTGGGCGTCACGCTTTCCAACCTGAGCAATGCGCAGGAAGCTGCGGGCCGGCAGCTCACACTGAGCTTCTGATGGCCCGTTCCGCAACCTTTGGCGGTTCTTTTTCGACTTTGGGAGCAATTAGTGGTGCGATTCTGGTTAAGGAAGCATCATCTTTACCCTTTGGCCCGTCAGGGCGTGGGTGCCGGCCCCGGCCGTAGCCAATTTCCTTTCTTCACTAGACCTCTCCGCATGCAATTCCCTCGCTTTAAGCTCGGCTTATATTCCACTTCCGTGCTGGCCCTGCTGGGGCTGGCTTCCTACTCCGTGTACCAGGGCACGCCGCCGCGTGACCAAGTGGTGCTCGGCGTGATGATGCAGGGCTTGAACCAGCTCCACTACCAGCCCGAGAAGATTGACGACCAGTTCTCGCAGCGTGTGTACGACCTGTACATCAAGCGCATTGATGTGAACAAGCAGCTGCTGCTGGCCCCGGAAGTGGCCCAGCTCAGCCAGTTCAAAACCCAGATTGACGACCAGATGCGCGGCGGCACCCACGAGTTTCTGGACGCTACGAGCGCGCTGCTGGCCAAGCGCATGCCCGAGATTCAGACCCTCTACCGCCAGATTCTGGCTAAGCCCTTCGACTTCTCGGTGCAGGAAAGCTGGGAAACTGACCCCGCCAAGGCCACTTACGCCGCCAACGCCGCCGAGCAGCGCGAGCAGTGGCGCAAGATGCTGAAGTACCAGACCCTGGCCCGCCTCTCGGAAATGATGGACGACGAGGCCAAGAAGAAGGACAAGCCCCTGGCCGCGACCAAAGTCGGGGCCTCGCCGGCCACTACCTCCGATAAAACCCGCACGCCCGTGGAGATGGAGGCCGAAGCCCGCAAGCGCGTGCTGAAATACTACGACGACGTATTCGTCGACCAGCTGCAAACCGACTCCAACGACCGCCTGGCTGCCTTCGCCGAGGCCATTGCCAACAGCTACGACCCGCACACGGACTATTTCGCCCCCATTGCCCGCGAAAATTTCGACATTACCATGAGCGGCCGCCTGGAGGGCACGGGCGCACAATTGCAGGAAGACGAAGGCCACCTCAAAGTGGTCGACATCGTGGCCGGCTCGGCCTCGTCGCGCCAGGGCGAGTTGAAGGTGGGCGACATCATCCTGCGCGTGGCGCAGGGCGCGGCCGAGCCCGTGAGCGTGGAGGGCATGCGCTTCGATAAGGCCGTGAAACTGATTCGCGGGCCAAAAGGTACCGAAGTACGCCTCACGGTGCGCAAGCCCGACGGGGCCACGCAGGTCATCCCCATCATCCGCGACGTGGTGGTGATTGAGGATACTTACGCGCAGTCGGCCCTCATCAAGCAGGGCGGGCGCACGTATGGCTACCTCAATTTGCCCGGTTTCTATGCCGACTTTAGCGGTAAGGGCGGGCGCAGCAGCGCGGCCGATGTGAAGGCTGAGCTGGCCAAGCTCAGCAAGGAAAACGTGGCCGGCGTGGTGCTCGACCTGCGCTACAACGGCGGCGGCTCCCTCCGCGATGCCGTGGATATGGGCGGCTTATTCGTGCCCACCGGCCCCATGGTGCAGGTGAAAACCAGCCGTGGCCCGGCCCAGCCCGTGGCCGATACCGACCCTACCGTGCAGTACAGCGGCCCGCTGGTGGTGCTGGTGAACAAGTACAGCGCCTCGGCTTCCGAGATTCTGGCCGCCGCCATGCAGGACTACCACCGCGCCATCATCATGGGCAGCACTACTTATGGGAAGGGCACCGTGCAGCAGGTATTCGACCTGGACAATGCCGTGAACGCGCAGGCCAACGCCCTCAAGCCGCTGGGCTCGCTCAAGCTCACCATCCAGAAATTCTACCGCGTGAGCGGGGGCTCGACCCAGTTCAAAGGCGTGACGCCCGACATTATGGTGCCCGATGCCCTGGCCTCCTACGCCAAGGGCGAGCAGGAATCGGAATACCCGCTGCCCTGGGATGAGATTGCGCCCGCCACGTATCAGCCCGCCAACACGCTGCCCGCCCTGGCCCCGCTGAAGGCCGCCAGCGCCGCCCGCGTGGCCGCCAGCCCCGGCTTCAAGCTCATCACCGAGGCCGCCCAGCGCGCCACCCTGCGCCAGAAGCAAACCGTGCTGTCGCTGAACCTGGCCGCCTACCGCACCCAGCAGGTAGAGGCCCGCGTCATAAACAAACAGCAAACCGCCGCCCAGAATGCCCTAGCCGTGCTCGACGTGGCCGCCCTGCCCGCCGATGCCCGCCCGGCCTCCGACTCCACGGCCGCCAAGCGTGTGGCCCGCTTCCTGAAGCCCCTGCGCAAAGACCCCGCCCTGGCCGAGGCCGTGGCCGTGATTGGCGACCAGCTGAAGTAAGCCGGAGAAGCAAATGCCACGAAAAAGCCCCCGCTGCAATTCCGCAGCGGGGGCTTTTTTGTGAACGGCTATCGGGAATCCGTTAGTAGTTGATGTCGCTGAACGAGCCGGTGATGGTTTTGCTGCCCGACGCGGCGGTGGCCCGGCCCGTGAAGCTGAACGTGCCGGAAGCGTAGCGGGGGTAGGGGGGCACATTGAAAACGGAGGTGATGGTGAGCGTGCCGCCGGCCGGGGCCGTGGGCGTACCCACGCGGGAGTCGTAGGTCACCAAATCGGCCCCGGTGAAGGTGGCGTAGGCCATGATACCGTTCAGGCTATAGGTGCCGACGGCCATGTTGTAAGGCATCGAGATGCGCAGCACGTAGCTGTCGGGCGTGGTGCCGAGGGTGCCGTTGCTGAGAACCAGGTCGAAATTTTTTGTGGTGGAGAACAACATCAAATCGATGGCCGCAGGGGCGGCGGCCACGCCATCGACGGTGAAGGCGACTGTGGACTGCACCACCGTAACCGTGGGCACCACCGTGGTTTTGCCGGCCGTCACGGTCACGCTCAGCTCCCGGGGCGGCACGTAGCCGCGCTTGACGTTGAAATACAAGATGTATGTTCCCGCCGGCATGGTTTCGAAACGATAAGCGCCTTTGCTGTCGGGGACCACGCCTACAATGGTCTGGTGGGTGTTGTCATCTTTCAGCGAAACCCCCAGCACGGCATCGGCCGGCTGAATGAGGCCGGTGATGGAGGGCGCGGCCGGTACTTCGGTGGCCGGGGCCGGGGTGTCCTGGGCCTTTTTGGAGCAGGCGCTGCCCAGCAGGCCGGCCCCGAGGGCCAAGCCCAGGGCAAGGAGATGTAGACGGTTTTTCATGGCGGGGAAAGGGTTGAGGACTAAATGTAGTAATGACAAACGAAACTGCTTAGCTGCTTGGTATGTACCCGCCGACAACTGGTCCGGCGGGGCTCCCCGCTGCCTTCCCGGAACTCCAACCTGCCCGGCAGGGACCCCTGCCGCCCTCCTTGAACTCCAAACTCACCAGCAGGGACCCCTGCTGATGGGTTTGAACTCCAACCTGCCCGGCAGGGACCCCTGCCGCCCTCCTTGAACTCCAAACTGCCCGGCAGGGACCCCTGCTGCCCGGTTTGAACTCCGAACTGCCCGGCAGGGAATCCGACGGCCCGGCAGCGGCAGAAGTTTCTGCCGAAGCTCCGGAAAAAAGGAATACATTAGCTCCGTAATTCTTTTCCCACTCCATCATTAGCAGTCTTTTATGACGCCCTCTACCCCCGGAGCCAACGGCTCCCCCACGCCTAAGAAAGGCAAAACCAAAGACGTGATTCCCCTCGGCGAGTTGGAGCTGGCCACCGTGGGCCTGCGGGCCGCCGATGCCTGGGACGCCTCGCCGCTGCTGGCACTGCTCTGGTGCAGCAAGGCGCAGTTCCGCGACGCGGTGCGGGCCTTCAATGCCAGCCTCGGCACGGCCGACGAGGCCAACGACGACCTGAGCCCCGCCGCCGTCCGCCTCGAAGAGCTGGACGCGACCATCAACAAGAGCCTGAAATTCGTGCGCAACTTCCTCATTGAGGAGCACGACACCCGGAAGAAGGCCAAAGCCTACTACGATGCCTTCGGCCTCACGCCGGCTGGCGAGCTGCCCACCGCCCGCCCCGCCCGCGCCAAGGGCCTGGCCAAGCTGGTGAAGGCCCTCGGAGACTCCGGCTACGACAAGGGCAAGTACGGCACCGAATTCTGGCGGACCATCGAGAAAGAGTACGCGCCGCTGGCCACCACCTCCAGCGACGTGCGCAGCGACAGCGCCGTGGACGTGGGCACCAAAAACACCCAGGAAGTGCCCCTACGCAAGATGCTGCGTGCCCTGCGCCAGCACATCAAAACCAACTTCCCCGACACCTACGCCGCCGAGTGGCGGAACTTCGGCTTTCTGAAAGAGAGCTACTAGCGCGGTTTGGATTTTCCAATAAAAAGGCCTTGCCACTCTGGCGAGGCCTTTTTTGATGTGGTGAAAGGGAGGTACGGTTCCGATTAAACCGCTAGTCCCGATGTTTGTGTAGTAGAATGTGCGTGCCGTGGTCTTGCATCCTTTCCGTCTTTATTAATGTCTGATTCCGTTGCTGCTCTGCCGGCGTTGCCAGCCGAAGTGCTGGCCCAATTCCCGGCCGATGACCTGCTGGCGGGCATTTTTGCCACTTCCATCACGGCGCTGGTGCTGCTGAAGCCCGTGCGTGCGGCCGATGGCACCGTGGTCGATTTCACCTTTGCCCTGCTCAGCCAGGCTGCTCAGCGGATGCTGAACCTGCCCGCGCAGCCCACCAAAACCCACCTGGAGCTGGTGCCCGGCACGGCGGAGCCTGGCGGTATTTTCGATTTTTTCCGGGAGACGCTGGCCTCGGGGCAGCCCGCCCACCGCAACTTCAACTACCAGCGCGACGGCTTCGATGCCTACTACCGCCTGGCCGTGCGCCGCGTGGGCCCCGGCCTGCTGGTGAGCTTCTCAGACACGGCCGACGAGGAGCGCACCCCCGTGGAGCAGGCCCTGCGCGAAAGCCAGGCCCGCGAGCAGGCCGCCCTGGCCCTGGCCGAGCTGGAGCGCACCCGCTTGCAGGAGCTGTTCACGCAGGCCCCCGTGGCCATTGCCCTGTTTGAAGGCCCCGAGCTGCGCATCACGGTGGCCAACGAGCGCATGGCCGCCCTCTGGGGCCGCCCCCTGGCCGAGGTGCTGGGCCGGCCCCTGCTGGAGGCCGTGCCCGAGCTGCGGGGCCAGGGCTTTGACGAGCAGATGCAGCAGGTGCGCCAGACCCAGGTGCCGGTGAGCGGCATCGAAGCCCCGGCCGAGATGCTCCGCGACGGCCAGCTGCGCACCACCTACTACAACTTCGTGTACCAGCCCCTCTACGATGCCCACGGCACCCTGCGCGGCGTGGTGGACGTGGCCGTGGAAGTAACCGAGCAGGTGCGCACCCGTCGCCTCATCGAGGTGAAAGAGCAGCAAACCAACCAGCTCAACGAGGAGCTGGCCGCCACCAACGAAGAGCTGTACACCGCCCTCCAGGAAATCCGGACCAATAACGAGGAGCTGTTTCGGGCCCAGCAGGCCCTGCACGAGCTCAACCAGGAGCTGGAAGCCCGCGTGGCCGACCGCACGCACGCCCTGAACCAGGCCCTCGTCGACACGGAGCGGCAGCGCGAGCACCTGCGCCGGCAGCAGCACCTCCTGACCCAGGTGCTGAGCCAGGTGCCCGCCTCGGTGGCCACCCTGGAAGGCCCCGAGCACCGCTTCACCTTCTTCAATACCAACTACCAGGCGCTGGTGGGAGGCCGCGCCCGCCTGGGTTGCACGGTGGCCGAAGCCCTGCCCGAAGTGGTGCAGCAGGGCTTTATTGAGCTGCTGAACGACGTGTTTGCCACCGGCAAGCCCTACGTGGGCATCGAATCGTCGGTGCTGCTGTACGATGCCCGCACGGGCCAGCCCCGGCAGCGGTTCATCGACTTCGTGTACCAGCCCCTCACCAACGAGGCCGGCCAGCCCCACGGCATCCTCGCCTTCGTGGTGGACACCACCGACAAGGTGCTCAGCCGCCAGCTGGTGGCCCAGACCAACGAGCACCTCCTCACCGCCAACACCGCCCTCGATACCACCAACCGGCAGCTCACCCGCACCAATGCCGACCTCGACAACTTCGTGTACGCCGCCAGCCACGACCTGCGCCAGCCCATCAACAACCTGGTGGGCCTGTTTGAGGAGTTGCGCCGGGCCGTGTCCTTCGCCGACCCCGCCGAGGAGGAGCTGCTGCTGCCCATGCTGCAACAGGCCCTGCACCAAATCAGCACCACCATCGACGACCTGGCCCTGGTGGGCCAGACGCAGCAAAACGCGGGCCTGCCCACGGAGCCCGTCTCCCTCCCGGACCTGACTCAGGAAGTGCTGCAAACCCTGCAACCCCAGATGCAGGCCGCCCGCGCCCGCGTCACCGTCGACTTTGCCGCCGCGCCCACGGTGGTGTATTCGCGGGCCAACCTGCGCACCATCCTGCTCAACCTGCTCAGCAATTCGCTCAAGTACGCCGACCCCGCCCGACCCTGTCGGGTGCATGTGTCCGTATGGAAAGATGCCGGCCGCCCCGTGCTGCTGGTGGAAGACAATGGCCTGGGCTTTAATATGCACCGCCACCAGGACGAGCTGTTTCAACTCTTCCGCCGCTTCCACACCCACACCGAGGGCACGGGTGTGGGCCTCTACCTCATCAACCGCATCGTGCAGGGCAACGGCGGCCGCATCGAGGTGGAGAGCGAAGTGGGGGAGGGTACCTCGTTCCGGGTGTATTTGTAGGGGGTGGCCAGTTCTGGTGTAGGGGCGGGGCCTGCCCCCGCCCGGCGTTCGCGCCAAAATAACGATTCCGTTCAACGACCGGGCGGGGGCAGGCCCTGCCGGGTACGACCCCGCCCCTACACCGCTTAAATACCTCCTATGAAAGCCTTTATTTTCGACCTCAACGGCACCATGGTGCACGACATGGAGTACCACACCCGCGCCTGGCAGCAGCTCTTCAACGAGGACCTGGGCGGCAGCTTCAGCTGGGACGAGGTGAAGCCCCAGATGTACGGCAAAAACCGCGAGGTACTGGTGCGCGTCTTCGGCCCCGACCGCTTCACGGGGGAGGAAATGGACCGCGTCTCGCTCGAAAAGGAAAAGCGATACCAGCGCGAGTTCCTGCCGCACCTGGCGCTGCTGCCGGGCCTCATGGAGTTTCTGGAAAAGGCCCACCAGCAGGGCATTCCCATGGCCATCGGCTCGGCCGCCATCCCGTTCAACATCGATTTCGTGCTCGATAACCTCAACATCCGGCACTACTTCCAGGCCATCGTGAGCGCCGACGATGTGACGGTGAGCAAGCCCAACCCCGAAGTTTTCCTGCGCTGCGCCGAGCTGCTGGGCGTGCCGCCCGCCGCCTGCCTCGTATTCGAGGACGTACCCAAAGGAGCCGAAGCCGCCCAAAACGCCGGCATGAAAGCCGTGGTGCTCACCACCACCCACCTCGAAGCCGAGTTCGCCCACCTGCCCAACGTGCTGCACTTCGCCCCGGATTTCACGGATGAATTCATGCGCGGCCTGGTGGAATAAGAACGAATAAAAAGGAACGTCATGCAGAGCGCAGCGAAGCATCTTTACCGCAGTAAGTAATTCATTTGATTGAGTTAGTGACTGCGGTAAAGATGCTTCGCTGCGCTCTGCATGACGTTCAAACATGCACGCATCATGTAGCTACGGCAACACCGCCACCCGCACCGCTGACGGATGCCCGGCATCGTGATACAGCTTGATAGTAGCCTTCTGAAAATCCTTCGCCTCAGCCGTGGCAATGGGCACAAAAGTCTGCGGGTTGCGGTCCACCAGCGGGAACCAGGTGCTTTGCACTTGCACCATCATCCGGTGGCCTTTGGCGAAGGTGTGGAGTACATCGGGTAGCTCGTATTTCACTTCGGTGGGCTGGTTGGGCTTGAAGGCCTCGGGCTTGGAGAAGCTGTTGCGGAAGCGGCCGCGCATCACCTCGGCGCGCACCAGGCGCTGGGTGCCGTCGGGCTGCTCGTCGATGACTTTCACGATGAAGTCGGCATCGGTGCCGGAGGTGCTCACCCATAGGTCGGCGGTGAGCGGGCCGGCCAGGGTGAGGTCGTCGGGCAGCGCTTCGGTGTGGAAGGTGAGTACGTCGGGGCGCTTGGCGACGAAGCGCTGGTCCTCAATCATGTATTCGTTGTTGCGCTCGCCGTGAATGCCGTCGGTGTAGGGCACGGGGTTGGCCGGGTCGCTGAGGTATTCGTTGGGTTTCTGGCCGGCAGTAGGAGCAGTGAAGGCCAAATTATTCGTCTGCTGAAAAAACAACGTCCGCGTTTCCGCCTTGGGTGGCCAGGCTGGGTAGGTTTTCCACTCGTTGGTGCCGGTGTTGAACACCGTGGCTTCGGCCGGGTTGAAGGTGCCTTTGTCTTTCAGGTAGAAATTGAAAAACGGCGTTTCGAGCGTCTCGCGGTATGTTTGGGCGGTGTTTGAGCCGAAGCTCAACGGCCCGAATTTGCTCCATTCCGGCCGCGCCCAGGCACCGTGGGTCCAGGGGCCCATCACGAGGCGGTTGGTGGTGCCGGGGTTCTGCTTTTCGATGGCCTTGTAGGTGTTCAATGCGCCGTACAAATCTTCAGCATCGAACCAGCCGCCGACTACCAGCACGGCCGGTTTCACGCCCGTGAGGGCCGTGCGGATGTTGCGGCCTTGCCAGTAGGCGTCGTAGGTTTCGTGCTGCTGGTACTCGTTCCAGATGCGGGCGCGGTTGTTGAAATACTTCGGTCCGTTGGCGTTTTTGATGGGGCCGAGGTCGAGGAAAAACTTGTAGGCGTCCTTCGTCTCAAACTTGAACAGCGGCTCATAATTCGCCACCGGCTTGGGGCGCGGCACGTCGAAATAGTTGGTGAATTCAAAATTATCAAGCAGGAAAAACGCGCCCTTGTGCCGGGCATCGTCGCCGATAAACTCGTCCGTGACCGGGGCCTGGGGCGACACCGCTTTCAGGGCCGGGTGGGCGTTAGGCAGGGCAGCCGACGCGTAGAAACCTGGGTAGCTGATGCCCATCATGCCCACGCGGCCGTTGTTGTTGGGCACGTTTTTCAGCAGCCACTCAATGGTATCGTAGGTGTCGGTGCTTTCATCGTGGGGCGCGGGCTGACCGGCCACCGCTTTCGCGCCCAAGGCCGGCGTCATTTCCTCAAACTGGCCCTCGCTCATGTACCGCCCGCGCACATCCTGATACACGAAAATGTACTTCTCCTGTGACAGCTCCCGGCTGGGGCCGGGGCCACGCAGGCGGTACTTGCTTTCCCCATACGGCCCAGCCGAATAGGGTGTGCGTGTCATCAAAAATGGGTAAGGCGTGGCCGTAGAGGCATCTTTCGGTACGTAGATGACGGTGTAGAGCTTCACGCCGTCGCGCATGGTAATCTGCCGGTCGAGCTTGGTGTAGTTCGCTTTGACGAAGGCGGAATCCTGGGCGCGGGGTGGGGCCTGGGCCTGGGCGGCGGGAATGGCGGTGAGCAGGAGGAAGGCGAGGAACAGGCGGGACATGATGATAGGGTATTGGGTGCGTGGCAAAGAACGGTAAGCGGAGAGCGAACCGAAAGAACGTCATGCTGAGCGCAGCCGAAGCATCTCGCGTGTGGTAGTAACTCAATCGTCTGGTTTACTTCGGCACGCGAGATGCTTCGACTGCGCTCAGCATGACGTTCTTTTCTTTAGCCCAATGGCTCACCGCAGCATCCGCACCGTGGTGTCGAGGCGCTGGGTGCGGAGGTAGCCGCGGTACTGCTCCTGCAGGCGGGTCATGGCGTCGCGGTGCTCGTCGCGCTGGAACAGGCGGACCTTGTATTTCTCGCCGGGGGCCGTGCGGCGCAGGTTCACGTAGGTGAGCTTGCCAGAAGTGGATTTGCTCACCGTTTCGCCGTTCTGGATGCGCTCCACGCGCTTGTCGTTGTTGCCGAACAGGGCTTGCAGGGGCTTGAGGCCGATGTAGAGGTTGGTGGCCCCGTCCAGTCCATAATGGCCGCTCACTTCGAGGTTGCTCAGGTTGCTGTTCAGATGCAGGCCGGGGATGATAATCTGGCCCTGTGCCAGCACGAATTCGGCCCGCACGGGCTCGAAGTACAGGTGCCCGGTGCGCTCGGATTTCATGAATTTTAAGGCCTCCATCAACGCTTCCACGTTGATGAGCTCCAGGTCGCGGACATCGGTTTTGAGGTAGCCGGCGGTTTGGGCCAGGCCAGGCAGGAAGGTGGGGCCGAGGTCGGTGCGGATATCGGCCACGCCCCGCAGGCTGCCCCGGATGTTATCACCGCCCAACACGTTCAGGCCCATGCTGGTGGCGGCGGAGAACAGGCCCGGCAGCTCAATGTCTTCCAGCCGCACCTGTAGCTGGGTGGGGTGGTGGGCGCGGTTGGCGGTGCTGCGCATATAGCCGCTCAGGCTAATATGGCCCTGCAAGCCATCGAACGAGCAGTTATCAAGCCGGGCCTCGCCATCGAGCAAGTGCGAAACCAGCCGGAACCGGCCGCCGCGCAGCGCGCCATAGTGTACATTTTCGGCTTCCACGCGCAGCACGGCGCTCAGCACCCCGTTGGAAAAGAGGGAAGGGTTGCCGGGCAGTCGCCGGCGCTCGGCGCGGCGCTCGGCCCGACGTTCGGCGCGGGCCAGGGTGCGGGCGGTGGGCACCGTGTCGGTATGGGCGGTGAGGCTGGCGATGAGGCCCAGCAGGCGTTGCACGTCGAGGTTGCCGTAGCGCAGGGTCAGGTCGGCATCGGCGGCGGTTAGGTGCAGGCCCTCCACCTGGGCCGTGCCCGAGGCTTCGCCGTGGCCGCCTTCGGGTGTGAGGAAGCGCAGATAGGGCATTCGCAGGGTGGGGCCGCTTTTTTCCAGCTGCAGGCTCACACGGCGCATGGTTTCATCTTCGGGCAGGTCCACGCGGTCGATTTCGAGGGTGAGCTGGCCGTTGGCCGATAGCAACAGGTCGCGCAGGGCAGGGCTGGCCGCGCCGCCTTTTCGCCGGGTGGCGCGTTTGGGCCGGGCTGCCTCGGGGGCGGGACGGTTCAGGCGCGCCAGAAACTGCTGGTAGTTGAGGGTGGCGAAATGCACGCCCACGCGGTACTGCACGGGGGCCACGCGGTTGTCGGGGTCGGTGGGCCACTGCACTTCGCCGCGCACGTCGCCACCCCACACGCGCCCGGCCAGGTGCTGGAGCTGCACGCGCTGTCCGTCGTGCCGAATGGTCACGGCCAGGTCGCTGAGGGTATCGGTGGCCAGCAGCAGGCGCTGGCAGCGCAGGCTCACATCGAGCAGCAGGCCCGGCGGAATAAGGGCGCTGCCCAGGGTGGCGGCCAGCTGGGCCTTGTCGCGGGGCGTGCGGTTAGGCTTGGGCAGGCTGGTGGGCGCAAAGCCTTCGCCGTTAGCGCGGGGCACGGGCTGCATAAGCGTCCGCAGCTGGGGCACCCGCAGCTCATCCACCGCAAACTGCCCGCTGATACTGGCCCTGGACAGCTGGCCATTGAGGTAGCCCAGCAAATCGACCGTAGTAGCCGAGGCCTTGAAGCGCATCCTGTTAAGCACCCCGGAGGCATTGGCCAGGTGCCAGAGGCTGTCGCGCAGGCCCACTTGCACGTCCAGGTCCGAGATGTCGGCTCCGCGCGCCGGTAGCACCAGCGAGGCCCGATGCAGCGTGACCGTGCCGCGCAGCGACATCGGCCGCTGGGGCGTTTTGGGGGCAGGGCGGTCGGCGCGGGGCGGGAGCAGGCCGCGCAGGTGCACGTCGATATCGGCGGTGCCGCCCCGCGCCTGCCAGCGGTTGGATGCCAGTAAGGCCCCTAGCTCGGTCAGTTCGGTGCTGCCCCGGAAATGGCCATTGAGGAAGGGGCGGCGGAAGTTGCGCAGCGTGAGGGCCACGTCGAGCTGGCCAGCGGCCGAATACACCCGGCAGCGGCGCAGCGTGAGCACCGTGGAGCGGATATTATGCTGGGGGCCATTGTCATAAGTGCCCACCAAATCCCACCGGCGGATGTGGCGGGCGGGCTCGGGCCATTGCAGGCTGGCCCCGCGCAGCCCGAAGGTGAGCACGTTGCGCGGCGTCACCTTCGGCCCGCTCAAGCCCGTGATGGTGTAGTGAATGTGGGCCTTGCTGGGGCTGGTGGTGCCAGCCAGGTAGGGCTCCAGGCGCGGGGGCAGGGCGGCGTGCAGCACGTCCACGAGGGGCTGGTTGCCCACGAAGCGCAGCGCCATCATCGTGCCGGCGGGCTGGTCGGCGGCCACGGTATGGGTGCCGCTCACCCGGATGGTGTCGCCGTTGAGGGTGGCGCGGGTGCGGTATATCAGGCCCTGGCGGTTCTCAAACGTGTATTTGTAGTTCACCCAAGCCGTCACGGGCTCGCGCTCAAACAGGGTGCCGGCGCGGGTGCGCAGGTAGCTCAATTCGCCATCCAAGGTGCCGGACACGCGCAATATGCCGCCCCGCAGCCGCCCCTGCAGCCGCGCCTGCCGCACCTGCACTCCGAAAGCTCCCCGTGAATACCCGTTGTGCGAGCTGAACCGGAAGTTGTTCACCACCAATTCGTCCAGCTTCAGGTTGAGCTTGGGGGTGTTGCCGGTGCCTTTACGGCGCTTGCCACGCAGGCCCCAGGAGCGGCCCAGCGAATCGACCCGTTCCTGAAAATCAACATCATCTATTTCGACCCGGGCCACCTCGACCCGGCCGCGCAGCAAACTCAGCAGCTCCACCCGCAAATCGACCCGGCCGATGCTGAGCACCGGCACCGATTTCTGAAACGAGGTATCGGTAAGAGCGAGGTGCTGGATGGAGGCCGTGAGGTGCGGGAAATCGCGCCAGGGCGACATCTCGACCCGAAACGGGGCCAGCACCAGCTCCGAATTCTGCGTTAGACCCTTGCGCACTTTTTGGGCCACCACGCGGCGGCCGTATTCACTCCCAAGCAGCCAGACGGCCATTACTGCACCCAGTACGGCCAGCAGCAGCACCAGTGCCAATACTCGTCGCAGGGTGAAAAATCTCATAGAATGCCGGGTGCGCGGCGGGGCTGCCGCGAGCTAAGGAGCCAATGTAGGCCAGCATACGGGAAAGTTGCTTCCGCGTATGCTGGCCCGGCCCGAAAGGAGGGGGCTTATTCTTCGGTCGGCACCACGGCGTCGGCGTGGGTGGTGGCTTCGTAGGTGTCGGCGTATTTGAAATCTTCCAGCCAATAGGCCGAGCTTACCACGTCGAAGGTGATGGAATTATCCGTCTTTTCCTTCTCAGTTAATTGCCAGAGCATCGACTTGGCTTCCTCGAATTTATCGCCCTCCACCTGCGACGAAAACAGGCGGTTTATCAGCGCGTTATCTGGCAGTCCGGGCGCGAGCAGGCGCACCAGCGGCGCGGACGGCTCCTCGGCGAATACGGCCAAATCGGCGGGGTTTTCGGCCGTCACTTTCACCTGGAATTCCACGGCCTTGGTGGCCGGGAAGGTGCCGTTGTAGGCATCGTGCAGCAGTTGTGTGGCTTGGTAGAAGCCCTTGTGCAGCGGCAGCTCGGGGTTTTCTTCCCAGAGCTTTTCGGTGAGCATCTGGTGGGCCAGGTTTTCAACCTGACCGGCGTTCAACTCTTCGGGGTACAAGTAGCCCAGCACCACTTCGGCCGCCTCGCGCGGCTCCAAATCGGTGAAGGACATGAGGCACATTTCTTTCAGCTCAGCTTCGCTGATGGCGTCCGGGTTGTCGTAATTCATCTTAACCAGTAAGGCCTTGTAATCGGAGTTTTGCCAGGTGTTGGGCAGCTCGGTGAGGGTGGCGAAGGTGAGGCGCTCAACGGTGAATTTGGGGGTGGGGGTCAGCATATAATTTCAGTAAGAAAGGCAGCGCGGGGCCGCCGGTACGGTTGGGTTTACGCACGGCGGCGGCAAACAACCGGAAACAATGGAATTCAGGAATTATACAGAACGTTATGCTGAGCGGAGTCGAAGCATCTCTACTGCGAGAGTAAATCAATTACTTCCCCGGTAGAGATGCTTCGACTTCGCTCAGCATGACGTTCTTCTAAAAACCCAGTTCCTCAGCTGGCCACCGGCAGCGTAAACAGGAACCGGCTGCCCGCCGCCGGCTGGCTTTCCACCCACAGCTGCCCGCCCTGCGCCCCGATGAACTCGCGGGAGATGCTGAGTCCCAGCCCCGAGCTGCCGTGCCCGCCCTGGCCCGGCACGCCCGCAAAGCGCTGGAAAATGCGCTTGTGGTACTCGGCCGGAATGCCGGGGCCGCAGTCTTCCACGCTCACGCGCACCATCTCGCCCCAGGGCAGTGCCCGGATGATGAGCGGGCACCCCGTGGGCGAGTAGCGGATGGCGTTGGAAAGCAGGTTGATGAGCACCCAGGTGGTTTTTTCCACGTCGCCGTGCACGGCCGGCAGGGCCTCGGGCAGCTGGAGGTCGAGCTGGATTTGCTTGTCGTGGAGCTGTGGGTGCACCGTCTGGGTGGCGTAGCGGATAACCTCGGCCAGGTGCATGGGCTGCACGTTGAGCTTGATGCCCGCGCCAGCGTCGAGGCGCGATACTTCGATGAGCTGGCCCACCATGTTGAGCAGACGCTGGGTTTCCTCGCCGATGCCGGTGGCCAGGGTCTGGCGCTCGGCGTCGGTGGTGCGGGGGTTCTGCAACAGCATCAGGCTGAGCTTGATGCTGGCCAGCGGGGTTTTCAGCTCGTGCGAGATGGTGGCTAGGAACGTCGACTTCACTTCATCGAGCTTCTTGAAATCGGACACATTGCGCAGGCAGAAAATGTGGCCGCCCGACACCGTTTTGCCGCCCGGCCCGGCCGCCATTTCAATCGGGCTGATGCTGAGCTGGTAGTGCGGCGCGTCGCCCTTGTGCGGGAACGTGAACACGGGGTCGGGCACGGCGTCGCCGGCCAGGTTGGCCTCGGCCAGCGGAATGAGCAGGTCGCGCAGCAGCTCGTTGGTGGCGGCCACGGCTTGCGCCGATTTGCCCAGCAGCTGGGTTTGGGGCAGGCCCAGCAGGTCGCAGGCCACGGGGTTGGCCAGCACGATGGTGCCGTGCTCATCGAGCAGCAGCAGGCCCTCGTCGAGGCTGCGCACGAGGCTTTCCATGCGGTTGCGCTCCGTGAAAAGCTCGGCCAGGGTGGCGCGGCGCTCGTCCTGGGCTTGGCTTAGCACTAGGTTCACGGCGGCGGCCACGGTGCCCACTTCGTCGCGCTTGCCTACTGCTACGCGGGTGGCGGGGCCGGGGCCGGCCACCCGCTCCATGTCGGCGGTGAGACGGTGCAGCGGGCGCACCACAATGCGCGGCAGCCGCACCATCATGGTGATGCCCACCGCCGTGCCGGCCGCCAGAAAGGCCAGCACCGCAAAGCGGGCCGTGTTGAAATCGGCCTGCTCGATGCCGTGCGCGCCGTTTTCGAGGTAGCGGATGGTGAGGAAGGCGTAGCCGCCCAGCCCCAGCAGGAGCAACAGCAGCAGAAAAACGCTGAGGCGGATTTTTAGTTTGAGGGACATGACGGAGCAAAGTAAGCGGACGTGCTAAGGTCTTCGCTATGCCCAGGATGGCAAACGCTTAAAAACCGAATGAACGCGGCCCCGGCCGGGCAGCAATCGGGCGGCGGCACTTGTTTGCCAAAAGCCCGGCCGTATCTTGGGCTGCCACCCCCGGAGTTGCTGCTACCGCTAGCGGCCCCGGTCTTCCGCCACCTTTCCCCCTCTGGCCATGCCCGCTGCTCCCCACTCTGATACCGATTGGGCCGCGCTGGTGGCCGCCGAACGCACCCGCCGCGAGCAGGCCGAAGCCGCCCTGGCCGTTGCCCACGCCCAGGCCGCCGCTCTCGAAGGGCAGCTGGCGGCGGCGGCCGTGAGCGCCCAGCGTTACCAAACCCAGCTCATGGCCTTGGTCCAGCACCTGCCGGCTGGCCTGGTGCTGGTCGACCACGAAGGCCAGATTCAGTTTATCAATCAGCAGTTCCGGGACTTGTTTGGCCTGCCGCCGGTGGCGGGGCCGCTGGAAGGCGGGCCGCCGATTCCGCCCTCGGCCGTTTTTATCGGCAATGCGTTTGCCGACCCGGCCGCCTTCGCGGCGCGGGCCAGGGAGTTGAATGCGGCGGGACAAACCACGCTACAGGAGGAATTTCGATTGGCCGACGGGCGCGTAGTTGAGCTCGATTATCTGGTGCTGGACACCGTGCGGGCCGGCCGCCTGATTTGCTACCGCGACGTGACCGAGCGCCACCAGCGCGATGCCGAGATTCGGACGCTTTCCTTCATTCCGCAGCAAAACCCGAACCCCATTCTGCGCCTGACGGCCACGGGCGAAGTAATTTATAATAACCCCGCCGCTCAGCCCCTGCTGCAAACCCTGGCGGCCGACGCGTCGGGTGATTTTCAGCCGCTGCTGCACGCACTAGTGCAGGCGGCGCTGCGCACCCCGGCGCAGCAGCAGCAGGAATTGACCGTGGCCGGGCAGCACTACCTGTGCACGGCGGTGGCCGTACCGGGCGAAAAATACGTTACCCTCTACCTCACCGACATCACGGCGCGGCAGCAGGCCGGGCAGCAGCTGGCCGAGCAGCGCACCTTCTACGAGAGCATTCTGGAGCAGGTGCCCACGGCCGTGGCCGTGTTCGATACCCTGCACCGCTACCTGTTTGTGAACCCCGTGGTGGAGCCCGACCCGGTCCTGCGCGCCTGGATGCTGGGCCAGACCAGCGAGGCGGCCAGCGCGCAGCGGGGCCGGCCGGCGGCCATCATCGCGCAGCGCACGGCGGCGTTTGCCAAAGCCCTGCACACGTGGGCCGAAGTAACCTGGGAAGAAACCTACCCCGGCCCGCGGTACCTGCAGCGCAGCTACCGGCCCGTGCAGGGACCCGACGGCACGCCGTTGGTCATCGCCTCGGGCACTGACATTACGGCCAGCAAGCAGGCCGAGCAGGAAATAGCCCGGCAGCAGGAATTCTACGAATCCATCCTGAACCTGCTGCCCGTGGATGTGGCCGTGTTCGATGCCGAGCACCGCTTTCTGTTCGTCAATCCCTCGTCGGTATCGGACCCGGAAGTGCGCCGGCAAATCATCGGCCTCACCAACGACGAGTATTTTGCCTTGCGCCAGCAGCGGCACCCCACCGGCGTGGTGCAGCAGCGCAACCAGTATTTCGACCTGGCCGTGCGCACCGGCAAGGACGTGATTTGGGAGGAGATGCGCACCGGCCGCAACCAGCGCCCCCAGCTGATGCTGCGCCATCTGCGGCCCGTGTTCGGGGCCGATGGGGCCCTGCGCCTGGTGGTGGGCTCGGGCATCGACATCACGGCCCGCTACCAGGCCGAAAAGCTGCAGAATGAGGTGCAAACCATGCTGCAGGAGCAGCAGGACTTTATCCGGCAGATTGTGGATACCCTGCCCAACGTGATTTACTTGGTGAGTGCGGAGGGGGGCGTTTCGTTTTTCAATAAAGCCTACGATGAGGCGACGCGGCTCGCCCAACACCAGCAGCCCGATGTGGCCAACCCGGTGGTGCTGAAAGAACGGGACCAGGTGCTCGGCCTCAACCAGCAGGTGCAGGCCACGCAGCAGGCCCTGACCGTGGACTTGCCCTTCACCCAGACTTCGGGCGAAATCCGGTATTTCCAGATGCACAAGCGGCCCATGCTCCGGGCCGATGGCCAGGTCGATATCCTCACCATCAGCACCGACGTGACGGCCGTGCGGCAGGCCAGCCACGAGCTGGAGCGCCGCGAAAAGCAGTACCACGACCTGGTGCACTACTCGCAGGCCCTGATTTGCACCCACGACCTCGGCGGCAAGCTCCTCTCCGTGAACCCGGCCATTGAGCGGCTGATGGGCGTGCCGGCCTCGGAGCTGGTGGGCCGCGACATCCGCGAAGTGCTGCCGCCCGAGCACCTGGCCACCCTGCAAGCCTACCTCGATGGCGACGAAGCCAGCCTGCCCCAGCCCCGCGTGATAAGCGTTATCAACAAGGCCGGCGAGCGGCGCTACCTCAACTACTACACCTATAAAGTGACGCAGGAGGGCTACCCGCCCTACGTGGTGGCCTCGGGCTACGACGTGACGCCCGGCGTGCTGGCCCAGCGCGCCCTGCAACAGGCCAAGCAGGAGGCCGAAGAAAATGCCCATGCCAAGGAAGCTTTCCTGGCCCGCATGAGCCACGAAATCCGCACGCCCCTCAACGGCATGCTGGGCATGGCGGCCCTGCTGCGCAAAACGGCCCTTACCGCGCCGCAGCTCGACTACCTGGGCACCATGCAGGAGGCCGGCCAGCACCTGCTGGCCCTGGTGAACGACGTGCTGGACATGGCCAAAATCACCACCCGGCATCTGGAGCTCAACCACGGCCCCTTCGATGTGGCCGTGACCCTGCAAGGGGCCGCCCAGATGGTGGCCACCCTGGCCGCGCAAAAAGGCTTGGAGCTCCAGATTGAGCCGCCCGCCGTGCCCCGCGTGGTGGGCGATGCCTACCGCCTGCACCAGGTATTGCTCAATTTGCTGTCGAATGCTATCAAATTCACCGAGCGGGGCCACATCCGGCTGGGAGCCGAGGTGCGGCACGATACCCCGCAGGAGCTCGTGCTGCGCTTTTGGGTGGAGGATACCGGCATCGGTATCGACCCCGCCGAACAGGCGCACATCTTCGACGCCTTCAGCCAGGCCAGCGCCGAAACCAGCCTGCGCTTCGGCGGCACGGGGCTGGGCCTGGCCATCAGCCAGCAGCTGGTGGAGCAGATGGGCGGCACCCTGCGCCTGAGCAGCGCCCCCGACGCGGGCACCACGTTCTCGTTCCAATTGACGCTGCCCCGCGCCCCGGAGCTGGCCGTGCTGCTGGCCCCCGCGCCCCCCGATGCCTCCTACGAAGCCCTGCGCGGCCTGCGCGTGCTGCTGGCCGAAGACAACCTGGTGAACCAGCGCATTGCCATCGTCGTGCTCGAATACTGGGGCGTGCAGGTGCACGCCGTGGCCAACGGCGTCGAGGCCCTGGCCCAGCTGCAAACCCAGCCCTTCGATGTGGCCCTGCTCGATATCCGCATGCCGGGCCTGAACGGGGTCGAAGTCACCCAGGCCATCCGCCGCCACCCCGACGCGGCCCGCGCCAACCTGCCCATCATCGCCCTCACCGCCAATGCCTTTGCGGCCGACCGCGCCGCCTACCTGGCCGCCGGCATGAATGCCTGCCTCACCAAGCCCTACGAGGAAACTGCCCTCTGCCAGCTCCTGCTGGATTTGACGGTGGGGTAATTAAGCCATTTGCATATCCAATTAAGCTGTTTGCATGAGCAAATGGTCTGTTTGGACATGCAAATGGTCCGTCTGTATGAGCAAATGGTCTATTTGTACATACAAACAGTCCGATTGGATATGCAAATGGTCCATTTGTATATGCAAACAGCTTGATTGGATATGCAAATGGCTTGATTGGATATGCAAATGGCTTGATTGGATATGCAAATGGCTTGATTGGATATGCAAATGGCTTGATTGTACATGCAAACAGTTCAATTGCATGAGCAAATGGTCCATTCGTACATGCAAATAGTTCGATTGGATGTGCAAATGGCATTAGGGTAGGGTGCGGGGCTTGCCCCCGCCCGTCGTTGAACGGTGTCGTCGAAACAGTACAGTACAGACGGCGGGCGGGGGCAAGCCCCGCACCCTACGCCAGCCCGTATTCTTCCAGCTTGCGGTACAGCGTGGTCAGCCCAATGCCCAGCCGCTTGGCTACGTCCGGCTTATTCCCATCCAGTTCCCCCATCAACTTCCCAATATGCCGCGCCTCCAGCGCCCGCAGGCTCTCATCGGCCGCATCAGCGCCGGGCTTTACGGGCCGGCCCAGTGCGTGAAATTCATCTGGCAAATAATCGGCCGCCAGCATTTCCCCATTCGGGGCCAGAATAGCGGCCCGTTCGAGCACGTTTTTCAGTTCGCGCACATTGCCGGGCCAGGGGTAGCGTTGCAGCATGGCCAACGCCTCCTCGGAGAGGCCGGGGAGGCGCTTGCTGAGGCGGGCGGCGAAGTGCTGGAGGAAGAAATTGGCCAAGGGCGGCACATCGGTGGGCCGGTCTTTGAGGCTGGGCACGAGGATGGTGAAGACCGAGAGGCGGTAGTATAAATCGGGGCGGAAGCGGCCTTCGGCGGCCTCCTGCTTGAGGTTGCGGTTGGTGGCGGCCACCAGGCGGATGTTGACCTTGGTGGGCTTGGTGTCGCCGAGCTTGGTGAAGCTTTGGCTTTCGAGCACCCGCAGGAACTTGGCCTGCACGTTCAGCTCCAGCTCGCCGATTTCGTCCAGAAACAGGGTGCCGCCGTTGGCTTCTTCCAGCAGGCCCTTCTTGTCGGCCAGCGCGCCGGTGAAGGCCCCTTTCTTGTAGCCAAACAGCTCGGATTCGAGCAAATCTTTGGGGAAGGCGCTGCAATTGACGGCCACGAAGGCCTTGCCCTGCCGCCCGCTGGCCTGGTGGATGGCTTGGGCAAACAGCTCCTTGCCGCTGCCGGTGGGGCCTTCGAGCAGCACGGTGCTGTCGGTGGGGGCTACCTGGCGGGCCAGCTGCTGCACCCGCCGCAGCTCGGGCGAGTCGCCAATCATGGACTCGAAGCGGTACTGCTGGCCCACGCGGCGCTCCAGCTCCGTCACGCGCTGGCGGAGGCGGGCTTTTTCGGCGGCGCGCTCCACCACCACCACCAGCTGCTGCTCAAAATCGCCCTTGGTGAGGTAGTCGAACGCGCCGAGCTTCATGGCCTTCACGCCGTCGGGGATGGTGCCGAAGGCGGTGAGCAGCACCACTTCGGCATCGGGGGCGGCGGCTTTGAAGCGGGGCAGCAGGTCGACGCCGTTGGCATCGGGCAGCTTCACGTCGGAGAGCACGAGCAGGATGTCGGCGGCGTGTTGCTGGAGCAGCTCCAGGCCGCGGCGGGCGTCGGGGGCTTGCAGCACGGTGTAGCCTTCCAGCTCCAGCACCTGGGCCAGCAGCTGGCGCAAGCGCGCTTCGTCGTCGATGATGAGCAGGGTACCGGTGGGCATTCTAGGAAGGGTTGAGTTTTGAGGGCTAAATGTTGAGTGGACGCTTTGGGCGCTTCAGCACCTAAAAGTATCGGCTTAACACCGAAGCAGTGGCATTACCTTTCAGTCCTTATGCCCGATAAACTTAGCCGAGAGCTGTATTTGCTGGAAAGATTCCTGCCTGAATTAGTAGAGAATCACCCTTACACTGTGTCGCAACCAGCGCCGCCACTACCTGATGCAGTAGTTGATGTGAACGGCAGGAAAATAGGTATTGAAACAACTGCTTTAATCTTGGACGGGGCCATTAGCAGGCGAGAAGGCGACCAAGATAAGATATTAAGCGAGGCACAAAAGCAATTCGATAAGCAATGCAAAATGCCGCTTCATGTGTCAGTATCTTTTGCTGAATCAGGGAATTGGCAAAAGATAAATCGCCTACAAGTCGCATCGTTTGTAACTGATATTGTTATTCGTTCTATTTCCGAAGTAAAAGAACTTGCACAGTACAAATCACACTTCTCAATTCGCAAGGATAGACTGAACCATAGCTATGTTAGAAGCATTGGTATCTCTTTTTCAAACAAACTTACAATTCCTTGTTGGTCACCTATTACGTCGTTTATGGTGCCTGACGCGCCAATCGAAGCTATCCAGAATATCATTAATCGCAAAAGCAAAAATATACAGGGCTATTTAAGTGGCTGTGACGAAGTGTGGTTACTTATGCTTGAAACAGGAAGCCCTTCGTCTTATTACGATGGCTACGAAAAGCTTGAAAAGCATAAGTTCATTAGTGGTTTCACTAGAACTTTAATTGGACGGGTTCCGAATGGCGAAGTAGTCGCATTGGAAACTCTATTGCCTCATAGTGCTTAACTTATTCAAATACTATTAAGTGGGCTAATTGCGATTTGTCTTTGGCAATTTTGAACCACTGTAAGTTGGCTCCTAACTCTTTCGGTAGCTCGACTTCAAATTGCTTATGCCTCTTGGCTTGTTCGATTCTAATTCGTGCTAACTCTTGAGTGCCTGTTTCCCAATAAACACCAGCATAAAAGTATTGGTACTTGCCAGCCTCCACGCTTTCAAAAGGTTGAAAGGATAGTAGCTTTTTTAATTGCATAAAGCCCTTTTCATTCGTGCCGAACTTCATAGTTATTTCCTCATCATCTAAGATGATTCTGATTTTACAGCCATAGAAACCATTCTCCCTCACTGCATCGAGGATTTGCACCATTCCCTCGTTCGTTTCTCTCGTTGCCATTTTGAGTCAATCCAGATATTTAGCTAAATCTACAGCAGCTAAGAGTTTTATCTGATACCTAACTCCCGCGAATCTCATTCTTGATGTGCTCGACGAACTGGGCGAATTCGGGTTCGGCTTCGACGTTTTCGTGCCAGGCGAGGCCCATTTCGGCCAGGTTGTATTGGTGCTGGGGGCTGATGGTGGCGCCCGGCACGAGGGCCCCGGCCGCGTCGTGCTCGTAGCCGAGCAGCCAGAGGCGGTCGGCCAGGGCGGTGGTGGTCACGATATCGTGCGAAACGATGATGACGGTGTTCAGCTCGTCCATTGTGGTGACTTCGACTATTATTCGCTTCACTTCGTCAATCATGGCCACGTCGAGGCCGGAGAAGGGCTCATCGAGCAGGATGAGGTGGTCGGAGCAGAGCAGCTGCTGGGCGATGGCCGCCCGCTGGCGCTGCCCGCCCGAGAGCAGGGCCGGGTACTTGCGCCTGTGCGGGGCCAGGCCGAAGCGTTCGAGGTAGGCGTCGACGTGCTGGCGGGCGTCGGCGGGGGCGTGCTTGCGCTGGGCGGCCACCAGCAGGTTGTCGTGCAGGGTGCGGTGGTCGAATAGGGGGTAGCGCTGCTGCACAAAGCCCACCATGCCGGGCGTGACAGGCTGCTGGGCGAGGCCCACTTCCACGGTGCCGGTGCCGGGCGCGATGAGGCCCGCCATGATGCGGCACAGGACAGACTTGCCGATGCCCGAGCGGCCGTAGAAGCCCACGACCTGGCCTTGGCGCATGTTGGGGCGGGTCACGTCGAGGACCTGGGCGTTGATGTCGCGCAGGATTTGCTCGTTGTTGAGGGTGATGGAGACGTTGTTGAGCGTCAGGATGGGGTCTTTGTAGGCGTAGGTGTGGGCAGTCATGGCGGATTGTAGCGTGGACTCTGCGAGTCCGCGCTTTCTAGGTTAATGCTTGAGGTTTTGCGCGGGCGATGCGCGGACTCGCTGAGTCCACGCTACATTGCGGCCGTGTCGGACTCGATAAATTATGAGCGGAACCTGCCGCACCGGTTGCCGCCGGGCGAGGTAGTTTTCCTGACCTTTCGGCTGGCGGGTTCGCTGCCCCGCACGGTAGTGGAGCAGCTGCAGGCGGAGTTAGAATTGGCTCAGCAACGCTTTGAATTAGAGCCTGAACAGCTTTACGCGGCCCAGAAGCGCTATTTCGGGCGTTTCGATGACCAGTTGAATAAGGGCGAATACGGCCCGACGTATCTGCGTCAACTGGCCATCGCGACGCTGGTAGCTGAGTCGCTGCGCTATTTTGATGGGAACGGCTACGACCTGCGGTGCTACTGCCTGATGCCGAACCATGTGCATCTGGTCGTGCGGGTGTTGGAAGAAGCGCCGCCGCTGGTGAAAACCCTGCAACGGCTGAAAAGCTATACCGCTACGCAAGCTAATAAACTGCTGGGCCGAACGGGGGCTTTCTGGCAGGCCGAGAGCTACGACCATGTGGTGCGGAAAGGAGAGTTAGAACGAGTAGTGGCTTATGTGCTGGAAAATCCGGTGAAAGCGGGGTTGGTAGAGGATTGGGAGCAGTGGCCCTACACATATTGGGCACCGTAGCGTGGACTCTGTGAGTCCGCGCATCGTTGGGTGGTAGGTCGTTCGCCCAGGCGCGGACTCGCAGAGTCCACGCTACGCCGCGCCCAGCACCGAGTAAGGGAAAAATACCCTTCTCAGCAGCACAAACACATAGTCCTGCGCCGCCCCCGTCGCCAGAATCACCAGCTGAATGGCCAGCACGCCATCGAGGTGCAGGTACCGGTTCTGCTTGTAGAGCAGCAGCCCGATGCCGCCTTCCGATTGGTAGAGCGTTTCCACCAGCGTAATCATGGTCCAGATGATGGCGAAATTCTGGCGCACAACTTCGAGCATTTCATCGAGCTTGCCCAGCACCACCACTTCATAAAAGCTGCGCCACTCGCTCATGCCCAGCGTGCGGGCGTGGTCCATCTCCTCCTGCGTGGTGGTCAGAATAACGCTCGTCATGCCCGTGACTAGGTACACGGTGGCCCCGAAAATGAGGACCGAAAGTTTAACCTGGTGGCCGGAGCTCACCATCAGGGCCATGAAGAAGGTGAGGCCGGTGAGGGTGAGGTAGCGCATTTTGGAGGCTGCGTAGGCGATGGGGCGGAAGAAGGGCAGCGCCGTGAGGTAGGAAATGGCCAGCGCCAGCACCGTGGCCACGGCCAGCGCCTGTAGGGCCGTGGTCATGCTGGCCCACAGCTCCTGGATGAGGCCTTGTGTGCTGATGAGGTCGCCAAGCGAGCGCAAGACCTCGCCCAGGCTGGGGAAGAGCTGCATGGGATAAAACAGCCACAGCAGCAGCAGAATTGATGCTTGCCCAATGACCATTGTGGTGAACACAAGGCGGGCCGGCTGGGCGTTGGGGGCGAAAAGGGATTTCATGGCGAGTAGTAGCGTGGACTCTGCGAGTCCGCGTCACGAGCGCAGCGAGTATCGTCGGCTGCGCTCGTGCTTGGGAAAGGGTTGACTGTTAAGCGGAACTTGGCGACGGTACTCGCTGCGCTCGTGGCGCGGACTCGCAGAGTCCACGCTACATATTAATTGCCCAGCACCACCTCTACGCGGCGGTTTTTGGCTTTGCCATCGGGGGTGGCGTTGCTGGCTACCGGCTCGGTGGCACCGTGGGCGTATACCTGCACGCGACCGTCAGGGAAGGCGCTGTGGCTTTTGGCTTCGAGCCAGTGCTGCACGGCCATGGCGCGGTCTTCGCTCAGCTGCTGGTTTTTGCCCGGGTCGCCGGTGTTGTCGGTGTGGCCGTGCACGGCCACTTTCAGGCGGCCGGCCACCACAAGGTCGTTGAAAAGCTGGTTCAGGTCGCGCTCGGCGGCGGGGGTGAAGGTGCTCTGGCCCGAGTTAAACTCGATGTTCCAGGCGCGCTTGCTCACGCTCTGGCGGATTTCATCATCGGCGGCAAACTGTTGGGTTTCGGCCGGGGCCACGGCTTTGCCTTTGTATTGCTGCTGAAGCTGCTGAAGTGGCTTCAGGTCCAGCATTTCATCAAGCGGCACGTAGCTGGGCAGCTCTTTGGGATAGAGCTTGCTTTGCACGTCGCCGAAGGTTTTGTACACGGCAGCGTAGATGTTGGTGCCGCCTTCGTCGAGGCCGAACAGGTTCAGGTTGTCGCTGAAATTAAAGGCTTTGCTGCCGCCCAGCTCCACTACGTTGCCGTTGCGGTCGGCTTCGCTCACGCCTTTGTAATACTTCAGCCAGTAGGCGCCGGGCTTGTCCTGGTCGCCGTACACGGTGGCCGAGATGTCGGCGGCGCGGGCCAGGGCTTCGGGGTGGCTTTTCACCTGGTCGCCGGCCACGGCGAATGCTGTCATTAGGCCCATTACCTCCTTCGGGTGGGCGTCGTACCAGCGCTTGGTGGTCACCATGATGTTGGGCATCTGGTTCGAGTAGTCTTTGGTGCTCACGATGTTGACGAGGCCGCCGCGCTGTTTGGCGATGTTCACATCGCCGGGCGTCCAGGTGGCTACGGCATCGGCCACCACGTCCACTTTCACGCCGGTGTTTTTGCCGTTCACCACTTTTGTGCGGGCTTCGGGCTTGCCGAGGATGTACTTCTCGGCGGCCACTAGGAAGTCGGAGGCGGCCATGAAGTTCACGGCTTCGGGGTCGTAGGTGGTTTCGTCGGGGTTCACTTTCAAGCCGTTGTCGGCGCACCATTTCAGGGCGATGTTCTGGTCGCCGTCGCGCAGGTAGCAGGCAATGGTTTTGCCCAGGGCCGTTTTGGGGTTGTCGAGCCACTCTTTCGGGCCCATCAGCTTGTCTTCGCCGAAGGATTTTCCCACCGAATACGGGATGATTTGCAGCTGCGTGCCGGCCTTTTTCAGCTCCGTTTGCACGGCCGAGAAGCCGGGCAGGCCGTCGCCCATGATGCTCACAATCAGGCCCGGCGTGGCGGGGTTGTTTTGCAGGTCGAGGGCGTTTTTCACCAGGTCGGCCTGCATCTTGCTCACGTCGTCCTGACGCACAATTTGCATGTCCAGGCCATTGGCAGCGGCCGCCGAGCCCATTGTGGAGCGGGCGCCGCCGTTGGCCAGCATGCCGGCCATCTGGCTGTTCCAGGCCATCACTTCCCAGGTGAGGGGCGTGCCCTTATCGGCCGGGGCGGTGCCGGGCATGGGGGCCAGCGGCACCACGATGTTGGCCCGGCTGCCGCCGGTGGCCGTGGGCAACTCAATCGAGTTCAAAAGCACCGACTGCGTGTCGGCTTTCTTAAAGACGGCACCGCTGGAAACCAGCTTGTTGATGCCGAAGTACAGGAGGCCCACGAGGAGGAGGCCAATGATGAATTTACCGCGGGTAGTCATTTTAGTATGGGCAAAAGGAGGGTGATGCGCCCGTTTTGGGCGCTAGGTTTTTCTCGGTTTTGGTAAGGTTGGTTAGCGGCTGGCCGTAGCGCTAGCGGCTGCGCAGGCCGTCATGCTGAGCGAAGCTGAAGCATCTCTACCGCTTCGTTTGGCCGGTTGGATTACTACTGAGGTAGAGATGCTTCGGCTACGCTCAGCATGACGTTCAGTAGGAGAGGAGTCTCCCGGCTGGCCCAGCAGGCCCACCAGGCCGCAGGCCAGCAAAAAGCTAATCAAGCAGGCTAGAATAGGCATCATCGGAGGCTTTTTTGGTGGTGAGGATATTCTGGGGAGCTTGCGGTTTTTCGTTGAGCACGGCGTTGAATTCGCCTTTCTGGTATTGGTCGAGCAGGCGCTGGCCTTTCTCGCTCATCACGCCGTTCTGGATGTCCATCTCCTTGACGAACTCCTGGCTGTAGCGCATGGCTTGTTTAATCTGACCCAATTGCTGGGCCATGTCCTCGGCCACGCGGTCGGTGGCCAGGTCGAAGAAATACTTCTTGTCGGGGTCGCCGCGCAGGATGTTCATCGCGGCGCGCATGCCCGAGCTGGTGCGTTTTACCAGGGCGTACTCGTCTTTCAAGAGGTTGACTTTGAACTTGCTGCCGTCAATCTGGCGCAGGGCGGCTTTCAGAATCTGGCGCATCACCAGGCTCACGTTGGCCGTGGTGGTGGCCATGGGCTGCAGGCGCTGGTTGTAGTCCTGAATCTGGGCGGCGCGCATGGCGTAGCTCTCGGCGGCGTCCTTTTCGCCCTGGCGGGTGGCTGAGTCGGCCAGCGCCAGGTACTCCTTAATCTGGGTGGTGTTGGCGGCCAGCTTGCGCTTCACCAGCTCGTGCGCGCCTTCGATGTTGGTGACTTCGGCGTCCATCTTGCGGGCCTCCTTCTCGGTATTCGAGATGTAGTCCTCCATGATGCCGATGGGGTTGGTGTTGACGAAAATGCCCGCCATCGAGCGGAGGATGCGCTGCCCGGCGTACCACAGCCCGGCGTGGATGCGCTTATTCGTGGCGAGCAGAAACAGCACGAACAGCGTGCCGAGCCCGATGCCCAGCTTCACGGTGTCGAACACCATGTCGACAAGGAAGGGCAGGATGCTGCCCCAGAAGTACACTGCCGTACCCACCAGTCCGAGGAGGACCACGCGGCCGGCAATTTTTTCCGGCTGCTGCCACTTGGGGAGGCCGGGGGCGGAATCGAAAGAAGGAAGTGCGTTCATGGCGTTGGTATTGGGGGGGGAGGTGGTGGCCGGTGCGGCCGTTAGTTGGTTACCTCCTGCTTATGCCAATACCAATGCCGTTTCGGGGATTATGTGGGAGGGATTTAGTTAGCTATTGGTTTTCAGTGCGATAATAAAAAATCCCCGCCGGGCGCAGGGCCGGGCGGGGATGAATTTTTTCAGAATGGAAAGCGGATTTTTTCAAATCAGCAAGGCCGCAAGGCGGGCGATGAGGACTCGTGGCCGTCATGCAGAGCGCAGCGAAGCATCTTTACCGCGCAACGCAATCAATCAAAAAGGAATAGTGGTGGCGGTAAAGATGCTTCGCTACGCTCTGCATGACGGCCTTTTATCCTAACGTCTGCGGCCCCGTTTACCGCACCAGAATCAGCGCGGAATTGCCGGGGACCTGCACGCCGCTGGTTACTTCGAGCACGTCGAGGCCTTCTTCCTGGATTTGGTTGCCGCGCAGGACTACTTTGTAGGTGTCGCGGGGCAAGGGCACGCTCCATGCCGAGCGGTTGCCGTTGAAAATGACGGTGATGGTGTTCCAGGTGTCGCCGCCGGCGTGGTCTTTCAGCTGGTAGGCGATGATGCCGGGGGCCATGTTCGGTAGGAATTCGAGGTGCTGCTGGATGAGTTCGGCGGAAGGCAGGCGGAAGGCGGGGTGGCCCTTGCGCAGGGCCAGCAGCTTGCGATAGAACTCGTACACACCCACGTATTTGGCTTTGCGGCCCCAGTCAATCTGGTTCACGCTGTCGGGCTGGTTGTAGGAGTTCGAGGAGCCGCCCTTGGTGCGCAGAAACTCGTCGCCGACCGGCAAAAATGGCACGCCCTGCGAGGTGAACACGATGGTGTTGCTCAGCAAATCCATCTTGATGAGTGAGTCTTCGGAGGTGTTGGGGTTCGAGGCTTTGAGCTTGTCCCAGAGTACCCGGTCGTCGTGACAGGCCACGTAGTTGATGGCTTGGGAGGGCGCGCCGGCCCACGGGGCTTTCGAGTAATTGACCTTGGTGTAATCGAGCTGCGGGTGCTGGGTGGCGGCCACGATGCCGAATTTCACGCTCTCCTCCAGGCCGGGCTGGCCGCTGGCGAAGCCGGGTTCGGTCTGGTGGGCGTAGTGGCCCTTCACGCCGTCGCGCAGCTCGTCGCCGAAGGCCGCGATGCGGTCCAGCTTCATCATGTTGCCTTTGAGGGCACGTTTGTTGTCGGGCAGGGGCGAGGGGCCGGCGGTCCAGCCCTCGCCGTAGATGAAAATGCTGTGGTCCTGCTGGTCCAGCGCCACGCGCACGGCGCGCATGGTTTCGATGTCGAGCACGCCCATGAGGTCGAAGCGGAAGCCGTCGGCGTGGTAGTGCTGGGCCCAGTAGGCCACAGATTCCACGATGAACTTGCGGACCATCGGGCGCTCGGAGGCCACTTCGTTGCCGCAGGCGGTGGCGTTACTCAGGGTGCCGTCGGGGTTGTGGCGGTAGTAGTAGCCGGGCACCAGCTGCTCGAAATTGCTGCGGCGGGCATCGGCGGTGTGGTTGTACACTACGTCTAAAACTACTCGCAGGCCGGCGCCGTGCAGGTTTTCGACCAGCTGCTTGAACTCGCGGATGCGGGCGGCGGGGTTGGTGGCGTCGGTGGAGTAGGTGCCTTCGGGCACAGTGTAGTTCTGCGGGTCGTAGCCCCAATTGTAGCGGTTGGCGCTGGCGGGCGCGGCTTCGTCGATGCTGGCGAAGTCGTTGGTGGGCAGCAGGTGCACGTGGGTCAGGCCCAATTCTACCAAATGGTCTAGGCCGGTGCTCACGCCGTCCGGGCCGCGCGTACCGGTTTGGGCCGCGCCCAGAAACTTGCCCTTGTGCCGCACGCCCGACTGCGGGTGCATGGTGAGGTCGCGGACGTGGACTTCGCCGATGACGATGTCGGTGGTCTGTTTCAGGGCGGGGCGGAGGTCGTCTTTCCAGCCCGGCGGCTCGGCGATGATGGGGTTGAACACGGCCCCGCGCAAGCCGTTCACGCCCACGGCGTGGGCGTAGGGGTCGGCCACTTCGGCCATTTTTTTGCCCGCAATGGTGGCCTGCACGGCGTAAAACCCGGTCGTGCCGGCGGGGAGGGTGTAGGTCCAGGTGCCGCCTTCGGCCTTGGTCATGGCGTAGTCGGCGGTGGTGGTGCCGCCGCTGCCGGTGGGGTAGAGCTTGAGGTGGAGGGCCTCGGCGGTGGGGGCCCACACACGCAGGGTGGCCTGGGCACCGCGCCAGGTCAGGCCCAGGTCGGGGCCGAGGTAGGTGGGGTAAGTGGCGTAGTCGGGTAGGGACGGAGCGGCTGAAGCCGGGGCAGGGGAGAGCAGCACAAGCAGCAGCAGTAGCGGGCGAATCATGCGGGCAAAGGTCGGGAGTAGGGGCGGAAATGTGGGCGGCATTTCTTTCGGATAAGATGGGATTGGCTGGGGGCTGGCGGCAAGTCGTGGATTGCCTCCGGCAAGTCGTGGATAAGGTCCGGCAGTTGTGGATAAGGTCCGGCAAGTCGTGGATAAGGCCCGGCAAGAGGTGGAATGGGTCCGGCAAGCCGTGGAATAGCTCTGGCAAGAGGTGGAATGGGTCCGGCAAGCCGTGGAGAACTGGCAACAAGTCGTTCGGAAGCTCCGGCAAGCCTGTGAATGCCTCCGGCAAGTGGTCCAGAGTCGGGGGCAACTGGTTCCGCGCCATTCGCAAGACGTTCAACGCCCTTACCACCCCCGTCCGAGCCTTCGGCTCGAACATCCCCTCCTTGGTAAGGAGGGGAGTCTTGTTCTGCCGGCCTCTTCTTGTCAAATCCTGCCCTTCCCCAACGGTAAAACGGTGCCCGCCGTCGATACAATTGCGGGGTGTGGTCGGTTTGGCCCGGCTTTGGGATAGGGAGTCAGCTATGTTTGTTTCGATTTCTCCCTCGTCTATGGCCGTCCTCACGCCCCGTCGCTACCTCACGCCGCTCATTCATGTGCTGGTGTGGGGGCTGTTCGGGCTCACGTTTTTGTTGTTTCAGCCGCTCACCGGGCGGCTCACCATGCCGCCGCAGTTCTGGCTGAAGCAGGGGCTCATGTTTGCCGCCTGGATTGCCACGTTCTACTTCACGTCCAAATTCACGGTGCCGCGCCTGCTGCTGCACGGGCGCACCGAGTGGTTTATCCTGGCCCTGATAGCCACGACGGTGGTGGTGCTCAGCTTCAGCAAGTTTCTGGAATCGGTGCTCGACCTGCCGGCGCTCATGGACAAGGCCTTTCAGGCCGCCGTGGGCCGGCCCCGGCTGAATCGGGGCGGCCCGCACATCGACACCATGGGCCTGCTCACCACCATGTTTGTGCTGGGCATCAGCACGAGCATCACGGTGGTGCAGAAGTGGCAGAAGGATGCCCAGATTCGGCAGACGCTGGAGCAGCAGCGCGTCAGCTCCGAGCTGTCGGTGCTCAAGGCCCAGATTAACCCGCACTTCTTCTTTAATACGCTTAATAACATCTACGCCCTCACGCTGCTCGATGGCGAGCAGGCCCGCGTGGCCATTCACCGGCTCTCGCGCATGATGCGCTACGTACTGTACGACACCGCCGGCGGCCTTACCTTATTGAGTCAGGAAATCGCCTTCGTGCAGGACTACATCACCCTGATGCAGCTGCGGCTCGATGAGCGCGTGACCGTCACCTTCGACCGCCCCGAGCCCGTGCGCGACGTGCCCGTGGCCCCCATGCTGCTGCTGCCCTTCCTCGAAAACGCCTTTAAGCACGGCGTGGCCGCCACCCAAAGCAGCAAAATCTACATCGGCTTGAGCCAGCCCTCGCCCGATGTGCTGGAGCTGGAAGTGCGTAACACCCTGCTCGCGCTGCCCAGCACCGACCTGGCCGGTAGCAACGGCATCGGCCTGGCCAACACCCGCCGCCGCCTCGACCTCCTGTACCCCGGCCGGTTCAGCCTGCTGGTGGATGACCACACGCCCGCCAACGAATTTCGGGTGCATTTGACCTTGCACGTTACGTAGGGCCGGGGTCGTACCCGGTAGGACCTGCCCCCGCCCGGACGCTCGCGCCGTTGCAACGACGCCGCCCAACGACGGGCGGGGGCATGCCCCGCCCCTACACCACAAATTGACAAGTATGAACCCTGCTAGCCTCCCGCCCCTCAAAACCATTGCCGTTGATGACGAACCTCTGGCCCTGGGCCTGGTCGTTTCCTTCATCCAGAAAACGCCGTTTCTGGAGCTGGTGGGCAAGTTCGGCAGTGCCGTGGAGGCCCTCAAGTACCTGCACGAGCACCCCGGCACCGTCGATTTGGCCTTCCTCGATATCCAGATGCAGGAGCTCAATGGCCTGGAGCTGGCCCGCGTGCTGGGCCCTACCGGCCCGCGCGTCATCTTCACCACCGCCTTCAGCCAGTACGCCCTGGATGGCTACCGCGTCGATGCGCTGGATTACCTGGTGAAGCCCTTCAACTACGAGGAGTTTCTGCGCGCCGCCGGCAAAGCCCGCGCCTACGCCGAGCTCACCTCACAGCACGCTACTGCCCCGGTTTCCACCGGCCCCGAGGAGGAAGAATACCTCTTCCTGAAAGCCGAATACCAGCTGGTGCGCGTGGCCCTGAGTGATATACTATATGTAGAGGGCCTGAAAGACTACGTGAAAGTCCACCTCAAAAGCACGCCCCGCGCCCTGCTGTCCCTCATGAGCCTCAAGGCGATGGAGGAGAAGCTGCCCACCCGGCGCTTCATGCGCATCCACCGCTCGTTCATCGTGGCGCTCGATAAGATTGAGGCCGTGCGCCGCCTCACCGTCCAGATTGGAGCCGTCACAATCCCCGTGGGTGACCAGTACAAAGACACGTTCCTGCAATTCCTCAGCCGCTGGAGCTGAGGAGCTTGATACCTGATACTAAAAAGAACGTCATGCTGAGCGCAGTCGAAGCATGACGTTCTAATTATTGTTTCCCGTTTCCCTCGTCCTCTCTCCGCCTTCTACCACCCCCGATGCCCCCCACACTCCCTGTCTTTCTGAGCTATGTTACCATTCACCTTTTCCGGGAGCCCCGCTCCCGGCCCGGCCCCCTGTGTGCGGGAGGCTGCTCCGCAATTGGCGGTGCTCTGCCTCTCAAGTAGCCTGGGCGGGCTGGAGCTGAACAGCCTAAAGTTCGCCGGCTGGATGCAGGAGCGCGGGTGGCGCGTCACGTTTTTCGCGCCGCCCGCCACGCCGCTGGCCATGTGGGCCGAAGACTGGTTTGTGCCCCTCGAAACGCTGGCCGTGCGCCGGGGCCTAGCCATGCCCCTCATGGCCTGGGCCCTGAAAGAGCAGCTCGAACGCCTGAACATCGACGTGCTGGTGGTGACGCAGAATAAGGACCTGCCCGTGGCCACGCTCGTCAAAACCCTGCTGGGCGGCCGCCTGCGCATTATTTACCAACAGCACATGCAGCTGGGCCGCCCCAAGCGCAGCCCCGTGCATACCCTGCGCTTCGGCTTGGTGGATGCCTGGCTGACGCCGCTGCCCGGCTTGGCCCGCGAAGTGGCCCACCTCACCCGCTTCGACATGGCCAAGCTGCACCTCGTGCCGCTGGGCCTGCCGCTGGAGCAGTTTGCGCCGCCCACCCACACACCCTTCGAAGCCCGCCACGAGCTGGGCCTGCCCCAGGACGTGCGCCTGCTGGGCATTCTGGGCCGGCTGGATGCCGGCAAGGGGCAGGATTTCGTCATCAACGCCCTGCACCACCTGCGCCAGCAGTACGGCTACGATGCCCACCTCGTCATCATGGGCGAGCCCACCCGCAACGAGGGCGACGACTACCTGCGCCAGCTTCAGCGGCAGGTGGCCCGGCTGGGCCTGCAAAACCAAGTGCACTGCCGGGGCTTTCGGGCCAATCCGGCCGTGTTCTACCACGCCATCGATGTCTTTCTGATGGCCTCCGAAAACGAAACCTACGGCATGGTGACCCTCGAAGCCCTGGCCGCCGGCGTGCCCGTGGTAGGCGCGGCCACCGGCGGCACCACCGAACTGGTGGAGCACACCCAGACCGGCCTGCTCTACCTGCCTGGCGACGTGGCCGCCTGCGCCCGCGCCATCCGCCGCACCTTTGCCGAGCCCGCCGCCACCCACGAGCGGGTGGAGCGGGCCCGCCTGGCGCGCTGGCACTACTCGCACCACCGCCAGTGCGCCCTCACCGAAGACGTGATTCGGGCGGTGGCGGCCGCGCCAGTGGCCACGCCTCGGGCCGCCCGGCAGCGGCACCGGTCCGTGAATACGGCCTTTGCCCACGCCGTAGCCTGATAGCGCAGCCCCGAAAAAAGCCCTTCCGGTCGATACAGTACCGGATTTGGCCGATATCGGTGCCGGCCGGCTTCCCCGGACCGGTAGTTTCACGGCATCAATTCAACTGCTCCCCGGGCCTCCGGGGTGGTTCATTTCTTCAAGCTATGAGTTCCGTTGTCAGGCTTCGTTTTTTGAGTGGGCTGCTGCTGAAGCTGGCCGTGCCCGCCGCCGTGCTGGGCCAGCACGACTGCCCTTCGTTCAGCACCCATCAACCCGAGCTGCGTGCCCTGAGGCCTGCGCCGGTTCCAGCCGGCCCGGCCGCGCTATCCCATAAGTCCTGTCATTCCTAAGCGGCCCGGCAGGCTGCGCGTGGCCACCCACCCGGCGGGGTTATCCCCGCCGGCAGCAGCGCCCAGCCCACGCCCCCGTCCCGGAATGGCAGGCACCATTACCAACCGCCGGCAGTTGCGCCGCCGTGCGTGCAACCACCGACCCCGGCTGTTGCCCGATGCCCCAGAAAGCCCTTGCACCTGCAAGGGCTTTTTTTGTACTTATCTGGGTAGGGGGATGCTTTAACCTCCTCCGAAGACGGTGGGAGCAGGGTTGTCATCAGCCGATTTTAGGTGCCTGAAGACCTGTTTTGGAAAAAAAAAGACCGATTTGACGCTACTGAAGAGGTTATTGGCAGAATATAAAGATTTGATAACGGAATCATGCCCTGAATCTAGTCTCATACAAATATCTTTACGCTCAACGTGTCCACCCTACGATAATTCGGTAAACCCCCTAACAACCCGTTTTTTATGAGAAACCCGTTACCCTGTTTTTCTTCCGCTATCGCCCGCAGCCTCGCGCTGCTGATGATGCTAATGTTACCCCTGCTTGGATGGGGGCAGGTTACGTTAAGCACAGGTGCTAGTAGCTACACCGAAACCTTTGATAACATTGGTGCCGGACTGCCCACTGGGTTTTCTGTTGTAACAGGTGCTACATCTTCAGCATTAGGAACAGCAGCGACTTTTACTTCAACGGCTACGAATTTCAATAGCGGTACTACTGGTTACCGTAACTACGCTTCTGCTGACGGTTTAGCATCAAATTCAACTTCCGCTGCTCAAACGGCTTCACCTGACCGGGCCATAGGGTTGAGGCAAACCAGTGCATTCGGGGACCCCGGAGCCGGGTTTGTCTTTCAAATTGCCAATACAACCAATATCTCAGCTTTGTCGGCAAGCTTCAAGCTCCAGTCGCTGGATGTCACATCAGGCCGTACCACCGTTTTTACCGTGGATTATCGAGTAGGAGCAACGGGTAATTTCACCGCTGTTACCCCATCGAGCGGCAGTACCTCGGTTGTTGGCTCTACATTCTCGAATTCAACCGTTACGGTAAACTTCGGAACGGCACTCGATAACGCCACCGGACCTGTTTACATCCGCGTTGTGACACTGGCTGCGACAACTGGTAGTGGTAACCGTGCAACTACGGGCTTCGATGATTTTGTCCTGAATTATACCTACACGGCTCCCCCCGCCGATACCACGCCGCCCGTTTTCGGCACTACCCCGGCCTCGCCTTCGGCCTCAGCTATTACCACGTCAAGCTTTCTGCTGTCGTCTACTATCAATGAAGTAGGCAAAACCTATTATGTGGTCCTGGCCAGCGGTGCCACCGCGCCCACAGCTGCGCAGGTGAAAGCGGGAAAAAATGCTGCCGGCACGGCCGTTACGCTATCCGGCAACTTCGCCAACCCCACTGCCAACACCGCTGCCACTTCGACGGTAAGCGGCCTCACGGCCAGCACTGCCTATGATGTATATGTAGTGGCCGAAGACGCCGTACCCAACCTGCAAGCTGCTCCCGTGCTGGTCGCGGTGACCACGCCCGCTCCGCCACCCACCATCACCACGGGCGGCATTTTGCCCACCACCGTGCTGGCCGGCAACGATGTGACGGTTTCCTACACCACCACCGGCACCTTCGACCCGGCCAACGTGTTCACGGCCGTGCTGTCCAACTCGTCGGGCAGTTTCGCCAGCGGCACCACTTTGCTGACCACTACCGGCTCCACGGCTACCTCGCTTACGGTCACCATTCCGGGGGCTACCACGGCCAGTTCGGCCTACCTCATCCGCGTAGTGGCCAGCAACCCCGTCACCACAGGTTCGAACTCGACCAATACCCTTACCGTGACCGCGCCGCTGGTAGCGCCCAGCGTGAGCACTACGGCCGCGTCGGCCATCACGGGCACCACCGCCACCAGCGGCGGTAACGTTACCTCGGACGGCGGCGCTACCATTACGGCGCGCGGCGTGGTATATAGCACCACTCCCAACCCGCAGATTGGCGGCAGCGGCGTGACCCAGGTAGCCGATGGAGCACCCGGCACGGGCACTTTCAGCAGCAGCCTCACGAGCCTCACGCCCAGCACTACCTACTACGTGGCCGCCTACGCCACCAACAGCGTGGGCACTACCTACGCCACCGATATTACCTTCAGTACGCTGTCGCCGCCCACGGCTACCACGGCTGCTACCACCGCCATTACGCCTACCACGGCCACCAGCGGTGGCACCGTGGCCGGTACCAGCATTACGGTACGCGGGGTCGTATTCAGCCTCACGCCGACGCCCCGTCTGGGAGGCTCCGGCGTGACTACGGTAGCCGGCGCATCGGGCGCGGGTACCTACAGCAGCAGCCTGACGGGCCTCACGCCCAGCACGGCTTACTATGTGGCCGCCTACGCCACCAACAGTGCCGGCACCGGCTACGGTGCCGATGTGATGTTTACCACCCCGGCTCCAACCCTCACCGCCACCCCCGGCAGCCTGAGCGGCTTCTCTAACTACGCCGGTACGGCCTCGGCCGAGCAGTCCTATGTGCTGGCCGGCAACGGCCTCTCTGCTCCGATTACCGTCACGGCTCCTGCGGGGGTTGAAGTTTCGCTGACCACGGGCACTGGCTTCGGTAGCACCGTATCGGTGCCCGTTGCCGGCGGCACCGTGTATGTACGCGTTGCGGCTGCTACGCCGGTGGGTCCGGTTAGTGGCACCATTACCAACGTATCGGGGGCAGCTTCGCAGGATGTGACGGTGAGCGGCACGGTGCTTTCGCCGCCGCTGCTGGCTTACACCTTCCCGGCTACAAGTTCCACCTCGCCCACTACCCAGGCTACCAACGTAACGGGTAGCGTCTTTTCGCGGGCCACGGGCCTCACCAGCTCTTCTGATACCCCGGACTTCCGGTCCACGGGTTTCCCCACTTCCACGGCTTCGCCGGCTGCTGGCTCGGCTACTGGCTATTATCAGTTCACCTTCACGGCCGCAGCCGGCAACACTGCCAACCTGACTACGCTCATTGTTTCGGACCGTAGCTCCGGCACCGGCCCCACCAAGTGGGAGGTCCGCACCAGCCTCGACGGCTACACCGCTACCGTGGGTGCCGTGCAATCCGGCCCTACCACCACCTTCACTCCCCGCACCGTGAACCTGACCGGCACGGCTGCCTTGTCGACCGTGACGGGCGCGGTAAGCTTCCGTATTTATGCCTACGGCGGCTCCAACAGCGCCAGCGGCACCTTTGGCGTTGATGACGTGAACCTGTTTGGCTCGCTCACGGCCGGCACCCCGCCCGCCGCCGAGCCCACCGTGCAGCCCACTGTCACGGCTTCGGGTGCTACCACTACTACCGTGCTGCTCAACCTGAGCGGTGGTGATGGCACCAAGCGCCTCGTGGTGGTGCGGCCTACCGCCGCCGCCGCTGTAGCCCCCGTTGATGGCACTACCTACACCGCCAATACCACCTACGGCAGCTCCACGGGTACCAACCCTACCACCGGCACCAACAACTTCGTGGTGATTGCCGATGGCAGCACCACCAGCCTCACCGTAACCGGGCTGGCTTCCGGCACCGCTTACACCGTGGAAGCCTACGCTTACAACGATAACGCCACGGCCGGCCTCGAAAACTACCTGACTACTGCGCCCGGCACTGCTACCTTCACCACGCTCACGCCCCCGGCCGTCACCTACCTCTGGAACGGTACCGGCACCAGCTACAGCGCGGCTACCAGCTGGACGCCCGCGCGGGCGTTGACTGCGGCCAGCGACGTCCTGTTATTCGATGGTACGGTGACCCCCACGGCCAACGTGACCCTCGACTTCACCACCCCCGAAACTATTGCGGCCCTCAAGCTGCAGGGCGGCGTTATTGCCACGCTCAGCACCGATGCCAACCGCACCCTCAACCTGAGCGGCGCGGCCACCCCGGCCAACCTCGTAGTGGGTACTGCCGACTCGCTGCGCCTGTATAACACGGTAACCAACGTGGGCCTTAACATTCAGCTCGCTACGGGAGCCACGGCCAGCATCGACGGCGGCATCGCGGCCGATGGCTCGGCCTTCAGCGCCGGTACCACGCACAAGATTCTGGGCACCAGTGCTACTCCAAACGCCATTGTGTTTCACACGGGCAGCGCCATCACGGCTACGGCCAACTTTAACGGCAACCTGTTTGGCAGCGCCGTCGCCTATGCCGGCACGGTGCTGTTTGAAGCCGGGTCGAGTTACTTTCAGCAGGGAGGTGCTTCGCCGTTCGGCGCGGCCGGCACCAGCGCCTCGACCACGTTCCAGAGCGGCAGCTACTTCCGTTTCGTTCCCGCCATTTCGGCTACGCCTTCGTTCTCGGGCCGCACCTACGGTACGTTCGTCTATAACCCCGGCTTCACCTCGGCACCCACCATTTCGGGGGGCAACCCGCTGGTAATCCAGAACGACCTGCGGGTACTCACCGGCAATCTGCCTATCAACCTCACCGGCAGCATTTCCATCAAGGGCGATATCAAGGTGGATGGCAGTGCCGTCCTGTCCTTCCTGCCAGGCTCCGTGCCCACGGCACCCCTGCAATTGAACGGCACCGCTGTGCAAACCATCGGCGGCACCAACACCAGCACAACCGCCCTGACCCTGAGTCCCAACGTAACGCTGCAAATCAACAACGCCCAGGGCGTGCTGCTCCAGCGTCCGCTCGAAGTGCCGGGCACCTTGCAGCTCACCAGCGGCAACATCACCACTTCGGGCACCAACCTGCTCACCCTCTCCAACAACGCTACCGGTGGCAGCGCCAGCAGCTTCGTGAATGGCCCGCTGGCCCGCGTAACGGATGTGGGCGCGGCCACCACGGTATTCCCGGTGGGCAAAGGCGCGTTCTACCGCCCCATCACGCTCATCAGCACGGCCCAGGCTGGTGCTTCGACCTACACCGCCGAGCAGTTTGAGGGCAACCTCAGCCGTAATTTGTCGACGGACCCCGGCAAAGGCACCGCGCCGCTGGCCCGCGTATCGTCGAAGCGCTTCTACACCGTCACGTCGTCCAACACGGCTCCCGGCAACTTCACCGGCACCATCACCCTCAGCTTCGGGGCTGAAGACTACGTGAACGTGCCCAGCAGCACCGATTTCGTGATTGCCAAGCGCGATGCTTCCGGCCCATTCGCCAACCAGTGGACCAACCTGGGCCGCTCGGCCAATACGGGCACCGATTCCGGGGCCGGTGGCCCCTCGGTAGCTGGCACGCTCACCTCGGCTTCGTTCTCTGATTTCTCCGACTTCGCCCTCGGCGCTCAAAATGACCTGTCCAACACCAACGTGCTGGAATCCATCAACCCGCTGCCCGTCCAGCTCACCGCCTTCAGCGCCCAGCGCCAGGCCGACAAAACGGTTGCGGTGAAATGGGCCACGGCCACCGAGAAAAACAGCGCCCGCTTCGAGGTGCAGCGCAGCTTCGATGGCCGTGAATTCGCTACGGTAGCCACCGTAGCCGCTCAGGGCAACAGCATGAGCCCCACAGCCTACGCCACCCTCGACAAAGCCGCTCCCGCCGCTAAGCTCTACTACCGCCTGCGTCAGGTGGACCTGGATGGCACCACCGCCTTCTCGCTGGTGGTCACGGTAGTCGGTTCGGGCGAAATCGCCAAGGTTGAGCTCTACCCCAACCCGGCCCACAGCCGCATCAGCTTCATCACCGAGGCGGCCACGCCCTACCGCGTGCTCAACCAGTTGGGCCAGCCCCTGCTGCGCGGCACCACCGAAGCCGGCACCGCCAGCATCGGCCTCGAAATCCTGCCCACCGGCCTCTACTTCCTGGAACTGCAAACGGCCGCCGGCCGCACCGTGCAGAAGTTTGAGAAGGAGTAACCGCCGAGAGGCAATCAACAAAAAAGCCCCCGTGCAATATGCACGGGGGCTTTTTTGTTGATTTATTGCCGATGTTAAGCCTCAATGTCCGTACATCGGTAGTTGCTTATACCGAGAAACTCTCGCCGCAACCGCACTCACGCGAGGCGTTGGGGTTGTTGAACTGGAAGCCCTTGCCATTGAGGCCGTCGGAGAAATCCAGCTCGGTGCCGGCCAGATAGAGGAAGCTTTTCATGTCAACCACCACGCGCACGCCTTTGTCCTCGAACTCCTGGTCCATGGGCCGCACTTCGTTATCGAAGTCCAGCTTGTAGCTCAGACCCGAGCAACCGCCACCCGCCACCGAGGCGCGCAGGCGATAGGTGTCATCAAGGTGCGCATCCTGAATCAGGCGAGCTACTTTTTCTTTGGCTTTATCAGATACGGTAATCATGGCAGTAGGAGCGGGGCCGGTTAGGCTTAAAAGCAAACCAAATGGGGCCGCAATTTAGACACATTATAAACAAGGCGGCGAATTTCTTTGTTCGCTCGCCCATCAAATAATTTATTCCGGCCCTTACGAGCTCGGGTTCAGCACCACGCTGAACACGGTAATCGTGTTCAAATCACGACCGAAATAGAGCTTGTCCAGCGCCTCATATACGTTGTGCGCCCGGAAATAGGACGTATGCAGCTCCCGGTCGTCGCGGGCGCGCCACTGCACCGTGTAGGAGCTTTCAGTATCGCGGAAGCTCTTCACGTAGCTCAACATTTTCTCCAGACACTCCACTTGGTCGCGCCCGGTTTCATAGCGAAACAGGAAGCTCTGCTGGTGGCGCGGGTTCACCGTAATCAGGTCGAGCCGGGTCTGGCCTTCCAATTCCCGAAACTCAAACTGTAGCTGCGCGGGCTCCAGGCCCAGATATTGCCGAATCTCGCGCTCCAGCCGGGCAATGTCAAATTCGTCCACTAATTGAATAAGTAAGTGAGTGAATGGGCAAAGTGAAAATGGGCGAATGGGTAAAATGACTTTACGCCACTTCACTCATTCACCCATTCAAAATTCACTCAATGATTAGTGGTGCGACAGCTCCAAGGCGGGCAAACCGTTTTTCACGCGGTAGTCCGAGATGGCCGACTTGATAGCATCTTCAGCCAGTACCGAGCAGTGGATTTTCACGGGCGGCAAAGCCAGCTCTTCCACAATCTCCATGTTGTCGATGGCCAGGGCCTCGTCGATGGATTTGCCTTTCAGCCACTCCGTGGCCAGCGACGACGAAGCAATAGCCGAGCCGCAGCCGAACGTCTTGAATTTGGCGTCGGTGATGGTGTTGGTGGCTTCGTCCACCTCGATTTGCAGGCGCATTACGTCGCCGCACTCGGGTGCGCCCACGAGGCCGGTGCCTACGTTTTTCTTGCTTTTGTCCAGCGTGCCCACGTTGCGGGGGTTGCTGTAGTGGTCAATTACTTTATCGGAGTAAGCCATTATTGTAGTGTTGAGTTTTGAAAGTTGAGTTTTGAATGTTTCGGAACGCTGAGTTTGAAGAGTAAAATGGTGCTAGTGCACATCATTCAAAACTCAACCCTCAACATTCAAAATTTCTAGTGTTCTGCCCACTCGATTTTGCTCAAATCGACGCCTTCCTTGAACATCTCCCACAGGGGCGACATTTCGCGGAGCTTGGTCACGGCCTCTTTTACGTGGCCGATGGCATAATCGATTTGCTCGTCGGTGGTGAAGCGGCTCAGGCCGAAGCGCAGGCTGCTGTGGGCCAGGTCGTCGCTCAGGCCCAGGGCCTTGAGCACGTAGCTGGGCTCCAGCGAAGCCGAGGTGCAGGCCGAGCCGGACGATACGGCCAGGTCTTTCACGCCCATCATCAGGCCTTCGCCTTCCACGTACTTGAAGCTGATGTTCGTCACGTGCGGCAGGCGATGCTCCACCGAGCCGTTGATGTAGCTTTCTTCCAGCGTGGTGAGTTCCTTTTCGAGGCGGTCGCGCATTTTGCTCAAGCGCTCGGTGTCGGCTGCCATTTCGAGGCGAGCCAACTCGCAAGCCTTGCCCAGACCCACGATGCCGGGTACGTTGAGGGTACCCGAGCGCATGCCGCGCTCGTGGCCACCGCCGTCCATTTGGGCGGTTACTTTCACCCGGGGGTTCTTGCGGCGCACGTAGAGAGCACCCACGCCTTTCGGGCCGTACATTTTGTGGGCGGTGAAGGCCATGATATCGATGCCATCGGCCAGCACGTCAACTGGAATCTTGCCAACGGCCTGGGTGCCGTCCGTCATGAACAGGGCACCGTGGGCGTGGGCAATTTTGGCGATTTCGTGAATGGGCTGGATGGTGCCCGTCTCGTTGTTGCCGTACATGATGGTCACGAGAATCGTCTCGGGGGTCATCGCGGCTTCGAGGTCGGCGAGGCTGATGAGGCCTTTTTCATCGACGGGCAGGTAGGTTACCTTGCCGCCCAGTTTCTCGATGTGCTTGCAGGTATCGAGCACGGCTTTGTGCTCGGTGGTGGCGGTGATAATGTGGTTGCCTTTCTGGCTATACATCTCGAACACGCCCTTGATGCCCAGGTTATCCGACTCAGTAGCGCCCGAGGTGAAGATGATTTCCTTCGCGTCGCAGTTGATGAGCTTCGAAATCTGCTCGCGGGCGTAGTCCACGCCTTCTTCAGCGGCCCAGCCGAAGGGGTGGTTGCGGGAAGCCGCGTTGCCGAATACATCGGTCAGATAAGGCATCATGGCCTCCAGCACACGCGGGTCGAGCGGCGTGGTGGCGTTGTTATCGAGGTAAATGGGGAGCTTCAGCATTGCGCGCAGCGGTATAGCAAAAAGATAAACCAATGAAAGCTTGGTCGGCCTTTAGAACACGGTTCGGGGGCAATCAGTTTTCTTTGGTCCTACAAAAGTAGACACAATCTAAATAAGGAAATGCGCCGACTTACGGCAACGGCGCTAAATGCGCGGTAAAACCGTCTTTTTTGCCCGGCCAGCGGCATTCTTTCCCGAAATCCCCACCCATGATTACCAACCTCGAACACCTCGGCCTAGCCGTAAATGACTTGGAAGCTGCCACCGCGCTCTACACCAAGCTGCTCGGCGCGGCTCCCTATAAGAAAGAGCACGTGGCCAGCGAGGCCGTAGATACCGTCTTCTTTCAGGTAGGCGGCTCGAAGATTGAACTGCTGGCCGGTACTTCGCCGGATAGCGCCATCACGAAATTCCTGGCCAAAAAGCCGGAAGGCATTCACCACGTAGCTTTTGAAGTCGATGATATTCGGGCCGAGATGGCGCGGCTGAAAGGGGAGGGCTTCGTGTTATTAAATGAAGAACCCAAGCGCGGGGCCGATAACAAGCTGGTGTGCTTCGTGCATCCGAAAAGCGCGGCCGGCGTATTGGTGGAACTGTGCCAGACTATCAAGTAGCGCGGTCGTACCCGGTAGGGACTTTTAGTCCGCAAGAGAATCTGCTGATTTTTTACAATGTTTTCCACTCGCGGACTAAAAGTCCGCGCTACTACTATGAACCGTTTCCAACAAGAAGTAGAAGCTGCTGTTGATGCTTTGCTGCTCCAACAAGTGATTCTGTACCCGACTGATACCGTGTGGGGCCTGGGCTGCGATGCCGAAGCGCCGCCCGCCGTGAAGGACCTCTACAAACTGAAGGGCCGCGAGGCCGGCAAGCCCAGCATCGTGCTGGTGGCGGATTTGGCTATGATGAAGCGCTACGCCGCCGAAGTGCCAGCGGAGCTGGAGGCCATGCTGGCGGCCGATACGCGGCCAACCACCTACATCCTGCCCGCCAGCCGGGCCGTGGCGAAGGAGCTGATTGCACCAGATGGCACCGTGGGCCTGCGCGTAGTGAAGGACGAATTTTGCTTTAAAGTGGTGCGCCGGCTGGGCCACGGGCTGGTGTCGACATCAGCCAATAAGGCTGGCGAACCCACGCCGGCGGTGTATTCGGAGGTGGACCCCGCTATCGTGCGCGGGGCCGACCATGTGGTAAACTGGCGGCAGGACGATGCTACTCGCACTGCTCCTTCGCGGGTGGTGCGGCTGGGCGAGGGCGGTAAGCTGGAAGTGGTGCGGGAGTAAGGGTGGGGACACCTGTCATTGCGAGCGCAGCGCGGCAATCCGTCCTCTCATGAGCGACCAACTCTGAGTTGTGATAAAGCCCTTTTTCAAAAGCAGAAAGCCCCGACACTGTGAAGTATCGGGGCTTTCTGGTAGAAGAAAATGTCTGGGGTTGACAGGACGGATTGCCGCGTTCCGCTGCGCTCCACTCGCAATGACAGGCGGCATTATGCGTTCAGCGCCGAACTTTGCGCTCATGAACACGCCGAAACTGCCCGAATTGCCCATTTTCCATACCATCGCCGAAGCTGCGGCCGAACTCGGCCAGCCAGCCTATGTCATCGGCGGCTACGTGCGGGATTTAGCGCTGGGGCGCGAAAGCAAGGATATTGATGTAGTGACGGTGGGCGACGGCATTGCGCTGGCGCAGGCCGTGGGCAACAAGCTGAAAGGCCGGGGCCGCGTGCAGGTGTTCAAGAACTTCGGCACAGCCATGCTGCCGACTAAGGAGGCCGGCGACATTGAATTTGTGGGAGCCCGTAAGGAGAGTTACCGCGCCGAAAGCCGCAAGCCGGAAGTGCAGGCCGGGACCTTGGAAGAGGATTTGGCCCGTCGCGATTTCACCATCAATGCCCTCGGCCTCAGCCTGAACCCGGAAAATTTTGGCGAGCTGGTAGACCGCTACGAGGGCATGAAGGACCTCGCTAGCAAAACCATCCGCACGCCGTTGGGGCCGGATGTGACTTTCTCGGACGACCCGCTGCGGATGATGCGCGCCGTGCGCTTTGCCTCGCAACTGAATTTTGACATTGAGCCGGATACGTTCGATGCCATTATCCGGAATAAGGACCGGATTAAGATTGTGTCGCAGGAGCGGATTACCGTCGAGCTAAACAAGATTATCGAGTCGCCCACGCCGAGCTACGGGTTCAAGCTGCTGTTTCAGACGGGGCTATTGCAACTCATCTTCCCGAAGATGGCGCTGCTGCACGGCGTGGAAAAAGTGGGCACCCATGCCCACAAGGACAACTTCTACCACACCCTGCAGGTGCTGGACAATGTGGCCGCCGCCGGTGGCGACCTGTGGCTGCGCTGGGCTGCCGTGCTGCACGACATCGCCAAGCCCGCCACCAAGCGCTACGACCAGCGCGTGGGCTGGACCTTCCATGGCCACGAGGACAAGGGGGCGCGCTGGGTGCCCGGCATTTTCACTGATTTGAAACTGCCACTGGGCGAGGAGATGCGCATGGTGCAAAAGCTGGTGAAGCTGCACCTGCGCCCCATTGCCCTAGTGAAGGAAACGGTGACCGACTCGGCCGTGCGCCGCCTGCTGTTTGAGGCCGGTGAGGACATTGACCGGCTGATGCTGCTGTGCCGGGCCGACATCACGAGCAAGGACCACACCCGCAAGGAGCGGTATTTGCGCAATTTCGGGCAGGTGGAGGAGAAGCTGAAGGAGGTGGAGGAGAAGGACCATCTGCGCAGCTTCCGCCCCGTCATCACCGGCGAAATCATCATGGAAACCTTCGGACTGAAGCCTTCGCGCCAGGTCGGCGAGCTGAAGGAGGCCGTGATGGAAGCCATCCTCGACGGCATCATTAAAAACGAAATGGAGCCAGCCTTGGCCTTCCTGTTGCAGCAGGGGGCGGCCAAAGGACTGGCTCCGGAAGGAGGCTTCGTTCACTCACCAAACTAAGCCTGGCTTCTTTTTTTTGATTTCGGGGGATAGATGCAGTTATACGGCGAAAGGTTGCCTACAACGTTATTTGGTAACAATGAAATTCCGGCATTTACAGATGTTTGATGCTGGAGGGGCCGGTGGCGTCCATTTTCACCCGGGAGGGTTTGCCGCTGTAAGCCACTTCACTTGCGCCCACGGCGTCGCCTTCCAGGCTTCCGGTCACGTTGAGGCGGGCTTTGCACACGCCGGCGATGGAAACCTTGGTATCGATGGTTTTCAGGTTGGCTCCGGCCAGCTCGCAGGCGCCGGCGGCGTCGAGGTCGAGGTTGTCGGCCTGGCCGGTGGCGGTGGTGCGGCAGGCACCGGCCTGCTCTAGTTTCAGGGTGCCGAAGCTGCCATTCAGGCGCAGGTGGCTGGCGCCGGCCTGCTCCACGTGCAGCTCTTCCTGGCGCTCGAAGCCACCGAAATCAGCGTGCACGGCCCCGGCCAACTCTAGGTGGTCGATGCTGGGCAGCTCGATGCGGATGAGCACCTTGCTCTGGTTGTTGCCCCAGTTGCCGCCGAAAAAGCCGCGGCTGTTGCGGGGACCGATTTGCAGTTCGTTGCCGTGGAGCTCTACGCGCATTTCGCCCAGCGCCTTGTCGTTGCCGCCGGCTTCCACTTTGAAGCTGTCGCCGTGGCGCACCACCACACGGTAGCCGCCGGCCACGCTCACCCGGCTAAACCCGGATTCCTGGAAGGTGCGGCGGGCGCTGCCGTAGCTGTTCATATCGGTGTCGAAGGAGGGCGCGCCGCCGTAGTTGATGGTGGTGCCTACGTGGTTACCCTCGTCGTCGCCGCTGTCGCCGTCATCGTTGCTGTCGGCTTCGTCGTTGGTGTCGCTATCGATGTTGATGTGTGTTTGGCCATCGTTGTCGTTGTCCTCTTCATCGCGGCCGAGCTGTTCGTCGGTGCAGCCGATGCACTCCAGCTTGTTGCCGCGCAGGCGGTAGCGGTGCTGCTCGGGGTCTTCGGGGCGGCGGTTGCCCACGAAGTCGTCGTCGTTAAGGATGTCGAAGGCGAAGTCGCGGCTCATGCGGAAGGTGCGGTCGCGGGGCAGGCGGATGGTGATGCTCAGCTCCTGCTTGCGGAAGGCCGAGTTGGGCAGGAAGGAGAAATGGTCGTCGAACACCAGCGAAGAGTCGCCGCTTGGCCGCACCGTGTAGTCGATGGTGGTGAGGGCCGTGCGGCGGGCTTCGGCTTCGTTCACGCCTTTGGCGCTTAGGGTGCGCAGCACTTCCACTACTTTGCCGCTATCGGCGGCGGCAAGGTTCACATCGACGTGCTGGTCCCAGTCGCGGTCCACCCGGCGCGAGTCAAACATAATTACCGGTGTGGTCAGCTTCGAGAATTGTTCCAGCTGCTCCACTTCGGCATCATATTGGAAATTACGGTTTTGCTGAACCGCAGCCACCGTCACGCCCACCACGCTCAGCAACCAAATCCCCAGCAGCGACAAGGCCACGGTGCGCGTCATCAGCGAGCGGCGGAAGAGCAGGTTCAAACCGCTCAGCAGCAAAGCCAGGGCCGGAATGCCCATGGCCAGAAAGCCGGCCAGCAGGCCCCACGTAGGCACGCCGTGGAGCAGCACGTGGGTGAATATCATGTTCTCAGCATTGGGAAACAGGCCAATGCTCGCGCCCAATCCAATGGCCAGCGCCAGGAGCAGGCCAAACCCGGTCATCGTGAGCAGAATGCCCGCCACTACCCGAATGGCCGAGCCCACAAAATCAACGGCTGGGCGCAGCGTGCGGGCGGCATCCTCCACAAATTCACCCACGGGGCGGTTGGTCGTGGCCGGGCCGTCGGCGAAGGCGTTGTTGCGGGCACTGCTATCAAAGCTTTCCAGCGTGATGGCGTCGCCGCGCATACGGAGCTTGTCCGAGACCGTTTTGGCCTCGGGCAATACTATCCATAGTATAATGTAGAGCAGGAGGGTGAAGCCTCCGGCAAACAGGCCGGCCAGCATAATCACCCGCACCAGCGTCACATCAATGTTGAAGTAGGCGGCCAGGCCGGCCGATACCCCGGCGATTTTACCGGTGCCCGTGTCGCGGAACAAGCGGCGGCCGGCCAGCGGCCCCGAGTTCAGCAGTGCTTCGGGGTGAGCGGGGGCATCGTAGCGCTTGGGCAGCAAAATCCAGAGGATGATGTAAGCCAGCATTACCCAGCCACCAAAGTCCACTCGCGTGTTGTGGCGCATCCAGATGTTGCTGGCGGGCAAAAAGATAGTGCCGAATACGAAAGCCAGGCGAATCCAGAGCGGGTTCACGGCGAAGTACTGGGCGATGCCGGCGGCTACACCCGCAATCTTGCGGTTGGCCATGTCGCGGTACAGGCGCTTGGGCTCGTCGGTGGCGGCGGCGGCAGCGGCAGCAACTGGCTCGGTGGTGTAGGCGCTGGTGCCGGGGCGGGCGTAGCTGGCCGAGGCGGCGGCTTCGTCGGCGGTTACTTCGTCGTCCTCGTCGGCCTCGGGGGCGAAGTCGCTCACGCGGCCCATTTTGGCCGTCATGGCGTTCACATCGTCCAGGCTGATGACCTGCTGCATGGGCGAGAGGCGGGCCGAGAACAACTCAGCGATGCGGCCCTCGATGTCGGCCACAATGTCCTCGTGGCCGCGGTAGTTGGCAAAGTGGGCTTTCACCTCGGCCAGGTAGCGGCTAAGGACTTCAAAACCGTCTTCCTCGATGTGGAAGATGATGCCTTGCAGGTTGATACTGATGTTCTTTTTCATGTGAAAGAAGGCCGAACGGGCCAATTGAATGCTGGTGAGTGAAGCAGAAAAAGAAGGGGAGTTAGCGAATGTCGCCGGGCGGCCGGCTGTGGCGAATAATGCCCACCGAAGTGGCCATTTCCTCCCAAGTATCGCGCAGCTCCTCCAGGAATTTCCGGCCCTCATCGGTGAGGGTGTAGTACTTGCGGGGCGGGCCGCTGGTGCTTTCCTTCCACACATAGTCCAGGAGGGCAGCGTTTTTGAGGCGGGTCAGCAGCGGGTAGAGCGTGCCCTCCACCACTATCATGCGGGCCGAAGTCAATTCCTCCAGCATGTCGGAGGCGTAGGCTTCGCCGCGGGCGATGATTTCCAGGATGCAGAACTCAAGGATTCCCTTGCGCATCTGAACCTGGGTGTTCTCGAGTTTCATGGGCGAGTAGGTTGACTAGTGGGTGACGAACAGTACAAATGTATGGTAGGTACTTTGTAACGCAAGGTACTGGATAAATAATTCAATCAAATCAATAAAAATACTTTGTTACCTACTGATTATCAGAGATAAAATTTTTGTTAAATCTGATAGCATTTCGCTAATAGCCCAGCTTTATTCTTGGACGGCCCAGCAGGGGAGTGGCTCATATCAGGCCTGGTCAGTAGCACTACAGGCCATAAAAAGCTGGACACTGCCAAGCGGCTTGCAACAGAAATAGCCCGCATCCGGTATTCTGGCTTGAAATTCGCGGGGTCGGACGCACTATAATGGAGTAACTTGCGTTCCGTCCGCGCAAACTTTACCAGACGCCTTTCTATGCCTCAATTTTCCTCAGTTGCCCGTGGGCTAGCCCTCGTGGGGACCACCGCTGTGCTGGCCCTGCCCGCCGCCGCGCAGTCTACCAAAACGCCCAAGTACAGCAACGAATTCCTGAACATCGGCGTGGGGGCCCGTGCCCTGGGCATGGGCAAGGTGCAGGTGAGCCTGGCCTCCGATGCCACCGCCGGCTACTGGAACCCCGCCGGCCTCACCAACCAAACCCACAAGTACGACGGCGTGCTGATGCACTCCGAGCTGTTCTCGGGCGTGGTGAAAAACGACTACGCTGCCTTCTCCATGCCGCTCGATGATAAGAGTGCATTGGGCGTAAGCGTGTTGCGTCTCGGGGTTGACAACATTGCCGATACCCGCGCCCTGGTGAACGAGTACGGCTATGTCGACTACAGCAAGATTGAATATTTCTCGGTGGCCGACTACGCCCTGTTGCTCTCCTACGCCCGCAAGTTGGGCGTGGAAGGCCTGAGCGTGGGCGGCAGTGGCAAAATCATCTACCGCAACATCGGCAAGTTTGCCCACGGCTACGGCTTTGGCATTGATGCTGGCGTGCAGTACAACCGCAAAGGCTGGAACCTGGCCCTGATGGCCCGTGACATTACCACCACGTTCAATTCCTGGAATATCAACTCGGCCGAGTACGTGAAGGGGCTGAACAGCAACGTGGCCGTCAAGTCGGACTCTATTCCGAAAAACAGCACCGAAATCACGCTGCCGCGCTTCGTGCTGGGCGTGGGCCGTCGCTTTGATTTACCCAAACAATTCTCCGCCCTCGTGGCCGTCGACCTGGAGGCCACCACCGATGGCCAGCGCAACACGTTAATTTCCAGTAAAACGGTAAGCGTGGAGCCCCGCCTAGGCGTGGAGCTGGGCTACAAAAACCTGGTGTTTCTGCGCGGCGGGGCCGGCAACTTTCAGAAAATCAGCAGCGTGGTGGATAAGTCCATGCAGTGGAAGGGCCAGTACAGCCTCGGGGCCGGCGTGGCTGTGAGCGGCCTGCGCATCGACCTGGCGCTCTCGCGCCTGGCCGTGGAAAAGCTGGGCAGCGCTTCGCAGACCAACTCGCTGATTGTATCGCTGGGCTACGGCTTCAAATAGTAGTTCGAAATATTTTACTGACACTAGTAGGCTGATTGGCAGCGGACTGCGTAGATGTTGGGAAGTAATAAATAAATTTCAAAATAGAATGAATAAAAACTACAAGTATTCGACGCGGAGGTGGACAGTGCTGCTGATGTGGCTGGGGCTATGGCTGACCAGCGCCGCCGTCCAGGCCCAGTCCGGGCCGGTGGGCAATGAATGGATTGTGCCCGGCCAGACGTATTATAAAATGAAAATAGTCCGGGATGGCTTATATAAAATTGATTATCAGTACCTTACCCAGGCCGGTATAACCGGCGTGGTGCCCAATGAACTTCAAATCTGGCGGCGCGGCCGGGAAATTGCTACCTACGCGGGCGGCAACCAGGCCACGCTGGATGCCACGTCGTTTCTCGAATTCTACGCCGTGCACAACGATGGCCGGCTGGACGTTGAACTATATAAAAACCCGGCCGACCAGCCCAACCAGTATTACAGCCTCTACACCGATACGGCCAGCTATTTCCTGACCTGGCGCAGCGGCACCGCCGGCCGCCACATGCAGGCCCCGGTAGCGGCGGGCGGCACCGTGCACCCGCACTACCTGCGTGAGAAGCTGGACCAGCGAAACTCGCCCACCGCCTCCAACGGATTCATCGACTACCCGCAGAACCTCAATACGTACCTGCCCTGGCTGGAGGCCGGCGAGAACTTCTTTATGGCCTATGGCCACGACGTTGACAGAGTCTTCACCATTGATTCGGTATCGGTTAGCCCGTCGGCCACGGGGCCATTGCCGCGCATCAACGTGGTATTGTTTGGTGGGCAGGATTTCAACCTGTACTCTGGGGGGATAGGCGTGCCCCACCACACCCAGGTAACGGTGGTGCCGCCCGCCGGGGCAGGGGCCGAGCGCGTGTTGGGGGTGGTAAACTACGTTGGTTTGGTACGGGCGCAACAGACGTTCCAGCTCCAGGCCTCTGACGTGAGCAGCACCGGCACGGTCACGGTTAAGCTCAAGGAGATGGCTCCGGTTGCCGCCAACGACAATTTCTGCCTCTCGCTGTTTCGCACCACCGCTGCTCAGGCCCCAATCTGGCTGGCGAACCGCAATCGGCTGCTGTTTCAGAACGACTCGCTGCTGAGCGGCCCCGCCACGTACGAGCTGGCCAATGTGCCCGCTACGGTGGTCGGGTTTGATATCAACGATTTAAATAACGTGCAGCGGGTGGTGGGCACGCAAGGCGCTACGGCGGCGCTGAAGCGCTTCGTGTTTCCGGGCGCTACGGCGGCGGCCACGCACCGCCTCCTGCTGGCCGATGAAGCCACGCTGCCCAAGCCCCTGCCGGCCCGCCAGATACGCTTCCGGACCATCAACCCGGCGGTGCCTACGTTCGTCATCATCACGCACCCGCAGCTGATGCGGGCCGCCGGGACCGTTCCCAACGCGGCCCGTGCATATGCCAACTACCGGGCCTCGGCGGCCGGCGGGCGCTACGACACGCTCATGGTGACTTCGCAGCAACTCTACGACCAGTTTTTTTACGGCGAAAAGTCGTGGCTGGCCCTGCGGCACTTCACGCGGTGGCTGGCGGCGGCCACGCCCAATGCCACCAACCGCTACCTGCTGCTGCTGGGCAAGGGCATTGTACCCAGCGAGCCGGTCCCAGCCGGTGGTTCTTATTTCGCCCGTGGCGGGGAGTTTGGCCTTGACCTGGTGCCCACCAGCTCCCGCTCCGTATCGGACAACCTGCTGACGGCCGATTACATGAACAACAACTTCGTGGCCAAGCTGCACACGGGTCGCCTCACCGTCACCACTCCGCAGCAGATAATGAATTACCTGAACAAGGTAATCGACCAGGACCTGCAGAACCTGGAGCCGCTGGGCACCCAGCCCTGGCGCAAAAATATCCTGCACCTGATTGGGGCAAAGGATGCCAGCGAGGCAGTTGAATACAAGTCTTACATGGATGCGGCGAAGGCCCGCGTCGAGCGCCCGCTGTTTGGGGGGAGTGTGGAGACGCTGGTTCGGAATACGCCGCTGCCGGTCAACGTTGATATTTCGGCCCAGCTGAATGCCGGGGTTTCGGTGATTTCCTATTTTGGCCACGCGGCTCCCACCAGCTTCACCTTCAACTTCGGCATGCCGTCGACCATGCCGGCCTTTGCGAACTACCGCAAGTACCCGTTTTTGTTTTTGAGTGGCTGCGCCGCTAACTCCACCTTCACCCGGGTGAACACCGTGGTAGAAGACTGGCTGTTTGCCGACCGCAGGGGGGCGCTGGGCTCGCTGGCCGAATCAGGTTTCAGCTACGCCACGCCCTTACAGATGGCCCAGGATACGCTCTATCGGTTGTTGTTCAACGACCCGGCCTGGTACGGCAAGCCCATTACGGTGGTGCACGACGAGGTGGTGCGCCGCCTGCAAAGCACCTTCACGCAGGACTACGAAAAGGAGCAGCTGCTGTGCACTGGCTGGCAGGGCGACCCTACCCTGAGCCTGTACGCGCCGCCGCTGCCCGATTTCATTGCCAGCTCGGCCCGGGTTTCCATTGTGCCCGCCCCAGGCCAGACCACGGTGCGGGCCGACTCGCACGACTTTGTGCTGAACGTGGGTGTCTCCAACCCCGGCAAAATCCCTTACGAGCCCCTGGTAATTCGGGTGACGCGGAAGTTTAACACGACAACTCCTACCCGTGCCGACACGGTGTACACCTTCACCCAGCGGGCCGCCTGGAGCCCCGATACCACGTATGCCCTGCCCATGCGCAACAGTGTAGGGGCCAGCGGGGGCAGCACGTTTGTGGTGGCCCTGGACCCGAACAACCAGATTGCGGAGGTCAACGAGAATAACAATACGGCCCAAATCGACTATACCTTTTTGAGTGGGGGCGTGTCAATCCTGAACCCTACCGAGTTTGCCATTTCGGGCACCAACCGGCCCCGCCTGGTGGTGCAGTCGAACACCCTCTTGGGCGTGCAGCGCGACTACGATTTTGAAATTGACACGGTGGCCACCTTCAATGGGGCCGTGCAGCGCACCACCATCACGGCCGGCCTGCTGGCAGAGTGGACGCCCACGCTGCCGGCCCGCCTGGGCCAGCGCGACAGCCTGGTGTGGTACTGGCGCGCCCGTTTCCATACCCCGGCTACCGGCGAAAGTGGCGACTGGGCCACCTCTTCGCTGCGCGTGATTCCGAACAGCCCCGGCGGCTGGTCCCAGAGCCACTACACGCAGTTCAAGCAGGATGCCCGCACCGGCGTGGAGGTGAAAGCCCCCACCCGCCGCTGGGAATTTGCGGCCACGCGGGTGCCGCTGGTGCTGCGCACCCGGGGCGGTGGCCCCCCCCGCAGCCCGGCCAACTTTGTCTCGTTGAGCGGGGCGGGGATTTATATCCGCACGGCGGCGGGGCAGCCCTCGGTGTATGGCTGCGGCGTGCGCTCGCCCAACCTGCTGATTGCCGTGTACAGCGGGGCATCGCTGCTGCCGGTAGCCATGCCGGCGGGCTATCAGCAGTGCGGGCAGGCCCCGGACTATTTTTACTACTTCTCAGCGTCCGACCCGACTGGTACTGCTACGCTTGATACGCTCGATAACCTGAACTACAGTGCCACCCGGCAGCAGCAGCTTGATGCGTTCCTGACTGATATTCCGGCGGGCTCATACGTGGCCGTGGTATCGGCCAACCGCCTGCGCTACTCGCTGCTGCCCACGGCTCTCAAAAACCGCCTGCAAACCCTGCTGGGCTCCCAACTCATCACCCGGCTGGCCGATGGCGAGCCGCTGGCGCTGCTGGGCCAGAAGCTTACGGCCACCACCGGCCGCCTGATGCACGAAACCGGGCCGGATGCCAGCAGCACCATCGCCAAAAATATTCAGACCATTGTGCTGCGCGACACTTTGCAGCAGTCCAATCCGTCGGGCCGCATTGTTTCGACGCGCATTGGCCCCGCCAAGCAATGGACTAATCTGTACAGCACCATCCGCAACCTGACGCCGAATGGCCAGCACACGCTGAGCGTGGTGGGCATCGACTCGCTGGGCCGCGAAACCGTGGTGCTGCCCAATGTTACTACCGCAGTGCAGTCCCTGACGACGCTGGTTCCGGCCAAAACCTACCCTTACCTACGCCTGGAGCTGGCCCTGTCCGATAACGTAACCCGCATTCCGCCGCAGCTGGAGCAGTGGCTCGTAACCTCGCAGGGCGTGCCCGAAGGCGTGGTACGGCGCGACCTAGCCACTGCTGCCGACTACGACCCCGCCAAATTTGCACGCCAGGCCGCTGATTCCGCATACATTACCTTCCCGGTGAAGTTTGAGAATATTTCGGATTCGCCCTTTGCCTCGCCGCTAATCACCCGCGTAAACCTGCGCAAAACGAGCGCCAGCGGTCAGCCGATAGTGAAGTCGGTAGATGTGGTCACGAACACCATACTGCTACCGAGTCAGACGCCGCTTACCATTCCGGTTAAGTTTGACATGACGGGCCAGTTTGGGACATTCGTGGTGGAAGTGGTGGTGAACCCGCGCCTCCAGCGCGAGCAGAACTACGCCAACAACGAGCTGTCGCTGCCCCCGTTCACGGTGGTAGACCGCAACGTACCCCCGACGCTTGATGTGGCCTTCGATGGCCGCCACATCCTCAACGGCGAGCTGGTATCGGCCATGCCCGTTATCAACATCCAGCTCAACGACGAGGACAAGTTCCGCCACATCACCGACGCTTCGTTCTTCACCGTGCTGCTGCAGCGCCCCGGCCAGACGGTGCCGACGGTGATGGATGTGAACAGCAACAGCTTCCACTTCAGCGTGGACCAGACCAACGGCAGCGTGGCCAAGCTCACCTATGAGCCCGGCAAAACCGGCCCTCTGCCCGATGGCATGTACACCCTCGAAGTGCAGGGCCGCGACCCCAGCAACTCCAGCGCCGGTGCCCAGAATTTCCAGGTGAAGTTTGAAGTGGTGAACGCCTCGCAAATCTCCAACGTGTACCCGTACCCTAACCCGGTGGTGAGCAAGGCCCGCTTCGTGTTCACCCTCACGGGCCAGGAACTGCCCCGCAACATGAAAATCCAGATTGTGACCCTCACCGGCAAGGTGGTGCGCGAGATTTTCATGAATGAGCTCGGCCCGCTGCACATCGGCAACAACATTACCGACTTTGCCTGGGACGGCACCGATACCTACGGCGACCGCCTCGCCAACGGCACTTACCTCTACCGCGTGGCCCTCGATGACCCGGGCGCTCAGTTCGGCCACCGCGCCACGGGCGGCGACAAAGCCTTCAAAAACGACTGGGGCAAGCTGGTGCTCATGCGCTAGCCGACCGCAAGGAAAAACAAAAAAGGCAGCCAATCGGCTGCCTTTTTTATTGGCCCACATCTCCGAAACCTACCGCCGCCGCAGCGTCACAAAGCTGAAAGGGTAGGCGTGGCGCTCGTCGGCCTCGTGGCGCTCGCGGGCTTCTTCGCGCCACTCGGCGGGGTCAAGGGTGGGGAAAAAGGCGTCGCCCTCGAAGCTGTGGTGGACTTCGGTGAGGTAGATGACGTCGGCGGCGGGCAGGGCTTCGCGGTAGATTTCGCCACCGCCGATTACGCACACTTCCTCGTCCAGCTCACGGGCGCGGGCCAGGGCGGCTGGCACTGAGGCGGCGGTTTCGCAGCCGGGGGCAGCCCAGCCGGGCTGGCGCGTGACCACGATGTTGGGACGCTTGGGCAGGGCCCGGCCGAGGCTGTCGTAGGTGCGGCGACCCATCACCACGGGGTGGCCTAGGGTGAGGCGCTTGAAGTGCTGCAAGTCATCGGGCAGGTGGCCCCAGGGCAGTTCGCCATCTTTGCCGATGGCATTGTTTTCGGCTACGGCCACGACGAAGGAAACCATTGGTTTGGGGGAGCAGGGGAGGTGATGGGAGTGTTATTAAAACGATGTAGGGGCGGGGCTTGCCCCCGCCCGTCGTTGAACGGAATCATTGAAACGGTGCGAACGGCGGGCGGGGGCAAGCCCCGCCCCTACAATAAAAAAGCCCTAAGCCGGCAGCTTAAACCCGCGCAGCAGTTCCTGCACCGGCATTCGCTTCTTGCCCTCCAGCTGCACATCCAGCAAATCGAGCCAGGCATCGGCGGCGGCCACGCGCAGGTACTTCTTGCCATCCGAAGCCCAGGTGCCGGCGGGCGCAGACTCACCCTCAAAAGGCAGGGCAGCGGCGCGGAAAATCTTGATGATGCGCCCATCGGGCAGGGCGGCGAATGCGGTGGGGATGGGGGAGAGACCGCGCACCCAGTTCACCAGCTCGGCGGCGGGGCGGGCGAAATCGAGGCGGCCGGTTTCCTTCTGGAGCTTGGGGGCGGGGCGGAGGTCGGCCCGTTGTTCCTGCGGGGTGCTGGGGGCGGTGCCGGCCGCGATGGCCTCCACCGAGCGGCGGGCCAGGGCCGCGCCCACCCCTTTCAATTTATCATAGACGCTGCCGAAATCGTCCTCCGGTGCGATGGTGATTTTATCCTGAAAGATGAGGTCGCCGGTGTCGATTTCGTGGCGGAGGAAAAAGGAGGTGACGCCGGTTTCCGTGTCGCCGTGCATCAGGGCCCAGTTGATGGGGGCCGCGCCCCGGTACTGCGGCAGTAGCGAGCCGTGGATGTTGATGGAGCCCAGCCGGGGCATGTTCCACACGGCTTCGGGCAGCATGCGGAAGGCCACGACCACCTGCAAATCGGCGGCGTAGCTTTTGAGTTCGGCCTGAAACTCGGGCGATTTCAGGTTCGTGGGCTGGAGCACGGGCAGGCCGTGGGCTTCGGCGGCCATTTTCACGGCCGAGGCCTGGAGCTGCCGCCCGCGCCCCGCCGGCCGGTCGGGGGCCGTGACGACGGCCACCACCTGCCCGCCCGGCCAGGCCAGCAGGCTTTCGAGGGTGGGCACGGCAAAATCGGGGGTGCCCATGAAAACCAGGCGCAGGGGAGTATTCATGGGGCAAAGAAAACGCCCAGCGCCCGTAGCACCGTAGCACGAACTTTCAGTTCGCGTCCCCGAACGTCAATCGTTGCATTGGCGCGGGGACGCGAACTAAAAGTTCGCGCTACTAAAAACTCCCCGGGGACTGATTTTCAAAAATCAAGCCCCGGGGAGTTTCCCCGAGCCTCGGAATCCCAAAACCGAGCCCCGGGGAGTTTCCCCGAGCCCCGGAATCTCAAAACCGAGCCCCGGGGAGTTTCCCCGAGCCTCAGAATCCGGATTCCAGGCCCCGGGGAGTTTCCCCGAGCCTCGGAATCCGGATTCCGAGCCCCGGGGAGTTTCTATCGCTCCGGGTAGAGCATGTATTTCTTGCGCAGGGCCTTGAACTTGGTCAGCCCCGGAGCCCACGAGGCTCGGATTTCGGCTTCGGTCTTGCCGGCGATAATCTGCTCGCGTAGGCTATTGGTGCCGGATAATTCCTCGAAATACTTCCCGAAGAAATGTGCCTTGTCGGTGCTCTGCTGATAAAAATCGAGCAGGTAGCTCAGCACCAGTCCGCCCGAGGCGGCGCGGGTAGGGGCACCGGCCAGGTTGAGGCCGTGGCAGGCTTGGCCCTTCATCGGCGGGGTGGGCGAGCCAGCATTGGGAACGGGCGTGAAGGTGTAGGGCCGCGTGGCCGGCTGGGCAGGGCTGCCGATGACCTCAAACGGCGTGGCCGTGCCGCGCCCCACGCTCACGTTGGTGCCCTCAAACAGGCAGATGCTGGGGTACAGGGCCACGGCGTGGGCGGTGGGCAGGTTGGGCGAGGGCGCGATGGGCAGCGCGTAGGCTGTGGCGTGGGTGTAGCCGGTGGCCAGCGGCACCACCGTGAGGGCGCATTTCTTGCCCCCGGCCAGCCATTTTTCGCCGTTAATCATTTGGGCCAGTTCGCCCACCGTGAGGCCGTGGGCAATGGGCAGCGGGTCGAGGCCGACGAAGGATTTGTGGGCCGGCTCCAGCATAGGGCCGTCCACGAGGTCGCCGTTGGGGTTGGGGCGGTCGAGGACGATGACGGTTTTGCCCTGCTCGGCGGCGGCCTCCATCACGTAGTGCAGCGTGCTGATGAAGGTGTAGAACCGCGCTCCCACGTCCTGGATATCGAAGATGAGCACGTCCAAGTCGGCCAGCATTTCGGGGGTGGGCTTCTTGGTTTTGCCGTACACCGAGCGCACGGACACACCGCTGCGGGCATCGCGGCCATCGGTGATGGTTGCGCCGTCGGCCTCCTCGCCCCGGAAACCGTGCTCGGGAGCGAAGATGGCCGTCACGTTCACGCCTCGCGCCCGCAGGGTATCCACGAGGTAGGCCCGGCCCACGCGGGAGGTTTGATTAATGACCAGGCCCACGCGCTTGCCTTGCAATTGGGGAAGGTATTTATCGAGCCGCTCGGCTCCTACGGTCACGCCGGCAACGCGGGGCGGGGTGGCCAACGTATGCGGGGCGGCCGTGGCCGCCGGGCGGGTGGTGCCGCAGGCCGGCAGCGCCAGCAGCATCGACAAGGTGATTTTAGCGAATAACCCAACCATAAACAGTGAAAAAGAGGGCGGAAAAAAGAACCCGGCGCGGAGCACCGCCGGACCCAAAGGTCGGGAGCGCGGCCGGTAGCGGTTCAAAACGTAGCTTTACGGCTGAACAATGAATGTCTCCCGCTACATTTCGCAGAAGATTGACGGGGGAGCCGATTCCGGCTCCTTTACCTCGTCGGTTACAAAAATAGCCATCATCAGCATTGCCATGGGTTTGGCGGTGATGGTGGTGTCGTTTGCCATCCTGCAAGGGTTTCGCAACGAGATTCAGAATAAAATCTTTTCCTTCGGCGCGCACCTCCAGATTTCGCGCTACGACACCAATAACTCGCTCGAAGTTGCCCCCATCGCCGGCCCCAAGCTGGTGCAGCAGCTCAAGGCGTTTCCCGAGGTAAAGTCCACGCAGCCCTACGCCGTGAAAACGGCCATCATCAAGACCAAGGACGAAGTGCTGGGCGTGGTGCTCAAAGGCATCGCCGAAACCGGCGGCCCTTCGCCCATGCGCGAAAATCTGGTGGCTGGCAAGTTCATCAGCTTTTCCGATTCCTCGGCCAGCGACGATGTGCTGATTTCGCGCAAAGTGGCCGACAAGCTGCGCCTCGCCGTGGGCGAAAAAGCCCTTTTCTACTTCATTCAGAACCCGCCGCGCATCCGGCAGTTTCGGGTCTGCGGTATCTATTCCACGGGCCTCGATGAGTTCGATGAAGTCTACGTCATCGGTGATATCCGCCAGATTCGGGAGCTGAACTCCCCCGCCTGGCCCGACTCGCTGGTGGGCGGCATGGAAGTCGTCCTCAAAGACTTCAAAACCCTGGACAAAACCGCCGACAATTTCTACGAGCGCCTGCCCTACGACCTCAAAATCGATAAAATCACGGAGCAATACGCCCAGCTTTTCGACTGGCTGCAATTGCTCAACCGCAACGTTATCATCTTCCTGCTCCTAATCATTTTCGTAGCCACGTTCAACATGGTGGCCACCATCTTCATCATGATTCTGGAGCGCACCAACATGATTGGTATCCTCAAGGCGCTGGGGGCGACGGATAACCAAATCAGGCGGATGTTCTTCTTTCGGGGCCTCTCGCTCACTATCCGCGGCATGCTCATCGGCAACCTAGTGGCCGTGGGTTTCTGCGCCATCCAGTATTATTTCAAAGTCATTCCCCTCGACCCCGAGAACTACTACATGGACCGCGTCCCGATTTCCTGGGACCCCAAAATGCTGCTGCTGCTGAACGTGGCCACTTTCGCCGCCTCGCTGCTGGCCGTGCTCATCCCCACATACCTGATTGCGCGGATTAAGCCGGTAGTGGCCATCAAATTCGATTAAACATCAGTCTTGGGTTGCCGAACGAAGCACCAGCGGGGCGGCACATCGGTAGAAACGGCAGGTGCTAAAGTTTCAAAAGCCCCAGCGGGGCGACACTCGTCAGACGAGTGTCGCCCCGCTGGGGCTTTACCGTTCTTATCATTTGGTTTTACTACCGATATGTCGCCCCTACGGGGCTTCTTCGGCTAAACATACCGGCTCCGCAACACCAGATTCGGGTCGGGGCACAAGGCCGCCCATGCTTCCCGCTCGCTGGGCCGGGCAACGCCGGGGAAATCGCCCACCCGCCCTTGCATATCGGCCATCAACTGAAAATGCAGGTGCGCGGGCCAGTCGCCATTCTCCGGAAAAGGGCCAACGGTGGCAAATGCTTCACCTTGTTGTAGCGCCTGGCCCACGCGCAGTGCCCGCCACTCGTGGCGGCTGAGGTGGCCGTAGAGGCTGTAGAAGACCGTTCCCTCCAGCTCGTGTTGCAGGATGACGGTGGGGCCGTAGTCGCCGAAATTATCGTTGTCGGCTAGGCTGTGGACCACGGCGGGCAGCGGGGCCAGCACCGGCGTGCCGGCCGGCAGCCATACATCCACGCCTAGGTGCAGGGAGCGGGGCTCCTCGGCCGCGCCGGGGCCGAAGTGAGCGCTGCGGCGGTAAATAACCCGGTTTTCGAGGTAGCCGCCGATGCCGATGGTGGCATTTTGGTCAGCCAGCATTTTGTTAACTAAATCATCGAAGCCGGCGGTGTCGCGCAGGTCGGCGCTGGTGATTTGGGGGTTGGCGGCGGTGAAATCGAGGCGGGTGACGGTGGAGCCGTTGAGGTCGACGGGCAGCACGGGGCCGAAGCCGGCCTGATGGCGTTGGAGCAGGGTGGAGAGCAAGCGCGAGAGAAGTAAAAGCGTGAGGCCACAAAGGAAAACGGCCCGGCCGCAAACCCGTAATGTGGCTGGCAAGTTACCTTTGCCGGCGGGCCGGCGGGAATATTTTCGCCATCCGGCCCGCTTTTCTGTTACTGCCTTACCGCGAACCAGTGCGCCGCCCCGGCCCCTCGTTCCCCCATTCGCTTACCCCGCTCAATGTACCATACCCTCACCGTCGTTGCCATCACCCAGGAAACCGCCGATTCTATCACCATTCACCTGGAGCGGCCCGACCGGGCGCCTATCGCAGCCCGTCCCGGCCAGTTCCTGACGCTTATAGTGCCCTGCGGGCCGGGCGGCAAGAAGGAGCGCCGCGCCTACTCGCTCAGCAGCACGCCGGCCGAGGCCCCGCGCCTGTCCGTGACGGTGAAGCGCGTGCCGGGCGGCCTGGTGAGTAATTATTTGCTCGATACGGTGCAGGTGGGCCAGGAAATTGAGGTGATGGAGCCGCTCGGCAACTTCACGCTCAGCCCCAGCCCCAAGGCGGCCCGCTCGCTGGTGCTCATCGGGGCCGGCTCGGGCATCACGCCGCTCATGGCCATGCTCAAAGCCGTGGTAGCGGCTGAGCCCCAGAGCTACGTGCTGTTGATTTACGGCAACCGCAACGAGGAATCTGTGATTTTTCAGCAGCAGCTCGCCGACCTCGAAGCCCGCTCCAACGGCCACCTGCAGGTGGAGCACGTGTATAGCCAGCCCTTGCAGCCCATGGCCCCGCACCGCCACACCGGCCGCCTCAACCGCACCATGTTGCTGCGCATTCTGGAGCAGCGCCACCAGTTTCCGGCCGAGCAGGCCGAATACTTCATGTGCGGCCCCGAAGGCCTGATGGCCGAAGCCCAGGCTGCCCTCAGCCTGCTTAACGTGCCCGAGGCCCGCATCCGTCGCGAAAGCTTTGTGGCCAGCGCCGACAACGCCGAACTGGCCGCCGCCCAGCCCAGCGGCCACGGCGACGTGTCGGCCAGCCCGGACGACAACGTGAAGAACACCCGCACCGTCACCATTCAGTACGAAGGCAGCGAGTACCTCATCGAAGTGCCCGCCGGCAAAACCATCCTCGAAACCGCCCTCGACCAGGACATCGACCTGCCGTACTCCTGCCAGGCCGGCCTCTGCACCGCCTGCCGCGGCAAGTGCCTGAGCGGCAAAGTGCACCTCGACGAGCGCGAAGGCCTCTCCGATTCGGAGCTGAAACAAGGCTACGTGCTGACTTGCGTAGGCCACCCGATGACGGAGGACGTGGTGATTGAAATAGGGTAGGATGACAGACGCTTGCCGCTCTAAAAAATTAGGTCGGCCCGGAGTTTGCTCGCATAAAATGGCGACAGTTTCATCTCTTCCGAATTCCGTTCTACTATACTTGTACTATGATGCTTCTAGCTGAACCTACCGCCGAGTCGGCCACTGATACGAGCCGGCCGCCCCGCCAATATTTGCCCGAAGACTTTCTCGTGACCAATTGGGCCGCGATTGAGCCCTTCTTCCAGGAGTTGCAGGCCCGGTCCATAAACACGCCCGCCGAATTGGAGCGCTGGCTGCTCGACCGCTCGGAATTGGAATCGGTGCTCAGTGAGGACCTCGCCTGGCGCTACATTCACATGACCTGCGACACGCAGGACCCGGCGCGCTCCGAGGCCTTCCAGTATTTCGTGAACGAAGTGGAGCCGGAAGTAGCTCCCCACGACCACGCCCTCAACGAAAAGATGCTGGCCTCGCCGCACCTGGCCGGGCTGGATGAGCGCCGCTATGGCGTGTTCCTACGCTCGGTGCGCCGGGCTTCGGAAATCTACCGGGCCGAAAACATCCCGCTGAAAACCGACATCAGCACCAAACAGCAGCAGTACGCCGCCACGGTGGGGGCCATGAATGTGACCCTCGACGGCCAGGACCTGACCCTGCCCCAGGCCGCCGACCGCCTCAAAAACCCCGACCGGGCCGTGCGCGAAACCGCCTGGCGCGCCATCCAGGCCCGCCGCTTGCAGGACGCCCAGCCGCTCGACCAGCTTTTCACCGAGCTGGTAGCCCTGCGTCATCAGGTGGCGCTGAACGCGGGCTTCGCCAATTTTCGCGACTATATGTTTGCCGCGCTGGGCCGGTTCGATTACACGCCGCAGGACTGTTTCAATTTCCACGCCGCCATCCGCGAAACGGTGGTGCCGCTGATTGACGACTTCGACCTGGAGCGCCGCCAGGACCTGAACCTGCCCGCCCTGCGCCCCTGGGACCTCGACGTGGACCCCAGCGGCCAGCCGCCACTGCGCCCCTTCGGCACCGGCGAGGAGCTATTGGAAAAAACCATCACCGTCTTCGAAACCCTCGACAGCTACCTCGGCAACTGCCTGCGCACCATGCGCCAGATGGGCCACCTCGACCTGGAAAGCCGCAAGGGCAAAGCCCCCGGCGGCTACAATTACCCGCTGGACGAAACCGGCGTGCCCTTCATCTTCATGAATGCCACGAGCAGCCTGCGCGACGTGGTGACCATGCTGCACGAAGGCGGCCACGCCGTGCACAGCTTCCTCACGCGCGGCCTGCCGTTGGGTGCCGACAAGCACCCGCCGTCTGAAGTGGCCGAGCTGGCCTCGATGAGCATGGAGCTGATGAGCATGGACCAGTGGCACGTTTTCTTCCCCAACCCGGAAGACCTGCGCCGCGCCAAGAAAACACACTTGGAAAGCGTCCTAGAAACCTTCCCGTGGGTGGCTACCATCGACAAGTTTCAGCATTGGGTGTACGAACACCCCACGCACACCGAAACCGAGCGCCACCAGCGCTGGGTCGAGATTTTCGATGAATTCAACCAGCGCACCGTGGACTGGAACGGCCTCGAAAAATTTAAGCCCTACCTCTGGCAGAAGCAGTTGCACCTCTACGAAGTGCCGTTCTACTACATCGAGTACGCCATGGCGCAGCTTGGGGCCATTGCCGTGTGGCGCAACTTTCGTCAGAACCCTACCGAGGGCCTGGCCGCCTACAAGCGTGCCTTGGCGCTGGGCTACACCGCGCCCATTGGCCAGATTTACGCTGCTGCTGGCATTCGATTCGATTTCAGCACCGAGTACCTGCGTACTCTCGCCGACTTCGTGCGCGAGGAAATGGCCGCGCTGTAAGCAAATTAGCATTCCGTTTAGACACAGAAAAGGCCGGCAATTATGCCGGCCTTTTCTGTTGTGGAGCCACAAGCGGCGCCTATGAATTGCCGCCGGGAGGAGGAGTAGTGGTAGTAGGAGCCGTCGAGCCGCATTTGCCTTTGGGGCGTGGGTCGCGGTCTTTGCAGCCTCCGCACGAAGCCAGGACGAGACTGGTGAGGAGCATAACCGGCAGCAGCCGGCGGAAAAAAGTAGCGGTGTGCATATGTGCGGGGCGTTTGGTGAATGACGTTGAGTAGCTGAGGCTTAAAGATAAGCAATTGCTGCTTTAATACCGAGACTACCCCGCGCAAAATGCCGAGCCCGATTTACTTGTCCCCAATCGTGAAAAATGACAGCGGCTGGAGCGTAGCGTACTTGCCGCCGAGTGATTCCAGTTCGGCGCGGTGCAGCTTCAGGTAGTCGTTGTACTGGTGCACGGCGCGGTCGTACTGCACCCGGAACGCCACTACGCCGGCATCGAGCTGCTGAATGCCCTCCACAAAATTGCGGGCATTTTCGGTGGGGGCGTTGCCGTTGGGGGCGGCCACGGGGTACACGGCTTTCAGCAGCGAGTCCTGGGCCATGTCGTACTGGTCAATCAGGTCCGAGCTGGCCATGGTTTGCTGGGTGTAGCGGCGGGCTTTGAGGCGGGTATTGGCGCGGTCCAGGCCTTGCAGTTGGGTAGCATCAATGCCGGGCCGGCCCTTCAACTCGCGCAGCAGCAGGCGGGTGATGCCGATTTTCTGGTCGTCGCTCTCCGTCATGTTGCGCCATTTGATGTCGACGGAATCGCGCAGCACGTCGAACTGCGCTTTGGCCGCCGCCGCCGAAGCCGGGTTGAAAGCGGCCGTCTTGGCACCGTCGCGCTTGCAGGAAGCCGCGCAGCCCGAGAAAATCAACAGCGAAAGCACGGCGGTTTTGACCGGAGAAGAAAGGAAAGTGCGCATAGATTCAAGAAGTAGCCAGAAGGAAAAAGTCCCGGCATAGCAAAGCTACGGGGCCAGGTGAAAAAAAATGCGCGAACCGGCCGGGCACGTATAGTCCCGGCTCAAGCTGGGCAATATGGGCTGCAACGCCCGAATAAGGCGATTCGGTATGTGCGCCGCACCCATCGGCCCGACCAGGAGCATTATCTATAGAAAAAGGGATTTTCAGGTACGCATAAACGTAATGAACCTAGCCGCGAAAAGCGCGTATCTTTGCCGTTGCACTGACAATACACATTTCAAAAATTATGAAAAAGAACTACTTGATGCTCTCGGCAGCGCTGCTGCTGGCCGGAGCCGCCCATGCTCAAGGCACCGAGCTGTTTTTCTCGGAATACAACGAGGGAGCCCACCAGTCGGGCGTAAACTACGGCGGAACGGCCAACTCAAGCGGCAATGAGCGTGCCCTCGAAATTTACAACCCTACCAATAATACCGTCAACCTGAACCCGTATTCGGTACGGCGCTACTCCAACGGCAACACCCCCATCTTTCAGGAGGAGCGGGTATTCCGTAGCAACGCGGCCCACGTAGCTGTCGGCAACAACAGCATGAGCGCCCGCACGACTTTCGTGATTGCCTGCGGGCAGGCAACGTTGCCGGCCATCGTGAACGCGGCCAACCAGTTTTGCTCTGATTATGCGCTGGCTCCGGCCGCCAACAACACGGTGATTGTGGGCGGCGGCCCCATCTACTTCAGCGGCGACGATGCCATGGCCCTGGTACGCTACCCCAGCGGCACGGCCGGCGTGGGCAATGGCGTGATTGTGGACCTGATTGGCGTGATTGGCGAAGGCCCCGTGTTGCAAACCACCTGCGCAGCGGGCGGCAACTGGAGCGGCACCAACCCCCTCGACGGTACCGGCACCAACGCAATTTTTGTGGCCTCGGCCAACCAGTCCATCATTCGCCGGGCTACGGTATCGCACGGCACTACGGTGAACCCATCTCCGCAAAACGTGCCCGGTTCGTGCCCGCCCGTGCGGGCTGTCGGTGGCTACAACATTGCCGACGAGTGGTACATGTACTCCACGGCCTTCAACGGCCCCATTGTGCCGCCCGCAACTACCCCCAGCAGCAACCCGGCCGGCCAGCTTTACAACCAGCTCGGCAACCACAACGACTACACGGGGCCTTTCGGCACCTACCAGGCCGTGCTGAGCACGCTGGGCAAGTTCGATAGCAACATCAGCGTGTACCCCAACCCGGCCCACGGCAAGGCCACGGTTGAAATCAAAGATGCCAAAGTGGGCAGCGTTATCGTCCTGAACAACCTCGGCCAGAGCATTAGTGCCCAAGCCAAAGGCCAGGGCCAGGAGAAGCTCGAGCTCAACATCTCGGCTCTGAAGCCCGGCCTGTACTTCGTACAGATTCTGAGCGCCGACGGCCAGACCAAAATCTACAAAGAGCTGACTGTTGAATAAGCAGCCGGTTGGTTGAAATCGAAAAAGGAGGGAAGCAATTCCCTCCTTTTTTTGTGGGCGTACTTTTGTGCCTTAGCGGTTAGTTGGCCGTTGTTTGTTGTCAGTTGTCATACTGTTCATCAAGCAGGGATGTGCTGACAACTGACAACGAATAACTGACAACTCAAACCATGTCTGAACTCACGCCCCTCTCCGCCATTGGCGAATTTGCTCTCATCCGCCGCTTGCAGGCCAACATCACCGCGCGCCAGCCCGGCACCGTGCTCGGCATTGGCGACGATGCGGCCATCATCCGGCCCACGGCCGGCACTGATATCGTGATGACCACCGATTTGCTGGTCGAAGGCATTCATTTCGACCTCTCATTCTGCCCGTTGCGGCACCTGGGCTACAAGGCCGTGGCCGTGAACGTGTCGGACGTGGCCGCCATGAATGCCCTGCCCACGCAGCTGGTGGTAGCCCTTTCGGCCGGCCCGCGCTTCACCGTGGAGGCCATTGAGGAGCTGTATGCCGGCATGCGCCTGGCCTGCGAGGCCTACAACGTGGACCTGGTGGGCGGCGACACCACCGCCAGCCGCGGCGGCCTCACGCTGGCCATCACCGTGCTGGGCGAAGTACCAACCGGCGAGGCTGTGCGCCGCAGCGGCGGCAAGCCCACCGACCTGCTCTGCGTGACCGGCGACCTGGGCGGCGCTTTCCTGGGCCTGCAAGTGCTGGAGCGCGAAAAGCAAGCCTACCTGGCCGACCCCGAAACCCAGCCTGAGCTGGCCAACTACGAGTACATCGTGCAACGCCAGCTGCGCCCCGAAGCCCGCCTCGACATCGTGCACGAACTGCGCGAGCGCGGCATCCGGCCCACCAGCATGATTGATGTTTCCGATGGACTGGCTTCGGAGGTGCTGCACCTGTGCGCGGCCAGCGGCACGGGGGCGCGGGTGTTCACCGAATTTATCCCCCTGGCTAACCCCACGCTGGAAGCGGCGGCCGAGTTCAACCTCGACCCGCTCACCTGCGCCCTCAACGGCGGCGAGGACTACGAGCTGCTGTTCACGGTGCCCGTCACGGACCACGAAAAAATCAAGAATCACCCCGACATCACCATCATCGGCCATCTCACCGATAAGGCCGACGGGGCCAACCTGGTGACCAAGGCGGGCCAGGCCATACCCCTCCAGGCGCAGGGCTGGACGAGCTTTTAGCCCGTTTTCTATATAGGATTCCAACCTTCTTTAAGCGCTGCCGTTAGGGAGGGGGAATCAGCCGGTGGCGGGAATGGCACGCTAATTGTCTTCCTATCCATTATCCGGGCGGATTTCTTTTCTCCTTTATTCTTTAAGCCATGAAAAAGCTTCCTTATCTCTTCGCTTTGCTGGTGCTGTTGAGCACGTCTTTTAGCACTCGTTCGGCCCAAGCCCAAATCCTCAAAAACTGGAGCCCGCAGGCGAAGGGCACCGCAATCGGCGGCCTGGGTGGTGCCGCTGCCGGGGCGCTCATCAACAAGCGCAACCGCGTGGTGGGTGGCGTGGTAGGCGGTGTGGCCGGTGGGGCCATCGGCTACGGCGTGGGCAAGCACATTGATAACAAGAATAAGCAGCGCGCCGCCGCTGCCGCTGAGCGCCGTGCCGTAGCTGCCCGCGAAGCCGAGTATCGCCGCGAGCTGGCCCTGGCCCGCAACCGCCAGACCACGACTACCCGCACCACCCAAACTGCGCTGGTGCCAGCCAATAGCTTGACGGCTTCCAACGCCATGGTGGGTAACGCTATTGTGCCCGCCACCTCGAACGCCGCCTACTTGCCCAACGAGGCGTATGGCGATGCTTCGCACCCCTACGGCACCTCGGAGTACCGTCGTAAGAGCTGGTAATGTCCGTTCTTGCTTAACCTTGCAACCCCTGGGCGTCCGCGCCCGGGGGTTGACTTTTTTAGCGTAATGCCACGGTGGGCGATGCGGCCCACCACTATTTCTTTCACCAACCCTCTGGATGTATGAAATCCCTTGTTTGTAGCCTGTTCTTGGCTGCCGCCGCCCTCACTTCCTCGTGCTCGAAAGCGCCGGCTGATTCGGCCAACGTGCAGAACCTGAACCGCGACTTTATCAACGCCTGGAACAGCCGCGACTCCGGCAAAATCACCGGCATGATGGCCGACGACATCACCTTCGTGCAGGGCAACGCCCACTGGAAGGGCAAGGACGAAGTGGGCCAGAAGTGGGTGAGCGCCACGCTGCCGACCATTGCCAACCTGAAAACCAGCGTGAGCAGCAGCAACACCGACGACAACAGCGCCTACGAAGCCGGCACATTCTCGGTGGATGTGCAGCCGGCTGGCCCTGGCCAGCCCGCCGGTTTTGGCGAGGGAAACTACATTTTCTACTGGAAAAAAGCGGCTGATAATACCTGGAAGTTGAGCTACGCGCAGCTAGAGGATTTGCCAGTGCAGCGCCGGAATTAATTCATTGCGCCATCGTGCCGGTTTAGCCCCAGCGGGGCGACATATCGGTAGAAACAGAAGGCGCTAAAGTTTCAAAAGCCCCAGCGGGGTGACATTCGTTGAACGAGTGTCGCCCCGCTGGGGCTTTGGTGTTCCCGATTATCTGGTATTGCTACCGATATGTCGCCCCTCCGGGGCTTTGAATTAATCTTCGGGGTAGGGGACGAATACGAAATTCGTGAACTCCTCATCGAGCACGAAGAGGCAGCAGAATTCGTCGGCGTCCTTGTAGGTGGCTTTGAAGGCTTCGATGCCGCCTTCGTCGATGATGCCTTGCTGCACGAAGAGCTCGAGGTAGCTGGCGAAGACGTGCCACTCCAGATTCAGCTCGTCGGCGTTGACGAGGAGGCCGCCGAGGGGCACTTCCTGCTTGGCAAAGACGAAAATGGGGTATTGGCTGAAGTCGCCCTTGCGAATCTGGGAAGAGGCTTCGGCAAGGGTGTCGCACACCTTCACAAAATCCTTGGTGATGGTGCCGAGGTATTTGCCATTGAGTTCGGGGTCGTTGAAATAGTCCATTTATTTAATTATTGAAATCGTCTGTCATCCTGAGCGCAGCGAAGGACCTTATCACAGCCGCGCCGGTTTCAGGTTTGAATAAACTGCCATTCAGGATTATCAATAGCAATTAACGCGTCTTTTTTAGCCCGCGTCCAGCCCTTCAATTCCTTTTCGCGGGCAATGGCGGCATTGACATCCGGGTATTCTTCGATGTGAACCAGATTGTAGCAGAAGTAGCGACCAGCGAAGGTTTCGGCGGAACCGCGGTTGGCGTAGTGCTGGGCGAGGCGGTCCGCGATGTTATTGGTTATGCCGATGTACAACACCTTTTTGGCGGGGTTAGTGGTGATGTACACGTAGTAGGGCATGGCAGGGTTATTTTAATCGTTTGTCATCCTGAGCGCAGCGAAGGACCTTATCACGGCCGCACGGTTTGAAATTACTGCAAACTGTTCGTGCGTGATAAGGTCCTTCGCTGCGCTCAGGATGACAGACGTTACTTCAACTCCAGCGCCACTACATTTTCCACATGGTGAGTATGCGGGAACATATCCACCGGCTGCACGCGCGTTACTTTATACGCGGCATCTAGTAGTTCCAAATCGCGGGCTTGGGTGGCGGGGTTGCAGCTGATGTAGACAATGCGGGGGGCGCGCAGCTCCAGGAGGCGGGCCACCACGTCGGGGTGCATGCCGGCGCGGGGCGGGTCGGTGATGAGGACGTCGGGGCGGCCGTGGTGGGCGGTGAAGTCGGCGGTGAGGATGTCCTTCATGTCGCCGGCGTAGAACTCGGTGTTGGTGATGTTGTTGATTTCGGCGTTGACGTGGGCGTCGGCCACGGCCTGCTCCACGTACTCGACGCCGATGACTTTGCGGGCTTGGTGGGCCACGAAGCTGGCGATGGTGCCGGCCCCGGTGTAGAGGTCATACACGAGCTCATCGCCCTTGAGGTCGGCGAAGTCGCGGGCTACTTTGTAGAGCTGATGGGCGCCTTCAGAGTTGGTTTGGTAGAAGGACTTGGGGCCGATGCGGAAGCGCAGGCCTTCCATTTCTTCCTCGATGTAGGGCTTGCCTTTGTAGGTCACCACTTCGAGGTCGTGGAAGGTTTCGTTGCCCTTGCTGTTGAGGACGTAGTTGAGGGAAGTGATGCCGGGGAACTTGGCGTAGAGGGCATCCAGCAGGGGCTCGATGGACTCGTGGGGGCGGTAGCACTGCAGAATCACCATGATTTCGCCGGTGCTTTGGGCGGTGCGGATGATGAGGTTGCGCAGGTTGCCGGTCTGGCGCACCATGTTGCCGAATTCGAGGCCGTGCTCGCGGCCGTAGTCGCGAATGAAGAGGCGGATTTCGTTGCTGGGCTCGGCCTGGAGGTGGCAGTGCTGCACGTCGATAATCTTATCGAAGCGGGCGGGGGTATGGAAGCCCAGCACGTTGCGGTCGAAGGTCTGGGTGTCGTCGTTGATTTGCTCGGTGGTGAGCCAGCCGTTGTCCGAGAAGGTGTATTCGAGCTTGTTGCGGTAATAGGTTCGCTGGGGCGAGGAGAGGATGAACGGAATCTCGGGCAGGGCCACTTTGCCGATGCGGGTGAGCTGGTCGACCACCTGCTGCTGCTTGAAGTGCAGCTGGGTGTCGTAGCCGATGTGCTGCCACTTGCAGCCGCCGCAGGTGCCGAAGTGCTGGCAAAACGGCGCGACGCGCAGCTCGGAATACTGGTGGAACTTCACCGGCACGGCTTCCAGGAAGCTCTTCTTGGCTTTGGTGATGTACAAATCCACGACATCGCCGGGGGCGACTTGGGACACGAAAATGACGAGGTTCTCGACGCGAACGAGGCATTTGCCTTCGGCGACCATGTCCTGGATGGTGACGTTGCGGAGTAACTCGGGGGCTATTTTTTTGGCTCGGCTCATAAGAAGACAAAACTACTGCCCGGGCCACGGATTCGCGCGGATTTATCGGATTTCACGGATTTTGTGGGCGGTAGTTGGGGCATGGCTCGCAAGTGGCAGCAAGCATCTTGCGGGTATTAGGGGATAAATAGAAAAGGCCTCCCGATTTCGGGAGGCCTTTTCGGTGGAAAGATGTCGGCTACAAAATCCGTGGAATTCGAAAAATCTGAGCGAATCCGTGGTCTATTTAATCACCTCGAACCAGTTCTTCACGCTCGTGCCGTTGGGCAGGGTGAGGATGTAGAAGTAGTTGCCGGCGGGCGTGCTGTCGTCGCCACCCCAGTTGTTCTGGTAGTTGGTGGTTTTGTACACCTCGCGGCCCCAGCGGTTGAAGATGGTGAAGGTGTTGCCGGGGTAGAGCGAGATGTTGTCGATGACGAGCACATCGTTGAGGCCGTCGCGGTTCGGGGTGATGACGTTGTAGGTCTTCACGGCGTTGGCGAAGCTCACGCTGGTTTCGTTCGAGTTGGAGAGCAGCGGGGTGGCGTCGGTGCTGACGGCCACCACCCGGAAGTTCTGGCTAAAGCCCAGGCCGGTGGCGGTGGCGTTCGGGTCGTTGTTGGTGGCGGTGTATTGCAGCGTGCCCGCGTTCACCGTGGCAATGAGCACTGGCGCACCGGCATCGGAGCGGCGGTAGATGCGGTACTCCTTCACCGTGAAGCCCACGAAGGCATTCCAGGTGAGGGCCGTGCTGCCCTGGTTGCGGCCGCCAGCCGTGGCGGTAGCGGTGGCCTGCAGGCGGATGGTCTGGGCGATGCCGGTTGTGTTAGTCGTGCCGCAACCGTTGGTGAGGCCGAGCTGGTACTCGTAGGAATTGGCGTTGGCATCCACCGCACTGTTGTCGGTGAAGGTGGTAGCCGAAGCCGCTACCTGACCTACTACCGCGAAGGTGCTGGAACCCGCTACGCGGCGCGTGATTTGCACCTGATTGGGGGTGTTGCCACTGTTGGGCACGCTCAGGCTGATGATGACGCGGTTGTTGCTGGTAATGTCCACCGAGGCGTTGGTCAGCACCACCGTCGGGCTATCGAAGAGGATGGTGCGGGTGGTAGCCGGGCCGGTGCAGGAAGCCGGAGCGGCGCTAATTTCAGCAGCGCTCACCGTGTACGGCCCGGTGGCGTTGAAGCGCACCGTAATCTGGCTGCCGGTGCCGCCCGCCGTGATGGTGCCGCCTACGACGGTCCACTGGTAGCTGGCGCCGGCCGTGGGGTTGGCAATGGCGTACGGCTGGGTCTGGGCCACGTTACACACGAAGCCCGAGCCCGAAATGGTAGGGGCCGTGGGCGTGGGAGCCACCGTGAACGGCGTGGAATACAGTGGGCCAACGCAGCCGGCCACCGTGGTTTCCTGCACCGTGAGGGTGTAGGTGCCGGGGATGGGTAGGGTGTTCAACACGCGGGTGTTGCCGGTGCCGGCCAGAGTGGTGGTGCCCAGCTGGAACACATAAGTCGAGCCGGTGAAGCCGCCGGGCAGGCCGAAGGTCACCGGGCCATTGGTCTGGCACACGCGCACCGGGGCGGTGATGGCCAGGGTGGGGCGGGGCGAAGGATTGATGAGCACCTTCAGTGTATCGGAAGTGCCCAGGCAGCGCACGCCGCTGGCGGGGTTGCTGGTTTCCGTCACCACTATTTTGCCGATGGTGGGCACCGCCACGGGCGTCCAGTTCACGGTCACCGTATTCTGGAAGGTGCTCACCTGCGTGCCGCCCACGATGGTCCAGGCGTAGCTGGAGCCGTTGGCGTACGCGCCGCTCACGTAGCGGTAGGGGCCATCGGCCTGGCACACGCCCCGAATTGGGGGCTGTCCCACGCCAATGTCGCCAGGGCCGGTGGGCCGTACCGTCTGCAGACGTGGGTTGATAACGATGGGCAGCGTAGTGGTATCGGAGGAACAGCCCTGGGTATTCAGGCTGAATACTTTCAGGTAGCCGCCGGTGCTGGCCACGCCCCAGTCCACGGTGATGGCCGGGGTGCCCTGGCCGGCCGTGATAGTGCCGCCGTTAATCTGCCAGGTGAAGGGCGTGCCGGGCGGGAAAGCCGTGCCCGTGCCCGTGGGCACCGAGTAGGCAATGCCCGTGACGGTGGGGCACACCGAAGCCGGCCCCACAATAGTCGCCGCCGCCGGACGCGGGTTGATGGTGATGACCACGTCATCGGTGCTCACGCAGCCGTTGGCGGTGGTGGCCGTCACGGTGTAGGTGCGGGTGATGGGCGCGGTCGTGGTGTTCGAGGCCGCGAAGACAGGCCGGGCGACGGTGGTGCTGCTCAGGCCCGTGGCCGGAGCCCAGCTATAGGTATAGCCGGTGCGGGCCGGGGTGCCCAGGGTAATGGTTTTGAGGTCGCAAACGGCTACGTCGGGGCCGGCATCGGCCACGGCGGCGGGGTTCACGGTCACGGTCACGGTGCTGGTGGCGGTGCAGCCGTTGGCGGTGGTGGCGGTCAGGGTGAAGGTGATGGGGTTCGGGGTGGTCGTGGTGTTGGCCAGCGTGAACGTGGGGTTGGCCACGGTGGCGCTGCTCAGGCCGGTGGTGGGGCTCCAGCTATAGGTGGTGCCCGCAATGGGGGCCGCGCCCAGGGTAATGGTTGCGCCCGAGCAAATGGCCTGGCTGGTGCCCGCCACGGCCACAGCGGCCGGGTTGATGGTTACCACGACCGTATTGGTGGCGGTGCAGCCGTTGACGGTAGTGGCCGTCAGCGTGTAGGTCTGGGTGATGGGGGTGCCGGTCAGGTTGGGCAGCGTCACGGTCGGGTTCAGCACCGAGGCGCTGCTGAGGCCGGTGGCCGGGCTCCAGGCGTAGGTGGTACCGGCCACGGCCGTGCCGTTGCCGATGGCCACGGGCACGTTGGAGCAGGTAGCGCGGGCTGGGCCGGCATCGGCCACGGCGGCGGGGTTGATGGTCACGGCCACGGTGCTGGTGGCGGTGCAGCCCTGGGCCGTGGTGGCGGTCAGGGTGTAGGTTGCCACGATGGGCGCGGCCGTCAGGTTGGGCAGCGTCAGGGTGGGGGTGAGGGCGGTGGCGCTGCTCAAGCCCGTGGCGGGCGTCCAGGCGTAGGTGGTGCCGGTCACGGCCGTGCCGGTACCGATAACCACGCCCACGTTGGAGCAGGTAGCCTTAGCCGGTCCAGCCTGGGCCACGGCGGCCTGGTTCACGGTCACGGCCACGGTGCTGGTGGCGGTGCAGCCCTGGGCCGTGGTGGCCGTCAGGGTATAAGTGGTGGTGATGGGCGCGCCGGTGGTGTTGGTCAGCGTGATGGTCGGGGTCAGCGCGGTGGCGCTGCTCAGGCCGGTGGTGGGGCTCCAGGCGTAGGTGGTTCCAGTCACGGCGGTGCCGGTGCCCAGCGTGCGGGTTTCGCCCGAGCAGAACGTGACAGCCGGTCCGGCCTGGGCCACGGCGGCCTGGTTCACGGTCACGGCCACGGTGCTGGTGGCGGTGCAGCCCTGGGCCGTGGTGGCCGTCAGGGTATAAGTGGTGGTGATGGGCGCGCCGGTGGTGTTGGTCAGCGTGATGGTCGGGGTCAGCGCGGTGGCGCTGCTCAGGCCGGTGGTGGGGCTCCAGGCGTAGGTGGTTCCAGTCACGGCGGTGCCGGTGCCCAGCGTGCGGGTTTCGCCCGAGCAGAACGTGACAGCCGGTCCGGCCTGGGCCACGGCGGCCTGGTTCACGGTCACGGCCACGGTGCTGGTGGCGGTGCAGCCGTTAGCGGTGGTAGCGGTCAGGGTGTAAGTCGTGGTGATAGGGGCACCGGTCGTGTTGGTCAACGTCACCGTTGGGCTAAGTGCGGTTGGGTCGCTCAGGCCGGTGGCGGGGCTCCAGGCGTAGGTGGTACCGGTTACGGCGGTGCCGGTGCCCAGCGTGCGGGTTTCGCCCGAGCAGAAGGCTACGGCCGGTCCGGCCTGGGCCACGGCAGCCGGGAAGACGGTTACGACGACCGTGCCGGTGCTCACGCAGCCGTTGGCGGTGGTAGCCGTCAGGGTGTAGGTCTGGGTGATGTTAGCACCGGTCAGATTGGGCAGGGTCACCGTCGGGTTCAGCACCGAAGCGCTGCTCAGGCCGGTAGCCGGGCTCCAGGCATACGTGGTACCAGCTACGGCCGTGCCATTGCCAATGGCCACGGGCACGTTGGAACAGGTGCTGCGGGCCGGACCGGCATCAGCCACGGCGGCGGGGTTGATGGTCACGGCCACGGTGCTGGTGGCCGAGCAGCCGTTGGCCGTGGTGGCCGTCAGCGTGTAGGTCGTGGTGATGGGCGCGCCGGTGGTGTTGGTGCCGGTCACGGTTGGGTTGAGGATGTTCGGGTTGCTGAGGCCGGTGGTGGGCGTATAGCTATAAGTGGTGCCAGCTACGGGCGTCACCGCACCGCCCAGCGGGGCCGAAACCGTACCCGAGCAGAAGCTGATAGGCGGGCTGGGCGTAATCACGGCGGCGGGGTTGATGGTAACAATGACCGACGAAGTGGCGGTGCAGCCGGCGGCGTTGGTGGCCGTCACGGTGTAGGTCTGGGTGATGGGTGCGCCGGTGGTGTTAGGCAGCATCACCGTCGGCTGGGCGGCCGTAGCGCTGCTGAGGCCGGTAGCGGGGCTCCAGCTATAGGTGTAGCCAGCCAGCGCCGGGGTGCCAATGGCCGCCGAAGCCACGCCCGAGCAGGTGTTGCGGGCCGGGCCGGCATCGGCCACGGCGGCGGGGCTCACCGTCACCACCACCGATGAGGTGCTGGAGCAGTTCGGGCCGGAAGACACGGTGAGCGTGTAGGTCTGGGTGATGGGCGCGCTGGTGGTATTGGGCAGCGTCACGGTGGGCTGGGCCACGGTGGCACTGCTCAGGCCGGTGGCCGGGCTCCAGGCGTAGGTGAGCCCAGTGATGGCCGCCACGCCCAGCGGCGTGGAGGCCACGTTGGGGCAGATGGTGCGGTCGGGGCCGGCATTGGCGGTGGGCGGGGCCGTCACGGTCACCGTCACGGTGGTCGTGGTGGTGCAGGTGCCGTCGGTGCCGGTCACGGTATAGGTGGTGGTAGCGGTGGGCGTTACCGTAATGCTGGTGCCGGTCAGGTTGATGCCGCCGCCGGTCCAGGCATAGGTCAGGCCCGTTTGGCCGGTCACCGTCAGCGTAGTCGACGTGCCCTGGCAGAGGCTGGGCGCGAGGGCCGTGGCCGTGATGGCCGGCAAGGGCCGGATGTCCACGGTTTTAACCACCGAATCAGAAAGGCAGCCGTAGGTCGAAACGCCCTTCAGCGACAGCCGGCCGGTGGTGTTGGCGCTGGCCCAGGTCACCTGCACCGTGTTGGTGCCCTGGCCGCTGGTGATGGTGCCTCCGTAGATGCGCCAGCGGTAAGAAGCTGGCACCGGGCCGGCGGCCGTGTAGGAGCGCACCGTGGCCGGGTCGCACACCGTGCTCGGGCCATTGATAACGTTGGGGCCGGCGGCGCGGGTCACCGTCACCCGGAAAATATCCGAAGCCAGCTTGCCGCCGCAGCCGTTGTCCTTCACGGTCACGCCCAGGTCGTAGGGCGTGGTGCGCGACTGGCCGCAGGTGGAGTTATAAACAAAGGTGCCCGATACCGAGCCGGTGCCGGAGGCCGTGGCCGTACCGGTCAGGTTGCCGGCCTGCACTACGCCCGTGCTGCCGTTGAAGGTGGTGTTGAACGGCCCGCTGCCATCGAGTAGGGCACTGTTCACGGTGAGCACCAGCGGGTGGTTGCCGCTGGCCTGGGTGGCCGTAATCGGGATGCTCAGCGACTGGCCTTCTTCAATAGTGTAGTTACGGGGCGTGAGCGCCGGGGCCGGTAGCAGCGGCGGCGTAGTAGGCGGGCATACCGAAACGACGAGCTGTAAGTCTCGTCGGGTAGTCCCAATCAGCACTTCCACACCGTTGATGGAGCGGTATTCTGCCACGTCCACCGCCACTACGTAGAGGCCGGTGGACGTGGCCCCGTACTTGGCAATACCCGTACTGGCGTTAATCTTGGCAAAGTTACCCGCGCCCGTCCCAAACGGGTTGGCCGCGCTGTAAGCCGGATAGTAAGGCACCGACTGGGGCAGGGGTGGGAAAGTGGGCGGGTTGGTGGTGCCGGCCAGGAAGCCGTAGGGCGTGCCAAAGGAGTACACTAGGCGGTCGCCGTCGGGGTCGAAAGCGTTGTTGAGCGAGATGGTGGTATCGTTCTGGCACACGATGGCCACGGCCGTGTCCGAAAATACGGGCGAGCGGTTGTAAATCAGCGGTGGGGCCATGCTCACGTAGAGCGTCAGGGGCACGTTGCCGCCCGTGCCCCCGCTGGGGTTGTTGATGTTGGTGAGGGTGTTGTTGCGGGCGCTCACCGAATACACAGCGTAGTAGCCATCGAAGGAAACCGGCAGGTTCACTACCTGCACGTATTTGCACAGGTAGAATGGCTGACTGGGTCCGCTCACCGTGCAGCCCGCAGGTACGGACGGGGAAATCGGTGGCGGCAGGTTGTTGTTACTCGCCGTGGGCGACGTGCGGGCGAAGTTGTAAGAGCCAATGCGCAACGTGGTGGCCTTGTTGAAGATGTCAATGGTTGCATTCGCCGGCGGAGCCGCAATGCCGGTGGGGTTGGTATAATACAGGCCGTTGCTGTACACCGTAAGGGTGATTTCGTAGCGGAACGGGGTAGCCGTCGGGCCAGTCGCGTCGAGGTAGCGGTAGCTCATCTCGCCACCCAAAAGGTGCGAGGCCTGCGCCGGGCGCGCGCCCACCACCAGCAGCGCCAGTAGTAGCATCGACCCAAAAAAACGCCGTAGTAAGGTTGTAGGCATACAATAAAATGAAGGGTAGGAAAACTGAAAAACTGCCCCAGCCGTCAAAAGGCGGCCGGGGCGGTTAGGGGTTGAGCTCGGGCCTCATCGCCCGAAGAAATGGTTTTGCTATTCGCGCACCAGGCGGCGCAGGGCGGTCTGGCCCTGCGCGTCGCGCAGGCGCAGCACGTACACGCCGGCCGGCAGGGCGCTCAGGTCCAGCTGGGCATCGGCGGCCGGGCCCAGGCGCAGGGCCGTGCGCAGCACCGTAGCGCCCAGCAGGTTCTGCACCTCGGTGGTGTAGAGGCCGGCGGCGCTGGCATCGGGCAGGCGCAGGCTCACCCGCCCATCCAGGGTAGGGTTGGGGAAGAGGCTGAGCGTGGGCAGGGCCTGGGCCTCGCGGGTGGCCAGGGGCAGGATGCGCAGCTGGTAGTCTTCCACCTCGGCGTTGAGGACGTTGGTGGCGCAGGCGCTGGGCGTGCCGCCGGTGGCATTGGCAACCACTATCACCCGCATGCGGGGATTGCTGCCGGCCGTGCCGGCGGGCACCGTGAAGGGAGCCGTGAACGAGTTGGCCGTGGCCGTGCCGTTCACCACCAACTCGGAGGCGTCAAACGTGCCGTTCATGTTCCAGTCTACCCAGGCCGAGGTGCGGTGGTTGGCGGCCAGGTTCGTGGCCACGGTCAGGCTGAGCGAGTTGCCCACGTTGGCCGACAGCGACAGGCTGGTGTAGTTGGCGTAGCCGCCCGTGGCCACGCTGGTGCTGTTGGTGAAGGCCGGCGTGGCATTGGCAATGCTCACGGTGCTGATGTAGAAAGGGCTGGGCTGCTGCTGCCCCGTGGGGCCGGTGCCGCCCGTGCCATTCGAAGCGCAGAAGATGAGGCAGGGCACCTGGATGGTCACCGCGTTCAGGCGCGTCACGCTGGCCGTGCCGTTGGTATTGGTGGCCGTGAGCGTGACGTTGTAGGTGCCCGAGGCGGTGTAGGTGTGCGTGGGGTTTTGCAGGGTGCTGGTGGTGCCGTCGCCAAACGCCCACAGCCACGAAGTGGGCAGGTTGGTGGTGAGGTCGGTGAACACGATGGGGTTCACGCAGCCGCCGGCCACGTAGTTGGTGCTGAAGTTGATGGTGGGCGGCAGCGTGTTGGGCCGGGCAATGACGGTATAGTCTTCCACCTGGCCGCTCACCGGGCTCACGCAGGGGCCGGCCGTGTTGCCAATGGCATCGGCAATGATGCGCAGGCGCAGGGGCTGGTTGAGCGTGGTGCCGGTGGGCAGGGTGAGGGTGGTGGTGGCCCCGGGGGTAGGCGTGTTCAGGCCCGTATAAAGCAGTTCGGAAGCGGCAAACACGCCGTTGTTATTCAAATCCAGGTATACCCGGATGTCGTGCGCGTTCACGCCGCCCGTGTTGATAATCATCTGGTTGCTCACGCCCGCAATTAGTTCGGTGCGCTGCGGGCAGGTGAAATCCTGGTAGCCGGCGCTGCCGTCGGCCGAGGTGTTATCAATGGTGCCCAGCCGGAAGCGAGTGATGCCGTAGTTGGCGAAGTAGTTGGTCGTCTGGGGCGAGCAGCTGGCGGCCAGCGGCACCGTGGTGTTATAGATGATGCTGGTAGCGGCGCTGGTGTTGTTGCCGGCCGCGTTGGTGGCGCGCAGCGTCACGGCGTAGGTACCGGCCGTGGCGTAGGTATGCGAGGGGTTTTGCAGGGTGCTGGTGCCACCGTCGCCAAAGGTCCAGAGCCAGGACGTGGGCAGGTTCTGGCTGGCATCGGTGAACTGCACGGTGCCGGAGCAGGTGGTGGTGCCGTTGGTGGTGAAAGCCGCCACCGGCGCGCTCACGTTCGACGAGAGCCGCACGCTGTAGTCTTCCACCTGCGAGTATTGGGGCGTGGAGCACGGCGCGGGCACGGTGGTGGCCAGCGCGTAGTCCGACGATACCCGCATGCGCAGGTTGGTGCTGAGCACGGCCGAGGCCGGCGGCGTGAACGTGCCCGTGTGCAGGATGCTGTTGGGCGCATCAAACACCAGCTCGTTGTTGCCGGTGAAGGCCCCGTCGTTGTTGTAGTCAATCCAGACCTTCACGCTCTCGTTCACGTTCGGGCCGGTGCGCACGCTGATGGCGTAGGGCTGGCCCACGGTCAGGGCCGCGTTGTAGGTGCAGCTATAGTCGCGGTAGCCGTCGATGTAGTTGCCGGTGGTGTTGTTGATGAGGTTGTTCCCAATATTAACGTTGAGAATGCCCATGCCGTAGAGGTTGGCCTGCCCGTTGGTGGCGGTGCCCGGCGTGCACGTGGCCGCAATGGGGCAGCTCTGGGCGACGGCCTCTGAGCTTAAGCCCAGTCCCAGCAAAACAGCAATAAAACCCGGCGTGAACCGGAACCAGGAACGTAGGTGTGGATGCATACGGTACTTTGAAAGAAAGCAATTGAATTCAACGGATAAATGTAAGCAGAAAGCGGGGATGGCCCCGTTGCAATCGTCCATTATCCACTCTGAGTCGGCCACCCCGCACGCGGGTTCGCCAAACGCCCGCCGCCGCGCGGCCAGCAAGTAGCTGACCAGAACCCGCAACGGAGGTTTAATCAGGCGGCGCAAAAATCGCACCAGCCAGCCGTAAGTTTGCCGGTAGTATTCGCCCATCTTTCTCCCCGGCCCGGCTGGGGCACTATTTTTAGTTTATGCCAACTCCCACTGTTCTCATCACCGGCGGCACGTCGGGCATTGGCCGGGCTTGTGCGCTGGCCTTCGGCCGGGCCGGCTACCAGGTGGCCATCACCGGGCGCGACGAACTTAAACTGACCGATACCGCCGCCGCCCTGGCCGCCGCCGGCGTGGCCCACCTCACCATCCGGGCCGATGTGGGCGACGAAGCCGCTGCCGAGCGCGCCGTGGCCGAAACCGTGGCCCGCTTCGGCGGCCTCGACGTGCTGCTCAACAACGCCGGCATCAGCATGCGCGCCCGCTTTCAGGATGCCGACCTTGAAGTCATCAAGCGGTTGATGCAGACCAACTTCTTCGGTACCGTGTTCACCACCAAGTTTGCGCTGCCGCATCTGTTGAAAAGCAAGGGCAGCATCGTGGGCATCAGCAGCATTGCTGGCTATCGGGGGCTGCCGGGGCGCACGGGCTACTCGGCCTCCAAGTTTGCCATGAACGGCTTCCTCGAAGCCCTGCGCACGGAGCTGCTCGACCAGGGCGTGAACGTGCTCACGGCCGCGCCCGGCTTCACGGCCTCCAATATCCGCAACACGGCCCTAGCGGCCGATGGCTCCTCGCAGGGCGAGTCGCCGCGCGACGAAGGCGCCATGATGAGCAGCGAAGCCGTGGCCGACGAGATTCTGAAAGCCGTGCAGCAGCGCAAGCGCACGCTGGTGCTCACGGGCCAGGGCAAACTGGTGGTTTTCCTCAATAAGTGGCTGCCCGGGTTGAGCGATAAGCTCGTGCTGAACCACTTTCGGAAGGAAGAAAAAGGCGTGGACGTGGGGTGAGTTGAGAACCAAATAGCCACCTGTCATCCTGAGCGCAGCGAAGGACCTTACCACGGCAGAACAACGAGTTCAAAAGTGATAAGGTCCTTCGCTGCGCTCAGGATGACAGGTGGCTATTTGGTTCTCAACTCATTTACAGCGACGCTTTCTGCGCCAGCTTCACCGCCTCGTACATATCCACTACGCCGCCGGTCACGGACAGGGTCGAGAAATCGACCTGCTTATCGCTGCCGGGCGTCTGGACTTTGGTGTGGTGCACCTGGGCCGACTGCATGATGATGCGCTTCAAATCGGTAGCGGTGAGCTTGGGGAAGTACGATTTCAGCACCGCCGCTACGCCGGCCGTCACGGGCGAGGCCATGCTGGTGCCGCTTTCGTTGCCGTAGGTGCTGCCGGGCAAGGTGCTGTAGATGCCCACGCCGGGCGCGAATACGTCCACGCCCTTCTTGCTGTAGTTCGAGAAATCGGCGGTCAGGTTCACGTTGTCCTTCGGGCCGGACGCGCCTACGGTGAGCAGGTTCGGGATGGTGGTGTTGTTGATGTAGAATGAAGCCGGGTAGTTGTCGGCCACGTCGAGGTTGTGGTTTTCGTTGCCGGCGGCGTGTACCAGCAGCACGCCTTTCTGGGCGGCATACTTGTAGGCGGCTTCCACGGCGGGGCGTTGGGGCGAAAATTCCTTGCCGAAGCTCATGTTGATAATCTGCGCGCCGTTGTCCACGGCGTAGCGAATAGCATTGGCGATGTCCTTGTCGCGCTCGTCGCCGTCGGGCACGGCGCGCACCATCATGATGCGCACGGGGTCCGGGGCGAGGCCCTGGATGCCGAGGTTATTGGTCCGCACCGCCGCGATGATGCCCGAGACGTGGGTGCCGTGCATGGGGTCGGGGCCGTGGAGGTCGTTGTTGCCGTAGAAGCGCTGGCTCACATCCTCGGGGTTGTCCTTGATGATGTCGGCCCGGGGGTTGAAGTTCAGGTTCAGTGAATTATCCAGCATGCTGCGCTCCTGCTTCACGCCTTCGTTCAACTCTTTTAGCAACGCGTCGGCGTCGCCGGCCCCGGTCTGGCGCATCATGTCGAGCATGCCGGCCACGGCGCGTTTCAGGTTGGGGTCGTCGGGGTTGGCGTTTTTGAGGGCCGTGGTGTCGAGCTTCTCGGTGCCGAGGGCCTGCTTCATGTTGGTCACCATCTGGGTGAGGGGGCCGCTCATTTCCTCCACCTGCTTGCTGCGCTCGGTTTCCTCCTTGAGGCGACCCGAATAGGCTTTTTCGGCCTTCTGATACAGCACATAGGCGGCTTTATCGGCCGGCTTCACGGTCTTAGCCGTGATGCCTTTGAAGCGCTTGCGGCCGGCGGCCACGATGCGCGTCATCTCTAGGGTTTCGGCGTTCACGTTGCGGCCGTCGGGCGCACCGAGGAAATTCCAGCCGTGCACGTCGTCGATGTAGCCGTTCTTGTCGTCGTCGATGCCATTGCCGGGGATTTCGCCCCGGTTCACCCACAGCACGGGCTTGAGGTCGACGTGGGCCGTATCGATACCCGAATCAATCACGGCCACAATGACCGGGGTCGGAATCAGGTTTTTCAGAATCTCATTGTAGGCGCGGTTGGCCCCCACGCCGGGCACGTTGTCGAGCTGCGGGTCTTTGAGGTACCATTGGGCGGCGCTCATATCGCCGGCCGCCGGGGTGGCGGGGGCGGGGGAGAGGGCATTCACCGATTGGGCCTGGGCCAGAACCGGCAGGGCCAGCAAGGCCAGCGAAAGCGACCAGCGGCGGAAAGGATGAATCGTCATAAACAAAGGTTGGGGCCGCGATGGGCGGCCGGTGTAGGGGATAAACCGATTTTCACACAAATGAAGTTCAGCCGGGGCAAAGACGGGCCCGGGTGGCCCCGCGTTGCGTCGGCTAGGCGGCCGGCGGCCCCACTACCACCAGCAGCAGGGCATCTTCGGCGGCAGGGGTGAGGCGCCAGTAGCGGTAGAGGCCGCGCTCTTCCGGGGTAGCAAGGCCGAACTCGCCCAGCCGCACGGCCACGCGGGCAGCGGCCCGGATGGGCAGGCCCGCCGCTTCGGCCAGCTGCATGGTGTGCCGCTCAGGGTGCTGCATCAGGGCCAGCAGCATGAGGCTCTGGCGCAGGCGGCCCCGCTTGTTGCGCACCTGGTGGCGCTGCAACAGCCATTCCTCGATGCGGGCCTGCACGGCGGCGGGCTCCTGGCTCAGGGGCGGCGGTGGGGGCGGGTTATCGCGCTCAAACACGCGGCGGGCAAAGGCGGCAGGCAGGCTATCGGGCATCTTCATGGGGCTTGCAAACCAGCCAAATCCAACAGCTGGCTGATTTAAGGTAATAGGAGGCAAATTTATTTCATCTTCTATCCAAAATTTTGCATCTCATGTCCGAACCTTTGCGTCCTCTGTCCAAAAATTTGCATTCCCTGTCCGAACCTTTGCATCCCCTGGCTAAACCCACGATGGCGCGGGCCTGCGGCCCGTGCCGACTATTAGCGGGCCTCCAGGCCCGCCGGCATCCGCGCCGTATGGGCAGCCGTAGCGCAGCCATCCAGGCATCACCCAACGATTGCAGGCCGGAGGCCTGCGAATAATCGGCCCGGGCCGCAGGCCCGCGCGATCGGCGGGCATCGGCTGGTAACTTCACGGCCTCAATCTGGTTTCCTGCGCATGATTCGTTCCTTACGCCCGTTGCTCGCGGCGCTGCTGCTGCCCCTCACGGCCCTGGCCCAAACGCCGAAGTCCTACACTTCCTCCGAAATATTGCTGGGGCTGAAGAAGCTCAACGTCCTCGGCTCGGTGATGTACCTGGCCGCCCACCCCGACGACGAAAACACCCGCCTCATCGCCTATATGGCCAACGAGCGCCTGCTCGAAACCAGCTACCTGAGCTGCACCCGCGGCGACGGCGGCCAGAACCTCATCGGCCCCGAGCTGCGCGAAGGCCTCGGCGTGATTCGCACGCAGGAGCTGCTGGCGGCCCGGCGGCTCGACGGCGGCCGGCAGTTCTTTACCCGCGCCAACGACTTCGGCTTCTCCAAAACCTCCGACGAAACCTTTCGCATCTGGGACAAGGAGCAGGTGCTCGCCGACATGGTGTGGGTCATCCGCCAGCGCCGGCCCGATGTGCTCATCACCCGCTTCCCGCCCGATGCCCGCGCCGGCCACGGCCACCACCAGGCCAGCGCCATCCTCGCCGCCGAAGCCTTCGACGCCGCCGGCGACCCCAAGCGCTTCCCCGAACAGCTCCAGTACGTGCAAGCCTGGCAGCCCAAGCGCCTGCTCTGGAACACCGGCAGCTTCTTCGTGAAGCCCGGCGAAAACATGGACGGCTACCTCCGGCTCGACGCCGGCGGCTACAACCCCCTGCTGGGCCAGAGCTACGGCGAAATCGCGGCCCGCAGCCGCAGCAACCACCGCAGCCAGGGCTTCGGCTCGGCCGCCCAGCGGGGCGAGGCGCTGGAGTATTTCCAGCCCGTGAAAGGCTCCACAGCCTCCAAAGACCTGTTCGAAGGCGTGGACCAGACCTGGAATCGGGTGCCCGGCGGCGCGGCCGTGGGCAAGCTCATCGAGGAGGTCATTCGCAAGTATGACGCGAGCAACCCCAGCGCCAGCGTGGCGGGGCTGCTAAAATCGAATGAGTTGATAATGCAGCTTCTCTCAGCGAAGCAAGCTCCTTATAAGATACCATATGTTGGGGCAGGAAGGGAGCAGAGATTAATTCTAGTTGAGAAGTCGCGCGAGGTGCAAAAGCTGATTGCTGCTTGCCTCGGCCTTAGCCTAACCGCGACTGCTAGTGAACCTTCGGTGGTAGCAGGTCAAAAAATGACTGTTGCCATCGCAATACTGAACCGCTCGCCGAAAGAAATTACCCTCAAACGGGTAACTGGTTTTCTGACAATGTTTGATACTGTGATGCAGAAGCCACTTCTTACTGGGAAAGCAGTAAGCTTTAACGCAGCACTTACAATTGATAAAAAAGTGGGTACCTCCCAGCCATATTGGTTGAGGCTACCGAGCAGCGTGGGTATGTATCAGGTGCCAGATTCTATTCTTGTTGCAGAAATGACTAGCAAGATTACTGACTTTATGGGTTCTACAAATGGCGAGCCACTCAAACCAGGTAAAGGATTTACCAAGAATTTTATTAAACCGACTAGGCAAGAAGTAATAGGGATGCCGGAGAATGAGCCTAACGCTTCGGTTATCGCAAACATGGAAGTGGATGGCCAGCCATATTCACTTACTGTCCCCGTCCAATACAAGCACACCGACCCCGTGCTGGGCGAATTATACCAGCCGCTGGCCGTGGTGCCGCCCGTGCTGGTGAACCTGCCGCCCGCCCGTTCCTACGTCTTCGCCGATGCCCAGCCCAAGACCGTGCCCGTCACGCTGCGGGCCGGGCGCGCCGGGGTGAGCGGCAGCCTGGCCCTGGCCCTGCCCGCCGGCTGGAAGTGCGAGCCCGCCACCGTCCCCTTCGCCCTCGCCGCCAAAGACGAGGAGCTGACCGTGAACTTCCAGGTGCAGCCCCTGGCCGGCGCCGCGCCCGGCCGCGCCGAGCTGCGCGCCACCGCCACCGTGGCCGGCCAGGCCTACGCCCGCGGCATCCAGAAGATTGAGTACCCGCACATCCCCACGCAGTTCCTCTTCCCCGAAGCCGTGGCCCCGCTGGTGAAGCTCGACCTGAAGCGGCGCGGCCAAAACGTGGCCTACCTCATGGGCGCCGGCGACGAAGTGCCCGACGCCCTGCGCCAAATCGGCTACAACGTGACCCTGCTCGAACCCAAGGACCTCAGCGCCGCCCGCCTCAAAGAATTCGACGCCCTGGTCGTGGGCATCCGCGCCTACAACACGGTAGATGCCCTGAAAACCAAGCAGCCCGAAATCCTCAAATACATCGAGCAGGGCGGCAACGTAGTGGTGCAATACGTAGTGAACCGCGGCACCGTGATGCCCGAAATCGGTCCCTACCCAATGACGCTTTCCTCCGACCGCGTGACCGTGGAAGATGCCCCCGTGACCCTCACGAAGCACCAGCTACTGGCCGCCCCGAATAAGATTACGGCGGAAGATTTCAAAGGCTGGGTGCAGGAGCAAGGCCTCTACTACCCCTCGAAATGGGACCCGAAATACCAGACCGTCATTTCCAGCAGTGACCCTGGCGAAGCGCCGAAAGAGAGTGCGATTCTGGTCACGGACTATGGCAAGGGGCACTACATCTACACGGGCCTTTCGCTGTTTCGGGAGCTGCCGGCGGGCGTACCGGGGGCGTATCGGATTATTACGAACATGATTTCCTACGGGAAGGAAGTGGCGCAGTAGTGGGCTGTAGCGTGGACTCTGCGAGTCCGCGCGGACTCGCAGAGTCCACGCTACATTGTCCGTCATGCCGAGCGCAGCCGAGGCATCTTGCGTGTGGTAGTAACTCAATCGATTGGTTTACTTCGCCACGCGAGATGCCTCGGCTGCGCTCGGCATGACGTTCTTTTGTGTTCTGATTACCATTTTCAGGCTTACCGGCCTATTGTAAATACCCGTGCTAACAGTAGAAAAAATCGGCGGCACCTCGATGACCGCCTTCGCCGACGTCCTCGACAACATCATCTTCCACGGCCGCGAGGGCGCGAAGCTGTACAACCGCGTGTTCGTGGTATCAGCCTACGCCAACGTCACCAACTGGCTGCTCGAAAATAAGAAAACCGGCGCGCCCGGCGTGTATCACCACATCACCCAGGGCCAGGAGTTCAGCCAGCCGCTGCAGGACGTGGCCACCCAGCTCAAGGAGCTAAACAAGCAATACGAGCCGCTGGGGCTGGATTTGGCCGTGGCCGATGCGTTCATTCAGCAGCGCATCGACCAGGCCCAGACCTACCTCGAAAGCCTCGTGAACGTGCTGGCCTCCGGCTACGTGAATAGCGTGAACATCCTGCAGGCCGCCCGCGAAATCCTGGCCTCGATAGGGGAGGCCCACTCCGCCTTCAACTCCGTGAACATCCTGCAAAACCGGGGCGTGCACGCCACCCTGGTCGACCTCAGCGGATTCGACGACGCCCAGCCGCTGACCATTGACGAGCGCATCCGGCAGGCCTTTACCGACATTGATTTTCCGCGCACCATCTGCATTGCCACCGGCTACACCAAGGGCACCGAGGGCATCATGCGGGAGTTCGACCGGGGCTATTCGGAAGTCACCTTCAGTAAGATTGCCGTGGCCGTGCGGCCCCAGGAGGCCATTATTCACAAGGAATACCACCTCAGCTCGGCCGACCCCAACCTGGTGGGCGTGGACCAGTGCCACCCCATCGGCTTCACCAACTACGACGTGGCCGACCAGCTTGCCGACGTGGGCATGGAGGCCATCCACCCCAAAGCCTCGAAGCCGCTGGAGATAAACGCCATCGACCTGCGCATCAAAAACACCTTCGAGCCCGAGCACCCCGGCACGCTCATCACCCGCGACTACATCTCGCCCACCAAGCGCATCGAAGTCATCACCGGCACCGAAAAAGTCACCATTATCGACATCCACGACCCCCTGATGGTAGGTGCCGCCGGCTTCGATTTGAACCTGATGCAGGTATTCTTCGACCTCGGGGTGAGCTACATTTTCAAGGCCACCAGCGCCAACAGCATCTCGCTCCTAATCTGGGAAAAGGACCTCAAGCCCCAGCTCGTGGCCGCCCTCGAAGCCAAGTACGAGAACGTGACCGTGCAGCCAGCCGCCCTAGTCTGCCTCATCGGCTCCAACATCGACGAGCCCGGCCTGCTGGCCCGCGCCGCTGGTGCCCTAGCCGATGCGGGCATCAATATTCGCAGCGCGGGCTTCGCGCTGCGCAAGGTAAATATCCAGTTCATCGTAGGCCGCGAGGATTACAAAACGGCCATCATCGCCCTGAATCAGGCGCTGGGGTAGCCGTGTAGCGTGGACTCTGCGAGTCCGCGCCCAGGCGAACGACTTACTGACCAACGACACGCGGACTCGCAGAGTCCACGCTACTTTCGCTCTATGACGCTCCGCCAGTTCCTCGTTTTTACGGCCCTCACGCTGCCGGCCTGCGCCCTACTCATTCTGTTTTTCGACCAGCCGCTGGCCCGGTTCATCCACGGGCATTTTGGCGGAGCCGCGCCGTTCTTCGCCACCCTCACCGCCACCGCCGATAAGGTTCACGATGCACTGATGGTCCATTTGCTGGGTCTGCCCATCATTTTCCTGGCGTTGGGGCTGGCCTTCGCCATCGGCCGCTACGCCCTCAAAAAAAAGGCCGCTACCATCTTCCTCATCATACTGCTCACCCACGAATTCAGCATGGTGCTGGCCAATGTGCTGAAAGGCACGGTGCACCGCCTGCGGCCGGAGGTGCTGTTCGGCACAGGCTACGAGGGCACGGGCCTCTGGGCCACCGGCCCTCACAACGACTCATTTCCATCTACCCACACTGCCACTTATTTCAGCCTGTTCTGGCCGCTGGCGGTGGCGTTTCCGAAGTATAGGGGGCCGCTGCTGGTGCTGCCGGGGCTTATCGCGCTGGGCCGGCTGGTGCTGGGCATGCATTATCTGAGCGACGTGTGGTTTTCCATTTGGCTGGTGGTGGCGTTGACATTCCTGTTCGGGCTGCTGGATAAGCCGCAGAAGATGCAGACGGTGTAGAGACGCAATATTTTGCGTCTCGTCGTTGCTGATGTTGTTATGACTGCGCAACTGGCGTGGTTCCAACCGTTCAACGACGAGACGCAAAATATTGCGTCTCTACAACCCACCAGCCCCTTTGCCGTTCAGGCCCCAACCGGCGCATGCCGGCTTTCGCTTTTGCATGAGAAAATACCGCTTACTCCCCGCCGCTTCGCTGGCGCTTTTCTTGGTGTTGACGCTGGCGGCCTGCACCGCCACCAAGCCCGTGGCCAACCCCAAACTACTGGTGCTGGGCCACGCCGGTTCCGGCTTCTACACGCCCATCAGCCCGTTCAATTTCCGGCCACCGAGCAGCTGGCGCGGCGTCCGTCGCGCCCTGCTGCGCGGGGCCGATGGCGTGGAAATCGACCTGCAAATGAGCCGCGACAGCGTGGTGATGCTCTACCACGACCAGCACTTGCAGGACGGCAGCACCGGCACCGGCTGCGTGAGCCAGCGCACCGCCGCCGAGCTCACCCAGCTGCGCTACAAAGGCGGCTTCCCCTACGACCTCCTCCAAAAGGAGCACCCCATCACCTTCGACACGCTGCTGGCCCGCCTCAACCGTCGGCCCACGTTCCCCTTCATCCACCTCGATTTGCATGAGGACGACCAGTGCCTGCCCCCCGGCCGTCAGAACGAGCAGGTGCCGCAACTGGTGCGCCAGATTGCCCGTAGCCTGGCCCGCTACCACGTGCCGCCGGCCAAAGTCCTGTTCATTACCATGGACGGGGCCACCGTCCGGCTGGCCCGCGCCGCCATGCCGGGCGTGCGTGTCGGCCTCGAAATCGCCTCCGATGACTTTGCTGCCGGCCTGAAAACGGCCAAAACCGAGAATGTCCACACCGTGGTGCTCGATGCCGACCGTGTGACGCCTGAGCAAAGCGCCCAGGCCCACGCCGCCGGCTTCAAGGTGGTGGTATTCGGCGGCCGCTCGCCCAAGGACCTGCGCCGCGTGCTCAGAACCCAGCCCGATGAGATTGAGGTCGACAACGTGAAGCGGCTGCTCATTATGCAGGGCCGGGGCCAGAAGTAGGAGAGGAGCCAGGAATTATTGACGAAAAAGCCCGATTCTGCATTGAATCGGGCTTTTTGCTGTCTGTTGCTGCGGCTAATTTCGGTCAGTTCCTTCTGCTTTTGTGGGAGCTGCGCGGCTTTCAAGTGCGTGCAGGAATCAATAGTAACGTGAGCTTTCTGGGGCAAGGGAGGTTACACGGTGCAACTTTGAATTAAATTACTAATCTATATATTATAATAATATATGATTCACCTTAAATCCATCAGCTATGAACGACCAAACCGCCCTCATAACCGGTGCTTCGAGCGGCATCGGTTTCGAACTGGCCCGTTGTTTCGCCCGCGATGATTACCGGGTAGTACTCGTGGCCCGCCACCTGGATGAACTCCACGAAGCCGCCCGGCTGCTGCATCAGGAGTTTGAAACTGTTGATATCGTGCTGCTGCCCTTCGACCTGAGCCACCCCGATACACCCGCCCAGCTCTACGCCGAAACCACGGCGCGGGGCCTGCAAATCGACGCGCTGGTGAACGACGCCGGCTTCGGCGAAACCGGCTACTTCACCGATACCGACCTAGCCACGGAGCTCGCCATCATTCAGGTAAACGTGGCGGCGCTCGTGCAGCTCACCAAGCTCTACCTGCGCGATATGGTGGCTCGCAATACCGGGCGCATTCTGCAGGTCGGCTCGCTGGCCTCCTTCACACCCAGCCCCTGCCAGGCCGTGTACGCCGCCACCAAGGCCTTCGTGCTCAGCTTCACCGAAGCCGTGCAGCACGAGCTCAAGCAGCAGAAATCGGCCGTGACCATGACCGTACTCTGCCCGCCGCCCACCGATACCAACTTCTTCCGCACCGCGCACGCCGAAAATACCCGCGCTGCCAGCCACACCGTATCGGCCCGCGCCGTGGCCGAAGAAGGTTACGACGTGCTCATGGACGGCGGAGCCCGCAGCCTGCCCACCATGAGCGCCAAAATGAACTTCTTCACCAGCCTCGTGCTCCCCGATTCCATGCTGGCCACCATCATGAACAGCCAGCTGCACCCAGTCGAGCACAAGTAATTTCCTCACCACCTGCAACCGACCTTTGCATAGGGATAGTAAAATCAAAAAGGCCGCGACACCAGTGTCGCGGCCTTTTTAACTTCAGAGGACAGGCGTTTTTATTTGCCCATTTTCTTGGCCTCGGCCATCAGGTCCTCGTTCATTTTCACGTATTCGCCGTTCGGCGGCGTGGCGGCCAGTGCGGCTTTCTTCGAGGCTTCGGCGGCTTTGGTGGCACCGGCGTAGTCCTTCATTTTGAGGCGGATTTTGGCTTCCGTGTTCAGGTTCCAGAACTTGGTGGGCTCGGCGGCGTTGGCTTTTTCCATCCAGGCCAGGGCCTGCTTCAGGTCCTTGTTGTTGTCGAAGTAGTACACTGCCGCCGAGGCGAGGTCGGCGGGGGCGGGAGTGGCGGCTTTGGTGATTTTCTCGTCAATTTGGGCCATTACCTTGGTTTCCACGTCGGCGGTTACCTTGAACTTGGCCCCGGTCATTTCCCATTCCATGGCCACGTTGGCGGTGGCGGGGGTGAGGTCGGTGAAGTTGATGGTGAAGGTTTCGACCTTGCTGGCCAGCTTGTAGGGCTTGATGGTGAAGCGGGCCACGTCCTGGTCGTCCTTGAAACCGTCCACATCCGCGCCCTGCTTGAGGCTCTTATTGAGCACCACCAGCCACTCCGTCTTGTTCGGGATGGTGTAGAGGCCGTACTCGCCGGCAGCCACTTTCTTGCCCTCAATCATCACATCATCCGAGAACTTGATGCTGGTGGTGGCATTGGCACCCGTGCGCCAGCGCTTGCCAAACGGCACCACCGTGCCGAAAATATTACGTGCCTTCACGCCCGGCCGCGAGTACACGATGGTAATATCCGTGAGGCCCACGCGCTGGGTCACGGTGCTCTGGGGGCTGGCCGCGGGCGTTTTGATTTGGGCCTGGGCAGCCGGCGCGGCCAGCAGGGTAGCAGCCGCTGCAACAGCGACGGAGAAACTTGCGAAGTGCTTGCTCATCAGTAAGGAGAGAGTGAGGGGGAGTTGTTGAGGGGCTAAAAATACGAAACCCGCGCTTGGGGCGCGGGTTTTGGGTATACTATTCGCGAAAATCATTTATACTGAGTATGCAAGCGAAGGTGGTGAAAACCGCTAGTTTCCAACCGTTCCAACAGACGACTAACATGACCAGTTGTTACTTCAGCATCTATTCTCAGAGATAAGTAGATGGGCTTGTGATATAAGGTCTGGACCGCAGATTTGGCAGATGAAACGCATTCGACAAGTTGCTGTTCACTAAGCGGAGGAAAAGCTTGGCTTTGGTGTGAGAAGTGGTTTGGGTCGGATGCTAGCGACAAAAGCCGGGGAAGGTTTTCAATATTGGTCGCCAAATAGGGAAGGTCTGCCAGTCGATTTAATTGATTGACTGTAAAGCTGATTTTGTGTTGTTGGGCAACTTTCTGGATTGCCAGCGTCTGCGCTTCTCGGGAATCGACCGCAAATGCTAATTGGTTTTCCCGGGTTAGGCTTACAATCGCTTCATTGTTTTCTGGAAAACAAGCACGCGTTGTTGAAAATGGTAAACTTTCAATTCGCACATTGCTGGCTACATGTTGCCTGAACTGATTAGTGAGCAGGTAGAAGCAGACAAGTAGAAAAATGAGCCCCGCAAATGGGGCCATTTCCGGCAGCAAAATTCCGCGGTGTTTTCGGCCTGGGCCGTTGCTTTCATACACTGCTTTCATGCTCATAAATAATTACGGTCCATACTTCGTCAAATCTAACGAAGCATGGACCGTAATCGTGTGTCTCTAAACCGAACGCTACGTCAGCTCAAACTGTAGACGCAGCAGGTTTGCATACAGCCCGCCTTCGCGGTCGCTCAGTTCCTCGTGGGTGCCGGCCTCCACGATGCGACCGCCGTCAATCACCAGGATTTTATCGACTTTGCGGATGGTGCTCAGACGATGGGCGATGATGAGGCTGGTGCGGTGCTCCATCAACTCATCCAAGGCACCCTGCACCAGCTTTTCGCTTTCGCTGTCGAGCGAGGACGTGGCTTCGTCGAGGATGAGGATGGCGGGGTTTTTCAGGATGGCGCGGGCAATGGCCACGCGCTGGCGCTGCCCGCCCGAGAGCTTGATGCCGCGGTCGCCCACCACCGTATCGAGCGCCTCGGGGAAGGCTTGGATGAACTGCCAGGCGTTGGCGCGCTGGGCGGCTTCGATGATTTCGGCGTCGCTGGCGCCGGGCTTGCCGTAGGCGATGTTCTCGCGGATGGTGCCGCCGAAGAGCAGCGTTTCCTGCGGCACGATGCCGATGTGGCGGCGCAGGCCGGTGAGGTCGTAGTCCTGCACGTCGTGCCCATCCACGATGATTCGGCCGCCGCTGAGCGGGTAAAACTGCATCAGCAGGCCGGCGATGGTGCTTTTGCCCGCGCCGCTGGGGCCGACGAGGGCAATTTTTTCGCCCGCCGCAATGTGGAAATCAATGTCGGAAAGCACCGGCACATCGGGCCGGGTGGGGTAGCGGAAAGCCACGTGCTCGTAGCGGATGTCACCGTGCAGGCGTGCCGGCACCAGCCCTACGGCCGGCTCGATGTGCGTGGGCTCGGGGGCTTCGTCGAGGATTTCGAGGATGCGCTCCGACGCGCCCAACGTGCTCTGCACCTTGCCGTAGATTTCGCCCAGGCCCGCCACCGAGGCCCCGATGAAGGCCGTGTAGATGATGAAGGCCGTGAGGTCGCCAATCTGGAGGTGGTTGGGGTCAGTTACTGGCGTGTGCACCAGCGTGGCCCCGCGCCAGAGGATGAGGATGATGCCGCCAAACAGGCCGATAATCACGAAGGACACGAAGGCCCCGCGATACAAATTGCTTTGCAGCGCGGCTTTCACCACTTTGCCCAGCGAGGAGTTGTAGCGCCCGGTTTCAAACTTCTCATTCGTGAAGGCCTTCACCGAATTGATGGCTTGCAGGGTTTCCTCTACGATGGTGTTGGTGTGAGCTAACTCCTGCTGCACGGTGCGCGACAGGGTACGGATTTTGCGCCCAAACAGCCCGGCCGCCAGCACGATGGGCGGGAACGTGAGCAGCATAAACAGCGACAGTTTCCACGACACCACCATGATGAAGCCGATGCCGCCCAGCAGCGTAAATACCTGCCGGAACAGCTCGGCCAGCGTCAGCGAAAATGAGTCCTGAATCTGAGCCACGTCCGAGGTAATGCGCGAGGTAATGGCCCCCACGCGGTTTTTCTCATAAAACGGGATGGGCAGCTGCACGAACTTGGCGTAGAGCGCCTGCCGGATATCGCGTACCGTGAACTCGCTCACCTGCGTGAAAAACCAGATGCGGCCGAACGAGAAAAAACCCTGCATCACCGTCACCACAAACAGCCCGATGGCCACGCGGTTGATGTCGAGCACCAGGCCGCCGGGCAGCACAAGCGGCTGGCCGGTGGCCACGTTCACCAGCTTGCCGGCAATCCACGGAAACGACATGGTGCTTAAGCTGCTGAGCACCAGCAGCACCATGCCCACGGTAAACTTGCTGCGGTAGGGCAGCACGTAGCGGAATATCCGCAGGCCGCGCCGCAGCGATTCCTTGTTGACTTTGGGTTTGGGTAAGTCGGCGGCAACATCGTTGCCGCTGGTATTGAGTCCACTACGGGCCATCGGGTCTTATCTAATTCTGCTAATTATAACGCGGCAATTTCGGCCGCCGGGCATGAGGCGCGGGTGAAGCGGTAGAGACGCATACTTGCGTCTCGGCGTTGAACGCTACCAGCCACGTGGCGAGAACGCCGAGACGCAAGTATGCGTCTCTACTGGTGCCTTCCGCGCGCGGGTTGGCGGCGCACCTGCTCCACGTGCATTACGCCGGCCGCACCGAAGGGCACGGGCAGCTGCACCATCACGGGCAGCGGGTGGCCGCGGCGCATGCCCGGCTGCCAGCCCGAAAGCAGGCTCACCACGCGCAGGGCCTCGGCGTCGCACTCGGGCGAGAGCGACTGGGCGACTACGGGGTTGCTGATGCTGCCGTCCTCGTTCACGGTGGCATTCACCAGCACTTTGCCGTTGATGCCGGCGGCTTTGGCGGCGGCGGGGTAGTTGATGTGTTCGAGGAAGAAGAGGCCCATGGCCTGCTCGCCGCCGGGATACACGGGGGCGCGGTCGGGGCGGTTGGCGGCAGGGTTGCGCTGCACCTGCATCTGGCCGGGCTTCAGAATGATGGTCTGGCCGGTAGCGGGGGCGGGCTGCTGGGCGTGGGCAGCGCCGGCGAGGAACAGCAGGCCGAGGGCCGGGAGAAAGTTTTTCATAGGCAGAATAACAGCCGGGACAGCGCCCGCGCCATTTATAAATCGCATAATAGAGAAGACGAACAAACGGCTCAAATACCTCAAACCCCGGACTACGCCGACAGGTTCGCGGGTGCTACGGCTGCATCGGCAGGGCGCGAAATCAGCAGCAGGCCGAGGTACACCAGTGCGCCGTTTAGCAGTAGGATTTCGAAGCCGAACTTGTAGCCGTTCAGCCACTCCACGGAGTGCGACACGATGAGCAGCGTGAGTAGCACGGCGGCGGTGCAGGTGGGCAATACGAGCTTGTCGCGCAGCTGGCGGTGGGTGAGAATGCCGAAGGCGAACAGGCCCAAAAGCGGCCCGTAAGTGAAGCCAGCGGCCTTGTAAACAGCATCAATCAAACTCTGCTCGTTGAGGACACGGAAAATGAGGATAATGACGATGAGTACCACCGACCAGCCCAGGTGGGTGAGCTGGCGCAGGGTGGTTTGCCGGGCCTCGGGGTATTTTTTGATGTCGAGAAAGTCGACGCAGAAGGACGTGGTGAGGGCCGTCAGGGCCGAGTCGGCAGAGGCGTAGGTTACGGCGATGATGCCCAGGATGAAGATGATGCCGGCCGCCAGCGAGAACTGCGTGGTGGCCAGGAAGGGGAAAACTTTGTCGGTATCGAGGGTGCCTTTGAGGTTGAGGAGCTGGGGCAGCTCGGTCAGCTTGAGGCCGCGAGCGGCGGCGTACTGGTACATGAGCACGCCCAAGGTGAGGAACAGGATGTTGACGCACACGATGACGGGCGTGAACCAGAACAGGTTCTTCTGGGCCTCGCCGAGGCTGCGGCAGCTCAGGTTTTTCTGCATCAAATCCTGGTCGAGGCCGGTCATCACGATGGTGATGAACATGCCCGAGGCGAACTGCTTCCAGAAGAATTTATCGTCCCGGAAATCGGAGAAATAGACCTGCGACATCGGGCTTTCGCGCACCGACGTGACGAGTTGCTTGAAGGAATAATTCAGCGCATCCGACATGAAGTAGATGCTCAGGGCCACGCAGCTCAGCATGGCTAGGGTCTGGAAAGTATCGGTCCAGAGAATGGTTTTCAGCCCGCCCTTGAAGGTGTAGAGGTAGATGAACAGGATGCTGACCACCACCGTGACAGCAAACGGCACGCCCATGGCATCGAAAACAGCCAATTGCAGCACACCCGCCACCAAATACAGCCGCAGGGCCGAGCCCAGCGAGCGCGAAATGAGGAAGAACAGCGCCCCGGTTTTATAGCTCCAGTAGCCGAAGCGCTGCTCCAGATACGAGTAGATGCTGACCAGCCGCAGCCGGTAATAGAGCGGCATCAGGACGGTGCCGATGACCACGTAGCCGGCCACGAAGCCCGAAGCCACGGCCAGGTAGCTCCAGCTTTTGCCGTACACGTTGCCCGGCACCGAGATGAAGGTGACGCCCGAGAGTGAGGTGCCAATCATGGCAAACGCCACCATGTACCACGGCGCGTTGCGGTTGGCCACGAAGAAGCTTTCGCTGGTAGCGCCCCGCGACGTGAGCAGGGCAATGATGATGAGGACGACGAAGTAGCCCGCAACCAGGCTCAATACTAAAGTTGGCGACATAGGGGGCAAAGGTAAGGCCGCCCGGCGGGGTTCGGTAGCGGGGCTGGCGGAGCCTCCGAAGTCGTGGCGGAGCACCCCTACATCGGTCTGCTATTCCCAATCCTGCCAGCGCAGGATTTCGCCCACGGCGGGGACGTGCAGCTCGCCGCGCAGCATGCCGCCGGCCGCCACTTCCTTAATTTGGCGCAGGGGTTCGGAGGCGGGCTCGTCGGCCAGAGCGAATGTGCCGTAGTGCATGGGCACCACGTGGCCGGCGCGCAGTACGTTGGCGGCTTTGGCGGCTTCGTGGGGGTTGACGTGGCTTTTGGCCATCATATAGGCCGGCTTGTAGGCCCCGATGGGCATCAGGGCAATATCGATGGGGCCGAAGCGGGCTTCGATGGTCTCGAAATGCTCGGCGTAGGCCGTGTCGCCGGCGAAGTAAATGAGCCGGTCATTCACCCGAATCATGAAGCTGCCCCAGAGCACCTGGTTCAGGTCGGCCAGGCCGCGGCGGTGCCAGTGGGCGGCGGGCAGATAGGTGATTTCGAAGGGTGAATCGGGGCCGAGGTCGTACTGCTGCCACCAGCCGGCTTCCTGCACGGGCAGGGCGGGGGCCATGCCGCGCAGCAGCGGGGCCATGCGCAACGATGACAGCACTTGCATCTGCGGATTCTGGGCCGCCAGCAGCTTGATGGATTTCTCGTCGAGATGGTCGCGGTGGCCGTGCGAGAGCAGCAGGTAATCGATGCTGCGGATGGCCTCGGGCGCGCAGGGCATGGGGTGTCGGTGCCGCAGCCCGAGCGAGCTGAATAACACCGGGTCAAACAGCAGTGATACGCCCGCCGCGCGCAACAGAAAGCTGGAGTGGCCCAGCCACACCAGCATGTCCTCCGTCGAGGAAAATGCGGCCGCGCAGTCCACCACTTCCGGGGCCCAGGTGTCGCGCTTCTTTTCCTCTTTCTGCGGGTTGGTCGAGAGTTGCCACTTCAGCACCGTGGCGAAGCTGGGCTCGAATAGTTCCTCGCCGTTGGCGAATTCATTGCCGAACAGCTTGTTGCCGGGGTAGCCGGGCCGCACGGTGGGCAGCGCTTCGTTGCGGAGGTATGAAATGCGTTGGGGCATGAGAATAAGAAGAAGCTTCGGGAGCCAAAGAAACGGGCGGGCGATGGAAGTGTTTTGTAGGGGCGGGGGCAAGCCCTACCGGGTACGACCCCGCGCCTACGAAAACGCCCCACCGGCAACCGATGGGGCGTTTTCAATCTGAATAACCAGCCGCTGCTACTTCGGCAGCGTCAGCAGGTAGCCGATGGTGAAATTCGCGTCCCAGTCGAACACAAACTGCTTGCAGCCAGTAGCTTCGGCAATTGATTTATAAATGTTCAGGCCAGCTTTCGATTTGGCGTTGTCGAGCTGGTAGGCGCTGGGCGCGTCGAGCACGGTGTAGCGCTCCTTGCCCTTGCGCACCTTTTTGGCCATCTCAAACGGCACGCCGCCGATGATGAAGCAGGTACCGCGCAAATTGGCTGGCACCTGGCTGGCTTTCTCTTTTACTTCAGCGGCCACGGTGGCGTCGGCGGTGCCTTTCTCGAAATATTTGGCCCCGAAGGTTTCCACCGATTTCGGCTGGTTGCCATCGAGCCACGAAATCTTGGTGTTGCCCGAGCCAATGTCGGCCACGAAAGCGCGGTCGGCAAACGAGGCCGGCAGCACCGAGCGCAGGCCCAGAATTCCTTCTTTTTCGGGCGTCACGGTGTTTACCACGTAGCCCATTGCCTTCAACACTTTCACGATTTTGCCGGTTACTTCGGCCTTCAATGCGCCCGAGCTCACCACGAAATGAATATCACGGCCGCTCACACCAAAGTCCAGCATCTGGCCGATGTATGCCTTAAGGCCCTTGCGGATGTCGTCATCGGTGGCCATGTTTTCCATCACCAGGCTGTTGCCGAAATCGGCTTTTTCCAGCTTCCAGGTGCGGTTTTGGTCGATGCGAACGATGAAGGAGTTGAAGCCGCTGGCCCCCAGTTCCACCACGCCTTTCAGCTTGCCGTCGACGGGCGCGGGCGCTTCGTAGGAGAAAGCCGGCTTGGCCCCCCCGGCCTGGGCCGGCGTATCGTAAGACCCCGACCCGCCCTGGTCACCGGAGCGGCTGGTGGTGTCGGCCACCGGGTCGATGGCCGAGCGGCCGGTTTTGGCTAGTTCCGGGTTGGTGGCCGTGAAGCGACGGATACCGAAGTAAAGGCCGATGAGGATGATGGCCGCGATAATGGCCTTGCTGGCGAAGGTGAGCCGCATGGTGGTTGCAGTTAGAAGGTGATGAAAGGGGAGAGTTTGCTGGGGCAATGTTACGCGGCGGGAGATTAGTAGCTAACCAGATTGGGCTTTGTCATTCCGACGTAGGAGGAATCTGAGGGAACTTGTCCAACGGTTTCCCCAGATTCCTCCTGCGTCGGAATGACAAGTATTAGTCAAGCAGCTTGCCGTAGGCGTCGTCGGTGGCCTGGCGGGTGGTGGCAGCCGTCATCGGCACGGGCGGCTCGTTGTTCATAATGGCGCTGAATTCACCCTTCTGGTACTGGTCGAGCAGGTGCTGGCCCTTCTCGCTCATCACCCCGTTCTGGATGTCCATCTCCTTCACGAACTCCTGCGAGTAGCGCATAGCTTGCTTGATTTGACCGAGTTGCTGGGCCATGTCCTCGGCCACGCGGTCGGTGGCCAGGTCGAAGAAGTATTTCTTGTCGGGGTCGCCGCGCAGGATGTTCATGGCGGCGCGCATGCCGGAGCTGGTGCGTTTCACCAAGGCGTATTCGTCTTTCAGCAGGTTGACTTTGAACTTGCTGTTATCAATCTGACGCAGGGCGGCTTTCAGAATCTGGCGCATCACTAGGCTCACGTTGGCCGTGGTGGTGGCCATGGGCTGCAGGCGGCGGTTGTAGTCTTCGAGCTGGGCGGCGCGGCTGGCGTAACTGTCGGCGCTGTCCTTTTCGCCCTGGCGCTGAGCCGAGGCGGCCAAGGCCAAGTATTCTTTCATCTGGGCGGTATTGGCAGCCATCTTGCGTTTCACCAGCTCGTTGGCCCCCTCGATGTGGCCTACTTCGGCGTCCATATTTCGGGCTTCCTTCTCGGTGTTCGAGATGTAGTCTTCCATGATGCCGATGGGGTCGGTGTTAACGAAAATGCTGGCGGCCGTGCGGAAAATGCGCTGCCCCAAATACCACAGCCCGGTCTGAATACGCTTGTTCGTAACCAGCAAAATCAGCACAAACAACACGCCCAGCCCAATGCCCAGCTTCACTGTATTGAAAACAATATCAATGAGAAAGGGCAGAATCTTGCCCCAGTAATACACGCCCAAACCGACCAGTCCGGCTACGAAAATCCAGGCGGCGGCTTTCTCCGGTTTTTGCCAGGACGGCAGGCCATCGGCGGGCGAGGGCGGACCTAATAACGGAGTATTCATTTCGCAGAAAAAGTGAAGAGTGGAAATCGGAAAAACCTACTTCGCCGCGTTCAAAAACGTTTCGGCGGCTTTGTGGTGGGTGTGCAGGTCGGCCATTGCAGCGGCATTGGCCAGCTCGTAGGAGGCCAGCGCGCTCTGGGTTTTCTGGCGTTCCTCGCCCAGCTGCTGCTGGGTTTGCTGAAGCTGCTGCTGCTTGGCCTGTAGCTGTTGGGTGAGCTCGGCCAGGTCGGCGGCCAGCTTTTTTTCCTGGGCCATGAGCAGGGCTACCGGGCCGGGCGCGGCCCCAGGAGCCGCGCCTTCGCCCATTTTCTCGCGGTGGCGGGCTAGGACTTTCGCGCGGTCATCGGCCAGGGTTTGCTCAAACTGCGTGGCCGAGGCCAGTAGTGCAGGCACGGTGCTGCCGTTCACGGCCGTGAAGGCGTTGAAGGCCGTTTGGTAGAGCATGGGGCCGCTCAGGCCGGCGGCAGCCATACTCTTCACCATCTTCATATAGGCCGCGAAATCCTTGCCATCGCCGGCCAGCAGGCCCGCGATGTGGTCGAGGTGGCGCTGCTCGGCCTGGCCGGGAGCCGGGGCGGCATTGGGTGTTGCGTTAGGGGCGGTGGGTGCGGCGGCGGGCTGGGCAGCGGCCCCGTACTGCGTGGTAGGTGGGGTGGTCGGAGCAACCGCGCCTTCCTCGGGCTCAATGAAAAAGTCCTTGGCAGCGTGGGCGAGCTTATCGAAGATTGCCATGACAGAACGGAAAAAGGAGGTGATAGAAAGGAGACGGCGGGTAAGCGAAAATTGCCGCAACAGTGTAAAAACCGCTGCCAACCGTTCAAAGGTAAAGATTTTACCCAATCAACCGGCCCCAACCACCGCGCAGCAAAAAGCCCCGGCCAACCGGGCCGCTTCACGCGGCACCGGCCCGCCGGGGCCATTCTTATATCAGTTTGTTTTTAGTTGGAAGCTTGGCTGGCTAACCACGCCTCACGCAATACTTTTTGTGCGGGCGAAAGCACCATTTTCTCCACCGATTCCACGGGTTTCACCTGCACGTTGGGGTCTTCGGCGAGGATGAGCTGGGTGGTGCGTTCCACGCCGCCCCGCGTCTTCACTTTTACAAATACCACGTCGCTGGGCGAGTGCTTGTGCAGCACGCCGTCGAGGTCGCCGGAGCTTTTGATGGTCTGGCCATCAAGCACCACAATCTGGTCGCCCCGGTCGATGCCGGCCTTGTACAGGCCCGAGCCAATCTGGGTATTATAAGCTACCAGGCAGCGGCCTTCTTCGTCAAACTCAACCTGGCTGGGCAGGGCCGCGCCTAGGGCACGGGTCGGAATCACGGCCAGACCGGCCACCAGCAGGTTTTCGCTGAAGCGCGGCTGCTCGCGGCCGTACACGTACTGCCGGAAAAAACGGCTGGCAAAAACCGTGTCCTTGCTCACCTCGCCCAGCACGCGCTGCAAGTCGCGGGTGGTGTAGGGATTGGTAGGGGCGTAGCCCGCCTGCTTTTTGCCGTACTGCAGCCACATGGCCTGCATAAACTTGTCGAGCGAGGAGCGGTGGTGCTGGCGCAGTTGCAAATCGAGCACTAGCGCGATGCCCGCGCCCTGGTCGTAGTACGACAAGTTGGTGTTTACCAGGTTCATCGGCGCGCCGGTACCGGCCCCGTCGGTGTAGGCCGCCTGGCGGCTCATGTCGATGGCCGAGGCGTAGCGGGCACCGGGGCTGTTCTGGCGCAGGTTCACCCAGCGGCTGATGTCGTCGTAAAAATCCTCGTCCTCAATCAGCTTGGCGCGGCGCAAGGCCAGGCGGCCGTAATACTGCGTAAAGCCTTCGGCAAACCAGAGGTTGTCGCTCATGTTCACGCGCTGGAAATCAAAGGGCTCCAGGTCTTTTGGGCGCAGGCGCTCCACGTTCCAGGCGTGGAAAAACTCGTGGGCCACGGTGCCCAGGTTTTTGGTGGCATCCTCGTCCTTCAGGGTGCGGGGGCTGGTCACGGACGTGGAGTTGCGGTGCTCCATGCCGTCGCCCTTGGCCTGGCTGAGGTAGTCGGCCACGAAGGTATAGCGGGCGAAATCGAACGTAGGCAGCTCACCAAAAACGGCCTTTTCCTCCTTTACCACCTTCTGAATTTTCTTGGCGTAGGCATCAACTTCGGACGCCGGGCCCATGTACAGCGTGGCCAGCTCAATGGTCTGGTCGCCTTCCTGCCACGACAGCACCTGCTGCGGCCCCAACGATACCGGGCTATCCATCATGTACTGCATGTTGGGAGCCGTGAACACGGACTTATCGGAGCCTTGGCGCAGCTGCGAGGCCACTTTCCAGGTAGCGGGCAGGTCGAACTTGATTTCGGTGGCGCGGCCCTCCAGCCCGGTGGCGTAGCAGAGGGCGGCCGGCAGGTTGAGGTGGGCGTGCTGCTGGTCGATGCCCACGTTAGTGCCGTCCGTCTGGTCGCCGTACAGCGTGTAGCTGAAAACGACGGTACCATCGGCAGCGGGCATCACGTCCCAGCCATAAGGGTCGGGGCGGTTCAGGGGGAGGGGGTGGTTGGCCCCATCAGTGGCCACCACGTAATACACGTTTTTGGCAAAATCATGGATGGCGTAGCGGCCGGGCGAGCTGCGCGCCATACGCACATGCAGCGGTCCGCCACCGGTCAGTCCCGCAAACGTGGCCGTCACCTTAGCCTCGTGGTGCACCGCGTTCGGAAACGCCATGGTATAGCGCACAGCCGGGCCGGTATCGGCCTTGGCCGGGGTTGGCGCAGGAGCCGGAGCAGCTACCGGAGCGGCGGCTGGTGCTGGCACTACTGGCGCGGCACTTACGGGTGCGGGTTTAGGAGCTGCGGGTTTGGCAGGTACTGGTTTACCAGGAGCGGGTTTAACAGGAGCCGGCTTGGCAATTCCCGGTTTAACAGCAAATGGCTTGGCCGGGGCAGGTTTAACTGCGGCAGGCGCGGCCTTCGCCGGCAAGGGCTTGCCCGGAGCGGGTTTTACCTGTGCCTGCGCCTGGAAAGCGCCCAGTCCCAATGAAAATAAAATAGCAGTTGTGACCGTGTGTTTCATGGGCAGAAATAATAAGGAAACAAGTAATGCAATAGAAAGCCGTGAGCGGTGTGGAATACAAAGTTGCAGAAAATTTACAATAAAATAAGGGTAATCATTGTAAAAAAGGGTGTGGATAATGATAAAATCATGTTTCAACTTGGTGAAACAGTGTTAGTAAATATCAAGGTTGGGCCATAGCCGGGTTTTCTGTAAAAATCAGTGCTTCCATAGCTCCGCCAAAAAAAAGCTGCGGGTGCCCGGCCGCCAGCCCCAGCCGGCCCAGGGCCGCGCGCAGGTCGGGCATCTCCCGGGCGCGCAAGCCGGTAGTGAGACGAAAAAACAGGTACATCAGCCGGAGCAGCCAGCGCCGCCAGCCGCGCCGTGCCGGCCGGAAATCAGCCACCAGCCACGGTGCCCCGGGGCGTTGGGCTGCCCGCAGCTGCGCCAGCGCCGCCCCGAGGTCCGCCGAGGGAATGCAGTCCAACACGAAGAAGGTGATGATGGCCCCGAACCGTTCGGCCGGTTGCAGGGCCGCCTGGGTGCCGTGCCGGAACTCAACCTGACCCACCGCCTGCGGAAACTCACGTGCCAGCCGGGCCCGGGCGCGGCCCAGCATTTTGGGCGATGCCTCCAAGTACAGCACCGTAGCGGCTGGCACCCGCCGCAATACTTCGTCCAGCACCCAGCCCGTGCCTCCGCCCAAAATGAGAATGTGCGGCGCACCGCCCGGCAGGCCACGCAGCGCCGCCAACTGGGCCGCCTGCTGCGACGACCCGAACACCAGGCCAGCCAGCGCATCATAAAACCACACCGCCTGGTCGAAGCCAACCAGCTTTTCGGGAGCTGCGGGGGTAGAAAGAGGGGCTGTTGGGGGCAAAGCCATCAGAAAATAACGATTGCAGGAAAAATAATTGGGCCGGCAAGTAACTGAAAAACAATTGCCGGTGCCGTTCAGTAGCCCCGTTCAACTGAAAAAAATGGCCTATGTGTTGCGTGGCGATAAAACAGCACTGTATCTTTGCAGCATCAAAAAGCCACTCCTCCTTCGGGATGAGCGGTTTTTTAGCCCAGCTTGCGCTTGTGGCGAAATTGGTAGACGCGCTGTCTTCAGGCGGCAGTTCCGCAAGGTGTGGGAGTTCGAGTCTCCCCGAGCGCACGTTTTAAAAGGCCAGCCCCACCGGGCTGGCTTTTTTTATTTTCCGTACTGAAAGCAATTGCTGGCATTTTTATTTCCCGGCATTTTTGCCCGCTATGAATCGGTTTACCTCCCGCTTGCTGGCCCTGGCCGGCTTGCTCACTGTCGAAGTGCTGTTTGGACTGGTGCTGTTCATCGTGGCCTTCGCGGTGTTCTTTTACCTGGCGCGGGTAGTGTTCGTGCATCACTCGGTGGCACTCGACAACTGGGCCTCGGGCATTGTGGATGGCTGGCGGCTGGCCAACCCGGGCCTGACCGGTCCGGTGCGGGTGGTCACGTTTTTCGCGGCGCTGCCGTTTCTGCTGCCTGCCAGCGTCATCGCACCGTTGCTGATACGCCGGGCCGGCCACCCGCGCGGGGCCTGGGAAATGCTGCTGGCCATGGCCGGCAGCGTGCTGCTCAATCAGCTCTTAAAGTGGTATTTCAACCGCCCCCGGCCCACCAACGCCCTGCTCCAAACCTTCGGCCTGAGCTTTCCCAGCGGCCACGCCATGCTGGGTATCACGTTCTACGGGTGTCTGGCGTGGCTGCTGGCGCGGCATTTCAAGCGGCCGGTTTGGGTGGTGCCGCTGCTGCTGTGGGCGGGGCTGATTGGCCTCACGCGGGTGTATTTGCACGCGCACTACGCCACCGATGTGCTGGCCGGCTTCGCGGGCGGCGCGGCGTGGCTGGTGGCTTTCCGGGCCGGCCTGAAGCTGTTCTGGCGCGAGGAAGAGGCCGTGATGGAGGAGGAAAGCGCGTCGTTGTGACGCGCTTTCTTGCTACTTAAAAAGACGTTTGGCAAGCGTTATTCGGCCAACCGGACCCGTACCCGCAGGGCCAGCAGGCCTTTCACGCCCTGCAACTCTTCCAGTTCAAGCTCTTCAACCCCCGCCTCCAGCAGGCCCCGGTCCTGGAGGTAGTCGATGTACTCGTAGTATTCCACGGCCTCCCGGGTTTGCGCGTACACCAGGGCTAGGGTGCCGGGCTGGGTCAGGCGTTCGCCCGTGCCCAGCACGGTGGCTTTATCAATCCGCTTCTTGATTATTTCGTAGCGGATGTTGTAGGCGCCGTCCACGTCGAACTGCCGCTCATCCTGCCGGAACCGAATGCTTAGCGGCTGCCCGTGAATGAGAATAAGCTGCGTCGTATCCAGCGGCACGGGCAGGGTGGCCTTCAGCACATGGGTGCGGCGTGTGATTTCCACCATCGTCAGCAGCTGCCACAGGCGCAGGTTTTTCAGGAAAACCAAGTCGAACGGCTTATCCTGTACCAGCGTGCTGCCCACGTAGATATTGAACTCCACGCCATCGGTTTTGTAGCGCTGGAAGTAATGCGGGAACATGGATTGCGCCTTTTCTTCCTCCTCGTCGAGGTAGTCGCTCACGGCATCGTTGAGCGTAGTCACGCTGATTTCAAAGTCCTGGCGGCGCTTGTAGAGAATGCCCAGCTTGGGGTCAATATTATTCCAGTAGCTGGTGATGACGGGCCGCAGCTCGGGCGTGTGCGTAGCCAGATACTCGAATAGCGGCTCCACTTCGCGCTTCAGCGAGTCGTAAATATTGGCCTCATCGCCGGAAAGCAGGCCGTCGCGCAGCCGCTTCAGGTTCTTGGTAACGTAGAATTTCAACTCGTCCAGAATGGGCAGCTGCTGGCATTCCGAAGCCTTTTTCAGGACCTTATTAGCCAGCGTGAGGTGTTCGATGAGGTCACCCTGAATGGCCTCGTTGCGCACCGTGCTGCTGCCGCGAATGTCGCAGGAGCCGTGCAGCGGGTACACGTCCTCAAACACGATGGCCTCCATTTCGGCCGTGCGGTTTCCGGCATCGAGTTGCGTCAGCAGGTTGCGGGCCGCGTCGGCAAAGCGCCACTCCATGGTGGGGTGAATGGCGGTGAATTTCTCCTGAATCACGGCCTGAATGCGGGACTGCAGGTCTTCAGCGTTGCGCTTCACCGCCACCGCAAACAGCGGCACAAACTGCGCTACCTTGTCCATGTCAAACTCATCGAGGCCGTTCACGTCGGGCGTGCCCAGCTCCAGCAGGCCCACCGTGTCGTTGCCGTAGGGCAGCAGCGCCAGAATAGCCGACTTGATGCCCAGCGTAATAATCTGATGGCGTAGGTCGTGCGGAATGTCGGCCGTGGCTACATCCTTGAGCACCAACGGCTCCCGCTCGCGCAGCAGGCGCTCATAAATCTGCCGGAAGCTGCCGTCGGCCGACTGGTGCTGAACCTGCTTGGTGAGAAAGCTGTGGTTGATTTTGCGCCCAAAGTCCACGAAAGCACGCTTTTTCTCGTCATAAGCCGCAATACCCAGCTGCAAGGCCGGCTGCGCAAACAGTACCCGCAGCTTCTCCTGAATCTGCTCGAAGCGGGCGGGGGTTTGCAGCACGTCGCGCTCCAGCAGGTCGTACTTCAGCTCCGACAGGATTTCCTGGTCGGTAATATCCACCAGCTGCAACAGGTTGAAGCCCTCCAGCTCGAAATGCTCGGGCGGCAGCAGCTCATTCCAGAACTCCGGCCGGTGGCGGTTATGAATCAGAAATTCAATCTGTTCGGGTGTGAGTGCGGGCAATTCGCCCACCACCTTCACCATCACAAAATCGGAGTTAAAATCGACCCCGTAGTGTCGGTACAACCCGATTTTGTAGTCGGGTACAGTAAAAACGATGGTGCCCAGGCTCGGCATTTCGGCCCCGTACAGGCGGTGCAGTATCAGGTGGTAGGCCATCAGGCCCATCTGCCGCTCCATGGCCGCCATGTCGATGTTGAGCGGCTGCTTCACGGTGCGGTCCTTGTTCAGCATTATCTCCTCGAACAAGTGCGTGGAGTAGAAGCTGCGCCGCTGAAACGGGGCCACCACGCCGCTGATGTCGGTGGCAAAGGAGGCCGGCGGGAACACGGCCAGCATCAGGGTTTCCACCAGGTCGCAGTTGCATTCCAGCACCGAATAATCGGTGAGCAGGCCCCGGCACCAGCCCGCCTCGGCCACCTGCTGGCCAATGGCCTTGGCCAACAGGGCCACGCCGGCATTGCTGGCGCTTTCGCGCGCATGCCAATAGGCAATCAGCGGCTCCAGGCTGAGCGTGGATTTAAATGGAAAAACAGAAGCAGGAGCGGGCGGGCGCGGTGCAGCGGGCACCGTCGGAGCCACCGTAAGAGTAGGTTCAGCAGCCATAGGAACGAAAACAGGAATGCCCGGCCAAACGTTGCAGCGCGGCGGTAGCTATACGTAGGCAAGCGCCTGGCGGGCTACTTGGTGATGGTGAAGGCGGGGAAGGCCGGGAGTCCTTTGTCCTTGAGGTTAACAGTCAGAGCCGTGGAGGCGCTGGCCGTGATGTCCTTGCGCGTGGTAATGTCCTTTTGCGTGTTGGTGTAGCACGTGCAGCAGCCGTTGCCATCCAGATTTCCCTTCAACGCTACCTTATCAATAACCAAGGCGAAGGCCGGGCTCTTCCGGTGTGGGGCCGGATAATAGCACACGTAGTACTGGTATTGGTCGAGCTTAGCCGTGCTCACCTGGCCAAACGGCGTGCTGTTGTTGATAACAATCGTGTCGTAGGCCTGGGCTACCGAGCGAATCAGGGTCACGGTTTCGGGCTTGGTGCCGGGGTTGGAGCCGCTGGCCGGCACGATTACCAACGGATAGCGCTGAAGCACAATCGTATCGAGGTCAGCTCTAATGGGAAAGTCGGTCTGTGAGAAAACTAGCTTGATGGCATCCGCCTGGGCTTCGCCGGGGCAGTCGCACACGTTATTGGCGCAGCAGCCGGGCAGCAGCCCGAGGCCCAAAAGCAGAATGGCAGAAAACCGGAAGGGCAGGAGGTGGGTCATGGTAATCCCAAAGATAAGGCCCGTCGCGCCCACTGCCCGGAACCGGGAGGCAGGGCACGACGGGCCTTTTAATGCTAACTCAGAAGAGGAAAAAAACGAGCGTTAACCCAAGGGTTAGCGGCTGCCCGTCACCACCGACGAGGCCGGCAGGGTGGGGTTTTCCACGGTGCCGCCGGCCATCAGCAGGGGGCGCAGGCGGGTGGTGGCAGTATCGAGCTGGGGCCGAATCTGGGCCATGGCGCTGCGCAGGGCAATAACGTCGGCCAGGCGGGGCGCGGCCGTCTGCGAGTAGCCGTGGTACATGGCCACTTTCACTTCCGAGGTGCCCGTGCCGAGGTAGGAGCCCAGCAGGTTGCCGGCCGCGTCGCTCACCTGTACTTCAGCTTGCAGCGTGGTTTTATACCATTCCAGTGGCACGCCCACCACAGCGGGAATCATGAAGGTGAGTACCTGCAGGCCCTGCACGGCGCGGCCGGTGCGCAGGGTGCGTACCTTCTTCACTATCAGCTTGGCGTAGCCGTACGTGGCCGAGTCGGTGGGTTCCGTCAAATTCACCCGGCACTCCTGCTGAAATAATTTCAGCGGGTCTTCGGGCAGAGCTCCGTCGTTCATCGCCAGCGGGCCCTGGTCGGCCAGAATTTCCAGCGGCGGCAGGCGTTTGGAGATGGCCGCCGATGGCGTGCCTTTCATCATAGTCTTGACCGACACGCAAGCCGGAGCCAGCAGTAGCATCGGCGAAAGAGCCAGTAATGCGAGAGGACGGACGATTTTCATAGGCGGAAGGTAGAAAATTATATCGTAAAAATCAAATATTACAACAAAAAAATGCCTTTGCCAAACCTCTTGCAATTACTTCAAAGGCATGGTGTAAAATTAGATGATTTACATCAACCAGTTGGCATCTGCTCGGTAAAAGGCTCAAAATACCCCTTAAAAAGAGGAATTCAACCGGCCAAGCCACTTGTTTAACTTGGCTATTATTGAAAAAGTTCTATTGCGAAACGGCTGCCGGGTCGGGGCCATGGTAGCCGTCTACAAATTCTCCTTCCCAACGGGCTACGACGGCCGAAGCTAAACAGTTGCCGAGCACGTTCACGGCCGTGCGGGCCATATCCATCAGGGCATCAATGCCCAGGATGATGAACACCGGCCAGGCCGGCAGGTTGAACGATGCTACCGTGGCCAGCAGGATAACCAGCGAGGCCCGGGGCACGCCCGCCACGCCCTTGCTGGTGAGCATCAGCGTGAATACCATGAGCAATTGCTGGCCGAAAGTGAGCGGCACCCCGGCAGCCTGCGCTACGAAAACGGCTGCCAGCGAAAGGTATAGCGTCGTGCCGTCGAGGTTAAACGAATAGCCCGTCGGCATCACAAAGGCCACGATGCGGCGTGGCACGCCGATGCTTTCCATCGCTTCCATGGCCCGGGGCAGGGCCGCTTCCGAGGACGTGGTGGCGAAGGCGATGCTGACCGGCTCGGCCACGGCCGCGATGAAGCGGCGCAGCGGCAGGCGGGCAAATAATGCTACCGGCAGCAGCACCAGCAGCACGAAGGCAATGAGCGCCCCGTAGAGCGTGAGCAGCAGCTGCAAGGCATTGAGCAGCGGGGCGAAACCCATTTTGCCCACCGTGTAGGCCAGGGCTCCGCCCACGCCCAGCGGTGCGAAATACATCACCACGTTGGTGAACTTGAACATGACTTCCGACAGGCTTTCGCAGAATTCCAGCATCACGCGGCGCGGGCGCTCCGGGGTGAGGGCCAGGCCGATAGCGAAGATGATGGCGAAAATAACCACCTGGAGCACCTGCCCTTCGGCCACCGATTTGGCAATGTTCTCGGGGAAGATGTGCAGGATGATGTCGGCGGCGGTCTGGGGGGCGGCGGCGGTCAGGGCTTCTTCCTTCACGCCAACCTGACTGATGCCCACGCCGGCCTTGGTTAAGTTGATGGCAGCCAGGCCAATGAAGAGGGCAAACGTGGTGACGACTTCAAAGTAAACCAGCGCTTTGAGGCCCATGCGGCCCACCTGCTTCAGGTCGGCGTGGCCGGCAATGCCGACTACCAGCGTAGCGAAAACCAGCGGCGCGATGATGGTTTTTACGAGGCGTAAGAAGGCGTCGCTCAGTACTTTGAGGTTCATGGCTACGCCGGGTGCATCATGCCCAAGCTCGATGCCGATGAGCATACTCACCACAATCCAGAGGGTGAGGGAGCGCCGGGGGGCCACGGCGGCGGCAATGGCCAGCAGGGCCAGCCAGCGGGCCGCTACGGGCACCACGGGCGGCAGGGCCAGCATCTGGTTGGCGGCGAGCACGGTGAGCACACCAGCCAGCAGCACCATAAAAGCAACGAGGAGTAAACGGGATTTTGCCATGCAATTGAAAAAGGCCGTGAATACGGAATGAGGCCTCAAAGAACGGCATTATCCCGCCACCAAGCCCGACCGTGCCCGTTGGGCACTACCGGAAGCCGGCTGCGGGATTTGTTTTAAGGAAGCAATAGGGCCTATTGATTTCTTCCCATCGGTCTAATTCTGCCGTTGGTTGGCACCGAAATAAAATTCTGCTTCTTTCGAGCAGTTTCCAGCAGCTTTTTAAGCTGATGAAGCAAAAATTTCGTTTAATGCCCCGAATTCTCCGTGGTTGTTGCGTTACCCGTCGGTAGCGCTTGCTGCTCAAGCCCCGGTGATGCTGCTTCCCTCTCGCTCATGCCTATCTGGACCCTCACTCCGCACCTGCTTCCGCTTCGCTACGTTTGGAAAATATCCCGCAATGCCTCGGCCACCAAAACCAATCTGGTGCTGCGCGTGGCCGGCCACGGCCAGCAGGGTACCGGCGAGGCCGCGCCCAATGTCCGCTACGGCGAGTCGCCGGAGTTGCTCCAGGAACAGTTCGCCATCCTGCTGGCCAATGGCTTAGCCGAAGTCACCGCCTTGTCGGAGCTTGATGCCCTGCTGGCTACCAACCCTGTAGCGCATGCCCTGAGCTTTGCCCTCGAATCCGCGCTGGTTCAGTGGCTGGCCGCTTGCGCCGGGCAGCCGGTGTGGCAATGGCTGGGTGTGCCGCCGCCCGCTGCCGCCGTGCCCACGGCGTTTTCCCTCCCCATTATGGAGCCGGACGAAGTGGCCGGTTTCCTGCGTGAGCAGGATGCCGCCCGCTTTCAGCTATTAAAAATCAAAGTAAACCAGGCTGGTGGCCTCGACCTGCTGCGCGAAGTGGCCCGCGCTCTGCCCGGCCACGCCCTGCTGGTAGACGGCAACGAAGCCTGGCCCGATGCCGACAGCGTACTACGCTTCCAGGAAGCCGCCGCTGCGGTGCCCGGGCTGTATATAAAACTACTGGAGCAGCCCCTGCCCGCCGCCCTGGCCGACGACTACCGCTACCTATGTCCCCGCAGCAGCGTGCCGCTCATCGCCGATGAGTCGGTGACCGATGCGGCCGACTTTGCCGAAATTGCTCAGCAATTCCATGGCGTGAACGTGAAGCTGATGAAAGCCGGCGGCTTCCGGCGCGGCATCGACCTGCTGCGCCGTACCCGCGCCCACGGCCTGCTGCCCATGCTGGGCTGCATGGTGGAAACCAGCGTGGGCATCGCGGCCGCCCTCGAAATCAGTGCCCTGGCCGAAGTGCTGGACCTGGATGGCTTTCTGATTGTGAAGGATGAGCCGTTTGGGCTGGTGCGGGAAGAAGCTGGGCTGCTGCGGCGGGCTTAGGCCCGGCCTGTCAAGTTGCTGCCATAATAAAGAAGCCCTGGCGGGGCGACATATTGGTAGCAACGGCCGATGCTAGCGTAACAAAGCCCCAGCGGGGCGACACTCGGTTGGTGAGTGTCATCCCGCCGGGGCTTTCAGGTTTTTAGCTATTCGGGCTTACTACCGACCTGCTAGAAGTCGGTGCGCTGCTATTTGGGTTACTTAGGCCCGTTCAGTTGCGCGTCAAGCTGCTTGAGCTGGTCGTCGATGGCCTTGGTATCAGGCTTGGTGGGCTGGCCCTGGCTGAGCACCTGGATTTTCTGGTTGAGCAGCTCAATCTTTTTATTGAGCAACGACACTTGCATGGCGGGGTCGGAGAAGCCGGGGCCGTGCTGCACGTAGGGCTCGAACTTGGTGCCGGGGGGCGTGGTGGGCGGCGTGCCCTCGCCCCGGGCGGCGGCGGCGCTGGCGGGGGTGGCAAATACCACGCCGCCGTCGGGCTTCACGTAGTCGCCTTCGTGCAGAGTGATTTTCTTGCCCTGAGGGTTGATTTTGTCGGCGGGCATTTCTACGATGCCGTTTTTGTAGTTGATTTTCACGCCGCCGGCCAGCTTCACGTTTTGGGTGAGGGGCGTGGTCTGGGTGCCCTCGCGGCGCACTACTTCGCCGTCAAGCATTACAAACTGGGTGCGGCTGGTGGTTTGCACCGGGAAGCCGCCAGCCTGGGCAGCGGCCAGGTGTGGGGCAGTGGCCAGGCAGCCAGCGGCGAATACGAGCAGGAAGAAACGATTCATAGCAATACAGGGAATGGTGAATGTGCGGGGATACGGATTTTAGGCCCCGGCGGTAGGGCAGGAGGAGCAGAAGGCTAAACTTTTTAAAATAATTGGGAACGATGTTGTGACATTAAATGTATGTACATTATATTTGCATCCGATTCCACTGCCTACTATGCGCATCGAAGACGAAATCAAACAGCCCATTTTCCGCGACGAGCACCAAAAGGCCTTTATCAATCTGATATATACGGCTGGCTGGTTGCAGCTACGGCAGGCGGCGGCGTTCAAGCCGTTTGGCCTCACTTCGCCGCAGTTCAATATTCTGCGCATTCTGCGCGGGCAGCACCCGCTGCCGGCCACGGTGGCCCTGCTCATCGACCGGATGCTGGACAAAACCAGCAACGCCTCGCGCATCGTGGACCGCCTCGAAGAAAAAAAATTAGTGACCCGCACCGTGTGCCCAGCCAACCGTCGGGCCGTCGACATCCGAATTACCAAAGCTGGCCTCGATTTGCTCGACCAGGTGGAGCAAACCGGGGTGCTGTACACCAAAGAAAACATGGCGCTGAACGAGGACGAGATGCGCCAGCTGAACGCCCTGCTCGACAAAATGCGAACGGTGGAATAAGCCGTTTTTCAACAACCTAAATCGCCGGAATTCCGGCACGCTTTTTCGTTGCGGCCCGGCCGTGATGCTTACTTCAACTCACACTTCTTACCTTTTTTCAAATCCTTGTTTAAGATGAAAAAATTCCTCTTGCCCGCTCTGTTTGCCGTTGCCACCATCGGCGCAACTTCCGCTGCTTCGGCTCCCAAAGTAGCCACCGCAGCTCCGGCCCCCGCTTACAAGCTGCAGCCGCAGCTGAGCACCCTGGGTTGGGAAGGCAAAGCCGTAACCCACGGCCACGTGGGCACCATGCAGTTCTCCGACGGCGACCTGCTCGTGAAAGGCAACAACATCGTGGGCGGCACCGTGACCGTGAACATGAAAACCATGGTGGCCACCGACATCAAAGATGCCGAAAGCCAGGGCAAATTTGTGGGCCACATGAGCAGCGACGACTTCTTCGGCGTGGCTACTTACCCCACTTCGACTTTCAAAATTGCCAGCGTAACGCCCATCAAAGGTGCCGCCGCCAATGCCGATAACGTGACCATCGCCGGCGACCTGACCATCAAGGGCGTGACGCAGCGCATCAGCTTCCCCGCCAAAGCCGGCGTGAAAGACGGCGTGGCCGCCGCCAGCGGTAAGGTTACCATCGACCGCACCAAATTCGGCCTGAAATACGGCTCGAAGTCGTTCTTCGAAAGCATCGGCGACAAAGCCATCTACGACACGTTCGATTTGACTTTCAACGTAATCGCCAAGAAAGCATAATTGCGGTTTTCACAGCGAATAAAAAAGGCCTGCCGGATTCGGCAGGCCTTTTTTTGTGCGTTTTATTCCGGGATTTCGAATTTTCGGGGCAAGTCGAATTTTAGGTTGTGGCTTTTCTTGCGGCTGTGCAGCTCGCGCAGCACGTCGTCCAGCTCCGACTGGTATTCGACCCAGAGGTCTTCGTGCAGGCTTTTGAGGATGAGGGCGGGCAGGCGGGCAGCCAGGCGGGCGGTGGCGTTGTAGAAACCGTCCCACACGCTGTCGAACTGGCCCGAGTAATTATCGATGCACTGGCGCAGGATGTAAAGCAGCAGGTCGATTTCGAGCTGCTTGTTTTTGGTGATGCGGCGGGCGCGGGCCGCTTCCTGCACGCCGGCGCGCACGGCCTTCACGAGGCTGCGGTTGAGCAGGCGGCCGGTGACGGCTACGGCAAATAGCTCGTGGATGCGGTCGGCGGTTTCTTCCTGAATCTGGCCCAGGGTCACGTCGGCCAGTAATTCGAAGCGGAAGGTTTCGTAGAGTTCGGCGTCGCGGCGCACGGCGCGGAGCAGGAGGGCTTCCTTTTCGGGCTCGGAGAGGCGCTTGAGGGCTTTTTTGAAATCGGCGGAGGGAACGGGCATGGCAAGCGGATGCGGAAAAGGAGCGGGCCGGCGAAAGCTGACGCGGCGAAACGGAAAACTACGCCCGAAAACGGCGGGGCGCGGGACAAATCTCCGGGAACCAACGAAACGAATAAGACGGATTGGGGGTTATTACTGGCTATCTCACGCGGCCTTTCCTGCGTAAATTTGCCCTATGAATACCCGTCCGCAAATTGATTACGAAGATGACGTTCTACTGCTGGAAGAAGCCGTAGAGCTGCGCAACCTGGTGGTGTACAACGACGACATCAACACCTTCGACCACGTCATCAAAACCCTGATGGACGTGTGCGGCCACCAGCCCGAGCAGGCCGAGCAGTGCACCCTGCTCATCCATTACAAGGGCAAGTGCGCCGTCAAAATCGGCACCTACGAGGAGCTGGAGCCTCTTTGCACCGCCATTCACGACCGCGGCATCTCGGCCGATGTCGTTTAGCCATCCATCCCATTTAACTGAATGGAGTTCCCCTCAAAACTGATTGAAAACGCCGTCGGCGAGCTGTCGCGCCTGCCCGGCATCGGCCGCAAAACGGCCCTGCGCCTGGCCCTGCACCTGCTGAAGGCCGAAATGGACACCACGGCCACCCTGGCCGAGGCCCTGGCCAAGATGCGGTTCGAAATCACCTACTGCAAAACCTGCCACAGCATTTCCGATGCCGAGGAGTGCGGCATCTGTGCCAACAAATTGCGCGACCACAGCCTGGTCTGCGTGGTGTCGGACGTGCGCGACGTCATCGCCATCGAAAACACCGGCCAGTATAAGGGCGTGTATCATGTATTGGGTGGCGTGATTTCGCCAATTGAAGGAATTGGCCCTTCCGATTTGCACATTGATTCGCTGGTAGAGCGGGCTGCGGGCGAAGACTCGGAAGTGCGCGAGGTTATCCTCGCCATTTCGCCCACGATGGAGGGCGACACCACGGCCTTCTACCTCTCGCGCCGCCTGCGCGACCTGCCCAACGTCCACATCAGCACCATTGCCCGGGGCATTCCGATGGGCGGCGAGCTGGAATACGCCGACGAAATCACCCTCGGCCGCAGCATCGTGGACCGCCTGCGACAGGCGCGGTAGGTGCGTAAGATATTTGCAGGCAACTACCTACCCACTCCTGAATAAGGCAGCAAGCCCCGGCTCTTACCAGAGTCGGGGCTTGCTGTATAAATAACCTGGAGGAAGAAGATGGCAAAGCACGGTGGGCCGATACCAGCGCCAGCAGGTACTTCCTTGCGTTGTAATCACTTCGTGGCCATTGCTTTGCCGCCTATCCGCACCGACTGGCTGTCCACCACAACCCATTGGCCGTTGCGGCGCACAAATACGTGCATCCGGCGGTAGTCCCCGCTGGTGTCTTTGCCTTTGTCCATGCCGGCGACATTGATGTCGTGCCGAATAATTGCCACGTCGGGGCCGAAAAAACGCACCGAATAGTTGGAGGTTTCATTAGCCGTGGTCTTGGATGCCCCTGATTCCATATCTTTTAGCATCTCAGCCTTGGTGGCTACGGTGCCATCGGCCTCCGTGAATAGGCAGTCATCAGCCACGAATTTCTTCATGAAAGCCATATCGTTATGCAAAGTGGCGGCAGCCCAGTCTTTGTCGAGCTGGATAATCATGGCTTTCATTTTGTCGTTGCTGGCGGACGTGCCGGTCCCTTTCTGCGCGAAGGCGGTTGAAAAGCTGAAACCGATGAGTAAAAGGGCGATGATGATTTTCATGGTTCGGTTATTTTAAGGATTAAACGGCCCGGACACATCATAACCCCATGTCACGATGACAAAGCTTAGATGAATATACAAATTATTGTATATAGACATATTTAATCAATAAAAAGATAAAGCCGAAATCAAGCGGTTACGTCTCCGCTGCATAAATCGGTTGGCTTAGGCGATGCTTCGTGCTCGCAGCGGTAGCGGGCGGCACAATGCGCGTTCTACACGTAATTTCGCGCCCCGTGGTCAAGCTCTCCGTCGTCATTGTCAATTATAACGTCTGCTATTTCCTGGAGCAGGCGCTGCTCTCAGTGCGGCGGGCCGTGGAGAAGCTGGGCCAGCCGGTGGAGGTGTTCGTGGTCGATAACAACTCGGCCGATGGCTCGGTGGCCATGGTGCGGGCGCGTTTCCCGGAGGTCATCCTCATTGCCAACCGCGACAACCCCGGCTTCTCGAAAGGCAACAACCAGGCCCTGCGCCGCGCCACCGGCCAATACCAGCTGCTGCTGAACCCCGATACCGTAGTAGAAGAGGACACTTTCCGCGCCTGCTGCGATTTCATGGACGCGCACCCCAACTGCGGCGGCCTGGGCATCAAAATGCTCGATGGCCAGGGCAAATTCCTGCCCGAAAGCAAACGCGCCCTGCCCACGCCGGCCGTGGCTTTTTACAAGATGTTCGGGCTGGCGGGTGTTTTTCCGAAGTCGCGCACCTTCGGGCGCTACCACCTGGGCTTTCTGGATAAGGATGAAACCCACGAGATTGAGGTGTTGAGCGGGGCCTTCATGCTACTGCGCAAGGCCGCGCTCGACCAGGTGGGGCTGCTCGACGAAGACTATTTCATGTACGGCGAGGACATCGACCTCTCGTACCGCCTCACTCAGGGTGGCTGGAAAAACTATTATTTCCCCGGCACCCGCATCATCCACTACAAGGGCGAAAGCACGAAGCGCACCAGCGTGAACTACGTATTTGTGTTCTACCGGGCGATGGTGATTTTTGCCCAGAAGCACTTCGCGCCGGGCCGAGCGGGCCTGTTTTCGCTGCTCATCAACGCCGCCATCTGGCTGCGGGCCGGGGCGGCCGTGGCCGAGCGTCTGGCCGTCCGCGCCGCCCCGCTGTTGCTCGATGCCGGCCTGATTTGGGGCGGCATGTACTTCCTGAAAACCTACTGGGAGCACAACCACAAGTTTGTACCCGGCGCATATCCGCCGCAGTACATGACGATGGCTGTGCCGGCCTACATCGCGGTCTGGCTCACGTCGGCCTACCTCAGCGGGGGCTACGACCAGCCGGTGCGCACCTCGCGGGTGGTGCGCGGCATCTTCATCGGCACGCTGCTGATTTCGGCGGCCTCGAATTTTCTGGATGCTTGGCGATTTTCGAAGGCGCTCATTATTTTGGGCGGGGCCTGGGCCGTGGCGGCGCTGGTGGGCCGGCAATTGGTAGCCCACTTCATCAAGTATAAAAATCTGCATCTGAGCGAGCGGCGACAGAAAAATATTGCCATCGTGGGCTCCGGCCCCGAGAGCCGCCGCGTGCGCCAGCTGCTGGATGCCGCCCAGGTATCGGCCCGCGTGATTGGCTACGTGAGCGTGGGGGAGGAGGCTGAGCCCTCGGCCGCGCCGGCCGGGGACCATTCGCTCCGTCACTCCGTCACGCAGTCGCTCTTGGAGCCGCTGGGCGAGCTGCGCCAGCTGGACGACATTATCCGCCTCTACGCGTTGAATGAGTTGATTTTTTGCGGGAAGGACCTGGCCGCGAGCCAGATTATCGCCCTCATGCTGGGCCTGCCCGCCGAGCCGCCCGTGGCCTACAAAATCCTGCCTGAGGACAGCCAGTACATCATCGGCAGCAGCAGCAAAGACTCGCCCGGCGACTATTACACCCTCGACATCGCCCTGAACCTTTACCAGCCCCAGCAGGCCCGCGCCAAGCGTCTACTCGACCTGCTGAGCAGCGCCAGTTTGCTGGTGCTGAGCCCGGTGCTGGTCTGGTTTCAGCCGAGAAAAGTGGGGTTCCTGCGCAACTGCGCATCGGTCTTGCTCGGCCGGCGCACCTGGGTGGGCCTGCGCCATCTCGAAGGCCCGGCCCGCGCCGTGCCCGCCGTGCTCTCGCCCGCCGATGCCGCCAACTCCGCAACGCCCCTCAATGAGGTAACGCGCCGGCGGTTGGAGTTGCTCTACGCCAAAGATTACGAGCCCGGCACGGATTTGAGCGTGCTCTGGCGCTGCTGGCGCCGTCTAGGGCAGTAGTGCCGTAGCGCGGACTTTTAGTCCGCGAGTCCATCGGTTCCACTCGCGGACTAAAAGTCCGCGCTACTGCGCTGCTGCCGTACCTTTGCCGTCCCATTCACCGTTGCTCAATATGCCCGATACCACCACGCTCGCGCCCGTTTCGCCGCTCTCGCACCGCCTGCTGGCGATGAACGAATCGGCCACCATCGCCATGGTCAAAAAAGCCCGCGAGCTGATGGCCAAAGGCATCGACATCATCAACCTGAGCTTCGGCGAGCCCGATTTCCAGACCCCGCAGTACATCAAGGACGCCGCCAAGCAGGCCCTCGACGACGGCTACACCTTCTACACGCCCGTGCCCGGTATCCCGGAGTTGCGGCAGGCCATCTGCGATAAATTCAAGCGCGACAACCAGCTCGATTTCCAGCCCAACCAGATTGTGGTGAGCACCGGGGCCAAGCAGGCGCTGGCCAACGCCGTGCTTAGCCTGGTCAATCCGGGCGAGGAAGTCATCGTATTCGCGCCCTACTGGGTGAGCTACGAGGAGATGGTGAAGCTGGCCGAAGGTGTGCCCGTGACGCTGGTGGGTACCCTCGAAAACGAGTACAAGGTGACCGCCGCGCAGCTCGAAGCCGCCATCACCCCGCGCACCAAGCTCATCATGTATTCCTCGCCCTGCAACCCCACGGGCGCAGTTTTCAGCCGCGAGGAACTGGGCGAAATCGCCGAAGTGCTGGCCCGCCACCCGCAGGTCTACGCCTTGGCCGATGAGATTTACGAGTACATCAACTTCGTGGGCGAGCACGCCAGCCTGGCCCATTTCGAGGCCATCAAAGACCGGGTTATCACCGTCAACGGCTTCTCGAAAGGCTACGCCATGACGGGCTGGCGGCTGGGCTACCTCGCCGCCCGGCAGGACATTGCCGCCGCCTGCGAGAAGATGCAGAGCCAGATTACCTCCGGCACCTGCTCCATTGCCCAGCGGGCTGGGCTGGCCGCCCTGCGCGGCGGCCGGTCTTCGGCCGATGAGATGGTGGCCGCCTACCGCCGCCGCCGCGATTTGGTGCTCGACATCGTGAAGGACATCCCCGGTTTCAACACGCCCACGCCCAGCGGCGCGTTCTACATCTTCCCCGAAGTCTCGGCTTATTTCAACCGCCTCGCGCCGGATGGCAGCACCATCGCCACATCTATGGATTTGGCGCTGTACCTGCTGAATGACGCGCACGTTTCGGCCGTGTCGGGTGACGCTTTTGGGGCACCGGAGTGCATGCGTTTTAGCACCGCCGCCGCCGATGACAAGCTGGTGGAAGCCTTCCGCCGTATCAAAGCCAGCCTGGCAAAGCTGGGTTAATTATAAACGTCATGCAGAGCGCAGCGAAGCATCTCGCGTGCTCAAGTAAATCCAATCGATTGAGTTAGTTAAAGCACGCGAGATGCTTCGCTGCGCTCTGCATGACGTTCTTTCGGGCGTCGCAAATTCAGCGAAACCTTGCGCGAAACTTCCCTCACCGACCTTTTCGACAACTTTAACAACCTCCGCGTCCTCATCATCGGCGACGTGATGGTGGATGCCTACGTGTGGGGCCGCGCCACGCGCCTCTCGCCCGAGGCCCCCGTGCCCGTGGTGCACGTAGCCCGCACCGAAAACCGTCTCGGCGGGGCCGCCAACGTGGCCCTGAACGTGCAGGCCCTCGGGGCCACGCCGCTGCTTTGCGCGGTGATTGGGAATGACGCGGGCGGCGACCAGCTGCTGGACCTGCTCCACGCCCACGACCTGCCGGCCGACGGGCTCATCCGTAGCGCGGCCCGGCCCACCACGGTGAAGCAGCGCATCCTGGCCCACGGCCAGCAACTGCTGCGCATCGACTCCGAAATTGAAACCGACCTCAACGCCGAGGAAGCCGCCCAGCTCCTGGCCGCCTACGACGACCTGCTGGCCCGCGCCGACGTGGTCATCTTTGAGGACTATGACAAAGGCGTGCTCAGCGAAAGCATCATTATCGAGTGCATTGCCCGCGCCCGGCAGCGCGGCATCCCCACGGTGGTGGACCCTAAGAAGAAGAATTTCCTGGCCTACCGCCACTGCACCCTCTTCAAACCCAACCTGAAAGAGCTGCGCGAGGGTCTGAAGCTGGAATTCGGCGAGCCTAATACCGACCGCGCCGGTTTCGAGGCCGCCGTGGCTCGGCTGCGGGAGGTGCTGACGCCCGAAATCGTGCTGGTCACGCTTTCCGAATACGGCGTATTTGCCCAGCAGGAAGCCGAAAAGACCTACCTGCCGGCCCACCTGCGCACCATTTCCGACGTGTCGGGCGCGGGCGATACCGTTATCAGCATTGCGGCGCTGTGCGTGGCGCTGGGCCAGCCGGCGGCCTTCACGGCGGCGCTGGCCAACTTGGGCGGCGGGCTGGTGTGCGAGCAGGTAGGCGTGGTGCCCGTAGAGAAACAGCGGCTGCTGGAAGAAGCGGGGGAGGCGGGACTGCGGTAGATAATGGCCTGGAGTGAAACTCCGCACAGTTATCTACTCAATCGCCAAATTAACGCCAGGGCAGAAAGAATTACTATAATCGCCAAGCACCCGAAAGAACGGGCTCTATCGTTACGACCGATTTTATTCAGATATGCTTTTGCGTTAGGTTCTGTCAAGAAGAATCCGCGCCAAGCATTATCAGGCTCTGAAAGCTGCCATGTAGTTCCACAGTTTTCACACTTGTAGGTTGAAAACGCGTGAAGCCTATCAATTTGGGTCTGCTTTACATAGCGCAAGCCTTTTGCAAGTTGTAATCCCTGAGTTAGCTGCAAATCAAATTCTTCAAAAGCCCAATAGCTGGGGAAGGAGAAAAATTCTTCTTTAAAGCAATTGCCGCACATTATCAGTGACTGTTGAAATGAGGGCAATGGCAAGCTAAGCCTTTTTCAGAAACTCGGTTTTCAGCACCATGGTGCTGCCGCCGGCGCGGCCTTCGATTTCGGCGGCGCTGTTGGTGAGGCGGATGTTTTTGACCACCGTGCCGCGCTTGAGCGTGAGCGAGGAGCCCTTCACTTTGAGGTCTTTGATGAGGGTGACCGAGTCGCCTTCGGCGAGCAGGGTGCCGTTGCTGTCTTTTACGTCCATAAATCGAGTTGTTTGAAGTAGGGTGCGGGGCTTGCCCCCGCCCGTGCGTTCGCACCGTTTCAACAATTCCGTTCAACGGCGGGCGGGGCAAGCCCCGCATCCTACATAGATAATCTATCCCCGCCAGGCCTTCACCGTTTCCACGAATACCCGCACGTTGTCGGGATTAGTATCGGGATACACGCCGTGGCCGAGGTTGGCGATGTGGGGGCCGCCGGCGAACTGACGGAGCATGGCTTCGGTAGCGGCTTTCACCTGCTCGGGGGTGCCGTAGAGGGCGCAGGGGTCGAGGTTGCCTTGCAGGGTTTTGTTGCCGGCTTCGAGGCGGACCTGGCTGGGGGTCTGGTTCCAGTCGAGGCCTATCGTGCGGCAGGGCATGGCGGCGAACTCGGGCACGGCCCACCAAGCCCCTTTGGCGAAGACGGTGACGGGCACGAGGGGGGCCAGGGCTTCGCAGATTTCGGCGATGTAGCGGGCCGAGAACTCGGTGTAGTGCGCGGGGGTGAGGATGCCGGCCCACGAATCGAACACCTGCACGACCTGCGCGCCGGCCGCCACCTGGGCTTGCAGGTAGGCGATGGTGGTGGCGGTGATTTTGGCGAGCAGGCGGTGGGCCAGAACGGGCTCTTTGTAGAGGAAGCCGCGGGCTTTGCTGAAGGTTTTGGAGCCGTGGCCTTCAATCATGTAGGCCAGGATGGTGAAGGGCGCGCCGGCGAAACCGATGAGCGGCACGCGGCCGTTGAGGGCTTTTTTAGTGATGCGCAGGGCTTCGAGCACGTAGCCGAGGCCTTCTTCGGGGTCGGGGATGCGGAGCTTGTCGATGTCCGCCGCCGTCTTGATGGTGGTGGGGAACAAGGGGCCGCGGGCTTCCACCATTTCGTAGGGCAGGCCCATGGCATCGGGCACCACGAGGATGTCGGAGAAGATGATGGCGGCGTCCACATCCAGCGCGTCGATGGGCTGGATGGTGACTTCGGCGGCCAGCTCGGGGGTTTCGACCAGCTCTTTGAAGCCGGAGAGGCGGGCGCGCAGGGCGCGGTATTCGGGCAGGATGCGGCCGGCCTGGCGCATGAGCCAGACGGGGGTGCGCTCGGTGGCTTCGCCCCGGGCGGCACGCAGGAAAAGGTCGTTTTTCAGCATAAGGAAGCGCAAAGGTACGGGCTGGGGACGCGGCGATAGGTGCCGTGGGCCGCAAATTCAGCGAACCACCTTTCCCCAGCCACTCACCACTCGTGAATGGCATGGGAAAGGGTTAGATATGCCCCTCACTAGTTGTGAGCGGCATATCTAACCCTTCGGCATGCCATTCACCAGTTGTGAGCGGCATGCCAAAGGGTTAGATATGCCGCTCACCAGTTGTGAACGGCATGTCGAAGGGTTCGGTATGCCCCTCACTAGTTGTGAGCGGCATGCCGAAGGATTCGGTATGCCCCTCACTAGTTGTGAGCGGCATGCCGAAGGGTTCGACATGCCCCTCACCAGTTGTGAATGGCCTGCCGAACCCTTTGCGCTACCGCGTGAGGCCGGGGAACAGCACCCCAATGGCCGAGGCCAGGAAATTGACCCCGATGGCCAGCGTGATGAAGCCCATGATGCGCGACATGGCCGCCATGCCGGGCTTGCCGAGCACGCGGGTGAGGCGCAGCGAAAAAATCAGGACAATGAAGGCGGCGAATGCTACCAGCACAAAGCCGGCCACGGTCATGGCCTTGTCGACGTAGGTGGGGCGGATGAGGCCGATGCAGATGGCCATCGAGCCCGGGCCGGAGAGCATGGGCATGGCCAGCGGGGTGAAGCTGATGTCGTCCTTCTGCTTGCTTTCTTCGAGGGCTTCGGGGCCCACCCGGTCGCGGTTGCCGCCGGGGGTGAGCAAATCGAACGCCGAGCGGATGAGCAGAATGCCGCCCGCGATGCGCAGATGCTGGATATTGATGCCGAAAAAATTCAGGATGTACTGCCCGCCAAAAAACGCTACCGTGAGCACGGCCACCATGTAAATGCAGGCCCGCAGGGCCGTGCGGGCGCGTTCGGAGGCGCGGTCGTCGGCGGTGAGGGTGAGGAAAACCGGCATCGCCCCGAACGGATTGACGATGGAAAAGAGGGTGGTGAAGGTGGCGAGCAGAATTTCCATAGGCAACAAAGGTAGGAGAAGGGGCGGGCCGGACAGAAAAGCCCTATTTTGCCGCCTCAACGGCGGCCTGTGTGTCGTCCGGTGCCGGCAGTGGCCGGTTTTACGCTCTTTTGTTTTCTCCGCCGAATGATTCCCGATACTACTGCTGCCGCTGCTTCGAGCGGTTCCGACGACCGCCCGACCACCGAAACGCCCCTGGTGGGCATTATCATGGGGTCGCGGTCGGATTTGAAAATTATGACGGCCGCCGCCGAGGTGTGCCGCCAGTTCGGGGTGCCGTATGAAATCACGCTGGTGTCGCCGCACCGCACGCCGCACCGCATGGTAGAGTATGCCGAAAGTGCCCGCAAGCGCGGCCTGCGCGTACTGATTGCGGGCGGGGGCGGGGCGGCGCACCTGCCGGGCATGGTGGCCGCGTTCACCATTTTGCCGGTGATTGGGGTGCCCATTAATAGCACCACGTCCATTCAGGGGCTCGATTCGGTGCTGAGCATGATTCAGATGCCGGCCGGGGTGCCGGTGGCCACGGTGGGCATCGACAGCGCCGCCAATGCGGCCGTGCTGGCCATTCAAATGCTGGCCATCGGCAACGCGCGGCTGGCCGATGCGCTGGAAAAATACCGCACCGCCCTCAAAGACCGGGTGATGCGCACGATTGAGGAGCTGCGCAAGGGCGGTTTTCAGGATGATGTGTAGGGGGCGGCACTGCTAATAGAGAACGTCATGCAGAGCGCCGCGCAGCATCTCGCTCGCCGCCACTAATCCCTTTCAACGATTGAATTACTACCCCAAGCGAGATGCTTCGCTACGCTCGGCATGACGTTCTTTTGGGTTCAATTGCCCTTTTAACAAATCCCACCCGCTTCCCTTTTGATGCCCACTCTTCTTTCTGCAATGCTGACCACCGGCCATTGGGCGGTATGGATAATCGGGGGCGCGGGCCTGCTCGTGACGCTGCTGCCCGTGTTCCGCCAAACCGCGTGGTGGATTCGCATCTGCGACTTTCCGCGCCTGCAAATCGTGGCGGCGCTGCTGCTGAGCCTAGGGGCGGCGCTGGCCTTGCCCACGCCGCGCAGCTTCGGCAATAGCTTGTTTGTGGCGAGCCTGGCGGTGGCGGTGGTGTACCAGTTCAGCCGCATCTGGCCCTACACGCCGCTGCACCGCAAGCAGGTGTCGGATGCCAGCCGGCCAGCCGATGACGATGCCCACCACCTGAGCATCATCGTGGCCAACGTGCTGATGTATAACCGGGATGCCTCGCGGCTGCTGGGCCACATCTCGCACCTGCGGCCCGATGTGGTGCTGGCCGTGGAAACCGACGACTGGTGGCTGAGCCAGCTCCAGCGCATCGAAAAAGACTACCCCTACACCTGCCACGCCCCGCTGCCCAACACCTATGGCATGCTGGTGTTCTCGCGCCTGCCGCTGGTGGAGCCGCAGATTCGCTACATTCTCGACCCCGATATTCCGTCGTTTCACGGCTGCGTGCGGCTGCCCAGCGGGGTCACCGTCAACATGCACTTTCTGCATCCCAAGCCGCCGGCTCCGCAGGAATCGAAAAACAGCGCCCGCCGCGATGCGGAGCTGCTGGTGGTGGGCAAGGTGATTCAGCACCATACCGGGCCGACCATCGTGGCCGGCGACCTCAACGACGTGGCGTGGTCGCACACGTCTGAGCTGTTCCGGCGGCTCTCGCGGCTGCTCGACCCGCGCATCGGGCGCGGCCTGCTGCCCACCTTCCACGCCGACTACAAGCTGCTGCGCTGGCCGCTGGACCACGTGTTTCACTCGGCCCATTTCCGCTTGCAGGACCTGCGCCGCCTCACCCACATCGGCTCCGACCATTACCCCATCTACATCCGCCTCAGCTACGAGCCCCAGGGCTGGCAGGAACAGGAAAATCTCCTCGAAGCTGCTGATTCGGATGACCACCAAGAGGCCGAGGAGAAGATTGAGGAGGGGGTGGAGGATGTGGCGGCTGGGAATGAGTAGGATTGAAATTGGCTAAAACCAGAACGTCATGCTGAGCGCAGTCGAGGCATCTCTACCGCACAACGCAATCCAATTATCAGGATTACTACTGCGGTAGAGATGCTTCGGCTGCGCTCAGCATGACGTGCTGGGCTGATGAACCTATTGAGCCCGAGGGCTTCTTACTTAGCTGCCGTCGCTTTTTTCTTCGTTACTAATTCTACGGTTTCAAAATCAGTAGGCGGCACCTGGCGGCCGTTGGCACCCACGTACATGGGGCGGATTTGCATGGTGAGGCGGCGATTGGCGGCGGTGAAATCGGTGAGGCCGGCGGCGAAGGCGGCCGGGGTGCTGCCCGCCAGCTGCGCGGGCTTCACGTTGAGGTCAACGGTGACGGGCAGGGTTTCGATGGCGCTGGATTCCAGCGTGGTGCCCGCGCCGGTGGTGCCGGCGGTCAGCTCCTTACCGTCGAGCAGCAGCTTGTAATCGAGCTGCTTGAGCTGGATGCTGGTGGTGGCGCTGGGGTTGCGGGCGTACACGCGCATTTTGAGGTGCAGGGGCAGGTTGCCTTTTTGCAGCGCGGTCTGGAGCTGGGCTTGCTGGGGCGAGGCGATGTCGGAGGCCTGGCGCACGAACAGGATGTCCTGGCCGCCGAGCGTGGCTTCGTCGATGAAATTGAGGCGGTACTGCATTAGGCTGTACGCCTCGTTTTCCAGGGCTTCAGCTGATGCGTTCTTGCCGGTGGGTTTGTCTTTTACTTGTTCGCTCACGCTGCACGAAGCGGCGGCAATCAGCAAAGTGCCCAAAGCCAGGGCGCGGGCGGGAAACAGAAGGGAAGAAACGTTCATAAAAAGAGGAGCAATAAGTCGAAACAGAAGGGGACCGGCCCTAAGCGCGTCCGTGGGCGTGCTTACGCGAAAGCGGGGCCGATGGCTGCAAAGGTAAGCCCGGCTATTGCGGCATCACCGCCACGCGCCACGCAAGCCAGAGGATGAGGCTGGCCGCGCCGAGCGTCATAATGCGCAGGCCGTGCACCCGGTCGCGGGCCGAATAGCCGGGGATTTGGCGGCCATCGTTCAGGGTTTTCTTGTGCGAGTACAGCTCCCAACCCATGAAAATGGCCCCGAAACCGCCGAGCAGCGCAAACAAATACCCCAGGCGAATGCGGCCGGTATTGTTCCGTTCCGGCTTGTTCTGTTCCACCACGCGGTGTTCGCGCAGCAGCCGAATGGTATCGGCCGATACATCGCGGCCCCGTTGCCGCAGCAGCTGCCCGGCCAGGCTCACGTCTAGCGGACTCCACTCTTCGGGCTTGGCCAGTAGCTCAAACAGCTCGGCATCGGAAAAGCTGAACAGATAATGGTCGGGGCTGAGCGTGGCCAGGGCTTCGCGGTTGGCATCTTCCTGCAAGCGGCGCACCCACTCAAAATCTGCCCCGTGCAGCTTTACCACGAAGGTGGCGTAGGTGTTATTGAAGGTGAAGGCCGGATTGAAAACGGGTTCGCCGGTATCGGTGGCGGTTTCGAAGGGAATCGCGCGCTGCCGCAGCATCGTCAGCAGCGGCTGTGCCGCCTCGGCCGATGGAAACGACTGGAAGGGTAGAAAGTCAAGCATAGAAAAGGAATTGCAGGTGCTGGATGTGGGCAACAAATAACGTAAAAAGGCCGGAAGCTCACGCCTCCGGCCTTTTTACTCAGTCACAAAATTCGTGGAATCCGAAAAATCCGAGCGAATCCGTGGTCCTTATTTATTGCCATCTACTTCTTCGTAGTCCACATCGGTGACGTGGTCGCCGGCCGGCTGGCCCTGGCCTTGGCCATCGCCGCCCTGGCCGTCGCCGCCGGGGAAACCACCACCGGGCTGGCCACCTTCGGCACCGCCAGCGGCGTACATCTCCTGCGAAGCAGCCTGCCAGGCGGCATTCATTGCCTCCATAGCAGTGTCAATACGGGCGAGGTCTTTGGCTTCATGCGCCGATTTGAGGTCGGCCAGCGCGCCTTCGATGGCCGTTTTGTTGCCACCGCTCAGCTTCTCACCGTATTCTTTCAGCTGCTTCTCGGTCTGGAAAATCATCGAGTCGGCGGCGTTCACTTTCGTGATGCGCTCGGTTTCGGCTTTGTCCGATTCGGCGTTGGCGGCGGCTTCGTCGCGCATGCGCTTGATGTCGGCTTCGGAGAGGCCCGAGCTGGCTTCGATGCGGATTTTCTGCTCTTTGCCGGTGCCTTTGTCCTTGGCGGTTACGTTCAGGATGCCGTTGGCGTCGATGTCGAAGATTACCTCAATTTGCGGCACGCCACGGGGTGCGGGCGGGATGCTGTCGAGGTGGAACTTGCCAATGGTGCGGTTCTGGCTGGCCAGCGGACGCTCGCCTTGCAGCACGTGGATTTCTACCGAAGGCTGGTTGTCCGAAGCCGTCGAGAAAGTTTCCGATTTCTTGGTCGGGATGGTCGTGTTCGACTCGATGAGCTTGGTCATCACGCCGCCCATCGTCTCGATGCCCAGCGAAAGCGGGGTCACGTCGAGCAGCAGCACGTCCTTCACTTCGCCGGTGAGTACACCGCCCTGGATGGCAGCGCCGATGGCTACCACTTCGTCGGGGTTCACGCCTTTCGAAGGCTTCTTGCCGAAGAATTTCTCCACTTCCTCCTGGATGCGGGGAATGCGGGTCGAGCCACCCACGAGGATAACCTCGTTGATGTCGGAGGTCGACAGGCCAGCGTCTTGCAGGGCCTTTTTCACGGGCTCCATCGAGCGGCGCACGAGGTCATCGGCGAGTTGCTCGAATTTGGCGCGGCTCAGTTTCACCACAAGGTGCTTGGGGCCCGAGGCCGTGGCGGTAATGTAGGGCAGGTTGATTTCGGTCTCGGTCGAGCTGGAAAGCTCCACTTTGGCTTTTTCAGCGGCTTCTTTCAGGCGCTGGAGGGCCATGGGGTCCTTGCGGAGGTCGAGGCCTTCGTTTTCGCTGCTGAACTGGTCGGCGAGGAAGTTGATGATAACCTGGTCGAAGTCGTCGCCACCGAGGTGGGTGTCACCGTTGGTGCTCAGTACTTCAAACACGCCATCGCCAAGCTCCAGGATGGAGATATCGAACGTACCACCGCCGAGGTCGTACACGGCGATTTTCTGGTCTTTGTGCTTCTTATCGAGGCCGTAAGCCAGGGCGGCGGCGGTGGGCTCGTTGATGATGCGCTTCACGTCGAGGCCGGCGATGGCACCTGCTTCTTTGGTGGCCTGGCGCTGGGCGTCGTTGAAGTAAGCGGGCACCGTGATAACGGCTTCGGTTACGGGCTGGCCGAGGTAATCCTCAGCGGTTTGCTTCATTTTCTGGAGCACCATGGCCGAGATTTCCTGCGGCGTGTAGTTGCGGTCGCCGATTTTCACGGCTACGGTGTTGTTGGCACCGGCCACTACTTGGTAGGAAACGTGCTTCTGCTCGGCGGTCACTTCGTTGAAGTGGCGGCCCATGAAGCGCTTGATGCTGGAAATCGTGTTCTGGGGGTTCGTCACGGCCTGGCGCTTGGCCGGGTCGCCCACTTTGCGCTCGCCCTTGCCCCCGTCGAGGAACGCGACGATGCTGGGGGTGGTGCGGCGGCCTTCGCTGTTGGGAATTACAACGGGTTCGTTGCCTTCCATTACGGACACGCACGAGTTGGTGGTGCCGAGGTCAATGCCGATTATTTTGCCCATGATAGGGGGTGTGTTGGGTTAAGAAGAGTGGAAGTTGTCAGGTTGAAAGCCGCGTTGCCGCCGCTACCGAGGGATTACAAGCAACGTACCAGCGTCGTTTTGGTGACAGATTGTCACCGAATGGCGGCTAGGGCCGGGGTTATGCGACGCGGTGGCTTGATTTGTTTCGGGCGGCGGGGGATTTCCTGACATGAGGGCGGAAACGGCATTTTGAAATGCTCACTCAGTCCTGCAAAACCAGTTATACTTGCGAGGAACTGTATAACTCAAGACACTAATTAGTAGCTGAAGTGATAAAATTCTTCTGTCTTCTACTCTTCGCTTCACTGTTCGGCGTCTTCAACCAGGATAGCCGAATGCATCTTGCTTGCCATAAGTGGAAGCAAGTAGGTATAAAGTCATTTGGCAAAAAATATCAAGCTGTAAGTGCTTCAGAGAAAGTGATGACTCTAGGCCGGAGTGGTAACTACGAAGAAATCCTTTATGGTCAAATGCAAATAAAGGGGCGTTGGAAATTCAATCAGGATTCAACTCGATTAGCTTTCGAAGTTTCCGAATACAATGGGGCGAAAGTACCTGGAGGGTATCTTGATAAAATGATTCCGACTGACTCGGTAATGAAGTTGACGAAGGATACGCTGATTTATGCCAGCCTTTCTTACTATGGACCGAAAAAGGTTTACGGCCATACGGATTGGTACTTTGTGCGAGAGAAATAAGCATCAGCGGCTTAAAAATGCCCACGTCTGCTACTCCCAATCGGTGGCGTAGCGCTTCCATTACTGTTCGTAGCCCACGCCGGGGTAAGTCGTGCCGGGCTTTGGAAACTTGCGCTTCAGCTAGAAACGGCGCATTACTCCGGCGGTCTGGCGCAACTCCGCCACTTCGGCTGCTGTCAAATCGCGCCACTCGCCGGGCTGCAACTCGCCCAGCCCCAACGGCCCGATGGCCGCCCGTACCAGCCGCAAACACGGCAAGCCCACGGCGGCGCACATCTTGCGCACCTGGCGGTTCATACCCTGCGAAATCTGGATTTCCAGCCAGCTGGTGGGGATGCTGGTGCGGTAGCGGATAGGAGGGTTGCGCGGCCAGAGGTGGGCAGGCTCAGGCAATGCGGTGGCTTCGCCGGGGGCGGTGAGGCCTTCTTTTATCTGCACGCCGCGCCGCAGCTGCTGCAACGCTGCTTCAGAAACAGTGCCTTCCACTTGTGCCCAGTAGGTTTTCGGGACTTTGAATTTGGGGTCGCTCAGGCGGTGCTGGAGCTGCTTATCGTCGGTGAGCAGGAGCAGGCCTTCGCTGTCGAAATCGAGGCGGCCGACGGGGTATACGTCGGGCACGGGCACGAAATCCTTGAGCGTGGCGCGGCCGTGCTCGTCGGTGAACTGGGTGAGGACTTCGTAGGGCTTGTTGAGGAGGATGTAGCGCATAGTAGCGCGGACTTTTAGTCCGCGAATAGGACCAGTGCGGGGATATGAGCAACTGAGAGGGACGGTGCAGTCGCGGACTAAAAGTCCGCGCTACTCCCACCACCGCGTCTGCGGTAATGCAGCCCCCAAAGTTACGGGCTCGCCCAGGTGGGGCGTGGTTATAACCTGCCCCAGGCGGGCGGCCTCGGCGGTGGCGCGGGTCACGGGCTCGTTCCAGGCGTGGAGCGATTCGGTGAAGGCGCCCCAGTGCACGGGCAGCATCACGGCGGCGCGCACATCACGGGCGGCCTGCACGCTTTGCTCGGGCTTCATGTGGATTTCGGCCCAGCTCTCGTTGTACTGCCCGCATTCGACCAACGCCAAATCAAACGGCCCGTATTGCCGGCCGATGGCGGCGAAGTGCGGCCCGTAGCCGCCATCGCCGGTGTAGAAAACCCGCTTGGCGGTGGCCTGCATCACCCAGGAGCACCAGAGCGTGGAGTTGCGGTTGCCCAGGCCGCGCCCCGAAAAGTGCCGGCTGGGCGTGCAGCGCAGCGTGAGGCCGGGGATTTTGGCGCTGTCGCCCCAGCTCATTTCGGTGATGCGCGCGGCCGGCACGCCCCAACGGCGCAGATGCGGGCCGATGCCCAGCGGCACGTAGAAATGACCCACTTTGTCCTTGATTTTCCGGATGGTTTCGTAATCGAGGTGGTCGTAGTGGTCGTGCGAAATGAGGACGGCGGCGATGGGCGGCAGCTTTTCGGGCGCGATGGCCAAGCTGCGGTTGTAGCGTTTGGGGGCGGCCCAGCTCACGGGGCCCATCTTGATGCTCAGCATGGGGTCGAGCAGGATGTTCTGGCCCGCGATTTCGACCAAGCTGGCCGAGTGGCCGAACCACGTCACGCGCACCATCTCGGGCGTTTTTTGGGTGATGGCGAGCGAATCGAGCGGCTGCGTGGGGAGCGGGCCGGGGGGCGCGGCCTGCGGCGATTTGCGGAACAGGAATTTCCACATCACGGCCGGCATGCTGCCGGCCGTGAGCTCCCGGGTCGGAATCAGGTTCACGAATTCTTCCTCCTTCTCGTTGTAGTGGCCCGACTTCGCGTAGGTCTGCCGCTCGGCTTTGGTGGGCTTGCCGCCCAGCTGCGGGCTGAGGCCGATGAAGCTGATGGCGGCCAGCAACACCACGCCAATCATACCGCTCGATGCCATTAGGGAGGTTTTTAGGAGTTTCCGCATTCTACATTAGGGGCGCGGGGCGGCTTGGCTGTGGGCCAGGGCCACGATGTCGCGCACTTCGAGCACGGGTTTGGTGTAGCCGAAATCGGCGGCGTTAATCATGGCCCGGCCCACCTCCTGCATGGTGCTCACGAAGTTCGGGGCCAGTTTGCGGGCCACCGGGTAGAGCCAGGCAATAGCCCCGTACCATTTCAGCACGTTGCGCTGGCCGGGCGTAATCTTCATAAAGCCCGGCCGGAACATGTAGGCCGCCTGGAAGGGCAGGGCCAGCAACTCGTTTTCGGTGCGGCCCTTCACGCGGGCCCAGTGCTGGCTGCTTTTTTCGGTGCCGTCGGTGCCCGCGCCGGATACGTAGATGAACGTCATTTCGGGGTTGAGGCGCACCAGTGTTTCGGCCACGGCCAGCGTCATGTCGTGGGTGATGCGCTCGTATTCTTCCTTCGAAATACCCACCGACGACACGCCCGCACAGAAAAAGCAGGCGTTGTAGCCCGTGAGCTGGCTTTCCGCGGCACTCAGGTTGGCCAGGTCGGGCACCAGCAGCTCGCGCATTTTGGCGTGGCTGCGGCCGGTGGGCTTGCGCGTGAGCACCAGCACGTGCTCCACAGTAGGGTTCTCCAGGCATTCGAGCAGAACGCCCTCGCCCACCATGCCGGTGGCCCCGGTCAGGATGACTCGTAGTTTCATATTGATGAGGTAAAGTAGGAGGGAGGACGCAGTGAGGGCGTTTCTACTTTACGCAGATGCCAAAAGAACGGTGTGGAGATGCGAAGGCTCGTAGCTCCCCGATGCTACACGCTGCCCGAATACTTCCGCACGGCCCACTCCACCGTCAAAAAGGCCAGAATCACGAAGAAAATCCACTTCAGGTTGATTAAGTCCTTCAGGTCTTCCTCGGCCGTAATCACGGGCTTGTAGTTGGCTTTGATGATGTCCTGGGCCAGCTTATCCAGTTGGGCCGGGTAGTACAGCCGCGCGCCGCTGCGGCGGGCGAGCTGGGCCAGCAGGTTGTGGTCGGCCTTCGATTCCAGGGCTTCGAGGGGCTGGGATTGCACCAGCAACTCGCCCGCGTCCTGCTGGGGCTGGCCGCCCAGCGTGGCCCGCGCCTGAATGCGGTAGAGGCCCGCCGGCAGCGGCCCCAGGTGCAGGGGTGAGCCATCCTCCGGGTTGGCGAAGGAGAAGCGGCGGGTTTGCTTTTTTTCGTCGGTTAAAACGAGGTCGATTTGCTGGTTGTAGAGGCGTTCGAAGACGGCGTTGTAGGTTTCGGCCCCGAGGGTCACGTCGTCTTGGGTGCCGAACACGTCCTGCGTGGGGTACACGTCGAGGCGCTTTTTGTTGGCGTTTTGGGTGAGGAGCTGGAGCGTGCGGATGATGAGGCGGTCGTAGGCTTCGGGCTTGTCGTCGTGGGCCACGGCTTCGCTCAGGCGCCATTGCCAGCTGCCATCAGTGAGCAGGGTGGCCTGACGGTGGTCGGTGGGGCCGCCAAAAACCAGCAACGGCTTCTGCGTCGCCACGCGGCCCACGCGCTGCCAGAGCGCGGCCTCGGCCCCCGGGCCCAGCCGCAGCTCGCCAAACGGCACCGGCGCGGGCGGGTACTGCGCAAAGCGGCGAGCCGATTCCTCGTCCGTCGCAAAGCGGGCGAAGCCGGGGTTGGGCAGCGGCGTCACCTCGTCCGTCTGCGCCCCGCGCGGCTGGATGGTGAGGCCCGCGCCGAGCTGATTATACGCCCCCAAATCGGACTGGGCCCCGATGATGTAGAGCGCGGGTGTTTTGCGGGCCTTCACCTGGGCCAGAATCTCATTGCCCAACCCGCCCTGCGCCGGCAGCTGGTGCAGGATGGCCACGTCGAAATCGGCGTTGGCTTTGAGCGGATTTACGCCGGGCAGGGCCAGGGTGAGGTCGAAGTTGTCGTTGGCGAGAATGGCGGCGCGCAGGGCTTTCAAATCCGGGTGCGGGGCGGCCCCGGCCAACAGCACGCGCAGCTTGCCCTTCACAATTTCGATGAAGGCCGTGCGGGCATTGTTCAGCGCCGTAAACTCGCCGGCCTGGGGCACGATGCGGACTTCGTAGCGGCGCTTGCCCGGCGCGGGCGCGGTGAGCTGGAACGTGGCGCGCACCCGCCGCCGGCCGGTGGGCAGGGCCACGCGGCGGCTGTCGAGCACCTTGTTTCCCTCGCGCAGTTCCACGGTGGCCGCGCCGCCCGCGTAGCCTTCGAAGCCTATTTCGGCCTCAATGGGGAATTTATTGCCGCTGAAGGCCACGCGGTTGTAGGTGAGGCCGGTCAGGCGCAGGTCGCGCTTGGGGATGGTGTCGCCCAGGGCCACGGTGTAAATCGGGAAGTTGAATTCGGCGGAGGCGGGGCTGCGGCCCCGGTTCACGAGGCCGTCGCTGAGGAGCACCACGCCGGCCAGGTTGCGGCCCTCGTAGGCGTCGCGGGTGCCGGCGAGCAGCTGGTCGAGGTCGGTGGTGGCGGCGGAAAAGCGGAGTGAATCGAGCCGGGCCGGGCGGGCGGGCGTGGACGTCAGGGTGCGGGTTTCCACGGTGAAGCCCTTGCCGCGCAGCGTTTCGGCCAGCTTCGTGAGGCCGTCGGTGGCTTGGCTGAGCACGTTTTTGGGCGTGAATAATTCCACCGACTGCGAGTTATCGACGGCCAGCACCAGCGCGGGGGCTTCGGTGTGCGTGGTGGTGGTGCGGATGACCGGGGCCAGCAGCAGGTAGCACAAAAAGCTCACCACCGCGAAGCGCAACGCCGCCAGCGCGTAGTTGCGCTGCTTGCTCCAGGGCGCTTGGGCCGAGTATTGCAGGGCTGCGTAGCCGGCCCCCACGGCCAGGCAGAGCAGGATAAACCAGGAAGAATATTGAGTGGTCAGCAAACGGAAATCGGATTGAATCAGCGCTAAAGGTCGGCCCGCGCCGCTAAAGTTGCAGCCGTCCGCTGCTTCAACGGCTGCGCACTGTGGGCCGTTCGGCACCGGGCACCCGGCTTGCCAACAAAACTACGCCCCCAGCGAGCTTGTGGAATGTGGTGAGAGCCGGTGGTGAGTGAGGAGGAATGAAGCCGAGTGGAAATACCTGAACGATGCGGAGACGCAATGATGCGTCTCCGCATCGTTCAGGCAACCCGAAAAATCAACTCTAACAGGAGCTTCGGAGTCTTTCTTAAAATGAAAGAATACGTGACTGATAGTATTAATACTGATAGGGTTAATGATTGAGTAAATTATTATTAATATTATCAAATAATTTGTTTTTTGAGAATTAGATATTCTATAAGTGTAACCAAGTGAAAGCCAATGACTATTCGTGAAGCTACATATTTTGCCCGTCGGGTTGAGGATGCTGAAATCCAGCATAAGCCAACGCCAGAGCCAGTCTAATTGCCGACTTCGAGGCGGGTAAGGCCGTATAAGCCCGTGCAAATGGCAGGCGTGTTCCCCACTCATTGCCAGCCCGACCCATGCACCACCGGCGGACAGGCCCCGCTAAGTCCCGGCCGCCGGCTTGCCCTTCTTCTACCGCCCACCAGTTTCGACCACTCACCCGCAGCTACAAGTGTGGGGCAAGGGGCGGGCTACTCATGTACTGTTTTTTACAACATAGAAACATGTAATTATAAATTAACCTGCTCGACGTGCCATGCTGATGCGTTATGCCCACTTCCGTGATTTGAAATGGCTGATTGCCACCTTGTGTACCGGTCTGGCCCTGCTGGCCCCGGCCGGGCCGGCGCTGTCCCAAACCCGCATTCTATTTGTGGGCAATAGTTTCACGCACGGCTACGTCGCGCCGGTGCTGAACTATAACGCGGCGGCCATTTTCGACGACAACTACGGACTGCCCGCCAACTCCCCCCGCCACGAAAGCGACGACTCGGGGCCGTGGGGCGGCGTGCCGGGCATTTTCAAGCGCTTCACCGACGAGGCGGGCCTGGCCTATGAGGTGCACATTGAAGCCATCAACGGGGTGGACCTGACCTACCACTACACCAACGCCCTCTCGGTTATCGGGCGGCCGGCGGGCTGGGACAAAGTGGTTTTGCAGGAGCTGAGCACCGGGCCCTTGCCCGCGAACAAAGGCGGCAACCAAGCTGACTTTTTCACCTATTCCACGCGGCTGGAACAGGCGGTGCATGCGGCAAACGCGGCGGCTAAGGTCTACCTCTACGAAACCTGGGCGCGCGCCGACCTCACGTATCCGGCCGGGCAGCCGTATTCGGGCCAGCCCATCACGGCCATGGGTACGGACCTGCACAATGGTTATGCCCAGGCCTTTGCGCAGAACGGGCATTTTGAAGCGGTGGCTCCGGTGGGCGATGCCTGGCAGCTGGCCATGCAAACGGGCGTGGCCATGCCCAACCCCTACAACCCCACGGCCGGGCAGCTCGACCTATGGTCCAACTATTTCCACGCCAGCAAATGGGGCTCGTATCTCAGTGCCTGCGTGCTGCTTTATCAAATCACGGGGGTTGACCCGCGCACCCTGGGGACCGGCGAAACCGCTGCCGCCGACCTGGGCATTGCGCCGGCCGATGCCGTGGCCTTGCAGCAGGTGGCCTACAACCAGGTAAGTGGCGCGACCAGTCCCGCCACGTATTCGCTGACGGTGACGGCTACGGGCAGCGGCACGGTGGCCAAAAGCCCGGACCAGGCCACGTATGCCAGCGGCGCTACGGTGAGCCTGACCGCCACGCCAGCAGCGGGCTTCACCTTCAGCGGCTGGAGCGGCGATGCCACGGGCACGACTAATCCCTTGACCGTGACGATGACGGCCAATAAAAGCATCACGGCTACCTTCACGGCCGTGCCCCCGACCAGCTACACGCTGACGACCAGCACCAGCGGCAGCGGCGCGGTAACGAAAAATCCGAATCAGGCCAGCTACGCCAGCGGCAGCAGCGTTGCGCTGACGGCCACACCGGCAGCTGGCTTCACCTTCACGGGGTGGAGCGGCGACGCGACGGGCACCACTAATCCGCTGACCGTGACGATGACGGCCAATAAGGCCATTACGGCCACCTTCACGGCTACCGGCCAAAGCGTGGTGAGCTATATTTTGGTTAATGCCGATAGCAACACGGATATTCAAGGGATTGCGGCGGGCGCGACGCTCAACCTGGCCACCTTGCCCACCCGCAACCTGAACATCCGGGCCACAACCAGCCCGGCTACCGTGGGCAGCGTCGTCTTCGCCCTCAGCGGAACGCAAACCCGAAACCAGACCGAATCGGTGGCCCCTTACGCGCTGTTTGGGGACAATGGCGCGGGCAAATACAATTCCTGGACGCCGGCAGTCGGCAACTATTCGCTCACGGCCACTCCTTACACGGCGGGCAATGGCAATGGTACGGCCGGCACGCCGCTCAGCATCAGCTTCAGCGTATCGAACCAGGCCACCCCGGCCAGCTATACCCTCACCGCTACTACCGTTGGCAGTGGTACGGTGACCAAAAATCCGGACCAGACCAGCTACCCCAGCGGCACCAACGTGACCCTGACGGCGACCCCAGCGGCGGGCTTCACCTTCACGGGCTGGAGTGGCAGCGCCACCGGCAGCACCAACCCGCTCACGGTGGCCATGACGGCCAACAAGACCATTACCGCCACCTTCACCGCCGTGGCCCCAACGACGTACACACTGACCACCAATACGGTAGGCACGGGCACGGTGACGAAGAACCCGAACACCGCTACTTACGCCAGCGGCAGCAGCGTGATGCTCACGGCTACGCCCGGCACGGGCTACACGTTCACGGGCTGGAGCGGCGATGCCAGCGGCAGCACCAATCCGCTGACCGTGACGATGACGGCCAACAAAAGCATCACCGCCACTTTCACGGCGGTAGCCCCGACTACCTACACCTTGACCACGGCCACCACCGGCAGCGGCACAGTCGTTAAAAACCCCAATCAGACCAGTTACGCCAGTGGCAGCAGCGTCACGCTCACGGCCACGCCCGCCGCCGGTTACCAGTTCAACGGCTGGAGCGGCGATGCCACGGGCACCACCAATCCGCTGACCGTGACGATGACCACCAACAAGGCCATTACGGCTACTTTCACGGCCACCAGCGGCACTGGCCTGACGTTTTATCGCGCCCTGAACATCAACGGCAACGCCTTGGTGCTGGACGGCCAGAACTGGGAAGCCGCCACCGGCGCGGCCAACTTCACCGTGACGGGGACGCGGTTTGCGAATCAGAATATCACTCTGAACCCGGCCACCGATGCCCTGCGGGCCAGCATGATTCGCTCGTCGGTGTACGGCCCCAGCATTGATGCGACGCTGCGCAACGTGCCGGCCGGCACCTACGCCGTGTACGCCTACGTGTGGGAAGACAACAGCCCGGAAATCTTCGATGTGCGCGTGCAGGGCCAGGTAGTGCTGGCCAACTACAACAGCGGACCCGCCGGGCATTGGGACCGGCTGGGACCGTACCCCGCCACCGTTACCGGCACGGGCACGCTGGTGCTGAGCACCGCCGGCGGCTACGCCAACCTATCCGGAGTGGAGGTGTGGCGGCAGAATGCCGGCGCGGCCCGAACCGCCCTGGCCGCGGATTTTAGCAGTTCCATGTCGTCGGCTCCGTCAGCCAGCATCAGCAGCCCGGACGCGGCCCGATTGAGCGGCTCCGCCGGCATCGCCACGCCCCAGGCCTACCCCAACCCAACCGGCGACGGCCGGCTGTGGGTGCTGCTGCCCGATGATTTCCAGGGGCCGGTAGCCTACTCGCTGGTATCGGTGCTGGGGGCTAAGCTGGCGAGCGGCCAATTGACAGAAGCAGCCCAGCTGCTTGATTTCTCACACGAGCTAACCACTTCTGGCTTGTACTACCTGCTGCTGAAAGGCCGGAACCAGCGCGCCCAAATCAAGCTGGTGCGGCCGTGAAGTGCAGAAACCAAAAGGAGCACCGTGCAAAAGTGCTGCGGTGCCCCTTCAGTCTTAAATGGGCTGAATTTCCTACGTCAGCATCCCGCCATCCACCTGCAGCACCTGGCCGGTGATGTAGGCCGAATCATCCGACGCCAGAAATGCGGTGGCTTTCGCCACATCCTCGGGCCGGCCGCCACGCTTGAGCGGAATAGCCTTGCGCCACTCGTCCACCTGCTTGGGGTCGAGGGCATCGGTCATTTCGGTTTCGATGAAGCCGGGGGCCACGGCGTTGCAGCGGATGTTGCGCGAGCCCAGCTCCAGCGCCACCGATTTGGTGAAGCCGATGATGCCGGCCTTGCTGGCGGCGTAGTTGGCCTGCCCGGCGTTGCCCTTGATGCCCACCACGCTGGTCATGTTGATGATGGAGCCGGCTTTGGCGCGCATCATGGGCTTGGTGGCCGCTTTGGTGAGGTTGAACACCGATTTTAGGTTTACGGTGAGTACGTTGTCCCACTGCTGCTCGGACATGCGCATCAGCAGGCCGTCCTGCGTGATGCCGGCGTTGTTGACGAGGATGTCGAGCTTGCCAAAATCGGCCACCACGTCCTCAATCAGCTTTTCGGCCTGGGCGTAGTCGGAGGCGTCGGAGCGGTAGCCTTTCACTTTCGTGCCGTTGGCCGAAAGCTCGGTTTCGAGGGCTTGGCCCTTCTCCACTGAGGATAAATACGTGAAGGCGACATCGGCGCCGAGCTGGGCAAAATGCGCCGCGATGGCGCGGCCAATTCCTTTGGAAGCGCCCGTCACGAGGGCCACTTTTCCGGTGAGTGTGTTGGTCATGGGGCGAAGGTAAGGCCGCCCGTCATTCCGAACGAAGTGAGGAATCTGAATTGTGTAGCGTCCTTTGTGCCACATTATCTCAGATTCCTCGACCTTGCTTGATGCGCAACATGCTCGGAATGACACCTTCGGAATGACAACCTACGACATCTGCATTCTGGGCGCGGGCCCCGGCGGGGCCGCCGCCGCCCTGCACCTCGCCAACGCCGGCCAGCCTTGCCTGCTGCTGGACCGCGCCGCGTTCCCGCGCGACAAAACCTGCGGCGACGCCCTCAGCGGCAAGGTCATCAATGAGTTGAAGCGCATCGAGCCCGGCCTGCACGCCAAGCTGGCCGCCTCGCCCATCCAGATTCCCAGCTGGGGCATCGACTTCATCGCGCCCAACGGCCGCAAGCTCGCCATCCCCTTCAAGCCCCAGTTCGACAAGGCCACCGACCACACCGCCGGCCACGTCGCCAAGCGCATTGATTTCGATAATTTCCTGGTGGAAGAAGTGCGGCAGCGCCCTGAAATCGACTTCCGCGAAAACGTGGACGTGGCCCGCACCGAGCGCACGCCCGAGGGCTGGCAATTATTCGACAAAGCCGGCCAGGAAATCGCCACCTGCCGCCTACTGCTCGTGGCCAACGGTGCGCAGTCCGAATTTGCCCGCAAAGTGGCTGGCCACGCCCTGGAGCCCGACCACCACTGCGCCGGCCTGCGCACCTACTATGACGGCGTGAGCGGCCTCAGCCCCGATAACTTCATCGAGCTGCACTTCATCAAGGACTTCCTGCCCGGCTACCTCTGGGTGTTCCCGCTCCCCAACGGCCAGGCCAACGTGGGCGTGGGCATGCTCTCCAAAACCGTAGCCGCCAAAAAAATCAACCTGCGCCAGCGCCTCGATGAGATTCTGGCCACGCACCCCACGCTGGCCCCGCGCTTCGCCGGGGCCACGCGGCTGGGGCCGGTCAAAGGCTTCGGCCTGCCGCTGGGCTCGAAGCGGCGGGCGCTGTCCGGCGCGGGTTATTTCCTGCTCGGCGATGCCGGTTCGCTCATCGACCCATTCTCCGGCGAAGGCATTTCGCACGCCATGGTGAGCGGCCGGCACGCCGCCATCTGGGCCGTGGAGGCGGTGAAAAAAGCCGATTTCAGCTCCGATTTCCTCAAAAACTACGACAAAGCCGTCTACAACCGCCTCGGCCAGGAGCTGCGCCTGAGCCGCGTGATGCAGCGGCTACTCAACTTCCCCAGCCTGTTCAACATCGTGGCCAACCGTGCCGTGAACAACCCCACGCTGGCCGAAACCCTGTCCATGATGTTCATGGATTTGGACCTGCGCGAGCGGCTGCGCAAGCCCAGTTTTTATTTCAAACTGTTTTTCGGCGGGAAGTAGGGGTGAGGAAGGGATAAAACAAGAACGTCATGCTGAGCAGAGCCGAAGCATCTCTACCGCGCAACTAATTTAATTTAGTAATGCGGTAGAGATGCTTCGGCTCCGCTCAGCATGACGTTCTCTTATTCGTCAGCTGAAGCTTTCCGGCCTAGTGCTGGCCGGGCTTGGGGTGCACGCCACCCGTGCGCGCCGCAGGAGCCGGCTTGATGGGCGCTTTGCCCTCATCATTGCCCACATAGCGGCGCAGGCTCTTGGCGGCTTCGGGGTTCAACTTAGCGGCCTTTTCGAGGTCGCGGCGGGCTTCGGAGAGCTTATCAAATGACGAATAGCTGATGCCGCGATATTCCCAAGCGTCGGCGTAGGTCGAATCGAGCTGGATGGCTTTAGTAAAATCGGCCACGGCGGGCTTGTACTGGTACATCTGCATCTTGGCCACGCCCCGGCCGAAGTATGATTCCTTGTCATCGGGTCGGTACTTGATGGCTCCCGAAAAGTCAGTCGAAGCGGCTTTGTACTGCTTCATCATCAGGCGGTTTACGCCCCGGTTGTAGTACGCATCGGGGTTGTTGCGCTGGTACTTGATGGCCGTGGCGTAGTCAGGCAGAGCCTCTGCGTAGTTCTTGAGGTAGCTTTTGGCCTTGGCCCGCTGCAGGTAAGCCGCCGAATTTTTGGGCTCTACTTTCAGGATGGCATCAGCGTTGGCCAGCATGTTGCGGTAGTCGAGGACCGTCATTTTTTTCTCCTTCTCGCGCTCGGCCGAAGCCGCCGTGGCCGATAGCGCGTTCGGGTCGGGCCGGTCGGCGGCCAGCGCGGCAGCCGAGGCCGCATCCGAAGCCACGGCGGTGGCGGGCGTGGCGGCAATGCCGTTGGCCTCGCTAGTGGTGCGGGCATCGGGAGCTGAAATGGCCGCGCCGGTCGAGTCCGGTCGGCGGGCATCAGACACGGGCGGCATGGTCATGAGCTGGCTGGTATTGCCCGGCTTCTCTTTTTCAGTAACAGTAGTGGCGCAGTTGGTGAGGAAAGCGAGCAACCCGAGGGCCGCCATAGGAGCGCGAAAATGTGGTTTCATGGAATGCAGAAATGTGTAGCCACGGCAAGCTGCGCCGTAACCGGGCCTTATACGGGAAAATTCAAAAATTGGCTGCTGGCCCAGACCGCGCCAAAATCTTGTTGGCAAGATAACCCACCGGCAACTACAATCCCGACGCGGCGCGGCGGCTATCTTTACGGCTCGTAATGGGTGGGCCCCCCAGCCGGGCCCGGTTTACTTTTTTCTTTCGCAGCATTCTATGGCATTGCAATTTGATTTGGTCGTGGTCGGCAGCGGCCCCGGCGGGTACGTAGCCGCCATTCGGGCGTCGCAACTGGGTTTGAAAGTGGGCGTTATCGAGCGCGAGTCGCTGGGTGGCATTTGCCTCAACTGGGGCTGCATCCCCACCAAAGCCCTGCTCAAGTCGGCGCAGGTGTTTGAGTACCTCAACCACGCCGCCGACTATGGCCTGAAGGCCGAAGGCATCGGCTACGACTTCGGTGCGGTGATTTCGCGCAGCCGGGGCGTGGCCGACGGCATGAGCAAGGGCATCAACTTCCTGTTCAAAAAAAATAAAATCGAAGCCGTGATGGGCACCGGCAAGGTGGTGGCCCCCGGCAAAGTGGAGGTAACCAAGGCCGACGGCAGCAAGGAAACGGTGGAAGCCAAATCCATCATTCTGGCCACCGGCGCCCGCTCGCGCGAGCTGCCCACGATGCCGGTTGACAACAAAAAAATCATCGGCTACCGCAAGGCCATGAGCATGGAGCAGCTGCCCAAGCGCCTCGTGGTGGTAGGTTCCGGTGCCATCGGTGTCGAGTTTGCCTACTTCTACCGCACCATGGGTTCGGAGGTGACGGTGGTGGAGTTCCTGCCCCGCATCGTGCCCGTGGAGGACGAGGAAGTGTCGCGCCAGATGGAGAAGTCGTTCCGCAAAATCGGCGTGAACGTGCTCACCAGCGCCGAAGTAACTAAAGTGGACACCAGCGGCGAAGGCTGCAAAGTGACTATCAAAACCGCCAAAGGCGAGCAGCAGATTGACTGCGACGTGGTGCTGAGCGCCGTGGGCGTGACCACCAACCTCGAAAACATCGGCATCGAAGAGCTGGGCATCAAGGTAGAGCGTGGCCGTGTGCTGGTCGATGATTTCTACCAGACCAACGTGCCCGGCATCTACGCCATCGGCGACATTGTGCCCGGCCCCGCGCTGGCCCACGTCGCCTCGGCCGAAGGCATCATCTGCGTTGAGAAAATCGCCGGCCACCACCCCGAGCCGCTCAACTACCAGAATATCCCTGGCTGCACCTACGCCTCGCCCGAAATTGCCAGTGTGGGCTACACCGAAGCCGAAGCCAAAGCCAAAGGCTACGACGTGCTGGTGGGCAAATTCCCCTTCTCAGCCTCGGGCAAAGCCAGCGCCGCCGGTGCCAAAGACGGCTTCGTGAAAGTCATTTTCGACAAGAAATACGGCGAGTGGCTCGGCGCCCACATGATTGGCATGAACGTGACCGAAATGATTGCCGAGGTAGTGGTGGCCCGCAAGTTGGAAACCACCGGCATGGAAATCATCAAGGCCGTGCACCCACACCCAACGATGTCGGAAGCCATTATGGAAGCTGCCGCGGCGGCATATGGCGAGGTGATTCACCTGTAAGGGTCTGTTCTAATCCATTAAAAAAAAGCCTCTTGCAAATAGCAAGAGGCTTTTTTGTGTGTCATGAGCTACGAATAATTACTCAATCTCCGATTTCTGCTTTTGAAACATGGCCTGGCCGCGCAGCAGCACGCGCAGGCTTTTGCGCTTGAGCGAAATATTCGGGGTGGTGCTGTCGTCATCTTCGAGGCGGTTTTTGTAGGCCGTCAGGATGTCGCGGTAGGAGATTACGCCGCTGACCAAAGCCTTGCTGCCGGGGCCCAGCACGGGCAGCACGTCCACATTCTCGCGGGCCATGCGCTCTACGGCGGTGCGGAGGCTGTCGGTGGCCAGCAGGGTAGAGGAGCGGGGCTGGAGCAGGGCGCTGATGGGCGCGTTTTCGTCGGCGTGCCAGCCGGCCAGGGCCACCGTGCTCACGATGCCCGCGAACGCCCCGTCGGGGTTCACCACTACTAAGTGCGGGCCGGTATGTTCGGCTTCGCGCTCGGTCCACTCGCGCACTTCGCCGATGGTATTGTCGGTACTGATGGCCAGCATGCCGTTTTGCAGCACGCGGCCCACGTTCACTTTGTCGAGCAGGTCGGGTTCGTAGTCGACTGGCGTTTTCACCCCGCGCCGGGCAATTTTCTCGGTCATAATGGTATTGCCCATCAGCAGAAACGACACCAGGTAGGCCGCCGTGCAGGCGCCCAGCAGTGGCAGCAGCGCCTGGGCCTGGCCCGTCGATTCCACCGCAAACACGATGGACGTGAGCAGCGCCCGCGACGCCCCCGCAAACATGGCCGCCATGCCCACCAGCGCCGCCAGCGGCAGCACAATATCTGAAGCCGGAAAGAAGTATTTAATAGCCACGCCCAGCAGCGCGCCCGTGGCCCCGCCGATGGTGAGCAGCGGCGCCAGCGTGCCGCCCGACGTGCCGCTGCCCAGCGAAATGGCCCACGAGGCAAACTTCAACAAACACAGCGTCAGCAGCAAACTCAGCGAGGCGTTGCCCGACAGCACCTCGGTGATATTTTCATAACCCACGCCCAGCGTGCGCGGCGCGAAGTAGCCAATGCCACCCACGGCCAGCCCGCCCAGTGCCGGCCACCACGCCCAGTGAATGGGCAGTTCTTCGAACAAGTCCTCAATGAAATACACGATTTTGGTGATGGCCACCGAGGCCAGTCCCACCAGCAGCCCGATAGCGCTGTAGGTTGCCAGCGCACCGTTGCTAGGGGCCAGCAGCGCGGGCATGGGAAACGCCGGACCTTGCTCAAACAGCAAGTGATGCCCCGCCGCTCCCGTGATGCAGGCCAGCGCCACCGGCAGCAGTGAGCGCGGCGAAAACTCAAACAGCAGCAGCTCGATAGCCAGAAAAACCGCCGCGATAGGCGTACCGAAAATGGCCGACATGCCCGCCGTAGCGCCCGCCGCCAGCAGCACCTTGCGCTCGTGGTGGGTGATTTTGATGAGCTGGCCCAGTGTGGAGCCCAGTGCCCCGCCGGTGGCAATAATCGGCCCCTCGGCCCCAAACGGCCCGCCCGTACCAATCGAAATAGCCGCCGACAACGGCTTCAGATACATGATGGAGGGCTTGATGCGGCTCTGGTTGGTCAGAATCTGCTCCATGGCCTCGGGGATGCCGTGGCCGCGAATGGCTTTCGAGCCATAGATGGCCATCAGGCTGACCAGCAGGCCGCCCAGTGCCGGCATGAGGATAACCCACAGGCCAAGGTGGTTATCGGCCGGGCTGTGGTATTCCAGTGAGGCACTGCCGTGGAAAACCAGATTGGTCACCAAATTGATGAGGTAGACCAGCAGGCGGGCCACGAAGCTGATGACCACGGCCACCAGCACCGCCAAGGCCGAAATACGTACCAGGCGCTGCTTGTCGGGGGCCACGCGGGGCCGCACGCCGTCATCGGCCAGGGTAGAATCGAGGGAGGGAGCAATGGGAATGCCGGCCTGGGCCAGCGGCGAGTGTTTCATAGGGAATGGGAAAGTGTGAAGCGTCGGCCAATGAATTGGCGGTGCATATTAGTAGCAACCTCATGAAAGCGGGATGAGTGCCCCGTTACTTGGGTAGCCGTCGGAATAACGGGTTGCACCTTTGTCCGGTTGTAAGTAGTTGGTCTTGCGCATTTGGCTGGTTTTATTGAATGAGCCATTGTTATGAGGCGAACTCATCTATGGACTTTGACCGAACTTTGCAGGTGAATTTTCTGCCTCGATTATCGTTTCAGCAGTTCCCCGCCTTCCTTAATACCCGCTACCTATCCCCTAAATGCGCGTCCTTCACACCGCCGACTGGCACCTTGGCCAGCACTTCCTCACCGGCCAGGAGCGCACCACCGAGCAGCAGGCTTTCCTCGACTGGCTGCTGCTGACGGTGCAGGCCCAGCAGATAGAGGTGCTGGTAGTGGCCGGCGATATTTTCGATACCCAAACGCCGTCCTACACGGCGCAGGAGCTGTATTATACGTTTTTGGTGAAGATGCAAGCCACCGGCTGCCGCGACATTGTGGTGGTGGGCGGCAACCACGACTCGCCCACCATGCTCAACGCCTCGCGGCAGCTGCTGCGGCAGCTGCGCATCCACGTAGTGGGCGGCGTGCCTACCGACCCCACCGAGCAAATTCTCAATCTCAACGGAGCCGATGGCCGCCCGGGGCTGGTGGTGTGTGCCGTGCCCTTCCTGCGCGACCGCGACATCCGCCTGGCCGTGGCCGGCGAAACCCCCGACGACCGCCAACTCCGCATCCGCCAGAGCATTGCCGGCCACTACGCCGCCCTGGCCGACCACGAATCCGTGCGGCGCCAGCGCGAGCAGGACGTGCCCGTGCTGGCCACCGGCCACCTCTACGCGGCCGGCGGCGAAGCTCGCGAAGGGGCCGAGCGCGACGTGCACATCGGCGGGCTGGGTTTGATTGGGGCCGAGCATTTCCCCGCCGCGTTCGACTACGTGGCCCTGGGCCACCTGCACCGCCCGCAGGTGGTGGGCGGGCGGGCGCACATCCGCTACTCGGGCTCGCCGGTGCCGCTGTCCTTCACCGAAGCCGATGACAAGCAACAAGTGCTGCTACTGGAATTCAATGGGGCCGGCGCGCCCACCATTACCAGTTTGCCCGTGCCGGTCACGCGGCGCTTGCAGCGCTTTCACGGCACGCTGGAGGAGGTGGAGGCCGACATTCTGGCCTTCGATAATTCCGCGTTTCAATTCGTGGCTTGGGCCGATGTGCTGGTGCGCTCCGACGAAACGCCCGCCGAAGTGCAGCGCCGCGTGCAGGCCGTGTTGCAGCTGCAAAAAGCCCAGGTGCTGGCTCCGCGTGGCGTGCGCCACCAGCGCGCCACCGAAGCCGCTGACCTGGCCGAAAGCACGATGCCGCTGGCCCTGCTGCACGAATTGACCGTGGACGAAGTGTTCAGCCGCCGCGTAGCCAGCCTGCCGCCCGAGCGGGCGGCCGCCCTCTCCGCCACCTTCGGCGAGCTGCGCCAGCTGCTGGCCGAAGCCGACCCGTTGGCCTGGGGCGGAACGGACGGATAAAACTGGTTACAGTGGATTTTCGGCGGTAGTTTTGACTTCCATATTCGTTCTACTCATGAAAAAATTAATACTGCCTATCGCTGCCCTCGCTTTTTTGCTGGGCACGGCCACCGAAGCCTGCGCTCAGGCCTACCTCATAAACGGTATTGTGGGCGGCATTCGGCTGGCTAGCCGGGCTGCCAATAAAAAAGGAGCCCCTGCCACACCGGCTGCCGCCACAGGCACTTACCGGGGCCAAACGTTCCCGATGCAGCGCACGCCGGCCGAGCTGCTGCCCAAGAAAGGTGCCGAGCAGGTGACGGCCATGGAAACCCAGCTCGACCGCTTCCACACCGCCCTGCTTGCTGATTCGACCAGTGCGCTATGCACGCCCGAGCAGCGCACTGCCATCCAGACGGCCATGGTGAACCTGGCCCGGGCCCAATCGAGCTGGGACCTCCAGCCATACCAGAAAGAAGCCACTTTCTATCTGGCCGAAGATGCCCGTCGCCAGAAGGCTGCCACCTCCAAATAACCTGCCTTTCGGCTTGGCCTGGTTCTTCGCCCGCCGCCGCCAGCCTGATGCTGGTAGCGGCGGGCGTAATTTTATCCTATGAAAATTATCAGCGTCCGCTTCGCTAACCTGAACTCGCTGCCCGGGCCGTTTCTGATTCGCTTCGATGAAACGCCGCTGGCCGACACGGGGCTTTTTGCCATCACCGGCCCCACCGGCGCGGGCAAAAGCACGCTGCTGGATGCCATTGCGGTGGGACTCTACGGCCGCGTGCCGCGCCACGACCGCCAGGTGGGCGAGATGGTGAGCCGCCACGCCAAAGACGCTTTTTCGGAAGTAGAATTCGAGGTGCACGAAACCAACCCCGACACCGGCGTGGTGGACCGCGTGCGCTACCGCTCGCGCTGGGAAGTGAAGCGCAAAGTGCGCGGCGAAGACAAAGGCGCGCTGAATGCCGATGCCATGACGCTGGTAATGAGCCCATCCAACGTGGCCGTTATCAGCGGCAAGGAGGCAGTACCGAAGCGGGTGGGGGAGTTGTCGGGGCTCGATTTCGGGCAGTTTGAGCAGTCGGTGCTGCTGAGCCAGGGCAAGTTTGCGCGCTTCCTGCACGCGCCCGAGAAGGAGCGGAGCGCCCTGCTGGAAAAGATGACTAACGTGGGCATCTACTCGCGGCTGAGCGTGGCCGCGTTTGAGAAGGCCAAGGAAGAGGAGCTGAAAACCAGGCTGCTGCGTGCCAAGCTAGATGCCACCCGGCTGCTGTCGGACGACGAGCGGGCGGAGCTGGAGGCCCAGCTCGACGTGCTGCACCAGCAAGCGGAATGGCACCACTTGGAGCAGCAGGACCTAACTGTTTTCTTGGTATGGCGCACTGAATTGGACCAGTTAAATAAGCAGTTGAGCGACACGGCCCGCGAAGTGGAGCGCCTGCGCCGCGATGACGAAACCCTGCAACCCGATATTGCCCGGCTAGATGGCCACGCACGCGCCGCTGCCGTTGATAAGCCACTGGAACTGGCCGCGGCCGCTGAAAAGGAAGTCAATAGCGACGAAACGCAGCTACGCGAACTAGCCGAAGCCCTGCCCCGCCTGCGCTTGGCCGCCGATGCTGCCGCCACTGCCCACACCGCCGCCACCACCGCCCACGCCACCGCCCTGGCCGACGAAAACCGCCTGCGCCCCCTGCTCAGCAAAGCGCAGCAGCAGGATGCCGAGATTGCCGCCGCCCGGCAGCAGCTCAACTTAAAGCACGCGGCCCACGAGCAAAGCCAGAAGGCTTATGCCCAGGCCGAAGCCGACCTAAACCGCGAGACACAGCAGATTGAAGCCCTGCAAACCCGCAACGCGGCCCTGGACCGCTGGCTCATCGAGCACAGCGCCGAGATTAAACTTGATAAGCAACTCGACCAGATAAGTCGTGAAATCATCGACCTGCAAAACGCGCAAAAGGAAATAGCCACCCGCGAGGCCAGCCGCGCCGAACTGCGCAAAGCCCAGGACCAAACCACCACCGACCTGCGCCGTCAGCACGGCCTCGAAACCGACGCCCTAGCCCGCCAGCGAGCCATCAAGGACGAAGGCCAGCCCTGCCGCACCGAGCGCGACGCTCTTCTGGCCGGCACGTCGGCCGCCGCCCTCGTCCAGCGCGCCGACGACCTCACCGCCCACCGGCAGGCCCTGCAACAGCTGCTGCCCAAAGCCGAAGCAGCCCACGAGCACCAGACCCGCGCCGCTGCCCTGGCCGCTGAAATCGACCAACAGGCCCCGGCTCTGGTCACGGCCGAAGCGGCTGCAAATCACCTCGAAACCCGCCGCGCCGACGGCCAGAAGCTGCTCGACAGCTACCGCCGCGAACTGCGCGTCCAGCAAGCCCTGGCCGACCTCAACACCCACCGCCAGCACCTAGAGGCCGGCCAGCCCTGCCCGCTGTGTGGCGCGCTGGAACATGCCTTCGGCCCCGATTTTACGGCCGAAGCCGATGCACAGGAACTGCGCGTGACCCAGCAGGAGCGGGCTCTGGCCGCGCTCGATGAGGAATTTCGGCAAGCCACTACCGCCCTCACCCGTCACCAGACCGAGCAGCGCCAGCGCCAGCAGCTCCGTAGGGAAGCAGCTGATGCTGCCGAAACGGCCCGTCAGCAAGCCGCCGACCTCGCAGCGGCACTGGTGCCCGCGCCCGCCGAACCGGCCAACCCCGCCGCCGTTCGTGCGCTGCTGGAAGCGGCGGCCGGTGAGCAAGCTGCGGCCGTCGCCGCCCGTCGCCGCCTGGCCGAGCTTGATGAAAAGCTGGGCGCGCTGCGCGAAAAATACCTGCAGGCCGGTGAGGCCATCACCGCCGCGCAACGCGAGATTCCACGCCTGCTGGACCGGCAGACAACCATCGAAGCCGACCTGGCTCGCCTCGCCGATGAGCTGGTGCATTGGCAGGAACAGGCCGAGATTTTCCAAAGCTCGCTTCGGGATTTCCTCCAGCCGCATAAGCTGGAACTGCCCGCCCGGCCGCCCTACGACGGCCTGCTGGCCACGCTGCGGGAGCGAGCCGACCATTACGAAACCCAGGTGACCACGCTCAGTGAGCTGGGAAAACAGCTGCTGGAAAAAACCAGCCAGCGCAATGCCCATCAGCAGGCCTTGACGCAGCAGGAAGCCCAACTTGCCGCTGCCGTCGCTATTTTGGCGGCCGACGAGGAAGCGCTACGCCAGCAGCAGCAGGCTCGCCAGGCAGCTTACGCTGGCCCCAATCCCGCCGCCGAAGCCGAGCAGTCTCGTCAAGCTACCCTGCGCCTGGCCAATGCCCAGCAGCTCAGCCAAAGCCAACTAGCCGACCAGCAGAAAGCCCTCGAAATCCAGCAAAACCGCCGCGACGACCTGCAAACCCAGCTTGCCGCGCACAGTGCGGCCTATGCCCAGCGGCAGGCTGAGCTAACCAGGGCCTTGGAAACCGCAGGCCTCGCCAGCGCCGCCGAGGCCCGCGCCCTGCTGCTACCCGCCGCCGAAGCCCAGCGCCTCCAGCAGCTTCGCCAGGAACACCTTACTAACCAAACCGCCGCCGCCCGCCGCCTCACCGACCTCACCGCCGAGCTCAGCCACCACGCCGAGGCCGGCCTAACGCCGCACTCGGCCCCCGAGCTAACGGCCCAGCTCAATACCCTCTCAGCCGCCGATGACATTCTGCAGCAGAAGCTGGGGGCCGTGGGCAATCAGCTGAAATTGGACGACGATGCCCGCACCCAGCAGGCGGCTGGCTTGCAGGAACTGCTGCTGCGCCAGCTGGAAGAGCAGCGCTGGCAGGACCTGAGCGACCAAATTGGCTCGGCGCGGGGCGACAAGTTCAGCCAGTTTGCGCAAGGCCTCACGCTCACCCACCTCGCCCGACTGGCCAATCTGCGCCTGCGCCAGCTCACCGGCCGCTACACCATCCTCAAAACCCCGCACCGCAACCTGGAGCTGCAAATCATCGACCACGACCAGGCCGATACCGTGCGCCCCATGGCTTCGCTCTCGGGTGGCGAAAGCTTCCTGGTAAGCCTGGCACTGGCTTTGGGCCTGAGTGAGCTGGCTGGCCACAAGGCCCGTATCGAGTCGTTATTCATTGATGAAGGCTTCGGCACGCTCGACCCCGAGGCGCTGAACACCGCTCTAGATGCGCTGGAGCGTCTGCAACACTCAGGCAAAATGATTGGCATCATCTCCCACGTTTCCGACCTCAAAGACCGCATTGGCACCCAGATTCGGGTACGGCCGGGCGCGGGCGGCAACAGTTCAGTGCACTTGGTAGACGTGCGCGGCGAAGAAACCGACTGCGCGGTGTAGCTGTAGCGTGGAATCTGCGAGTCCGCGTTACATCCCGGCCGCCTTCACCTCCGGCCAGGTCCAGTATTTCTTCGGCTCAATCCCAGCGTAGCCGGCCCGAAAAAACGCCAACACTTGCCGTTCAATATCCTCCGGCGCAATGGACGACGGATAAATCGGCCGGCCGTCGGGGTCGGCGTAGCGCTCGGCTTTGGTTAGCTTCTTGCCGGTCAGGCGCAGGAGCGGGCCGGTGTCGGTGATGCCGTCGGCGGTCCAGGTGCGGCCGCTGTTTTCCAGCGCGTTGAGGCGGGCTGTGAGTGGGGCCAGCGCCAGGCGCGGCAGGGTAGGGCGGCTGGCCAGGTCAATCCACGTCGTGTATTTGTATTCTAGCTCGTATCGGTTGCCTTCGTACTGGCTCAGCACGATATCATAGCCTGCCGTGGGGCCGAAAAGGGCGTAGTATGGCAGTGGCGCGGGTGTATGCACCACCGCCAGGCCGATTTCTGGGTAGTGCCGCCGCGTGGTTTGGGGGCTTTGGATGATGGCCGCCGCCCGTTGCACCAGGTCGTATTCGGGCTGCCAGGCGGCGCGGCCGTTCTCCGGGTTTTGGAGCAATTCGGCAAAGCGTGGCAGAAACCAGTCGAACTTTTCGGCCGAGGCCTCGTCCTCGCGCCGCCGCCGGATGGGCGCGCCGAAGGGTTCGTAGAACCGGGCTTTTTCCTCGGCATTCAGCCAACACACCAGCTTCAGCGCGTCATTGGCCAGCGGGTGGGTCAGGTCGATTTCCCGGAAATCGCCCAGCACGGCCACCAGACGCAGCAGTGCTTCGTGCTCCAAAGCCAGTGCCGGATTCAGTAAACTCCACACGCCGATAAAGCCGTCAATATCAAAATGATTGGCCGTGACGGCCGCTGCGTCCAGGCCCGGCGTGGTGGTCTGGTGCAGCGCCCGCAGCGCCGAGCCTGCGCTCGTATCGTCGCGCAGGGCCGTGGGCGTGGCCGCCCCGCGCCAGTGCGCCAGCGTGAGCACGGCCCCCAGGCCCACGCTATCCACCACAATAGTAGGCTGCTGCCGAAGCTGCGCGAAAGGCACGAAATAGCGGTTCATCCGGCAAAGCTCCGTTAAAAATACCAGGCGGCGCAAGCCTGCTCAGCGTCGGCCGCGCCGGTTGCTGATGCGCTCCACGCGCTGCCTCCGAATCCAGCGCAGGTAGGTTTGCAATTCATCGGCTTCCCGCAGGGCTTCCACGGAAGCATACTGCCTGGCCAGGGCGCGGTTGCTCAGGAAGCGGTGCACGCTGCTGTGACAGGGCTGGCAGAGGTCGACGGTGGGGCCATATTTGCCGCCTTCTTCGCGGGGTACCAGGTGGTGGCGGGAGGTGGCCTGCACCTCCCGTTCGCAAAGGCCGCAGCGGGGGCCGGCAAGGGTCGGCGAAGGATTATCGGACGGCCATGAAACAGACCGCGAGCGTTGCCTGGGCATTACGCAAATAGTAGTCGGACAGGAACAATTTGACTGAAACCTTAACAGACTTCGCTTGCTGCAAGTTGCGGATTTGTTATCAACGTACTATCTTGGCCAGTAATGTGCGGATTTCTCGCATTTTATCTCTCTTTCTGGCTAACTGCATTTCACCCTTTTTCTCTCCTTTTTAACCGTGATGATAACTGTACCTGCTTTTTTAAAGCCCAAACAGTGGCCCCTGGCCGGCTGGCTGACCGGGGCACTGATGATGATATTGCTACTGGGCTCGGCCCCCGAAGCCCACGCGCAAACCTGGATGGTGAGCACCACCGCCCAAATCAAGCTGGGCATCCTGGATAAATATGGCCAGCTCGGCCCTTACACGGCTATCTTCATCGTGCACAGCGAGAAAACCGGCAAAGACTACCTACTGGTGAAAGAGCTGGCCAAAGGCCAGACCGGCGTCGACGTGCTTTTTCCCACCGACCCCTCCGACCCCGAATACTTCAAGGCCGAAACCGGCGAAGCGGCCAGCGCCATCCCCGGCCGCTACACTTGGGAGTGCCGCGTGAAAGGTGTGAAAGCCGTGGGCGGGCGCTTTACGCTGCCCGAAGTAGCCAACGACGTGACAATTATCAACAAGTAGCGAAGCCGATTGCGGCCGCAAAAACCAAAAAGCCCGGCCACGCGCCGGGCTTTTTGCGTTATATATGGTTCAAAGCCCTTGACTTCTCGCTTAACCACCCTTCGCCATGCCTCGCAAGTCTTTCCCCGAACTCATCAACAGCCCTGGAATGCCGGTGCTGGTTGACTTTTACGCCACCTGGTGCGGCCCCTGTAAAACCATGGCCCCTATTCTGGAGCAGGTGGCGGCCCAGCACGGCGGCAAGGTGCGCGTCGTCAAAATCGACGTGGACCGTAACCAGGCCGTGGCCCAGCAATACCGCGTGCAGAGCATTCCCACGCTGATTCTGTTCCATCAGGGGCAGCCGGTGTGGCGGCAGGCGGGCGTAGTGCCGGCCGCCCAGATTGCGCAGGTTTTGCAGTCCTACGTGGGCAAATAACCCGCCCCGGCACGGGCGCTAAACTATCCGGTGCAGGCCGGCGTTGGGGAGGACGCTACCTTTGCGTCTTCCTCGACTGCTACCGTATGATTTTTAGTGCTGCCCGGCGTTACTACTTGTTGTTGTTTATGTTGGGGCTGGGATGGCCGCAGACCGGCCGGGCCCAGACGGTGGCGCGGTTCACCATCAGCGGCACGGTGCGCGGCGGGCGCGGCGAAACCCTGCCCGGGGCCAGCGTGGCCGTGCCCGCCCTCAATACCGGCACGGCGGCCGACTCGCTCGGGCACTATTCGCTGAGCCTGCCCGCGGGGCATCACCAGCTGGTCATCGCCTTCATCGGCTATCAGCAAATCACCCGCGAGGTGAACCTGAAAAAAAACGAGCGCCTGAGCCTCAACATGGAAGAAAGTGGCAATGAGTTGGGCGAAGTGGTGGTGGAAGGCTCCGTGACGCTGGAGCAAAAGCTCAAAACCACCCAAATGGGCGTCGAGCACCTCAGCATTAAGGAAGCCAAGCTGCTGCCGGCCCTTTTTGGCGAGGTCGATATCCTGAAAACGTTGCAGCTAAAGCCCGGCGTGCAGAGTGGGGGCGAGGGCACCAGCGGCCTGTTTGTGCGCGGCGGCTCGGCCGACCAGAACCTGGTGCTGCTGGATAACACGGTGGTGTATAATCCTAACCACTTGTTCGGGTTGTTCTCGGTGTTCAACTCCGATGCCGTGCAGAGCGTGGACCTGTACAAGTCGGGCTTCCCGGCGCAGTTTGGCGGGCGGCTGTCGTCGGTGGTCGATGTGAAATTGCGCGAGGGTGACCGCCAGCACTACGTGGCCACCGGCGGCGTGGGCCTTATTTCGTCGCGCCTCACCTACGAAGGGCCGATAAACAAGGGCAAGGGCTCATTCATCGTGAGCGGCCGGCGCACGTATTTTGACATTTTCACCCGGGCGCTCAACAAGGCCAACGAGGGCAAGGAGGACTACAGCCCCATTCCCGACTACTATTTCTACGATTTCAACGCCAAGGCCAACTACACGCTCGGCGAGAAGGACCAGGTGTTTCTGACCGGCTACCTGGGCCGCGATATTTTCGGTTTCAGCAGTCCGAACGGGTTCAAGTTCAGCTTCCAGTGGGGCAATACCATTGGCTCGCTGCGCTGGAACCACACGTTTTCGCCCAAGCTATTCGTGAATACCACCGTGTCGGTGTCGGACTATAAATACACGCTGACCAACCAGCTGGCCAACGTGTTCAATTTCAACCTGGGCTCGCAAATCACGGACTACACCGGGCGCACCGATTTTGAATACACGCCCAACGACCGCCACCAAATCAAGTTAGGGGCCATGCTCACGCAGCACCGCTTCGGCGTGGGCCGCCTCAGCGCCAGCACCGGCGACGGCCGCCTCGACATCGGTTCCGATGTGCATTACTACGGCCTCGACGGCGGTGTGTACGCCTCCGACAACTACAAGGCCACCGACAAGCTCCAACTAGAAGGCGGCCTGCGCCTGACCGGTTTCCGTAGCGGCACCGACCAGTACGGCGGCCTGGAGCCCCGCGCCGCCGCCCGCTACGCTCTGAACGATAAGACCTCGTTCAAGCTCAACTACGCCATGATGTACCAGTACGTGCATTTGGTCACGAACTCGGGCGCGTCGCTGCCCACCGATATCTGGTACCCCTCGCGGCTGTCGGTGAAGCCGCAGCAGTCGCAGCAGGTGAGCGGCGGGGCCAGCTTCCTGCTGGGCGGCGGGAAATATTTGCTCACCAATGAGCTGTACTACAAATGGGGCCGCAATCAGGTCGATTTTCGCGACGGCGCGCAGCTGTTTGTGAATCCCGATTTGGACCAGGAGTTCATTTTCGGCAAGAGTTGGGCTTATGGTAACGAGCTTTACTTAGAGAAGAAAACCGGCAAAACCACCGGCTGGATTGGCTACACGCTGGCCTGGAGCTGGCGCAATTTCCAGCCCCAGAACGGCACCAACGGCGTGAACGGCGGCCGCGATTTCCATCCCAACTACGACCGCCGCCACAACCTGACCGTGGTGGTGCTGCACCAACTCAATACCCGCATCAATCTCACGGCCAGCTTCATTTACACCTCGGGCAACCTCACCACGCTGCCGCTGGGCCGGTTTGGGGTGCAGGATATTCCGGGTTCCAGCGTGGGCATCGACCCGCGCCCGGTGCCCGTGTACCCCGACCGCAATTCCTACCGCCTCATCCCGTACCACCGCCTCGACCTCGGCGTGGTGTACAAAATCGGGGTCCGGCGCGACCAGGACCTCACCCTGAGCATCTACAACGCCTACAACCGCCGCAACGCCTACTTCGTGTTCTTCGATACCGTGCGCGACAAGGCCACCGGCCGCACCACCGGCTTCCAGGCCAAGCAGGTGTCGCTGTTCCCGGTCATCCCGTCGCTGACGTACAATTTCCGCTTCTAAACCATGGGTTTTATGTCGATTTCAATCAACAGAAGCACGTTTGGGGCGCTGGCGATAATTGGGCTGGCGCTGGCCGGCTGCGGCAAGCTGCAAAACGACATCAACGTGCCGCTGCCGGCCTTCTCCTCCGATTTGGTGGTGGAATGCTATCTGCAGCCGGGCAAGGTGCCGGAGCTGGCCGTCACCACATCGGTGCCGTACATCAGCGCCGTGCTGCCGCAGGTGCCCACCGATGTCACCGTCACGCTCACCATGCCCAACGGCACGCTGGTGCCGCTGGCCTTCAACCCCAATTACCGGGCGTTGATTGATACCACTTCGGGCGTGAAATTCCACTCCCACATCGGCCGCGACCCGCTGGTGGCCAAGGCCGGCGACGTGTTCAAGCTCGACGTGGTAGACACCAAAGGCCGCCACGCCACCGCCACCACCACCATGCTGGCCCCCGTGCCCATCGATTCGGTGAGCTACCAGTTCAACGACAAAACCGGCTCCGAGCGCAAGGCGCTTTTCCTCACCAGCTTCCGTGACCCGGCCCCGCTCGATGACTGCTACCGCCTGCAGCTGCACAAGGGCAACCCAGCCAAGGGCGCGCTCCTCAAAAGCCCGGAACAGGATATGTCGGTAGAGGACCGGCTGCTCAACGGCCAGGAATTTGTGCTGGGCACCAGCTACCGCTTCTATCCCGGCGATACCGTCACGGCCACGCTCTACCATACTGAGCGGGCCATGTTCCGCTTCCGGCAGTCGGTGCGCGATGCGCGGCAGGCCAACGGCAACCCTTTCGCCCAGCCCTCCGCCATCTACGGCAACGTGCAGGGCGGCATCGGTATTTTTGGGGTGCTGAGCGGTACCACGGCCCAGAAGATTATCTCGAAGTAAGGAGCCAGGAAAAAATAGAAACTGTCCCAGGCAACCATTCAGACCGGGGCATCATCTACTGTTCATTCCTAACCCAATTTCCTTTCTTCTCATGCACAAGCTCCGTTACCCCGTTCTCGCCCTGGCCCTGCTTACCCTGAGCCTCGGCAGCTGCAAAAAAGACTCGGCCACCACGCCGCAGCCCACCGCCACCGCCTCTACCCAGCAGCTGACCACCGGCAGTTGGCGCCTCGACCAAATCAAACAAGCCGGTCAGGTCACCGGCACTGGCTCGGGCATCAAGGACCAGTACTCGCTCACCTTCCGCACCGACGGCACCTACACCCAGAAGCTATTGGCCGACGGCACCACCTACCCCGGCACCTGGATGCTGATGACCAACAACACCGTGCTGCACCTCACCGACAACAAGGGCACCAGCAACGAATATGCCGTGGCCGCCCTCACGGCCACTGAGCTGCGCTACACCTTCACGAATAAAACCGGCGCGGTTGAAGAGCGCACGTTCTCGGCCCAGCCGTAAGTGTAAGCTGCTTCATAAGTGATATCTCAAACAACGAGGCCCGGATATACCATCCGGGCCTCGTTGTTTTTTGCCTGGCACTGCACAAGCTAAAGCATGTGCTACAAGCCTGCCACCACCGCCTTTATCAGCGCCGTGAGCCGGGGCTCGGCTGCGGCGGCGGCGGCGAAGATATCGGCCAGCACTACGGGCTTGAGGTGGCCGGGTGCGCAGAGGTCGGTGATGACCGACACCGCCAGCACCGGCAGGCCCAGGTGGCGGGCGGCAATTACTTCCGGCACCGTGCTCATGCCCACGGCATCGGCCCCGATGGTGCGCAGGTAGCGGTATTCGGCCGGGGTTTCGAGCATGGGGCCGGGCACGCTGGCGTACACGCCGCGCCGGGTGGTGCCGGCCTGGCCCAGCGCCTGGGCAGCGGCTTCGGCCCGGCGGAGCAGGTCGGCGTCGTAGGGCGCGAACATATCCGGGAAGCGCGGGCCCATTTCGTCCAGGTTGGCCCCGATTAGCGGGTTGGTGGGCTGCAGGTTGATGTGGTCGTCAATCAACATCAAATCCGCAATGTTGAAATCGGGGTTCAGGCCGCCAGCGGCGTTACTCACCAGCAGGCGGGCAATGCCGAGCAGCTTGAGCACGCGCACAGGCATGGCCACCTGCTGCATGGTGTAGCCCTCGTAGTAGTGGAAACGGCCTTGCAGCACCGCCACTTTCTTACCGCCCATGCGGCCCAGCAGTAGCCGGCCGGCGTGGCTTTCTACGGTGCTAAGGGGGAAGTGCGGAATGTCGGCGTAGTTGATTTCGTATTCGACATCGACCTCCTTGGCCAGCGCGCCCAGCCCGGTGCCGAGGATGATGCCCGTTTCGGGCTGGAAGGCCTGGGAGTTGGCGTTGATGTAGGTGGCGGCTTCGCGGAGGTGTTGCATGCGATGGGGTAAGGGAAGTATCGGGTAATTACGAAAAGCAAAATTCGTTCATGAGCAGCGAAGCTATATTACTTTCGACTTGGTGCTCGTTTACCACGTTAGACCTAACCACTTCCTTTCTTTCCAATGAAACAAATCTTTCCAATGAAACAAATAAACTACAGCTTACTGCTGCTTGCGTTGCTGGCCGGCTCTTGCAAAAAAGACACTACGGCCGCCAAGCCCGTGGCCCGCTTCAGCGCCCCGGCTTCAATCGGCGCGAACGTCTCGTTGCAGGTCACCAACCAGTCGACCGATGCGACGGATTTTTTGTGGACCTGGGGCGACGGCACGACTTCCACAGGCGCGACCCCATCGCACGCGTTCGATACCTACAGCAAAAAAGTCCGGATTCGCCTGGCCGCATCCTCGGCCGAAGGCACCGATACTACCAGCCAGGTAGTGGAGATAACCGCTGGCGGGGCTCCGGCCAGTGTGATGTCATCGGCGGTGGGCAACTACCGGGGCCGGCTCTACCGGATGAACTATTCCGGCAACAACTTTACCACCGTGGTTAGGGACACAACCATGCCCCTGACGGTGGTGAGCCCGAGCCGACTGCACCTGTTCAACGGTGATTTTGACTATCAGCTGGGTAGCTATACTTCTCCCCGGGCTTGGATGGGCCACGCGCCCGAACGAAAAAACGCCTCGTTTTTCTCTCTTCGAAACGCGCTACAGCTGGAAACCTCGGGCGACAGCATCTACTGCTACGTGTACTCGGGCGGCGTGGTGCAGGCGGGCACCATCTGGAAATTCTACGGCAAAAAGCAGCCGTAGAGCAGGGCTGAAGCCTGAAATAAAAAAGGCTTGCCCCAACGGGCAAGCCTTTTTTGATGGATGGTCGCTAGCGGCTGGCCGTGCTACTGGATATCCAGCGTGTACGGCAGGCGGGCCTGTACGCCGCGCATCTGCATGAGCTGCTGGTACTGGGCGTAGGCGGGGTACAGCGGCCCCAGCTCGGCCTTGATGGCGCGGGTTTTGGCGGCATCATCGTCGTCGGTGAACGTGGAGATGAAGTCCTCCAGCGCCGATTTCTGGCGGGGCAGGCGCTGCACGCGGTAGTCGTCGGGCTGGAGGTGGGCGCGGGCGGCGGCAATTTTCAGCGCGTCCTGGTAGTCGCCGAGCACGTCCACGAGGCCGTTGTTTTTGGCTTCGATACCGCTCCAGACGCGGCCCGAGGCCAGGCGACGCAGGCGCTCCACGGGCATGTGACGGCCTTTGGCGGCTTTGCTGGTGAAGTCGGCGTAGATGCGATTTACTTCTTCCTGCAAGGTGCGTTTTTCAAATTCCGTGAGCGGGCGGGTGATGGTGGGCAGGTCCGAAAACTTGCCCGTCGTCACGCGGTCCACGGTGATACCGAGCTTGTCGGCCAGCATGGGCTGGATGTTGGGCAGCACGCCAAACACGCCAATGGAGCCCGTGATGGTGTTCGGATGGGCCACGATGGTATCACAGGCCATGGCAATGTAGTAGCCGCCGGAAGCCGCCACGTCGCTCATGCTGGCGATAATCGGCTTTACTTTCTTGGTTAGCAGCACCTCGCGGTAGATGATGTCGGAGGCCAGCGAGGAGCCGCCCGGCGAGTTGATGCGCAGCACCACGGCCTTCACCCGGTCGTCGAGCCGGGCCTTGCGGATGGCTTCGGCGAACTTGGTGCTGCCGATGTTGTCGTCGGAGCCCTTGCCGGTCACGATGTCGCCCTCGGCGTAAATCACGGCGATGCGGCGGCCGCTGGTTTTGCCTTCGCGCTCGTCCACGCCGTTGTCGTGGTCGGTGTAGTCGGACAGGCTTACCAGGCTGGGTTTTTTGTTTTTGGCCAGGTCCAGCTTGCGGCGCATGTAGTCCTGCACCTCATCGAAGTAGCCGAGTTTGGTGACGAGGTGCAGGCGCAGGGCATCGGGGGCGTTGTGCACCAGCATCGAGTCCGAAATTACCTTGAGGCGAGCCGGGTTGATGCCCCGGGTTTTGGCCACCTCGCCAATCATGTAGCCGTTGATGGAGTTCAGGAACGACACCGTCTGGTAGCGGGCCGAATCAGAGAAATTCTCCCGAAAAAACGGCTCCACGGCACTTTTGAAGGAGCCCACCCGGAAAATGTAGGGCTGAATGCCGGCCTTATCGAAAAGGCGCTTATAAAACAGCACCTCCGAGCTCAGGCCGTTGAATTCGAGCGTGCCCTGGGGGTTGAGGTAGATTTCATTGGCCATCGAAGAGAGGTAGAAGCTCTTTTCGGACGCGATTTCGTGGTAGGCCACCACGAATTTGCCGCTCTTTTTGAAGTCGAGCAACGCGTTGCGCACTTCCTCCAGCGAGGCCATGCCGCCCTGCACGATGCCCAAATTCAGCAGAATGCCCTTGATGTCGTCGTCGCCCTTGGCCCGGTGAATGGCCTCTTTCAACTCGACCAGCCCCGTACTGCCGCCCCCGCCAAAGCCGCCGAAGCGCCCTTCGCGCCCGCGCTCATTGAGCGGCTCGTTGAGCTTGAGCTCCAGCACCGAGTTGGCCACGGTTTCCTTGGGGCCGTTGGCGCTGCTCACCGTGGCCCCGATGAAGATGGCCAGCAGGAAAAATCCGAGGAAGGCGAAGGTCACAAGCCCCACGATGGTGGCGAGGACGTATTTAAGAAACTGACGCATGGTTGCAGACTAGGTGAGAGCAAGCAAAAGTAGGCGGCGCGGGCCGTTTGGCTTTCCCCCGGGGTTTCGCACCGCTCCCCCGCGCTTTCCCACCGGTGGGAAGACACGGGGGAACGATGCGAAGGCCCGGGGGAACGATGCGAAAACGCGGGGGAGCGATGAAAAGTCCCGGGGGAGCCGTGCGGAACCGCCGGGGGCCGGTGCGCCGCCGCCGGGGAGGGGTGCGCAGGGGCAAGGGCGCGGTGCAATGGGCCGGGGGAGCGTTTCGAACGGTCTTGCCGCCGTTACGAACAGTCTTGCCGACCTCGGCAAAGGTGTTCGTAACGGCGGCAAGACCGTTCGAAAGGTCGGGAAAGGTGTTCGTAACGGCGGCGAAGGTGTTCGAAGCCGCGGCTCGACCGTTCGTAAGGCCGGGGGAGGTGTTTGAAGCGCCGGAAAGGGCGTTCGAAGGACCGGGCAGACTGTTTGTAAGGGCGGGAAAGGTGTTTGAAGTATCGGGGCCGGCGTGCGAAGCGTGGCCGGTCGGACCGCCTAGGGCGGTCTGACCGGTTGAAGTACCACCGATACCCGAGCTACCCCAACGACAACCGGTCGGACCGGGGCATTCGAAACCCTAATACCCGTATTTCTCGCCCCACCAGCCGCGCAGGCGCTCCTGGATTTTGGCCTCGCTGGCGTTGTGGCCCGGCGCGTAGAAGCGGGTGCCGCTCAGGGCATCGGGCAGAAACTCCTGCTCCTCAAAATTGCCCTCGCCGTTGTGCGAGTAGGCGTACTCTTTGCCGTAGCCGAGCTGTTTCATGAGGCGGGTGGGGGCGTTGCGCAGGGGCACCGGCACGGGGTACACGCCGTTGGCCTTCACTTCGGCCTGGGCGGCGCGGATGGCCATGTAGGCAGCGTTGCTTTTGGGCGATGTGGCGAGGTAGATGACGGTCTGGGCCAGAATCAAATCCGATTCGGGCAGGCCGATGACGGTGCAGGCCTGGAAGCAGCTCGTGGCCAGCATCAGGGCGTTGGGGTTGGCATTGCCGATGTCTTCGGAGGCCAGAATGAGCATGCGGCGGGCGATGAACTTCACGTCTTCGCCGCCTTCCAGCATCACGGCCAGGTAGTAAAGGGCGGCGTTGGGGTCCGAGCCGCGCATGGATTTGATGAAGGCCGAAATCACGTCGTAGTGCATTTCGCCGCCCTTGTCGTAGCGGGCCAGGGGGCGCTGGGCCACGGTTTGCACCACCGCATCGGTGATTTCGATGACGCCTTTTTTGTCAGGCGGCGTGCTTTGCACCACGATTTCGAGCAGGTTGAGCAGCTTGCGGGCGTCGCCACCGGAGAGGGCCAGCAGGGCGTGGTCTTCCTTTAGCTTCACCTTTTTTTGCTTCAGGGCAGCGTCCTCGGTCAGGGCTTTTTGCACCAGCCCGCGCAGGGTGTCCGCGCTCAATGCCTCCAGCACATACACCTGGCAGCGCGAGAGCAAAGCCGGGATGACCTCAAAGGATGGATTCTCCGTCGTCGCCCCAATGAGCGTGACGGTGCCGTGCTCCACCGCGCCCAGCAGCGCATCCTGCTGGGCCTTGCTAAAGCGGTGGATTTCATCAATAAACAACACCGTGCCGCGTTGGCGCTTGGCTTTTTCAATCACGTCGCGCACGTCCTTCACGCCGGCATTAATGGCGGAGAGGGCCGAAAACGGCTGCTTCAGCTCCGAGGCCAGCAGGTGGGCCAGGGTAGTTTTGCCCACGCCGGGCGGCCCCCAGAGGATGAGGCTGGGCAGTCGGCCCGAGTTGAGGTAGCGGCGCAACACGCCGGTTTCGCCCACCAGGTGCTGCTGGCCGGCGTAGTCGGCCAGGCGGCGGGGGCGCTGGCGCTCGGCGAGGGGGGCGTCGGCGCTGGGCGCGGCGGCGGGGGTGAAGGCGGCGGGTTCGTCGTCGGGAAAGAGGGAGGACATGGGGGAGCGAAGTAGCGCGGAAGTAGCGCGAACTTTGTAGTTCGCGTTTTAGAACGATTCCCGCCCGTCGTGGTTCAGACGGCGCGAAACGCGAACTACAAAGTTCGCGCTACTCTTCCCGGTTATGCCCAATCAATTCCGCGTCCACGCGGCCCTCTTCGTCGTCACAGTCATCTACGCGGCCAACTATTCGCTTTCCAAAGACGTGATGCCGCTCTACATGACGCCGTTTGGCATCGTGACGCTACGGGTGCTGGGGGCCTCCAGCTTCTTTGCGCTGGTGAAATACTTCGTGGCCCCGCAGGACAAAATCATCGGCTGGGCCGATAACCGGCGGTCCATCATCTGTGGCATCTGTGGGATTGGAGTCAATCAGTTGCTGTTTTTTTCGGGGCTGAACCTGACTTCGCCCATCAGCGCCTCGCTGCTGCAAACCATCGCGCCCATCGTGGTGGTCATCGCCTCAGCTATTTTATTGAGCGAGAAGATTACGCTGCCGCGCGTGCTGGGCATTGCCGTGGGCGCGGCGGGTGCGGCCTCGCTCATCCTCAGCCGCAACGCGCAGGCGGCCATCTACCCGCACGCCACGCTGGGCAACCTGTTCATCCTGGCCAATGCCACCGTGTTTGGCCTCTACCTGGTGCTGGTGCAGCCGCTCATGCGCAAGTACCACGCGTTTACGGTGCTGGCGCGGGTGTTTCTGGTGGGGGCCATCGTGGCCGTGCCCTTCGGCTGGCGCGAGGCGCTGACGGCCAACTACGCCAGCTTCCCCCTCAAAATCTGGCTCGAAATCGGCTACATGGTGGTGTTCCTCACCATCCTGGCCTACCTGCTCAATAACTGGGCGCTGAAATACGCCTCGCCGGCCCTGCTGGGCGTGTATATCTACCTGCAGCCGGTGCTGGCCGTGCTCATCGCCGTGGCCCTGGGCAAAGACCATTTCACGCTGGCCAAGGCCGGGCAGGCGGCGCTCATTTTCCTGGGCGTGTGGCTGGTGAGCCAGAAGCCGAAAGCCGCGCCGGTGGCGGAAGTGCCGGAGGAAGCGGTGGTGGACTGAGGGCGGTTGGGTGAGTCCCATGAAAAGTAGAACGTCATGCTTCCACTGCGCTCAGCATGACGTTCTTTTTACACAAGGCCAGCGGTTACTAATGCGCTGCCTGCTTCTGGAAATCCGTAATCGCCTCGCCCAAATCCAGCACCTCTACACCTGGCAAAGCCTGCTGCACAATGCTGGCCCCGGCCGCCGAGCGGTAGCCGCCCGCGCAGTGAATGAGGATGGGCTTATCGGTCGGAATCTCGTGGGCGCGCTCGCGCAGCTCGGGCAGCGGGATGACCAGCGCGTTGTCGAATACCGGCGTTTTGGCCTCCGTCCGGTTGCGGATATCCACGATGGTGAAGGCTTCGGGGTGCTCGCGCACCGCGGCTACGTCCACGGCGGGGGAGGTGGCGGGCAGGGCCGTGGGGGCCAGTAGCGCGCCTTTGATGTTGCCCTCGTAGCCGATTTTGGCGGTTTTGCGGATGACAGTGTCCAGCGCGATTTTGGAATCGGCCAGCAGGTAGAAGGGCTCTTTGGGGCCCACTACCGAGCCCAGCCAGGTTTCAAACTTGCCGCCATCCTGCAGGTTGATGGCCCCCGGTAGGTGACCGGCCCGGAATTTTGCCGCCGGCCGCGTGTCGATGAGTAGCACGCCGGGCTCCAGCGCCGCGTCGCTGCCCGGGTGCGGCACCGCCCGAATGCTGTCCTCAAAGCTGGGCGCGCCCTGCTTGTTCAGGGCCACGTCGTGGCCGAAATACTTGGGCACGAAGGGCTGGTCTTCGAGCAGGACTTTGATGAATTCGTCCTGCGACATGGGTTGCAGGGCGTAGTTAGTTTTCAGCTCCTTGGCAATGGTGGAGTCAAGGTCTAGGCTGGTGGTTTTGCCGCAGAGCGAGCCGGGGCCGTGGGCGGGGTACACCTTGGTGCTGCCGGGCAGGGTCATGAGCTTGTTGCGGGTGCTTTTATACATCTGCGCAGCCAGTTCCTCGCGCTTGTGGCCGCCCACGGCCTCGTCTTCGCGCAGGTCGGGCCGGCCCACGTCGCCCACAAACAGCGTGTCGCCGGTGAATACGGCGCGGCTCTGGGCCAGCTCATCCATGAGCAGGACGCTGATGCTGTCGGGCGAGTGGCCGGGCGTGTTGATGGCGTGCAGCTCGTAGCTGCCCAGCTTGATGCGGTCGCCGTCGTCGAAATTCTTGTGCGGGTATTTGGCCCCCACCAGCTTGCTGCAGTAGATGGTGGCCTCGGTTTCTTCGGCAATTTCCAGGTGCGACGACACGAAATCGGCGTGCGGGTGCGTCTCAATCACGGCGATGATGCGGGCCTCGTGCTCGTCGGCGAAATCGTAGTAGGGCTGGGGGTCGCGGGCCGGGTCGATGATGGCGACTTGGCGGCCGCAGCGCACAGCGTAGCTGGCGTGGGCCAGGCCCTTGTCGTAAAACTGCTGGATTTGCACGGCCGAGGCCGTGCTACTGGGGAGGGGAGGCATGGGGTGGGGTGGTTTGGAAGCCGGGTGGTTTGGTCAAATATAAGCAAGCGGCCGAATAGCAGCGGGCAGGCCCGCCCAGATAAAGCACCAAAAAAGCACCAGCCAGATGGGAAGGGAACTCCAGTTTTTTCAATACTTTTGGAATAATTATTTCCACATTTCCTGCGATTTATGATGAAGTTTCTACGGATACCCGCAACGGGTATATGCCTGCTTTTGGGCCTGTCAGCCCAAGCCCAAAACGGCTGGACACTGCCCAGTATGCCCTGGGTTGCGTACGCCATACCGGAAAGCACTATACTACGTGTACCTGTGGCGGGCGCAGTGTGGGGCGTGAGAACGTATTTGTCCGGGGGGTTTGGGTATCTTACCACTACCTCGGAGCTTTACACCACGCCTGACAATGGGCTGACGTGGCAGCATCAGGTAGTGGCATCTTATACTAGCAATGGAGTAGGCGGAACATCTGTTTGGGATGTGTGGGCCGTAGATGCCCAACATGCCTGGCTCTTGATAGGTAATCCGACAGCCGCTAATCCGAATATCCTCGTGACCTCGCTGCTGCGTACGACAACAGGCAGCGCCGCCCTGACCGTGCTGCCGCCTAATGCAGTGTCGGAAAATCTGCGCTTTGTCCGGTTTTTCAACTCAACCACTGGGGTTGGAATCACTTTTTCCGGGACTTCGAACACCTTGCCGCTATATCATACCACCGATGGTGGCAGCAGCTGGCAGCCCCTTGTGGGCGCCCCAACACTAGCCGCCGGCGATTATGCTCTAGATTGTGTTTTGTTAGGTAACAACGTCTGGATACCAACCCACTTGGGCAGCATCCTGCGCAGCACCGACGCCGGCCATACCTGGAGTGCGGCGACAGTGGGTTTGCCCATCCGCGGCGTTAGCTTTTCGGACCCTCTACATGGCCTGGCTTACGCGGGCAACGGAAATCAGGTATCCGTGACTGCCGACGGGGGCCAGACGTGGACCTTGACTACTCCCAGCGGCCCCATGCGCTACGGCGTGATTCAGGCGTTGCCCGGGGTGCTGGGGGCGTATTTGAGCGTCGGTCCATCCAGCCACACTTATAGCCCAACCGACCCCAGAGGCAGCGCCGTAAGCACCGATAACGGCGCTACCTGGCGGACAATCGAGAATGTTAATTATCACGATGCCCTAGTAATTCAAAGCCCAACAAATATTTGGGCAGGCGGCTACTACACCGCTAATAATGCAACGGCCCGCTTCACGGGAACCTTACTGGCCAGCCAGTCTAACCAGCCAGTGAAAAGTGGCCTAGCTGTGTACCCCAACCCCACGGCGGGACGGGTAACCATTTCATCGGTGCTGCCGGTGCAGCGGGTGAAGGTGTACAATGCCCTGGGCCAGCTGCAGCTCCAGGTAGAGTTGCCGGCCAACGCCCCTTCCGTTGACCTGAGCCACTTGCCGGTGGGTGTATATCAGGTAGTGGCAGAGGGGAAAGCGGGGAGCCAGTCCCAACGGCTAGCCGTGGTACGGTAATCAATTTTGTCAGTAAGCAAAAAGCCCCGCTCAATTTGAGCGGGGCTTTTTGCTTACTGACGAGGCAGAAAATAATTAGGCTTTGGCCTTCATTTTCATTTTGCCGCCGTCGTGGCCTTTGCCATGACCGCCGTGGTGCTCGGCTTTCATCTTGTCCATCTTGGCGTATTGCTCCGGCGTGAGGATGGTTTTGAGCTGGGCCTCGTAGCGGTCGTGGGCGGCTTTCATTTCGGTGCGGCCGGCGTTTCGGTCGGTGCCGTACTTGGTTTTGAGGGCCGTCATTTCCTGCTGGCGGGCCAGCATCAATTGCTCTACTTTGGCCTCTTGGTCGGCATTGAGGCCGAGCTCTTTGGCCATTTTGCCGGCTTTGTGGTCGGCCATCTTGGCGGGGTCTTTCGGGCCCTGCTTGCCTTTGGCGTAGTGGCGGGCAGTCTGATTGGCGTCGGTGCCGGTGGTTTTCACGGCCGTTTGGGCAAAGCTGGTGCCGGCGGTAGCGAAAGCGAGGGCGGCGAGCAGCAACAGGTTCTTTTTCATGATTAGCGTAAAGAATGAAGAGGGTGGTTGCGGGGAAAGCTACTGGCAGCACAGGCCGCTTTAGTTGCTTGCCAGGGTAATTGCAAGCGGTGTGCCACGAAAGGCCAAGCGCCCAAAAGGCCCCGCATCAATCGATGAACAGGCGCTTTTTGTGTACGGAACCGGCCGAATTTACCGGGCGGTAGGCATTGCCATGCCCTGTTCAGCGAGATGCTTCATTACCTTGTTGCGCTCCGCATCCTGCATCCTGGTGTACTTGGTATACTGGCCGGGGGTGAGGACGCCCTTAATCTGGGTGTCGTACTTAGCGAGGGTAGCTTTCAAATCCGGGCCCATACCGGGCCGGAGGCGGCCGGTCTGCGCCTTGGAGCGCATGGCCAGCAGGGCTTGGTTCTGGTCCCGCATAATGGGCTCCAACCTGGCCTGCTGGGTGGCCGAAAGGCCCAGCTCCTTGGTGAGGTACTGGGTGGCGCGCTTGGCCGTCTGGGCCGGCGTTTCCGGGAGGCCGGCGCGGGTGGGCATCTTTTGGGCGGCGGGGGCTTGGGCGAAGCCAAGACCGGCGGTGGCGGCTACCGTAGCAAGCAGCAAAAGGAGCTTTCTCATGGTGGGGATAAGCAAAATTGGGTGGTGAGAAGGCGCTGCCTTATTCGGACTGGCCGGCCGGGGCGTTGGCACCGGCGGCGCGGTGCTCGCGCATTTTCTCGCGCTGCTCGTCGCGCATCTGCGCAAACTTGGTGAATTGCTCCGGGGTGAGCACCGTTTTAATCTGCTCATCGGTGCGGGCTTCGTTGGCTTTCAGGTCTTGGGCGGTGCCCAGCTTGCGGCCGCCGGTGGTGCGCTGCTCGCGCAGCAGCTGCAGCTGCTGGCGCTGGGCCATGAGGATGGGGGCCAGGCGGGTTTGCTGGTCGGCTGTGAGGCCGAGCTCTTTGCCCAGGTACTGGGCGCGGCGCTGGGCCAGCTGGTCGGGGGCGGCGGTGCCGGCCTGGGCCAGGCCGGTAGCGGCAGCAGGGGCCTGTGCAAAGGCGGTGCCGGCGGTGGCCGTGCTGGCGGCGAGGATAAGGAGGAGCTTTTTCATGGTAGTTGGAGAGATTTGCTGATAGGGGAGCGAAAGTAGTGCCAGCAGGTTGGATGTACCGTGTCGGACTAGGTTTAAGGACGGGATTTTGGGCGCGGGCCGGGGCGCAAAACCGGCGCGGCGCAGGGCCAGCGCCCCGGCGGTGGCAAAATGCTGCCTATATTTCGGCTCCGCCACAAGCGCTTGGGAGCATTTTCATTGCTCAATGGGCCGGACGGGGATTTTTAATTCCTTCATTTATTTCAAACTTCTTCCCTCTTTACACCTAACACATGGCAAGTATTTTCGCCAAAAAACCCCTGTCTGTGCTGCTGGGCGAGGCCAACTCGACCGGGCACGGCACGCTGCAACGGACGCTGGGCGCGGGCAACCTCGTGGCCCTGGGCGTGGGCGCCATCATCGGGGCGGGCCTGTTTGTGCGCACCGCCGCCGCCGCCGCTCAGGCCTCCGGCCCGGGCGTGACGCTGGCTTTCATCGTGGCCGCCATCGGCTGCGTGTTTGCCGGCTTGTGCTACGCCGAGTTCGCGGCCATGATTCCCATTGCCGGCTCGGCCTACACCTACGCCTACACCACCATGGGCGAATTTGTGGCCTGGGTTATCGGCTGGGCGCTGATTATGGAATACGCGCTGGGCGCGGCCACCGTCAGCATTGCCTGGAGCGAATACCTGAACAAGCTTTTGCAGGTGTTTGGGACCAGTATGCCGTATAATCTCAGCCACTCGCCCTTCGAAAGCGCGGTGGTGAACGGCACGCTGGAGCACGGCCTCATCAACCTACCGGCCCTGTTCATCATCGTGATGCTGTCGCTGCTGCTCATCAAGGGCACGCAGGAATCGGCCATGTTCAATGCTGTAGTGGTGGTGCTGAAAGTGGCCATCGTGCTGGTGTTCATCGCTGTGGGTTGGCAGTTCATCAACCCCGCCAACCACACGCCCTACCTGATTCCCGAAAACGCTCCGCCCGTTAAAAACGCCGCTGGCGTTATCGTGCGCGAGTATACTGCCTGGAACAAGCACGGCTGGGGCGGTATCCTCGGCGGTGCGGCCATTGTGTTCTTTGCCTTCATCGGGTTCGATGCCGTGAGCACGGCTGCGCAGGAAGCCAAAAACCCCAAGCGCGACATGCCCATCGGTATCCTGGGCTCGCTGGCGGTGTGCACGGTGCTCTACATCCTGTTCGGCCACGTGCTGACGGGGGTGGCCAACTGGCGCGAATTTGCCGACCCGGCTCTGGGCGGCGAGGCTTCGGTGACCTATGCCATCAAGGCGCACATGCCCGGCTACGAGTGGCTCGGCACGGCCGTGACGGTGGCCATTCTGCTCGGCTTCTCCTCCGTAATTCTGGTGATGCTCATGGGTCAGAGCCGCGTGTTCTTCTCCATGGCGAAGGACGGCCTCATGCCCAAAGCCTTCTCCGACCTGCACCCCCGCTTCAACACCCCCTACAAATCGAACCTGGCGCTGCTGGTGTTCGTGGGCGCGTTCGCAGCCTTCGTGCCCGGCTCGGTAGCCGGCGATTTGACCTCGTTCGGCACGCTGCTGGCCTTCGTGCTAGTGAGCATCGGCGTGTGGCTCATGCGCAAGTCGGACCCGGACCAGCCCCGGCCGTTCCGCTCGCCGCTCTCGTCGGCTAGCTTCCCGCTGGTGCCCATCCTGGGCGCGGCCATCTGCACGCTCATGATTCTGGCCCTCGACTCGAACACCCTGAAACTGGCCCTGGGCTGGATGCTGCTCGGCTTTATCGTATACTTCCTCTACGGCAAGAAAAACTCCATGCTCCAGAAGGGCGTGGTGGTGGTGCCTACCGAGATGGAGGAAGAAGCCTTCATCAAACCCGATGTGCACAACCGGTAGGCCAGCGGCTTACTGCTAAAGTGAAAAGTCCCGCCGGTGCGAATCGGCGGGACTTTTTTGTACACCTTTGGCAACCCCGCCAGTCGTTTGGCGGTCACCTTCGCAACTCCTACTCAGTTTGCTTTGCCATGAACATTCGTTTCGCTACTTATACCGGTATCATTCCGCTATTGGCTGCCTTGGGCGGGTGCGGCGAAAAGTGCGAGGGCGTGGACTGCCCCCCGTGCAGTCCCTTTACGGATGACATCGTGGTGGTTTTTGACCGCGACAGCTTGCAGGCTGGGTTTCGCAAGGCCGAAATCGACGGAGGATACGCGGTGCGCTTTGCCGCCCCCGGCTTCAATGCCCCCACCGATACGGTGCGGCAAACGCGCGACGGACTTAATTTCTACCGGGGCCTCATCAGCCTGCGTACGCTGGCCGGGCTTGGAAGGCCGCCCGGCGCTTCCCAGACTGCTTTGGCAGCGTCCAACTACCGCTTTGTGCTGCCGGCCCTCAACCGCACGTACGACCTCGGCAACATAGAGCTGCAAACCGGTCCGAGCGACGCCGGAGACTGCTGCAACTGCGGCAAAAACGTGCGCCGCCGCTTCACGCTCAATGGCGTGCCCGTTGTGCTGGATGGCAATGCCAATAACGAGCACCCCGGTGTGTTGCGACGCTAGCTGGCGACTTTCACTTCGCTTTTGAGCTTGAGCACCCGGTCGCCATTTTCCTGCACGATGACGAAAGCGGGGTCCGTAGCCGAGCCATTGCGGTGGATGACACTGCCCTTGATGGTGCGACTGATGGGCTCTTTATGCACCGATTCAATTTTGCCGGTGGCCGAGCCGGTGCCGTATTTCCAGGAAACTTGGGTGCCTTTGCGCATAAAAAACGGGAGCAAGCGGGGGAATTCAGCCGCTGAAATGAGTTTGAAGTACGTGTACTGCCAACGGCGGTCCATCGTTGTCGGGATAGGCAGGGCGGCGGTAGCGCAGGCGGCGGGCCGCCATACTCCGCCGTTTCGCCGTTCTTTTGCGTAGTTCAACCATGCGTGCTGCTTTTATGCGCGCCCCCCATGATGTTCCGATTTCTGTCGCTGCTGTTCCTGCTGCCCCTTTTCGCCTCCGCCCAAACGCCGTTCGTGCCCGATGAGCGGGCCTACTACGGGCTGATTGACCGGGGCAGCGGGCGTTGCCTCGACATTGCCAGCGCCAGCACGGCCAGCGGCGCAGCAGCAGTACAGTGGGAATTCACGCACGCCAACAGCCAGCAGTGGCGCTTCGTGCCCATCCGGGCCGGTAGCGAATATTACCGCATCGAAGCCCGCCACAGCTCCCAGTGCCTCACCGTGGATAAGCCCGGCGAAAATATGGGCCTGGTGCAACGCCCCTTCCAGGGTAGCGAGCAGCAGCAGTGGCGGCTGGTGCCGGCCGGCCCGGCGGGCAGCTTTCAGCTCGAAAACCGCAGCGAAGCCCGTTGCGCCGCGCTGGCGGCTTCGGATAAATTCAACGGCACGCCCGTGGTGGCCCAAAAGAATAACGGCCGCGCCAGCCAGCAGTGGCACCTGTTCCGGCTGCGCCTGAACGTGCTGGAAGGGCCGTCGCCCTTCGGCCCGCCGCAGCCGCTGGCGGGAAGCGTGAACTCGCCCGGCAACGAGGTGCACCCCGTGCTCAGCCCCGATGGCAAGACACTGTACTTCGCCCGCACCAAGTTTGCCGGCAACACCGAAGGCAACACCGACTCCGGCGATGCCTGGCTGAGCCAGAGCCCCGACCAGGGCAAAACCTGGGGCGCACCCACCCGCCTCGACGGCCTGAACACCCCCCAGAACAACGCCGTGGAAGCCACCACCGGCACGGGCGGCCAGATACTCATCGTGCGCGGCATCTACGAGCGCGACGGCACCTTCCGTGACGAGGGCCTGAGCCGGGTGGCGCAGGCTGCCGCCGTGGCCCCCGGCGCTACCCCCAAAACCACCCGCCCCGAGGCCCTGCGCATTGCCAATTTCTACTCGGCGGTGACGGGCACGGGCTTTTTCATGTCGGCCGATGGACAGACGCTGCTGCTCTCCCTGGAGCGCGGCGACTCCGAAGGCGGCAACGATATTTACCTGAGCCGTCCCGACGGCAGCGGCAGCTACACCGAGCCCAAAAGCCTGGGCCCGGTGCTGAACTCGCCCGGTTTCGACTTTGCGCCTTGGCTCACGCCCGATGGCAAAACGCTGTATTTCGCGTCCTACGGGCACATGGGCTACGGCTCGGCCGATATGTTCGTGAGCCAGCGGCTCGATGACAGCTGGAGCAAGTGGAGCGAACCGCGCAACCTCGGCCCGGCCCTGAATGGCCCCGGCTTTAACGCCTACCTGAGCCTCACACCGGATGGCAAAACGGCATACTACTCGTCCTCAACCACGCCCAACGGCACCAAGGATATCTGGCGCACGGGCCGCGCCGTGCCCGCCGACTCACTGCCCAAGCCCGCCGTGGTGGCCGAGGCCAACGAGAACTCCGGCCGGGCTTTCCTGAGCGGGCGGGTGCTGGATTCGCGCACCAAGCAGCCGGTGCCGGGGGCGCTGGTGAAGGCCAACCTGCTGGGCACCAGCAAAACCAGCCCGCAATTTCTGGCCACCAGCACGGCCGACAATCAGGGCAACTACCAGATGTCGCTGCTGCCGGGTAAATACTACCTCTCGGCCAACGGCGCGGGCCTGCTCACGATGGGCGACACGCTGGTAGCCGCCGGCTCGCCCCGGCGCGACATCCTGCTGCTGCCTGCCGCCGTGGGGGCCAAGGTGGACCTGCCCAGCATCATTTTCACCCAGGGCAAGGCCACCCTGCTCGGCTCAGCCTACACTGAGCTCAACCGCCTCGCCATTGCCCTGCAAGCCGCACCCGCCACCGAAGTGCGCCTCGAGGGCCACACTGACAACGTGGGCCCGGCCGATAAAAACCAGCAGCTTTCCGAAGACCGGGTGGCCGAGGTGAAGCGCTACCTCGTGGGCCGCGGCGTGGCCGAAAGTCGCATCACCACCGTGGGTTTCGGCGGCTCGAAACCAAAATACGGCAACGACCGCGAAGAAACCCGCCGCCTCAATCGCCGCGTGGAATTGGTAATTGTGAAGTAGCCGTAGCTTGGACTCGCAGAGTCCAAGCTACTTCTGTCGACGCCAGATAAACCCATCCAGCACGTAGTGCGTGGACTGCGGCAGCGCCAGCAGCGGCACCAGCCACATCAGCTGCGCGGGGCTGGCAATGGTGGGCAAGTGCTGAAACCAGCCGAACACCGCGCCGTGCTCGCGCCATACCAGCCCATCCCAAAGGCCTTCTTCGAGAAAAGCGAAAAGCACCACGGCCCCAATGAAAACGGCCAGGCCGTAACGCCCGGCCCAGGCACCACGGCGCGGCGCGGGCGTTGCCTGGGAGGGTTTTGGCCCGCCTGCCCACACTAGCGCCAAGTAGGGAATGCCGTGCGAAACCACGTTGAGCAGCGTGAAAACCAGGTCGCCATTGAAGAGCACAATGCCCACGTACCACGACACCAGCGTGCCGCCCAGCAACAGGTTGCGGGGCACATTGAAAGTGCGGGTGCGCCACCAGCGCCAGCTTTCGCGGGCCGCGTAAGCCGTAATCAACCCCCCATAAAGCACCGTGGCGATGGTACGGCCAAGAGGCCAGTCGATTTGGATAAAATCCCCCTCGACAAACCAGTTGAAATTGCGCCCCGGCGAGAAGTGCCAGTACAGCAGCGGGTAAATGGTGGCGTAATAAATCAGGGCCGTGGCCAGCCAGCGGCCCGGCGCGGGCGCATCGTGCCGGCTATAAATCCGCAGAAACCCATACTGCTGTCGGATGAAGTGAAACACCGCCAGATACGCCAGCGCCCGCCAGAACACCAGCCCGCCCAGGCTGTGCAGGGCCACGCCCGCCGCGTAGCAGGCCATCGGCACCACCCACAGCAGCGTGCACCGCTGCCGCCGCCGCACGGGGTCGAAGTAGGTCTGGAACAGCGTGCCGTAGACGTGGGCCACATCAATGAGCACCACCAGCGCCACCCAGGCCAGCAGCGGCATAGCGGCCGAGTGGCGGTAGGAAGCGGGCAGCCCAAGCACCACCAGCAGCGCCAGAAACGGCGGCGCGAGGATGAGCAGGCCATCGTAGCGCGGGGAGCGAATCCAGGGTTGGGGCATGCGGTAAGGGCGAGGTAGCTGAGGATAATAGGCCGTCATGCAGAGCGCAGCGAAGCATCTTGCCCGCAGTCACTAACTTAATCGTTGGGTAAAAGAATACTGGTGGCGGGCAAGATGCTTCGCTGCGCTCTGCATGACGTGCTTTTTAATCAAACGGACCCTGCCGCCAGCATCTCCCGCGCCGCCCGAATCCCCTGATAAAACCCCTCCTCAAAAATCGAAATCCCGCTAAAATCCGTGTGGGCGAAAAATACCCTCCCGCGCACCGGCTGCATGGCCGCCGCCCGCGCCGCGCCCCAGAGCAGGCCCGGCGTGGGGGCCACCATGCCGTGGCCCCACACCCAAAGGTCGGCCTGCTGTAGGTAGGGCGTCACGCCGGGGTGGTAGGTTTCGAGCTCGGCCACCATGCGGGGCAGCCACTCGGCGTAGCTGGTTTGGTAGGCGCGGCGGCGTGCGGGGCCGGGGGCTTCATCGGTGAGGGGCCAGTAGAGCGTGATGACTTTGGGGCCGCCATCGTCCTGTTTCAGCGACTGCTGGGTGGCGTTGATGTAGCCCAGTGAGGCGCTGCCGTAGCGCACGTTGTCCCAGCTCAAGGGGCGGCCGGGGCCTTGCGGCAGGCCGGCCACCGTGAGGTTGGCGACGAGCCAGGGCGCGTGGTGCAGGCTGCCGGGCGGCGGCAACTGGTGGCCCGGCACGGCGGCCAGCAGGTGGTGGGCAATATGCTGCGGCGTGGCCAGCAGCACCTGCCGGGCGCGCACGCGGGTGCTCTGGCGCGTAGCCACGCTGTAAACCAGAGCCTCAATGCCGGTGGCGGTTTCGCGCAGGTCGTAGGCCAGGGTTTGGGTCTGGATGGGGGCGCTGGCCTGGCGGCGCAGGTTTTCCGTCAGAAAGTGGTTACCCTCGGGCCAGGTCAGCACGTCGGCGCCGGTAGCGTTGTGGGCCAGGCCCTTGCGGCTGGCGAAGTAGTGCAGCCCGGCCCAGGCCGATACCTGCGCGGCGGTAGCGCCGTAGTCGTCGCGGCAGGCATAGTTCAGGTACCAGCGCAGGGCGGGCGCGGTGAAGCCTTCGCGGTCGAGGTAGGCGGCGAAGGAAATTTTGTCCAGTGCCCGGTAGGCTTCGTCGGTCGAGGACTGGTCGAGCGGGATGCGGAACACGTCGCGGCCATCGCACCCCACGGTGGTTTTCAGCGCTTCGGTCAGCTTGAAAAAACGGGCTACCTGGGCTTGGTCGGCGGTGCTCAGGCCCAGAGCGGGCACCAGGCCTTCCTGCCAGTGGCCTTCGATGTTGAGGCGCTCCTCGGGGTCGTGGCAGAGGTGGTAGTCGTTGTAGATGGGCTGGCCATCGGGGGCGTAGCCGGTGAGGGTGCCGGCGGCTTGCAAAAATTCCAGCAGCTCGGTGTTGCGCACATCGGGCACGGGTAGGTAGTGCGCGCCCCAGGGGTAGGCCGAGGCGGCGTTGCGGCCGGCGCTGGCGTTGCCGCCGGTTCCGGGGGCCAACTCCACCAGCAGCGTATTGGTTTGGCCGTGCCGATGCAGCCAGCGCCGGGCCGAAAGCCCCGCCACCCCGCCACCGATGATGAGCACGTCGGTTTCAACGGTGCTGGTGGGCGCGGGCAGCTTGCCAAGGTCGCGCAGCAGGTGCCCGGTAGCGGCATCCTGGCCCATCATCTGGCCTTTGATGTGGGCCAGCGGGTTGGTGGGCGCACAGCCGGGGAGGGCCGGCAGCAGCAGCGCCCCGGTGAGGGCCGCCCCGCTTTGGGCCAGGAAGGAGCGACGGGTGGGCATGGATAGAGAATGGAAGAGAAAGCAAATTAGAAAAGACCGTCATGCTGAGCGCAGCCGAAGCATCTCTACCGCTTCGTTGCAACGATTGGATTACTCGAGCAGTAGAGATGCTTCGGCTGCGCTCAGCATGACGTTCCGAAGAATTGGGATATCCTGGAATCAATGCACATACGGCCCCCAGTCCTCCTCGAAATACCGCACCAGCACCTGGTTATTGAGTTGGTTAACCTCCGTCGGTACCTCGTTCATATCGGGCGGGAAGCGCAGCATGTCGTGAATGGTAGCGGGCGTGATGTAGCGCAGGCCGGCTGGGAGCGGGCTCATATCGCCGCGCCAGTGGGTGTCGGGGCCGGCCAGCACGTAGCCCCATTCGCCGAAGGATGGCACGTAGAGATGGTAGGGAATGGTGTGCAGCCCCACCGCCGCCAGCGTGTGCGCCACGCACCAGAACGACTGCCGGGCCAGAAACGGCGAGGTGCTTTGCACCACCAACCGCCCGCTTGGGGCCAGCCGCTTCGCCAGCGCCGTGTAGAACGCGGCCGAATACAGCTTGCCGATGGAGTAGTTGCCGGGGTCGGGAAAGTCGACGATTATGGCGTCGTAGCGCGTGGTGTCCTGCCGAATCCACTGGTAAGCGTCGGCGTTGATGACCTGGACTTTGGGGTTGTTCAGGGAGCCTTTGTTTAAGGATAACAGCAGCTCGTTGTGCTTGAAAAGCTCGGTCATGCCCGCGTCGAGGTCGACCAGCTTGATGCTGGTCAGGCGCGGGTATTTCAGCAGCTCGCGCACGGCCAAGCCGTCGCCGCCGCCCATCACCAGTACCCGGCGGGCTTGGGGCAGCGCCTGCATGAGCGGGTGCACCAGCGCTTCGTGGTAGCGGTACTCATCGGCCGAGCTGAACTGGAGGTTGCCGTTGAGGAACAGGCGCAGCTCGCGCGGGTTGCGGGTGAGGACGATGCGCTGGTAGGGAGTGGATTTCGAGTAGATAACCTGGTCCTGAAAAGCCAGGGTTTCGGTGTAGGCCAGCAGCTTGTTGGCGAAGCCGAACAGCACCCCCAGCCCCAGCAGCGCCGCCCCAATGCCCACGCCGAAGCGCCGCCGGTAGGGCCTCGTTTCGGGGAAGCGGGCCAGCACCACGGCGGCCACGGCCAGGTTCAAGGCCCCGAAAACCAGCGAGGTACGAATCAGCCCCAACTGCGGCACCAGTACCAGCGGGAATATCAGCGAAGCCAGCAGCGCGCCCACGTAGTCGAAGGTGAACACCCGCGCCACCAAATCCTTGAACGGGTAGCGGTGCTCCAGAATCCGCATCAGCAGCGGGATTTCCAGCCCCACCAGAATGCCCGTGAGGCCCACCAGCGTATAGAGCAGCAGCCGGAACGAGGCCACGTACTCAAACGACACGAACAGCAGCGGGGCCATGCACCCGCCCACGATGCCCACCAATATTTCGAGCCGGATAAACCAGCGCAACAGCGAGCCCTCCAGAAACTTGGAGAGCCACGAGCCGATGCCCATGGCAAACAAATACGCCCCGATGATGGTCGAAAATTGCGTCACCGAATCGCCCAGCAGGTAGGAGGCCAGGGTGCCGGCAATCAGCTCATAAATCAGCCCGCAGGTGGCGATGACGGCCACCGCCGCCAGCAGCAGGCCCGGCAGCCGCGCCTCGGGGCCGGCCGTGGCCGGCGCGGCATTTGGCGCTTCAGCGGCGGGCGCTTCCATCAGCTCAGCCATGAATGGCGGCGCTGATGATGAGGGCCACGGCCAGCATAAAGGCCGCGCCCAGAATGGCCAGGGCCGTGTTGTGCTCCTCCATGATTTCCTTGCGCAAGGTGCCGGGTGTCAGCTTATTGAACAGGTAAAAGCTGATGACCAGAATGACGATGCCGAGCAGCGAGTAGATGATGGAAGCCGCGAAGGCTTTGGCGTTGAGGTATTCCATGGGGAAGGGGCTGGGCGTGATGGATTACTTGTGAAAATACAGGCCCCGCCCGGCGTGGCCGTGGCTGCCGCGCGCGCCGGGCGCGTTCAGGGTTTCGGTACTCTCGTTGTCGTCGCCGAGCAGGCGGGTGCCGGTGGCGGTGCCCCAGGCAAACCAGGCCAGTGGTAGCAGCAACAGCAGCGCGTAGAGGCGCACCGGGCGCAGGAAAATGAGGAGGCGTTCGAGCATGTGGGGCGGGCTAGTTGTCGGTGGCGTAGGGATTATAGTCGCTGTTTTCCCAGCGGCTGCGCTCGAAAGAAGACAAGCGGAACACCTGAACCAAGGGATAGATAAGCACCAGCGCCAGCACCAGCAGGAAGTTCGAAAACAGCGCCGAATCCTGCCAAACGCTCACCTGAATTTCAGGCGCTACGCCCTTCTCGGTGATGGGATAAAAGTTGAGATGATAGCGCCCGGCCGGTACCCGCGAGAGCACGGCATCGGCTTTGCGGCTGCCTTCGCTCCAGCTTTCGCCGCTTTCCACGCCGCTGTAGAATTCAATGTTTTTGGTGAACTCGAAACCGCGCCCGGTTTGCTCGTTCACCAGGCTCACGGGGAGCTCCAGCCACTGGTTGGCCAGGGTGCCGGCCGTCAGGTCAATGTTCAGGGCCGACTGGTGGTCGAGAACAAATGAATTGGATACCAGTACGCGGCCCGTGCCGGGCGCAACGGTGGCCGTGGTATCGGCCGTGACCTGAAAGGTCTGGTTCAGCACCGGCGCGGTGGAGCGGAGCGACAGGGCCAGCTGCACCAGCACCAGCAGCGCTACCACGATGCCCGTAAGCGCCATCAGGGCCGTGCGTTCCCGGCTGCCGGGGGCCGGCTGCACTGCCCCCACGCCCTCCTGGGGCGGCAGCGTACTGCGGCTGATGCTGAAAGCCGTAGCCAGCTCCTCGGGGGCTACGTGGCGGCCCCGGTACCACTGCTGCTCGCGGCCGCGCTGCTCCTGCACCAGCAGCAGCGGCGGCCGGATGTATTCGCTTACGTCCAGGGTTTTATCACGCTCGATATCCCAATCAAACTCGCCCAAGGCCCAGTTGATGCGCGACTGATACTTATTGAACAGCTTGAAATCGGCCAGCCGGAATTCTTCGCGGTTTTGGTCGAGGTAGCTGGCTTCCCAAATCAAGGTCCAGTGACCATTGTATTCGGCCAGTTGCACGTAGCGCCCGGTTTCGGGCTGAAACAGCTGGTATTCGCGCCAGCTGTATTGCGGATGCACTGCTTCGTGCCGACTCACCACGCCTACCACGCGGTACAGCGTGCCACCCAAAATGCCCATGGTGCCCAATGGCAGCACGGGCGACGTTTTTGGGGCTTGCTGATAATCCCCAAATACTGTGGGCGTTTCCTCGCCCGAGTACTTGAAATAGGCGTGGCAGTGCGGGCAGGCATAATATTCGCTGCCTTCCACGTCATAATACGTGATGCTGTTGTGGCACTCGGGGCAGTCCAGCTGGGCCGATTCGGGCCGGGGAGTAGCGGTTTCGCTCATCGGCGCACTTCGGTTTTGGTGAGCTCAGCTCCCTCGAAAAATGCCAGCGTGGCCTCGTAAATGCCGCGCACCGTGGCCGCGTTATCTCGCCGGAAATTTGAGAGAAACACGTCGAACGTGGCCAGCCCGTGCTCGGGCCAGGTGTGGATGCTCAGGTGCGACTCGGTGAGGGCCAGCACGGCGGTGAAGCCGCCCGGGCCGGTTGCATCGGCCGGGAAGCTGTGGTAGGCTTCGCCCACTTTTTCCAGCCCGAAGGCCAGCACCTGGGCATCGAAGAAAGCGCGGCAGGCCCCGGCATTGCGCAAGGCCGGGGCCGGAGCCGCGAAGGTGGCCAGAATGTGGAGGCCGGGAGTGTAGTCAGGCATTAGAAAGGAGCGCGGGGCAAGCGCGCCGGCAAGATAGGGAGCAGAACGGGTTGATATTTGGCCGAAGCTTGCCCGCTGTATCGCCCGGCCCGGCCGGCGCATTACAAAACCAACCCGCTATTCCCCCTTGCCATGACGGCCGCCATCATCTCCGAAAACCAAATCCCCGGCCTGCCCTCGGCCTCCGGCGTCGAAATCATCGGCCCCGTGGCCTACGTCATTGGCGATGACTCGCCCTACCTCTACCAGCTCGACGCGGCCACGCTGGCCCCCACCGGCCGCATCACCCTGTTCGATGCCGCCGCCGATTTCGCCACCGGCCGCATCCCCAAGCCGGTAAAGCCCGACCTGGAGTGCATGGTGGCCCTGACCTGGCCCGACGACCGCGCCGGCCTGCTGCTACTCGGCTCGGGCAGCCGACCCAACCGGGTGCGCGGCTGGTTTGTGCCTGCCGCAGGGGAGCAACTGCCTGCAGCCGTGGACCTGACGACCCTCTACGCCATCCTCGCGGCTCACCTGCCCACCGGCGTGGTTCTCAACCTCGAAGCCGCTGCCACCACCGATACCGAGCTGCTGCTGTTTCAGCGCACCGTGGGCCGGGCCGATGCGGCCTTGCTCTTCGTGCTGCCGCTGGCCGAAACGCTGGCTTTTCTGACGAACCCAACGGGCGCAAACCCGCCCGCCGTGCATCAGCTGGTGTTTGAGCTGCCGCTAATCGAGGGCTGCCCGGCGGGCTTTTCCGGGGCCACGTTTGTGGATGGCCAGCTGTTCGTGTCAGCTTCGGTGGAAAATACTGCCGATGCCGTGCTGGACGGGGCGGTGCTGGGCTCGTTTGTGGGCGTGGTGGATGTGGCCGCCCACACGGCCACGTTTGCCCAACTGGTCTGGGCCGATGGGCGGCCGTATTTCGGCAAAGTGGAGGGGCTGGCCGTGCGCCAGCAGCTGGCCGATGGCCAGTTTGAGCTGCTGCTCGTGACCGACGACGACGCGGGCGGCAGCACCGCCGCCACGGCCCACCTGCGGCTGGATTAGTTCGGCTCGGGCAGCTGGCGCAGCCAAGCGGTAGCTTCCTCTTCGGTGGCGAAAAGGCGGTAGGTGAGGGCCGACTGCTGTTGTATAGTGCTCATCACCTGGTCCAGGGCCAGGCGGGCGTATACGTCGGTGGGGATGATGATGGCCCCGAACAGCGCGTAGCCGTCGCTGGCACTCCGGGCCAGCCAGTCCTGGCCAATCCACTGCCGCTCCTCGTCGGTGAAGGGGGCCATGTGGCGCTGGTCGGCCAGCATTTTGTGCCAGCCGTGGCGGCGGAGCAGGTGGTGGGTGTGGGTCAGGAAAGCCTGAAAAACCGCAAAATCCCGAGGCGCGTCGGTGTATTGCACCAGCGCGTAGCCGTCGGGATGCTCAAGCAAGCGCCCAACCGGATTCTCAAAATATAATCGCATGTTATTAATAACTAACTTAATGGAATACAGATAGAAATTGAATAAAATGTTCAGCCTGTAATAATGGATGGCCGGGCCTGCTTACGATGCGCTGTATAATTTGTTGGCCGGAGGGCGTGGGGAGGCCGGCCCGGGCGTAATTTTGTTTGCTTCCGAAACCGCGCACTACCGCCGCAGGTCTCGCACCCCCTCCATTTTATGCTATTGCCGTCACGCGCTCAAGAAACGCTGTTCTTTCAAAATGCTGCTGGCAAGGTTTTCTACCAGCCGGCGGGTTTTGTGCGGTTGGTGTGGGCCCCCGAGCGGGCGGCGCTGGAAGCCATTCAGGCTTTCTACGAGCAGGTGCTGACCCTTATGCTGAGCACGGCCACCCGTAAAATTCTCTCCGACCACGGCCAGCGCGCGCCCCTCTCCGGCGCGGCACAGGAGTGGCTCACCGGGCAGTGGATTCCGCGCGCCATCAACCAGGCGCGGGCGCAGTACTGCGCCATCGTAGAGGGGGCCGACCCCATGCACAGGCTCTCCACGCAGTCGGTGGTGAGCGCGGCCCCGGCGGGGCTGATTTTCCAGCGCTTCTCGACGATGGATGAGGCTGAGAAATGGCTGTATGGGGCTGTGCTGAGCCGTTAGAAACAAAATTGCCCCGCAGCAATAAGCCATTAAAAACGGTCATGCTGAGCGGAGCCGAAGCATCTCGCGTGCAATAGTAAATGAATTACTTGCGCGGTAGAGATGCTTCGACTCCGCTCAGCATGACCGTTCATTTATGTAAGCGAACCCAACCGCTAAGCCGCGTCGGCTTCGGGTACTACCTGGCCCCTTTCGGCGGCCACAACGCTCTTTTTAGCCGGGTTGATTTTGCGGCCGCGCGGGGTTTCCTCGTCGCCCAGCACCATGCCCCAGGGCTTGAGCGACTCGATGCGGTCGAACACAATCTTCAAAATCGCAATAACCGGCAGGGCCAGAAACATGCCCGCCACGCCGCCAATGGCATTGCCCACCAGCACGCCCACGATGGCCACCAGGGCATTCACCTGAATTTTGGAAGCCACGATGCGCGGAATCAGGTAATGGTTGTCGATGAACTGAATGAGCATGTAGGCCCCCAGTACCGCCAGGGCGTGGCCGTAGCCGTCCTTGGCCACAAAGGCCATAAGCATGGGCAAAGCAATGGCGATGAGCCCGCCGATGTAGGGAATGAAGTTGAGCAATGCGCCCATCACACCCAGCAACAGGGCGTAAGGCACCCCGATGATGAGCAGGGCCGTGACGTTGAGCGCGGCCACGATGCTGCCCTCAATCAGAAGGCCCACCATGTAGCTCTGGATGGCGGTTTTGCTTTCGCGTAGCACCTCGCTCACGCCGGTATCGCGGCGGTGGCCCGAAAAGGCCTGCACCAGGAAATCGACTAGCCGCTTCTGGTACAGGAACAGCAGGAAGATGTAAACCGGTATCAGTGTGAACGATACGAGCAGGCCCGATACGGCTGAAAGCGTACCGCCCACCAGGCCCTGGGCCTTGGTGCCGGCCTCGCTCATCCAGCCTTGCAGCTTCTGGTCGCTGAGGCCGAAGCGCGACTGCAGCCACCCGTGCACCTGGGCCGCGGTTTCGGCAAATTTCTTTTTGAACATCGGCATCTGGTCCGAAAGCTGGGCTGCTTCCATGCTGATGAAGTACACGATGCCCAACACCGCCGCCACGCCCAGCACCACCGTGAGCAGAATGGCCAGTATCGGCGGCACCCGCTTGCGGATGAGCCATTGCTCCACCGGGTGCAGCATGATGGCGAAAATGGCCGCGAAAAACAGCGGGAAAATGATGTCGCTGGCAATGTGCAGCGTGAACACCAGCAGCGCCAGGCCCAGCAGTATCAGCGGGGCTTTCACGTAGAGCGGAAACTGGAGCTCGCGGGGTTCGGAGTCGTAAGGGGCGGGCATGGAAGAGGCAAAAAGGGTCGGTTCGGGCGAAATGCCGGCCGGTTTGCCCCCTTACGTGCCCTTGCCCGCCACGTTGCCGGGTTTCGGCGGGCGGCGGGGAATTCTCGGTCAGCGAAGTACCCGGCCTACCGCCCGAAATCCTCCGTCACCTGCAAAAACATGGGCGAGGGCACCTCCGTGCTCTGGCCGGTGGGTGTGAGCAGGCCCGATTGCGGGTCGACGCGGTAGCTCACCACGTTGTTGGAGTTCTGGTTGGCCACCAGCAGCAGGCGGCCACTGGGGTCGAGGGTGAAATTGCGGGGTGTTTTGCCCTGCGTGTCCACGTCCTGAATGGGCACCAGCGTGCCGTTGCCGGTATCGATGGCAAACACGGCGATGCTGTTGTGGCCCCGGTTGGAGGCGTAGAGAAACAGCCCGTTGCGCGAAACGTGGATGTCGGCGCAGGAATTTTCGCCCGTGTAGCCGGCCGGTAGCGCCGACAGCGTCTGGAGTTCGCGGAAGCGCCCGGCGGCCGCGTCATACGCCAGCACCGTCACGGTCGAGTTCAGCTCGTTGATGAGGTAGGCGTGCTTGCCATCGGGATGGAAAACGAGGTGGCGCGGCCCCGCGCCGGGCTTGGCCACGAAAGCTGGCTCGGCCTCGCGGGTGAGCTGGCCCTTGGTGGGGTCGAGGCGGTAGGAGTACACGCGGTCGGTGCCCAGGTTCACGGCGAAGGCAAACTTATTGGTGGGGTCGGGCAGGAGGCAGTGGGCGTGCGAGGTGGTTTGGTTCTTGTGCGGGCCGCTGCCGGTGTGCTGGTCCGTGGTGGGCGCGCCCAGTTGGCCATCGGGCGCTATGGGCAGCGCGCTCACATTGCCGCCCACGTAGTTGGCCACCAGGGCCGTTTTTCCGGTGCGGTCGAGGCTGATGTAGCAGGGCGAGGCCCCGTTGGAAGGCTGCTGGTCGAGCAGTTTCAAATCGCCGGTGCGCGGAGCCACCGCAAAGGCGCTGACGCCGCCGCCCGGCGCGCCCCGAAACGTCTGGGTTTCGCTCACGGCGTAGAGGAAGTGGTGGTTGGCCGAAAGCGTTAGGTAGGTAGGACTGGCCCCGCCGTGCTGCGCGCTCACGCGGGTGAAAGCGCCGGTAGCACCGTCCACGCGGTACAGGAAAATGGTGTTATCCTGCTCGTTGCCCACGTTGGTGCCCACGTACAGCCAGTAGTCTTTGGCGGCGGCGGTGCTGCTGCCAGCTGTCCGGGCGCAGCCCGCCAACAGCGTGATGGAAAGCAGCCCCAGCCCGCTCAGGAAGCGGAGCGGGCCGCGATTTACAGGAAAACCAATCATAAGAGAAGTCAAAATAGAAGGTGCAAAAATGCACAAAAGCCGTCGCGTCCAATGGCTCAGCGGCAAAGAACCGAGCCCGACGACAGAAAATAACGGGGAATTACCGGGAATAAAAAGCCCAACGGAGTGGCCCGCTGCCCAACACTTCGGCCGTTGCACCTCATAAAACATTCACATGATGCGTCTTAATCTTGTAGAAAAAGCACCGCTGAGCCGATATTCAACGCCGCTTTTTTGCCCGCTGCTTATCAGTCCGTTACCCATTGCCCCGTTATGCCTTTTTTCACGCGCCTCCCTACCGATACCAACCTGATTGAAGCCCACCAGTGGTTTCCGGGCCAGCAGGTGGCCGGCGTGACCGATGAGGCCGTGGGTTTCGCGGGCAATGAAAGCCTGCTAGCCGTGCCGCCGCACGCCTACCTCACGAGCCGCAAGGGCCGCCTCACCGTATTCGCGGGCGACTGGGTCATCACGGAGCCCACTGGCGACCAGCACATTTGCCAGGACCGCCTGTTCCAGATGAGCTACACGCCGGCCGAAAACGAGTTTGCCCCGCTGCCCGTCACCACGCCCGACGAACAAGGCTAACTGCGCCCAAACGGCCACCAGCCATTGGCCAGGCCGTGCCTCCTGGCGCTACCTTTGCCGCATGGAGTTTCAGAAAAAGAAGTACGCGTTTCGCGGCATGGATGGCTACGCCGGTTTCCGCAACGGCCAGGAATACGAGCTGGAGTTGGCCCTGAGCCCCGCCGACGAGGAGCGGCCGGCCGAAATCGTCATCATCAACCCGGTTTCGCGCCAGTACATGTATTGCAGCAAGCAGGAGTTCGCCCTGCGGTGGGAGAAGCGGTAGTTTAGGCTGACAAAAACGGGGCAACCTCGCCCGAATACGTGAGTGTGAGCTGGTGCATGGCCCGGGTACACGCCACGTAGAGCATGCTTTTGTCGACTTCCGTTTTGTAAGTGCGGGCAGAGGCAAAGGGCACGATGACCGCATCAAATTCCAGTCCCTTCGCCAAATGGGCCGTCGTGATGATGATGCCTTCTTTAAAGGCCGTGGACTCATCGGTGAGCAAATAAACGCCGGGAGCTTCCAGCGCCGTATACGCCTGCTCGGCCTGCCGAAGGGTTTTGCAGATGATGCCCATTGAATGATTGCCAGAGTTCTGGAAGGTCGTAATCAGCTGTTTGATAGCCTGTAGCTCTTCATTCGGGCTGCCGAAACGTACCACCGCCGGCTCCGGCCCGTGCCGCTCCAGGGGGATGATGTTCGGGTTCGGCGTGATGCGCTGCGCGAAGGCCGTAATTTCAACCGTGGAGCGGTAGCTGCGGTAGAGCTTTACCACCTCGGCCTGCGGGAAAACGCGCTCGATGGTTTCGGCTGAGGATGAGCTGTAGGGGTTAACGGTCTGGCTGACATCACCAAGGATGGTCTTGCGACACAGGAACATACGTGACAGCACGGCGTATTGCACGGGCGTGTAGTCCTGCATCTCGTCCACCAGCAGGTGCTTGACGTGGTCGTAGGTGCTGATGCCTTCCAGGCGCAGGCGCAGGTAAATCAGGGGGAATACGTCCGCGTATTCCAACGGCCGGCCGTGGTCGAATTTCAGGAGTTCGGGCTTGCCCAGCCAGCGGTAAAAATCCCGGTACAGGTCCAGCACCTGATGGAAGCGGAACATGCGCGGAATGGCCTCCCCAATCGTGGATTTCTCGTGATTGGTGAGCTTCCGCTTGGTGGCATCGCGCACGTAGTTCCGCACTTCCTCGGCCACCAGGGCAAACCGTTTCAGGAGCGGCACCCGGTGGAAGGTCTTGAACTTCGCCAGCAAAAACGGCAGGGGCACAATGGTTTGACCGACGCGCAGCTCCTTCACGGTGAAGTAGTTGTTCTCCACGTAAATCAGGTACTGGTTGAGCTGGTTCAGGAATTCGAACGACGACTTGAACCGGATGCGCTCAATAAACGCGGCATCGTGCGTATCCAGCAGCGCGGCTACCTGGTCGAAAAAGGTCTGGAACGAGTACTGGTGGTCGAGCAAATCGGCCGCCAGCTCCTCCATGCCCAGCTCGGGAATGTGCTCTTCGCCCAATTCGGGCAGCACGTTCGAGATGTAGTCGGCGAAGACTTTATTGGGCGAGATAATGAGCACGTCTTTGGCCCCGATGGTTTCGCGGTAGCGGTAGAGCAGGAACGCAATCCGGTGCAGGGCAATCGAGGTTTTGCCCGAGCCGGCTACTCCCTGAATGACCATCACCGGGGCCGTTTCGTTGCGAATCACCGCGTTCTGGTCGCGCTGAATGGTGGCGACGATGTTCTTCAGCTTGTCGTCGGAGGACTTGGCCAGCTCGCGCTGCAACACGTCGTCGTGAATGTTGACGTCGTTTTCAATCATGAACTCCAGGCGGCCGTCCCGGATTTTGTACTGCCGCTTCAGCTCAATATTGCCCTGCACCACGCCGCCCGGGGTGGCGAAGGAGGCGTCGCCCAGCTCAAAATCGTAGAACATGGACGAGATGGGCGCCCGCCAATCGTAAATCAGGCTTTGGCGCTGTTGCTCGTCGATGAAGGAATAAATGCCGATGTACACCGGCAAGCTGGCCTTCCCCTGCGGCACGAAATCGATGCGGCCGAAGTACGGCGACTGCCCCAGCTTGAGGAGCTTGCGTTTCCGAGCCACGGCCGCGTCACCCGTAAATGCCATGCGGTTGATGGACTGGCCGGCGGCCACCATGTCGGCATCGTCCATGCCGGACTGGTGCTCGTGGATGTACTGCTTTTTCTCCCGAAGCTCATCCGAAAACTGCTTCACGGAGCCATCGACCCGCCGGATGGCCAGCGTCAGCTTCTCCTTGATTTCTTCCAGGTATTCTCTCTCTTCTCGTTCCGTTGCGTTTATCACTGGCAGTTCTGGGGGTATGGGGCTCAAAGGTGACCGCAAATTTCGGTCAGTTAGAGCCTAAAAATTAACTCAACCATTGAGGTGCGCCGGTTTTATTCTGACTCCGGGTACAAATGCGAAAAGCCGGCCTCTCTCACGCATGAGAGAAGCCGGCTTTCGATTATCAAGTACCCGGAGCCGGAGTCGAACCGGCACATCTTGCGATATTGGTGTTTGAGACCAACGCGTCTACCGGTTCCGCCATCCGGGCAGGATGCTTATTCAGAACAATTCCGCTCTTGCCGGTATCAGGAGCGGGCTGCAAAGGTAGCAACTTGCTGCTGGATGCGCAACAGATACCGCTTTTTTAGGTAGTAGGTGCGGATTTGCTGGAGCGCGGCCGGGCGGTGGTCGGCGGGGAGCTGCTCATAGCCAGCGAGAACGGGCTCGATGCCCGCGTCGAGGGTATCGGCCAGGGCAGTGACTTCGGCGGCCACTTTGGCGATGCCGGCCGGGTCGGCATCCATTTCCAGCTCCATCAATTCCTCGTTGAGGTCCATCATGTCCATCAGGAAATCGGGCGGGAGCTGCTCCTGCTTGCCTTCTTCGAGCAGGCCGTTTTGGCGCAGCAGGTAGGCCATGCGCTGGTCGGGGTCGGCGAGGGTGCGGTAGGCGTTGGTGTTGAGGGTGGCCTGGCGCAGCATCTCGGCCTGGTTTTCGGGCGAGGTGGTGGCGTGGAAATCGGGGTGGGTTTCGCGGCTTTTGGCGTAGTAGAGGCGCTTGAGGGCGGCTTCATCGGGCCGGAAGGACTGGGGCAGGCCGTAGAAGGCGAAGTAATCGGGGGACATAGAAAATGGATGTTTATCAGAAGCGCATACGGCTACAACACCGGATTCACCGAAAAAGCCACGGGCGGCGCGGCAAATAGCCGCTTCGTGGCCGGCCACACCTCCCCAAACAGCGCAGACTTACGGTAGGCGTTGAGGGCGGCCGCATCGTCCCAATGGCTGTGGGTGCAGTAGATGGCGGGGTTGTCGGCATCCTGCCACAGCTCCAGAAAGCGGCAGCCGGGCTGCTGCCGGATGCGCTGCTCGGTGGCGCGAAAAAGGGCGAGAAAGGCCGGTACCTGCGCCGGCTCAAAACTCATGCGAACAATGCGGATTAGCATTCGGGGTGGGGGAGTTGGAGGGGCAAAAGTAAAAAGCCCCGGCTCCGCGAAGGGAGCTGGGGCTTTTTATGGGGGATTAACAACGTAGGGGCGGGGCTTGCCCCCGCCCGGGCGTTAGGACCGAATTAACGATTCCGTTCAACGACGGGCGGGGGCAAGCCCCGCCCCTACATCGTTCGGTTTCGCGCCAATGTTCTATTCCCGCACCACGCGCAGGCGCTGGGGCAGGCCATCAGCACCAGTGAGCGTCACCACGTACACGCCCGGCGCGACCTGGCGCAGGAAGCTGCCGAGCTGCTCGGCCAGCGCCGCGCGTGGGGCCGGCGCGGGGGCCAGCAGCGTGCGGCCCAGCACCGAGCTTAGAGTGAGGCGCAGGGGTGCGTCATCGGCCAGGGCAGGGCCGCCGAGGAGCTGCACGGCATCGCCGTGGCTGGGGTTGGGCAGTACCACGTAGGGGCTGGCGGTGGCGGACACGTAGGCCACGGGGCTGTAATTAATACTGCCGTCGAGGTCGCGCTGGCGGAGGCGGTAGTAGGCGGCAGTGGGCGCGTCGAGGTCGTCGTAGGTGTAAGTGGTGGGCTGGTTGCCGCCCCGGGCCGGCACGGTGGCCAGGCGGCGGAACTGCTGGCCGTCGGCCGATTTCTCGATGTCGAAGCCGGCGTTGTTTTTCTCCAGAGCTGTAGCCCAGTCCAGGCGCACGGTGCTTGCGCTGGCGCGGCGGCCCTCGAAGCGGGTGAGCGTGACCGGGAGCGTTGGGCTGCCATTGCCGAGGGCGAATTTCGAGAAGGAGCTGATGCCTGCGTAGGTGGCCACAAATGGCCCGCTGCCGGTGATGGTAGCGCGGCCCAGCTCGGTCCAGGTTTCGCCTGCGCCGCCGTGGTTGCGGTAGATGCTGGCCTGGGCGGGCACGAAGCTGGCATTCTGGTCGGCGGCATTATACTGGAGGCTCATAGCTACGACCGGGCCGGTGGCCAGTGTGGGCGTCACCTCCCAGGTGCGGTTCACGAACTCGGCGGTGCGGGCGTAGGGTGCGCCGCTGGTGCCATTGGTAAGCAACCCGCTGAATGTGCGAACCTGGAACGTGGTGCTGACCCCGCTATTTGCCAGCGTGAGGGGCGTGAACGATGCCGCCGTGCCCACCGGGAAGGCCACGGCCGAGCCATCGCCCGGCACGGGCCGCACCACGAAACCGCCCGTAGCGGCCACATCGGGCGTGATGACGTAGCGGCTGGCATCGGCCCCGCTCACGGTAGCCGTGCTGCCCAACGTCAGGTTCTGATTATCAATAGCCAAATGGCCGGCCGTGAAAGCCAGCGCGCCGCTCACGCTCACGGGGCTGAGCAGGCGGGCATTCGCAGCGTTATTGATGGTTAGATTATTCAGCGCCAAAACCGTGCTGCTGCCGGTGCTCACGGTTTGCTCGGCGCTGCCATTCAGCTCCAAAGTGCCAGAGCTGGCTATTGAGCCGACGGCCAACACGTTACCGCTCACGCGCAGGGTGGTGCCAGCGGCCAGCGACAGGCTGGCCCCGCTTTCAACGGTGAGGTTGTGGGCGGCCAGGGTGCCGGCCGCGAGGGTGGGGGCGAAGCTGGTGCCGGCGGGTATCAGCACGTCGGTGCTGGCGGTGGGTGTCACGCCGGCTTCCCAGTTGCGGCAGTCAGTGGCATCGGCCGAGGCGTCGTTGCTGGTCCAGATGGCCACCTGGTTGGTGGAGGCGGGGGACGTGAGGGTGTTCACGGCGGCGGGCGCGGTGTAGCTCACCTTCACGTAGCAGCGCTGGCCGGCCACGGTGGCGGTGGTGTTGCGGGCTTTCAGGGACAGCCAGCCGGTGGTGCTGGGCGAGTAGCTGCCGGTGGCGGCTGTGGTGCCGCTGGCGCTGCTCAGGAGCTGACCGCGCAGGTCGTACACGCCGATGGTGAGGCTGCGGGTGTTGCTGCCGGCTTCGGGTGAGAGGGTGTAGCTCACGGGCTGGCCGGCCTGGGTATATATTTTGCCCACCAGCCGGGTGTTGGTCGAGTTCGAGGGGAGCGCGCCGCCCTGGCCCAGGCCGCCGCAGTTCAGGTCGCCGAGGTCGTCGGCCATTTCCCATTCCTGGGTGGTGAGGGTGGCGCGGGGCGGGGTGTAGGTTGAGTTGTCCTGACCCACGGGTGCCCACACCGAGTAGCCCCGGCGGCCCAGCAGGGCGCTGCCGTTGCAGGGCGGCGTGTTGATGCGCACGCGCTGGTCGGCCGGCACGGTGTAGGTGTACGTGCCGTTGGCCCCCGAATAATCCCTGAGCACGGTACCGGGCGCGAAGTCCGAATCCACGTAGTTTTCCTGCCAGTTATTATAGCTGTCGTTGATGCCAATAATGGCCTTGGTGCTCCGCTCGATGATGAGGTGGTCCTGCGCCTGGTAGCGCACCTTGTACGTGCCGTCCTTAAAACCAAGGTGCTGGTGGCACCAGAGCAGGTTCACGAGGTCGGAGCGGGTGGGCAGGTCGGTGGTGGAGGTGGGCACGTGGGCGTAGCGCTTGCCCGTGCTGCCGAGGTTGAACAGGTCTTCGATGAAGATGTGCGGGTTACCATCCACCGCGAAGGCGATGGCATAGGCAGCCGAGAGGCGCGGGTCGAACGGGTCGATGTGGGCGGCCAGCTCGTCGCCAGTGTTCCAGCCGGTGTAGTTGCCCGTGGCGCTGAGCTGGGGCCGGAAGGTATCGTGGTTATTCACGAAGGGCGCGGTGCGGTGCACGTAGGTATTCGAGGCGGCGTAGTAGGCCACGCGCTGGTCCTGCTGCTGGCTCGGAATCTGGCCGAGGTCGTAGTTGCCGCCGCCGCTCACCATGCCGTAAATAGCGCCACGCAAGCCGAAATCGAAGGTGCCCATCAGGAAGTCGTTGCCGCTGTTCTGGCCCTTCACGCTGGTCACGTAGCCGTCCAGGTCGGTCTTGCCGCCCACATATTCGCCCACGTTGAGCATGGCCTCGCCGCCGTTGGCCCAGCCGGCGTTGTACTTCAGGTTGAAGCTCAGGTCCTGCTGAGCGTTGTAGCTGAAGTGCTTCACCGCGTCCCAGCGGAAGCCGTCCACGCCGGTCTGCTTCTTCATCCACACTATCCAGTTGCGGGCCTGGGTCTGGCTGTAGCCCTGGCTTTGAACTGGGTTGAACGCGCCGGGGTACAGGGCTAAGTAATTGGGGCTTAGCTGGCCGTAGCCGTCATTGCCGCCGTCGTTGCCGTAGCAGAAATCGGGGCCGAAATACGGGGCGGCCTGGTCGCCGCTGGTGGTGTTGTGGCCCAGCTGCGGGTGGAAGTTGGCGTAGTTTTTCGGCCAGCGGCCCTGGCGGGCGGCGTAGGCCGCGCCGTTGTCGCCGGCCTCGGGCAGGGGCGTGGCAAAGGAGCTGTAGCGGAAGGTTTTGTAGCCGCTGTTGCTGGCCATTGAGAAGTTGGGCTCGGGGTCCTGGCCGGCATCGCCGGTGGTGGTGCCCGCCCCGTCGGTGTGGTTCAGCACCACGTCCTGAATGACTTCGATGCCGTTGGCGTGCAGCACGGCCACCAGGCGCAGGAACTCGTCCTTCGAGCCGAAGCGGGTGCGTACGTCGCCTTTCTGGTACTTGTCGCCGAGGTCGTAGGGGTCGAAGGGCGAGTAGCCCACGTCGTTGGTGGCGTTCTTGTTCTTGGGCGTGGGCGGCAGCCACACGGCATCAATGCCCATCTCCTTGAGGCGCGGGGCCAGCTCGGTCAGGTAGTCGGCCCACTTAAAGCGGTAGGTATCGTTGTAATAATCCCACCAAAAGGCTTGGAGCACAACCTTTTTGATGGTGGTTTGGGCGCGGGCCGGGTAGCTGGCCAGTTGGGCCAGCAGCCACAGCGCCAGCAAGGCGTAGCGTTTTCTCATCAGTAAGCAGAAGCAAAAAGAGTTAGGTGGGAAACAGAACCCCAAATCTACCAGCTATTAAAATGCAAAACAATGTAAACTCCTATTTATGAGTGTGCTAAGGTTTGCACAGTTGGCTTGTCTTAACATCAAAAAGCTCCCATAAGCTACAAATCTTGGGCTTCTGTCAACTCTGACGAACATTAGGCGTAGAACCTGCCGCAAACACCTTCTCTTCATACTGTCATATTTTACCTGTTCTTTTTCATGAAACTCTCCACCACCCGTTCGGCAGCCTTTGCGTGGCTTGCTGCTCCCGCTCTGGCCGGCGGCCTGCTGCTCAGCAGCTGCAGCAGCCAGCCCACCGCCACCGAAGCCGATAAAACCGCCACCGTGGTTCCCGGCGAAACCAACGCTGCCTCTGATAGTGCCGCCGTAACCGCTCCCGCTGCTGGCACGGGTGCCGTGAAGCCCACCGGCCCCAAACCCGCCTGGGGTCCCAATCTCAAGCCCGAGATGCAGGCCGTTATCGAGCAGCTCATGAGCTTCAAAAACAAGCCTTTCCCCGAAATCACCGCAGCCGAGGCCCGCAAGCAGCCCAGCGCCGCCGACGCGGCTATGAAGCAGATGAAGGCCAGCAATATTCCCGTGCCGCCCCTGAACTGTGACACCGTTACTAAAGCTCTGATGCCCGGTGTGAAGGCCCGCATCTACACGCCCAAGGGCGGCGCGGCTTCGTATCCGGTCATCGTGTATTACCACGGTGGCGGCTGGGTGATTGCCACGAATGATACCTACGCAGCCTCGGCCCAGGCCCTGTGCGAGCAGGTGGGTGCCGTGGTGGTGTCGGTGGAATACCGTAAAGGTCCGGAGCACAAGTTTCCGACCGCGCATGATGATGCCTTCGCCGCCTACCAGTACGTGCTGAAAAACGCTGCCAGCATGAAAGGCGACCCCGCCAAAGTGGCCGTAGTGGGCGAAAGCGCCGGCGGCAACCTGGCCTGCAACGTCAGCATCATGGCCCGCGACAAAAAAGTGGCTCTGCCCAAATACCAGGTGCTGGTGTACCCCATCGCCGGCTCCGATACCAATACGCCTTCGTACCAGGCCAACACCCAGACCGCTCCCCTCAACAAGGGCGGCATGGAGTGGTTCTTCAAGAACTACCAGCGCACCGCTGCTGATTTGAAAGACCCGCGCATCAACCTCGTGGCCGCCAACCTGAAAGGTCTTGAGCCCACCACCATCATCGCCGCCGACTACGACCCGCTCACCAGCGAAGGCAAAACGTTGTCGGACAAGCTCTCCGCTGCTGGTGTGAAAGTCAACTACAAAAAATACGACGGCACTACGCACGAATTCTTCGGCATGGCCGCCGTGGTTCCCGAGGCGAAAGATGCCCAAGGCGTAGCCGTAAGCGACTTGAAAGGCGCGCTGAAGTAGTCATTTGTCATTGCGAGCGCAGCGCGGCAATCCATCCTGTTCTCAGCGACCAGCCTAATAATGTGAAAAGCCCCGGCACCATTGCGGTGCCGGGGCTTCCTGCTTTAAAAATTACACTAGGTTCCCCTCTCTTTTGGAGAGGGGCCGGGGGTGAGGTTCCGGCGGCCGCGCAATTTAGGGCTGCATCACATCTCAGGGTTAGTCGCTGAGAACAGGACGGATTGCCGCGCTGCGCTCGCAATGACAGACGGGGCCCTTGACTACTCCGCCTGAAACCGCACGTCTACCTGCGAATCAAAATTCAGCCCCAGCAGCTCCGCCGCATTGCCCTGGCAAATGCCCAGGCACAAAAAATTCTGGCTATTGAACACCACCACCGCCTCGCCGGGCGGCACGGCCGAGAAGTGCGGGTGCAGGTCGCGCACCACATCGCGCCCGAAGTGGATGGCCAGCGGCCGGCCGTGGCCCACGGCCTCCACTGCCGTGCGCGAAATGTTGGTGACGAGGTTGCCGTAGTGGTCCACGTGCGCCACGTGGCCGGTGATGCGGTGGTCCTGGAGGCGCAGTTGGCGGTTATTGAGCTGGTGCTGAGTTGTAACGGCGGGGCCGAGGTCGCTGAGCAAGGTGCCTTGGGCCAGGGCTACGGCGGCGGGCAGCAACACGTCGCGGGTGGGGGAGGCGGTGATGGCGGCCGGTAGGGCCACCAGGTTTTCGGGCGTGCCGTTGGCCAGCAGGGCCAGAATGCCGTTGTCGCCGCTCACGAAATAGTGGCCTTCAAGCTCAGCGGCCAGCCAGCCGGGCTCAGCCCCCGCGCCGTGGTCAGCCACGCCGATGACATGCACCGTGCCCACAGGAAAATCCCGGAACACGCTTTGGAGAACGTGAACGGCGTGCGCGATGTTAAAGGGTTCGACGCCGTGGCTGATGTCGACCACCGGAATCGCCGGGGCCAGGTGCAGCAGCCGCGCCTTCAGGGCCGCCACGTAATGGTCGCGGTAGCCAAAATCGGTGAGCAGCGTAATCAACCCCATGCCAGTGTTCCGTAGTTTTTCGTAGTATTGTTCCAGCGCCCGAACCGGGGCAAAAGTAGCCGGTTTGGGCCGAAAACGGGCCCTTTTTCCCACACCCTTTCTCTTTCCCCCTCTCTTCCAACTTGGTCGAAAAAATCATCACCCTCGAAAACATGTCTTTGGTCGATTTCCTCGGCCCCGACAATCAGAATATCCGCCAGCTGGCGGCCGCGTTTCCGGGCTCCAAAATCATCAGCCGCGGCAACGAAATCAAAATCCAGGGCCAGACGGAAGTCATTGCCCGCATCAACGACCTGCTTTCCTCGCTCATCGAGCACTACCACCAATACGGCCAGATTACCGAGAAAACGGTAAATCAGTACCTCTCCGCCACTTCTGAAGAGGCCGAAGGCAGGGTGCTGGCCGCCTCGCCCGATGTTATTCTCTTCGGGGCCAAAGGCGGCGTTATCAAAGCCAAAACGCCCAACCAGCAGAAGCTCGTGGATACTGTAATGGCCCACGACCTCACCTTCACCCTCGGGCCCGCCGGTACCGGCAAAACCTACATTTCGGTGGCCCTGGCCGTGCGGGCGCTCAAGAACAAGGAGGTGAAGAAAATCATCATATCGCGCCCTGTAGTGGAGGCCGGCGAAAGCCTGGGTTTCCTGCCCGGCGACATGAAGGAGAAAGTCGACCCCTACCTGCGCCCGATTTACGATGCCCTGGAAGACATGATTCCGGCCGAAAAGCTGAAGTTTTACCAGGAAAATAAAATCATCGAAATCGCCCCGCTGGCCTACATGCGCGGCCGGACGCTGAACAACGCCTTCGTGCTCCTCGACGAGGCCCAGAACACCACCCCGAGCCAGATTAAGATGTTTCTGACCCGTATGGGCCCCACGGCCAAGGTGATGGTGAACGGCGACCGCAGTCAGATTGACCTGCCCACCCGCCAGAAATCGGGCCTGATGCAGGCCATGGACATTCTGAAAAACGTGCAAGGCATCGGCTACGTCGAAATGACTTCCGAAGACGTGGTGCGCCACCGCCTGGTGAAGGAAATCGTGGAAGCCTACGACAAGTTCGACACCGAAGAAACGGTGCGCCAGGCGCAGGCCAACGGCATTCCGCGCCGCGATGAGCGGCACGAGCGCCGCCTACGCGAGCAGGGTTTGGTAGAAGGCGAGCAGCTTGGGTCCGAAGAAACGGAGCTGCCCGTGAACCACGAGCAGGCGCTGTAGCTCTTGCTGTCTGATTTTTTTTAATAACCATCTGTCATCCTGAGCAAAGCGAAGGACCTTACCACGTTTGAACTCGTTGTTCAGCGGTGATAAGGTCCTTCGCTCTGCTCAGGATGACAGTTTTTAATCATATATCATGCCCGCCACCGCCTACCGCATCACCGACCTGCGCGACCTCGACGCCGCCTTCACCATCCGCGAAAAAGTATTCGTGGAAGGCCAGGGCGTGCCCGCCACCCTCGAAAATGACCTCCACGACCGTACCGATGCCCGCCACTACCTGGCCCGCACCGAGGACGGCACGCCCGCCGGAGCCGCCCGCTGGCGCGAAACCGATAACGGTGTGAAACTGGAACGCTTCGCCGTACTCGAAGGCTTCCGCAACCAGCAAATCGGGGCCGCGCTGCTCCACGCCGTGCTGGCCGATGTGCAAGCCGAGCTACCTGATGCTGAAGTGTATCTGAACGCGCAGATTAATGCCGTCCGCTTCTACGAGCGGCACGGGTTTCGGAAGGAAGGGGAGATGTTTGAGGAGGCGGGGATTCAGCACTTCAAGATGGTGCTGGGATAAGGCCAGGGGGCAGGCGTGGCCGGGGTGAAGCTGGCTGTTTCGGCCCAAACCGCTACATTGCCAGCCCAATACCCTTTCCCTTTTCTACCCGCTAATGATTGCCTGGGCCACCTTTCCCTTCGTGCGCTACACCCCCGCACTGATTCTCGGCATCGTGGGCTACCTCTACCTCGGGGCTGACTGGCCGGAACTGTGGCCCGTTACCGCAGCCCTGTCATTAATAAGCATTGGGTTGATTTTCTGGGCTGTGCGACAGCGCACGCCGTTCTCATCCGATGCTGCCGGTCTGTTGTCGCTGCTCACCATCATTGCGCTGGGGGCCACGCTCACCCAGCGCGCCACCGAATGCCGCCGCGCCGACCACCTCTACCGTTTCGGCGATAATGTAGAATGCTACCAGGCCGTGGTGGACGAAGCCACCGTGGTACGGGCCGCCACCTACGCCACCACTCTGAAAGTGCAGGCCGTGCGCGTGGCCGGCCGCTGGCGCCGGGCCACGGGCGGCGTGCGGGTGTCGCTGCCCCGGGTGGCGGGCATTGCGCAGCCGCAGTACGGCGAGGTCTGGCTCATTCGCGGCCATCCCGACCCCAGCAAGCCGCCGCTCAACCCGGGAGAGTTCGACTACGCCCGCTATCTGGAGTATAGGCAAGTCTATCACCAGCAATACATACACCCCGACCAGTACCGGATTCTGCGGCTGGCTCCGCCTAATGTGCTGGTAGCCATCAGCATGAAAGCTGCTGCGCAACTCGATGGCGTTTTCCGGCATTATATCCATGCCAAGCGGGAGTATGCCATTGCCTCGGCGCTGGTGCTGGGCATCAAGGACGACGTGGATTTGGCCACCAAGCAGGCCTACACGGCCACGGGCACCACACACATAATGGCGGTGAGCGGCTTGCAGGTGGGTTTATTGTTCGCGGCCATGTCGTGGGTGCTGCGCAAGATGTTTGGGCGCGTGAAGGGCTTTTTGCTGTGGTCGTCGCTGGTGGGGCTGGCCGTGATTTGGAGCTACGCCTTTCTCACCGGGCTGTCGGCGTCGGTGCTGCGGGCCACGGTTATGTTCACGGTCATCATCATCGGACGGGCGCTGGGGCGGCAGGATTCCATCTTCAATACGCTGGGTGTGGCCGCGTTCGGCTTGCTGGTTTGGAACCCGTTTCTGGTGGCCGATGTGGGCTTCCAACTCTCGTTTCTGGCGGTGCTCAGCATCGTGTACGTGCAGCCCCGCATCGCCCGCTGGCTCGATGTTGAAGCGTATTTCTACGCCCGCCGCCGGCCCTGGCAGCCCAAAGCCGTGCAGTGGGCTTGGCGCGGCAGCGGCTGGTTTCTGGACAAAGTGTGGCAGGCGGTGGCGCTATCCTTAGCGGCGCAGGTGGCCACGTTTGGGCTGGGGCTGTACTACTTCCATCAGTTCCCGTTCAGCTTTCTATTTTCCAACCTTGTGGCTGTGCCCATTTCCAGCGGAGCGGTTTATGTGGGGCTGGCTTTATTAGCGGTGAAGGGAATTATGGCCACAATTGGCCTGCTGCTGCCCGCCGGCGCGGCGTGGTGGCTCGACTTGCTTCCCCGCGCCGTGGCCCAGGTATTTGAATGGATGGTCTGGGCGTTCAACGAATACATCTTCCTGATAAGCCGCTGGTTCTCCGGCTGGGTGGTGCGCGATATCCACGTTTCGGCCCTGCAAACGGTGTTGCTTTTCGGGATAATCGGGGCCGGCCTGGCCTGGCTGAATACCCGCCGGCTGGGCTGGCTTCGCGGCATGGCGCTGCTGTTATGCTGCTACGGCGGCAGCCGCGTGGCCGAGGCCCGAGCCGTAGCGCCCACCGAGGAATTTATCGTGTACAGCATTCCGCGCCGCTCGGCGGTGGGGTTCTGGCAGGGCGCGGCGGCCGAGTTCGTCACGCCCGACTCGTTGCCGCTCACCGAAACCGAGCGCACCTACCGCCTGCTGCCGGGCATCATCAGGCGGGCGGCGCGGCGCACGGCCTACCGCGTGGGCTGGCGCGGTTGCACCGTGCCCGTGCAGCGCCTCGCCGACCCTGATAGCACGAACGAGAAGCTGTATTTCAAGCCCGGCCCGGTGGTGTTAGCCCGTTGGCGCGGCCTGCGGGTAGCCTTCGTCTCCAATCGCATTTCCACCGCCACCAAGCCCGCGCCCGTCGATGTGCTGGTGCTGCGCCGCAACGCCCGCCTCAAGCCCGAAACCGTGGCTGCCGTCTTCGGCCCACGGGTGCAGGTGGTATTCGATTCGAGCTGTAAAATCTGGTACGTGGCCCGGCAGGATTCCCTGTTGCGCGCCCAAGGCTTCCGCACCTGGGACGTCACGGCGCGGGGGGCTTTTCGGTGCGCGCCGCCGTTGGCCGGGCGGTAGGGTGGGGCCCGTAGGCAACCGCCGACCCCAGCTCTTCCGAGTTAGAGCTAGAATGGTCAATGGACCAGTAGTCAATGACTTTCAACGGTTCTACCGGGTGCTTGGTCGAGCAAGGCAGTCCATCCGTACATTTTTTGCGTTAATTGCCTTGGAAGATGCCACCTTTCTCCCGCCGGCGGCATCCCAGCTGTAACCATCCGTCCGCGCCAATACCGCCCCTATGGAAAACCTGCTCACCCCCGAACTCGAAGCCCTTCGCTACATTCAGTACGAAGCCCAGGACCGCATTGGCTACATCACCCTCAACCGGCCCGACAAGCGCAACGCCCTGAACGCCGACGTGGTAACCGAGCTGAAACAGGCGTTTGAGTTCGCCGAAAACGACGAAGACGCCAAGGTTATCGTGCTGCGCTCGGCCGGCGAGGTGTTCTGCGCCGGGGCCGATTTGGCCTACATTCAGGAGTTGCAGGGCTACGGCTACACCGACAACTTGGAGGACAGCACGCACCTCATGCAGCTCTTCCACCAGATTTATACCCTCAAAAAAGTCGTCATCGCCCAGGTGCAGGGCCATGCGCTGGCCGGTGGCTGCGGCCTGGCCGCCATCTGCGACCTGACTTTTGCTGTGCCCGAGGCCAAGTTTGGCTACACCGAAGTAAAAATCGGCTTTCTGCCGGCCATCGTGAGCGTATTCCTGCTGCGCAAAATCGGCGAGTCGCGCACCAAGCAGTTGCTGCTCACCGGCGACCCCGTTTCGGCCCAAACCGCCCTCGACATGGGCCTCATCACCTTCCTGGCCCCCAAGGCCGAGTTGGCCGAAAACGTGCACACCTTCGCCCAGCGCCTGTGCCGCGAAAACTCGGCCCAGAGCATGGAAGTAACCAAGGAAATGCTGGCCCACCTGCCCGAGCTCGACCTCGAAGAAGGCCTGCGCTACGCCGCCCAGCGCAACGCCGAAGCCCGCGGCTCGGAGGATTGCCGCAAAGGCATTGCCGCCTTCCTCAGCAAAGAAAAGATTGGCTGGTAGGCTGCTCCGGGCCTTGCCGCTTCCCACGGCCCTCAGGAAAGTAGTATCTTGAACGCCGCTTTGGCCCGAAATGGACCAGAGCGGCGTTTTTACGTTTCCGGCAAACAACTTTTTCTCCGCAACGGTTACCTCCGCATGACAGCCCTGGCCGCCATTGGCATCACCCTTAGCACCTTCGGATTCATGGAATTCTGGGCGTGGTTTATGCACAAATTTGTGCAGCACGGGCCGCTGTGGTTTTTGCACCGCTCGCACCACGTGCGCCACCCGCACCCGGTGGAGCGCAACGACCTGTTTTTTCTGATTTACGGGGGCATTTCGGCCGCCCTGTTCATCACCGGCGACAATGGCGGGCGCTGGTGGTTTTGGGTGGGCGTGGGCATTGCCTGCTACGGCACGGTGTATTTTTTCGTGCACGATGTATTGATTCACGGCCGGTTACGCTTCTGGAAAAAGTCGCAGAATACCTACCTGCGGGCCCTCAACATGGCCCACAAAACCCACCACAAAACCACGGGCCGCGACGGCTCAGCTGAGTTCGGCCTGCTGTGGGTTTCGCCCAAATACCTGGAGCTGGCCCGAAAGCAGCACCAATTAAAAATGAAAGAGAAAATTAAAAATGACCCCCGAGCCGCCGAATTCTAGTCCGGATTCTGCGTGCTGATTTTTAATTCTCAACTCAATAAGTTTTTAATTACCCCAATGGGCCACTTCTCCATCAGCGACTTAGAGCAGCTTTCGGGCATCAAGGCGCACACCATTCGGATGTGGGAGCAGCGCTACGGCCTGTTGCGCCCGGTGCGCACCGCTACCAACATCCGCACGTATTGCGACGATGATTTGCGCCGCCTGCTGAATGTGAGCACGTTGTGCGGGCGGGGAAAGCGCATTTCGCAGGTGGCTTGCCTCAGCGATGCCGAGATTCAGGCGGCCGTGCTGGCCTGCTGCAACGATTCCCACGACTACCATCAGCAGGTGAATGCCCTGCTGGCCGCCATGCTGAGCTTCGATGAGCAGCGTCTCAACCACCTGCTCAACGAAGCCACCGCCTGGTTGGGCTTCGAAAAGATGATGCTCTTTGTGGCATACCCACTCCTGCAGCGCATTGGCCTGATGTGGCTGGCCGGCACGGTAAACCCCGCTCAGGAGCACCTGCTGGCCCATTTGCTGCGCCAGAAACTGCTAGCCGCCACCGATGCCCTGCCCTGCGTGCCCACCTCGGCCCGCCGCTGGGTGCTGTTCCTGCCCGCCAATGAGCTGCACGAGCTGGCGCTGCTATTTATGAACTACGCCCTGCGGGCGCGCGGCCAGCACACGCTCTATTTGGGCCAGAACCTGCCCACCGCCGAGTTGCACGCCGTGTGCGAAACCTACCAGCCCGATGCCGTTGCCACGGTACTAACCTCGCAGCCCGAGCGTGGCAAAGTAGGGGAGTTTGCCCGCGAAGTGGCCGCAATGTGCGCCGATAAGCTGGTGGTGCTCTACGGGCCACTGGCTCGGCAGGAAGGCCTGGAACTACCCAAAAACTGCGTTGCACCGGAGTTAATGACTGATTTTCTGGCGCTGGTGGGTGAGCATGAGCCCGAGCCGGTGGCGGCCTGAAGCGGGCAATCTGGTTGGCGGCGCACTCCGTAGGTGAGCCCGAAAACTTCACAAAAACATCACGGGCTTTCGGGGAAATTCGTCGGGCTGAAACCGAGGTCGGCCGTACCTTGCCGCGCCTATGGCGAAAAGTAGGCGTGCCGAGCAAAATTCTTTAGGCCCGGACTAGCCGGATTAGCAGCCGGCTCGTATATTTGTTTAACAAATGGTCACGAAAAGCTAAACAGCATGAATTCGCTCGAATTTACCTCGCAAGTGCAGAAAATTTCGCTGACGCTCCGGCCCGCCGCCATGAATTTGACGCGAGACGCTGACGACGCCAAAGATTTAGTGCAGGAAACCCTCCTCAAAGCCCTGCTCAATAAGGACAAGTTTAAAGCCGGTACCAACCTGAAGGCGTGGTTGTATACCATCATGCGCAACACCTTCATCAACAACTACAACAAGATAACCAAGCGCAGCTCCAACATTGATTCGACGGAGTATTTCCAGTATTTCAACACCGACCAGAACTACATCACCCACAACGGCGCCACGTCCGATTTTGTGGTGCGCGACATCAACGAGGCCATTTCCAGCCTCGGCACCGACTACCGCACGCCGTTCATGATGTACTACATCGGCTACAAGTACATGGAGATTGCCGAGAAGCTGCAAATACCGATTGGTACCGTCAAAAACCGCATCCACATCGCCCGTAAGGACCTGAAATCGGCCCTGCATGTGTACGCCCCGGTAGGTGCCTCGGCCGTTACCGATGCCGCCGAAACCATGGAAGACTAAACTTTGCCGCGCCCGCGCGGTGGCCGCCGGCCTGCTGCTGCATTTGCGGCGCTGGGCCGGCGGTTTCTTTTTGGGCGTACTTCGCCTGCCTGTTTAACTGATTTCGTTCCTGTTTGCTCTTGCCTTCCAACACCGCTAATACAAAACACGCTGTCGTCATCGGGGCCGGCTTTGCCGGGCTGGCGGCCGCCACCACGCTGGCCCAGGCCGGCTGGCGCGTCACCATCCTCGAAAAAAATGAAGGCCCCGGCGGGCGGGCGCGGGTATTTCACGCCCAGGGCTTCACTTTTGATATGGGTCCGAGCTGGTACTGGATGCCTGATGTATTCGAGAAATACTTCGCCCGCTTCGGCAAGAAAGTGGCTGATTATTACGAATTAATTCGCCTTGACCCCTCGTATCAGGTGATTTTTAAAGGGCCGGAAGCCGTGGATATTCCGGCCAAAATGAGCGAGTTGCGGGCGCTGTTCGAGCGCTACGAGCCCGGCAGCGCCGCCCGCCTCGATGAGTTTCTGAAGCAGGCGGCGTATAAGTATGAAGTCGGCATCAACCGCTTGGTGTACGCACCCAGCCGCTCCATTTTCGAGTTTGCCGACCCAAAGCTGCTGGTTGATATGGTGCGCATGGATGTGCTGCAAAGCATGCACAAGCACGTCCGCCGCTTCTTCAAAGACCCGCGCCTGCTGGAGTTAGTGGAGTTTCCCATCCTCTTCCTCGGCGCTACTTCCGAGAATACGCCCGCCCTCTACTCGCTGATGAACTACGCCGACCTAGCGCTGGGCACCTGGTACCCGAAAGGGGGGATGCACAAGATTGTGGAAGGCATGGTGCGCCTGGCCGAAGAGTTGGGCGTAAAAATCGAATACAATCAGGAAGTGACGGAAATCGTGGTCGAAAATGGCCGCAGCACCGGCGTGCGCACCGCCAGCGGCTTTTTTTCGGCCGATGCCGTGGTTGCCGGAGCCGACTACCACCACATCGAGCAGCAGGTGCTGAAACCCGAGTTTCGCCACTACGACGAGAAATACTGGGAATCCCGCGTGATGGCCCCGTCCAGTCTGCTGTTCTATCTCGGCGTGAATAAAAAACTCGACAAGCTGCGCCACCACAACCTCTTCTTCGACGAGGACCTGACCCAGCACGCCCGCGAGATTTATGAGCAGCCGCAGTGGCCCACCAAGCCGCTCTACTACGCCTCAGTCCCCAGCAAAACCGACCCCACCGTGGCCCCCGAAGGCCAAGAAAACCTGTTTCTGCTCATCCCCGTGGCCCCCGGTCTCACCGACGACGAAGCCACCCGCGAGCGCTACTACAATCTGCTAATGGACCGTCTCGAAAAGCACTGCGGCCACAACATCCGCGACGCGGTGGTGTTCAAGCGCAGCTACGCCCACCGCGACTTCATCGCCGACTACCATAGCTTCAAAGGCAACGCCTACGGCTTGGCTAATACGCTGAAGCAGACGGCCATTCTGAAGCCTACGCTCAAGAGTAAAAAAGTGGCAAATTTGTATTTCACGGGCCAGCTCACCGTGCCCGGGCCGGGCGTGCCGCCTTCGCTCATTTCGGGGCAGGTAGTGGCGGGCGAAGTGCTGAAAGAGAACCAATAGAACGTCATGGACCACGTTAAACTCTTCACCGACACCAGCCTGGCCTGTAGCAAGCTCATCACGGGGCGCTACAGCACCTCGTTCACGCTGGGCATCCGCACGCTCGATGAACGGCTGCACCTGCCGGTGTACGCCGTATATGGCTTCGTGCGCTGGGCCGATGAAATCGTGGACACCTTCCACGACTACGACAAGGCCGCGCTGCTGGCCGATTTCCGCCGCCAGACTTATGAGGCGCTGGATACCAGGCTGAGCTTCAATCCGGTGCTGCACGCTTTTCAGCACGTCGTGCATCGGTATCGGATTGACCGCGAGTTTATTGAGGCCTTTCTGCACAGCATGGCCCTCGATTTGGAGGACCAGCACTACCACCCGGGGCTGTATCAGGAATATATCTACGGCTCGGCCGAAGTGGTGGGGCTGATGTGCCTGCGCATCTTCTGCGACGGCGACGATGCCATGTTTGAGCGGCTGCGCGAGCCGGCCCGGCGGCTGGGCTCGGCGTTTCAGAAGGTGAATTTCCTGCGCGATATCCGCTCCGACTACGAGGACCGGGGCCGCGTGTACTTCCCCGGCGTGGTCTATTCGCGCTTTAATGACGCGACCAAAGCCGAGATTGAGTCCGACATCAAAGCCGACTTTGAGGCGGCTTACGCGGGCATTCAGCAGCTGCCGCGCTCGGCCAAGCTGGGCGTGTACCTGGCTTACGTGTACTACCTCAAGCTCTTCTATAAAATAAAGAAGCTACCGGCCGCCCGCATCCTGGGCGAGCGGGTGCGCGTGCCCGATAACACCAAGCTGCTGCTGCTGCTGGGCTCGTATTTCCGCTACCGGCTCTCGCGCATCTGAGGCGGTTTTTGGGCGCGGCTTTTGTATAAAGTCAGTCGTTTGCGGCCTTACGCCGTATTTTTGCTGATATGCGAATTCCCAAGGTTCTGTTTTTTGCGGTTATTGTAGGGGTTGGTTCGTCGTCCTCGGCGGCCGATTTGCGTAGTAGTGCCCGGCGCGCCGGCGGTGCGCCGCCGGTTTTCAAACATACCCATCCGGCCGCTAAAGCATTACGTCCCTTCTCATCCAATCTCACCTCCCATACTGTGTCCTCGACTTCCCCTTACCATCCAGCCATTTTGCGCCGCCACTACGAGCAGGCCGCCGCCGACAAAGCCGCCGGTGAAAAATTCTACAAGCTGCTGGCTGATTATCAGGACCGTGACGCGTTGGTATTGGGCTACAAAGCCGCTTCCGAAGCCATCCGCGCCCGTGATGCGTCGATGTTTAACAAGCTCACCTACGTGCAGGACGCGGCCAAAACCTTCGAGCAAGCCGTGAGCCTCGACCCGCAAAACCCCGAAATCCGCTTCCTCCGCTTTTCGGTCGAAAGCAACCTGCCTGCCTTCCTCGGCCTGAGCAAGCACATCGACGAAGACAAGGAAATGCTGCTCAACGCTGCGCTCAACCATCCCGGCACTGGGCTCGACGCCGAAGCATTCCGCACGGTGCGCGGCTTTCTGGTAGGCCGCGGGCACGTGAGCGAGGATGAGGCCCAGCGCCTGAGCAAAGTGAAGGAGTAGAAATGCCGCATAAGCTGAAGCTTATGCAGTGCTTTCGGCATGGTGCAAACTGAATTAAGCCCGGCTGACGTATTTTCGGTAATAACCAGCCTGTTCTCCGCAACCTTGCGGGGGGCTTCGTGGTTTGTTTTGGCGTATGCCCTTCCTGCACCTCAGCGTTCGAATCGACCCCAACTCCGGCTTTTGCTTCGGCGTGATATACGCCATTCAAATGGCTGAAGACCTGCTTGATGAGCAGGGCTATCTCTATTGCCTGGGCGATATCGTGCACAACGACGAGGAAGTGCAACGGCTGGAGGCGCGCGGCCTGCGCATCATCTGCCACGAGCGGCTGGCCGAGCTGCGCGATGAGGCCGTGCTCATTCGGGCCCACGGCGAGCCCCCGGCCACTTATCAGATGGCCCTGGAAAACAACCTGACCCTGATTGACGCCAGTTGCCCGGTGGTGCTGAAGCTGCAAAACCGCATCAAAACCAGCTACGACAAAAAGGAGCAAATCTTCATCTACGGCAAGCACGGCCATGCCGAAGTGCTGGGCCTATTGGGCCAGACGAGCGGCAACGCCGTGGTGTTCGAAAGCCTTGATGAGCTATTGAGCCACGAGCTGCCCGAAAATATTACCCTCTACAGCCAGACCACCAAAAGCACCAACAGTTTCTACAATATTAAAAATCAGTTGGAAACGCGGGGCTACCAGGTGAATGCCAATGACACCATCTGCCGGCAGGTGAGCAACCGCGACAAGGACCTGCGCCGCTTCGCCGCTCAGTACGACCAGATTGTGTTCGTGTCAGGCACCAAAAGCTCCAATGGCAAGGTGCTCTATCAGGTCTGCCTCGAAACCAATCCGCAAACGCACTTCATCTCCAACGTGGCCGAAATCGACGCGGCCTGGTTCCAACCGGGGCAGTCGGTGGGCATCTGCGGGGCCACCAGCACCCCGATGTGGCTGATGGAGCAGGTGCGCGAGCAACTGCTGAGCCTGTAGTCAATTTTTTGCCAAGCCATGCAGATAATGGATTTGCCGTTTGGGGTTACTAATTGGGCCGAGGTTGCCGGGGAAAAGCACTCGGGCACGACTGGCGTGGCCACATGGCGAACCCGGCAGTTTGGCCCGGTGCGGGTGCGTATGGTAGAATACAGCCCCGACTACCTGGCCGACCACTGGTGCCAGAAAGGACACTTTCTGCTGGTGACAGCTGGTGAGTTGGTAACGGAGCTGGCCGATGGTCGTGTCTTCACGCTCACGCCGGGCATGAGCTACCAGGTGGCCGATGGGGCGGAAGCCCATCGCAGTAGTACGGTTATCGGAGCCACTCTTTTCATCGTTGACTGATGGAAGCGCTGGCAACATCGGTTCCTTCTGTGGCGGCCATCCGGCGCGTTGCTCCTGCGCCCGTCGGCACTACCGGCGTGGCCATTGGCGGGCTGATTGTGGTGCTGTGGGCGGCGCTGGTGGGCTTTCTATTGGCGCGGTACCAGCCCGATTGGCATTCGCCCGCGCCCTACCTGCTGGCGTTGCTGCAAACCCACCTCTACACCGGCCTGTTCATCACTGCGCACGATGCCATGCACGGCGTGGTAAGCCCCAACAAGCGCCTGAACAACGCACTGGGTACCTTGGCCGCCGGTCTGTTTGCCTACAACTGGTTTCCCGGGCAGCTGCCCAAGCACTATGCTCACCACCGCCACGTGGGCACCCAGGAGGACCCCGATTTCCACGACGGCCGCCACCCCGGCTTCCTGCCGTGGTTCCTGCGCTTTGCCTGGAACTACGTGACCTGGTGGCAAATACTGTTGATGGCCGCAACCTACAACGTCCTCAAACTCTTCTTCCCGCAGGCCAACGTCATCGCCTTCTGGATGATACCGGCAGTGCTGGCCACCTTGCAGCTGTTCTTTTTCGGCACCTACCTGCCGCACCGAGGCGAACACGCGGCCGACAACCCGCACAAGTCGCGCAGCCAGTTCCGGCACCACTTGTGGGCGTTTGTGAGCTGCTATTTCTTTGGGTATCACTACGAACACCACGACCAACCGTATTTGCCCTGGTGGCGGTTGTGGCGGGCAAAATAAGGACCACAGATTGGCCCGGTTTTTTCGGATTCTACGGATTTCGTAGTTGGCAGGCGTTCGGTTTTGCACCGGGCACGGCAAGGCGGTTGAACGATGTACCGGGCCGGTTGGGGTTGAAAAGTGGCCCACCCGTAGATTTTTACCGTTGTCGGGATACGCAGAATGCCACCAAACGCGTTCTGGAAGCGTCTTATAGGCGGGCACCATCAGCGGTTGCTCATTTCTCTATTGTCAGCCATGTTCATGCCATCCATTGCCTTAGCCGAGCCACCTGTTGTGCTGGACCGTTCTCACACCGTTGCAATGGCGCAGACGCTATTCTTTCAGGCAGGCATCGCGTCCGTGTCGATGGCCGACGTGGCCGCCCGCCTCGACCAACCCGAAAGTGCCATCCTCGCCGAGTTTCCGGCTGGCAAGGCCGCGTTGGTACAGGCCGTGCTGGAAGGCTACGGCCGCCAGATGCGCGCCGAACTGGAGCAACTGCGTCGGCAATGCTCTACTGCTGTCGAAGAACTCCTGGCGGTGCGGGTGCTGGTCAACCAGAAAATGGCGCAAGGCAACACGGCCTTTTTTCGGGATGCCGAAGCACTGTACCCCGCCGTGTGGCAACAGTGGCAGGCGCAGCGCAACGCCCACATGTTCGCTTATGTACGGGCCAATTTATGCCAGGGCATTGCCCAGCAGCTTTACCAGGAAGGCCTCGACGTGGATTTCTTGGCGCGCCTCTGGCAGCAGCAGATGCGTAACCTCCGCACCGCCGATGCCGAGTTTCTGTCTCCCACCCAGATGCACCATACCTTGGTCGCGCATTTCCTGGCCGGAATCGTAACGCCCGCCGGGGCCTACGTGACCCGTCGGTTGCAGGAAGCAGAACCCTTTTATTAAACCAAACCACGGATTGGCTGCGCCGAACTTCGTTTCGCTCGGATTTTTCGGATTTCGCGGACGATTTGCAAGCGGTTTAGAAATTTCTGCTCAATAAAAAAGCCGCTCAGCAAAGCGGCTTTTTTGTTCTAGTAAGGATGCGTCCACAAAATCTGTGGAATCCGAAAAATCCGAGCGAAACGAAGTTCGGCGCAGCCAATCCGTGGTCTAGTGAACCGCGTTGGTCTTCTTGCAGCAGTCGGGCAGGCGGTTGTAGGCGCGGGCGTCGGCAGTGAGCTCGTCGGCGTCGTAGCCAGTTTTTTGCACGGCGGTGCGGAGGGCGGCGGGAGTAGTTTTGTCGGCCTTATAGGTCACGGTGAGGACTTTGGTAGGCACATCCAGCACGGCGCTTTGCACGCCTTTCTCATAGGCGAGGCTTTTTTCGATGCGGGCTTTGCACATATCACAAACGGCCGAAGTTTTGAACTGGGCCGTGGCTATGCCGTTGGTGGCGGCTTGTGCGGCGGCAGGAGCAGTCTGCGCTTGAGCGCTGGGGGAGAAGCTGAGCAGCGTGAGCAACGAAAGCGAAAGCGGGAGGAGGGATTTCATAGTTGAAAATTAAAAGCGAGTGACGACAGCTCTAACAAAATTGCTGCCGGAAAAATTGATTTTTGCCAGCCTAAGCTTTTGGTGTAGCTACTCAATGCGGTAGCGCAGCCCGGCGTAGGTCAGGCGGCCGTAGACCGGCCCCCACACCATAGCGGCGTCGAACGTCGGCCCAAACGGGTTGGCCGCGCCTTCGATGGGGTTGGGCTGGCGGTAGTTGGTAAGGTTTTCAACCCCTGCGTACACTTCCAGACGCTTGAAAGCCCGTGTGAGCTGAGTGTTCAGCAGGGCGTAGCGCGGGGCTGTTTCTGGAGCGTACACTTGGCCCGTGCCGTGGGCGTGCTCGCTCGTGACGTGTGCCAGCGCCCGTTGCCCGAACCACTGCACTGTGAAATCGGCCCGCCATTTATCGAAGGCACTGGCGTAGCCCAGGTTTAGGAAGGCGCGATGGGCAGGGGTGAGGGGCTTAGGTAACAGGCTGTTTTCGTAAGTGGTACGCACATCCAGATATTTATATGCGCCTTTCACTTGCAGCCCTTTCACTGGCTCTACCTGAAGCTCTGCTTGCAGACTGCGAGCGAAGGAGCGACCACCCGGCGACAGGTTATCAATGGAAATAATACCGGGCGCGGTGTACATATCGGCCACCACCTGGTTCACAAACTCAGTGTGGTAGTAGTCGAGAATGAAGGTGGCCGGGTGGCCCAGCGCCGTGAAATATTGGGTGGCGCTGCCGCCCAGGTTCCAGGCCTTTTCGGGCCGCAGGTTGGAGCCGATGACGAACTCGCGGGCGCTGGCCAGCATGGCGGCATTGTCGGCAATGGGGTTGGCCACGCGGAAGCCGCTGCCGGCGGCAGCACGCAATACCGTGTTTTTCAGCACGTCGTACTTCATGTTGAGGCGCGGGGTGAGCTGCCAGCCGTAGAGGTTGTGACGGTCGGCGCGCAGGCCAGCTACTACGGTCAGGTTGCGGCTGTTCTGGTAGGTGTACTCGGCGAAAGCACCGGGCACCAGCTCGCGGCGGGTGCGGTGCTCGCGGGCTTCCACGGCGGCCGGCGTGTCGGTGAGGTAGCTGCGGCCGGCGGTCAGGCGCTCGTCGTAGTTGTCATACAGGAAGCTCAGGCCGGTGCGGTACACATGCGCCGTGTTACCCAACGCGCTCTGAAACAGCAGCGTGGCCTGGCCGGTGCGCTGGCTACCATCGTAAGCACGCGAGGTGCGGTTATCGACAAAGTAAAACGGCAGGCTCGGGTCGTGGTCGGTGTGCAGGGTCTGGTAGCCGTAGGAATACCGGGAAGTAAAGTCGTGGTCGGTGCCGGTCAGTAGCAGGCCCAGGCTCTGGAAGGGCCGCGCGGGCCAGGTGTAGGAGGTTTTGGCATAGCCGGTGTATCGGGTGGTGGCCTGCGTGGTGCCGTAATTCTGGGTGAACGCGGCTTCGCCGGTATCGCGGAAATCGAGCTGGCCGCCCTGGCGGGTTTCGCGCAGCGCGCCCAGTCCCACCTCGCTCACGATGCCGTGGCCCGAGATGTACTTCCACTTATTGAAGGCGTTGAACTGCGTGGCCAGTGGCAAATCCAGGAAGCCGTCCTTGTTGCGGTCTACGCGGTTGCCCAGATGGTCGGTGTGCAGCAGCAGCAGCGTACTCCACTTCGGGTTGATGCGGGCCGAGGCGTTGAGGTTGACATCAAATTTACCCAGGTCGTTAGCGTAGGCATTGAAGAGTAGCTGGTCGGTTTTCTCCGGCTCCTTCAGCTTCACATTCACCTGCCCTGAAATGGCCTCGTAGCCATTCACCACCGAGCCCGTCCCTTTAATGATTTCGATGTTCTCAATCCACGGCCCGGCCAGGTAGCCCAGGCGGTAGGGGGCGGCCAGCCCGCGCAGGGCCGGCTGGTTGTCCACGGTCAGCAGCGAATAGCTGCCATCGAGCCCGAGTAGTTGAATCTGCTTCGCGCCCGATACCGCATCCGAAGTCGTGACTTCCACCGAGGCGTTGGTTTCGAAGCTCTCGGCCAAGTTGCAACAGGCCGATTTAGTGAGGTCGCGGCCCGAAATCATCTGCACGTTGGCCGGCGTGAGGGAGGAGTAGGCCGGGGCGCGGTCTGTCACCACTACTTCGCCCAACTCGGCTCCGGGGCGCAGGGCCACCCGCAAATAGGGCGCGCCGGTAGACGGCACTGCCAGCGTATCGGGCCGGTAGCCCAAGGCCTGCACCACCAGCCGCGAGGCCGCCCGCGCCGGCCGCACCAGCACAAAGTGCCCGGCCGCATCCGAAGTAGCCGTGATAACCGGCGCGCCTGCGTCGGCCGCATCATAGAGCCAGCGCAGCACCGCGCCGGGAAGGGGAGTGCCCTTGCCGGTCTCCGTAACCTCGCCGCGCACCGGCGCAATGGCCGCCGATTGGGCGGCCACTTGCCCGGTGGATAGCCAAGCCGTGAGTAACGCAGGTACTAAAATATGCGGAAAAATTCCGCTGATATGTCGCATAATATCTGAAAGTTAAGATTTTCTGATGAATTGCCGCTGCAAGTAGCCGCGACAGCTTCCGCTGCGGCCGATGCAGCAGGGGGAAATCAGAAATCTTAGACTTCCAGGGTGCAGACAAAGGCCAGCAGCGCCCGGCCTCCGAGGGGTGGGGGTGAGGCATCGGCCGCAAACCAACGCGGTCCAGTAACGGCCAACGAAAAAGTGTCGGCAGTTGAAACTGGCCAGCTCAGTGGTGGCACAATAACCGACATCGCCGGAACCGGCACCAGGATTTTGGCGGCCAGCTCGTGCACCGGGCTGCTCAACTTGTGCTCGTGCTTGCTGAAATCGCAGCAGCCATCGGCAGCTTTGGGCGTAGCCGGGGCCAACTCGCCCATGCAGCCACGCAGCTCGGCCCGGCCGGCTACCGAAATGGCCACGGTGCTCTGCCCGCTCATGCGGCAGGTCAGGCGCTGCACCGTGAGGCCCACCGAGGTGATGAGCACCAGCACGGCCAGCAGAACACTGACGAGGCGACGGGACAGAGAATGAGGACGCATGACTCCTGCAAAGGTACGGCCCGATACAGGTTGTCCGGCGTGCGAAATCCGGCCGGGGCAGGTACAACATCTGGGGCCGGCAGCCCGCAGCCATTTTGAGCGATGCCCACCAAAAATGGCTGCCACTTTGGTAAAGTCAGGTGCAAGGCCCGCTTTGTTGAATTTGCTGAGGAGTAGAAACGCAGAAAAAACCGGTTTTAAACGCTCCAAAGGCCTTTTTGCATTTGTGGTAGGAAATGGTAAATCGTGGTTGGTTTTCGCAGGGCTTCCCGTACATTTGCTAATGTCGCCGCTTTCCCACCCGGCCTCCCGTGCCCATGAACCTGCTCTCCGGCGAATACGAATGCAAGCTCGACCCTAAGGGGCGGCTGGTATTGCCGGCCAAAGTGAAGGGCAACCTGCCCGAGCAGTCGGGCAACCAGCTGGTGCTGGTGCGCGGTTTCGAGCCCTGCCTGGTGCTGTACCCACGCGCCGCCTGGCGCGTCATCCACGAGAAGGTGATGGCACTGGACGAATTCAACGAAGAATATCGCCAGTTTCAACGCAATTTTTTTCGGGGCATGACTGAGGTGGAGCTCGATAGCATCAATCGTTTCATGCTGCCACGCAGTATGTTGCGCTACGCCGGCATCGAAAAGGAAGCCATTATCGTGGGCTTGGGCAACCGCTGCGAAATCTGGGACCCGGCCCGCTACGACGAGTTCCTCATCAAAGACCAGCAGAGCTTTAGTAAGTTGGCACAGAAATTTTTATCCGTTGAAACCCCGCCGCTCGCCGGCCTGGCTGCCAAAGCATGAGCGAATACGATAACGACCAGGCCTACCACCGCCCCGTGATGCTAGCCCAGTGCCTGGCTGCCATGGACTTACAGCCCAATGGCCGCTACGTCGACGTCACCTTTGGCGGGGGCGGCCATTCGGCCCGCATCCTTGAAAAGCTGACCACCGGCCATCTCTACAGCTTCGACCAGGATGCTGACGCAGAGGTAGAAGCCATCAAGCTGGCCTGCCCGCAGTTTACATTTGTAAAAGCCAATTTTCGGGATTTGTTCGCTGAATTACAGCAGCTTGGCGCGTTGCCCGTTGATGCCCTGCTGGCCGACCTCGGCGTGAGCTCGCACCAATTCGATACGCCTGAGCGCGGCTTCTCAACCCGTTTCGACGGCCCATTGGATATGCGAATGGACCCCGATGGCCCGCTGACGGCCGCCGACATTCTCAACGATTACAAGGAAGCCGACCTACACCGCATTTTCGGGATGTACGGCGAAGTGACCAATGCCCGCACCCTAGCGGCCACAGTGGGCGCGGCCCGGCGCGGCCGTCGCCTCGAAACCATTGCTGAGCTTAAGCAGGCCATTCAGCCCTGCACGCCGCGCGGCAAGGAAAATAAGTACCTGGCCCAGGTTTTTCAGGCCCTGCGCATCGAGGTGAACCAGGAAATGCAGGCCCTGCAGGAGATGCTACTGCAAACCGCCGACGTGCTACGCCCCGGCGGCCGGCTGGTGGTGATGAGCTACCATTCGCTGGAAGACCGGCTGGTGAAAAATTTCATAGCGAAGGGCAAATTTTTCGGCACGGTCGAAAAAGACTTCTTCGGCAATGAAAGCAAGCCCTTTGAGGCCGTGAACCGCAAGCCCGAAGAAGCCGACCCGGCCGAAGTAGCGCTGAACAGCCGCGCCCGAAGTGCTAAATTGCGGGTTGCAATCCGAAACTAGACCCTGCCGATGGCCGCTAATACACCTCGTCCTGTCGATGCCCCGCGCCGCGCCAACGTGCCGCGTCCGGTTGCTGCGCCCGAGCCGGAGGTAGCGCCCGCGCCCCCCGTGGCCGAGTACGTGGCTCCCGAGCCCGAACCCGCCCCGGCCCCCGCGCGCAAACGCGAGAAGCGCCGCCGTGAGCCCGCGCCCGAAACGGCCCCGCGCAGCTCGTGGAGCTTGTTTTCGCTGCTTGACCGCGCCACGAGCGTGGACGGGCTTTTCCGCGAGGGCCTGCCGGTACGCTTCCTGCCGCACCTGCTTTTTGTGATGCTGCTGGTGCTGCTCTACATCGGCAACACGCACTATGGCAACCGCATGAACCGCAATATTCAGCGCCTCAAGCAGGAAACCGAAGACTTGCGGGCTGACTACACCACCCTGAAATCGGACTATATGGAGGCCAGCAAGCAAAGCGAGGTGGCCCGCAAAGTGGCCGCCATCGGCCTGGTGGAAAGCTCCTCGCCGCCCTTCCGCATCACCGTGCCGGCCGGTCACCTCGACGCGGCTGAACTGGAGCTGATGCCCGTGCTCACGGCCGATACCCTGGCCGCCCGCGCCGACCGCGATTCCACCGCCGCCCTGCGTGCCGACCAACTGGCCGGCCGCAAGCGCCCCGCCGACGGCTCCGACGTGGACAGCGGCCCCGAAATCATCGCCCCGCCCCAAGCGCTGGAAGGCGATTCGATGCCGGTAGCACCCGCGCCGCGCCGGGAAACTGCCTCGCCTCGGGCCGCTCAAGCAGCTACTGCTAAGCGCAACAGCAAGCCGAATAAGCCCGACAATAAGAATAAGGCACAAAAAGGCACAAGTTCGCATAAGAAACAATCGGCAGATAAGCAGACCGTTAAAGCTCATTCCCGATGAAAGGCAGCGTTAAAAAGTCGATAGTTACGCGGGTGCGGCTGGCCTTTCTGGGGGTAGCCGTGTTTTCGGGTGCCATTTTCTGGAAGGCAACCAAGATTCAGTTTCAGGAGGGGGCCAAGTGGCGGGCTTTGGAGCAGGAGCGGCGCATCAGCTACCAGTCGGTGCCCGCCACGCGGGGTAATATTTACTCTGATAATGAGAGTATTATGGCTACTTCGCTGCCGTTTTACCGCGTGGCCTGGGACCCGGGCGTGGTGGAGGACGGCGTGTTTAAGGCCGGAATTGACTCGCTGGCCTGGCATCTGTCGCATTTCTTCGGCGACCGTAGTGTGCAGGAGTACCGCCGCCGGTTGGTGAACGCGCACTCGGCCAAGCAGCGCTATATCCGCCTCAACTCGCGTCAAATCAACTTTCAGGAGAAGAAGCTGATGGCGACCTGGCCGGTATTCCGCGAGAAGCGGAACCGGGGCGGGGCCATTTTTGAGAAGGTGGACAAGCGTTTCCGGCCCTTCGGCGGGCTGGCGCAGCGCACCATCGGTTTCGTGAATGAGGACCATCACGGCGCGGGCCTGGAGTACACCTTCGAGCAGAGCCTGGCCGGGAAATCGGGTGAGGCGCTGTTTGAGCGCGTGCCGGGTGGCATCAAGCCCGTGTACGACGGTACCGAAATCAAGCCCTTGCCGGGCTACGACGTGAAAACCACGCTCGACATCAACCTGCAGGACGTGGCGGAGAATGCCCTCTACAAGTCGCTGGTCGATAACAACGCCCAATATGGCTGCGTGATTCTGATGGAAGTGGCGACCGGCGAAATCAAGGCCGTGGCCAACCTGGGCAAGGCTTCGGACGATACTTATAAGGAAGACTACAACTACGCCTTTGCCGACCAGGGCCGGACGGAGCCGGGCTCCACCTTTAAGCTGGCCTCGATGATGGCCTTGTTTGAGGCGCACCCTGAGCTGACGCTGGACGACGTGGTGGACACCGGCAATGGCCGGATGTACGTGGGCGGGGCCGTGAAATCGGATTCGCACGGCTACGGCCGCATCACGGTGCAGCAGGTGTTTGAGAAGTCGAGCAACATCGGCGTGGCCAAGCTGGTCGACAAGTATTTTTCGGGTAATCCTACCGAATACACTGACTACCTGAAGAAATTCGGGCTCAACAAGCCGCTGGGCTTCCAGATGGCTGGCGAGGCGGTACCCTACGTGAAGGATACTAAGGACAAAAGCTGGAGCCGCACTTCGCTCACGACCATGAGCATTGGCTACGAGCTAAAGTTGGCTCCGCTTCAAACCCTGTCCCTCTACAATGCCGTGGCCAATGGTGGCGTGAAGGTGCAGCCTATGATTGTGCGCGAAATCAAGCAGGCCGACCAGGTGCTGCAGCATAACGAAACCAAGGTGCTGAACCCCAAAATCTGCTCCGATGCCACGTTGGCTAAATTGAAGTCGATGATGGAAGGGGTGGTGACGGCCGGCACGGCCCGCAGCATCCGGCCCAAGGACTACAGCATTGCCGGCAAAACCGGTACGGCCTGGAAGTTCAAAAATGGCCAGTACACCAAGACGTATTCGACCAGCTTCTGCGGCTATTTCCCGGCCGATAAACCGAAGTATAGCTGCATCGTGGTGGTCGACTCGCCTCGCAACGGCCGCATCTACGGAGCCGACGTGGCCGCGCCGGTGTTCCGCGAGGTGGCCGACAAGTGCATGGCCCGCGACTTGCTGAGCCAGCGCCCCCTGCTGGCCAAGGCCCGCCTGAACAAGAGCCACGTGCCACTGGTACGCGCTGGCATGAACGACGAACTGGCCCTCGTATGCCAGAAGCTAGGCTTGGTGGGCAACACCCAGGCCACCGGCGGCGAGGAGTGGGTACGCGGTGCTTCCGATACCGCTTTCCACGCCCGTACTGTGGCGCTGGTGGTGAACCCCGTGCGTCCCAACCGTGTGCCATTGGCCCGAGGCCTAAGCCTGCGCGATGCCTTGTTCCTGCTCGAAAACCGGGGGCTGTACGTGCGGGCCGTGGGTTCGGGCCGAGTGCGCGAGCAGTCGCTGGCCCCGGGCTCGCCCATCAAGCGCGGCGACTTGATTACGCTGACCCTCGAAGAATCTGGTCCCCGCATCGCCGCGCCCGTGGCCCTGCCGGAGCCCGAGCACACCGACCTAGCCGAAAACAAGCTGCTGGTGCCGGTTGATATGGAGCCTGCCAAAGCCCGCAAGTCTTTCGCCGATGGCGAGAAAGCCCACGTCCAGCCCGCCGTAGCCGAGCGGTCGGCCGGCGTGAAGCCGAATGCCAAAGCCAGCAAGCCCACGGCCAAGCCTGCAGCAGCAACTAGCGGAGCAAAAGCTGCTGATAAATCCAAAGACACCCGCCAACCCGCTGCGGGCAAGAACCTCAAAAAGCCCGCGCCGGTCAAGCCCGCCGTGCGCCGCGCCTAATTTCCAAAGAAAGCTAGTTACACCTGCCGCTTTAGCATCCGGCAAAACCATTGACAATCCATCTAATCCCCAAAGTCGTCAGGCTCCCCTCTCTTGGGGAGAGGGGCCGGGGGTGAGGTTCCGAACGTCCGCGCAACTACTCATGATTTCCCTGCCGCTCTTTTCCCTGCTTACCGACGTGAACGTGCTCGCCCAGCACGGCCCCACCGACGTGCCCATCACCGGCCTTACCCTCGACTCGCGCGAAGCCGGGCCGGGCGTCGCTTTTTGCGCTCTGCGCGGCACGGCTACCGATGGCCACAAGTTTATCGAAGGCGCGGTGGAAAAGGGCTTGGCCGCCGTTATCTGCGAAGAACTGCCGGCCGTGCTGAACCCTGCCACGGCCTACGTGCTGGTGGCCGACTCGGCTGAGGCATTGGGCCACATGGCAGCGGCCTTCCACGGCCACCCCTCGCGCCAGCTCACGCTGGTGGGCGTGACGGGCACCAATGGCAAAACCACCTGCGCCACGCTGCTGCACAAGCTGCTGCGCGAGCTCGGCTACCACGCCGGCCTGCTGAGCACCGTACAGAACCAGATTGACGAGGAAGTAATCCCCGCCACCCACACCACGCCCGATGCCATCCGCCTGAATGCGCTGCTGGCCCGCATGGTAGCCGCCGGCTGCACGCACGCCTGCATGGAAGTGAGCAGCCACGCCGTGGCCCAGCACCGCATCACCGGTCTGCGCTTCGCAGGTGGCATCTTCACCAACCTCACCCACGACCACCTCGACTACCACGGCACCTTCGACAACTACCTGAAGGCCAAAAAAGCCTTCTTCGACGCGCTACCCAAAACTGCCTTCGCCCTCACCAACGCCGACGACAAGCGCGGCCCGGTGATGCTGCAAAACACCGCCGCCCGCCGCGCCACCTACTCGCTGCGCGGGGCCGCCGACTTCCGCGCCAAGCTGGTGGCGAATGAGGTCCACGGCCTGCACCTCGAAATCGACGGCCGCGAAATCCTGTTCCGCCTCATCGGCGTGTTCAACGCTTACAACCTGATGGCTGTGTACGGCGCGGCCGTGCTGCTAGGGGAGGACCCCACCGAAGTCCTGACCATCCTCTCGGGCCTGACCACCGCGCCCGGCCGCTTCGAACCCGTGGTATCGGGTACGCAAAGCATCACCGGCATCATCGACTATGCCCACACGCCCGATGCGCTGGAAAACGTGCTGCAAACGCTGCACGAAATCCGCCAGCCCAGCCAGCACATCATCACGGTGGTGGGCTGCGGCGGCAACCGCGACGCCGCCAAGCGCCCCATCATGGCCAACCTGGCCGCCCGGCTTTCCAATAAGGTCATCCTCACTTCCGACAATCCCCGGTTCGAGGACCCCGCCGAAATCCTAGCCCAGATGCAGGCAGGCGTAACCGCGCCCGATTCGGCCAAAGTCCAGACCGTGCCCGACCGCCGCGCCGCCATCGAAGCCGCCGTGCGGCTGGCCGGCCCGCACGACATTGTGTTGGTGGCCGGCAAGGGCCACGAGAATTATCAGGAAATTCGCGGCGTGAAAACGTCCTTCGACGACAAGCTGGTGCTTGCCGAAACTTTTGCCGCGCTGGGCAAATAAGCCCCACCGCTAACCGATTACCGAATGCTTTATTACCTCTTCCGTTACCTGCACGAACATTACCACCTGGCGGGCACCGGCGTGTTTCAGTACACCACGTTCCGCGCTGGTCTGGCTGTAGTCATTTCCCTGCTCATCGCCCAGCTATTCGGGCACCGCCTTATCCGCGTGCTGCAACGCAAGCAGGTGGGCGAAAGCATCCGCGACCTCGGCTTGCAGGGCCAGAACGAGAAGAAAGGCACGCCCACCATGGGCGGCCTCATCATCATCCTGGCCATTCTGGTACCGGTGATTCTGCTGGCCCGTCTGCGCAATATTTACATCATTCTCATGATTTTGAGTACGGTGTGGCTGGGCCTGATTGGCTTTCTGGACGACTATATCAAGGTATTCCGCAAGAACAAGGAGGGCCTGAGCGGCCGCTTCAAGGTGCTGGGCCAGGTGGGCCTGGGCATCACGGTGGGCTGGGTGCTGTTCTACAGCAACGAAATCACCGTGCGCGAGTACCTGCTGCCCAACGGCACCTTCTCGGCTGTCGATGCCAGCAAAGTGTTCAAAGACGTGCACTTGATGATTACCACTGTGCCATTTATGAAGAACAACGAGCTGAACTACGGCGACCTGTTTGCCACCGCCGGCACGTTTTTCAACGGCCTCTACGGCTTTCTCTACATTCCCATCGTCATCTTCCTGATTACGGCCGTGAGCAACGGCGCCAACATCACCGACGGTCTCGACGGACTGGCGGCTGGCACTTCGGCCATCATCGGCATCACGCTGGCCATCTTCGCCTTCGTGAGCGGCAATGCGTTGTTGGCTGATTATCTGGATGTCATGTTCATTCCCGATTCGGGCGAGCTGGTTATTTTCTGTACCGCCTTCGTGGGGGCCTGCATCGGCTTTCTGTGGTATAACAGCTACCCGGCGCAGGTTTTCATGGGCGACACGGGTTCGCTGGCGCTGGGCGGCATCATCGCCGTGCTGGCCCTCATAGTGCGCAAAGAGCTGCTGATTCCGATTCTGTGCGGCGTGTTTTTGATTGAAAATCTGTCGGTTATCGTGCAGGTGAGCTACTTCAAATACACTCGCAAGAAATACGGCGAGGGCCGCCGCCTGCTGCGCATGTCGCCGCTGCACCACCACTACCAGAAGCTGGGCTACCACGAATCTAAAATCGTATCACGCTTCTGGATTGTCGGCATCATGCTGGCTGTCATCACCTTGGTTACCCTGAAACTGCGCTAAGAATGAACATTGTAATCCTCGGAGCGGCCGAAAGCGGCGTGGGCGCGGCCCTCCTGGCCCAGGCCAAAGGCTACACGGTTTTCGTGTCCGACCGCGGCCCCATTCAGCCCGAGTACAAGCAGCAGCTCACCGCGGCTGGCATTGCCTTCGAGGAAAGCCAGCACTCGCTGGATAAAATCCTGGCGGCCGATGAGGTGGTGAAAAGCCCCGGCATCCCCGAAAAAGCGCAGGTTATCCAGGCCCTGCGCGAGAAAGGCACTCCGATTATCTCCGAAATCGAATTTGCCGGCCGCTACACCCGCGCTAAGTGCATCTGCATCACGGGTACCAACGGCAAAACCACCACCACGCTGCTCATTTACCACCTCCTGAAAAGCGCCGGCCTGAGCGTGGGCTTAGCTGGCAACGTGGGCTTCTCGCTGGCCGAGCAGGTAATCGAAGACAAATTCGACTATTACGTGGTAGAACTGAGTAGCTTCCAGCTCGATGACACCCACGACTTTCAGCCCTGGATTGCCATCCTGCTTAATATCACGCCCGACCACCTCGACCGCTACGGCTACTCGCTCGAACAATACGCCCAAGCCAAGCTGCGCATCACCCGCAACCTGGACGGCAGCGGCGCTTTCATCTACAATGCCGATGATGAGGTGACGGGCAAATATTTCCAGTCGGCTTTCCTCGAAACGCGGCAACTGCCCTTCAGCTTGCACCACCGCCACGACATCCACCTCGCCGGCTACTACGTGACGGAAGACGTGCTCTGCACCAACCTCACGCCGGGCATCGACGAAGAGGCTGGGGTAGAGATAAACACCGCCAACTCGCCCCTCATCGGCCAGCACAACCGCCAGAACACGCTGGCCGCCGTGCTCGCCGCCCGCGTGGCCGGCCTCGAACCCGCGCAGATTGAAGCCGCTCTGTCCACCTTCCAGAACGCCGACCACCGCCTGCAACTGGTGGGCGAAATCAAGGGCGTCCGCTTCATCAACGATAGCAAGGCCACCAATGTGGAGGCCGCCTGGTATGCCCTCGATGGTATCCACCAGCCCATCATCTGGATTGCCGGCGGCACCGACAAAGGCAACGACTACAGCAGCCTGCTCAACCTGGCCGAGCACCGCGTGAAGGCCCTCATCTGCCTCGGCGTCGACAACGCCAAGCTCCGCACCGCGTTCGACCCCATCGTCTCGCACATCGAAGAAACCCAGAGCATGGCCGATGCCGTGGCCCGTGCCGCCGCCCTAGCCGTCCCCGGCGACGTGGTGCTGCTCTCGCCCTGTTGCGCCAGCTTCGACCTGTTCAAAAACTACGAAGACCGTGGCCGACAGTTTGCAGCGGCGGTCAGTGAATTGAAAAAATAGAACGTCATGCCGAGCGGAGCGCAGCGGAGTCGAAGCATCTCGCGTGCCACCACTAATCAATGATGTTCTCACAATATAAGTTGCCAACCCACGCGAGATGCTTCGACTGCGCTCAGCATGACGGTCTAGAAAAACAAACAGTCACGTTCCCTAATCTTCACCATTTCACCTATGAAAGACTGGCTGCAACGCAACCTCAAAGGCGACCCCATTCTGTGGGCCATCGTGCTGCTGTTCTCCTTCATCAGCATTGCCGTGGTGTATTCGGCCACCGGCACGCTGGCCTACAAGAAGATGGACGGCAACACCGAAGCCTTCCTTTTCAAGCACAGCAGCCTGATTTTCGTGGGGCTGGGCTGCATGTGGCTGGCGCACCGCATCGACTACCGGCACTACTCGCGCCTCTCGCTCTACGCGCTGCTGGTGAGCGTGCCGCTGCTGCTGTTCACGTTTTTCATGGGCGGCGAAACCAACGGCGCATCGCGCTGGATGACCATTCCGGTGATTAACCAGACCTTCCAGCCCTCCGACCTGGCCAAGCTGGCCCTGATTTCGCACCTAGCCAGCATGCTCAGCCGCCGCCAGCAGCACCTCGACGACTTCAAATCGACCCTGCTCCCGGTGATGCTGTGGGTGGGCACCATTTGCAGCCTCATCATCCTGAGTAATGCCTCCACGGCGCTGCTGCTGTTTGCCACCTGCATGCTGCTGATGTTCATCGGCCGGGTGCCGCTCAAGCACATGGCCGTGATGGTGGGCATTTTCGTGGTGTTGGGCGGGGCGGGCCTGGCCGCCGGTCAGCGCTTGGGCACGGTGATGTCGCGCGTTACCAACTTCACCGACAAGACCAAGAAAACGCCTTTTCAGCTCGAACACAGCTACATCGCCATTGCCACAGGCGGCATTGTGGGCAAGGGCCCCGGCAAAAGCACCGAGCGCAACATCCTGCCGCACCCGTATTCCGACTTCATATACGCCGTCATCATCGAAGAATACGGCCTGCTGGGCGGGTTTGTCATCTTGTTCCTCTACCTGGCCTTCCTCTATCGAGGGCTGAAAACGGTGATGAACAGCTACGGAGCCTTCGGCGGCCTGCTCTCGGCGGGCCTCAGTTTCAGCCTTGTGCTCCAGGCACTGGTGAACATGGGCGTAGCCGTGGGCCTCGGCCCCATCACCGGCCTGCCGCTACCGCTACTGAGTATGGGCGGCACCTCGCTTATCTTCACCGGCATCAGCATCGGCATTATTCTGGCCGTGAGCCGCGGGGAGCGCGAAATCCGCCCCATGACCGGCGAGCCGGAGGACACGGCGCGCATTCCGAAAGTATCGGTCAGCTACTAGTGGAGCTTTGGCAATGAATACAAAAAAAACGTCATACAGAGCGCAGCGAAGCATCTTTACCGCAGCTACTAATCCCATTGATTGGATTGCATTGCGCGGTAAAGATGCTTCGCGGCGCTCTGCATGACGGTCTGACTGCTTGCCATTGACCCTGTCCTACCCGTCTGCCTTCCCGACGTTCCGTTATCCATGACCAACTCCCCACTTCGTTTCATCATCTCCGGCGGCGGCACGGGCGGGCATATTTTCCCGGCCGTAGCCATTGCTAATGAGCTGCGCCGCCGGATGCCCGATGCCGAAATCCTCTTCGTGGGGGCCAACGGCCGCATGGAAATGACCCGCGTACCCGATGCCGGCTATAAAATCGTGGGCCTCGACATCACCGGCCTGCAGCGCCGCCTCACGCCCCAGAACCTGATGTTTCCGGTGCGCGTGTTCCGCTCGGTGCGCAAGGCAGGCAAGCTGATTGAAGAATTCCGGCCCGATGCTGTGGTAGGAGTAGGGGGCTATGCCTCAGCCCCGGTGCTGCTGGCCGCCACGTCCCGCGCCATTCCCTCACTCATTCAGGAGCAAAATTCCTACGCCGGCCTCGTGAATAAGCTGCTGGCCAAGCGGGTGAATAAAATCTGCGTGGCTTACGACGGCATGGAGAAATTCTTTCCCGCCGATAAGCTCGTCCTCACCGGCAACCCCGTGCGCACCGAAATTGCCCTCGGCAACCGCGATGAGGCCCTGAAATTCTTCGGTCTCGACCCCAACAAGAAAACCCTGCTGGTTGTCGGCGGCAGCCTCGGTGCCCGCACCCTCAACCAGGCCACGGCCGCTGCCCTGCTGCGCCTGCGCGAAGCCGGTATCCAGCTCCTCTGGCAAACCGGCAAGCTCTACTTCCCCGAAGCCCGCCAGCAGGCCGACCAGGCCGCCGGCCTCCACGCGCTGGAATTCATCCAGCGCATGGACCTGGCCTACGCCGCCGCCGACATCGTCATCAGCCGCGCCGGGGCGCTGTCAGTGTCCGAGCTCTGCCTCACCGGCAAGGCCAGCATCCTAGTACCCTCGCCCAACGTGGCCGAAGACCACCAGACCAAAAACGCGCTGGCCCTGGTTAGCAAAGGCGCCGCCGTCCTTATTACCGATGAGCACGCTTCTGAGCGGTTATACGACGAAGCCCTCCGCCTCCTGAGCGACCCCGAGCGCCAGCAGCAGCTCAGTACCCGCGTCCGCGAGTTGGCCCGCCCCGATGCGACCGTGACGATTGTGGACGAGCTATTGAAGTTGATTAAGAAGGAGCGGATTACCGAGCTTGATTAAGCTCGGCATGACATTCGAAAGAGCCTAAATACCCCCTGAATTTGAACCAGTTTCCCTACGTTTTCTTCCTCGGCATCGGCGGCATCGGCATGTCGGCCTTGGCCCGCTGGTTCCGTGCCAACGGCCATCAGGTGAGTGGCTACGACAAAACCGAAACGCCCCTCACCCGCGCCCTCGCCGCCGAAGGCATCGCCATTCACTATGCCGATGCCGTGGAGAACATCCCGGCCGAAGTCCGCGAAAACCGCGCCCAAACGCTGGTCGTCCTCACGCCCGCCATGCCGGCCGACAGCCTGGAATGGGCCTGGCTGCGGGCCGAAGGCTACGATATCCGCAAGCGCAGCCAGGTGCTGGGCGTGCTTACCCAGGGCCGCTACACCATTGCGGTGGCCGGTACCCACGGCAAAACCACTACCAGCAGCATGGTGGCCCACCTGCTGCATCACGCCGGCCTCGACGCCGGAGCCTTCCTCGGCGGCATTTCGGTGAACCTGGGTAGCAACCTGTTGCTGCCCGCCACGCCCGCAGCGCCCATCGTGGTCGAAGCCGACGAATACGACCGCAGCTTCCTGACCTTGTTCCCGGACGTAGCCATCGTCACGAGCACCGATGCCGACCACCTCGACATCTACGGCGACCAGTCGGCCCTGATTGAGTCGTTCCGCCAGTTCGTGGCTCAAATCAAGCCTGGCGGCACGCTGCTCATCAACCACACCGCCGATGCCAGCGTGGCCGCCGCCGTGCCGCCCGGCACCCGCGTTATCCGCTACGGCCTCACCCCAGAGCAGGGCCCCGAACTTTACGCCGCCAACATCACCGCCGAAGGCCACCGCTTCCACTTCGACCTGCACCGCCCCGAAGGCACTGTGCTTGGCCTGGAACTGGCGGTGCCCGGCTACCACAACGTCGAAAACATGCTGGCCGCCGCTGCCGTGGCCCAGCTACAGGGTCTGAGCGAAGAAAAGTTGCGCGCCGCCGTGGCTGCCTACCGGGGTGTAAAGCGTCGGTTTGAATTCGTCGTGACCGCACCCGAAAACGTTTATTTAGACGATTACGCCCACCATCCACGCGAAATCGAAGCCTTCCTGCGTTCCGTGCGGGCGCTTTACCCGACCAAGCGCCTGCGCGTCATTTTTCAACCCCACCTGTTCACCCGCACCCGCGACTTTGCCGCTGGCTTTTCCAAGAGCTTAAGTATTGCAGATGAGGTGTTTTTGTTGGATATTTACCCCGCCCGTGAGAAGCCGCTACCCGGCGTAACTGCCGAAATGCTCTTGGCTGAAATTACCGCTCCCACAAAAGCCCTCGTGACAAAAGAACAAGCCCTGGCCGCTGCCCAAACCGACACGTCCTTCGACGTGCTGGCCACAGTAGGTGCCGGAGACATTGACACGCTGGTTCCCCAACTCAAAATGGTATTAACGGAACGGTGGAAGTAGAACCGTAAAACACCCGTTAAGGCTGACCGATAGAACTATCAGCTCACCAACCCACATTCCCCAATACCCTCCCTTTTGGAACGCACCGTTAGAAACTTACTCGTTGCCGCTGCCTGCCTGCTGGTGCTGGGCGCGCTGGGCGCTTTCGCCGCCGTGCGCCAGTCCAACCGCTCGGTCGATGCCGTGAAGGTGAACATTGTCAACGAGTTCGATAATTATTTCATCTCCGAGCGCGGCGTAACGGCCCTGCTCACCAAGGGCGGCAAAGAACCCGTCATCGGCACGCAACCCGAGGGGCCACGCCTACGCGTGCTCGAAGCTCGCCTGAAGGCCCACGCCTTCGTGCGCGACGCCCAGGTGTACCGCGACCTTGCCGGCAACCTGCACGCCGACGTGCGCCAGAATCGCCCCATCGCCCGCCTCACGCACCCCGATACCCGCCTCGATACCTATGTGGATGCCGAAGGGCACGCCCTGCCGCTTTCACCGTTGTTTACGGCCCGCGTAGCCACCGTGGCGCGGCCCGGCGGAGGCAGCCTGCCAACTGGATTTTTCCAGGATAGTACCGGGCGGCATTACCTGGAGTTTTTGCGCTACGTAGACGAGCATGAATTCTGGAAAGCGCAGGTTTCGGAGGTGTTTATTGAGCCCGGCGGCAAGCTGTCGTTCACGCAGCAAGTGGGCGACCAACGTATCGAATTCGGGCTCCCCGAAAATATTTCTGAAAAATTCGCAAAGCTTATGGTATTTTACCGTCAAATTCCGTCAGTTTTGGGGTGGGATACCTACCACCGCGTAAACGTCGAATACCAAAATCAGATTATTTGCGAATAGCAATTTGCTGAAAAATAGACCATTAGGTCTTAGATTTTCATTCCATTCCCACCGCTTCTTCACTGCTCGCCAGCACCGCTCCATATGCAACAAGATAAAATCGTCGTCGGGCTCGACATTGGTACCACAAAAATCTGCGCCCTGGTGGGCCGCAAAAACGAGTTCGGTAAACTCGAAATCCTGGGCATGGGTAAAGCCGTGTCGGAAGGGGTTTCGCGCGGCATCGTGCTCAATATCGACAAGACCGTAGATGCCATTAAACGGGCCATTCGGCAGGCCGAAGAACAGTCTGGAATTAGCATTGGAGTGGTAAACGTCGGCATTGCCGGCCAGCACATCAAGAGCCTCCAGCACAACGGCAGCATCACGCGCAATTCGCATGATACCATCGGGCCAGAAGACGTGGCGCGCCTCACGCAGGACATGTACCGCCTCGTGACCCAGCCCGGCTCGCAAATCATCCACGTGATGCCGCAGGACTACAAAGTGGACTACGAGGAAGGCATTTCCGACCCCGTGGGCTACGAAGGCGTGCGCCTGGAAGGCAACTTCCACATCATCACGGCCCAGAGCACGGCCATCAACAACATCAACAAGTGCGTGACCAAGGCCGGCCTCGAAATCGCTGACCTCATTCTCGAACCCCTCGCCAGCTCCATGTCCATCCTCTCGGAGGAGGAGAAGGAGGCCGGCGTGGCCCTGATTGACATTGGCGGCGGCACCACCGATTTGGCGGTGTTCAAAGACGGCATCATTCGCCACGCGGCGGTATTGCCCTTCGGCGGCAACATCATCACGCAGGACATCAAAACCGGCTGCAACGTGGCTCCCGGCCAAGCCGAGCAGCTGAAGGTGAAGTTCGGCAAAGCCATTGCCCAGGAAGCCAGCGACTACGAAATCGTGAGCATCCCCGGCCTGCCTAACCGTCCGCCGAAAGAGGTTTCGCTGAAGAACCTGGCCTATATCATTGAGGCCCGCATGTCGGAAATTATGGAGTTGGTGTATGCTGAAATCTACCGCATGGGCCTGCACGACAAGTTGTCGGCTGGCATCGTGCTCACCGGCGGCGGTTCGCAGCTCCAGAACCTGGAGCAGCTCACCGAGTACATCACCGGCTTGGATACCCGCATCGGCTACCCTAACCAGCACCTCGGCAAGAGCCGCATTGAGGCTGTAAAGTCGCCGATGTACGCTACCACTGTGGGCCTCGTGCTGTCGGGCTACCACTCGCTTGATGAGCGTCAGATTTCGCGTCCCAGCTACGAAGAGGAGCAGGTGGCCGCGCCATCTTACTATTCCGCGCCAGCTGCCGCTGCGCCGGTGGCTCAAGCCACTCCCGCGCCCGTGGAAACCCGTGTTGCTGCTACGCCTGCAGTTCCGGCCCCCGCGCCGCAGCCCGCCAAGCCCAAAGAGCCCGGTGCTGCCAGCCGCTTCTTCAAGGATATCATCACCCGCACCAAAGGGCTGCTGATTGACGATTACGACGATAAATCTTACTAAATATGCCTGTCATGCTGAGGAACGAAGCATCTTATCACGGCTGCGTTTGTCAGAGTTACTAACCAATGCGGCGCGGACGCGATAAGTTGTTTCGCTTCGCTCAACATGACATACTTCTTATGAATTACAAATTCGATATTCCCGCCCAGAGCAAGTCCATCATCAAGGTGATTGGGGTTGGCGGCGGTGGCTCCAATGCCGTGAAGCACATGCACAAGCAGGGCATCAAGGACGTGGAGTTTATCATCTGCAACACCGACCACCAGGCGCTGCAAAGCTCCACGGTGCCCAATAAGCTGCAAATTGGCGTCGACCTCACCGAAGGCCTCGGTGCGGGTGCCAAGCCCGAGCGAGGCCGCCAGGCCGCCATCGAGAGCAAGGAGCAAATCCGTGACCTGCTGAATCAGGGCACTAAGATGCTCTTCATCACGGCCGGCATGGGCGGTGGTACCGGTACCGGCGCGGCTCCTGTTATCGCGCAGGTTGCGCAGGAGCTGGGCATCCTCACGGTAGGTATCGTGACGGCCCCGTTCATGTTTGAGGGCAAGAAAAAGCGTCAGCAGGCCGAAGAAGGCATCAAGGCACTGAGCGAGCACTGCGACACGGTGCTGGTGATTCTCAACGACAAGCTGCCGCAGATTTACGGCAACCTGACGATGGGCGCTGCCTTTGCCAAAGCTGATACCGTGCTGACCACGGCCGCCAAGTCCATCGCCGAAATCATCACGGTGACGGCCGATGTGAACGTCGACTTTGAAGACGTGAAAACGGTGATGAAGGACAGCGGGGCTGCCGTAATGGGCAGCAGCGTGACCGAAGGCGAAAACCGCGCCCGCCGCGCCGCCGAGGAAGCCCTAAACTCGCCGCTACTCAACAACACCGACATTCACGGCGCGCAACGCATTCTGCTCTCCATCATGTCGGGCGTCGAGCACGAGCTGGAGATGGATGAGCTGACGGAAATCACGGAGTACATCCAGGAGAAAGCTGGGCAGGACGCCGAGATGATTTTCGGCCACGGCATCGACGACACGCTGGGCCAGAGCATCCGCGTGACGGTGATTGCCACGGGTTTTGCCCGCGATGCGCATTCCATCACCACGCCTGCGATGGGCGGTAGTGCCTCGCACGAGCCGATTGTGGCCCCGGCCCCGGTGGCCGAAACGCCCCGTCCGGAAGCTGCTCCTGTTGCGCCCGCCACTTCGGCCCCATTCGTGCCCAGCTTTGGCGCGCCTGAGCCGGCCCGTGTGATGCACGATTTGAACGGCCCGTCGGCGCATAATGCGCCGCCGCTGGCCGGCATTCCGGCCAGTGCGCCCACTGAGCCCGTGCTCACGTCGAGCGCGGCCGCTGCTGCGCCCGTAGCTGGTCCGGAGGCCCACCGCCCGCGTCCGGCAATGGATGCGCAGGCGCTGGAGCGTCGCCGCCGCTTGCAGGAGTTGAGCAACGGCCTGCCGCCCGAAGCAGTGAGCCAATATGATACGCCCGCTTACCTGCGTCGTCAGGTGAAACTGGAAAACGTGGAGCCCAGCTCGGCTCAGAATATTTCCCGCTTCAACTTATCAGATGATAATGAGCTGCTGGGTGATAACCGGTTTCTGCACGATAATGTGGACTAATTAATTAGTCGAATTCAACTAAAAAGGCCGCCGCTGAAATTTCAGCGGCGGCCTTTTTAGTTGACGTAATTATTGAGATTTATGCGTTCGGTGTCGCGTAAAAATCGAAGTGTTTGTACTTCAGCATATCTTCTTTGCGCTTGATAGAAATAATTTCCGTGGTGGCGACGAAGTCGGTGAAATAGAACAGCGAATAGCCGAGGGATTCAAGCAGGTTGAATTGCTCAAATTTTTCCTCGTCGGAATTTTTGCCGAAGCATTCGGAAATAATTACCGGCTTGTATTTGGTGATGAGGCTGGAAATGGAACGGATAATTTCCTTGTCGTAGCCTTCGGTATCGATTTTAATTAGCGTTAGCTTTTTGAGGAAATCAGGATATTCCTTTTCCAGAAAAGACTCCAGATTTACGCCTTTTATTTTCGTGCTGAGGGAGTACTTGCCGTGTTTGTTGTTCGGTGTTTTGGAGATGCCGCCGTTGTTGAAGGAGGCTTCGGAGGAGTTGTAGTAGAACTCGTCGTCCTGCTCGGAGATGGCGAGGTTGTGGGCTCCGATGCGCACCAGCTCGGGGTTGAGCGCGGCGTTGCGTTGCAGGATTTCGAAGACGTAGGGATTGGGGTCGAAGCCGAGGGTGAGGCCGGTTGGGCCGGTGGCCAGGGCCATCTGCACGGTGGTGTGGCCGATGTTGGCCCCGATATCGATGGCGAAGTCGCCGGGGTGGAGGAATTTCTTGAAAAAGTCGACCGTCTCCTTGGTGAACACCTTCTTTTCAACCAGCGGATTCTCCCAGTTGGCAAACTGCACCTGCCCGTTGCCGATGCCGGGGATGGCGAACGTATCGAGCACCATGGGGTGCTTTTGGGTGATGCGGCGGGCCATTTTCCGCTTGAAGGAATTGATGAGGTAGTTGAGCATGATGCGCGGGGCTGGTTTTGGGCGTGCAAAGGGCTTATTAAGCCAAATGTAGGGGATTTTGCCGGGTGGTTCCCGACGAAGCCCGGGTTGGGATTGAATTTGAAGCCGTTATAGAAATGCGAAAAGAAACCGCAAAGGCATTTTTAGGAATACGCCAGCCGTTCTTTCCAGCGATTTAGTGGGGCTTCGAGCCAATGCCAGGAAGCGGCGGCCATTACCAGCAGCAGCGGCAGCAGCACTACTACCATTATTGCCGGACTCACCCAAAAGGCTCGTAGCGAAGCACCGTAGTTGCTATCGAGAGGAAACAGCCGAAACACGGCCCGCTGGTAGAAAACAGGCAGCAGCAGGTGGTAGAGGTAGCAGCCGTAACTGCGCTGGCCGACCCAGCGCAAGGCGGTGAGCAGGCGGTTTTCGGCGGCGGGGCGGGTGGCCTGGTGCAGGGCCCAGTTGAGGGTGAGGGCGGCGGGCAGGCAGCCGGCGGTGGCGTAAATGAGTTGCCAAGTGTAGTGCGATTCGGTGAGGTAGAGCGCGGCCCAGAGGGCGGCCCAGGCCAGCCAAGCTAGCGCAACCCAATGAAGGCGGGCCAGTCGCCGCACCATTGGCAGCTGCTCGACGTGGCGCAGGATGGCCCCGGCGGCGAACAAATCGAGGCAGCCGGGGAGCAGAGCAAAAGCTAGGTCGGGCCGCACCCAGGTACTCCAGGCGATGCGGAAAATGAGGCCGGCGGCGGCTACCAGTGTCAGCCAGCGCACGCGCTTGGGTACCACGGCCAGCAGCACCGGCCAGAGTAGGTAAAATTGCTCATCGACGGCCATGGTCCAGTAGTGGCCCACGCCTTCGCCCCAGTGCTGCAGGCGGTAGAACAGGAGGTTGGAAACCGGCACCAGAAACCAGCCGGGGTATTGGTGCAGCGTGACGAGCGGCAGTGCAAACCCCAGCGCCAGCGACAAGTAGTAGGGCGGGAGCGTGCGCACCAGCCGCCGCAGGTAGAACACGCCCAGCCGGCGCGGCCAGCGGCCGGGCGCGCCCACGTACACCTCCTGTTTCCAGACGATGCCCGAGATAAAATAGCCGCTGAGCACGAAAAAAGTCATGCTGCCCATGAGGCTCATGGGGAAAGACGGCAGCGTCCAGTGGCCGACGACGACCAGCAGGATGGCCACGGCGCGCACGGCATCCAGCCCGGGGCGGTAGGCGAGGGGGCGAGTGGTGGGCGGCATGGCGGTGAGTGTTTGAAACAAGAACGTCATGCCGAGCGCCGCCGAAGCATCTCTACCGCAATACTGATTCCTTTCGATTGGGACTAGTGCTGTGGTAGAGATGCTTCGGCGGCGCTCAGCATGACGTTCAATTATGAGCGTTTGCCAGTGTCTTAGCCTACGGTGTGGTACACGGCCTGCACGTCCTCGTCGTCTTCGAACTTCTCGATGATGGTCATGATTTCATCCAGCTGCTCGTCGGTAAGGGAAACGGTGGTGTTGGGCACGCGCTGCAGGTTCACGCTCACGACGTGGCGGCCCTGGGCTTCGAGGGCCTTCTGCATCTGGCCGAAATCGGTGAAGGCGGTTTCGACCACGATGTACTTGTGCTCGGCGCCGTGCTCGTCTTCTTCGGTGGTTTCGTACACGTCGTCGGCCCCGAAATCAATGAGCTCCAACTCCAGCTCGTCGCGGTCGAGGCCTTCGGCGGCCAGCTTGAACACGCCTTTGCGTGTGAAGGTGTAGTCGCTGCTGCCAGCGGTGCCGAGCGTGCCCTCGTTGCGGTTGAAGATGAGGCGTACGTTGGAAACGGTGCGAGTGGGGTTGTCGGTAGCGGTTTCGATGACGACGGCCACGCCGTGGGGCAGGTAGCCTTCGTACACCACTTCGGCGTAGTCCTTTTCCTCCTTGCTGCTGGCGCGCTTGATGGCGGCTTCCACGCGGTCCTTGGGCATGTTCACGCCTTTGGCGTTTTGCATGGCGGCGCGCAGGCGGGCGTTGGTGTCGGGGTTGGGGCCGTTTTCCTTCACGGCCATCACGATTTCCTTGCCGATGCGGGTGAAGTCTTTCGACATTTTATCCCACCGCTTCATTTTGCGGCCTTTGCGAAATTCGAATGCGCGTCCCATTTGCTGTGACTGAGTAACTGAGTGAAAGAGTGTTGGAAGCGCGAAGCCGGAGCTGCGCGGGCTTCATCGAAGTGGGTTTCGGTGAAACGGGCCGCAAGTTAGCCAGAAGGCGCGGGGGGAGCCAAATACGGCCCCGCCGACGGGGCTAGCGACGGCGCTTTTTGCCAGTTTTGGCAGGCGGGCTCACTGCGGGGGGCGCGGGCTCCATCGCCACCAGCTCGTACACGCCCCGGTTGCCGGCCGGGTAGCCGAGGATGGTGATGGTGAGGTGCCGGGTGGCGGGGTCGAAGCGGAAGGTGCCGCGCTGCACATCGGCCCCTTTTTGGTCACGGAAGGCGAAGCGGATGCTGTCGCCGGCCAGGGCAAACGTGCCATCCTGTTTGAACAACATCGGGCCGTTATTGCCGGGGATGGTGAAGCGTTTTTCGTAGGTGCCGGCTGGGCGCAGGGTGAGCGTGCCGCCCACGCCGCGCACCTGGGTGGGCGGGTCGAGGCTGGTAGTGTCGTACACGGTGTAGGCCGTGTATTGATAGGTGGTGTAAAAAGTGGGAGGTGATGCTGGGGCAGTTTGGGCGGGCATTTGGGCACCCGCTGGCAAGGCCAGAAACAGACCGAGGCCGGCAAGCAAAGGCAGCGGAAAACGGTAAAGCATGAAGGCAGGAAAATAAGCAGCGTCCGAAAAGGTGCGTCGAAGGTAGGTCCGGGCAGGGTTTGAGCCAGCCGGCAGCGAGTGTCCGGCTGGCAAAGACAGTGCCCGGAAACGCGTATTTGCAATTGCCGGATTTCTATTTAACTATGCGGGATGGAAAGCCTCGGTACTGAATTAAAGCGGGCGGTTGAGGGGATTATAAACTTCTGTTTTCTGTGTCGGCGCGGGGCCGGAGCCGCCGCGCTACTGACACTGCTGGCCGCCGGCCCGCCGACGGCCGATACCGCGCAAGTGCGCGCCCTGCGCCACCAGGCCCAGCAACTGCTCCGCGAAGGTCATTTCGACGAAGCTCAACCCTTGTTGCTGCAATCAAAAGACCTGGCCCATCGCCTTAATTTCCGCGAAGGCGAAGCCCAGGCCCTGCGCATGCTCGGCAAGGCCGAGCTGGTGCATGGCACCCTGGCCCGCGCCCGCGCCTACCTCACCGAGGGCGTGGCCCTGGCCCGCAATACGCCCGGCCAACCCGAATTACCCAACCTGCTGCTGGCTCTGGGGCAGGCCGCCAACGAGCAGGACGACTATCCCGGGGCCCTGCGTGCATGCGAAGAAGCGCTACGCCTATACCATGCCCGGGGCGACGTGCGCAGCGAGGCACAGACGCGCAACGGCCTGGGCATCATCTACAGTAGCCGCAGCGACTTTCCCCGCGCCTTGGCGGCGCTGCTGCCCGCCCTGCGCCAGGCCCAGGTGCTGCGCGATACCCTGTTGCAGGTCAATTGCTTAAATAATATTGCCAACGTGTACCTGCGGCGGTTCGAGTACCAGCGGGGGGTAGATTATCTGGAGCAGGCGCTGCCGCTGGTGAGGCAGTCGGCCAGCCCGGGCGCGCTGGCTGACTGCCTCACGAACCTGGCGAACGGCTACATGGCCCTGCATTCGCCTAAAGCCGAGGGCTTGTTTCGGGAAGCCATTCGGGTGTCGGAGGGCTTCGGCGAGAAGGCGCAGCTGGGCGTGGTTCTGAGCGCGTTCGGTGACTGGCTCGACCAACAGCATCGTTTAGCCGAAGCGCAGCGCGTGCGCGAACGAGCCTTAAAGCTCCTGCAAGCTGCTGGTGACCAGGATAATTCGGTGTACGTGCTGAACGAGCTGGCCGGCATGGCCGACCGCCTCAAGCAGCCCGTTCTGGCCGAAACGCGAGCCCGCCAAGCGCTGGCCATTGCCCAACGGATTAGCAGCCCCAATGCGAAATACGAAGCCACCAAAACCCTGGCTCACCTCCTTAAGCAGCGCGGCGACTACCGCCAGGCGCTGGCCTATGCCGAGGAATCTCAGGCCGCGCACGATACCCTGTTCAGCCAAGCCAAAGCCGAAGAAATTGGGCGCTTACAGGGCGATTTCCAGCTTGGGCAGGAGCGCGACCACGCCCAGGTGCTGGCCCGCACCGCCGAGGCCCAGCAGCTACGCCTGCGCCAGCAGCAGCGTGAGCTGTGGGGCCTGGGCTTGGGACTAGCGGCGGCGGCGCTGGTCGGGCTAGCCCTGTGGCGGCTGAACCGCCTGCTGGGCCGTAAAAACCAGCAGATTGAGCAGCAGCGTGCCGAGCTTACGGCCCTAAACGCGACCAAAGACCAGCTGTTTTCCATCATCGGCCACGACCTGCGGGGACCGCTGCACTCGCTGCACGCCTTCGTGGGGCTGCTGAGCGGCCCGCCACTGCCGCCCGAAAAGCTGGCCCAGTACACCCAGCGCCTCACCAGCACCCTCGACCACACGCTGGCTCTGCTTGAAAACCTACTGCACTGGGCCGCGCTGCAAATGCGGGCCACTGCCCCGCCGCAGCCCGAAAATCTGGCATTAGCCGCTGTGGTCGAAGAGAATTTCGAACTGCTAAGCCCCGCCGCCGAGGCCGGCCAAGTGACCTTGCACCATGACCTGACCGGCGAAGAACACGTCTGGGCCGACCCGTCGGCCGTGCGCCTAGTGCTGCGCAATCTGCTGTCCAACGCCATCAAATTCACGTCGGCGGGCGGCACCGTGCGAGTAGCGGCCCGGCGCGTGGCCGGCACCTGGCAGCTGGCCGTGGCCGATACCGGCCTGGGCCTGCCCGTGCCCACGCCCCGCCAGGAAGTGCCAGCCGAAACGTTGGAGCGCCGCGCCGGAACCGGCCAGCCCCGCAGCTCTGGCCTTGGCCTCAAGCTGAGCCGCGACGTGGCTCTGCGCAACGGCGGGCAGCTGTGGATGGCCAGTGCTGGCCCGGGCGAGGGTAGCACGTTCACCCTCAGCCTGCCGCCGGCCGAAGCCCCGGTGGTAGCTGAAACCGCCAGCCGGAATTAGTAAAATAATTGACTGACAGGTGGCTAAGTGGCCTTGCCGGGGTGGCGAGTGAGCAAGCGCTGCTGCACCACCTGCGCCAGCACGCCGTCGCGGAAGGTGTGGCCCAGGGGCACGTCTACCTTACCTACGCGCACATCCTGGGCCGTGACGGCGGCAATGTGCCGGGCATTGACCAGAAAGGAGCGGTGCGTGCGTACGAACAGCGCGGCCGGCAGCTGCTCCTCCATGTGCTTGAGGCTGACCAGGGTAATATGAACTGTGCCGTCGAGCAGGTGCACTTTCACGAAGTCGCGCATGGCTTCCACATAGGCCACGTCGGCGTAGCGCAGCTTCAAATACTGGAATTCGGTGCGGATGAAAAAAGCGTCGGTATCGGCAAGTGGCGGCGGGGTGTTTTCGGTAGGAGCGGAGCTGGCACGCAGCAGGAGCAGGGCCTTGTCGATGGCCCGCAGAAAACGGTCGAACCGCAGGGGTTTCACCAAGAAATCGACGGCATCGAGGTCGTAGGTGGGCAGGGCGTACTGCGGGTGCGAGGTCATGAAGATGACCAGCGGCGGCTGGCGCAGGGCGCGCACCAGGTCCAGGCCGTTGAGGCGGGGTAGTTCGATGTCGGTGATGAGCAGGTCGACGGGCGAGCGGGCCAGGTGTTCGAAGGCGGGCAGCGGGTCGTCGTAGCTGCCCGCCAGCACCAGGGAGGGAATTTGCTCCACGAAGCCGGCGGCCAGGTCGCGCACCAGTAGGTCGTCGTCGAGAACCAGGCAGCTGAAAGGGGCGGGGTGGGAGGCGGACATGAGCAGAGAGGGGAGCACCGCGGCGCACGGTTTATCGACTACGCGGCAAGTACGTCGACTTTCCGCTGGCCTTACTCGACTTTGTAATCGGCGCAAGGTAGCGTACGGTTACTTTTCTTGCCAATAACGGGCATTGCCCTGGTTCTTTCTACCATTCTACTCTTTTTCTACTTTCGTTTTTATGCACAAGTTGCTCTGTCCCTTGCTCTTGATTATATCAATATTGACTGGCATGGCCTCCGGCCAAGCCGTCGCGCCCCAGAAAATGCCCGGCGGGGCTGCGGCTCCGGCCGCTTCCCGGCCGGTGGCGGCTACTGGGCTGCCGGCCAAGTTCTTCGGCACTTACACCTATATGGTGTACCTCGTCTACGACCCTGCCCACGGCCAGAAGCCCACCAACACGCGCGGCGTGAGTGGCACCCTCGCGCTGGGTGCGGCGGGCAGCTACGAGAAGAAACTGCAAATTCCGGGTCCCTACGGTAATTATCACTTCGACGAAACGGGGCGGTACACCATCAAGGGCAGGAATATCGAGTTCACCTACACCAATTCGAAAGGCAAGCCGGTAACCTACGGCGGCACCTTCAGCTACAGCGCGCCCGCCCTGTCGCTGAGCATGATACTGAACCAGGATGCCAACGGCGGCCGCGAAGTATTTGGCCTGGTGGTGAAAGGTTCGGAGTCTGTGAAGCGCACATTTAACGACGATGGCACGGTGAAGCTGGGTAGCTAGCTTCTCTGATAAATACCTGGCTTTCAAAAATTGACTAACTGTATTTAACAAGCTTTACTCCCCGGCATGCTTATGAAAACCCTCGTCTTTTGGCGTAGCGCCGTGCGCTGCGGTGCGCTGTTCGGCGCGGTGCTTTTGATTGCGGCCGGGCCAGGGGCCGAGGCTGCGGTGGCGTGGCCGGCCGTGGTCTGCGCCACCCCGCCCGCCGCTTCGGCTGTGCCGCTGGCGGGCAAAGTGGTGGGCGGGAAGCCGGTGGGCCTGTTTTTCATGACGCGCTACATCATGGCCTTTCACTCACTCGAAAAGGCCACCTACTACTTCACACCGGCCGGGCAGGTGTATAATAACCCGGTCGACTTCACGCCGACGAGCCTGGCCAGCCTGCCCGCCAATGCCCGGGGAACATACAGCGTAGCCGGTGGCCAGCTCGTGATGAAATGGGCCGACGGCAACACCTCAAAGGCCAATTTTGAGAATCCTTCGGCCAATACCTTTTCGTGGGATATGGGCATTTTTGTGGGAATGGGGCCATTTGCCAATGCCCGGCAGCTGGTGGGGAATTTCGAGGGCGGCAACTCGGTGAGCAGCAGCAGCGGCTCGGCGGCGGCCGTGAGCGGCCTCACGTTTCGGGCAGATGGCAGCTACGGCGGCAGCAGCGTGTCCTCGTTCACCACGAACACCAGCGGCAGCAATTCCCACGTCGGTAGCTCGGGCGAGGCGGCGGGCCGCTGGGCCCTGGCCGGCTGGACGCTCACCCTCACCGATGCCGCCGGTCGCACCACGCGCGGCGTGGCTTACCCCATCGAAACCAACGAAAAAACCGGACAGGTGACGCGGTTTTACTTCAACAACGTGGCCTATAAACGGCTGTAAGCAAGACGAAACCGGAACTCCGATGCAATATCAACCCAACCCGGCCCGGCTTTCCCTTCGAAGCGTTTGGCGGCCCGCCGTGCTAAGCTTCGGCCTATTTAGCCTTGTTCTGATGAATGCCGCCGCCCAACCGGCCTACCAAGGCCCGCCCGGCGCGACGGTTTTTGCCAAAGCCCAGCAGCTGGAAGCCGCCGGCAACAAAGCCGCTGCCGCCGTGGCCTATCAGCAAGCCTACGAAGCCTACATGAGCGTGGACGATTCGGACGGCATGACCAAGGCGCTGGCCCGCAAGAATGCCTTGGGCGGCGCGGCCCCTGGCCTAGCCGTGCGCCCAGCGGCCGCCGCCCCCCGCCCGGCTGCGCCCGGTCCGGCACCTGTTGCGGCCCGGCCGGCTCCCGCCGCTGCGCCCGCGCCTGTCGTGGCACCCCTGCCCGGCCGGACCACGGGTGGCAAGCCGGTTGGCTTGTTTTTCTTTATGGATGTATTTAATAACGAACGGATTTACTATTTCACCCCGGCTGGCCAGGTGTATATGGACCCGGCCAATTTTTCGCCCGCCGGCCTGGCTGCCGTCGACCCGCGCTGGCGCGGCACCTACGCGGTGAATGGCTCGCAGATGACCGTGCGCTGGGCCGCCGGGCCGCCTTCAACCTTCGATTATCGCTCCGACCCGACCGGCTTTAGCTGGAACGGCGGGTTCATATGCGTGGGGCCATTCAGCAGCGCCCGGCAGCTCCTGAGCACGTTTGAGGGCCGCAACGCCGCCGTGAGTGTCACCGCCAGCTCGCTGGCCGTGTACCGCACGCTCAGTTTCAAGGCCGATGGCACCTTCACCCGCGACAACCTCACCGACGGGCACCTGGAAGCCAATACCGGCTCAGTCACCAACGTTTCCTCAGCTTCCAAACAAGCGGGCCGCTGGAGCCTGAACGGCTGGTTTCTGACCCTGACCGACGGGCAGGGCACCATCCGCAACCTGGCATTCCCCACCAGCCTGGACGAAAAAACGGGCAAGGCCTTTTATTTCCGCTTCAACGGCACCACTTATAAGACCACGGCCCGGTAGCAACCCAAAGGCCCCGCGCAGTCACTACTCATCATAAAACTTACGCCCATGCTCCGATTTCGCTACCTCATTTTTAGTGTTGCTCTGCTGGGGTTATTAATTACCGGCCGCGCTCAGGCGCATTCGGCAGCTGCACCCGGCAGTGCGCCGGTGGCAGGCCACATGGTTGGCAATAAGCCCGTGGGCCTGTTTTTTGTGACAAAGTCGGTGCTCGGCAACTTCATGACCATGAGCTATTACTTCGCTCCCGACGGCATGGCCTACCAGAACCCCGTGGGCCTGAGCGCAGCCGAGCTGGCCGCCACGCCCGCCAACTCGAAGGGCCGCTACTCGGTGGCGGGCAAAACCCTGTCCATCGCCTGGACCAGCTACCCCAAGCCCGAAGCGGCCGAAATGAACATGCTGGGCGGCGGCTTCAGCTGGAGCGGGGGCAGCATTTTCTCGGCCGTGGGGCCGTTCAAGAGCCCGAGCCAGTTGGTAGGTTCGTTCGAGGGCGGCTCTTCAACGTACTCGCCGATGGGCGGTGTGCTGTCGTCGCGCTCGCTCACTTTCCGGCCCGATGGCACCTTCACCGGCGGCGGCGTGGTCACGGTCACATCCGTGACCGAGCGTAGCGTGGCCGAAACCGGCGGCGCATCCAACCAAACCGGCCGCTGGCACCTCGACGGCTGGTACCTCACCCTCACCGATGCCCAGGGCCACACCATCCGCGACGTGGCCTATCCCATCGGCACGGGCAAGGTGTCGCTGTTCAATTTCAACGGCACGGCCTACTCGCGGCAGTAGGTCGGGGCGCGGGCCCGCAAAACCCGCACGGGCCTGCTATTTTTGGCCCCATGCCTACTTTCCTCCGCGACCTCATCCGCCCCGCCGCCGAGCTGCCCGAAGCCGACGTATGCCTCGTGGGCCTGCCCCTCGATTTCGGCACTGTGCTGGAAGGTGGCCGGGCCGGCGCGGCCGGTGCGCCCGCCGCCATCCGCCGCGAGCTGCGCCGCTACCACAAAACCTACAACCTGGAGCACGATATCAGCCTTAATAACCTGCGCATTGCTGATGCCGGCAACCTCGCCCTGCGCCACCCCGACCACGCCCAGAACCACGCCCACATCCGGGAGCGGCTTGGCCAGCTGTTGCGCCAATATCCGCGCGTGGTGGTGCTGGGCGGCTCGCATGACGGTACCTACTCCACCGTGCGCGGCCTCTGGGATGCGAATGACGGGCAGCCCGTGGGCGGCATCAACTTCGATGCCCACGCCGATGTGAAGGACAAGCCCGAAATCAGCAGCGGCACGCCGTTTGGACGGCTGCTGCGCGAAGGGTTTTTGCCAGGCGACCGGTTCACCGAAATCGGCCTGCATTCCAACCTGAATACCCGGGAGGACATTGAGTTTCTGCACCAGCAGCGGGCCCACATCGTGCCGCTGGCCCACGTGCAGGAGGGCGGTATGGAGCTGTACGTCAGCCGCGCCCTGCAACGCGCCACCGCCGCCGGCCCCGCCTTTGTGAGCTTCGATATTGATGGCTGCGCCGAAGCCTTCGCCCCAGCCGTCTCAGCCCCCAGCGCCGACGGTTTCACGCCCCGCCAGGCAGTGGAAGCCGCGTTTCTGGCGGGCCAAAAAGAAGCGGTCCGGCTGTTCGAAATCGTCGAGCTAAATCCGCTCTACGACCGCGACAACCAGACCGCCCGCTTAGCTGCCACCATCATCACCGCTTATTTGACCGGCGTGGCGTATTCAGTTAAGAGTTAAGAGTTAAGAGTTGGAGTGTCTGTCATCCTGAGCGTAGCGAAGGACCTTCTCACGTTTGTGTCGAATGGGTTACTGCAAAACGTTCTGGTGTGAGAAGGTCCTTCGCTACGCTCAGGTTGACAGATATTTTCATTCCTAACTACCCACGCCGCCCCGATAGAGCGGCGGAGGAGTGGGGGACTTGTAGCTGCTGTACTTCTGGGCCTTTTTGTAGGCCTTTTTATAAGCTTTGGACTTCCTGATTTTGCGCCGGCCGCCGGTGAGCAGCCATGCCGCGCCCGCTGCCAGCAGGCTCCCGCCGATGATGGCGGCTTTCAGCGGCAGGGTGTCTTTGGGGGCGGGCGGGAGGTGCTCCACGCCGCTGGCATCGGTACGGGCGGGCTCGTTTACATAGCGGCCGTGGGCGGGAATGGGGTAGTTATCAGCCAACTGGTGCAGGCCGGCAGCTGCTTCTGGGCCGATGATAACTGGGCCGTGGCCGCAGCCAATGGCTTTGGGCTCCAGCGCAGCCAGGGTTTGCACCGATTTGCGCGCAGCTTCCCAGTCGTAGTTGAAGGGCGTGCCGGCCCGGCTGATTTCGGGCTTGCCCAGCAGAATGGCTGGTACCGAGTCGTGGTGGCAGGTGGCGAAGGCATCGGCCCCAATCAGCACGCGGTCGGCTTCGCGGAAAAAGGCCAGCTGGCCGGGGGCATGGCCGGGTACGTGCAGCCACTTCCAGTTCATGAGGAAGGGCGTGCTGGGGTCATCGGCGTCGAGGGCCTGCACGCGGTCGGTCAGGTTGGGCAGCTGGGTGGGGAAGAAGCGGCTCATGAAGGCCAGCGAGCCGCCCACGGTGGGGTCGCGGGGCGGGTAGAGGGCCTGGCCGGTCACGTAGGGCAGCTCCAGCGGGTGCACGATGACGGGCACGTTCCAGTGGTCGGCCAGCTCTTTGGCCGAGCCTAGGTGGTCGAGGTGGCCGTGGGTGAGGATGATGGCCTCGGGGTGGGAGCCGGGATAAAACAGTTTATCGGCGGCGGCGAGGATGGTTTTCTTGCTGCCGGGCAGGCCGGTATCAATCAGCACCCACTCGCCGGGGGTGCCGGTTTCGACGAAATAAACGTTGACAAAGCGCTGAATGCGAAGCTGGGTGACGCCGGCGGCTAGGGTATCCATAGGGCAGGGGATGGGTTGGTGGAGCAAATCTTTACGCAGATTTTGCCGGCGGGATATATTTTACTCCACTTTGGCCCCCGGCGAATCGTGCCCGCCCTGGTGCAGAATCAGCTTCTCGACCGCCCCGCTGGCGTTTTTTACGAACTCGACCTCGGCCGGCACGCCCTGCACCATAAAGCGACCCGGGGCCGTGGCCGCCAGCCCAAACACCGGCTGCCCGGTAGCTTGGGCCGAGAGATGGCTGCCTTCCGCCTTCACGGTAATAAAAAACGTGGGCGACAGCTGGTATTTGCCCACGTACGCGCCCAGCGTGGCCGCATCTACGGGAATGGTTTTGGGGGCCACGGGGGCTGGCTTGGGGCCGGTGGCGGGCTGATGGTAGAGCACGCGCAACAGGTCCAGGCTCAGGTCCTTCACATGAGGGCCGCCTTCGTTATCGAGCACCACCACCAGCTGGTGGTCCTGGGGCGCGCGCAGCAGGTAGGTGCCGAACCCGTTGACGTGGCCGCTGTGCGCCAGCAAGGCCACCGAATCCGACCCCACCGCCACCTTCGAGGTCATCCAGGCATAGGCGTAGTGGTTTCTATCAGGCTTAAATAGAAGGGCTTTGCTGGCCTCGGAAATCAGTTGGTTGGTGTACAGGGCCTGGTCCCACTTATAGAGGTCGAGCACGGTGGAGTAGAGCGCCCCGGCGGAGTAGGGGACGGCCATGTCGACGTAGGTGGTGTTGTACAGGCCTTCGGGGGTGCGGTCGTAGCCGGCCGCGCGGCGCGGCAGAATGGTTTCGGCCAGGTCGTAGCCCGTATCCTGGAGGTGTAGAGGCTGTGAAATGTTGTCGCGCAGCACCTGCGCGTAGGGCTTGCCGGTTACTTTTTCGATGATGGCACCGAGCAGGAAATAGCCCGAATTGCTGTAGCGCCAAGCCGTGCCCGGCTCAAAATCGAGCGGCTGGCCCGAAAACGTGCGCACAAACTCGGCGGGCGTGGTGGGCAGCAGGCTGGCGGTTTCGTAGCTGGGCTGGGAGGTGTAGCTCGGGATGCCCGAGGTGTGCGTGAGCAGCTGGTGCAGCGTGATTTTATCGCCGGTGGCCTTGGGGTAGTCGGGCAGGTAGGTGGTGATGGGGGCATCGAGCCGGAGCTGGCCTTTTTCCACCAACTGCATCACCAGCATGGAGGTGAACTGCTTGGTGAGCGAGCCCAGCCGGAACTTGGTATCGGCCGCGTTGGGCTGGTTCCATTCGCGGTTGGCCAGGCCGTAGCCTTTGGTAAACACCACTTTGCCATGCTCGGCCACCAGCACCGTGCCGTTGAACTGGCCGGCCTTGGCGTATTGCGTGGCCAGCACATCAAGCTCTTTGGAGATTTTTTGGGCCTGAGTGGCGGGCACCTGGAGCAGCAGTGAAGCGGCGAGAAACGAACAGAAAAAAGGTGTTTTCATGAGAAGGGCAGGTGGGATAATTGGCTGTAAAATAAGTGAGAAAGGAAGTGGTAAAGAGTAATTGTTGAATATTAAGCTACCGCAAGGCTGCCGAAATGGGGTCGGCGTCAAGTCAGGAAGCGTAGGGCCGCTGTCTGTTAGCTCAAATCATGCTCAAAAAAGTTTGGCCAGCCCGCGTAACGAATAAGCGAAACCCGGGTACCCCTTTCACTCGCCGCCCCCTGCAAGCAACCGTGCTTCCTGGCCAAGCATCTTCATCTCGTCCCCCAATCTTCATTTCCAAACCGATGAAAAACCTGATTTCTGCACTTGCCCTAGTGTGCGGCACCTTCGCCGCTACCGCCCAAACGGCCCCCGAGCCCCAGTTCAAAACCACCTGCGAAAACAACTCCTGGAATCGGGGCGACAAACTGATGAAAGGCTTCTGCGAAACCCGCGACCTGACCATGAGCGCCCCCGCCGGCCAGCCCCTGAGCGTGAACGCCGACCCCAACGGCGGCATCACCGTCCACGGCTGGGATGGGCCCAACGTCCGCATCCGCGCCCGGGTGCAGGCCTGGGCCAGCAATGAACAAGAGGCCACGGCCCGCGTCAAGCGCATCACCATAGGCACCGCCAACAACACCCTGCGCGCCGCCGACCCCGACAAAGACAAGAACTGGAGCGTGAGCTACGAAATTTTCGTGCCCCGCACCACCGCCCTGACCCTCAACACCGTGAACGGCGGCATCAGCCTCGATAATCTCAACTCGGCCATCACCTTCGAAACCACCAACGGCGGCGTGAACCTCGCCAACCTGGGCGGTCAGGTGAAGGGCGAAACCACCAACGGCGGCGTCAACATCACCCTCACGGGCAGCAAGTGGGACGGCAAAGGCCTGGACGTGAGCACCACCAACGGCGGCATCCACTGGAAACTGCCCCGCGCGTATTCGGCTCGCCTCTTCACCAGCACCAACATGGGCGGCATCCGCACCGAGCTGCCGGTGACCAAATCAGGCATGTTCCACAAGGAAGTGGAGGCCAGCCTGGGCCAGGGCGGTGCCCCGGTGCGTGCCGTGACCACTAACGGCGGCATCAGCGTGGACCAGGAGCGGGACTAGGCGCGGATTCCGAAGGACACAAAAAGCCCGTCATGCTGAATGTAGCCGAAGCAAGACGGGCTTTTTGTGTCCGACCCAACTCTCTTGTTTCGCCAGCTACATCAGCAGCCACAGCTGAAATCGGGGTAATCGCGGTAGAGCGGCGCGGGCGTGTCGTCGAGCCGAATGATGTGGTCGAGCCGGATTTCCTCGCCCGATTTCAGCTGCATGAACTCGACTTTGTCGCGGATGAAAAACGTTTCGATAATGCCGGAGCCGAGGCAGAGCTGGCGCAGGTCGTTAAAGTATTGCAAATCGACGCGGCGGCTCTGGGTAGCGGCGGCTTCCAGCAGGTCGTAGAAATGGCAGTCGATGGGGGTGTAGTCGGGGCTCATGGTTAGGCTACGGGTTGGGTGATTGTGATGTTATTTGCGGGCAACTTTACGCTACCCGTAATGAAAAATTTGCTGACTGCTTTCCTGTTTTCCCCATTGTTGCTCAGTGTGAGGGCTGCGGTAGCGCAGGCCCCGGCCGCACGCGGCGGCAGTGCCCGGCTGACAATCAGTAATCCCGTCAGTATTCCGCTGTTCGCGTCGATAAATAAAGTGCCGCAGCTGGTGTCAGCAGAAGACTCGCTTGACCGCCGGATTTTTGCTCGTAATCGGGTGCGGACAGTGACTGTGGTACGGCAAATCGATGGATTTGGCCCCGACACCAGCGAGCATTTTGAGCTGGACCGGCGTGGCAATAAAATTCGCATCGACCAGGCCCACGGCGGGCAAAGCCGCCTGCAACGCTTCGACAAGCACAGCCGGCAGGTCGAATTGGTGCTCACCGCCGTGCCGTCGTTCCCCGTCAGCACCCGCATTGTGTACGATGCCCAAACGAAGGTGAACACCTCCTACCTCACGGTTCAGAATTCAGCGCCGGTTTTATGGCAGCAGGCGCAGGAGTACCGGCGCGGTGATACCACCGTGACCGAGGCTATTTTTAACCCCATCCCCGGGCTGAAAGCGAACGAGACGCACCGGCTGCTTTCGCTGATGTATCCCACGGGCGGCGATACCCTCCGCCTGGAATCCATTGGCTATAACCAGTCCGATGAGCCTGTTGATTTCTCGGCTATCTACATCATTAGCCGGCACGGAAAAACCATTGAAAATGGGCATATCAACTATTCCCAGCCGCAAGCGGGCGCATTGGCCAAGCCGGTGGTGCCCGCCGCCGTGCTACGGCTGAGCCGGCAGCAGCGCGGGCGCTGCATTCCCGATACCCGCAACGAATACGACCAGCGCGGCCAGCTCATCCAAAGCATTTCCCTGTTTGAGCCCCGCCGTGCCGAGCGCCAGGCGCAACCCGGCGCCGGCTCCCTGATGACCGTTTCCGACAGTCCATTTAGCAGCTTCACCACCCGCTACACCCGCCTGCCGGATGGCCGCGTGAAGCGGCAGGAGCAGCTATTGCAGGTGCAACCGGGAAAGACAGTGGATGAGCGCCTGCTTCGCCCCATTTACACCGAGTATGAGTACGGAGCCAACGGCCTGCTCCTTCGCAAAACCGATAACCGCTCCTATAATCAACTCAACGTGTATGAGGTGAAATACACGTACTACTAGCCGCCCGGCTGCTGTAAAAAGCGGCCATAGTAACGGCATTAGCTAGCCGGGAAGCGGTAATAATTGGTCGGTGAGAAAATGCCGGGTGGAAAAACTGCGGTTGGGGAGCAGCGCTGCTACTCGGCACTTTCCTATCTTCGCCGCACCACCCAAATCCCCCAATTCCCATGTCTTCTTTCACCCCCGCCGAAATCGCCACGCCCGAGCTAAACCTCGAAGCCAACTCCCTTTCCACTGCCACCGGCGCACCTGCACCAAAGCACGACGGCAAGCGCCCGATGTTCTACGAGTTCAAGCCCGAAGAAACCGTGAAAGCGGCCCACGGCACCACGCTCCGCTGCAAAACTTGGGAAGCCGAAGCCGCCCTGCGCATGCTGGAAAACAACCTCGACCCCGCAGTTTCGCTGGTTTATGACGAGCTAATCGTGTACGGCGGTGCCGGCCGCGCCGCCCGCAACTGGAAGGAATACCAAACCATCGTCAAAACCCTCAAGGAGCTGGAAGCCGACGAAACCATGCTCGTGCAGTCGGGCAAGGCCGTGGGCGTGCTCAAAACTTGGCCCCACGCCCCGCGCGTGCTTATTGCTAACTCCAACCTCGTGCCCGCCTGGAGCACCCAGGAATACTTCGACGAGCTCGACAAAATGGGCCTGATGATGTACGGCCAGATGACGGCCGGCTCTTGGATTTACATCGCCACCCAGGGCATTTTGCAGGGCACGTATGAGACATTTGCCGCCATGGCCGACCAGCATTTTGGCGGCAGCCTGCGCGGCACTATCACCCTCACGGCCGGCCTGGGCGGCATGAGCGGCGCGCAGCCCCTGGCCGTGACCATGAACGACGGCGTCTGCCTTGTCATCGAGCCCATCGACGAGCGGGTGAAGCAGAAAGTGCGCGAAGGCTACGTAGACGAGCAGGCCCGCGACCTCACCCACGCCCTGGAGCTGTGCGAACGCGCCAAAGCCGACGGCAAAGGCTGGTCCGTGGGCCTCACCGGCAACGCCGCCACCATCCTGCCCCGCCTGCTGGAATTAGGCTTCAACGCCGAAATCGTGACCGACCAAACCTCGGCCCACGACCTGATGGACTACATCCCCGAAGGCGAAATAGGGGAGGTGCTGGCCCTGCGCGAAGCCAACCCCGACGAGTTCAAACGCCAAGCCCTGGCGTCCATCGTGAAGCATGTCGAGGCCATTCTGGAGATGCAGAAGCGCGGCACCATCGCCGTAGACTACGGCAACAACCTGCGCGGCCAGGCCGAAAAAGGCGGCCTGAACGTGCGCGACGAAAACGGTCATTTCCTGTATCCCGGCTTCGTGCCTGGCTATATCCGCCCGCTCTTCTGCGAGGGCAAAGGACCCTTCCGCTGGGCCGCCCTATCGGGCGACCCGCAGGACATTCTGCGCATCGACCGCGCCCTGCTCGAAACCTTCCCCGACAACAAGCTCCTGGCCCGCTGGATTGAAAAGGCCCAGGCCAAAGTGCCCTTCATCGGCCTGCCGGCCCGCGTGTGCTGGCTCGGCTACGGCGAGCGCGAGAAGTTCGGCCTCGTCATCAACGACCTCGTGGCGCGGGGCGAAGTCTCGGCTCCCATCGTCATCGGCCGCGACCACCTCGACTGCGGCTCCGTGGCCTCGCCCAACCGCGAAACCGAAGGCATGAAGGACGGCTCCGATGCCGTGGCCGACTGGCCCCTGCTCAACGCCCTGGCCAACTGCGCCAGCGGCGCCGACTGGGTGAGCCTGCACAACGGCGGCGGCGTGGGCATCGGCAACTCCACCCACTCCGGCATGGTGATAGTAGCGACAGGAACCCCCGAAAAAGCCGAACGCCTGCGCCGCGTCCTCACCACCGACCCCGGCATGGGCATCTTCCGCCACGCCGATGCCGGCTACGAGCTGGCCCAGGACGTAGCCCGCGAGCGCGGCGCGAAGATTCCGGGGCTGAAGTAGGAGCGGGGAATTATCGACGGGAGGAAAAGCCTGTCATCCTGAGCGCAGCGAAGGACCTTATCACGCAAGAGCAAGTAGTTCAGACGTGATAAGGTCCTTCGCTGCGCTCAGGATGACAGGCTCTTCGCCTTTCTAGTCGGCTTCAACTGTCGCGTCCGCTCCAGCAAACGCCCACCGAAAAAAAGCAAACTCGCCCCCGAAACTGTTAAGCTACCTGCGGCCGCAAATCGCTACCGCCCCACACGCTTAAACTTTCGCAGTATGAACATTGGAATCATCGGAGCCGGCCACATCGGCAGCGCCCTCGCCGTGCGGCTCACCAGCCTCGGCCACTCGGTTAAAATCGCCAACTCGCGCGGCCCCGAAACCCTGGGCGACGTAGCCCAGAAAACCGGCGCTACCCCCGTCACGGCCGAAGAAGCCGCCAAGGGCGCTGACCTCATCGTGGTCACCATCCCGCTGAAAAACATCCCCGACCTGCCCAAAGACCTGTTCGCCGGCGTGCCCGCCGACGTGCCCGTAATCGACACGAGTAACTACTACCCCATGCTGCGCGACGGCAAAATTGCCGAGCTCGAAACCGGCGACCTCACCGAAAGCGAGTGGGTGCAGCAGCACCTGGGCCGTCCGGTGGTGAAGGTGTTCAACAACATCTACGCCGACCACCTCCAAAACAAGGGTGTACCCGCTGGCACGCCCGGCCGCATTGCCCTGCCCGTGGCCGGCGACGAGCCCGCCGCCAAGCAGAAAGTAATGGCCCTGGTAGAAGAGCTGGGCTTCGACGCTGTGGACGACGGCACCCTGCACGAGTCGTGGCGGCAGCAGCCCGGCACCCCGTCCTACGGGGCCGACCTGCCCGCCGACAAGCTGCGCGAGCATTTCGCCAGCCTGGGCACGAAGCGCACCGAGGCCCAGCACGCCGAGTACTTGGCCAACCACGCCAAGACGGAAGCAGCTATGGCCGCCCAAGGCATCCAGCTGAAATAGCCCCCTGCCAAATAACCGGCCAACCCAAAACGCCATGCCCCGGCAACGCCCGGCATGGCGTTTTTTTGTGCCCAATGCAATAGCCCCGGCAGCTACCAGCAGCATTTTGCTACCCCGGCCCGCCTTTCGCCCGTTCCCAGTAGCTGCTTCTTGAGATACTGGTGTAGCTTGCGCCGCACCAGTATCATTGACTGTTGTTAAATTTTGCTGTACTGAAGCCGGCTGTGAGTTAGCCCAGCGTAGGGCGTGCAAAGGCCAGCCCAACTTTACGCTATGCTTCCTTCGATTCAACTACGGATTCTGGTTTTGGTTCTCTCGTTCGGGCTATCAGCTTGCTCGAAGCGCGAACCCGAAATCCCAGTTGGTTTCACTCTGCGCCATGTCGTTTTTAAACAGGATGACCACCGCCCTTGGCCATCTTGTACACTTAAATTGTATGTGCCGGTAGAGTATGATACTTTAATTAACTTGGATTGACAGGTCAGATAATTCAGAATCAGACCAACTAAAATATAGGTTTACAAATTCAAGAGGGTGTCTGTTAAAAGAAAGCGGTTGGATTAAAAAAGCCGGCAGTTATTGTCAGGATACGCTGGATAGATTAACAATTCAACCTCATATAGCCTACGACAGCCGCTTGTGGACCACGTCGGAATTAGCTAAAATAGCCCGTGATATTGACACACGCGACAGCATGATTTGCCCTGCAAAATCGGTGTGGAGAATAAACCGAAGAGAGATAATCAATAGATGCGACTTTGCCATCAGCAGCCGTATAGGGCCGGGGCATTTGTTTTGTGAACCATACGAACAACTCACGGCTACGACGGAATTCCGGCAAGCTCACATATGGTGGCGTATTGCATTTGTATTTGAACGCAAAAACAATGACAGTCGCAATTTTGAAAAACGTGCCTACACTATTTTGAAGTCAGTTAGAATTGATACACTAACGAATAATTAGTAAGTTTCATCTCAGTGCAGGAGCCTATGGGCAATCTGCTTTACAACCCAACATAACCAAAAACGGCCCCGCTGCACACGCAGCGGGGCCGTCCCTTTTCCATCCCAACCAAACCTACCCCGCCTTCACATCCCCCGCGCCGCCGTTCTCTTTCCGAATCCGCTTGAGCAGCGTCGCCATCGAAAACGTCTTCGCCTTCTTCGGCTGCTTTTCCTTATACATCAGCGCGCCCGTGCCCAGCACGTCCACCACGTACTCCCAGAGGGCGTTGCCGGCCTTGATGTTCTCATCCGTGAGTTCGAGGGCCGCGTTCTGGTTGGTGTTCTGGTCCGTGTTGAAGGCGCCGAGCTGCTTGCGCGCATCCACGAGGGCCTGCGTGTCGTCAGTGGTGTGGCCCTGGGTGGTGAGGGCCGCCAGGTTGGCCGGCTGTTGCACCAGTTGCAGCAAGTGGCCCAGCGCCCCATCGAGGCCTTCCATGTCGCGGGTCGAGATTTCGGAGCGCACCTTGCCCAGCCCGAAATCGGCGGCGCTGGCCGTGAGCCCGCCCTTTTTGGTCGCCCGCTTCAGGCGCAGGTCCAGGTAGTTGAGCGGGTCGCGCAGGCTTTTCGCCACCTGCGCCATGGTTTTGGTCACGTCCTTATCGGTGGCCCGATGCACGCCCGTAGGCACCAGCTCCGCGAAGTCCGCCTTCCGGGCATCCCAGCCCTTGAGGTAGTCCTTATCGGCATAGTCGGGCGAAGCCTTGCCGAATTCGTCCTGATTGGTTTTGAACATGGCGCTCACCATGTCGTTGAGAGGTCCCAGCTCTTCGAGCCGGCACCGAAACAGCCGCGCTGTCTCTGAGGTAGTTTTTGACATTCTTCCACTGGTAGTTAACAGCTACGCCTGTGTAGCGTAACCGCCTTAAATGTAGTGGAATAAAAACCAAGCCCTGCGCCCTTGCCACCCCCCGTTTTTGCCCCGCAAATCCCTTGTCACACCATGTAAATGCCCGCATACGCCCCGCGAACCCATTTATACACCCCGCAAACCGCTGCATAGACCCCGCGAACCGCCGCATAGGCCCCGCAAATCGTCGCATACGGCCCGCAAACCGCTTTATAGGCCCCGCAAACCGCCGCATACGACCCGCAAACCGCTCCATAGGCCCTGTTTTTCGTGTTTGCCATGTTGCGCGTATTTGCCATGTTTTAGAAATTCGGCATGTTTTGAAGCCGCCGCAACGGGCGCGCCGCGCGCCGTAGCGCGAACTTTTAGTTCGCTTCCCCGCGCCGCTCGCTCGTTCTGGTACGCGAACTAAAAGTTCGCGCTACGGCACCCCAACTCCGAAACCCACCATTTCCGCCCCACCTTCGCCCCATGAAGCATTGCCCGCCGCTGCTGCTCGCCGGGGCCTTGTGGCTGAGCGCCGGCCCCGCCGCCCGCGCCCAGCAGGCCCCCTCGCCCTACACCACCCGCTTCGCCGTGGAAGCCCCCCTCACGGCCGGGCTGCTGGGCCTCAGCGGCACCGGGCTGCTGCTGGTGCAGCACAAGCGCACCGCCACCGATGCCGACCTGGCCGCCCTCGACCCCGCCAATATCCCGGCCATCGACCGGTTTTCGGCCGGCCGGTTCAGCCCCCGCGCCCAGCTCATCAGCGACGGTTTTTGCTACGGCACCCTGGCGCTGGTGCCCGCCCTGCTGGCCTTCCAGCCCAACGTGCACGGCCGCTACGGGCAGGTGGCCGGCCTCTACCTCGAAACCATGAGCAGCACCGCCGCCCTCTTCACCCTCACCGTGGGGACGGTGTACCGCTACCGTCCCTACCTCTACGGCCCCGAGGGCGGCGAGCTGCGCCACGGCCCCGTCGCCACCGATTCGTTTTTTGGCGGGCACACCGCCCACACGGCCACCGCCACCTTCTTCGCCGCCCAGGTTTTTCACGATTTCAACCCCGGCTCCAAAGCCGAGCCCTACGTGTGGGGCGTGGCCGCCGCCGCGCCCGCCGTGGTAGCCTACTTCCGCATCCGGGCTGGCAAGCACTTCCTCACCGATAACCTCGTGGGCTACGCCGTGGGGGCCACCGTGGGTGTAGTAGTGCCCCGCCTGCACCGCAACGACACGGTTTTCGACCCCGCCAATGTGCCCCCGCAGCGCTTCACCGATTCGGCCGTGGGTGTGGGGGTAGGGGCGGCGGTGGGCCTCGTGGCGCTGCATTTTTATAAGAAGCTGCATGGCACGGGTATATCCATGGTGCCCGTGCAGGGGCTGAATCTGAACGGCTACGCGTACGGCGGCATCCGGCTGACGCGGGCGCTGTAGCGCGGACTGTTAGTCCGCGAGTGGTAGCTGCCAGATGCGGACTAAAAGTCCGCGCTACATGGCCCCTCGCCCGCCTAATCCCGTAAGCCCAATTTCCCGCTAACCACGCCAGCAGCGCCCGCGCCGCGTTTTTCGCGCTTGGCCCTGCTCGCCCCGACCCGCTATGCAAGAACAAATACGATTGGCCGAAGCCCGCGCCAAAACCACCGACTGGAAGCAATTTGGCCCCTACCTCACCGAGCGCCAGTGGGGCACCGTGCGCGAAGACTACAGCGCCAACGGCGACGCCTGGAACTACATCACCCACGACCACGCCCGCGCCTACGCCTACCGCTGGGGCGAGGAAGGCCTCGGCGGCCTGAGTGACGACCAGCAGCGCCTCTGCTTCGCCATCGGCCTCTGGAACGGCCACGACAACCAGCTCAAGGAGCGCCTTTTCGGCCTCACCAACGGCCAGGGCAACCACGGCGAGGACGTAAAAGAGCAGTACTACTACCTCGACAGCACCCCCACGCACTCCTACATGCGGATGCTGTACAAGTACCCGCAAGCCGCTTTTCCCTACGAAGAATTGCGGGCCGAAAATGCCGCCCGCACCCGCCAGGACCCCGAATTCGAACTCTTCGACACCGGCATCTTCGCCGAAAGCCGCTACTTCGACGTCTTCATCGAATACGCCAAAGCCGGCCCCCAGGACATCCTCGTCCAGCTCACCATCCACAACCGCGGCCCCGAAGCCGCCCCGCTCACGGTGCTGCCCCAGCTCTGGTTTCGCAACACCTGGACGCTGGGCTACGACGACCACCGCCCCGAAATCCGCCGCACCCAGCCCGATGCCATGGCAGCCGAGCATCAGGACCTGGGCCGCTTCCAGCTCTATTGCGACCAGCCCGCCGAACTGCTTTTCTGCGAAAACGAAACCAGCCCCACGCTCTTCGGCAAGAAGCGCAAGAAGAAGAACAAGGCCGGCCGCTACTTCAAAGACGGCATCAACGAATACATAGTTGAAGGCCAGAAAACTGCCGTAAACCCCGCCCAGCACGGCACCAAGGCCGCCGCCCGCTACCAATTCATGGTAGCCCCCGGCCAGCCCCAAACCGTGCGCCTGCGCCTCAGCCAGCCCGAGCACGCCGAACCGTTTGCCGATTTCGACCACCTCTTCAATACCCGCCGCTTCGAGGCCGACGAGTTCTACGACTGCATCCAGGAAGGCCTCACCAACGCCGACGCCCGCAACGTGCAGCGCCAGGCCTTCGCCGGCATGCTTTGGAGCAAGCAGTATTATTACTACGACGTCAGCCAGTGGCTCGACGGCGACCCCGCCCGCGCCACGCCGCCCGCCGAGCGCCTCGAAGGCCGCAACTCCACCTGGCGGCACCTGCACAATGCCGACATCGTTTCGATGCCCGACAAGTGGGAGTACCCTTGGTACGCCGCCTGGGACCTGGCCTTCCACTGCCTGCCGCTGGCCATGGTCGATGCCGATTTTGCTAAGCAGCAGCTCCGCCTGCTCTGCCAGGACGGCTACCTGCACCCCAACGGCCAGATGCCCGCCTACGAGTGGAAATTCGAGGACGTGAACGCGCCCGTGCACGCCTGGGCCACCTGGCGCGTGTACCAGATGGACCGCAAGCTGCACGAGGGCCAGGGCGACACCGCCTTCCTCGAAGCCGTGTTCCAGAAGCTGGTCATGACCTTCACCTGGTGGGTAAACCGCAAGGACCGCGACGAGCGCAACATCTTCGAAGGCGGCTTCCTGGGCATGGACAACATCGGCGTGTTCGACCGCTCATCCCCGCTGCCTACCGGCGGCAAAATCGAGCAATCTGACGGCACCAGCTGGATGGCCATGTTCGCCCTCAACCTCATGCGCATTGCCCTGGAGCTGGCCCGCACCACGCCCGTCTACCAGGAAATGGCTACCAAGTTCTTCGAGCATTTCCTCTACATCGCCGAGGCCATGACGCGCGGGGGAGGCGGCCATTTCAACCTTTGGGACGAGGAGGATAAGTTCTACTACGACGTCCTCCACGCCCCCGACGACTCGCGCACCCGTCTGCGCATCCGCTCCATGGTCGGCCTCATCCCGCTCTTCGCGGTCGAAGTCATTGACGATGAATTACTCGCCACCGTGCCCGAATTCCACGCCCGCGCCCTGGCCCTCATCAAGCGCCGCCCGCGCCTGGCCGAGCTGGTGAGCCGTTGGGAAGAGCCCGGCCAGGCAACCCGCCACCTCATGGGCCTCATGCGCCGCAAGCGCCTGCGCAGCGTCCTCACCCGCATGCTTGATGAGACCGAATTCCTCTCCGAATTCGGCATCCGCTCGCTCTCCCGCTACCATCTCGATAACCCTTATCACTACCACACCGACGAGGACAGCTTCTCGGTGTCCTACGTGGCGGGCGAAGCGGAATCGGACATGTTCGGCGGCAATTCCAACTGGCGCGGCCCGGTCTGGTTCCCGGTCAATTACCTGATTATCGAGTCGCTCCAGCGCTACCACACCTACTACGGCGACGCCTTTACGATAGAATATCCCACCGGCTCGGGCCAGCTGCACACGCTGGCGCAGGTGGCCGATGCGCTGTCGGGCCGCCTCGCCCGCCTCTTCCTGAAGGATGAAAACGGCCGCCGCCCGGCGATGGGCGATACTGAAATCCACCAGACCGACCCGCACTTTCAGGACAACCTGCTCTTCCACGAATACTTCCACGGCGACGACGGACACGGCCTCGGCGCCAGCCACCAAACCGGCTGGACCGGCCTGGTGGTGCGCCTGCTGCACAAGGCGGATGCGAAGTAGCGCGGATTTTGTAGTCCGCGAGTCGAACAGTCTAACTCGCGGACTACAAAGTCCGCGCTACTTTGCGCATCAAACCGTTTTCCCGCCCGCCAATGTCCCTTCGGCTACTTCTGGTTCTCCTGCTCGCGCTGCTCGGCTCCGCCCAATCCTCGGCCCAAACCCTCGCGCCCGCCGATTTGGTGAACCCGCTCATGGGCACCGATTCCAAGCCCGACCTCTCGAACGGCAACACATATCCCGCCATTTCGCGGCCCTGGGGCATGAACTGCTGGATGCCCCAAACCGGCAAAATGGGCAACGGCTGGGCCTACCAGTACGGGGCCGATAAAATCCGGGGCTTCAAGCAGACGCACCAGCCCTCGCCCTGGATGAACGACTACGGGCAGTTCGTGCTCATGCCCGGCACCGGCAAAATCAGGGTGGGGGAGGACGAGCGGGCCAGCTGGTTTTCGCACAAATCCGAAACCGCCCGGCCCTACTACTACAGCGTGTACCTGGCCGATTACAACATCACCACCGAGCTGGCCCCCACCGAGCGCGCCGTCCGGTTCCGTTTCACCTTCCCCAAAACCGACAGCGCCTACGTGCTGCTCGATGCCCTCGACAAAGGCTCCTTCGTGAAGATGCTGCCAGCCCAGAACCGCATCATCGGCTACACCACCAAAAACCGGGGCGGCGTGCCCGCCAACTTCAAAAACTACTTCATCGTTGAGTTCGACCGCCCATTCACGGCCACTCACTTAGTCAACGATAACACCCTGACCAGTACCGGCACCGAGCTCACCGCCGCCCACGCGGGCGCGGTGGTCAGCTTCCGCACCGGCCGGGGCGAGCAGGTGCAGGCCCGCGTGGCGTCCTCGTTCATCAGCGCGGAGCAGGCTGAGCGCAACCTGCTGGAAATCGGGACCGACGACTTCGAAAGCGTGAAGCAAAAAGGCCGCGACGCTTGGAACAAAGCCCTGGGCCGGGTCGAAATACAAGGCGGCACCGATGAGCAGCAGCGCACATTTTATTCCTGCCTGTATCGTTCGCTCCTGTTTCCGCGCAAGTTCTACGAGCTGGACGCGGCCGGCCAGGCCGTGCACTACAGCCCGTATAATGGCCAGGTGCAGCCCGGTTTCCTCTACACCGATACCGGGTTTTGGGACACTTTCCGGGCCTTGTTTCCGCTGCTGAACCTGATGTATCCGTCGGTAAATGCCGAAATCCAGGCCGGGCTGGCCAATGCCTACCGCGAGGGCGGCTGGCTGCCGGAGTGGGGCAGCCCCGGCTACCGCAACATCATGGTGGGCAACAACTCCGCCTCCGTAGTGGCCGAGGCTTACCTGAAAGGCGGGCGCGGCTATGACATCAACACCCTCTACCAGGCCCTGACGCATGGGGCCAACAATGCCGGCCCGCTTGAAGCCGTGGGCCGCGCCGGTGTGAGCTACTACAACAAGCTCGGCTACGTGCCCTACGATGTGAAAATCAACGAAAGCGCCGCCCGCACCCTCGAATACGCCTACGACGATTTTGCCATTGCCCAGCTGGCCACGGCCCTGAAACGGCCCAAAAAGGAAATTGCCCTCTACACCCAGCGCAGCCAGAACTACCGCAAGCTCTTCGACAAGCAGAGTGGCCTGATGCGCGGCCGTAACCAGAACGGCACCTTCCAAACGCCGTTCAATCCCTTCAAGTGGGGCGATGCCTTCACCGAGGGCAACAGCTGGCACTACACCTGGTCGGTGTTTCACGACGTGCAGGGCCTAATGAACCTGATGGGCGGCCCCCGGCCCTTCCTGGCCACGCTGGACTCGGTTTTCACCCTGCCGCCCATCTTCGATGAGGCGTATTACGGCGAGGTAATCCACGAAATCCGGGAAATGCAGATTGCCAATATGGGCCAATATGCCCACGGCAACCAGCCGGCCCAGCACATCATCTACCTCTACAACTACGCCGCCCAGCCCTGGAAAACCCAGTATTGGGCCCGCGAAACCATGAACCGCCTCTACCGCCCCACGCCCGACGGCTACTGCGGCGACGAAGACAACGGCCAAACCTCGGCTTGGTACGTGTTTTCGGCCCTGGGCTTCTACCCCGTGTGCCCCGCTTCGGACCAATACGTGCTCGGCGCGCCCCTTTTCCCCAAAGCCACCCTGCACCTCGAAAACGGCCACGACGTGGTGCTGAACGCCCCCGCCAACAGCGCCGCCAACCGCTACATCAGCCAGCTGAAATTCAATGGCCAGCCCTACGGCCACAACTGGCTCAGCCACGCTGCCTTGCAGCAAGGCGCTACGCTGGACTTTGATATGGTGCCCGCGCCCGCCACCACCCGCGGCACCGCCGCTGCTGACGCGCCCTTTTCCGCCTCCAAACCACAATAGCAACGTAGCGTGGACTCTGCGAGTCCGCGTCCTATACGGATATCTGAACGGCGCGGAGACGCGGACTCGCAGAGTCCGCGCTACAGCCTGCTAAACAGTTGCGCCAACCACCGGCGGCCCGTCCACCTCGGCCCGCATGCGCGGCAAACTCCCCGGAAAATTCCGCTGCAAAAACGCCACCAGCCCCTCGCGCACGGCGCAGCGCAGGTCCCACAGCGCACTCGCATTGGCCGCGCTCACCAGCGCCCGCAGCTCCAGAGTGCGCTCCTTGGAGTCCGTCACTTGCAGCACGCACACCCGCTCGTCCCAGAGTGGGGTGGCTTCCAGCAGGCGGCGTAGTTCGGCGCGCAGGGCGTCCACGGGAACGGTGTAGTCGGTTTGGAGGAAGACGGTGCCGGTGAGGCGGGCGCTGGTGCGCGTCCAGTTCTGGAAAGGCTTTTCAATAAAGTAGTTGAGCGGCAGCACCAGCCGGCGCTCGTCCCAGATGCTGAGCACCACGTAGGTAAACGTGATTTCCTCGACGCGGCCCCACTCGCCCTCCACCACCAGCACATCATCAATGCGAATGGGCTGGGTGAAGGCTATCTGAAACCCCGCCAGCAAGTTGCTGATGGAGCGCTGCGCCGCAAAGCCCACAATCACGCTGGCAATGCCGGCCGATGTGAGCAGGCCCGTCCCTAGCCGCCGCACCGTTTCAAAGCTCATCAAAACTAAACCCACCGCCACGAATGCTACCAGCGAAGCCGCCAGCTTCTTCAGAAACTGGAGCTGCGTGAAGAGCTTGCGCACGCGCAAATTATCGGGCGAGCCGAGTTGGTAGCGGAGCTGCACCAGGTCCTGAAACACATCCAGCGTCTTAATCAGGCCCCAGGCGAAGGTGAGAATCAGCGTGAACTCGATGAAGCGGCGCAGCACCTCAAACGGCCGGGGCGGCAGCGGCACCAGCGGCAGCAGCAGCGAAATGGCCAGCACCGGCAGAAACCACGCGCTGGCCATGCGCAAGTGCCGCGCCAGGGAGCGGGCCAGGACCGAATCCTCGCGCCGGTCATAGGCCCGCAGCCCGGCGAAGATGACGAACCGGACCACCAGCCCGGCGGCCAGCCCGCCCAGCAGCACGGCCAGACCCGTGAAAATATCGGGAAAATGCGAGACGAGATGCGCCAGCGGTTCGTTCATAATTACCAGTTGCGCGGGCGGCCCGGGCCGCCTTCGGGTGAGCAGGGTGTACCGCGCCCGCCTCGGAAAGGTTAGCCGTCGGCGTTTGTGGTGCCCTGGCCGATGCTACACCGGCTGCCCGCAGTGCCAGCAGAAGGCCGCATCGGGCCGGTGGCCGTCGGCCTGGCAGGCGGGGCAAACGGCCTGCTTGAACGCGGGCGCGGCCGGCGCAACGGGCGCGGCTGGCTTAGCTGAGTTTGCCGGCATGGCCATCTGGGCTGTCACGATGCCCGTGGGCACGGCAATGATGGCGTAGCCCATTACCATGAGCACCGAGGCCAGCGTCTGGCCCAGCACCGTGACGGGCGAAATGTCGCCATAGCCCACTGTCGTCACCGTCACCACGGCCCAATAAATGCTTTTCGGAATGCTGGTGAAGCCGTTCTGGCCGCCTTCCACCACGTACATCAGCGTGCCCACCACGACAACCAGCGTGAGCACCGCCGTGAGAAATACCATGATTTTATAGCGGCTGGCCTTCAGCGCCTGCACGATGAACTCGCCCTCGCCCACGAAGCGCCCCAGCTTGAAAATCCGGAAAACCCGCAGCAGCCGCAGCGTGCGAATGGCCAGTAGGTAGTGACTACCCGCCAGCACCAGCGCCGCCAGCGCGGGCACAATGGCCAGAAAATCAATGATACCGAGCAGGCTCAGCGCGTAGGCCAGCGGCCGGCGCACCACCAGCAGCCGCACCACGTATTCGATGAGAAACAGCCCGGTAAACGCCCACTCCACGGCCCGCAAAAAGGGGCCGTACCGGACCGCGATATCGTGCACGCTTTCCAGCATCACGGCCAGCACGCTGAGCACCACGGCCACCAGCAGCACGATGTCAAACGCCCGCCCGGCGCGGGTATCCGACTCAAAAATAACGCGATAAGCGACCCGCTGCCAGCGTGGAGCGTCGTCGCGGGGCCGAATATCCATGGGTGAAAAGGGGGCTTGGGTTAGGACGCGGGCCGCGCCTGCAAAGCAGCCAGGGCAGCCTGCGTTTGCTGGAGTTTCTTCTGGGCTTTTTTCTCTTTTCTGTTGTCGTCGTGCTCCTTTTCCTGGGCGGCGGTGGGCACGCCGTTGGCGAAGTAGCTGAGCAGGGTCTGGCGCAGGGCGGGGGTGAGGTGCTCGAACTTACGTTTACGCAGCTTGCGCAGCAACTGGCCGTAGGTCTGGTCGGCCAGGGCGTAGGCGGTGGGGCGGGTGGGCTGGCCGGTGTCGAGGTTGGTATCGGGCAGGGCTAGGGTGCGGGTGGTGTCGGTGGGCTGCTCGTTGGTGAGGGTGCAAAACCGGGCCAGCGAAGCGCGGTAGCTGCGGTGAAACTGCAGGGCTCCCGGCACGTCGGTCAGGGTGAAGGCATATGGTTTCAGCGGGCCGACTTTGGGCAGCACGCTCAGCACACCCGCCATCAGGCGCGCGCCGAAGCCCGGTCGCTCGTAGTCGTGGCCAAACTCGCGGCGGTACTGGCGGCGGTTGTTGTGGTAGAGCGAGTCGCCGCGCCGGGCGCGCGGGCTCAGCTCCCGAATTTCGTCGTGCTTGTGGTGCCAGGCGGCCCGCGCCGCCGCCGGCAGCAGCTGGTTCACCGCGAAGCGGAACATGGCCACGCTGGCATTCACGTTGAAAAAAATCTGCTTCATTTCCAGCCCGTAGGTTTGCCGGAAGGCGCGCTCCATCACCGGCTTGCTCACCCGGAAGCCGATGGCCTTGTGGTAGGTCTGGCTGCGGTAACGGCCGGCCGCCACCTGCACCACATCGAAGGAAAACTCCAGCTCGGTATGCCGCACGGTGGCCTGCTCGTAGGTGATGATGGGGCCGAATTTCGCCTTCAAATCGGGGTAAACGGTGGCGATAATCTGGTTGGTGCCTTCGGGGTGGCCGGTGTTGTCGGCGGCGTAGTGGGCCAGCGCGCCCAGCGCGAAGGCGTACTCGTTGCGGTTGCGGGCCTGGCGCAGCAGGTTGCGCACGAAGTCGCCGGAGCGCACGTAGTGCGTAAGGTTGGTGAAGAACGTGGAGCCCAGCGGGTAGTAGCCCATGTCCTGCAAAATGGCCCCACCGTAGGCGTAGCTTTTGGCCTCGTTCATCTCGTGGGGCGTGCCGCCGGGGTAGTGGTGTTGCAGCAGCGGGGCAATGCAGTCGGCCCAGGTCGTGTCGATAATGGCCTGGTGGGTGAGCACCGAATAGGCGGCGGCCGGCGCGGCCGGGGCCAGCAGCAACAGGAAAAACAGAAGGCGAAAGCGCATGAAAACGGGCACGAGAGAAGCGTAACATGGGCAACGTGGAAACCCGCCCGCCCGTTGCTGGCCCTTTATTAGCAAGCTTCGGGAAATCTCCTAACTTGGCTGCGTCTTTCTCCAAAATACCCGCCTATGCCGCTGACTACTACCCATCCACCCCAGCCAATTGCCGGCCGCGCCGCCACGCCCCGCGTGCAGGCCATCGACGTGGTGCGCGGCCTGGCCATGGTCATCATGGCCCTCGACCACATCCGCGAGTTCTGGACGCCCACCGCCGTACGGCCCGAAGATGTGGCCCACGCCTCGACGGCGCTGTTTTTCACGCGCTGGATTACGCATTTCTGCGCGCCCACCTTCGTGTTTCTGGCTGGCACCAGCGTGTTCCTTTATCAGCAAAAGCAGGCCGACCGGGGGCGGGTGAGCCGGTTTTTGCTCACGCGGGGCCTGTGGCTGATTTTCATGGAAATCGTGATTGTTAATTTCCTGCTGCAATGGGGCGCATTTAATCTGATTCTGCTTCAGGTAATCTGGTCGATAGGCTGGGGCATGGTGGCGCTGGCCGGCTTCATCTGGCTGCCGCGCTGGCTGACGGCCACGCTGGCGCTGGCCGTGATTTTGGGGCATAACGCGCTGCCCAATATTCAGCCCGTGACGGCCGCCACGCTGCTGCCGGCCCTCATTTACGACAGCCCATTTCTGTACCAGCTCACGCCCAAGCTGCCCGTGCTGGCGGCTTACACCATCCTGCCTTGGGTGGCGGTGCTGGCGGCGGGCTACTGCATCGGCCCGTGGTTTCAGCTGCCGCTGCCGGCGCGCAAGCAGCGATTGCGGCTGGCTGGGGCGGGCGCGCTGCTATTCTTCGTGGCGCTGCGGTTCAGCAACCTGTACGGCGACCCGCAGCCCTGGGCCGTCCAGCCACGCGGGGCCTTCTATACCGCCTTGTCCTTCGTCAACATCACGAAGTACCCGCCGTCGCTTCTGTTCCTGAGCCTCACGCTGGGCACGGCGTTGCTGCTGCTCTCGGTAACTGAGGACGTGCCCGGCCGCCTGGCCCGCTGGCTGAGCACCTACGGCAAAGTGCCCATGGGTTATTACCTGATGCATTTCTGCCTCATCAGCGGCGGCGCGCTGGTCTGGACGTGGCTGCAATTCGGCAAGCCCTTCAACTTCTCCTTTGCCCAGCCCAAGGACTGGCCTGCGGGCTACCAGCCCAGTCTGCTGCGGGCGTATGTGGTGTGGGCGGTGGTGGTACTGCTGCTGTACTGGCCGTGCCGCTGGTACCAGGGCTACAAGCAGCGGCACTCGCACTGGTGGCTGTCTTATTTGTAAACGCTGGTGACGTCAAAGGGGGCCGGGCACTGGAAACGAACGAAAAAGAAAGCTCAGCCATCATTAACCCTGCGCGCTGATTCTCCGTTTCGGGCTTCATCACCAGATTTTTTCAGATGAAGTTTTTTGCCTCTCTCGCCCTGGCCGGCACGTTGCTGACGGCTGCGGCCCCCACGGCATCGGCCCAAAGCCGGGCCGGCTCGCCCTACCACACCCGCTTCGCCGTCGATGGCCCCGTCATCCTGGGCCTGGGGGCGGTGAGTGCCTTCGGCCTGTACCGCGTGCAGCAAAAAAGCGGCCTGAGCGATGCCCAACTGGCCGCCCTCAATAAAAACGATGTGCCGAAAATCGACCGCTTTTCGGCCGGCTGGTACAGCGAAAGCGCCCAGACCGCCAGCGACTTAATCTGCTACCCTACGCTGGCCATCGCGCCGGCGCTACTAGCCCTCAACGATGACGTGCGCAGCCACTACGGCCAGGTGCTGGGCCTCTACGTCGAAACCATGCTGGCCACCGATGCCCTGTTCACCACTTCGGTGGGCAACATCTACCGCTACCGGCCCTACCTCTACGGCCCCGAAGGCGACGGCGGACGCTCGGGCAAAATCGCCACCAATTCCTTCTTTGCCGGGCACACCGGGCACACGGCCACGGCCACGTTCTTCGCCGCCAAAGTCATGCACGATTTCAACCCCGGCTATGCCGGTGAGCCCTTCGTGTGGGGCGCGGCGGCTGTGGTGCCGGCCGCCGTGGCCTATTTTCGCATCGAAGCGGGCAAGCATTTCCTCACCGATAACCTCGTGGGCTACGCCGTGGGCGCGACCATGGGCGTGGTGGTGCCGCAGCTGCACAAAGTGGCCGGCCGCAATGGCGTGTCTTTGATGCCGTTGCAGGGGATGAATGCCAACGGGTATGCCTATTCGGGGATGCTGCTGAGCAAGCGGCTGTAGCTAAGGGTAGAGCTTAGACCCTGCTGAAACCCGAAATGCCCGCCGGATTACTTCCGACGGGCTTTTTTGTGGATTGATGGCAAGGCTGTCGGGAAATAATTTATCCTGAGACAGGGTAGGGGCGTGAGTGGTTGAGCTTTACCTTGCCGTGGGGTTGTCTGGCCCCGGTTTTCCTCATCCACCCCCATCACCACCCCATGAAACACTGCTACTCCCGATTTTGCCTGCTGCTGGTGCTGCTGGCGGCTACCCTGGCCGCGCAGGCCCAGATTGAGCCGGCCGCCCAGTACACCACTCTCACCCCAGCCCAGCTGATGACCTGGACCGCCACCGGCCCCACCGCCGTGCCGGCCAACGTGAGCACCGTGCCCCTGGCCACCCGCCAAAACTCCCTGGCCCCCCAGCTCAACCCCGCCCAGAGCTTCAGTTCCAAAGTGAACTGGTGCCCCGATGGCATGAACAACTTCGTGGGCTACCTCAACGAGCAGCCCCAGTTCAATCTCTACAACTTCACGCACTGGCAATATATCGACGTGCTGACGTGGTTTGCCAGCCCCATCGGCATCCCGTGCCGGCCGTGGGTGGAGGCCGCGCACCGCAACGGCGTGAAGATTATCGGCACCGTTTTCACCGATGGGCCGGGCTTCATCGCCCTCACCCAGAAGGATGCGGCCGGCAACTACATCGGCGCGCAAAAGCTGGTGGACGTGGCCAATTATTACGGCTTCGACGGCTGGTTTTTCAACGAGGAATCGCGCCTGACCACGGCCCAGTCCACCGAATTGATTAACCTGCTCAAGCAGCTGCAAGCCCTCCGGCCCGCCGGCATGGAGATTCACTGGTACGATTCGATGCTGCCCAGCGGCGTGGTGTCGTATCAGAACACGATGAACACCAGCAACGCCCCGCTGCTGCAAAGTGGCCCCGACCGCGTGAGCGACGCGATGTTCACCAACTATTTCTGGTCGGGCACCACGGCCATCAACACCGCCGTGACCACGGCCGCCAGCATCGGCCGCAGCCCGTTTGATGTGTATAGCGGGGCCGATATCTGGCCGGGCCGCAACCCCCAGCAGTTGTTCAGCAGCACCACCTGGCTGGGCAATTACTACACCGGCAACAGCCCCGCCACCCCGCGCACCTCGCTGGCCGTGTTCGCCCCCAACCTCACCTTCAACGGCGGCCTGAACAACTTCAACAGCAACCCGGCCGACTACGCCAACTTCTACAAAACCGAAGTGCGCCTTTTCGCCGGCGATGACCTCGACATCACCACCGCCGATGCCAGCGGCTGGCAGGGCTTCGGCTACTACCAGCCGGTGCGCTGCGCCATCACCAGCTTGCCCTTTGAAACCAACTTCTGCGTGGGCCAGGGCAAGATTTTCGCCAACAACGGCGCGGTGGCCGTGAAGGGCTGGACCGATATGGCCAAGCAGGCCATCCTGCCCTCGTGGCAGTGGGCCAAAACCGGCGCTACTACCATCAGCACGGGCTTCGATTTCAGCCGCGCCTGGTACGGCGGCACCAGCGTGAAACTGGCCGGCAGCCTGGCCGCCGGGGCCAGCACCACCGTCAAGCTCTACCAAACCAAGCTGCCCATCACCGCCACCACCAACCTCGACCTCACCTACAAAGGCCTGGCTGCCGGGGCCAGCAGCACCCGCCTGGCCCTGTATTTCAGCGACAACCTGACCACGCCCGAGTACGTGAACGTGCCCGCCCTGGCCGATACGCTGTGGGCCAGCACCACCGTTTCGCTGGCCGCCTATGCCAACCGCGAGCTGGCCATCATCGGCGTGCAGGCTACCTCGGCTACGGCCCTCACGGCCTACCGCTTCAACCTGGGCAAGCTGAAACTGTACAACGGCACGGCCGCCGCCGTGGCTCCGGTGGCCAACTTCGCGGCCACCGCCACCACCGTGCTCACCGGCCAGCCCGTCACCTTCGCCAACTCGTCCACCAACGCTACCAGCTACGCCTGGGCGCTGCCCGGCGCTACGCAGACCAGCAGCACCGCGGTGCACGCCACCGCCACCTACGCCACGGCCGGCACCTACGCCGTGACGCTCACGGCCAGCAGCGCGGCCGGCCAGAACGTGCTCACCCGCCCGGCCTACATCACCGTGCTCGCGGCCCCGCCCACGGGCACCAACACGTCCCTCAGCTTCGATGGCCTGAGCAAGTACGTCGACGCCGGCATCATCAATATGAGCGGCGCGGCCTTCAGCCTCGAATGCTGGGTGAAACCCAACGCGTTTAAAACCACCTCTCCCTACATTTCCAGTCTGATGGGCATTGAAGATGGCGGCGTGAATACGCTGATGCTGCGCCTCGGCGATGCCGGCATTGATGCCAGCCAGGTGCAGTTTGTGGCCCAGGTTGGCGGCAGCACCCGCAAGCTGGCTTCAGTGACGCGCCTCACGGCCGGGCAGTGGACCCACCTGGCGGGCACCTACGACGGTACCACAATGAAGCTCTACGTCAACGGCGTGCTCGATAACTCCCTGGCCGCCACCGGCAGCCTGACCGCCAACGCGCCCTTCACGCTGGCCCGCAACTACGCCGCCTCGCGCGGCCTCGACGGCCGCCTCGACGAAGTGCGCGCCTGGACCCGTGCCCTCACCGCCGCCGAAATCGCCGCCAACACCTGCGGTGTTTCCGCCACCAGCACCGCCCTGGCCGCCTACTGGAAGTGCAACGACTCGCCCGCCCTCACGGCCGCCGATGCCTCTGGCCACGCCCACCCCGGCACCCTCACCAACATGGCCACCAGCGACTGGTCGACCGACGTACCCACGCAGTGCCCCACCATCACGGCCACCCGTTCCGCCTCGGCTACCGGCCTGCAAGTGCAGGTTTTTGGCAACCCCGTACCCGGCGGCCGGGCCGAAATCGAAATTCAGGGTGCCCAAAACCAGCCGGTCACGCTGCAAGTGAGCAACGCACTCGGTGCCGTGGTGTGGCGGCAAACCGTGGCTGCCAGCGCCGCCAGCCGCCTCAGCGTGACGCTGCCCGGCGCAGCGGGCGTCTACCTGCTGCGGGCCAGCACGGCCAGCGGCACGACTACCGTGAAGCTGCTGAAGCTGTAGCGCGGCTTCGGAGGTGGTGTATCGCCTGAACGATGTAGGGGCGGGGCTTGTCCCCGCCCGGACGTTGAACGAAAATGTTGAGGCGGCGCAGTTGCCCGGGCGGGGGCAAGCCCCGCCCCTACATTTCACTGACCCCGAAACAGTTCTGGCTATGTTTGACAACAGCGGCTCCTCAACAGGGAGCCGCTGTTTGTTTTATGCTTTCTGAATGGGAGGACTTCAAAAAAGAATAGTGCAAAGTGAATAAAAAATATTTCAGAAAATAGGAATTGTCTGAGCGGTTCGGGTAGCTTTGAGGCAATTATATTCCGATGTTGCGCTCTACCCCGAACCCGCGCATTTCCACTGCGCTCCGGCTTCTTTGCCTGCTGTTCCTCACCGTGCTAGGCCCATACCGGGCTGCTGCGCAGGACGCGGCTTACCGCCCGTACTATTCGCCCGATACCACCCGGCTCTACCAGCTGGCCGTGGCGCAGCGCAATGCCGTGAAAGCGCATTTCGTGCTGCCCAAAACCGGCAACGGCGAGTTCCGCGACCATTACCGCAAAGTGGTGCAGGAAACGTCCGACGACGTGTTCAATTCCATCCGCTATTCGGCCCTGCTCGACCCCGTGGTGGAGCCCTTTGTGCAGCGCGTTTTTGCGCAGATTCTGAAAGCCAACCCCCAGCTGCCGGCCACGGCCCGGCTGGTGCTCACCCGCAACCCCGAGCCCAACGCCCACGCCGTGGGCAACGGCACGGTGATGCTCAACATCGGCCTGCTGCCCCGCCTCGAAAACGAAAGCCAGCTTGCCTTCATCCTCTGCCACGAGCTGGCCCACGTAGCCTGCCGGCACATGGAAAACGGCATGCAGGAGCGCCTGATGGCCCTGCACAGCAAGGAATTGAAGCGCGAGTTCCGGCGCATCGTCAACGCCGAGTACAACATCAGCTCGCAGGTGAAGGCGCTGGCGCTGGGCTTTTCGCTCAACGCCAACTACCACCACCGCCGGTTCGAGACGCAAGCCGACTCGCTGGGCTACGCGCTGCTGGCCCGCACTTCCTACGAGGCCCCGCAGGCCTACCGCGTATTGCAGCTGCTCGATACCATCGACGAGCCCGAAAACCCCGCGCCCGTGGCCCTGCCCACGTATTTCAGCTGCGCTGATTTCCCCAAAAAGTTTGGCACCGCGCTGGCTAAGCCCGCGTCCATCTTCACGGTGCAGAAGGAGGTGACGGCTCTCGAAACCACCGATACGCTGAAATCGCACCCCGACTGCGCCAAGCGGATGCGCTATGTGCAGGCCCTGACCAAGGGGCAGATAGCCGAGGGGCCGCAGCCGGCCAGCCTGCCCGATTTTGCCCGCATCCGCGCCGCCAGCCGGCTGGAAGTTATCCAGAGCTGGTTTGATTACGACTGCTACGACCATGCGCTTTTCGAGGCCTTGCAGCTGCTGCCCCAGCAGCCCCAAAACGGCTACCTGCACGCCGTGGTGCAGCTGAGCCTGTTTGAGCTGCGCCAACACTTGCAGGACCACACCTACTTCGCGGTCGTGTCCAACCTATCGGCGCACAATCCGGCCACTTTTAACGCCTTAGTCAGCACGCTGCACGACCTGCGCTACGACGATTTCAAGGGCCTGAGCGCTTGCTTCGCCCAAGCCACCGGCCCCGAAGACGCCGCCGACGAGTATGCCCTGGCCGCCCGATACGCCGCCAGCGCCCTGGCCGCCGATGCGGCCGCGCCCGCCACGGCGGCCCTCAAAACCCAGTTTCAGCAGCAGTACGCCGCCGGGCGGTTTGCCAAGCTGCTGTTTCCGGCCCCGCTGCCCAAAGCCACAGGCAAGCACCGCTGATACACATTTCCTTAACTCACTCCCAATCCTTATTGTCCACTCTTACCCCACTTTCCACGATGAAATTTACCCCCCGCACGGCGCTGGTCGCCCTGCTGCTGCTGGCTGCGCCGGCGGCTTTTGCCCAGACCAATACGCTCAACGGCATCCAAAATATGCACCGCTCGGCCCTTTCGCCCATCTATGATGGCAATGAGGTAAAGGGCTACGTGATGTTTGCCCGCGGCGACAAAGCCGACCGCAAAAACGACAACTACCTGCTCGACCTCTACGACCAGAACCTGGCCAAGATTTCGACCATCACCATTCAGAAACCCGCCGGCCGCTACACGCTGCTGAAAAACACCTTCAACGGCTCGGCTTTCGCGTTTTACTTCTTCAACAGCAAGGACAAAACGCTGGAAATGGAAACCTACGACACCAGCCTGAAAAAGCTGGGCTCCAAGGCCATCGGCGAGCTGACCAAGGGCGACCTGCGCGTGCTGGACGCCCAGCAACGGGCCGTGGACCCCACGGCCGGCGGCATGATGCTGGGATTGAACCTGTTTCCGGTGCCCGGCCTGGGCTTTGTGCGCAACGGGTACACCGGCGGCATGGCCAAGGGCTACACCCTGGCCATCTACGACAACAAGCTGGGTATGCACTGGCGCATCACGTCCGATGAAAACGCGAAACAGTATGAGTCGTTGAGCATTACGGAAGCCGCCGACAAATACCTGCTGGGAATTATGGTGCGGCGCGACGGCCTGCTGTCCCGCAAAACCACGTCCTACATGGTGGCGCTGGATGCCAAAACGGGCAAGAAGCTGCTCGATTTGCCGGTGGAAACCAGCGCCACGGAGCAACTTTCGCTCAGCTCGTTCACCTTCGATGCCGACAAGCGCGAGTTTGTGGCCGTGGGCGAATACTACAAGCTGGATGACAAGCCGTTCGTGAACAAAAGCCAGGGCCTTTACGTGAAGCGCTTCGGCGAAAACGGCAAGCAGGTGAGCACCAAAAACTACGGCTGGCACAACGAAATAGCCGCTCTGATGCCCGCCGAAGCCAAAGCCAGCCTGGAAGACAACTATGTGAACTACAACCACGCCGTGGTGAAAGGGGCCAATGGCCGGATGTACATCGTGGCCGAACAATTCAAAATCGTGGGCGATGGCCTCGGCATTGCGGCAAGCATTCTTAACGGGGGCGGTGGCAGTGCCAGCGTGTCCAAAGGCAAGGTAGCCAATATGTTGGTCTTTGAAATCGACCCGCAGGCCACGCTGACCAGCGTAAAATTCTATCCCAAGACTGTCACGAATGCGGAGCTGCCGGCCGGCACCGGGTTCATGGGCGCTGGCCTGCTCGGACAAATCATGAAGTCGCAGGGCGACTTTGACTACCAGTTCATGCAGAAAAACGACGATAACACGCAGTTCAACGTCGTGTACGTCAACTTCGACAAGGAGAAAGGTGAGAAAGCGCAGACATACATCGGCAACATTGCCTTCGGCGACAACGGCAAGTATGCGGTCGATAAAATCGAAATGCCGAGCGGCCCCACGTACTCCTATCTGTACCCGGCCAAGCCCGGCTACGTGATGATTGCCGACTATTTCAAGAAGAAAAACCAGCTCGGCATGAAGCTGGTGAAGCTCAACATCTGAGCCACCCAATCACTTGCAAAAAAGGCTCGGCGCATTGCCGGGCCTTTTTTGTTGGGTTAGTAGCCCGGTCCGACCGCCCTAGGCGGTCTGACCGGTTGAAGCACCACTGATACCGCCCTGACAACAACTGGTCGGACCGCCTAGGGCGGTCGGACCGGGGCATGCGTTTGCTATTGCCGAACTACTCAAAGCACCTCCGCACTGCTCCGCAGCTGCGCGCCGCGCTGGTGCAAATCGGCCTGCGCGGCTGCCCAGCCCTCGGTCGAAATGGCGCGGGTGGCATCGGTGATGACGGTGGTCGCGAAGCCAGCTTCCAGCGAATCGAGGGCGGAGTAGTACACGCAGTAGTCGGCGGCCAAGCCGGCCACGAAAACTTCACTCACGCCCCGGCCGCGCAGATAGTCGGCCAGGCCGGTGCTTTTGCGGTGGCCGTTGTCGAAAAACGCGCTGTAGCTGTCGATTTCCGGGTTCATGCCCTTGCGGAAGATGGCCTCGATGCGCTCGGTGCGCAGGGTGGGAGCCAGTTCGGCCCCGTCGCTGGCCTGGGTGCAGTGGTCGGGCCAGAGCACCTGGGGCAGGCCGTGCAGGTCAATCTGCTCAAACTGGCTGCGGCCGACGTGGCTGCTGGCGAAGCTCTCGTGGCCGGCCGGGTGCCAGTCCTGGGTCGCCACCACCAGGTCGAAATGCGGCTGTAACTCATTCACCAGCGGAATAATGGCGTCGCCCTCGGGCACGGCCAGCCGGCCACCGGGCAGGAAATCGTTTTGGATATCAATGAGCAGCAGGGCTTTCATGGGCAGGAGGGAAGGGTTGGGTGGGCTGAGTAGAAGGCACTGTCGTGCACAACACAAAAGAACGTCATGCTGAGCGCAGCCGAAGCATCTCTACTGCTTCGTTGCAACGATTGGATTACTCGAGTAGTAGAGATACTTCGGCTGCGTTCAGCATGACGTTCTTTTTCCTTACGGCAATAGACAAACCAAGCATTTGGCCCGCAGTTACGTTTACCCAGAAAACAACCCACGTCACTCCCCATGCCCGACCTTCAAAACCAGATAATTCTCGTCACCGGAGCCACTTCCGGCATCGGCAAAGTCACGGCCACCGAGCTGGCCAAAATGGGTGCCCACGTCATCATCCTGGCCCGCAGCGCCGAAAAAGCAGCCGATACTCAGCAGGAAATCAAAGCCGCCGCTGGCCACGACCACGTGGACGTGCTCCTGGCCGACCTCGCCGACCTGGGCCAGGTGCGCCGCGCCGCCGCCGAATTCAATGCCCGCTACCCGCGCCTCGACGTGCTGGTGAACAACGCCGGGCTCATTTTCGGGTCCGAGCGCCAGCTCTCGCCCGATGGCAACGAGTTGGGCCTAGCCACCAATCACCTCGGCCCGTTCCTGCTTACGGCCCTGCTTTTTGATAAACTAAAAGCCAGCCCCGCCGCCCGCGTGGTCAACGTGGCCTCCAAAGTATACCGCATTGCCCGGCCGGATTTGGCGGATTTTCAGTCGGCGCGGGGCTACGGCGGCTTGCGCGTGTACGCCAACACCAAGCTCTACAACATCATGTTCACGCAGGAGCTGGCCCGCCGCCTGCGCACCCACGGCATCGCCAACGTAACCACCAACGTGCTACACCCCGGCGTGGTGGCCAGCGGTTTCGGGAACGAGTCCGGCGGCCTGATGGGCTTTCTCACGCAACTGGGCCGCCCCTTCATGATTTCAGTGGCGAAGGGAGCCGAAACCAGTGTTTTCCTGGCCTCCGCGCCTGAGGTGGCGGCCATCAGCGGCGGCTATTTCGATGAGAAAAAGGCCGAGCCCGTGAAGCATTCCTTCAATACGCCCGAAAATGCTGCGCGACTCTGGGCGCTGAGCGAGGTGCTGACGGGGGCACAGTTTCTGGATTAGGCCACCGGATGCGCCGGGTGCAGTGCCCGCCACTCATCTTCCAGAATGCCCATTTCGATGAGCGTCCAGTAGCCCTCGCCGTGGCGCACCACGTCGCGCATCACGCCTTCCTGCTGGAAGCCGCACTTGAGGTAGCAGTTGATGGCCGCGTGGTTGAAATCGTAGACGCCCAGGCTGATGCGGTGCAATTTCAGGTCCTCGAACCCGATGCGCAACAGCGCCTTCACCATGCCCTGGCAGATGCCCCGGCGGCGCTCGGTGCTGTTGCCCACCAGCACGCGCGTGATGCGCCCGGCCCGGTCGCGCTCGCTGATGCCGCCCAGCGAAATATGCCCGACGGTAACGCCGGTTTTGGAATCCACTGCCTTGTAAATGAAGACGCTGGGGTCGTTCACGTCGTTGGAGCCTTCAACGTACCAGCTCAGGCCGGCCTCGGTGAGGGGGAAGGAAAACATCGAGCCGCTCCACTCTTTCATCAGCCGCTCGTCGTCGACCCATTCCATGAGTTGGGTGAAATCGTCGGAGGTGAAGGGTTCCAGTTTAATCATATTCCAAAAGGGGAGAGGCCGGCTTGATAAGCCCGGCAATAAGCCCGCAAGATAAGGCCCCGCTAGGCTGCCTTGCTAACCAAGCGGGCAGCTGGCTTGTTAGCGGCTTGCTTCTCAAACCTTCTATTTCGCTTCATGAATTTAGCCACCAACACCATCCTGCTCACCGGCGGCGCTTCGGGCATCGGCCTGGCGCTGGCCGTCCGTTTTTTGCGGGCTGGCAGTACCGTCATCATCGTGGGCCGGCGGGCCGATAAGCTGGCCGAAGCCCAACAGCGCTACCCCGGCCTAATTACGCGCCAAGCCAACATCGCCGACGTGGCCGAGCGCTTGGAACTGGTGCGCTGGGCCACCACCGAATACCCCGCCCTCAACGTGCTGGTGAACAACGCCGGCATCCAGAACCGCATCCAGCTGGCCGACGATGCCGCCACCGATTGGGAGCAGCGCCGCGAAGAGTTGGTTATCAACGTGGAGGCGCCCATCCACCTGGCCACGCTATTGGTGCCGCACTTGCGTCAGCAGCCGGGCGCGGCCATTATCAACGTCACTTCGGGCCTGTCGTTCGCGCCGGCCGCGTTCGTGCCAATTTACAGTGCTACCAAGGCCGCGCTGCATTCATTCACGCTCTCGCTGCGCCACCAACTGGTACCCACGGGCATTTCGGTGCTCGAAATCGTGCCCCCGGCCGTGGATACCGACCTCGGCGGGCCGGGCCTGCACACCTTCGGCGTGAACGTGGACGAGTTTGCCGATTCGGTGATGGCCCGCCTTGGCGCTGGCGAGCAGGAAGTGGGCTATGGCAGCTCCGAGAAGTCCCGTCTGGCCTCGCGGGCCGAGCTGGACGAGCAGTTTCGGGTGATGAATAACCGGTAGTCAGGCGGCAACAGCCCGCAAAAAGCACGTCATGCTGAGCGCAGCCGAAGCATCTCTACCGCAGTAGTAATCCCTTTCGATTGGGTTAGTTACGCGGTAGAGATGCTTCGGCTGCGCTCAGCATGACGTGCTTTTTCGTTCGCTAAGGCTTTCCTAAGTTCTCATCCTCACGCCTCCAGCTGCAGCACCGCGCGGCTGTGCTCGCGCACTGCCGCTGCCAGCGCCGGATTATCCGCCAGCTTCTGACCGAATGACGGCACCAGCTGCCGAAACCGGGCCTGCCACTCGGGCGAGGCGGCGCGCTCGGGGAAACACTTCTGCACCAGCTCCAGCATGATGGCTACGGCCGTGCTGGCCCCCGGCGAAGCGCCCAGCAGCGCGGCAATGGAGCCGTCGGCGGCGGTCACCATCTCGGTGCCGAATTCCAGCACTCCTCCTTCTTTCTTGTCTTTTTTGATGACCTGCACGCGCTGTCCAGCCACTTCGAGCTGCCAGTCGGCGGGGTTGGCTTCGGGGTAATACTCGCGCAGGGCAGCGGTGCGCTCTTGGGGCGTTTGCAGCACCTGGCCGATGAGGTATTTGGTCAGGCCCAGGTTGCGCGCCCCGGCGTAGAGCAGCGGCCGGATGTTGCCCAACTCGATGGATTTAAACAAATCGGTATACGAGCCTTTCTTCAAAAACTTGGTGCTGAAACCCGCGTAGGGCCCGAACAGCAGTTCTTTGCGGCCGTTTATCTGGCGCGTATCGAGGTGGGGCATCGACATGGGGGGCGAGCCCACGGCCGGCTTGCCGTACACTTTGGCTTCGTGCCGGGCAATCACTTCGGGGTTCTGGCACTTCAGCCACTGCCCGCTCACGGGGAAGCCGCCGAAGCCGTTGGCCTCGGGGATGCCCGACTTTTCGAGGAGCGGCAGCGAGCCCCCGCCTGCCCCGATGAACACGAATCGGCCCCGCGCCACCACCTTTTCGCCCGTGGCCAAGTTGCGCACTTTCAGCCGCCAGATGCCGTCGTTCTTGTGTTTGAAACTCTCCACTTCGTGGCCCAGGTGCAAATCCACACCCGGCAGGCCCTTCAGGTGGTCGGACAGGGCGCGGGTGAGCGCCCCGAAATTCACGTCGGTGCCCACTGCCATGCGCGTGGCGGCCACCGGCTGGGCGGGGTCGCGCCCTTCCATCACCAGCGGAATCCATTCGGCAATCTGCTTGGGGTCAGTGCTGAATTCCATGCCCTGAAACAGCGGCGAATGCAACAGCGCGGCGTGGCGCTTGCACAGGTATTCCACATTGGCCTCGCCCCATACAAAGCTCATGTGCGGGATGCTGTGGATGAAGGCCGTAGGGTCGGGCAGCTGGCCTTCTTGCACCAGCGAGGCCCAGAACTGCTTGCTGAGCTCGAATTGCTCGGCAATTTTATCGGCTTTGGAAATGTCAATCGAGCCATCGGGCCGCTCGGGTGTGTAGTTGAGCTCGCAGAAGGCCGAGTGGCCGGTGCCGGCGTTGTTCCAGGCATCGGAACTCTCGGCAGCCACCGCGTCCAGCCGCTCGTAGCCGCTGATGGTGAGGCTGGGGTCGAGGGCCTTAAGCAGCACGCCGAGTGTGGCGCTCATGATGCCCGCGCCGATGATGATGACGTCGGAAACGGGTTTGGCAGGGGAGGAGTCGGTTGAATTCATGAAAATGGGTAAGAATGCCGCAGGCAATACGATGGACAGGGAAGCAGGGCTGTTTGTTGGCGGAAAAAGGTGAGGTGAACGGAAAAACTCCCCTCCTTACCAAGGAGGGGATGTTGAGCCGCAGGCCCAACTGGGGTGGTTGTGGCGTTGAGCTGAGGTAGTAATGAAGCCTAATTGCTTCCAGCCGCCATGCGCCCATTTCGCCCCAACTTTGTGCAACGCCAAAGCAACGCCACAACCACCCCAATTTTTGCTGCGCAAAAATGTCCCCTCCTTGGTAAGGAGGGGAGTTTGCCGTTCTTACTGTCCGTTCAACCTCGCCCACCCATGCCCGACAACCTCGACCTGCCCCTGCTGCCCCTGCCCACCCGTGCCGATGCGGCCGACGCCACGGCCCCGCGCCTGCTCATCATTTACACCGGTGGCACGGTGGGCATGGCCGTGAACCGCCGCGGCGGGCTGGTGCCCATGCAGTTCGGCCGGCTCGACCGCAAGATGCCCGAGCTCACGCGCCTGCCCTTCCGGCTGGAGCTGCTGAGCCTGCCCGAACCCATCGACAGCAGCAATGTGACGCCCGCCGACTGGCTTTTTCTGGCCCAGCTCATCGGCCGGCATTATGCTGATTTTGATGGATTTGTGGTGCTGCACGGCACCGATACAATGGCCTATTCGGCGGCAGCACTGAGCTACATTCTGGAGAATCTGGGCAAGCCGGTGGTGTTTACCGGGGCGCAGGTGCCGGTGGGGGCCAACCGCTCCGATGCCCAGCGCAACCTCATCACGGCGCTGGAAATCGCGGCGGCCCGGCACCCCCGCGCCGGCACCGTGCGCGTGCCTGAGGTGTGCGTGTTTTTCAACGATGTGCTCATTAGAGGAACCCGGGCTAAGAAAGTTGAAAGCCAGCAGTTTGCCGCTTTCAAGAGCGAGAATTACCCGCCACTGGCCCGCGCCGGCATCGGCCTGGAATTCGACGATAAAAGCATTCGCCTGCTGCCCGGTGCGCGGCTCAAGGTGCACCAGCAGCTTGAAACCGGCGTGGCCGTGCTGCCGCTGTTCCCCGGCATCACGGAGGCGGTGGTATCGGCTGTGCTGAGCGTGCCGGGCCTGCGCGGCTGCGTGCTCGAAACCTACGGCTCGGGCAACGCGCCCACCGCGCCATGGTTTCTCAATTGCCTGGCCGAGGCCCGCCGGCGCGGCGTGTGGCTCCTCAACGTGAGCCAGTGCGAGGAAGGCCGCGTGGTGCAGGGTAAGTACGAAACCAGCGCCCGCTTCGCGGAAATGGGCATCGTGGGCGGCGAAGATATCACCACCGAAGCAGCCGTGACCAAGCTCATGTTCGTGCTGGGCCTGGGCGTGAGCGAAGCCCATACCCGCGAGCTGCTGGCCACCGACTTACGCGGCGAAATCACCCTGTAGCGTGGACTCTGCGAGTCCGCGCATCGAGCGGCCCACGCGCGGACTCGCAGAGTCCACGCTACATTCCGCTTGCCCGGCCAGCGTAGCCGCCCTATCTTTGCCCCATCAACCACCATCCTTGAGGGGTGTCCGAGTGGTCGAAGGAGCACGCCTGGAAAGTGTGTATGGGTCAAAAGCTCATCGTGGGTTCGAATCCCATCCCCTCAACAAGCCGTTAAAAAAGCCCTGAGAAACACTCGTCAGCAGTGTTGCCAGGGCTTTTTTTAACTGCTGTGTGCACGCATAATCGATGAAAACAGCTTAGAAGTGCACACCCATCAAAGCTGTGCCTTTGCAAAGGCCTCACCAGCTACGCCGGCTTCCGCCGTGGCCATACATACCACTGATTTCACGCCCAACGTTTAGATGGTGGTGATACGGGAACACGCCTGCGCCCACGGCCTGACGCGCCAGACCTAATGCGACGCACTGGTGGGAAAAAGAAATAGCACTGCTATATACTGGCTTACATTATTGTTAATTATTGTATTCAATTATGGTAAATATGCGCAACGATGACGGGCACAACCAGTAGCGTAAAAGTTTATTTCCAAAATCTGAATGCCATTCGCTTCATCGCGGCATTTCTGGTCGTCATTCACCATACCGAGCAGTCAAAGTTTGACATGCACATCCCCAACTACTGGAATAATGCCGTGGTGGGGATGCTTGGCAAGTTGGGCGTAGTGCTGTTTTTCGCCCTTAGCGGGTTTCTGATTTCCTACCTGCTCTTCAAGGAGCAGGAGGTTACCCACACCATTAGCATTAGGGATTTTTACATGCGCCGCATGCTGCGTATCTGGCCCCTGTATTTCCTGACCATTGGGCTGGCCTTTTTCGTTTACCCGTTCATTCCCTTTCTTACGCAGGATGCCTTTCCGCGCAGCGTGGTGTGGCATGAACTGGGAACGAAACTGGCCCTTTACCTCTTTTTTCTGCCCAACATGGCTTTTACCGTGTTTGGGATGATTCCCTACGTTTCGCAAGCGTGGTCCATCGGCGCGGAGGAGCAGTTCTACTTGGTATGGCCCGTGCTCAACAAAGCAGTGAAGAACAAATGGCTGCTCATGTTTGCCGTGATGGGATTTTACACGGTGGTGAAGCATAGCTTTGGCTATGTGCTGCCCCTCGGCCCGCTGATGAGGGTCTGCATCAGATTCTGGGATTCTACGCCCATTGATTGCATGGCCATTGGGGGCTTGTTTGCCGTCATTCTCAACGAGCAGTCGGCTTTCGCGGCCCGCTTAAGAGGTGTTTTGTTTGCCAAACCGGTGCAGTGGGCCACGCTGCTGCTGACTGTGGGGCTGATTTCGACCGGCCTGCATATTCCCTATTTTCACTACGAGGTATATGCCGTGCTGTTTGGCATTCTGATTTGCAATTTCGCCGCCAATCCGGGGCGTATTTTCTCCATGGAGAATGCCTGGACTAATTACCTGGGCAAGATTTCCTACGGCTTGTACATGTTTCACCCCGTGGTCATCGTGTTCAGCATTCGGCTGCTGCAAAAGGTTGGGTTGCTGCATGATGCCATCCTGTACCCGCTAGTGGTTGGGCTGGTCGTGCTAATGGCCACGCTGTCCTACGACTTTTTTGAAAAGCGCTTCATCAACCGCAAAGCCAAATATGCCAAGGTGATAAGTGGCAACGAGGCCAAAGAAGCTGCGGAAGCTGCCGCGGCCGCTATGCCGCCCGTAGTGTTGCTGGCCCACGATGCCACGACTGCGAAGGTTGGCTAGCAATTTCGACTCGATAAGGTTCCGGCACCGGGCTGAAGTATCATTCCGGGCCCCGTATTAGCATCAAAGAAAAAGCCCGCTTCCAATCAAGGAAGCGGGCTTTTTCTTGGCCTGGTACCGAAGCTATTTTACCACTTCGAGCCAGCCTTTCCAGGTTTGGCCGGCGGCGGTGCGCAGCTGGTAGTAGTAGATACCGGCGGCCACGTCGGGGGCGCTGCCCCAGCCCTGGGTGTAGTTGGCCTGCTCGAATACCTTACGGCCCCAGCGGGTGAAGATTTGCAGCGTCACGGGCTCGGTGCTCACGTAGGGGCGGAAATCGTCGTTCTTCTTGTCGCCGTTGGGCGTGATGACGTTGGGGAACTCGAAGGGCCGGGCCGGGGCCACCACCAGCGTCAGCGTGGCCGTTACCGGACAGCCGCTGGTGGCCACATCGGCGCTCAGGCGCACGGTGTAGGTGCCTGGGGCGGCGTAGGTGTGCGTGGGCGCGAGGCCGGTGGCCGTCTGGCCGTCGCCAAAGTCCCAGCGGCGGTTGGTGAGTAGCGAGGTGGCCGGCAGGGTGTCGTTGAAGGTGACCAGATTGCCGGCGATGGGCAGCAGCGGCGCGGCGTGCAGCCGGATAACGGGCACGCCCAGGCGGGTAACCACCACAGTGGCGCTGCCGGTGCAGCCGGTGGCCGTAGTCACGCGCACGGTGTAAGTGGTGGTGGCGGTGGGGTTAGCCGTTACGGTGCGGCCGGTAGTGGCGCTGAGGCCGGTGGCGGGGCTCCAGGTATAGGTAGCGCCAGGGCCGGCATCGGCCGTGGTCAGTGTGGCGGTGGTGCCGGGGCAGAGCGCCGCCACGGCCGGAATGGCCACGGAAAGATTGCGCACGTTCACTACCACAGTGTCGCGGCTGATGCAGCCGCCGGGCGTGGTGGCCGTCACGATGTACTGGGTGGTGGCGGTGGGCGTGGCTACCACGCTGGGGCCGCTGGTGCTGCTCAGGCCGGCGGCGGGGCTCCAGGTATAGGTGGCGGGCTGGCCGGGAGTGGCGGGCACGGTGAGCGTGGCCGACGAGCCGGGGCACACCGTCTGGTCGGGGCCGAGGGCGGCGCGGGGCAGGCCCAGCACCGTCACGGTATCGAGGCCCACCACGGCGGCCTGGCAGCTGGTCGAGTCATACGCGGTGAGGCGCACGGGGTAGCGGCCAGGCGCGGCGTAGGTCACCAGCACGTTGTTGGGCTGGGTCGAGGTCTGGCCGTTGCCGAAGTTCCAGGTGGTGCCGTTGTTGGAGGGCGTGGCGCGGGTGAAGAGCACCGTGAGCGGCGCGCAGCCCACGCGGGTATTGGCCACGCCGTTGGCGGCCGGCACGAAGCTGGCATCGAGGCGGGCAATATCCATCTTGAAGGCCGCGCTGGAGGTCTGGTTCGAGTTGGTCTGGGTGCGGGCCAGGGCGTTGGGCGTGGTGAGGATGGCCGGAGCGCGCTGCCCGCTCTGGGTCTGGCGCACGCAGATGGCTTGGTAGATGATGCCCTTCTTATCGAAACGCGAGGTGCCGCCGTCCACGTGCGTGGTGCCGGTGCCGAAGTACGTGCCGTACACTAGGCGGCGCGCGCCGGGCGAGAGCTGCATCACGTACAGGTAGCCGAAGCTGTTGTCGATGTTGTCATTGGACAAGGTGGTGCCCGTGACGCGGTAGTTGGGCGCGGTGGCCAGCAGGGCATCGGGGGTGGTGGGCAGGCCGGCCACGTTGGCCGCGCCCCAGCCCGAAAGCAGAATCTGCCCGCAGTTATCCACCAGAAACGCCGTGGGCGAGATGTTGGGCAAGGTGCCCACGCTGCCGCTGCCAATCACCGTGGAGAACAGCGTGGCGTTCAGCTGGTAGTTCAGCCGGTGAATAAACTGCCGGCTGTTGGCGTTGCGGTAGGTGCCGGCCGTCACGGGATAGGTGCCGGTGGTTTGGCCCAGCACGTACACCGAGCCCTGGCGGCCCAGCTGCACAAAGAAGGCCTGGTCGTAGCTGCTGGTGCCCAGGTAGGTGCTTTGCACCATCTGGCTGCCATTGGGGCTGATGTGGGCCACGAAGCCGTCGGCGATGCCGCCGCGGGCGGTGGCATTGAGGCCGTTGGTGGTACCCGGGAAGTTGGTGCTGGTGGTGCCGCCGGCCACAAACACGCCATCAAGGCTGTCGAGCTGAATGCTGTAGCCCGACTCATTGCCGGTGCCGCCCAGGTAGGTGCTCCACACCACCGCCGTGAGGCCGGCGTTGAGCTTGGTGACCACGGCATCCGACGCGCCACTGCGGGCGATTTGGAAGCCGCCGGTGCTGGGGTAGTTGGTCGAGCGGGTCACCGAAGTAAAGTACACGTTGCCGGTGCGGTCCAGAATCACGTCGCCGCGCAGGTCATCGCCGAAGTTCTGGTACAGGGCAATGCCGGTGTCCATGCGCCCGTCGATGCCGGTGCCGCCTACGTAGGTGGAGGCCAGCAGCTGGTTGCCGCCCGCGCTCAGGCGCGACACCACCAGGTCGGTGGGGCCGCTCAGGGCCCGGCCGAAGGCGGTGGTGGTAGTGGGGTAGTTGTTGGCGTCGGTGCTGCCCAGCAGCACCAGCTCGCCGGCCCCGTTGGTCACCAGGCTGTGCGGGTAGTCGCGGGCGGAGTTGCTGCCGGTGCCGCCCAGGTAGGTGGCATACACGAGGCTGCTGGTGCCGGTAGCGGCCCGGGGATTATACTTGCTGATGACGATGTCGGTATCGCCGCCGTTGAAGCTCACGTCGTAGGCCCCGGTGGTGGTGGGGTAGCCGGCCGTGAAGTTGATGCTGGCCGCGTAGAGGTTTCCCAGCGTATCGGGGCAGGCGGTGTAGCCCCAGTTCAGGGCCGCCGTGGCCCCGGAGTAGGTGGAGTACACCAGCACGGGGTCGATGACGAGCGGCTTGGTGTGGTCGTAGCCTTTCGGCAGGCCGAAGCTCACCGTGTGCTGCGGCCCCAGCACGTAGCGGCAGGGCACGGCCACGCGGCGGCCCTCAATCACTTGGTAAGCATAGGGCTTTTGCTCCGTAACACGGCCCACGCTGGTGCCGATTTGCAGCGCGCCATCCACCACGGCCAGCGACTCCTGCCCGTCGTAGCGGAGCTTGATGCGAGCCGCATCGGCCCCGGCAGCCAGCTCGAAATCGTACTCCATCACCGGGCCGCGCGAGTAAAAGCGCAGGTCGGTGCCGGGGTAAAGCTGCTGGTAGCGCACGTCGGTGAAGGCGGGCACGTCGGTAGCCCAGCGGCTTTCGTCGTTGCCGAGGAAGTAGTTCATATGCTCGCCGGTGGGCTGCTCGCCGCGCACGGCGGGTCGGGCATTGGCCCCCACGAAGCTCACCGAGTAGGCGTGCCCGCCGATGCGCTCGCGGGCGGCGGCGGGGCCGGCGTGGTGCTGGCGGTCCACGGCGGGGGCATCGTAGCGGGCCACCAGCAGGCGGCCGCGCTCCAGAAACATCCGTCCGGCCGGAATGTCGGCCGCAAACAGGATGGGGCTCTGCCACTGCCGCTGGTTGGGCACGAAGCGCAGCGGGTGGGCATCTGTCGGCACTGGGGCCACGGCCGGGGTGCCGGCCATCGTATCAGAAAAGGCAAACAAGGCACTGCCCAGGCAGAGCCAACGCGTAAGGGTACGACGCATGAAGAGGGGTGGAGGTGGAGGGAAAAAGAACTGCTTATGGAAAAGGAAAAGCCCTGCTGGGGGCAGGGCCTGACTTTCCGGGGGTGAAGTTCCGGTGAATTCCTGGATTTATTGTCCTGCTTAGCGATTTGATAATTCTGCTTATACCGCCACGAGGGCAATAACCGCTTTCCCCGCCCCAATCCACGATATTCCCTATTCAAACAAACGCAAGCGCCGCCCCGCCCAACGTCCAAAGCTTGGGCAGAGCGGCGCTAAAGCCGTAGCATATCGCCTCAGTGCAGCACCATGTCCTTCAGCAAAATGATGTATTCCTTACTCTCCGCGTTGTAGCGGATGACGTATTTGGTGGGGAAGAACTTGCCCGTTACCTCATACACGGCCGGCTGCTTGATGTCGCGCTCGATGCTCACGGCGGGCACCAGAATGGCCTTGGTAAACATGGGCTCGACGAAGGTGACGTGCCCGTCGTAGGTGCCGTAGATGAGGGTGTGGGTGAAGGCCGTGCCCGGCGTGTATTCCGGGCTGGTGGGGTCTACCCAGTGGCGGCCCATCATGGGGATGGTGCGGGCGGGCGCCACGTTGGGCGCCGTGATGTAGCCGGCGGGCAGCTTGTTAGAGGCCGGGAAGATGTCGCCCTTGGGGTCGTCGAGGGTGATGGCGTGCTGCGCGGCCATGGGCTGCATGTAGAAGTGGGCATCAAAATGCGGCAGGGTGTAGATGGGGGACGGGTCGTGGCCGTTGGGGTTCCAGTCGAAGGAAATGTGGTCGAATGGCATCTGGGAGGTGGCGTTGTTGGCGGGCAACGGCATGTCGTACATGATGCCGGTGGCCGGCGTGGTGGGCAGGCTAGCCAGGGCGGCTTCGTTCACGGCCACGCCAATTTCGGTGGGCTTGCCGTTGGCATCAGCTGATACAAAGCTGCGGGCCGCGCCGGTGCCAATCGTCACGGAGGTGCCGTAGGTGGTGGCGGGCTGCGTGGGCGAATCACTGTCTTTGCTGCAAGCCAGCAATAGCGGCATGCCAAGGGCCAGGAGCGCAATAGCGCGGCACCAGCCGCCCAAGGTGAGGGAGGGATATGTAGTCATAGACGGGAGGATGTGCGCAAGAGCTGCGTTGCTCTCACAGTCTAAATATAGTTATTATTGAATATTTATTCACGCTCCCCGAAAAGTCTCCTCCGGGCTGGGGACAAAGCCGGCTGGTCTGGCGCTGGCGGAGCCCCGCCGGCCTCCGGTATTCCCGCCCGGCCCAACCTGAGCCGTAAAAACCCGTTACCTTCCCCGGCGCAACCCCACACATTCCCGGCGCCCACTTATGACCCCAACTTCGACTCCCTCCGCTGCCGCCCCAGGCTTCGAGAAAGACAACAAGCGCATCACCACCGGCTGGACGTTCTACGACTGGGCCAATTCGGTGTACCCGCTGGTCATCACCAGCTCGATTTTCCCGATTTACTGGTCCAGCGTCATCAAGCAGATTACGCACTCCGACAGCGGCCAGAGCCCCGTCAGCTTCCTAGGCATGATGGTGCCCGGCTCGTCGCTGCTGAACTACGCCATCTCGGTGTCATTCCTGCTCATTGCCATCGTCAGCCCTTTCCTCACCTCGCTGGCCGATTTTTCGGGGCGCAAGAAGCTATTTCTGCAAATCTTCTGCTACATCGGGGCGGCCTCGTGCGCGGGCCTGTTCTTCTTCTCGCCGGCCACGCTCACGCTGTCCACGTTCATTTTCGTGGCGGCCACGGTGGGTTTTTCGGGCAGCATCGTGTTCTATAATTCTTATTTGCCCGAAATCAGTTCGGAGGAAAAGTTTGATTCGCTCTCGGCCAAGGGCTTTTCGATGGGCTACATAGGCTCGGTTATCCTGCTGGTGACCTGCCTGGTGATTAATCAGTTCCACGATAAAATCGGCATTGGGGCCGAGCGGGCCGCGCAGCTTTCCTTCCTGCTCACTGGCCTGTGGTGGGCCGGCTTCGCCCAGATTCCCTTCGCCACGCTGCCGCCCGACCGCGGCCGTCCCGCCGATGCCCCCGAAGCCAAAGGCGGCTGGCTGCTAAACGGTTTCCACGAGCTGGGCAAGGTGTGGGACCAGCTCAAGCAGCTGCCCAACGTGAAGAAATTCCTGCTCGCCTATTTCACCTACAACATGGGCGTGCAAACGGTGATGTACGTGGCCACCCTCTTCGGCACCGATGAATTGCACCTCGAATCGGGCGCGCTCATCCTCACCATTTTGCTGCTCCAGGTGGTGGCCATCGCGGGCGCTTACCTGTTCGCCAAGCTCTCCGAGCGCATCGGCAACACGCGGGCGCTGAGCTGGTCGGTGTTCATCTGGATGTTGATTTGCATCGCTGGCTACTTCGTGCAGGCCGGCTGGAGCTTCTACGCGCTGGCGTCCGTCATCGGCCTCACCATGGGTGCCATCCAGAGCCTGAGCCGCAGCACCTACTCCAAAATCATCCCCGAAAACACGCCCAACTCGGCCGCCTTCTTCAGCTTCTTCGACGTGACCGAGAAGCTGAGCATCGTCATCGGCACGGCTACGTTCGGCATTATCAACCAGGTCACCGGCTCGATGCGCAACAGCCTGCTGGCCCTGATTGTGTTCTTCATCCTGGGCCTTTATTTCCTGCTCCAGCTGCGCGGCAAGAAGCTGCGCGAAGATTCGCTGGGGCCGATAATTCTGCCTGGCCCACCGCCCGCCTCGGCAGCCGCTGAAATGGGTGCCCCGATGAGCCGGTAAAGTAATTGGCGGCCCGGTGCGTCTAGCAGCCGGTGCCGACCAATCAGCCCGTTCACCTTCTTTCTCTTTTTTGTTCCCAACCCAATGAGCGAAACCACCACCGCCCCCAGCCGCCTCACTCCGCAGGCCGCCCTGGCCCAGGAAGCCCAGCGCGAACTGGCCCTCACCCGTCGCCTGCTCGAACGCATCCCCACCGATAAGTTCGACTGGCAGCCCCACCCCAAAAGCATGAAGCTGGGCACGCTGGCCTCGCACATGGCCAACCTGGTGAGCTTCCTGCAAATCAGCCTGCAAGGCGCTGAAACGGACATGGCCGCCGGCCATTTTCCGCCTTCGCCCACTCACACCGACGAAGTCCTGCGCCGCTTCGACCTGAACGGCGAAACCCTGCGCCAGGCCCTGGCCGACGTCGACGACGCCACCTTCTGGGAAATGTGGAGCATGCGCCGCGGCGAGCAAACCATCATGGCCATGCCCCGCATCATGGTGGCCCGCGTGATGGTGCTCAACCACCTCATTCACCACCGGGGCCAGCTCTCGGTGTACTTGCGCCTGCTCGACATCCCCGTGCCCGCCATCTACGGCGGCTCGGCCGACGAAGCCCCGCAGCGCTAGCCATCAGGATTTTTTAACGCAGAACGGCCGGCTGAGCATCGCTCAGCCGGCCGTTCTGCGTTAGCGTTTTGCTATTTTCTGGTAAATACCGACTCCCCGCCAATCCACGTTTGCAGCACCTGTGCAGCGCGCAATTTCTCCTTCGGCGCGGTCAGCAAGTCGGTATCCAGCACCACGAAATCGGCCAGCATGCCGGGCTTAATCTGGCCCTTGCGCTTCTCCTCAAAACCGGCGTGGGCGGCCCAGGTGGTCATGCCGCGCAGGGCATCGGGCCGCGAAATGGCATTTTCCATCTGAAAACCGCCTTTAGGAAAGTTCTTGGCATCCTGCCGGGCCACGGCCGAGTGGAAGCCGAACAGCGGGTTGATGTTCTCCACCGGAAAGTCGGAGCCCAGCGCCAGCTGGCCGTATTGCTTCAGCAGCTCTTTGTAAGCGTAGGCCGTTTTCAGGCGCTCAGCACCCAGCCGCTCGCCGGCCCAGTACATATCCGACGTAGCGTGGGTAGGCTGCACCGAGGGCACTATGCCGAACTGCCCAAATTTGGGCATGTCGGCCGGGGTGACAACCTGAGCGTGCTCAATGCGCCAGCGGCGGTCCTTCTGGCGGTGCAGCGCCTCGCCGTAGATATTGAGGATGATGCGGTTGGCCGAGTCGCCGATGGCGTGGGTATTCATCTGGAATTTCGACGCGGCCAACTCTTTGGCCAGGGCGCGGAACTGCTTTTCGGTCGAAAGCAGAAAGCCGGTTTCCTTGGGCCGGTCGGCATAGGGCTTCACCAGGCAGGCCCCACGCGAGCCGAGCGCGCCGTCGGCGTACACTTTGAAGGAATTGATGGTGAGCTGGTCCGTCAGCACCGGGCCATTTTTTAGATAAAATGCCCGATTTTCCGGCGTCGGGTTCAGCATAGTGTAGAGGCGCAGCTTGAGCTTCTTTTGCTGCTGTAGGGCAGCCATCTGGTCGATGTTGGCTTTGTCGAGGCCGGCATCGGCGAGGCTGGTGAGGCCCACGGCCAGGCAGTTTTGCTGGGCTTGCAGCAGGAGTTGGGCGGCTTCGTCTGGGGCCGGGTCGGGGATTTTGCTGCTCACCAGGCGGGTAGCATTGTCCACCAAAAGGCCGGTGAGGCGGCCCTGCGCATCGCGCATAATAATGCCGCCGCTGATGGGTGTGCGGGCCGTGACACCGGCCAAATCCAGCGCCTTCTGGTTCACCAGTGCGGCGTGGCCGTCCACGCGAACCAGTAGCACGGGCACGTCGGGAAACAGCTGGTCGAGCGTGTCCTTGGTTGGAAATTGCTTGCTGGGCCAGTCGTTTTGGTCCCAGCCGCGCCCCGTGAGCCAGGCAGCCTGCGGGTATTTCTTCCGGTTCTCCTGTAGCTTCTGAATCACCTCTTTCCACGAGTTTGTTCCCACCAAATCGGCGCTCGGCAGGGCCAGCGCGTAGCGGTAGAAATGGCAGTGCGCGTCGTAAAAACCGGGATAAATGAACTTGCCGCCCGCGTCCACTTCCTGCGCCGCCTGGTACTTCGCTTTCAGCTCAGCCGCCGGCCCCACGGCCACAAATTTGCCATCCTTCACCGCAAAGGCTTCGGCCTTAGAAAAGGTCGAATCGACGGTGTAGACTGTGGCGTTGGTAACCAGCAAATCCACGGCCTCGCGCTTCGCGGAGCAGCTGCTGAGCAACGCGAGGGCCAGCAGCGGCGCGGCGAGTTTGGGGAAATGGAAACAGGAGCGGAGCGCCATACGAAGAATTTTGAGCGGAAGAATTCTGGTAAGAAAGAATAAAAAAGAACGTCATGCTGAGCGAAGTCGAAGCATCTCTACCGCAACAGTAAATGAATTACTCTCACGGTAGAGATGCTTCGACTTCGCTCAGCATGACGTTCCGGAGTCGTCAAATCAAGAGCCCCTTACTCGAAGCGCATGTGCTTCACCGACTCGCCCGAGAACTGCAGCTCCTGCAGCGACTCGATGCCGATTTGCAGGTGGCGCTTCACGAAATCGGTGGTCACTTTCGAGTCCGATTCTGAGGTTTTCACGCCTTCGGGGGTCATCGGGTTGTCGCTCACCAGCAGCAGCGCGCCGTGCGGGATGTCATTCATGAAGCCGACCACGAAAATGGTGGCCGTTTCCATGTCCACAGCCAGGGCGCGCACGCGGCGCAGGTAGTCCTTAAAATCCTGGTCGTGCTCCCACACGCGGCGGTTGGTGGTGTACACCGTGCCGGTGTAGTAGTCCAGCTCGTGCTTTTTAATCATCGACGAGACAGCGCGTTGCAGGCGGAATGAGGGCAGGGCCGGGATTTCCTTGGGCAGGTAGTCATCCGAAGTACCGTCGCCGCGAATGGCCGCGATGGGCAGCACCAAATCTCCGAGCTTGGTCTTTTTCAACCCGCCGCACTTGCCCAGAAACAGGGCCGCCTTGGGCTTGATGGCCGACAGCAAATCCATCACCGTGGCCGCCATCGGCGAGCCCATGCCGAAGTTGATGATGGTGATGCCATTGGCCGTGGCCGTCTGCATGGGCTTGTCCAGCCCGCGCACTTCGCACTCGAACTGCTCGGCAAACATGTACACGTAGTTGCTGAAATTGGTGAGCAGGATGTACTGCCCAAAGTCGCTCAGCGGCACGCCGGTGTAGCGCGGTAGCCAGTTGTTGACAATCTCTTCTTTGGTCTTCATAAAAGTGTTTTGAGTGGCGGGATGGCTAAGTTCGGGAGTGAGAAAAGGGTATGCGTTTCGGAGTCACTTAGCCACTCAGTTGCTCAGTCACTCGATACCAGACCCCTACCTTTGGAGGTGATGCAAGCCCTGGACCTGCCGCCTTTCGACGCCAAACTTACGCAATCGGCCACAAATCAACCACTCATCTGGGATGGGCTGCGGCGCAAGCACGTCGTGCTCACGCCCGAGGAGTGGGTGCGCCAGCATGTCGTGCACTATCTAATCAACCACCTGGGCTACCCGCGCGGCCTGCTGGCCCTGGAGCGCGGCCTGCGCTACAACCAGCGCCAGAAGCGCACCGACCTGCTGGCCCTCGACCCCGCCGGCCAGCCCCTGCTGCTGGTGGAGTGCAAAGCGCCCTCGGTGGCGATTGATGCCGCCGTGGCCCGGCAGGCCACCACCTACAACCAAACCATCGGCGCACCGCTGCTGCTGCTCACCAACGGCCTGGTGCACTACTGCTGGCGGGTCGATTTCGCGACGCGGACCAACGAGCGACTGGAGGAGATTCCGCCGTTTGAGGCAGCGGTGGGGCGGTAGGTTGTAGGCCTTTGCAGGAAGCCGTATATCCGGCTAGCCAAGCAGTACTTCGGGTTAATTCAAGCGGGGGTAGTACATAGCATTTTATTAATGGTGGCGCGTGAGGGATATTATTAGTATATGATATATAATATGTTATATTTGATTGCCTGCCGGAGAAGCGCTTCAACGCGCCAGTAGTGGCTTGGTGAGGGAAAGCTGAGCGGTAGGATGATTTTTTGTTCACCTCAAAATATAATTCCTATGTCACCTTAACTACACGTTTCCGACAGCAGAATATATAATTAGGGATGGATAGCCAGGCTTTTCATTCCATGATGAGGCCGTGATTTACGGCCTGAAAAGCGGCTGGGTATTTCCTGCTTCACTCCGAAATACCGCCGCGCAGCACCCGCCCGCGGGTACGCTGAACCAGGCGTTGAAGCCCTGCGCGCATCGCCTTGAGCATTGAAGCCCCACTCCCGGCTACCGTTTGATAATCGGGTTCCCCTTCCGGCTGGTGCTGCACTTGCAGCACCCCATGCGCTTGCACCCGGTAGCCCCGCTGCCGGCCCGGCCGCGCATTGCGCCCAAGCAGCGGCGCACCCAATGACTCCGCATTTTAGAATGGTGTGCCGGCTCGTCGCCTGGGGCTGTGCTGCGGCTAATAGGCAGTGTAACAGCTGCCCGGCACCTTTTCTGCCCATCGCATTTTTTTGCCAATAGCCATGAAAAAACATGAATCAATTATCGCACGTGCCAGTGCCCCCGGAACCCCCTGGGGCAGCGTAGTATCACCCGGCAAGTATGAGCCAATAAATTGCGAACGAAACCAGAAACCCACCGCCGGTTGGCAACGGCTGGTGCTGGCGGTGCTGGCCTCCGTCTTATTATTTTCAACGGTGAGTTTCGGTCGTGTAATGCCCTTGGGCACAGCGGCCAGCGCTGGCACCAGCGCCACGGCCACCACCTGCCCATCGCCGCCTGTCCTTTCGAGCGCCAACGTCACGGTCACGCAACCTACCTGCACTATCCCTACCGGGTTTATTCAGGTGCTGAATGCGCCGTTTAACAGCGTGGCCCAACTCACGCCGAACGCGCCCAAACCGTCTGGAGGCAATGCCTACCTGTTCTCGTACCTGGTGCCGGGCACCTATAGCCTGACCCTGACGGTGAATGGCTGCACTTCCGCGCCATACACCGTCGTCATCAATCCGGCTCCTGCGCCGCCGGTGCTCACGCTGGCCAACGTCAGGGTAACGCAGCCCAACTGCACCACCACCACCGGTTTTATTCAGGTGCTGAACCCGCCGGCGGGGGCCACGGCCCAGCTCACGCCGAATGCGCCCAAACCGTCCGGAGGAAACTCTTTTCTGTTCTCGTATCTGCCGCCGGGCACTTATAGCCTCACGCTCACGGTGAACGGCTGCACCTCGGCTCCGCTGACCATCGTTATCAAACGGGCCAAACAAGCCGTCACCAGCTTCACCCTGGTCGATGCGGATACCGATACCGACATTATGCCCCTCACCAACGGGATGGTGCTCAATTTGGCCACGCTGCCCACGCAAAACCTGAGCGTGAGGGCCAATACCACCTCGGCCCGTAGTATCAGCAGTGTCGTGTTCAGCCTCCATGGGCCTACCAGCCAGAGCCAGACCGAGCTCTATGCCCCGTACACGCTGTTCGGCGACAATGCCGCTGGCGACTACTTCGGCCATACCCTGGCCCTGGGGCGCTACGAGTCCTTGTCGGCCCAGCCGTACTCCGCCACCGGTTGCGCGGGCACCCCGCTGGAAATCGCCTTCTCTGTAATCAATGAGCCTACTACGCCCGGCCATATCACCTACACCTTGGTCAACGCCAATACCGGCTTCGAGTTTATGGCCCTCACAGACGGGGCCACGCTGAATCTGGCCACGCTTCCCACTCGCAATCTGAACATCCGGGCCAACACCAATCCCGCTACAGTGGGCCGGGTCGAGTTTGAGCTTGGAGGCACCCAGACCTGGAGCCAGACCGAATTTCTGGTCCCATATGCGCTGTTCGGCGACAACGGCGCGGGCGACTATACCGACTGGACCCCTGCGGCCGGTAGCTATGTCCTCACCGCCACGTCCTACGCGGCCGACGGCACCGCGGGCACCCCGCACACCATCACCTTTGATGTGATTGATGGCGCGGCGCGCATCGCCGCCGCGTCTTCCGCTGGCAGCCCGGCCCCCGTGGCCCGCAAAACCGCAGGCAATACGGAGTTGACGGCGTTGGTGAATGCATACCCCAACCCGTCGGACGGCCAGGTAAGCCTGCTGTTGCCCGAGGCTTTGCAGGGCGAGGTTTCCTACACATTGGTGTCGGCGCTCGGGGCGAAAGTGAGCAGCGGGACCCTCCCGGCTCTGAACGGGGCCACCACCCTTCGGCTCGATTTCTCCCGCCAGATGCAGGCCAGCGGCGTCTACATGCTGCACCTAACCAGCGCGCACGCCCAGGCACACCTCAAACTGCTGCGCCGGTAATAATCAATCATTGGCAAGGCCCCACATGGAGCTTCTCCCGCCCACTGAGGCCATTTCACGCCGATAATCAGTAATGCAAAAAGCCCGGCCGCAATTGCTTGCGACCGGGCTTTTTAAATGGAAAACGATGGGCAGAAGGCCCTATCTTTTCGGCTTTATTTTCGTCTTGTTGCGCTTATCCTTCACCTTGGTATCGGCGGGAATGGCAGTTTGGGCGGGGGCTGCCTGAATTACCGTAGTAGAAGCCGGGTCAGTGGTGGTCGTGGTCGATTCCGTAGTGGTGGAAGTCGCAGGCGCGGGCGTAGCCGTAGGGTACGTGGCCGGGGCGGGCGTCACCGTCGTTTGGCGCGTGGTAGTAGTGCTGGTGCTGCTTTGGGCGTTGGCCGAGAAACCACAAACGGCGAGGAACAAGGCGAGAACGAGGGGTTGCTTTTTCATAGGACCGATAGGTTAGTGAAACAAAGTGCCTGCGTCGTTTTAGAACGCTGCAATTGAGTTGCCTCTAACGCGGGAAAGCAAATTCGGGTTCGATTCGGATATAAGTAATTAGTATGAAGGTGATTATATGGTTGGTGGTTTGTTAGGGTTAGGTGCAGATGGGCCCTTGATGAAATGCACCAGCAGCCAGCAGGGCCAAAACTACTCCAGGCAGTAACCCTGATTTCCGCATACGCTTGCGCTTTTGCTGGGACCGGCCAGAAATCCGGCGAGCAGACCCAATAGCTTTTACGGTTGTGCTCTATTTGCTCAGCGCCGCGAATTATGCCTCAAGCACTGGCAAAAGCAAGTCGCTGACTTACCGGATAGTTGATAGCGGGAACCTGGTCTGTATCGGAATAGTCTAAAATTAGGCAAGCAATTGCAATGCCAGGATTATATGAAATAATAAATATTTGCTCGACTATAAAGTTGAATTATAAGTAGTAAAACAGGGAGATATGCCATATCTAGACTGTGTGTACACATCAGCTTTAGAAAAAAATGTAATTATTATCACTTGATGACTTATTAACAATATAAATTTGTATATATAAATTTGTATAAGCAGCTGCCCAAAATCTCTCCCACATTCTAACCTTTACTGTCATGCTTACTCTAGATAACCTCGTGTCCGAGCTGCAAATGCAGCAAGTTGAGTTAATCGTTGGTGGTGGCCGTCGTCGCCACTACAGCCGCAGCAGCAGCAGCAGCAGCACCCGCCGCAGCAGCAGCCGTCGTCGTCGCAGCAGCCGTCGTCGTCGCTAAGCCGGCGTGTCGCAATCTGATATGAGGCAGTAACTGTATTGGATTGCACTAGCGAAAAATAAGAGCTGGAAAAGCGGGACTTATTCTGTTTTTCCAGCTCTTGATTTTTCCTACTTACCGGGTCGCGGTAAGCGCCGCAATTGATTCTGGCCCCACGCCCGCCTGTACCGCCTTTTCTGCAATCATACTTCAAGCCTCTGCGCCTATGAAAGCTCAAAGATTTTACCTTTCGCAAGGGGTGAGCGTGCGCGAGCACGAAGATGAGTTCTACATCGAAACCCTCAAAAACGAGTATAAAATTAACCGGACGATTGCCACGTTCATCGGCCTGCTGGATGCCCCCAAAACGGCCCCGGAGCTGACCACCGGATTGCAGGCCCTCATAACCGGGGCCAGCGCGGCGGTGGTTGAGCCGTTGGTGGCTAAGTTTCTCAAAGACCTGCACCGCCTCGACGTGGTGCGCAGGGAAGGGGAGGCAGACCTGGTGCCCCGAGCGGCGCTTTATGAGCCAGGCGCGCAGCTTGGCCAATACCTGATTACCGAATTGCTGTCGTTGCACGACGACGTGCAGGTGTACCGGGCCACCGACGGCGAAACCGGCCAGCCGGTGGTGCTGAAGCTGTTTTCCCACAAGCCGGAGAGCATCCGCCCCGATACCCACCTGGATGATGACTTTGAGCAGTTTCAGCAGGAGTTCGACATTATGCGCGCCCTGCCGGCGCACCCTGGCATCTGCCTGCTGCATGCCTACCACACCGAGCCGTACCACTACGCGGTGCTGGAATATCTGCCGGGCGCATCCTTGTCCGAGGCCGCCCGCAATGTCAACATCTGCGAGGCCACCGCTACGGAACTGGCCACGCAAATTTTGTCGGCACTGGCCCATCTGCATGGCCACGGCATTGTGCACGGCGACATCCATGCCCGCAATTTTGTGGTGGATGCCGACCGGGTAACCATGATTGATTTTGGCTATGCGTACCGCGTGGGCATTTCCGAGCGCGAGCAGCTCATCTGTCGGGGCGGCGTGCCCACCTACATGGCCCCGGAACGCATTAAGCAGCACAACTATAAGTTCAGTAAGCAGGCGGCCGATTTCCGCGCCGAAGTGTACCAGATTGCCCTCGTTATTTTCAAGCTCTACCACAAGGAGCTGCCCTTTGCGGGCGAAACTTGGCTAGAGCGGGCCGCCTCGATTGCGACCTATGATTTTAGCCTGCATTTCAGTCCCTCCGTGCCGCACGAGCAAGTGCTGTTGCACGCGCTCCAAAAGGACCCCCAGGCGCGCTATGCCAGCGGCCAGGAGCTGCTGGCCGCCTGGCAGCAGGCCCTCGCCGTGGAAATGCCGGCCCTGGCAGTAACGCCCTAGCGGCCCGCGCCTGCCGGAATGCCGCATTCAGCGGCGGAATCTTCACCATTTTTCTCGAAACGCCATGGTAGACTGTCAGTTGAAAAACAACGATTGCGGCATCAGCGCGGTGAAGACCATCTTCAATATCTTCGACCAGGACGTGAGCCGCAAGTACATCCAGCAGAATATCTTTCTGGATGAGCAGGGCTCAAGCCTGACCGACCTGCAGAATTTCCTGCAGCAGCACGAGTTCTCGGCCCTGCTGCGGATTCTCGACATCAACCACCTGCAATCGAATCCGGCCGGCTGGCAGGAGCTGATTCCGTTTATCATGCCCATCGTGCACGAAAACGGGCTGCACTACGTGGTGGTGGATAAAATAAGAGGGGCCAAGCTGCGGGTGCTGGACCCCGCTAAAGCTAACGAATACTACGTGACGTTGCCCGAGCTGAAGCACATGGCGTACTTCAGCAAAAGCTACTGGAACCTGGTGCAGATGGAGCAGAAGCTCATGGTGCTCTGCAACCAGGAGCTGTTGCCCTACGACGTGAGAATTGAGCAGGCGCTCACCACTAACAACGCCAGCACGCTGTTCAACAAGCTCAGCTACTTCTCTTATTTGAAGGAGAATTTTGGGCTGAAGGACAAAGAGGCCGAGCAGAATTTCCTGCACGACCTGCTGTTCAACCAGGAAGCCGGGGCCCTGCCCAAGCACTTCCGGGCCCTGAAAAACAGCGAAACCCAGATGATGCTGCAGGCCCCGCTGGTGCTCACCGTGGCCCCGCTACCCCCCAAGCCGGACCAGATAGCCCCTAAGGCTCCGGCCACCCGCCCCGCCGGCGCGCAGCCGGAACCCAGCCCTTACCTCACCCTGCTGAAGGAGCTGGGCCAGTACCGCAAAATCTGGTACATCTACATTTTCGCGGCCCTGTTTTCGGCCATGACGGCCCAGCTGTCGGTGTTTATCAACCAGGTGCTGATTGACTACGTGCTGCCGTCCTACCAGCTCAATACGCTGGTGGTGTTTGCCATTGGCCTGGGCGTATTCAAACTCTTCGACCTGGCTACCCGGCTCAATGTGTCCTTCGTGGGCATTCACATGGGCAACATTCTGGATAAGTACTTCTTAACGCGGTTCGATGAAAAGCTGAACCAGTATTCGTTGCCCTATATCCAATCTTTCAAGCGCGGCGACCTGACCGAGCGCATGAGCGACGCCTTCAAGCTGAAGGGGTTTTTCCTGCGCTTTTTCACCAGCATTCTGGTCGATGTCTTCGTGTCGGTCTACTCGCTGGGCATTCTGTTCTACATCGATGCGAAGCTGACCCTGGTTATCTGCGTGGTGATGGTGGCCTTTTACGGCTGGTTCCGGCTGGTCACGCCCACGCTGCGGCGCAACGAGCGGCTGCGCTTCCTGCGCAAGTCCGAATTCTTCACCCGAATGATTGAGAAGCTCGACGGCATTCAGGTGCTCAAGTCGTTCCGCATCGAGGAAACCTACTCGCGCAAGCTGCTGCAAATCGTGAATCAGCTGCTTAAAGTGCAGATAAGCAACAAGTACGTCGACCTGGTGAACGTGGCCGTGGTGTCCATAATCACCATGCTGGCCTCGCTGCTGATAATTGTGGTGCTCACCAAAAAGGCCATCCTCAACAACGCCATTTCGCTGGGCCAAATCATCACCTTCATTGCTCTCTCGGAGCGGGTGTTCTCGTCGTTGCGCGGCATCCTGTCCGAAAACCTGGAGCTGCAGGAAAACGAGGTGGTTCTGCGCCGCTATCTCGATTTTGAGGAAGCGCCAGCGGCTACCTCTGCGGCCCGGGGCATCGAGGATTTTTCGGTAAACAGCCTGGCAATGTGCGAGCTGGGCTTTGGCTACAACCCGCAGCAGCTGGTGCTGCACAACCTCTCGTTTGAGGCGGTGAGCGGGGACAAAATCCGCATCGAAGGCCGGAACGGCTCCGGCAAAACCACCCTGAGCAAGGTCCTGACCGGCCTCTACGAGCCCGCCGCCGGCCGCATGCTGCTCAACGACATTGACAGCCGCTTCTACGCCACCGAAAAAGTGAAGGACAAGCTGGTGCTGGTGACCAACGAGGACATTTTATTCAACGACACCATCGAATTCAACATTGCTTTCGGCCGCGACGTGTCGCCGGAGCGCATCCTGCACATGGCCCGCAAAATTGGCCTCTACGAGTTCATCGCCTCAAAAGAGGAAGCCCTGGGCTTTCTCATCAATGAAAACGGCCGCAACCTATCCACCGGCCAGCGCAAAAAGATACTGCTGCTGCGCGCGCTGTTTTCGGCCGCCGATGTGGTGATTCTCGACGAAGTGCTTTCCGGAATTGACGCGGCCTCGCGCAAGCAGATTGAATACCTGCTCAACGAGTTCACTAGCAAAATCCTGATTGTGATTTCGCACGAGAACATCGATTACATCCAGTTCACCAAGCATTTTTCCCTCGAAAATGGAACCCTTGTCGTACCGGCCTAACATGGCCACCCGGCTCATCCAGGTGTTTGGCGGCCTGCTGGTTGGCTTTCTGGTCATCTCCATTGGCCTGCTGATTTTCATGCACATTAACGAAACCATCGACTTTAAGGAAGGCGAGATTTACTCCCGCAATCCGCAGTCGGTTATTCGGACGCCCACCGATGTGCACGTTGTGAAAGTGCTGGTGCGCGAAGGCGACAACGTGCGGCAAGGCGACACGCTTTTCGTACTGGAAAACAAGAAGGTGCAATATGACTACGCCACCACGCGGCAGGAGGTGGGGCTCATCGAGAACAAAATTGCGGTGGCCGAGCGCATGCTGGCCTACACCCGCGAGCGCCGCGCGGCCATTGAGCAGCAGCGCACCCTGTTTCATCAGATTTATGCCGCCGACCTCCAGCAGAACCAGCGGGAACTGCACACCCTGGCCGCCGCCACTGGCTATGCCCGGCAGCAAAACGCCATGACCCGGGACCAGTACCGGTCCGATTCAATTCTGTATGCCCGCCACGCCCTTTCCCGCGTGGAAGCCTCAGAATCGAAAAGCCGCAGCCTGCTCAAACGCAAAGAAGCCTCCGAAACCCGCGCCACCTACGAGCAGAAACGCGCCTACCAGACCACGCTGCTCCAGAATTTCCGGCAGCAGGTTGCCAGCCTCAACATTGACCTGAACACGCTGCAACAGGACGAGCAAAGCAAGCAGCGCGAACTGCTGGACCTGCGCTCCCAACTGGCCAGCGCCCGCAACACGGCCGTGGTGTTAGGCGATGTTGCCAACCAGCTCATTGTGCGGGCCCCCGTGGCCGGCCACATCATCAACCTCTACAACGACCGGCAAAAAACCGAGCTGCTGGACCGCAATCAGCCCCTGGCCGTCATCGCCCCGCAGCAGGAACAGTTCTACGCCAAGGTGATACTGCCCGAGCGCGAGATGGCCTTCGTGCGCACCGGCCAGGCCGTAAACCTGAAAATCAACGCCTATTACTATTACCAGTATGGCGCCATTCACGGCCGCGTCTCCTTCATTTCCCCGGCCAATGTGGAAGACCATTTTTACACCATCGTCCAACTCACCGGCCGGCCCCGCTTTCCGCTGAAAGCTGGATATAAACTTAAAGGCGAGATAATTACCGCCAAGTATACCTTGCTGCGGTACGCCGTAAAAAAGTTGTTTGACAAACTTGACAACTACAATGAAACCTAATCATCGGGCCGCTTTCTCGCTGCTTTTGCTGCTCCTGATTATTGCCCGGCCCGGCCATGGTCAGACCGTGCTGGCATATGCCGATTGTGTAGAGCGGGCCTTTCAGCAGAATTTGCAGCTCAAGCGGGCGCTGCTCGACTGGGAAGCCGCCACCGTGCAGCTCAAACTGAAAAAAGCTGACATATTGCCTACGCTCAACGGGCAGGTGCGCAATAGCAATTCAGTAGGACGCAGCATCGACCCGCTCACCAATAATTTCATTAATAGCCAATATAATTCGGTGAGCGGCACCGCCTATTCATCGGTTTATCTATTTCAGGGGTTCAAAACGGCTAATGCCATTAAGTCGGCCAAGCAGGAGGTTGAGCAAAATACTAATCAGACGCAGGCCATTAAAAACGAAATAATGGTCGATGTCGCGCTGGTCTATATTCGCATTAATTATTTGCTGGAATTAATTAAAAGCCAGCAGCAGCAAGTCAAATTAAGCGAGCATCTGGTGAGCCTGACCCGGCTCAAGCTCAGTGCGGGCCGGGTGCCGGCCAGCGCATTGTTTAAGCTGCAGTCGCAGCAGGCCACCGAGCAGTTAAATGTAGTTACCAGCCAAAACGAGCTAAGCCTGGCGTACCTGGACCTGCGGCAGCTCATCAACGCGCAGCCCACAGAAGACATCGTTATTAGCCCATTATCGGGCAATACGCTATCAAATATCGACTTCCAAACACCCGCCCGGGAGGAAGTAGCGCAGGCCGTCGAAACCCAGCCGGCCCTGGTGGCGAAGCGGCATAATGCGGCCCGGCTCTACCACCAGATTGCCGTGGCCCGGGCTGATAAATACCCGTCCCTGCAACTAACCGGCTCCCTGGGCTCCGATTATAGCAATACCAATCTGGAATACAATTTCAGCAACCAGATAAATAACAATATGTACTACGGGACGGGGCTGGTATTATCAATCCCGCTATTTAATAGCTTTCGCAATAATCTGCTTATCCGGCAAAGCCGTCTGCGCTACCAGCAGGGCATGCTTGATACCGACATTGAGCGCAACCGCTTAACCAAGGTTGTGCAACAAGCCGTGTACGATGCCGAGGCCGCCAGCCAAAGCTGGAATGCCGCCCAAAAAGCCGAAGAGTTTGCTCGTAAAAGCTACGAAGCCGATAATTTAAAATACGAATTCGGTACCATCTCCGTATTCGAGCTTAACCAAACTAAAACAGTTTATCTAAGCGCACAAACTAATCTATTCAGAGCAAAATATGAGTTGATTTTGCGCTCCAGACTCGTCGACTTTTACAAAGGCCTGCCCATGGCGTTGTGAATTATAAAAGCGAAAAACCGAATTTACCAAGCAATGCGCGGCTGTTACTTATACAGCCGGTTGTCCAGCAGCCCATTCACGTAGAACTGCACGCAGGCGCGCAACTCATCGCCGTATTTTTTCACCAATGCCGGGTCGGGCTTGGCGACGGGCTCATTGGGAATGAAATGGGTCTGGTAGGGGTAAAGGTGCACTTCGTTCTTATTGGTCAGCTCGGCTACGAAATCGGAATGCACGAGGTAATACGAGTCGCCGTCGCGGAATATGGCGCGGCCCGGGCTGGCTGCATCAAACACCGAAGAGCCGAAGGGCAGCAGCGCTGGCTGCTCCTGCGCCAGGCCCAGCACATCAAGTACAGAAGCAGGTACATCGACCTGCTCGCTGATGCGGTGCGGGTTGGCGGCCGGCAGCGGCTGGCCGGGGCGGAAAAACAGCAGCGGCGTTTTGTGCACGCCCAGCGGGTTTTGGTAGCCGGCACGGTCTGATTGCGACGTATGGTCGGCCGTGAGCACGAACAGCGTGTGCGCGTACCACGGCTCCCGGCTGGCCGCCGCGAAAAAGCGCCGCAACGCCATGTCCGCGTAGGCAATGGTGGGATGAATGGGCTGCGTGCCCACCGGGAATTTGCCTTGGTACTGCTTCGGCAGTGAGAATGGCTCGTGCGCGCTGAGCGTGAACAACGTGGCCATAAACGGCTGTTTGGTGGCCGTGAGCTGGCGGTTGAAGTATTGCAGATAAGGCTCGTCGAAAATGCCCCAATGGCCGTCATAGTCGGGGCTGGCGGCCCCGCCGGGGTACTCATTCAGGCCGTAGTAGTGCTGCATTCCGGCAATGCCGGCGAACATATCGAAGCCCATGGTGCCGTTGGAGCCGGCGTGGTACATGGCCGTGTTGTAGCCGTGGCGGCCCAGAATTTCGCCCAGCCCGTGCAGCTCCGCGGTCTGGAAGCTGGAGGTGATAAACGGCTCATCCATCAGCGAAGGCAGACCGGACAGCACGGCCGGCAGCGCCTCGATGGAGCGGCGGCCGTTGGCATAATTCTCGCGCATGAGCCGCGCCCCGGGGGCGACGGCCAGTGAATCGAAAAACGGCGTGAAGCTGCCCTGGCCGCCGTTTTCCACGCCGTTGTATTCCGAGCCGAAGCTTTCCATCAGCAGTACCACCACGTTGTCGGGCGGGGAGGGCGCGGCGGCTCGGGCGGGCAGCAAGGCGGCGCTCATAGCCGGCCGCAACGCCGTAGCAGTCGGAAAATACCCCACCCGGTCAATCTGCACTTCATCGAAGGATTTCAGCACCGTGAACGTACTGTTCAACGCCAGGTGGCCGAGCACGGCGGGCTGCTGCTCGAAGGCAATGCCGGTGCGCAGCGGCTTGAGCTGCCAGCCGCCACGCAGGCCCAGCACCACCAGGCCCACCACCAGCATAAACTCCGCGGTGCGCTGCACCCAACCCCAGCGGCCGGCCGAAGCAACCTGCTCAGTTAGCGTGGGCATGGGGCACAGCCGCCACAGCACATACACCAGCCCTGCCAGCGGAATGGCCAGGTACCAGTAGTGCAGGCCAATCTGGCCAGCCTGCTGGGCAATGTCATGGCCGATGGTGCTCCACTCGTTGCTCAGCCGCCGCCCGATGAACTTAAAGTATTCCCAATCAATGATATTGAGCAGGAACCCTGGCACGTTCAGCAGCACAAAAAGCGCGCGCAGCCACTGCTGCCCGCGCTGTGCCTCCACCGGCACCAGCAGCGACAGCAGCACCAGCGGCAAATTCAGCCACAGCAGCGCGGCAATATCGAACCGCAGCCCGTGTACGAATGCCTGCGCCACCGCCCCCGGCGCAATGCCCCGGAACGTGACCAGATTAAGGCAGTAAAAACCCAGGCGAAGCAGCGTATAAACGGCCAGCAGCAGCGCAAAGCGACGCAGCAGCAGGCGGATAGCAGGGGAGGGAAGCATTTAAATTATGTTGTCATTGCGAGTGGAGCGCAGCGGAACGCGGTAATCCGTCCTCAAAGCGCAACCAGCCAATTTTCGTGACAAGGATTCACAAATGTTTTTAATTCACACATAGTAGCGAAAAGCCCCGACGCCGTTGCAGGCGTCGGGGCTTTTCACATCTCAGGGCTTAGTGCTTTGAGGGACGGATTGCCGCGTTGCGCTGCGCACCACTCGCAATGACAGGCCCCGTTGCAGTTGCCTATACCGCAGCCAGTTCCAGCACGGTTTCCACGTTCACCAAGGGCAGGCCCCAGGCTTCGGCTACGCCTTTGTAGACTACCTCGCCGTGCACCACGTTCAGGCCGAGGCGCAGGGCCTCGTCGCGGCGGCAGGCTTCCTGCCAGCCCTGGTTGGCTAGTTTCACGGCGTAGGGCAGGGTGGCGTTGGTCAGGGCCAGGGTCGAGGTGTAGGGCACCGCGCCGGGCATATTGGCCACGCAGTAATGCACCACGTCGTCGATGATGAAAGTCGGGTTTTCGTGGGTGGTGGGGTGGCAGGTTTCGATGCAACCACCCTGGTCCACAGCCACATCCACTACCACGGTTCCGGGACGCATGGTCTTCAGCATGTCGCGGGTGATGAGGTGCGGGGCCTTCGCGCCGGGAATCAGCACCGCGCCCACAATCAGGTCCGAGGTTTTGATGGCTTCGCGGATGTTGTACTCGTTCGAGTACTGCGTCACCACGTTCTTAGGCATGAAGTCGTCGAGCTCGCGCAGACGGTTCAGGCTGATATCCATGATGGTAACCTGTGCGCCGAGACCGGCGGCCACTTTCGCAGCCTGGGTGCCTACCACGCCGCCGCCCAGTACGAGCACGTTCGCGGGCTTCACACCGGGTACGCCGCCGAGCAGAATGCCACGGCCTTTCAGGGGTTTCTCCAGGTACTTGGCACCTTCCTGCGGGGCCATGCGGCCGGCCACTTCGCTCATCGGGATGAGCAGGGGCAGGGCGCGGTTGCTGAGCTCTACCGTCTCATAAGCCAGGCAGATGGCCTTGCGCTCAATCATGGCGTGGGTCAGCTCCTCGCCGCTGGCGAAGTGGAAGTACGTGAACAGCAGTTGGTTTTCCTTGATGAGCGGATACTCCTCGGCAATCGGCTCCTTCACTTTGATAATCATCTCGGCCTGCCCGTACACGTCGGCAATGGTGGGCAGGATGGTCGCGCCGGCGGTCTGGTACTCCTCGTCCGAGAAGCCCGAGCCTTCGCCGGCGGTGTGTTGCACCAGCACGTTGTGGCCATGCTTGCGCAATTCGGCTACGCCGGCGGGCGTGAGGCCCACGCGGTTTTCATTGTTTTTAATCTCCTTAGGAACGCCAATAATCATGAGCGAATGGGGGGAAGTGATGGAGTGGGGGAGGTGAGCTTTCGAGCCGCAAAGATAGGGCGCGGGGGTACTACCCGGTACGCCAAGATTTGGTTCAGCTTATGCTTCCGCCAGCAGCGCGTTCAGGTCGAGGGCGCGGGTGTACATCTGCACTTCGCCGTTGGCCGTCATGGGCCACTGCTCGCGCGGCCGGTCCCAGTACAGCTCCACCCCGTTGCCATCGGGGTCGTCGAGGTAAATGGCTTCTGACACGCCGTGGTCGGCCGAGCCGGTGATGGGGTAATTGGCTTTTACCAATTGCTTAAGCGCGCCGGCCAGTTCGGCCCGCGTGGCGTAGAGAATGGCCGTGTGGTACAGCCCCGCGCCCTGCTTGCGGGCGGGTGGGCCGCCCAAGCTGTTCCAAGTATTGAGCCCGATGTGGTGATGGTAGCCGCCGGCCGAAATAAACGCCACCTGATTGCCAAAGCGCTGCACCACCTGGAAGCCCAGAATGTCGCGGTAAAAGCCCAGAGCTTTGTCGATGTCAGTGACCTGCAAATGGATGTGGCCGATGCGCGTTTGCGCCGGCACTACGTAGGGGGCGCTGGCTTCAGAAGCGGCGCTGCTGGTTTCGTTTGCCATGATGAAGAGGGTAATTAATAAAATTAATGTACCAACATCAATCCAAAATCGCTCCAAAAAAAGCCCCGCCAAATTGGCAGGGCTTCCAGTCAGTCGAAGCCCCTGATATGGGTGTATTTTCGTTCGTTTTGCCGCCCCACTCGCACGATTTGGCGCTCAAAGTCTTTGGAATCGTTGAGGACTTTATAGAACCCATCTAAATAGTGGGTGGCAAATTCCTGCTCATTGCGGCTGAGGTAGGGGCAGGCCAGGTACACGTTGTAGAGCGCGGTGCGCCGGGCATTGAAAAGGTCGCGAATGGCGGCATACGTCTCCGGCGGGAAGTCGTAGCCCCGATACAGTCGCTGCCGCACCGACGTGATGCCGAGCTGCTCCGGCGGCACGGCGTAGGGGGCATTCACCAATCCGCTGTAATCGAAATCGAAGGTCACCGGTATTGGCGGGGTACTCAGGCTGCGGGCCAGCAGGCGGATATTGTGCCGGTAGGGCACCGACCAATCCGTGTTGCCAATCATGTATTGGAACATGACCATCGTGGCCGTGGCCGGTTGGTCCAGGTTGTCCATGCCGATGAACAAGGGCTTCGGCACCACCTTGGCCTGGTTGCGCCGCGCCATCGCCTCGGTATTTTCCAAAAAGAAGCCGTAGTGCACCGATGTGCTGCCCCGGCCGCTGTCGTCGCGGTAGGTGATGCGACATAGCCTGACCCGGTAGCTGAAGTCCGTCAGAGCGTTGTAGAGCTTATACACGAGGTATTCCCGCAGGGTGTATTCGTCGGAGAGGCAGTGGGTGGTCAGTTTCAGCTCGGCTACGGGCCCGAATAGGGCGGTGTGCCCGTTGGGCGGTGGAAACTTTACCAGCAGCGGCGGGAAGTCGCACACGTTGGGGTCTTTGCGCCGATTGCCGCGCACCTGCACCTGCACGGCCAGCGTTTGCAGGGTGGCCTTGGCATCGCGGTAGGTGATGAGGGCCGGGTGGATACTGGGACTAGCGCCGCGGTCTTTCAGAACCTGCTCCAGCGGCAGCGAGAGCGTGAGCTCGACGATTTCTTCGCTGGTAAAGAAGGGATTATCGCCGGCGTAGGCCTGCCCCTGTGCCGGCCATCCAGCCGGTGCCAACGCCGGCTGCCCCAGCAGCAGGCCGTAACAAACCAGAACCAACAGCAGCGAAATCATCACGGCAGCGGGCCAACGTGAGGCGGCCCTTTAAAGTCAACCGGCCTGGCGATGCAATCAACCGGAGCAAATACGGCTCAACCTGAAACAGGTCAAACGGCTAGATTATCAACGCTTAAAAAGCGCATCAATCGACTTGCCCTGGCCCTGGGCGAAGGGAATACCCATCATATAAGCCACAGTGGACGGCACGTCGACCAGGGTGCAGGTATCCTTCACAGTGCGGCCTTTTCTGAAATCCGGCCCCAGTGCCAGCAGGCTGATGTGGCGGCAGCCCTCGCAGCCATCGCCGTGCTCGGTCCAGCCGGGGGGCACGGTGTCGAGGTGGCGGCCATGGTCGTTGGTCACGAACAGCGCCGTGTTGTTGCGGTAGGCTTTGTTCTTCTGCAGAAACTCATAGAGCTGCTCCACATACCGGTCATCGCGGTTGATGCCCCGAATGTAGTTGGGCCAGTTGCCAGCGTGGGCGTAGCCGTCGGGCTCCATAAAATTGATGAGCACCAGGTTGGGCTGGTACTGCGTTAGAATGCGCTTAACGGCTATTAAGGTTAGAGAATCAGCTCGGTAGCCGGTGCCCGGGCCGCTGATGCCGCAGTCGATGGAAGGCGGGTACTGGTCCTTCCACTCGGGGTTGAGTGTATTGGCCAGAATGTACAGCTTGTCCTTGCTGGTGATAAGCCAGGCGGCCGTGGCAGGCTTGCCCGTGGCCTTGCGCCACAGCTGAAAGATGGAGGGCTGCTGCGGAAATTCCTTGTCGTAGTTATCAATGGGCTGGTTGATGCCCGTGGTCAGGGCCGTGTGCCCGGAGTTGGTATAAGTGTACCCCTTGTTATAAAAAGCGGGAAAAAACACGCCCCGGGACTTGAGGCTGCCTGACATATTAGGAATGTTGCCCGGAATATTGCCCCACGTCTCGGAGTAGCGCGGACCGTCGATGACGACAATAATGACGTTTTTAGTACGCAGGCGCTTCTTGGTTGGGGCCGGAGCCACACCCACCACAATGAGCAGCAGTAGCAACCCGCCAAGCACGTATTTCAGCCAACCAGGGGCTGTGAGAAAGCGGCTTCGCCGCCCAACAGGTGCAAAGAAAGCCATGGCGCTTAACGAAATAAAACATATAAATATACATTATAATATATTAAATCTATTAAAAAGAGCCCGCCTGCGGCAGTCCAGGTAAAAGCACGAAAGGCTCTTGCTATCCAGTTTGAAGCAGTTGGACCAACATCCCTGAAATAGCAACGGGCTCCGACAGCCGGCCAGCACTGTATTGTGCTGGTCGGCTGTCGGAGCCCGTTTATAGGCTATCTGGAAACCAGTCCTTACTTAAACGGAACTGCCGTGCCGCTTTCCTTCACCATGCTGTTGCCGCTGAGGTCGCGCACGATGTTGGCCTTGAGCGTGATTTTGGCGTCGCCGCTCACGTCGTTGGAGCTGATGGTCACGGCGTCGCTCACTTGCCCGAGCTGGCGCTGGCTGTAGAGCAGTTCCACCACTTCGCTCTGGCCGGGCGCGATGGGGGCGGGGTTGTTCTTATAGCCCACGCAGTAGCAGCCCGACGACAGCGCGCCAAGCACGAGCTCAGTTTTGCCGGTGTTCTTCACCGTGAAGCGGGCGGTGGGCTGCTGGCCGGCCTCCATTTTGCCGAAATCGTGGGCACTGCGGTCCAGCACCAGATGCGGCGAGGCGGCCAACTGGGCCGGCGTGAGCGTGGGCTTAATCTGGTCTTTGGTGAGCACCGTGCCTTTGATGCTGAGGACCTTGCTGGCCTCGGTGGCATTGCTGGTCACGGTCACCGTTTTGTTGAACACGCCGGGGCGGCCGGCGCTGCTGTACATGGCCTTGATGACGCCCATCTTGCCGGGCAGCACTGGGGTTTTGGTCCAGTCCGGGGTAGTGCAGCCGCAGCTGGCCTGCACGTTGGCAATGACCACGGGCTGGTTGCCAGTGTTTTTGAACTTGAACTCGTAGGTGGCCATCGTGCCCTCGGGCACGTTGCCGAAGTCGTGGTTGTCGGTCGAAAACTGCATCACGCCCTGGGCGTGGGCCGCGCCGGCCAAAGCCAGCAGGCAAATAGTAAGGAGTTTCTTCATGATTTCTAAACCCTGAGCCGGTAATCAAATGCCGGGGCGGGCGGTTTTGAAGTAGAAAAAGAAAGCCGCTGGCAACAGTCCCGGGCTGACAATCAGCACGGAATACTTACTACCATTGTACCCCAAATATACGGCCAAACCCCGCCACGCCACCCACCCGGCCCCGATTCCGTATTTTTGCCCCACGGCCCCGGCCGCCCGCCTCTTCCGCTCCAAAATTCCCACGTATCCTGACCCCTATTATATGTCTGCAGCCGAAACCGCCGTGCCCGCGCTAGCCGCGCCCCTCACCAAGGCCGACTTTCTCACCGATTACCGCCTGGCCTGGGAAAGCCGCCACGCCTCGCTGGCCGGCCGCAAAGAAGTATTCATGGGCAAGGCCAAGTTTGGCATCTTCGGCGATGGCAAGGAAGTGCCGCAGCTGGCCATGGCCCGGGCCTTCCAGAACGGTGACTTCCGCGCCGGCTACTACCGCGACCAGACGTTTATGGCCGCCATCGGGCAGCTTACCTGGGAGCAATACTTCGCCCAGCTCTACGCCAACCCCGATGTGGAAGCAGAGCCCGCCACGGCCGGTCGCGCCATGAACGGCCACTTCGCCACCCGCATGCTGGACGACGACGGCAACCTGACCGACCTCGCCCACACCAAAAACTCCTCGGCCGATATCTCGCCCACCGCCGGCCAGATGCCGCGCCTGCTGGGTCTGGCCTACGCCTCCAAGCTGTTCCGCCAGAACCCCGAGCTGCACCAGTTCGATACCCTTTCGACCAACGGCAACGAGGTGGCCTTCGGCACCATCGGCAACGCCAGCACCTCGGAGGGCATGTTTTTTGAGGCGCTGAATGCCGCCGGCGTGCTGCAGGTGCCCATGCTGGTTAGCGTGTGGGACGACCATTACGGCATCTCGGTGCCGGCTGAATATCAGACGACTAAGCAGAGCATCAGCGAAATCATGATGGGCTTGCAGCGCGACGGCGAAGGCCAGTCGGGCTTCGAGATTTACGTGGTGCGCGGCTGGGATTACGCCGGCTTGGTGGATACCTACCAGCGCGCCGCTGCCGTGTGCCGCGAGCAGCACGTCCCCGTGCTTATCCACGTCACGGAGCTCACGCAGCCGCAGGGCCACAGCACCAGCGGCTCGCACGAGCGCTACAAAAGCAAGGACCGCCTGACCTGGGAGGAGGACCACGACTGCCTGCACAAGCTGCGCGAGTGGCTGCTGGCCGAGGGCCACGCCACCGAGCTGGAGCTGGACGAAATCGAAAAAACCGCCGCCGCCGTCATCAAAACGGCCCGCACCGCCGCCTGGGCCGCATTCTTCGACCCCATTAAAGCGGAGCGCGACGAGGCCGTGGCCCTGCTCGAAAAGCTGGTGGCCGACACCGGCACCGAGAACACGCTGCACGAGCAGGTGGAGCAGCTGAAAACCAACCCCACGCCCATCCGGGCCGACATTGTGCGGACCATGCGCCGCGTGCTGCGCGCCGTGCGCAACGAGAAGCGCAGCTTCGGCCGCCGCTCGGTGCAGCGCCACCTGGAGCAACTGTTGGCCGAAAACGCTGACCGCTACAATTCCAATCTATTCAGCCAGAGCGAGCTGGCGGTGGGCAATATTGAAGAAGTGCCCGCCACCTACGCCGCCGATGCGCCCGTGGTGGACGGCCGCGAGGTGCTGCAGGCCTGCTTCGACGCCAACTTCCAGCGCGACCCCAAAATCTTCGCCATCGGCGAGGATGTGGGCAAGATTGGTGATGTTAACCAGGCCTTTGCTGGCTTGCAGGACAAATTCGGCGAGCTGCGCGTGACGGATACCGGCATCCGTGAGTGCACCATTGTGGGGCAGGGGATTGGCGCGGCGCTGCGTGGCCTGCGGCCCATCACCGAAATACAGTACCTTGATTATCTGCTGTATGCCATCCAGATTCTGAGCGACGACCTGGCCTGCCTGCAATACCGCACCAAGGGCGGCCAGAAGGCCCCACTCATCGTGCGTACCCGCGGGCACCGGCTGGAAGGCGTGTGGCACTCGGGCTCGCCCATGCAGATGATTCTGGGCAGCATCCGGGGCATTCATTTGTGCGTGCCGCGCAACATGGTGCAGGCCGCCGGATTCTACAACACGCTGTTGCGCAGCGACGAGCCCGCTATCGTGATTGAGTGCCTGAACGGCTACCGCCTGAAAGAGAAAACGCCCAGCAACGTAGGTGAATTCACCCTGCCGCTAGGCCGCCCCGAGGTGCTGCAAAAAGGCACTGACGTAACCATCGTCACCTACGGCTCGATGTGCCGCATCGTGATGGACGCCGCCAAACAGCTGGCCGAAGTGGGTATTTCCGTGGAAGTTATCGACGTGCAAACGCTGCTGCCCTTCGATACCGACCACCTCATTGCCGACAGCCTCCAGAAAACCAACCGTGTGCTATTTGCCGACGAGGACGTGCCCGGTGGCGGTACCGCCTTCATGATGCAGCACGTGCTGGACGAGCAGCAGGCTTATCGCTTCCTCGACGCGCAGCCGCGCTGCCTGGCCGCGCAGGCCCACCGCCCGGCCTACAGCTCCGACGGCGACTACTTCAGCAAACCCAACGCGGAGGACGTGTTCGACACCATCTATGAGATGATGAGCGAGGATGCGCCGGAGAAGTTTCCGGCTATTTATTAAGCAATTGGCGTGGTAGGCTGGCTCGCGGGCCGGCCTACAGCGTTACCTCGCTGGTGGTGATTTTGTTGCTCTCGTGCAGGCCACGGTCCAGGATGCTGATTTCGAATCGGAACACGTCGCCGGTGTTGAACACCGTACCATCAAGAAAAAAAGGCACCATGTGGCGCAATTCGCCTTTCAGCGGTGCAGCGCGGCCGTCAGCCCCATTCAGGCGCGGATAACGGTCATCGTATTCGCCGACCTTGCCGAAGGGTGGCGGGTTCAGAAAAAATTCGAATTTTCCGGTGGCTGGATTTTTCTTGTAGGGCTGAACGAAATAGTTAAGGCCAAAACCTTTACCGTTATGGCCGCCAGTGGTAGAGTTGAATGGCGGGTTGTTGAGGTCTTCAGGGTCGAGGCCCAAGTCGCCGTCGCCGTCCCGAAAGCTCAGAACAAATTCCAAATCAACTTCTGTCAAATCCCCGGGCTTTGGTGGCGGAATGCGCGTTACCCGAACATCAGTAAACTCAATTTCAGGCGTGTTCGAGTAACTGGGAGCGCTGAGGCAGCCGCTGAGGCCCGCCCCGGCCAGGCCAAGAAGAGCAACTCCGCGCAGGGTACGAAACAAGTTCATAATAGACAGGAAGTGAGAAGTCAGCAGCACAACGGCCGAAGTAGCCCCAAAGTACGTTCTTCCCAACGAATAGCCAACCTGGTTGGTTCGGTGGTACCTGCCAATCTGGTCATCTGCTCATGAGTTTTCGCTTCGATTTTCTGCAAAGGCTGCCGCTTGTTACGGCCGCCACATTTGAGGCTGCCGCGTTGGATTTGTTCCGGTATCAGGCTGTGCATTGCCCACCCTACGCGGCCTACCTGGCGCAACTAGGTCGTGCGCCCGCTGCCGTGGCCGGGCTGACGGATATTCCCTTCCTGCCCATCGAGTTTTTCAAAACCCACGAAGTCCGCACCCAGCCGGCCGAATGGGAGCCGCAGGAAACGTTTCTCAGCAGCGGCACCACGCTCCAGCAGCGCAGCCGCCACCTCGTGCGCGAGCCGGCCCTGTACCGCGAAAACGCAGCCCGTATCTTCGAGCAATACTACGGCCCGCTCACGGGCTGGACGTTTCTGGCGCTGCTGCCGTCGTATCTGGAGCAGGGAAATTCCTCACTGGTGGCGATGGTGGATTATTTCGCGCAGCAATCGGGGCAGACGCAGCCGGCATTTTTCCTGCACGACCATGCCGCCCTGCGCAACGCGCTGGCCGAAGCTAAGCAGGTACCCGGCCGCCGCGTCATGCTCATTGGCGTGAGCTACGCGCTGCTGGACTTTGCTCTGGAAGCTGGCCCCGCGCCGGAGCTGCAAGGCCTCACCGTGCTCGAAACCGGCGGCATGAAGGGCCGCCGCCGCGAGATGATTCGGGAAGAGCTGCACGCGGAATTGCAGCGGGCGTTTGGGCCAGTCGGTATTCATTCCGAGTATGGCATGACGGAATTGCTGAGCCAAGCCTATTCGCTGGGCGATGGCAGGTTCCATAGCCCAGCGCCGCTGCGGGTGCTGCTGCGCGACCCGTCGGACCCATTTTCGATTGGTGACAGACCCGATGGGGCCATCAATGTGATTGATTTGGCGAACATTGATTCCTGCGCTTTCATCGAAACCAAGGACTTAGCGCGGATGCACCCGGACGGCTCGTTTGAAGTTCTGGGACGGATGGATAATTCGGACGTGCGCGGGTGTAATCAGATGGTGTAATTGTAAAATTAAATCCTTTGGGAAAGCCGTACAAATATCATCTAAGACCTGGCTATGGGTCGGATGAATTGCTCTTGGAATTCCTCCTTGATAGTTCTGATGCAGACTTTAACAGCGACCTGTTGGCAACGATTCAGGATATCAATCCTAAAATTGATGGAGTTATAGATTTGTGGATGAATGACGAAGTGATATTTCAGATTTCTTCAAGTAAGGGATGGTTTTCCTTGTCAAAAGATATTTGGGACTTTGCCTTTATCATGGCTGATAACAACCAACCCATTATAAAACTAATTGCCGAATTTTTAGGGCGCAGCAACTTGTTTGAAAAAGAAGAAGTTGATTTTGATGATTACAAGGAAATAAAAAGATAAGCCTGTCATCGAAACTGCGGTAAATAAAAAGGCAGCGCCAGAATCAGTCGATTTTGGCGCTGCCTTTTTTAATTGTCCAATACGACTTCTATTTCCCTGCAAACGCCTTCGCGTCGCCTTCCGTAATCGTGTCGTCGCTCATGATTACGAGGCGTTCCACCACGTTGCGCAGCTCGCGGATATTGCCGCGCCAGTCGAGGCCCTTCAAATATTCCAGGGCGGCGGCATCTATTTTCTTGGGCTTGTTGCCGTAGTCGGCGGCGATGTCGTTGAGGAATTTCTGAATCAATTCGGGGATGTCTTCGCGGCGGTCATTCAGCGAAGGGACTTGGATTAGGATGACCGAGAGGCGGTGGTAGAGGTCTTCGCGGAAGTTTTTGTCGGCGATTTCTTGTAGCAGGTCTTTGTTGGTGGCGGCGAGGACGCGCACGTTTACCGAGATTTCCTTCTCGCCGCCCACGCGGGTGATTTTATTTTCCTGCAGGGCGCGCAGCACTTTGGCCTGGGCCGAGAGGCTCATGTCGCCGATTTCGTCGAGGAAGAGGGTGCCGCCGTCGGCTTGCTCAAACTTGCCGATGCGCTGCTTGACGGCCGAGGTGAAGGAGCCTTTTTCGTGGCCGAATAGCTCGCTTTCAATCAGCTCGGAGGGGATGGCGGCGCAGTTTACTTCTACCAGCGGGCCCTGGGCGCGGTTGCTGAGCTCGTGGAGCTGGCGGGCTACCATCTCCTTGCCCGCGCCGTTGGGGCCGGTGATGAGGACGCGGGCATCGGTGGGGGCCACCTTTTCGATGGCTTTGCGCACGGCCCCGAGGGCGGCCGAGGAGCCTACCATTTCCGAGCCTTTGGTGACGGAGAGCTTCTTTTTGAGCGTCTTGGTTTCGGTGACGAGCTTGGTGCGGTCGAGGGCGTTGCGGACGGTGACGAGGAGGCGGTTGAGGTCGGGGGGCTTGGGCAGGAAGTCGTAGGCGCCTTTTTTGGTGGCTTCCACGGCCGTGTCGATGCTGCCGTGGGCCGAGACCATGATGAAGGCGGCGTCGGTGCCCATGGCCTGGGCGCGGGTCAGGACTTCGAGGCCGTCCATTTTGGGCATGCGGATGTCGCAGAGCACCACGTCGTATTTCTGCTGGATGAGCAGGTCGAGGCCGGCGGGGCCGTCTTCGGCCTGGTCAACTTTGTAGCCTTCAAATTCCAAAATCTCCTTCAGCGTGTTGCGGATGGCTTTTTCGTCGTCGATGATGAGGATGCGGGGCATGCGGGGCGGAATACGGATGGAATGCAAATAGAGCGGCGCGAAGGTAACGAAAAGCGGCGCTAGGAGTTTAAGCTGGATATTGAACGAGGTAGAGACGCAACATTTTGCGTCTCATCGTTGCTGATGTTGTTATTGCTGCCCCGTTCAGCGTAAAGCATAACAGCGCAGCCCCGACCGTTCAACGACGAGACGCAAAATGTTGCGTCTCTACCCCGTTCTTTCAGTCCGTTCTTTTCAACCCAATTCCCCGCATGAAAAACACGATAACCCGGCCCCTGCTGCTCACGGCGGCGCTGGCCGGCAGCTTCAGCCTCTACTCGCTCACCAGCAAGCCCACCGTGGTGGCCGACCCCAACAACGCCGGTCTGAAGCTGCCCGCCGGCTTTGGCGCGCTGGTGGTGGCCGAAACCGGCGGCCGCGCCCGGCATATTACAGTGACGCCGCAGGGCAACATTTTTGTAAAACTCAATAAGCCCAAAGACGGCAAAGGCATCCTCGAATTAAAGCCCACTGCTACCGGCAAGGCCACCGTGACGGGCGGCTTCGGCAGCTACGGGGGCACGGGGATTTATGCCAAGGGCGGCTATTTGTACGCGTCTTCGGATGAGGACGTGTACCGCTATAAGCTCGATGCGAAAGGGGAGGTGACCAACCCCACGCAGCCCGAAAAAATCGTGTCGGGCCTGCTGAACCGGGGCGAGCACGAGAGCAAATCCATCGTGCTGGATAATGCGGGCAACCTCTACGTGAACATCGGGGCCTACTCGAATTCCTGCCAGGTGAAGGACCGGGAGAAGGGCTCGATGGGCCGGCAGAACTGCCCGATTCTGGATTCGGCGGGCGGCATCTGGCAGTTCCGGGCCGATAAAGTGGGGCAGACGTATGGCAGCGGCACGCGCTACGCCACCGGCCTGCGCAACGTGGTGGGCCTCGACTGGAACACGCAGGCCAACCAGCTTTTCGTGATGCAGCACGGCCGCGACCAGCTCCACGACATCTTCCCCGAGATGTATACCACCAAGCAGTCGGCCGAGCTGCCGGCCGAGTGCCTCTACGAAATCACCAAGGGTGCGAATGCCGGCTGGCCCTTCCTGTACTACGACGGCCTAACGCACAAGAAAATGCTGGCCCCCGAGTACGGCGGCGACGGCAAGAAGCTGGCCGACCCCAAGTACCTGGAGCCCGCCGCCGCCTACCCCGCCCACACTGCCCCCGACGGCCTGCTGTTCTACACCGGCACCATGTTTCCGGAGAAGTACCGCAACGGCGCGTTCATCGCCTTCCACGGCTCCTGGAACCGCGCCCCCGAGCCTCAGAAGGGCTATTACGTGGTTTTTCAGCCCTTCAAAAACGGCAAGCCGAGCGGCCAGTGGGAAGTGTTTGCCGACAACTTTGCCGGCTCGCCCGAGAAGGTGGCCAGCGGCCGCGCCGACCACAAGCCCTGCGGCCTGGCCCAGGGCCCGGACGGCTCGCTCTACGTTAGCGACGACAAGGCCGGCACCATCTACCGCATCGTGTACAACCAGAAATAAGCGCGTTCGTGAAGAAGTATTTTGCCCTGCTGGCCGCGCTGTCCCTGACCAGTGCCCCGGCCTTCGCCCAGAAAAAACCGGCCCCCAAAGCCGCGGCCAAAGCCCCCGCCGCCTCGGCCTCGGTGCTCAAGGGCAAGGCCATCTACACCCAATATTGCCTCACCTGCCACCAGGCCGACGGCCTTGGGGTGGACGGTATGAACCCGCCCCTGGCCAAAACCGACTACGTGCTGGGCGACAAAACCCGCCTCACGAAAGTGCTGCTCAATGGCCTCAAAGGCGAGGAAATCAACGGCGAGGACTACCACGGCGTGATGCCCTCGCAGGCCTACCTGACCGACCAGCAACTGGCCGACGTGCTCACCTACGTGCGCAGCAACTTCGGCAACAAAGCCAGCGCCGTGACCGTGGCGGAGGTGAAAGCCGTACGCGCCGCCAATAAGAAATAACCGCTGAGCCGTGGGGCCGCCCCAACGGGCATTGCGCATGCGCTATTGCCAGCGGGACTGCCCCAACGGGCATAGCGGATGCGCTATAGCCAGTGGGGCCGCCCCAACGGGCGGAGCGCGTGTACTATGACCAGTGGGGCCGCCCCAACGGGCGGAGCGCGTGTACTATGACCAGTGGGGCGGCCCCAACGCGCACAGCGCATGCGCTCCGCCCGTTGGGGCGGCCCCGGCGCTTGGAAACAAAAAAGGCCACTCCCGGGCGGGAGTGGCCTTTCTGTTGTGAGGTGATGGGTCTGTAAGCCGGGTTTTGTCCGGGGCCGAAGCCCCTGCCTCACCATTTATCTAGGCCAGTCCTCGCGGAAAGGCTCCATCAACCTACCCGCTGGCGCCGGACGAGCCGCCCGGAGCCGATGCGGCCGAAGCCGCGCCGGCGTACCAGCTTATTTGGTCTTTCAACCCCTGAGGTTTACCCAGCCGGGACGGTTGCCCGCCCGCTGGTGCGCTCTTACCGCACCTTTTCACCCTTACCGGCACCGGCCCGAAGGCCGGTACGTAGGCGGTAATTTTCTGTGGCACTCGCTGTCCTGGTTCGCATTATGCTTGCCAGTCCTTCCCGTTAGGAAGCAAGGTGCTCTGCGTTGCCCGGACTTTCCTCGTCGCCCGAAAGCGCCGCGGTGAGGCGACCCATCACTGCGGGCAAAGGTACGCACGCCGCCGGAATGGAAGGATGCGCGCTCGAGATGCCCTTTCCGGTCATTTAGGGCTTGTTTCGGCCCGATAGAGGCCCATTCAGACAGATTTGCGGGGGAATTAAATTAAATTATTGCAATTATAAATTAAATATATACATTTACAATTGTACTGACGCGACGGCTACGCTTATCAGCCCCTTCCACCCCCCGGGTGCCCGTTCCCCCACTGGCCCCGGCAGCAAAGTAGATTCCCAATTCCCGGCGCGGCTGCAAGATGCTCGCGCCGCCCCCTTGGCCCCCTCTCACAAGAGGGGAGAGGGCTGCTTGTGCCACTTTCCCCCCCTTTTCCTTATGGCTGATACTTCCTACTCCCGCTTTTATGTCGGCACGGTTTGCACGCGTCTGCTGCTGATTTGCTGCTGTTTGTTTCTCACCCATGCGCTACAGGCGCAGCAGCAGGTCACGGAGGAATGGGCCGCGCGCTACGACGGCCAGGGCCGCGCGACGGCCGGTGCCCCCATTCTGCCCGACCAGCCCATCTCGATAGCGGTGGACCATGCCGGCAACAGCTACGCCACCAGCACGGCCCGGGACAGCGGCGCGACGGCCTCGAAAATGGTAACGATAAAGTATTCGCCGACCGGCGAAAAGCTCTGGTTGCGCACCTACGCCGGGGGAAGTGCCCAAGCCATTGCGGTAGATAATGCCGGGGGCGTTTACGTCATGGGCACCGTTATATCCACCTACTCACTTACCGACTACCTGACCGTGCGCTACGACGCCGCCACGGGAACGCAAAGCTGGGCCCGCACCTACAACGCGTTGTACGGCGACCCCTCCCTGGGCAATGACAACCCCATTGCCATCGCCGTAGATAATGCCGGCGGCGTTTATGTCACGGGAACCAGTACCCGTTATCGAGTGAGGGTCTTCAGTACCGTGCGCTATGACGCGGCCACCGGGGTTGAAAGTTGGGCCCGGATACACGGCCTTTTCTCCCGCGCCCTGGCCATTGCGGTCGACAACGCCGGCGGGGTCTACGTCACGGGTACCAGCATCGATAATCCTACATTCCCCACCAAACATTACTACGAGACGGTGCGCTACGACGCCGCCACGGGGGGCGAGAGTTGGTACAATACGTACAACCCCATTATTAGTACCAGTACGTACAATTATAGCGACGCCAGCGCCATCGCGGTGGACAACAGCGGCGGGGTCTACGTCACGGGCACCAGCCATGGCGGCTGCGCCACGGTGCGCTACGCCGCGGCCACCGGAGCCGAGAGCTGGGTGGGCACCTATGCGAGTAGCAGTGCCCAGGCCGTTGCGACGGACAACACCGGCGGCGTCTACGTGGCGGGGACCAAAAACGGGGACTACGTGACTGTTCGCTACGCCGCGGCCACGGGGGCCCAAAGCTGGGCCAGCACCTACAACGGCCCGGCCAATGGCTACGACGGCGCCCGCGCCATTGCGGTGGATAACAGCGGCGGGGTGTATGTCGCGGGCATCAGCCCCGGTACCGCTGATAATGACTATGCCACGGTGCGCTACGCGGCGGCCACGGGCGCGCAAAGCTGGGCCAGCCGCAGCAGCGGCCCGGCCAGCGGCAGCGACGACCAGGCCCGCGCCTTGGCGGTAGACGCCGGGGGCGTCTACGTCACGGGCAGCAGCCAGGCGCCTGGGACCAGCCCAATCCTTTACACGGTAAAAATCCAGGCTGCTACCGGTGCCGTCGGATGGTCGGATTCGTATTCCGGGGCCGCCAGTCTGTGGGACGGTGTCACGTCTATAGCGGTAGATAACGCTGGGAACAGCTACGTGACCGGAACATCCAGCGGTAATACAGTGGGCAGTATCAGGGTGGTAACGGTAAAGTATTCGCCCGCCGGCCAACAGCTCTGGATGAGCGAGTACAGTGGCGGGCAAGCCAGTGCTATTGCGGTAGATAATGCCGGTGGGGTGTACGTCACGGGCTATAACAACATCTACGGCACCCCTGGTGGTGACTATGTAACGCTGCGCTACGATGCTGCCACGGGCGCGCAGAGCTGGGTCAGCTTCTACAATGCCCCCGACAACGGCGACGACAGGCCCCGGGCCATTGCCGTGGACAATAGCGGCGGCGTCTACGTCACGGGCTCAACCAATGGCGCAAGCCGGGACTTTGCTACGGTGCGCTACGCGGCGGCCACGGGCGTGCAAACCTGGGCCAGTCGCTATAATGGCCCCGCCAATAGCTACGACCAACCCTTTGCCATCGCCGTGGACAACAGCGGCGGCGTCTACGTCACGGGCCTAAGCAATAACGGCGTACTCTACGATAACGACTACGCCACGGTGCGCTACGCGGCGGCCACGGGCGTGCAAACCTGGGCCAGCCGCTACAATAGCCCTGCCAACGGCGACGATGCGGCCTACGGCATCGCTGTGAACGGCGGCGGCGTCTACGTCACCGGGGTATCAGATAAAGACATGGCTACGGTGCGCTACGCCGCTGCTACCGGGGCGCAAAGTTGGGCCAGCCGCTACAACAGCCCCGCTAACGGTGACGATTTGGCCAGCGCAATAGCCGTGGACAATGCCGGTGGGGTTTACGTCACGGGCTATACCGACATTTTCGGTGCCAACAACGGTGACTATATCACGATGCGCTACGCCGCGGCCACCGGGGCGCAGAGCTGGGCCAGCACCTACAATGGCCCGAGCAACGGTTACGACGCGCCCTGCGCCATCGCGGTGGACAACAGCGGCGGCGTCTACGTCACGGGCAACAGCCTCAATACAGCTTCAATCGGAACCTTCACCGTGCGTTACAATAGCCTGGATGGTTCGGCTGCATGGGGAAAAAGGAATGAAATCCTCAGACCCATAGGTTTGGCCGTGGACAATAGCGGCAACGTGCTGGTGACCGGCAGCAGCACGGGAGCCGTCACCGGCCCCGACTTCCTCACCGTGAAATACAGCCAGGCGCTGGACAACACCTACGCCTTCTACCGGGCCATCAACCTGAATGGCCCGGCCCTCACGCTCGACGGCCACGCCTGGGCCGGCAGCACGGCCCCAAACTATTCGACCAACGGGGCGGGCTTCCAGAACCAGAATGTGCCCTTGGTGCCGGCCACCGACGCGGCCCGGGCGGGCATGATTCGGGCCTCGGTGTACGGCCCCAGCCTGAAACTGACGCTCTCGGCCGTGCCGGCCGGCACTTACATGGCCTACCTCTACGTGTGGGAAGACAACAACCCGGAAGTGTATAGCCTGAGCCTGAACGGGCAGGTGGTGCGGCCCAACTACAACAGCGGCCCGGCCGGCACCTGGGCCAAGCTCGGGCCCTACCCGGTCACGCTTGGTCCGGCCGGCACCATTCGGTTCACCACCACCGGCGGTTGGCCTAATTTCTCCGGCGTCGAGCTCTGGCAGCAAATCGGGGCTCCACCGGCCGGCCGCCTGACCACCGCCAGCCAGCCGCAAGCAGAAACCCTGGGGGCATTCCGGGTGCAGGCCTACCCCAATCCCTCGGCCACCGGCCGGTTCACGCTGGTGCTGCCCGAGGGCGTACAAGGCGCGGTGACGTACTCCCTAGTGTCGGCGCAGGGCCAGCGGGTGGCCACCGGCCAGTTGCCTGCCTCCGCCTCCGGCGCGGCGGTGGAACTGGACCTCGCCCGGCAGATGGGGAGCGGCGGCATCTACTACCTGCTGCTGAGCGGTACCCAGGGCCAGGCCCGCCTCCGCCTGGCGCGCGAGTGAGCACGAAGATGCCAGCGCCCTCGGAAATCAATAGGAAAATTGGTATATTGAAGAAGCTGCGGAGGCAAGCGGAACGCTAGTCGTGAGCCCCGCCGCGGCCGCAAAAAGCGTCTGTTGCCGATAGGGTTGCGGGAAGAGATGAGCTATGTGACAACCCCTCACCATTTATCCATCTCACGGCCATGAATGAGCAACAAAACACCCAGACGGTAAAAACCGGATACGAGCTGTTCAGCAAGGGCGATATTCCCAACTTGCTGAAACTGTACACGGACGATGTTGAATTTATTATTCCCGGCGCATTGAAGGTCATTCCGTATGCCGGCGTGTACCGCGGCAAGGAAGCGGTGGCCTCGTTCTTCAGCAAACTGCACGAGGCCATGGAATTCGAACGCTTCGAGCCGGTAGAATTCATCGCGCAGGGCGATAAGCTGGTGGCGCTGGGCTACGGCAAAGCCCGGGCGCGGGCCACGGGCCAGTCCGAAGAAGAAGAGTGGGCCCACGTCTTCCAGATGCGCGACGGGAAAGTGTCGCGTTTCCAGGTCTACACCGATACAGCGGCGGTAGCGCAGGCCTTCCAGCGCAGCAGCCAAATGGCGATGTGAGTGCTGCCGCTCAGATTTATCGCTGCGGCCCTGAGCTATTGTCAGGGCCGCAGCAACTCGTTTCTGGTTAAGTGGCCAATGCCTGATAAAAAACGGCAAAGAGAATCACGTTGCACTATAATTTTAATTAACCAGGCATATCAGCTTCAAAGCTTTCGGTTAGTTTCTCCATTTCTATCCAATGAATTGTTAACTCGATTAGCTTTTTTAGGTCAGTTAGATTTTTTCCTTCCCACTTCCTTACATAATGAGTCTCATCATTGCCCAGCCATACGGCACGTTTAGCTACTGCTTTGATTCTAGTGTCACTGACGTAATCAGTTATGCATCCCATAAGGGCCTTTTTCTCGATAATTTCCTTTGCGGACGGGTCTTTTGAAATAGCATAGTCTTTTATCAAAAATTCCAATGCTTTTCGATAACCCATTCCGCATATTTCTAATAGTTCAGATTGTTCCGCATGATAAGCTTGATTGTAAATTGTCATAAAAGTCGGAGATATCAACTCTACCGTTTGATTTATGGGAGCTTTGCTAAATGTGCCAATATTAGTTTTCTCAATAAACCAGTATTGAGTTTTCATTAAGTCGGGGTGAGACCCTACTTCTTCGCGTGTGTAATACCCGAAAAAGGCTTTATCACATTGCCGATTAGGACAAACTAATAACAAGGACAAGTCGGTTTGATAGTGGTTTAAGTAGCCATACAAAGCGTAAGGTCTAATGTGCCGATGACAGTTTGGGCAGTGTTGAGGCAATCCAACTATTGTAACTCTGCCACCATTGGTTTCTACAGAAAACGAGGTGTTATCAAACATTAGCGTTTCGTTTAAAACATTGCTTTATTGTAAAACTAACCCTACTTCCCCTCCCACACATTATCCTTCGGGTAGCTGTCCGGCACGAGGGTGCTGCCCAGCGTCACGCGCTTCACGGGTTGCTTGGTGGGGACGGGGACGGTGACGGAATTGGCCCCCGTTTCCCAGACGGCGATGCTGCGGTGGATTTTCTGGGTGGTATTGTCGGCGAAGGTGACGGTGAGGTCGACGGGGACGGGCTTGCTGCCTTTGGCCTGGACGAGGACGTCGTAGCCGGCGGTGCTTTTGGTGACGCGGGCGATGGCCAGGTCCGGGTAGCCGTCATCGAAGAACCAGCGCTGCCAGAACCAGTTGAGGTTTCGGTTGGCGCCGGTATTCATGCTGTTGAAGAAGTCGTAGGGCATGGGGTGCTTGCCGTTCCAGTTGGTGATGTAGGTGTGCAGGGCCTGCGTGAAGAGCTTGTCGCCGAGCATATCCTTCACGTAGAGGTAGCCCATGCCGGGCTTGGGGTAGGAGTTGAGGAAGAAGGGCATCCCGGTTTGCTGGGTGCTGAGCGTGGTGATGGGCAGGTCGTTTTCGGAGGCGGCGTTCTGGGCGTAGCGGGCCACGCCGTAGTCGTCGTCGAGCTTGGGGTCGATGATGCCCGAAATCAGCCACTCGCCGATGGTGGCCCAGCCCTCGTCCATCCAGCCGTACTTGGTTTCGTTGATGCCCATGTAGAAGGGGAACATCGTGTGGAAGATTTCGTGGTCGGTGAGGGTGATGGCGTCCTCGCGGGTGGCGGTGGGGTTGTCGTTCACCATCATGGGGTACTCCATCTGGTCGAGGCCGTCGAATACGGTTTCGTGGGCGTAGGGGAAGGGCCAGCGGGGGAAGGTGTAGCTCATGGCCTCCACCGTTTTGCGGCTGAAGTTGATGACTTCCTTGTAGTCCTCGTGCTTAGGATTATAAGCGGCATCGACGCGGGTGCGGCGCTTGGTGGCGGGGTCCACCACCAGGCTGGTGCTCTGCCACACGTAGTGGTCGGCGGTGGCGAAGACAAAGTCCGTCACGTTCTTCGCCTCGAAGCGCCAGGTATTCTGGTCGGCCTGGGCGGTGATGTCGTGCCGCTTGGCATCGTCCTCGCTGATGATGCTCACCACGGCGTCCTGCTGCTCGGCGTCGCGCAGACGCTGGGCGTACTTGGGGGCCAGCACTTCGGCAGTGTTGGTGAGGTCGCCGGTGGCCCAGACCACGAAGTTTTTAGGCACGGTGACGGCGGCTTTGAAGTTGCAGAAGTCGTTGTAGAACTCCTGGTCGCCGGTGTAGGGCACGCGGTTCCAGCCGTCGATGTCGTCGTACACGGCAATGCGGGGGAAGAAGTAGGCCACGAAATCGGCTCCCGGCTCAATCTCGCCGGTGCGCTGGTGCGAGCCTTTGTTGAGGGTGTAGGCGTAGGTGGCGCGCACCGTAGCCACTTGGTGGGCACCCAGGGCGCGGCGCAGCGTCACGGGCATATTGGTGGCATCGGACTTCAATTTGCTCACATCAAAGGCTTCGCCGTTGATGGTGAGGTTGAAGATTTTGACGCCGTCGCTCACGTCCTCCGGGGCGATGGCGCGGCTGCGGGGGGCACCCTTCTGGTAGAGGTTGGGGTAGAGCTTGAACCAGATTTGCTTGAGCGAATCGGGGCTGTTGTTGATGTACTTGATATCCACCGTGCCGGACACGAGGCGGGTGCCGGGGTTGAAATTGACGGCCAGGTCGTAGTCGGCGGTGTTTTGCCAGTAGCGGGGGCCGGGCGCGCCGGTTTCGGCGCGGGTGCCTTTGGTGTAGGGGACTTGCAGGTTGCGCGGCAGGGGCAGCGGGCGCTGAGCCAGGGCGGGGCCGGCCAGCAAAAGGAGGGCAAAGGGGAGGAAACGCATGAAACGGAAGAAGCAGAAGAAACGGCAGCAGCGCCGCCAAAGCACAAAAGAACAGTGGGCGAGGTGAAAGAACGTGATGCCGGGCACACGTAGGGGCGGGGCTTGCCCCCGCCCGGACGTTGGCACCGTCGCAACGATTCCGTTCAACGCCCGGGCGGGGGCAAGCCCCGCCCCTACTTGCGCTCAGCCCTAAAACACCTGCAGCGGCACCGCACTCATCATCACCAAACCCAGCTGGGCCGACTCGTTGCCGCCCCACATCCAGAGGGTGCCGTCGTCGCGCACGGCGGCGGAGTGACTGTTGCCGGCGCTGGCCGCCTGCCACTGCTGGCGGCTAAACAGCTCGGCGGGCTGCGGGCGGGCATTGGTGGTGCCGTCGCAGAGCTGGCCGGAGCTGTTGTTACCCCAGCCGTAGAGGGTGCCGTTGGTGTCCAGGGCCAGGATGTGCGCGTTGCCCGGGCTGATGCTGTGCCAGCCGCCGGTGGCCGGGGCGGGCAGCGCGTGGAGGGCGTGCGCGGTGTCGGTGTAGGGGCCGGCGGGCGACTGGCCCCAGGCCCAGAGGCTGCCGTCGGCCCGCAGGCCCAGGAGCTGGCCGTTACTGGTGTAGACGCTCTGCCAGGTTTGGCCGGGGGCGAGGGCGGTGGGCGTGGGGTAGTTGGAGGCGGGGTCGGGCTGGGCCTGCGGGTTTTCGCCCCAAGCCCAGAGGGTGCCGTCGGTGCGCAGGGCAAGGCTGCTGGCCGCGCCGGCGCTCACGCTGCGCCAGTTGCTGTCGCGGCCCACCTGCCGGGGCTCGAAGTAGGGGTCGACGCTGCCGATGCCGAGCTCGTGCCGCTCGTTTTCGCCCCAAGCCCAGAGGGTGCCGTCGTCGCGCACGGCCAGGGTGTGCTGGGGGCCGGCGCTCACGGCCTGCCACCGCATATCGTTGTTGATTGCAGTCGGCCAGAAGCAGTCCTTGAGCTGGCCCACCCCGAGCTGGCCTGCAAAATTGCCTCCCCAGGCGTAGAGGGTACCATCGTCGTGCAGGGCCAGGCTGTGGGCCATGCCGGCCAGCACGGTGCGCCAGCCGCCGTAGGTGGTAATCTGAACCGGCGCGGGGCGGTCGGTGGTGGTGCTGTCGCCGAGCTGGCCGTAGCCGTTATTGCCCCAGGCCCAGAGCGTGCCGTCGGTGCGAATGGCCAGGGTGTGCATGCCGCCGGCGCTCACGCTGCGCCAGTTGCGGTCCTTGCCCACTTGCAGGGGCGCGGGGTTGGCGTGCGCGCCCAGGTCGCGGTGGCCCACCTGACCCTGGTCGTTGTAGCCCCAGGCCCATATCTGGCCGTAGGACCGTAGCGCCACCGAGTGACTGGCCCCGGCGCTGAATCCCTGCGCGTCCCAGTCATTGGCCGAGCCCACGCGCACGGGGGCGTAGCGCATCTCGGTGCTGCCATCGCCGAGCTGGCCGGTCTGGTTCAGCCCGAAGGCGTAGAGCTGGCCGCTGCGCGTCGCGTCGCCGGGGCTGCTGCTCAGGGCGAGGGTGTGCATCTCGCCGGCGCTCACGTTCTGCCAGCTGCTGCCGATGCCCACACGGGTGGGAGTGAGGCGGTCATTATAGTCGTCGTCGCCGCGCTGGCCGCAGCCGTTATTGCCCCAGGCCCAGAGCGAGCCGTCGGCGCTGACGCCTGCGGTGTGGTGGGTGCCGGCGCTCACGGTCCGCATTCGCACGGCCCCGAGGCTGACGGGGTGCCGCCGCAGGTCGGTGGTGCCGTCGCCCAGCTGGCCCTGCTCATTGAAGCCCCAGGCAAATACTTCGTCGTCGGTGCGCGTGGCTACGGTGTGGCGCAGGCCAGCGCTCACGCTGCGCCAGCGGGTGTCGGTGCCGATTTGGGTTGGGGACTGGTGCCGGATGGTGTTGTCCGGGCCCAACTCGCCCAGGAAGTCGTGCTCGTTGTAGCCCCAGGCCCAGAGGGTGCCGTTGGCACGCACGCCCACCGAGTGGCTGTCGCCGGCGCTCACGCACTGCCAGTCGGTGGCGGTGCCAATTTGCACGGGCCGGTGGCGGGTTTCGCTGGTGCCATCGCCGAGTTGACAATAGCTGTTCTGGCCCCAGGCCCAGAGGGTGCCGTCGGTGCGGATGGCGAGGCTGTGGCCCGGGCCGGCGCTCACGCTACGCCAATCGGTATCCTGCCCCACCCGCACGGGGCCGTTGCGCGGGGTGGTGGTCCCGTCGCCGAGCTGACCGTAGCTGTTGCTGCCCCAGGCCCAGAGCGAGCCCTCAGCCCGAATGGCCAGGGAGTGGTACCGGCTGGCAGCGGCATAGAAAGCGCCCGTGGGCAGCTGGGGTAGGGCGCGTAGTAGCGGCGGAGCGGCGGGGGAGTTGTTGGGCATTAATTAAGAGGGAAAAGGGGTGAAGGGTAAGGGTTTGGAATGATTGGGCAAGCCGCACGATGTAGGGGCGGGGCCTGCTCCCGCCCGGACGTTCGCGCCGCTGCAACGATTCCGTTCAACGACGGGCGGGGGCAGGCCCCGCCCCTACATCGTGCGGCTAATGCCCGCCTACCGCGCGCACCAGGCCGGTGGGCGTGAGCGTTTGCTCGCCGTGCCAGCGGTAGCCCACCAGCTCGCCGCCCCGGGCCACGCTGTAGTCGAGGCACACGGAATGGGGCGTGAGCAGCCGGGGCTCGCCCTTTAGCCAGTAGTGGCCGAAGAAAACGGGCGTTTCGTCCTGGTAGTAGCTGGCGTTGGGCAGGGCGGCTACATCCACGGGCTGGCCGGCCAGGGCTTCGATGGGTTCGAGGAAGTAATCGTTGTAGGTGGCGGCGGCCGGGTCGCGCCACCAGGCGGTGCGCATCTTGGTGCGGCGGTGGCCGTCTTTGTCGAAGAAGTGGTGGGGGCGGGGCAGGTCGGTTTCGTGCCCTTTGAGGGTGATTTCGACGGCATTCATCTCCTCGGAGCCCTTGCGGCTGGCCCGCAGCAGGAAATCGGGTGTGAGGCGGTCGTCGGGGAGCTGTGCGCGCAGGTAGGCAATGTAGCGGGCATCCCAGCAGGCGTGCACCACGCGCAGGCCGGGCAGCTCCAGAAACAGCGGCAGCGTGTAGAACCACGCCAGGTAGTCCTGCCATTCCACAAAAAGCTCCTTGCTGCGGAATTCCTTAATGGTTTCGATGTGCTGGAGAATGTGGTTCGGGAGGTGGGGCCGTACGTGCCCGCCGCCGGGGTAAAAGCTCCAGAAGGCAAGCGCGTTGTACTCGTGGTTGCCCATCACGGCGAGGGCCGCGCCGCCGTCCACCATGCCGCGCACGATTTGCAGCGTCTCGCGGATGGCCGGCCCCCGGTCAATAAAGTCCCCCACGAAAATGACCTGCCGGCCGCCGGCGTGGCGGTACACGCCGGCATCGTCAGGAAGATAATCAAGCTGCTGGAGTAGCTGGCGCAGCTCGGTAGCATGGCCGTGGATGTCGCCGATGAGGTCGTACATGGGAAAGGGGGAATGAAGAAAGGAAATCGAAACGCAATGTTAATCAGTTACAGCCGCAGCCAACCAAACAGCAGGCCCAGCGGGGCGACATGTCGGTAGTAAGACCGTAATAATTACATCGCCAAAGCCCCGGCGGGGCGGCACTCGTTCAATGAGTGTCGCCCCGCCGGGGCTTTGGGGTTTTCTTCAGCTGGTTTTGCTACCGATATGTCGCCCCGCTGGGGCTTACCGAGGCTTGCAGCTCATTTCAAGTCATACGCTGCCCACCTATCCCGGCAAACACGCCACCACGTCAAACCCCGTAGCCTCCGCCACGACGTTCAGCGCCCCGCCCACGGCCTCGGCACGCTGGCGCATGTTGGCCAGGCCGTGGCCGCCGGGGCGGGCGATGGGGGCGGGGCCGGGGGCGTCGTCGCGCACGGAGAGGCAGAGCCGGCCGGCGTCTTCGGTGAGCCGCACGGTAACGCGGGTGGCGCGAGGGGCGTGCTTTACCACGTTGTGCAGCGCTTCCTTGTAGATAAGGTAGAGGTTCTGGCACACGGCCACGCCGGGGTGCAGGGCGGCGGCGGCGGGGCTCACGGCAAAGTCCACGGCCAGGTCGGCATCGGCCAATACCTCGTGAGCGTGGTCGCGCATGTGGGCCAGCACCTCGGGCAATTGGGCGGAGGAGGTGTGCAAGCCCCACACCACGTCGGCCATCTGGCGGGCGGCGCGGCGGCTGGTGTCGCTCAGGCGGTTGAGGCGGGCCAGGGTGGCTTCGGGCGGGGCGGGGGCTTCACGGAGCAGGTCGCTTTGCAGGCTGATTTGGGTGAGCAGCGCCCCCACGTCGTCGTGCAGGTCGGCGGCCAGGCGCTGGCGCAAGGCCGCGTCGCGGGTGGACTGGCGGCGCTGCTGCCGGCGGCGGTAGCGCCAGAACAGCCCGCCCGCCAGCACCAACGCCCCCAGCACCAGCGCCCCGATGCCCGCCAGCTGGCGCTGGGTGCGCAGGCGCTCCAGCTCCTGCCGCTGCCGCAGCAGGCGCTCGCGCTGGCGCACCACGTTCAGCTCAATACCGGAGCGCGAGCGGGCGGCGCGGCCCTGCGCGGCCGCCAGCCGGCGGCCATTGTCCTCGCCCCCGATGCTGTCGGCGTAGGCCCCGGCCAGGGCCTGATACTGGTAGGCGGCGTGGCCGCGGCCGAGGCGGTCGCTGGCCTCGGCCAGCACCTGGGCCGCGTCGCGGGCCTGCGGGCGCAGGTGGCGCGGCCGGGCGGTAGCCAAGGCCCGCGTGGCGTAATAAACGGCGCTGTCGGGGCGGGCAGGTAGCCAGGCGCGGGCCAGGAGCAGGGCGGCCCGGGCCTCGTGCTCGGGGCGGCCGGCAGCGTGGGCCTGGCGCAGCAGCTCCCGGCCGGCGCGGCGGGCCACCGGGTAGTCGGCCAGGCGCTCGGCCATCTCGGCCATGCTGAGCTGCATGTCTATCAGGCCGGGTTTGTTGGTCACCACCGCGTAGCTGGCCAGGGCCTGGGCATAGTGGTCGCGGGCGGCGCGCCACTGCTGCTGCTGGCGGCTGAGGTCGCCGGCTACCTGGGAGAGGTAGCCGGTGGACATCAAATCGTGGGCCGGCCCGGCCAGTGGGCGGGCCTCGTTCATGTAGGCCCGGGCGGTAGCGTACTCGTCCAGGGCAAGCTCGATGCGGGCCGCCATCACCAGCTGAAACAGCAGCACCCGGGGGCTGCCCATGGCGCGGGCCAGGGCCAGCCCGTCCAGGCTGGGGCCTAGGGCGGCGGCGTAGTTGCCCTGCTCCTGGTAGATGCGGGCCAGGTTGTAGTTCACCCGCGTCTGGGTGTAGCGGTTGCCGGTGCGCACCGCCAGCGGCAGCGCCAGCCGGGCGTAGTAAATGGCCGAGTCGTACTGGCTGTGCGCGCGCAGGTAGTAGCTCAGATTGAACTCGGCCTCCAGCAGGCCCCGCGCAAAATCCAGCTGCCGAGCCAGCCGCAGCGCCTGCCGCGTGAGGGCCAGCGACTCGTCGGCCGCGTTCATGCGCAGGGCGAAGGCCAGGGTGTTGAGGCGGCTCACGCGCTGCGTATCGGGGCGGGTGTCGCGAGCCAGCAGGTGGCTCAAGCTGTCGCGCACCACGCGCAGGCGGGCCAGCGGCAGGGGCGGCCCCTGTGCCCGGGCAGGGCCACTGCCCGGCAGCAGGCCCAGCAGCAGCAGCCCGAGACAGATAAGCCGAAATCCCGGGCCGGTGGAAGTAAGCGTTTTAATCAAGGAAGACAAGGTAAGCACTACTGAAGGACGGGAGCTGCCGGGGCGGGGCGGGCACCCACCCGCCGCCGGTGTTGCTCCCCCGGGAGCAGGCATCGGCGGACAGGCGCCCGCCCCGCCCCGGCAGCCCAACCCCCAATAACGAAACACAGGCCCGCGCAACCACTGCGCGGGCCTGTCCAAAACGTCTGATACGGGCGAACGGCGGGTTTTAGTCGGCCAGTGGCGGCTAAAACCCGGCCTACACGTGGCTGCCGCCGGGCACCAGCAACATGTAGGTGGCGCTCTTGTTCCCTACCACCACGTTTTTCTTCAGGTAGTAGGCGAAGTAGTCGCGCTGCTCGGCCACGGCGGGGTCCACGTTGGGGCGGTTGTCGAAGTAGGGCAGGTGCGTGACGGTGGCCAGCAGCGTAAACTCCTTCTCGCCGGTACGGCAGCACCAGATTTGCAAGGCATCAAAGCCGTTTTTCACGCCCCCGATGTTGGGGTGGATGCCGTCCATCTTCACCTTGAGCACGGGCGCATCGGCCGCAATGCGCTCGGTGGGCTTGTCGGAGCTGGTGTTCAATTCCAGCAGGTCGAGCACTTCCGACGAAACGTTCATGGTGTTTTTGATTTGCTTCACGCCGGCCCGCACGGCCGCCGAAGTCAGCTCCTCCTGCTTCACCAACTTGCCCTGGGCCGTGTCGAAAACCTTCTGGGCCGTATCGCGCACGCCGAACAGGTCCAGCTCCGCCTGGGCCGCCCCGGCGGCTACTTTGAAAGTGTCTTTGGGCAAGCCCATGAGTTCGGTGGCATTTTCGATGGTATCGACGAAGTTTTGGAGAAAAATCCGGCGCTCAGCTTCGCGGCGGGGGTACCAGTCATTGGTCATCTTGTAGAAATAAAATGTGGAGGGATGGGTTATTACCCGAAGGATGAATCAAAAGTAGACGCAGGGGTAGCCACTGAATAGCGTATAAATACCTGATTTTGAAACCACGTACTTCTACCTGGTTTCTAGCGCTACCACCCCGGCTTTAGCAACTCCCTCCGAATACCTGCTGACCTCGCCCACCAGCAAAGCCCCACCAACGCCTCCCGGGGCAGCCCTGCTCTTATCGGGGACGTACCCCTCATTCCCGGCGAGGACCCCCTCGCGCTCACCGGGGGCTTCCCCGCGCTCACCGGGGGAGTCCCCGCATCCGGCGGGGGAGTCCCCGCATCCGGCGGGGGAGCCCCCGTGCCCACCGGGGGAGTCCCCGCGCTCACTGGGGGAATCCCCGCGCCGGGCGGGGGAGTCCCCGCGCCCGGCGGGGAAGGCTTCCGCCAGCAGCTCCCTGTTGCCAAAGCTGCTACCCATCGCCACCCCATCATCATTGCCCACAAAAAAACCTCCGGCCAATGGCCAGAGGCTTTCAAAAACTACCCCGGCCGACATGCAAGCGGCGGACGATAGTAGGAAGGGACCTTACTCCAGCGTGAGGCGCAGGGCCTTGCTGCCGGTGCGCACCACGTACACCCCGGCCGGGAGCCCGGCGGGCAGGGCCAGGGCGGCGGTACCGGCGGCATCGGCCGTGGCGGTAAGCACGGGGCGGTCCAGGGCATCGAACCCCTTCACTACCGCGCCGCTGGGGACTTTTGCAGCGGCCAGGGGCGCGCGCCGCTACTTGCGGGCCTGAGCGGTGGCGGGGGGCGTTTCGCCCAGCAGGCGGGCCATCTGCTCTTGTAGGCTAACCAGCGAGGCGTGGTCGGCGTCGGCCTGGGCGGCCCGGCCTTCGAAGGCCGCAGCTTTGGCGGCCAGGGCGGTGTTCTGCTTTTCCAAGGCTTCCACTTTGCGGGCCAGCTCTTGGGTGGCGCTCACGTTGAGCATGCTCAGGGCCTCGTAGTCTACCGAGCGCACGTCGGGGTGCTCCAGGCCGAAGACGAAGACCTGGGTGCCGGCCAGAGCCCGGGCGCGGCGCAGCACCAGGGTGCGGGTGCCGGCGGCGGCGGGGCGGGCCAGGGCGGCCAGCACGTCGCCGGTTTGGCCCATCAGCCTGAGGCGCTGGCCGGCGGCGGCGGCCGTGGGCAGGCCGGCGGCGGGCAGGGTCAGGGCCACGAGCGAGTCGCCGGGCAGGGCCTGCACGGCGGTAGCCAGGGCGTACACGTCGGGCAGGAAGCCCGTTTGCTGGTGCACGGCCTGTGGGAAGACGGCCTCCACCTCCTGGGCAATCACCTTTTTGAAGGCCCGGTTGCCGAACTGCACCTTGTCGCGCATGGTGTAATCGGTGATGCGCAGCTTATTGAGCAGGGCCAGGTCGGCCGTGCGGTCGCTCAGGCCCACCACGGTTTTGAGGCGGCGGTCCGAGACGGCGTTGAACTCGCTGGAAAGGATGCGCCCGGTGGCGCGAATGCTGATGCCCGTCCCGTTGGCACCAATGCTGCCAGAGCCCGTTTGGCCGCTGCCGTTCAGGTAACCGAAGCTGTAGGCACCCGTGGTGGCCGTGGTTTGCACGTCAAGGGGGAAAGCCGGGGTGCTGGTGCCGATGCCCACGTTGCCAACGCTGTTCCAGGTCAGGGCCGTGGTGCGCGTGCCGCCCTGGTTGGTGCCCAGCACCCCGCCGGCGTAGCCGTAGAGGGCCGGGCCATTAACGTTCAGGCCGTTCCAAAGCTTGCCGCTTCCGTAGTAACCCAGGCCGTGGTTGGTGTCGCGCAAGAGGTAGTCGTTGGTCAGGGGAATGAGCACGTTGCCGTTGACTTCCAGCGCCTGGCCGGGGGCGCTGGTGCCAATGCCCACGTTGCCGGCCTGCGTGATGCTCAAGCGGGCGGCCGAGGTGGTGTAGAAATCCAGCCCGTACTGGTTGCCACCGGCGTTGCGCTTGCTGCCGATGCCCTCGCCGCTGATGGTGCCGGCAGCCCCAAAATGCAGGATGTTGGCCGTGGTGCCGGTGTTGGCCCCGGCCGCGTCCACAATCAGGTTGGTGCCGGCCTGCAGGTTGCCACCTACCGTGCCCGCGCCGTTTAGGTTGAAGCTGCCCGCTTGCTGGCTGGCGGGGTTGTTGAGGATAAAGCTGCCGGTGCCGGTGCCGCTGGCGGCCGTGGTTTGGGTGGTGCCGTCGGGGAAAATCAGCCCGTTGCCGGCGGTGCTGATTTTGAGGTTGCCGCCCACCACGTCCAGCCGTTCGGTGGGCGTGAGGGTGCCCACGCCGATGTGCTGGGCGCGGGCCGCGAAGGGGACGGTGGCGAAGAGGGCGAGCAACAGGGCGCGCCGGGAGAGAGGAGAGTATTGCATGAGGAAAACAGGAAGCACGGAGCGGTTAAGATTGAAGAAGTGAATGCGGCCGGTGGACTATTCCACCACCAGGCGGCTGGTGAAGCGGCCGGCGGGGCCGGTGTAGCGCAGGAAATAGACCCCGGTGGCCAGGCCCGGCAGCGGCACCGCGCCGGTGGGGCGGCCGTCGAGGGCTACGGTGCCCAGCACCTGCCCCAGCACGCTGAGGATGTCGAGGGTGCCGGCTTCGGCCGGGCCGATGTAGCGGTAGGTAGCGGCCTGTCCCGCCGCCACCCGCGTGGGGAACACGGCAAATTGGTGAGTTGGTGAACTGGTGAGTTGAACCGTGCGCACGGGCGAGTAGCTGAACTCGCCGCTCTGGTCGGTCTGGCGCAGGCGGTAGTAGAGCAGGGTCGCGCCGCCGGGCAGCTTGGCGTCGAGCAGGGCGTAGTCGTGGCGGGTGGCGCTGGTGCCCGCCCCGGCCACCGTGCCGATGGCCTCGAAGGCGGTGCCGTCGGGGCTACGCTCCACCGTGAAGCCGGCGTTGTTCAGCTCCGAGGCGGTGGTCCAGCGCAGGCGCACGGCCGCCGGGCCGTCGGCCAGCGCTGTGAAATCGACGAGGGTGACGGGCAGCGGGTTGGCGGCGTTGCTCACCGTGAAGCGGCTGAGCGAGGTGGGGCTCATGCTGATGCTGCGGCTGCTGGCGTTGGCCACGGGGCTGCGCACGGCCCAGGGCTGGCCGGAGGCGCTTTGCTGCCACACGCGGGCCTGGGTAAAGTTCGTGATGCCGTTGTCGTTATCCGGCAGCCAGCTCAGGGTGAGCTGCACAGGGGCGTTGGCAGCGGGCTGCGTAGCCGGGCTGACGGTATAGATGCGGTCGATGCCCTTATAGGCGGTGTTGGTGAAGTTCACGCCCCGGCTCACGTCGTCCGTCAGCAGGCCGGCCGTGCGGGTGATGGCCACCGTGCCCAGGTTGTTGGTGGTGGGGTTGAGCACGGCCCCGTGGCCAAAATCCACGGCCGCGCCGCTCACGGCGCTGCGGGTGACTTGCAAGCTGCCCAGCACGTAGCGCCCACTGGCCTCGCCGCTGAGGGTGGCCCCGTTGGGCAGGGACAAGGTACTGACGACAGTGCCGTTTTTGGTGTTCACCAGGCCGCTGAGCAGGTTCAGGTTGTTGGTCACCGTGAGGTTGCCGGCCAGGCGCAGGGTGTTGGCCCCGGCCGTGGCCTTGTTCACCACCACGCGGTAGAGGCTGGCCCCGCCGGGGGTTAGCAGCTGGTCGGCCGCCCCGGAAAAGGTGACGGCGCTGGTGCCGGGCGTCACGGTGCCGGCGTTGTTCAGGTCGCCCTTCACTTCCAGCGTGCCCGCGCCCAGGTCGAGGGTGCCGGGGTTGGTCAGGGGGCCGTCCACGCGCAGGGTGCCGCCGTTGGTGAGGGTGCCGGCCTGGTTGCCCAGCCCGCCGGGGCCCACGTAGAGAATGCCCCCGGCCTGCACCGTGAGCAGGGTGCCGGTGTTCACGATTTCGGCCCCCGGCGGCGGTCCGTTGTAGGTCACGCTCACGGTGTTGCTGGCCAGGCTGGCGTTGCTGGCCGCATCCTGGGCCGCGCCGGCCGCCACGCGCACCGTTACCACGCTGCCGCTGCCGGTGGGCGTGACGGTGAAGGTGTAGGTGGTACCGCCGCTGGTGCCGCTCACGGTGCCGCCCGTCAGGGTGCCGTTGCTCACCACAAGGCCGCCGGCCGCCAGGCCCGTCACGCCTTCCGAGAACGTGACGGTGAAGGGAATGGGCGACACGCCGGTGCTGCCGCCGGCCGTCGTGCTGAGCGTAGCCGTGGGCGCGGTGTTGTCGATGGTGAGCGAGCCGCTGCTGGTGGCCGTGCCGCCCGGCGTGGTCACGCCGATGGGACCGGACGTGGCCCCGGCGGGCACGGCAAAGGTGATGGTGGTGCCGTTGACCACGGTAAAGCCGGTGATGGCGACGCCGTTCAGGGTCAGGGCCGTGGCCCCGTTGAAGTTGATGCCCGTCACGGTGACGGTGCGGCCCGTGTTGGCGCTGCCCGGCGAAAAGCCGCTGATGGTGGGCGGCGGAATAAACGTGAAGGCGCCGCTGCTGGTAGCCGTGCCGCCCGGCGTAGTGACGGCGATGAGGCCGGAGCTGCTGCCCGCCGGCACCACGAAGGTGACGGTGGTGCTGTTGACGACGGTAAAGCCCGGGATGGCCGCGCCGTTCAAGGTCACGCCCGTGGCCCCAGTGAAGTTGGTGCCCGTGATGGTAACGGTCTGGCCCACCGGCCCGCCCGGGGGTGAAAAGCCGCTGATGGTGGGCGCGGGCACCACCGCGAAGCTGGTGCTGCTGGTGGCCGTGCCGCCCGGCGTCGTCACCCGGATGAGGCCCGTGGTGCTGCCCGCGCCCACCGTGAAGGTGAGGCTGCCCGTGGTGGGCGTACCCGTGATGGTGCCGGCCGTGCCGTTCACCGTCACGGCCGTGGCCCCGGTCAGGTTGGTGCCCGTCACGGTTACGGTTTGGCCGATGGGGCCGCTCGGGGGCGAGAAGCCGGAAATGGTGGGCGTCACGGAGTAGGTGACGCTGGTGGTGCCGCTGGCGGGGTTGCCGTTGCCGGCCGCGTCCTGGGCCGCGCCGGCCCGCACGCTCACGCCCACCACCACGCCGTTGCCGGAAGGGGTGACGGTGAAGGTATAGGTAGTGCCGCCGCTGGTGCCGCTCACGGTGCCGCCCGTCAGGGTGCCGTTGCTCACCACGAGGCCGCCGGCCCCAAAGCCCGTCACAGGTTCCGAGAACGTGACGGTGAAGGGAATGGGCGAGGTTGCCGTGGGATTGCTGGCCGTGGTGCTGAGCGTGGCCGTGGGTGCCACGGTATCGACCGTGAAGGTGACCGTGGCCGAGCGGGCACTCACGGGCACGCCGCTGCTCTGGGCCGTGGCGTACACCGAGTGGCTGCCCTGGCCCAGGGCCGTGGGCTGGACGACGGAAAAGGTGCCGCCGCTGGTGGCCGTGGTGGTGAGGGCCGTGCTACTGCCGTCCACATACAGACGCACCGTGCTGCCAGCCGTGGCCGTGCCGCTGTAAGTAGGCGTGGCGGTGGCCACGGTGCTGCCGTTGGCCGGCGCGGTGAGGGCCGGGGTGGCCGTGATGATGGGCGTAATGGTCATGCTCCCGTCGTAGTCGGTGCTCAGGCCGAAAGTGCCCGTGCTGCCCGTCGCTATCCACGACGAGCCGCCGCCACCGCCGCCGGCAATAAAGGAGCGGCCGCTGCCGCTACTCGTGCCACTGCCCCCGCCGTAGTAGCCGCCGCCGCCGCTGCCGCCGTAGTTAGTGCCCGTGCCGCCCACGTTGTTGCTGGCCGCCCCGCCCGCCGAGCTGCCGACCCCCGCCTGCGAAGCTCCGCCGCCAACGCCAGCACCGCTCCCGTCCCCTCCGGTTGGGGTGCCCCCGCTGCCTCCTGCGTAGTAGTCGCCGCGGTCGGTAGCGCATCCGCTGCCGCCGCCACCCGCCACCAACAGCGCATTGCGGCTGGCCAGGTAGTCGTTGGTTCGGGCGCCATTGCGCCGCAGGTCGGTAGCCCCCCCACCAACGCTGATGGAGGTGCCCGAACTGAGGTTGTAGAAGCCGCTATTGCCGCCGCCATTATAGCCCACCAGAACAGAGGGGCCACTGCTGCCACCGCCGGGGCCAAAAAAGGCACTGCTGCCGCCCCCGCCTACCACCACGGTCAGGGTTTCGCCGGGGATTACCGCCACCGTGGCCTGCACAACGGCCCCATTGTTTGCACCCGTGGCCACTACCGTCAGCTGCGTCACCCCGGCCGGCACCACGTAGCTGTCCGTGCCACCCGTATAGGAATAGGTGGTGGCGGTCTGGGCCTGGGCCACCCCCGCTACGGCCAGCAGCAGGACCAGCAGCAGCAGGCAGTACGCCAGGGCGCGGCGCAGGAGTTGGTGGGCCGCGCGGGCGGCCAAAGCGTAGGGGTGAATCATGCAGGCAGGGAGCGCGCCGGCTCCCGGAGTAAGGCGCTGGGCCGCGGGGCCCCCGGTAATAGAAACGACAAGGGTATTTCCCGCAAAGGTCTGGCCCCCGGCAACACGGCGGTATCGCATGAACATGTGGTTTTGGGCGGGGGCTTAGCCGCGCTGGCGCTTCAGCGTCTGGGCCAGCAGCTCGGCTTTGGAGTTCACCTGGAGCTTGCGGTACACGTTGCGGATGTGGCTGCGCACAGTGTCGATGCTCACGAAGTGGCGCTCGGCGATGAGCTTGTAGCTCAGCCCGTCCTCGATGCCGTGCACCACCTCCAACTCGCGCGCCGTGAGGGGCTCGGCCAGCAGCTTCTCCAGGGGCAGGGCCGCCGCCGGGGCCACCAGCTGCTGCTGAAAGGCCTGCACCACGAAGCGGGCCACGCCGGGGCTCATGGGCGAGCCGCCGGCCGCCACCTGAAGCAGGTGCTCCTTGAGCTGGGCCAGGGGCGTGTGCTTGAGCAGGTAGCCCACCGCCCCGGCCCGCAGCGCTTCAAACACGCGCTCGGCATCGGCGTACACGCTCAGCATGAGCACCTGGGCCTCGGGCAGCCGCGCCTGAATGAGCGGAATGCCCTCGATGCCGGTGAGGCCGGGCAGGCCGATGTCGGAGAGGATGAGCTGAGGCGACGCCGCGGCCGTGGGCAACTCCCGCAAAAACGCCTCCACCGAGTCCACGATGAGCACGCAGCGGAACTCGGGCTGGGCGCAGAGGTAGTCGTGCAGGGTCTCGCGGATGGCGGCCTGGTCTTCGATGATGGCCAGGGCCAGGGGGAATTGCATGGTACAAAGGTCCGGCGCATTCCCATGCGGCGGTATCGCATGAACGTGTGGTTTTTCGAGAAAGCCGGCCACAAAAAAGCCCCCGGCCAGATGGTCGGGGGCGATGGGGGCAATGCGGGCCGCTGAGGCCGGCGCCGTGGGCTAGTTGCCGTTCTTAAGCAGGGTCCAGTTCGTGCCGTCGGAGATGGCGGTGATGGTTTTGGTGAGGCCGCTGGTTTGCATGAAATAGGGCAGGCCGGCAGCGGCCGTGGTTCCACCCTCGAAAATGGCCCCGCCCGATGTGCTCAGGTAAGCAATGTTGCTGGTGCTGTTGTTGCGCACGTAATAAATGCGGCCGGGGCAGGAGGTGGCATCGGGCAGGCGGTAGAAGTCGGCCCCGTTGACGGGCGAGAGGCCCACGTAGCCCGCGTTGCCCAGCGGGGTGCCGGCCCCGCTGCCGGCCAGGCCGTTGACCACGCCCACGGCCACGGTGCCGGCCACTTGCAGCGTGCTGGTGGGCGCGCTGCTGGTGCCGATGCCCACGCTGCCCGTGCCCGTAATGGCCAAGTTGTTATCGCCCGTGGCAATTGTGGTAGCCTGCGTGAGGGTGCCGCCGAGCACAACATTCGACCCGGATTTCGTCAGGCCGTTGCTGGCCGAGGTCACCGCGCTGGAGCTAAGGGTGCTTTTTCGTCATTAAATTATTCCGTAATGAATAGGGCGATTTTAAGGACTACAAAAGTACAGGCCCGCTGATGGCTAATGGATGAAAAAAAGCACCCACCCGGCCGCCGGGGCCAGATGGGTGCTTTTTGTCGGTGAAGGGTGCCGTGCGGGTGGCCGCCGTGCTGCGAAGTATTACTTCAGCCGCACCAGCGTAGCCCCGAAGCCGAACTTCTCCTTGCGGGCATCTTCGAAGAACTTGATGTCCTTGTTGCGGCTCAGCTGGCGGTGAATTTCCTTGCGCAGCACCCCGTTGCCCATGCCGTGGATGAACACGATTTCGTGCATGTTGGTGGCCAGGGCACGGCTCAGTGCATCCTCAAACGCATCGAGCTGGAGGCGCAGGATGGCGGTGTTGCTCAGCTCCTCCTTGTTGTCGGGGCGCAGGGCTTCGAGGTGCAGGTCAAGCTCGTGGGGCGGGGCCACGATGGGGCCGGCCGGTTTGGCTGGCGCAGCGGCGGCTACCACGGCGGCGGGCTTAGCGGGCGCATCTCCGCTGAGCTGAGCTTTGAGGGCGGCAGCATCCACGCCGGCGGGTTTGGCCGGGGCGGCGGGGGCAGGAGCGGGGGCTTCCTCGGCCAGCTTCTCGGGCGCGATGGCAGCAGCCGCCTTCTCATCCAATTGGAAGAGGTAGGCATCCTTGCCAATCACCGGCGCGGGCCGCTGGCTGCCGTAGAACGTGCTGGCCTTGAAGGCCTGCCGCTTGGTGAGCAGCTCGTAGGCGGCATCGCCATTGAGCTTGGTGGGCAGCAGCTGGAACACCACGGCGGGCCAGGCCTCAAAGTCCTTCATGTGCAGGAAGGAGAGAGGCTTGGTGCTGGTTTTGGGGCCGAGCTTGTCGGCGGCCAGGGCGCGGTAGGGGCGGGCGGCGGTTTCCTCGCCGTAGGTAAAGAGCACGTCGGCTTCGGTGTTGTTGATGAGCGTGACGCCCAGCAACTCCGGCGACTGATGCACCAGGGCCAGAAATAGTCCTTTGGCGGCGGCTGGCTGCTTGGTGCCGGCTCCCGGCCCGTTGCTGCCGGCCGGCTTGGCCACGCCTGCGCCGCTGGATGCCACGGCGGCCAGGGCTTCTTGTAGCGAGGGCTGCACCGGCTTAGGCGCGGCGGGCGCCGAAGCGCGCTTGCTGTTGTCCTTCTTGCTGGCGTTGGCGTTTTTGCCGGGCGTCTGGCCGGGGCCGTAGTCGGGGGCGGCGCGGTCGAAGTTCTTGCCTTCTTCCTGGGCCACTATCACCACCTCGCGCCGGAGCACGGGAATGGTGAAGTCGTTGTCAATGGCCACTTCCACCAACTCACTGTCGAGCAGGCGGGTAACAATTCCTTCTTCGGTGCCGGTCAAAAGCCGGACTCTATCTCCTACGTTCATAATATCACAGATTTACACCGGCCGGCGCGGTTGCTTGAATGGCAGGAACAGCGGCTGGGACGGGGTGGGTTCGTCAAAAGTACGGGTAGATGGGCAGCGCGGATGGATATTCCGTTTTCGGACCTCGCCTGGCCTTACATATAGAGCCCGTGGAAGCCGAAACCGTTGCGTGGGTTGTACTCCAGCGCCGGGGCCGGCAAATGAAAAATGCTGAGCGTGTAAAACACGCGCTTCAGCAGGACGCTGCGGGTGGGAATGCGGCGCAAATCCACGTCGAGCGATAGATAAAACTGGCGGTAGGGGTTCAGGCCTTTGGCGGCATTGGTGCCGTCGTCGTTGTACACCATGTCCTGGCCGCCGTAGCCGAAGGCCGGTTGCAGCCAGCGCGGCCAGCGGTTGCCGGGCTTCAGGAACGCGCCCACGTCGGCGCAGAGCCAGTAGGTTTGGCCGTTGTAGTCTTTCAGCAGGCGTTCGGGCACGTTGCTGCCCAGCACGTTGGGCCGCATTTTGGCGTAGCTGGTGAGGTGAAATGACCATTTGGGCATGATGCGCACATCGTGCCAGGCCAGCTGCTGGGCCAGCAACCCCGCCGAGCCCAGGAAATTGGCCGCCAAATCGGTGGCCGAGGCACCGTATTCGGGGTCCTGGCCATCGAAGTACTCGATGGGGCTTTGCAGGGCAAACCCTACGAATGAGCCGTACCAAATGGCTTTTTTCTCGCTCAGGCCGGCCCAACGCAGCATATCGACGGCCCCCCGGCTTTCCTGAAACGCGCCCCAGAAGTGGCCGCACTTGTCGAGCTGCTGCCACTCGGGCAGGTCGTTGAACCAGTGCAGCGGCACCCGCTCGCCGGTGTACCAGGAAGTGGCCAGGCCGGCATACACCGCACCGTAGCCCAGCACCGAGCCGCCCACCAGCAGGCGCAGGCGGCGCTTGCGCAGCGCCACTGAATCGACCGGAAAACTACTGAGTGAGGAAGTACGAACCGTGGGAACCTGTGGGGCGGCCGCGCTGTCGGTACGAAGCGGAACCTGGGCGTGGCTGGGTAGCGGCAAAGCCAGCCCACAACCCACCGCCAGCCTGGCCAACCGTCTGCGCCCAATCAAATCCAAAAATAATGAGACAAGCGCCATACGGGCCATAAATAGTGCCCAAAGGTACGCCCCATAAAGCGGGCTGCTGACACCCATAGCGTATCTTGCGACTTGGTTTGCCAACAAAAACAATTAATTACAGCCGTGGCAAACGTTTCGACAAGCGTCCAGCTTAGCCCACCAATCTCAATTCCCGTAGTCACTCCTAATCATTTCGCATCCTAAAAATTCCCAATGCAAACATTTCGACGCCTGACAGCCCTGCTGTTAACCCTCGTGGCCTGGACCGCCCAGGCCCAGGTCACCACCTCGCCGGTGTTCTTCACCGACACCACGCCCGTTACCATCACCTACGACGCCACTCAGGGCAACGGAGCGCTGAATAACTTCACCGGCAACGTCTACATCTGGACCGGTACCGTGACCAACCTGAGCACCACCAACACCAACTGGCGCAACGTGCACAGCTCCAGCTTCGGCGTGGCCGACCCCACCGCGCTGATGACGCGCAGCGCCAGCAACCCCAACATCTACACCATCACCTTCACGCCGCGCACTTATTACCCCATTCCGGCCGCCGAAACGCTGCAGCGTCTGGGCATGATTTTCAAGAATGCCGACGGCTCCGTGGTGGGTCGGGCTACGGGCGGCGGCGACATTTTCGTGGATGCCGCCTCGGCCGCCCTGTCGGCCCGCATCACCAGCCCCACGCCCAACGCCAGCGGCAACCCGTTGTTCGTGAACCTGGGCGCGCAAATCAGCGTGACGGGCACGGCCTCGGCCACCGCCAATCTGGCCTTTAGCCTCAACGGCACGCAGGTGGCCAGCCAGGCCAGCGCCACCACCCTCACCACCACCGTGACAGCCGCCAGCGGCCGCAACGTGGTGCGCTTCACCGCCACCAGCGGGGCCAGCCAGGGCGTCGATTCGCTGATTTTCGTGGTGCGCCCCACCGTAACCGTGGCTGCGCTGCCCGCCGGGGCTAAGGACGGTGTCACGTATCTGAACGGCGGCACGTCGGTTATCCTTAATCTGACGGCCCCGAGCAAGCAGTTTGCCTATGCCATTGGCGAGTTCAACAACTGGCAGACCACCAACGCCGGCTACATGAACAAAACGCCCGATGGCAGCCGCTGGTGGGTGCAAATCAACGGCCTCACGCCCGGCCGCGAATACGCCTACCAGTACCTCGTGGACGGCAACCTGCGCGTGGCCGACCCTTACTGCGAGAAAATCCTGGACCCGAACGACGACCAGTACATCCCCGCACGGACCTACCCCAACCTGAAGGCTTACCCCACGGGCCTCACCACGGGCATCGTGTCGGTGCTGCAAACCAACCAGACGCCTTACGTGTGGACGACCACCAACTTCCAGCGCCCCAGCCGCACCAACCTGGTGGTGTACGAGCTCCTGATGCGCGACTTCACGGCCTTCCACGATTACCAGACCGTGCGCGACACCCTGAAATACCTCTCGCGCCTCGGCGTGAACGCCATTGAGCTGATGCCCATCAACGAGTTCGACGGCAACGACAACTGGGGCTACAGCCCCGATTTCTTCTTCGCGCCCGATAAATACTACGGCACCAAGCAGGCTTTCAAGCAGTTTGTCGACGAATGTCACCGTCGCGGTATCGCCGTGATTATGGACATGGTGCTCAACCACGCCACCGGCCAGAGCCCGATGGTGCAGCTCTACGGCAGCACGGCCGGCCCGTCGGCCGACAACCCCTGGTTCAACGTGACGGCCCCGCATCCTTATAGTGTCTACAACGACTTCAACCACGAAAGCGCCCTCACCAAATACTTCTCGAAGCAAGTGATGTCGTTCTGGCTGCAGGAGTATCACATTGATGGCTACCGCTTTGACCTGGCCGGCGGCTTCACGCAGCAGACCAGCAACGGCAACACCTACGGCAACTACGACCAGAGCCGTATCAACATCTGGCTGGATTACTACCAGCACATGATTGGTGTTGACCCGAACCTGTACCCCATTCTGGAGCACTTCCCCGAAAACCGCGAAGCCAAAACCCTGGCCGATGCCGGCTTCATGATATGGGGCAACGCCGTGAATAATTACAACGAGGCCACCATGGGCTACCTGCCCAACTCCAACTTCAGCTACGGCTACTACGGCAGCACCGCCCAGGGCGGCCGCGGCTGGAATAGCCCCAACCTGGTGACCTACATGGAAAGCCACGATGAGGAGCGCCTGATGTACAAAAACCTCACCTTCGGCAACTCCTCGGGCACCTACAGCACCCGCGACCTCAACACCGCTCTGGCCCGCATCGAACTGGCCTCGGCTTTCTTCTTCACCGTGCCCGGCCCCAAAATGCTGTGGCAGTTCGGTGAGCTCGGCTACGACAAGTCCATCTTCACCTGCTCGAACGGTACCGTGCCCACGCCCTACGGCAACGACCAGTGCAAGCTGAGCGCCAAGCTACCCGTGTGGAGCTACTACCAGGATGCCAACCGCCGCCAGCTCTACGAAGTGCAGCGCGCCCTCCTTGCCCTCAAAAAGCAGGAGCCCGCCTTTGCCAACCCCACCAGCTACACCCAGCAGCTGGCCGGTGCCGGCAAGTCCATCCACGTGAGCAACGCCACCCAGAACATCACCGTTATCGGCAACTTCGACGTGACCACCACCACCATTGACCCCGCCTTCCAGCGCACCGGCAAGTGGTACAACTACCTCTCCGGCGACAGCATTACCGTAACCAACGCCAACGCCCTCATCACGCTGGCTCCCGGGGCCTACGCCGTCTACACCACGCGCCGCCTCAAGAAGGCCACCCTGCTGGGCACCACCGCCCGCCGCACCGAGGCCCTGCGCCTCGTGGCCGTGCCTAACCCCACCAGCAGCACCGCCAGCCTGCAGTATGAGCTGGCTACGCCGGCCGCCGTTACCGTTACCGTCCACAACGTGCTCGGCGCTACCGTGCGTACCATCAGCAGCCGCGCCACGCAGGCCGCTGGTTCGCACGAGCTCACCCTGCCCGTGCAGGATTTGGCCAATGGCATCTATGTGGTGCGCCTCAGCACCGGCCAGCTGATGCAAACTACCCGCCTCGTAGTGCAGCACTAACGCTGTCCATCCAAGGCCACAAAAAAGGCCGCTTCCATTTGGAAGCGGCCTTTTTTTATGCGGAAGCTGTTGAGAAATCCAGACTTCTACCGTACCGGCAGCTCGTCGTGATACGCTACCAAATCATCGATAGGGGAGCGGATAATCTTGCCTACTTCCATGCCGTGGGTTTTGGCCACCTGCGTCAGTACGTCGCGGAAATTGTAGCCCACCGAGCCCACGCAGTTGAACGTGTACTCCTGGAAGCGCGGGTAGTGCAGCACCAGGTTCTGGAAGAAAGTCTCGAAGCCTTCGAGCACGATTTCGCGGCAGTAGCTCACGTTGTTGTGGTCGTAGGCAAACTTGGCAAAATTGGCCAGGTAGCGGTTGGGCAGCGGCTGGTTGTAGAGGCGGTCCAGAATGTCGTTGCGCGAGCCCAGCGAGTAGGTTTCCTTGAAAATCTCCTGCAAGCCGTCGGGCAGCAGGCCGCGCAGGTAGTCGCGCAGCAGCCGCTTGCCGAAGTACGAGCCCGAGCCCTCATCGCCCAGGAAATAGCCCAGCGAATCCACGTTGTAGATGATTTTATCGCCGTCGTAGAGGCAGGAGTTGGTGCCCGTGCCCAGAATGGCCGCGAAGCCGGGCTTGTGGCCCAGCAGCGCCCGGGCGGCGGCCAGCAGGTCTTCGGTCACATGCGCCTTGGTCTTGGGAAACACCTGGCGCAGGGCCGCCGCAATCACCTCTGCCTTTTGCGCCGACGACACGCCCGCGCCGTAGAAATGCACGTCGGTCACTTCTTCGCGGGGCAGCGTGCTGGGTAGGTTCTGGTTGAGCGAGGCCACGATGGCCGCCGTGTCCATGAAATCGGGGTTGTAGCCCTCCGTATTAAAGTACACGCGGTTGTGCGCGTCGTCGAGCTGGCACCAGCTGCACTTCGTTGAGCCGCCGTCGGCAATAAGTATCATAGTAAAAAGTATGGTTTGGGAGGGGCAACGAAAGTAGCAACCATCCCGGAAAAAAGCGGGAAAACCCCTCTGAACAAACGTTTGCGGGGTAGTTATTTTAAGAAAAAGCGTTTTCAGTACGCTGGATATCCTGTTTTGGACAGCAATGCTGGCCCTGGCCCATTAAGCAAAAAGCCGCTTCCATACAGGAAGCGGCTTTTTGCTTAATTGACATTCAGGAAATACCGGTTTGCCCGGAATTCACTTATTTAACAAGCGTTACCGTGCCAGCCGTCGTGGCGCCCGACCCGGTTACTTTGAGCTTGATGGTGTACGTGCCGGCAGTGCCGATTTTCAGGTTCGGTGGGTTGCCGGTGGCCAAAGCCGTGGTGCCGCCTACCGTCAGGGTGGTCACGCCGCTACCGGCACCGCCCAGGTTCACGGCCCAGTCGTTGTTGCGGCGGAATTTGAATTCGTCAGCGTTCAAAGCCATCGTCACAACGTAGGCATTCTCCGAGCAGCTCCACTTCAGGGGCACGTCGGTGCTCCAATCAACTCCGGCCAGGCCAATGAGGGACCAGGTATCCGAGTTCGGCGCTACGCACTCGTCGTAAGGAGTGGCGCTGATGCTAACCGCATTCGAATAGATGGCCGACTCGTTATTGGCCACGAAGGTCTTGAGGCGAACCTGCAGCGTCGAAGCCTTGGTGAGCGGGGCTTTCAGGTTAATCAGCGCCGCGTTGAGCTGGCCAACGGTCAGCTTCAGCGAAGCGGCTTTATCGGTGCCGGCTACCAGCTCGTATGGGTTGGCAAAAGCGCCATCCGCAGAAATCTGCAGCGTGTAGATAACGGGCGAAGTGCTCGTCGTATTGTCAGACAGCGTATACGTGTACGGCGTCCAAGTATACGTAACGGCATCGTTGTCTTTGTTGGCCCGCAGCAGCACGCCCGCGTTGGTCGTATTGCTGCTGAGCTTGGGCGCGTCGCTGAAGGTTGCGGTGGTGCGGATTTCATCCTTTTTGCAGGACGTAAAACTCACTGCCAACAAGCCGGCCAGCAGGGCTGTAGTAAATAAATTCTTGGTCATAACGATTAAGCTGGTGAGGGGTGGGAATTTGTCCCTGACCCGCTAACAGCAGGTCAGGGACGAAAAGTTTTAGTAACCCGCGTTTTGCTTCAGGTTGGGATTAACCGTCAAATCGGAAGTGGGCAGGGGATACAGCTCGCGGAAGCCTGGTACGCCGGTTCCGTTGGCCACGCCACCCTTCCAGGGCCACACGTAGGTGTTCTCCACAAAGCGGCGGAAGCGGATGAGGTCGGTGCGGCGCACGCCTTCCCAGAACAGCTCCCGGCTGCGCTCGTCGAGCAGGAACTCGGGCTGGCCGCCGGTGAGTTGCGAGATGGTGGCCCAACTTACGTCGGCGCTGTTGTCGCCGTAGGCACGCCGGCGGATGTTGTTCACGTAGGTCATGGCAGTGGTTTGGTCGCCGCCGCCGCGCACTACTGCTTCGGCGTAGATGAGCATCAGGTCGGCTGCGCGCAGCATGGGGTAATCCACGCTCGAGAAATTCTGGGCACCGCCCTGGGCCGCGCCGGCCGAGTTAACGTTGCGGAACTTCAGCACGCCCGGACCGCGGGTGAAATCGCTCAGGTTCGTGATGCGCAGGTACTGGCGCACTTTGGCGGTATCGGTCAGTTTGGGCTGGTAAGGCCGGCGGGGAGGAGTTATCCAGAAACGACCGCGCGAATCGCGGGTCGTATCGCCGCCGGCTTTGGCGAACTGGTCGACCAGGGCGCTCGTGCCGCGCAGGCCGCCCCAGCCCGTGCTCTGGCCCACCAGCTTCTGCCACGGAGCCGTGGTCGGGCTGGTCGAGCCGTTGATGAGGAAGGTGGTGCCGCCGTAGCTGCGCGTGGTGTTCACGTCGTAGATAATCGGCCAGATGATTTCCTGCGTAGCCGGCCCGGTGTTGTTGTCAGCCAGGAAGAGGCGGCCGTAGGCCGACGCAGTGGCGTTGGGCGTGTTGGCCAGGTTGTAGCCGGCATCAATAGCCTGCTTGGCGTACTTGGCCGCATCGGCCCAGCGTGCCACGCCGTTGCCGTGCGTGGTGTTTGCCGTCGGCAAATCGCCGGTATACACTTCGGCGTTGATGTACAGACGCGCCAGGAAACCCCAGGCCGCAGCTTGGTCTACCCGGCCGTACTGGTTGGCCTTGGGCTTGGGCAGGGTATTGCCGCAGTCCAGCAGCTCGGCTTCAACGAAGTTGAACAGGTCCTTGCGGGTGGCGTAGGGCGGCGTGTCGCCGGTGTTTACTACCGTCGTTTCGGTGGCTTTCGGCCCGTTGCCAAACAAGTCAATTACGTGGTAGTAAGTCACGGCGCGCAGGAAGCGGGCATCGGCCCGGTAAGCACGTACCGCAGCAGCGGCATCGCCGGTGATGCCGCGGGCGCTGAGCTTTTCATCCGTCGACTCCCGCAGGAACTCGTTGCAGATGGAAATCTCGTAATAGAGTCGGTTGTACAGGCCGTTGATGAGCAGGTTGCTGGCGTTCCAGTTCATGTTGTGCCAGTCCTGGATGCCCGGGTCATTCCAAGCCACCACGGCTTCGTCGGTCGAGAGCTCCTGAGCGCTCCAGTACTGGCGCAGGTAGTTGCCCGTGCCGGCGTCGATGCCGCTGATGTCGCTGGACGAGCCGGAGTCCGGGTCGCCCTGGCCCGACACGGCAAAGCCGGCGTAGAGCTTCGCCATGACCTGGTAATAGCCGGCCTGGCTGGTGTACTGGCGGTCAGGCGTCAGTTCGTATTTGGGATTCTGGTCCAGGTCCTTGGTGCACGAGGCGCTCAGGCTGGCGAGGGCAGTGCCCAGGGTGAGAGTGGTTAGCCCCCGAAATAAAACGTTTTTCATGAGAAGGGAGGATTAAAAGCCAAGGGCCAAGCCAAACGTATAGGTGCGGGCACGCGGATAAAAGTTCCGGTCGATGCCATCGGTGATTTCCGGGTCAACGCCTTTGTAGCGCGTCACCAGGAAGGCGTTCTGCACGCTGCCCGACAGGCGGAGCGTGGTTTCGCCAAATATCTTGCCCACGTTGTAGCCCAGAACGATGTTTTCGCAACGCAGGAACGAGGCGTTCTGCACGTAGTAATCCGAGTCAAACGGCTTGTTGGTGCTGAAGCGCGTCACCAGTACATCCGGCGACAGGTTGCTCACGAAACCGGTCGAAGTGTTGGCACCGGAGAAGTTGGCACCGCTGGCCGTGTTGGCGTTGTACACGTAGTTGCCGATGTTGCTGCGCAGGGTAACACCCAGGCTGGCTTTGCGGTACGACAGGTTCGAGGTGAAGCCCATCGTGACCAGCGGAGCCGGCTGCTTGTACTGATAGTAAGCACCGTTGTTGGCGAACAGGCCTTCGATGGGCTGGCCGTTGGCATCGTACACCTGCTTGCGCACGTAGAACGAGTTGCTCTGGTAGCCTACCGAGTTGATTTGGATGTAGTTGCCGGTGCCCACGCCCGGGTTGCCGAAGCGGTAGCCGGCAAAGCCTTCCAGCTGCGTGCCCAAGTCCGTGATTTTGTTCACATTATAAGCCCCGTTAAGGTTCACCGACCAGTTCACGTCGGTGGTGCGAATCACGTTGTAGTTCAAGGCGACTTCAACACCGCGGTTGCGCAGCGAGCCGATGTTGCGGTTCAGCTGGTTGTTGTTGTTCGAGCCGGCGGGTACTGCCACGTTGGCCAGCAGGTCGGTAGCCGTGCGCTGGTACACATCCACGGTCAGGCCAACGCGGTTGTCGAGGAAGCCCAGGTCCAAGCCGGCGTTGTAGGTGTTGGTGGTTTCCCAGGTCAGGAACTGGTTGTAGCCCAGCGGCGCGGCGGTGATGCCGGTCGTAGTGCCAATCGGCCCAATGGGGTACTGGGTGGTCGAGCTGCCAATCTGGTAGCGGGCAATGGCATCGTAAGCGCCGCCAATGTCCTGCTGGCCCGTGCGGCCGTAGCCCACGCGCAGCTTCAGCTCCGAGATGCTGTTGTTATCCTTCAGGAAGTCCTCGCCCTTGATGCGCCAGGCCAGGCCCAGCGCGGGGAATGTGCCGCTGCGGTTGCCGGCGGTGAAACGCGACGTGTTGTCATTCCGCACCGTGGCCGTCAGCAGGTATTTGTCTTTCACGTTCAGCGTAGCCCGGCCGAAGAACGAGAGCAGCACGTACTTGTTGTAGTAAGCTGGCAAGGTCAGGATTTCGCCCGGCTTGAACAGCGTCGTCTGGTCGGAGCGGGTCGTCAGGAAGTTCAGGCCCTGATTCTCAAACGACTGGTAGGCGTGGCCCGCCTGAATCGTGAATCGCGTGCCGCCGAACTGCCGCTCATACGCCAGGTAGGCTTCCAGCAGCTTCATGTTCTTGTCCTGCGACGATGGCACGTAGGAGCCGTTCAGGCCCGGTACGTTGGGCTGGTCGTTGTTGTGGGTGCCGAAATCGGTGGGAGCCACCGAGATGCTGCCCCGGCTCCGGGCCAGGTCCACGCCCAGGTTCAGGTTGGCGCGCAGGCCTTCGATGCCGTGAATCTTGTAGTCGAACTGCACGTTGCCGATGAGGCGCTTCACCGTGCTGATGTCGTTGCGGTAGTTGAGCGCCGCTACGGGGTTGCCCGGGGCCTGGCCCAGCGGGTTGGCCCCGTTCAGGAACTGGTAGTAGCCGCCGTAGGGGGCGTAGATGGGGTCGGTGGAGGTAACGGGCTGCGTCGGGTCGTAAAACGCGGCGTTGGCAATCTGGCCGTAGTCAGCAAAGCGGTTATCAATCACGGAACCCTTGGCGTTGATATCAATGCGCAGGTGGTTGTCGAGCAGCGTGGGGTTGAGGCTCACCGAGCCTGTGTTCCGCACCAGCTTGTTGGTGATGACGAGGCCCTGCTGGTTGAGGTTACCGTAAGAAACCCGGAACGGCACTTTGCCCACCGCGCCGCGCAGGCTGACGGTGTTGTCGAAAGCCTTCGCCGTCCGGAAAATCTCCTTCTGCCAATCGGTGTTGGCCGTGCCCAGCGTCGCAACCTGCGACGACAAGGTGCTGTTGGCCTTCACTACTTCGCGGAACTCGTCGGCCGAGAACACGTCGTAGCGACGGGCTACGGTCGAGATGGACGCCTGGGAATTCAACTCAACGTGGATTTTCTCGCCCACCAAGCCACGCTTCGTGGTGATGAGGATAACCCCGCCGGCTGCCCGGTTGCCGTAGATGGCCGTTGCCGAAGCATCTTTCAGCACGGTCACGTTTTCGATATCGTTCGGGTTAATCAGCGTCAGCGGGTTCGAAGCGCCGTTGATGCCTTCTTTGTCCACGGCCACGCCGTCGATTACGTAGAGCGGGTCGCTGTTGGCATTCAGCGACGAGTTGCCGCGAATACGTACCGTAGTGCCCGCGCCCGGCGCACCGCCAGCCGTCGAGATGCTCACGCCGGCCACTTTGCCCTGAATCAGCTGCTCGGGGTTGGTCACCTGGCCCTGCACAAACTGCTTCGAGTCAATGGCCGTTACGGCACCGGTGATGTCCTGCCGACGCTGGGTGCCGTAGCCCACCACCACGGCCTCGGCCAGTTGGGTGGTGTTCTCCTTCAAGCCTGCGGATGCGTCCGCATTCTGGCCTGCCACTACCGTCACGGGAACGCGAACAGCGTTGTAGCCCACAAACGAAATCACAACCGTGTGCGGACCGGCGGGCACGTTCTGAATGCTGTAGGTGCCGTCTACGTTCGAGGAGCTGCCCAGTGAAGTGCCCTCGATGAGGACCGTAGCACCGGGAATGCCTTCGTTTTTGCTGTCGGTGACGCGGCCGCTAACCGAGCCGGTCGACTGAGCAAAGGCCGCCGAAGGGAGGAAGCCAAAGCCCGCTAACAATAGCAGAAACAGGAGCTTCGCTAAATAAGGGTGTCTCATGGGAAACTTCTTAAATGTGTTGATGGTGGGAAATTTTTAAAGATTGGGGCTGCAAGTTACCAAAAACTTGCGTTACAGGAGGTTTAAAGGCGTTTTTTTAAAAATCACGGGACTTCATAAAAGCGAAAAAACGTTTGCTCAAAATCGGGCTTTTTTGACCGATATTTAAGTGGTAAATAATTTGAAAATGATATTGATTTAATTTATTAAGCACTGTTTAACAGATGTATAACTGACGTGTTGGCGGGCGGTGCTACAGGGTGCGCAATGCAAACGATTCGGAGTTGGGGCGCACATTGCTTCCAAAAGTGACTTTTTTTGAGGTTTTTCAGGAAAAAATAAGTTTAAAAGCGGCGATTTTTTTGGGTGTGTAGCTACTCATCCGGGGTGTGTAGCTACTCATTCGGACGGTTTGCGGCGGCCTGGTGCTTTCCTTTGCCCAGGCCTGCCGCATCCCCAAAATCGATTGTCGGGCGGACGGGTAAAGCCACGAAGTCCGTTCGGCTACCTGTGGTTAATCATCGTTGCCAGTAGCGTATTCCGGTACGTTCCGGCTCATAATGGCACTGTTTTCCCTCAGCTGGCGCAGTAATTGCCTTGCCGGGCCATATTCTCCTCGCTACTTTTGGCTTTTCCTCAGAAAATGAAAAAGCACCTACCATTACTCGCGTTGCTACTGGCCGGTACGGTGACCGGGGCCGTGGCCCAGTCTCGGCCTGGCTCCCACAAGCCCGCCCCCAAGAGCGCGGGCAAGCCCGCGCCCAGTGCCCGGGGAGTGGTGAAGCCGCCGCCGGTATACACGCCCATTACCACCCAGCGCGCCACCGACAACGAGGATGCGCCGCCGCCCCTGGTGGTGAGCAAGCTGAAGCTGAAAAAGCCGGTGCTGGTGTATTACGAAGAGCCCGCCCCCGGCAAAACGGTGCAGCAGCTCATCATGTCGGAGGAAAACCTGACCCTGCTCAAAACCCTGGACCTGGAGCACCTCATGTCCCGCCGCGAAGTGTTTGTGGACGGCCTGGGCAACCTGACCCCGCCGGGGGCCGACGTGGCCAAGTACCGGCTGCTGGGCACCAGTGCCGTGGCCGAAACCACGCGCCGCCCCGCCGGCGATGGCCGCAGCTTTTTCTCTCGCCTGAAGGTGCCGTCGCCGGGAATCCTGTACGTGGTGCGCGAATCGGCCGAAGAATACCGGCACTTCGTGAAGGGCCCGCAGAAGAAGGGGGCCTTGCTCGATTTCCAGGCCAACGGTCTGCCGGGCATCGACTCTGTGCGGGCCGTGTACACCCTGCGCAAAACGGAAGCCTCGGAGCGGGGTGCCGGCAGCGGCGAAACCATACGATAACCAATGAACCAACTACTGCTTTTGAAACGCACGGCGCTGCTGGCCAGCACCCTGGACTTGGCGTGCAGCACCGCCAGCGCCCAAGCCATCCTGAAACTAACCCAAGTGCCGGCCACCACACCGACCCAAGACACGCTCTTCGTGGCGGGCTCTTTCAACAATTGGAACCCGCACAGCCGCGCCTACGCCTTGCAGAAGCAGGCCGACGGCACCTACCAAATCAGCCTGCCGCCCAGCCTGGGCACCATCGAGTATAAGTTTACCCGTGGCAGCTGGCCCACGGTGGAAGTGGACGGCAAAAACGACCAGATTGCCAACCGCAAAGCTGACCTGACCACGACCCGCGAAATCACCAACCAGGTGCTGGCTTGGAACGCCCAGAGCGACGCTGCTAAAAAGCACACTGCGTCGCCGCAGGTGCGCATACTGTCCACCTCCTTCGCCATGCCGCAGCTGGGCCGGCAGCGGCGCGTCTGGCTCTACCTGCCCGCCGACTACGCGGCGAAACCCGCCCGGCGCTACCCCGTGCTCTACCTGCACGATGGCCAGAATGTGTTCGACGACGCCACGAGTTTCGGCGGCGAGTGGGGCGTCGACGAAACCCTCGACCGCCTGCGCAAGGCCGGCCAGGATGCCACCGGCAGCATCGTGGTGGCCGTGGACAATGGCGACCAGTTCCGCTCCGATGAGTACATTCCCTGGGCCAGCGCCGAGCTCAAGGACCAGCCGCATAAAGGCGGACAGGGCAGCGCCTACGTCGATTTTCTGGCCCTCACGCTCAAGCCCTACGTAGATGCGCACTACCGCACCCGGCCCGAGGCGACGCATACCGGCATCGCCGGTTCCAGCCTGGGCGGGTTGATTTCGGTGTACGCCGCGCTGAAATACCCGAAGGTTTTTGGCGAAGTAGGGGCGTTTTCGCCAGCCTTCTGGGTGTGCAACGATTCGCTGCGGGCCTATGCCAAAACCCACCCGGCGGCGCGCACGGCGCGCTTCTACTTTGTGTGCGGCACCAAGGAATCGGAAACTATGCTGCCACTGATGGCGCAATGGCGCGATGAGTTGCGGTCCGAAGGCGTACCGGCCGCCAACCTGGCATTTTCGGCCCCTGCCGATGGGGAGCATCGGGAATGGTTCTGGCGGCGGGAATTCCCGGCGGCCTACCAGTTTCTGTTTGGTTCGGCGGTGAAAACCAGCACCTCGGGGGCCAAGCGGAAGTAGAATCGGGGCTTCGCACTGATTTGAATATTGGTGAAAACAGAACCATGTCATTGCGGGTTTCGTATGGAATTTTGCTAGTGATTGTGTTAATCTCAAAAATGCAGCCTTATCTTTGCAACGCGTTTCAGTCGAAGCGTCTTTTTTAATATGAACTCGACTCGTATTTCTCAGGCTTGGTGGTGGCAGCTCCGAAACATCGGACCGGCCTGCCTGTGCGCCTCGTGAAGTCAACCTGATTTTACCCTGCAATCACAAAAAGCCCGGCCCATACGCCGGGCTTTTTTCGTTTTTGCTGCTTCCTTTTTCATCCTCGTGCCTTACCAACTCTTCACCCGCTCCCGCCGCCTGCTCGCCGATACCGTGACGCCCGTGGGCCTGTTTCTGCGCCTGCGCGACCAGTACGCCAACTGCCTGCTGCTGGAAAGCGCCGACTATCACGGCCAGCAAAATGCCTTCAGCTACCTGGTGTGCGAGCCGCTGGCCACGTTTGAGCTGCGGCGCGGCGGCGTGTTACGCCAGCTGCTGCCCGGTGCCCCTGAAACCAGCGAAACACTGGCCCACCCCCGCGAAGCACTGGCCCGGCTGCGTGATTTTGCCGCTGCCGGCACGCCCGATGCTTCGGCTGAGAAGCTGCCCTTCATTAGCACCGGCCTGTTTGGCTACATGGGCTACGAGGCCGTGCAGAGTTTTGAGGACGTGCAGCTAAGCCCTGATAAGGTGCCGGCCGGCGACATTCCGCTCATTCGCTACGGCGTGTACCGTTACGTCATTGCCTTCAACCACTTCCGCCAGGAACTGCACCTGTTCGAGCACGGCGTAGCCGGCGAGACCCTGGCCGAAACCGACGGTCTCGACCGCCTCGAAAACCTGGTGCGCCACCCCAGCGTGCCCAACTTCGGCTTCGCCACGGTAGGCGAGGAGCAGACCAATCAGACGGACGAGGAATTCCTGGCCCGCCTCACGCAGGGCCAGGCCCACTGCCTGCGCGGCGATGTGTTCCAAATTGTGCTTTCGCGCCGGTTCCAGCAGGGCTTCTCGGGCGATGAGTTCAACGTGTACCGGGCGTTGCGGTCCATCAACCCGTCGCCCTACCTCTTTTACTTCGACTACGGCGACTACAAAATCTTCGGCTCCTCGCCCGAGGCGCAGGTGCTGGTGCAGGGCCGCGAAGCCACGCTGTTTCCCATCGCGGGCACCTACCGCCGCACCGGCGACGACGCTGCCGATGCCGCCGCCGCCCAGCGCCTGGCCGCTGACCCCAAGGAAAACGCCGAGCACGTGATGCTGGTGGACCTGGCCCGCAACGACCTGGCCCGCCACGGCACCAAAGTGGAGGTTCGCACGCTGCGCGAAATTCAGTTCTACTCCCACGTCATCCACCTCGTAAGTAAGGTAACGGCCGAACTGGCCGAAAACACCGACACGCTGCAGGTGGTGGCCGATACCTTCCCAGCCGGCACGCTTTCCGGCGCGCCCAAGTTCCGCGCTATTCAACTGATTGACGGACTGGAGCCTACTGCCCGCGGCTACTACGGCGGCTGCTTGGGCCACCTGGGTTTCGATGGCAGTTTCAACCACGCCATTATGATTCGCTCGTTTCTGAGCACCGGCAACCAGCTGTATTTCCAGGCCGGCGCGGGCGTGGTGGCGGCCTCCAAAGTACAGTCGGAGCTGGAGGAGGTGCACCACAAGCTGGGGGCCTTGCGCGCGGCGTTGCGGGCCGCCGAAGACGTAAAATAATTCCAGCCTATCGCCATGAAAATCCTCGTTCTTGATAACTACGATTCCTTCACCTACAACCTGGTGCACCTGCTGCGTGAGCTCGGCCACGGCCCCAACCTGACGGTGACGCGCAACGACCAGCTCACCCTCGAAGCCGTAGATGCTTACGATGCCATCCTGCTCTCGCCCGGCCCCGGCATTCCAACCGAAGCGGGCTTGATGCCGGCCATCATTGAAAAATATGCGCCCACCAAGCGCATCCTGGGCGTGTGCCTGGGCCACCAGGGCCTGGCCGAAAGCTTCGGCGCGGAGCTCTACAACATCCCGGCCGTACTGCACGGCGTGGCTAATGAAGCTGAAGTAACCGTATCTGACGAACGCCTCTTCGCGGGTTTGCCCGAGCGGTTCCAAGTGGGGCGCTACCACTCTTGGGCGGTGCGGCCCAAGTCGATGCCCGCGACGCTGGAAGTAACGGCCCGCGACGCCCACGGCGAGGTGCTGGCCTTCCGCCACCGCGAATATGACGTGCGCGGCGTGCAGTTTCATCCCGAAAGCATCCTCACCGAGCACGGCGCGCAGATGCTGGAAAACTGGCTGAGCTAGGCCGTCAGAATATTAAAAGGTCGTCATGCTGAGCGCAGCCGAAGCATCTCTACCTCCATTACTAACTAACTGCTGCAACGAAGCGGTAGAGATGCTTCGGCTGCGCTCAGCATGACGTTCTGAAAAGAAAAATCCCTTGAAACAGATTCTCACCAAGCTTTTCGACCACCAGCCCCTCACACACGCAGAGGCCCACGCCGCCATGCGCCAACTGGGCGAGGGCGGAGCCAACCCGGCCGAAACGGCGGCCTTCCTGGCCGTGTACCGCATGCGGCCCATCACGGTGGCCGAGCTGGCCGGCTTCCGCCAGGCGCTGCTCGACCTTAGCCGCGACCCGGAACTGGGCACGCACGAAGTCGTGGACATCGTGGGTACGGGCGGCGACGGCAAAAACACGATTAACATCTCCACGCTGGCCTGTTTTATCGTGGCCGGGGCGGGCACGCTGGTGGCCAAGCACGGCAACTTTGGCGTGTCGTCGGTGTCGGGGGCGTCCAATGTGCTGGCGCATTTTGGGTACAATTTCGAAGCCAGCTCCGACCAATTGCGGCGACAGCTCGACCAGGCGGGCATCTGCTTTCTACACGCGCCCGCCTTCCATCCGGCCATGCGCCATGCCGGGCCCATCCGGCGCGAGCTGGGCCTGCGCACCTTCTTCAACATCCTCGGCCCGCTGGTGAATCCGGCCCGGCCGGCCGCCCAGCTGCTGGGTGTGTTCAGCCTCGAACTGCAACGTCTCTACCACTACCTCATGCAGCCCACCGGCACTCGCTACGCTGTGGTGCATGCGCTGGATGGCTACGACGAGCTGGCCCTCACCGGCCCGGCCAAAGTAGTTTCCTCCTTCGAAGGCGAGCGGATGCTGACCGCCGATACCCTGAGCCTGCCCACCTGCACCGCCGAAGACCTGGCCGGTGGCAGCACCGTGGCCGCCGCCGCCGAGCTGTTCAAGCAGGTCCTCGATGGCCATGGCACCGCCGCCCAGCGCAACGTAACTACCGCCAACGCCGCCCTGGCCCTGCAATGCGCCCGCCCCGGCCTGAGCTGGGCCGAGGCCCTGGCCCTCAGCCGCGAGTCGCTGGACTCGGGCGCGGCCCGGCGGGCGTTTGAAACCATGCTGGCCACCCAATAAATTTTCTATATGGCGCGAAGCAAATCCTGCGCGCTGCTGTTTTCCAAGTCATGTCCCAATCCACCATTCTCGATACCATCGTCGCCCACAAGCGCAAGGAAGTAGCCAGCCGCCGCGAGCTGGTGCCCGTGAAGCTGCTCGAAACTAGCCTTTACTTCAACTCGCAGCCGCTGTCATTGCGCAAATACCTGCTGCGCGAAGGCGGCAGCGGCCTCATTGCTGAGTTCAAGCGCAAGTCGCCCTCCAAGGGTTGGATAAACCAGTATGCGCCCGTAGAGCGCACCACGCTTGGCTACATGCAGGCCGGCGCGGCGGCGCTGTCCATCCTCACCGACGCCGAGTTTTTTGGCGGTAAAAACGAGGACCTGACCACGGCGCGGCGCTTCAATTTCTGCCCCATCCTGCGCAAGGATTTTGTGGTGGACGAGTACCAGATTCTCGAAGCCAAAAGCATAGGAGCCGATGCTGTGCTGCTGATTGCGGCCGTCCTCACGCCCGCCGAAGTCGACTCATTGGGCCGCCTGGCCCGTTCGCTGGGCCTCGAAGTGCTGCTCGAAGTGCACGACGGCGAAGAACTGGCCCGCTCCGCCAACGCCGACGCCGTCAACCTCATCGGCGTAAACAACCGCAACCTGCACGATTTCAGCCTGAGCCTCGATACGTCGATGGCGCTGGCCGAAGCCATTCCGCAGGAATTTGTGAAGGTGTCGGAAAGCGGTATCTCAACGGCTCAGGCCATTGGCCAGCTGCGCGAAGTCGGTTATCGGGGCTTCCTGCTGGGCGAGGCGTTCATGCGCCACGCCCGCCCCGAGCGTGCCTGCGCCGCGCTGGTGCAGGAAATCGCAGCTCTGCCGAAAACCGAATCTGCCGTTGCCTAGCTGCCGGAAATGAAAATGCCCCGCCCAAACCTGTCTGCTTTGGCGCTCGCCGCTGGCGTACCCGGCGCAGCTGTGCCATCAACTCCGGCCGCTACCCCATCGCGGCTGCTGGTGAAGGTGTGCGGTATGCGCGACGCGGCGGCGCTGGCCAAAGTCGCCGCGCTGGGGCCGGACTTTCTGGGGTTCATTTTCGCGCCGAAATCACCGCGCTTTGTGGGCGACGTACTGGCTCCGGAACTGGTGCGTGCCCTGCCGCCAGCTATCTGGAAAGTGGGTGTGTTCGTGAACGAAACCACCGAAAATATCTTCGCCACGGCCCACCGCTTCAGCCTCGCCGCCGTGCAGCTGCACGGCCAGGAAACGCCCGCCCAGTGCGAGGAATTGAACGAAGGCGGCCTGCTGGTGATGAAAGCGTTTTCGGTAGGGGAGAAGGTTGATTTTGATGCCCTGCTGCCTTACGTGCCGTATTGCGACTACTTCCTCTTCGATACCAAAGGGGCCGTACCCGGCGGCAACGGTACCACGTTCAACTGGAATCTGCTGCAATCCTACAATCTGCCCGTACCCTATTTCCTGGCCGGCGGCTTGGGGCTGGAACACGCTGCCGAGTTGGCGGCCCTGCGCTTGCCCTGCCTGGCCGGCGTCGATTTGAACAGTTGTTTTGAAACCGCGCCGGGCGTGAAAGATGCCGCCCGCCTGGCCCAAATGCTCACTCAATTGCGCCCCGGCGCACCATCGATATGACTCCCACTACCTCTTACCAACAGCCCACTGCCCGCGGCTACTACGGCCAGTTCGGCGGCGCTTTCGTGCCCGAAATGCTCTACCCCAACGTGGAGGAGCTGCGCACGCAGTATCTGGAAATCATGGCCGACCCGGCATTCCAGGCCGAACTGCAAGGCCTGCTGCGCGACTACGTAGGCCGGCCCACGCCACTGTTTGAAGCCAAGCGCCTGTCGGCCAAGTACAACACCCGGATTTTCCTCAAGCGCGAAGACCTCTGCCACACCGGTGCCCACAAAATCAACAACACCGTGGGGCAGATTCTGTTAGCCCAGCGGCTGGGCAAAACGCGCATCATCGCCGAAACCGGGGCCGGGCAGCACGGTGTGGCCACCGCCACCGTCTGCGCCCTGATGGGCCTGCCCTGCGTGGTGTACATGGGGGCCATCGACATGGAGCGCCAGGCCCCCAACGTGGCCCGGATGCGCCTGCTCGGGGCCGAAGTTCGCCGCGCCGAAAGCGGCAGCCAGACCCTGAAAGATGCCACCAACGAAGCCATTCGCGACTGGATTGCCAACCCCGTTGATACTCACTATATCATCGGCTCCGTCGTCGGCCCGCACCCGTACCCCGATTTGGTGGCGCGCCTGCAAGCCGTTATCAGCGAGGAGATGCGCAAGCAACTGCTGGAAAAAACCGGCTCCGAGCTGCCCGATTTCGTGGTGGCCTGCGTGGGCGGTGGCTCCAACGCGGCTGGGGCATTCTACCACTTTCTGGATGAGCCGGATGTTCGCCTGATTGCGGTGGAAGCTGCCGGGCACGGCATCCATTCCGGCCATTCGGCGGCCACGTCGGTGCTGGGTACGCCGGGCATCATCCACGGCAGCAAAACCTTGCTGATGCAGGACGAGCACGGCCAGATTACCGAGCCATACTCGCTGAGCGCGGGACTTGATTACCCCGGTATTGGCCCGCTGCACGCCTATCTGGGCGAGGTGGGCCGCTCCGAGTTCATTGCCATCACCGATGACGAAGCTCTAACGGCTGTGGCCGAACTGAGCCGCCTCGAAGGCATCATCCCCGCCTTGGAGACGGCCCACGCATTGGCCGCTCTCGGACAAATCGGGGCTGGGCCGGATGACGTGGTGGTGGTAAACCTCTCCGGCCGTGGCGACAAGGATTTGGAAACCTACCTCAAAAACATGGACAAGCTGGTGTAGCCTGCGGCTCCCCAACGCTATATTATATGGACCGCATCAAACACGCCTTCGCGAGCAAAACCAACCTGCTCAATACCTACTTCACCGCCGGCTACCCCAGCCTGCACGATACTATCCCGCTAGCTAAAGCCTTGGTGGAAGCCGGGGCCGACATCCTCGAAATCGGCATGCCCTTTTCCGACCCGCTGGCCGATGGACCCATCATCCAAGGCAGTAGCAGTGTGGCCCTGGCCAATGGCATGAACCTGCCCGTGCTGTTCGAGCAGCTGAAAGGCCTGCGCGCTGCCGTGCCCGAAACGCCGGTGCTGCTCATGGGCTACCTCAACCCAGTGATGCAGTTCGGGGTGGAGGAATTTTGCCGCCAGGCCGCCGCCGTGGGCATCGATGGCCTCATTTTGCCCGACCTGCCGCTCGCGGAGTATGAAGAGTTCTATCAGGAAACCTTCAAGAAATACGGTCTGAAAGCCGTATTCCTCATCACCCCGCAAACCTCAGAAGAGCGTATCCGTCGCCTCGACAATCTCTCCGAAGCCTTCCTGTACCTCGTGTCCGGCCCCGGCACCACCGGCGGCACTACGTTGCCCGATGCTGTCGTGCAGGAGCAATACTTTGAGCGCATCGCCGCCCTGAAGCTGCGCAATCCCCGCCTCATCGGCTTCGGCATTGCTGATAAAGCCGGTTTCGACCGTGCCTGCCAGCACGCCGAGGGTGCCATTATCGGCTCGGCCCTCATCCGTGCCTTGGAGGATGTGGATGATGCGCCGGCTGCTGCTGGGCGTTTCGTGCGGGTCATAAAGCAGGCATAAGCAATTTCATTCAATCTCAAGAACGTCATGCTGAGCGCAGCCGCAGTATGACGTTCTTGAGTTAACTCATTCATTCCGTGATAATCCAATTAGAAAAATCTGCCTCAGTAGCCACCATCACCGAGCACCTGAAGCAGCAGGGCTACAAGGCCACCGAAGTCACCACCCAGCACGCCCACTACTTGGTAGCCATCGGCAAAAAGGACTTTGATATCCGCACTATCGGCCAGCTGCCGGGCGTGCGCGACGTGCACCGCGTGAGCGACGACTACAAGCTCGTGAGCCGTAAGTGGCGCGTGAAGCCCACCGTGCTCGACCTCGGCGACGGCGTGACCATCGGTGGTAACTCGCTGGCCATCTGCGCTGGGCCGTGCAGCATCGAGAGCGAAGCCCAGATGGAAAAGGTGATGGACCACCTCGTAGCCAACGGCGTGCGCCTGATGCGCGGTGGCGTGTTTAAGCCCCGCTCGTCGCCCTACGCCTTTCGCGGGCTGGGGCTGGAGGGGCTGCGCGACTTCCACCGCATGGCCCGGGCGCGCGGCCTCAAAATCGTGACCGAAGTGATGCAGGTGTCGCAGGTGGAGGAGATGCACGATTTTGTGGACGTGTTCCAGGTCGGCGCGCGCAACACCCAGAATTTCAACCTGCTCGATGCCCTGGGTGGCGTGGACAAGCCGGTGCTGCTGAAGCGAGGTATCTCGGGTTCAATTGAGGAATTGCTTTCCTCGGCTGAGTACGTGTTTTCGGGCGGTAATGAGAAGCTGATTCTCTGTGAGCGCGGCATTCGGACCTTTGAAACCGCTAGCCGCAATACCTTGGACTTGAACGCAGTACCCATCCTGAAAGCCAAGAGCCACCTGCCCGTGATTGTGGACCCTTCGCACGGCATCGGCATCCGCGAGTACGTACCCACGATGGCGCTGGCCGGCGTGATGGCTGGGGCCGACGGTATCGTGTACGAAACCCACGAAACGCCCGAAACCGCCGCTTCGGACGGAGCCCAGACGCTGGATTTTGATGAGTCGGCCCGCCTTATTCGCAACCTGCGGCGCGTGTACCAGCTGCGGCAGGAACTTGAATAAAGAAAAATTAATGTGGGGAAATGCTTGCATTCCCGAAATCGGTTCCTAAATTCGTCTCACTCATGCGCCACCAATTCGTCAATTGCATTAACACCCTAATGACCGCCCCCAAACAGGGAGCGTACGGGCTGCGATTGGCGCTACCGGAAGACGAGGCATGAAACCCGACTTTCTCTAGAAACCTTCAAAAGCCCGAATCCGCCAGGATATCGGGCTTTTTTTTCGCCCCGTTTTAACCACGCTTACCTTTTTCGTTACGCTATGTTTACCAAGTCCAACCCCGCCGCCGCCACCAGCCAGGACCAGCTCATCTGGAAGATGCTGTTTGACCGCCAGACTGCGCTGCTGCACCGGCGGGCTGTGCCGGCGTTTTGGGAAGGATTGACCCGGCTGGGCTTTCGGCGCGAATCCATCCCCGACATTCGGGAGCTGAGTGCGACGGTGGAGGCCGAAACTGGCTGGCAGCTGGCCCCGGTGGGCCGCCCGTTTGAGCCGGCCGCGTTTTTCGCCCTGCTGGCCGAGCGCAAGTTTCCGATTGTGACCCGTATCCGGTCCATGCAGGCGTTCGATTTCAGCCCCGAGCCGGACTTGTTCCACGACCTGTTTGGGCACGTGCCCATGCTGCTTGATGAGGGCCTGGCCAACTTCCTGCACGAGCTGGGGCAGGCCTACGTGGCCCAGCCGGCGGGCTCGCCGGCGCGGGAGCAGCTATGGGCGCTGTACTTCTTCACGGCCGAATTTGGCATGGTGCAGTACGATGGCAAGCCGCACCTCTACGGGGCGGGCCTGCTGTCATCGGCCGGCGAAATACATCACTGCGTGAACGAGTTGACCCCGCGTCCGGCTTTCGACCTGGCCACCGTATTGCGCACGCCCGTGACCGGGGCCCGCTACCAAAATCAGTATTTCATGTTGCCCGCCTGGGACCAGCTCACCGAATGCGTGGCCGAACTGGCTGGCATGTTGGCCTTGGGCTAAGGTCGCTGATGGCGAAGGCATGGCGCTATGCACTAGCTTCGCAGCATGCTGTTTGAATTTGGTGCGCACAGTGCGCTGCTGTTGCCTTTTGTGGTGCCGGGGCTGGTGCTGGCGGTGCATTTGCTGATTCGGAGCTTCCGTTTCGGCGCGTTGCCCAATGGGCTGCTGGCGCTGCTGCTGTTCCTGAACGTGCTGCCCGTGACGCAGTGGATGCTGGGCTACGCCGGCTGGTACGACAGCCACGACGGCCATTCCACGGCAATGTTCTACGTGCCGTGGCAGCCCTGGCTGGCCTGGGGACCGGCGTTTTACCTTTACTTCCGCAGCCTCACCAACCAGGAATTTGAGCTGCGGAAGCATTGGCGGCACCTGCTGCCGGGGCTGCTGTTTGCGGGCCTGTACGCGGGCGCGGCGCTGTACGATTTGGTCTGGGGCCGGGCCTTGCACGGCTGGGCGCTGCCTTATCACTTCGGTACCAAAGGCGCGGCGGCTAACTTCCTCGATATGCTGAGTGCACCCGCCGAGTGGCTGGGCTATGCCTTGATGCTTGGCTATGGCCTGGCCACGCTGCGGCTTTTTCGCCGCTACCGCCGCTACCTCGACGACAACTTTTCGGACACGGCGCGGCTGCGGTTTCGGGGGCTGCGCGATTTGCTGGTGGCCGCGCTGCTGGGCTTGGTGCTGTGGGTGGGCTTTGAGGTAGTGAACTGGGCCGTTGGGCCGCTGGGCTACGGCGACTACTGGTACGCCTACTTCGCCAATGGCGCGCTGATTTACTACCTGAGCATCGTGGGCTTACAGGCCAATTTTGCCGCCATGACTCCGTTGCGCTTTGAGCCCGAGGCGGCTGGCGTTGCCGGGATTTCCTTCGGCACCGGGCCACTGGTTTCTCCCGAAATGACTACCGGGCTTGGCACGACAGCCGAAGAAATTCCCTTAAGGGAGGCTGCTGCCCAAGCTGCCCCAACTGCTGACTTGCCATTTGTCAGTGCCACTGAAGTGGCAAAAGCTCCCGAAGTAGCTGCGGTTGCTCCCAGACTGGCCGGGGCAGTTACACCAAGTGAGGAAACCGCCGATGCGCTGGCCCCCGAGCTACACCCGTGGCGCACCAAGCTGCTCGCCCTGATGGCCGAGGACCAGCCCTGGCTGGAGCCCGAGCTTACCCTGGCCGAGCTGGCCCACCGCCTGCGCACCAACACTTCGCTGCTCTCCCACGTCATCAACACCGGCTGCGGGCAGAACTTCAACGACTTCGTGAACCGCTACCGCGTGGCCGAGGCCGAGCGCAAGCTGCAGGACCCACGCCTGGCGCATTACTCCTTGGTAGGCATTGCGTTGGAGTCGGGGTTTAACTCGAAGTCTACTTTCAACCGGGTTTTCAAGAAGCTCACCGGCCGCACGCCCGGCGAGATTGCGCGGCCCAAATGATAAATTGGGACGGCTCAGGCCGTAAGTTGGAGCGCGACCGGGGCTGAGCAGGGAGAATTTTGGGGCATCGATTCACCAACCCCACTTCCCCCGTTTATGAAATATTCTCTCCTTCCCTTTTTTGTAGCTGTGGCATTGTCCGCGCCCTTTGCCGCAGATTTCTCCGCCCGCTTCGTCAGCCCTGATAACAGCGGCATGTATGAGCATTACGCGGTAAAGGCAAAAGCCACGCCCCGAATAACAGCTGCCGAACTCTCGGCTCTGCTTGCTCCAAATTGGCGCGGTACGCTTACTTACCTCGACTATGGTTCCCATAAATCGGTTGTGCTCAATACCGGCTTGCAGGCGCTAATGAGCCGTCCCGACCGCTTCGTCCTCCGATTCGATTACGAAGAACCCAACCACACCCACGTTTTTGGCACCGATACCCTGACGGTGGCATCCGGCGGCACCACCTTGCACTGGGACGGCACCGACTTCGCCGTGAAAGCCAAACAGTGGCTGCCCGGCCAAACGCTGCGCCTGTTGCTCGAAGGCGCTGGTCAGGACGATAACCGTCCGGTAGTTATCCGCAAAACACTGCTGTTGAGCGCGCAACACTTCTCTATCCGTAAGCAGGTGCGGCTTCCGGCTGATACGGCGCTTGTGCAACGAAACTTCTACCAATTCGCCCGCTAACGCAAATTACCGCCATCAACAACTGGCCATTGGTCAATATCCCCAACCCAGCCGGCGATACACGAAATGCAGCAGCCACAGCGGCCCAATCAACAGAAACTGCAGGTCCTTGAGGAAGCTGGGTTTCTTGCCCTCCACCTTGTGGCCCCAGAACTGGCCCACCCAGGCCAGCGCAAAAATGATGAGGCAAATACCCCACAGCGGCAGCGCCGCCGCGCCCGCCACCACGCGCAGGGCCAGCGCCATGGCCACCCACACCAGCACCATGCCCAGCGCCAGCCGCCCACTCAGCCGCACGTAATAGATGAGGGCCAGCGCCATCACCAGCGTGCCCCAGTTCAGCCACGGGCTGATGTGTTGGATAGCCGCCGGCACTGGCACCGACCACAGCAGGCCAATTAATGAGAACATAATCAGTGGCACGCATACCCAGTGCACCAGCTTATTGGTGGGGTTTTGGTGGCTTTCGCCGTATTCGGACAGGAGGGAGGCAAGCGGAGCCATAACGGTGGGAATTTTAGTAGCGCGGGCTTTTAGCCCGCGAGGAGGATGGTTCAGGCTCACCAAAGTAGCAAAAAAAAGCCTTCCCAATTGGGAAGGCTTTTCCTTTTCAAATCCAAAAACTAGGCTTTCGATTTGAAGCGGCCGCGCAGGTAAGCCAGCGCCTGGCCGTGGGCTTTGGCGGCGTATTCCTTGTTGAATTTGGGGTTGGAGGGGTTGGCGAAGGCGTGGTCGGCATCGTAGCTCTCGATGGTCACGCTTTTGCCAGCGGCGGTCATGTCTTTTTTGAACTGGCCCACCACCTCGGGGTTAATCCACTTGTCCTGGCTGGCGAAGATGCCCAGCACGTCGGAGTTCAGGGTTTTGAGTTTGGCTACGTCTTTCTCGGGCATACCGTAGTACATCACGCAGCCCACGGTTTGCTTGCCACCGAGCAGGGCTTCCTGCAGGCTCCAGCCGCCGCCGAAGCACCAGCCGATGCTGGCCAGTTGCGCCTTGGGGCCGGCATACATTTGGGCCCCCTTGAGGATGGCCGTGGCGCGCTCGGTTTTCACCTCGCCCATGTATTTGCCGGCTTCTTCGGGCGTGGTGGCTATTTTACCATCGTAGAGGTCCACGGCGATGACGTTGACATCGGGCATTTCGCTGGCGAAGGTGGCGGCTTCCTTCTTGATGTAGTCGTTCAGCCCCCACCACTCGTGAATCACGAACAGGTACTTGTTGCTGGGCTTGGCGCTTTTGATTTCGAAGCCGTGGCCGGGCGTGCCATCGGGGGTTTTGAACTCAATCATTTTGCCCTCACCGGCATAGGAATAGGGCAGGGGCGCGTCGTGGCCGCCCGAAAAATCCTTGTCGGTGGCGAGCATGGCGAAGGCCTCGGTGGCCGAGGCCGACAGGTTGCCGGCGGGGCGGGCGCAGCAGCTGGCCATCTTTTGGGCCGAAGCCGAGAAGGTGAGGCTGAGCAGCGCCGCGCCGAGGGTAAGAAACTTTTTCATGGGAATTGGTGAGAATTGAAACGAATGAGCCTACCCAACAGCTAACCCGGCAAAACTTCCCGCGAAATATTGCGAAGTTTTGGCAATTCGCGTGCTGCCCGGCTGCGCAGCGCGGCCGAGTTGGTGGTGCTCAGGGCAGTTTCGGCGGTAGCCACAACTTCGGCGGCCAGTTCGGGGTAGGGGCCGGCCAGTCGGGCGGCCGCCGTGAGGGCGTAGGCACGAATGGCGACCGGCTCACGGGGAGCCCTCAGCAGGGCCAGGCAGGTATCGAAGGCCAGGGCCTGCCATTCTTCGGGCACTGGCACGAATTGTAACACCCGCGCCACGGCCCGCCGGATGGCCGGGTGCTGCTCCGAGCCGGATTGGGCGGCGGCCAGCAGGCCCGGCAGGTTGGGCACCAGCCACTTGGGTCGGCGCTCGCCCACCCAGCCCAGCACGTCGGCGGCCAGCTGGCGCTCGCGCTCCGCGCCGTACCAGAACAGCTGGAGCAGCTCGGCCAGGGCCGTGGGGTGGGCGCAGGCATAGTCGGCCAGGCGCTGGGTCTGGCGCGCCGAGTGTTCCCGCAGTAGCTCGGTTCGGAGGTTCACGGTCGAAATGTAGCACATGCTTTAGCTTGTGCTACAGGTTCGCGCTACGCCGGAATCCCGGTTTCGATGGAAGCGCCCAGCTCCGTGAGTAGCGCGAAGAGGCCCACGTAGGTCCGGTTCAAATAGATAAAATGCTCGGAGCCGCGCGGCTCGCGCTGCTTGCGCAATTCAGGGTCGGCCATGAGGTCGTCGCCGAGGGCGTAGAGGGCAGCCATGTAGGCCGGGTCGCCGAAATCGAAAGTGGCCTGACGGAAGGGGCGGCCCACCAGCTCCAGCGACACCCGCATGGTGCGCAGGTAGAGCGCCCGCATGGCCGGCGCATCGGTAGCGCGGAGCACGCCGGCCTGGATGAGCAGGGCTTCGAGGCGGGCTTCGTCGGAGAAGGTTTCGGGGGCCAGCAGGGCGGTGAACAGCTCGTACACATCCTGTGGTACGTCCTTCACGCAGCCAAAATCGAGTACGCCGAGGGTGCCGCCGTTATCGGCCCGCATCAGGAAATTGCCGGGGTGCGGGTCGGCGTGCAACTGGTGCAGGGTGTTGAACTGGAATTGGTAGAAATCCCACAGCGCCTGGCCAATCTGGTTGCGGATTTCCTGGCTGGGGTTGGTGGCCAGAAACTCCTTGAGGTGCTGACCGGGCAGCCAGTCCATGGTGAGAATGCGGGCCGTGGAATACTCGGGATAATAAGCCGGGAACTCCAGGTGCTTCAAATTCTGGCATTTGGCCGCAATTTCCTGGCCGCGCCGCAGTTCCAGCTTGTAGTCAGTTTCTTCGAGCAGGCGGGTTTCGACTTCCTCCAAGTAGGGGCGCACCTGGGCTTCGTTCAGGCCCATGATGCGCAGGGCAATGGGCTTCACCAGCCGGATATCTGACTTGATGCTGTCGGCCACGCCGGGGTATTGCACCTTCACGGCCAGGGCTTTGCCATCCTTGCGGGCAAAGTGCACTTGCCCGATGCTGGCCGCCTGCCGCGCCTCGGGCTCGAACTCATCAAAAAGCTGAAACGGCGACTTCCCGAACGCATCCCGAAATGCTTTCACCACCAACGGGCCGGAGAGGGGCGGGGTCGAATACTGGGCCTGGGCAAACTGCTCAGCGTAGGCCGAGGGCAGCATGTTTTTCTCCATCGCCAGCATCTGGGCCACTTTCAGCACGGACCCTTTCATCTCGCTCAGCGTGCCGTAGAGCTCGGCGGCGTTGGCCGCGTGCAGGTCCTCAGTAGTTGATTCCGCGCCGACGGCCTTCTTGGCGTAGTGCTTGATGTAATTGGTGCCGACGTTGAAGCCGGTTTTGGCAAAGCGGGCGGCGCGGGCCACCTTAGTGGTCGGGAGGGATGTTTGGGGTTCGTCCATTGTTATTTACTTCCGCACCAAAAACCGCACGAAATCCACGGCCGAATCAATCGTATTACGGCCCACCAAATCGAAGCTCAGCGTCACAGCCTTTTCCACGGCAGCATCGGTGCGCTCGAAATTCACGGTGTCGTCCTTGGCAAAGTAGCCGAGCACGAACAGCGCCTGCTGCCAGAAAAAGCGCGGGTAACCGTCCTGCACCAGCGGGCGGTTGGCGATTTCGCCGGTTACGCGGCCAGCACTAAGCAGGTCGCTTACGAAATATTCAAAGTCCTGCCGGAAGTCATCGAGCACGCGGGGCGACAGCGCCGGGATGCGGTGCAGCGAGCGGCGCAGGCTCATCAGGGCGTAGGAGCGGTTGCTTTTGAGGATTTCGAGCAGCGTGTAGTAGAACGCCAGCAGCTTTTCGCGGCTGCCGTAGCCTTCCCACACGGGCTCGGCGGCGGCGGTTTCGCGCGCCTGCCGGCCAAAATCGGCCCAGATTTCCCGGTCGATGGCCTCGAAGTTGGGGTAGCTCTGGTAAAATTCTGATTCGCTCAGGCCAAGCTGCTGGGTGAGCTTGAATACCGATTGCGGCGGGTGGCCTTCGTTGAGCACGAAGTCGAGATAGGCTTGTTTGATGCGGTCCTTTTCCATGGAATTACAACCGCTTCGCAGGCCCTGCGGTTCGGTGGTCAGCCCATTAAAAATCAACAGCTTTTCGGCTTTAGCTGGCCGCGATGCGCGCCGCCCGAATGGCTTCCACGGCCCGCTCGCGGCCAAACTTGTGCTCCACAATTGGCGCGGGATATTTTGAAGTCCCTACTTCGGGCACCCAGCGCTTGATATACTTCATCTCCGGGTCGACTTGCGCCTGCTGGCTCTCGGGGCTGTACACCCGGAACCACGGGGCTGATGTGGCACCGGTGCCGGCCATCCACTGCCAGTTGCCCACGTTGTTGGCCATGTCGTAGTCGAGGAGCTTATCGGCAAAATACCGCTCGCCCCAGCGCCAGTCGATGAACAGGTGCTTCACTAGAAAGCCGGCCACGGTCATCCGCACGCGGTTGGGCATATAGCCGGTTTCGTTGAGCTCGCGCATGCCGGCATCCACCAGCGGGTAGCCGGTGCGGCCCTCGCACCAAGCCCGGAATTCGTCCTCATTGTTGCGGTAGTCAATATGCCGCATCTTGGGGTCGTAGCTCTCGGTGGCGGTGTTCGGGAAATGCCAGAGCAGCATCATGAAGAAATCGCGCCAGATAATTTCGGCCAGTAGCTTTGGGTTCAGCTCCTTTGCCTGGCGCATCACCTCGCGCACGCTCAGCGTGCCAAAACGTAGGTTCAGCGACTCGCGGGTGCTGCCGTGCTCGTTGGCGGGCGTGTCGCGGGTCTTGTGGTAGTTGCGCACGATGCCCTCAGCCGGCAGCTTCACCGGCGGGAAGTATTGCTCTTTGCGCTCGAAACCCATGCTTTTCAACGTAGGGCGCGGGCCGGCTTTTTCTTTGGAAACGTGGTGCAGATTGGCCTTCTTGAATGCTGTTTTAGAAGCGTGCGGCTCCAAAAGCTCATCGGTGAGCTTCGCCGTGTAGGCTTTTAGGTAAGCCCCGAAAACCTTGGGTACGGTGCCCGATTTGGTCATTATCTCCTCTTTGGCGAAGATGACTTGGTCCTTATAAGCGTGAAATTCCACATCGTGCTTCTTCAGCATGGCGGCTACAGCGGTGTCGCGCTTGGTGGCGTAGGGCTCGTAGTCTTCGTTGGTATGCACGGCGGCCACGTCGAAGTCTTTCAGCAGCTGCTCCAGCACAGCCAGCGGCTGCCCATAGCGGGCCAGAAATGTGCCGCCGGCTGCTTCGGTTTCTTGGGCTATTTTCTCCGCTTCATCATGAATGAAGGTGAGCCGGGCATCGGCTTTCTCGGGCAGGTGGTCCAGGATTTCCTTGTCGTAAATGAACAGCGGCAGCACGGGCAGCCCGCTGGCCAGTGCCGCCGCCAAGCCCGCATTGTCATGAATGCGCAGGTCACGCCGGTGCCAGAAGATGCAGATTTTCATGCCTGTTATCTACTTCAATTTCCCCATGCCGCCATCCACGGCCATTACCTGACCAGTCACGAACGAGCTGTGGTCCGACAGTAGAAACGAGGCCGTGTAGGCCAAATCCTCGGGCTGGCCGATGCGCTGCAAGGGGTGGCGCTTGCCGCCGGCCTCCACCTTCTCGGGCGAGTTGAGCAAGGCGGCGGCCAGCGGCGTGTTGGTGAGCGAGGGCGCGATGCAGTTCACGCGCACGCCACTAGCAGCGTACTCGGCGGCCAGGGCGCGGGTGAGGCCTTCCACGGCCGCCTTGGCGGTGGCAATGCTGGCATGGAAGCTCATGCCCGTATCGGCCGCCACGGTGCTGAACAGCACGATGGAAGCCGTGCCTTCGGCTTTTTTCAGCCGCTTGATGGTGGCCTGGATGACGCGCACGGCTCCCAGCACGTTCAGGTCGAAATCGGCCTGGAAATCTTCCACGGGGATGCGTTCAAACGGGCGCAGCTTGATACTGCCGGGGCAGTATACCACGCCGTGTAGTACCTCGGGCAAGCCGTCGAAGGTCGGCCCCACGGCCTGCGTGGCATCGTAGTCAAAATGCGTGGTGTTCAGGGCCTGCAGTTCCGGCGAGCGGTGGCGCGAGGCCGTGAACAGGTTGACCCCGAGGCCGCTGAGCAGCGTGGCCGTTGCCAGGCCAATGCCCGACGAAGCGCCGATGATGAGGATGTTTTTCTGGGCAAAATCCATAGAAGAAAGCTAAGGGCAGGAATGCCTCGCTAACCCACTATTTGCCCCGAAGGTTTGGGACTGGCGCAGTTAGCGGCCCAGCGTCAGGTCGAACCGGCCGTCCCGGAGGTCGGCGTCGGGCGCGCTGCCGACCGCCGCAAAGCGCATGCTGAAGGTGCCGCTGATGTGCTGGGTAGTTGGGTCCCAGGCCGTCACGACGACCTCAGTGGCCGGCTGGGCGGCCAGGGGCTGGCGGGGGCCGTTTATCCATTCCTTGTTGGCTGCGTCGCGGGTATCAACCTGCAAAAACGTGTGGCCGGGCACTGCTACGTAGCGCCCCACGCCTCGGAAATGCAGCAATTGCCATTCTAGCCCGTGTTGCACCGCGCCGGGTCCGATATAGTTCTGGTCATCTACTGAACCGATTACTAACGTGCTGTCGGGGTATAAAAAGCCGTCGACCGGCCGCGACCGGCTGCCAAATGAGAAAACAGCAGAAATCAGCGAGCCGTAATTATGCGCTACCACGGGCAAGCTGTTGAGTTGGTACGCCACGGTATTGGTTTGGAAAACCGGTACGCTGGGCAACGCCGGCTCTACGTCATCGGCCGTGAGGGTGCAGCTGGCCAGGCCGCCCAGCGCAAGCATGAAAATCGGAAAACGAGTGGTCATGGCAGCAGTAAAAACAGGTGCGCCGGCTACTGGCCCGAGCGGTGCAATGGTGAAAGCAAGACTGAAACAGTGCCCAAAAGGCAGAAAACCGAGTGTTCCGGGTTCAGATTGGCCTGCCCAACCAGCCCAAACCGGGCATTGCCGTCGGCGTAAGCCGTCGACTGCCAGCCCACTTCCAGCGGCAGGCCGATGGCCTGGTAGTCGCGGTAGGCGTAATAATGCGTGGCATCGGAGGAGAGCAGGCCGCTTTTGCGCAGGCTATAGCGATACTCACCCAGCTGCCGCCCGCTCACGTAGGCCACGCCCGCCGCGGCGTAGAAGTAGGACCGGCCCGCCGCCAGCGGAATGCCCAGCAGCACCGCCGCTTCCGTTTGCTGGGAATTGGTGTTGACATCGTCGCCGAACAAGTGGGCTTTCGGCTCCTTATCCGGTCCCCACCATTTGCCGCGCAGCCGCCCATAGGCCAGCCAGTGCGGAGCCTTGTACCCGCTGTGCATCTCCAGCCCATTGCCCACGCCCAGCCCGATATACCACGCATTGGCCGGGGGCGGAACCGACGTAGCTGAACCAGGAGCCGCGGACTGCGCCTGCGCCGGGCCGCTCAGCAGGGCGGCCAGCAAATAGTAGTTACGTTTCATGGAGTGGAGGAAGGACTGGCGGAGGTAGCGCCAGGGCCAGCCAAATATAACGTTCAACCCCCAACCTGAAGCGGGTGTTCGCAACGGGCTTCGTTGGGGAATTGCAGGGAAATATGGTATTGCAGCAGCCTTTCCCCTACATTCGCCGTATCGCGCCTATCACCCACTGCTTCTATGAACATAACCAAACTCCTGGTCGCCAACCGTGGCGAAATTGCCATTCGCGTGATGCGCGCCGCCACCGAGCTCAACATCCCCACGGTGGCCGTGTACACCTACGAGGACCGGTACTCGCAGCACCGCTACAAGGCTGATGAAGCCTACCAAATCGGCCGCGACGACGAGCCGCTGAAGCCGTATCTCGACATCGAGGGCATCATCCGCATCGCCAAAGAAAACGGCGTCAACGCCATCCATCCCGGCTACGGCTTCCTCTCGGAAAATGCCACCCTCTCGCGCCGCTGCGCCGAGGAAGGCATCATTTTCGTCGGCCCGCGCCCCGAAGTAATGGAAGCCCTCGGCGACAAAGTGCGCGCCAAGGAAGTGGCCCAGCAGTGTCAGGTGCCCCAAATCGAGAGCAGCGAAGCCGACTTGGTCGACTTCGAAACCGCCAAAGCTGAGGCTAACCGCATCGGCTACCCCGTGATGCTGAAGGCGGCCAGCGGCGGCGGCGGGCGCGGTATGCGCATCATTCGCGATGATGAGCAGATGGAGAAGGGCTTTTTTGAGGCGCGGAACGAGGCCCTGAATGCTTTCGGCGACGACACGGTATTCCTGGAGAAATTCGTGGAGCGCCCCAAGCACATTGAGGTTCAATTAGTAGGCGACCACCACGGCAACCTCGTGCACTTATATGAGCGCGACTGCTCGGTGCAGCGCCGCTTCCAGAAAGTGGTGGAAGTAGCGCCCGCCATGAACCTGCCCGACCACCAGCGCCACCTCTTATATGAGTACGCTCTGCGCATCGGCCGGGCCGTGGGCTACGACAACGTGGGCACCGTGGAATTCCTGGTGAACCCCGAGCAGGACCGGATTTACTTCATCGAAGTGAACCCGCGTATTCAGGTTGAACACACGGTGACCGAGATGATTACGGGCGTGGATTTGATTAAAACCCAGATTTACATCGCCGCCAATTACAAGCTCAGCGACCCTGAAATAGGCCTTGGGGCCGACGTAGTGCCGCTGCGCGCCGGCTTCGCGGTGCAGTGCCGTGTGACCACTGAAAACCCCGCCAACGACTTCAAGCCCGATTACGGCACCATCGTGGCCTACCGCTCGGCCGGCGGCTTCGGCATCCGGCTCGACGAAGGCTCGGTGTACCAGGGCGCGGTGGTGTCGCCGTTTTTCGATTCGCTGCTGGTCAAAATCTCGGCCCACGCGCCCACGCTGCACGGCGCGGCCCAGAAAATGCTGCGCGCACTGGATGAATTCCGCATACGCGGGGTGAAAACCAACATTCCGTTTCTGAAGAATATCGTCGGCAACGAGGAATTCCAGACCGGCCACGCCACCGTCGATTTCATCAAGGACCACCCCGAATTATTTCAGTTCGAAACCCGACAGGACCGGGCCACGCGCCTGCTCGGCTTCATCGGCGAGACGGTAGTGAACGGCAACCCCGACGTGCGCAACCTGCTCGACCCGCGCGCCAACCCGCGCCGCCCGCACATCCCGCACTTCGAATACACCGAGCCCGCCCCCGGTACCAAGCAGAAACTGGACGAGCTCGGCCCCGAAAAATTCGCCGAATGGCTGCGCAACGAGCCGCTCATTCACTACACCGACACCACCCTGCGCGACGCCCACCAGAGCCTGCTGGCCACCCGTATGCGCACCTGGGATATGCTGAAAGTGGCCCGCGCCTACGCCCAGCAGCACCCCCAAACCTTCTCCCTCGAAGTCTGGGGCGGGGCCACCTTCGACGTGGCCCTGCGCTTCCTGCACGAAGACCCCTGGGAGCGCCTCGCCAAGCTGCGCGAAGCCATCCCGAATATCCTGTTGCAAATGCTCATTCGCGGAGCCAACGGCGTGGGCTACAAGGCTTATCCGGATAACCTGACGGAGCGGTTCGTGCAGCAGGCGGCCGAAACCGGCGTCGACGTATTCCGCATTTTCGACTCGCTGAACTGGATGAAGGGCATGGAATCCTGCATCGGTTTCGTGCGCAACAAAACCAACCGCCTGGCCGAAGCCAGCATCTGCTACACCGGGGACATCATGGACCCGAACCGCACCAAATACACCCTCGACTACTACCTCAAGCTGGCCAAGCAGCTCGAAGATGCCGGCGCACACATCCTCTGCATCAAGGATATGGCCGGCCTGCTCAAGCCCTACGCCGCCACCGAATTGATTGAGGGACTGCGCAATACGGTGAAAATACCCATCCACCTGCACACCCACGACACGTCTTCGCTACAGCCCGCTACTTACGCCAAAGCCGTGGAGGCCGGCGTCAACGTTATCGACGTGGCCATTGGCTCGCTCTCGGGCCTCACCTCGCAGCCCAACTTCAATTCGGTGGTCGAAATGTTCCGGGGTACGCCGCGCCATCGCGAGTTCAACCAGCATTCTCTCAACGAGTTCAGCAACTACTGGGAGGCTGTGCGCGAGATGTACTACCCGTTTGAGTCGGGCCTGAAAGCCGGCACTTCGGAGGTGTTTCAGCATGAGATTCCCGGCGGGCAGTATTCCAACCTGCGCCCGCAGGCGGCCTCGCTGGGCCTGCTCGATAAGTTCGAGGAAGTGAAGCAGCGTTTCGCCGACGTGAACATGATGTTTGGCGACATCGTGAAGGTGACGCCCAGCTCTAAAGTGGTGGGCGACATGGCATTATTCATGGTGAGCAACAGCCTCACGCCGCAGGATGTGATGGAAAAAGGCGAGAGCCTGAACTTCCCCGAGTCGGTGCGCGAGCTATTCCGGGGCGACATTGGCCAGCCCGAAGGCGGCTGGCCCGCCGAGCTGCAAAAGCTGATTCTGAAGAACGAAACCCCGTTCACCGACCGGCCCAACGAGCACCTCGCGCCCATCGATTTCGACAAGGAATGGCCGGCATTCCAGGAGAAATTTGCCGGCGCGAAGTTCACGGATATGCTCTCGTCGCTGCTCTACCCCAAGGTGTTTGAGGAATACTGGGCATTCCGCCAGAAGTTCGGCAACGTGAGCAAGGTGCCCACTTCCACCTTCTTCTACGGCCTAAAATCGGGCGAGGAAACCATCATTGAAATTGCCCGGGGCAAGTCGGTAATCGTGCGCCTCGAATCGGTGGGCGATATTAACGAGGAAGGCTGCCGCACCATCTTCTTCACCCTGAATGGCCAGACTCGCAACCTGCAGGTGCGCGACCAGTCGGTGGCCGTCACTAAAATCAGCAACGCCAAAGTCGATAAAGCCAACCCGCACCAGATGGGCGCGCCGCTGCAAGGCATGCTCAGCAAAGTGCTGGTGAAGCCGGGCCAGGCCGCGCCCAAAAATACCCCGCTCTTCGTCATCGAAGCCATGAAGATGGAAACCACCATCACCGCCCCGCAGGACCTGACCGTGGCCGACGTGGTGCTGCCCGAAGGCACCCGCGTTTCGGCCGATGATTTGGTGCTGACGTTGGGGTAAGGACCTGCCAGCTATATTGCGCTACACATTCACCTTCCTTTCCTCATTTACCCCCATGCGCCCCTTCCTTTTGCTATTAGCTGGCTTTGGTTGCGTTGCGGCTCCTGCCGTTGCCCAGACCGTTGTGCTGCCATCTGCCCAAACTGCCTCCACCATCGCCCGTGAAAAAGCGGTGAAAGATGCGATAGCCGAAGCGGCTCTCGTCAATAAAATGACGGCTATTAACGGTGCCAATGATGGCGACGTGCTGGGGTTTGATACCCGGGCGCGTAAGGTGCGCGGCACTCCATTTCTCTTCCCCGGCTGGGCAATGGGCGATGCCCAGCTGAGTACCTCCGCCAAGCCCATGGCCGGAGTGTTCAAGTTCGATGCCTACAACCAGCAGCTGCGAGCTTTGCGGTCACAGGGCGACTCCATTATTTTGACTCCTGAAAAGTTGCAAGGGTTCACATTGCGGCCTACCGGTTCCGATGGTAAGCCGATGGAACGACACTTTGAGCTGTTGCCGAGCAGCCTTGTGCCCGATGTGCCCGTGGCCTACGCCGAAGATTTATCCATGGGAAAAGAATTGCGGCTGCTAAAATTTCAGCGCAAAACGGTTTTCAGTGAAAAGCCCGACCCTGCTTACTCCAGCGGTGCTCCCACGGATGCCTATCAGACAGCGACGCAATACTATTTGCGCTGGGCCGATGGCACCTATGTGCCTGTGAAAGGCAACAAGGCCAGCATACTGGCCACCATAGCCCAGCGCCAAGCCACCGCCGTAACAGCCGAAGCGCAGGACAAATCCAAAGCCCGCACCGATGCGGAGGTTGGAGCTTTGGTACAGCGCATAGATGCTCGGCTGGCGGCTAAGTAGTAGGGGCGTGCTCCATTAATGGCAACAAAGCGACTGCGCTGACTACCGCAAATACACCGCTTCCAGCCGCGCTACCGGTGTGCTCGTGGCGTTGAATAGCAGCAATGTGTCGCCGCTGATTCGGTAGCTGTTCGACTGTCCCAGAGCTTTGGTAAATTCGTTCTCGATGGCAATGGCCGCGCAGGCCATGCGGGTACTCATCAGCGGGCTGAATTTCAACTCGCCGGGTTTTTCGCTGAAGAAAGTGCCCCGGAAGCGGTTGCAGCTGCCGTTTCCCTCGGCCGTGCCGTCGGCACGGAGCAGCAGGTAAGGCTCTTGGGAGTCGGCCGGCACGGCCACTAGCTGGCCGGCCAACTGGCGCGGCACCCAGCGGGTTTCGCGCAGCTGGGCATCGGGCGCCACGCGAGCGCGTGGGGACGATGCCGCAGTTTCCTGAGGTGGGCGGGTTTGGCAACCCGCAACCAGCAGGGTCAGCAGAAAAAAGGAGAGACGCATAGCAAACAAGTTAAGAAGCTGATTTTACGTAAAAAGCCTGCGTTACTACGCAGGCTTTTTGCTGAACGTTGTTTTAGCGTGGTTCGCGCTAGCCGCCCTACTTGCCCACTTTGAACGTGAGCCCGGCCCCCAGCGTGGAGGTGCCGGCGGCCAGCCCGCTCACTGCCTGCCCGGCCGTGATGTCGAGGCGCATGGCTGGAATGGGGCGGAAATACAGCCCCGCCGTGGTACCGGCGGTCATAGTCTGGCGGCCGTAGCCGTAGGCTTCCACGAAGAAACCGGCCTTCTCGCTCAGGGGGCCATTCAGGGCCAGCGTGCCCAGAAACTGGCCTTTTTCAATGTCCTTGGTGGTGAGGCCGCGTTGGCTGAAGCCGAAGTTGGCTTCCAGCCCAAACCGCTCGCCCAACTGCTCGCTCACCAGCAGGCGGCCGCCGGGACCCCAGGTGGTGCCACGCAGGCCCGCGCTGCCGGAGCCCGGCACCGCCGACTCTACCAGAATAGCGACTTGCGTGCGGGTGTCGTAGTTAGGCGAAATCATGAACTTCGCGCCCACCACCACCGGGGCCCAGCCGCTGGAATCGACGCGGCCGGCCTCCGTCACCCGCGACGGGCCGTTGTGGAAGTAGGGCTGGCTCACGCGCAGCTCCATGCTGTTGAAGAAGCCGATGCGCAGCGTGGCCGCGCTCAGGCTCTGGGCCAAGCCCACGCCGCCAAACTGGCGCTGGAAGCCCGTTTCGAGCTGCAGGCGGCCGGGGCGGAGCACCTGAGCGGTGATGGTTTGGCCGGGGCGGTCGGCGCGAATGTTTCGCACGAACGGAGCGTCCACGTTGGGGTTGTTTTCGTCCGGCGTGTTCTGGGCCAGGGTGAGGCCGGGGCTGCCCAGCAGGGCGGCGGCGGCCAGCAGAGTGGTCTTGCGCATGGCCTAAAGACCGCCGACGGTACGGAATGATTCAACTTAGGTTGCGCTTTGCAGAAATTTCATCTGATAATACCATGTGCTTGTTTAATAATGCCACCATATGGCCGGATGCCGTACTTTTGCGTACAATCCTCTATTCTATGAAAACAACCGCTACTATTGCGTTTATGGGGCTTCTGCTGCTGGCTTCCGGGCGCTTGCTCGCACAGCAGACATTCCCGATTTACACGGGTACTGTGCCCGATTCCCAGCCCAGCGCGGTGCAGGAAACCAGCGTCACGCTAGCCAACGGCGGCGTGCGGATTTCCAACGTGGTGCAGCCCAACCTCACGGCCTTTCTGCCGGCGGCGGGTACGGCCAATGGCACGGCGGTTATCATCTGCCCCGGCGGCGGCTACACCCGGCTTTCCATCGATAGCGAGGGCTACGACGTGGCCAAGCGCCTGAACGAGTTCGGCGTGACGGCCTTCGTGCTGAAATACCGCCTGCCCAACGACGAAAGCCAGGTCGACAAGTCCATTGCCCCGCTGCTCGATGCCCAGCAGGCGCTGCGCCTCGTGCGCCAGCAGGCGGCTAAATACAATGTCAACCCCGAGCGCATTGGCCTGATGGGCTTTTCGGCAGGCGGGCACCTGGCGGCGTGGGCGGGCACCCAGTTTGCCCGGCCGGTGGGCGATAATGTGGGGCCGGCTTCGGTGCGGCCCGCGTTTCTGGTGCTCATGTACCCGGTTATCAGTTTCAGCGACACGCTCAAGCACACGGGCTCGCGCGATAACCTGCTGGGCAAAACCCCGTCGGCCGCGCAAATCCGGCAGTATTCCAACGAATTGCAGGTGACGGCCCAGACGCCGCCCACCTTCCTGGTACACGCTCAGGACGATAAAACGGTGCCTGTCAATAACAGCATCGTGTTCTACCAGGCCTGCCTGCGCCACGGCGTGCCGGCCGAAATGCACCTCTACCCAAAGGGCGGCCACGGCTTCGGGCTCAACAATAAAACCACCAAAGACCTCTGGACGGACCGCCTGCGCAACTGGCTCGACGCCAACGGCTGGCTCTCAAAATAATGCGCAATATAGTTGCCGTCGGGCTGCTGGCACTGCTGGCGGGCTGCGAGCAGAAGCTCCATTCTACGAGGTCGGATGCGCGGGCTATGCCCAGCGTGGCGGTTGCGCCTGCGCCGCTGCCGGAACCGCCGCCCGCCGCCCAGCCGCCCGTGGCCAAGCCCAAGCCGCCGCCCGAAATCCCCGGCTGGGCTCCGCCCGTTGCGGCCGATACGCTGGTGATGCTCAACGGCCAGCCCTACCACCTGCTGCTGGCCGCCGAAACCGATTCGACCCACCGCCTCACGGCTTCCTACGAGGAAACGCCCGGCCGCTTCAAGCGCGTGCGCGGCTTCGAGGGCTACTATACCGTGACGCTGCGCGAGAAGTCGGGCCGGCAGATTTTCAGCCGCAAGCTGCGCAAGGGCGCGTTTTTCAAGAAGGCCGGGGCTGATATCGTGACCGAGAGCGAGGCCTACCTGCCGCAGTTTCTGGGCTATAGCCGGCCGCTGGGCGCGCTGGTTTTCACCCTCGATTTCATGGTGCCCGACAGCGATGTGGGCGGCCAGGTGGTGCTCATGCTGGACCTGGCCGGCAACGTGCTGCGCCTGAGCGAAGGCCGGGGCCCCGGCGGCGGCCCCGAGGCCGAGCCCGCGCTCTCGCCCAACGGCTCGGCCCTGCTCACGGCGTCGGAGCTGCTGCGGCCCGGCCGTCCGCCCATGCGCTTAGAGCGGCCCGATGCCGAGCTGGTGGGCGCGTCCTTCCTCAGCGACAGCACCGTGCTGGTGGTGTACGCGCCCGGCAAGGCCCATCCCATTCGCTTTGCCGATGGCATGGAGGGCTACGGCCGCACGCCCACTGTGCAGCAGCTACGCGCGCCCAATGCCTTCGTGCGCAACATCCGCACCGGGCGCGTGCTGCGCCGCTTCCACTACAACGGCTACTACGAGGAAATGGGCTACACCATTCCCAGCTACCAATTGAAGGCCACCGCCACGCAGTACCTGCTCGATGACAAGCGCGGCCTCTACCTGCTGCCGCTGGGCGGCACGGGCGTGCCCGTGGAGATGCGCTTTGCCGCCATGCCGCGCTTCACACCGCCAAAAAAGCTGGCCGAGGTGCGCTTCGAAATCAACAGTGCTGAAACCAGCTTCGCCTTCTACGTGGATACGAGCAGCGTGCAGCCGCGCATCCGCTACCAGCGGCTGGCGGAGTAGCTGTAGCGCGGACTTTTAGTCCGCGTATACACCACGCACTCGCGGACTAAAAGTCCGCGCTACAACCCGGCCAGCACCCGTTCAATCTCCGCAAACAGCGGCCGGCCCGCCACTTCCGGCTGCACGCAGCGCCGCTGCAAATCCCAGAGCGCCGCAACCGCCGCCGGGGCCTTATCGGCCTCATCGCAATGCGTCAGCAATTCTTCCAGCAGGCAGCCGAAGGCCCGCACCTCCAGCCGCTGCAAGGCCTGGGCCGTGGCCGCATCCTCGGAATTGAAGAAACTGGCGGCCCCGAAGTCGCCCAGTAGGGCATTGCCTTCACGGGTTGTCAGAATGTTGTGGGCGTATAAATCGCCGTGCATGATGCCCTCATCGTGCAAATGCCCGGCGGCGGCGGCAATGCCTGAAGCAATAGCTAAAGCGGTTTCGAGGCTGAACGAGGTGCCGGGCGCGTACACGTCGCGGGTGCAGGTGGCCAGGCTGGGCGGGCCGGCCAGGTTGCCGAAAGCCTCGTCAATCAGCTCCAGCACCAGGCCTTCGGCTCCGGCGGGGTGGCCGCTCAGCTTGCCTTCCACCGCAATCAGATTGGGGTGCGCGCCGGCCAGCAGGCAGGCCAGCATCTCGCAGTGGGGCAGGCCGTCGCTGGTCACGGCGCCTTTGAAGAGCTTTACGGCCACCTCGGTGTCCTCCACATTGGGCTGCTCGCGGCGGGCGCGGTAAATGATGCCGGAAGCGCCTTCGCCCAGCTTTTCTTCCACCGTCAGGGTGCTCCAGGCGATGGGGCCGATGAGCTGCCGCGCCTCCACGCGGGCCTCAATGGCCGCGCTGAAGGGGTTGCCGGCGTAGGCCAGCCACGAGAGGCGCGGCAGGGCCAGCAGCCACGTCGGCAGCGCGGTGAGGCGGTTGGCGGCGATGCGCAGCAGCTCCAGGTTGGTGCAGTGGGCCAGGGTTGCGGGCAATTCCCGCAGCTGGTTGCCGGCCAGCATCAGCTTTTGCAGGTGCTGGCAGCGGCCGATTTCGGCGGGCAATGCTTCCAGCTGGTTATCGGTGAGAATGAGCCAGCGCAGGGCCGGGGTGAGGGCCGCCGCTGGCAGCGTCCGTATCTGGTTGGCCTTGAAGCCCACCATTTGCAGCCGGGGGCACTGGCCCAGCACGGCGGGCACTTCGGTGAACTGATTATCGGAGCAAAACAGCACCTCCAACTTATGCAGCCGGCCCAAATCATCGGGCAAAGACGACAGCGCGTTGCCGGTCAGGTTGAGGACTTCGAGCGTATCGGCCAGGGCGAAGATTTCGCGGGGAAATTCGGTGAGGCCTTCGGCTAAATCTAAGCGCGTGAGGCCGTGGAGCTGGCCGGCACGCAGTTGGGCAAGGGTGTGCATGGGGGCAAAGGTCGGCGTAGCGCGGACTATGAACGACAAAAAAGAACGTCATGCCGAGCGCAACGAAGCATCTTGCCCGCCACCGCTAACCTAATCGAAAGGGTATACTGGTGGCGGTAAAGATGCTTCGCTGCGCTCGGCATGACGTTCTATAATAACGCCTAAAAACCTGTACTAATAGCTTTCCTTCCGGAAGCCCCAGCTCCGCAGTTCCGCCTCAAACGTCTCCGGGAAATTGGCCTTCAGCGCATACACCACGGCTTGCAGCACCTTGCGCAGCTCCAGCTTGGCGGTGTCTTTCTGGCTCACCGACTTGCTGACTTTGCCGGCCAGACCGCCGGTCTGGTCCAGTAGCTTTTTGTATTCATCGAAGCGGGTTTGCCAGAACCCTGCGCCATAATCGCGGGCGGCGAAGGGCGCGCCGGCTACGGCGGGTATCAGCATGTCGCGCAGGGCCACGAGGCGCTCGTTGCGGTCTTCGCTCAGGGCGAAGCCGCGGCTTTTGCGCGTTATCAGCCCGAAGCCGGGCAGGCGGGCATCGGTGCGGGCCTTGTCGTAGCCGCTGTCTTCGTTGATGTATTTTTTCAGAATGCGCAGGCCCTCGTCAAACTGGTCGTCGAGCTCCTGTAGGCGCTGGCTTTGCGGGGTGCGGGCGGCGGCGGCGCTGCGCTTGTCGGTGATAGCCGCGCCAAATTCGGCGGCCAGCGTGGCAAAGTCGGCCTGGCTTTTCCAGCGCAGCACAAACCAGGGTTCCTTGCCCCAGGCCTCGGCCGCGAGCCGGCCCACCTCGGCCAGCGGGCCGTCTTTTTTGGGGATGAGTAATTTGGGGTTCACCACCGCATCGGCGGTAGAAGTGGGGGTGGAGGCACCGGCCGAAACGGGCGTGGTAGATTGGTCTGCCATGAGGTAAACAGGTAAAAATGAGGGATGAAAGGCACCGCAGAGTTACGGCCCGGCTAAGGTGCGTAAAATTTTGGTAAGCCCCCATTTTCCGCGCTGGCGTCGGCGGCCAGGAGCCGGGAGCCGGCGCGGTGCTCAACGGCTTTCGGCGGGTGGTGCCCGTGGCCGTCGCGGCGCTCAACGGCCACGGGCGCGTGGTGATATGGCCCGTCGCGGCGCTCAACAGCCCTTGTCACCTCGCGCCGGGTGCTCCCGCGCTGCTCGACGGCTCCCAACTCAAGGTGACAAGGGCCGTCGAGCATTTTTCCGGGCCGGGTGGCCCGCCCGCCTATCTTCGCCCCACGCGTAGGTAGTCCCCGGCCAGCGGTTGCCACTAAAAAGGCGAACCCCCGGCTACTGGAGTAGCCGAGGGTTCAGGAAGGGGGACAGCGAAACCCTTACTCAAATCCGATAACCCCGCAGACGCGCGCCAGTAGATGAATAGGGTTTGATGCTACTAGGTCAATGCATCAATGATTTCAAACGAGGTAGAATATCTTTTTTAAACCGTCTTAAAGCAGCATCAACTTCATTTTTGCTTTTTACTGTGTAATCAGTTCGTCCATCATCAAAAACCACATTCGTTATTCCCAACTCACAGCCCCACCTCAATTTGGAGCTTGGAGAAGTATTTACACAATTCATGATTTGTATTGCGTAAAATGTAGTACTCACTTTATCAAAAAGTATAAACAGACTTCTGCCTCTGCCATCAATTTCGTAATTATTCTTCTCAAAGAATTCCTTGTTAATCACGATGCCTCCCGATTTTGCCGCTATTGACTGTTCAATTTCAGCCCATCGCCGCTGGTTTATTTCTACTAGCTTTCCAGCTATGATGTTCTTCATCGCAACATCTATGTCGTCATAGTTTTTTGAGCGAATAGTATAAGTTGCTAACGGTCTGTTTTGGGCATGACCATTAAAGCTGTATACAAGAAATAGATACAGCAAGGCGAATTTTACTTTCATTAGATTTCTTGATGTATGTGAAAAACGAAGTTAGATTAAACCTCCTCACATCTCCACCACTTCTCCCGTCCCGAAATAATAAATAACCCCGCGCACCTCCGCGTACCCCAATTGCTCGAATAGCGTGGCGTAATTCCGCAGCAGACGCTGGTGTTTCTCCTGCGGCGGGGGCAGGCGGAAATCGAGCAGCGTGACGCGACCGCCCAGGCGGTGGTGGGCTTCGAGGGAGGGTTCGAGCACCACGCGGTCGGGCTTGTAGTCGCGCAGCTTCACGCCGCCCACCAGGATTTCGCGCTCCGTTTCCACGCTCAGGTGCGGGGCGAAGTAGGGGGCCAGGCGCGGGTCGCTCACTAGTTGCTCCAGGCTCTCCACCAGCGCGGGCCGCTCCTTGGCGCTGAGGATGCCCTCGGCTACGAGTTGGCTGGCCACCCGGCCCACATCGGCGGCCGTGAGCAGGCGGCGCAGGGCAAAGTGCAGCTTGCGGTTCCACTCGCCCTGGGCCTTTTGCTCGTCAAAATCGAAGAGCGTGGTGGCGTGGCGGCGCAGCTTCAGGCGCTCCTCCCAGGGCGCGGCGGCCAGGTTCGTTAGCTCGTAGGTAGCCGCCATTGGGGCGCTGCCGGCCTTTTTCTCCGCCGCCAACGAGCCTTTCGATACTACGAAAGACACCTGTTCGTCCTGCCACTCGCCGCGCCCCAGCAGGTAGCCGTGGAGCAGGTCGGCCACGGTGCGGGCGGCCGTGGTGGGCGCGGCGGCGTCCAACTCATCGGTTTTGGTGGTTTTCTTCTCTTCCGGCCGCTTGCTGATGACGTAGAGGCGGTGGCGCGGCCGGGTGAAGGCCACGTACAGCGTGTTCAGCCCTTCGAGGAAAGTTTTCTCACGCTCCTCGTCGTACTGCCCGCCCAATACCGTCTGCTGAATGCCCTTGCTCAGGCTCACCACCGCCACGTCGGGCATCAGTTCGATGGGCTTCTGACCCGCCTCCAGATGCCCCCACAGCAGCGTGCCCCGGTGCGGCTCCAGGCTCCAATCGGCAAACGGCACAATCACCACCCCATACGCCAAGCCCTTGGCCTTGTGCACCGTGGTGATGGTAATAGCCGCCCGCCCGCCCGGCGCGTTGATGCTGATGCGCCCCTTGCGCTCCTCCCAGTGCGTGAGGAAATTGCCCAGGTTGTTGCCAAATTTCAAGCTGTATTCCAGCGTCAAATCGAGGAAGCGGAACAGGTACTCGCTTTCCCCGTTGCGCCCCAGCAGCCCGAACAGATTCAGCAGCCGCTCGGCCAGCTCGTAGAGGCCCAGGTTGCCGGTTTCGGCCTCGTTCACGTCGTAGCCCAGGTCGCGCAGCTCCTCAAAAAACGACGTGCCGCCCGCCGCATTCGCCACTACCGCAATGTGCCGCGCCCGCGCCGGCGTGGGGGCCAGCCCGCGCACCACCTTGTCCACGAGCAGCAGGGCCTCGGCCCGCGCCAGCGTATCGGCCGGCTGGTGCAGCACCCGCAGAATGCTCACCAGCAAGTTCACCACCTCCGCAAATTCCAGCGCCAATGAGTCGGCCGAAATAATGGCGTAGCCCCGCTCTTTCAGGAACTTGGCAATGATTTTACTGGCCCCCCGCGTGCGGCACAGCACCGAAATATCCTGCAACTCGTAGCCGTCGCGAAGGGCCTGTTCCACCAGCTGTAGGGTGAGGTAGCAGGTGCTTTCATCGTAGCCCAGCAGCGCCTCCGCCGCGTGGCCGGGGAGGGGCTCGGCGGTGTAAGCGCCGGCGGCCGGGTCGAAAATCAGCGCCGGCGCATCCTTTTGGGTGAATAGCAACTCCACATGCCCCTGCTGGTCCGCTCGCTGCGATTCCGGCACCTGCTGCCCAAAATGCGCGTCATAAATCCCCGTCACCAGCCCCAGCACCTCGTGCCGCCCACTCACCGCCTCAAAAAACGAGTTATTAAAATCAATAATCTCCCGCGCCGACCGGTAATTCACCTGCAACGCCCGCGGCTCTAGCTTCCCCCGAAATGACTCATAGCGCCCCCGTAGCAGCTCGCGCATCTCCGGCTCGCGGGCCCGCGCCGCCAGCGCCTCCGTGTTGCCCTGGTGCAGCCTGAGAATCTGCTCCATCTCGCCCCCCCGCCAACGGTAAATGGCCTGCTTGGCATCGCCCACCGCCAAGCTGGAGTGCCCATTCGCCAGCGTATTTTCCACCAGCGGCAGCAAGTTATTCCACTGCAAAACGGACGTATCCTGAAACTCGTCAATCAAAATATGCTCGTATTTCTCGCCCAGCCGCTCATACAAAAACGGCACCGGCTCGGTGAGCACAATGCTGGCAATACGCCGGTTAAATTCCGAAATCAACACCACGTTTCTCTCGCGGCTAATTTGCTCCACTATTTTATTTAATTCACTTAATAAGGAAGCGTGAAATAAATACGGTTGCATCGCCGCCAGCAATACATAATTCGGCAAATACTCGGCGCGTAATTTATCCAGCGTCTCCACCAATTGGCCGAGCGGTTCCTTCACCGCATCCACCCGTTCCCGGTCGGCCACCGTCTTGATTTTGCCACTGTACCATTTGTCATCGGCCAGCGTAGCGCGCACGTAGCTATTCGGCCCGGCATCGGGCGCCAGCAAATCCACGCCCTTCTGTACGTAGCCAAAAATGCCGCGTTTGCCCTGGAAAAAGTCACCTTCCGTGGCCCCTGCGGCTTCCATCACCGCCAGGGCCACCTCCCGCGTCTGCGCAAAGGCAGTCTCAATTTCCCCCCGCCGCGCCCGAATCTCCTTGTCCAGCCGCCGAAAATCGGCCAGACTCAATCTGTCCAACTGCGCCACCGCCTCCTGCACCGTCTCATTAAACAGCACCCGGCCAAACCCGGCCAGCTCCTCCGGCAGGCGGCTCCAGCTTTTGCCTTCCTCGGCCTGCCCCAGCGCATATTCCGCCAGCGTCTGCGACAGCAGCTTGCTGTTCGGGTCGCGGTTCACCTTGTCCAGCAGCGCGGCCACTGCGCTTTGCAGCACTGCATCCGTGTCCAGCTCCACCTCAAATGTGGCCGGCAAACCCAATTCCCGGGTAAACGCCGTCACAATCCGCTGCACAAACGAGTCAATCGTGCTCACCCCAAAATCGGCGTAGTGGTACAGCACCAGCCGAAACGTTTCCGCCGCCCGCCGCCGCACTTCCGCCGCCGGCAGTTGCAGCTCGGCCGCAATATCGGCCAGCAGCGCATCCGTTTTGCCCGCCGTGGGGTAGGCAAAATTCCGCAGCGCATCCACAATGCGGTGCTTCATTTCCCCCGCCGCATCGTTGGTAAACGTAATGGCCAGCACGCGCTTGAAATACGCCGGGTCATCGCCCCCCAGCGCCAGCAGCAGGTATTCTTTCGTTAATTGGTACGTCTTCCCCGAGCCGGCCGAAGAGGAGTAGATGCGGAAGGAGGGAGGCATAATCTTGTTACGAATCTTGAAATGACAATTCCAGAAATTAAATTAATTCCCTCGCCAGATACAGAAGAAGCAAAAGCTGCTGCTGTTCACAAGTGGAATAAAGTAGCGGGTACAAGACATAAATTGGGTGGAGAACCTATTGGTGAAAATGTGGAAACTCCATCATGCACAATGTGCAAACAACCAATGACCTGCTATGCAACTATTGATTCTATTGGCGATGACTACGACTTGGGTGATTGTTGGGTAATCAATGTTTTTGTCTGTATGAAATGCGGTACAACAAGCAGTCAGATAGACCCTGCTTATGTCTAAGATGGGTTGTCACTTGGGCAGCAGCCAACTCACCATCTCCGCCGTCACGCGCACCGGCCGGCCGCTCTTGGGGTCGAGCAGCACCCAGGTCGTTTCCGCCTCGCACAGCAGCACGCCATCGGCGGCGCGGGTGAGGCGGGTGTAGCGCAGCGACGTGGCCCCGCTGGTTTCGCCCACCCAGGTGCTGGCCCGCAGCGTCTCGCCCGCGAAGGCCGATTGCAGGTAGCGAATCCGGTGCTCGCGCACCACCCAGATAATCTGGTCGCGCAGTTCAGCCGGGCAGATGCCCAGCCAGTGCGCGCCCGCCACGTCCTGCACCCAGCGCACGTATTCCACGTTATTGGCGTGGCCTAGCGCATCAATGGCACTTTCCGGAACTTTAAAATCGTGCGAAAAAGCGTGGGCTGGCGCGTCGGGCATACAGTATAGGTAGGAGGGGGAGCGGGCAAAGGTCGGTAGCGAATGAAAAAAATACCTATCGACTTGCTGATTTGGAAATTATGCCTATCTTTGACGCAACCTAAGAAACCAAGCCACGGTGGCCCAAAAGCTTAGGGAAACTCCACAACACAACCACCATGCCCACCGGAACGGTAAAATTCTTTAATGAGACCAAAGGCTTTGGTTTCATCAAAAACGACGAAACTGGCGATGACATTTTCGTACACATCAGCGACCTGCAAGTAAGCTCGATTCGCGAAAATGACAAAGTTCAATTCGAAGTAGCTCAGGGCAAAAAAGGCCCGAACGCTGTGAAAGTGACGCTGGTTTAGTCCTGTCCTAGCTTTGTTCTTGATAAGAAAGCCCGCCTTCCGGCGGGCTTTTTTTGTGCCCGATGGGCGATAGTCAGAACGAATAAAAGAACGAACCCAGAACGTCATGCAGAGCGGAGCGAAGCATCTTTACCGCTTCGTTGAACATTCTGATTACGCCATGTACGTCTACATTCTAACCAATATCGGCCGTACCGTTCTCTACATCGGCGTAACCAACGACCTCACTCGCCGCCTTTACGAGCACAGCACCGGCCGGGGCGATGCCAGTAAATTCACCGGCCGCTACCAAGCTGATTTGCTGGTTTACTTTGAGCAATTGCCTGATGCTGCTCAAGCCATTGCCCGCGAGAAAGTGATGAAAGGATGGTCACGTGCTAAGAAAGACGCGCTTGTTGCTGCGTTCAATCCTGAGTGGAAGCCGATTGCTTTGGAAACGTGGGATGGCTAACAACGAAGCGGTAAAGATGCTTCGCTGCGCTCTGCATGACGTTCGGGTTTCTTGTTCTTTGAAGAATATTAGCTTTTCCGAAATAAAAATCCTACCTTTGCACCCGCATTTGAGGACGGCCCAAGTCCGCGCAAGCCCGAGAGAGGCGCTAACGCATTGGCCGCGTAGTTTTTTGGTTGTTTTTTCCCGCCTGATTGTGACAAGGTAGAAGGAGGGGAAACGTCGCTGAGTACGGCTGTTTTCAGAGCTATGTCTCTTTTCCCCCTTATCAACTCCAATCATGGAAGCTGAAAAAATTGTGGTTCGCTTTGACGAACTGAACCTCTCCGAGGAAGTACAACGCGCCATCACCGAGATGGGCTACGAGGAAGCCTCGGCCATTCAGGCTGCTGCTATTCCCGTGCTGCTCGCCGGCAAAGACGTTATCGGCCAGGCCCAGACGGGTACCGGCAAAACCGCTGCCTTCTCCATTCCCGCCATCGATAACATCGATACCGAGAGCAAGGACGTGCAGGTATTGGTGCTCTGCCCCACCCGCGAACTCGCGGTGCAGGTTTCGGGCGAAATCCAGAAACTGGGCAAGTATAAGCGTGGCCTGATGGTAGTTCCCATCTACGGCGGCAGCCCTTACGACCGTCAGCTCCGCGCCCTGGAGCGTGGTGTGCAGATTGTTATCGGCACGCCCGGCCGCATTATGGACCACATCGAGCGTGGCACCCTGAAGCTGGAAAACACCACCAAAATTATTCTGGATGAAGCCGACGAAATGCTCGATATGGGATTCCGCGACGACATCGAGTTCATCCTGAGCAAGATGCCGAAGGAGCGCCAGACGGTGTTCTTCTCGGCCACGATGAGCAAGCCCATCATGGAGCTCACCAAGAAATACCAGCGCGACCCGCAGGTAGTGAAGGTGAACCACCAGACGATGACGGTGACCAACATCGAGCAGAGCTACTACGAGGTGCGCGGCCCCCAGAAAAAGGACGTGCTGAGCCGCTTGCTCGATATGTTCAACCTGAAGTCGACCATCGTTTTCGCCAACACCAAGCGTATGGTGGACGAAATTGTGGCCGACCTGCAAGCCAAAGGCTATTTCGCCGAGGGCCTGCACGGCGACATGGGCCAGCAGCAGCGCCAGAACACGCTGGATAAATTCCGCAAGTCGACCATCGAAGTGCTTGTTGCTACCGACGTAGCTGCCCGCGGTATCGACGTGGACAACGTGGAAGCCGTAGTAAACTACGACCTGCCGGCCGACGAAGAATATTACGTACACCGCATCGGCCGCACGGGCCGCGCTGGCAAGAGTGGCAAAGCCTTCACGTTTGTGAGCGGCCGCGACATTTATAAGCTGCGCGACATCATGCGCTTCACCAAGGCCCAGATTAAACTGGAGCAGGTGCCGTCGTTCGCCGATGTATCGGAGGTGAAAACCACGCTGTTCCTGAACCAGATTAAGGAAATCGTGGAGAAGGGCAACCTGGAGAAATACGTGGGTCGCGTGCAGCGCCTGCTCGACCAGGGTGAGGAAATGACCTCGCTCGACATCGCCGCTGCGCTGCTGAAAATGACCATGAAAGAGGACAAGAGTGCTCAGCAGAGCCTCGACGCCAGCAAGGCCGCCGGCCAAGCGCGCGCCGGTTTCACCCGTCTGTTCGTGACCATGGGCAAGAAAGACCGGATTCATCCCCGCGACATCGTGGACCTGATTTCGGAATCGAGCAACCTGACCGGTGCCAAAGTGGGCGATATCGCCCTCTACGACAAGTTTAGCTTTGTGGAAGTACCGTCGGAATACGCCGATGAGATTGTGAGCAAACTGGGCCGCACCAGCATCCAGGGCACTCCGGTTAGCTTCAGCATCGCCACTCCCGTGCAGGAAGGCGCAGCTAAAGAAGAAGGCTTCAACCGCATGGGCGGTGGTGGTCCCGGCGGCTTCGGCGGCGACCGTGAGCGTCGTCCCTTCAACGGCGGCGAGCGTCGTGAAGGCGGCAGCAGCTACGGCGGCGGCTACAAAGGCGGCAACCGCAGTGGTGGCAGCTTTGGCGGCGGCGAGCGTCGTGAGGGTGGCAGCGGCTACGGCGGTGGCTACAAAGGCAACCGCGACGGTGGCAGCGGCTATGGCAACAAGCCAGCTTACGGCAACCGCGAAGGCGGCACTGGCAAGTCGGGCTACGGTAACCGTCCGAGCTATGGCGACAAGCCCAGCTACGGCAACAAGCCGAGCTACGGCACGCCCCGCGAGTACGACACGCGCCCTGCGCCCCGTGCTCCCCGCAACGAGAGCTTCGACGAATAAGGACCGCAGATTTTAACGGATTTGACGGATAAGAACGGATTCGGTCGGGTTATTATAACCCGGCCGATATTCATCTCCATCAGTCCAGTTAATTGTTGATTATATATTTATTGTTTGTTGGTGATAATTAGCAAAGCTATTTATTGAAGTTAGTGCTATAAAAAAGGCCCCCTCGATTAATCGAGGGGGCCTTTTTTGATTTATCAAGATTATTAGAAACGTTCGAAACAGGTTGTCTGAATCCGTCGAATCCGTAATAATCTACGGTTTCTACTTCGACGAATCGCGCAGGGCTTTGATTTTGTCGTGGCCTTCAACCACGCCCTGGTACTGCTTTTCGATTACCGATTTCAGCGCAGCGGGGAGGCCTTCGGCTTTCAGTGCGGTTTGGTAGGCTTTCTTGGCGTAGTCTTCGCCGCGCTCGCACTCGGCGAGGATGCTGTGACGGTCTTTGCCGGTTACGGCCGATTTCAGGTCAATCCAGGCGCGATGCACGGCACCGGTGATGGAGCCGCTGGCACCTTCGTTGGTGTCGGGCTTGAGGTCCAGCTTGAACATCTGGTCCTCGATTTCATTGAGGTAGCTTGAGCGCTGGGCGGCGAAATGCTTGAACGTGTCCTTTAGGTCGGCGTCTTGCACGTCAACCATGGCTTCGGCGTAGCCTTTCTGGCCGTCTTTGAGGGTTTCAACCAATTCGTTGAGCAGGGCTTGGGTGGCTTTGGCTTCCATGAGGAAAGAGTATTTTGAGGTGAAATATTATGCCTCGTTTACTGCTGAGCCGCGCGGAAGGTTACACTGCCGATGCCAATGGTACGGCCATCGCCCGCCCGGCCAGAAAGCCGGTGGTCCAGGCGGCCTGGAAGTTGAAACCGCCGGTGATGCCGTCGATATCTAGCACCTCGCCGGCGAAATACAGGCCGGGTACGCGCCGGCTCTGCATGTTTTTGAGGTCGACTTCGTCGAGGATGATGCCGCCGCAGGTCACGAATTCCTCTTTGTAAGTGGTTTTGCCGCGCACGGCCAGCGGCATTCGGAGTAATAATTCGAGCAGGCGGTTCTGTGCTTTGGCGGGTAGGTCGCTCCAGCGGGTTTCGGCGGCGATGCCGGCTTGCTCGGCCAGGTTGCGCCAGAGGCGCTGCGGCAGGCCGAATTGCGGGTTGCTTACTACCGTTTTCTTGCCGTTTTCCTGCCGGAATTGTTGCAGCCAGGGGCGCAGGGTTTCTTCGGTAAAGGCTGGTATCCAATTGATAAGCGCAGTGCCTATGTAACCCAGCTCGCTGAGGCGGCGGGCGCCCCAGGCCGAGAGTTTGAGCACGGCCGGGCCGCTCACGCCCCAGTGCGTGACGAGTAGCGGGCCTTCGTATTGCAGCTTTTCGCCGGCCAGCACCACGCGGGCCTGAGGCACGCTCACGCCCATGAGCTCGCTTAAGGGCGAATTGGGTACGTTGAAGGTGAAGAGGGAAGGCACTGGCTCGGCGATGTGGTGGCCGAGGGCGCGCAGCCAGTCATAGTTGGCCGATTTGGGGTTGCCGCCGGTGGCGATGAGCAACTGCGAAACCAGCAACGATGCGCCCAGTTGCGTGCTGCCTGAGCCAGTAATTTTCAGGTTAAAGCCACCTTCGGGCAAGGGCTTGATTTCATCAACACTGGCATTGGTGACGATGCGGACACCGGCCCGCCGGGCAGCTTCTTCCAGCGCCTGGGCAATAGTTTCGCTCGAATCGGTGGTGGGAAACATGCGGCCGTCGGCCTCCGTTTTCAGCGCCACGCCGCGCTTGGCAAACCAGGCAATGGTTTCGGCCACGCCGAATTGCTGAAAGACAGCTTTGAGCTGCTTGCTGCCGCGCGGGTAGTGGGCCACTAACTGGGCGGGGGTGTCGCAGGCATGGGTCACGTTGCAGCGGCCGCCACCCGAAACGCGCACTTTTGCCAGCAATTTGCCGGTTTTTTCCAGTAAAATGACGGAGATGTTGGGGTTGGCTTCGGCGCAGGCAATGGCACCAAAAAAGCCGGCCGCCCCGCCGCCAAGAACGGCCACGAGGGGGGGAGCTACAGCAGATTTCACGGGGCAAAGGTACGGCTGGCTTGTAGCACATGCTTTAGCTTGTGCTCGGCTGGCATTCTACTGGGCACAAGCTAAAGCATATGCTACAAGCAGCGCCTTAGCAGTAGGCCAGTGAAGCCAGCACGTCGTCGTGCTTGAACTGATAAGGCACAATGCTGCGTACCAGACTACTGTCAATGGTTTTGCCGCTCACGCCCTGCTCGTCTTTAAAAGTGGGTGCGGTCAGATTGAGGTATTGGGCGGCGGCGGGGTAGAAATCGCGGCGGCGTGGGTGCTGGTCGGCGCACACGTTCAGAGTGTGGCCCCAGGCTCCGCGCTCGATGATGCAGGACAACACGCCCACCACATCGGTCAGGTGCACAAGGTTTACGGGGGCATTGCCTTGGTCGAGGCCCTGGCGGCCCGCCAGGAAGCGGCCGGGGGCCCGCTCCGGGCCAATGAGGCCGCCCAGGCGCACCACGGTGCTTTTCCATTGGCCGTAGCGTGGCACGAAATGGCCCTCTGCCCGCAGTACGTCCGAGGCCGCATCGCGGGTGCTGATGGCGTCGGTTTCGCGCATGAGGCGCGGCTCGTTCGGATACACGCTGGTCGAGCTCACGAATAGTACGTGCGGGGTGCCAGCAGCGGCCACGGCCCGGTGGATGGGGCGTAGCAAGGTGGGGTAGGCCCCGGCGGCGGCGGCGCGAGGCGGCACGTTCAGCACGAGCACGTCGGCAGCGCTGAGCAGGCGGTGCAGGAGAGCTTCGGCCGGCGCGCCAAAATCAGAACCTAGCCGCAGCAAGTGGCCTTTAATGCCAGCCGCAGCCATCAGAGGCAGGTTTTCGGGGGTGGTGGTGGTGCCCAGCACGGGGTGGCCCGAAGCCGCGAGCTGCCGGGCCAGGGCCATGCCCAGCCAGCCACAGCCCAGCACTAATACGGTAGGGAGCCCCGCTCCCGAAGTCGGGCTCGTGGAGCCCCCGGAAATGGAACTAGTCATGCAATGTCAGTACCTATTAATGCCTTCAAGCTGCGAAGGTGAGAAAAAAATATGAAACACTATATTCGGCATTGAAAATAAATAATCTGGCTTCTGAGCCGCGTTGAGCTAACATTCGCACCAGCAGGCTTGTACCTTCGGGCGGCGGACCACCCCGCTATTCCCACCCTCACCGACTTTTTTTCGAATGAACGCACCCTACACCCAGCCCATGCTGCGCGATAACGCCCTGGCTGGCAAAACCATCATCGTAACTGGCGGCGGCACCGGCCTGGGCCGGGCCATGACCACCTATTTCCTCCAGCTGGGGGCCAATGTCACCATCACCAGTCGCAAGCTGGACGTGCTGGAAAAAACCGCCGACGAACTTCGCCAGCAAACCGGCGGCAAAGTGCTGGCCATTGCCTGCGACGTGCGCAAGTACGACGAAGTGGAGGCCATGCTGGAGCGCACCATCCAGGAATTTGGCGGCGTTGACGTGCTGCTAAACAACGCAGCCGGCAATTTCATCAGCCCCACCGAGCGCCTGAGTCACAAGGCTTTTGATGTGATTGTGGACATCGTGCTGCGCGGTTCCTATAACTGCACGCTGGCCGTGGGCAAGCGTTGGATTGCCGATAAAAAGCCCGGCACTATTCTCAATATCGTGACAACCTATGCCTCCGTTGGCTCGGCTTTCGTGGTGCCCTCGGCCACGGCCAAGGCCGGCGTACTGGCCATGACGCGCTCATTGGCAGTGGAATGGGCCAAGTACGGTATTCGCTCCAACGCCATTGCCCCCGGCCCATTCCCGACGGAAGGGGCTTGGAGCCGCCTTTTCCCCGAGCCCTTGGCTAGTAAGCTCGACCCCGCCGCCAGCGTGCCGCTCAAGCGCGTGGGCCAATACCAGGAACTGGCCAACTTGGCCGCATACTTGGTATCTGATTTCTCGGCCTATGTGAATGGCGAAGTCGTGACCATTGACGGCGGTGAGTGGCTGAACGGGGCCGGCGAGTTCAATAAGCTCGAAATGCTGACGCCTGATATGTGGGATACCATTGAGAAAACCATGCGCCGCTAGACCACGGATTCGCTCGGATTTTTCGGATTCCACGGATTTTGTGGATGTCAATCTACTAATTGATATCATAATGAGTAAAAAAGGCTTGCCAACTGGCAAGCCTTTTTTGTTTTTTCTGCGTCCACAAAATCCGTGGAATCCGAAAAATCCGAGCGAATCCATGGTCTAGAGTTTGTAGTCTTTGTAATCCTTGGTGAATTCCTCCAGCGGAATGGGTTGGTTAGGAATTACATCCAGGAATTCAAATTTTTCAAACAGGCCTTTTTCATCATTCACCTGCACCATGGTGGGGAGGTAGGTCTTGGGGTCGACACAGAGAATAGTGCGGCGACCGTAAGAATTAGGCACTTGCAGCACTTTGCCTTCGGGTATTTTGTCGCCGATAGTCAGACCATTGCGCTCGATTATGCGGAATTCGCCGCAGCCAAAACGCTCGGCAACCGTGCCGATGGTTTCGTTTTTGCCCGCTTTGTAGCTCACGTAGCGGTACTGCGGGTAGTCGGAGCGGAGCACGTAATTGGTGCGGCCCAGCAGGGTGGTATCGCCCACGTAGCGGAACGAACGGCTGTAGGAATTATCCTGGCGCAGGCCGGTGGAGCGTAGCAGGTCTGAAATGGTGCCGAAACCGGCCTGCAACGCCGTGTGGTGCTGGCCGCTGCGCATCAGCTTGCCATTGGGGTCTAGGCTGAGGGTAACGTAGGGGAAAGCCGCTGGGTACACCCAGGCATCGCCGCCGTTCTGGCCAGCCAGCCAGAGCACTTCCACGCCTTTCTGGTTTTTGATGTAAATGCGTAGCGGCTTGTACGTCAGCTTCATGATGCTACGTGCCTGATGGATACTGCCTTCGATGCGCTCCTGGGCTTTCACGGTGCAGCGCAGGAATTTCAGGCCTTCGATGGCCGAGCTCATGCGCGTCGTGAGTTGCTCCGTGGTGATGGGGGGCGGGGGAGCGGGGGCCGTGGCGGCCATTAAAGCCAATATTCCTCCCGGAATAACGAAACGTAGCGTAGTAGAAAATGTAGCGGGAAAAGCAGGCATAAAAGGACAAAATGAGCGACCGACTGCTCCAGAATCAGGGAGCAAAGGCAGCATTAATTGAGGTTGATGTGGGGAAAGCGCGAGGCCGTGCTGTCGAAAATGAACAGCTCATCAATTTCCACGCCACGCAGGAACCGATAGAGCGGAAATTGTTCGACGAGGGCCTGCACTGCGGCGGCGTCATCGCCGTTCATGGTGACCCAGCCCCGGCTCCGGTCGCTGCTGATGGCGTAGGATTCCACGATTTTTTCGTTCAGCAGGCGGTTGATAAAGTCGCGGTGGCGCGGAATAACGGCGATAAACTCCTCGTTGAAGGCATCGGGCAGGCGCAGGGAAACTACGAAAGTCGGCATACGGGCGGAATGGAACGGTAGCTGGAAGCAAGCCGGCTAAACTGGAATCTGGCCAGGCGAAGGCAAACAGCGGCAAATAATCAGTTGTTTGGTCGGCAGAATAACGAAAAAAGCCCCAGCCGGGGCTGAGGCTCCAACATTAAAAGGCAATTTACGAATGCCCCAGTTCGGCTACACTGGGCTGGGCCTGGTCGCCACGGGCAGGCTCGGCGGCAGCATCCGGGCCGGGGCTGCTAACGGCGGCACGTGCACCGGTTTGCTCCCATTCCCGGAATTTGAGGATTTCGCCCTGGAATTTGCCCACAAACCAGCCAATCAGGCTCAAATCGTCGAGGAAGCCAATTACCGGAATAAAATCGGGTACCAAATCGATGGGCGACAACACGTAGAGCAACACCGCCAGGCCCGAAATAACGGTGCTGGTAGAAATGTCCCGGTACTGGCCGCTGATGAAGGCCCGCACCAGCCGTACCAGCGTAAGGGCCACGTCGAACAGCTGCTTGAATTTGTTGTCCTTGCTTTCCTTACTGGCCAGTTTATCAGCCGTTTCGTTCAGGACGGCAACTACTTTGAACGGCTTGCCCAGAAGCTTGGTAGCGCGGCCAATGAATACGTTGAAAAGTGCGTTTTTGGAAATTTTGAGGCCTTTTTCGGCCAGCGGAGACATGGGCATAACAATGCGAGTGAGAGAGTGTTGGGCGGGCTTTACGCGCAACGGCCCCGCGTTGTTCACGCCGGCTTCATCCAAGGCCAGCGGCCCTAGCGTTCGAACAGGGGCGTGGTGCCACCCACCCAATCTTTATTCTTGTTGAAATCGACCCCAATCATCTCGCCCCGGCTCAGGCGGCTCAGGCCGCAGAGGAGCATGGGACGTACCTGGTCAGGATGCCAGATGTAAAGCAGGCGAATCTCGCTTTTAACCAAGCCATCAGGGGACTGTACTACGGGTTCGTACTGCACTTTGCGCTGCAACAGATAATGTTCCTTGTCCTCAATGGCGTCCAAATCGGCGGCCGTGACGTGCAGGCGCACGCCGGCCCCGGCAAAGGAAAACAGAGGCTTGAGCACGTAGTTTTCCAGGTCGGCAGGGTAGGAACTTAGCTCGTGCAGATAGTAGCTGGGCGGTACAAATGGCCCGCTGAGCAACGGGAGCGTGTACTTGCTGACGCGAAAAAACCAGTTGGGGTGACCCACCCAAATCACGTTCACATCATCGGTCAGGTGAAACTCACCGGGCAAATTTGGGTAGCGCTCTAATTCGTCAAAAATAACACGGTTATAAATACGCTTAATTGGAATTTGGCGACCGTTTTTTTCGTAGAACAACTGCCGGCCATTTTTGCGAACTTTGGTGAGACAAACAGCCTCGATTCCCCAGAATTCTTTCGTTAAAACAAAGTCAATGCGAGTCTTTTGTTTCTCGGGATAAATTTCCAGCAGAATAACGTTTTCAGGTGCTTCACCGCCTAGTAAAAAACGCCTCATTTCTTCGCGGTAACCAATTGCATCCGGCGAATTTAGGAATGCGGAAACGGAATCTGAAATAGGGAAATGCCGGCCAAAAATACCTGGTAGCCAAGCTTGAAACGCGTAGAGCGAGGGGAATCCCTGCATCTCAATCAGCTGCGGTTCCAGTTCGCCGGCAGCATTGCGGCACACGGCAAAATCAAACGTTAAAAAATCCGGCCGGCCTTCATTGCCGGGCACGCGCTGATGCGTGGGAATTGCTCCTTCGGTTAATTCCTTGAAATTATCCTGCTGAATAACATCGATAATTGAGTCGCCGGCCGCAATTAATTTATCCCGTAAATCAGCTGGGATAAATACCGGTGTTTCGGCCACCCGAAAGTCTAATTGCCCGGGAAATTGCTGGTCGATGTCGGCCAGCATTTCCTGATATTTCTCGGGCGTGAAAGCGGCGTTGTAGCGGTGGCGGTGCTCAGGAATCATAAGGAAAGGAGCGGCTGAATGCGGGCCGGAATTAAGCGGCCGTGAGCTGGCCCAACTGGGCTAAAGCGCGACGTAAAAAAGTAGGCAGGATGATGGATTCGGTGTATTCAATCGTGTCGGGGTCGGCCAGTAGGCGCACCATTTCGTGGTATTTGGCTTCACCGTAAGTCGTGATTACCTGTTGCTTGCGCTCGTCGGTGAGCATATAGCGTAACATACCTTCGCCATCGGCTTCGGGGTGAAACTGCGTGCCGAATACTTCCGGCGAGAAGCGTATGGCCATTACGGCTCGGGCCAGGGGTATGTGGGGACGCTCTTTTTCCAGACACAGAATTTTAGCTCCCAACTCCTCAATGCGCGGCATATTGAGGTCCGCCAATTGATAATCACGCGAATCGACCACATAGAATGGGTCGGCTAAGCCCCGCAGCGTAGGCTCGGCCGCGCCGGCCGGTGTGAAATGCACCGGCAGCACGCCAAACGAGGTGGATTTGCGCCGGCTAATGGTGCCCACGCCCAAGTGGCGGCTCACTAACTGAAACGAATGGCAAATAAGTAACAGGTGCTTCTTGTTTTCATTTGTCTGATTATGAGCAAGTATTGCATCAATCAGCCGAAAGTACCGAGGTTCCCACAGCTCATCAGAGGGCAGGGGGCTACCGGGGCCGCCGCTCGAAACGTAAATGTCATAATCCAGGCCGGGCAACTCGTTTTCGGCTCGCACATTAAAGGTGTCGACGCGAAATCGGGCACCGTTTTCCTCCGCGCTACGGGCCAGCAGCTGCCGGATGCAGCGCATTCCTTCATTGCGCGCATTATCATACATATCCAGAATCGCAATGCGAATAGCTTTCATAGAGTATTTAATAAATAGGCTGTTGCAGCCAAAAAATAGAAAAAAGCCAAGCCAGAGCCGAGCTTAAAAACAAACAACGCCAACCGGGGGGCTGGCGTTGCGAAAACAAAGATAATTCAGTTACAGACCGAACGTGGTTTCGGCCAGAATGTAGTCGACCACCTTGGTCAGGTCGCCGGTTTCGCGGAAAACCTGTAGCTGGCGGTCGGCCCCGGTGCCCATCTCCATCATTTTCAGCACGTATTCTACTTCGTGGCGGCTGCCGAGGTCGTCCACCACGTCGTCGATGAAATCGAGCAGCTCCAGGATGAGCTTGCGGGTGGGCACTTCCTCCTGAATGCCGAAATCAATCATGTTGCCATCGAGGCCGTAGCGGGCGGCACGCCACTTGTTTTCCTTGATAAGAGCGCTACGGTAGATGCGAAAATTGAGGTTCTGAGCCTTGAGCTTGTAGATTTTGGCCACCAGCGCCTGCATGATGGCGGCCACGGCAATGGTTTCATCGGCGCGCATCATCATGTCGCAGATGCGGTACTCAATGGTGTCGAAGAAGGGGTGCAGGCGCACGTCCCACCAGATTTTTTTGCCGTTGTCGATGCAGCCGGTTTTTACCAGCAGCGCGATAAATTCATCGTAGTCGCTGGCGCTGTGGAAAAAGCCGGGAATACCAGTGCGCGGAAATCGCTCGAACACTTTGGTTCTGAATGATTTGTAGCCAGTTTCGCGGCCTTCCCAAAACGGCGAGTTAGTGCTGAGTGCGAACAAGTGCGGCAGGAAATACCGCAGCGTGTTCATCATGTACACGCCCATTTCCCGGTTTTCGATGCCGACGTGGACGTGCATGCCGAAAACGAGGTTTGAACGAGCGGCCTCCTGCAATTCTTCCACGATTTTATCGTAGCGCACATCGGGCGTGATGGGCTGGTCCTGCCAGCGCGAGAATGGGTGCGTACCAGCCGCCCCGATTTTCAGGCCCTGCCGGTCAGCCAGCTCAATTACCTGGCGGCGCAGGTGCAGTACTTCCGTACGAGCCTCGCCGATGTTCTGGCAAATATTGGTGCCCACCTCCACCACGGCCTCGTGCATTTCGGCCTTCACTTGCTCGTGGAGCGTGATTCTGCCGTTTTCGACGATTTGCGAGAGGTGCGAGCGAAGCTCCCGGGTTTCCGGGTCAATGGTCTGAAATTCTTCCTCGATGCCGAGGGTAAACGTAGGCGTGGCCATGAACGGAGCGACTGAAGAAAGGAAGAAAAAGGCAAGAATAGCCGCGCCCGATGGGGTGGAGCGCGGCTATTTGGTGGACAGGCGATTAAGCCTTTTTAGCAACTGGCTTTTTGGCGGCGGGCGCTTTGGGTGCGGCAGCTTTTTTGGCGGCCGGAGCTTTGGCTACAGGTACTTCGCCGGTGGGCGGCTCGGGCTTGGGGGCGCTGGTGGCTTTCTTGGGCGCGGCTTTTTTGGCGGTGGCCTTGGGGGCACCGGTGGCACCCAAGTCGTTGGTTTCGCTCACGGCGCTGCCTACCTGTACATCGGCTTTGCCAGCGGATTTCTTGGGTGCGGCACCTACTGAGTCCTGCACGAAGCTGCCCCAGGTGAGGTTGGTTTTGCCTGCCTGGTTGGCTTGAGCGCGCTCGATGGCCAGCAGCGCGGCATGTTCTACCACCCACTCAAAGTTCTCAGCACCAACGGAATTCACGTCGGCATCGGGGGCAGGGTTGCCGAAATCGATGGCGATGGGCACCCCGCCGCGCACGGCAAATTCTACCGTGTTGAAGTCGTAGCCCAAGCCCTGGCACAGGCGCAGGGTGTAGTCCTTGATGGTGTCGAGCAGCTTCTGACCAGCCTCACCTTCGGTTTTCATGGTCGTCTGGTAACGCTCGTGGGGAGCGTTGCGGGGCTCGTAAGGCATGATGAGCACGTGCTTGCCGCCCAGGCAGTAGCAGCGGAAGTAGTCGTCGAACTCAATGGCTTCCTGGTACAGCATCACCAGCTGGCCGGTTTCGTCGTAGGCGCGCCAGGCTTCTTCGGGGTTGTCTACTTTATACACGCTCTTCCAGCCGCCACCGGAGTGGGGCTTCATAAAGGCCGGAAAGCCAATGCGTTCGAACGCCCGCTCCCAGTTGAACATGGTCAGGTTGCGGAAGGAGTTTTCGGTGGTGTCGTCGGGGCGGGCCTTGCTGGGCAGTAGCAGCGTTTTGGGCACCGGCACGCCTAACTGTACGGCCAGGGCGTTGTTGAAAAACTTTTCGTCGGCGCTCCACCAGAAGGCGTTGTTGATAACGGCGGTGCCGGTCAGGGCCGCATTTTTCAGGTAGGCGCGGTAAAATGGAACGTCCTGCGAAATCCGGTCGATGATGACATCGTAGCCGCAGGGCACAGCCTGTTCAACTTGCTCAATCTTAACAAATTCAGCCGTGATGCCGTCCACGGCTTTCTCGTTTACACGGTCGACGAAGGCTTGCGGGAAGGTATTTTCCTGTCCGAAGAGGATGCCAATTTTTTTCATAGGTTGGGGTGTTTGGTTCGTTTTCTGGGGTGAAGAATTGGGGAAGCGAACGGAGGTGCTTAGCCGATGGTGGCCAGGTATTGGGGGAACATCTCGCGCCATACAGGCCAGTCGTGGTTGCCGAATGGCTTCACGTCCAGCGTATAGTGAATGCCTTTTTCGCTGAGCAGGCGCGCCATCTGGAAATTGGCTTCTTTGCAGAAGTCATGCTCGGCGGTGCCCAAGATGATGTTCATCCACTGGAAATGCTCGTTGTACGCGCCGGGCAGGTATTCGGGCGGGTTGTTGAAATACACGTTGTCGTCGTGGTAGCCGTCTACGAACTGGCGAATGTCGAAGGCCGCGCCCATCGTAAATAAATGTGCCACCTGGTCGGGGTGGCGGAAGGCAAAATTGAGCGCGTGGAAGCCGCCGAAGCTGCATCCCGCCACCGCAATTTTATCAACGTGGCACTCCTGCTGGAGCATTGGCACGAGCTCCTCGCTCAGAAACTGGTCGTAGAAAACGTGGTTCTGCACCCGGATGCGAGGCTCCAGGTGCTTGGCGTACCAGGAATGCTGGTCGACGCTGTCGATGCAGTAAAGCTTGACCCGGCCGGCTTCTACGAGCGGGCGCGCCGCCTCGATGAGCTTGAAGTCGCGGGCCTCGTATTCGCGGCCGCCGGACGTGGGAAAGATGACCACCGGGTAGCCCCAGGTGCCAAAAACCAGCATATCAATATCCTGGCCGAGGTGGTGCGAGTAAAAGCGACGATGTTGTTCCTGCACGGGGTGGGGGGAAGGGTGGCGAAGAAATATTTGAGGAGCGGTGCGGCAAACTAGTGAAGAAATCATGGACCGGCTGCATTTATCCGGTTTTTCTTTGATTAAGAAGCGCATTCCGACCGGGCGGCGTTACTTTGTTTGATGCTTGCAGACCCCACCAGCCCCTTAATATCATCCGTTGGCACCCGCCTTTGCCGGGAAGTGTTACCGTCCAGCTTTTTGGCGCGCGAGGTGGAACTAAGCATTCTGCTGCCCCCGGCGAGCCTGCCTACGGCCGCCTCCTATCCAGTGTTATATCTCAACGATGGGCAGGATTTTGAGCGGCTGCACCTGCAAGCCACGCTCGATGTGCTGTATGCCGGGGGAACGGTGCAGCCTTTTATAGTAGTAGGAATGCACGCCAACGAGCTGCGGGTGCAGGAATACGGTACGGCCGGCCACCCCGATTTCAACGGCCGGGGCAGTTTGGCCGGGGCGTATGCGCAGTTCGTGCTGGAGGAGCTATTGCCCTTTGTGCAAGAGAATCACCAGGCTTCTTCTAACCCGGCTGAGGCGGTGATGGCGGGCTTTTCGCTCGGCGGCCTGTCGGCGTTTGATTTGGTGTGGCACCACCCGGAGGCGTTTGCGCGGGCCGGGGTATTTTCGGGCTCGTTCTGGTGGCGGCAGCGGGCGGTGGGGGCCGGCTACACGCCCGCCGACCGCATCATGCACGGGCTGGTGCGGGCCGGTAGCCTGCATCCCAGCCACCGTTTCTGGTTGCAGGTGGGCACGCTCGACGAGCGCGGCGACCGCAACGAAAATGGCGTTATCGATTCTGTCGAAGACTGTCTGGATTTAATTGAGGAATTGATTTCCTGTGGTTTAAATACGCAAAATGCCCTGCGCTACGTGCAGGTAGAAGGCGGCCACCACCACCCCGATACCTGGGGCCGGGTGATGTCTGATTTTCTGATTTGGGCATTTGGCAAGGCAGAAGGTTCGGCTGCGCTCCCCGCCCCGCTGCCGGTGGTACGCCTGCAACTCGACCCGCATCTGGCCCCCGCTATTTTGCCGCCTTCGGCCCCGCCAGTCGCGCCGCCCGTCACCCCGCTGGTGCTGCCGACTTCCGAAAATGCCGTTGGGCAACCATTGCCGGCTGCATTAGTCCTTGCTACTCATTCAATTCCCACTCCCATGTCCCTGACCCGCCCTGCCGATGGCGACTTCCTGCCGTATGCCGCCGGCTATATCAACCTCGTGCCAACCGATGCCGACCCGCGCGAGGTGCTGCGCTCCCAACCCGCCGAAATTCACGCCGTTTTTGCTGGCCTAAGCGAAGAGCAGGCCGAAAAAGCCTACGCTCCCGGCAAGTGGAACCTGAAGGAAATGCTGCTGCATCAAATTGATTCTGAGCGGGTATTTGCCTACCGCGCCATGCGCTTCGCCCGCAATGATGGACAGAACCTGCCCGGTTTCGAGCAGGACGACTACGTAACGTACAGCGGGGCCAACGCCCGTTCTATTGCCAGCTTGCTGGCCGAGTACGATGCCACCCGCGCTGCTACCGTAGCCTTATTCGACTCCTTCACCGAGGAGCAACTGGACCGGCGGGGCACGGCTAACGGCGGCCCCGCTACGGTGCGGGCGTTGCTCTACATCGTGCCCGGCCACGAGCGGCACCACCTCAACATCATCCGCGAGCGGTATTTGCCCATTTTGTAGGGGATTTTCGGTAAAGTTTCTACCTTCGCCCAACTACAACACGCCGGCCCGGCCGTGCGTTGAAAGCCCCGAAACCCATTCCCTCACCTAAACTTCTTTTCAATCATGGCCAAAGCGCAGGATGCCCGCAAAGAGAAAAAGAAAGAACCCGTAAAAACCACCAAAGAAAAAAAGGCGGAAAAAGAAGAGAAGAAAGTAGCCCGCGCCCGCAAGCAGGAATAGACCACGGATTGGCTCGGATTTTTCGGATTCCACGGATTTTGTGGACGATTCATCTAGGTTACTCAATGAAAAAGGCCACTCAGTTGAGTGGCCTTTTCATTGAGTGCGGTTTGAATAATTCGTGACTTCTACAAAATCCGTGGAATCCGAAAAATCCGAGCGAAACGAAGTTCGGCGTAGCCAATCCGTGGTCAGGCAGTGTAGTACGGTTCCTTTTCCTTGTCATGGTGGCGGATGTAGCCGTGCAGCACCAGCTTTATCAGGGTTTGGTAGGCGCGGCGCTTGCCGAAATTTACCAGCTTCATGAACTGGGCCAGGGTGATGCGGGGGTGGGTTTTCAGGTAGTCGATAACGGCAAGTTCCTGCTTGTTGAGGGGGATTTGCTCGAATTGAGACTCAGGCTGCTGGCGTTCCAACAGCTTCTCGGTGAGGCCGCTGGTTTGCACGCTGGCATCGCGCACGCGCACGTAGCCGCGCCAGTCGTTGGGCGCTACCTGGGCTCGGTGGGGCTTGCGGGGGCTTTCGGGCACGGTCACGATGAGGACAGTGCGGCCATCTTCCTCCACTTCGTGGAAGTGCAGGCCGGCTAGGGGCGGGGCAATGTAGTGCGCGGCAGCATCGCGCAGCACAAATAATTCTTCCTCGGCATCGCGCACGCCCAGGATGCGGCCGGCATCATCGACACCTACCAGTACCTGCCCGCCGCGCGTGTTGGCCAGCGAAACCAGGGTGCGCGAAATGCGGTGCGGGTGGGTAGTTTTCTGCTTGAATTCCAGCGCCTCACCCTCGCCCCTTGCTATCAACTCGTGTAAGTCCATGGAATATTATACGCAAATCGGACATAAAAAATGCCGCTCCCGGGTACCGGAGGCGGCATTTTCATAAGCGTTATCAAGTAGCTGAGCTACCGGAGCAAACGGCTGGCCTTAGAAGGGCAGGTCGTTGTCGTCGTCGCTGGCGATGGGTGCAGCAGAAGGCTGGGCGCGCAGCGTGGGGTTCTGGTTTTGGGCAGCGGGGCGGGGAGCCGCTTGCTGCTGGCCACCGCCGCCACCGTAGTTGGCAGCACCGGCAGGCTCGATTTTCCAGGCTTCCAGGTTGGTGAAGTACAGCATCTGGCCGTTTTTGTTAAAGCCACGGCCGCGCAGGTTGAAGGTCACCTTCACTTCGTCGCCCATTTTGAAAGGGTCGATGAGGCTGGTTTTGTCCTGAACCATCTGAAACTTAATATGCTCGGGATACTGGCCGTCCTGGACTTCCAGCACGAACTCGCGCTTGCGAAACTTTTCGCTTACCTGCTGTTCGTCAAATATTTCGTGCAGCCGGCCGGTTACGTCGTATGCCATAAAAATGGGGTGTTTTTGGATTTGTAGACTTGAACATCAAACCTACGAAAAAAAACGCAAGCGGCCCCGCTGCCGTTCCCTCCGGCTACCTTTGCGGGCGCATTTCTCCCGACTTTTTTACTCCTTATATATATGTTCGCCCTTGCCATCCACGGCGGTGCCGGCACCATTGCCCGCGCTTCGCTTTCTCCCGCCGATGAACAGCTCTACCGCGCTGCCCTCGAAGCGGCCCTCAGCACTGGCTACGATATGCTGCGCGACGGGGCCGCCGCCCTCGACGCCGTGGAAGCCGCCGTGCGCAGCCTCGAAGACTGCCCGCTGTTCAATGCCGGGCGCGGGGCCGTGTTTACCCACGACGGCCACCACGAAATGGACGCCGCCCTCATGAGCGGCCACAACAAACTGGCTGGGGCGGTAGCCGGCGTGCGGCAGGTGCAAAATCCAATCCGGGCCGCCCGCCTGGTAATGGAGTATACCGAGCATGTTTTGCTGGCTTACCCCGGAGCCGATGAGCTGGCCCGCGAACACGGCCTGCCATTGCAACCAGAGGAATATTTCTTCACCCAAAAGCGTTTCGACCAGCTCCAGGATGCCATTGCTTCGGGCAAAATGCAGCTCGACCACGCTGCCGACCCGAACTGGAAAAAAGGCACCGTGGGGGCCGTGGCCCGCGACCAGCACGGCCACCTGGCCGCCGCCACCAGCACCGGCGGCATGACCAACAAGCGTTACTCCCGCATCGGCGACACGCCGCTCATCGGGACTGGCACTTGGGCCGATGCGCGTTGCGCCATCAGCTGCACGGGCAATGGGGAGTATTTTATCCGGGCGGTGGCGGCTTACGACGTGGCTTGTTTGATGGAATACAAGGGGTTATCACTGGAGGAAGCGGCCCGCATTGTGGTGCAGGACAAACTGGCACCGGTGGGCGGTGAAGGCGGTCTGATTGCCGTGGACGCGGCCGGGAACGTCACGCTGCCGTTTAATTCGGAAGGTATGTACCGCGCCAGCCGGGTTGAAGGAGGGGAGGCCGCGGTGGCTATCTATAAGGAGTAGCCGAACGACTATAGGCAAAAATCAGAACGTCATGCTGAGCGCAGCCGAAGCATCTCCATCGCAGTGGTAATCCAATCAACAGGATTTACTTGCACGGTAGAGATGCTTCGGCTGCGCTCAGCATGACGTTTTCTTTGTAATGCGCCGGTTACGATTACCAACTATAATGCACCATCGGCTTGATTTTTTCATCGTAAATCTCCCGCACGGCCTGCATTTGCTCCGCCGATAAGGCGGGAAGCTCGGCGGCTTGCAGATTCGAGAGAATCTGCTCGGGGCGGGAAGCGCCGGGGATGACGCAGCTTACTTCGTCGAACATCAGAATCCAGCGCAGGGCCTGGGCGGCGAGGGGCGTTTGAGGCCCGAAAACGTGTTTTAATTCTTCCACGGCGGCGAGGCCGGTTTCGTAATCCACGCCGGAGAAGGTTTCGCCTTTGTCGAAGGCTTCGCCATGACGGTTGAAATTGCGGTGGTCGTCGGCTGAGAAATGGGTTTGCGGGGAGAACTTGCCGGTGAGTAGGCCGCTGGCCAGCGGTACCCGCACAATCAGGCCGATATTGCGCCGGGCGGCTTCTTTGAACAGCAGCTCCGGCGGGCGCTGGCGGAACATATTAAAAATCAGCTGGACCGTCGTCACGTTGGGGAATTCGATGGCTTTAAGGCCTTCCTCCACTTTCTCGATGCTCACGCCGAGGTGTTGGATTTTGCCTTCTTCACGCAGGCGGTCAAACTCCCCGAAAATCTCCGGGCGGTAGTAGACCTCGGTGGGTGGGCAGTGTAGCTGAATTAAATCGATGGTTTCCAGTTGCATATTGCGCAGGCTGTCTTCCACAAACTGGCGGAGCACGGCGGGCTGGTAGGCCTCGGCCGTGTGGGGCTGGAGGCGGCGGCCGCATTTCGTGGCCACGAAAAGGCGCTCGGAGCGGGAGCGCACCAGCCGGCCCACGGCTTTTTCGCTCTCGCCGTCGCCGTACACATCGGCGGTATCAATGAAATTGATGCCGGCATCCACGGCGGTATTCAGGATTTTATCGGCGTTGGCGTGGCTGAACGGGTCGCCCCACTTGCCGCCAACTTGCCAGGTGCCAAGGCTGATTTCTGAAACTGAAAATCCGGTTCTGCCGAGCTTGCGGTAGTTCATATGGATGAAGTTTGATGGTGAAAGCGGCGAAAACAGGCCATTACGCCCGCGCTGCGGAGTGCTGCTTGCTGAGTAGCGTACGGCAAAATGGCTGCGATGGAAAGAAAAAGCCCGCTCATTTACGCAATGAGCGGGCTTTTTCTGGCAAAATCCGGCAGGCTTTACCCAATGGGCGTAATATCAATGGCCACGCTTGGGGTGGCAACGGGGGCCAGAACGTCTTTGCTGGGGTAGAATTTCCGCTCGCGCATGTCGTACACGTTGCCTTTGGCCAGGACGTGCATGGTTACGTTTTCGATGGAAAGCACCGTGCCTTTTTTTGCGGCGGCGGCGTTATTGTGCTGGATGTTGTGGCCGTCGAGGATGATAACCAGGTTAGAGCCAATGGTTTCGACCAGGTTGCCCTCGGTGATGAGTACGCCGGTGTCCTCGCCCAGGCCAATGCCGATGAGCTTGGGGTGCAGCGCCACCGATTCGATGAGCCGGCCGAAGCGGCCACGCTTCACGAAGTGCGAGTCGATGATGGCGGCGGGTAGCAGGCTCAGGCCGATGCCCATTTTCACGGCTCCTTTTAACAAGGCATCGGGCACCGAGCCGCCGCGAATCATGTAGTGCGACATGGCCATGGCCCCGGCGCTGGTGCCGGCAATTACGAAATTCGGCTCGGCGTAGTACCGCTGAATCATGCGGTCGAGGAAATCGGTTTCGCCGAACATCTCGCGCAGGCGCGACTGGTTGCCGCCCGAAAACATGACCACATCGGCGGCCAGCAGGCGCTCTAAGTACTCGGGCTGGCGGGCATCCTCGGGCGTGCGGATGTCCATAATGCCCACGTTCAGGCAGTTGAGCATGGCGAAGGAGCCGGTGTAAATCGGCCCAACTTCCTCTGGAATCATAGAAGCGGTGGTCACGACTTCGATGCGCGGGTCGGTTTTGCCGGTTTCGAGCACGATGCGCTTCAGGATGCCCAACTCGAAAAAGTTGAGGTAATACTTGCGGCGGGTCCGGGGGTTGGGGTACGTGCCCTTGTCCTCGTTGCCGCCCACGGCGATGAGCTTGCCGAGCGGAATGATGGTTTTCAACGGATGGCGGATGTTACGGAGTGATGCAAAAACGAAATGGCCAGACGGTAGCCGGGCCGTAGCCCGTGGCAAAGTTCGGGCCGGATGGGGATTAATGACGCTCGGCCCGGGTGGCAAGTAGGGCATCGAGCGTGCCGGTGGTCACGGAGTGATAGTTGCGCCGGGCTTCGGTGTAGATGGCGTGGGCCCGCGCCGGGCCATCGGGCGTGGCCAGCAGGGCCTGGTAGAGCGGCACCACAAATTTGCGACGGCCCACGTGATGCAGAAATTTTTTCACGGCTTCGTCGGCCGCCGCGTAGCCGGCCCGCAGCGTGTGCGGAAACCAGGCGGCCAGAATTTCGGCATTGCCGGAAGTAGTGAAGTGGAAGGCCGCGTCCAGCGCCGCCAGCTGCTCGGCCGTCAGGGTCGGGGAGAGGCGGTGCAGAAAATGGACCCACTCGTGGCTGCTCCATTCGGTGGTGGCCGTCCGGAGGGCCGTTGGTGCGGTGCCTGCCTCCAGGTTGGCCAATGCCTGGTCGACCTTGGCAAATCGGTCGGATGTTGGCGTTGGCGCGTTGGGTGGGAGGCCGGGGCCATCGACCCAGGCGGCCAGGTTCAACTTGGCTTCGAGGCCGGGCTCTTTGTCCAGCAGCTCGGCGCGGAGGTAGTGTAGGAAGGTGGCGGTGTCCATCGCCTGAAAGCTGAAGCGGGCGAAATACTCCTTAATAAAGGTGTCGAGCCGGGGCCGGCCAATGAGTGACTCCAGCGTCAGGAGCAGGGCGCAGCCTTTCTCGTAGGCAATTTCGGTGAGGCCTTCGTCGGGGTCGCGGCCGGCCAGGGCCAGGTGCAGATGGGTATCGGGACTGGCCGCCCCAATTTCTTCAATGGTATGATGCAGCGCGGCCCGGCCCAGTACTTGGAGCATATCGGCGTATTCGCGGCCATACAAATGTTCCATGATGCGGCGCTCGAAATACACCGTAAATCCTTCGTTCAACCAGAAATCATTCCACGTTGCATTTGTAACCAGGTTGCCCGACCACGAGTGAGCCAGCTCATGGGCCACCAAACTGGTCAGGCTGCGGTCGCCCGCAAGGATGGTTGGTGTTACAAATGTTAATCTAGGGTTTTCCATTCCGCCGAAAGGGAAGGAGGGAGGCAGCACCAGCAAATCGTAGCGCTCCCAGCGATAAGGACCGTACAGTTGCTCGGCGGCGACCACCATGTTTTCGAGGTCGACAAACTCGTGGGTTGCTACCGGCAGCGTGGCCGGCTCGGCGTAGATGCCGGTGCGTCCGCTGAGCGGGGCAAAGGCCAGGTCGCCCACCGCCAGCGCCATGAGGTAGGCCGGAATAGGCTGCGCCATGCGGAAGTGGTACTCGCCGGTGGGGCTTAGCTTCTGCGGGTTCTCGGCGCTCATCAGGGCCAGCAGGTGGGCGGGCACGCGCACCGTGGCCTCGTAGGTGAAGCGGATGCCCGGCGAGTCCTGGCACGGCAGCCAGGTGCGCGCCAGAATGGCCTGCGACTGCGTGAAGAGGAACGGCTCGGTGCCGGCCGTCTGCTCCGCCTTCAGCCACTGCAAAGCTGCCGCCTGCGGGGCCGTGCGGTAGCGGATGCGGACGGCCGTGGTCGCGGGCATCAGCGTCACGCGCAGGGCCTGGCCCAAAATGGCATCGGGCGAACCTAGGATGAAATCAGTGGTCGTGGCCAAGCCTGTGGCATCGAGCGCCTCCACGGCTTCGATGGTGAGGTCGCGGGTGTCGAGCACGAAATCGGCCGCCGCCCCGGGATTGGCGAGGTGCCAAGTAGCGGTGCCAGCCAGGGTATGCTGGTCGAAGTCGACCGTCAGGGCCAGGGCGAGGTGCTGCACCCGCACCGGACTGCTACCGGCGTGGCTATGCGGGTCGGTGGGGAGGACGGTGGGGGTCAAGTCGGATGAGAGAGGGGCCATGCGGGAAATGGAGAAGAGATAGTCGGAAAAGCCGGGACGGAAATCGATGACCGTGCTAGCCAGTACTTCGCTAAACGCCGGCCCGAAATAACAACCAGGCTGGTGGATTGGGCTCAAAAGAAGACGTCGGTTGCCAGATAAGGGCTGCCGGAAGCCAGCTACGCCCGGCAAATAAGGCTATTCGGGCCGCCCCGCCCCTCGGAACGGTACTTTTTGCCCGGAATTGGCACGATTACCGCCTTATGGCAACACGCTGTGCCCCGCAGTAGCGTACTTTGCAACCGGACTGCCTGCGGGCGGCCCGGCGCAACCCTGCCAGCAGCCTGGCAGTACAACGCCCAGCCTTCGGCCACGGCCGAGGCTATTTTTCCGCCCGCTTTTTTTCCTTCAATGACTTTTCTCCTCCGAATTACTTCCCTGCTGTGGCTGCTCCTATTGGCGGCTCTCGGCAGCACTACTCTTGCCTCCTGCGGCTCCTCTGACTCGCAGAACCAGACCGCCGGGCAAACGGCGGCCGACTCTTCGGTGACTAATGTGGCCGGCCCCCAGCCGCTGCTCGATAGCACGGAGGTTATCAAAGCCTTTCAGGCCGAGCCTAAATTCAAGGCTCAGTTACTCCCCGCCCGCCGCTTCTACCGGGAGCGGGGCTTCAAATTAGGCTGGTTTAAGGACCACCAGCCGGTGGCTCGGGTTAAAACCTTACAGGATATTATTGCTAAAGCTGGAAATGAAGGCCTGAATTCTAAAGACTACCAGGTTAAGGATATATCCAAGATGCTGGCCGAGCTGGAGAAGGTGCGTGGCGACTCCGTGCGCCGCAATGCGCTGGAGCGCCAGGTTGATATTGCCCTGACCGGAACGTATATGAAGTGGGCCAACGACTATTACCGGGGCGTGGCCAATCCGCACGATAAAAAGGATACCTCGTGGCTGGTCAAGCCCAATAAAATCAAGCTCAATAAGGCCCTGCTCACCTTCCTGGGTGAGCGTAAAAGCCGCTATAATTACTACGAGTTTGCCCCCCTTCACCCCGAGTACGACCAGCTGAAAAAGGCCCTCGCCACCTACCGCGCTCAGGAGCGCGCCGGCGGCTGGCCCACCCTTCCGGCCACCCTCAACCTGAAGCCCGGAGCCGCCTCGCCGGCTGTGGCCGCCCTGCGCAAGCGTCTGCTCGATAGTGCCGGTGGGGCCGCCGCCAGCACGCCCCCGGCTAACCCCGCCCAGCCCGGAACCCCGGCCGCCGCAGTTCCTGCCGCCCAGGTTTACGACCCCGAACTGGTGCAGGCCGTCAAATTATTTCAGCAGGATGCCGGCCTGAAACCGACCGGCATCGTCAGTGGCGAGACACTGAAGCAACTCAACGTGCCCATTGGCACGCGCATCGACCAGCTCATTCTGAACATGGAGCGCTGGCGCTGGCTGCCCAAAAAGTTTGAAGAAAATTACCTGTTGGTGAACATTCCCGAGTACACGTTGCACGTGATTGAGGGGGGCAAAGAGGCATTCAACATGCGCGTTATCGTGGGTAAAGTGCTGCACGAAACGCCGGTGTTCAGCGACAAAATGGAGTACGTGGTGCTGGCTCCGTATTGGAATGTGCCGTTCAGCATCATCGATAATGAGCTGCGCGATAAACTCGTGGCCAACCCCAACTACCTCGACCGCCTCGATATGGAGGTGGTGAAGGGCTACGGCCGTAAGGCCACCGTCATCGACCCGGCCTCCGTCGACTGGGCCAACGTGACGCAGGCGACGTTCAAATACACGCTGCGCCGCCGCCCCGGACCCAAGAATGACCTCGGCAATGTGAAGTTTATCTTCCCCAACTCGAACGATATTTACCTGCACGACACGCCCCACGACGAGCTGTTTTCGCAGAGCAACCGCAGCTTCAGCCACGGTTGCGTGCGCCTTTCCGAGCCCATCAAACTGGCTACCTACCTACTGCGCGACCGGCCCGAATGGGACCAGGCCACCATCCTGGACTCCATCGCAACCCGCCGCGAAAAGTACATTACCCTCAAAGAAAAGCTGCCCGTGTACCTAGTCTATTTCACGGCCTGGGCCGATGCCGCCGGCCATCCACACTTCCGCGACGACATCTACGGGCTGGATAAAAAGCTCGCCCGCGAGTACTTCGACTAGCCAAAACGCTGGCTCTGCACCCCCTCTGCGTGTGGGGCTGATGATTCAAAAGGCCCGATAACCGAGAGGTTGCCGGGCCTTTTTTCGTGCCGTTGGTTCAGGGGAATAAGCAAAAGCGAGAAGTTAAACCGGGTAGAAATCCCATCCCCTTATTGCATCGTTGCGCTGCGGAAATATTGCCACGAGACAGTGGCCGAGGCCAGTAACGAATTGTGATAATGCGAATCCAAGCGTACCAAGAAGGGCAATATTTACAACATTTGGGCTGATTACATTTGTTTTGGGTGGGGATGTGCCATGGCAAGCCCCATTTGATTTACAGATGTAAATACAGCATGTGACACTGGGCTTATACAATTGTAATCAATGCTTTTTAATTGGCGTTAATGCTCTCCTGATTTCAGGCGCTACATTTGTAACTAAAATCCCGACTATGGTTGAGCGCATCAGAACCCTATTAGAAAGCCGACAGCTTACGCCTACGCAGTTTGCCGATGTTATCGGCGTGGCCCGGCCCATTGTCAGCCACATTTTGTCGGGGCGCAACAAACCTAGCCTGGAAGTTGTCCAGCGCATCTTGGCCGCTATGCCCGATTTGGCCATGCCGTGGCTGCTGAATGGTACCGGGCCAATGTTGGCCGGCACCAGTGCTGCGGCAATCCTTTCCGTGCCATCGGAGGCTACAGCTATACCCGTTACGCCGGTTGCGGCAGCTGCACCAGTATCAGTTGAGGCTGCTGAGAACCGCCCAATTGTTATGGAAACGGCCGTGGAGGCCCCACCGGCACCTGTGCACGGTAATGAACATATTGAACAAGAGCCTGTTCGGTATGATATGCCCAAGGCGGTCCCACTACGAACCAGCATACCTGCTCCAGGTCGTACCCGGGTTATGCCCAAGCGCTTTGTAGCGAATGCAGCACCGATGGATGCGTTACCTCAACTTCCGGACAGCCTCCAAGCTCCAACCCAGCGCTTGGCAGTGACGAGCGAACAGGCCCCGGCAGCAGTTCCAGTTCAGGATACTACACCCAGCCCGCCTATTCCCACGCCCACCCCTACGGCAGACGTGTCTGATGCGGCAGCTACGCTTCAGCTGGTGCCGGCCAATGAAACGACTGGTGCAACTTTGGCTTCCGCTCTATTTGCTGGAGGCGACAAGCCCATCCGTCGGATTGTGATTTTCTATCGCGACGGTTCCTTTGCCGATTATCAACCCGAGTAGGTTGCGACTCCAATAGAAGTGCCGTTTTCCATTGCTGCAATCTCATTGCAGATGGTTGCTACCTGACCATGGCCAGGCGCGAGGACAGAATCTGCCAAGCTTAATTCGGCGTATATAATGCGTGTATACGCCAGTAAAACAGCGTCACGCAGGGTGCTTAGCAGGGCATTCCCTAGTACTTTATTTGGCCTTGCCATATTGGACGCTGCTATTGAAGCCCAAGTGATATTCAGGTTTTGAGCCTCCCTGCCTTAATTGGAGGTTAGGTCACTTCTGCAGCCATTGTTCAATTTGTCATGCGCTTGGGCTTCGCGCTTGGGTGCCCTCGTTGGTAGGGTTGTAATGAACTTAATGCTCTTGGAAACGGCAATATTTAATTGTATTGACTGCTAACTTTTGTAGGGCCAATTTTAACTGATTTGCTTTAATGTTTTTTATTTTCATAATATATTGTATTTCACCGAATTAAATTAAGCTAACGAAAGCAATGGTTTGATGGATTGAGTGGTGTGATGTAGAAGCTGGGTAGGGAATTATCGACTTTATAATCCCAGCTATTTGAGCAGTCGGACAGCAGATGTTACACCGGGTAGCTGCATGGTGCTGCTAATGAATTTGACATGGTGGCTAAAATAACCAACATGGTTGAGTACAATGTCAGGTTGATTGCAAACTAACGTGTGCTAACATAGTGAGACGGATTGTTGGAGCATGGGTTAGCTGCTGTAGGGCAGAATGGGAGTAGCGCCAACTGCTTTTGGATAGCTGAAAGCTGTGCCAGACGTAGTGGGTAAAGTATCCGTTGCGTTTGGGCAGGTAAGCAGGGGTGTTGTCAATTGTAAATGAAGGGTAGCTTGTTTTCTGCTCCCAAAGCATAGCCGGCAATAGTGCGCAAGAGCGGCCCGAAATACATAGGTTGTGCGGATGCCCTGCTGGTCGGGTTGTTCGTTTGGCGACCGTGGGCTACCTTCGTGGCATGAAACTGACCCGCACGAATCTTTGGTTGGCCGCCGCAACGGCCATGCTCCTGACGGCCTCTTGTGCCCAGGCCCCCGATGCCGCCGAGGCTGAGAAAGACCCTTCCGCTGACGCCGCTTACAAGCGTGCCCACCGTGCCGAAGGCTACCGCGAAGCCCAGCGTTCCAACGTGACCCGCAACTAAGGCCAGCGGTTGGCTAAGCCGCCGACCGTCCTGAAAAATAAAAAAGCCCCTGCCAAAAATTTGGCGGGGGCTTTTTCTGTGTCATCAGTTTTGGCCGTCATGGGCCAGGCAACTTGAAAGGCTTAGCGAGCGGCGGCCATTACCGGCGTGGGTACGGGCGCGGCGTCGAAGTTCGGCAGGCTGATACCGGCCAGCAGGTCGCGCTCCAGCAGGTCGGCCCAGGTGCTGAGGTAGAGCACCACGTCGTCGCGCTGGTTGTGGCGAAGGCTGTCGCGCCGCTCGAACGGGATAGCGGCCCGAATGGTGGGGTCGGAGATGCGCTCGAGGTGGGTGAGGTCGCGGCGCGAGAAGCCGAGGGCCAGCATTTCGTCGATGGTCTGGTCGATGGGCAGGCCGCTGGTGGGGCAATAGTCGGTAATCTGGCGCTCCCAGTCGCCGTAGCGCTGCATGGCGCGGGCATGGATTTCGGCTTTAGTGAGGCGCGTGACGGTTTGGGCGAGGTGGCCGCAGTTGCAGCTGCCCATGTGGCCCCACTGGTAGGGTGCTTGGGTGGCGAGGCGCTGGGCCGTATCGCGCAGGGCCTGAATGACGGGAAGCGTGGGCTGAGCCATATTAACGGAGGAATTATTCGCGGAAAAAGCAAGTAATCAGCCATAAAAAGCAGAAGGACCCGGAAAAAGTTTTCCGGGTCCTTCTGCTTTGTGTTGAATCTATTCGTCCGTAAAAAAGAACGTCATGCTGAGCGCAGTCGAAGCATCTCTACCGTGTAACTAATCCTGTCGATTGGATTACTCTTGCGGTAGAGATGCTTCGGCTGCGCTCAGCATGACACCCTAATAAAGACGTTGCTTAGAACGAGCCGCGGCGCGTGCCACCGGCATCGCCCCGGCGACGGCCGCCCAGGTCACCACCTTCGCGGTTGCCGCCCACATTCACGCGGGCCCCGCCGCTGCCGAAGCGACGAGCGGTATCGGACTGACCACTGCTGGCAGGTGCGGCCGGACGGCTGCGCTCGCCGCTGGGACGGCCACCGCCGGTGCGCTCGCCACTAGGACGCTCGCCGCTGGTACGGCCGCCACCCGAGCGCCCGCCGCCCTGGCCACCGCCGGAACGACCGCCGCCGCCATTACCGCCCTCGCGGGGGCCGGAGCGGGCCGGGCGACCAGCCGGACCCTTGGGCCGGATGATGCGCTCGTTGCCGTGCAGCATTACGGGTTTGATGCGGCCCGACACGAAGGGATGCTCAGCTTCCACGTCAATCTGACGGCTGATGAGCTTCTGGATATCCTGGAGGTAAGCGCGCTCCTCATCTTCCACGAAGGAGAAGGCGGTGCCAAAAGCGCCGGCTCGGCCGGTGCGGCCGATGCGGTGCACGTAGGTTTCGGGCTCGTTGGGGATTTCGTAGTTGATGACGTGGGTCAGTTCGTCCACATCGATGCCGCGGGCGGCGATGTCGGTGGCCACCAGCACGCGGGTGCTGCCGGCTTTGAAATTCGACAGGGCGCGCTGGCGGTGGTTCTGGCTTTTGTTGCCGTGAATGGCTTCGGCCTGTATTTGATTCGCGGCGAGGGCTTTCACAACCTTATCAGCTCCGTGCTTGGTGCGGGTGAAGACGAGGACACGCTTGATGCCTTTGTCCTCCAGAATGTGGCGGAGCAGGGCGGGCTTGTCGTTGTTTTCAACCAGGTATACCGATTGGGTAACGGTGTCGGCGGTGCTGCTGACGGGCGTTACGGCCACGCGCACGGGGTTGGGGCGTAGGATGGTGCTGGCGAGCTCCTGAATCTGGCCGGGCATGGTGGCCGAGAAAAATAGGGTCTGGCGCTTGGTGGGCAGCTTGGGCAGGATGCGCTTGATGTCGTTGATGAAGCCCATGTCGAGCATGCGGTCGGCTTCATCAAGCACGAAAACTTCTACCTGACGCAGGTCCACGAAGCCCTGATTCATGAGGTCGAGCAGGCGGCCGGGAGTGGCGATGAGCACTTCTACGCCGCGCTTGAGGGCCTGTACCTGCGGGTGCTGGCCCACGCCACCGAAAATAACGGTGTGGCGAATCTGGCTAAGATGGCGGCCGTAGGCACCGAAGCTTTCGTTGATTTGGATGGCCAGCTCGCGGGTTGGCGTGAGCACGAGGCAGCGAATGGCGCGCGGGGCGTGGTTAGCAACCTGCGCCGTGCGGTGCAGCACTTGCAGGATGGGCACGGTAAAGGCGGCCGTTTTGCCGGTGCCGGTCTGGGCCACGCCGAGGAGGTCTTTGCCTTCCAGAACGTGGGGAATGGCCTGCTCCTGGATGGGAGTAGGGGTAGTGTAGCCTTCTTCTTTGAGGGCTTTGAGAATGGGGTCAATCAGATTTAAATCGTCAAACGTCATAGGTTGGCTTTAGTACTGGGTACTTGGGTATCGTGTTGGCAGACAGTGGTCCGCGCAATAAGTGGTTGGGCCTGCGCCGTAGCATAGGCGGGCATGTCCACGCCGGACGAGGCCAGGCGTGGGCGGGGTTGATGGCTCGTCGGAGGCCGTCAGATTCCCTGAATGAAGAGGAATTGGGGTGAGGTGCGCTTACTTCGCGGAGACAGCCGAGGCGCGGGGCTTTGCCCGACGCAGCCGGGCAGCGGGCTGCTCCGACGGCGGCCCTGGTGACAACAAAGGTACAACACACAAATCCGACGATGCAGATTATCGAGCGCACCCGGGTCTTCAATGGCCACTACAAAGTCAACCAGCTAATCGTTCAGGACGGCGAGCACCAGCTCCGGCGCGAGCAGTTCGCGCCCGGCAAAGCTGTAGCCGCGCTAGTCTACGACACGGCCCGGCAGGTGTACGTGCTCACCCGCCAGTTCCGCATCGGCCCGGAAGCGGAGATTCTGGAAATCGCCGCCGGCATGATTGATGGCGACGAAGCGCCCGAAACGGCCGTGCGCCGCGAGATTCACGAGGAACTGGGCTACGAGGTAGATAAGCTGGAGGAAATTGTGTGCATCTGGCCCTCGCCGGGCACCAGCTCCGAGGAAATCACCGTGTACCACGCCGAAGTGAGCCACCGCACCGGAGAAGGTGGTGGGCTGGCCGAGGAGCACGAGAACATCGAAATGGTGGAGCTGAGATGGGAAGCGCTGGTAGCGGAGCCGCTGCGGGATGCGAAGACGGTGATTGCCGTGCAGTGGGTGCGGCTGCGGAAATAGGTGTTCCGAATATTCGTACGGCTGAGTTCCTTGGGGCAAATAAGCTGAAATTAACTATTGGCTTTTGGAAGGCCTTTGCCAGGGCGTCATCGTCTCGGCATTCAATAAAAGTGCCTCGGCCAACGGGCTGACGGATAAATCAACGAAGCGGACGCCGTAGGATATTTCCTGTGGCGTCTCCACCTCGCGGCTGCCGAAGCTGATGACGCGGCGAAGTCGCTGGGCATTGCGCCAGTCGCGAAGGGCTACGGCGTTGCCGAAGGCGAAAGCATTGGCCGGGATGCTGTAGCCCAAAATCAGCGGGCCGCTGTCGACATCGCCCTCGCTGGTTTCGTATTTGCCAGCCCGCTCGTGGTAGAGGCGGATGACGCCGAAGTTGGTGCTGAAGTGCTGCTGGTAACGTTGGTATTGCTCGGCGGCGTAGGCGGGGGCGAAGCGGTAGAGGAAGAAGATGCTCCAGCCCAAGTGAGAGCCGCGCGGCTCTTCGGCCGCCTGGTGGCGGGTGGCCGGCTTGGAGAGCAGCAGCCCAGTGGTAGGGTCGGAAAGATGCTGACGGGCGTAGGTTACCCACTGCTGGCAGAAGGCGCGATAGCGACTGCCCGTCAGGTCGCTATGGAGTTGCAGTGAGGCCAGAGCTACGGTATTGTCGGGCACCCATACTCCGCCGGGATACGATTCGAGGCAGTGGTTGGGCGCGCTAACGAGCCGGCGGTGCAGGCTGGCAGAAAGAGAGTCGTGTAACGTTTTATAAGGAGAATTAGGGTCGAGCAGGCGGTGGCAGCCCAGCATCAGGTTGAGGTGGCCCAGGTAGAGCACAGAGGTTACCGAATCAGCTGCGACGGTGGCAGCTGAGTTGCGGAATGCCTGGGCGATATTGCCAGCCAGCATTTTGCCAATAGCCAGCTGGGTGTATTGTGCGGCTTCGCGGCGAAAGCTGCTGTCCAGTTGCGCCATATTTGTGAACGCATACGCTGAATAAGACATCGAGAACAGCGACCATTCCGCATTGCCCAGCGCATTTAATTCGGCCGCTTCGCCCTCGGGTGCCTGGATAATACGCTCCAGATAATGGGCTTTTTGACGCAGTTCGGTCGGGGCCGGGTATTGGTAAGCCGGCCGACTGGACATAATAACTACTCCCAGCAGCAACACAATGAAAACGAGGGCTGCTTTGCGCTTCATGCTGATTCGACTGGTAAGCGGAGTATGAGGAAATAAAAAAACAGGGCGACATCCGCCGCCGCGAATGTCGCCCCATCGAAGCGAAAAGAAGATATTGCGGCTACTGCGCCGCCGGCAGTTCCAGCGTGTAATCAAACGTCTGGTAGAGCTTCGCGTCGCGGATGCTGACGTTCAGCTCCTGCGGGTCCATTTTGGGGAAGGGGATGACGGCTTTGCCTTGGTAGAGGTCGCGGCCGAAGAAGCGGCCGGTGGCGGGGGCCAGGGTTTGGGTGAAGACCTCCTTGCCGGCTTTGTCGGTGGCGGTGAGGGTGAGGTTGGACATTTCCACGCCTTTGGGGCCCTGGCGGTGCACGATGACCACCAGCGCGCCGCCGGCCGGAATGGCGGCCACGCGGCGCTGGTAGGTGGTATCGGCCCAGTCGTGCAGCTTTTTGAGGGCCGTGAGCTCGGTGAGCATGTCGGAGTAGGAGCGGTAGCCGAGGCGGGTGAAGGAGCCGTCGACATCCTGCTCATCCTCGGTGTTTTTGGTTACATTCTTCACGTAAGGCGACTCTTCGTCTTTCTGGGCGAAGGTGTAGCGCTTGCGGCCTTTGGCGGCTTTGCCGGTGGGCTGGGCCAGGGCGGCTCCGGCGCACAGCAGGAGCAGGGCCACAACGAAGAAATGACGGGCCAGACGGGGTAGAAACTGCATAATAAGCGGTAAAATGAGGAACGAAATAAGGTGAGGCTAACCAACCGATAATTGGGGGAACAAAGAAACGGAAACCCGGCCGAAATCTGGCAAAATGCGGACGGGGCAGAATTGGACTGCGCAATTATTGCCAAGCGTGATTTAACCTTAATGCGGCCGTAATCAAGACTTAATAGAAGAAGTGGACCTTTGAAAGCAGGATTTTCACTGGTTATAACCATTCCTGCTATGTACTTCCCGGCATTGATTTCGGGGCTGCGCCGTTTGGGGCGATGGCTCGTGTACGAGTTGTTTCAACTGGCCTTGTGGGTGGCGTATGCGCTGCACACGCTGGGCAGCCTGCGCTCGGCCCTAGGGGGCGAGTTTGGCCGGCGCACGGCGGGGCCGGCCATCCGGCCGCGCCGCTCGGTGGGGCCGGCGCGTGGAGGACGTTTCACCCAGTCGGCTGCCGCATGAGCGTAGCAACTGTTTTGGTGCCCGAAAACCCGCCGGTTGTTCCCGCCCGCCCCGCCGCCCGCCGCAAGCGCCGGGTGCAGGTGGCCGTCATATCCGATGTGCATTTGGGCACGTATGGCTGCCACGCCACCGAACTGCTACGCTACCTCAAGAGCATCCGGCCGCAGGTGCTGGTGCTTAATGGCGACATTGTGGACATCTGGCAGTTTAGCAAAAACTACTGGCCGCCGGCCCACATGCGCGTGGTGCGCTACCTGGCCGGCCTGGCTGCCAAGGGCGTCAAAATCCATTACCTGACCGGCAACCACGACGAGCTGCTGCGCAAATTCGCCGGTCTGAAGCTGGGCAATTTCCGCCTCGATAACAAGCTGGTGCTTGACCTGCCCCACGGCCGCACCTGGCTGTTTCACGGCGACGTGTTCGACGTGACCATGCGGCACTCGCGCTGGCTGGCCAAGCTCGGCGGCCACGGCTACGATTTATTGATTTTGATAAATCGTTTCGTGAATTACCTACTGGCAAAGCTGGGCCGCCCCCGCGTGGCCCTGAGCAAGCTGGTGAAGGAACGGGTGAAATCGGCCGTATCGGCGGTGAGCAACTTCGAGGAAACAGCCGCCGCCATCGCCGCCGATGAAGGCTACCGCTACGTGGCCTGCGGGCACATTCACCAGCCCGAAATCAAGACCCTGCATACCGAAAAAGGGGAGGTGATTTACCTGAATTCCGGCGATTGGGTGGAGAACCTGACGGCGCTGGAGTACACGGCCGAGGCCGGCTGGCAGCTCTATTATTATAATAACGACCCGGCCATGCAACAGGCTGTGGAAACGGAAGCAGCAGACGCCGCCGAGGAGCTGGCCGATGCCAACCCGGCGCAGCTGCTGGAAGGATTGTTGGCCGAGTTTAAGATTAAGGCGTAAACGACGCAGTTGCGTTGAACAACAATAAAGAACGTCATGCTGAGCGCAGCCGAAGCATCTCTACCACGACAGTAATCAATGGCATTGCAACGAAGTGGTAGAGATGCTTCGGCTACGCTCAGCATGACCGGCCAGAATTTAGAATCAATAATAAATGTCCCGAATTCTCTACGCCATCCAGGGCACCGGCAATGGCCACCTCAGCCGCGCCCTCGATGTGGTGCCACTGCTGCAAAGCCGCTGCGAGCAGCTTGATGTGTTGGTGAGCGGCCCGCCCGCCGATTTGCCGCTGCCTTTTGACGTGAAATACAAGGCGCAGGGCATGGGCTTCATGTTCGGCAAAAAGGGCGGCATCAACTTCGTGAAGACCTTCGCGCAGTTCAACTCGGTGAAGTTTCTGCACGAGGTGCGGCACCTGCCGGTGGAAGAATATGATTTGGTTATCAGTGACTTTGAGCCGGTGAGCAGCTGGGCTTGCAAAATGCGGCATGTGCCCTGCATTGCCCTCAGCCACCAGAGCGCCGTGCTGCACCCCGCCGCCCCGCGCCCCGACCGCGAAGACCCGGCCGGCCGCGCCGTGCTGAAGCACTACGCGCCGAGTACGGACCAGTACGGCTTCCATTTTCAGCGCTATGCACCGGAGATTTCCACGCCCGTTATCCGCCAGCAGGTGCGCGAGCTGAGCCCGACCAATGAGGGCCATTACACGGTGTACCTACCGGCCTACGAAGAAGAAATTCTGGTGGAGCGGCTGCAGCACCTGAGCCGTAGCATCCGGTGGGAGGTATTTAGCAAGCACAGCCACGAACCCGCCGAGTACGGCAACGTGCGGGTGTGGCCCGTGAGCGGCCCGGCCTTTCTCGACAGTCTGGCCCGCTCGGCCGGCGTGCTGTGCGGCGCGGGCTTTGAAACCCCCGCCGAAGCGCTCTACCTGGGCAAAAAGCTGTTGGTGATGCCCATGAAGCAGCAATATGAGCAGCAGTGCAACGCCGCCGCGCTGGAAAAATTGGGCGTGCCCGTCATCAAAAGCTTCAAGGACAAAAACCTGGATAAGGTGGACCAGTGGCTGAATCAGGACCAGGTGATTGCCGTTGACTACCCCGACCAGACGGCCGCCGTAATTGACCAGTTGCTGCGGGAGCAATTGCCGGGCAATGGTGTTGGGCCGGTACACCATAAGAAAGCGCGTCACGCGTGGCGTGATTAATTCCATCCATTTGATTCCTCCGCGCCCCGCGCATGATAAAGCTTCCCCCCAGCTATTCGGAGCCGCTACCGGCGGCCTTCTATCCGGCCTCGGCCCCGCTGCCGTTTTCAAGGGCCGATTTCGGGCCCGATTTTCAGTGGGGAGCCTCAGCAGCCGCTTACCAGACCGAGGGTGCCTGGCAGCACCAGGGCAAAGGTCCCAGCATCTGGGATGATTTTACGCGCCGCAAGGGGACCATCCGGCGCAACGAGCACGGGCGCGTGGCCGCCGATTTCTACAACCGCTACGAAACCGACCTGGACCTGGCCAGCAGCCTGGGCCTGACGGATTTTCGCTTCTCCGCCGCCTGGCCCCGGGTGCTGCCCGAAGGCATCGGGGCCGTGAACCGCCGCGGCCTCGACTACTACGACCGGCTGGTGGATGCCTGCCTGGAGCGTGACCTGCGGCCCATGCTCACGCTCTATCACTGGGATTTGCCCAGCGCCCTGCAAGCGCGCGGCGGCTGGGCCAACCGCGACATTGTGAACTGGTTTTCGGACTACGCCCAAATCATGGCCCGCCGCCTCGGCGACCGGGTGCCGAACTGGTGCGTGCTGAACGAGCCCATGGTATTTGTGGGGGCGGGCCACTTGCTAGGCATTCATGCGCCCGGAAGGCGGCACTTGGGGGCTTTCCTGGCGGCGGCCCACCATGCCACGCTGGCCCAGGCCGAGGGGGGGCGGGCGTTGCGCGCTGCGCTGCCCGACACAGCCCAAATCGGCACTACGTTTTCGTGTTCGCACCTCACGCCGCACCGCCCCGGCAATGCTTACGACGAAGCCGCCAACCGCCGCGCCGATGCCCTGCTGAACCGCTTTTTCGTGGAGCCCACCCTCGGCCTGGGATACCCGGTGGCCGAGCTGCCGGCCCTGCGCTGGCTGCTGGAACGCTACCAAAAGCCCGGCGACGAGCAGCGCATGGCCTTTGATTTCGACTTCTGGGGCATCCAGAATTATACCCGCGAGGTGGTAAAATTCTCGCCCTGGCTGCCCCTGCAATGGGCCGCACTGGTGCCCGCCAAGCAGCGCGGCGTGCCCTATACCGACATGGGCTGGGAGGTGTATCCAGAGTCGATTTACCAAATGTTGAAACAGTTTGCCGCTTATCCAAATGCGCCAACGCTGCTCGTAACTGAAAGTGGTTCAGCGTTTCCGGACGTGGCAATGGATGGCCGGGTGCACGATGCTGCCCGCCGGGCTTACCTGCAGGCAGCCATCGGCCAAGTGCTGCGCGCCCAGCGCGAGGGCATGGATGTGAGCGGTTACTTCGCCTGGAGCCTGACCGATAACTTCGAGTGGGCCGAGGGGTACGGCCCGCGCTTCGGCCTCATTCACGTTGATTATGAAACGCAGGAGCGGATTGTGAAGGACTCGGGGCGCTGGTACCAGGAGTTTTTGGGCGGCGCAGCGGTGGCCGGTACTGCAGATGCCACAATGCGCGCCGGAACGATGCGGTAGTTAGGCGCCGAGACGCGACCCTTCGCGTCTCGGCGTTGAACGAGTACCGTCAGTATGGCGCGAACAACGAGACGTGAAGGGGCGCGTCTCTACAGCAGCATATCGCGGCAGCTCATAAAATGCTCAATCAGCTGCTCCGGCTGTTGCTCATCAAATTCCCCAAAACCCAGCACGAAGGCCGGCGCGGGCTGCACGAAATGGATGGCCTCGTTCACAGCTTTTAAATAGGGGCTGATGCGGTTTTTGTCGCCTCCGGCGGCGGCAAACTCCTTGTCCCAGCGCAATAATTCCGGGTCTTTGCGCACCAGAAACGGAATAACGAAGGGGACGAAGCGGCCAAAAATTGGGTTTTCGTCGGTGGTTAGGCGGGTGTCGGACCAGACGTGGTATTCGGCGAACGAAGCCGGTGGCACCACTACAAATTGTGCTTTTTCCAGCGTCATTTCGGCAAACATTTCGAGTCGATTGGGCTGCGCGTAGAACTGCGCATAGGCCGCGTACCACACCGAGATGCCACCCGGACCCACCAGTTGATAAGGGTGGAACGAGCTGGCGATACCCAAGCCGCCGTGGTTGCCGATGACGAGGCTGTACAGTTCGCCAAACTTCGTTAAGTCAGGCGATTGCTGATAGGGATGGTTGGTGAGGCCGTAGAGATAAAAGCAGGCAAAATCGGCGAGGGATGGACCGATGGGAGCGGCGGGAGCGGTGTCGGGCACGAGCAGGCGGAGCAGGAAAAAGGAGTGGAGCCGGTCGTAAACCGGCCTAATCAACCGCAAACCTACTTCTCCTTCGCCAACCCGGCCCTGCATCGGACGTGGCCATGGTACATTCGGCCTCCCGAATTTCTACACTGCCCTCAAGTGCCGGGGCCGCGAGTGCCTACGCATCATCTACGGCCCCGACTACCTGCTGCCCGGCCACCTCGACCGCCTCCGCCAGCGCAACGTGAAGGCCAAGAGCAACCTCGCCCTGCGCGAGTTCGCCCTCGGCGTCGAGGGCGAACTCGCTTCGTGGCCGGCCAGCCCCTGCGCCGCGTACATCAGTGAGTCTTCGGCGTGCTATCGCTGGAAAACGCGGAGGTGGACCCACGGCTGTAGGACTCAAATTATTAGAAAGGCCTTAAACTTGGAAATAAACTCTCAGAATCATACACAGCTACATCCTTCTTCGTGAATAAATTACGAAAGAATGAGCTTTCTTGCTCTAATTGCTCAAGACTCTTGTTTCCTTTATAAATGCTGATTGCGACTTGGTTTACCTTGCTTTTGTTCACAAAGTCAAGAATGTGTTTGTCAGAGTCGCCGAATGAGAAGCCGTAAAAGACCAAGTTTCTACCTGAGTTCTGGAGTTTGCTGGCGCAAAAGCTTAAATAAGCATTGTTATTAATAGTGCGCAGTTTGTCATCAGCATAGCCTTCGGCGACAAAAATAGGAAAATTATTGTTTTCTATTTCTCTTCTAATCAGGTGAATATATTCAATACGTGCTTCCTCTAATCTGCGGAGTTTGTACGTAGAGCGCTGATTATCGAAAATATATAGAAATAGTGACCCGTGTAAATAGTACACACTTCGAGGATTGCTGTAGGGGATAACGCTGGAAAATTTGAGTTGAGTCGGGCTTGCTTTCTCATAGAAATAGTCTTGAAATGGCGCTTCTAACTTTTGGTATTGATACTCTGAAATAACCTGTAAAATACTTTTGTAAAGAAATACGTCATAATTAGTGGTAAAAATATCTCTAAAATCAAGTAGTTCATATCCAGGCTTCAATAATTGTGGGTAATGTATTTCGCTGTGAGTTGGGTGGTTGTCCTGGACGGTCTTAATCAACCCACTTCTGAGTGCGTCTCTTAGTTTTTCAATCTTATTGCTGGAAATGCCTAGAATGTTATTGATTGTTTCTGTATTATTCAAATTCTGCATAACCAGCTCAAAATTGAATGTTTTGAAGCTGTTGAAAATCTTAAGTAATTCAGGGTTTGTAGTAACTTTGAATTTCTCAAATAAAGATTTGTAAGAAAGTCGTTTGCAAAGAGAAATAGAAAATCCATTTCCCAAGAACAAGTTAGCGTCTTGGAAGCCATCTACAATTGACTCCCATTGGAATACACCAATGTCATTGAGTTCTTTTTCTGTGTGGCTCATAAGGATTACTGGTGTTTTTAAAATGGGATTTGAAATTCGAAGTATAATTAATGAAATTATGCCACTCCAGCGCCCAAGCTACTCCCGCATCTCCCGTCAAGTCCGCGAAGCGGCCGCCGCTACCCAGCGTGTTTCCCTTGGGCTTTAGCCACCAGCGTGCGCTTAATGCGCCGGTCGGGGAAACAGCAGCGCCCGTTTAGGAGTTAGGCAGCAGTTGCGGCACCTACCACGTACTTGTGGCTAAGCATTTAAGCTGACCTTGCCTATCCATGAAAAAACGACTTATCCTTCCGCTCATCGTTACCTGTCTGGGCTTTTTGCTGACCAGCGCCGCCATTGCCCCAACCACTTCCACCGAGCGCCCAACGTATTTTGCGCTGAAGGTATATCACTTAAAAACTGCTCGGCAGGAAGGCCTGATTGACAGTTTTCTGCAGCGGCAATACCTGCCGACTATGCACGCGGCGGGCATTGCTACCATTGGGGTGTTCAAGCCCATCGGCAACGACACGGCCGCCGATAGGCGCGTGTATGTATTCACGCCATTTACTTCCCTGAAACAGTGGGAGAAAGTCGATAAAGAAACGACTGCCAAGCTGCTGGCCGCGGGTGGCACCTACGTCAATGCCGCCTACAACGACCCGGCCTACACCCGGCACGAAACCATGCTCATTCGCGCTTTTGATGAGATGACTGGCTTGACTGCCCCCCGGTTCGAAGCTCCTAAAAATGAGCGGGTGTACGAGCTGCGCAGCTACGAAGGCGCTAGCGAAAAGCTGTTCCGCAACAAAGTTCAGATGTTCAATGCCGGCAAAGAAATCAGGCTGTTTGACCGGCTGGGATTCAATGGCATTTTCTACGGCGAAGTAGTCTTCGGTGCCAAAATGCCCAATCTCATGTACATGACGTCCTTCGCGAACATGCCGGCGCGGGAAGCACACTGGAAAGCCTTTGGCAGCGACCCCGAATGGAAAAAACTATCCGCCCTGCCCGAGTATCAGCATAACGTGTCCCACATCGACATCACATTCCTGCGGCCAACTGATTATTCGGGGCTCTAAAACGAGGTGATAATAGGGGCACGGCTCTACAGTCGTTCAGGCTTTATCCACCAGCGTGCGCTCGATGCGCCGGTCGGGGATGAGCCACATCAGCGCCACGGCTACGTAGATGCCGCCCGCCAGCCACGGTTGCCAGAAGCTGGCCGCAATGCCCGCCAGGTAAAGCGGGGGCGACGACAGGCCCTTGAAGTCGCGCCCAATGGCGCGGGCCAGCGTCGAATCCGGGCCTTCGATGGCGATAATGCAGTTTTGGAGCACGAAATAGGCCACGCCGGCCATGAGCAGTATCACGCCATACACGGCCAGCGTGGCGGGGGCGAAGTGGTTTTCGCCCATCCAGCCCGTGGCGAAGGGCACCAGCGACAGCCAGAACAGCAGGTGCAGATTGGCCCACAGCACGCCGCCGGAAACCTTGCTCGTGCCGGCCAGCATCATGTGGTGATTGTTCCAGTAGATGCCGATGTAGATGAAGCTCAGCACGTAGCTGAGAACCACGGGCAGCAGCGGGCGCAGGGCCGCGAAATCGGCCCCGTGCGGCACCTTGATTTCCAGCACCATGATGGTGAGGATGATGGCCAGCACGCCATCGCTGAAAGCTTCGAGTCGTCCTTTGTGCATGCGGGAGGGGCGGCGGACTGCCGGGGAGCAAGGGGTGAGGCGCTAAAGTAGCGCCGTGCGGCGGCTCCTGCTACTTTCGAAATGCTCAACCCGTCATGCTCACTGGCATCCCGACACAGGAATAAAAACAATGTATCACAAGTTTCAATAATTATTGAAACTTGTGATACATTTGCTTCGCCCAACAGGGACGTCCCGGAACCAACCGGATGGCGGGTCCCCAACACAGGGCAGGAGCGTATGCAACAGCCAAAAATGGTAATCGTCGGGGGCAATGGGTTTCTGGGAAACCACTTGCGCCAGCACTTTCAGCAGTTGGGATACCGGGTGGTCATCATCAGCCGAAATCTGCATACCGGGCCGGATAGTGTGCAATGGGATGCTCGCACGCTGGGCCCGTGGGCCGCCGAGCTGGAAGGGGCCGCCGTGTTGATGAACATGGCCGGCCGCACAGTGGATTGCCGCTACTCCGAAGCCAATAAGCGCGAAATCATCGCCAGTAGGGTAGAAAGTACGCGGGTGCTGGGCGAGGCCGTGGCCGCCTGTGCCGTACCCCCCAACGTTTGGCTCAATTCCTCCACGGCCACAATTTATGCCGATACCGAAGGCGACAAACCAGCCAATACTGAGGCTGCGGGCGTTATCGGCACGGGCTTTTCGGTGGAAGTAGCCAGGTCCTGGGAAGCGGCATTCGACGCGTGCTTTGCGCCGGCCACGCGCAAGGTAGCCTTGCGCACTTCCATTGTGCTGGGGCGGGATGGTGGTGCCTTCCCGGTGATGGCGAAGCTGGCCCGGCTGGGCTTGTGCACGCCCCAGGGCACCGGGCGACAGTGGGTGAGCTGGCTGCACATTACGGATTTCTGCCGCGCTGTGGAGTTTCTGATTTCGCAAACTGAGGAAGCCGGTGCGTTCAACGTATGCGCGCCCAACCCCTTGCCAAACCGGGAATTCAATGCCTTGCTGGGCCGGCAGCTGCGGCCGTTGTTGCGCCTGCCGCAGCCGAAATGGCTGCTGGAAATTGGTGCATTCTTCCTGCGTACTGAAACCGAACTGATTCTCAAAAGCCGCAAAGTATATCCGCAGCGGCTGCTGGAGTTGGGCTTTGAGTTTCGGTATCCCACTTGCGGGCAGGCTATTACGGACTTACTTGCCAGCTAACCTGATTTCAACAATGCAACCAACCGATAATTCTCCCGCACTCACCCTGGCCGAGGCCAAAGCCCAATTCATTCATACCTGGGGTGTATCGGGCGCGAGCTGGGGCGTGAGCAAAACCCTGGCGCAGGTGCACGCCCTGCTGCTGGTGAGCCCTGCCGCCCTGAGTACCGAAGACCTGATGGAGCAACTCACCATCTCGCGCGGCAATGCCAGCATGACGGTGCGCGAGCTACTCGACTGGGGGCTGATTTACAAAGAGCTGCGCCCGGGCGAACGCCGCGAATACTTCATCGCCGAGAAGGATATGCTGCAAGTCACGCGCTGCATCATCCGGGCCCGCAAGCGGCGCGAACTCGACCAGATGAAGCGCAGCCTCGACCAGTTGGCCGCCCTTCCCGGCGATGCGGCCGATGCCGACTACCGTGCTTTCCACAGCGCGCTAACTGACATTCAGCAGCTGGCCACGGTGTCGGATAAATTGCTCACGCGCCTCATGCAGGCCGAAAAGAGCTGGTTCTGGGATAAGTTTATCCGGTTCTTTGTGTAGCCAAACGCTTCTTTTCCATTCAAATTCAATGTCCCAACCAGCTACCTCTGAACAGACCCGCGCCGCCCTCCTAGGCCTAGCCGTGGGCGATGCCCTCGGCGTGCCCGTGGAGTTTTTGTCCCGTGTCGCCCGCCGCCAAGACCCCGTGACCGGGATGCGCGCTTTCGGCACCCACCGCCAGCCCGCCGGCACCTGGTCCGACGATTCCTCGCTCACCTTCTGCCTGGCCGAAACCCTGGCCCGCCCCAGCGGCCGCAGCGGCGCACCCGATTTGGCCGATTTCGCCCGGCGCAGCATCAACTGGCTATATCAATCTTACTGGACCGCGACGGGCGAAACATTCGACGTGGGGAACGCCACCCGCACCGCCATAGACCGGCTTCAGCGCGGCATCATGCCCACCGCCGCCGGACCAAACTCGGAAACCGACAACGGCAATGGCGCACTCATGCGGATTCTGCCGCTGGTGTTTCACGATGTCTGGCGGGCGGAAAACCTGGATTTGGATGCTGCCTGGGCACTTACTGAAAATGTGGCCAGCGTCACGCACGGCCACCCGCGCTCCACGCTGGGCTGCTTTCTGTACCTATTGGTGGCGCGGGGACTATTAGCGGGGCTTTCACCTGTGGAGGCCTGTGCCCGGATGCGCGAGCAGGCTAATCCGTGGCTGGAAAACGGCAGCATTCCGGCCGTGGTTGAAGACAAACACTACCGTTGGTGGGTGCTTTCCGAAGGGATTGTAAATCAGCCGGAAAAGGCAATTTCTTCCTCCGGCTACGTCGTACACACCCTCGAAGCGGCGCTGTGGTGCCTGCTGAAGCACGACACCTACGCCGCCACCGTGCTGGCTGCCGTGAACTTGGGCGACGACACCGATACCACCGCAGCCGTGGCCGGCGGCCTCGCGGGTCTGGCCTATGGCGAGGCGGGCATCCCGGCCGAGTGGCTGGCCGTGCTGGCCCGCCGGGCCGATATTGAGGACCTGGCCGGGCGGCTGGCGGGCGAGTAAGCTGGGCATTTCGCAACTTTCCGTACCTTCTGCCATGAATACTATTCCCGCCCCCCGTCCGCTGCCCAACTCGTATTGGGCCACCCCTTTATTGCTGGCCTCCGAGTACCCCGGGGCCAAGCTGGAAGCCGATGCCGCGCATCGCCTCGACCTGTTATTGGCCGCCGGTATCCGCGACTTCTACGACCTCACCGAGGCCACCGAGCCGCTCGAACCCTACGAAAACCTGCTGCGCACCCGGGCCGCCCACCTGGGCCTGGCCGCCGAAAGCGTGCGTTTCCGCCGCTTCCCCATCCGCGACGTGAGCGTACCCACGCCCAAGCGCCTGGCCGAAGTGCTGGCCGCCATCGAAGACAGTGCCGCCGCCGGCCGCCGGGCCGTGGTGCATTGCTGGGGCGGCGTGGGCCGCACGGGCACGGTGGTGGGCTGCCACCTGCGCCAGCATTTCGGCCTGAGCGGCGACGAAGCCCTGGCCCGCATCGCCGAGGAGTGGAAGGGCGTGGAGAAAAACCACCGCGTGCCCCGCTCACCCGAAACTGCCGAGCAGGCCGCCTTTGTGCGCGCTTTTGAACCCGTTCCGGCGGCTGCTGAATAGGTAAGCAACTGGTTAAACATTGTCATTCCGACGAAGGAGGAATCTGAGGGCTGTATTTTGCCCAGATTCCTCCTTCGTCGGAATGACGCGTTTCAGCGCTTAGTTCACAGGTGTGGGTGCGGCCGGCGTGAGCTTCACGCCAGTATAAAGGTTCGGGTTCTCTACCGAGGCAATGGGCTCGATGCTCAGGCGCTTGTCGTACTTGCTCACGTTGGCCAGCTTGAGCAGCGTGGTATAGTCCGCTGTCCGCCCGCTCTTGGTTTTGATGAAATAGCTGTTGACGTGCAGCGTGGCCGGGTCGTAGCTCACTTCCAGTGCGGTGGTATCGCGCCAGTACGTGTAAAGGGCCTCGGTGGTGCCTGCCGATGATTCGCGCGGGGTGCGGTCGTGGTCTGGGCGGATGGATTGGCTAATGAGGGGCCGGGCAATCTGGTCAGCATTCATGCCCAGCAGAGCGGGCACGTCGAAGGCCCGCTGCACGGTGGGCGCGGTGCTCACGGTTGGGGTTTCGACCACGGGCCGGTCGGTGCTGGCGCAGCTCAGCAGCAGGGCCAGCGGCAGGAGGGGGGCGTAGCGCTTCATAAACGAATGGTAAAGTGAACAGGACTGCTACGTAAGCGGCTCATCCGTGGCTGAAACCGGATAATGATTTTACTGCATAATTGCCTGGCCTGCCGGCCTATTTATCCCGCATTAAGCTCTTCTGAGGCGCTTTCCCGGACATTCTGGAGCCAGGATTGGGATTTTTAAAATAGGCTTTTTCATTGAATGCCTGGGGTGAAATAGTTGATATAATATTTATTATATTTACAATATTATATTCACCGCTAACCCCTGTGGCCATGAAGCCCCATCCCGCCATCGAAAAAAAAGTTGTTTCTCAGGATAATTGGAACGAGACCGTTGAGTCTTACACGCAGCGCCTGGGCACGGCTCCGGACTATTCTCAGTACCCGCCGGTGGTCATTTTTCGGGCCGTCGACCAGGATTATGAGCTGCACCTCATCCAAACCAACGCCCTGCGCGACGGCGGCGAGGTGATTGCGGGCGTGATTCACAACCCGAATATCTGAGTGGTTGCCCGGCCGCCTGCCGCATGCGCGGTTGCCCCGGGCAATAACCTGATTTTTTGCGCTCATCGGCATGAAATTCTTCGTGATTCTGCTGTGCATGAGCCTGACAGTTTGCTATCTACCGGTGGCTGGGCAGGTGCCCCATGCCCCCAATATGCGCCCGGCGCTGCCCCGTCCGGCCCGGCCCGATACGGCCCGCGTGCGCCAGCTGCTGCAAGCCGCACAGCAATGGAGCAGCACTGACATTCCCCGCGCCATTAGGCTGAGCCAGCAGGCGCTGGTGCTGGCCCGGCAGCTCCGCGATTCGGCGGGCGAGGGCCAGGCCCTGCTGCGCCTGAGCACTTTGCACCGTCGTCACAACGATTTTGCGCTGGCCCGCCGCCTGGCCCGGCAGGCGCAGGCGCTGTTTGTGCGGCTGCGCGACCGCCAGGGGCAGGGCCGCGCCTGGCTTCAATTGAGCTTGATTGACATGCTCCAGGGCAACCCCGTGCCGGCCCTGGCGTCGGCCCTTAAAGGCCTGCGGCTGGCCGAGCAGGCGGGCGACTTGCAGACGAAAATCCGCCTGCAAGCCACGCTGGGCGACATCTACTACAAAATGGGGAGCTACGACGAGGCCCTGCCCGTGCTGCAAATAGCCCTGGCCGGCGGCCTGCGCACCCACGACCAGCAAGTGACCCTGCTGGCGCTCAATGGCCTGGGCAACTCGTTTCAGATGCTGAAAAAATGGCCCCAGGCCATTTACTACTACCAGCGGGCGCTGGTGCTGAGCCGGCAGCTCGGCGATGCCATCGGCGAAACCGGCAGCGAAACCAGCCTGGCCGAAGTGTATGGCCTGCAGGGCAACCCGGCGGCGGCCCTGGCCCACGGGCTTCGCGCCCAGCAGCTGGTGCGCGCCACCCACGACGACTACAACTTGCCCGCCGTGGAGCTGATGCTGGCCCGCGCCTACCTGCTGGCCCACCAGACCGATAGCGCGGTGGCCCTGGCCCGGCACGGCCTGCAGCTTAGCCAGCAGGCGCGTAGCAACGAGAACATCCGCAATGCCAGCGACATTCTGGCCCAAGCCTACGCCCAGCGCCACGACTTTGCGCAAGCCTACTACTTCCGCAACCTGCACCTGGCCTATAACGACACGCTCTCGGGCGAGGACACGCGCCGCCGCACCAGCCGCCTGCGCTACGACTATGAGCTCACCAGCAAGCAGGCCCAGATTGACCTGCTCACCAAAACCCGGCAGCTCCAGGCCCAGAAGGCGGCCCGGCAGCGCCTGCAGCTCAATGGGCTGCTGGCCGGTCTGGCCAGTGTGCTGCTGATAGCGGGGCTGCTGTGGCGCAACATCTACCTCAAGCAGCGGGCCAACCGCCACCTGAACGAGATGAATACCCAGATTGCCGCCCATCGCGACCAGCTCAACCGCACCCTGACCGAGCTCCAGGACACCCAGGCCCAGCTGGTGCAGCGCGAGAAAATGGCTTCTCTGGGCGAAATGACGGCCGGCGTGGCCCACGAAATTCAAAACCCGCTCAATTTCGTGACCAATTTCTCGGACCTGAACGTGGAGCTGCTGGCCGAGCTGCAGGAGGAGCTGGCCGGGGAGCACCTCTCCAGCAGTGGCGGGCAAAATATCCAGCAGCTGCTGGATGACCTGACCCTGAACCAGGTGAAGATTCAGGAGCACGGGGCCCGCGCCGACCGCATCGTGAAACGCATGCTGGAGCACTCGCACCCGAGCAGCGGCACCCGCCAAGCCACCGACCTCAACGCCCTGGCCGGGGACAGCCTGCGCCTGGCCTACCACGGCTGGTGCGCTCGCAACAAAGACTTCAGCGCCACGCTCACCACCGATTTGGACCCGCAGTTGCAGCCCGTTCCGGCCGTAGCCCAGGACCTGAGCCGCGTGCTCATGAACCTACTAACCAACGCATTCTACGCCGTAACCGAAAAAGGCAAGCACGCCGATGCCGCCTACCGCCCCGAAGTGCAGGTGCAAACCCGCCAAACTGACCACGCCGTCGAGATTCGGGTGCGCGACAACGGGGCGGGCATTCCGCTGGCGGTGCGCGAGAAAATCTTCCAGCCCTTCTTCACCACCAAGCCCACTGGCGAGGGCACCGGCCTGGGCCTGTCGCTGAGCTACGACGTGATTACGAAGGGACACGGTGGAGTTTTGAGTGTGGAAAGCCAGGAGGGTGAATATTGTCAATTTACTATTAGTCTGCCTGTTACCGTTGAAAAGGTGATGGAAGATGTGGCGACTTGAATTTATATACTATTTATTGAATATATTTAAGTAATTGCTTGTTTAAACTGAACATTATCTAACCGCTTGGTCCGTATGAAATGAATGCCGCCCGGGATGTGCCGCCCGCCTCATCAATCAGAAGGCGGTGGGGGAATTGCCCGCGGGGAAGTAGACATGGTGCAAGGTTAAGTTTTGACACTTACGATGTTGCTCGAACAACTACCGCCTTCTCGTTTCCGGGTTCGGAAACTAGCCCGCCAGCCGGCGCCCCCGCCCCCCAAAGTGCTGGCGCAGGCTGGCACAGGCGTGTCTCAGTTCTTTGCGCAGCACCAGCTGGGGGCCATCCTCCTGCAGGGCGTGCTATTGGCGGGTGGCGTTTTCTCGGCTGCACTGGGGCTGAAGGGCTTTCTGCTGCCGAACGGTTTTATTGACGGCGGGGTAACGGGTATTTCGCTGCTGGTGAGCCAGCTGACGGGTATCTCGTTGTCGGCGCTCATTGTGCTGATTAACATTCCGTTTATCGTGCTGGGGTATTATCAGGTGGGGCAGAAGTTCGCCCTCAAAACCCTGCTCACTATTCTGGCGCTGGCGGGGGCGCTGCTGGTGGTGTCGTTCCCGCCCCTCACGCAGGATAAGCTGCTGATTGCCGTATTCGGCGGCTTCTTTCTGGGAGCCGGGGTGGGGCTGGCCATGCGCGGCGGTGGCGTGCTCGATGGTACCGAAATCCTGGCCCTCTACCTCACGCGCCGGCTGCCCGCTTCCATCGGCGACATTGTGCTGATTATCAACATAACTATCTTCTCGGTGGCCGCCTGGCTGCTGTCGATAGAAACGGCGCTGTATTCCATTCTGGCGTATCTGGCCGCGGCCAAAACCGTGGATTTCGTGCTGGTGGGCATCGAGGAATACACCGGCCTGACCATCATCTCGTTTCACAGCACCGAAATCCGGCGCATGATAACCGATAAGCTCCACCGTGGAGCCACCGTGTACGAATGCACCCAGGGCTTTGGCACCCACGGGCACCAGCATTTGAAAGTGGAGGCCATTTTCACGGTCGTGACCCGCCTGGAGGTGGTCAGCCTGACGGATGAGATTCATAAAATTGACCCGAACGCCTTCGTAGTCTCCCAGAGCGTGAGCGACATGAAGGGCGGCCTGATTAAAAAGCGGGCCTTGCACTAGCCGTTCTGGGATGGGAGCCGGGGCCCCGCGCCGCCGGGCCAATTCAGCAGGAATATCATGGAAAGGTGGTACCGGTTTCTGGGAGTTCGGCCGCACGAAACCACGTCGGTGTGGCTGCTCTTTGCCCATAATTCCCTGCTCAGCTTTGGCACCGTGCTGGTGTATCTGGCGGCCACGGCGCTGCTGCTGGCCCGGCACCCTGCCTCCAGCCTGCCCGTGGCCTACTGCGTGGGAGCAGTGGTTATGGGGCTGACCGGCAGCCTCTATGCCTACCTGGAACGCCGCTGGCTGGGGCCGAGCCTGGCCGTGCGGGCGCTGCTGACGGTGGTGGTCATCGCCGTGGTGCTGGCGCTGGCCTGGCAGCCCACGCCGTCGGTAGCCACGGCCGTGGGCATCATGACGGGCTACCGCCTGCTGTACCTACTCACCAACCTGGAGGCCTGGAGCATGTCGGCCACCCTGTTCAACGCGCGCCAGGGGCGGCGGCTGTTCGGGGTGGTGAGCTCCGGCGAGCTGCCGGCCAAAGCCGTGGGGGCGGCGCTGGCCATTTTCGTACCCGCGGCCCATGCCATTTCGATGCTGTTAATCATGGCGTTGAGCTCCTACGTGCTGGCGGCGCTGGTGCAGCAGGCGGCTTTTCGACGAAGAACCGGGTTGCCGCATTTGCCCCTCGCCCCGCCGGCTGTGCGCAGCCTGCCGCTCATCCGGCAGCTGCTGGGGCCGGGCGCGTTGGTGCGGGTGATGGGACTGAGCGTGATGGCGGTGGCCGCAATAGCGGTAGGAGTGGAGTATGTTTTTTTGCTCAGTGTTCGAAATTTTTTGCCCGGCCCGGTAGATGTGATGCAGTACTTGGGCGCAGTGCTGGCGCTGGCTTATCTGCTGGCGGCGGCGGGCCGGCTGCTGTTTGCGCGGCGCGGCTTGGCCTGGGTGGGCGTGCGCCGGACGTTGCTGCTGCTGCCGTTTATTGTGCTGGGTAGTGTTTTGATATTCTGGGTATTGCGAATGCTTCCCGTGGGGCCGTGGGGCCAGCTGGTTTATTTCAGCGGGCTTTATCTGGGGTTGGAAATATGCCGCCGGGCCTTGTTCGAGCCGGTTTTTCTGGTGCTGTTCCACCGCTTGCCGCCGCCCGAGCACCTGGCGGGGCGCAGTGTCGTGAAGGGGATTTATGAGCCGGCAGGCGTGGGGCTGGGTGGCCTGCTGCTGCTGGCGGCCCAGCCGTTTCCGGCAAACTCCTGGCTGCCCTTTGTGTGGATGGCCGCCCTGGTACTCGGGGTGGTGTATCTGCTGCGGTATATGCTTTGGCACTACCTGGAGGCCCTGAAGACGAGCCTGCACCTGCACGGTGCGGCTGATAATGAGCCGGTTCGGGTGGGCAGTGAGCCGCCGGACCGGCGCTCGGCCGAGGCCGAGTCCAGCGAGGAGATGGTGTTGCAGGCCATCGAGCATCTGCACAAAATAGAAGCCACTGCCCTGCTCGAACAGGCAGAGCACCTGCTCACGCACCCCAGCAACCGCATTCGCCACCGGGCGCTGCGGCTGTTGGGAGACCGGGTGGAACTGCCCCGGCTGCGTCGTCTGGCTCTGGAAGACCCCGACCCGGCCCTGCGCGAAATGGCCAGCTGCCTGGCCGGACCCCACCCATCGGCCGACGACTTGCTGCTGCACCCCGATTGGGCCGTGCGCCAGGGCGCTATCCGGGGCCGGCTGGGCGCGCATCCCACCGATGGCGCGGCCTTGGCCAGCCTGGCCGCCGTGGCGTCCTCGGCCGAAACCAATGCCCGCCACGCGGCCTTGGAGCTCATTGAGCTGCTTACGCCGGAGCAGCAGCAGCAGGCAATCACCATCTGCCTGCACAGCCCCGAGCCCGCCCTGGTGCAGGCTGCCGTACGGGCCGTGGCCGAGGTGCCGGGCCCCGACATTATAAGCCTGATGATAAGCTTTCTGTGCATGAAGAAGGTGCAGAAACCGGCCCTGGCCGGCCTGGTCAGAATCGGGGCACCCGTGCTGCCGCTACTCAAGCCCGCTTTGGCTCAGGAATGCGACCAGCGCCGCGCCCAGGCGATGGCCCAGGTGTGCGCCCGCATGGCCACGCCCGCCGCCCGGCAAGTGCTGCTGGAAGTAGCCAGCGGGGCCAACCTGCAGGCGCGGGCGGCGGCGCTGCGGGCGCTCGACAGCTTTGTCACCATGCCCAGTGACGCGCCGCTCTTTCAGCAGCTCATAGAGGAGGAGATGCGCCTGGCGCAGCACTTTTTGCACGGCATGCACGCCGCCAATTCTGAGCTGCGCGCCGCCCTGCGCCAGGAGCTGCGCCGCTGCACCCAGCGTTTGTTTGGCCTGCTGATGCAGGTGTACGAGCGGCCGCCGCTGCTGGAAGCGCAGCACGGCGCCATCCACACCACCGGCGAAACCCAGGCCAGCGCCCTCGCAATTCTGGAGAATATGATTCCGCTCCCGCTGTTTGCCGGCTTGCAGGCCATGCTGGAAACGGGCCGCCTGAGCCAGCGTGCCGAGGTCATGGATGCCTTGCTCGGCCCCATCACCACCGCCGAAACCGTGCAAACCACCATCGTGCGCCGGGGCGCGGAAGCCTTCACGGCCTGGACGATTAGCGTGGCCCTGCGGCAGTGGCACCCCCAGCCCGCCACCGTATCCTATCTGGTGCCTAACTTGCAATCCACCAGCCTCCTGGTTCAGGAAAGTGCCCTGGCCGTGCTCCAACAATTGCCCGTGCTGCGCCCGGCTGCCTATGACCAGCTCCTCCTCACGCATCCCGCCGTCGCCTTCCTCGCCATGAATCCACAGCCGACTACCCCCCGCACCTCGGCCCGCGACCGGGTCCTCATCCTCAAAGGCACTTCCCTGTTTGCCAACACGCCCGAAAACATCCTCGGCAACATCGAGCCCATTATGCGGGAAGTGGCGTTTGAAGCGGGGCAGGAAATCTTCAGCAAAGGCAGTCTGGGCACCTCGCTGTTCATCGTGAGTGAGGGCGAAGTGGGGATTTTCGACGGCTCGCGCCAACTGACGACCTTCCGCAGCGGCGACTTTTTTGGCGAGCTGGCCCTGCTCGATGCCGAAGCCCGTTCGGCCTCGGCCGTGGCCGTGGGGCCGGCCACCGCGTTTCGCATCGACCAGGAAGATTTCTACGACGTGATGGAGGACTGCCCTGAAGTCACCCGCAATATCCTGAAGGTGCTCTGCCAGCGCCTGCGCCGCCAGAACGAGCGAACGCAACCCCCGCAGCCCCAGCCGGTACCGGGATAATTCGTCGCTTAATGGGTGCGCTTTTTGCCCTCCGGCGGGCCTACCTTGCGGCATGACGCTCCTCATCATTGTGCTAGCTGTGCTGGCGCTTATCGTCCTCAGCAGTTGGGGCAAAGTCAACGCGTTTCTGGCGTTTTTGCTGGTCACCATTCCGGCGGGGCTGGCGCTGGGCCTGCCGCCCGCGCAGGTGCTGGCTGCCGTGCAAAAAGGCCTCGGCGATACCCTGGGCTCGGTTGCGCTGGTGGTGGTATTGGGGGCCATGCTGGGCAAGCTGGTGGCCGAAAGCGGCGCGGCCCAGCGCATCGCCGCCGTGCTGATGCAGGCTTTTGGCTCGAAAAATATTCAGTGGACGATGATGGTCACCGGCTTCATCATCGGCATTCCGCTGTTCTATAACGTGGGTTTTTTGCTGGTTATTCCGCTGATATTCTCGGTGGTATATCAATACCGGCTGCCGGCCGTGTACGTGGGCCTGCCCATGCTGGCCTCGCTCTCGGTATTGCACGGCTTCCTGCCGCCGCACCCGGCCCCCACGGCACTGGTGGCGCTGTTCCATGCCAATGTGGGCCTCACATTTGGCTACGGGCTGCTGGTGGCGGTGCCGGCCGTGGTTGTGGCCGGGCCGCTGTATGCGCGCACGTTGCGGGGCATCGTCTCCGCGCCGCTGGCGGGGTTTGTGAGCGAAGCGCTGGCCGAAAGCGCCTTGCCGGGCCGGGTCAACAGCTTCCTGTCGTCGCTGCTGTCGGTGCTGGTGCTGGCGGTCGTGCTGGGCTTGCAGGCGGTGCTGCCGCCCGGCGGCCCGCTCGCGCCGGCCCTGGCGTTCCTAGCCGACCCGGGCGTAGTGATGATGCTGTCGGTAGGGGTGGCCACGTTCAGCCTGGGCCGCAGTCAGGGCAAATCCATGACCTCCGTGATGGAAACCTACGGTGAAGCCTTGCGCGATGTGGCGCTGCTGCTGCTCATCATCGGCGGGGCGGGGGCGCTGAAGGAAGTGCTGGTGGAAAGTGGGGCGGGCCAGGCCATTGCCGCCGGCCTGAATGGCACCGGGCTTCCGCCGCTGCTGCTGGGCTGGCTGCTGGCCGGCCTCATCCGGGTGTGCCTCGGCTCGGCCACGGTGGCGGGGCTCACGGCGGCCGGCGTGATGCTGCCCACCATGGCCCACTCGACCGTCAATCCCAACTTAATGGTGCTGGCCATCGGGGCGGGCAGCCTGCTGTTTTCGCATCTGAATGACAGTGGGTTCTGGCTGTTTAAGCAATATTTCAACCTCTCGATTCGCGACACGCTGCGCTCGTGGTCAGCCATGGAAACCATTGTGTCGGTGGTGGGGCTGCTGGGCGTGCTGGTGCTCGACTGGGCGCTGCCGTTGGTAGCGCCCGCTCTGGCACGATTATGATGTTTTGAATAGTTTGCAAGTAATTGTTAATCCCTATCTTGGCTTCATCTTAATTCATCCTTCAACCCACGCTGCTCCATGAATTCCCGTAGAAATTTCCTGACCTCGGCCGCGCTGCTATCGGCCGGCTTGCTGGTATCACCGTCCCTGCTGGCCCGCGACAAGGGCTACAACAAAAAGTACATCGGCCTGCAGCTCTACACCGTGCGCGACGCCATGGCCAAGGACCCTGCCGGCACGCTGGCGCAACTGGCCAAAATGGGCTACAATTCGCTGGAGGGCGCGACCTACACCGGCACCCAGAAGTTCTACGGCATGTCACCCAAAGAATTTGCCGCCCTGCTCAAGCAAAATGGCCTGATAATGCCCAGCAGCCACTACCGCCTCGGCGAGGAGCAGATGAACGGTGCGCCCGCCATGGGCACCATGCTCCACGAGTGGGACCGCGCCGTGGACGATGCCGCCGCCGCCGGGGTGAAATACATGGTCTGCGCCTATCTCTCAGAAGCCGAGCGCGGCAACCTCGACCACTACAAGACCATCGCCGACCAGCTCCACAAAGCCGGCGAGCGCTGCCAGAAAGCCGGCATCCAGCTCTGCTACCACAACCATGACTTCGAGTTCGTGCCCCAAAATGGCAAGCTGCCTTACGACCTGCTCCTCGCCACCGACCCCAAATTGGTGAAAATGGAGCTCGACCTCTACTGGGCCACCAAAGCCGGCCACGACCCCCTTACGCTATTCAAGCAGCACCCCGGCCGCTTCCCCCTCTGGCACGTCAAGGACATGGACAAAGCCGCGCCGCACTCCTTCACCGAAGTAGGCAACGGTAGCATCGACTTCAAAAAAATCTTCGCCCACGCCAACGAAGCCGGCCTGCAATACTTTTTCGTGGAGCAGGACATCACGCCCGGCTCACCCTTCGATAGCGCGGCTAAAAGTTTGGCTTACATCAAGAAAAACCTGGTGTAGCCCGCCGTGCCGACGGCGCTACCCCTGCGCCGTCGGCCGGATTACGATTTCGCCCACATCCACATCGGCGGGCTGCTCGATGGCAAATACCATGGCGCGGGCAATGGCATCCGGCGAAATGGCCAACTGCTCGCTTGTGGCCCGGATTTGGGCCTGCACGGCCAAGTTGGTCATGGAATCGGCAAAATTGGTGCGCACGAAACCGGGCGAAATAATGGTCACGCGCAGTTTATCGCCGGCTTCCTGGCGCAGGCCCTCCGAAATGGTGCGCACGGCATTCTTGGTACCGGCATACACGGCCTGCATCGGCACAATTTTCAGGCCCGCCGTCGAAACGGTGTTGATGAAATGTCCGAAGCCCTGCCGGCGAAAAACTGGCAGCGCGGCCGCAATGCCGTACAGCACGCCCTTGATGTTGACATCAATCATCTCCTCCCAATCCTCCACGCGCAGCTCATCAAGCAGCGAAATAGGGCCAATGCCGGCATTATTGATGAGCACATCGAGCTTGCCGAACCGCTCAAGCGCCAGCCCGACGAGGTTGGCCACTTCATCGCGCCGCTTCACGTCGGTAGGGGCATAGGCGACTTCCCCGCCGGCCGCCTTAATGCGAGCGGCCAGCGCCTGCAGGCGTTCCAGGCCGCGAGCGCCAAGCACCACTTTGGCCCCGCGCCCAGCCAGGAGGAGGGCCACGGCCTCGCCAATTCCGCTACTGGCCCCCGTGATGACGACGACTTTGCCTGCTATTGAGCTTTCCATGTTGTGTTACTGGTTTAGTAGCACAAAGGTCTCTGTCTGCGGCAATGCAGAAGTATGTGAATCAATCCAAAAGTTATGAAAGTGCTACCGGTTGCCGTCGGTAGTGGTTGGGCGGCAGCCCGGTTTGCTTTTTGAAGAAGCTGTTGAAGTTAGAGGCGTGCTCAAAGCCGAGACAGAAGCCGATTTCAGCAATGCTCCAATCGCTGTTGCGCAGCAATGCTTTGGCTTCGTCCGTCATCTTTTCAGCGATGTGCTCGGTGGTGGTTTTGCCCGTTATTTCTCTCAGCGCCTTATTCAGGTGGTTGGTATGCACGGCGAGCTGCCGGGCAAACTCGTTCGCATTTTTGAGCGGCAGTTTATGGTGCGGCGATGCGATGGGGAACTGCCGGTCCAGCAATTCTAGAAACAGGGAGCCGAGGCGCGCCGCCGAAGTGCCTGGCTGGTAGAAGTGCGCCGCTGGCGCAATCTTAAGCGACTCATGAAGGATGATTTGTACGTAGCTGCGCAACAATTCATCACGGTTGGCATACGAAGACTGCAACTCCACCAGCATTTGCTCGAAAAGGCTGCTGAGCCGGCCTACCACTTCCGGCGCAGGAAATAACACCGGCGTGCCACCCACCCGAAATAGCGGCGAACCCGCCACGCTGGTCGTGCGCAGCTGCTGCGTAATAAACTCCTCCGTAAACAAGCACACGAAGCCGGTTTCGCTCCCGTTCGTGCGCTCCCATGAGTAGGGAATCAGGGGATTAACAAAAATCAGGGCTGAGTCCTGCACCTCAACCCGCTGGTCGGCATACGAAAGAATGCCCTGCACATTGCACAACAGCTTTATCTTATAAAAATCCCGCCGCACATGCGGAAAAGAGCTTGGCGTAGGAACGTCCTCAATCCGGTAAGCGGTGAACTGTCCCATTGCCGGATTTCCTCGGCTGTACCGTTGGTAGTAATCAGCAATACTTTCACGTGAACCCATTGCCAAAGTTATGCAACTCAAATTGCGGCGCTATTCTTATGAGTTGAATAGAAATAAGTCATGCTGAGCGCAGCCGAAGCATCTCTACCGCAATACTATTCCTTTTGATTGGAAATTAGTTGCGCGGTAGAGATGCTTCGGCTGCGCTCAGCATGACGTTCTGTTATTCCCGAAAAGCTCCTTACTTCGCCGCCGCCATTGGCAGCTCCCGAATCCAGATATTACGGAAACTCAGCGGCTCGCTCTTGTCGCCGTGGGCCTGGAGCTTGATGGGCGAGGGGCCGTGCGCCGCCTGGTACGAGGCCTTGCCGATGTACTGCGTAGGGCCGGTGAGGGCGGTGTGGTCCTGCACCAGCACGCCGTTGAAAAACACGGTGGCATAGGCTGGCGTCACCAGCGCGCCGCCCGCGCCGAACACCGGGGCCGTCCACACCACGTCGTAGGTTTGCCACTCGCCGGGCTTGCGGGCGGGGTTGGCCAGCGGGATGGCCTGCTTGTAGAGGCTTCCGGCCATGCCGTTGACGTAGGTTTTGTTCTGGTACGCGTCCACTATTTGCAGCTCGTAGCCCAGGTCACCGCTGCCCGTTGAGGCCAGGAATACGCCGCTATTGCCCCGGGCCTGCCCCGTGCCGGTGATATTGGCCGGAATGCGCCACTCCAAGTGCAGCTGGTAGTTCCCGAAGCTGCGCTTGGTTTCGATGTTGCCCACGTCCTTTTTTACGGTCATAATTCCTCCCGCCACCGTCCAGCTGGCCGGCGCTTTGTGGTCGCTGGTGAGCACCCACTGGTCCAGGTTCTTACCATCAAACAGCACCAGCGCATCCGAAGGTGCATCGCCGACAGTTTTACCGGGCGTCACCACTTTGGGCACGGGCTCATACACTTCCGTATCCTCGGGTTTGGCGGTTTGCTGGGCGTGGACGGCTCCCAGGCTGCCGGCCAAAAGGGCGGTGAATATCAGGCGGGTTTTCATGAGAAAAAGGATTGGAAGGTGGGAGAGATGACGGTGAAGCGGAGCCCGCTACACGTCGCACAGTTGCACAGCTTTGCGCAGCGAGGCCAGCTTGTCGGGCTGCTTCGGTATGAATTCCTGTGCCACGTAGCCCTTAAAACCCGTAGCCACAATGGCCCGCATGATAGCCGGGTAGTACAGCTCCTGGGTTTCGTCGATTTCGTGGCGGCCGGGCACACCGCCGGTGTGGTAGTGTGCGATGTAGGCGTGGTTATCGGTGATATTACGGATGATGTCGCCCTCGTCAATCTGCATGTGGTATATGTCGAAAAGCAGCTTGAAATGCTCTGAGCCCAGCTTTTTGGCCAGCGCTACGCCCCAGGCTGTGCGGTCGCATTGATAGTCTTTGTGGTCGATTTTGCTGTTCAGCAACTCCATCACCAGCACTACTTTGTGCTTGGCGGCCAGCTCCAGCAGGGGCGTCAGGCCCTTCACGCAGTTGGCCCAGCCGGTGGCATCGTCCTTGCCCCGCCGGCTCCCGCTGAAGCAAATCAGGTTCTTATAGCCCGCCGCCGCCACTTTCGGAATCATCTCGGCGTAGCTCTTCTGCAGCGTGGCGTGAAACTGCGGGTCGTTGAAACCATCAGTCAGGTTGATTTCGGCCCCGTTGCACATCGGCGAATCCAGCCCATACTTCTTCAGCGTGGGCCAGTCCTTCGGCCCAACCAGGTCGATGCCCTTGATGCCAATGCTTTTGGCCGCCGCGCACAGTTGGTCGAGCGATAAATCGCCATAGCACCAGCGGCACACTGAGTGGTTGATGTTGTTTTTCAAAGCGGGCGAATCCAGCGCGTTTTCGGCGGGGACGAAAGCGCCGAGCGCTCCCGCCGCTCCGGCGGCGGCCGTGCCCGCCAAAATGTTTTTGAGCGCCGTGCGGCGGGTAGGAGGCGAGGCCATGACGGGCGGTTTTATTTCAGGGTCAGAATGTATTTCACCATTTCCCGGGCGTCGGCCTCGGTCACGCCGGGGTGCGGCGTCATGGGAACTGCCCCCCAGTTGCCAGAGCCGCCCTGAATGATTTTACCGGCCAGCATGCTGATATTTTGCTCATTAGACGGATATTTCTGGGCTACGTCGGCGTAGGATGGGCCTACCAGCTTCTCCTTTTCTTTATGGCAGCTGGCGCAGTCAGAGGCCGCCATCAGCTTTGCCCCGTTGGCCACCAGGCCGCCGCTGTGCCCGGTGCCAATCTTCGAGGTGCTGGTATCGACCTGCGGCTGCTCGGCCACGGCGGCCACGTTGGCACCGGTGGTGCTGTCGCTCTTGAGTTCGGCCGACGAGGCCGACTGCTGGCTCACTTCATCGGGGCCATCTTTTTTGTAGCCGGAATCGCAGGCGGCCAGCAGGGCACAAAGGCTGAGGAATAAGGCAGTTTTTTTCATGGGAAGGAGGCGGTTAAATTCCGAGCAGGGAATGGTTGAGGGTCGGGTTGGGGGCCGTGGCGGCGAAGTCGTCGAACGCCTTTTCTGTGACGCGAATGATGTGGTCTTTGATGAATTGAGCGCCTTCGCGGGCCCCATCTTCGGCGTTTTTTAGGGCGCATTCCCACTCCAGCACGGCCCAGCCGGGGAAGTCGTACTGGGTCAGCTTGCTGAAAATGGCTTTGAAATCGACCTGCCCATCGCCCAGCGAGCGGAAGCGGCCGGCCCGGTTCAGCCAGCTCTGGTAGCCGCCGTACACGCCCTGCCGCCCCGTGGGGTTGAACTCGGCATCCTTGACGTGGAACATCTTAATCCGCTCGTGGTAGATGTCGATGTATTCCAGATAATCAAGGCATTGGAGTACGAAATGCGAAGGGTCGTAGAGCAGGCAGGCGCGCGGATGCTGCTTCACTTGGTCCAGAAACAGCTCGTAAGTCACACCGTCGTGCAGGTCCTCGCCGGCGTGAATTTCGTAGCACAAGTCCACGCCGCACTCGTCAAACACATTCAGAATCGGCAGCCAGCGGCGGCCCAGTTCGGCAAAGCCATCCTCAACCAGCCCGGCCGGCCGCTGTGGCCAAGGGTACACCATGGGCCACAGCAGCGCCCCGCTAAAGGTGGCGTGCGCCTTCAAGCCCAGGTTTTGGGAGGCTTTGGCGGCATATTTCAACTGCTGCACCGCCCATTGCTGGCGCGCATTGGGGTTGTTGCGGTAGGCCTCGGGCGCGAAGCCGTCGAATAGCTGGTCGTAGGCCGGGTTCACGGCCACCAGCTGTCCCTGCAGGTGGGTCGATAATTCGGTGATTTCCAAGCCAGCGGCATTCACCACACCCCGGATTTCGTCGGCGTAGGTCTGGCTTTCGGCGGCTTTTTGCAGGTCGATGAAGCGCGGGTCGTTGGTGGGCAGTTGCACGCCTTGAAAGCCCAGGCCCTTGGCCCAGGCGCAAATGCCGGCCAGACTGTCGAAAGGCGCTTCATCGCCGATGAATTGGGCAAGAAAAACGGCGGGTCCCTGAATGGTAGTCATGGGCGGGTCAGACGGTGAATTCGGTCCATTTCTTATCAGAATGACCCGAGGCAATGACGTTTTCGATGAATGCCATGCCCCGGATGCCTTCCTCCAGCCCTGGATAATCGAGGGCTTCGGGCGGGGCAGTCTGGCCGGCCATTTCGGCTTGCAAGGTCAGGGCGAAGTTGCGGTAGATGTTGGCGAATGCTTCGAGGTAGCCCTCGGGGTGGCCGGCTGGGGTGCGGGCATTATGCTGCGCGAAGGAACCGACGTAGCCCGTGCCCGTCCGATAAATCTCGGTGGGCCGGTCCAGCCACTTCACTTGCAGCGTGTTGGCATCTGCCTGCTGCCACTCCAGCCCGCCCTTGTCGCCATAGGCCCGGACGCGGACGTTGTTTTCCTCGCCGGCCGCCACCTGGGTGGCTACCAGCACGCCGCTCGCGCCGTTGGATAGCCGGAGCAATACGGCCCCGTCATCGTCCAGCCGACGGCCCGGCACCACGGTATTGATGTCGGCGCAGAGCTTTTCGACTTGCAGGCCGGTCACGTATTCCAGCAGGTTGAAGGCGTGGGTCCCGATGTCACCCATCGCCCCGGCAATGCCGCTGCGGGCGGGGTCGGTGCGCCAGGCCGCCTGCTTGTTATCCGTGCCTTCCTCAAAGGCGCTGAGCCAGCCCTGCGGGTATTCTACGTAGGCCTTGCGGATGGGGCCAAATGTGTTCGCGGCAATGAGTTGCCGGGCTTCTTTCACCATTGGGTAGCCGGTGTAGGTGTGGGTCAGGCAGAGTTTCCGGCCGTTGGCGGTGGCAATTTCCTTCAATTGCTTGGCCTCGGCCAGCGAGAAAGTCATCGGTTTATCGAGAATGACGTGGAAGCCGTTTTCCAGCGCCAGCCTGGCGGGCTCGAAGTGCAGGTGGTTTGGTGTAACGATGGCCACAACCTGCACCCGCTCGGTTTCATGCCGCTGCTTTTCCTGCATAATCAGCTCCTCAAAAGAGCCGTACACGCGCTCTGGGGCCAGATTCAGCAGTACGCCTGTGGCCCGCGACTTCTCCGCATCGCTGCTGAACGCGCCGGCGGTGAGTTCATACAGGCCATCGAGGGCGGCGGCGATGCGGTGAATGCCGCCGATGAACGCGCCCTGGCCGCCGCCAATCATGCCCAGTCGTAGTTTCATAGGAGGGAGTGTGGTGCTAAAAGTAGAGACGCAAATATGCGTCTCTACACTTCCAAACGAGCGTTGGCTTCGGCGTAGCTGAGGTCTTCAGCTGGTGCGGGGGCGTTCTGGTCTTTAAAAAGCAGCACGAATACGGCCAGCACCACGGCCGCAATGCCGGCCGGAATCAGCCAGATGGTGTGCCAGTCGTGGAGGTCGCCGGTGGTTTTGTGGGCGTCCACAATCTGGCCCGAGAGGAGGGAGCCGATTAGCATGCCCACGCCGTAGGTAGCCAGCGTGATAAAGCCCTGGGCCGCGCTTTTCGACTGCTCACCGGCGAGGTTGTCGGTGTAAATCTGGCCGGTTACGAAGAAGAAATCGTAGCAGATGCCGTGCATCACGATGCCTGCAATCAGCATCCAATAGTTCGAATCGCCGTTGCCGTAGGCGAAGAAGATATACCGTACTACCCAGGCCAGCATGCCAATAGCCAGCATTTTCTTCACGCCCAAGCGCACGAAGAACACCGGAATTAGTAGCATAAACAGCACTTCCGAAACCTGCCCCAGACTCTGGATGCCAGCGGCCGATTTCATGCCCGTCTCATTCAAAAATGGATTGGTGAAGCCATAGTAAAACGACAGCGGTACGCAGATGGCGACCGAGGCCAGGAAAAAAATCAGGTAAGAGCGGTTCTTCAGCAGGCCGATGGCTTCGAGGCCCAGTAGCTCGCCCATAGTGGCGGGGCCAGCTTTTTTGACGGGCGGCGTGGGCGGCAGCGTGAAGCTGAATACCCCGAGCAGGGCCGAAGCCCCGGCCGCCATCTGAAACGTGAGGCCAAGGTTGCCGCTCTGCTCCCAATTCAGCCAGCCGATGGTGATGCCGGCGATAATCCAGCCCAGCGTGCCCAGTACCCGAATCGAGGCAAATTCCTTCTGCGGATTCTGCATCTGGCGGAAGGAAATGGAGTTCACCAGCGCCAGCGTGGGCATGTACACTATCATGTACGTCAGCACGTAAGGGTAGAAGGCCGAAAAATCGCCTGCCCGCGATGCCAGCCACAGCAGCGCTGCGCCCAGCAGGTGCAACACCCCCAGGATTTTCTGGGCCGAGAAGAACCGGTCGGCAATCAGCCCGATGATGAACGGGGCCACAATAGCCCCCACCGACTGTGTGAGAAAAGCACTGCCCACCTGCGTACCGGTGGTGTGCAGGTTATGCAGCAGGTAGGTGCCCAGCGTCACGAACCATGCTCCCCAGATGAAGAACTCCAGGAACATCATCAGGGACAGCTTAAAGCGGATGGCGGGCGTCATGTGGGAGGGTTTGGAGGTAGGATTCAGAAGCAGGCGGAACATTGACCGTCATGCAGAGCGCAGCGAAGCATCTTTACCGCACAACGCAATTATTTACTATTGCAGTAAAGATGCTTCGCTGCGCTCTGCATGACGGTCTGAAAAGGCCGACAAATCAAGTCGTTGCCCAAGCCCTGTCGCCTTTTTTATACGGCACGTTGCCGTCGTAGCGGCCGGGCACGGGCAGGTAGCGCAGGGCCTTCGTAGCGCCCACTTCTGAGGTGAAGAAGCCCAGCAGCGTGAGTTCCTTCATCATACGGAAGTAGTGCGCGGGGTCGTCTTTTTGCTTGTTTTGGGTGAATGCCTTTTGCTCGGCATCCAGGGCGGTGAGGAAGGCGGTGCGCTGGGCCGCATCGCAAGCCAGGAAGCCTTTGCCGTTTTTCGTTTTGCAGTCCTGGTCGAGCTTGGTGAGGCCGTTGAGGAAGATTTTCTGGTCGGCGGGCGTATAACAGTCGCGCACCATCACGCTCATGAAGCTGCCTACTTGGGCAGCTTTGGCCCCCGGCGTTTTGGTGGCGGGCAGGATGGTTTCGCCTACTTCATCCAAGAAACTGACCTGGTTGGCATCAAGAAACGGCTTTGCTTCTTTCGCGGCGGCAGGTTCCTTGGCGGCGGTTTTCTCTTCCTTATTAGTAGGAGAGGAGCAGCTGCTCAGGAAAAAATCGGCTCCGATAACGGTGCCACCCATGATGATGGCCACGCGGGCCAGGGCGTCTCTTCTGTTCATGATGGGGGACGGTTTAGAGGTTTTGCTTTTTGAGCTCGCTCACGGCGTGGTCCACGGCGCGGGCCGTGAGGGCCATGTAGGTCAGCGAGGGGTTCTGGCAGGCGGCCGACGTCATGGCGGCCCCGTCGGTTACGTACACGTTCAGGGCATCCCAAATCTGGTTGTGGGCATTGAGGACCGACGTTTTAGGGTCGCGGCCCATGCGGGCGGTGCCCATCTCGTGGATGCCGCCGCCCAGGTTGTAGCCGTTGTTATAGGTCTTCACGTTCTTCAAGCCCGCTTTTTCCAGCATTTCCTGCGCGTCGGCCATCATGTCGATGCGCATCTTCTGCTCGTTGTCGCGGATGCTGGCGTCGATGGCCAGTACGGGCAGGCCCCACTTGTCCTTCTTAGTTTTGTCGAGGCTAATCTGGTTGTCGTGGTAGGGCAGGGTTTCGCCGAAGCCGGTGATGCCCATGGTCCACTTGCCGGGCTCGGTGAGGGCATCCTTGAAATCACCGCCGATGCTCATTTCCGGAATTTCACGACTCCAGCCCTCGCGGCCGGCGCTGCCCTGGTAGCCGAAGCCGCGGATGTAGTCGCGCTTATCACCAAACAGGTTGCGGAAGCGGGGAATGTAAATGCCGTTGGCGCGGCGGCCATATATGTATTTGTCCTCGAAGCCTACCACGTCGCCGTGCGCGCCGGCCCGGAAGTGGTGGTCCATCAGGTTGTGGCCCAGCTCGCCGCTGCTGCTGCCCAGGCCGCCGGGCCAGATGTCGGTGGCCGAGTTCATCAGCACCCAGGCCGAGTTCAGGGCCGAGGCATTAAGGAAGATTACCTTGGCGTAATACTCAACGGTCTGGTTGGTTTCGGCATCAAGCACTTCCACGCCCTTGGCGCGCTTGGTGTCCTTGTCGTAGAGGATTTTGGTGACGATGGAAAACGGCCGCAGCGTGAGATTGCCGGTGGCCACAGCGGCCGGCAGCGTGGCCGACTGCGTGCTGAAATACGACCCGAACGGGCACCCCAGCCAGCATTTGTTGCGGTACTGGCAGTTCACGCGGTTGTGGTGCGGCACCGTGATGTTGGCCGTGCGGCCGATGACCATGCGCCGGTGCTCGTAGTGCTTTTTGATGCGGGCGGCCACGTCCTTTTCCACCACGTTCATCTCCATGGGCGGCATAAACTCGCCGTCGGGCAGCTGCGGTAGGCCCTCTTTTGAGCCGCTGATACCGGCAAATTTCTCCACGTAGCTGTACCACGGGGCCATTTCTTTGTACCGGATGGGCCAGTCCACGGCGATGCCGTCTTTAGCATTGGCCTCAAAGTCGAAGTCGCTCCAGCGGTACGACTGCCGGCCCCACATCAGTGAGCGGCCGCCCACCTGGTAGCCCCGGAACCAGTCGAAGGGCTTAATTTCCACGTAGGGGCTGTCCTTGTCGCTGGCCCAGTAGCTGAGGTTGGTTTCGTTGAGGGTGTAGTCGCGCTTCAATACCGGGTAGTCGGCAATCATTTTCTGGGTTTTGCCACCCCGATGCTCAAATTCCCACGGGGCCTTGTTGGCGTTCACGTAGTCCTTGATGTGCTCCACGTTGCGGCCGCGCTCCAACATAATGGTTTTGAGACCCTTTTCTGTCAGTTCCTTCGCGGCCCAGCCACCCGAGATACCCGACCCGATGACAATGGCATCGTACGTATTTTTTTCCATGTTACGCTAGCAAATGATGTGGAATTTGAGAAAGGAACCAATCGGAGTCTCATCTGCTGGCATCAGGCCGACGAGCAGTACGGGCCACGCAGTGCGAGCAAATATAAAATAATTTGTTGCCGGCCAACCACTACGGGACCAATAATTTACATAATATTGCTAATGATGAGTGTCCACCCACTTACCAAGGTATCGAGGGCGCAATCCAATCTATTAGCAGATTGTATTTTAAAGTAATGCAAAGGGTTCATTGCTAGTGATTTGGTCAATTCTGCTGATTGACTGCCAGGCTTCCTTCCCCAGTTGAAAAAATCCACTAACTACCTATGAGCAAGCTCCCTGAAACGCCGCTGAATAACCTGCCCGAAGCCCCGTCGCGGCGCGAATTCCTCAAGCAGGGCGCTGCCGCGGCGGCTGTTTTTATGATTGTGCCGCGCTTCGTGCTGGGCGGCCGGGGCTACACCGCGCCCAGCGACCAGCTGGTGGTGGCCGGCGTGGGCGTGGGCGGCAAGGGCGAAAGCGACCTGGCCGCCTTCGCCAAAACCGGCAAAGTCCGCATCGGCTACCTGTGCGACGTGGACGACCGCCGCGCCGCCCGCTCGGTGCAGGCCTTTCCGCAGGCGAAGTATTATAAGGACTGGCGGCAGCTGCTCGATAAGGAAGGCAAGAATTTCGATGCCGTCTCGGTGTCCACACCCGACCACAACCATGCCGTTATCACGCTGGCGGCCATGCAACTGGGCAAGCACGTCTACGTGCAAAAACCCCTCACCCACGATATCTACGAAGCCCGCGCCCTGACCGAGGCCGCCAAGCGCTACAAAGTGGTGACCCAGATGGGCAACCAGGGCGCATCGGGCGACGGCGTGCGGCAGCTCCAGGAATGGTATGACGCCCACCTCATCGGCGAGGTGCACACCGTGTATTGCTGGACCGACCGGCCGGTGTGGCCGCAGGGCATTGCCTGGCCCCCGCCGGCCACCGCCGTGCCCAAAGAGCTGGATTGGGACTTGTGGCTGGGCACCGCGCCTCAGCGGCCCTACGTGGATAAGCTGGTGCCCTTCAACTGGCGCGGGTGGTGGGAGTACGGCACCGGTGCGCTCGGCGACATGGGCTGCCACCTCATGGAAGCGCCATTTCGGGTGCTGAATTTGGGCTACGCCACGGCGGTGCAGGCCAGCGTGGGAAGCGTGTATGTGGACGAGTTTAAGCGCGGCTATTTCCCCGAAAGTTGCCCACCATCCAGCCACGTCACACTCACGTTTCCCAAGACGAATAAGACCAAGCACGAAGTCACCATGCACTGGATGGACGGCGGCATTCAGCCCGAGCGGCCCGAGGAACTGGGCCCCAACGAGAAGTTTGGCGACGGCGGCAACGGCATCCTGTTCATCGGCAAAAAGGGCAAGATGATGGCCAGCATCTACTCCGCCGACCCGCGCCTGCTGCCACTTTCCCGCAACCAAGAGGTGCACGTGAAACCCAAGTTGGACCGTGTGCCCGATGGTGCCAACGGCCATTACGCGCAGTGGGTCGAAGCCTGCCTGGCCGGCTACGGCAACAAAGCCGTCAGCTCGCCTTTCGAGCTGGCCGGTCCGCTCACCGAAGCCCTGCTCATGGCCAACCTCGCCATTCGCGGCTACGATATTCAGCGCCCTAAAACCACCGGCGTGGGCTTCGACTACCCCGGCCGGGGCATCGAGCTGCTCTGGGACCCGCAGCAACTGCGCGTCACCAATTTTGAGGAGGCCAACCAGTTTGTGAAGCGCACGTACCGGCCCGGCTGGTAGGGGGGGGCTAAAATGGGTCGTCGTTCACTTCCACCCAGTAGTTATCCGGGTCCTGCAAATACACCTGTTTTACGCCGTCGGGGCGGGCTGTCGATTCTTTGGCTTGCCCGGCCCAGCTGCCATAGACGGTGGCGAGCTGGTCGAGATGGGCGGTGAATTTTTTCAGGTCTTTCACGCTGAAAGCCAGGTGCATGTTCTTGTCGTGCGGCTCTACTTTGGCCGCGCCCTGAATGATGTGCAGCTGGCTGTGCGGCCCCATCCGAAACCAGACGTGGCGGCCGTCCTTGAAGGGCTCCGGAATCTGCTGCAGCTCCAGCACCTTGCCGTAGAAATCCACGCTTTTCCGCAGGTCGAAGACGTAAAGCGCGACGTGGCTGACCGTTGGCGTACTTTGGGCGAAAACAGAGCCCGCGTTGCCCAAGGCGACAATTAGCCCCAACAAGCTGCCAAAAAGCGTTTTTTTCATAATTCAGGAAGTATTTGGGGCTGCACAAACAGACCGGTGAAAGCTGCCGCAAGGTGCAATTATTTTTCGAGCCGCCGGCATCCCATTTTTCTGACTTGCAGATGCTTGTCGTACTGAATGCACGTTTGAAGAATGGCTGAATCTGTTTGGGTTATTCTTGACGTATGGGCTCAGCGCCATTAAAATTCAGTAGAGTGCGGTAGAGTGCGCCGGGCGGGTGGCGCTACTTTTGGGCAGTTCAATTTTTCAGTCCGCCCTTCCTTCCTGCATGAACATCAATTCCGCCTTCAGCCTGACTGGCAAAACCGCGCTGGTAACCGGCTGTAATAAGGGCATTGGCCAGGCCATGGCCCTGGGGCTGGCCGAGGCCGGGGCCGACATCATCGGCGTATCGGCTACGCTGGCGGCCGATGGTGGCGATACCGGCCGCCAGGTGCGGGCGCTGGGCCGCGATTTCCACGCCTACCAGGCTGATTTCAGCCAGCGCGCCGCCACCGATGTTTTCATCACGCAGGTGCAGCGGGATTTTCCGCGTATCGACATCCTTGTTAATAACGCCGGCACCATCCGTCGCGCCCCAGCCGTCGAACATTCCGACCAGGACTGGGACGACGTGTTGGCCATCAACCTCGACGCGCCGTTCCGCCTCGCCCGCGCCATTGGCGGCCAGATGCTGCGCCAGGGCAGCGGCAAAATTATTTTCACGGCCTCGTTGCTCACCTTCCAAGGCGGTATCAACGTGCCCGGCTACGCGGCCAGCAAGGGTGCCCTGGGCAGCTTGGTGAAGGCGCTGGCCAACGAATGGGCCGGCCGGGGCGTGAATGTGAATGCCATCGCGCCCGGCTACATCGCCACCGACAATACCACCGCTCTGCGCCAGGACGAAGAGCGCAGCCAGACCATTCTGGGCCGCATCCCGGCCGGCCGCTGGGGCACGCCGGAGGATTTCAAAGGCCCCACCGTGTTCCTGGCCTCGGCTGCTTCGGACTACGTGCACGGCACCATCCTTACCGTGGATGGCGGCTGGATGGGGCGGTAATTATAGCCAGGTTTTATACTTCAGGAGTATGGTGAATAGGCTTTTGCCTCTTGGCGCGAGGTGCCAAGGCCGTCGATTCCCAGCTCCACCACGTCGCCGGGCTTGAGGTACACGGGCGGCTTCATGCCGAGGCCCACGCCGGCGGGCGTGCCGGTCGAGATGATGTCGCCGGGCAGCAGCGTCATGAACTGGCTGAGGTAGGAAATCAGGAAGGGAATCTTGAAAATGAGGTTGGCGGTGGTGCCGTCCTGCATCATCTGGCCATTCACGGAGAGCCAGAGGCGTAGGTCGTCTACGTCGCCGATTTCATCGGGCGTGGCCATAAACGGGCCGACGGGTGCGAAGGTATCGCAGCCCTTGCCCTTGTCCCAGGTACCGCTGCGCTCCAGCTGGAATTCGCGCTCCGACACGTCGTTATGCAGCGTGTAGCCGGCGATATACTCATGGGCATCAACTTCTTCTACATAAGAAGCACGCCGGCCGATGACCACAGCCAGCTCGACTTCCCAGTCGGTTTTCGTCGAGTTTTTGGGGATGATGAGGTCGTCGTTCGGCCCCGCGTAGGCGGTGGTCGATTTCATGAACAGCACCGGCTCGGGTGGGGGCGTGGCCCCGGTTTCGCGGGCGTGGTCGGCGTAATTCAGGCCGATGCACAGGATTTTGGAGGGCCGGGCCACGGGCGGGCCGAGGCGTTCGCCGGCGGCGATGGGCGCGAGCCGGCCTTCGTGGGCTTGCAGGAATTCGGCGAGCCGGTGCAGGCCATCGGTAGCAAAAAAGGCTTCGTTGTAATCTTCGCCGAAGGCCGAAACGTCGAACTTTTGGTCCTGGATGATGATGCCCGGCTTCTCATGGCCGGGCTGGCCGTAGCGGATGAGTTTCATTGGGGAGGCGGTGCAAGGATGGATTCGGATAGTAAAAGAACGGCATGCAGAGCGTAGTCAAAGCATGGCCCCACCCCCATGACGGGAGTGGGACCAGACCGACGCTTTCAGCCGGATGCCTACATGTTTCAAACCAACAGCCCGTACCCTACACCGGCTCCCGCAACGCGGCCAGCACCTTGTCCGGTGTCATCGGTACGGAGCGTAGGCGGCGGCCGGTGGCGTGAAACACGGCGTTGGCCACGGCGGCGCTGGTGCCCACGATGGAGATTTCGCCGATGCCCTTCACGCCCATGGCATTTACGTAAGGGTCGTGCTCGTCAATGAATTCCACGGTCATGTCCGGGATGTCGGCATTCACGGGGACGTGGTAGCCGGCCAGGTCGGCGTTGGTGTAGCGGGCGTAATGCGGGTCGCGCTCGGTGGTTTCCATCAGGGCCGCGCCGATGCCAAAGATGCTGCCGCCCATCACCTGCGAGCGTGCCGTTTTGGGGTTGAGGATGCGCCCGCCGGCAATCACGCTCACCCATTTGGTCACGCGCACGGTGCCCAGTTCGGGGTCAACATGAACCTCGCAGAAGTGCGCCCCAAAGGCATGCATGGAGTGCTCGCTGGCGTGGTCCTTTTTGCTCGGGTCCGCTACGGCAGTGGCTTGGGCGGCCTCGTAGCCGCTGCCGTAGCGGCCCAGCGCGCTGCCTTCGATGTCGCCCAGGCCGGCACGCTTCATGATTTCGCTGAACGCCTCGCCCTTGCTGGGGTCGGCTTTGAGATGCAGGCGGCTTTTTTCCATCACCACGTCGGCCGGCTTAGCCCGGAACAGCGGCGATTTGCTGTCCATCACGGCCAGCTTGATGAGCCGCTGCCACACATCCTGCGCTGCCAGATACACGCTCGACGACACCCGGCCCGCCGCCGTGGAGCCGCCCGACCACTGAGTGCTCGGCAGGTTGGTATCGCCCAGCTCGAAGCGGATGTTTTCGGGTGGCAGGCCCAGCGAATCGGCGGCTACTTGGGTCATCACGGTGTAGGTGCCGGTGCCGAGGTCGGTGGCCCCCGCCTGCACCACGGCGTGGCCGTCGGCGTAGAGGCGCACGCGGGCGTTGCCCTGCGAGTTGTGCACCGGGTAGCTGGCCGTGGCCATGCCGTAGCCTACCAGGAGCTTGCCGTCGCGGGTCTGGCCGTTTTTGGGGTTGCGCTGGTTCCAGCCCATGAGCTCGGCCCCGCGCTGGTAGCACTGTTTCAGGCTCTTGCTGCTCCAGGGGTGGCCGTTGGTGGGGTCTTTTTCGGCGTAGTTCAGCAGCCGAATCTGGATGGGGTCGATGCCCAGTTGATAGGCCAAGTCATCCATCGAAGACTCGATAGCGAAAGCCCCGGGCATGTCGCCGGGCGCGCGGGTCGAGGTCGACGTCATCACATTGGCCTGGGCCAGATGGTAAGTGCCCTCGAACGTCGGCAGCGCATAGAGCATGTTGGTAATGCGGCTGTTGGTTTCGGCGTAGTCATCCCAGGGCGAGGTCGTGGACGACTTGTCGTGGATGAGCGCCAGCAGCTTGCCCTCCCGCGTGGCCCCGAGGCGTAGCGTCTGGGACTGTTCTTCGCGGTGGCCCATGCTCGTGAACTGCTGCGGGCGCGTGAGCACCAGCTTCACCGGGCGGCCTACGGCCCGGGCTACCAGCGGGGCCAGCACGGTATGCGGCCACACCCATGCCTTGCAGCCGAAGCCGCCACCGATGAATTTGCAGACCACCCGCACCTGCTCAGTGGCCAGTCCCAGCATGGCGGCCAGCGTCTTCTGAGTTTCCAAAACTCCTTGCGTGGCGTCGTACACCGTGAGGCGGTCGGGCGCTTCCCAGTGGGCCGTGGTGGCCCCCGGCTCCATCGGATTGTGGTGGATGGTGGCGTGGGTGTAGGTGGCCGTGAGCTGCACCGGGGCGCTGGCAAAGGCCGTTTGCGCGTCGCCGCGCTTGGTTACGCCGGGCATGTATTTCACGGTTTTGGGAATATACAGCTGGGCCTTCGGGTCGAAATAAGAGGACACGGGCACCTCCGGCGCAATACTCACTTTCAGCAGACTAGCCGCGTACTGGGCGCGCTCCAGCGTATCGGCCACCACCACGGCCACCGGCTGGCCGGCGTAATATATCTGGTCCGACGCCATCGGGAAAAAGCTCATTGGCGAGGATACGAAGGCCTTCCGGTCGTCGGGCGAGTTGGGCGTTTTGGCCAGCTTGGGCAGGTTTTCGTGCGTGAAAATGGCCAGCACGCCCGGCGCGCGCTGGGCCGCGCTGGTATCGATATTTTGAACACGGCCTTTGGCCACGTCACTGGTTTTGAGCACGGCGTGTACCAGGCCCGGCAGCCGGTTGTACTCGCCCGAGTAGGTGGCGTGGCCCGTCACCTTGGCCCAGCCATCGACGCGGCTCATGGGCTGGCCCACCACGCCGGCCTGGGGGTTGGTTTCGGAGAAGGTTGGTTCGAATTCCATGGTTTGTAGTGCCTGATGCTGATAAAAGAACGTCATGCTGAGCGCAGTCGAAGCATCTCTGCCGCTTCGTTGCAACGGCATTGATTAGTTGCGCAGTAGAGATGCTTCGACTGCGCTCAGCATGACGTTCTTACTAAAATACTGTCTTACTAAAATGCTGAGGATGTTACCCCGCCACCTGCTGCAAGGCGCGCACCAGCGTGTTCTGCGCCAGTTCTACCTTGAAACGGTTGTGCTCCTGCGGCTGCGCGTCCTGCAAGGCTGCTGCCGCCGCCGCCCGAAACGTAGCCTCCGTCGCTGGTGCGCCGGTCAGCACTTTCTCGGCCTCGCGGGAGCGCCAGGGCTGCGCGCCCACGCCGCCCAGCGCCACCCGCGCCGCGCGGATAGTGCCCGCCTGCACGTCCAAGCCCACGGCGGCCGAGGCCAGCGCGTAGGCGTAGCTGCTCCGTTCGCGCACCTTCAGGTAGGTCGAGTGTTGGGCGTGGGCGGTGGTTGGAATGGTCACGGCTACAATCAATTCGCCGGATTCCAGCACGGTTTCCTTCTGGGGCGTTTTGCCGGGCAGCAGGTAAAACTCCGTGACGGGCACACGGCGCTGCTTGCCCTTCTGGTTTTCCAGGGTCAGCACGGCATCGAAGGCGGCCAGGGCCACGGCCAGGTCGCCGGGGTAGGCGGTGGCAATGCAGCTCTCGCTCACGCCCAGGATGGCCAGGTTGTGGTTGTCGCCCTCCAGGGCTGGGCAGCCCGAGCCGGGCACCCGCTTGTTGCACGGAAATGCCGCATCGCGGAAGTAGCCGCAGCGGGTGCGCTGCAACATATTCCCGCCAATGCTGGCCATATTCCGCAGCTGCGGCGAGGCCGCCAGCAGCAGCGCCTGCGACACGGCCGGAAACTGCTGCACGACCAGCGCGTGCTCGCCCACGGTGTTCATGCGCTCCATCGCGCCAATGCGGAGCCCGTCGGCCGTTTGCTCGATGCCTTTGAAGGGCAGTTGGTTGATATCGACCAAGTGGGGCGGCTCGGCCAGGTTGGCCTTCATCATATCCAGCAGCGTGGTGCCGCCGGCGATGTAGGCCGCCTGGGGCTTGTCTTTCAGAAAGCCGGTGGCCTCTTTGGTTGATGCGGCCTGGGTGTAGCTGAAGTCGTTCATATTATGTGGTATGACGTTCTGTTAACCTTTGAAACCGCTATTTTCAACTTCGCGCACGGCGGCCAGAATGTTGGCGTAGGCCCCGCAGCGGCAGATATTGCCGCTCATCCATTCGCGGCATTGGTCGTCGGTTTTGGCGTGGCCCTCGCGCACGCAGGCCACGCCGCTCATAATCTGGCCGGGCGTGCAGTAGCCGCACTGGAAGCCGTCGTGTTTCACAAAGGCCGCCTGCATGGGGTGCAGCTCGTCGCCTTTGGCCAGACCCTCGATGGTGGTTATTTCCTTGCCCTGGACCATCACGGCCAGGGTGAGGCAGGAGTTCACGCGCTGGCCATCGACCAGCACCGTGCAGGCTCCGCACTGGCCGTGGTCGCAGCCTTTTTTGGTGCCGGTCAGGTCGAGCCGTTCGCGCAGGGCGTCGAGGAGGGTTACGCGGGGCTCAGCGCGCACGGTGCGGGCCTGGCCGTTGATGCGTAGCGTGAGGTCGGTGACGCCTTCGATGGTTTTGGCGTAGGCCGTTAGGCGTTCGGCCTGGGCCACCAGCGGCGGCGCCAGTGCCAAGCCCAGAATGCCGCCGGCCTGCTTCATGAAGGAGCGGCGCGAGCCGTTGTCGGGGTACGATTCGCCGGGTGTATCAGGAATGGGGAATAAGTCGGAGGTCATAACGGAGGAGTAGGAGGAGGGAAGTGAGAAGTCCACATGCGCCGACACCAAAATCGACTCAAGTAGTAGCCGTTCTTTTGGCCGCAAGCAACAGGCCGTCAGGGTGCTGCTAAAGTGTATTGCTTTTTACGGATGAATTTACCAAAGGTCTTTTCCCCGACCCGCTAATTCTTATAGCTTTCAAACAGATACTTACACTAATCAAACAGCCTTTACGGAAAGCGGCCGATGTGCTTTTCGTAAAGGCTGTCGAAATTATTTAGGGCCGTTATGCTTCGGTTCCGCTCCGCATGAAGGCCTTTTGAATTGCTAAACAGCTTCATCATAAGCCAGCGACGACGACAGCTCCCGGTAGGCGTTGAGCTGCTGCTGAAGCTCAGCGGCCACCTGCTCGGCGGTGGCAATGGCATCGGCTCCGGCCAGAAAGCGGCGGGGCGGATTTTCCTGGCCTGAAATGGTGAGCAGGGCCTGCGCCAGTTTAGCCGGGTCGCCGGACTGCTGGCCGTTGTAGCCCCGCCAGAACTGCACCTGCGCCGCCCGCCGCTCGTCGTAATCGGCAATGGCGTTTTCGGCGAAATTGGTGGACTCTTCGGTTAGCAATTCGGTGCGGAAAAAGCCTGGATTGACCACAATGGTGTCGATGCCAAACGGCGCGACTTCGGCCTGCAACGACTGCATCCAACCCTCCAGCGCAAATTTCGACGCGGCGTAAGCGGCTCCGAACTCAAAACCCACCAGCCCGGCCGTGGACGAAATGGTCATCACCTGCCCCGCCCGCTGCCGACGCATCACGGGCAGCACGGCCCGCGTCACGTTCATCGGGCCGATAAGGCTGGTGGTCAGCTGTTTGTCCATCTGCTCCAGACTCAACTCCTCAAAAAAGCCCGCATAGAAATTAGCCGCATTATTCACCAGCACATCCAAGCGGCCAAAGCGCTCGATGGCCGCCGCCACGGCCGCCGTCGCGTCGGCCGGCTGGGTGATGTCCAGCTTCACTACCAGGAGGTTATCGGCGGTGCCCAGGGCTTGGGCCACCTTCGCGGGGTTACGGCCGGAGGCTACCACGGCGTGGCCCGCCGCCAGCGCGGCTTTCGCAATATCAACGCCCAGACCCCGGCCCGCGCCGGTGATGAGCCATACTTTTTTATCCGTCATGGGTTGGTTCGTTGGGGCTGGTTAGTGGGGCTAGCCAGCGGCGGTGGAATCGTTTCAGCTTCCTTCTGGAAGCAGTACAAAGGTCCCCCGGCTTGCCGCCAGCCCCACCACACGAATCAATCCATTCAGTAAGAAAATCAATCAGCCTCGCGCCAGGGCGGTCGGGCGGCTGGCATCTGTACCAAGCTGCGCCCGCAGGGCCGAAGGCGTCAGGCCGGTGTGCTTCTTGAAGAGGTTGTTGAAGTAGTTGGGGTACTCGAAGCCCAGGCCGTAGGCAATTTCGGCCGTGCTCCAGTCGGTGTGCAGGAGCAGCGCTTTGGCCTCGCCCACGATGCGCTCGGCAATGTGGGTGCCGGTGGTTTTGCCGGTCAGCTCGCGCACGGCTTTGTTCAGGTGGTTGACGTGCACGGAGAGGTGCCGGGCGAAGTCGCCGGGCGTGCGCAGCTTCATGCCGTGGTCGGGCGCATCGATGGGAAACTGCTGCTCCAACAGCTCCTGAAACAGCGCAACGATGCGCGTGGCCGCGTTGGGGTGCTGGTAGTAAGTGGTTTGGGGCTGCATCTTCAGCGCCTCGTGGATGAGCAGGTTCAGGTAGGTGCGCAGCAGGTCCTGCTTGTAGGCGTAGCCCGATTCCATCTCCTGCAGCATCTTGCGGTAGAGCTGGGCAAACGTCTCAAACTGCGCTTCATCCACAAACGCCACCGGGTCGGTGCCCACCCGGAACAGCGGCGACTCATGCAGGCTGCTGGCCCGTTCGGAGCCGCTCCAAAAGTCCTCCGTAAACAGGCAGAAGTAGCCTCCCTGCGCCTCCGAAAGCGGTTCCCACGAAAACGGGACCTGCGGATTGGAGAACACCAGCGCCGGCCGGTCAATGAGCACGCCCCGGCTGGCGTAGTTGATGCGCCCCGCGCCGGTCATCAGCGAAATCTTGAAAAAGTCGCGCCGGCTGTAGCTCATCTCCCGGTTGCAGAAGAGCGCTCGGTCGTACACATTGAAGCGGCCCGTGGTGGCCACCGACACATGTTGGGGTGCAAAATTCAACTGCGGGTTGCCCTGATGCTGAAAAAACTGGTCGACGGTTTCGGGATTTTGCATCCGGCAAAGGTACGCAAATCAAATAATGAGCCTTGGCGAACTTTGAGAGTGTAGAAGGAAAGAACAACCCCCGGTACCTCATGCTTCTGTTGCGCTCAGCACGACGTGCTAAAAAACTCACACCGCCCGCCGAAAAGCCAGCGGCGTGCTGCCGGTGTGCTTCTTGAAAAAGTTGTTGAAGTACGACGAGTACTCAAACCCCAGGCCGTAGCCGATGGCCGCCACGTCCCAATCGGTGTGGTGCAGCAGGGCTTTGGCTTCGCCGATGACGCGCTCGGCGATGTGGGCGGTGGTGGAGCGGCCGGTGACTTCCTTCACGGCCCGGTTCAGGTGGTTGACGTGCACCGCGAGCTGGGCCGCAAAGTCCTGGGCAGTTTTCAGCGGCAGGGCCTTATCCGGGCTCTCGATGGGGAACAGCCGCTCCAGCAGCTCCAGAAAAAGCGTGGTGATGCGCGAGGCGGCGTTTTTGTGCTGGAGGAAGGTTTCGGCCGGTTGCATGCGCAACGCCTCGTGAATCAGGAGCTGGATGTAAGTGCGGATTAGGTCGTTTTTGAACAGGTACTCGGTGCCTTGTTCGGCTAGAATCTTCTGAAAAATGCTTTGGGCATAGGCGGCCTGCACGGCATCGAGGTGGAAAATGGGCGTGCCGCCGACCTTGAACAGCGGTGACTGCTGCAGGCTTTCCGACCGGTCATTCTCCTTCATAAAAGCCTCGGTGAAAAGGCAGGAATAGCCCGTGAGGCGCGGGGCGTGCAGCTCGATGGAGTACGGAATGTGCGGGTTGGCGAACATCAGGCAGTTGCCGTTCAGCTCGATGCTGCGGTCGGCATAGTGCACGGTGCAATGGCTGGTGACCAGGGCCACTTTGTAGAAATCGCGGCGGCGGTAGGTGGGGCCGGGGTTCACGGCCGTGTCGACTTCGTAGGCCTTGAAGCCTTTCAGCTTCAGCTCCTGGGCATTGAGGTCCTGATGCGTGCCGAGCTGGCGGGGCGGGGGCGCGGGGGCTGATTCGGTATTCATGGGCCGGATGGTAAAAAGAAACGGTTGCAAACACCGGCCGGACGTATCCGGCGGCTTGCGTAAAAGGGGAATTGATAAGTTTACGTTCGGCTACTCTGCGCCGGTCGTTTGCAGTTGCTTCTCGCGCAGCTTATACTCCTCCAAATCCAAAATGGTGAGGTGCTTACGAATTATTTCCTCGTCAAATTCCATGCGGTGGTTCATCTCGTGCAGCAGGGTGCGCTGCTGCTCCAGCAGCGTCAGGTAGTGCCGGTGGAAGCGGTGTAAGGTTTCATCGGGCGGGCCTTCCGAACCTTCCAGCTCTTGGGTAAAAAACGCCGCATCGAGCTGGAGGCGGGTGCGTAGGTTGTGCAGATAGTCGTCGTTGGGCGAGCCGTCGGGGCCAGCCGCCGATTCTACATAGCTTAGGGCTTGCAGGGCCAGCTTTTTCTGCAGAATCAGCTCCTGGCGCTCCTCTGGAATTGTTTGATGCCGGTTCTCGGGGTTTACTTTCCGAATTAGCCAGGGCAGCGTCAGGCCCTGGAAAACCAGCGTCACGAGAATAACCACGAAGGTGATGAACAGGATAAGGTTGCGGTAGGGAAAGGGCTGGCCCTGCGGCGTGAGTAGCGGAATGGACAGCGCGGCGGCCAGCGACACCACCCCGCGCATGCCCGCCCAGCCCAGGATTATCGGCCCGCGCCAGCCGGGGTTCGCATCGGCTACGGTGATGAAGCGACTGGCAAACATCGTGACCAGCACCGCGCCAAACGAGCACAGCAGCCGTCCCACCACCAGCGTGAGCGAGATGAGTAGGCCGTAGCCGATGGCCGGGCCCAGGCCAGCGTCCAACTCCCGCGTGATGGTGGGCAGCTCCAGCCCGATGAGCAGAAACACCAGCCCGTTCAGCACGAAGCTCAGCACCGACCATACATCAATGCTCTCGATGCGACTGCGATACGTCAGCATCGAATGGCGCTTGCTGGACAGTAGCAGGCCGCCGCTCACCACCGCCAGCACGCCGGAGTAGTGGAAATGCTCGGCCGCGTAATACAGGCAGTAGGGCGTGAGCAGCGTCAGCACCGTATCGATGCTGGGAGTAGTGGGCAGCCAGCGGTGAATGGCATAGAACACCATCCCAATTCCCAGCCCAATGGCGGTGCCCAGCACAATAACCAGGAAAAAACTGCCCGCCGCCGCGCTAAACGCGAATTGCCCGGTGAGCACTGCCGCCAGCGCAAACCGAAACACAATCAGCGAGGCCGCATCATTGAGCAGGCTTTCGCCCTCAATAATGCTGAGCATCTGGCGCGGTACCTTGACCTGCTTCATAATGGTGGTGGCCGAAATGGCATCGGGCGGCGACACAATGCCGCCCAGCAGAAACCCCAGCGCCAGCGTGAACCCCGGAATCAGCGCGTGCGACACCACCGCCACAATGCACGAGGTGATGATTACCACCGGAAACGCGAAGCTGGCAATCACCCGCCGCCACTTCCAGAATTCCTTCCACGACACCTGCCAGGCCGCCTCGTACAGCAGCGGTGGCAGGAACACCAGAAACACTATTTCCGGGTCAATCTTAATATTATCAAACAACTGCGTGACGCTGAGCGCCAGCCCGCCCAGCACCAGCACAACGGGGTAGGCCAGCCGCAGCTTCTGGGCCAGCATCACCAGCGCCAGAATAATCAGGACCAGAAAGACGAACTCAAAGAACAGGTTTTGCATGGGGCGACGCCGGAAATGAAACAACGAAAGCCCAACGCTGGGCTCTGGCAAGGTACTTCACTACCTGTGGGTTCGTGTGTAGGGGCGGGGGCAAGCCTTACGGGGTATGACCCTGCCCATACATTCTACCGACGACCGGCCGTGGCCGCATCAAATACACGGCAGAAATTACCGCCGCCGAATTTGCCGATTTCATCTGCCGTAAAGCCCGTCTTCAAAAGCGCATCGACCACGGCGTAGTAGAACCCGGCCTTCTGGTCCGCCCACGCCTCGTTCGTGCGCTCGCCAACCCTGCGGCCTTTTTGGCCGCCTTGGGGAGGCGGGCCGCCCGGCTTGGGGCCGCCGCCGGGCGGCCGGTAAGATGTGGTCAACTTGGTATCGGTGCCGATGCAAACGTGGTTGATGCCAACGACTTCGACCAGCGCCAGCACGTTCTGTGCGTATTCCAACGCAGAATCGGCCAGGTGGGTCCACACGCCAATCACGCCGCCCGCGTCGGCCACGGTTTTCGCGTGCTCCCTGCTGATGAGCCGAGGATTCATCATACGGGCTAGGTTTTGGTTTTGGCCCAGCTGGGTATCGAGGCCGGTATGGGAGATGAGCACGGGCTTGCTCGTCACTTTCAGCGCCGCCGTCACGGTTTCCACATTAGCGTGCGACAAATCGACGAGAATGCCCAGCCGGTTGCACTCCCGAATGGTGTCGGCCCCGAAAGCCGTCAGCCCGCCCCACTGTGCGGGATTCGTGAACACGTCGCCCAGCGGCACCGATGCGTCGTGGTCGTGCAGCAGGCCGAGGTGGCGCAGGCCCCGGTCGTAGGCCACTTTCAGCCGCTCCAGCTTGCCTTCCAGAAAGTGCCCGCCCTCCACCGATTGGATGACGGTGGGCCGGTGTTTTTGGTGGGCGGCTTGCAGGTCGGCCAGGTTCAGGGCGCGTTTCAGGCCGTTGCGTTTCAGTTGGTGGTCCATGGCGGTCAGCCCGTTCAGGAACCGCTCGTAGGCATCACCGGGATTTTTCAACTCCTGATAATCAACCGCGAAAGTCATGCAAATGGCCGACAAGCCCGACTTTTTCAACTCGCCGGATATGTCGAGGTCCGGCCCAGGCAGTTCGGCTTTGGCGAGGGGCACATCGACGTGGTTGTGGGTGTCGATGCCCATGGTGCTGGCCACCAAAGCAGCCACCAGAGAGTCCTCCTCGTCAATCGCCCACGCGGCCAGCGGGTTGAGCATCATTACCGCACTCGCCCCGGCGGCGGTGAGCAGGAAATCCCGGCGGGACCAGGTTGGGTGAGGCTTCATCAGGAGAGAATAGGGTTACCAGCAAACGCACCTTGCCCTGCGAACTGCTTACAAGTAGGGGCTCAGCCGGCCTTCGTTGCAAGCTGAGCCCCTATACGCGGGCATTTTATCGACCAATTAGCGGTTTATCATCTTCTGCGCCGCTTCGGAGTAGCGCGCGCCCTGCACGGCAATCTGAGCCGCCGCCGCCTCAATCTCTCCCAGCGTATCGCCCGACAGCTCCAACTCAACGGCGGCCAGGTTTTCTTCCAGCCGGTGTAGCTTGGTGGTGCCGGGAATGGGCACAATCCAGGGCTTCTGGGCCAGCAGCCAGGCCAGGGCAATCTGGGCCGGCGTAGCGTTTTTCTCTTGGGCAATGCGGCCCAGCAGGTCCACCAGCGCCTGGTTGGCCTTGCGGTTTTCGGGGTCGAAGCGCGGCACCGTATTGCGGAAGTCCGACTTATCGAATTCGGTATTCTGGTCGATTTTGCCGGTTAGAAAGCCCTTGCCCAGCGGGCTAAACGGCACGAAGCCAATGCCCAATTCTTCCAGCACCGGCAGGATTTCCTGTTCCGGCTCGCGCCACCACAGCGAGTATTCGCTCTGCAAAGCCGTGACCGGCTGCACCGCGTGGGCCTTGCGGATGGTTTGCACGCCCGCCTCCGAAAGGCCGAAATGCTTCACTTTACCCTCGGCAATCAGGTCGCGGACCGTCCCGGCCACGTCCTCAATGGGCACGCCTGGGTCCACACGGTGCTGGTAAAAGAGGTCGATGCGGTCGGTACGCAGGCGCTTGAGCGAGGCTTCGGCTACGGCGCGGATGTTTTCCGGCCGGCTGTTCAGCCCGCCGCCCGTGCCCTGCACCGAGGTATTGAAGCCGAATTTAGTGGCAATCACCACCTGCTCGCGCAGGGGCTCCAATGCCTCGCCCACCAACTCTTCGTTGGTGAACGGGCCATACACTTCGGCCGTATCAAAAAACGTGACGCCGCGCTCCACGGCCGCCCGAATCAGCTTTACCATTTCCTCCTTGTCGGCGGCCGGCCCTAGGCCGAAGCTCATGCCCATGCAACCCAGCCCGAGGGCCGATACTTCGAGGCCACTGGTGCCCAAGGTGCGATTTTTCATAGTAGTTTGTAAGAGGGTAAAAGGGTGACTTAAAAGCCCAGGCGAGCTATTTGCGTTGGTTGCGGCCCAGCTCGCCCAGCCACTTCACAATTTTCGGGTCGCGGTGGTCGAAGAACACGCTGGCCCCGGTATCCAGGGTTTGGATGGCGGCCATGTCCTCGGCGCTCAACTCGAAGTCGAACACGTTGAAATTCTCCGCGATGCGCTCCGGCTTCACCGATTTCGGAATCACCACCACGCCGCGCTGCGTGAGCCAGCGCAGGATAATCTGGGCCACGCTTTTCTGATATTTCCGGCCTAGGCCCACCAGCAACTCGTTGGTGAACATGCCGTTTCGGCCCTCCGCAAACGGCCCCCACGACTCAATCTGCACCCCATTTTCGGCCAGAAACTGCTGTGTCTCCACCTGCTGGTGGAAGGGGTGGGTTTCAATCTGGTTCACCGCCGGCACCACCTCGTGGTGCACGATGAAATCCATCACCCGGTCAGGCGGGAAGTTGCTCACGCCAATGGCCCGGATGCGGCCTTCCTTATACAGCTCCTCCATGGCCCGCCAAGCCCCGTACACATCCCCAAATGGCTGGTGAATGAGGTACAAATCCAAATAATCAAGCTGGAGCTTCCGCAGCGACGCTTCAAATGCCGGCTTGGCGCGCTCGTAGCTGGCATCCGCAACCCAGAGCTTGGTTGTGATAAACAGCTCTTCCCGCGGCACGCCGCTTTTCCGAATGGCATTGCCCACGGCCTCCTCGTTCTGGTAGGCTGCGGCGGTGTCAATCAGCCGGTAGCCCGCCTTTAGAGCGGCCAACACGCTGGCCTCGCACTCGGCCGCATCCGGAATCTGATACACGCCAAAGCCAAGGATAGGCATTTTTACCCCGTTATTTAAGGTTACGGTCTGCATAAATTATTGGTGTTTAAACTGTTGAAATTGGACTACTGTAAAAGCCAAACTACTGTTTTCCGTCACCGCTCGTGCCGGCTTCTGTGGTCTGTGGCTTGTTTGGGGCCGCAGCATCATTACGCGGGATGCCATGTTTTAACTAAGGCAAAGGTCCGCACCTTCACCTTGCCTGGAAATCACGATTCAAACCGATAATTATAAATTTCAAACACATGGCCGCGCTGCTGCGGCAGTAGTCAAACAGTGTGATGAATTGTATGACGTGGGCAAAAGCCCGGCGTCCTGAAGCACGAAATAGTCCGTTGCCAGTCTGGCATTATAAAGGTTGCGGCGGCTGTATGCCTGCATGGGACATATTCGCTTTTGACCCATTAATCATTCATAAACAATGCATTACGCGAAACGCATCTGATGCCGTAAGGGTAGGCCAATCCGTCTGCTGCGGAAATCAGGAATTAACCCGAATATTATATTTTTCAACCGGTTGACAGCGGCTCGGCGGCAACTCGATGGACAAGTTTCACCGAAGAGGTATTGAAGCGCAATGCTCACCGCAGCAGTTCAAAGGCTATCGGAAGAAGTTCGATTTCTCGTCTTCTGGCGGCTGGACTGCTTCAGCCCAGAAGGGCCCTGCCCACGCTCATAGCGCCAGAAGGAACTGCGCGACCCAGTAGCCAAGTACGTGAAAAGCGCATCGCAGCGTGCCACTAGCTTTGATTTGGTCAATAAAAAAGGCCATTTCCGGGTAGGAAATGGCCTTTTTTACAAACGGTAGCGGTCTGGACGGGACTCGAACCCGCGACCTCCGCCGTGACAGGGCGGCATTCTAACCAACTGAACTACCAAACCGTTTGTCTTGTGGAAAAGCCGGATGCTGTTCCATAATTAAGGCGACAAAACAAGCTGACAAAATCTTGTATTGACGTAAAAGAGAAATAAAAAGGCCGTTCCCGTACTGGAAACGGCCTTTTCGACAAACAGTAGCGGTCTGGACGGGACTCGAACCCGCGACCTCCGCCGTGACAGGGCGGCATTCTAACCAACTGAACTACCAAACCGTGTGTCTCAAGTGGAGAAGCCGTGTGCTTTTCCGCTTTGGTGACACAAAGGTAGGGGAAAGAAATTGCCACCCGCAAGGATGAGGCCAATATTTTTCTCGAATCTGTCGCGTTTTGGAGCTTGGGGGTTGTTTATCAGTCTGATTATTTTTCTGGCGCTACCGCAACGGCAGATGTTTTACCTTTGCCAACCGCCGTGCCCACGGCATTTAGGGCCGATGGCAGCGGGTATAAGTCCTGTTTAGACCGCTGCTACCCGCTATTTTCGCCTTCCTACTCACTTGCCAAGCCATTCGCCGCTCATGCTCCTCGATTTTGAACAACCCATCGCTGCCCTCGAAGGCAAGCTTCTTGAAATGCAGAAACTCGCTGCCGACAGCGACGTGGAAGTAGGCGAAGCCGTCGCGGCGCTGGAAAAACGCATCAAAGACCTTAAAAAGGAAACCTACGCCAACCTCACGCGCTGGCAGCGGGTGCAGCTCTCGCGCCACCCGGAGCGGCCCTACACCTTAGACTATATTGAGGGCATGGCCGAGAAGTTCGTGGAACTGCACGGCGACCGCACCGTGGGCGACGACAAGGCCATGGTGGGCGGCTTCGGCGAGATTGATGGCCAGACGGTGATGTTCATCGGCCAGCAAAAGGGCCACAACACCAAGCAGCGCCAGTTTCGCAACTTCGGCATGCCTAATCCCGAGGGCTACCGCAAGGCCTTGCGCCTGATGAAACTGGCCGAGAAGTTCAACGTACCCGTGGTGACACTCATTGACACGCCCGGCGCTTTCCCCGGCCTGGAGGCCGAAGAGCGGGGGCAGGGTGAGGCCATTGCCCGCAACCTCAAGGAGATGTTCATGCTGAAGGTGCCGGTTATCTGCGTCATCATTGGCGAGGGCGCGAGCGGCGGGGCATTGGGTATCGCCATCGGCGACCGGGTGTTGATGCTGGAAAATACCTGGTACTCTGTTATTTCGCCGGAGTCGTGCAGTAGCATTCTGTGGCGCTCCTGGGATTATAAGGAACAGGCGGCCGAAGCGCTCAAGCTCACGGCCACGGATATGAAATCGGCCGGTCTGGTTGATGGTATTGTGAAGGAGCCGCTGGGCGGGGCACACACCGCGCCCGAAATCATGATTGAAACGCTAAAAAGCACGTTGCTGAAGACGCTGAAGGAACTGAGCGCGATTTCGGTGGCAGACCGGATTTCGCAGCGTATTGATAAGTTTTCGGCGATGGGCGTGGTGGTGGAATAGGTTAAGGTTGGAAGGTATGGGGGAGGAGGGCAAGAGTTGGAATACTAGCGTATAATTGTCCCTCATACCTCATACCATCCCACCCTCATCCCCTAAAAAATGACCATCCACACCATCGATACCGGCCTTTTCAAGCTCGACGGCGGCGCCATGTTTGGCGTGGTGCCCAAAAGCATGTGGCAGAAGTTGAACCCGCCCGATGCCAACAACATGTGCACCTGGGCCATGCGCTGCCTGCTGATTGAGGATGGCGGCCGGTTGCTGCTGATTGATAATGGCATTGGCGACAAGCAGGACGAGAAATTCCGGGGCCATTTTTACCTGCACGGCGACGACACGCTGGAGAAGTCCTTGCGCAAGCTGGGCTTCTCCAGCGCCGACATTACCGATGTTTTCCTGACGCATCTGCACTTCGACCATTGCGGCGGCTCGGTGCAGCGCCGGCCCGATGGGGTATTGCAACTGGCTTTTCCGAATGCCACCTATTGGAGCAATGAGGCGCACTGGGACTGGGCCGTGACGCCCAACCCGCGCGAAAAGGCCAGCTTTCTGAAGGAGAACATTCTGCCGATTCAGGAAAGCGGGCATTTGAAGTTTATCGACCTGCAAAAGGGCGTGCCCGATGAGCTGCCACAGTTTCGAGAAATCATTCTGGCCGACGGGCACACCGAGAAAATGATGGTGCCCGTGCTGGATTACAAGGGCCGCACGCTGGCTTTCATGGCCGACTTGCTGCCCAGTGCCGCGCATATTCCGCTGCCCTACGTGATGAGCTACGATGTGCGTCCGCTCATCACGATGCCCGAGAAAGAAGCCGTGCTGCGCCGCGCTGCCGAAGAAAACTGGGTGCTGCTGCTGGAACATGACCCTACCAACGAAGCCTGTACCGTAGCCCTGACCGACAGAGGCATACGCCTGGACCAGACCCTGCGGGTGGCGGATTTGTAATTCGGTGGAGTGGCGGAATAATGGGAGAACAACGTATCAGGACAAAATCCGACAGCTAAGAACGTGCAGCTTCCTTACGACCCCACCAATTCGCAAACCCACCAACGGACCAATCCGCAGCTTGGGTTGGCATTATCGGGCGGCGGGGCGCGCGGGATTGCGCACCTGGGCGTGCTGGCGGCCTTGGATGAGTTGCAGTTGCCGGTGGCGCAGCTGGCGGGTGTGAGCTCGGGGGCCATTGCCAGCGTGTTTTACGCGGCGGGCTTTGCGCCGCGCGAGATTTTGCGATTATTACTGGCTACCAATGTGTTTCGGCTCACGCGGCCGGCGTTCAGCCGGTTTGGGCTGCTGCACCTCGATGCGGTGGAGCAATTGCTGGCCCGGCACCTGGGCAGTACGGTCAATTTTGAGGATTTGAGCCGGCCGCTGACGCTGGTGGCCACGGATTTGATGGTGGGCGAGTCGGTGTATTTCAATTCGGGGGCGCTGTTGCCGCCGCTGCTGGCTTCGTCAGCGGTGCCGATAATTTACCGGCCGGTGGAGTACCAAGGGCGGCAGCTAGTGGATGGCGGCCTGCTCAATAACCTGCCCGTGGAACCGCTGCTGGGCCAAACGAACCTGCGCGTGGTGGGTGTGCACTGCAACCCTATCAACCCCGAAGCCCGCATTCCCACCTTCCGCCGCCTCATCGAGCGCACCCTGCACCTAGCCATCAATGCCAACACGGCGGCCCGCAAAAACCAGTGTGACCTGCTGCTGGAGCCGCCCGAGCTGCGCCACTACCGCCCCCTGAGCTACAAGCGCGGCCCCGAGCTGTTCGACATCGGCTACCGCTACGCCATGGGGCAGGCCGAGGCCTTGCAGGCGTTGCTGTAGGCGCGGGCGGCCCCTGAATGCAATTCTGGACCAATTGCCCATCTTTGCACTCCCATTGAATTCGGGGCCGAGCGGCGGCATCGAGGCTCTGGCTGTTTTTTTCCTTTCTCCTTGCGCTTATAAACTGATGTCTCCTGAGTCTGCTCGTTCGAAATCCCCTTTCTGGTATGCCATGGCCAAGCTCGTGTTCGGCGTGGCCGGCTGGCACCTGGGCGAGATTCACAACCCCGACATCAAGAAAAGCATGATGATTGCGGCCCCGCACACCAGTAACTGGGACATCATTCTGGCCCGGGCCGCCTTCTATTTGATGGGGGTACCCGTGCGCTTCACCGTGAAAAAGGAGTGGACCGAAAACTTCGCGCTGGGCTGGCTGGTGAAGGCCATCGGCGGCCTGGCCGTGGACCGCAGCAAGAACAACAGCCTCGTGGATGGCATGGTGAAGCTCTTTGATGAGCACGAGGAACTGGTGATTCTCATCACGCCGGAGGGCACGCGGGCCTACCAGCCGCGCTGGCGTAAGGGCTACTACTTTGCGGCCTTGGGCGCGCACGTGCCCATCCGGCTGGGGTACCTGGACTATGCCAAAAAGGAAGCCGGAATCGGCGAAGCCGTGTGGCCCACAGGTGATTACGAGGCCGATGAGGCCAAAATTAAAGCGTTTTATCGCACTAAATCGGGGCGCTTTCCCGAGCAGGGCGTGCGCTAGGAATTAAGCTTCAAACGCCCTCGGCCCGAAAAACCTGCCAGCTTTTGGACAGGTTTTTCGGGCCGAGTGGCGTTTGAAGCCTCTTGAGCGCTGCGCTCAGGCCCTAGCACTTGCCGCGATTGCCGTGCAGAAATACCCGGAACACCGTGCCCTGGCCTTCCTCGCTTTCGACGGCAATGTGCCCGCCCTCAGACTGCACCAGCCGGTTGACGAGGAACAGGCCTACGCCCGTGCCTTCGCCCGCCTGCGGGTGGAAGCGCCGAAACAGCTGGAATAGCTCGGCCCCGTGGCGGTCCAGATTCATGCCCAGGCCATTGTCGAGCACTTCGAGCACCGGGCAACCGTCAGCTTTATAAGTGCGCACCCGAATGTGGGGTGCTCGGGCGGGATGCCGGTACTTGAGGGCGTTGCCCAGCAGGTTGATGAGCATGGTGCGCAGGTTGCTTCGCACGTAGCGCAGGGTGGGCAAACCGGTAAAATCGGTGTCGACGTGGGCTGCGGTGGCCACCAGCTGCGGGCGTAGGGCCTTGAGCACATCGGCCACAAGGCTGTCAAACGTGACCTGCTCGGCGGCTTGCTCGCCGGGGCTGCGCTGCTCCTGCACCACGGCCGCCAGGTCGGTGATGGTGGTGGACAGGCTGTGCAGGGAATCTTCCAGTAGGCGCATCACTACGGCTTCTTCGGGGTCCTGGAAGGTGGCGGTGCGGCGCAGCTCGTCGAAGAGGCCGCGCAGGTTGTCGAGGGGCTGGCGCAGGTCGTGGCTGGCGGCGTACACGAAGTTGTCGAGGTCCTGATTGGTGCGGGCCAGTAGGCGGTTGCGGGCCCCGATTTCCTGGTTGGCGGCGCTGAGCTGGGCATTTTTCTCGTGCAACTCCTGGCGGATTTCGGTGAGCTCGGCCAGGGAGTCGCGCAGCTCGCGGTTCACGCCCTGCAGCTCGCCGTGGTAGCGGGCCACGTACTGCCGCCACTCGTTTTTTTCGATGGCGTGCAGCACCGTTTTATTCAGTAGCTCGCGGTCGAACTGCTGCTTCACCAGGTAGTCGAGCGCACCAGAGTTGAGGGCGCGCACGGCCAGAGTTTCGTTGCCACCGCCGGTTATCATCACCACGCACAGCGTATCGGGCGGGGCCAGTTCGCGCAGGGCCTCCAGCAGGTCCAGGCCGTCGGTATCGGGCAGGTTGTAGTCGAGCAGCACACAGTCGGGCTGCTGAATGCGGAATTGCTCCAGCCCATCAGCCCCCGAGGATGCTTCCACTATTTCCAGGCGCTGAAAACCAGCCTGCTGGCCCAGGAAGCGCCGGTATAGCATCCGGTCCTCCGGGTTGTCGTCAATCAGTAGAATTCGCTTCACAGGTACTTAACCAGCCAAGGGAAGCTCGGAAGCCTCCAGCCAATAACGGATAATCAGCCGCACTTTTTCTTCCAGCTCGGGATAGCCGATGGGCTTGGTGAGGTAGCTATTGGCCCCCAGGCGGTAGCATTCGGCAATATCGGTTCTGTTAGATGAGGTGGTGAAAATGATAACCGGAATGGTATGCAGGGCGGGGTCACTCTTGAGGATATCAAGTACGGCGCGGCCATCGGTGCCGGGCATGTTGAGGTCGAGCATGATGATGACGGGCAACTGGCTGGGGTAGTCCGGGTGCTTGCCGTAGCCCTTGAGGTATTCGAGGGCCTGGTCGCCGTCTTCGCAGCGCAGCAGGGGGTTGGGCACCGCGTTTTTGCGGAAGGCCCGGCTCAGCGCCGTGAAGTCTTCAACGCTGTCTTCCACCACGAGGATGGGAATGAGGGCGGTGGGATTCATTGACTTACAGATTGTTGGGAATCGAAAAATAGAAAGTGGCACCTTTGCCAATCGTGGAATCAACCCACAGCTCGCCGCCGTGCTTCTCCACCATTTTACGGGCAATGGCCAGGCCGGCCCCGGTGCCCCCGCCGTACTTGTCCTGCGCGTGCAGGCGCTTAAATATTTTAAAGATGTTTTCGTGGTGCTTCGGGTCGATGCCGATGCCGTTATCCTGTACGTAAATAACGGTGAAATCGGTCGGATTTCCGGTGCCTTTCGGGCCGCGAATTTCGGGCGGGGCTACACCGATGGTAACCTGCTTTTTGACGTGGTTATTGTAGCGTAATGCGTTGGTCAGCAAATTGTTGAATACCTCGTGAATGGAGGTGCGGCTGCCGCGCACGGTGGGCAGAGGGCTGGGCACGGTCACCGTCGTCTGGGTTTGCTCCAGGCGGGGGTGCAGCAGGTCGAGAATGTCGGCCAGGGCGTCGTTCAAATTCACGGCATCGAGGGCCAGCTCGACCCGGCCCACGCGTGAGAGCTGGAGCAGCGACTCAATGAGGGACTCCATGCGCTGGCTGAGGCGCACCAGGGTCTGAAGCTTGCTCACGCCCTCGGCATCGAGCTGGTCGGCGTAGTCTTCCAGCAAAAACAGGGAGTAGTTGTGGATGCCGCGCAGGGGCTCCTTGAGGTCGTGCGAGGCCACGTAGGCGAACGAGTCCAGCTCGTCGTTGCTGCGCTCCAGCTCGGCATTGAGGCGGGCCAGATTGAGGGCCTTGGCTTGCAGCTCATTGAAAACCTTGAGCCGGATGTCGGAAATGTGCAGGCGGATTTCCTTAGCAGCTTCTATTTCGAGGGGCAGCCACGGGGCTGAGGTTTCCTCCACGGTCTGCTTCCAGGCCTCAAACGACTGCCGGGGCGAGAGGAAAATCTGGCCGTCGGCGGTGGTCTGGTTTTTTTCGTTGCGGCCGGCCCAGGTCACGGTTTGCAGCTGCTCGGGGCGGAACCAGAGGATGTATTCGCCCGCCTCGCGGGCCAGTGCCACCGCCAGAATGCCGCTGGCCGTGCCCCGGATGGCCTTGCCCGCCGGGTTCAGCTGGGCGTAGGAATCGGTGACGAAAACGTCGTTCGAATTGTTGTCCCGCAGCCATTCCACCACCTCCTCAATCTGGCGGGGTTTGGGCGTGTGGCCCATGGTAATAATCTCACCACCAAAGCAAATGGCCGCGCCGCCGCAATCCAGTACGTCGAGCAGGTTGGGGGTGAAGCGGTGCAGACCATCCATGAAATTGGTCTGGGTGGCCACCAAATCAAACAGCCGCACCTGGGCCTCACGGATGCGCAGGCGGTAGGCCTGCTCGTCCTGCTGCTCCTTGCTTTTGAGCAGCGCCGATACGGTTTTGCCCAGGAACTGGCACAGGTCGCGCAGCTCGTAGCTCACCAGGCGCGGGCTTTGGTGATGGCAGGTTACCATGCCCCACAGCCGCCCTTCCTGAATGAGCGAAATGGTCATGGTGGCCTCTGAGCCCAGATTATGCAGGTATTCGAGGTGAATGGGCGACACGCTGCGCAGCACCGAATACGTCATGTCCGGCGGGCGGCTGGCCCCGGGCACCACCGTGGGCACCAGTGGCACCGGCGCGTAGCGGGCATTGGGGATAAAGCGCAGCCAGTTTTTGAGGTACATGGCCCGGGCCTGCTTCGGAATGTCGGTGGCCGGGTAGTGCATGCCCAGCCAGGGGGGCAGGTCCTCGCGCACGTCCTCGGCAATGACTTCGCCGCTGTCGTCGGGCGCGAAGCGGTAGATGGCCACCCGGTCGAAGCCCGTGATGGCGCGCACTTGTTGGGCCGTGACCTGGCAGCATTCCAGCACGCTTTCGGCCGTGAGCAGGCGGCCCAGGCTCACGTTAAGAGCGGGCAAGTCGATGGCACTCACGCTGGTGTCAGCCACGGGCTCGCCTTCTACCCACAGCAGGCCGTCGTAGCGATGCAGGATGAGCTTGTAGGCCGGCTGGCCCGTCACCCGCCCGAGACGGATGCCCAGCAGCCGCCCGTCCGGCCCCAGTTTGGTCCACACACGCTCCACTTCCACCAGCTGCTCGGGCTCCAGCAATGTGCCCAGACCGGCCCCGATGAGGGTTTCGGGGGCCATTCCCAGCAGCGTCAAGGTATTGGCGCTGGCCTGCACCACGCGACGGCTCTGCTCATCGAGGCACAGCAAAAAGCCGTAGGGCTGAATCAGGCCGGGGATGTGAATGGGCTCCCGGTCGCAGTTATTGAGCGTAATGGGTTGACCGAGCAGGCTTTCGTCGGTGAGTTTTAGCGCTGATTTAGCCATGTAGCTAGGGCTTGAAAAGTGTGAACGGCCGAGGCCGCAATGGCCGTCGGGTCGTCGTTGCCGGTTTCGGCGGCCTCGGTCAGCTGCTGGCAGAAGGCCTTCCAGAGCGGTCCGGTGCGTTCGGCCCGGCCCGTGAAAAAGGCGTGCGCGGCAATGCCCGCCTTGTCGAGCTGCCGCGCAATCACCTGACCACCCAACGTCGACCCTTCGAAAACGTACATGGCCCCCAGCAGTTGGGCGCGGGTGCTGAGCGGCGGCAATTTGGGGTAAGAAGGCGGCGTGGCATCGTGGCCCAGCCGGGCCAAATCATCCAGAATCAGGGGGGCACGGTAGCGTTGGTCGAGCTGCCAAGCGGGGCCAAAGGTGGCGGCGTGCGCTTTCAGCTGAGCTTCATACGGTTCCAGCAAACCGTACATCTTAGCCAGGAATTGTGCCGTATCGGCAGCCGTTACCGTGCCCGCGCTCAAGGCCTGATTGAACGGGTTTTGCTCCACGGCGTCGTGGAATGGTCTGGTTTCTAGGCGAAGGCGCGGCAGAATAGCCGGGCTTTCCGGAGGATTGGGCATAGAAAAAGCAACGTTGATAAGGCGAAAATAGGCCATCGAACGCGGCGCGGCATTTTTTGCTTAGTCCTGGGTCAGGGCGTAGCTCACCAGGTTGGCGCCCATGCGCAGGGCCGCGTCGTGAATGGCGGGCGAGTCTTCGGGGTAGGTGCCCACGTCTTCCCAGCCGTTGCCCAGGTCGCATTCATAGGTGTAGAAGCACACCAGTCGGCCTTTGTACACCAGCCCGAAACCCTGAGCGCGCTTGCCGTCGTGCTCGTGCACCTTAGGCAAGCCTTTGGGAAACTGGTATTTCTGGTGGTAGATGGGGTGGGAGTAAGGCAGCTCCACAAACTCCAGCTCAGGAAAAACCTTTTTCATCTCGGGCCGGATGAATTTATCGAGCCCGTAATTGTCATCGATGTGCAGGAAACCACCACCCGTGAGGTAACGGCGCAGGTTTTTGGCCTCGGCCGCGGTGAAACTCACGTTGCCATGCCCGGTCATGTGGATGAAGGGGTAGGAGAGCAGCTCCGGCGCGTCGAGCTCCACGGTGGCTTCGTCGGGCGCGATGTTGGTTTTCAGGCTCTGGTTGCAGAAGCTGATGAGGTTGGGCAGCGAGGTTTTGTTGGCGTACCAGTCGCCCCCGCCGCCGTAGTGCAGCTTGGCAATGCGGAAGCTGGGCGCGGGCTCGGCGGCCGAGAGCAGCAGCGAAGCGGATAAAAGCAGGTATTTCAGCATAAAACGAGTGGGCAGGCCGAACCCGCCAGCCGTATAATGGCAGCGGGAATCGTAAAGTTCGGGCCTGCGGGCCGCACGGTGGGCACCACAGGCGCAATGTAGCCACCTGTGCCGGCTTCGCACCTATATTGGGTGCCACGGCAGGCCGCGATTTTAGACAGGATTCATGACGAAAGAGAAGCTAACCCAATTTTTCCAAAGCATGGGTCCCATCAGCGCCGCGCAGGCCGAAGACATTGCCATTGCCTTTGTGCCTAAGACTATTGCCAAGCACGATTTTCTACTTCGGGCCGGCAAGGTGAGCGACGACTACCTGTTTCTGGACAGCGGCTTTATGCGCGCCTTCGCCTACGATACCGACGGCAACGACGTGACCACCGGCTTCTATGCCAGTGGCCAGATTGTGTTCGAGGTAGCGTCGTTTTTCAACCGCACACCCTCGCAGGAGTACATCCAAGCCCTCACCGACTGCCAGGGCTGGAGCATCACCCACCAGCAACTGAACGCCTTATTTCACGCCCGGCCCGAGTTCCGGGAGTTCGGCCGCTCGGTGTTGGTGCGCGGCTACGCGGCCCTCAAAAGCCGCATGCTGGCCCTGATAACCGAGCCCGCCGCCGCCCGCTACGAAAGCCTGCTCCACGCCAGCCCCGAAATTCTCCAGCACGCGCCGCTGAAAACCGTAGCCTCCTACTTGGGTATCACCGACACCTCGCTGAGCCGGATTCGGAAAGGGCCGACAGCAAAGTAGCGTCGGCCGCATTTTCTTGCCATTTGGCAAGCCGCGCCGGGAGGTGGGTCAGTTCCTTTGTGTTGTACCAAAAACCAACCCGCCCGGCCATGCATACGCTCCCCAATACCGCGCTTCTCAGCCTCGTTTTCGGCCTGACCACGGGCCTAGCCGTCTGGCTGTTCTATCTCGCCGCGCACCGTTCCGGGCGCACGCTGCTGGTGCTACTGGCCTGGCTGGGGCTGCAAGGAGCCGTGGGCCTGAGCGGCTTTTACACCATCAGCAACGCGCTGCCGCCGCGACTGGCGCTGCTGCTGGGCCCGCCGCTGCTGCTGATTGCGGTGCTGTTTGCCACGGCCGCCGGGCGGCGCTGGTTTGATGGGTTGCGCCTAGAAATGCTGACCCTGCTTCACATGGTCCGATTTCCAGTCGAGCTGGTTTTGTTCGGTCTGTATCTGCACCAAGCCGTGCCGAAGCTGATGACGTTCGAAGGTCGCAACTGGGATATTCTGGCGGGTCTCACGGCTCCCGTGATATATTATTTCGCTTTCCGCCAGCAGCAGTTAGGCCGCCGTGGGCTGCTGCTGTGGAACATTCTCGGACTTGCTTCCCTGCTCAATATCGTGGTCAACGCGCTGCTGTCGGCCCCCACGCCTTTGCAGCGTTTCGCCTTCGAGCAGCCCAACGTGGCCATTCTGCATTTCCCGTTTGTATGGCTGCCGGGCTGCGTGGTGCCCCTAGTGCTGCTGGCGCATCTGGCCGCTATTCGGCAGCTGCTTAAGAGTGACAACATTTAAGCGCTGGGTTTAGTAAACGCCACCGTGGGGCCGCCCGCCTCGGTGGGTGCCCCCGCCGAGCTTCCCGAACTTCATCCGTTTGACCATGAAGGTCCAGCTCCTTGCCATCACCGCCACGCTGCTCCTAGCCGGAGCCGCAGCCCAAGCTCAAACCAAAAGCGCGCCCACCAAAGTCGCTTCGTATTCTTTTGGCGCGTCGGGCACGGTCGGCTATGAGCACCTGAGCTTCTGGGTGAAGGCCGGCAAGCGCACCGACATCTATTATTCGTACGGGCCTAGCCGTAGAGAAGTAAAGCTGAAATACGTCGGCAAAACGCAGTTGAATGGCCAGCCGGGCTTTAAGGTGCAGTTTGCCAATGGCCAGGTGCTGTCCGTTGTTCCCAGTGATGACTTGCTGTCGGTGAGCGGCGCTGGCCAGACGCCCAATACCTTTGCCTGGGAATACGAAGGACCGGTCAATGGCCGCGGGACTTTTTGCGACGTTTGTACGGCCGACGAAAAAGAGGCCATGCAACTGGTCCGCACGTATTACCTGAAATAGGGCGGCCCGCCCTTTTTGCTTCAGAATAGCATCTCGGCTCACTTTATGACCAACGAAGAAACCGCCATCAAAGCCACCTATTTCAGCATCATTGGCAATACGAGCCTGGCGCTAATCAAAGGAGTGGCCGGCTATTTCGGCAATTCTTATGCGCTGGTGGCCGATGCCATCGAATCCACGACCGATATTTTCGCGTCGTTCCTAGTGCTTTTCGGCATCAAGTACGCCAGCCGGCCCGCCGATAAAAACCACCCCTACGGCCACGGCCGCATTGAGCCGCTGATAACGTTTCTGGTGGTGGGCTTTCTGATAACCTCGGCCACCATTATTGCCTACGAGAGCATTCAGAACATTGGCACGCCCCACGCCCTGCCCAAAGCCTGGACGTTGGGCATTCTGAGCGGCATCATCGTCTGGAAGGAAATTTCCTTCCGCAAGGTGATGAAAAAAGCAGAGGAGACGAACAGTTCCTCGCTCAAAGCCGATGCCTGGCACCACCGCAGCGACGCCATTACGTCGGTGGCCGCGTTCATCGGCATTTCCATCGCGCTGGTATTGGGCAAAGGGTATGAATCGGCCGACGATTGGGCCGCCCTGTTCGCCTCTGGCTTTATCTTCTACAACAGCTACCAGATTTTCCGCCCGGCGCTGGGCGAAATCCTGGATGAGCACGTCTACGATGATTTGGTGCTGGAAATCAGGGCTGTTGCCCTCACGGTAGATGGCGTGCGCGGCACCGAAAAGTGCTTCATCCGCAAAGCCGGCATGCAGTACCACGTCGACCTGCACGCCAACGTGAGCGGCGATATTACCGTGCGGCAAGGCCACGAAATTGCCCACCACCTCAAGGATACCCTGCGCAGTGAGCTTCCGCAGCTCGGCCACGTCCTGATTCACATTGAGCCGCAGGGGTAGAAGGTTTTAACGCCCGATGTGCGCCGTAAAAACCGCCGCCAGCGCGGCAGTCTCCGTGCGCAGCCGCGAAGCGCCCAGCGTGACCGGCTGAATCCCTTTTGCTAGCGCCAGCGCGATTTCCTGCGGCGTAAAATCCCCTTCCGGCCCGATTAGTACGCAGCAGCCCGGCCCCGCGCCGGCCACCTGCGCCAGCGATGTGCGCTCGCCTTCCTCCAGGTGGGCAATAAATGTGGTTTCGGGCGTAACCCCGGCCACAAAAGCCCCAAAATCCTGCAGCTCATCCAGCTGCGGCAGCCAGGCCTGGCCCGACTGCTTCAACGCGCTGATGGCAATTTTCTCCAGCCGCTCCAGCTTCAGCTCGCGGCGCTCGGAGCGGGCGCAGCGCAGGAAGCTGATGCGCTCTACGCCAATTTCCACGGCCTTTTCTACGAACCACTCCATGCGGTCGAGGTTTTTGGTGGGGGCCACAGCTACGTGGGTGAAGTAGGAGCGGGGCGGCACGCTCTCGTGGTGCGTGATGCGAAGCTGGCAGCGCTTGGGATTGGCATCGGCCACGGCCGCCTTGTAGAGGCCGCCCCGGCCGTCGAGTAGTTCCACTTCGTCGCCCACGCCCAGGCGCAGCACGCGCACGGCGTGCTTGCTTTCGTCTTCGGGCAGGGTGTAGGTAGGGCCGGCGAGGTCGGGCGCAAAGAAGGTATGCATGGCGCAAAGAACGGCAGGGTGGAGTAAAAGCCGCTTTGCGGAGAGCTACTTGATAAGGGGAGGCAATTAGCTTGTTTTTATTAATAGTAAATATTGAATATATTAATTAAATTTAGTAACGTTTCCTTTTTTTTGATTTCTATCAACCGCTTGAGCTATGCAAAAGAAACTCATTACCGTCTTCGGTGCCACTGGTGCCCAGGGCGGCGGCCTTGTCCGCGCAATTTTGAATGACGCCTCCGATGAATTCGCCGTGCGCGCCGTCACCCGCGATATTCATTCGTCCAAGGCGCAGCAGCTGGTGCGGCTCGGGGCTCAGGTCGTAGCCGGCGACCTTGACGACCCGGCGAGCATCCGCCGGGCAATGGCCGGTGCTTACGGCGCGTATTGCGTGACCTTTTTCTGGGAGCATTACTCGCCCGAGAAAGAGGATACCCAGGCCCGCAATATGGCCCAGGCGGCCAAGGATGCGGGCCTGAAGCACGTTATCTGGTCGACGCTGGAGGACTCGCGCAAGTGGATTCCGCTGACCGACAACCGGATGCCCACGCTGATGGGCAAATACAAAGTGCCGCACCTCGACGGCAAAGGCGGGGCCAACCATTACTTCTCCGACCTCAAAGTGCCGACCACTTTCCTGCTCACCTCGTTCTACTGGGAGAACTTCATCTACTTCGGCATGGGGCCGAAACCGGGGCCGGACGGCAAGCTGGCCATCAGTTTCCCCCTCGGCAATAGCAAGCTGTCGGGCATCGCGGCCGAGGACATCGGCAAGTGCGCGCTGGGCGTCTTCAAGAAAGGCAAGGCGCTGATTGGCAAAACGGTTGGCATCGCCGGCGAGCAGCTTACTGGCCAGCAAATGGCCGATGCTATGACCAAAGTTTTCGGCCTGCCCATTGCCTACAACGAGATAACGCCCGAGCAATACCGCAACCTGGGCTTTCCCGGAGCCGACGACCTCGGAAACATGTTCCAGTTCCAGCGGGATTTTGCCGAAGATTGCCTCAAGGCCCGGAATCTGGCCTTCTCGCGGGAGCTAAATCCCGAGCTGCAAACCTTCAAAGAATGGTTGATTAAAAACGGCCAGCGCATTCCCGTCGAGCAGCTGGTGAGCTAACCGTTTAGCCGTCCAGCTTCCTTCAATAAAACAGCAAAAGCCCCGTCGGCTGCAACCGACGGGGCTTTCTGGTGAGTGAACTACTGCGGAAACCTAAGCTTCTACCGCAATGTGCGGCGCGCCGGCCAGGATTTCCTCATTGGCAAATTCGGCGTATTTCTTAAAGTTCTCCACGAATTTCTCGGCCAGGTCCGAAGCCGTTTTGTCGTAGGCTTCCTTGTCGGCCCAGGTGTTGCGCGGGTCCAGGATTTCGGAAGGCACGCCGGGCACCGCGCCGGGCACCATCATGCCAAACACGGGATGCTTGGTGAATTTTACCTCGTCGAGCTGGCCGTTGAGGGCGGCCGTAATCATGGCGCGGGTGTATGGCAGTTTCATGCGGTGGCCGGTGCCGTAGCTGCCGCCCGTCCAGCCCGTGTTGATGAGCCACACGTTGATGTCCGGGTTTTCGTCCATTTTCTGGCCCAGCATCTCGGCGTATTTGGTGGGGTGCAGCGGCAGGAACACCGCGCCGAAGCAGGCCGAGAACGTGGTCTGGGGCTCGGTCACGCCCATTTCGGTGCCGGCCACCTTAGCCGTGTAGCCCGACATGAACAGGTACATGGCGTGGCTCTTATCGAGCTTGCTGATGGGCGGAATCACCCCAAAAGCATCGGCCGTGAGGAAGAAAATGTTCTTCGGGGCGTCAGCCACGCCGGGCTCAATGGCGTTCGGGATGAAGTTGATGGGGTAGGCGGTGCGGGTATTCTCGGTCACCGACTTGTTGGCGTAGTCCACAGTGTGCGTGCCGGGGATGAAGCGCGTATTCTCCACGATGGAGCCAAAACGGATGGCATCGTAAATCTCGGGCTCCTTCTCCTTGCTCAGGTCAATCACCTTGGCGTAGCAGCCGCCTTCAAAGTTGAAGATGCCGGCGTCGGGCGTCCAGCCGTGCTCGTCGTCGCCGATGAGGCCGCGGTTGGGGTCGGCCGACAAAGTGGTTTTGCCAGTGCCGGAGAGGCCGAAGAAGATGGCCGTGTCGCCGCCTTTGCCCACGTTGGCCGAGCAGTGCATGCTCAGCGTGTTGTGCTCGTGGGGCAGCAGGTAGTTCAGTACGCCGAAAATGCCTTTTTTCATCTCGCCGGCGTAGCCCGTGCCGCCAATCAGAATCATCTTCTTGGTGAAGTTGATGATGGCGAAGTTGGCTTGGCGGGTGCCGTCCACGGCCGGGTCGGCCTCGAAGCCGGGGGCGCAGATGATGCTGAAGTCGGGCGTCCAGGAGGTGTCCGCGCCGGGCGCGGGACGCAGGAACATGTTGTAGCAAAACAGGTTGTGCCAGGCCTGCTCGTTCACGATGCGCAGCTTAAGCTGGTAGTCGGGGTTGGCTCCGGCGTAGGCTTCGCGCACGTACAGCTCCTTATCGGCCAGGTAGGCCACCATTTTCTGGTGCAGCTGGTCGAATTTATCGGTGTCGAAAGGGATGTTGATATCGCCCCACCACACGCTGTTTTCGGTGTTGGCGTCCTTCACCACAAACCGGTCTTTGGGCGAGCGGCCGGTGAATTTGCCGGTATCGGCCATCAGCGCGCCGGTGTCGGTAAGCTGGCCTTCGCCGTTGCGCAGGGCGTGCTCAATGAGCTCGGCTGGCGTTGGGTTGAGGTGAACGGTGGCGGTTTCGGTGAAGCCCAAAGGCTGCAAACGATTGCGGAGATTGGCGGCAAACTGGGATTCTTGTTGCATGGCCCTGAAAGTGTTGGGTGGGAATTCTCTTGACTTCTGGTACAAAGGTAGAAACGCTGCAAACGTTACCAGTGAAACAATTTGTTTTTTTAGCAGGACAAATCAAACCAGGTATCGCTGACTTGTGCCCGTTAAGTGGAATATACGGCTTAAAAATCAAAACCGATAGGAGGAATGCAACGCCTGACTACCTTTAGGTTTGGTTTGTCCCGGTCTTTCGCCCTTTTGTCCATGCGCACCGATATTGCCCGCTACAACGGAATTTACGGCGATAGCCGTGCCCAGATTTCGCACGACTACCTCAAAAGTCAGCTCATCGTGCCCCGCCAGCGCTTCACCGACTGGGGCCTGAAGCCGCACCTGCACGAAAACCTGTTCCAGCTGTTTTTCCTCGAAGCCGGCCGCGCCGCTTTCGAGGCCACCGAGCTGGTAGAGTTGCGCACGCCCTGCCTGGTCATCATTCCGGCCAATACTGTCCACGGCTTCACCTTCAGCCCGCAGGTGAAGGGCCGCACGCTCACCTTATCAGAAGCCTTGCTCGATACCATTCTGCAAGCCACGCCCGGTGTGCTGGTTGAAATCAACGCGCTGCACATTCTGTCCGAATTCAACTCCGAAGTCAGCTTCGCCGATTTATCGGCCCTGGAGCAGCAGATTCACGAGGAAATCAATTCGGAGCTGCCCGGCAAGCAGCTCGCGCTGAATGGCTATTTCAAGCTGCTGTTCGTGAAAATATTCCGGCTGCTGCACCACCGCCGGGGCCAGGAGGAAAGCCCCAACCGCGCCCTGCACTACTTCCGCGAGTTCCAGAAAGCCATCGAGCGCACCGCGCCCTTCGAGAAGAAGATTTCCGATTTTGCCCAGGAGCTCAAGATTACGCCGGTTCACCTCAACCGCATCTGCCAGGCCGTGAAGGGCAAAACGGCCCAGCAGATTGTGCAGGCCCACACCATTCGCCGGGCGCACAATTACCTCTTATATACCTCGCTCTCGGTGGCCGAAATTGCCTATGAATTGCAATTTGTGGACCCCGGGTATTTCACGCGGTTTTTCCGCAAGCAAACCGGGATGGCCCCCGGGGCCTACCGGGCCAAAGCGTACCGGAGTGACTCAGCCGGCAAGACCGGCAAGGCAGAACTGTCATCCTGAGCGCAGCGAAGGACCTTCTCACCGCTGAACGGTTGGCAGTAAATTCAACTGGCGCAGGGGTGAAAAGGTCCTTCGCTACGCTCAGGATGACAGTTCTGCCATTAATTCAGCCCGGCCCACAAGCTTCATAATGCCGAAACTTTCTTAGATTTACCGTGCCCGTATTGCATCAAGAATGCAGCGGGCCGCATTTCCCCTGCTAGCAACTCATTTCTCACCCCTAGTTTTCTTCAATGCAAACCATTCCTGCTCCCATAGAGCAATCCGCGGAGTCCACGAGCCACCCGCGCGGCCTGTACCTGCTTTTCGCCACCGAAATGTGGGAGCGGTTCAGCTACTACGGCATGCGCGCCGTGCTGGTGCTGTTCCTCACCAAGGCCATGATGATGGACAAGGCCTTCGCGTCCAAATTCTACGGCGGCTACACCAGTCTGGTGTACCTCACGCCCCTCATCGGCGGCTTCATTTCGGACCGCTACTGGGGCAACCGGCGCTCCATCCTCACCGGCGGCCTGCTGATGGCGCTGGGCCAGTTCACCCTGTTTTTCTCGGCCTCGAACTACGGCGCGGCCGACACCCACGCCCTGAGCCACTGGATGCTGTACCTCGGCCTGGGCGTGATGATTGTGGGCAACGGCTTCTTCAAACCCAATATTTCGAGCATGGTGGGCTCCCTCTACAGCCCGGCCGATAAGCGCAAAGACGCGGCCTACACCATCTTCTACATGGGCATCAACCTGGGCTCGTTCATCGGCAACACCATCACCAGCCTCATCGGCGACACCGGCAACCCCGCCGATTTCCGCTGGGCTTTCCTGGCCTGCGGCATTGCCATGCTGCTGGGCACCGTCGTTTTCAACTGGGGCAAAGACAAATACCTCCACACGCCGGAAGGCGTGCAGGTGGGCGAAACGCCCGCCATTTCGGGCGGCATCATGGGCGTCTACGCGCTGCTGCCGGTGCTGCTGGCCATCATCCTGGGCATTCTCTGGCTCGATTCGGCCAAGTTTCCCACCATCGCGCCGCTGCTGGGCGTGGCCGTCGTGGGCATTGCCTACATGATTTTCAGCGATAAATCCCTGAGCGGGGCCGACATCAAGGGCATCATGGTGATTTTCATCGTGTCGTTTTTCGTGGTGTTTTTCTGGGCGGCGTTCGAGCAGGCTCCGGCCTCGCTCACCTTCTTCGCCGATGAGCAGATGAACCGCACCATCTTTGGCTTCACGCTGCCGGCCAGTATTTTCCAGAACCTCAACGCCATCTTCGTGGTGGTGGGCGCGCCGCTCATGGCCATGGTCTGGACGGCCCTGGGCCGTCGCGGGGCCGAGCCGCCATCCCCCCTCAAAATGTGCATCGGCCTCGCCATGCTGGCCGCTGGCTACCTCGTGATGTGCTTCGGCGTGCACAACCTGCAGCCCGGCGTGAAGGTGAGCATGTTCTTCCTGGTGGCGCTCTATTTCCTGCACTCCGTGGGCGAGCTTTGCCTGTCGCCCATCGGCCTGTCGCTGGTGAACAAGCTGGCTCCCGTCAAATTTGCCTCCCTGCTGATGGCCGTGTGGTTCCTCGCCAACGCCGCCGCCAACTACCTGGCCGGCTACATGAGCAGCCTCTACCCCGACCCCAAATCGACGGCCCCCGCCCCGGAAATACTCGGCTACCACATCACCAACCTCTACGATTTCTTCATGGTCTTCGTGGTTTCGGCCGCCGTGGCTGCCGCCATCCTCTTCCTCATCAGCGGCAAGCTGGCCAAGATGATGGACGCCCGCAACTACCCCGCGCCTATTGCGCAGGCGTAAGGCGGAGTCTGTTTAGCTTCTGAAAAAGCCCCCGATGCAGCAGCATCGGGGGCTTTTTGCTGCCCGAAGGTGGGCTTGCCGGCTACTGCCTGCCGTATCCCGAGCCCCGCCAGTTCCGTCCCGACGGTCGCCAATGGCTTCCCGATAGCCGCCAACTGCTTCCCGACCCCCGCCAAACCCTTCCCGACTATCGCCAACCGCTTCCCGACCGCCGCCAACTGCTTCCCGACCGCCGCCAACTGCTTCCCGACTACCGCCAACTGCTTCCCGACTCCCGCCAACCGCTTCCCGACTACAAACCTTCGGTCACTGGTCTGAACCTTCCGTCCCGACTACAAACCTTCCAGACCTCTTTCGACACAAAAAAGCCCCGCCGGCACTGCCAGCGGGGCTTTCTCATGAGCTAACAGCGAAAGGCTGCCAGCGGCGTTGACTTACATCATGCCGCCCATGCCACCCATACCGCCCATGCCGCCGTCGCCGTGGCTATGGCCGTTGTCCTTGGGCTCGGGCTCGTCCGAAATCACGGCCTCAGTCGTCAGCAACAGGCCGGCGATAGAAGCAGCGTTTTCGAGGGCCAGACGGGTCACCTTGGTGGGGTCGATGATACCAGCGGCCACCAGGTTTTCGTAACGGTCCTCGCGGGCGTTGTAGCCGTAGTCACCTTTGCCGTCGCGCACTTTCTGCACCACCACCGAACCTTCGCCGCCAGCATTGGCCACGATAGTGCGGAGGGGAGCCTCAAGGGCGGTGCGGATGATGTTCACGCCGGTGCGCTCGTCAGCATTGTGGGTGTCCACCGCGGCCAAAGCCTCGATGGCACGCACCAGGGCCACGCCACCGCCGGGTACCACGCCTTCCTCAACGGCGGCGCGGGTAGCGTGCAGGGCATCGTCCACGCGGTCTTTCTTCTCTTTCATTTCCACTTCAGTCGAAGCGCCGATGTAGAGAATAGCAACACCGCCGCTCAGTTTAGCGAGGCGCTCCTGCAGTTTCTCCTTATCGTAGTCCGACGTGGTGGTTTCCATCTGCGCCTTAATCTGGCTGATACGGCCGGTGATGGCCTCTTTCGAGCCCTTGCCGTTCACGATGGTCGTGTTGTCCTTGTCGATGATAATTTTCTCAGCCGTACCGAGGTACTCCAGGGTAGCGTTTTCGAGCTTGTAGCCCTGCTCTTCGCTGATAACGGTACCGCCCGTGAGGGTTGCAATGTCTTCCAGCATGGCCTTGCGGCGGTCGCCGAAGCCAGGAGCCTTCACAGCCGCGATTTTCAGCGAGCCACGCAGCTTGTTCACCACGAGGGTAGCCAGAGCCTCACCGTCCACATCTTCCGAGATGATGACGAGGGGCTTACCGGTCTGCAGCACCTGCTCCAACACGGGCAGGAGCTCCTTCATGGTGCTCACTTTCTTGTCGTAGATGAGGACGTAAGGCGAGTCGAACTCAACCTCCATTTTCTCGGGGTTGGTCACGAAGTAAGGGGAGAGGTAGCCGCGGTCAAACTGCATGCCTTCCACCGTCTTCACTTCGGTTTCAGTGCCACGGGCTTCTTCTACCGTGATGACGCCTTCTTTACCAACTTTGTCCATGGCATCGGCAATCATCTGGCCGATTTCCATGTCGTTGTTGGCCGAAATAGCGCCCACTTGAGCTATTTCAGCCGAGTTTTCAATCTTCTTCGACTGAGACTTCAGGTTAGCAACCACGGCGATAACCGCCTTGTCGATGCCGCGCTTCAGGTCCATCGGGTTAGCACCGGCGGCCACGTTTTTCGAGCCGGCGGTGTAGATGGCCTGGGCCAATACCGTTGCCGTCGTGGTGCCGTCGCCAGCCTGGTCGGCCGTTTTCGAAGCCACTTCTTTCACGAGCTGAGCGCCCATGTTTTCAATCGGGTCACGCAGCTCAATTTCCTTGGCCACGGTCACGCCGTCCTTGGTAATCGAGGGAGCGCCGAATTTCTTGTCGATAATGACGTTGCGGCCTTTGGGGCCGAGGGTCACTTTCACGGCGTTCGCCAGTTTGTTCACACCGGCCTGCAGACGGGCGCGGCCTTCGGTGTCGAATTGGATGTTCTTAGCCATTGCTAGGGTTGGAGTATTTGGGAGGGTAAATGTTAAGGATTTCGATTAGCCCAAGCAAGTCGCTTAGAGCACAGCGAAAATGTCCGACTCTTTCATGATGAGGTAATCCTCGCCATCGACGGTAATTTCGGTGCCAGCATATTTGCCATAGAGTACTTCGTCACCAACTTTAACACGTACCGGAACTAAGGTGCCAGTCATTTCAGCATACCGGCCTTCTCCTGCTGCCATTACAGTACCACGCTGAGGCTTTTCCTTAGCAGTGTCAGGGATGATAATGCCGGATTTGGTTTTCTCCTCGGCGGCCGCAGCCTTAACAATAATGCGGTCAGCTTGGGGCTTGATGCTAAGTGCCATTTTGGGTGTATTTGGGTTGGATTAGATGGAAAATCTTCGTGTGCAGCCCTGTCTCATTTCCCGTGCCAGCGCCACAAACCTGACAAAATGGGCAGGTTTCAACCGTGAAATGTGGCAGAAGTGGCGGATGCGCCGGTACCGGTGGCCGGTTCAGTCGTGCAGCTATACAGCGTTGGCCCAAAGAAAAAGCCGGTGCCTCTCGCTAGAGAAGCACCGGCTTTTGCAGGTTCAGAATAGAAGCCGCGATTACTGAGGCTTGTTTGCCGGAGCTGGCGTAGTGGTGCCAGTGGGAGCAGTAGCCGGAGCGGTTGCATCAGGGGCAGGAGCCGTCGGGGCCGGAGCGCTCGGGGCAGTAGGCGCAGGCAGCTTGGTTTCGAGGGCACGCTGCTGGTTCACGCTGCGCACCGGGCCACCGCCGGTGGAGGTGAGCATGTGCGAGCCGAGCGACAGCACCACCAGACCAATGGCGAAGCCCCAGGTGAGTTTTTCGAGCAGGTCGCCGGTGCGTTTCACGCCCATCATGCTGGCCGCGCCGCCGGCGCTAAACTGGCTGGAAATTCCGCCCCCTTTGGGGTTTTGGGCCAGCACTACGAGGGCCAGCAGGAAACACACCAGGAGAATGAGGATGATTAGAGCAGTGTACATGAGGGGTAAAGAAGCTGAAAAAGCAAATTACGCTGAAGGTTGCAATGATTGAATTTGGAGTGCAAAGTACGCCATTTTTTCCGGCTGCTTCACCATGAGCTTTTCATAAATCTCAATGGCGCGGGCCGTTTTGCCCTGCCGCACGAAGATGCGGGCCAGATTTTCGGAAACGAGGTCGGGTTCGGCGCGGGTGCTGCGCACGCTCAAATCGGGCTGGCCGCCGGGCGAGGGCGGTAGCATGCCGGGCCGCGTGAGGCGCGGCTGCCGCTTAAGGAAGTTATTGATAAGGTCGACCGTGGAGGGCAGTTCGGGCGGCGCGGGGCAGTGCGTGGCCCAGTGGTCGAGTAACAAAGGGTCGGGCTCGAAGAAGGTGCCGGTGGGCGGGAGCGGCACGGCCGGCGGCTGGGCGGCGGCCACCACGGCCGTGGCCGTTTCGGCGGCTTCGGCTTTGGCAATCAGTAAGTCCAATAACTGCATGGACAAACCCAGACGGCTGCTTTCGCCGAAGGAGTAGCCTACCACGGCATCGCCGGTGAAGGCGGCCGGGGTGAAAACGGGAGCGGCTGGGGCCGGGCTTGGCAGAGCAAATGCGCCGGAGCTACCCAGGCTGCGCGTAACGGCCGAGGCGGCCCATTCATCAATCAGGCCGGGCAGTTCGTAAGTCGGCACGATGGCCGGGGCCGCATCGGCCAAGCCAAACTCAAACCGGGCTTCGCCCACCTCTACCGGTGGCCGAATGGCAGGGGCCTGAGCGGGTAATTCGTCAGCGACTAGAGTTGCTTGAGGCGCTTCAGCGGCTGGCGCAGGAGTTATTTCTAGTGTTTCGGGCAGGCTGTCAGGTGTAATGGCGGCCTGTTCCTGGTCAACCAGGATGAGCGAATCCACTGGCGCAGGCTCTGCTACTAGTTCTACTGCTTGCGGTTCAGCAGTTATCGGAGGCAACTCATGCGAAGGCAGTAGCGCTACCAGCACTTCTACCGCTACGGGTGCTACTTCCGGCAACACCACCGATACTTCCGTAACAGTGGGCGCTGGAGCTATTGGCTCGGCCGTTGGAACTGCTTCAGGCAGGGCTTCAATAATAGGCGCAGAAGCGGCTGCCTGTTCTGTGGGCAACTGAGCAGCCACCGCAGGCGGTAAAACCTGTTCTATTTCAACAGAAGTTGGCGGAACTATCGGAGTTATTGCTACTGGCTGGGGCTCCGCAACAGCTGCAACCGGCTCAGGTATCGCCTCAATTACCACGGCTGCCAGTGGTGGCGCAGGGATTTCGGTGGCGGGCGCTACCGGTTCCGGGGTGAGTAATGGTGCAGCTTCGGCAGCCGAGGCCGGCTCGATTACGGCTAAGACTGGGACTTCAATGGCGGGCTCAGCCTCGGAAACCGGAATAGCTACGGGGAGCGGCTCTACCTGCTCGATGAGGCGGCGCAGCAGGCTGCGGTCGGCGGCGTAGGTGGCGGCGCGGCGCAGGCGCTGGCCGGCCAGCATAGTGCCCTGGTCGTGGGCGGCTTTGGCCAGCAGCAGGTGCGCCGTTTGGCAGTAGGGGAAGGCCTGGGCCAGCTGCTCAAGCTCGCGCACTTCGGCCGGACCCAGCGCGGTGGGGCGGTCGAGAACGTGCAGGAGCGTAGCGCGGGTCACGGATGAAGCAGGCGGTGGAGGCGGTAAATAGAAACGACGGATTTTCGGAGCAAAGCCGTAAACCAGCGTCCCGGACCCATTAATGGGGGTGCAACATTACGCTAATTTACGCAGATACCCTTGCTGCTATGGTACAGTTAATGGATATTTCCCGTGGAGTTTGACGCTTGATTTTCCCGCTAACGGACCTGAGTAGAACCCAATTTATTCGCCGCCTACCAGTTAGCTACCGACTTATTGAAAATGTCGGTAATGATTTTATCCGTGGTGGTGCGCACGGCGGATGGGTCGTTGTTGATGGTCGAGATGTTGCGGTTGGCCGCGTAGTCATCAAAGTTCTGGAACACCTGCTCGAAGCTCTGCTTGTCGTCCTTGGTGTTGGTGAAGCGGATTTTGACCTGGATGGTGAGGCGGTTCGAGCCGGCTTGCGACACGCCATTAACCTGCTGAATGGAGGCCGGCGCAAAGTCGTAGGCCACGATGTTGCCGTCGAATTGCAAGTCGCCGTCGCGCGGCACGAGTTTCAGGTTGGTGTTGCGCTGGAAGTAATCTTTCAAATCTTCCGTGAAACGCTGCGTCAGAAAAGCCGGTCCCGAGGGCGAATTATTCTGGATGGTGGCAATGGAAATCGTGCGCACCGCCGGGTCGATGTTGGTGCCGTTGAACGAGTAGATGCCGCAGCTGCTCAGTCCCAATACCATGCAAAGGGCAGCTATCGAATAAAAAGCGGCTTTACACTTGCTCCAGGTCATATTGCTTGAGTTTGCGGTACAGGGTGCGTTCCGAGATGCCCAAGTCGTGGGCGGCGTACTTGCGCTTGTTGTTGTGTTTCTTCAACGCCTTGAGAATCATCTCGCGTTCCTTGATGTCGAGCGAAAGCGTCTCCTCCTCGGTTTCGTGCGGAATGTCCTCCACCGGGGTTTCGTCGTCGTAGCTCGTGGCCGGCTCGTTGTTGTAAGTGTTTGGGGCCGCGGGTAGGAAATATTCGGCGGCCTGGCTGCTGTCAAACGCGCCGGAAGGTGCCGTATTGCTGAAGAGGTGACTATTCTGGCGCAGCAATTCCTGGGCCTCTTGAGGGCGCTGGCCGGTGGCCAACTCCAGCACCATTTTCTTGAGGTCCGTCATGTCGCGGCGCATGTCGAACAGGATTTTGTAGAGCAAATCGCGCTCGGAGTAGCCGGCGGTGGCCCCGTCGGGTGCGCCCGGCCCCAGCAGCATGGGCAGGCGGCTGGCTTGGTCCTGCGGCAGGTAGGGCGCAAGGCGACGGGCATCCACGTCGCGCTCGGTTTCAAGCACCGACATCTGCTCGGCGATATTCTTCAGCTGGCGAATGTTGCCGGGGAAGCGGAAGCGCGTGAGCACCGGCACGGCATCGGGCAGCAGCGTGATGGGCCGGGTGCGGTACCGCTCCGCCGCATCCGAAGCAAACTTGCGGAACAGCAGGTAGATATCCTCGCCGCGCTCACGCAAAGGCGGCACCGTGATGGGCACCGTGTTGAGGCGGTAATATAGGTCTTCGCGGAAGGTGCCGGCCTGCACGCGGTCGAGCAGGTTCACGTTGGTGGCGGCCACCACGCGCACATCGGTCTTCTGCACCTTGCTGGAACCCACCCGGATAAACTCGCCATTCTCCAGCACGCGCAGCAGGCGGGCCTGGGTGCCCAGCGGCATTTCGCCGATTTCGTCCAGGAAAATGGTGCCGCCGTTGGTTACCTCGAAATAGCCTTTGCGGGCTTCGTTGGCACCGGTGAAGGAGCCCTTTTCGTGACCAAATAACTCGGAATCAATGGTGCCTTCAGGAATAGCGCCGCAGTTGATGGCAATAAACTGCCCGTGCTTGCGCGGCGACAAGGCATGGATAATCTTGGAAAAAGACTCCTTGCCCGACCCGCTTTCGCCGGTGATGAGCACCGTCATATCAGTGGGCGCGACCTGCGCGGCCACCTGAATGGCGTAGTTCAGCGCCGGCGCATTGCCGATGATGCCGAACCGGAGCTTGATGGATTGGATTTCTTGCGTTGTCAAGGCGAAAGTTGATTCGTGAGTAGGATGAGGCAGCGGCAGTTACAAGGTCGAAACCCCAACTAAACAGCCGTGCCCAGCAAAGTGCTTGCGGAACTGCTGTGCACCAGCACATTCACGTAGTCGCCTTTCTTGAAATTTTGCTTGGGGAAGATGATAACCTGGTTCTGGCTGTTGCGGCCGCTCAGGTCGTCTTTCGAGCGTTTAGAGAAATTCTCAACCAGCACTCTGTGCACCTGGCCCACGGCGCGGGCGTTGCGCTCGGCGCTGTAGACTTGCTGAATGTCAATCAATTCCTGCAAGCGACGCTTCTTGGTTTCGAGTGGAACATCATCGGCCAATTTGCGGGCGGCCAGCGTGCCGGGGCGCTCCGAGTAGAAGAACTGATAGGCCATGTCATACTTCACGAAGTGAATCAGGCTCTTGGTGTCCTCGTGCTCCTCCTCGGTTTCGGAGCAAAAACCGGCAATCATATCGGTCGAGATGGCGCAGTCTTCGCCCAGAATCTCACGGATTTTGTTTACCCGCTCCTCGTACCAGGGCCGGTCGTAAGTCCGGTTCATCAGGTTGAGAATGCGCGAGTTGCCACTCTGGGCCGGCAGGTGAATGTATTTGCAGATGTTTTCGTGGCGCGCCATGGTGTGCAGCACCTCGTCGGTGATGTCCTTGGGGTGCGAAGTCGAGAAGCGCACCCGCAGCTCAGGGCTGATGAGGGCCACGCGCTCCAGCAACTGGGCGAAGTTGACGTGTTCGGTGCCATCGGCCGAGGCCCATTTGTAGGAGTCCACGTTCTGGCCCAGCAGGGTCACTTCCTTGTAGCCGGCCGCCACTAGGTCGTTGGCTTCCTGGATGATGCTGTGGGCATCGCGGCTGCGCTCGCGGCCCCGGGTGAAGGGCACCACGCAGAACGAGCACATGTTATCGCAGCCGCGCATGATGCTGATGAAGGCCGCCACACCGTTGGAATTCAGGCGCACGGGCGTGATGTCGGCGTAGGTTTCCTCGCGGCTCAGCAGCACGTTCACGCCTTTCTGGCCGCCATCAACCTGGCTGATGAGGCCGGGCAAATCCCGGTAAGCATCGGGGCCGACTACGAGGTCCACGATTTTCTCTTCTTCCAGAAACTTGCTTTTCAGGCGCTCGGCCATGCAGCCGAGCACGCCCACGAGCATGCCGGGCTTGCGCTTTTTGTGCGAGTTGATTTGCGACAGGCGCATGCGCACCGTCTGCTCGGCCTTCTCGCGGATGGAGCATGTGTTAAGCAGGACGAGGTCGGCGTTGGCTAGGTCGTCGGTGGTATCGAAACCTTCGTCGAACAGAATGCTTGACACGATTTCGGAGTCCGAGAAATTCATCTGGCAGCCGTAGCTCTCGATGTAGAGCTTACGCTGGCGGCCGGTACGGGTAGCGGCCGTCACGCGCACCTCGCCGCTGGGCGTAGCCTCGGCGGTGGGAGCGGCTTTATCTAAAAAATCAAGGGTTAAGAGGGGTTGGGCCATATTCTAAGCGCGTTTCGGCGGGGCACAAAGATACGGCAACCAGTGGTAAAATGACAGAATGGCAGAATATTGTAGGGTGCGGGGCTTGTCCCCGCCCGTCGTTGAACGGCTCGTTTGCTAATCGTTCAACGACGGGCGGGGACAAGCCCCGCACCCTACTCAATATTGCTCTTCAATACTTCCAGCAAAGCCTTGGCTTTCAGCAGGCACTCCTCATATTCACGCTCCGGGTCGGAGTCATACGTAATGGCGGAGCCAACCTGGAAGCTGAGGTAGCCGGTATCCTGGCGGTATTGCAGGGAGCGGATGACGACGTTGAAATCGAAATTTCCATCGGCCCCCACGTAGCCGATGCTGCCGCTATAGAGGCCGCGCCGACTGCTTTCATAGTGTTCGATGAGTTGCATGGCGCGGATTTTCGGGGCGCCGGTCATCGAACCCATGGGGAAGGTAGCGCGGAGGATTTCGGCCAAGTCGGTGCCGGGGCGCAGGTCGGCGGTGACGGTCGAAATCATCTGCCAGAGGTGGCGAAAGGGGTAGAGGCCGAAAAGCTCGGGCACGCGCACGGTGCCGGTGCGGGCCACGCGGGCGAGGTCGTTGCGCACGAGGTCCACAATCATGAGGTTTTCGGCGCGCTCTTTTTCGTCGTGCAGCAGGGTTTGGCGCTGTTGCTCATCGGCCGCCGGTGTGGCTCCGCGCCGGATGGTGCCTTTGATGGGCTGGGAAATCAGCTGGCCGGAGCGGCTCGCCAGAAACCGCTCGGGCGAGGCGCAGAGCAGGAAATGGTCGTGCCAGCGCACAAAGCCCGCAAACGGCGCGGGCGATGCCTGCATGAGCTGCCAGAAAACCTCCACGGGGTTCAGCGCTACGTTCTCGGCATAGAATTCCTGGCAGAGGTTCAGTTCGTATACTTCGCCATTTAGGATATCCTCCCGAATGGCTTCTACCGACCGTAAATAGTCTGCTTTGGGTAGGCGTGGGCGCACTGCGGGCACGGCTAGCGCCACAGCGGGCGGCACTGACTGCGCCAGAATCTGGTCTAAAATCCCGTCTGTTCGCCCATGGATTTCCATGGTGTCGGCCCGCCACACCAGCCAGGTTTCCGGGGTGAAGGAATGCAGGCGCGGCCAAGCAAAACCGCTGAAATTTTCGCTTTGCAGCGCCTCGATGTCGTTTTTTAAATCGTAAGTCAGGAAGCCGAAGCGCGGCCCCACCGCCACATGCCCGGATAAATCAGCCAGCGAATGGGCATTTTCGCCTCCGGCCGGCGCTACCGCCAGCAGGCGCTCGAAAGCACCCTGCGGGTAGGACAGGTCATTGGGCTCGAAGTAGGTGCAATTCGGAAAGGCCGCGCCCCAGTGTAGCGCCCGTGTCCGAAAATCGGCGGGCAACTCGTGCAGCGGAACGGTTACGGGGGCAGTAGCAGACACAGCAGAAATAGACAGGAATGGCAACCGAAGCAGCGGGCACCGGCTGCAAAGGTCGGGCTACTTCAACTCCCGCAGGGCCAATTTGGCTTTGGCATCGGTGCTGTTTTTGTATTCGTGCCAGGGATAATTCAGCGCCCGCCGGAAGTAGAGGCGCGCGGTGGGCTTATTGCCCACGCTTTGGGCCATGTAGCCCTGTTGCAGGGCGGCCTGGGGGGCGTAGTAATAGGGCGCTTTGGGGCCGGCCTCGGTCTGGGTCTGCTCAAAGTAAAACCAGGCCGAATCGAGCCGGCCCAGGCCCTGATAGGCGCGGGCACGGCGGTAGGGGGCCTCAATGCGGTCGCGCCAGAGAGTGGCCTGAGTGGCGTGGAATGCCCGTAGCGTACTCAGTGCCTCGCGGTCGTAGCCGCCATCGGATTGTAGCCGGGCCTTGGTTAGAATGGGATTGAGGGCCACGGCTTCCTGGTAGTAATGCTGGGCGTACACGTCCTCCTCCACATCGGCCGGGCCGGGCTGGTTGATGAGCGCGCGGTACTTCGCCGCGGCCGCCGGCTGGCCGCTCAGCCACGCCGCCAGGTAGAGCTTGAAAGCCGCATCCTTGCGGTAGTGCTGGCCATGGAACTCGTGCAGAAACGTCAGGTTTTCGCGTTCCGAAGCCGCATATTCGCCACGGTATAGCAGCAAGTCGGCGGCCATGTGGTGCAGGTAGGCGGTGGGCAGGTAGCCGGGGCCGGTGGGGCGGGCGCGGTAGGTAGCCAGGGCCGCCGCGCCGTGGTGCTGGCGCTTTTCCACGCTGGTGCGTAGGTAGGCAAAAAGCAGGTTGTCGGGCTGTTGGGTGGTGAGCTGCTCGGCCAGACGCAGAGCTTCGGCCGGCTTTTTATAGTAGCTCTCCCGAATCAGAGCCAGGAAAATCTGGCTTTCGAGCTGGAAATCGTTCGGCTGCGCGGCGGCCTGCGCCAGGCGTTGCAGACCAGTATCGGAGTTGGCCGTGAGGCCCAGCAGGCGCAGCAGCCAGTGGTAGCCTTCGGGCAGGGAGCCTACGGCAAACTCGCACACGCCCAATGTTTTGCGCGCCGGTAAGAAGTTGGGGTAATGCTTCACCACGTCCTGCATCTGGTGGTAGCCGCTACGCAGGTGATAGCCGCCCATCACCACGTGCTTGAAAAGCAGTTGGCTCAGGCCCAGATGTAGCGTGATTTCGGCCCGGGCGTAGTCGCGCAAAGCGCTGGCCGGGGCATCATCCAACGCATCTAAGCGAGCTTCCTGCGAGTCCGTGAGTGCATCGTAACGGCTGGCATCCTGGGTAATGAGCAGCTCCACGAAGTCGGCGCAATTGGCCACCAGCAGAGGAGCGGGGGCCGTGGGCGTGCTGGCTAACTCGGGACGCAATAAGGCACGGGCCGCGTCAAGACGAAGCTTGAAGACTTCGGCGTAAGCTCGGCGGCTGTTGGTGGTAAGTGATTCAGGCTTTTGGCTCGCGGGCTGTTCGGCATTAGCAGCCAACTGTTGGGTTTCGACGGCCTGAACTGGCTGCACCCACCGGGCCTGCGCCTGCAGCGGCCCACTCACCAACGCCAGCAGCACCCCCGCCCGACGGGCACGGGTGCGAAACACAGCAACGGAGAAAGCACAACCAAACATGAACAAACGAAGACCAAAAGTCCGGCAACAAAAAAGGAACGGCAGTGCCGTTCCTTTTTCAGTTCAAAGCAAGCGAAAACTACGAAATACGAGCTTCCACATCGGCCAGAATCCGGCCGCAGTGCTCGCACACGATGATTTTCTTGTGCGAAATGATGTCAGCCTGGCGCTGGGGCGGCACCGTGTTGAAGCAGCCGCCACAGGCGTCGCGGCGCACCAGCACCACGGCCAGACCGTTGCGCACGTTACCGCGAATGCGGGTGTAGGCCGTCAGCAGGCGGTCTTCCACCGGCTTGGTGGCTTCCTCGCGCTGGGCCATGATGGCGCGCTCTTCCTCTTCGTTTTCCGAAATGATGGTGTCGAGTTCGCTTTTCTTGGTGTCGAGGTCCTTGCGGCGCTCGTCCAGTTTCGACTTCGTACCGCTGATTTCGGCGTTTTTCACGTCAATCTGGTACTGCGACTCCTTGATTTTCTTGTCGGCAATCTGGATTTCCAGGCGCTGCAATTCAATTTCCTTGGCAATGGCTTCGAACTCGCGGTTATTGCGCACGTTCTGCTGCTGCTCGTCGTACTTTTTGATGAGCGTTTCGGCATCCTTGCTGGCTTGCTTGCGGCTCTTGATGAAGTCGTTCAGGCCCTGAATGTCCTCGTCGAATTTCTTCACACGCACCTCGTAGCCAGCAATTTCGTCTTCGAGGTCGCTCACTTCCTCGGGCAAATCGCCCCGCACGCGCCGGATTTCGTCGAGCTGCGAATCGAGGTGCTGCAGGGTGAGCAGGGCTTCGAGCTTAGCGGCTACGGGAACGTCGGCGGGAGCCACGGCGGCACTTTTAGCAGTCATATTGAACGGGGTTCGTAGGGGTTTCAGCGATTAAGACCGCAAAAGTACGTTCAAATCCGGCCGTTAGCAAATCCCGGAACACTTCGCCGGTGAACTGTTCGCTCTCAAAATGGCCCACGTCGCAGAGCATCAGTTGGCCCTCGGCTCCAAAAAACTCATGGTATTTCACATCGCCGGTCACGTAGGCATCGGCCCCGGAGGCCCGCGCCGCGCCGATGAGAAACGCGCCCGCCCCGCCGCAGATGGCCACCGTTTTGATGGGTTTTTCGAACGCCGTATGGCGCACCACGGGCACCAGTAGCTGCCGCTTCAGCAACTGCCGGAACTCGGCCGGGGCCAGCGCTTCGTGCAGTTCGCCCACCAGGCCCGCACCTATTTCCTGGTGCACGTTTTCCAGTTTAATCAATTCATAAGCAATCTCTTCATAAGGATGCGCGGCCCGCAATGCCCGCAACACCGCTACCTGTCGGTGCAGTGGCAGCAGCACTTCGAGGCGCAATTCGGCTACCGTTTCAGCCTGGTTTTGGGTGCCGATGGCGGGTTGGGTGCCGTTGCCGGGCGTGAAGGTGCCGGTGCCTTCGGTGCGGAAGCTGCAGTCGGAATACTGGCCCACCTGGCCGGCTCCGGCGGCGTAGAGGGCGGCCAGTACATGGCCGGCGAGGTCGGTTTGCTGGTCTTCGGGCCGGTTGGGAACGTAGGTGATGAGACGGGCCAGAGTGCCACTTTGCGGGGCCAGTACGCGGGTTTTTAGCAGACCAAGTTTTTCGGCGAGCTTGTCATTTACACCGCCGCGCACGTTGTCGAGGTTGGTGTGGGCGGCGTAGATGGCCACGTCGTTCTTCAGGGCGGCGATGATGGTTTGCTCCACTTCATTGGCCCCGGTGAGGCGCTTGAGGGGCCGGAAAATGACCGGGTGGTGGGCCACCACCACGTTGCAGCCGCGCCGCACGGCTTCGGCAACCACGGCCGGGGTGCAGTCCAGCGTGATGAGCACGCCGGTGATTTCGGCCTGTGGGTCACCGCATTGCAGGCCGGCGTTGTCGTAGCTTTCCTGATAGGCGAGGGGCGCGGCGGCTTCCAGCAGGCGGGCGAGGTCTTGAACGGTGGGCACTTGTATTTGAATTATGAGTTTTGAATTATGAATTGGGCAGGAGTTGGCCCAGTGCTTTTACATAATGCGCTACGTTGGCGGCCGTGTCGCGGCTTTTGTATTGCATGAGGTAGCGCGGGTGGTCCAGCACGACGATTTCATCGAACAAGCCCAACTCGGCGTTGAGGCGCTTGAAAAATTCGCCGTTGCGCTTGCCCAGGCTCACGGCCACATCGCGCCGCAAACCTAATGCTTCCACCTGTTGGCGCAGCGAAAGCTGTATATCAGGCCACAAGGCTTTAGTAAGGACAGGCGAGTCGTAGTAATTATAGTTCAGCCCGCCTTTCAGCAGCACCAATGGGTACAGCGACCCCATATAAAAGTGCTGATAAAAAGCCGCCGGGCCGCCCATTGCTTCGATGACTTTGTACACGAATTGGGTGGACGTTTCGGGCCGTTGCCGGGGTAAATCGTGTTCGATGCCACAAAATTCGGTCAGCGTACCCGGGTCGGTGAAGGCAACGCCGGTGCGGCCCATGCCCAGCCGGCCGGGATTGATGCCCAGCACGGCCACGCGGGGCGGAGCGTCGGGATAGAATTTATGCGCAAACTGGCTCAGCAAGTCGAATACGGCCGGCTCGCGGAAGGGGCTTTGGGCCTCCACACCATCAGGCAATGCGGCGGGCAGGGGGAAATTTCGGAGAAAATCCAGTAGCTGGTCGGAAAAAGAGGGCATAAATGAGTGTTGGAAAGGAAAGAAGCTACGGTGTGCCGGGCGGACCCGCACCGTACTTTTGTAGGCGCTTGTTACCGCACATTTTCGCGTATGCCGTCTGGATTGGCTTTTTTGCTGCTGCCTTTTTCCTGGCTCTACGCCGCCGTGCTGGCTGTGCGCAACTGGCTGTACGATGTACGCTGGAAACGTGCCGAAACCTTCGCCGTGCCGCTGCTCAACGTGGGCAACCTGCGGGTGGGCGGCACCGGCAAAACGCCCCACGTCATCTGGCTGGTGGAGGAGTTGCTGCGCCAGGGCCAACGCCCGGCCATCCTCAGCCGGGGCTATGGCCGCCAGACCACCGGCCCGCGTCTGGCCGGCCCTGCCGATTCGGCCGCGACGGTGGGCGATGAGCCCTGGCAGTATTTCGAGCAATTCGCGGCCCGCAAGGTGGTGGTGGCCGTGGCCGAGGAGCGCCGGCTGGGCGCCCATTTACTGCTCCGCGAACACCCGGAAATCACCGTCATCGTGCTCGATGATGCCTACCAGCACCGTGCTGTGCAGCCCACGCTCAATATTCTGCTCACGGAGCTGGCCCGGCCTTTTTATGAGGACTACGTGCTGCCCGCCGGCCGCCTGCGCGAAAGCCGCGCCGGAGCCGCCCGGGCCGATGTCGTCATCGTGACCAAATGCCCGCCCAATCTTTCAGAAGCTGACCAGCAGGCCGTTGTGCAGCATATTCGCCGCTACAGCCGGTCGGAGGTGCCCGTGCTTTTCTCCGCTTACCAATATGCCGTCCCCCAGGTGCTACCGGATGCAGCTGCCACGAGTTTGCCCGTTGCTTCCACCGCCGGCCCGGCCGTGTTGCTGACGGGCATTGCCCAGCCCGGCCCGTTGCGGGAGGAGCTTGAGAAACAAGGGTATAAAATCCAATACCACGCCCGGTTTCCCGACCATCACGCCTTCACGCCGGAAGATGTGGCGGCGCTGCGGGCGCATTGGCAGCCGGGCTGGCCTATTTTTACGACGGAAAAGGACGCCACGCGCCTGCTGGCTCCCGAATTGCGGGCCGCCCGGGCGGGGCTGCCGCTCTATACCATTCCGGTGCGGGTGGCGTTTCTGGGTGATGGTGGCGTGGTTCTGCGCCAGTTGCTACCGCCTGCGCTCGCTACGAATGCTTGATTTATATTGACTTGGCCGGCGCGCCGGTGCGCTCCGACCTATTTCGTTTCCTCCTTGAAGGCTCTGCAATTCCCTTTTTTACTTTCTTGGCCGCGCCTGTGGCTCCTTGCCTGTCTGCTACTGATGCTGGCCGCGTCCACGGCGCGGGCACAGGTGGTCGACGACTCGACCAAGGTGCTGTATGGCCCCAAAACCACGCGCCTCATCTACGAGGCCGAGGTGCTGCGCGATTCCACCTCCGGCACGCCGCTCGATACCACGCTTACCAAAGCGCCGCAGGCGCGGTTCTGGTTTCACGACACCACTTTCCAGCAGGACTTGGGCACGGTGGGCTCGGCTTCGAGGCCGTTGCTTTATCAGCCCAATCTGGAGCTGGGAGCCCGTTTCGGGCGCAACGTATTCGACAAGTACGCCCGCGATTCCCGCACGGTGCCGTACTATGATTCCCGCTCGCCCTATTCATTTTTTCGGGTGATACAGTCGGGCACGGGCGAGCAGGTGTTTGAAATCAGCTACAGCCGCAGCCTGAAAAAGAACTTCAGCGTGGGCATGGCCTACGAGCGCATTGCCTCAAACAAGGTCCTTGCACCTGCGGGCTCCCGCGATGGCTTGGTGGAGCACTCCAACCTGTTGTTTTTCGGCCGCTACCAGAACGAGAACGAGCGGTACCACCTGCTGTTCAACTTCAGTAACGTGCGCCACCGGGCCCTAGAGCAGGGGGGCATCAAGCCGCTGCTCCCGGACGAAAAGACCCCGCAGGACCTCTTCAATTACCGCGAGCAACAGGTGTGGCTGACCCAGGCGGCCAACAACGAGGACCGTGACGAATTCTACCTCACCCACACTTACCGCCTGCTCGGGCGTGGCCTCACCGTCTACCACACCTTCGACGCTAAGCGCCAGTACAACAGTTTCGCCGATTTGAACCTGACCAAGGCCCGTACCGACCTTACCCTGGAGGGCTCGTTCTTCCCCCGAATAATAAACAGTGCCACGGCCACCATCGACCGGGCCGAGTACCGACAGGTTGAGAACACCTTCGGCGTGCTAGGCCGCACCAAAGCCGTCGAATACCGCCTCTACGCCCGCGACCGTAGCGCCTCGGTGGTGAGCAGGACGCTGGCGCCGGGCTCCACCACCTCCAACCTGCTGCTACGGCCAGCTGCGCCGGAACGGCAGTTTAACCAAGTGTTTGTGGGTGGTACGGCGGCGTTTAACTACCGCACGATTTACGCCATCGAAACGGCTGGTGAACTGTACCTGCTGCCCCTCACCGGCCTGAGTACCGATAATTTCAAGCCCGAATATTGGCTGCGGGGCATTGTCCGCACCGGCCCACTGTCGGGCGAGGCATTAGTCAATTCCTACTCGCCCACACTCACCCAGCAGGAGTTCGTCGGCAACCACTACAACTGGAGCCATTGGGAAGGTGGCAGCTTCATCAACCCGGCTACCAATGCCCTGGATGAAAAATTCAAAAACAATACCAGTACCCGGCAGCTCACGGGCCGCCTGCAGCTGAAATTACCCAGCCTGGGCCTCCTCACCGGGCAGCGCTTTGAGGCCAGCGCGAGCGTCGTCAATATCGCTAATTTGGTGTATTACGGCACCACCGGCGTGCCCCAGCAGCTCGGCACCAACCGTAATTTGGTCATCGCCTTCGCCCGGCACCGCACCATGCTGGGCCGGGTGGGCTTCGACAATCAGGCCACCTACACCAAGGGCGACAACGACACCGAAGGCCTGCGAATCCCCAGCCTGGTCACCAATTCGCGAGTGTTTTACGAAAGCTATATTTTCCGCAAAGCGCTGTTCAACCAGATTGGCGCCGAAGTCTATTATCAGTACGCTTTCCGGGGCTACGACTACAGCCCCAGCACTCAGCAATTCTACCAGCAGGACCATTTCACCATCGGGGCCCACGCCGTTGCCGACGTGTTTTTTGTGGCCGATATCAAAGCCGTTTCGCTATTTCTGAAAATGGCTTACGTCAACCAGGGCTTGGCCGGTAGTTACAACGGCTATTACGCTTCGCCTTTTTATACTGGCTATCCGCGTCGGTTTCAGTTCGGTTTGAAGTGGAATTTCTTCAATTAGAAATATGATGATGAAAGAAAAAACCATCCTCAAATTAAAACTCAATACCGACCCGCGCTGGGTAAATATTGCGGAGAAAAATATCGAAGATATTCTGGTCGACCATGCCTGGTGCGAGCAGAAAGCCGCCAGCACCGGCATCAGCATGATTATCCATTACCCCGAGAAAACCCGCCTCGTGGACGAGCTCACCGACCTAGTGGCCGAGGAGTGGAGCCACTTCGAAAGAGTGCTGCTGGAGCTACGCAAGCGCGGTTTTGCCCTGGGCCGCCCGCGCAAAGACGAGTACGTGGTGCAGCTGCTGGCCCACGTGCGCAAAGGTGGTGCCCGCGAGCGCCAGCTCATGGACCAACTCCTGGTTTCGGCGCTAATTGAAGCCCGCAGCTGCGAGCGTTTTAAATTGCTCTGGCAAAATATCGCCGACCAGGAATTAAGTAAATTCTATTACGAATTAATGGTTTCCGAAGCCGCGCATTTCGTGAGCTACGTCGATTTGGCCAAAGAATATTGCGACCCGAAATTAGTCGAAGAACGGTTGCAGGAATTACTGGTAATTGAAGGTGAAATCGTGACGAATTTGCCCGTGCGCGACGACCGAATGCATTGATTTTGTCATTGCGAGCGGAACGCAGTGGAGCGTGGCAATCCGTCCTTTGCAATGTGATAAACCCTGAAATGTAACAAGCCCCGGTACTGCACAGTGCCGGGGCTTGTCGCTTAATAAAGAATCTGGTTTTGACAGGACGGATTGCTTCGTTGTGCCTCCTCGCAATGACAGGCGACTACAATGACAGCGCCGGCAGCACCGTGCCGCGCACTTCGCCAAAGCCAATGCGAATACCGTCCTTCTCCGCGTAGCCGCGCATGGTCACGGTATCGCCATCGAGCAGGAAGCTCCGCTCCGAGCCATCGGCCAGGGGCACGGGCCGGGTGCCGCGCCACGACAGCTCCAGCATGGAGCCCAGCGAATCGGGCGTGGGGCCCGAGATGGTGCCGGAGGCGTAGAGGTCGCCGGCTTCGAGGTTGCAGCCGTTGGAGGCGTGGTGGGTGAGCTGCTGGGCCATACTCCAGTACATCAGCCCGAAATTGGCGCGGCTGATGGTGGTTTCGGGGCCGTTGGCGGGGGCCAGGGCAACTTCGAGGTGCACGTCGAAGTTGTGCGCGCCGCTTTGGCTCAGGTAGGGCAGAGGCGCGGGCTCCTGCACCGGGCCGGCCACGCGGAAGGGCTCCAGCGCATCCAGCGTCACCACCCACGGGGCCACGCTGCTGCCGAAGTTTTTGCCCAGAAACGGCCCCAGCGGCACGTATTCCCAGCTTTGCAGGTCGCGGGCGCTCCAGTCGTTGAACAGGCAGAGGCCGAAGATGTGGTCTTCGGCTTCGCCGATGGGCACCGTCGTGCCTAGCTCGGTGCCGGTGCCGACCACAAAGGCCATTTCCAGCTCAAAATCGAGCTGGCGGCTAGGGCCGAAGGTGGGCGCGTCCTCGGTCGGAGCCTTGCGCTGGCCGTTGGGCCGGCGAATGGGCGTGCCCGAGGCCACGATGCTGCTGGTGCGCCCGTGGTAGCCGATGGGCAGGTGCCGCCAGTTGGGCAGCAGGGCGTTGGCCGGGTCGCGGAACATGGTGCCCACGTTGGTGGCGTGCTCGATGCTGCTGTAGAAATCGGTGTAGTTGGCGGGCTTCACGGGGCGCAGCATGCGTACTTCGGTCTGGCGCAGGAGGCAGTCGCGCACGGCCAGCTCGTTGTCGCGCAGGCGGGGCTCGTCGTGGCGCAGCAGCTCGCTCACGCGCTGGCGCACGGCGCGCCAGGCCGGCCGGCCCAGCCGCAGAAATGCATTGAGCGACTTCCGCCGGAACACTTTCGGCTGGGCATCGCCCAACTCATCCAAATCCTCAAAAAAACCAAACTGGCTGGCGGCATATAAATCAAAGATATAGCCGCCAATGGCCACGCACAGATGCGGCCCGCGCTCATCGGTTTCAAACACGCCAAAGGGCAGGTTCTGGATGGGGAAGTCACTTTCGGGGCGAATATCAATCCAGGAACGGAGTGCGGGCGAGTTAAGGGCGTTGGGCATGTGAGTGTGGTGAAGTTCGGGCGGTAAAATTAGGGTGGACTGCGCGGGAAGCTCGCAATAAACAGAACGTCATGCTGAGCGAAGCCGAAGCATCTCTACCGCAGAAGCAAATAATTACTTGCGCGGTAGAGATGCTTCGGCTTCGCTCAGCATGACGTTCTATGGGGTTTCAATAAGTAGAAAAAGGCCTACCGCGCCTCCACGGCCGTGATTTCGGGTACGGCTTTTTTCACCGTGTCTTCCAAGCCGGCGCGGGTCATCGGCGACATGGGGCAGGCCCCGCAGGCCCCTTCCCACTCCAGTTGCAGCACGCCCTCGGGGGTGATGTTGGCCACGCGCACGTTGCCGCCATCAGTGGCCAGGTAGGGGCGCAGAGTGTTGAGGGCCGCTTCGATGCGGGGCATCAGCGGATGGTCGAAGGCGGGAGGGGAGGTTGTTGTTTCCACGGGTAGTTAGGAATTCATTTGCACGACGGCCGTTTTGGGGGCCACGTTGTTGCGGATACTCACCTGGCGGGCCACGGCCTCGGCCAAATCAGCGAACATCTTGCCCACCACCGATTCCGGGTCGAGCACGGCCGGCTGGCCCTGGTCGCCGTTTTCGCGGATGCTCTGTACCAGCGGCAGTTGGCCCAGCAGGGGTACGTCGTGCTGCGCGGCCAGGCGTTGGCCGCCGTTTTCGCCGAAGATGAAGTATTTGTTGTTGGGCAGCTCGGCGGGAGTAAACCAGGCCATGTTCTCCACCACGCCCAACACAGGCACATTGATTTGGGGCTGGCGGAACATCTGCAAACCCTTCTGGGCATCGGCCAGCGCCACTTTTTGGGGCGTGGTCACGATGACGGCCCCGGTCACGGGCACGGTTTGCACCAGCGTGAGGTGAATGTCGGAAGTGCCGGGCGGCAGGTCGAGCAGCAGATAGTCCAACTCTCCCCAATCCACTTCAGTGATGAATTGCTTGAGGGCCGACGAAGCCATCGGCCCGCGCCACACAATGGCGCTCTCGGCCGGGGCCAGGAAGCCGATGCTCATCAGCTTCACGCCGTATTTTTCGATGGGCTGAATCAGGTTCTTACCGTTCGGGCCCTGGAAAACGTGCGGCGCTTCGTTCTCTACGTTGAACATGACGGGCATGCTGGGGCCCGAAATGTCGGCATCGACCAGACCAACTTTGGCCCCGGTAGCGGCAAGGGCCACCGCCAGGTTGGCCGTGACGGTGCTTTTGCCCACGCCGCCCTTGCCCGAGGCAATGGCGATGATGTTTTTGACGCCGGGCAGCAGGTCGCCGCGGTTGTGGCGGCCGGTGGTCACGCGCGAATCCATGGTAATCACCACGTTGGCGTCCTTGTCCACCATCGTGTGGATGGCGCGTTCACAGGCATCGTGAATGAGCTGCTTGAGCGGGCAGGCGGGCGTGGTGAGCACTACGGTAAACGCGACGGTAAGGCCGTCAATGGCAATGTTCTCAATCATGTTGAGCGTCACGAGGTCCTGGCCCAGGTCGGGCTCTTCCACGTAGCCCAGGGCTTTGAGAACGGCTTCTTTGGTTATGGTCATGGATAAGGCAATGCGCCAAATGGCAGCGTACTGCAAAGATAACCCCGGAAGGGCCGGCACGGTTCGGCAGCGCGGTATTGGCTGCTTGCTACTGTTGAGGTTGTTGGTTTATATGATTATGATAATAAAAAAAATAATTAAAATTATTTTTTTAAATTGTGGTTGTCCGGATGACAGATGTCATATTTACGAAAAAAACATTTTCCTTTCTTTCCGGCGTGTCATTTAACTCACCTTTCTCGTGCAACCTTTATGCAACATCGTGACCAAGATGCTGGACCCGGCGGTCTGCTCCCTTTATGCTGTGCCCAATGTGAAGAAGAACTGGAGCAACTGGTCGTATTTGAGTTGATTGTGCCCAAGGCCGCTAAAGTGGCTTTGCCACGCCTACAGCCGGAAATTGGCCCGTTGACCTTACGGGAGAATTCGGTTACGACCACCGCGCCGGGCAAGTTATATGTGCAGCTACTGGCCAGCAATACCGCCACGCAGGCGGGCTGGTACATGACGGCAACCCTCACTGCGGCGGCCTCAACAAGCTTTCCCACAAGCCAGCGGTAAGCCGCTGGCGCTGGCAAAGGCCATGCACAAGTTTCAGGTGCGGGCTGGCGGGCAGTTAGCAGGCCGGCGGATATGCTGAGCGCGCCGGTGTGCGGGGCGAGCAAGTCGTTATGTTCGTCCTCGATATTGGTTGAGTGGACACGTTGCCGGCAAAGGGGCGGAGGTGCAATTCCTGGGTGAATGCTGTTGGCGCTACGGCCGGAAGGCCAGTGCGGCCCCGGCCCCCGCGCCGGGCACGTAGGTGGGCACCAGCAGCAGCTTGTGCGTCAGGCGCGGCGGCAGCATTTTGGTGAAGGCGGGATACAGGTGCCACACGGTTTCGGCCGAGAGGAAACCGATGGCGGCCCCGGCCAGCACATCGGTGGCCCAGTGCTTGTTGCCCATCAGGCGCATGGCCCCGGTGGCGGTGGCCACGGCGTAGCCGCTCACGCTCACCCACGGGTACTGGCGGCCGTACTGCTCGTGCAGCAGCGTGGCCGTGAGAAAGGCCTGCGCCGTGTGCGACGACGGAAAAGAGCTCAAATCCTGGGCGTTGTAGGGGCGCGGCTCGGCGGTGATGCGCTTGAGGTTGCTCACGATGCCTTCGTCGAGCTCGTGGGCGGCCAGGTAGATGAGGGTGAAGCCCACGGCCGAGCGCTCGCCCCGGTGGCCGGTGGCCATCAGGCCGTAAGCCAAGGCTAAGGGCGCGTGACGCGAATAGTCGTCGATGCCATACGAATCGAAGCCCCTGAAAACCTCCTGCGTTTCGGCCTGCATGTCCTGTTTGGCCTGGCAAAGCACCGTGCTGTAAGTGGGACTGTGGGCCATCACACCCACCGCAACCAGCGCCGAGGGTACGGCAATGCGCAGGGCCACGGCCCGGACCTTATTGACAGGCCGTGGGGCCTGAATGGCCGAATCAGCCGGCAAAGCCGGGAGTTGCTGGGCGTGGGCCGGACTAGCAGTCAAGCTGCCCAACGCAAACAGGAATAGGCTTAAGCGTAAAAGCAAATCAAAGGCATATAAATGTGGTCCTTAAAATTAAGCCACAAGTAGCCCTGCCACGGGACTGAACCCGGCGAATGGCACGCTACGCGGTGCGAACAGCCGGGAAATTCCCGTCAAGGCAAAATGCCGGGCGCTGCGAAAAGGAATAATGCCTGCCGGCTAAAAATTCCAGTCAATAAAAAAGCCCCAACCGGTGAAAGTTGGGGCTTGGGGATGTAGAGCCGTGCGGCTTAGGTTTTCTGCTTCTTCTTCTTGGCCGCCGGGAAGAGAATGTTGTTCAATATCAATCGGTAGCCGGGCGAGTTGGGGTGCAGCGCCAGGTCGGTCGGCTCTTCGCCCACGAGGTGCTGGTAGTCTTCGGGGTCGTGGCCGCCGTAAAAGGTCCAGGTGCCTTTGCCCAGCGTGCCGTGGATGTAGCGGGCCTCGCCGGTTTGCTTGGTTTCGCCCATCACGATGACGTCGGGCTTGATGAGGCTTTTGCGGAAGGCCGTAGTCTGGCCCATGAAGCCGTGGATGGTTTTGTCGTGGTTCTGGCAGAGCATGGTGGGCACCGGGTCGTACTTGGCCGAGTAGGTGAAGAGCGAGAAATAGTCGTTCTGCTCGCCTAGGCCACGCTCATTGGGCTGCATGTCGATGTTGGAATACTCGTAGAAATACGGGTCGCGCACCAGCTGGAAGTTCTGGAAGGCCAGGCAGCGGTTGAAATTCAGCTTGGATTGGGCATTGGGGTCGGCTGGGTCGCCGTCGTACATGCTTTCTACGATGTCGATGCCCAAGCCCGCCAGCGCAATGTCGTAGCTGTCGGTGGCCGAGCACATGGCGAACAGGAAGCCACCGCCTGCTATGAATTCCTGCATTTTGGTGGCCACCGCGCCTTTCATCACACTCACTTTGGCAAAGCCGTTGCGCTTGGCGGCGGCTTCGGCATCGCGCACCTGCTGCTGGTACCACGGGTAGTTGCGGTAGGTGGCGTAGAACTTGCCGTACTCGCCGGTGAAATCTTCGTGGTGCAGGTGCAGCCAGTCGTACTTGGGCAGCTCGCCCTTCAGCACCTCGTCGTCGTAAATCTGGGTGTAGGGGATTTCGGCGTAGGTGAGCACCATGGTCACGGCATCGTCCCAAGGCTGCTTGCCTTTGGGCGTGTAGACCGCGATTTTGGGCACTTTCTCCAGCTTCATCACGTCCATGTTGGCGTTGGGGTCAGCTATTTCCTGGAGTATGCTGGTGTACTGCGCCTCGCTGATTACCTGAAAGCTGACGCCGCGCACGGCCAGCTCATTCTCGGCCCCCGGAGTGCTCTCGAAGGCAAAAGAGCCGCCCCGATAATTAAGTAACCAGTCGACGGGTACTTCGCGCTGAAGCAGCCAGAAAGCCACGCCGTAGGCCTTCAGGCACTCTTTCTGGGTGTTATCCATTGGGATGAACACATGGTTGGCGCGGGCCGCCAGCGGGGCCACGGCCACGAGCAAAAGCAACAAAAAACGCTTGAGCAGCATAGTTTTTGAGAGAAGGAAACGCAGCAAACCAACGAGGTTGCGGCGCCAGTGGTTCAAGTTAAGCGTCGGCCGCCGAACTTTGGCGTCCTTGCGCTGCCGTGTGGCCCCCGTAGCAACCCGCTGCAGGCACGTCCATTTCCTCGGCAACGCCAACCCTGCCGGCCAAAGTCCCTGCCCATGAGCCCTTTCGAAAACGTCCGCGAAGCCTTCCGTTCCATCCGCGCCAACCTACTGCGCACCATTCTCACGGCGCTTATTCTCAGCATCGGGCTGTTTGCGCTGGTGGGCATCCTCACGGGCATCGATGCGATGAAAAATTCGCTGTCCGAAACCTTTGCCAGCCTCGGAGCCAACTCATTTGAGCTGCACGCCAAAGGCTACAGCAACCGCGGGCGGCGCGGCGGCGTGCAGGCCAAGCAATATCCGCCCATCAACTTCCTGCAAGCCAAGCAGTACAAAAAGGCCATCGGCGACAATGCCAAAGTTGGCATTTCGGCCTTCATCGCCGGGGCTGTGGAGATGAAAGCCAACGGTACCAAAACCAACCCCAACATGCAAGTGGTGGCCGGCGACGAAAACTACCTGAAAATCGAAGGCTACAACCTGGCCGGCGGCCGCACCTTCTCACAATCCGAGCTCAACAGCGGGGCCAACGTGATGATTGTGGGCGACGAAATCCGCTCCAAACTATTCCCGAAGCAAAGCCCGGTGGGCAAATACGTGGCCGCTATGGGCCGCCGCTTCCTGATTGTGGGCCTGCTCGAAAAGAGCGGCAGCGGAGCCGGTGGGGGCGGCGGGGCCGACCGCATCGCCCTGCTGCCCCTCGAAACCGGCAACCAGATGCCTCGCCAGCGCGCCCTCACCTACGACGTGAAAACGGCCACCGACAACCACGCCACCCTAAACTTCATCATGGGCCAGGCCACCGGCATCATGCGCGCCGTGCGGCACGACAAGTTGGGCCAGGAAGAAAGTTTCGTGGTCGAAAGCAGCGAGTCGCTGGCCAATGACCTGGATTCGATTTCGGGCAAAATGAAGGCCGGTGGTAGCATCATTGCCTTCGTAACGCTGCTCGGGGCCAGCATTGCCCTCATGAACATCATGCTGGTGTCGGTAACGGAGCGCACCCGCGAAATCGGCATTCGCAAGGCACTGGGTGCCACGGCCCGCCAAATCCGGTTTCAGTTTCTGATGGAGGCCATTGTGATTTGCCTGCTGGGCGGCGGCATGGGCATTCTGCTGGGCGTGCTTGGCGGCAACCTAGTGGCCAAGTTCGTGGGTTCGGGGTCCTTCCTGGTGCCGTGGGGCTGGATGGCGGCGGGCCTGGTTATCTGCGTGGGCGTGGGTATGGCCTCGGGCTACTACCCGGCCAGCAAAGCCGCCGCGCTGGACCCGATTGATTCGCTGCGCTACGAATAACATAGTTGTGAACAGGCTATGTAATTGGGTTTTATGTGCCTGGTTTTTAGCTGGGGCCACACCTGGCTTGGCACAAGCCGGGGCTGGGGTGGCCCCGGCACGCGTCGTTACGGTTACGGAAGGCCGGCAGGCCAATCGATTTAAAGTGCCGCAGGTGCAACTAGCCGATTCCGCCGTGGCCGGACGCATCAACCGCCGCATCGTGGCGCTGGTGCTTAGTGGGGAAACCGACTCCAGGCTGAGCGTGCGCCAGCAACTGCGCCAAGCCGAGCGGACGTGTTGTTTCGATGCGGAAGGCGGCCGGGGCTGGCAGACGGTCGGGCAGGGCCTGACGGGCTGTGACTATAGCGTGCTGCTAAATCAGCAAGGTCTGCTATCCATAGAATACTCGCAGGAATTCACTGGGGCCTATTCGTGGGAGCAGGCCCTGCACGTCACCTTCGACCTGCGCACTGGCCGTCAGCTGGCCCTGGCCGACCTCTTAGCCGACCCGCCCGCGCAACTGACGCGCCGGATGCACGGTGCCATCAGCCGCCGCTTTGGCGAAACCCTGGCCGGTATGGGCAACGAAGCAGATTCAGCCGTCATTACTACCGTGGCCGAGCGTTTCAGCTGGGATTGGACCGCTAAGCGCGTGCGATTTCAGTCAGACGCTGGGCCCGCCGAAGAAGCCCGCGCTTCCGAACCGGATTTAGAAAGCTTTGCTCTCACGCCGCACGAGGTGCGGCTGTACTACGAACGGATGCTGCCGCACGTCATCCTGAATTTCGAGCCCGACAACACCTATCATTTTCCATACGCCCGGGTCCAGCCGCGCGGGCTGCTGGTGCCAGTAGCTGCAAAAGCCACGCAGGTCAAACTAAAGTAAACATGGCCGAATGTTATACATTTGCACAACTACTCATTTGTGTAAGTGTATGGCTGTGCCCGTTTCCGTTCCTATCGACCAGCGCTTTGCGCAACTCATTCAGCAGTTTGGGTTGACCAAAAACAGCTTTGCCATCTCCCTGGGCAAGACGGCCAGCGTTGTTCAGCACCTCATCGACGGCCGCAACAAGCCCGGCTACGACCTGCTGTGCAAAGTATTTGAGATTTATCCAAATGTGTCCAGAGACTGGCTTTTGCTGGGCCGGGGCCCCATGCTGGTGAGCGGCGAACATGCCCCTAAAGCCGTCGCACCACCCGCCGCAATCTCACCGGAAGCGCCGCTTGAACCCATCGATTTATCCGATGTGGAAGTTCACGCTGCCCGCCGGGCCGGGCCGGGCGTGGCCGGCTCCCGGCTCCAGCCCGCCGAAATTGCGGCTACGTTGGCGCTAGCTGCCGCGGCCAATCAGCCCGTGCGCGCCGTTGGGGCGTCAGCACCCACTGAGATTGAAATGCCCCAGTCCGCGCCGGTTTCAGCTACCCCCGCTGTAGTTGAAACGCCCGTCGCAATTGAAGCACCTGCTACTCCCGAAGCCCAGGTTACACCCGTTACGCCGACTGCTCAAGCCCCGGCCGCACCGAGCGTGCCACAGATGCCGGAGCCCGTACCGATGGCGGCTGCCGCACAGTCTCAGCCCATATCCGCCCCGGCAATATTGCCTCCAAGCACGCCCTCGCCTGAAGTTTATGTGGCTGCTGCTCTGCACGCTCAGCACTTGCAGCACCAGTTGGCCCTTTCCGAAATGCGCAACCAGCACCTGCTGGAGCAGCAACAGATGCTGCGCGAAATGCTGGCTATGGCCCGGCAGAGCATGGTCTAATCCCCGGACCACGGATTCGCTCGGATTTTTCGGATTCCCCGGATTTTGTCGACGACTTTATATCAGATAAAAAGTAAAAAGTCCACTCCGAAAGTGGCCTTTTTACTTTTTAAGCGACGTTTGGTTCTTAACTGTGTGTACCGTTCACAAAATCCGGGAAATCCGAAAAATTTGAGCGAATCCATGGTCCGGGGATTAGGCGAATATGCCCATTTCTTCGGCCTCCATCAGCCCGGCAGCATTCACGCTTGTGAGGCGCAGCGGCTTCATTTCGCCCACCAGCAGCGGGTCGTATTTCGCGGCTACGCGGATGTAGTTGGGCGTGAAGCCCTCCATTTGGCCATTGGTCACGTCGTCTTCAAACAGCACTTCGGTTTCGAGGCCGAGGTGTTCTTCGTAGAAAAACCGCTTTTTCTTCTCCGAAAGGCTGCGCAGCTGGGTGGTGCGCTCGTGCCGCACCCGGTCCTGCACGCGGCCGGGCAGGGTGGGAGCCAGCGTATCGGCCCGCTCCGAGTACGGAAAAACGTGCAGATAGCTAATGGGCAGCTCGTTCAGAAAATTATAGGTGTCTAAAAAATCCGCGTCCGTTTCGCCGGGAAAGCCCACGATGACATCGACGCCGATGCAGGCGTGCGGCATGAGTTCCTTGATGCGGGCCACGCGCTGGGCGTAGAGCGCCCGGCGGTAGCGGCGGCGCATCAGGCCCAGAATTTTATCCGAGCCGCTTTGCAGCGGGATGTGGAAGTGCGGCATGAATCGTTCCGACGCGGCCACGGTGGTCAGAATCTCATCGGTGAGAAGATTGGGCTCGCAGCTGCTGATGCGGAAGCGGCGGATGCCGGCTACCTGGTCCAATGCCTGTACCAGTTGGGTGAAATCTTCGCGGCGCTCGCGCTCGGGGCCTTGCAGGCCGAAATCGCCAAGATTGACGCCGGTGAGCACGATTTCCTTTACACCGGTTTCGGCCAGTTTCTCCACGCGCTCCACCACGCTGGCTACGCTGCCCGAGCGGCTGCCGCCCCGCGCCAGCGGGATGGTGCAGAACGAGCAGGAATAGTCGCAGCCGTCCTGCACTTTGAGGAAGGTGCGGGTGCGGTCACCGAAGGAGTGCGCGGCCACAAATTCGGTGGCTTCCGAGATGGGCGAGGCGTGCACCGCGCCGGGCTGCCCGACGGCGGGCTTCTTGAAATCGGCCAGGATATCCACGAGCATAAACTTCTCGGCCGCACCCAGCACGGCGCTCACGCCGGGAATGGCCGCGATTTCCTGCGGCTTAAGCTGCGCGTAGCAGCCCACGATGGCCACAAACGCATCCGGATTGTGCTTCAGGGCCTGCTGCACCACCTTGCGGCACTTGCGGTCGGCGTGGTCTGTCACCGAGCAGGTATTGATAACATAGAGGTCGGCCCCGGCCTCAAAAGGGATTTTCTGGAAGCCTTTTTCCTCAAACTGCCGGCCGATAGCCGATGTTTCGGAGAAGTTCAGCTTGCAGCCGAGGGTATAAAAAGCAACGGATTGGGGGGTAGGCATAGTCCCGCAAAGGTACGGCCCGGGCGCGTTCTACTTGTGCGCAAAGTCTTCCATTGATACCTGCTCCATGGCCTGGCCCAGTTTCAACTGGCTGTCGGGGGTGCCGGCGTCGCGGTCGATAACGTGGCTGCCCACGTTATCAAAGGTGATGGTGCCTTGAGGCGAAACAGCCCCGAAACCGTTATTAAAGCAGTAATACACAAAGGGCGGGTTGTGCGGAGCCAGCAGGTCGCGGCTCCAGACGAAGGCGGTGGCCGGCAGCTGCAACTGGTGCAGCAGCGTAGTGGCCACGTCCGTTTGCGAACCCAGGGCGCTCACCACCCGGCCCCGGGCTTCGGGCCGCAACGCGCCGCCGGCCAGCAACAGCGGAATCCGGAATTTGTCGGGGCTTTGGTTTGAGGAGTTGCCGGGCTGTTGGTGGCCATGGTCGGCCACCAGAACGATTAGGGTATGGGCGTACCAGGGCTGCTTTTTGGCCTCTTTTAGAAATTTGCCCAGCGTATAATCCGTATAATAAACGGAATTGCGGAACAGCGCCACCTCATCGGTGCCGCGGAAATGCGGTTTCATCGGCACCTCAAAAGGCTCGTGACTGCTGAGCGTGAAGGCCGTGACGAAGAACGGCTGCTGCTGCTGGCGCAGGTCGCCCAGAATACGGTTGAACAGCACCCCATCATGTGCCCCCCACTTCGAGTTCTGGTCGGCCGCAGCAAAATCATTTCGCTCCGTAAATTTCTCGTAGCCACCCGCTTGCAGGTAGCTTCTCATGTTGGCAAACGCCAGCTCACCCCCATAATAATAGTGCGAGCGGTAGCCCACCGCCGCCAGCGACCGGCCCAAATGAGGGAGGCGCTCCGTTTTGCGGGGGAACTTGATGATGCTGGTAGTAGGCTGATTGGGGTAGCCCGAAAGCAGCGAAACCAGGCCCTTCTGGCTGCGGTCGCCGGCCGCGAAGATGTTGTTGAACAGAATCCCGGTTCGGGCCAGGCTGTCGAGGGTGGGCGTCACGCCCTTTTCGCCGCCCACGCTGCCCACAAACTTCGAAGTGAAGCTTTCGAGAATGATGAACAGCACGTTGGGCCGCGCTTCGCTCAGCACCAGCGCCGACGAATCGGGCCGGGCCGGCGCACCCACAGCCAGTGGGTACAGTCCTGCCACCAGACGGCGGGCCGTGCTGTCGGGCATGAAGGGCTGGATGGGCTGCTCGGCCGCCCGCAGCACCAGCGCGCTTATCATGTTCCACGGCGCATTGAGGGCCGCGTGGTTGGCAAAGGCCACGTTGGAGAAATACACGTCGCTTTGGTTCACCGGAATCTGCTGGGTGCCTCCGCGCAGCGGCACTACCAGCAGCGCGGCGTAGAGCAGGCTGGCCAGCGCCGCCCGCCCGCGCCCAAACCACGCCGGCAGTGGCGCAAGCCGTCCCACCATTACCTTATATAGGTAGGTGCCCGCGCCCACCAGGCCCAGCAGCAGCAGCACCAGCAGGGCAATGGGCGCGCTGCCGGCCGAGGCCGCCATTTCCTGCGGCGAATTCAGGTACTGGATAGGCGTGTCATCGAGCCGGAAGCCCCACGCACGGTACAGCTCCAGGTCAGCCGTGACTAGCACCGCCAGCACGATGCCGATGATGGCCGAATAGCCCGTTAGCAGCCGCTGCAAGTGGAACCGGGGAAATAGGCTGCCAATCACAAATAGGAGAAAAGGAATCAGGCACACATAAGCCGCCGCCGAAGCATCCAGCCGCAGGCCATGTCCCAGACTACCCAGCACCTGCGCCACCGACAACTGAGCCGTTGCCTTGTGCTGATATCCCAGAAAAAGGCCCCGGCATAGCTCAAAAAACACCAGCCAGAAAAAAAAGTAGCGCGGCTGGAACGCAAAGCGGTTTTTCACGCCCTAAAGATAGACGCCACCGTTGCGCCCCAAAAACATTAGTCTCCTAACAAGCTCAACTAGGAAGCCGGCTTAATTTTCGAAAAGAGGGCAAAAATGAAAGGGTGTAACAGTAAAAAGAGGCGCAAAACGAGAAAAAGACTTAAGAATTCAGGGCGACTCGCTATGATTTGTGATTCATGTTTTATCTTTGCCCTCAGAATACGAACTCATCCGCTTCACTCTTTCCCCGTTTGGTAGTCAATTCTTATGGCCATCCTCCGCTTTAAAGCTTTAGAACTCGTTAATCTGCGCCGCCCCATTACCGTGGAGCCCGCCGCCGCCCGTCGCTCCGACAGCTTTGGGCAAAGCGTGTTCAATCTGGAAGCCATGCGGGCCACCATGCCCGGCGATTATTTCAAAAAGCTCCAGGCCGCCATCAAGCAGGGCGCTACCGTGGAGCGCAACGTGGCCGACGCCGTGGCCTCGGCCATGAAAACCTGGGCCATGGCCAAGGGTGCTACCCACTACACCCACTGGTTCCAGCCCCTGACCGGCGCCACCGCTGAAAAGCACGACTCGTTCTTCGACCTGAACTCCGACGGTCGGCCAATTGAAAACTTCAAAGGTTCGGCCCTCGTGCAGCAGGAGCCCGATGCCTCGTCGTTCCCCAACGGCGGCATCCGTAACACCTTCGAGGCCCGTGGCTACACCGCCTGGGACCCCACTTCGCCCGCCTTCATCATCGAAACCGTAGGTGCCAAAACGCTGTGCATCCCCACGATTTTCGTGGCTTACACCGGCGAAGCCCTCGACTACAAAGCCCCGCTGCTGAAGTCGCTGGCCCTGCTGGAAAAGTCGGCCCTCGACGTTTGCCACTACTTCGACAAAGACGTGAGCCGCGTGAACACCACGCTCGGCATCGAGCAGGAGTATTTCCTGGTTGACAAGGCGCTGTACGACGCCCGCCCCGACCTGGTGATGACCGGCCGTACCCTGTTTGGGCACACGCCGGCCAAAGGCCAGCAGCTCGATGACCATTATTTCGGCTCGATTCCGGCCCGTGTGCACGGCTTCATGCTGGAGTTTGAGGAAGAAGCTAACCTGCTCGGTATTCCGTTGCGCACCCGTCACAACGAGGTGGCTCCCAACCAGTTTGAGTGTGCCCCCACGTTTGAGGACGCTAACTTGGCCGTTGACCACAACCAGTTGCTGATGGACGTGATGGCCCGCGTAGGCGAGCGTCACAACTTCAAAGTGCTGCTGCACGAGAAGCCCTTCGCCGGCGTGAACGGTAGCGGCAAGCACAACAACTGGGCAATGAGCACCGACACCGGTGTAAACCTGCTCGCCCCCGGCCGTCGTCCCAAGGAGAACCTGCAATTCTTGGCCTTCCTCATCACCACCATCAAAGCGGTGCACCGCTACGCTGATTTGCTGCGTTCGAGCATCGCCTCGGCCAGCAACGACCACCGTCTGGGTGCCAACGAGGCCCCGCCGGCCATCATGTCGGTGTTCCTGGGTTCGATGCTGGACGGCGTGCTCGACGAGTTGGAGCGCACCGCCAAGCTGCCGCTTGACAAAGGCGACAACATTTACCTGAAGCTGGGCATCGACAAGATTCCAGCCATCCTGCTCGACAACACCGACCGCAACCGTACCTCGCCCTTCGCCTTCACCGGCAACAAGTTCGAGCTGCGTGCCGTGGGTTCGTCGGCCAACTGCTCCTCGGCCATGACGGTACTCAACACCATCGTTGCCGACCAGCTCATCGACTTCAAGGAGTCGGTTGACAGCCTCATCGAGCAGGGCAAGAAAAAAGAAGTGGCCATCGTGGAAATTCTCCGCGAGTATGTAATATCTTCGAAGAATATTCGTTTCGAGGGCAACGGCTACTCCGACGAATGGAAAGAAGAAGCCGAAAAGCGTGGCCTCAGCAACATTGCCACCACGCCCCAGGCCTTGGATGCTCTTGTTCGCGATGATGCGGCTGACCTGTTTGCCCGTCACGGCATCTTCTCGGAAATTGAGCTGCACGCCCGCCACGAGATTTTGCTGGAGGAGTACATGAAGAAAATCCAGATTGAAAGCCGCGTAATGGGCGATTTGGCCATCAACCACATCATCCCGACCGCGCTTTCGTATCAGACCAAGCTGGTGAACAACGTGCGCGGCCTGCGCGAGCTCGGCCTCGACGACGAGCACAGCCAGGTAACGCTGGAAATGATTAAAGCCATTTCCCGCTACGTTTCGACCATCAAAACCAACGCCGACGCCATGACGGAGGCGCGTAAAAAAGCTAACAAAATCGGAGACGCCCGCGCCCTGGCCGTAGCGTACTGCGAAGAAGTAAAACCAAAATTCGACCCCATCCGCCGCGCCGTTGATAAACTGGAGCAGATGGTGGCCGACGAGGACTGGCCTCTGGTGAAGTACCGCGAACTATTGTTCAGCCGGTAATTCGTCAGCGGACGGAATCGGGTCCGGTGTTGGGTGGGAATTCTCGCCGCGCCCCGGTTTTGAAAGAGCCATCTCGGGTGAGATGGCTTTTTTTGGTAAGCGGCCGCAATCGTTTGCAGTGGGGTTTGCTTTTGACTTATTCTGGAATTGTGTCTGCCTGACGAGGCTTGGCGGTTTTTCTGGCTTTAGGCGCGGGTGCGGCTAGTAGCAAGGGCAGGCGGGGCGTTAGGGCATCTTCGGCTTCATCAACCACTACTTCGGCGCTGCTGCCAGGGTCGGGTACCAGCATTTTCCAGGTAGCACTGCGCAGCTCGTCTAGCTTTTCCAAGGCGTCGCTGACTGTGGGATTGGCCTTTAGCTTATCAAACAAGCCGCTTTTGTTGCCCACGACAATCAGCTTTTCAATCACGAAGGGCAGCACCCAGCCCACCACGTTGGAGGCCAGCGCACCGCGCAAGCCCAGGCGGAGCAGCAGACGCACGGTCATTTGCTCGATGAGCAGGACGCGTGCGGCGGGCAGCGCTTTATCGGCCAGGAAATCGGCGACCAGCTTGAGGTTGCCTTTCTCTACTTCGGCCCGGAGCACGTCCTGCACGCTGTCGAGGGCACGGCCGGCCAGCTGGCGAAACAGGCGGCCTGTTTGCCAGGCCGCGAGGCCGGTGAAGCGGGCGGCACCGAGAAGGGTGGGCAGGAAGCGTGGTTTTTTCATGGATTGCAACGAATATCGGCCCTAATGGGCTGCGTAAGGAACGCAGCAACGCCCAAAGGGGTTAGGCGCTGCGGTAAGCAATGGTTTGCGGGAACTACTGAAAATTGGGGATTGGCCCAAAAATGTGGTAACCCATCTGCCATTTGCTTGTTAATTTTCCACCTAAGGGTGGCGCTTTTTCTTCTGTATGTCTGATTTGCTGCTGGATATAAATTTACAACATCTGCCCGATGACTATTTCGGCGGGGAATGGCAGGTGGCCAGCCGGGTGCTGAACCACAATGACCCCGCTAGTCCACTGGCACTGGCCGACCGGCTGGTGCTCCGGCCGGGTAAGGTAGAGGCCAAGCCCACGCCGCCCGGCCCCAGCCAAACCGGCAACTGGGCTGTGATGCGCGACGAGCTCATGAACCGGCCCTACCTCAACTTCGAGCTGCCCAACGAGGCTACCCGCGCCTTGGTCACACGCATGCGCCGCTCGGCCGATGGCTTGCGCAGTCAATTGAATCTGTATTTCGCGTCGGGCATGGAAATGCAGCTCGACCGCGCCTAAGCGTACTTTTATTTCGGTTTTTAAGCTTTTCTGATTCGTGAGCACACCGCAAGAAGTTACCCCGTTGCCCGCCATCGCCCAGAATGGGCTCGTAGGGCCTGAGCAGTTCACTTTCCTGGCCGATATGATTCCGCAATTGGTCTGGATTACTGACCAGAATGGGTTTCACACCTATTTCAACCAGCGCTGGACCAATTTCACGGGCTATGTGCTGGCCGACAGCGTGGGGCCGGATATGTGGAACAACCTGCTGCACCCCGACGACCGTGCCCGCGCCCGTGACGTATGGGGCCACTCGCTGGCCACCGGCGATAACTACAATATCGAATACCGCTTCAAAGCCAAGGATGGCTCGTACCGCTGGTTTCTGGGCCAAGCCCTGCCGCGCCGGGGCGAGAATGGCGAGATTATCGCCTGGTTTGGCACCTGCACCGACATCCAGGAGCAGCGCCAGATGCGTGACCAGCTCGAAGCCGCGTACTCGGACCTCGAAGCCAAGGTAATGTTCCGCACGCTGGATTTGGAGCGGGAAGTAAAACAACTGCGCGAAGCGGCGGGCAAATAGGCTTTAGCGAATAAGCATTGTTCAAAACGGCTCTTCGGAGCCGTTTTGCGTTAGTAGCGGTATCATCTGCTTATCCGTTGACCCGCTTGGGTCGCCCATTTTCCTGTTTCCTATGAATGCCATCGTTATCCAGCAGCCCGGCGGGCCGGAAGTTCTCCACTTGCAACAGCAGTCCAAGCCGCAGCCAGCGGCGCACGAAGTGCTCATCCGCGTGCACGCCGCCGGTGTAAACCGGCCGGATGTACTGATGCGCCAGGGCAAGTATGCCGGTAGCGGCGACGTAACCGGCTTGGTGCCCGGCCTGGAAATAGCCGGCACCATAGAATCCAGTGGGGCCGATGTGACCCGCTGGCAGCCCGGCGATGCCGTGTGCGCCCTGCTGCCCGCTGGTGGCTATGCCGAATACGCCGTGGTGGATGCTCGCCACTGCCTGCCCGTGCCCGCCGGCCTGAGCATGGTAGAGGCCGCTGCGCTGCCCGAAACCGTGTTTACAGTGTGGCACAACGTGTTTCAGCGCGGCGGCCTGCAGCCCGGCGAAACGCTGCTGGTGCACGGCGGCAGCAGCGGCATTGGCACCACGGCCATTCAGCTGGCGCGGGCGTTGGGCAGCCACGTGGCCATCACGGCCGGCGATGATGCCAAATGCTCGGCTTGTCTGGAGCTGGGGGCCGACTGGGCCATCAACTACAAAACCCAGGATTTTGAGGCGGTACTGAACGAGGCCGGCGTCGATGTGATTCTCGACATGATTGGCGGCGACTACATCGCCAAAAACCTGCGCCTGCTGAAGGACGACGGCCGCTTGGTGTTCGTGAATGCCATGCAAGGCGGCAAGGGCGAATTCAACGCGCTGGAGGTGATGCGGCGGCGGCTGAGCATCACGGGCAGCACGCTGCGGCCCCGCTCAGCCGAATTTAAAGCCGCGCTGGCAGCAGCCGTCGAGCAGCACGTGTGGCCGCTGATTGCGGCCGGCAAGTTCCGGCCGGTTATCTACAAAACTTTTCCGCTTGCGGAGGCTGCTGCTGCGCATGAATTAATGGAAAGCAGTGCCCATATCGGCAAAATTGTGCTGGAAGTAGGTGTGTAGTTCAAGCAAAAAGGCCCGTTCCATATCGTTTGGAACGGGCCTTTTTGCTTTAATGAAAAGCTAAACGCTTACGCCCGCTTCCATTTAATGCCGCAGCCGATGGCCTTGGTTTCGCTGGTAGTGGCGGGCTTGACGGCCAGAATTTCCGTCATGGCATTTTCCACGTACTTGGTTTTCGCCAGTTTAGCGTCTTCCGAATTATCGTCGATGGCCCCGATGTAGGACACCACAAAATCCGTCCCCTTACGGGTGAGCACGAAGAGGTGCGGCGTGCGCGTGGCACCGTAGGTTTTGGCCACTTGCTGCGACTCGTCCTGCAGGTAGGGGAAGGCGTATTTCTTGCTTTGCATGGCAGCGTAGGAGTCGCTGGGGGCCACGGCCGGGTCGTTGGGGTTGATGGCTACCACGGGGTAGCCCAGCGGCGCATATTTGGTGTTCAAGTCGATGATGCGGCTTTCGTAGGCTTTGGCGAAAGGGCAGGTGTTGCAGGTGAATACCACAATGTAGCCTTTGGCAGCTTTGTTATCAGCCAGCGACACCATTTTGCCGTCGATGTTTTTTAGCTTGAAATCGGCGGCTTTATCTCCGACTTTGTATCCGTCGGCCAGTGGGCGCAACACGAAGCTGCTCAGTAATATGAAGCAGAGGGCGAGGAATGTCAGGGCTTTTTTCATGGCTCAAAGAGATTGCGGGGTGTTCTTTAAAGATAGTTATTGCTGAATGTTTTTCAGGGCTGCCTGGAGCTCGGCGGCTGACAGCTCGCGCTCGAAGGTGGCGCGGCGTTTGGTCTTGTTGTTGAAAATCAGGGTAAAGGGTAGCGCACCTGACCATTTGACGTCCACTTTGGAAATCCATTCGTTGGGGTCGGGCTCGTTCAGTAGCAGCACCTCCGATTTCAGGCCGCGCTGCTTCACGAAGGGTTTCACCTTCTTGTCGAGTTGCGAAGCGTAGTCCAAGCTTACGAGCAGGATTTTTACTTTTTTGGTAGCATTAGCCACGCGCAGCTGCTCGAAATTGGGCAATTCTTTCACACAGGGCGCGCACCAGGTAGCCCAGAAATTCACCACGTAGGTCGTGTCCGTAGGCCGTGCCAGGCGCTTTTGCAGCTCCGGAAATCGGATGACAGTTATCTGCTGGGCAAATGCAGAGGCGGAGCAGAGCAAGCTGCCGCCCAGAACAAGGATTTTTATCAGACGCATTAAATATGAGCAGCGGGGGCGTTCCTCCACAGACAGGCAAGTGCGGCCGGAAGTTGCGCCCGGCCCTGATTTACGCCCCATACAGCGGCGGCGCGGGCAGCCGAAATACATCGCGCAGGGCGCGGCGGGCGGCGTAATAGCCGCACATGCCGTGCACGCCCCCGCCGGGTGGTGTGGCCGAGGAACACAAATATAGCCCGCGTTGCGAGGTGCGGTAGGGCGATGCCCGTAGCGCCGGGCGCGTGAATAACTGGCTGATGTCCAATCGTCCGCCGTTGATGTCGCCGCCCACATAGTTGGGGTTGTATTCCTCCATCTGGGCGGTGTCGAAAGTGTGGCGGGCCAGAATGCGCTCCCGAAAGCCGGGTGCAAAGCGTTCGACTTGGCGCTCGATGGCGGCGGTCATGTTCTGGCGCGAGCCGTTGGGGACGTGGCAGTAGGCCCAGGCGGTGTGCCGCCCGGCCGGAGCGCGAGTGGCGTCGAAGAGGCTTTGCTGGGCCAGCAGCACAAAGGGCTTTTCTGAGTGCTGGCCGCGTGAGGTGGCTTGTTCGCTGGCGGCGATTTCGGCCAGCGTATTGCCCAAATGGATAGTGCCGGCCCGGGCACATTCAGGCGCGGTGAAGGGAATTGGTTCGGCCAGTGCCCAGTCGATTTTGAAGACCCCCATGCCGTAGCGGTAGCGCCGCAACTGCCACTGGTAAATACTCGACAGGCTATGCCCGGCAATCTGAAGCAGCTGCGCTGGGGTCACATCAAAAAGCACGGCCCGCGCCGACGGCAGCTGCGCCAGTGAACGCACAGACGTGCCGGTTTCAACCCGTCCGCCCAGGGCCACGAAATGCGCCACCAGCGCATCGGCAATTGCTTGGGAGCCGCCTTTGGGCATTGGCCAGCCGCCGCGGTGGGCCGCAATCAGCAGCACCAACGCAATGGCGGAAGTGGTCAGGTTGCTCAATGGCTGGATGGCGTGGGCGGCCATGCCGGCCAGCAAGCCTTTGGCTTTTTCACCCGTGAAGCGTCGCGCCAGCATCGTGGCCGGTAGCAGCGCCGAGAGGCCAAAACGAGCCATATCGAGCGGGTGCCGGGGGAAATGCAGCGGGGCCAGCACGTCGTTGGCAATGTTGGGCCACTGGGCTACAAACGGGCCGAGCAGGCGCTCATAAGCAGCGGCATCAGAGCCGAGGCTACGGGCGGTATCGGTCAGAGAAGCCGCAATGGCAGCAGTGCCGTCGTCGAACGGGTGCGCGGCGGCCACGGGCGGCGTAATGTACTTGAGCCCGTAGCGCGCCAGCGGCAGCGTCTGAAAAAAGGGCGAAGCCGCCGCCAGCGGGTGAATGGCCGAGCAGATATCGTGGTGAAAACCGGGCAGCGTCAGTTCGGCCGTGCGCAGGCCGCCGCCGATTTTCTTTTTGCCTTCGAGCAGCAATACCGACAACCCCGCTTGCTGTAGCACGATGGCCGCCGCCAGCCCGTTGGGGCCGGAACCGACGACGACGGCATCATAGGTGGGCGTGCTCATGCAGTACGGGATTGGGTTTGAGGCAAAGGAGCGAGAGGTTTCCCGGCTTAAGGTCCCCAGCCCGACCGTCGCAGGAACTCAACCAAACGCGGGTCATCGGCCGACAGCGGCACCAGCCACATATCAACCCGTTCCCGCTGCCACCACTGGCCCTGCGGGTTATCGGGCCGGGCAAACTTGTAGCGGTACCGCACGGCCCGAATATAGCGCGGCGGCTGGCCGGGAAACGGGTTGCGGGCAAATAAACTGACCGCGTTGGGGTCGTTGTGCAGGAGTTTCGACACCAGATTTACCGTCCAAGGATAATCGGCAGGCGAGGCCATAGCGGCAAACCACATCTGCCAGTCGAGCCGCAGTTGGTAGGGCGCGATTTGGGGCGGGCGTTGGTCAAGGGCCACAGGGAGGCCTTTGTAGGGGTAGGGCTGCCAGGTGGCGCTGTCGTTGGGAATGGTGTCGCGGGTGCCTTCAAATACCACGTTCAGCCGCTCCCGGCCCACTGTGCCGAAGGCTCCGTAGGTGTTCACCAAATCCAGCGGGTCGAAAGAGGTGTTCATGATTTGGCCCGGCGAAACCATGTTCAGCGCCGGCCGGATGCTGAGCAGGGTGACAATCGCCGTGACCACCCAGGCCGTGGTGCGCATGGGGCGCGATTCCTCGGCCTGCGCCGCCGCAGCCGCAGCCCGGCGTACCAGCGGCTGGGGCAGCAACTTGGCCCAGAAGCCGTCGTCGAAACAAGCGAGGGCCGGCACGATGGTCAGCCAGTTCAAAAATGACAGGTTGCCGCTCAGAATTAGGGTTGTCTGAAACAGTATCATGACTACGCCAGCCGCATGCCGGGCCACGCGCGGTCCGAAAGCAAAACAGGGTGCCAGCAACTCGGCCAGCCAGTTGAACCACACGCCCAGTCGCAGGGCCGCGCGTGGCAAAAAGTGGAACCACCGGCTCAGCGGGCCGGGTATGGGCTGGGTTTCGAAGTGGTAGTAAAGCGCGGTGCTGTTGCGCCAGACGTCATCGCCGCGCACCTTGATGAGCCCGGCCCCGAGCATGACGCGCACCACCACCCAGCGAAACAGCACGATGATGGGCATGGGTGGAGCATACTTCGGAAAAGGCCGCCCATCGAGCAAAGGGCACAGAAAAATGGCCAGAAACCCGGTTTCGGTCAGCTGAATTTCCCAGCCGTAGCTATACCATTCCTGCCCCACGTGCACGAAGGACATGTACAGCCCCCACAGCACCGCCAGTAGCAGCGCGTTGGCATAGCCGGCCGCGACAATGCAGGAAAGCCCGAATCCCAGCCAAGCCGCCGTCAGCAAAGCCGCATCGGAATGGCCGAGCCAGAAAATGGACGGCAGCCGCACAAAGCCCGCACCCGCCGACCCCAGCACTACGCTTGCTCGCTTCAGAAAAAGCCCCACCGGCAGCAGCCCATGTTCCCCAATTAGCGGCACAATCTGATTGATGGCCACCAGAAATGCCACCGCATACAATGAGCCCAATAGGCGCAAAATGACGAAGCGCGTGAGCCAGTAGGTCGGCGCGGGCGGCGTAGTGGAAGCCTCGGTTTCCATGTTGATGCGCACCAATGGAACGGGAACAGCTCAGCAGGCAGCTCGCTGCATTTTACTATATACCCGTTTTTTGCGCTGCGGTTGGGGGTGGATTATCTGCAAATACCTAATATGAAAAACGTTAGGAGCTAAATCTGCTTACCGTTGAGGCAGGCCCGGCGGCCGTCTGGGGCGATGGCGGCCAACGCTTCAAACGGAAATCAGGCCGGCTCGCAAGCTTCTTCCGCTCCCCGACATTGCGCATGTGCGCCACGCGGCCGCCCGTTACCGCTTTACCTTTGCGCTACCGCGCAACTTTCGCCTGCCGACCCTAGTTTTTGCCTCATGAATAAGACGTATTGCCCCAGCCTCACCGAATACAAGCGCCGCGTATCGCGCGTGGTCAACATTGGCGGCGTGCCGATGGGCGGCGACTACCCCATTCGCGTGCAGAGCATGACCACCGTGGATACGATGGACACCATGGGCTCGGTGGAGCAGACGCTGCGCATGGTGGAAGCCGGCTGCGAATACGTGCGCATTACCGCGCCCAGCATGAAGGAGGCCCAGAACCTGCTGGAAATCAAGAAAGAGCTGCGCAAGCGCGGCTGCAACGTGCCCCTCATCGCCGACATCCACTTCACGCCCAATGCCGCCGAGCTGGCCGCCCGCATCGTGGAGAAAGTGCGCGTGAATCCCGGTAACTATGCCGATAAAAAGAAATTTGAGGAGATTGAATACACCGATGCCACCTACGCGGCCGAGGTTGAACGCATCCGCGAGCGGTTCCGGCCGCTGGTCCAGATTTGCAAGCAGCACGGCACGGCCATGCGCATCGGCACCAACCACGGCTCGCTGAGTGACCGCATTCTGAGCCGCTACGGCGACACCCCGCTCGGCATGGTGGAGTCGGCGCTGGAATTCCTGCGCCTCTGCGAGGAAGAAAACTACTACGACGTGGTGCTAAGCATGAAAGCCAGCAACACCCAGGTGATGGTGCAGGCCTACCGCCTGCTGGTGCAGAAGCTCGATGAGGAAGGCCTGCAACCCTACCCGCTGCACCTGGGCGTGACCGAAGCCGGCGAGGCCGAAGACGGCCGCATCAAGAGTGCCGTGGGCATCGGCACCCTTCTGGAAGATGGCCTCGGCGATACCGTCCGCGTGTCGCTCACCGAAGCGCCCGAGGCCGAAGCCCCGGTGGCCCGCATGCTGATTGACCGCTACATCGGCCGCGCCGCGCAGGCCCAGCCCATTAAGCCGCTGGAAGGGGAGGTGCCGATAAATCCGTTCCAGTATTTCCGCCGCCACACGCACGAGGTGGCCAATTTTGGAGGGCAGAATGTGCCGCGCGTCATCGTGAGCATTGCCCGCCTGCCCCGCGTGGAGTATGCCGACCTGAGCGCCGTGGGCCATTTGTATTCGCCGTTTCTGGACAAGTTTCAGATGGCCGACCACGGGGCCGACTACGTGTTCAGCGGCGAACGTCCGGTGCCGTTTATGCTCCCCAACGGTCTCAAGGAAATCGTGACGTACTCGGCCTGGCGCGATGCGGGCAGCCGCCCGCACCACTTCCCGGTGCTCACCGCCGACCGCTACGTGGAGGATGGGCCGCGGCATCCGCAGCTCAATTTCCTGCTCATCAGCCTCGATGCGCTTGATGCGGCCATGCTACAACAGCTGCGGCAGGATACGACCGTGGTGCTGGTGCTGCACACCACCAACGCCCACGCCATGCCGGAACTGCGCCGGGCCTTCTTCGAGCTGATGAAGCACGAAGTAACCTGCCCGGTGGTCATCGCCCGCTCGTTTCCTGACCAACCTGTGGAGCAAACCCAGCTCGACGCGGCCACCGACGTGGGCGGCCTGCTCATCGATGGCCTGGGCGATGGCGTGGTGCTGGGCGTGGAGCTGCTGAGCAACCGCTCGCAGGAGGAATGGCTCGATACGGTGAGCGGCCTCAACCAGCTCTCGTTCGGCATCCTGCAGGCGGCCCGCACCCGCATGAGCAAAACCGAATACATCAGTTGCCCCAGCTGCGGCCGCACCCTGTTCGATTTGCAGGAAACCACGGCCATGATTCGCAAGCGCACCGACCACCTCAAGGGCATCAAAATCGGCATCATGGGCTGCATCGTGAACGGCCCTGGCGAAATGGCCGATGCCGACTACGGCTACGTGGGCGTGGGCAAGGGCAAAATTTCCCTCTACCGTGGCCAGGAAGTCATCAAGAAATCGGTGCCCGAGGAACGAGCCGTGGACGACCTGATTGAGCTCATGCGCGAGGACGGGCGCTGGATTGAGAAGGAGGTGTTGGGCGAGCCGGTGGGGGCGTAATTATTTTCCTCAGCATGGAAATCCAGCTTTTTGCAGGCTCAATCAAGCTGGGAATAGTTGATTCAAAAATTATTGATGACTCAATGGGTATAGTCGGGGGAATACTTCAGCCTTCGCCGGCTTATTTCTCGGATTTCCAGTCCTTTTTCCGCGCAAATACGCAAGCGCCCGATTGGCAGGCATTAGCAGATTTAGAATTAACAGGGCTTTTTTCACTTGGTGAAATTCTTGAATGCGACGGAGGTATTTGTCTTACCGATGTTGAAGAGTATAGTGAAATTAGCGTAGAATTCTGTGGCCTCAATCAGCGCATTATGAGCATAATTCGATGATAATTAACATGCTGCGGATAGTTGAATCAATAAGCTACTTACACTTCTCCTTGCGCCGCGTATCGATAATATGCGCGATTTTCCAGCCGTCGGCTAGCTTCACCAACTGGAACGAGTCGTAGCCGCAGTGGCTGAATTTGCTGCCTAGGTAGAACTCGTAGGGAGCCCACACGCTGGCCAGATTGGCATCAATTAGCACCCGCTCGAATTGCACCCGCTCGTCCCATATTTCGGGGTGGGGCGTGCCCACGGCTTTCAGGAAGCCGTTGATGGCTTCGATTTCCAGCGTGGGCGGCTGGCCCGGCTTGCCGCTAAAACCGTGGAATACCGCCGCCGGGGCCAGCGTGCGGCGCACGGCGGTGCTGTCGCCGCGCCGCATACCGTCGAAAAAGGCAGTGACGATTTGCTTCACGGCCTCGGTTTCGGAGAGGGCTTTTTGGGCGTGGGCGGCGGGCGCAGCGGCCACCAGCAGCAACAGGAGCGGAAAAAACTTCATGCGTTTCGAGGTTTAAGGATGCTCAACGACGAGGGAAAGCCGGCCGCATTGCAAATCTTTCTGGCGCGGCGGGTGTTACCTTAGCTACTCCCAAACTTGCTTTGATATGAACGGCAAAAACCTCTTCAATTTCGGCCCGGTCCTCGGCTACTATTTCCGGAAAAACGACCCCAACCGCAAGAACAACTTCAACCTGAAGACCATGCACTTCATCAATAAGCTCAGCTTGGCTATGTTTCTGGTGTGCCTGGTGGTGATGCTGTTCCGTTACGTGCTGTAGTCCAGGGTAGGATGAATATTGAGGATTTCCGCGACTACTGCCTGCTGAAAGCCGGCGTGACCGAAGAAACGCCCTTCGGCCCCGAAACGCTGGTGTTTAAAGTCGGCGGCAAAGTGTTTGCCCTGACTGATATCGACACATTCGGCAGCATCAACCTGAAATGCGACCCCGAGCGCGCCGAGGAGCTACGCGAAGCGCACGACTACGTGCGGCCCGGCTACCACATGAACAAGAAGCATTGGAACACGGTGCTCATCGGCACGGGAGCCCCAGAAAGTCAACTGCGCGAGTTGATTGACCACTCATATGACCTGGTGCGGGCCTCGTTGCCGAAGGCCGTAAAGGCGACGCTGGAAATGTAGCTTGGACTCTGCGAGTCCGAGCCGCAAGCGTAGCGAGCATCTGGAACCGAATAAATTCAGACGCGAGATGCTCGCTCTGCTCGCGGCTCGGACTCGCAGAGTCCAAGCTACGTGTGTTACTGCCCGACCAAGAAAACGGCGTTGCCAAACATCAGTTTCCCGCTCTGCCAGAAGGCGCGGAACAACGGGTTGTCACCCAGATACACTACCGAGCCGCGGCCCAAATCCTGGGTGCCGACTACAAACGTATCAGCAAGCTCCTTGCGGGCCTTGGTGCCGGTGAAACCGGCTGAATAACTGTCCTTTTTGATGACGCCTACGTTCCAGCCGCCTTTGCCCAGGAAGTTGTAGTTGAGCGGGTTGCGCACCAGGGCGAAGTAGGTGTCGCCGTAGCCGAAGGCCAGCGGGTGAGTATTGTCGAGTTGCACGCGGTAGATGCTGCCCTGCACGGCGTCTTCGGCTTCCTCGCGCTCGGCGTCGCCGTAGCGGCGTAGCAGGCGGTAGGGGTTGGCCTTCAGGTCTTTTTTAATGGCGGTGGAATCGGTGGTTTTGGGTTTTAGCAGGAAGTCCTTTTTGCTGGATAGGAATTTGGCCGCACCTTCGAGGGCGATGAGGCGGCCGCCGTCGCGCACCCAGGCTTTCAGGCTTTCGAGGTTGCGGTCGTTGTACACGTCGGCGTAGCCGCCATTGGGCAGGATGAGGACGTCGTACTTATTCAGCGACACGCGGCTGAGGTAGTCGGTGCCGAGCACCGTGAGCGGGTAGCCAAGCTGCTGCTCGAAGAAGTGCCAGACCTCACCAAAGGCGGTGGCATCCACGCCGGGGCCGGCCACTACGGCCACGTTCGGCTGCTTCACGAAGTGTACCGAACTGGAGCCCAAATCACGCCCCGAGGTTGAAAAGCCCGATTTCACGGCCATGACGGTGGTGCCGGCCGAGTCGGCCTGGGCGCGCACCAACTGGTCGAACCGCGCCCCGAGGCCCTCGTTGCCGGTGCGGGTGATGATGAGAGTACCGGGGGCGTACTGCTGGCCTTCTGACTCGAAGGCTTTTTCGGCGTAGCGCACCTTCACCTTCTGTTGCAGCAGGCGGCTGAGGAAGCGCACGTCCTGCAGGCTATTCCAGCGGGCGAGGTAGGCGTAGGGACGGTCGGCGGTGGCGGCGCTGCCCTTCACGCTGGCCGTGGCGGGCACGCTGGCTGAGGCGTCGAGGCGGCCGGCTACGGCGTAAGATTTCAGACCGAAGGCGTAAGGCAGGGCCCAGGACGTGATGTCGTAGGTAAGAGAATCTTCAAGCTGTGATTTTGGCTCAAACAGCACCTTCACCAGCGTCGATTTGGGCTGGTACATGCTGATAACCACGTCACGGGGCTCAATGGTGACGTCGCCGGTTTTGCCAGTGGTGTAGTTGAAGCCGCGAGTTTTGGTGCGCTTCGGGGCGTAGCCGTAGCGAATCTGATTGCGGTCGAGGTACTGGGTGAAGGCGCGGAGCTGGCCGGGGTCGTTGCCGGCCGCCATCACGTAGCTTTTGAACTCGCCCTGGGGCTTGCTGGCGGCGTTGGCGAAGTAGCTCTGGAACTCACGCACCAGGTCATCGTGCCGCTCGGCGGTGGCCTGGATGGTGGCGCGGCTGGCGGCGTGGTGGTGCGCAATGCGCTGGGCCAGCGTCAGGGTGTCGCCGTCGAGGCGGGCGTAGGCAACGCCGGCAGGGCCGCCGCCGCCCTGCTCATAGGTCATGCCGATGGCACCGTTGAAGCTAGGCCAAGTGTCGCCGTAGGTGGGCGCGTAGAGGTCATAGACTTCGCGGGTGAAGTACAGCCAGTTATTCTTGTCGAAGGCTACCTTGTTGTAGTCGCCCAGCACGCCCTGGAACTTGCGCTGCCAGGCCGTGAGGTCGGCGTGGTAGGGCTTGGCGGCGGGGGAGAAGTAGTAGGTGTTGTTCGGGCCCATTTCGTGGAAATCGGCGTGGACCTCGGGCAGCCACTGGTTGTAGAGGGCAATGCGCTGGCGGGTTTCCTGCTGGGTTTGCCAGGCCCAGTCGCGGTTCAGGTCGAAGTAGTAGTGATTGTAGCGGCCACCGGGCCAGGGCTCATGGTGCTCCCAGGAATCGGGGGCAGCGTTGATGGACTGGTTGCGCACGCGGTTGTACCAGTTCACGTACCGGTCGTGGCCGTCGGGGTTGATGCAGGGGTCGACTACAACGACGGTGTTTTTTAGCCAGTCCTGCATCTGCTGGTCCTGCGGGTTAGCCAGGTCGTAGAGCACCTGCATCACGGCTTCGGAGCTCACCGCTTCGTTGCCGTGTACGTTGTAGCTTAGCCAGCACACGCCGGGCAGTTGGCGCTGGGCGCTGCCGCTTTCGAGGCCGGCGAGGCGCAGGTTGTTATGGCGCACGTCTTCGAGCCGGCCAAAGGTTTCCGCGCTGGCAATCTGCACCACTTCCAGCGGGCGCTTCTCGTAGGTGCTGCCGTAGCGCACCAGCTTCATGCGGCCGGGCGTGTGGGCGGTGATGTGGGCCACGTAGCGTAGCAGCTCGGCGTGGGGCGTGAACTGCGCACCCAGCTTATAGCCCAGGAATTGCTCGGGCGTGAGCAGCGGTCCGGCGTCAGGGGCATTCAGGTTCTGGGCGGCGCTGCCAAAACTCAGCAACACCGCCAGCCCGGTGGCCATTGCTCCGAAAACCTGTCGCCAGATGCGAAGGAATATGAAATGCAGCCAGGAAAAATTAGTCATTTACAAACGAGAAATTATTGGATAACAAACCTACTGCTTGCCTGTGAAAAGAGGCTGCCACGCTACCTCAGAAAATAAACACCGGCCCCCATTGTTTCCCATAAAAAAAAGGGACTACCGAATTCGGTAGTCCCTTTTTTTATTAGGAGAAATAAACAGCCTTACTTCACCACGAGGCGATTGGTCCACTGCTGGCCGTTGGGAGCCGTGGCTTGCACCACGTACACGCCCGTTGCCAGGCCCGCCAATAACAAGCTGGCACCCGCTGGCTGCCGCACCACCCGGCCCAGCGCATCGGTGAGGGTGAGGGAAGTGCCGGCCGGCAACTGCGGCAAATTGACCGATTCGGTGGCCGTGGCGGGGTTGGGGTAGAGGGCCAGCGGAGCCACCGGCTGCGCCCCGCGCGTGGCCGTGACCACCGTGCCCAGGTGAGCCACGAAAAGATTTCCAACGGGAGCATTTTGGCCGGTGAGGGCGGTGGTGCCAAACAAGCCGGCCCCGTTCAGGATACCGGCCACCGCTAGGCGGTTGGTGCCATCGAGCGATACGTACAGCGGCGATTCGTCGCCGACACCGCCGGTTTTAGCCGACCACTGCACGTTGCCGGCGGCGGAGTAGCTCACAATCAACCCATCGAGGCCGCCGGCGTTGGCCATCGTAGCGGCACCCAGAGTGCCCTGGCCGCTGAACTGCCCGGCGGCGTAGATGTTGCCGGCTGCATCGGCCGTCACGCCCCGGTAGGCGGCGCCCACGGTGCCGCTCAAGCCGCGCACCCAGCTGCTGGCTCCGGTGGCCGGAGTCAGCGCCCACACGTAGCCGATGGGCACGCCCGCCGGGCTGGTCAGGGCCTGGCTGCCGAAGGTGCCGTTTCCTGCCACGAAACCCGGCACTACCAGCCGGCCGCTGGCGTCGAGGGCGGTGTTGCCGGCATAGTCGAGGCCGGCGCTGCCGGCCCGCTGCAACCATTGCGGCGTGCCCTGGGGGTTGTATTTCACCACCACAATGTCGGCGTCGCCGTAGCCGGTGGGCATGGTTAGGTTGCCAAAGCCGGCGGCGTTGGCATTGCAGGTCCAGGTGAGGTACACGTTGCCGCCGGGCTCTACGGCCAGGCTGCTGTAGTAAAAATTGGTGCCGGTGCCGGTCGGCGCTGCTGACCGGCCGCCCTGCTGGGCCCACAGCGGGGTGCCCTGCGGCGAGATTTTGACCAGAAACTGGTCGAAAGCCACGCTGGTGCCCACCACGGGCGTGGTGAGCGTGAAGCTGCCAAACGTGGCACTGAGGCCAAACGTCCCGCTGATGTAGCTGTTGCCGGCCGCATCCAGGGCCAGGTCGGCCAGGATGAGGGGGGAACCGCTGCCCACCTCCGTCATGGAAAGCACCGCCCCCTGGGCATCGAGCTGGGTGAGCACCACCACCGGCCCGAAGCTGTTGCTGGCAAACGTGGTGTTGCCCAGCAGCGCCCCATCGCTCGACATGCCCACCAGCGTCACTTTGCCGGTGCCGTCAATCAGGACTTTCTGAAATCCATCGTTGAAAAAACCGGCCAGCTGCCGCGACCACAGCAGCGCGCCCGTCGCATCATACTTGGCCACGAAACCATCCTGGCCGGAACTGGTGGTGAGGACCGTGCCGGGGGCCAGCGTGAGCGGCTGGCTGAAACTGCCCGCCAGGTAGGTATTGCCAGCGGCATCGGTGGTCATGGTGCCGGCACTGGTCAGGTTGCTGCTGGCGAGCATTTTTGCCCAGGTCCAGGCCGGGGCCGTTTGGGCTTGAGCACCCAGGGAGAAGGCACTCAAGAGAAAGGGTAATAGTTTTTTCATGAAAAAAGTTGGTGAATAAAATACGGACAAAGATACCCGCAGCATTCACCCGCCAGCTATGCTAAAAAATAAAATTCCAGCATTTTTCAAGTGGATTAATTCGCCATAAAAAAAGCCCGCTGGAATTACCAGCGGGCTTTTTTTATGGCGAATTAATTTTCGAATTTACACCACCACGTTCACCATGCGGCCGGGCACCACAATCACCTTCTTGGCCGCTTTGCCTTCGCCGTGCTTGGCCAGGAAATCCGACGCCAGGACGGCGGCTTCAATCTCGGCGGCGGTGGCGGCGGCGGCAAACTGCATCTGCTCGCGCACCTTGCCGTTGATGGCCAGCGGGTACACCACGGTGTCCTCCACCAGGAATTCCTCGCGGAACTCGGGGTAGGCGGCGTGGCTGATGCTGCCGGCCTCGTGGCCCAGTTCCTGCCACAACTCCTCGGCGAGGTGCGGGGCGTAGGGCGACACCAGCAGCACCAGCGGCTCCAGGATAGCGCGCTTGTGGCACTTGAGGGCCGTGAGTTCGTTCACGGTAATCATGAACAAACTGACGGAGGTGTTGAAGCTGAACTTCTCGATGTCTTCCTGCACCTTCTGGATGGCGCGGTGCAGCACCTTGAGCTCGGCGGGCGTGGCCGGCTCGTCGGTGAGGGCAAGGGGCCCGTCTTCGGGGTGGAAGAGGCGCCAGAACTTCTTGAGGAAGCCGCCCACGCCGCTGATGCCGTTGGTGTTCCAGGGCTTGTACTGCTCCAGCGGGCCGAGGAACATTTCGTAGAGGCGCAGCGCGTCCGCGCCGTATTTGTCGATTAGAATGTTGGGGTTAACAACATTGTATTTCGACTTCGACATTTTCTCGACTTCTGTACCGCAGATATAAGTGCCGTTGTCTTCAAGAATAAACTCGGCATCAGCGTATTCTTCACGCCAGTTCTTGAAAGCTTCAACATCTAGTATGTCATTGTCTACTAGATTAACATCGGCGTGAAGCGGAGTAAAGCTTTCAAAATCCAAAGCTGCCAAATCTGCTTCTGGATGATTCGCGTTGAATTGGTCGGAATAACGCTTCGTAACCGCGCCTATTTGCTGATAAGCTGATTTAGCCAATTCTCCAGTATGCTCAAAAGCCATTCCTTGAGCTGCATCAATAGCGTCCTTTTTGCTTTTGGAAATTAAGATTACCGGTGGACTAAACGGTAACGGTTCAAAAGCCTCATGTCCGGCAGTAGTCGGACCAGTTTGAACCCAACGCATATTAACTCGATACACGAAGTTCGACCGCCCCAGAATCATCCCCTGATTAATCAGTTTCTGGAACGGCTCGCCGCTGCTGACGAGGCCCAAATCCTTCAAAAACAAATACCAGAAGCGCGCATACAACAGGTGTCCTGTCGCGTGCTCGGCCCCGCCCATGTAGAGGTCCACGCTGCCCCAGTACTGCTCGGCTTCCTCCGAGACGAAGCGGGCTTCGTTGGTGGGGTCCATGTAGCGGAGGTAGTACCACGACGAGCCCGCCCAGCCGGGCATGGTGCTCAGCTCGTAGGGGTATTTGCCTTTGTAGAGCCAATCTGACGCGCGGCCGAGGGGCGGCTCGCCGGTTTCGGTGGGCTTGTATTCGTCGATTTCGGGCAGCACCAGCGGCAGGTCGCTTTCGGCGATGCCGTAGGCGGTGCCGTCCTTGTAGTAAATCGGAATGGGCTCGCCCCAGTAGCGCTGGCGGCCGAAAATAGCGTCGCGCTGGCGGAAATTCACCTTGCCTTTGCCCAAGCCCTTCTCTTCGAGGAAGGCGATAAGCTTCTGCGTGGCCTCCTTGTAAGTAAGGCCGTTGATGATGCCGGAGTTGATGTAGTGGCCTTCCTTGGTGGGGTCGGCCTGCTGGTCGAGGCCCTGCTGGGCATCGGAAATGGCGGGGATGGGCAGGTTGAAGTGCTTGGCGAAGAGGTAGTCGCGCTGGTCGCCGCTGGGCACGGCCATCACGGCGCCGGTGCCGTAGCCGGCCAGCACGTAGTCGGCCAGCCAGATGGGCACGGGGGCTCCGTTCACCGGGTTCAGGGCATACGCGCCGGTGAACACACCAGATACGGCCTTCACGTCGGTCATGCGGTCGCGCTCCGAGCGGCGCTTGGTGGCGGCGATATACTCGTCCACGGCGGCGCGCTGGCCGGGCGTGGTGAGCTCGTCCACCAGCTCGTGCTCGGGAGCCAGCACCAGGAAGGTGGCCCCGTAAATGGTGTCGACGCGGGTGGTGTAGACCTTGATTTGGGCGTTTTCGGAGCCCTGCACCGGGAAGGTGACCTCGGCCCCGATGCTCTTGCCAATCCAGTTGCGCTGCATTTCCTTAACGGCATCGGGCCAGTCGAGCTGGTCGAGGCCTTGCAGGAGGCGGTCGGCGTAGGCGGTGATGCGCAGGTTCCACTGGGGCATGAGGCGGCGCTCGACGGGGAAGCCGCCGCGCTCGCTCAAGCCGTCCTTCACCTCATCGTTCGAGAGCACCGTGCCCAGGCCGGGGCACCAGTTCACGTAGGTATCCTGCTGGTAGGCGAGGCGGTAGGGGAGTACGGCGGCCAGCTTCTGCTTTTCGCTGAACAAAGCCCACTGGCCGGCCGAGAAGCTGAGGCGGTCGCCGTCGTCGCCGGCGGCGCGGATGCCCTCGCTGCCGCTGGCGGCAAAGCGGGCGGTGAGCTCGGTGAGGGGCTCGGCGCGGTCGGTGTCGAGGTTGTACCAGGAGTTGAACAGCTTGAGGAAAATCCACTGCGTCCACTTGTAGTACGAGGCATCCGACGTGCGCACTTCGCGGCTCCAGTCGTAGCTGAAACCGAGGCTGCTGAGCTGCTGCACGTAGGTTTCAATGTTCTTCTCGGTGGTGAGCGCCGGGTGCTGGCCGGTCTGGATGGCGTACTGCTCGGCGGGCAGGCCGAAGGAGTCGAAACCCATGGGATGCAGCACGTTGAAGCCGCGCAGGCGCTTGTACCGCGTCACGATGTCGGAGGCAATGTAGCCCAGGGGGTGCCCCACGTGCAGGCCCGCCCCGGAGGGGTAGGGGAACATGTCGAGCACGTAGTACTTGGGCTTATCGGAGTGGTTCTCGGTGCGGAAAGTGCTGTGCGCTTTCCAGTGGGCCTGCCACTTCTTTTCAATTTCTTCGGGACGGTATGCGGGCATCTTGCGCGGAGTTTATTCCGGGCAAAGGTAGGACGTAGGAGAAAGTAGGGCGAAATTTGTTGTATCACGTACTGCCGCACTACCAGAACGTCATACTGAGCGTAGTCGAAGCATCTCGCGTGTGGTAGTAATCAAAACCGCAGAACGATTGAGTTAGTGGTGGCACGCGAGATGCTTCGGCTGCGCTCAGCATGACGCTCTGTTATTAGCCGCTTCCGCCCCCATTTGCCCCCGAATAGCCACCCATGGCCCGCATCCCCAAAGAATTAGTTGACCACATCATCCAGACCGCCGACATCGTGGAAGTCGTCGGCGACTTCGTGCAGCTCAAGCGCAAGGGCCAGAATCTGTGGGCACCGTGCCCGTTCCACAACGAAAAGTCCCCTTCGTTCTCCGTAAACCCGGCCAAGTCGCTCTATAAATGCTTCGGCTGCGGCAAGGCCGGCGGCGTGGTGCAGTTCGTGATGGATGTGGAGGGCACCAGCTACGTGGAGGCCCTGAAATACTTGGCCAAGAAGTACGCCATCGAGATTCAGGAGGAGGAAAAAACGCCCCAGCAGCAGCTGGAGCAGAACGAGCGGGATTCCCAGTTCATCGTTTCCGACTTCGCCAAAAACCACTTCCACCGCCTGCTGCTCAATTCCGAGGAGGGCATGAGCATCGGCTACGGCTACCTCAAGGAGCGCGGCCTCAACCTGAGCACCATCCAGACCTTCGAACTGGGTTACTCGCTCGACAGCTGGGACGACCTGATGAAAGCCGCCGAAACGGCCGGCTTCGACAAGAAGTACCTCGAAAAAACCGGCCTCACCGTCATCCGCACCGACGACCAGGGCAAAGACACCGGCCGGCGCTACGACCGGTTCCGGGGCCGCGTGATGTTCCCGATTCACAACATCAGCGGCCGGGTGGTGGGCTTCGGGGCGCGCACCCTGAAGCGCGACGACAAGATGGCGAAGTACCTGAACTCGCCCGAGTCGGAGATTTACCATAAGTCGGACGTGCTGTATGGCCTGTTCCAGGCCCGGCAGGCCATTCGGACGCAGGAGGTTTGCTATTTGGTGGAAGGCTACCTCGATGTGTTAAGCCTTTATCAGGGTGGGATTAAAAACGTGGTGGCCTCATCCGGCACCTCGCTCACCGAGGGCCAGATTCGACTCATCAAGCGGTATTCGGATAACGTGACGGTACTCTACGACGGCGACGCGGCCGGCATCAAAGCCTCGCTGCGCGGGACGGATTTGCTGCTCGAAGGCGGCCTGAACGTGCGCGTGGTGTTGTTTCCAGACGGCGACGACCCCGACAGCTACATCCGCAAAGTGGGCGACCAGCGCTTCACCGAGTACATCGAAACCAAGAGCCAGGACTTCATCACCTTCAAAACCACGCTCGTGGCCCGCGAGGCCAGCAACGACCCCGTGAAGAAGGCCGAGGCCATCCGCGACGTGCTCCACAGCATCGCCAAGGTGCCCGATGCCATCAAGCGGCAGGTGTTTTTGCAGCAGACCTCGGCCACGTTCGGCATCGATGAGCAGGTACTCATCACGGAGTATAATAAGCTGGTGAAGTCACCTGGCCAGCAGAGCAAGCCCGGCGGCCAATCCGACAACCGCGGCAACTATGGCAACGGCGCGGGCAGCGCCAATACCGGCTACCCACCCAGCTCCAACCCGCGCTCGGCCCCGGCCCCGCGCCCGATGAGCGACGAGGAAGAGGCCGAAATGCTGATGTATGGCGGGGCCGAAGCGGCCGAGTCGCTGGGCACCTCGTTCACGTCAGCCCCCAAGAAGGCTGCCGAAGAGGAAGAAACGCCCGACATGCTTCATGTCTGTGAGCGCGAGGTGCTGCGCCTGCTGGTGCTCTATTCCGGTCGCGAAATCGAGCCCGAAGTAAGCGTGGCCGGCTACCTCATGGGCCAGCTCGGCGAGTACCCGCTCCAGAAGCCGCTCTTCGCCGAGATGTGGGAAATCTGCCGACAGGAGCTCCTGGCCGGACGCTTCCCCGATGCCCGCTTGCTGGCCCAGAACGAGCGCGAGGACATCCGCCAGCTCATCACCGACCTGGCCACTGAGCGCTATGAAATCAGCCCCAACTGGCGCACCAAGGAAATCTACGTCTTCAACGAAGTCGACCTGCCCCAGCTGGCCTGCGACAACGCCGTGCTGCGCCTCAACAAAGTCCACGTCCAGCGCGAGCTCGACCAGTGCCTCGAAAAGCTGCGCCACCCGCTGGAAGATGCCGAGATGTTTGAAATCCTGGGCGACATCAAGCGGCTGAAGGAGCTGGATAATGAGCTGGCCGCGCTGCTGGGCACGGTGGTGGCGCGGGGCACCTGAGTAGTCGTCACGAATGAAAAAGCACGGTCATGCAGAGCGCAGCCGAAGCATCTCTACTGCGCAACACTATTCCTTCTGATTGGAATTAGTTGCGCAGTAGAAATGCTTCGGCTGCGCTCAGCATGACGTTCTTGCGAACCCATTTTACCTAGAATGCTCCAACGCCTCAACATCAACCGCCTGATTCTGGCCGTCGTGCTCACCGTGGCCAGCCTGGTCATTGGCATGAGCGGCTTCACTTACATCGAGCACTACGGCCCCATCGATGCGTTTTACATGACGGTGACGACCATTGCCACGGTGGGCTTTGGCGAGATTCACACGTTTTCGGAGGCGGGCCGGCTGTTCGTTTCCATCTATATTCTCTACAACCTGGTGGTGGTGGCCTACCTCGTGTCGGTTTTCTCTTCCTTTATCTTTGACGGCGAGCTGCGCAAAATTTACAAGATGATTCGAACCGACCAGGAGATAAAGCGTTTCAGCGGCCACGTTATCGTGTGCGGCTTTGGCCGCAACGGCCGCCGCGCCTACCAGGAGCTGCGGGCCAGCGGGGCCCGCGTGGTGGTAGTGGAGTCGAACCAGGAGCTGATGAAAAACATCACCGAAGGCCACACCGGCGAGGATTATGATGGCGACGGCGTACCCGGCGGCAACATTTTCACCGTCTTCGGCGATGCCACTACCGACCTCGTGCTCAAGCAGGCCGGCGTGGAACGGGCCTCCGCCCTCATCACCTCGCTGCCCAAGGATGCCGACAACGTGTTCGTGGCCCTCTCGGCCCGCGCCCTCAATCCGCGCCTGAAAATCATCGCCCGCGCCTCGCTCAAAACTTCGGAAAGCAAGCTCATCTCGGCCGGGGCCGACTCGGTGGTGATGCCCGACGAAATCGGCGGCTCGCACATGGCCAAGCTGGTGGTGCGCCCCGAAGTCATCCGCTTTCTGGACCTGATTTCGGGCCTCAGCGCCGATAAACTGCGCCTCGAAGAAATGACGTTCCAGCAAATCCGCCGCGATTTGCACGGCCGTAGCATCCGCGAGCTCGACGTGCGCTCCATCACCGGGGCCACCATCATCGGCCTGCGCCAGGCCGATGGCTCCCTGCTGGTGAGCCCGCCCGTGGACTACGTGCCCATTCCCGGCGACGTGTTGTTGGTGCTCGGCAGCGAGGAGCAGATTGAAAACTTCGAAGTGCGCTTCCGGCAACTGTAAGGGTAATTATGAATTGTGAATTAGAAATTATGAATTGGCTCGTCAGCCGTTCCTCCAATAATTCAAAACTCATAATTCATAATTCATAATTCAACGAAATGCACATCCTGCAACTCTGCCCCCGCGTTCCGTTTCCGCCCCACGACGGCGGGGCCATTGCCATGTACGACGTGGCCGCTGGCCTCGTGCGGGCCGGGCACCGCGTCACGCTGCTGGCCATCAACACGCCCAAGCACCGCCAGCCGGCCGATGCGCTGGCCCACCTCGGCCCCAACCTGCGGCTGGTGCTGGTGGACGTGGATACCGATATTTCGGCCGGGAAGGCCCTGAAAAACCTGCTTTTCAGCCGCCAGCCTTATAATGTGGAGCGGTTCATCAGCCCGGCGGTGGGCGAGAAACTGCTCGAAATCCTGCGCACTGAGCAGGTCGATATCGTGCAGATGGAGGGCACCTTCGTGGCCTGGTACGCCGAACTGCTGGGCCGCCAGCACCGCCAGGATTTCCGGGTGCCGCCGCTGGTGCTGCGGGCGCACAACCTCGAAAACACCATCTGGCACATGCTGGCCCGCCGCGAGGGCAACCCGCTCAAGCGCGTATTTCTGCAAACCATGGCCCGCCGCCTGGAGAAATTCGAGCGGCGCTACCTGCGGCAGTTCGATGCCGTGGCGGCCATCACCGAGGCCGATGCCGACCGTCTGCGGGCCTTGCATTGCCCCGAGCCGGTGGTGTTCATCCCGGCCGGGGTGGAGCTGGACCGCGTGCAGGCCAATCCGGAAATTCAGCCCAAGCCGCGCACTTTGTTCATGATTGGCTCGCTCGACTGGCTGCCTAACCAGGAAGGGGTGGAGTGGCTGCTGCGCGAGGTGTGGCCCACTTTTCACGCCGAATTCCCCGATGTGGAGCTGCACATTGCCGGGCGCAACGCCCCCGCGCACCTGCTCAATCTGCGGGCCGACAACGTGTTTATGCACGGCTTCGTGGAGTCGGCCCCGGCGTTTATGCAGGCGTATGATTTGATGCTGGTGCCGCTGCTCAGCGGCGGCGGCATGCGCGTGAAAATCATTGAGGGCATGGCCCTGGGCAAGGCCATTCTCAGCACCAGTCTCGGGGCCGAGGGCATTGCCGTGCGCGACGGCCACGACATTGTGCTGCGCGATACGCCCGCCGCCTGGCTGGAGGCCCTGCGCGCCTGGGCCCGGGGCACCTTGCCCACGTCCCGGCTCGGGGCCGAAGCCGCCCGCACCGCCTCCGACCTCTACGACAACCGCCGGGTGGTGCAGCGCTTCGTCGATTTGTATGCCCAATTACTCGTGCCCGCGCCGGCCGGCACGCCCGCTCATTCGCCGCCCGCATGAAGCTGCTCGTTCTGCTCTCGCGCTTCCCGTACCCGCTCGATAAGGGCGACAAGCTGCGCGCCTTCCACCAGCTCCGCTACCTGGCGGGGCATCATGAAATCTGCCTGTTTGCCCTTTCTGATGAGGATGTTTCGGACGAAGCCTATGCGGCAGTGCGCCCGCTGTGCCGTGGCGGCCTGGTGGTCCGCCGCCTGCGTCGGCCCGGCATTGCCCGCAACATGACCTGGGCGCTGGCCACCGGCAGGCCCTTGCAAGTGGGCTATTTCTACGACCCGGCCGCCCAGCGCCTGGTGGATGAGTTGCTGCGCGATTTTCGGCCCGACCACGTGTATTGCCAGCTCATCCGCATGGCCGAATACCTGCGGCCCCACGCCGGGCGCGTGCCGATGACGCTCGATTATATGGACGTGTTTTCGGCCGGGGTGGCGCGGCGGGCCACGCAGGCTCCGCGCTGGCAGCGGTCCGTGCTGGCTCTCGAAGCCCAGCGCCTGTTGGCCTACGAAGCGGCGGCTTTCGACTGGTTTCAGCACCACACCATTATCAGCGACCAGGACCGGCAGCTCATCCAGCACCCCCGGCGGGCCGAGATTGATATCGTGCTCAATGGCATCGATACCGATTTTTTTCAGCCCCGGCCCGAGGCCGCCAAGACCTGCGACGTGCTGTTTTGCGGCAACATGAGCTACCACCCCAACGTGGATGCCGCCTGCTTTCTGGCCGAAGAAATAATGCCCTTGGTGCGCCAGCGGCACCCTACGGCCCGCCTGCTGGTGGCGGGCACTACGCCCGCGCCCCGGGTGCAGGCGCTGGCTTCGGCCCACGTCGAAATCAGCGGCTGGGTGCCGGATATCCGGGCGGCGTATGCGTCGGCGCGGGTGTTTGCCGCGCCCATGCGGGTGGGCACGGGCCTGCAAAACAAGCTGCTGGAGGCCATGGCCATGGCGCTGCCCTGCGTGACCACGCCGCTGGCCAACAATGCCCTGGGCGCTACCGACGGCGAACAGGTGCGTGTGGCCGGCACGGCGGCCGAGCTGGCCCAGGCCATCAGCCACCTGCTGGAAGATGAGGCTGAGGCCCGGGCGCTGGCCGCGCGCGGACAGGCCTTTGTGACGGCGCGCTACACCTGGGCCGGGGCCACGGCGCGGCTCGAAGCGCGGTTTGGGGAGGGCGCGGCCAGCCGGCGCTAACTTTGCGCTCGCCCTCGTTGTTATGGGCCGAAATACTCCACCCCATGCTTGACTCCATCGAATCCGCCATTGCCGACATCCGGGCTGGCAAAGTGGTCATCGTCGTTGACGACGAAGACCGTGAAAACGAGGGCGACTTTATCTGCGCCGCCGCCTGCGCCACCCCCGAAATCATCAACTTCATGGCCACCCACGGCCGGGGGCTGGTGTGTGCCTCGCTGCCCGAGGAGCGTTGTGAGGCCCTGGGCCTCGACCTGATGGTGGGCCACAACACGGCCCTGCACGCCACACCGTTCACGGTGTCGGTCGATTTGCTGAAGAACGGCGTGACCACCGGCATCTCGGCCTCCGACCGCAGCAAGACCATTCTGGCCCTCATCGACCCCACCACCAAGCCCGAGGAACTGGGCAAGCCCGGCCACATTTTCCCCCTCAAGGCCCGCAAGGAAGGCGTGCTGCGCCGCGCCGGCCACACCGAAGCGGCCGTGGATTTGGCCCGCCTGGCGGGGCTGGCCCCGGCCGGGGTGCTGGTCGAAATCCTGAAGGAAGACGGCGAAATGGCCCGCCTGCCCGACCTCGAAATCGTGGCCAAAAAGTGGGGCCTGAAGCTGGTTTCGGTGCAGGACCTCATCAAGTACCGCCTCGCCACGGAAAGCCTGATTACCCGCGAAATCTCGGTGCGGATGCCCACTGAGGACGGGGATTTCGACCTCTACGCCTTCACCCAAAACTCGAACGGGGCCAAGCACCTGGCCCTGGTGAAGGGCGACATCAGCGGCCCCGAGCCGGTGCTGGTGCGCGTGCACAGCTCCTGCGTGACGGGCGACATCTTCGGCTCGTGCCGCTGCGACTGCGGCCCGCAGCTGCGCCAGGCCATGCGCCAGATTGAGCGCGAAGGCCGCGGCGTTATCGTTTATATGAACCAGGAGGGCCGGGGCATCGGCCTGCTCAACAAGCTCAAGGCCTACAAGCTCCAGGAGCAGGGCCGCGACACGGTGCAGGCCAACGAAGACCTGGGCTTTAAGGGCGACGAGCGCGACTACGGTGTGGGCGCCAGCATCCTGCGCGACCTCGGGGTGCGCCAGATGCGCCTGCTCACCAACAACCCCCGCAAGCGCACCGGCCTCATCGGCTACGGCCTCGAAATCGTGGACACGCTGCCCATCGAAATCGACTCGAACCCTCACAATGAGGCGTATTTGACTACCAAGCGCGACAAAATGGGGCATACCATCATGAACGTGGTGCCGGCGGAAACGCCGGCGGCGTAAGCCTCCAGCGCCTGTTTGCCAAAAAGGCCAGCCCACCGGGCTGGCCTTTTTTGGTGGAAGCGGGGTCGGTGAATGCTGTAGGGGCGGGGCTGGCCCCCGCCCGGTCGTTGAACGGAATCGGTGGTTTTGTGCGAACATCCAGACAGGGGCCAGCCCCGCCCCGACATCATTCTCAAAAAAGCCCGCCTTTATCATTTACAAATAGGAATCAGCAGGATTTGATACCTTGTGCGTCATTGGATTCACCCCTCCTCTAAACACGATGAACATTCGGTTTTTAGCCTACCTGCTGCTTTTGGCGCGGGGCACGGCGCACGGCCAAGCCAACACCGGAGTGCGGTTGGATTTTCAGTTCAGCCGCATTGTGCTGGCCAACGGCGACACGTTGGCGGGGCCGGTGGCGATGCACTACGCGACCGATGTGCTGTATCTGGCGCAGCCCGATGGCACGGTGCGCAACCTGGTGCCCGGCATGGTGGCGGCCTTTGCGGTGCAGGGCGAAAAGTTTGCCACGGGGCAGGGGCGCTACCGGGTGGCCCGGGCCGCCGACCCCACGGTGCTGCGGCTGTTTCGCACCCTGCCCTGGAACGGCGAGCACCCGGACCAGCGGCCGGAGCCCTACTTCTTCGAGCAGCTGGCCGAAGGCCCCGTGCTGCTGTTGCGGCGGCAGTTTCTGGTGCCGCGCCAAGTGGCCCTGAATATGGCCGGGCCGGCGCACGGCGGCGGCCTGAGCCGGAGCCTGCCCGTGGCCCCGGGCAAGCTGCCCGTGGTGGACATCGCGCCGGTGCAGTTCCGCACGGTGAACGAGCTGCAGGATGTTTTTTACCTGGCCTGGCCCACCGGCGAAATCAGGGCGCTGCGCAACCCCCGGAAAGACCTGCTGGCGGCTTTCCCCGAGCAGGCGCAGCAGCTACAGGCCTACGCCCGGGCGCAGGGCCTGGGGTTTGCCACCGCCCGGGAGCTGCATGAGCTGGTGAGCTACGCCAATTCGTTGGCCAGTGCGGCGAAGCCGTAGGTGGTGGCCGCCCGGCCCGGCGGGCGCTGGCCGGGCGCTGGCAACAAGTCGTTACAAAGGCCCGGCAAGTGTAAAATGAGACAAGCCCCGGCACCATTGCGGTGCCGGGGCTTGTCTCATCTCAGGGCTGGTCACTGAGAACAGGACGGATTGCTTCGTCGTGCCTCCTCGCAATGACAACCGCTACCCCAGCGCCAGCTGCTGCCGCAGCATCGTGAGCATCGATTGGGCGGCGTATTCCGTGTTCAGGGCGCGGCCCCGGTCCAGCACGTACTCGCGGCTGATGGTGTGGGTGGCGTCGGCGTAGGCGAGGCACACGGTCCCCACTTTCTTGGTTTCGGTGGCGCCGGTGGGGCCGGCAATGCCGCTGATGGCCACGGCCACGTCTACGCCTAGGCGGTGGCGGGCACCCTCAGCCATCTCGCGCACGGTGGCCTCGCTCACGGCCCCGAACTCGGCCAGGGTTTCGGGCTTCACGCCCAGCTCCTGCTGCTTGATGTCGTTGTGGTAGGCCACGATACCGCCCCGGAAATACGCCGAGCTGCCCGAAACGCTGGTCAGGCGCTGAGCAACCATCCCGCCGGTACAGCTTTCGGCCGTGCCCACGGTGAGGTTTTTGGCGAGTAATAACTTGCCGATGGCGGCTTCGAGCGTGGTTTCTTCTTCGGCAAAAATGTACTCGCCGATGCGCTCGCGCAGGGCGGGCAGCAGGGCCAGCATGCGGCCGCGCAGGTCGGGCAGGCCGTCGTCGGAGCCGGTCAGGCGCAGGCGCACGGCCCCGAAGCTGGGCAGGTAGGCCAGCTTGATGTTGGCGGGCAGGGCATCTTCCCAATCCTCGATTTGCTTGGCCAGGAAGCTCTCGCCCAGGCCGGCCGTCATGATGACGACGTGCTCGATGGGGGCGATGTGAAACTGCGCCTGCAGGCGCGGCAGGACGTGGTCAGTCATCAGGCGCTTCATCTCGAAGGGCACGCCGGGCATGCTCACGAAAATGGTGCCCTGGTCGGAAAACCACATGCCGGGGGCCGTGCCCACCGCGTTGTGCAGCACCTCGCAGTTGGCCGGCACTAGGGCCTGCTGGCGGTTCACGTCCAGCATGGGCCGCTGGAATCTTTTGAAAATCTCTTCGACGTGGTGCAGGGTGGGCTCGTGCATTACCAGTTCGGTATTGAAATAGCGGGCGAGGACATGCTTGGTCAGGTCGTCCTTGGTGGGGCCGAGGCCGCCGGTGATGAGCACCACCTGCGCCCGCTGCCGGGCCTGGTCCAGGGCCGCCACAATCTCATCGGCCCGGTCCGATACCGATGAAATCTGCCGCACGCGCAGGCCGATTTTGCCCAGCTCCTGGCCCATGAAGGCCGAATTGGTATCGATGACCTGCCCGTAGAGCAGCTCGTCGCCAATGGTCATGATTTCGACATCGGGCGGCGCGGCGTGGGGGAGCTGAGGGGCGCTGGAAGCAGGGATGGGATGAGCCGTGGGCATGAGTTGGGCGAAAAAAATAGGTTTGGCCGCAAAATTGTCTTCAATTTGCACAAGCGGCGGTCCAAGGACAGCCACAGGGGCCTTCCGGTTTTCCCGCCGCGTCAGTTTATTTCATGTTTACTCGCATTGCCAGTGCCTTGCTCGTAGCCGGCCTGCTGGCCGCTTCGGCCCCCGCCGCCCACGCCCAAACTACCGCCGCTAAAACCGCTGCCGCCAAAAAAGCCGCCGCCGCCAAGGCCGCCGCTGCTAAAACGGCCGCCGCGAAAGCCGCCGCGACCAAAGCCGCTGCCGCCAAAGCCGCTGCCGCCAAAGCTGCCGCTGCCAAAGCTGCCACCACCAAAGCCCCCACGCCCGTAGCCGCGCCCGCCGCGCCTCTCACCGAAGCTCAGGCCAGCGCCGGCATCAAGGAAGCCCTCAACAAAGGCATCGTGAAGGCCGTGCAGTTCGCCTCGGAGCCCGATGGCTTCAACCTCAACGACGACATTCACATCCCCACGCCGCCCGACCTTGACATTGTGAAATCGACCGTAGGCCGCCTGCCGGGCATGAACACGCTGTTCACCCAGCTCGAAACCCAGCTCAACCGCGCCGCCGAGGCCGCCGCGCCCAAAGCCAAAGACATTTTCCTCAACGCCTTGGCCAACATCAGCATCACCGATGCCCTCACGCTGGTGACCAGCAGCTCGACCGACGCGGCCACGCAGTTCCTGCGCAAATCCACGCAGGCGCAGTTGAACGCGGCTTTCCATCCCGACATTGAGGCCGCCATCGACCAGGTAGGGGCCGGCCGCGCCTACGCCACCATCACCAACCAGTACAACAAAATCCCGCTGATGACGCCCGTCAACCTCAGCCTGGCCGACTACACCACCCAGAAAGCCGTGGATGGCCTGTTCATCCTGCTGGCCAACGAGGAAGCCAAAATCCGCAAAAATCCCGCCGCCCGCACCAGCGACATCCTCAAAACGGTGTTCGGCCGCTAGGCGTCAGATTACCGCATTAGTTGATTAAAAAAGCCCCTGCTGGAATTTCCAGCAGGGGCTTTTTCATGGGCAAAAATGCTACGGTATTTTAGTAATCGTCGCTATCGAAGCTGCTGCCGCGGCGGCTGCCCCGGCCACTGCTGTAGCCTTCGTCGTCTTCATCGTCATCGTCAGCGAATTCGTCATCATCATCGTCGAGGCTGGTGAAACCGCCGCGGTCGGAGTTTTCGGCGCGCTCGGCTTCCACGAATTCTTCTTCGCTCATGTTGGCCAAGTCCAGGGCCTCGTCGTGCGAGGAGCCGGTGTCGGTCCACATCAGGTAGTCGGCGTATTTGGCCGAGAGGCGGTCTTCGGTATTGCCGATGGCGGCAGCGCCGCCTTTTTTGGCATACGTATCCAGGTCGTCATCGTCGGCGAGCAGGTCGTCGTCCAGGTCGTCGTCATCAATCATGGCCAGGGCGGATTAGGTTGAGGTGAGAAATGATGCTTGAGTAGGCCGCGAAGATACGTCCCAAGCTGATTTTCGGTTCCCTTCCTGGGCCTTTGATTTCGATAAAAAGGTAAGCTCAAGCTTGGGAATGGCGTTTTTGTCCGCTCGTCGGGCTGTTATTCTGACCAAGAAATCAGGAAGTTGAAAGCCCGAAAACTACGGATACTAACCGTGCACCAACTGAAAATCCGTCACCACCAATTGCTCATCGCAAAAGCCATATTCGGCCGGCACATTGGAGCTCAACAGTAGGGTGCGGCCGGCGCGCGTGGCCTGCACGTGCTCCTGGTACCAGGCCACGCCGGTGGTATCGAGGTTGGTGGTGGGCTCATCGAGCAGGAGCAGGGGCGCATCGGCATATAGCGCGAGTCCCAGTTTCAGCCGCTGCTTCATGCCGGAGGAAAACTCGCGCACCAGCTGGTGCCGCGCCTTCTCTAAGTACATAATGCCGATGAGCTGGTCGAGCGTCACGCCGGGCCGCAAGGGCTTGAATTGGGTATGAAATTGCAACATCTCCATCAGCGTCAACTCCTCCAGCAGCTCCAAGTAGGGGGCAGCGTAGGCCAGATGCCGGGGCACATCCTCCACGGCCAGGTTTTCGCCCGCCAGTGAGTAAGTCAGCGTGCCCTCGGTAGGAAGTAATTGCCCCGAAAACGTATTCAGCAACGTGCTCTTGCCCGCGCCATTAGGCCCGAGGACAGCCGTGGCACTGCCCGGCCGGAAAACGCGCGTCAGGCCCCGGAAAATCCAGTCGCGCTGGAAGCGCTTGCCCAGGCCGGTGGCGTCGATTTGCAAGGTGGAGAAGGTTGACTGGTTGGTTGAAACGATAGAACGTCATGCTGAGCGCAGTCGAAGCATCTCTACCGCGCAACTAATCCTTTCGATTGGATTTACTACTGCGGTAGAGATGCTTCGGCTGCGCTCAGCATGACGTTCTTTTTTGCATCAATGCCAAAGCAGGAATTAATTACTCCGACTCGCTGCCATCAGGCCGGCCGCGCTTGGGGCCTTTGATGATGCCCCGCGTGGCGGCCCGCACAAATTCCACGGCTAGGTCGCGCTCGGGCGTGGCGGGTAGCTCACGCTCAATCTGCGTCAGGGCGTCGTTGTTGTTGAGGCCACCCAGAAAGAGCGTGCGGTACAGCTGCTGCACCATGTTGATGGCGTCTTCGGAGAAGCCCCGGCGGCGCAGGCCCACCGAGTTGGCCCCGGCGTAGGAGAGAGGCTCGCGGCCGGCTTTCACGTACGGCGGCACGTCCTTGCGCACCAGCGAGCCGCCCGAAATCATGGCGTGCGCCCCTATTTTAACGAACTGATGCACTGCCGACGACCCGCCTACGATGGCATAATCGCCAATCTCGACGTGGCCTGCTACCTGCACGGTATTAGCCAGAATGCAGTGGTTGCCGATGATACAGTCGTGGGCGACGTGCACGTAGGCCATCAGCAGACAGTGGCTGCCCACGCGGGTTTCGCCGCGGTCCACGGTGCCGCGGTTCACGGTCACGCACTCCCGAATCACGGTGTTGTCGCCGATTACAGCGGTGGTTTGCTCACCGGCAAACTTCAAATCCTGCGGCACGGCCCCAATCACGGCACCCGGAAACACCTGGCAATTGGCCCCGATGCGGGCCCCGTTCATGATGGTCACGTTCGGCCCAATCCAGGTGCCCTCCCCAATTTCGACATCGGCCGCAATGGTCGTAAACGGCTCGACGGTGACGCCCGCCGCGAGGCGAGCCGAAGGGTGAATATAGGCGAGGGGGGAAATCATGTACTCAGTGGTCATTTATCATTTAACATTTAACAGAAGGTAAAGGCTTGGTTCATGTGAGGCAGCCTTAGGTCTTGTTAAATGATAACTGTTAATTGTTAAATGAATTAGGCGTCTTTGCGAACGATGGCGGCGCTCATTTCGGCTTCGCACACCACTTTGCCATTCACGAAAGCCTGGCCGCGCATCTTGGCAATGCCGCGCTTGATGGGGGCCAGCAATTGGCAATGATACACGATGGTATCGCCGGGCAGGACTTTTTTGCGGAACCGGGCGTTTTCGATGCCCAGGAAATACTGCCAATAGTTTTCGGGGTCGGGCACGGTGTTCATCACCAGGATGCCGCCGGTCTGGGCCAGGCCCTCGATTTGCAGCACGCCGGGCATCACCGGGTTGCCGGGGAAGTGGCCCTGGAAGAAAGGTTCGTTAATCGACACGTTTTTCACGGCCGTCACCACCTGGTCGTCCAGATGAATGACTTTGTCAATCATGATGAACGGGTAGCGGTGGGGCAGCACCTGCATGATGCGGTTGATGTCCATTACCGGCTCGCGGTTGGGGTCGTATGCGGGCACCGGGTTGGTGCGCGACTCCAGCATCTTCTTCTTGATTTTCTTGGCGAAGGCGACGTTGGCGGCGTGGCCGGGGCGGGCGGCCAGAATTTGGCCTTTCAGCGGGCGGCCCACCAGGGCGAGGTCGCCCACGAGGTCGAGCAGCTTGTGGCGGGCGGGCTCGTTTTTGTGGCGCAGGTCCACGTTGTTCAAAATGCCCTCTTTCTTCACCGATACGCGGGGCTTGCCCAGCATTTTGGCGAGGTCGGTCAGCTCATCATCGCTCACCACACGGTCCACGACCACGATGGCGTTGGAGAGGTCGCCGCCGCGAATGAGGTTGTTTTTGTAGAGCATTTCCAGCTCGTGCAAAAAGCAGAACGTGCGCGACGACGCAATTTCTTCGCTAAACAGGCCGATATCCGTGAGCGTGGCGTGTTGCGAGCCCAGCACCGGCGAGTTGTAGTCCACCATCACCGTGAGGCGATAGTCGGAGAGAGGCAGGGCGGCAATTTCCACGCCGCGCGCATTGTCCACGTACCGAATGCTTTCCGGGATTTCGTAGTAGTTACGCAGCGCGTTCTGCTCTTCAAACCCGACCGAAACCAGGGCCTTGATGAACTCGGCCGACGACCCGTCCATGATGGGCGGCTCGGGGCCGCTGAGCTGAATCAATACGTTGTCGAGCTGCAGGCCCACGAGGGCGGCCAGCGTGTGCTCCACGGTGTTGATGCGGGCACCGTTCTGCTCAATGGTGGTGCCGCGGCTCAAGTCCACCACGTTGTCCACGTCGGCATCGACGATGGGCTGACCGGGCATATCGACCCGCTGAAACTTGTAGCCGTGGCCCACCGGAGCGGGGCAAAACGTCATGGTGGCCTCTACGCCGGTGTGCAGTCCGATGCCGCGCACCGTCACGGGTGCCTGAATGGTGTGTTGCTTGTCGTTCATTCTTGCTGATTGTCAGTTGTTAGCTGTTCGCAATCAGGCTTAAAGGCGTTTGAGCCTAACAACTGACCACTAGCAACAGACAACTACTAGGCTACAAAGCTAGGGCTTTTCCGTCGCGTTTTTCGCCTTCTCCAGCGATGCCACGCGCTGTTCGAGCTCGGGCAGGCGGCGGAAAACGATTTGGGCGCGCTGGTTCTGCTTGAAGTCGAAGGCCGTGGAGCCTTGCAGGATGGTGCCTTCCTGCTTCACATTCTTGCCGATGCCCGACTGCGCGGTGACGGTCGTCTTGTTGGCCAGCGTGACGTGGCCGGCCATGCCCACCTGGCCCGCCAGCACGCAATGGTCGCCGATTTTGGCCGAGCCGGCGATACCCGTTTGCGAGGCAATGACCGTGTGCTGGCCAATTTCCACGTTGTGGGCCAGCTGCACGAGGTTATCAATCTTGCTACCTCTGCCGATGCGCGTCGACCCCAGCGTGGCGCAGTCGATGGTGGCATTGGCTCCGATGCTGACGTAGTCTTCGAGCACCACGTTGCCGATTTGCGGAATGGCTTTATAAGAGCCGTCGGGCTGCGGGGCGAAGCCGAAGCCATCGGAACCAACCACGGCTCCAGCTTTAACGACGCAGAACTGACCAATGACGGTATCCGAATAAATCTTAGCGCCAGCGTGGATGATGCTGCCCGCGCCAATCGTGACCCGGTCGCCGATATAGGCGTGGGGGAACACCAACACATTTTCGCCCAGCTTGCAGTTCTCGCCAATGTAGGAAAACGCGCCCCGGTAGTGGCCCGGCCCAATCTCGGACGACTCCGCGATGAACGAAGGCTGCTCGACGCCGCGCTTGCCGGTGCGGGTGGCCTGCGCATAAAATTCTAGCAGTTGGCTGAATGCGGTATAAGGATTCTCAACCCGAATCAGGGCGGGCTTGATGGCCTGTTTCAGCTCCTGGGCCTGACCCACGATTACAGCCGAAGCGCCGGTTTCGTAGAGAAACGGCTCGTATTTGCTGTTCGAGAGGAAGGTGAGGGAGCCGGCCTGGGCTTCTTCAATCTTGGCCAAACTGGAGATGCGCAGGGTGGCGTCGCCCTCCACGGTGCCGCCGAGAACTTCGGCAATTTGCTGAACGGTAAATTCCATAAGGCGCAAAATTAGGCGGCGGTTTCTGTTTTTAGACTGAGTAATCGGTCTACTTGTCATCCTGAGCGGAGCGAAGGACCTTATCAAGCCTGTAGCAACTGATTTACTGCAAACTGTTCAGACATGATAAGGTCCTTCGCTCCGCTTAGGATGACAAGTGGACGCTACACAATCTCCTTCGGGTAGCAGATATAAAACTTCTCCACGCGCTGGCTCAGGGCGCGGATGTTGGGCAAGTCCGACGCATCCATTACGTTCACCACATCGCCTTTTTTGGTCAGGATTTCTATGGGTTCCTGGCTTTCGGCGTTGTAGGCGCTGTTGCTGAGGCGGCCCGAAATCATGAGCAGTTCGGCTTCTTCCATCGGCAGGTGGAACTTCTCGGCGATGAGCTCCTGAATGCCGAGGCGGAATTCCTCGTCGAACGGCTCGGGGGCCAGCACGATTTTGAGCAGATTGCGGTGCAGGATGCTCTTGGCGAGGTAGCTGAGTACGATATCCGAATGCCCGGCCCAGGCTTTGATAGCCGACCAGATGTCGTAATCGTCAAGCTCCACGAAATGGCTGAGGATTTTCTCGTTTTTCTCGAACTCGTCCAGGCTCACGGCGCGGCCCAGGAAGTAGCCCAGGCAGCTGTTGGCGGGCACTTCCACGCCACGGCGGGCCAGGTCGCGGGCGCGCTGCACCACGCGGATGACCATTTGCTCAGCCGAGGTCACGGTTTTGTGCAGGTACACCTGCCAGTACATCAGCCGCCGGCTCACCAGGAAATTCTCGACCGAGTACACGGCTTTCTCTTCCAGTACCAGCCGCTCCTCGTGCACGCGCAGCATTTTGATGAGGCGGTCGGCCCCGGGGCGGCCTTCCTCAACGCCGGTGTAGAAGGAGTCGCGGTTGAGGTAATCGAGGCGGTCCATGTCGAGCTGGCTGCTCACCAGCTGGTGAAAAAACGGCCGCTTGTAGGTGCCCTTGAACATCTCAATGGCCAAATCGAGCTTGCCGTGAAATTCCTTGTTCAGGCGCTCCATCAAAAAAAGCGACAGCTGCTCGTGCGGCACATCTTGGAAAATGGCCGTTTCCAGGGCGTGGGATAGGGGGCCGTGACCTACGTCGTGCAATAGAATTGCAGCCATTGCAGCCTCGCCCTCGGCGGCCGAAATCTTCACGCCCTTATCCTTGAGCGTGCGCAGGGCCAGCGACATCAGGTGCATGGCGCCCAGCGCGTGGTGAAAGCGCGTGTGCAGCGCCCCGGGGTACACAAAGCCGGTGAGGCCGAGCTGCTGGATACGCCGCAGCCGCTGAAAATACCGGTGTTCAATCAGGTCAAACAGGAACTCCGTCGGGATGGTGACGAAGCCGTAAACGGGGTCGTTGAAGATTTTCTTTTTGTTCACGGAACGGGCGGGGAGGGGATGACGGGCAGAAAACAGAACAGTAGAAATACGGAGCGAATGGGCAAAAACAGGCAACATTTGCAGCGCCCGCCCGTCAATAACTGAACGCGAAGCTACGGCAGGCCGTTTGGGCAAGCTCAACCCTTTACGGGAAGCTGGCCGCGCCAACGTTGTCAGCTTTCTATATATCCATTCGGGACGTCTTACGTTAACTTGATTAACCAAGACGCCAAAGTCCCCAAGACCTCAAGTCCCCACTATGCAACAAACCACCATTCTCTGGGCCGACGACGAAATCGACCTGCTCAAGCCGCACCTGCTGTTTCTCAAGGAAAAAGGCTACGACGTAACGCCCGTCAACAGCGGCGCGGATGCCATTGAGGAGATTCAGGAAAAGAGCTACGACCTCGTGTTTCTCGATGAGAACATGCCCGGCCTCACCGGCCTGCAAACGCTCACCGAAATCAAGGCCATCCGCCCCACCGTGCCCGTGGTGATGATTACCAAGAGCGAGGAAGAGCACATTATGGAGTCGGCCATCGGCGCTAAAATTGCGGATTACCTGATTAAACCGGTGAACCCCAGTCAGATTCTGCTGTCGGTGAAAAAGGTGCTTGACAACAAGCGCCTCGTGAGCGAAGCCACTAACTCGGGCTACCAGCGCGATTTCCGCCAGCTCGGTATGCAGCTTTCTGACCGCCTTTCGCCCTCCGAGTGGGCCGACGTGTACAAGAAGCTGGTGTACTGGGAGCTTGAAATCAATGAAACTGAAGGCAAGAGCATGGCCGAGGTTTTCAACATGCAGAAGGACGAAGCCAACACGTATTTCGGCCGCTTCATCACCGAGAACTACGAAGACTGGGTGGACGGCAGCGACAAGGACGCGCCGCTCATGTCGCACCAACTGTTCAAGGAGCGGGTGTTTCCCACGCTAAAGGCCACCGGCGACACGCCCGTGTACTTCGTGCTAATTGACAACCTGCGCTACGACCAGTGGAAAGTGCTGGAGCCAATTATCACCGAGATGTTTACGGTGGACAGCGAGGAGATGTACTACGCCATTCTGCCGACCACTACGGCCTATGCGCGGAACGCCATTTTCTCGGGCATGATGCCGAGTGAAATCCAAAAAAAATACCCTAACCTGTGGGTGACTGACGACGACGACGAAGGCAAAAACCTGCACGAGGCCGAGTTCATGGAAATCAACTTCCAAAAGAACAACCAGAAGGCCAAGCACAGCTACCACAAGGTGACCAACCTGCAGGCTGGCAAGGACTTGCTGAGCAAAATGAGCAACCTGCACAACAACTACAAGTGCAACGTCATCGTCTACAACTTCGTGGATATGCTCTCGCACGCCCGCACCGACATGGCCATGATTCGGGAGCTGGCGGCCGACGAATCGGCCTACCGCAGCATCACCCGCTCGTGGTTCCTGCACTCGCCGCTGTATGAAATGATGCAGCAGATTGCCGAGAAAAAAGGCAAGCTCATCATCACCACCGACCACGGCACCATCCGTTGCAAGCGCCCCTATAAGATTGTGGGCGACCGCAATACAAACACCAACTTGCGCTACAAGCACGGCAAAAACCTGGGCTTCGAAGATTCGCGCGACGTGTACGTGGTGCGCAAGCCGGAATCCATTTTCCTGCCCCGTGAGAATGTGAGCACGGCGTATGTATTTACGATTGGCGATTATTTCTTCGCCTATCCGAATAACTACAATTACTACGTGAACTACTACAAGGACACGTTCCAGCACGGCGGTATTTCGCTGGAGGAATGCATTATTCCTTATGTGACGCTCACGGCGAAAGGTTGATAAATAGTAAGTTAATCGCAAGATTTTCCCTTAATTAAAAAGGCGCGAGATTACCTATATAAGGTTCGCATATTGAAGAGCCAAAACAAAAAAAAGGCTGCCAATTCTGGCGGCCTTTTTTTGTTTTAACATTGCCAATGACCGCTATGACGGTGATGATATAGAAAGTGAACATCCATCTCATCAGCGTCCTGCCGAATTTGACTTAAGGCCTTACGCTTTAAGGCGCGATGCCTTCTCCATAGCAGTTGGGTGTAAGCTTTACCGGGGTGATAAACTCCATATGAGACGCTACTGTAAAGCCGGATGCGCCCTTTTTGCCACGCCGTCCAAGCCCAGCGTTTTTTTGGTTGTTTCATGTGAATTATAGGTTGGTACCTACAATTCGTGACATGTAGCCGCTTGACGTTTCATGGGTAATGCAATGAATATTGCGCAATAAAAATACACAATAAGCTAATTATTATTTCAGCTTATCCAGTGCCGCCTTCAAACGCGGTAGCGCGGCCTGAATCGAATCCACTGTCTCAGCCCCAACCGAGGCGCGGAACCAAGGCTCCGAGGCCGGTGAGCCGAATGCTGAAAATGGCACCAGCGCCAGCTTGGCTTCGGCGATGAGGTAGGAGGTAAGCTCGGCGGTGGTGGTGAGGATGGTGCCGTCGGGGGCGGTGCGACCGAGCACGTCGATTTTGGCGGTGAGGTAGATGGCCCCGGCGGGTGCCACGGCATCGACGGGGTAACCCTGGGCTTTCAACTCTTTCAAACCGTCGAAAAGAGCGGTCAGGGAGGTTTGCAGGCGACCTTTGATGCTGGTTAGGAACTCATCGACGGCGGCGGTTTGGGGCAGAAATTTGCCCATGGCCACCTGTTCGGCTTTGGGAGCCCAGGCCCCGACGTGGCCCAGGATGGATTTCATCTTGTCGATGATGGTGGTGGGGCCGAAGCTGTAGCCCACGCGCACGCCAGTGGCGGCGAAGCACTTTGACGTGCCATCGATGTAGATGACGTAGTCGCGCAGCTCGGGGCGCAGGCTGACGGGGTCGTAGTGCTTGGCTTCGCCGAAGGTGAGGAGCCAGTAAATCTGGTCGTAAAGCACGTAGAGCGGCTTTTCATCGGGGCCACGGCGCTTGTTTTCGGCAATCACCAAGTCGCAGATTTCCTCCAGACCTTCCTTGGTGAATACGGTGCCGGTGGGGTTCAGCGGCGAGCAGAGGGCCAGCAGGTTGGCACCCGCTACGTGCGGCGCCAGGTCGGCGGCCGTGGGCATGAAGTTGTTTTCGGGCCGGGTGGGCACGGCTACGGGCGTAGCCCCTACCAGGTGGCAGTAGTGGTTGTTGTTCCAGCTGGGCAGCGGGAAAATGGCGCGGTCGCCTTCGTCGAGCAGGGCGCGGTAGGTGGCGTAGATGAGCGGGCGCGAGCCGCCGGCAATGAGAATATCATTAGCCGAATATTCCAGGCCCTGGCGGGTTTTTAGGAATGCCGAGACGCTGTCGCGCAACTCGCCCATGCCAGCGGCGGGCGGGTAGTTGGTCATGCCAGCCTGGTAGGCACCGATGATGCCGGCGGTGAGCCCGGCCGGAATTGGAAAAATTTTCGAGTCGAAATCACCGATGGTCAGGTTGCAGATGTTTGCGCCCTGGCGCACCTGCTCGCTTACTTGGTTGCCAATTCGAATGATTTCGGAGCCGATGAGGCCGGCTGCCATCTTGGATACTTGCATGGGAAAACGGAGAAATGAATGCCGCTTCGGCCCACGAAGGTATTTCAGCGCCGTCGGAAACGCCCGCTTTTTTAGCCGGCGCGGCGCTTTTCGTCTTCGGCCCCGCCGGTGCGGCGGCGGGTGGGGGCCAGCTTCTGGTTGCCGAAGCGGTAGGTGAAGGCCAGGGTAACGACCCGCGAATCGAACCGCTGGTAAAAACGCTCCTGATAGTTGTCGTAGGTCGACGTAGCGCGGGTTTTCTGGGTGTAGAACAAGTCGGCTACGTTCAGCTTGAAATTGCCTTTTTTGTCCCATACACTCTTCGAAATGCCGGCCGTGAGCTGGCCCTGGGGCCGTAAATCGAAGAAGCCGTAGAGCTGGCGCGATTGGTACGAGCCGGTGAGGTCGGCCCCCCAGCCGTGGCCCAGCGTGAAGGTGCTGGTGGAGGTGGCGTTGAAGGCGGGCTGGCCTTTGTCGAGGGACGTGCCGGCCAGGCTGCCGATGAAGCGGGCGTAGTACACTACCACGTTGTTGTTGGTGCTCCACCACTTGGCGGGCTCCAGGGCGGCGCTCAGAGTGAGGGTGTAAGTGTCCTGGCGGTCGAGGTTGATGTCCCGCGCCACCACGAAATTGCCGCCGCCCGGCGCGGGCTGCACCGCGTTGATGATGGGGTTGTTGGTGATGGACCAGGCCAGCTCGGTGGTGAATTTCTGCTTGAAAGTGTGGCTCAACTCCAGGTTGTAGCTGGTTTGGGGCAGTAGCGTGGGGTTGCCCGAGCCGTAGGTAGTCGCGTCGATGTAGGTGCGGAAGGGGTTGAGCTGGTTGTAGGTGGGCCGGTCGATGCGGCGGCTCAGGGAGAGGGACAGCTCGTGCTGCGCGCTCAGGCTGCGGCGGATGGCGGCGCTAGGAAACAACTGCACGTAGTGGCGCGGGGCGAAGGGCTCGTCGCCCACTTCCTGCTGGCCAGTGGCGTTGGTTTGCTCGGCGCGCAGGCCGGCGGTGAGGGTGGTTTTGGGCGTGGTTTGGGTGATGGTGACGTAGCCGGCGTTGATGTTTTCGTGGTAGATGAAGTGGTTGGACTGGTTGGTGTCGATGGTCGTTTGGCCGTCCTGGGTGTTGGTAAACAACACGTTGTTGTCGGAATTGACCAGGCTGGTTTTCACGCCCGCTTCCAGCTTGGTCAGCTTGTTGAGCGGCTGGGTGTAATCGGCCTTGAACGACTGAATGGTGAGTGTACCGCGCTGGTCGCTGTCGAGTATCACGGGGCTTTGCACCGGCAAGCTGAAATTGGTGGTGAGCGTCTGGAGCCGGATGCTGCGATACTGGGCGTAGTCGGCATCGGCGGTCAGCTCGCGGGCGCCGAGCGAGTCGGCAAATACATGCTTGAAATTGAGGTTAGCGGCGGCGTTGGGAAAGCGCAGGGCGCGGTCGTTATCAGCCTGGTAGCGGCGGATGGGCACGCCGGTGGCGTCGGCCTGCACGGCGGTGCTGGTGCCGTCCTGGGGCACGCGCACGGCCTGGCCATTCACGGAAAGGCCCACAGTGGTGCGCTCGGTCAGGTTGTAGTCGAGCCCGGCTTTATAAGTATGGGCGAAATTTCGGACGTGCACAAAGTTTTCCTGGTCGCTGGTGCCCGTGATTTGGCCGGTGCTCAGGAAGTCGCGGTGAATGGTCAGGGCCTGAAAGCCCTCGCGGTCGGCGTAGCCGTAGGTGCCAAACACGTTGAGCTTGCCTTGCCGGTGGTTTAGCGTGAGGCTGGTGTTGTACTTGTTGTACTGGCCGCGGCCGAAACTGGCGCTCAGATTGCCGTTGGTGCCTTGGCGCTGGTCTTTTTTGAGGTTGATAGCGATGATGCCGGCACTGCCCTGGGCATCGTACTTGGCGGGCGGGTTGGTGATGAGCTCGATGTTTTTGAGCTGGTCGGCGGGCAGATTGCGGAGGTAGTCGGCCAGCTCGGTGCCCGTCATGGCCACGCGCTTGCCGTCAATCATCACCAGCACGCCCTGGCGGCCCTTCAGGCTGAGGTTGTCGCCGTTGCCCACCGTCACGCCCGGCGAGCGGGCCAGCACGTCGAGCGTGGTGGAGCCGGCCGAGAGCGGACTGTCTTCCACGTTCACAATGGTCCGGTCGGCTTGGCGCTCAAACAAGGGCTTGTGTCCTGTTACGGTCACTTCCTTCAAATCCGTAGCCGCGCTAGCCTGGATGTCAAACGCCGGTAGCGCCAGCCCGGCGGCCGGCAGCTCAAACGGCGCACTCCAAAACCGCACAAACCCCACCTGCGCCGCCGAAACCCGGTACCGGGCCCCGCTCGGCGCTTCCAGCTGAAACCGGCCCCGCGCATCGCTGAATTCTGATTTAACAACAGTGGAATCAGCGGCGCGGTGCAGGGTGATGGTGGCAAATTCCACGGGCGCACCTGCTGCCAGCACCGAGCCGCTCACTGCAACCCGGGTTTGACCCGCAGCCGCGAAAGCGGACAGGAGAAGCAAAAACAAATATCCGCCGCGAGCGGAAAACGACCGATGCAGAAAATAGGAGAGCAACATATAGCAATTAGACTGAATGGGCTTCAAGGACCATTAGCCGTATTTGTAAGTTGCACAGGCCTGTGTTGAACAGGTGTTGGTCAATTGTAAGCGCTTCGAAAGCCGATGGATAGGAGCTTTGAAATGAATTGCTTAGCGAAATCAGCAAAGGATATAGGCGTGGTTTTGACAGCAATGCGTCAAAAAAAAGCCTGTTTCTGGCCATAAGGCGGTATTTTCGCCAAATGCTTCCTCTTACGCTCACCGTTCCTTCCCTGGCGGCCCTGCCCGCCGCCGCCGCCCGCCTGCAAGCCGCCATTGCCGAAGCTGGCTGCGCGGTAATAGCCTTCGAGGGCGAGATGGGCGCGGGCAAAACCACCCTCATCCGGGCACTGGCCGGCGCGCTGGGCGTGGCCGACGACGTGAGCAGCCCCACCTTCGCCCTGGTCAACGAGTACCGCGATGCCCGCGACACGCCCATCTATCATTTTGACTTCTACCGCATTGACTCCATTGCCGAAGCGGAGCAAATGGGCGCGGCGGAGTACCTCGATTCCGGGTATCTTTGTTTGGTAGAATGGCCGGCCCGCGTGGCGGCCCTTTTGCCGGTGCCCCACCTCGAAGTGCGCATCCAGGTATTGCCCGACGAAACCCGCGAAATAGAATTGAAAATTATTAATTAAGAATTAGAAATTGTCTTCGCATCACGCTCTGTGCGAAGTAATTATTGATTGCTCGTAATTTTTAATTCCCAATTTATAATTTATAATTCCCCAAAAATGCCCGAGCAGCTACCCTCCGGTTTTGAATCCTTGGCCACCAGCCGCGCCTATTTCACGCAGGAATCGATGCTGGCCGTGGAAACGCGCAAACGCAAGCTCTTCATCGGGATGCCGCGCGAAACCTCGCTCCAGGAAAACCGCCTCGGCCTCACGCCCGAAGCCGTGCAGCACCTCGTCTCGGCCGGGCACGAAGTAGTGATGGAAGCCGGCGCGGGCGAGCCCAGCAAGTACGCCGACCACGCCTATTCCGAAGCTGGCGCCCAGATTGCCTACTCCACCGAGGAAGTTTTCAAGGCCGACATTCTGCTGAAAGTAGCCCCGCCCACGCTCGAAGAAATTGAGCTGCTGCACCCCGGCCAAACCCTGATTTCGGCCCTGCAAATGGGCTCGATGACCTCAGAATACATCGCGGCCCTCTCGCGCAAAAAAATCAACGCCATCGGCTTTGAGCTGATGAAAGACCCCAGCGGTGCCCGCCCCGTGGTGCGCGCCATGAGCGAAATCGCGGGCTCGACGGTGATGCTGATTGCGGCCGAATACCTGGCCCGCTCCAACGAGGGCAAGGGCATCATTCTGGGCGGCATCACGGGCGTGCCGCCGTCGCAGGTGGTCATTCTCGGGGCCGGCACGGTGGCCGAGTTCGCCGCCCGCGCCGCTACCGGCCTCGGAGCCGAGGTGAAGGTGTTCGATAACCACCTGTACAAGCTGCGCCGTCTTAAGCACAACCTGGGTATGCAGCTCTACACCAGTACGTTGGATACGTTCGCACTCAGCCAGCAAATCCGCCGGGCCGATGTCGTTATCGGGGCGCTTGCGGTGGAAGACGGTCGCATTCCCTTCATGGTGCCCGAGGAAATGGTGTCCAGCATGGCTTCCGGTTCCGTCATCATCGACGTGAGCATCGACCAGGGCGGCTGCTTCGAAACCAGCGAGATGACCAGCCACAGCAGCCCCATCTTCCGCAAATACGACGTGGTGCACTACTGCGTGCCCAACATCGCCTCCCGCGTGCCCCGCACCGCCACCAACGCGCTGAGCAACATCTTCACGCCCATCCTCCAGGAAATTAGCCAGCACGGCGGCATCAACGAAGTACTGTTCACCAACGAGCATTTCCGCAGCGGCGTCTACATCTACCGCGGCTCGCTGACAAATGCGATGATTGCGAAGAAATTTAATTTGCGGTATAAGGAATTAGGGTTACTGATTGCGGTGCGGAATTAGGAGGGCTTTGGGATGGTGCTCAATGCTTAATAACTAATTCTTCCGTCACTATTTCAAAAGGAGGTGTAGAATCAAGCATTAGTAAATTGCTCAAAAACGGTATTTCATCCCTGAATTCTGAGGGAACGTCTTCATATTTCAAACTTATTATCGGGCATGCTACAAGATGGTAAGTTGAGCCCGCGTAATATGGGCTGGTTTTGTCATACGTGTACAGCCCACGGCGAGCATGCTCCTCGTAGCTAACGATGTACAAACTAAATTCTTGCTCATTTGCAATTGATGCTGCTTTATAGAGATTAGGACTTATTATAATTTGATTTGATATTTCTGGAAGGGCTAAAATTTTAGCATCAAGAGCCAGAGTTTTAGCATCAATCTTAAACGCTTCATCCTTTATAAAAGCTGGTAAATACCCACCTGCCGAAGTAAAGTGAATAAGTGTGCCAGATGCGTCAAATACAAACCAGTCTAAGTCCATATAGATTTGATATTTAGTGTTTGGAAATTTTAATCACATAGAAACGCTTTCCACGCCTCCACCAGCCGCCCTTCAGCCAGAAACTGGCGGCCCAGCTGTAGCAGCTGCTGCTTCAGCTCTGGGGTATCGTCGCGGTATTTGTTTAGCAGGTAGGCTACCATCGGCTCCGCTTTAAAGTCTTCGACTTGCGCCGGCGTGGGCAGGGCGTCGCGCTCGATGTTGGCGAGGCGGCCCAGCTCGTTGCCGGTGAGAACCTCGGAGTTGCGCAGGTGCTCGGGTAGCTGGTCGATGCCGATGCCGATGTGGCGGTTGGGCTTGGGTACTTCAAATAGGCTGGCCCCGCTGGCCCGGCAGTACCAGTCGCCGCCCAGGCGGGCCACCGCGTCCAGCTTGAATGGGTCGATGCCGGTGGCGTCGGGCAACAGAATATCTTGGCGGAAGTGCGCCCGCACCACCCGGCAGATGATGAGGTTGCCGGCCCCGTTGTTCTGGCCCAACTCGATAATCTGCTCTACTACGCACTCGAAGGCCGCCGGTGCTTCGGCCACGCGGGGCGGGCGCACCAGCTCGGAAGCCAACTCGGTGAGGCCGGCTTTGGCGAATTCGTTTACACCCTTGCCGTACTCGGTGCTGGCCAGCGACATCTGCTCCACCAGCGCGTAATCGCAGATGTTGATGACGACTTCGGGCACCTCGCGCACATTTTCCAGCGTGTGCTTTTGGGTATTGTCGCGCACGCGGTTGGCCGGCGAAAACACAAGGATGGGCGGGTTCGAGCTGAAGGCGTTGAAGAAGCTGAAGGGGCTCAGATTCACGCGGCCCTCGGCGTCGATGGTGCTGGCGAAGGCGACCGGGCGCGGGGCCACCGCGCCCACCAGGAACGGGTGCCACTGGGCGGGCGTGAGGTCGGAAGGAGTGAGGGAGTGAAAATCGTTCATAGGTTGCAAAGGAAGTACAGCGGGAAATACCGGCCGGGAGGTAGGCCGTCGGGGCTTGATTGTGCTAAACAACTATCGTTTTTAAAACGAGGGTTGTTCGGGTATAAAGTTCTTATATTCTAACATATTGGATGTTTTCAGCAGGAAATGTTAACGATAAGGGCAGCTATAGTAATAAGTAGATGGCTGGCGCTGCGGCAGCCGTTCAAAAAATAAAGGGTAACGTTGGAGGTTCGTAACCAAATTCTTCTCCCTATGAACCCAACCAAAATTCCGGACCCCAACGCGGTACGCCCCGACGTGGGCTTGTTCAGCGCCATCGTGATTGTGGCATCGCTGGGCTACTTCGTTGATATTTATGACCTTGTGCTCTTTAGCATCGTGCGGGTGCAGAGCCTGAATGACATCGGCATCACCGAGGCTTCGGCCGTGACCAACCAGGGCCTGTACCTACTTAATATGCAGATGGGAGGGATGCTGCTGGGCGGTATTCTATGGGGGATATTGGGCGATAAAAAGGGCCGGTTATCGGTGCTGTTCGGCTCGATTCTACTCTACTCGCTGGCCAATATTGCCAACGGCTTTGTGCAGAATATCGACCAATACGGCTGGCTGCGCCTGATTGCGGGCGTGGGCTTGGCCGGCGAGCTGGGGGCGGGCATCACGCTGGTGGCCGAGACATTGCCCAAGGAAAAGCGGGGCTACGGCACCATGATTGTGGCGTCGGTGGGCGTGAGCGGGGCCGTGGTGGCCTACTTTGTAGGTAGCGAGTTTGGCTGGCGCAATGCGTATTTCATCGGCGGCGGGCTGGGGCTGGCGCTACTGGCGCTGCGGGCCGGCGTGTTCGAGTCGGGCATGTTTGAGCAAACCAAGCAGGGGACTGCCAAGCGCGGCAACTTTCTGAGCCTGTTTACCAATGGTGTGAGGTTTTGGAAGTACCTGCGCTGCCTGTTCGTAGGCATTCCGTTCTGGTTTCTAGCCGGTATTCTCATCACGCTAGCCCCGGAATTTGGCAAAGCGTTTGGCCTGCAAGGCCCGGTTACGGGTGGTCTGAGCATTGCCTGGTGCTATTTCGGTCTCACGCTGGGCGACTTCACTAGCGGCGGCCTCAGCCAGCTACTCAAAAGCCGGATGCGAACCTTGCAGCTGTTCATTATTGGTAGTGCCATTGCGGTGGCCTTCTACCTGTTTGGGCTGCACGGGGCCAGCACCACAACCTTCTACGCCGCCTGCTTTTTCGTGGGCTACACTGGCGGGTTCTGGGCGTTGTTCGTCACGGTTTCGGCCGAGGAATTTGGTACCAATATCCGCTCCACGGTGGCTACTACGGCTCCCAATTTTGCCCGGGGTGCGCTCGTGCTGGTTACCCTTGCTTTCAAAGCATTGAAAGACAATCCTTCATTGGGCATGGTGGGCGCGGCCGCCGTTATTGGTTCCGTGCTGCTGCTGCTGGCCTTTTTTAGTGCCAGCACATTGCCCGAAACCTATGGCAAAGACCTCGACTACGTGGAGGAAGAATAGGCTGCGAGATTTCAATCTGAACGCAGGTTGCCAAACGGCAGCGCCCTTACCGGCGCTGCCGTTTGTGTTTTGGGATATTAGCTTTAGCCGCATGAAATGGGCATTGCTGAGTTTATTCTTCTTCCAAACGGCTGGTCCGGCGCAAGCGGCCAGCCCACCGCCAGCCGACACGGCGCGGCTGCGCCAGCACCTGCGGTTTCTCGTTAGCACGCCGCAGCCGCGCAACTACCAGCACCCGGACGTGCTCGATTCGGTGGCGGCTTACATTCAACGGAATCTGCGGGCAGCCGGGGCGCACTCGGTGGGTGCGCAGCCCTACGCCGTGCGCGGCCAGAAGTACCGCAATGTCCTCGGCTCGTTCGGGCCGGCAGATGGGCCACGCCTGATAATTGGGGCGCACTACGACGTGTGCGGCGACCAGCCGGGTGCCGATGACAACGGCACCGGCGTGGCCGCCCTGCTGGAGCTAGCCCGCCTGCTGGGCCAGCAGCCCGCGCTGCCGTACCGCATCGATTTGGTGGCCTATACGCTGGAAGAGCCGCCGTTTTTCCGCACCCCAAACATGGGCAGCTACGTGCACGCCGCGAGCCTGAAAGCCGCTGGCGTGCCGGTGCGCGGCATGGTAGCGCTCGAAATGCTGGGCTATTATGACGACCGGCGCGGTACCCAGCGCTACCCAATCTGGCCGCTGAAATTTATCTATGGGAGCCGCGGCAACTACGTGACCGTGGCGCAGAAATTTGGTAATGGGCGCTTTGGACGACAGTTTGCGCGGCGCTACCGGGGCGCGGCCACCGTGCCCGTGAAGCGCTTCAAGGCACCGGCTTGGTTGCCGGGTATCGACTTTTCGGACCACCTCAATTACTGGAAATTCGGCTACCAGGCCGTGTTGCTGACAGATACCGCCTTCTACCGCAACCGTAGCTACCACGAGGCTACCGACACCTTGGGCCGGCTGGATATGCGCCGTCTTGGACTAGCCGTAGAAGCGTTGCTGGCTACTGTGCAGATGGGAGAGTAAGCACTCACTAATGAAAATGAATGTAAAATGTGTTATATTCGCTAAAATGGTATAGGTTTGCTGAGTAGCTATAGCTTTTCAGCATTTCACCCGTCTTTTTTGCGCCATGCTAGCCCCCGCCTGCCCCAAATGCGAATCGAAGGAAGCCACCAAAAGTGGCGTGGTGAACGAGCGGCAGCGGTTTCGGTGCAAAACCTGCGGCTACCACTACACCGTGGCCAAGCTGGGCCGCGAGGTGGACAGCTACTACGTCATCAAGGCCCTGCAGCTGTACATTGAGGGCGTGAGCTACCGCGAAATTGAGCGGCTGCTGGGTGTGAGCCACGTGAGCGTGATGAACTGGGTGAAGAAGTACGGCATGCGCGCCCCGCGCCAAACCGACTATCACCCAACCTACAAAATACTCAACCAAGCGGAGTTAGGCGCGTTTTTTCAGGTGCCGGGCAACCTGAAAGGTGCGGGCATGGTGGTGACGGAGCTAGGCGATAAGTTCATGGTGATTCGCTGGGAGCGGTTCCGGGCTCACTAAGTCGCAAAAGATATAGTGCTTACCAAAACGATGCCGGCCGGTAGCTAACGGGCTGGGCATTGTGCTACTTAGCCGGACCAATCGGCTTGGGGCCGGAGCGCGGCCATTAACGGCTGCGGCTCAGCTTCTGAATAACCCGGCAGCTTCGCGGCAACTCTCACCTAAATTCTTCCTTTAGCACGATGCATACTTCCCGCTACGCATTGGCCCTGAGTGGCTTGTTGATGACCGGGGCCGCGTTTGGCCAGGTTGCCCCGCCCGCTACCGGCACGGCTCCTGAGCCCGCCGCGCCCGCGCCGCCGCCCGCCGTGCCCACGCCGACCAAATCGGCTCCCTACGGCCCGGGCATGAAAATCAATCTCTCGCCCGACGGCTCAAAATACCTACGCTTCCTAACCTGGGCCCAGATGTGGGCGCAATACAACGAGAACAACAGCAATACTATCCGCAACGGCAACCCCAGGAGCGACCAGACCACGTTTGGCATCCGGCGGGCGCGCCTGATTATGCTGGCTCAGCTCAACCCCCGGTTTCTGACTTACATCGACCTGGGCATTGAGAACCAAACGGCCCTGAGCGGCGGCCTGCCCAACGACCCTAACGGCACTGGCAAGCGCTCCCCGAATTACATCCACGAAGCTGTGGCTGAATACAAAGTGAATAAATACCTGAGCGTGGGGGGCGGCCTGAACTACCAGGTAGGCGTGTCGCGGATGACGGCCGCCAGCACGGCTACCATGATGACTTACGACATCCCGGTCACCAATTTTCCCACGCTGGACCAAACCGACCAGTTTGGCTTCTTCCTGGGCTTTTATGGCCATGGCCGGATTGGCGGGTTTGACTACCGCGTGGCTATTGATGATGCCTTTGCCACCAACACGGCCGGCAACAGCCTCCAGCTTACCACGGCCAATCCCACCGGCCTGCGCACCAACGTGGCGCAGTTCAACCCGCGCAATACCAACAAGATTTACCAGGGCTATTTCAGCTACTCGTTTTTCGAGAAGGAGGCCAACCTGCTGCCCTTCACCACGGGTACCTACCTGGGCACGAAGAAGGTGTTCAACGTCGGGGCGGGCTTCCATTACAATGCCGAAGGCACTTACTCGCGCGACCAGGACTACGTAATTAACCCGGGCACGCACACCCACGACATCAAGCTCTTCGGGGTCGATGCCTTTTACGATGCGCCGATTGATACTACCTCAAACACGGCCCTCACGCTGTATGCCGTGTACTACAACTATGATTTCGGCCCCAATTATGTGCGCAACGCCGGGTTGCTGAACCCGGGTTCCAGTGTGGCGGTCGGTAGCACCGGCCCATCTAACCTGTATGGTAATGCGCTGCCGCTCATCGGCACGGGCCACAGCTACTACGCCCAGGCCGGCCTGCTGCTGCCCAAAAAGTTGCTGGGCCCGAAAGCCCGCCTCCAGCCCTACGTGGCCTACCTGCGCAACGAGTGGGAAGGCCTGCACGACACCAGCGGCAACCGCAAATCGGTGAACGTGTACGATGCCGGCCTGAACCTGCTGCTCGACGGCCACAACGCCAAAGTGACGCTCAACTACCGCGCCCGGCCCGATTTCTCGGACCAGACCTTCATCCCCGCCAACAACGGTGCGGCCACCGTCAACAGCGTGCAGTACCGCCCCGAGGTCACCCTGCAGCTCCAGGTGTACCTGTAGGGCCGGCGGCACTTCCTTCGCTTTCACACCTCATCTTTTTTTGCTGAAATTCCCATGGAACAAAGTTTGAAGCCGGCCTACGCGGCGGCGGCGGATGCCCCGGCAGCGCACGACAACAACACGACCTCGACCAGTCAAATCTGGCAGGTTATCACGGCCTCGTCGGTGGGTACGGTGATTGAGTGGTACGATTTCTACATTTTTGGCTCGCTGGCGGCCATCATCGGGCCGGTGCTGTTTGGGCAGTCCGGCGATATTACCAAGTCGTTGCTGGGGGCGCTGGCCGTGTTCGGGGCGGGCTTCGTGGTGCGGCCGTTTGGGGCCGTATTCTTTGGCCGCATCGGCGACATGATTGGGCGGAAATACACTTTCCTGGTCACGCTGCTGATTATGGGCGGGGCCACGTTCATCACCGGCCTCATTCCGAGCTATGATTCCATTGGCATTGCGGCCCCGGTTATCGTGGTGATTTTGCGCCTGTTGCAGGGGCTGGCCCTGGGCGGCGAGTATGGTGGCGCAGCTACTTACGTGGCCGAATACGCTCCCGACCAGAAACGCGGCTACTACACCAGCTTCATCCAGATTACGGCCACCGGCGGCCTCATTCTCAGCATCACCGTCATCCTCATCACCCGCAAACTGATGGGCGAGCCCGCCTTCAAGGAGTGGGGCTGGCGCATTCCGTTCCTGCTCTCGGGCTTCCTGGTTATTGCCTCGTACTACATCCGCCGCCGGCTGCACGAGTCGCCGCTGTTTGCCAAAGCTAAGGCCACCGGCACCACCAGCAAAAGTCCCTTGCGCGATTCCTTCGTGAACCCCATCAACCGCCGCCTGGTGCTCATTGCGCTGTTCGGCGCTACTATGGGCCAGGGCGTTATCTTCTACACCAGCCAGTTTCAGGCCTTCACCTTCATGAATGCCACGCTGAAACTCGACATCGTTGATTCGAGCATCATCATGGTGGTTTCGATGCTGCTGGCCACGCCGCTGTTCGTGTATTTTGGTTCGCTGTCGGACCGCATTGGCCGCAAGAAAATCATCATGACGGGTATGATTTGTGGGGCGCTGTTCACCATGCCGCTGTTCTACGGCATCAAGGCCTTTGCCGGGCCGCTCACCGAAATCACGCCCGCTACGGTGGATGCCGCCGGCAAAGCCGTGCCCGCCGTCATGAAAGCCCTCACGCCCAACGTGCCGGCCATGATTGCGCTGGTGTTCTGCCTCGTCGTGTTCGTGACGATGGTGTACGGCCCCATCGCCGCCTACCTCGTTGAGCTGTTCCCCACCAAAGTGCGCTACACGTCGCTTTCGGTGCCGTATCATATTGGCAATGGCATCTTCGGCGGCTTCGTGCCGCTGGTGGCCACGTCCATCGGTGTGTGGGCGGCCGCGCAGCCAGCCGGCACGTTTGCCAAGGAGCACAGCAGCATCGTGGGCCTGATTTACCCGGTGGTTATCGCCCTGATTTGCTTCCTCGTCGGCGTGGCTTATATGAAAGACGTGCGCAACGTGAAGCTCATTGAAGACCAGCCTTCTCCGGCCGCTTAGGTAGCCCGTAACGCGACCAACCCACGCCCGAAAAAGCCGCTGGTCCGCTGGGCCAGCGGCTTTTTTACTAAATTGACGAGCGGCCGCTTTCCCCGGCGCACCGGCTCCTGATGCCTGCCAAACCTCCGTTTCCCGTGTCCTCCCATCCCCATCCTGAACGCACGGAATCGCGCCGGGGCCACCGGCTGCTGTTCTTAGCCGTGCTGTTCGGCGTGCTGCTCAATTTCCCCCTGCTGGCCGTGTTCGACCACGACGGGCGGGTGGGCGGCGTGCCGGTGCTCTACCTGTATGTGTTGCTGCTATGGGCTGTGCTGGTTGGGCTGACGGCTTGGCTGGTACGGGAGAGGAGGGAGTGAAAACGCGTGTTCGCCGCCTGTCATCCTGAGCGGAGCGAAGGACCTTATCACGCTTGCGCCAGTTGATTACTGCAAACCGTTCAGCGGTAATAAGGTCCTTCGCTCCGCTCAGGATGACAAACTTTTACCAACCCACCACCCCACCAAAATGTCCAAGCTGCTCGTCATCGGCTTTTCCTTCGGCTACCTGGCCCTGCTTTTCGGCGTGGCCTACGCCGCTGAGCGCCGCTCTGCCGCCCGGAAAAGCTTGGTGAGCAACCCCTACATCTACGCCCTGAGCATGGCCGTGTACTGCACGGCCTGGACGTACTACGGCTCGGTAGGCCGGGCGGCGCACAACGGGCTGGAGTTCGTGGGCATCTACCTCGGCCCCACGCTGCTGGCCCCGGTGTGGTGGCTGGTGCTGCGCAAGATTATTCGCGTGAGCCGGCAGCAGCGCCTCACCTCCATTGCCGATTTTATTTCGGCCCGCTACGGCAAGAGCGCGGCGCTGGGCGCGCTGGTTACGGTGGTGTGCGTGCTGGGCATCGTGCCCTACATCGCCCTCCAAATCAAAGCCATTGCTGCCTCGTTCGTGACCCTGACCGGGAGCGGGGCGGGGGCGGGCGGGGCGGCGGCCACCACGGCCCTCTACACTACGGGTGCGCTGGCGGTGTTCACCATCCTGTTCGGGGTGCGGTCGGTGGAGGCTACCGAGCGGCACGAGGGCATTGTGCTGGCCGTGGCCCTGGAAAGCGTGCTGAAGTTGGTAGCCTTTCTGGTGCTGGGCCTGTTCGTCACCTTTGGGCTGTTTCATGGCTTTGCCGACGTATTCGACCAGGCGGCGGCGGTGCCGGCGCTGCGGCAGCTGTTCACGTTACGCGGCTCGGGCACGAGCGGGGCTGAGTGGTTCACACTGCTGGTTCTGAGCATGTCGGCGGTGCTGCTGCTGCCCCGGCAGTTCCAGGTGGCCGTGGTGGAAAATGTCGATGAAAACCACCTCCGCAAGGCCATGTGGCTGTTTCCGCTCTACCTCATCATCATCAATCTATTCGTGCTGCCGGTGGCTTTCAGTGGCATGCTGCGGCTGGGCCACAGCGGCATCGATGCCGATACCTACGTGCTGGCGCTGCCGCTGGCGGCGGGGCACTCGTGGCTGGCGCTGCTCACGTACCTGGGCGGCTTGTCGGCGGCCAGCAGCATGATTATCGTCGAAACCATTGCCCTGAGCGTGATGATGAGCAACCACCTGCTCATGCCGCTGCTGGTGCGCGTGCCCTTAGCCCAGCCCGGGGGCCAGACTCGCTGGTTTGCCTACCTGGGCCGCGTAGCGCTCGAAAGCCGCCGCCTGGCCGTGGTGCTGGTGCTGCTGCTGGCCTACGGCTACTACGCCGAAGTGGGCAAAACCCTCCCGCTGGTGAACACCGGCCTAGTGTCCTTCGCGGCGGTGGCGCAGTTTGTGCCCGCCGTGCTGGGCGGCCTGTACTGGAAGGGCGGCTCGCGGCGCGGGGCCACGGTGGGGCTGCTGGCGGGTTTTGGCATCTGGTTTTTCACGCTGGTGCTGCCCACGCTGGTAGGGCCGGGGCGCTTGCCCGAATCTGTCCTGACCGAGGGCGTGGGCGGCATCAGCGGCTTGCGGCCATTCGCGCTGTTTGGGCTCGAAGGGCTCGATTACCTCTCGCACGGCCTGTTCTGGAGCTGGTTTTTCAACATCGGGCTCTACGTGGGCCTCTCGCTGGCCTGGCCGCCCACGGCGCTTGAGCTGCGGCAGGCCGATGTGTTCGTAGACGTGTTCACGCGCCGCAGCCTGGCCGAGGAAGTGGCCGGCTGGCAGGGGAGGACCCCCTTCCCCGACGTGCGCGCCCTGCTGCTAGGCTTCCTCGGGAAGAAGCGCACCAATCAGGCCCTGCGCACCTTCGCCACCCGCTTCCCCGACGCGCTTCCCTCCGAAAACCCAGCAGAAACCGCTCAACTGCCAATTCCAGCCGACCCGCGCCTGCTCACCTACGCCGAGAAGCTGCTGGCCGGCAGCCTCGGCCCGGCCAGCGCCCGGATGCTGGTGGCCTCGGTGGCCGGGGCCGAGCAAATCAGCTACGACAGCGTGGTGGGCATTCTCAAGGAGAGCCAGCAGCTGCTCGAAGCCAACCGCCAGCTCCAGAAGCAGAGCCGCCAGCTTCAGCGCCTTACCGACGAACTACGTGCCGCCTACGACCAGCTCCAGGCCCTCGACCATCGCAAGGACGAATTCCTATACACCGTGACCCACGAGCTGCGCACGCCCCTCACCAGCATCCGGGCGCTGGCCGAAATCCTGGCCGACAACCCCGATTTGGAAACCGAGGAGCGCCAGCATTTCCAGCTCACCATCGGCCGCGAGGCCGAGCGCCTCACCCGCCTCATCTCCCTGGTGCTCGATTTGGAGAAGTTCGAATCGGGCCAGGCCACCCTGGACCGCGCCCCCGTGCCCGTGGCCGACCTCGTGGCCGAAGCCCTCGATGCCGTGGGCCAGCTCCTGCGCTACAAGCACATCACCCTGCACGTCGATATCCCCGTCGACCTGCCCGTCCTCCACGCCGACCGCGACCGCCTCATGCAGGTCCTCGTCAACCTGCTTTCCAATGCCATCAAAGCCTGCCACCCCGACGGCCAGGGCCGCATCGCCGTGCTGGCCTGGCCCACCGCCGACGTGCTCCTGCTCTGCGTGGAAGACAACGGCCGGGGCATCTCGCCCGCCGCCCAGCACCTCATCTTCGACAAGTTTTACCAGGCCCAGCACCAGACCACCCGCAAGCCCGAAGGCACCGGCCTGGGCCTGGCCATCACCCGCAAAATCGTGGAGCTCCACCACGGCCGCATCTGGGTCGAAAGCAGCCTGGAGCAGGGTGCCCGCTTCTTTATCGAGCTGCCGCTGGCCGGGAGCGGAAGGGAGGAAGCGGAAATCGAAACTGTCATCCTGAGCGCAGCGAAGGACCTTATCAAGTAAGAACAAATTGCAGCAATCTCAAACAGCACGCGTGATAAGGTCCTTCGCTGCGCTCAGGATGACAGCCGATTGAACCCCGGCCCTTTATTTCTACCTCCCTCACCACCCGCCTCCACCCATCTGCATGAAAACCCCCCACATCCTTATCGTCGACGACGAGCCCAACATCGTCATGTCGCTTGAATTCCTGATGCGCAAAAACGGCTTCCAGGTCGGCATCGCCCGCAACGGCACCGAAGCCCTGGCCGCCATCGACCAAACCCCCTACGACCTCATTCTCCTCGACATCATGATGCCCGACGTGGACGGCCTGCAGGTGTGCCGCGAGCTCCGCCAGCGCCCCGACCGCGCCGCCACCAAAGTCATTTTCCTCTCTGCTAAAAGCCGCGAAGCCGACATCCAAAAAGGCTACGAAGTAGGGGCCGACCTCTACATTCCCAAGCCCTTCAGCACCCGCCAGCTCATGGAAAAAGTCCGCGAGCTGCTGGGCGTAGCCGCCTGAATTGTAGCGCGGACTTTTAGTCCGCGCCGGAGCTGTCCTGACATTCCCACTCGCGGACTAAAAGTCCGCGCTACATCCCACCCGCCATGAAACCAGCTTGCTCCTACGCCGCCACCCACGCCGCCAGCCTGGCCCATCCGGCCGGGTTCTGGGCCGCTCAGGCCGCCCACCTGCATTGGGATAAAAAGTCCGCCGAGCCCCTCAGCCAGGATGAAAATGGCTTCTACCGTTGGTTCAAAGGCGGGGAACTGAACACCAGCTTCCTCTGCCTCGACTGGCAGGTGGCGCAGGGCCGCGCCCACCAGCCCGCCCTCATCTACGACTCGCCCGTGACCCGCACCCAGCGTACCTACACCTACGCCGAACTGCTGGATATGACCGCCCGCCTGGCCGGCGGCCTGCGCGCCCTCGGCGTCGAAATGGGCGACCGCGTCATCATCTACATGCCCAACATGCCCGAGGCCGTGGTGGCCATGCTGGCCTGCGCTCGCCTTGGGGCCGTGCATTCGGTGGTGTTCGGGGGCTTCGCGCCGCACGAATTGGCGGTCAGAATCGACGATGCCCGGCCCCGCGTCCTCATCTGCGCCTCGGGCGGCATGGAGTTCGACCGCATCATTCCCTACAAGCCGCTGGTGGAGGAAGCCCTCGCCAAAGCCACCTTCCAGCCGGCCCACGTCGTGGTCTGCCAGCGCGATTTCGTGACGGCCGAAATGCAGCCCGGCCGCGACATCGACTACCAGGAGTTGCTGCAAGCCGCTCCGGTCCCCGCCGTGTCCGTCCCCGCCACGCACCCGCTCTACATCCTCTACACCAGCGGCACCACCGGCCGCCCCAAGGGTGTGGTGCGCGACCACGGCGGCCACGCCGTGGCCTTGTTCTTCAGCATGCGCACCATCTACAACCTGGAGCCCGGCGAAGTCATTTTCACCGCTTCCGATATCGGCTGGGCCGTGGGCAGCTCCTACATCGTGTACGGGCCGCTACTAAGAGGCTGCACCACTATTTTATTCGAAGGCAAACCCGTCCGCACCCCTGATGCTGGTACCTTCTGGCGCATCATCGAGCAATACAAAGTCAGCGTGATGTTCACCGCGCCCACCGCCATCCGGGCCATCAAAAAGGAAGACCCCGACGGGCTATTGGCCAAGCAATACGACCTCAGCAGCCTGCGCCACCTCTTCCTGGCCGGCGAGCGTTGCGACCCCGCCACCTACGCCTGGGCCGGCCGCCTGCTGGGCGTGCCCGTGGTCGACCACTGGTGGCAAACCGAGTCCGGCTGGCCCATGCTGGCCACCCTGACGGGCCTCGAAGGCATGCCCGCTCCCCGCGCCGGCAGCGCCGGCCACCCCGTGCCCGGCTACGACATCCAGATTCTGGACGAAGCCGGCCAGCCCGTGCCCCCCGGCACCACCGGCCTGGTAGCCGTGAAACTCCCGCTGCCCCCCGGCTGCTTCCCCACGCTCTGGAACGATGATGCCCGCTTCCACGAAGCCTACCTCAGCACCTTCCCCGGCTACTATCTCAGCGGCGACGGCGGCTACCGCGACCCCGAAGGCTACACCTACATCATGGGCCGCGTCGATGACGTCATCAACGTGGCCGGCCACCGCCTCAGCACCGGCGAAATCGAGGAAATCCTGGCCGCCCACCCCGCCGTGGCCGAGTGCGCCGTCCTCGGCATTGCCGACCAGCTGCGCGGCCAGGTCCCCGCAGGCCTGGTAGTCCTGAAAGACGGCCAGACGATAGGAGAGGAGCAGCTTGAAAAGGAATTAATTGCCGCCGTGCGAACCCAAATTGGCGCGCTGGCCTGCTTCCGGGCTGTTTTAGTCGTGAAGCGCCTGCCCAAAACCCGCTCCGGCAAAATCCTCCGCAAAACCTTGCGCCAGCTCGCCGACGGTGAAGATTTCGCCCTCCCCGCCACCATCGACGACCCCCTCATCCTGGATGAAATCCGCGCCGGCCTGCAACGCCGGGGCATCGGCTTGGCTTTTGAAACGCTGTAGGGTGCGGGGCTTGCCCCCGCCCGTCGTTGAACGGCACCGTCGGTTTGGCACCAACGTCCGGGCGGGGGCAAGCCCCGCACCCTACAGCAACATTAATCACCTCCGAGCACCGATTAATCACCCTAGAGTATAAATAAATTCACACCGAGTATAAATAAATACGAATCAAGATGCCGTTAATTGAGCCAAAATATAAATAAATTAATGACATGTATAAATAAATACGACTCAATTATAAATAAATACGAACCGAGTAGGATTTAATTCGACTCCACTCCCAATTTCCCCCGCCCACCACCTCTTAGCTCTCAACTCCTAACTCCTAACTCTTAACTCAACCAGATGTCCGCCATCCGCACCCGTACCCTCGAAGAATACCACGCCGACTACCAGCAATCCGTGGCCGACCCCGACGCCTTCTGGGCCGCCGCCGCCGAGCCATTCACCTGGCGCAAAAAGTGGGATACCGTGCGCAGCGGCGAGTTTTCGCCCGCCGGCAACAGCCGCTGGTTCGACGGTGCCACCCTCAACATCACCGAAAACTGCCTCGACCGCCACCTCGACCAGCGCGCCAACAAGCTCGCCATCGTCTTCGAACCCAACGACCCCAAAACCCGCCACCTGCGCCTCACCTATCGCGAGCTGCACGAGCAAGTCTGCCAGTTCGCCAACGTGCTCAAGAAAAACGGCGTGACCAAAGGCGACCGCGTGGTCCTCTACATGCCCATGATTCCGAGCCTGGCCATTGCCGTGCTGGCCTGCGCCCGCATCGGGGCGGTGCACGGCGTCATTTTCGCCGGCTTCTCCGCCACCGCTATCGCCGACCGCATCAATGATGCCGACGCCGCCTTCGTCCTCACCGCCGACGGCCTCAACCGCGGCGCGAAGCAAATCCCGGTGAAGAGCGTGGTCGATGAGGCCTTGGAGCTGTGCCCCTCGGTGCGCCGCGTCATCGTGGTAGAGCACACCAGCTGGCCCGTGCAAATGAAAGAAGGCCGCGACGTGTGGTACCACGACGAGGTAAAAGATGTGACCAAAGACTGCCCCGCCGAGGAAATGGCCGCCGAAGACCCGCTCTTCATTCTCTACACCAGCGGCAGTACCGGCAAGCCCAAAGGCGTGGTCCACACCCAGGCCGGCTACATGGTCTGGGCCGATTACACCTTCCGCAACGTGTTCCAGGTGGAGGAAAACGACATGTACTGGTGCACCGCCGACATCGGCTGGGTTACCGGCCATACCTACGGCCTCTACGGCCCGCTGCTGGCCGGCAGCACCACGCTGCTGTTCGAGGGCGTGCCTACATTCCCCTCGCCGGGCCGCTTCTGGGAGGTGATTGACAAGCACCACGTCACCATTTTCTACACCGCGCCCACGGCCATCCGCAGCCTCATGGCCGCGCCCATCGACCACGTCCTGGCCTATTCCCTCAGCAGTCTGCGCATCCTGGGTTCGGTGGGCGAGCCCATCAACGAAGAGGCCTGGCACTGGTACCACCAGCACGTCGGCAAAGGCCGCTGCCCCATCGTCGACACCTGGTGGCAAACCGAAACCGGCGGCATAATGATATCTGCAATGGCCGGCATCACGCCCAGCGTGCCCGCCCGCGCCGGCCTGCCGCTGCCCGGCGTGCAACCGGTTTTGCTGAATCAGGACGGCACCGAAATCGAAGGAAACGACCAGGAAGGCTACCTCGCCATCAAAGCCAGCTGGCCTGGCGTCATCCGCACCACCTGGGGCGACCACGAGCGCGCCCGCCAAACGTATTTCACTCCGTACCCCGGCTACTATTTCACCGGCGACGGCGCCCGGCGCGACGAAAACGGCCTCTACCGCATCATCGGCCGCGTCGATGACGTGATAAACGTGTCCGGCCACCGCTTCGGCACCGCCGAAATCGAAAACGCCATCAACCAAAGCGACTACGTGGTCGAAAGCGCCGTAGTAGGCTACCCGCACGACGTGAAAGGCCAGGGCATCTACGCCTACGTCATCTGCAAAAACGGTGTCCCCACCACCGACCTCGACCTGCAAATGACCGAAGCCAGCATCATCGAAGCCGTAGTGGCCGAAATCGGCCGCATCGCCAAGCCCGACAAGATTCAACTCGTCTCGGGCCTGCCCAAAACCCGCTCCGGCAAAATCATGCGCCGCATCCTGCGCAAAGTGGCCGAAGGCGAAACCACCAACCTGGGCGACGTAACCACCCTCCTCGACCCGCTGGTGGTGGATGAGATTCTGGCTGGCAAGAAGTAAGGATTAATAGACCCTAAAACCCCCAACGCAAAAGGGCAGCTCCAGATATTCTGGGGCCGCCCTTTTCTTTTTTAGGTCGAAATCAATTCCCAAACACCTTCACCCGCTCGCCCTTGCGCTTGGTGCGCAGGTGATTCCGGATAATCTGCTGGATGTCCTTGTTGTCGGTGTACTCCTTTATCACGTCCCGGAAATCGGCCAGCTTGCGGGCCGAAAACGTCTCGTCCACGTACCCAAAACCCCTGTAGCGGCCATTTTCCACCAGCACAATGCTCTTTTCCAGCTCCGTACGGCCCGGGCCTATGACCACGAACGACTCGTGCTCATAGCTGATGCTATCGATGGCCTCGTCTACGCGCAGGTTGTAGCTCTCCGGCGGTTCCTGGCCTACGCAGGCTCCGAGGCAGCGGTGCACCTGGTAGTCGAAACACGCGCCCTGGGTCTTGTAGAGTCCGCACAGCTTCTGGCAGAGGTTGTACTTGGCCACTTTATGGTACAGAAAGCCCTGCGCCTTGTACTGATTGCCCAGCGCGATGATGGGGATTTCGGCATTGCGCGCATCGGCGCGGCCGTAGGCCAGGCGCTTATAGCCCTGCTCATCAATGCGCAGATAGATGCCCGCCGGAAACACCGAGCGCCGTTGCGCCCGGTTGTAAGCCGGCTTCATGTGCTTAATCAGGTGCGACTCGTACAGCAGCGCCACCAGCTCCGAGCCGGTCAATTCCCAGGTAATATCAGCAATGGAATTCTTGAACTCCAGGCTTTTGCGCGACTTCACATCAATGGCAAAATGCTGCTGAATCCGCTTGTAGATATTGATGGACTTGCCCACATAAATCACCTCCCCAGCCTCGTTGTGGAAGTAGTACACGCCCGTGGCCTGCGGCAGATTCGCCACCACCGACGCCGGCAGCAGCGGCGGCATCAGTGCCTCGCGGATGGCGGTTTGCACGGCGGCCACGCGCTTGGGCGAGGGCTTTTTGGTGCTGGCCGCCTGGCCGCTGGGGGCCAGGGCATCCACGCGGGCCAGGGTGTGGCTGGCATCGGTGCCGTGGGGGAGGTCTTCGCTTTCAGAGGTGATTTTGAGGAGCTTGCCGAAGAGCAGGGCCGTGGCGTGGGCATCGCCGGCGGCGCGGTGCCGGCCTTCGAGCGGGATACCGATGTTCTGACACAGCTTGCCGAGGCTGTAGCTCGGCTGGCCCGGAATGAGGCTGCGCGAAAGACGCACGGTGCATAGCGTTTTGCGCGAGTAGTTGTAGCCGAGGTCGGCAAATTCCTTCTTTAGAAACGAGTAGTCGAAGCGCACGTTGTGGGCCACGAACACGCAGCCTTCGGTCATTTCCACCACCTTGCGGGCCACTTCGTGGAACTTGGGCGCGTCGCTCACCATGTCGTTGGTGATGCCCGTGAGCTGGGTAATGAACGGCGGAATGCCCCGGCCGGGGTTGAGCAGCGTGGCGTATTCGTCCACAATCTTCTCCCCGTCGTGAATGTAAATGGCTATTTCGGTGATGCGGTCCTGGGTGGGCTGCCCGCCGGTGGTCTCAAGGTCAATGATGGCGTACAAATCGGGCGCGGGAAAGATGGTCGGTGGCGAAGCTAACAAACTTAGCCCCGCAGAAGGTTGCACATAAAAAAAGGCAGCCGCTACCGGCTGCCTTTTCTACGCGAAAAACACGGAGGAGGCCGAAGCCGTTACCGCTGCTTTTCTACATCGGTTTCATCTTGGATTTCAGCTGCGTCACCGCATTCTTGGCGGCCATAATCTCGCTGCGCTGGTGCTCAATTACGGTTTTCACCGGCGTGGGCATATCGGGGGCTTTCAGGGCTGCATCGTAGGCCTTCAGGGCCGACGTATCACCCGTTTCGCATTCATTCAGAATGGCGGCGTCGTTGTGACCGGTCACCGCCGCTTTTACATTAATCCAGCTGCGATGCACGGCCGCCACCACTTCCGTGGCGGCACCTTCGAAGGTGGTTTTATTGGGGTCGACGCCCAGACGGCTGGCCTGCTGGGTGAGCTCGTTGGTGAACTGGGTGCGCTGCTGCGCCAGACGGTTCAACTCGGTTTTGAGCTGCGGGTTGGTCACGCCATCGGCGGCTTCCTTGTAGCCTTTGCTGGCCGTCTTGTTGATTTCGAGAAGCTCGATGTAAGCACGGGAGGTCTTTTCATTTGTAGTAGCCATGATGAAAATGGTTAGGTGGAAAATGAATTTAATATCAAATATAATGAATATTAAATTAAAAAATCCAAATAAACCTTCAAAAAACATACTACAGCCCAGTTTTACATCCGTTTTATCATCCGCCAGGCTTTCGCAAAAAAGCCCGGCTTATCGTCTGTTTTGTCGTTTTGCGTGTCCTCGCCATCGGTCACGTCGCCGAGCAGAAAGCCCCAGGGCTCCGTGGTTTTGCTGGCATCAAATACCACCTTCAGCACCGCAATCAGCGGAATGCTCAGAATCATGCCCGGTGTGCCCCACAGCTCGCCGCCCAAAATAAGAGCCACGATGGCGGCCATGGGATTGATGCTCACCTTCGAGCCCGTAATCATGGGCGTGATGAAGTTGCCTTCCAGAAATTGTACGAACATGAACACGCCCACCACGGCCGCCGCCTTGCCTATCGAGCCGGTCTCAACCAGCGTCACCAATGCCGGAACGGCCGAGCCCACCATGATGCCGATGTAGGGAATGATGGCCAGCACCGAGGCAAAAACCGCGAAGAAGATGGCGAATTTCACCCCCAGCAGCAGCAGCCCGATGGCGTTCAGCACCGACACCACCACAATCACCGTGAGCAAACCTTGGATGTAAGCCTGCACCACGGTCTGAATACTGTCCATCGTATGCAGCACGGTGGTGCGCTTATCGGGCGCCACGAAGCGGAACATGAACTGCCGCATATGGTCGCGGTAATACAGAAAGCAGAAGATATAAATAGGTATTAGCGTGGTTACGCTCAGCACAGTAGCCGTGGTGCTGAGCGTGGAGCCCAGGTAGCCGCCCGCCGATTTCTTCACCGATTTCATCGAGGAATCAATCAGTTCTTCCTTGCTCATGGGCTGGTAGCCGAATTTTTCGCTGGCCCATTGCTGAATCTGGTCGAAATACACCAGCGACTTCGCCTGCAGCTTGGGCAGTTCGTCGCGCAGCGTCATCAGCTGCGTGCCGAAGAGGTAGAACAAGCCCGTAAGTGCCGCCATCAGCAGCAGCAGCGTCACAATGATGGCCCAGACGCGCGGAAGCTTCCACTTTTCCAACCGCAGCACCAGCGGCAGCAGCAGCACCGACAGCAATGCTGCAAACAGAATAGGCAGCAGCACGCCATCCAGCTTGTGCAGCACGAACACCAGCAGCGACAGCCCAATCAGTAGAAACGTGTAGTGAATAATCGGCGACTGCTTCACCTCGGCCGGCGCGTGGTTCTGGGTGGGCGAGGGCAGGTTGCGCGGCTGGTTGATGGTATTGGGGCGGGGAAACATGTCGGTCAGGCGAAAAGCAGCAGGGGAGAAGAGAGGTAAAAAAGCAGGCTGTCTGCCGCCGGGCGCGTGAACCTGGACGGTGAGAGCAGTGTTGGAAACTAAATAATTTGGCGGGTCTGGCTAAGCTTACTGGCAGCGGGCGGCTTGCCGTGCCGCTGTTTTCTGCGTTATTTTACCCCAGAACTGCCCTCCTTACGGATTTTTTTAGATGAACGACGAACAATTACCGCTCGCCCCGGCCGCGGCCGACCACGGCTACAACGAAGACAGCATCCGCTCGCTGGACTGGCGCGAGCACATTCGCCTGCGGCCCGGCATGTACATCGGCAAGCTCGGCGATGGCTCGGCGTATGATGATGGCATTTATGTGCTGGTGAAGGAAGTCGTCGACAACTGCATCGACGAGCACGTGATGGGCCACGGCCGCACCATCGATATCAAGATTTCGGACTCCAAAGTGCAGGTGCGCGACTACGGCCGCGGCATTCCGCTGGGCAAGGTGGTCGATGTGGTGAGCAAAATCAACACCGGCGGCAAGTACGACAGCAAGGTCTTTCAAAAGTCGGTGGGCCTCAACGGCGTGGGCACCAAGGCCGTAAATGCCCTCAGCGGCTACTTCCTGGTGCAAAGCGTGCGCGAAGGCATCCTCAAGGCTGCCGAGTTTGCCCAGGGCAAGCTCACCGCCGACCCCAAGCCCACCAAAACCAGCCAGCGCAACGGCACGCTGGTGGTATTCCAGCCCGATGACACGATTTTCAAGAACTACCGCTTCATCCCGGAGTACCTCGAAAATCAAATCTGGAACTACGTTTATCTGAACGCGGGCCTCACCATCAACTTCAACGGCCAGAAGTATTACTCCGAAAACGGCCTGCTCGACCTGCTGGCCCGCAAGGCCGATGTGGAGCACCTGCGTTACCCCATCATCCATCTCAAAGCCCCGGACATTGAGATGGCCCTGACCCACGGCAACGACTACGGCGAAGAATATTATTCCTTCGTTAACGGCCAGTACACCACGCAGGGCGGCACACACTTAGCCGCCTTCCGCGAAGCCGTAGTGAAGGCCGTGCGCGAGTTCTACAAGAAGGACTACGACGCTTCTGACATCCGCGCCAGCATCATTGCCGCCATCTCGGTGCGCGTGCAGGAGCCGGTGTTTGAATCTCAGACCAAAACCAAGCTCGGCAGCGTAAACATGGGCGAGGACGGTCCCACCGTGCGCGGCTTCATCCTCGATTTCGTCAAGGAGCACCTCGATAACTACCTGCACAAGAATGCGCTGGTAGCCGAGGCCCTGCGCAAGCGCATCGAGCAGAGCGAGCGGGAGCGCAAGGACATGGCCGGCGTGAAAAAGCTCGCCAACCAACGCGCCAAAAAAGCCAACCTGCACAACCGCAAGCTGCGCGACTGCCGCTTCCACCTGGGCGAAAACGCCAAGGACGGGGCCGAAAAAGAACTGCTCACCACGCTCTTTATCACCGAGGGAGACTCCGCATCGGGCAGCATCACCAAGAGCCGCAACGTGGAGCTGGAGGCCGTGTTCAGCCTGCGCGGCAAGCCGCTGAACTGCTTCGGCCTGAAGAAGAAAATCGTGTACGAGAACGAGGAACTGAACCTTCTGCAACACGCCCTCAATATTGAAGAAGGTATTGAGCATCTGCGCTATAACCGCGTGGTGGTCGCCACCGATGCCGACGTCGACGGCATGCACATCCGCCTGCTGCTGCTCACGTTCTTCCTCCAGTTCTTTCCCGATTTGGTGCGCAACGGCCACGTTTTCATCCTCGAAACCCCGCTGTTCCGCGTTCGTAACAAGAAGGAAACCATCTATTGCTACAACGAGCAGGAAAAGCAGAACGCCATGCGCAAGCTCGGCCGCAACCCCGAAATCACCCGCTTTAAAGGCCTGGGCGAGATTTCCCCGGATGAGTTCGGCAAGTTTATCGGCGAGAACATCAAACTCGAACCCGTGATTTTGCAATCGGACCGCAGCATTCAGCAGGTGCTCACCTATTACATGGGCAAGAATACGCCCGCCCGCCAGGAATTCATCATCGAAAACCTGCGCCTGGAGAAAGACCTAATAACCTCGGATGTGCTGCCCGTAGCGGAAGTAGCCGAAGCCGATTTAGCCTAACCTTAACGCAATCCAATAGTCTCATTTCTGGAAAATTGGCCGTTAGTCTCAACTGCTGGCCCAGCAAAATTTCCCAGAATGAGCAGCTGATGTTTGGGAATAATTGTTTTTATGTGTACGTTTGCCTTGTCGCCTAGGGGTAGACTAGTCGACACATTCCACGGAAAAGCCCGAGCCTTTGGTTCGGGCTTTTTTCTTTTCGGACTGGTTCGATTTACAGTGCCCCTTGTGATTCCGAAAAACAGACAAGCATCAGCTAGTTTTTTTAGCTTGTTTTTTGGGATTGAATAGCCGAAATTTGGCTTTTTAGGCGTGTTGCTGTTTGACTGAACGCACACTTGTTGCCATTGATTCGCTAAGAATCTTGGGAACTTTCCGGCTCTGCTGGGAATTGTAATTTATTGCGCTCCGCGCTGATTCCGGTATTTTTGACGGCAGTACGCCGACCTCATTCGTTTCCCCCGTGGCTTCTCTCGATACTCCCAACTCCGACGCTCCCGACCAGGATTTTTTACAGCCCGGTGATTCCGTGGATTTTGATTTGTCCGCCTTTTCGCCCGCGGCGGATGCCGATGCGCAGGAACCAACCGAATTCCCGGAAGCGGATACCGGAGAAGCGGCCGAAGAATCCGCGCCGCTGGCCGCCGATTTATTCGGCAATGTGCCCCTGACACCACCCCAGGCCGAGGCCATCCCAGTGGAGGAGCAGACCGAGGAGGAGCCCAAATTCGCCCCCGGCGAAACCATCCACGACGTGGCCACCGTGCGCGGCATGTACCAGAACTGGTTTCTGGACTACGCCAGCTATGTGATTCTGGAGCGCGCCGTGCCGGCCATCGAGGACGGCCTCAAGCCTGTGCAGCGCCGCATCCTGCACGCGATGAAGGAGATGGACGACGGCCGCTTCAACAAAGTGGCCAACGTCATCGGCCAGACCATGCAGTACCACCCGCACGGCGACGCCAGCATCGGCGACGCCATGGTGAACCTGGGCCAGAAAGACCTGCTTATCGAAACCCAGGGCAACTGGGGCGACGTGCGCACCGGCGACGGTGCCGCCGCCCCGCGTTACATTGAAGCCCGCCTGAGCAAGTTTGCGCTCGACGTGGTGTTCAACCCCGATACCACCGAGTGGCAGCTCAGCTACGACGGCCGCAAGCGCGAGCCCACCACGCTGCCTGTGAAGTTCCCGCTGCTGCTCGCGCAGGGTGTTGAGGGAATCGCCGTGGGCCTGAGCACCAAGATTATGCCCCACAACTTCCGCGAGCTGTGCAAGGCCAGCATCGACGTGCTGCGGGGTAAGGAAGTGCAGCTGTTTCCGGACTTTTCGACCGGCGGCCTGTGCGATGTGAGCAACTACAACTCGGGTATGCGTGGGGCCAAAATCCGGCTGCGCGCTACCATCGAGAAGGTCGATAAAACGCTGCTCATCATCCGCGATATTCCCTACGGCTCCACCACCACGGCGCTGATGGAAAGCATCGTGAAGGCGTCGGAAGCTAATAAAATCAAGATTAAGAAGGTGGTCGACAACACGGCCGCCAACGTGGAAATTCAGGTGCAGCTGCCCGCCGGCGTGTCGCCCGATTTGACCATGGACGCGCTGTACGCCTTCACCGATTGCGAAATCAGCATCTCGCCCAACACCTGCGTCATCATCGGCGATAAGCCCCGCTTCGTGGGCGTGGAGGACGTACTGCGCCAGAGCACCAAGGCCACCGTGCGCCTACTGGAGCGCGAACTGGAAATCCGCCAGGATGAGCTGTGGGAGAAGTGGCATAACGCATCGCTGGAGAAGATTTTCATCGAAAACCGCATCTACCGCAAGATTGAGGAGTGCGAAACGTGGGAGGAAATCCTCGAAACGATTGATAAGGGCCTGAAGAAATTCGTGCGCATAGAAGGGGAGAAGGCCAAAGCCGACGATACCCGAATCGTGCTGCGCCGCCCGATTGAAGAGGACGATTTGACGCGCCTGACCGAAATTCGCATCAAGCGCATCTCGAAATTCGACGGCTTCAAGGCCGATGAATACCTGCAAAAGCTGGAGGCTGAGCTGGCCGAGGTCGCCGACCATCTCGCCAACCTCACGCGCTACGCCATCAACTATTTTGAGGGCCTGCTGAAGAAGTACGGCGCGGGCCGCGAGCGCAAAACCCAGCTCCGCACCTTCGACGTGGTGACGGCCCAGAAAGTAGCCATCGCCAACCAGAAGCTCTACGTGAACCGCGTGGACGGTTTCGTGGGCTACGGCCTCAAGAAAGACGAATTCGTGTGTGACTGCTCCGATTTGGACGACATCATCGCCATCAAGCGCGACGGCACCTTTATGGTGACCAAAATTGGGGATAAGACCTTCGTGGGTAAGGACATTCTGCACGTCGGCGTCTATAATAAGAACGATGACCGGCTGGTATACAACATGGTGTACCTCGACGGAGCGTCGGGCATCAGCTTCGCCAAGCGCTTTCTGGTGTCGGGCATCACCCGCGACAAAACCTACGACCTGACCAAGGGCACGAAGGGCACCAAAACCCTCTACCTCACGGCCAATCCCAATTCGGAGTCGGAAATCGTCAGCATTCAGCTTTCCGATAAAGCGCCGGCGCGGGTGAAGCAGTTCGACTTCGACTTTGCCGAGCTCAGCATCAAGGGAAAGGGCTCGATGGGCAACATCGTGACCAAGCAGCCCATCAAGAAAATCACCCAGAAAACGCTGGGCGACTCGACCCTAGGCGGCCGCGAAATGTTCTTCGACAGCGTGGTGGGCCGCCTCAACACGGCCGGCCACGGTCGTTACTTAGGTACTTTCGATACCGAAAATGCCTTGCTGGTGGTGCACAAGGACGGCAGCTACGAGCTGACTGCGCCCGACCCGGCCATCCACTTCGACGTGCCCAACATGGTGCTACTGCGCAAGCTGGAGCCCGATACGGTGCTCTCAACAGTGTACCTCGACGGAGAAACTAAAATCCACTACGTCAAGCGGTTCAAAATTGAAACCAGCACGCTGGGCAAGCGCTTTACTTTCATCTCCGAAAGCAAAGGCTCGAAAATGCTGGCCGTGACGGCCAACCCCGAGCCGCTGGTAGAACTGAAAATCCAGAAGGACAAGAAATCCGATAAGGAAACCGAGAAAATTGCGTTGCACGAGTTCATCGATGTGAAAGGCTGGAAGGCGATGGGCAATAAGCTCAACTACTACAAAATCCACGCCCTCATACTGCTCACCGACGAAGGCCCCGAGCCGCAGCGCCGCGAAGTAAAGAAACGCGCCGCCGCTCCCAAGCCCGGCGAAAACCCGGCCGGGACCGAAGCCCCGCCCGAGCCGACTGGGCCCGTCGATGTAACCGCCGAGGAAGTGGCCCGCGCCCAAGAGTTGCTGAAGCGGCCCAAGGCGCAGCTGGGGCTGTTTTAGAGCAGCCTCTCGTGGAGCGGCAGAATGATGCCGGGCGGCACGCTAATTGATGCTGCCCGGCTTGATTCCGCTGCTTCCGAATCCTTTTGCGCCCTTTCTTTGCCTTTATGCTTGTGTTGTTTCGGTGGTGGTCGTGCTTGGTCCTGGCAGTCCGATGGGGGCGGGTTAGGCTCAGTAGCGCCGTGCTGCTCACCGCGCTCACGATGCTGCCGGTAGCTGGCCAAATCCGGCCCCGTCCGGCTAAGCCCGCTGCCCGCCCCGTGGCAGTAGCCGACCCGCCAGCCGTCCGCATCAAGCTGTTCCAGGCCGCCGCGCTCGCCAACAGCTTCAAGGATTCCGAAGCCCTGGCCGTGTATCAGGAAATCCTGAAAGAGATACCGACGCATTACCTGGCCCTGTGGCAGGCTGCCGTGCTGAGCGTGAAAATCGGCACCCGCTATTCTGACGAAACCCGTAAATCGGCCTATTTCGACCTTGGCCGACAATATGCGGACCGCGCCCTGTTGCTCCGGCCCGAAGGCGGCGAAAGCAACTACGCCGTGGCGCTGGCCCTATTCAACCAGGCCACGCTGTACCGCGCCGGGGCGCGCCTCAAGGCTTTCAGCGACCTGCGCTCGCACGTGTACCTGGCCACCGAGCGCCGCCCCGACCTGCCCGAAACCTGGCAGCTGCGCGGCCGCTGGCAATACCGCGTGGCGCACTACAACCTGATTGAACGCCTATATAGCAAACTGGTGTTGGGCGGAGTGCCCCCCGGCGGCGATAGTAAGGAGGCAATGGCCGACCTGGAAAAAGCCCGCGAGCTGGCCCCCAACAACCTCCAGTTTTGCTACGATTTGGCCCGGATGTACGACTATCAGGGCCGCCGCCGCCGCGCCATCGCCGTGCTGCGCGAGGCTGAGCGCCTGCCCACCATCACCAGCGAAGACTTGGTGGTGAGCCGCCTGTGCCGCAAAATGCTGCCCCCGCTGGTACGCGCCGATGCCCGCCGCCAGAAGCGCCGCGTCCGCGAAGGCAAAAAACCAAAACCCGCTATCCTGGCCCCCGGTGATTCCATTCGGGCGCGCCGCGATACCCTCAGCCGCAAGCAGTAGCTGCTAGCTTTGCATTTACATGACCATGCGCTTCCCGGTTTCGATACGGTTTTCTTCACGTTGGCTGCCGCTGGCGGGTTGCCTGGCCGTGGCTGCTTGCCAATCCGCGCCCTCCGAGCAGCCCGATACGCTGGTGAACCTCACCACCGTGCAAAGTGGCCCCCGCGTGCAGGCCGATGAGCTCAACGGGGCCATTGCCCGCGAGCCCCGCAATACGGCTCTGCTGGCTCGCCGCGCCACCCTGCGCCTCGCCGCCGGCCAGCCCACCGCCGCCCTCACCGACGTGGCCGCCGCCTTGGAAATCGACGATGCCGACGGCAACCTATACTTCATTCAGGCCAAGGCCTACCGTGCCCTGGGCCAACTGCCCGCCGCCCTCGCCGCCGCACGCCAGGCCGCCGACCGGGGCTTTACCGGCCCCGAGTTGCCGCTCTTTGTAGGCGAAACCCACCTCGCCGCCCGCAACTACCCCGCCGCCCTCGACAACCTCGACCGCACCCTGCGCCTCGACCCCGACCAGCCCGCCGCGCTCTTCTACAAAGGCCTCGCCTACGCCGCCACTGCCGATACCAGCACCGCCGTGCAGTACCTCCAGGATGCTCTGGCCCGCGACCCCCGCGAGCCCGAAATCCTGCACCAACTGGCTTTCCTGCTCAATGCCTGGCGCATTCCCGCCGAAGCGGCCCGCTACGCCGCGCTCGGCATGAAGCTCGACACCACGTCCGGCCTGTTGCGCTACGACTATGGCCGCCAGCTGGAATTGCAAGGCCGTCCGGATAGTGCCCTCTGGTACTACCGCCGCGCTCTGGCACTCGATACCACCGCCTACCGCGCTGATTATCGCCTGGGCCTCGCTGCTGCCAAAGCCCGCCAGCCCGTGGCTGTCATCCAGCACCTAACCCGCGCCCTGCGCCGCAACCCGCGCTTGCCCGAAGCCCGCAACCTGCTCGCCGAAGCCCTCGAAACCCAAAACCGCCTGCCCGAAGCCCTGGCCCAATACCGCCTGCTAGTGGCCGAAAACCCCGGTAACCCACACTGGACCTTTAAAGTCTGGAAGATGAATGGCGCAGTGCAAGCCTCATTACCGGACAGCCTGCGCACTACCCCACGCTACTATTACCGCCGACCCGTAGCCCGGCCCCGCATCGAGCCCATCGCGCCGGTTTCGCCGCTGAATTCAGTTACGGGCAAGCAATAGCCCGAAATCCAGCTTCGGAAGCAAATGCTGGGGTTGCTGGGCACAGTTTGCCCGAAAAAAACACCGCCCCTCCCGGCACAAGTGCTAACTTGCGCCTTGGCTGCCCCAAGCGGGCCCTTTTTACTCAGTATTATGCTCAATATCACCCTCCCCGACGGCTCCCAGCGCCAGCTGCCCGACGGCGCGACCGGCTACGACGTAGCCGCCAGCATCTCCGAAGGCCTTGCTCGCAACGCCCTCGCCGTCACCGTGAACGGCGACGTGCGCGACCTCCACCGCCCCCTGCCTGACAACGCTACTGTCAGCATCCTCACCTGGAATGACACCGCCGGCAAATCCACCTACTGGCACTCCTCGGCCCACCTCATGGCCGAAGCCCTCGAAGCGCTGTACCCCGGCGTGAAGCTGGCCATCGGCCCGGCCATCGAAAACGGCTTCTACTACGACGTAGACCTCGGCGAAGGCCGCAGCATTTCCAGCGAAGACTTCCCCGAAATCGAGAAGAAAATGCTGGAGCTGGCCAAGCACAAGAGCCGCTATGAGCGCAAGGAAGTCTCGAAAGCCGATGCCATCGCCTACTTCACCGAAAAGCAGGACCCCTACAAGCTGGAACTGCTCGAAAACCTCGAAGACGGCAACATTACTTTCTACACGCAGGGCGGCTTCACCGACCTCTGCCGCGGCCCGCACATCCCCGACACCGGCACCATCAAGGCGGCCAAGCTGATGAACGTGGCCGGGGCCTACTGGCGCGGCGATGAAAAGAACAAGCAGCTAACGCGCCTCTACGGCATCACCTTCCCCAAAGCGAAGGACCTCACCGAATACCTCGAACGCCTCGAAGAAGCCAAGCGCCGCGACCACCGCAAGCTGGGCAAGGAGCTGAAGCTGTTTGCTTTCTCGGAGAAAGTAGGAGCGGGGCTGCCCCTTTGGCTCCCCAAAGGCACCGCCCTGCGTGAGCGTCTGGAGCAGTTCCTGCGCAAAGCCCAGGTGAAAGCCGGCTACCAGCCCGTTGTAACGCCCCACATCGGCGCCAAAGAGTTGTATGTGACCAGCGGCCACTACGAAAAATACGGTGCCGACTCCTTCCAGCCCATCAAAACGCCCAACCCCGGCGAGGAATTCTTCCTCAAGCCGATGAACTGCCCCCACCACTGCGAAATCTATAAAACCGAGCCCCGCAGCTACCGCGACCTGCCCGTACGCTACGCCGAATTCGGCACCGTGTACCGCTACGAGCAGTCGGGCGAGCTGCACGGCCTCACCCGTGTGCGCGGCTTCACGCAGGACGACGCCCACATCTTCTGCCGCCCCGACCAGGTGAAAGAGGAGTTTAAGAAGGTAATTGACTTGGTGCTCTACGTCTTCAAAAACCTCGGTTTCGAAGACTACACGGCCCAAATCAGCCTGCGCGACCCCGAGAACAAAACCAAGTACATCGGCTCCGACGAAAACTGGGCCCTCGCCGAAAGCGCCATCCAGGAAGCCGCCGCCGAAAAAGGCCTGCCCACGGTCACCGAATACGGCGAAGCCGCCTTCTACGGTCCCAAGCTTGATTTCATGGTGCGTGATGCCCTCGGCCGCCGCTGGCAGCTCGGCACTATCCAGGTTGACTACAACCTGCCCGAGCGTTTCGACCTCGAATACGTGGCTCCCGACAATACCAAGCAGCGCCCCGTGATGCTGCACCGCGCGCCCTTCGGCTCGTTGGAGCGCTTCGTGGCCGTGCTCATCGAACACTGCGCCGGCAACTTCCCGCTCTGGCTCACCCCCGAGCAGTTTATCGTGCTGCCCATCTCGGACAAGTACATCGACTACGCCAACGAAGTGAAAGCCCAGTTGGAGCAGCGCGACCTGCGCGGCACCGTGGATGCCCGCGACGAGCGCATCGGCCGCAAAATCCGCGACGCCGAAATGGCCAAGCTGCCGTACCTGCTGGTAGTAGGAGAGAAGGAAGCCCAGGATAAAATCATCAGTGTGCGCAAGCACGGCGAAGGTGACCTGGGCTCGATGCCTTTGGATGCTTTTGTAAAAAGTGTGCAAAGCCAGATTGTAGAGGCTTATTAATCAGTTCATAATTAAGGCAAGAAAAGGCCGTTGCACTCAGCGCAACGGCCTTTTCTTGCCTTCCAGGAAATACAATTTGCGCCCTGCTTGTCTTTCCAATTAAAAATGCCGATATTTGCCCCCTGATAACCAGGCCTTACCCGGCCTAAACCGCCCAGAATCTCATTCCCCGCCACTTTTTTAGCAGGAGGACCAAACCATAGCAGCTCCGAATCGTCGGTACGTGCCCCGCCAGCAGGTGGAAGAGCCGTTCAAAATCAATCAGAAAATCCTGGCCCGCGAGGTACGACTCGTTGGCGACAACGTCGAACAGGGTATTTATCCGACCGACCAGGCTCGGAAAATGGCACAGGAGCAAAACCTCGACCTCGTCGAGATTTCGCCCACTGCCACTCCGCCGGTCTGCCGCGTCATCGACTACTCGAAATTTAAGTACGAGCAGAAGAAGAAAACCCGTGAGCTGAAAGCCAAGCAGACCAAGGTCGTGCTCAAGGAAATCCGCTTCGGTCCCAACACCGACGAACACGACTTCGCCTTCAAAGTGAAGCACGCCCAGGAGTTTCTGCGCGAAGGCGCGAAAATCAAGAGCTACGTGCACTTCGTTGGTCGTAGCATCGTGTTTAAGGAGCGGGGCGAAATCCTGCTGCTCAAGTTTGCCCAGGCCCTCGAGGACCTCGCCAAAGTAGAGCAGCTGCCCAAGCTCGAAGGCAAGCGCATGTTCCTCTATCTGGCCCCGAAAGCGGCTGCCGTAGTGAAGCCCGCCGCTAAGCCCGCTGCTCCTGCCGATGCCAAGCCGAAGGCCCCCAAGCCGGCTGAGCCCAAGGCAGACGCTACTGACAAGACCTCCGAACCGGCTCCGGCTCCCGCCGACGCCGCCGAATAGATTTTACCCGGTTGAAGATGGCTTCCCGACCACTGGTCAGTCAGCAATCAACAATCAACAACCAACCCTCCAACACTTACTACAATGCCGAAAGTAAAGACGAAATCCGGTGCTAAGAAGCGCTTTGCGCTCACCGGAACGGGCAAGGTGAAGCGGAAGCACGCCTTCAAATCACACATCCTCACGAAGAAGACGACCAAGCAGAAGCGCGGCCTGACCCACACCGGCCTCGTGAGCAGCGCCGACATGAACCGCGTGCGCCAGATGTTGAACATCTGATTTTACTGGTTGCTAGTGAGTGCGTGGCCCGTGTCACACCTCGCTTAAGGCTGTAAGTCACCCAATAATTAAAATTTCACCAGGCTTCCGGCCTTAAAGACCTTCACCCGTCGCCGGCTGCCAAAAACTCTCAAGGTTATGCCAAGAAGTGTCAACCACGTGGCCTCGCGCCACCGCCGTAAGAAAATCATGCGTTTGGCGAAAGGCTATTATGGCCGTCGCAAAAACGTGTGGACCGTAGCCAAGAACGCCGTTGAAAAAGGCCTTCTCTACGCTTACCGCGACCGTAAAGTAAAGAAGCGCGAATTCCGTGCTCTCTGGATTCAGCGTATCAACGCCGGTGCTCGTGAGCACGGCCTGTCGTACTCGCAGCTGATGGGCGGCCTGAAAAAGGCTGGCATCGAGCTCAACCGCAAAGTGCTGGCTGATTTGGCCCTCAACCACCCCGAAGCCTTCAAAGGCATCGTGGAGAAGGCGAAGTAACTGCCCCTGCGCGCAATCCACCAAGAAAACGCTGGCCCTTGGGTTCAGCGTTTTCTTGTTTTGGGCCCAAGCTAACTGGCCCGCACGGTCGTTCCCGTTTCATTATAAGTCTCGCCATCTGCTGACCCAAAGGACTGGAAACGAAAAAACCGCTCCAGTACCAGACTGAAACGGTTTTCGACGTAGCGGGAGGCGGGCTCGAACCGCCGACCTCAGGGTTATGAATCCTGTGCTCTAACCAGCTGAGCTACCCCGCCGGGTTTTTTGTGGGTGCAAAGGTAACGTTACAAAAGGCCCCGAAACAAGTTGCTGGGCCAAATAAACCTGTATTTCTTCTGTGTTCCGCCTGTTTTACGGTCGCGGCGCTCGGCTTCCTTCATCTCCGTACTATGGCATTGCCTGATACTCAAACTAAAACGCGTTTCGTGGTGGAATTCCCCATTAACGCGTCACCCAAGATTCTTTTTCCTTACCTGGCTACCGCCTCGGGCCTTTCCCAGTGGTTTTGCGACGATGTGCGCTACGTGGAGGGCCAACGCCTCAATTTTATCTGGGATAACGACAACCATTACGCCGAGATTTCGGGCCAGCGCCTCAATAAGGCTGTTCGCTTCGTGTTCCTTGATGACCACCGCCAATCGGTGCTCGATGCCAATTTCTTGGAATTTACCCTCGATTCATCACAGGTGACGGATGAAGTGTACCTGCGCGTGGTTGATTACTCGGCGGGCCACGATGCTGCCGAGCAGCACGAAATGTGGGAAAGCCTGGTGGCCAAGCTGCGCGACCAGGTGGGCGGCTAACCAGCCCAATTCTTTCATAATGGTGCTGCGGTACTTTTTTATCTGAACTTTCGTTTCTGCGCTGGCGCGTTCTTTTGCGCCCCCAAGCGCTGCCTACCATGCTCAAAAAGCTCGACAAGCTTATTCTAAAGGCCTTTGCCGGCCCGTTTCTGCTCACCTTCGCAGTGGTGCAGTTTATTCTGCTCACGCACACCTTACTCAAGTATCTGGACGATATCATCGGCAAGGATTTGGGCACGGGGGTGCTGTTGCAGCTCCTGTTCTATTTCAGCGTGCTCATTGTGCCCGTTTCGCTACCGCTGGCCGTGCTGCTATCCTCGCTGATGACCTATGGCAACCTGGGCGAACACCACGAACTCACGGCCATCAAGGCCTCGGGCATTGCGCTCACCCGCATTCTGCGGCCGGTGTTGCTGCTCACGGCGGGCCTGGCCATCGGCGCGTTCTGGTTCAACGAAACCATTGTGCCCCGGGCCAACCTCAAAGCCTATAGTCTTCTGTGGGACGTGCGCCAGCAAAAATTGGCCTTGGACATCCGCGAGGGCGTGTTTTACAGCGGTATTCCCGGCTACACCATTAAGGTTGATAAGAAAACCGGCGAAAACGGCGACCGCCTGCACGGCGTCATGATTTATGACCACACCCAGAAATCGGGCAACGCCACGGTGATGCTGGCCGATTCCGGCCGCATGTTTACTACGCTAGGGGGCGGTTATCTGAATCTGGAACTGTTTCACGGACACAACTACATCGAGCAGCCTGATTCCCGTGACCGTGCCGGGGCCAGCTTTGTGCGCCAGGGCTTCGACCACAACGTCATAACCTTCTCGCTGGCCTCGTTCAGCCTGGGTCGCACCAAGGAGGACCTGTTTAAGGAAAATCGGATGATGCTCAACATCCCGCAGCTGCATTCCGCTACCGATTCGGTACAGAAAAAGCTGCATGTGGAGCAGCGGCAGCTTCCCCGTCAAATGAATGCGTATTACACCTTCGCGCGATTCGATACTACCGGGCGCAAGGCCAACCAAAAGGTGGAAAGTCTCCAAGTGCCTGCTACAAAACTGGCTCCCGTTACCGCTTCCATCATCCAGCAGGCTGCCAACCGGGCCCGCAACCTCCAGGCTTTCGCCAACTCTACCTCCGAGCGGCTGAATGACTACGCCCGCAATTCGGCCCTGTTCCGGATTGAGGTTTACCGGAAATACTCGCAGTCCGTCGCGGTGCTGCTGATGTTTCTGATTGGGGCGCCGCTGGGTTCGATTATCAAGAAAGGCGGCCTGGGCGTGCCTATTCTCATTTCCATCCTCTTTTTCATCGTGTACTATGTGCTCAGCATCATGGGCGAGAAGTACGGCCGTGAGTTTGTGATGCCGGTAGGAGTGGGCATGTGGATGTCGAACCTGGTGTTGCTACCGGCGGGCTTGTTCTTCCTCTACCAGGCTTATAACGACTCCGGTTTGCTGGAAATGGATTTCTGGCGGCGGCTGCCGCAGCGCCTGGGCATTCCGGCGCTGCGCAAAATCACGGAGCCGGAGGAAGAGGTTGTTGCGTAGGTCTGGCACAAATCTCAACTCCGCGCTTTCATCCTGTTTTTAAATTTCGTACCTTTGCGGCACCCCAATGTGTGGGGTACACAAATTTCTTTTTTCATCCTAAAATCTAAGACGGGGTAACACCTATCAACCGATGATTTTAACTACAGAAGCAAAACAGGCCATCTTCGAAAAGAACAGCCTGCAAAAAGTGAAAACCGACACTGGTTCGGCCGAGGCGCAAATCGCCCTTTTCACCCACCGCATCACCCACCTCACCGAGCACCTCAAGGTGAACAAGAAGGACCACAGCACCCGCCTGGGCCTTCTGAAGCTGGTAGGTAAGCGTCGCAGCATGTTGAACTACCTGCAGCACCGCGAAATCAACCGCTACCGTGCCATCATCAAGGAGCTGGGCATCCGTAAGTAAGTCCAGAATCTGAGAGTAGGGAGCCTTCCAACGAAGGTTCCCTACTCTTTTTTTGTTCGGGTTGGTTTGGCCCCGAGGCCGGCCCGGAAAGCTGTTTTACCATCGGTGCCTTGTTGTGTTTACCTGAGTAACGAGGGCCGTGCGCGGTGCTCGTTTTTGGCTGCTCGCCCGCTGTCGCTTATCCAAGCAAATCCCGCTGATGTCCCAACCCCACGCCATTACCAAAACCCTGGCGCTGCCCGACGGCCGCGTTATCTCCATCGAAACCGGCAAGCTGGCCAAATTCGCCGACGGTGCCGTCGTGGTTCGCCTCGGCGATACCATGCTGCTCGCCACGGTGGTTTCGGCCCCGAGCCAGCGCGAAGGCGTTGATTTTCTGCCCCTGTCGGTGGATTATCAGGAGAAATTCGGCTCGGCCGGCAAGATTCCCGGTTCGTTTCAGCGCCGCGAAGGCCGCCTGAGCGACTACGAAATCCTGGTGTGCCGCCTCGTCGACCGTATTCTGCGGCCGATGTTCCCCAAAGACTACCACTACGAGGTGCAGGTAATGATTACCCTCATCTCGGCCGATAAAGAAGTTCAGCCCGATGCTTTGGCCGCCCTGGCCGCCTCGGCTGCGCTGTCGATTTCCGACATTCCGTTTGCTGGTCCGATTTCCGAAGTGCGCGTGGCGCGCATTGACGGCCAATTCCAGATTAACCCCAAGACATCCGACCTGGCCCGCGCCGACATGGACCTGATGGTGGGCGCTACCGCCGACTCCGTGGCCATGGTAGAAGGTGCCATGAAGGAAGTGAGCGAAGAGGAAATGGTGGCGGCCATTGCTTTCGGCCACGAAGCCATCAAGGCCCAGTGCCAGCTGCAGAAAGATTTGGCCGAGGCCGTGGGCCGCACCGCCGACTCGCCGACTCGCGAGTACCCCAAGTACGAGGAGAACGAGGAGCTGAAAAAGACCATTCTGGACGCCGTGTATCAGGGTGCTTACGCTGTAGCCCGCAGCGGCAACACTAGCAAAGGTGGCCGTAAGGAAGGCTTTGGTAAAGTGAAAAAAGAGGTGCTGGAGCACCTGCTGTCCGTGGATGCGGAGTTGAACATGAAAATGTTCAGCCGCTACTATGGCTCGGCTGAAAAGAAGGCTATCCGCGACATGATGGTGAAAGAGCGGGTGCGTCTCGACGGCCGCCAGCTCACCGAAATCCGTCCTATCTGGTCGGAAATCAACTATCTGCCCGGTGCTCATGGCTCGGCTATTTTTACTCGTGGCGAGACTCAAAGCCTGACCACGGCCACGCTTGGCACCAAGCTCGATGAGCAAATCATCGACCAGCCGCTGGCCAAGGGCTACTCGAAATTTATGCTGCACTACAACTTCCCCGGTTTCTCGACCGGTGAGGTGAAGCCGAACCGTGGCGCTGGCCGCCGCGAAATCGGCCACGGCAACTTGGCCCTGCGCTCGCTGAAGCAAGTGCTGCCCCCCGAAGACGAAAACCCCTACACTATCCGCATCGTGTCAGACATTCTGGAGTCGAACGGTTCCAGCTCGATGGCCACCGTTTGTGCCGGCTCGCTGGCGCTGATGGACGCCGGTGTGAAAATCACGGGTGCCGTGTCGGGCATCGCTATGGGTCTGGTTCAGGATAAAGAAACCGGCGAATACGCTGTACTGAGCGACATTCTCGGCGACGAGGACCACCTCGGCGACATGGACTTTAAAGTAACCGGTACCGAGAAAGGTATTTGTGCTTGCCAGATGGACATCAAAATCCAGGGCCTGAGCAATGAGATTCTGACCGCCGCGCTGCATCAGGCCCGCGCCGGCCGCCTGCATATCCTCGCCGAAATGGCGAAGACCATTGCCGCTCCGGCGGCCGAGCTGAAGCCTCACACGCCGCGCTCGCACAAGATGTTGATTGACAAAGAATTTATCGGCGCGGTAATCGGGCCGGGCGGCAAAGTCATCCAGCAAATCCAGAAGGACACCAACGCCACGGTAATTATCGAGGAGAAGGACGAGAAGGGCCACGTAAGCATTTATGCCTCCAACCAAGAGGACATGCAGGGCGCTATCGACCGGATTCGCGCTATCGCCGCGCAGCCCGAAGTGGGCGAGGTATACAAAGGCAAAGTGCGCAGCATTCAGCCCTACGGCGCTTTCGTGGAGATTATGCCGGGCAAGGATGGCCTGCTGCACATCTCAGAAGTGACCCACGAGCGGATTCAGACGCTGGAAGGCTTGTTGGAAGTGGGCCAGGACATCGACGTGAAACTGGTGGAAATCGATAAGAAAACCGGCAAGTACCGCTTGTCGCGCAAGGTGTTGCTGCCCAAGCCGGAGACGGCGGCCGCCAGCAACGGCGAAGCCCAGGCGTAGTTATCCAGGCAGTCCGAACTAATGTCAGAGGAAGCCTGTTGGCTACCTCTGACTTAGGGGACTGTCCGGACAGCTTTTTCTTTCGTATAACCCCATCAGATATCGTTCTTACCTAGTCCCCAATGAGACAGCTAAAAATTAGTAAGCAGATTACCAACCGCGAAAGCCAGTCGCTGGATAAATACCTCCAGGAGATTGGCAAGGTTGATTTGCTCACGCCCGACGAGGAGGTGACGCTCGCGCAGCGCATCCGCGACGGGGACCAGCAGGCGCTGGAAAAATTGACTAAGGCCAACCTGCGTTTCGTAGTGTCGGTTGCAAAACAGTATCAGAACCAAGGTCTTAGCCTCGGTGACCTCATTAACGAGGGTAACCTCGGCCTCATCAAAGCGGCTAAGCGTTTTGACGAAACTCGGGGCTTTAAATTCATCTCGTACGCCGTTTGGTGGATTCGCCAGTCGATTCTGCAGGCCTTGGCCGAGCAGAGCCGTATCGTACGTCTGCCCCTGAACCGCGTGGGTTCGCTGAACAAAATCAGCAAATCCTTCTCGGAACTGGAGCAGAAGTTCGAACGTGAGCCTTCGCCTGAGGAAATTGCTGAGGTTCTGGAGTTGACTACTTCGGAAGTAGTGGACACGCTCAAGATTTCGGGTCGCCACGTATCGGTGGATGCTCCGTTTGTGCAGGGCGAGGAAAACCGTCTGCTCGACGTGCTCGAAAACGAGGACGAGGAGTCGCCGGACATGGCACTGATGAATGACTCGCTCCGCAAGGAGGTGCAGCGCGCCTTGAGTACGCTCACTAAGCGCGAAGCTGACGTGATTACGCTTTACTTCGGGCTGAACGGCGAAGCCGCTTTGACCTTGGAGGAAATCGGCGAGAAGTTTAACTTGACCCGCGAGCGGGTGCGTCAGATTAAGGAGAAGGCTATTCGTCGTCTGCGGCACACGTCGCGCTCGAAGGCGCTGAAGCCTTATCTGGGCTAACTTCTGCTTAGTTTTGTTGTTGCAAAAACCCCGGCTGTAAGGTTGGGGTTTTTTGTAGCGCATGCTTTTGCCTGCGCAATTTTACACTGACCTTAAAACGCGCAAGCTCAAGCGTGCGCTACGCAATGGAACACATTAAATGCCTGATTATCGGCTCTGGCCCAGCTGGTTATACTGCTGCTATTTACGCTGCTCGCGCCAACATGGCGCCCGTGATGTACATGGGTCTGCAGCCCGGTGGCCAGTTGACGATTACCAACGACGTTGAGAATTTCCCCGGCTACCCGGACGGAATTATGGGCCCGGAGATGATGGAAGACCTGAAAAAGCAGGCTACCCGTTTCGGCACCGATATTCGCTATGGTATTGCCACGGCGGTTGATTTCTCCGTGCATCCGCGCAAAATCACGATTGACGAAACCATCGAGTTGACGGCCGATTCCGTGATTATTGCCACCGGGGCTTCGGCCAAGTGGCTGGGTATTCCGTCGGAAGCCAAGCTGAACGGTTCGGGTGTTTCGGCTTGCGCCGTGTGCGATGGATTCTTCTATCGTGGGCAGGAAGTGGCCATTGTGGGCGCGGGCGACACTGCGGCTGAGGAGGCGACCTACCTTGCCAACCTGTGTAGCAAGGTGACTATGATTGTGCGCAAGAGCGAGATGAAAGCCTCGAAAATCATGCAGCAGCGCGTGCTGGACAACCCCAAGATTGAGGTACTGTTCGATACGGTAACGGATGAGATTCTGGGTGAGCATGCGGTGGAAGGCGTGCGCGTGAAAAACGTGCTGACCCACGAAACCCGCGAAATCGCGCTGACGGGCTTTTTCGTGGCCATTGGGCACGAGCCGAATTCCAAGATTTTCCAGCCCTACCTGCACCACGACGAGCAGGGGTATCTGAAAACGATTCCCGGCACCAGTAAGACGAATATCGACGGCGTGTTTGCCTGCGGCGATGTGCAGGACTACACCTACCGCCAGGCCGTGACGGCCGCCGGCACCGGCTGCATGGCCGCGCTGGATGCGGAACGGTATTTGGCTGCCATGGGCATACACTAAATTTGTCTTTTAAGCGTCATGCCGAGTATTCTGCGCGCCAAGCAGAATGCTCAGCATGATGTGCGGAGACAATCTGTTAATTTATTTGCTTTTGACTATCCTGAAAACAACATTCTGGCGCCCGGTGCTACTGTTGCTGGCGCTGCTCTGGCTGCTGGTTGGGCTGAGTCCGGCCCAGGCGCAACGCCGCAAGGCCCCGCGCACCAAGGCTAAAGCCGGCAGCACGACCGGCAAGTCGGATTTCTTCCGCATCAAAACGCCCCGGATGCGCTACGTGCGGCCGGACACTACCACGGTTATTGAAACCGAGGAAATACCCGACGACAACTCGGACGCCGCGAAATCCATCTATTTCAATCCGGCCAAAAAGCTCAGTATCGTGAGCGAAGACACCACGACGCTGAACGAGGGCGGTCAGGAAATCGTGGAGATGTCGGAGGAAGTATTGATTGATTCGTCGTGGGTGAAGGTGGCGGGCTATTATTCCATCTGGGACACGCACCGCGTGAACCCCTACCGCGTCGACGGCCGCAGCTACCGCGACTCGCTGAAGCTACACCTCACAGACCCGCCCCGGCAGCGCTACGCCAAAATGCCGCTCCTGACCACGCCCATCACCTCGGGCTTCGCTTTCCGGGGCTACCGCTGGCACTACGGCATGGACCTGGATTTGGAAACCGGCGACTCAGTGAAAACCGTGTTCGACGGCGTGGTACGCATTCAGGCCTGGGACGGCGGCGGCTACGGCAACTACATTCTGGTGCGCCACTACAATGGCCTCGAAACAGTGTACGGCCACCTAAGCAAGGCGTTGGTAACCGTGGGCACCTTCGTGAAAGCGGGCCAGCTCATCGGTTACGGTGGCAGCACGGGGCGCAGCACGGGCTCGCACCTGCACTTTGAAGTGCGCTACCAAGGCAACCCCATCAACCCGGTGCTGATGTATGATTTCCCCGGCTACAAGCTGCGCAAGGACAATTTTACTATTACTTCAGCGCTGTTCAACTACTACAGCCGCGCCCTCGGGCACCGGAGTAGCGGGAGTCGCAGCAGTGGTTCGCCTTCGCGGGCTAGGCAAGTTGTCACGCACAAGGTGCGCTCCGGCGATACCATGTCGGAAGTGGCCGAGCGGTATGGCGTGCGGGTAAGCACCCTGAAAAAGCTGAACCCGGGGGTGCGCACTTTGCAGCCGGGCAAAAAGCTGCGGATTAAATAAGCCGCTCTACTACCAACCCAACCGTCATGCAGAGCGCAGCGAAGCATCTTTACCGCCACCACTAATTCAATAAATACGAGTTAGTGGCAGCGGGCAAGATGCTTCGCTGCGCTCTGCATGACGTTCTTTATTTCATTAAGTACCAAAATTTCCCCATGAAGCTTGATATCTTGGCCCTCGGTGCCCATCCCGATGATGTAGAAATGTCCTGCACCGGCACGCTGCTGGCCAGTATGGCGGCCGGTAAAAAAGTTGGTATCGTCGACTTCACGCGGGGCGAGCTGGGCACGCGCGGCACACCCGCCATTCGGGCGGAAGAAGCGGCGGCGGCGAATAAAATCCTGGGTATCGATATCCGCGAAAACCTGGGCATGGCTGATGGTTTCTTTCGCAACGACCGGGAGCACCAGTTGCCGCTTATTGCCGCCATTCGCCGCTACCGGCCCGAAGTGGTGCTGGCCAACGCCATTGATGACCGGCACCCCGACCACGGCCGCGCCGCCCAGTTGGCCATTGATGCCTGTTTTCTGGCCGGGCTGCGCATGATTGAAACCATCGGCGACGACGGCCTGCCGCAGGAAGCCTGGCGGCCTAAAAACGTGTACCACTACATCCAGGACCGGCAGCTGCCGCCCGCTTTTGTGGTGGATATTACGCCGTACTGGGAGAAGAAGTGGGAGGCTATTCAGGCCTTCAAAACCCAGTTCTTCAACCCCGATTTGGACGCCCCGCAAACCTACCTGTCGAGCCAGGCCTTTAGCCGGTTTATGGAGGCGCGGGCGCGGGAGTTTGGCCACATCATCGGGGTCGAGTTTGGCGAAGGCTTCACTGTGGCCCGGCCGGTAGGAGTACGCGAGGTGAGCGACTTGCTGTAATATCCGGCCATTGCAACGGCCTCTATGGGCCGGAGTCAGGCCGCCAAAGCTTCCGCTGACAGCTTCTGAAACGATAACTGCCCCCGGCCTGAGAATACTCTTGGAGGCCGCCACATACGAGCGTGGCGGCCTCCTTTACTTTGTGAGCAGGAGAAAAATTCAGTCCCTGCTCGATACCCTGGCCGCCATGTTTCTGGTGCGGCAGGTGGATGGGGAGCGGGCGTACGCGGGGTAGAGGGCACCAGCTAAAAACAGGGCCGTGCCAGCAGTTTTGTGAGCATTTGCCGTCGTATTGGCGCGAACCTACGCCCGCCCAATCTGCCCCAGGTGCGTATCCTTAAAGCCGGTGACGTACTTCAGGCCGTAGCCCAGCATCCGGTCGAAGGCGCTGTGGAAGAACAGCACGGTGCCCGCCAGGAGCAGCAGTGGCTGCCCCAGTGCCCAACCGGCCAAGCCCACGGCTACGGCCAGCGCCTTGTGGTGAAACAGGTTGTAGCTGGCAGTGCCCACCCGGGGGCCGGCCAGGTAGCCCAGCATACTCAGGTCGGGCAGCAGAAACGTGGCGGGCAGCACCCACCAGGCATACGGCAACTGGGTGAATACCACCACGGCCAGCAGCATTTCGGCCAGTTCTTCGGTTTTCAGCAGGTTTTTCATGGGGCAAAAGGGTTGGGTGAATGATGACCCAAAATTCCGACGGCCCCATGCCCATTCTCGTTAACAAAAGCTAAGAAATGCAGGCTGGTCTTGGGCCATCCGGACAAAAAAGCCGTCATGCCCACCACGCACATTTCACCACTTGCCCGTTACTTCCTGCTGCTTCCCCGTGTCACCCGCGCCCGGATGCGGCTTAGCGATACCGGCGTTATGCCCAGATAGTTGGCCACCAAGTGCTGCGGAATACGCTCCAGAATCTTCGTTTTGCCGCTGCGCAGCAGGGCCAGGTACCGCTCTTCGGGCGAGAGGAGCAGCTGCTCGACCAGCCGGGCATCGGTGCCCAGGAGGTGGTACTCGGCCACGAGCCGGCCGAACCGCTCGTACACCGGCCACTCGTTGTAGAGTCGCCGCAGCACCGCGTAGTCGAACACCACCAACTCGCAGTCCGTCAGCGCCTGGATGCTGAGCTGGCTGGGCTGGCCAGTGAGGCAGCCGGGGTAGTCGCCCAGCAGGTGGTTTTCGAAGAAGAAGTAGGTGGTGCGCTCCTCGCCATCGGGCCGTGGATAGTAGAGGCGGCAGGCTCCGTGTAGCAGCAGGGCTAGCTCGGGCCGCCGCTGCCCGGCCTCCACAAAGTGCGCCCCCCGGACCAGGTGGCACGGCCTCAATGCCGCCGCCAGCGGGGCCCACTCGGCATCGCTAAGGGTGGGCACGAAGCGTTGGAGATAGGCGCGGAGGGGGTGAAGCATGCTGGCGACAAAAACGGTATTAACGTTTTTAATTTCATAAAAATAGCCAACGTAGAACCTTCGAAGAAAGTAAGTTGGTAGTTCAGTAGGAAAAATAGTTTGCCTGCGCGGAGCCGAGGCAGGTAAACTATTGTCCTCATAACATGACAAATGAGAAACTACCCCGGCCGCGCTTGCGACCGGGGCGGTTTCTCATTTCAGCACCCGCGCTTATTTCCCTGATGCTACAATACGTTTTCTTAATCACTCGCCCATCAGCGTGAGCACCAGCGAGCGCCGGCCGCCGTGGTCGCGGTGCTCGCCCAGGTAGATGCCCTGCCAGGTACCTAGGGCCAGCCGGCCGTTCGTGACCGGGATGCTGACGCTGCTGCCCAGCATGGCGGCTTTCAGGTGGGCCGGCATGTCGTCGGGGCCTTCGGATTTGTGGTGGAAGTAGGGGGCATTTTCGGGTGCCGTGCGGTTAAAAAACTGCTCGAAATCGTGGCGCACCGTGGGGTCGGCATTTTCGTTGATGCACAGGCTGGCCGAGGTGTGCTGGATAAAAACATGCAGCAGGCCGGCCCGCACCCGCGCCAGCTGGGGCAGCTCCTGAAGTACGTAATCAGTGATGAGGTGGAAGCCCCGGTACATGGCCGGCAGTCGCAGCTGTTTCTGAAAAATCATCGGTAGTGACGTAGGAAATACGGTAGGCATACGTGGCCCTGGCCTACTGGTAACAGAGGTAGCCGATATTCGCTCCTGTACTCTGCCAACGTGCCAATGGAACAAAGGGAAATATTTCTCCGTTATTAGGGAAATATTTCCCATATTTGGGTAAGAATTAACTCCCATACCCATGACTGCCACCGCCACACCTCCCGCCGCAGTTTACTCGCCCGCTCTGCTGGGCCTGCAAGCCACCGTCGCCGATTCCTTCGCCCTCGTGATGGAAGCCCGCACCGGCATCCCCGCCAAAACCGCCTTCGACGTGGCCGCCCTCCTCAAGCTCACCGCCGACGAGTTGGCCGACCTCCTGCACACCACCACCAAAACCCTGCGCGCCTACCGCGAAGGCAAAAAGCGCCTCGGCCCCGCCGCCAGCGAGCAAATCCTGAAACTACTGGCCTTGGCTAGTCAGGGCGAGGAAGTATTCGGCTCGCTCCCGGCCTTCCGCCGCTGGCTCGATAAGCCCGCCTACGGCCTCGATAACCAGCCCCCGCTGGCCCTGCTCGAAACCAGCGGTGGCATCGACCTCGTGGCCGATGAAGTCGACCGCATTGCCCACGGTGACTTGGCTTAATTTCTTTTAAGATAAGAACGTCATGCAGAGCGCAGCGAAGCATCTCGCGTGCCGCCACTAACTACTACGACTGATTAATGCTGCACGCGAGATGCTTCGCTGCGCTCTGCTGACGTTCAATAAGTGGAAATCTACCGCATCTGCCTGGCCAAATACGCCGGTGAATTAGTCGCCTCCGGCAACCCCGGCCGCTGGAATCTGCGCGGCCAGCTGGTCATCTACGCCGCCGGCAGCCGCGCCCTGGCCTGCCTCGAAAACGTGGTGCACCGCAGCGGCGAAGGCCTCAACAGCCTCTTCAAAGTCATCCGCATCGACGTGCCCGACGCCCTGCCCATCGAAGAGCTAACCCTGGCCCAGATGCCGCCCGAGTGGCAGCTACCGCGCCACTACGCCCGTTGCCAGCCCCTGGGCACCGCCTGGTACCAGCGCCAAACCGCCGCCATCCTGCGGGTGCCATCCTCCATCATCGCCCACGAGCACAACTACGTGCTCAACACCCGCCACCCGGATTTCGCGCAAATTCGCATCGTGGGCTGGGAGGATTTTGAGTTTGACCCGCGAATTAAGGAGCAATAAAAAACGCAGTTACTTAAACTCCCTTAATCAGACGATAAATGGATTTAAAAACGTTAGAAGAAGCACTAGTAACAGGAAAGTTTCGCGGCTGGCACCTAAGCGGTGGCTTACTGAATGAGACTTACACCATTGGCAAAACAGCTCGTGGATGGGAAATTTATTACAGCGAGAGGGGGCAGAAATCTAATTTGAAAATCTTTGCCAGCGAATCTGAAGCGTGCAAATGCTTTTGGGATACTATTAATGGTGACAGATTAACGAAGATGTAGGCGCACTAAAAAAGGGAAGCCTGGCATCAGCCAGGCTTCTCTTTTCTGTTAAAGTTGAGGGCATTACCGCACGCCCAATCGGTTCCGCCGCCAGCCCGATGCGTCTGTGCCACCAGTTTCGCCAGTTGCGGCAGCGGCTTTGGGTTTCTTGTCGCTAAGGAGCATGGCACCCAGCGCGGCGGCTATTTTGGCCGTGGCCTCGTCCGGCGCGGCGGGGGCGAGGGTGGTGGGCGTGAAATGGTCGCGGATGAAGTTCGTATCGAAGTTGCCACTCACGAAGGCGGGGTGCGTGAGCACGTAGCGGCCGAAGCCCAGCGTAGTTTCGATGCCCGTGATTTGATACTCCTCGATGGCGCGTAGCATGCGGGCAATGGCCTCGGCGCGGTCGGCCCCGAAGGTGACCAGCTTGGCAATCATCGGGTCGTAGTAAATCGGAATGTCCATTCCCTGCTCGAAGCCGTCGTCCACGCGCACGCCGGGGCCTTGGGGGCGCACGTAGGTGGTCAGCGTTCCGATATCCGGGAGGAAATTGTTTTGCGGGTCTTCGGCGTACACGCGCAGCTCCAGGGCGTGACCGGTGATGGTGAGGTCGGCTTGTGAGAAGGCGAGGGGCTCGCCCTGGGCCACTTTTATCTGCTCCTTCACCAGGTCGAGGCCGGTGATTTGTTCCGTCACAGGGTGCTCCACCTGGAGGCGGGTATTCATCTCCAGGAAGTAGAAATTGTGCTTGTCGTCGAGGAGAAATTCCACTGTGCCGGCGCCGGTGTAGTCGCAGGCACGGGCCACGTCCACGGCGCACTGGCCCATTTGGGCGCGCAGCTCGGGCGTGAGCACCGAGGAGGGCGCTTCCTCAATCACCTTCTGATGGCGGCGCTGGATGCTGCACTCGCGCTCGAACAGATGCACGATGTTGCCATGCTCGTCGCCCAGCACCTGAATCTCGATGTGGCGCGGGCCAGTCACGAACTTCTCAATGAAAACCGCGCCATCGCCAAAGGCCGATACCGCCTCATTAATGGCCAGCTGCATTTGCTCCTCAAACTCGTCGGCATTATTAACAATGCGCATGCCCTTGCCGCCGCCGCCGGCCGAGGCCTTAATCAGAATCGGAAAGCCCACTTCATGCGCAATCACCTTTGCGGCGGCTACGTCGGAAATAGCTTCATCGGTACCGGGCACCAGCGGAATGTTGTAAGCCTTCACGGCCTGCTTGGCCGAGAGCTTGTCGCCCATGATTTCCATTGCCTCGGGGCTCGGACCCACGAAAATCAGCCCCGCCTCACGCACGGCGCGGGCAAAACCAGCATTCTCGGAAAGGAAACCGTAACCGGGGTGAATGGCATCAACGCCCAACTCTTTGCAGACTTCGAGAATCTTGTCGCCGCGCAGGTAGCTGTCTTTTGAGGCGGGCGGGCCTACGCACACGGCTTCATCAGCGTAGCGCACGTGCAAGGCGTTACGGTCGGCTTCGGAGTAGATGGCCACGGTGGCAATGCCCATTTCCTTCGCGGAGCGCAGCACGCGCAAAGCAATTTCGCCCCGGTTGGCGACGAGCAGCTTGGAGATTTTTTTCATGTGGGTGGGAGTGAGGCGCAGGAGGGATTTCTGGGAGAAGGACCGTCATGCAGCGCGCTGTATGACGGCCGGGTTTGTGCTATTCTGCACAAAGCGCCCACAAAGAAACTGCGAAACCACAGCCCATCGGCAAACCCTTGGGCCATTCCCCGGTTGATTAGCCCAAATTATGTACATCCGCGACGCGGTGGCTACCTTTGTGGATAGCCCTGTTTTGGGTTGTAAAGTCAATAGCAATTCCCAAAGCGGCTGTTCTTCCGCTCTTTTCTCACCCTATACCGTTTTTTCAGTGGATATTTTTGACCGGGTTTCGGCCAACCGCGGGCCTCTGGGTTCGCATTCAAGCTACGCGCACGGCTACTTTGCTTTCCCCAAGCTGGAAGGTGAAATCAAGCCCCGCATGATTTTCCGGGGCAAAGAAGTGCTCACCTGGAGCCTGAATAACTACCTCGGCCTGGCCAACCACCCCGAGGTGCGCAAAGCCGACGCCGACGCTGCCGCCGATTACGGCATGGCCCTGCCCATGGGCGCACGCATGATGAGCGGCAACTCCACCCTGCACGAGCAGCTGGAAGACGAGCTGGCCGAAATGGTGATGAAACCCACCGCCACGTTGCTCAATTTCGGCTACCAGGGCGTGGTGTCCATCATCGACGCGCTGGTGAACCGCCACGACGTGATTGTGTACGACGCCGAGTCGCACGCCTGCATCATCGACGGGGTGCGCCTGCACGCCGGCAAGCGGTTTGTGTATAACCACAACAACATGGCCAGCCTCGAAAAGCAGCTGGAGCGCGCCAAGCGCCTGACCGACGAAACCGGCGGCGGCATCCTCGTCATTACCGAGGGCGTTTTCGGTATGTCGGGCAACCAGGGTGACCTGCGCGGTGTGGTGGCACTGAAGGAAAAGTACGACTTCCGTCTGTTCGTTGACGATGCTCATGGCTTTGGCACGATGGGCGCCAAAGGAGCCGGAACGGGCGAAGAACAGGGCGTGCAGGACGGTATCGACCTTTATTTTTCGACCTTTGCTAAGAGCATGGCGAGCATCGGCGCATTCGTGGCCGGGCCCGAAAGCGTAATTGACTATTTGCGTTACAACATGCGCAGCCAGATTTTCGCCAAATCGCTGCCCATGCCCCTCGTAGTGGGCGCGCTAAAGCGGTTGGAGTTGCTGCGCACCCAACCGCAGCTTAAGGAAAATCTCTGGACGATTGTGCGCGCCATGCAGAGCGGCCTGCGCGAAAAAGGCTTCAATCTGGGTACCACTACCTCGTGCGTAACGCCCGTGCTGCTGGAGGGCACAGTGGCCGATGCAACGCAGGTAACGCTGGATTTGCGTGAGAATCACGGTATTTTCTGCTCTATTGTGGTGTATCCGGTGGTGCCGAAAGGCGTGATTATGCTGCGCATCATCCCCACGGCCTCCCACACGCTTGCCGATGTAGAGGAAACGATTGTGGCGTTTACCGCCGTGGCCGAGAAGCTCAAAAAGGGCCTCTACAGCCGCACGACTGCGATTCCGGAGGCGGTTTAAAACTGCCTCGCCAAGTGCTGACGCGGGCTGCCTGAGAAGGCGGCCCGCGTTTTTGTTTTTGGACTATTCTAATGGGTTGGCCATTTGCGCATTTTGCGCAAATGGCCTTTTTTTTGGCGAAATCTGCCTCTGAAAGCCGGAGAGGGGTTTTTAAAAAAAAGTGAAAAACTTGCTTGCATTTGAAATCCCTGTATATTAGGGCCGGATTAACACCACCACAAACTCATTTTTCACCCCCAACCCCAACTTCCAATGAACAATTTTGGCAAACTGAAGGACCTCGTGATGTCGCTCGAAGACGATTTCTCGAAATTCTACGACAAGCAGAACGCTGCTGCTGGCACCCGCGTGCGCAAAGGCATGCAGGAGCTGAAAACGATGGCCCAGGCGTTCCGCACCGAAGTGCAGAACACCAAAAACGCTGGTGCTGCCACGGCTGCTCCCGCTGCTAAGAAAGCCGCTCCCGCTGCTAAGAAGGCTGCTGCTCCGGCTGCTAAAAAAGCTGCTCCTGCTAAGAAGAAGTAATCCATACCACGGATTCGCTCGGATTCTTCGGATTTCGCGGATTCTGTGGACGACAAAAAAGGCCCTACCGATTGGTAGGGCCTTTTTTATTGTGCAGCTTGGCTAAGCAAACGCGACTAGACGAACTCAATCAGGTAATGTTTCTTGCCTTTCTTCACCACAAGATACTTGTTGTGAAGCAGCGCTAAGTCAGATACCGCTACTTCTGGCGAAGCCACTTTTTCGCGGTTGATGCTGATGCCGTTGGATTGAATGAGCTTTCGTACTTCGCCACGGGATGGCAGAATCTGTTTGTCGGTGGCCTCGCTGAGAAGTACAGCTACATTCATATCGGCCGCATCTGCAAGGGGCACTCGCACATGAATTTCTCCAGCAAATACATCCAACAGAGTTGCCTCATCGAGGGCAAGAAAGTCGCCGCCACCAAAAAGTACCTGAGATGCGGCTAAAGCAGCTTCAAAAGCAGCTTCGGAATGCACGCGAATAGTCACGTCTTTGGCTAAGGCTTTTTGCAGCGTTTTCAGGCCCGGATTTAAGGCGTGCTCGGCTTCAATGGCCAGGATTTCCGGCTCGCTCAGCAGCGTGAACACGCGGATAAGGCGCGGGGCGTCGGCATCGGCCGAGTTCAGGAAAAACTGGTAAAACTGGTAGGGCGAGGTGAGGGCAGGGTCGAGCCAGACGGTGCCGGTTTCGGACTTGCCGTACTTGGTGCCGTCGGCTTTGGTGATGAGCTGGCCGGTGAGGGCGTAGGCTTTGGCTTCGCGGTCTTCGGCATTGGCAAGGCGGCGGATGAGCTCGGTGCCGGTCGTGATGTTGCCCCACTGGTCGCTGGCGCCCATTTGCAGGGTGCAGTTCAGCGTTTTGTTGAGGTGTACGAAGTCGTAGCCCTGCAGCAGCTGGTAGCTGAACTCGGTGTAGCTGATGCCGCTGCTATCATTACCCTCCTCGCCGCCGATGCGGCGCTTCACCGAATCCTTGGCCATCATGTAGTTTACGGTGAGGTGCTTGCCCACTTCGCGCAGAAAGCCCAGGAAGCCGATTTCCTTGAACCAGTCATAATTATTCACGACCAGCGCGCCGGTGGGGCCTTCGCTGAAGTCCAGAAATTTCTCCAGCTGGGCCTGAATGCCGGCCTGGTTGTGGCGCAGGGTGGCTTCGTCGAGCAGGTTGCGCTCGGCCGATTTGCCGCTGGGGTCGCCAATCATGCCGGTAGCGCCACCTACGAGGGCCACGGGGCGGTGGCCGGCGCGCTGCAAGTGCACCAGCAGCATAATGGTAGCCAGGTTGCCGATGTGCAGCGAGGCCGCCGTGGGGTCGAAGCCGATGTAGCCGGTGATGGGCGCGTTGGTGGCGAGGTGTTCGGCAGTGCCGGGCATGGCGTCGTGGAACATGCCGCGCCAGGTGAGTTCTTCAATCAGGGACATACGTACTTGGGTACTGGGGCGCGGACTTCGGGGGAGTTGAGTTCCCGGTCCGCCGCCGATAATAAAGAGGCGCAAAGGTAGGGGCGGGCACAGGCAAGCCCTAATTTTGCAGTGGGGCCGCCTTGTCCCGCCGTTTCAAAATACCCTAGCCCTCCCGCTGTGCCCATTCTCGAAGCCGACGCGATACTTAAGCAGCTCCAGCAGCGCCAGTTTCAGCCCGTGTATTTTTTGCAGGGCGAGGAGCCGTACTACATCGATGTAGTGGCCGATTTGATTGAAAAAACCGTGCTGGCGGAGCACGAGCGCAGCTTCAACCAAGTGGTGGTGTATGGCAAGGACGTGGACGTGACGGCCATTCTGGGCCAGGCCAAGCGGTTTCCGATGATGGCGGAGCGTTCGGTCGTCATCGTGAAAGAAGCCCAGACTGTTGCCGATTTGGAGCAGGAGCGGAGCTGGCCTTTCCTGGAGGCTTACCTGAAAAACCCGCTGCCCAGCACCGTGCTAGTGTTTTGCTACAAGCACAAGACGCTGGATAGCCGCAAGAAGCTGGGTAAGCTGCTTTCTGGGAAAGACTCGCCGGTGGTGCTCATGACCAGCAAGAAGCTCTACGACAACCAAGTGCCGCAGTGGCTCACGGCCAACGTGCGGGCGCGCGGCCAGCAAATTACAGGACAGGCTACGGCCATGCTGGCCGAGTACATCGGGGCCGATTTGGGCCGGCTGGCGAATGAAGTAGACAAGCTGGTGCTGAACCTGAAGCCCGGCCAGCCCATTGATGAGGAGCTGGTGCAGCGGCTGGTGGGCATCAGCAAGGACTACAACATTTTCGAGCTGCAAAAGGCGCTGGTGCAGCGCGACGTGCTCAAGGCCAACCGCATTCTGGCCTACTTTGCCGCCAACCCCAAGGCCAACCCGCTCATCCCAAACCTGACGCTGCTGTTTAACTTCTTCACCAAGCTGCTGGTCCTGCACCAGGCCGGCGCGAACCCATCGGATGGCGTGTTCAAGAGCCTGGGCATCATGAACAGCTTCGCCCAAAAAGAATACCAGCAGGCCATGCGCGTGTACCCGGCCGAGCGGGTGGTGGGCCTCATCCACAACATCCGGCGGGCCGATGCACAGAGCAAGGGCATCGAAAGCGGTTCGATGGACGATGCCGAGATTTTGCGGGAGCTGGTGTGGCTGATTCTGCACAACGTGCCGGCCGGCGTGCTGGGGTAACGCCAGGCGGGCTCTGGTCGTAATAAGGGAGTATTTCACCTTAATTCGATTTCACTCATGAGCGATAACCAACCTAGTGGCACCCTCGGGGGCCTGATTGCCGGCCTGTTCGGCGGCAACAAAACCAATGAAGATGGTACGCAGCGGACGGGTGCTTCGCCGTCACGCAAACTGGTAGGCGGCGCATTGCTGGCCGCCGGCGCCGCTTACCTGTACAAGCGCTATAAAAGCGGAAACCTGAATGTGCCCGGCATCACGCCAAAATAAGCCTGCGTCTAACGCATGGATGGTTTGAGCCCCGTTGGCAGTAGCTGACGGGGCTTTTGTTTGCTTACATGAACGGGAATCAGCGCCCGTTTATCTCACTGCTGAAGTAGATGCGAAGCCAAGTCGGGCCGGTGCCGCTGGCAATGAAACCCGCATTTCCGCGTTGGCTGGGCAACCTACGGGCATTTATCGCTACTTTTGGCGAGTTCTCGGGCCCGGTGCGGCCCCTCCACGACAGGTATTTACATGAAGCTATTTCCCCGGCTGGCGCTGGCCGCCACTCTGAGTGCCGCGGCACCCATGGCAGCCCAGGCCCAGCAAACCCAGGTTTTCGCCTCCGATGAGCGGCACTTTCAGGAAGGGTTGGAGTTGTTTGACCGCGGCCAGTACGGCGCGGCCCAAGAGGCCTTTCGGCAGTTTCTGGCCATTGAGCCGGTGCACAGCAGCCAGGCCGGACCCGCCGCCGGCGACCGCACCGCCGATGCCGAGTACTACTACGCCGTGAGCGGCCTCTACCTCTCGCACCCCGATGCCGAGGGCCTCATCTTGGATTTCGCGGCCAAACACCCGGCCCATCCGCAGGCCGCCGCCGCCTATTTCGAGCTGGGCAAGTTCTACTTCGACCAGAAAAACTACGAGGCGGCCATCCGCTACTTCACCAAAGTAGCACCCGACAACCTGAGCAACGACCAGCGAGCCGAGTCCGATTTCAAGCTCGGCTACAGCTACTTCGAGCAAAAGGATTACGAAAAAGCCCGTCTGCTGTTCGACCGCAACAAGCAGGTGCAAAGCCAGTACAAGTACGCCAGCTCGTACTACGCCGGCTACCTCGGCTACCGCGCCGGCGACTATGCCGCCGCCCGCGCCGACCTCGGCGTGGCCGAGCAGAACGACGCCTACAAGCCGGTGGTGCCCGCCATCGTAACCCAGATTTACTACAAGGAGGGCAACTACGACGGGCTGATTGGCTACGCCACCAAGGCGCTGCAAAACACGCCGCCGCCCCAGAATTCCGACGAAATTCAGCTGCTGGTGGGCGATGCGTACTACCAGAAGCAGCAATACAAAGAGGCCGCCGAGTACTTCGATAAGTACGCCGCCGTGCACCAGAACCGGATTGAGCCGGCGCTGCAGTACAAGATTGGTTTCGCCAACTACAAGATGGGTGACTTCAAGGGGGCCATCGCCAACCTGAAGAACGTGGCCGTGCGCCGCGATTCATTGGGCCAGAACGCCGCCTACCACCTTGGCCTGAGCTACGTGCAGGCCAACCAGAAACCCCAGGCCGTAACGGCTTTCGAGGCAGCCCGCCAAAGCACCTTCGACAAGGCCATTGCCGAAAACGCCACCCTCAAGCTGGGCCAGGTGCAGTACGAGCTGGGCAATTTGCCCGAGGTCATCAACGTGCTGCGCGACTTCCGCAAGAAATTCCCGCGCTCGAAAAACCAGCCCGTAGTTGACGACCTGTTGGGCAACAGCTTCTTAGCGTCTACCGACTACAACCAGGCTATTACCTACCTCGAAGGCATCGACGACCGCAGCGAAAAGCTGGATGCCACCTACCAGCGCGTGGCCTATTCGCAGGCTGCGTTGCTGTACAACAACGGCAACTACGCCCAGGCGCTGCCGCTGCTGGATAAGTCGTTGAAATTCCCGTCCGATGATGGTCTGCGGGCGGCGGCGCAGGTGCTGCGGGGCGAGATTTTCAGCGTGGGCCAGCAGTACCCCGATGCCATTACAGCGTATGCGGCGGCGGCCCGCTCGGCCCGGCAGGGCGGCGTGAGCCCTGAAGAAGCTGATTTTGAGCAAAAGGCCCGCTACGGCCTGGGCTATGCCTATTACAACACCAAGCAGTACGACAAGGCCCGCCCGCAGTTCACCGCCTTCCTAAACGATACCGACGCTAAGCCTTCGGACCCGAACTACTACGATGCAACCCTGCGGCTGGGTGATATTAACTACGTATCGAAAAGCTACCAGCAGGCCCTTGACCAGTACGACAAAGTCATCAAGGCCAACGCCGCCGATAAGGACTACGCCTACTACCAAAAAGGCCGCACGCTGGGCCTGATGGGCCGCCGCGAGGAAGCCACCAGCACGCTGGCCGCACTGCTCAAAGCCAGCCCCAATTCGCGCTACGCGGAGGATGCCGTGTTTCAGCAGGCGCAGCTTTCGTTTGAGGCCGGCGAGTACCAGCCGGCCGTGGCGGGCTTCACGCGCCTGATTGAAGGCCGGCCCACCAGCCCCCTGATTCCGCAGGCGCTGCAGAAGCGCGGCGTGGCCTATGCCAACTTGGAGCAGCAGGACAAGGCCGTGGCCGATTTCCAGCAGGTGCTCACCAGCTACCCGCGCAGCGAAGCCGCCTCGCAGGCGCTCTATAACCTGCAGGAAAGCCTGACGGCACTGGGCCGCACAGAGGAATTCGATGCGGCGCTGGCGGCTTTTAAAGCCAATAATCCTGCCAGCAAGGCCACCGAAAGCGTGGAGTTTGAAGCCGCGAAGTCGTTGTATCTGGCTGAGAAATACCAGCCTGCAATCCTACGTCTGGAGTCCTACTTGAAGCAGTACCCGGAGTCCGCCCTCGGAGCTGATGCCCGGTTCTTCTTGGCTGATTCGTACCTGAAAACCGGCGACAAGCAGCAGGGCCTGACCCGCCTGCGCGCCGTGGTGACGGAGGGCAAAAGCGAGTTCGTGAACCGCGCCGTGGGCCGCCTCGCCGACCTCGAATTCGAAAACAAGAACTACACCGAAGCCGCCAAGCTCTACGAGCGCCTGCGCGGGGCCAGCACCAACCGCCGCGAAGTGGCCAACGCCACCCTCGGCCAGATGCGCAGCCTGTACGAGAGCGGCGATTACCCCGGCACCCGCCGCGTAGCCGAGGAGCTACGCGCCCAGGCCGGAGCCACCGCCAACGCCACCAATGCCGCCCTGCTCTACTTAGGCAAGGCCAGTCTGCGCGCCGAGAGCTACGACCAAGCCGCAACCGAGCTGGCTACCGCCGTCACGGCCGCGCCCAACGACATCAACGGGGCCGAAGCGCAGTATTACCTAGCCGAAACCCTGTTCAAACAGAAAAAGAACGAGGAGGCCAAAGCCGCAGCGCTTAAAGTAAACTCCGATTTCAGCAGCTACTCGCTGTGGCTGGGCCGCGCCTTCCTGCTGATTGCCGACATCTACGCCTCGGAAGGCGACAACTTCCAGGCACGCGGCACGCTGAATTCACTCATCGACAACAACTTCCCAGTGCCGGAAGTCCTGGAAACTGCCAAGAAGCGCCTCAAAACGTTGGGGGCCGACCAGCCCGAGGAAACCGCACCGCCCACCAAAGCGCCGGTGAAAGCGCCAACCAAGGTCCCGGCTAAAACGCCCACTCCGACCAAAGCTCCGGCTGCCCCAACCGGTACTCCCGCCAAACCGGCCACCACGCCCACCAAAGGCAAGGCTCCGGCCCCCCGCACCAACCTGCGCGGCACCACCACGGCCCCGGCCGATACCACTCAGCGCTAGGAACGGCGCGATTTTTCCAAAGAAAACCATTTGCTGATGAAGCGTTTGACGATAGATAAAAGCCGTTCTGCTAACCCTGCTGGCGCTAAGCTGGCCACTGGCCTGGCCCTGGCGGCCGTGCTCGTGGGCGGCGTGGCACCTGCTGCCACCGCGCAGGCCCAACCCACTAAAGGCAAGTACAAGGGCAATATTGAGGAGGCCGAGATTGAGATTGTGAAGGAGCGGGTGAACCAACTGCCCGAAGCCACCCGCAACTACGATAAAATCAAGCTGCCCGCCCCGCCCAAAGTCGAGCGTAAGGTGGCCTACACCTTCCCCGATTTCCGTCTGCCCGCCGACCGCCTCACGCCCTCGGTGAAGGTGCTCACCATCCGGGCCGAGGAGCCCACGCCGCTCACCGGCAACTTCGTAAAGGCGGCCATCGGCAACTACGGTACGTTTTACGGGCGCGGCTATTTCCACAGCACCCGCAATACCGACCACGCCTACGGGCTGGATATCAAACACGTAAGCTCCATCCAGGGACCGGTGGACGGCAAGAATTCCCGGATGTCGGAAACCAGCGCTCACCTTATGGGCGAGCTTTACCGGGGCACCGGGGCCTTTGGGGCCACGCTGGATTTTGGCCGGGAGCGCTACAACTTCTACGGCTATGAGAAAGCCGCCAACGGCAGCCCAGTAGTAGCACCGGAGTCCGGCGATATCAAGCAGACCTTCAACCGCTTCGCCGTAAAAGCCTATGCCCACAACCGCGACCCCGAGCAGCAGCTGACCTACGATGCCGGCATTGGCTACCGCTACTGGGCCGATAATTTCGCCGCTTCTGAAAACGACGTGCGCCTGAATGCCAAAGTCGGCTACGCCCTGGGTGAATCGAGCCGCCTCACGGTGGCCGCCGATGCCTCCTTTATTTCGGATAAGGACCAAGCTGCGCCTTCCCTCAAAACGCCCAGCCCGCTGCAAACCAGCCGCACACGCACTTTCGTGCAGGCCACGCCGGCGTATGAGTTTCTGCGCAACAACATCGCCTTCACGGTGGGAGCCACGCTGGGCTATTCGTCCGACACCACCACCAATGTGAGCAAGGGCGTGATATACCCCGCCGTGCGCCTGGGCTACACCATTGAGCCTGAGAAATTCATGGTGTACGCCGGCCTCGGTGGGGCCCTGCAACGCGTGACCCGCTACGACCTCAGCACCGAAAACCCCTGGCTGAACCGTGGCCTGAACGTGGCCGATACCCACCGTGGCCCCACGGTTTACGCCGGCTTCACGTCCACGCCCGCCCGAGGCTTGGAGTTCAACGTGAAGGCCACCTACGCCCGCGACCGCAACCTGTACTTCTACCTCAACAATCCCATCGACCCCACCAAGTTCGACCTCGTGTATGACCAGAACGCCACCGGCGTGCTGAACATCCACGGCGAGTTGCTGTATAATGCGGCTGAAAAATTCCGCCTCGGAACCCGCCTCGACTATAATAAGTATGCCCTCAAAAACCTGCCGCTGCCGTTTCATCGCCCCGAATTCCAGGGCTCGGTGTTCGGTACCTACAATGTTTTCGACAAGCTGATGTTAGGTGTGGAAGGCTACTTCTTCGCGGCCAGCTACGGCATCAGCTACCGGCCGGCTACCACCGCCGGAGCCGCCCGGGTAGCCGATTATTACCGCGCCTCCGACCCGATTATCGACCTGAATCTGCGCGCCGATTACCGCATTACGCCAAAAATATCCATCTTTGCAATGGGTAATAACCTCGCCAATCGGCAGTACCAGCGTTTCTACGGCTATCCCGTGAAAGGTATTAACGTATTGGGCGGAGCTACTTACACCTTTTGATAGGGAACTTGAGGTCTTAGGGTCTTGGGAACTTGGATGTTAGGAATTGAAGCAGGCCTGCCTCGGGTTGGCGCTTCTGATTTTGGATATTCAACTTTCTCAATACTTGAGAAGGCCGGGTGCCCACGTCTCAGAATTCCCAAGTCCCGCATATGCACCTCGCCGACCACATCCGCCCCTTGCTCCGTGACCACGATTGCGTGATTATTCCGGACTTCGGGGGATTGGTGGCCGATGTGTCGTCGGCTCGCGCGCAACCCGGCCGCCAAGCCCTGAGTCCGCCCACCAAACTGGTGGCCTTTAACCAAGCCCTGACCCGCAACGACGGCCTGCTCGTCGATGCCCTGAGCCAGCACCTGGGTCTCTCTATTGCGCAAGCCCGTGAAGCCGTGCGCACCGCCGTGGCCGGCCTCCAGCAGGAGCTCGACGAAACCAACCGGACCGAGTTGCCTGGCATTGGTATTTTCCGCCGTGCCGCCGGCCGGGGTCTCGCATTCGAATATACCGGCACCGATAATTTACTGGCCGCCGCTTTTGGCTTGCCGGAGCTGGCCGCCCGCCCCGTGCGCGTGGCCGATGCACGCGTCAAAAGCGCGCAGCCCATCCTGCGCAGCGGTGGAGCCCGTCGTTCCACCCTGGCGCGGCTGCTGCCGGCCAGCATCATTGCCGTGGCCGCAAGCCTGTTGCTGCTGGCCAACTATCAGGTCGCGCTGAAAACCGGCTACCTGCCCGTGAGCTGGCAGGCTGCCATGCCGCAGTGGGAGTGGGCGCAGCGCCAATCCGGCAATATCACTCCAGTTATCACCGAGCCCCAGCAGGCCACGCTGAGCCAGCAGGATTACAGCACCACCGCCAACAGCAGCACCAGCCCCGCGGAAGGCATGACGCCGGTAGAAAATACCACCGCGCAGCCAGTGCCGGAAATGGTAAGCGACAGCATCGCCCCGGCCAGCCTGCCACTTAAAAAGGAAACCCCGAAAGCCGTAACCACCGCTGCACCCGCAGTAACTGAAGCAGCTCCGGCCGCACCCAAAGAAATTGTCAATTCGGCTCCTGCGGTTGCCGCCGCCGCACCGGTAGCGCCGGCCGTGGCCCCTGTTCGGGCCAAAGCCCCGGCCGCCACAGCCAGCGCCGTTACAATTAAAAGCCGCACGGGTCGTTTCTACGTCATCGCTGGGGCTTACCGCAGCTTGGCCGGTGCCGAGCAGGGGCGCAAGCTGCTGGCCAAAAGTGGCCACGCCTCGCACATCATTCTGCCGCCCTTTGGCAGCCGGCTGTTCCGCCTCACTGCCGCTGACTACCCCGACATGGCCTCTGCCCAGCGCGAAGCCCAGCGCCTGCGCGTGAGCACGCACTGTGACTACAATACCTTGAAATTTTAACCGTCCGCATGTCCGTATTCCTCCTGCAAGTGGTTCCTGCCGCTGCCGATACTGTTAATACTGCCGCCGCTGCTGCTGCTCCAATTGCCGATACCAGTGTCCCCGTCATCGACCTGCTGCTACGCGGTGGACTGATAATGATTCCGCTGGTAGCCCTTTCGCTTCTCTCGGTTTACATTATTATTGAACGTTATTTCACCATCCGCCGGGCCGCCGGCAACCCCGATGCTTTCATGGCCGGCATCCGTTCGCTTATGGTGAAGGGCGACTTGGCCGGGGCCAAGCTCTATTGTGCGCAGAATTCCTCGCCACTGGCCCGCATGGTAGAGAAAGGCTTGCGCCGCATCGGCCTGCCGCTGAAGGAAATCGAAACCAGCGTGGAAAACGTGGGCAAAATTGAAATCGCCCGCCTCGAAAAAAACATCAGCATCCTGGGCATTATCGCCGGCATCGCGCCGATGATTGGCTTCGTGGGTACCATCATCGGGGTAATCAAGATTTTCTATTCCATTGCCGCTACCAAGGAGTTTGGTATCCCCCAGGTGGCTGATGGCCTGTACGTCAAGCTCGTGACTTCAGCTACCGGCCTCATCGTTGGCATCATTGCCCACGTTGGCTACCACTGGCTGAGCATTCTGGTTGAGCGCATGGTGTTCCGTATGGAAAACTCGGCCATTGAGTTCATGGACATTCTGCAGGACAACTAATTGAGTTAAGAGTTAGGAGTTAAGTGTTAAGGGTTGGCGTCGCCTGAGTCTTCGGATTCGCTTCGTTAACTCTTAACGCTTAACTCCTAACTCTTAACTCATAACTCAAATAGTTATGAATCTTTCCCGCCGTCACCGTCTCACGTCGCACGTCGAAACCGGGGCCATGAATGACATCATGTTCTTCCTGATGTTGTTCTTTCTGATTGCCTCAACGCTGGTTAACCCCAACGTAATTAAGCTGTTGCTGCCGAATGCTAAATCCAGCAAGCAGGTGATGAAGCAGCCCATCACCATTTCGGTGGATGCGGCCGGGCAGTATTTTGTGAACAAAAAGCCCGTCGCGCCCGGCAATGTGGAGCCCGAGCTGGTGGCTTTGGTCGGCAATGCCCCAACCACCGAGCAGCCTACCGTCGTGCTGCGCGTCGATGCCTCATTGAACGTTCAGAAGCTGGTTGACATTTTAGAGATTGGCAACCGGCTCAAGCTGAAAATGGTGATGGCCACCCAGGCCCAGCAGGCGGCCGGTAAATAATCCGTTTTTAGCTGGTAAAGCGCACACTGCATCATGGCTATCGACTATCAAGAACCGCACCGCCGCGAAGGCCTGATTGGCACCCTGGTAGTACATGGGGTGCTGTTGCTGCTGTTCATTTTCTCCGTTTTCAAAGGCCCGAACCCGCCACTGGCCCCCTTGGGGGGCGGCGATGGCGTGGAACTGAACTACGGCCTCGACGAGGCGGGCTCGGGCAATGTGCAGAGCATGGCTACGGCCAATAACTCGCCCACCCGCGAAGACAGCCGCCCGCCCCAGGCCAGCCCCGACCCGCAGCCACGCCCCGTAGCTGTGGCCACGCCCGACCCCACGCCGCCCTCGCAGGAGAAGATAATCACCAGCGAGGCTGAAGAAAGCCCCGTATCGGCCGCACCGGTTGAAACGCCCGCGCCACCCAAAGAGGAAGTAAAAGCTGCCCCGAAAGTGCCTCGCAAAGTAGCCGTGACCTTCGCTCCCAAAGGCAGCGCTACCGGCGGCGGCAATGGCGTAAATGGCACCAGCAATGCCCCCACGGGCAACAATAACGGCGACCATCCGGGCACCGTGGGCGACCAGGGCGACCCGAATGGTACGCTCGATGCTACCGCGCTTTACGGGGCTCCCGGCCGGGGTGGTAGTGGCAGCAGCCCGGGCAGCGGCGGCCTCGAAATGAGCGGCTGGCGCTTCGAGAGCAAGCCGGTCGTTGAATCGGTGGATGACAACTCGGGCGTCATTCGCTTCAAAATCAAGATTACGGCGGATGGCGAAGTGGAGTCAGTGACCAAGGTGTCGGGCAACGTATCGCCCGCGCAGGAAAAGCTGTGCCGCGACAAACTTCTCGATACCAATTTTATCAAAACCAATTCGGCCCCCGGGGGCGCAACGGGTTTTTATACGTTTAAATTTTCGGTTAAATAGCCTTTCTGAAAGCCGATACAAGCCCCGTCGTCTGTTAGCAGACGGCGGGGCTTTTTTGTGGGCATAAGCCCGGAATGCCGTTAATTTGTGCTTTCTCCTCGTTTTCACTACCCTGTGACTTATCAAGAAACCCTTACTTATCTCTACGAGCAACTGCCCATGTTTCAGCGGGTGGGCGCGGCTGGCTTCAAAAAAGGCCTCGGCAATACCCTGGCCTTAGCTGAAGCGCTGGGGCATCCGGAGCGGAAGTTCCGGAGTGTGCACGTGGCCGGCACTAATGGCAAAGGCAGCAGTTCGCACCTGCTGGCGGCGGTGCTTCAGGCCGCCGGCTATAAGGTGGGCCTGTACACTTCGCCCCACCTGCGCGAGTTCACGGAGCGGATTCGGGTGAATGGGCAGGAGCTGACTCCAGCGTATCTGGTGGAGTGGGTGGCCCGCTGGCGGCCACTATTCGAAGAAATCAAGCCGTCGTTCTTCGAGATGTGCGTGGCGCTGGCGTTCGACTACTTCGCGCAGCAGCGAGTAGACATTGCCATTGTGGAAGTTGGCCTGGGCGGGCGGTTCGATTCGACGAACATCATCACGCCGCTGGTGTCGCTCATCACCAACATCAGCTTCGACCACCAGGCGCTGCTGGGCAATACACTGCCCGAAATTGCGGGCGAGAAAGCCGGCATCGTAAAGCCCGGCGTGCCGGTAGTGGTAAGCCAGACCCAGCCCGAAGTAGCGCAGGTATTCCGGAACGAAGCCGCCGCGAAGCTCGCGCACCTCGTTTTTGCCGACCAAATATATCAGGCAACGTTTGCTGCCGAGCCTTCGCTTGAAACTGGCCTGCGCCCATTGAAAATCAGCCAGCATGGCCGCCCTTACCTGCCCGATGCCGAACTGGGTCTGCCCGGCGACTACCAGCAGTTCAACCTACCCGGCGTGCTGGCCACTCTGGATGAGCTACGGGCCTTGGGATTCCGCATCACGGAAGCGGCCGTGCGCACCGGCCTGCGCCAGGTAACGGCGCTTACGGGTTTGCGCGGGCGCTGGAGCATCATCGGTCGCCAGCCATTGGTGGTTTGTGATACGGGGCATAACGCAGCCGGCTTGAAAGCAGTAGTCACTCAATTACAACGGCTTCCGCATGAGCGTTTACATTTGGTAATCGGCACGGTGAACGATAAGGACGTGGCTTCCATGCTGGCTTTATTGCCAAAGGAGGGTATTTATTATTTCTGCGCGGCTACTATTCCCCGGGCCTTGCCTGCTGGCGAGTTGGCTGAGCAAGGAGCATTGCTAGGCCTGCATGGGCAGGCCTACGGCTCGGTAGCGGCGGCGGTAGCGGCAGCCCGAGCCGCCGCCGGCCCGGCCGATGTAGTTTTCATTGGCGGCAGCACCTTCGTGGTAGCCGAGGTGGAGGAACTATACGCCACCGCCTAATCGGTCTGCTTTACCTTTGTACCACAACACATACCTACTGATTTGCCCCGAGTTAAGCTTCAGCGTTTTACCGATAACGCCTCCCGTCCCGACATCATTGAGCCGGGTAAGCCCGAATACGAACAGCTGGGTGGCCGCTGGCGTACCGATTTCTTCCGCGAGCCCCATTCGCTGACCCTGGAAGTGGGCTGTGGAAAGGGCGAATATACCGTAGGCCTGGCCCAGCGCCATCCCAGCCGCAATTTTCTGGGACTCGACATCAAAGGCGAGCGCATCTGGCGGGGCAGCACCCGCGCCGCCGAAATGGGCCTGACCAACGTCGGCTTTGTGCGGATGCGGGCTGAGGCTTTGGCCGCGCAGTTCGGCCCCGGCGAACTGGATGAAATCTGGATAACCTTTCCCGACCCGCGGCCCCGCGACCGCGATATCAAGCGCCGGCTGACTTCGCCACGCTTCTTGGGGCTCTATGAACAATTGTTAACCTCGGGCGGCCTGCTGCACTTGAAGACTGATAATGAGGGTCTTTTTGAATACACGCTCGAAACATTGGCGGCCCGTCCCGGCACTACCGTTGAGCGGTTTACGTGGGATTTGTACGCGGAAACGGCTCCGGAATTCACCGAAGCGCAGGCTATTCAGACCAATTTTGAAGGAAAGTACCGTGCCATTGGGGTGCCCATCAAATACGTGCAGTTTCGGCTGACATAAACTAGCCCGGCTTAGCGTCAAACGAAACGCCCCCGCAGAAACCATTATGGAATGGTACTGCGGGGGCGTTTCGCTTAGAAACGGGGCCAATTTATTCAGTTTCCAGTGCCTCAAATACGGCCTCCAACTGGTCGAAATCGCGCAGCCCGGGCTTCACTTCGTCGCCCGAGGGGAACACGAGGCCGGCTAATGGGAGGGAAGTGGCTAGGGCGCGGGCGCGGTCTGGTTGCAGACCTGGGCCGAGCCACAGCGGATTTTGTGAGCTGAGATGTTGCAGCGCGGCGAGTGTTTCCGGCGTTTCGGCCGCGGGTAATTCCAGTAAAAAACCAACGGGCGAAGCGGGCAGGGGCTTAGCCAAGGCCGTAGAATTTGCTGCTAATTCTATATACACCGGCGGAGCGATTTCGGCTAATTCCTCGTCGGTTCGTGGGGTACGTAGCAGCACGGCATCCAGGCTGCATTCGGCGGATATTGCGTTAATTTCATGGGCGCTGAGATGGTCGAACTCACCTATCAGTTCAACTCCGGCAATCCAGCCGGCCAGCTCTTTTACGCTCTTGGTGTCGAGGTGCCCGGGCAGGCTGGGGTCGAGAATAAAGGTCAGTTTATCGGCACCCATGCCGGCGCAGTAGCGGGCATCGGAAAGGTTGTTGATGCCGCGAATAAGGAGGGGGACGAGGTGAGGCACGGAGAAACGAGGAGGTGAAAAGAAGCCACCCGGCAAGCACTGCGCGGGGAACGGAAGCAGGCGTGGTGGCCCGCCACAAAAGTAGCGCCGAAGTGGGCGCCTGCCCGTATTTAAGGAGCGCACGGTTGTGTATCTTCGTGCCCATGAATGCATCCCGCCGCACGCCCTTGCTGGCTCCATCGTTTCTGGCCGCCGACCTGGCCAACCTGCAAGCCGAAACCGAGCGTCTCGCGACCAGTGCCGCCGACTGGCTGCACTTTGATGTGATGGACGGCCGGTTTGTGCCCAATATTTCGTTTGGTCTGCCCGTGCTGCAAGCCGTGGCCCGCTACGCTAAACAACCAATTGACGTGCACCTCATGATTGAGGAGCCGCATCACTATCTGGCCGCTTTCCGCGACGCGGGGGCCAGCAGCATCACGGTGCATTACGAAGCCTGCCTGCACCTGCACCGCGTGGTGCAGCAAATCAAGCAGCTGGGCTGCCGGGCCGGCGTAGCTCTGAACCCGGCCACGCCGGTGTCATTGCTCGAAGACATTGCCGCCGACCTCGACGTGGTGCTGGTGATGTCGGTGAACCCGGGCTTCGGCGGGCAGGCCTTCATACCGAATACGCTGAAAAAAGTGGCCATGCTGAAAGAGCTGCTGCTTGATACCGGCTCGGATGCGCTGATTGAAGTGGATGGCGGCGTGAACATGGACAACGCCGGCCCGCTGGTGGAAGCCGGGGCTGATGTGCTGGTGGCAGGCAATTTCGTGTTCAGCGCGCCCGAGGGGCCGGTGGCCACGCTGGCCAGGCTGCGCGACCACCTGACCGGCCTGGAAATGGACGCGGTAGCCGCCGGCCGCCGGCAATAGTTGGGCGACCTGCTCGTTTTAGCCCCGTGAAACAACCCTCTACGCCGCCCAACCCAAACCACGTTGCCGTCAGTGCCAGTTATTAGGAAAGTTGAGTGCCGCCTGGCGTTGCTGGGCAGCCTGGCCCTGGGGCCGTTGTTGGTAACTACGGTTCAGGCGCAGGTCACCAGTCCGGAACAAACCACGCCGGGCACGCTGGTGACCCTCACGGGCACGCTGCGCGATGCCAGCGGGCAGCCGCTGGAGCTGGCGGCGGTGGGAGTGGAGGGCCAGCCCGGCGGCACCAATACCAATGCCGATGGCACGTTTTCGCTGCCCGTCCGGGTGCCGGCGGCGGGCCAGAATGTGGTGCTGGTGGTGCGCCGCCTGGGCTTTATCACGCTGCGGCAGCCGCTCCGGCTGCCTGCTGATGCTGACAAGCCCTTTCGCTTGACCATGCGCCTTGATACCAAGGCGTTGAGTAACGTGCGCGTGACCGGCCGTTCCAACCAAGCCGATACCCGTGAGCAGGTCAGCATCACGCGCATCGACCCGCGCTCGGCTAAGGAGCTCCCTTCGCCGTTTGGCGATTTCAACGCCATTCTGAAGACGCTGCCCGGCGTGGTGTCGAATAATGAGTTGAGCAGCACCTACAATGTGCGCGGCGGCAACTACGATGAGAACCTGGTGTACGTCAATGGTTTCGAGATTTACCGGCCGTTTCTCGTTACCTCAGCCCAGCAGGAAGGACTGAGCTTCATCAACCCCGATTTGGTGAAGCAGGTAGAGTTCAGCAGCGGCGGCTGGCAGCCGAAGTATGGCGACAAGCTGGCCTCGGTGCTGAGCGTGGATTACAAGACGCCGGAGAAGTTTGCGGCCTCGCTTACGGCCAGCTTGGTGGGCGGCGCGGCCCACGCCGAAGCCCGCTCGGCCAATGGCCGCGTCAGCTACCTGGCCGGGGTGCGCTACAAAAATGCGCAGTACGTGCTGAGTTCGCTGAAACAAGCGCAGGGCGGCTACAACCCGACTTTCTACGACGCGCAAGCCTTCGTGAACATCGGCCTGGGCAAGAAGGATGACATGCAGCGCACCACGCTGGGCCTGCTCGGCGTGGTGGCCCACAACGACTACCGTTTCTCGCCCGAAACTGGCCAAGCCACGTTCTCGACCGGGACCAACCAGTTCACCCGCGTGTTCATCGCTTACGATGGCCGCGAGCGGATGCAGTTCGATACCTACCAAACCGGCCTGAACCTGAAGCACGACTTCTCCTCGAAGCTGCAAATGGAGCTTCTGGGCTCGGCCCTGGTTTCGCGCGAGTTTGAGTACCGCGACGTGGAAGCGGCTTACACCTTCGCCGAAATCAACCGCGACCCTAATTCGCCCGATTTCAACCAAGCCGTGCGCCAACGCGACATCGGCTCACAGTTCAAGCACTCGCGCAACAATCTCACAGCTCGGATTTTCACGGCCGAAACCCGGGGCCGCTGGACGCCCGCCGCCAACCACACCGTGCGCTGGGGCGCTAAAATCGGCCGCGAAAAAATTACTGACAAGCTCGACGAGTATAGCTTCGCCGACTCAGCCGATTTCGTGCCCGATGCCCGCCGCACCCGTCTGATATCGGACTTGAGCCTGGAAAGCACCCGCACCCAGGGCTTCGTGCAGGACACCTGGAACCTCGATTCGCTGACCACGCTCACCTACGGGGCGCGGGCGCACTATTGGACTACCAACGGCCAGTTGGTTATCAGCCCCCGGGTGCAGTTCTCGCAAATCAGCCGCTCACACCCCAACCGCTCGTTCAAGGCGGCGGTGGGCGTGTACTACCAGCCGCCGTTCTACCGCGAGCTGCGCAACCAGGCCGGCGACCGCACCGACCCCACCCAGCCCCTCATCCAAACCGCTAACCTGAACGTGGAGCTGCGCGCCCAGAAATCCTACCATTTCATCGTGGGCAAGGAAATCAGCTTCCAGCAGTACGGCCGGCCGTTCAAGTTCTCGGCCGAAGCCTACTATAAGTACCTCACCGACGTGGTACCCTACGACGTGGACAACGTGCGTCTGCGCTACTTTGCTAAGAACAATGCCCGCGCCTACGCCGCCGGCTTCGATTCCCGCATCAGCGGCGAATTTGTGAAGGGGGCCGAATCTTGGTTCAGCCTCGGCGTACTCACGACCCGCGAAAATGTGGATGGCGACTCGATGAACGTAGTCGATGCCAATGGCAAGGTGACCGGCCGTGAGCCCAAGGGCTACATCCGCCGTCCGCAGGACCAGCGTCTGAACGTGGGCATTTTCTTTCAGGACCACCTCCCGAATAATCCATCGGTGCGCGGCTATGTCAACTTTGTATTCGGCACCGGCCTGCCGTTCAGCCCGCCCAACCTGCCCGACCGGCGCGGTACCGCCGACCTCACCCGCAGCTACAACCGTGTCGATTTGGGCTTCTCCAAAGTAGTTGGCCTGAAAAATAACAACGCGCCCAAAGCCCATTTCTACAGCTTCGAAAGCCTCTGGCTGGGCCTGGAAATACTCAACGTATTTGGCGCTAACAACGTGGCCGGCTATAGCTATTTGCAGGACGTGAATGGGGTGACGTATTCCGTGCCTAACTACCTCTCGCAGCGCATAATTAATCTGCGGATGATTGCGCGCTTTTAGCGCCGTTTCAGGTGTAGCGTGGACTTTGTAGTCCGCAGCCCTGAGTCAGGCAGGCCGGACCACAGGAGTGAGGGCGCGGACGACAAAGTCCACGCTACACCTGAAACCTTTACCCGGACTTGCCCGTTTGGCTTTCCGAATTACCTTTGCAGCCGCAATGACCGCCTTCGCCTTTTCGTTTTCACTGGTTTCGCTTCCCGCTTCGGCTGGCAGCTGCGCCGTTGTGGGCCACGGTCATCATCACCACCATCTGTGGGAGGCCGGGTTGTGTGCCGGGTGCTAGCTTAGCACCGGTTGCCCGAGTCTCCACCGCCGCGTTCGGGGTGCGTGCCCCGGGCTTCACCATTTCACTTTGCGGGAAATTCAGCCATACGCCGTCTAAATTGCGTTAGGGCTATATCCAATGTGTGCCCCATCGGGGCCGCGCCCGCTAGTTACCCCATTTCATGCTCCGTTTAGCTATTCAAAAGTCCGGCCGTCTGAGCGAGGACTCTCTTGCCCTTATCCGCGAGTGCGGCATCAATTTCCTGAGCACGTCCTACAAGCTCAAAACGGAAGCCACCAATTTCCCGCTCGAAATCCTGTTTCTGCGCGACGATGACATCCCCGGTTACGTGAAGGACGGCGTGGCCGACCTCGGCATCGTGGGCCAGAACGTGCTAGTGGAAGCCGGCTATCCCAACCTCGAAGTCGAAACCCTTGGTTTCAGCAAGTGCCGCCTGAGCCTGGCCGTGCCCCGCGCCGATGCTTATCCGTCCATCGAAGCGCTGCAGGGCAAGAACATCGCTACCTCGTACCCCAATATCCTCGGCCGCTACCTGGCCGAGCACGGCGTGCAGGCCAACCTGCACACCATTAGCGGCTCGGTTGAAATCGCGCCCAGCATTGGCCTAGCTGAGGCTATTTGCGACATCGTGAGCAGCGGCTCGACCTTGCTCGGCAACGGCCTGCGCGAAGTTGAAACCGTCTTCCGTTCCGAGGCCGTGCTCATTGCCCAGCCCAACCTCACCGCCGAGCAAAAGGACCTGCTGGAGCAACTCCAGTTCCGGATGCAGGCCGTGCGTCGTGCTAAGCGCAGCAAATACATTCTGTTGAATGCTCCCGTGTCGGCCCTGGAGGAAGTGCGCCGCCTGCTGCCGGGCATCAAGTCGCCCACCGTCACGCCGCTGGCCGAGGCCGGCTGGGTTTCGGTGCAGTCGGTGGTGCAGGAGGATGAGTTCTGGCACATCACCAGCCAGCTTAAAGCCGTGGGTGCGGAGGGCATTCTCGTGCTGCCCATCGAAAAGATGATTGCCTAGCCCGGTTCGCCATGCAGCTCTATTCCTATCCCGACCCCAGCACTTGGCCCGCGCTCCAGCAGCGCCCTGCCGCCGCCGAAGCGCCCCAGGTAGCCGCCCGCGTCCGGGCCATCTTTGAGCAGGTTCGCGCCGGTGGCGATGCCGCGCTGTTGACGTTAGCCGCCGAATTAGATAAAGCCACGCTGGCCAGCCTGCTGATTTCCGAAGCTGAATTTGCCGCAGCTGCCACCCTGGTTCCGGCCGATTTACAGGCCGCCATCCGCCAGGCCAAAACCAACATTGAAGCCTTCCACGCCGCCCAGCGTGAGCCCGAATTGCGGGTTGAAACCATGCCGGGCGTGGTGTGCTCGCGCCGGGCGGTGCCGGTGCAACGCGTAGGTTTATACGTGCCCGGCGGCTCAGCCCCTTTGTTCAGCACGCTGCTGATGCTGGGCGTGCCGGCCCGGCTGGCCGGCTGCCCGGAGGTAGTGGTGTGCACCCCGCCGCAAGCCGACGGCTCGGTGAGCCCGGTCATCCTATTCGTAGCGCAGCTGTTGGGAATCGATAAAGTAGTGAAAGCCGGCGGGGCGCAAGCCGTGGCGGCGCTGGCGCTGGGCACGGCCACCGTGCCCGCCGTGGATAAAATCTTCGGTCCCGGCAACCGTTACGTCACCGCCGCCAAGCAACTGGCCGCCGCCGAATTCGGAGTGGCCATCGATATGCCCGCCGGCCCTTCGGAGGTGTTAATCATTGCCGATGCCAGTGCCAACCCAGCTTTTGTCGCTGCCGATTTATTGTCGCAGGCCGAGCACGGCCCCGATTCGCAAGTGGTGGTGCTGAGTGATTCCAGCGCGGTACTAGAGCAGGTGCAGGCCGAAGTAGCCCGCCAGCTGGCCCTGCTGCCCCGGCGCGACGTGGCCGCGCAGGCGCTGGAAAGCAGCCGCGCCATTCTGCTGCCGGATGCTAACAGCATGCTGGAGTTCTCCAACCAGTACGCCCCGGAACACCTCATCCTGGCCACCGACAACGCGGATGCTCTCGCCGCCCAGGTCACCAATGCCGGCTCCGTATTCTTGGGCCACCTCACACCGGAAGCTGTGGGTGACTACGCCTCCGGCACCAACCACACGCTGCCCACCAGTGGCTATGCCCGCCAGTATAGCGGCGTGTCGCTCGATTCATTCGTCAAAAAAATCACCTTCCAGCGCCTGTCGGCTCAGGGCCTACAAGTCATCGGCCCGGTAGTGGAAACCATGGCCGAAGCCGAAGGCCTGGCCGCGCACGCCCGCGCCGTCACCCTGCGACTGGCTGCGCTGAATTCTAGTGCTTCCCCGGCTGCTGCCGTTACGCTGGCGAATCCCTACGCCGGCCTCATCCGCCCCAGCGTGGAGCGGATGCAGCCATATTCCTCGGCCCGCGACGAATTTGAGGGCATGGCCCCGGTCATGCTCGATGCCAATGAGAACAGCCTGGGTTCCGTCGGCCCGGATGATTTCAGCCGCTACCCCGACCCGCACCAGCGTGCCATCAAGGCCGATTTGGCCCGCCTCAAAGGCGTAGCGCCGAACCAGATTTTCCTTGGCAACGGTTCCGACGAGGCCATCGACCTGCTCGTGCGCCTCACCTGCACGCCGGGCCAGGACAGCATCGTAATCTGCCCGCCCACCTACGGCATGTACGAGGTGGCCGCCAATCTCAACGATGTGCGCGTGGAACGTCTGCCGCTGAACGCCGATTTCCAGCTGCCCCCCGATGCCGCCGAAAAACTAGCCGCTTCCAACGCCAAGTTGGTTTTCCTGTGCTCGCCGAATAACCCTACCGGCAATCTGCTGGCGCAGGAGGCCATCGAAACCATCCTGCGCAACTTCCGGGGCCTGGTCGTCGTCGATGAAGCCTACGCCGACTTTGCCGATGCGCCCAGTTGGATTACGCGCCTGGCCGAATTCCCGCGCCTGGTAGTAATGCAGACTTTCTCCAAAGCCTGGGGCCTGGCCGGCTTGCGGCTGGGTGTGGCGTATGCATCGGCTCAGCTCATTGCTTACCTCGACAAAATCAAGCCGCCGTATAATATCTCGGCCGCTACCCAGCAGCATGCGCTGGCCGCCCTGGCTGCCGCGCCACAGTTGCCCGAAATGCGCGCAGAATTGCTGGACGGCCGTCGTTGGCTCGTTGAAAAGCTGGCGCAGTTGGCCATCGTGGAGCATATTTTTCCCTCCGATGCAAACTTTCTGTTGGTGCGCTTCACCGTCGATGCTACTGGCGTGTATGACCAGCTCCGCAGTCGGGGCATTGTTGTGCGCAACCGCACCACCCAGCCCGGCTGCGCCGGCTGCCTTCGCCTCACGGTTGGTACTGCGGAAGAAAACGTACAGCTTGTGCAGGCCCTTACTGAAATCGGGGCCGAACAATCTTCGGTTGCCGCGTCCCACATCCAATAAATTACCGGGCCAGTCCCTGTTTTCTCGTACCTCGTTAAATCCCTATTGAGTTGAAAAAGGCGCTTTTCATCGACCGCGACGGCACCATTCTCGTGGAGCCGCAGCCCAGCCAGCAAATCGACGGCCTCACGCCCGATAAGTTCCAGTTCCTACCCGGAGCCATCAGCGCACTGGCCCGCATTGCCCGCGATTTGCCCGAGTACGAACTGGTCTTGGTTTCCAACCAGGACGGGCTGGGCACGGCCAGCTTCCCCGAGGACACCTTCTGGCCGGCCCATCAGCTAATGCGCGATATTCTCGCCAACGAAGGCGTCCATTTCGCCGCTGAGCACGTCGACCGCAGCTTCCCACACGAAGGCCTGCCCACCCGCAAGCCCGGCACGGGCTTACTCCGTCAGTACCTCGACCCCGCCAACGAGTATGACCTGCGCAACTCCTACGTAATCGGCGACCGCCTCACCGATGTCCAGCTCGCGGAAAATCTCGGCAGCCAATCCATTCTGATAGGAGAGGAGCCCGACCCGCGCGCCGCACTCACTACCACCAGCTGGGATGCCATCTACCATTTTCTGCGCTACCCGGCCCGTGTAGCCGTCATCGAGCGCAACACCAACGAAACCCAGATTGCCATCCGCTTAAACCTGGACGGCACCGGCCAAACCGATATTCATACGGGCTTGGGTTTCTTCGACCACATGCTGGAGCAGTTGGGGCGTCACAGTGGAATCGACTTACACATTAGTGTAAAAGGCGATTTGCACATTGATGAACATCACACCGTGGAAGATACGGCCCTAGCTCTCGGTACCGCCTTCTCCCAGGCCTTGGGCGACAAGCGCGGCCTAGCCCGTTACGGTTTCCTGCTGCCCATGGACGAAGCCCTGGCCCAGGCGGCCATCGATTTTTCCGGCCGGCCCTGGTTAGTGTGGGATGCCGAATTCAAGCGTGAGCGGGTAGGGGACTTGCCTACTGAGCTGTTCTTCCACTTCTTTAAGTCCTTTACCGACAATGCGCGGGCAACGCTCAATATTTCCTGCCGAGGCGATAACGAACACCATAAGATTGAAGCCATTTTCAAAGCTGTGGCCAAGGCCATCAAAATGGCTTTGCAACGCGACGAATCAGCGGCTATTCCCAGTACAAAAGGGATTTTGTAATTAGCCGGCAGAAAAGTTTAAGCAATGATTTTATATCCAAATGGTTAATATTTGATATTACCCATTTGGGTTAATTTAGTTCGTGTTATGGAAATTGCAGTGGTAGACTATAAAGGTGGGAATGTGCAATCGGTCCTCTTCGCCCTGGAGCGACTAGGTGCCCAGGCTACCCTGACTGCCGACCCCGAAGTATTGCGACGCGCCGACAAAGTGCTTTTTCCGGGTGAAGGCGAAGCATCATCCGCCATGCAAGCCCTGCGCGAATCAGGACTGGACCTGGTTTTGCCCACTCTGACCCAACCGTTTCTGGGCATTTGCCTGGGAATGCAGCTGCTCGGCACGCACAGTGACGAGAACGATACGCCCATGCTCGGGCTGCTACCTTTTAAGGTCCAGCGCTTCGTTCCTGATGCTGCCCATAAAGTTCCCCACATGGGTTGGAATAACCTCCAGGCCTTGCGCGGGCCCTTGCTGGCAGGCCTTACCGAAGCCGACCACGTCTACTTCGTGCATAGCTATTACGCTGCCGTGGGGCCCTATACTATTGCCCAGGCTGCGCATCCCGGCCCATTTAGCGCGGCGGTGCAGCACGAAAACTTCTACGGCGTGCAGTTTCACACGGAGAAAAGCGGGCCGGTGGGCACACGCATTCTGGCCAATTTCCTGGCGCTATAGTCGTCGACAACTCATCACAAAATCAATACCCAGTGGAAATTATTCCCGCTATCGACCTCATCAATGGCCAATGCGTGCGGCTGAGCGCCGGTGATTTTGCCCGGCAAACCACCTACGATGCCGACCCAGTCGCCGTCGCCCGGCGTTTTGCCGATGCAGGGTTGCGTCGCCTGCACCTGGTTGACCTCGACGGTGCCCGTGCCGGCCAACCCGTTAATCTGGCCGTGTTGGAAGCCATTGCCCGCCAAACCAGCCTCGACATCGATGCCGGTGGGGGCATTCAGACAGAAGCTGCGCTAACACAGGTGCTTGCTGCTGGGGCCTCTCACGCCACCGCCGGTAGCCTGGCCGTGCGTGAGCCTGCTACTGTGAAGGCCTGGCTGGCACAGTACGGGCCCGACACCATTTTTCTGGGAGCTGACTACAAAGACGCGCACATTGTCATCAATGCCTGGGTTGACCAGAGTGCACTGACCCTCAGTGGTTTCATTGCGGACTACCTGGCGTCCGGTGGCACCACCTTTATTTGTACCGACGTGAGCAAAGACGGGCTGCTCCAGGGACCGTCCCTGTCCACCTATCGTTTGCTGGTGCAACAGTTCCCCGCGGCCAGGTTTATAGCCAGCGGGGGCGTAACCACCATTGCCGACCTTGAGCTGCTGGCGGAAGCTGGTATGCACGGTGCCATCATCGGCAAGGCGCTTTACGAAGGCACTATTGCCTTGGCCGATTTGCAGCGATTCCTGTAGTAAATTCAGATGCCCGGCATCCATTAAACGGCTACCACTGTGGTTAAGAAAAGACTCATTCCCTGCCTGGACGTGCGCGACGGCCGCACCGTGAAGGGCATTCAATTTGAAGGCCTGCGCGATGCCGGCGAACCGGTGGCCCTGGCTGCCCGTTACGCCCAGGAAGGTGCCGACGAGCTGGTTTTTCTCGACATTACCGCCACCAACCAGCGCCGCCAGCCCCTCACGGACTTGGTTCGCGATGTGGCCCGGGTGCTGGATATTCCCTTCACCGTGGGCGGTGGTATCAGCACCGTGGGCGACGTAGAAGCCCTACTGCTCAGCGGAGCCGATAAGGTTTCCATCAACTCGGCCGCGCTGGCCCGGCCGGCTTTCATCTCGGATTTGGCGCGGCGTTTCGGTTCCCAATGTGTGGTGGTCGCCGTCGATGCCCGCCTCGTGCAAGGCGAATGGCAGGTAATGACGCGGGCCGGCACCACGCCCACCGGCCATCAGGCGGTAGATTGGTGCCGCATGGCCGCCGATTCGGGAGCTGGTGAGCTCTTGCTGACCTCGATGAGCCACGACGGTACCAAGTCCGGTTTTGCCCTAGAGCTAACCCGCGCTGTCAGTGATGCCGTATCCGTGCCCGTTATTGCCTCCGGTGGAGCCGGACAACCCTCCGATTTCACGGCCGTTTTTGAAGCTGGTGGGGCCGATGCCGCTCTGGCCGCCAGTATCTTTCACTTCAACGAAACGGCTTTGCCCGCACTCAAGCAGTACCTGCACGCGGCTGGTGTCGCCGTGCGCCTGTAATTATCTGTGTAACGATATTAACCTAATATGTCTGCTGCTTCCACGTCCTCAACTAGCCTTCAATTTGATGCCTCTACCGGTTTGGCCCCGGCAATCATTCAGGACGCTGACACCGGACAGGTGCTGATGCTAGGGTATTTTAATGCTGAGGCCTGGGCCAAAACCCAACAGGAGGGACGGGTTACGTTTTTCTCACGGTCGAAAAACCGCCTTTGGACCAAAGGCGAATCAAGCGGCAATTTCCTCACAGTAGTGAGCACGCATATTGATTGCGATGCGGATACTGTTCTCATTCGGGCACTACCGGCAGGTCCTACCTGTCATCGGGGCACGATTAGCTGCTTTGTACAGGCTGATGAGGTGGTCCCGCCAGCGGCTCCCATCGGTTTTCTGGCCAGTCTTGAGCGCCTTATTGCTGAGCGTCACCGCTTCCCGGAACGCGCACCGACTTCGTACACGGTTTCACTATTCAACAAAGGCATAGCGAAAATTGCCCAGAAGGTGGGTGAGGAGGCCGTAGAGACCGTAATCGATGCAGTTTCCGGTAGTCACGCCACTCTGCCCGGTGAAGTTGCCGATTTACTGTATCATCTTCTGGTGCTCCTGGAAGCCTCTGGTGTTACCACTGCGCAGGTAATCGACGTGCTGCAAGAACGTCACCGTCTGCCCAATACCCGTCATTTGACCGAGCTTTAATTGTCAGGTTTGGTCATTCTGCTGAATCTATGCATTTTTAGACAGATATCTACGCCTTAATCTGCCGCCGGATTTTTTCGAGCAAGGCCATGGCAAGTATTATGTCTTCTTCTTCCGTAATCGAAAGTTCGGTATTAACCCCTGGGCCACTTATTTGGATTTGATAGGCTATTCTGGTGATAAATGAGTTTGTGGGGATTCCTATTGGTGTAGTTTGATTTTCTACTTCGATTTTGCCATTTGTATCAGAAGGAGTTGAGCTAATTGTCGGCGGTGTTGCTAGTGGTTGAGCTTCTTTTCTGGGTTGGTCAGTTGTTAGTGCAGGGTCTGTTGTGAATCCAAATAGGCTGGCAATAGCATCGGTATCTCTTTTGAGTACTTCACTTACCGGTGCTATCGGTTGAGTAGCGGATTTCTGTAACTGCTCTAGTGGCCTGATTGGTTGGTATTCTGACAAGATATCATCTTGTGTTGAACTACTTACAGAGCTTTGCGCCCTTTCGACAGTTTCCGTTGGGTCTATGAATAATGAAGTGGCTGAAAGTTCGTTTTCTGGTCTGAACGTGCTTGCTCTTGGGACTGGGCTAGCCAGTTGCTGTCGTGGAGTCTGTTTTGCCGACAATGAATCAATGTCGGCTATCGTGTTGTGCTCATCTAGCAGCCCCACCATTCGACAGCCATCCACGAATGCCTTTGCAACCCCTTGCGAGTTGATTTCCTCAACACCAAATTCCCGGATTAGCATTACGTCCAGCATCTGAACGGGTAATTCACGTGAGCGGAATTTTCGGCAAATCTGTGTGAACAGGGGGGGAGTCAGGAATGCTTCCCGGTGGAAGGCTAGTTCCTCCTGCTTATCATATGCGTGTTTAATCCGCTTAAATAGCGTGGTAGTTGTTAGTAACTCACGTTTGCTGGTTATGAGTCCAAACTTGACAGCAGAGCCAATAATGGCCTTGAAAGAGCCGCTAACCTTTCTATTAAGTTTTCTTGCTGCGGTCTCTATGGTACATTTTCCGCCAGTGTCGTCGGTTATCTCGGCCAGTTCCCATGCTCCGGTATAACTTGTTCGGGGGTAGTCTATAAGCTTAGGCATTGTCTTGAGGGATTTGTTTTTTCAGATTACAAAAATAGTCTAAAAAAGTAAATAACACAAGGAATTTATATACTTTATTAGACTAATTAATCCGGGTGTATTATATCTGTGGAGTAGTAGGAGTGTCACGACAGTATATAAAATTTAAAGGCATTTGGTGTTTTGTCTAAGTTTCTCGAAGTTTAAAACTCTTAGAAGCATTAGTTTCTTTAAGAGGCAATTGTTTCTTAAGATTCAAAGGGAATAAGTTTTATACCAGGCAAATGTTAACTTATTGCTTATATAATAGGAGAGGGTGGAATATTCTAAGACATGAAATAGTATTATAAAGTATATAAATTTCTACGTTTTTGTACTTTTATTTATCGTATTTTAAAAACTATCCGGCCACACTAATAAACCGATTATTCTAACATGCCCGATAAGCCATTACATTCAAATCCTCTAGTAACTAAAACCTCGAAACAATTTTCAAAACGATATCAAAGACGTAAGTGAAACAGCTAATTACAGGCAAATAAACCAAGTAAAATAAAGGAAATTATAGAGCAAGAGTCTGTGACCAGAGGCGAAGCCTATAAGAATAAGTCTTGCCAATAACCGAAGCATATCATTCACGAGGTTCATCACGAGCTGCAATTGATTACGAGTCGAAAAACATGATACCGAACACTCACCAGACCAACCGAAATAAAGTCCCCGTGTGTAGCACACCAAAAAGGACAAGCAAACCCATTGGTTACCAACTCGTGGATAAATGACCTGTTAAATAAGCTATTGATAGCCGATAGAATATGTCCTATAATTTATATTATGTTAAATTAAGTTTTGAAAATGGGCTCCTATCCCTGATATGCCAACAAAAAAGGGCCCGCATTAGAATGCGGGCCCTTTTTCAATAATCAATCTCCCCTACTTCTTCAAACTCTGCAACTTTGCATTGAGTTTTTCGGAATCAGCAGTACGGCCGAGACGGAAATACACTTTCTGAAGCGAGGCCAACGTATTGCGGTCATCAGGCTGCAATTGAAGTGCTTTCTCAAAATAAGGAACCGAGGCTTCAAAATACTTTTTGCCTTCCGCTTCAAATTTCTTCCCCGAAGCCTGGTACGTTTTCAGGTCCATTTTACTGGCTTTGGTGTACGCATCTGCTGCTTTGTTGTAATTGTATACCCCGAGGTTAAACTGTGCATCGAAGTTATTAGGGTCAAGTTCCACGGCTTTCTTATAGTCCGCTAACGCCAAATCAGTCTTTTTCTGCTGGTCGTACATCGAACCGCGAACCGCGTACAGATTCGAGTTGCTGGGGTCGGCAATGATGGACTTATTGATTTTAGCAAGCGCATCTTCGCCCTTGCCACTGGCAAGCGACATGTTCAAATCCTCCAGCATGAAGGCCTTGTTTGTGGGATATGCCGCCAGAGCCTGCTGCAGTACTTTAGCAGCTTCAGCATTATCGTTTTGCTGCTTAGCCATTTGGAGCAAGCGCGAATACATCGTCACCGACTTATAATTCATGCCCAACAGCTGATTGTAGCTGGCTTTTGCACCGGCATAATCCTGCTTGGCTTCCGAGGCATATGCCGAGTAGAGCACCGCAGTGGTATCCTGGGGCTTAATCTTGGAGGCTAGCTTATAGCTCTCAATGGCTTTGTCGTACTCCTTGGCATTGTAGCTATTCACGGCATCGTTGAATGCACGGCCATAGAGGCCGTCCATTTTAGCGACTGCCTGCTTGCCAAATTCTCCATCCTTGGTGTCGAGCTCAATGGTCTTGTTGTAAGACTCATAAGCTTTTTGAACGCCTTCGCCCGGCTGTAGCTGCTTGCCGTAAATAGGGCTCTCCAGCATACCTTGGTAAATTTCGCCACGAGTGTACCAGGTTTTGGCTTTGCCCATGGTCTTCTCATTCACAATGGCTTTGTCAATGTCCGTGCGGGCTTTGTCCAAAAGGCCGGAGCGCTGGTTGAGAATGGCGTTGGTGACGGCTGAAGTTTGGGCGTAGCCCAGCGAGGGCAACCCACCGGCCAGGGCTACGGCGACGGCAATCGTCAGAAATGTCTTCTTCATGAGTTCGGGAATATGCCGGGATTCAGGGACTTGGCGGAAATCACCTAGTTTGATAATGGCGGGAAAAATGAAAAAAAAGTGAGTTTTGGGGCAAAACCCTTATCCGGAAACGATGGCTGCCGGCCTTGGGTTCGTCAAAAATAAACGGGGCGACCCAAATGGACCGCCCCGCTCCTATTCAGCAATTATGCCAAGTCGTCCGATTCTGATTCATCCTCCGAATCTTCCTCGTCATCGCTGTCTTCTTCCAACTCATCATCGGCTTCGTCAGCCTCGTCGGCATCATCAGCAACGATTTCGTTATCAGCACCGTTGATGGCGGCTATGCTCAAGGCCCCACCTTCCTCGGTGGTGGCGAGCAGTGCAGCTTCGGTTTCTTCTTCCTTCTCTTCAGCGGCCACTTTAGCTACCGAAGAAATTTCATCGTTACCGCTGATTTTAATCAGCCGAACGCCTTGCGTGGCGCGGCCAATGGTGCGCAAATCACTCATGCGCAGACGAATGGTGATGCCCGACTTATTGATAATCATCAGGTCATCAGAGTCATTAACATCCTTGATGGCCACCAGGCTACCGGTTTTATCGGTAAGTTTCATGGCCTTCACACCTTTGCCACCACGCTTCGTGACGCGGAATCCATCAAGCTCACTGCGCTTGCCGAAACCGTTCTCACTCACCACCAGCAATTCCTGGGTGGGGTCGGATACACATACCATCCCTACCACGCGGTTGCCCGGCACATCTTCGAGGCGGATACCACGCACGCCGGCGGCGGCCCGGCCCATCGAACGGGCCTGGCTTTCGTTGAAGCGCACGGCTCGGCCGGAACGCGAGGCTAGAATAACTTCCGCATTCGGAGCCAGCAACTGCACATCGAGAATCCGGTCGCCTTCGTTGATAGTGATGGCGTTGATGCCGGCAGTACGGGGGCGCGAATACGCTTCGAGCGGGGTCTTCTTCACAGTGCCCTGCTCGGTGCAGAACATCAGGAAGGTATTCTCCAAATAATCCGGGTCTTTCAGGCCGCGCACGTTAAGTACGGAACGGACTTTGTCTTCGCGCGGAATCTCGATGAGATTCTGCAGGGGCAGGCCTTTGGTTGCCTTCCCTCCTTCCGGCACTTCGTAAACTTTGAGCCAGAACACGCGGCCGAGCTCGGTGAAGAACAGCAGGTACTCGTGAGTAGTGGCTACGAAGAGGTGCTCCGTGAAGTCGTCCTTCTTGGAGATGGCCCCACGCGAACCAGCACCCCCACGGCCCTGGGCCCGGTACTCGTCGAGGTTGGTACGCTTGATGTAGCCTTCGCGGGAAATGGTGATAACCATCGCCTCGTCGGCAATCATGTCTTCGGTCGAGAAATCACCGCCGATGTAGTTGATTTCCGTGCGCCGGGCATCGCCGTACCGCTCCCGGATGTCTTCGAGCTCGGTTTTGATGATGCCACGCTGCAATACTTCTGATTCGAGCACCGATTTCAGGTAGTCGACCAGCTTCATCAGCTCATTGTACTCGGCCACAATTTTGTCGCGTTCCAGGCCGGTGAGACGCTGCAGGCGCATATCCAGAATGGCACGGGCCTGCACTTCGCTCAGCGCGAAACGCGAGATGAGTTGGCCACGGGCCACCTCGGGGTCGCGCGAACCACGGATGAGGGCAATTACCTCGTCCAGATGGTCGAGGGCGATGAGCAGGCCTTCCAGAATGTGGGCGCGCTTTTGGGCTTCGGCCAGTTCGTAGCGCGTGCGGCGCACGATGACTTCGGCGCGATGCTCAACAAAATACTGGATGAGCTGCTGCAGGTTCAGCGTCATTGGGCGGCCTTTGACCAGGCACACGTTGTTGACGCCGAAGGAGCTTTGCAGCTGGGTGTACTTGTACAGGTTATTGAGCACCACGCTGGGCATGGCATCGCGCTTGAGGTCGTAGACGATGCGCATACCGTCGCGGTCCGACTCGTCGCGCATGTCCGAAATGCCCTCAATCTTCTTGTCGTTGATGAGCGCGGCGGTCTTTTCAATCATCGACGCCTTGTTCACCATGTAGGGAATTTCGGTGACGACGATTTGCTCTTTGCCGGTTTTCGAGGTTTCGAACGTGGCTTTGGCGCGCATTACCACGCGGCCGCGGCCGGTTTCAAAGGCCTGCTTCACACCCTCGTAGCCGTAGATGATGCCGCCGGTGGGGAAGTCAGGTGCGGTGACGTACTGCATGAGCTCGGCCACCGTGATGTCGGGGTTGTCGAGGTAGGCAATGATGCCGCTCACGACTTCCGTCATGTTGTGCGGGGCCATGTTGGTGGCCATACCCACGGCAATACCCGACGTGCCGTTTACCAGCAGGTTGGGGAATTTGGCGGGCAGTACGCTGGGCTCTTCGAGGGAGTCGTCGAAGTTGGGCTGAAAGTCAACTGTGTCTTTGTCCAGGTCGCCAAGCATTTCGTCGGCAATGCGCTTGAGGCGGGCCTCGGTGTAACGCATAGCGGCCGGTGAGTCGCCATCGACGGAGCCAAAGTTACCCTGGCCGTCTACCAGCGGGTAGCGCAGGCTCCAGTCCTGGGCCATACGCACCATGGTGTCGTACACGGAGGAGTCGCCGTGCGGGTGGTATTTACCCAGCACCTCGCCCACAATACGGGCCGATTTTTTGTAGGATTTGTTGTAGCCCACGCCCAGCTCGCTCATGCCGTAGAGCACGCGGCGGTGCACGGGCTTCAGGCCGTCGCGGACATCGGGCAGGGCCCGGGAGATGATAACCGACATCGAGTAATCGATGTAGGCACCCCGCATCTCGTCTTCGATGTTAATCGGAATGATTTTTTCGCCTTCCGCCATTGAGGGGGTTGATAGGCGGCTTGAAAAAACCCAAATAAGGTGGTTTTCAGCCGCAGGGTGAATGGTTCTTTATATGCGTGCGAAGATACAATAAAAAGGCCGCAACGGCAAGCGCTGCGGCCTTTTTCGGGCTTAAATCGGATGGGGCCAGAGTTGATGGGATTCCAACTGCCCAACCAGTAAAACCACCAAACCAGCACCTTCCCTCCTGCTGCCGAAACCGGCTTACCGGATGGACTTGCTACGGTCGTTGTCGTGCTTGGCCGATTTAGAATTGTAGACTTTGATTTTCTCGCCGATGGCGGGGTTCTGCTTCTTCCAGAGCGGCTGGCCCCGGTATTTCACGCCGCTGTGCATGTGCACCTTGCGCGTGTGGCAGGACTCAATGGGACAGGTGCGGCAGCTGGCCACAGCTACCAGCAGCAGGCAGAACAACGAGCGAAAAAACAGCTTCATGGGGCAAAGGTAACGCATAGGACAGGCGGCACAGGCCCGCACCGGGCCAAACGTCGGCGGGCGCGGTTTAGTCTTCGCCGTCCCACTCGGCCAGGAAGCGGGCCACATAGGCTTCCATGAAGGCGTGGCGTTCGGCAGCAACGACGCGGGCACCATCGGTGTTCATCCGGTCTTTGAGGTGAAAAAGCTTTTCGTAGAAGTGGTTGAGCGTGGGGGCCGCGTTTTTCTGGTAGCTGGCGAAACTGTCGTGGGCCACGGGCGCAATGGCGGGGTCGTGCAGGGGCCGGCCGGCGTGCCCGCCGTAGGCAAACGCTCGCGCAATGCCAATGGCCCCAATCGCATCGAGCCGGTCGGCATCCTGCACCAAAGCTGCCTCGATAGATGACACCGGCGTGGCCACGCCCAAGCCTTTGAAAGAAACCTCCCGGATGACGGTTTCGACACGGGCAATGGTGGCTTCGGGAACCTGCTGGCTGAGCAGCCAAGCGCGGGCGGCGCGGGGGCCGGCTTCGTAGTCGCCGCCGTGGAATTTCCAGTCGGCAATGTCGTGGAGCAGGGCGGCCAGCTCGGTTACCAAAGTGTCGGCTTCGGGATGCGCGGCAGCCAGGCGGCGGGCCATGAGCCAGACGCGGCGAATGTGCGCCCAGTCGTGCCCGCTGCCTTCGTTGGCAAACTTGTCTTCGATAAAGCGGGCGGTAGTGGCAATTACGTCCAAGGGAGCTGGTAAATAAGTTAAAAACACAGCCGCTACCCAGGGTAGCTGCCGCCGGGGAGCCGGGCAAAAGTACGGGCACATTTCACTACACTTACACCTTGCGTCGCGTACTTCGTGTTCCCAAAGCCCCATATCCATGATTTCCCGCTACATTATTTCGCTGGCCCTGCTCCTGCCACTGGCATCGGCCCCGCAGCTGGCAGCCGCGCAGGTGCCCCTGGCCACGCCCGCGCCGGCCGATACTACCCACAAGTATCAGAACCCCGGCGGGGTGTCTTCGCCGGTCAAAAAATCGTTCTTCAAAAGCAAAGGGTTTCGGGCCAGCATCGTGCCGGCGGTGCTGATTGGCTACGGGGTCAGCACCATCAACGGCCACGGCTTTTACAGCTCCTACGATGCCAAGAATGACATTCGCCATATGTTTGGCGACTACCGCAACCACATCGACGACTACTTGCAATGGGCACCCTACCTGGAAATTCCCGTGGTGCTGCTGGCCGGGGTAGAATCGAGCAATGACCGGCTAAACCTCGGGCTCGTCATCGTAAAAAGTGAGCTGATTATGCTTTCCTCGGTGTACGTGGTGAAAACGTTGGCTAACATTGAGCGGCCCGATGGCTCCAATAATCTGTCGTTTCCGTCGGGGCACACGGCGCAGGCGTTTCTGGCGGCTAGCATCGTACACACCGAGTTTCGGGACAAAAGCCAGTGGTACGGCATCGGAGCGTACACGCTGGCCACGAGCGTGGCCGCCTTCCGCATGATAAACAACAAGCACTGGGAGTCGGACGTGGTGGCCGGGGCGGGCTTCGGGATACTCTCGGCTCACGTGGCCTACCTCACCCACCGCAACCGCTGGGGCCACAAGCCCACCGGCCGCGGCATCGGCGACACCAGTTTCATGCCCATGTGGACCCCGGCGGGCGGCACGGGCCTGTGCCTGACCTGGCGGCCTAAGTAGCTACATTAATCTGAATAAACGCAAAGCGGCCCGCCGAAATCCAATGGTTCCGGCGGGCCGCTTTGCGTTTGGGCATGTATCTCGTAGCCCCACGGATATCTCCCTTTGAAGGCATTACGCTGCATCACTGGGAATGCAGCAAAAAGCCCGTTGCAATCCAGAGATTGCAACGGGCTTTTGCCATGTGGAGCCGCCTGTCGGACTCGAACCAACGACCCTCTGATTACAAGTCAGAAGCTCTACCAACTGAGCTAAGGCGGCGGGTTGGTGGTGCAAAAGTAAACAGCCGACGCCGCTTTCCCAGCAACCGGACCACATTTATCGAAAAAAAGAAGGCCGGCATCGTGGATGCCGGCCTTCTTTTCGGGGTTTGAAAAAGCTAATTAGCTGCGAATCATCCGCAACTGCTTCTTCAGGGCTTCGATGCGCTTCTGGCCTTCGGCGATGCGGCCCTGGTACTCCTCGCGGAGCTGGGATGCATTCTTGGAGCGGGCGAAGAAATCGAGGTTGGTTTGCAGCGTCGAAGCGTCGTTTTCCAGCTCGTTGATTTCCTTACGCAGGGCCATTTCCTTACGCGTGAGCTGCTGCTGGGCCTGAGGACGGGCCTTGAGGCGCGCCACTTCGGTCTGGAACAACAGGTCGGCGCGGTCGGCGTAGCTCAGGCCGGGGACGTGGTCGAGGTACTTGCCGAGCAGCGTCAGCAACTGCTCTTCGCTGCGGTCGGCGGTGCCGCGGTTGGGCTGCTCGTCATTGGCATCGAACTCGGCAGACCAGTCGGCCAGAATGGCGCGGAAGCCTTCCAGCGAACCTGGGGCATCGGCGGTGAGGGCATTGACCTGCTCCGCGATTTTATCGAGGTGGGCGGTTTGCTCAACCGACGACTGCTGCGTTTTCTCCTCGCGGAAGCGGGCTTCCTGCTTGGGGCGCTCAAACACGGCATCGCAGGCGGCGCGGAAGCGGTACCAGAGCTTGTCGGCCAGCTTATCGGGCACGCGACCCACGTCCTTCCACTCCTTCTGCACGCGAATAACAACTTGGCGAGCGGCATCGCCATCGGGGTTGTTAGCGGCTTCTTCGGCCTGGTCGATGAGGGCCTGCTTGGCTTTTACGTTGGCCGACTTCTCGTTGTCGAGCGACTTGAAGAAGTCGTTCTTCCGGTTGAAGAAAGCCTTGTAGGCAGCCCAGTATTGCTTGTTCAGGGCATCGGCCTGGGCGCGGGGCACGAGACCGGCGGCTTCCCATTCGGTTTTGATTTCCTGGAGCTCGTCGGTTTTCGAGCGCCACAGGTTCACGCGGTCCGTGTCGAAGGTGGCGAAGGGCAGCACACGCTCCAGCAGGGCCTGCTTCACCGTGAGGTTGGCTTTCTCTACGGTCGAGCGCTGGTCCACGAACTCCTTGCGGCGCTGGTGCAGCACATCTGAAGCGGCGATGAAACGCTGCCACAGTGGCTCGCGCTGGTCGTTCGGCACGGGGCCGATGTTCTTCCAGTCCTCGTGCAGCTTGGTCAGCTCATCAAGGGCTTTGTTGATGCCGGGGGCCGAGCCGAGGGCTTCAGCACGCTTGATGAGGGCCTCTTTGGCCTCCAGGTTGCGGCGGCGGTCCAGGTCCTTCATCTGCAGGAACTGGCCCTGCTTACTGTAATAGATGTCCAGCAGGCCGTGGTAGGTGTCCCAAATGCCCTGGCTGTCGGACTGGGGCACGGCGCCAGTGGCTTTCCACTCGGCTTGCAGGGCCTTCAGCTTGCCCGAGCTGTCCTTGGTTTCGGCGGCATCAACCAGCGTGCGGAGCTGGTCGAGCAGGGCTTTTTTCTTGATGAGGTTGTCGCCACGGCTGGCATCCTCGGCTTTGGCGTCCTTGGCGCGGCTTTCGCGGAATTCCTGCAAGGCTTTGTTGAGCTCCTGCTGGCCCTCGGGCTGCTGGAAGGCAAAGGCTTCGGCACCTTCGCCACCGGCGGCGAATTTCTCGCGGGCGGCGGTGCGGGCCAGGCCCACGTTGGTTTCGTACTGGCGGGTGAGGTCCGAAATCTGCTTGCGGTTTTTGCCGGCGTTGGGGCTGCGCAACAAGCTCACCAGATAGTTGGCCTGGGCGGGCAGGTCGAGGGCCGTGAAGTCGGGGGCAACGGTTTCGGCAGCTTCTTCGCTTTCCACGCCGGTCGGCTCTTCGCCGGCATCAATGGCCGCTACATCGGCCGGGGCCGCGTCCAGCGGCGTTTCAGACGAGGTGGGCAGCGTGGCCAACGGCTCCTGCGCCGTTTCCAACTCCGGAGCATCGTGCAGCTCCACAGTGGGCAGCTCGGCAGTCTGGTTCTCAACGGTGGCAGCCGTGTTCGGGCCACTCAGCGTTTCGGGGTCGGCGATGGGTGCAGGCGTGGCGCTGTCGATGTGTTCGGCAGCAGGCAGCGCGTCGGGATTGGGCGTGGTCGCCATTTCCTCACCATAATGAGCCACGGCACGGGCTTGCGGAGCCGAAATATCACTGCCATCAACCGTTACCGAATCGGGAACGTGCTGGGCAGTTTCGGCGGCGGCGGCAGCCTCGGGGGTGCCGGGCACGGGCGCGGTGGAGCCCAAATCGGTGGCGATTACGGCGGCGGCAGGCGCTTCGGCGGTCCCGGCTCCGTCGGGCTGGCCGGCGGCCAAATCGGGCGTACCCTGGGCGGACAGTTCTACCTGTGTTTCGCCGGCCGCGTTGGGCGTAGGCGTAGTCGAGGGTGCGGCGGCAGGAGCCGAATCAGCCGGAGCCGATTTGCCCTGAATCTCGGCCAGACGGCGTTGCAAAATGGTCATCCGGTCCTCGGCGGCCGGGTCGGTGCCGCCGGCTAGCGGGGCAGTGGGGTTTTCTTCAGCAGCCATAAATCTTCGTAAAAGCCAGCCCGGGAAATGGGGCCAGAGGAGAGAGCAAAAAAGTGTGGGGATAAAACAAACGACGGGACAAAACCTGCATCAGTTCAGGCGGGGGTCGACGGGATAGTTGGCCAGCACTTTGAATTTGCCGCCTTTCTCACGCAGAATTTCCCGCCAGAACGCATCAGATGCCAAAGTAAACACTTTCCCGGCGCTTGCGGGGTGCCGTATCCAACTCTGCCCCTGCATTTCGCCCGCCAACTGGCCCGCCGACCACCCCGAATACCCGGCAAACAGCCGCACATCATCGGCCGCCACGGCCCCGCTGCCAAGCAGTCCGAGCAGGATTTCAAAGTCGCCGCCCCAGTACACGTCCTGCCCCAAATCGGTGGCCCCGGGCAGGTCGGCGCGGCGGTGCAGGTAGTGCAGGGTGTTGGGCTCGACGGGGCCGCCCACGTAGATGGGCACCATGGCGGCGGCCGAGGCCTCGGGCGGCAGGTCGAGCACATCGTCGAGGACGAGGCTGGTGGCACGGTTCAGCACCAGGCCGAAGGAGCCGTCGCCAGGCTCGTCGCGGCAGAGCAGAATTACACTGCGCTCGAAATTGGGGTCGCCGAGGAAGGGCTTGGAGATGAGCAGGGTACCGGGCCGCATTATCAGGAGAATTTGGAGAATGAGGGATAAAGAAGTCGTAGCAGCCGGTAGCCGATGAGCCGGCACGCAACGCCCTGCCTTGCGCGGGGTCGTATCTTGCGCCCGCAATGCTCTGGCAACCGCACTGGCGGGATAAGTAAGACTGCCTTTCGCGGAAAAATGTTCCTCTTACAGCTACGTGAAACCGCCGCGCCACGGGTTGCCGGACGCTTGTAATTCATTCTTTGCTTTTCACCCCGCATGACTGACCCGCACCTTGCCGACCTGCGCAAAACCTACGCCCAGCGCACCCTTTCCGAAGCCGACGTGCTGCCCGAGGCCGTGCCCCAGTTTCGGGCGTGGCTGGAAGAAGCAATAGCGGCCCAACTCGAAGAACCCACGGCCATGACCGTGAGCACGGTATCGGCCACGGGGCAACCATCGTCGCGCGTGGTGCTGCTGAAGGGCCTGCCGGATGATGCCGGTTTTTTGTTTTACACCAACTACGACTCGCGCAAGGGCCACGAGTTGGCCGCGCAGCCGCTGGCTGCGCTCAACTTCTTCTGGCCCGGCCTGGAACGCCAGGTGCGCGTAGAAGGCCGCGTGGAAAAGGCTCCTGAGGCGCTGTCGACCGAATATTTCCAGAGCCGGCCGCGCAGCAGCCAGGTTGGGGCCTGGGCCTCGCCGCAGAGCCAGGTCATCGGCAGCCGCGAAGAGCTGGAGGCCCGCGAAGAAGCGGTAGCTGAAGAATTTGGGGAGCAGGACCCGTTGCCCCGCCCCGACAACTGGGGCGGCTACATCCTGCGGCCCACGCGGCTGGAACTGTGGCAGGGCCGCCCCAGCCGCCTGCACGACCGCATCGTGTACGAGCTGGAAGGCAATGTGTGGAAGCGCAGCCGCCTGGCCCCGTAATGAAGTGTTGAGTGTTGAGGATTAAGTATTGAATGACATATTCCCGCCTCAGCACATTCAACACTTACCCCTCAACACTCAACACTTCTATTTTCTTGGCTGAAATTCAACCCCTGCGCGGCTGGCGCTACAACGCGGTGCTGAGCGCCAACATCGATGCCTATGTTTCGCCGCTGTTCGACGTAGTATCGGCAAAACAACGGGAGGCGCTTTATCGCAACCCGCTCAATTCCATTCACCTGTCGGTGCCCCGGGGCGATGACCCGGCCGAGGCGGCGCTGGTGCGGCTACGCGAATGGGAGGCCAGCGGCGTACTGCGGCAGGACGAGCTACCCGGCATCTACGCCTATTATCAGTATTTCCAGCTGCCCGGCAGCCCCCGCAAATACTGCCGCAAGGGCTTCATGTGCCACATTCGGGCTTATGACTGGGAGGAAAACGTGGTGCTGCGTCACGAAAACACGCTGCCCGCCTCGGTAAACGACCGGGCCGAGCTTCTGGCCCGCACCCAGTTCCAGACCAGCGCCACCCATGGGCTGTACCGCGACGAGGATTTCGAGCTGGAAGCCTACCTGGACGAAGCCATGCGCTCGCCGCTGGTGGAAACGGAGGAAGACTACCAGGGTGCCCGCGATGTGCTGGCCGTGATTCAGGATGCCGCCATCATCCGGCGGTTTCAGGAGGTGCTGGCGCGGCGAGAAGTGATTCTGGCCGACGGCCATCACCGCTACGAAGGCTCGCTGGCCTACCGCCAGGCCCGCGAGCTGGCCGCCGATGGCCGCGCCACCGGCCGCGAGCCCTGGAATTACCACCTCATGTACCTCACCAACGCGGCGGCCGACGACCTGCGCATTCTGCCCACCCACCGCCTAATGCTGGACCTGCCCGGCGAGCTGAGCGCCGGGGAACTGCTGGACCGACTGACTCCGTATTTTACGGTATTACCAATTGATGACGCCAGTGATTTGCCGGAAATCATTGCCGGTAAGCAATGGGCTTTCGGCTTGTATATAGATGGAGAAGCGTTCAAAATCCGGCTTAGGCCCGAGGTGCACCCGCAGCTGAACTGGGACACGACCGAGGAAGTGAAAGCGCTGGATTTAACGGTGCTGCACTTTTTCGTGCTGGAAAAGGTACTGGGCATCGTAGGCCCGGATGCGCAGCGGGCGTGGCCGGGCGTGGCCTACGTACGCAATTTCACCGAATGCCTCCAGCGTGTGGACCGGGGCGAGGCCCGGGCCGCGTTCATCGTGAACGAGGTGACCATGGTCGAGGTGGAAGCCGTGTGCCATTCCGGAGCGGTGATGCCGCCGAAATCGACTTTTTTCTATCCCAAAACCATTGGCGGTTTCCTATTCAGCAGCATTGCCGATGAGGAAGCCGGCAACGCTTTCGCCGAGCATTTCCAGGCCACCCCCGCGTGAAACTGATTCTAGCCTCTAACTCGCCCCGCCGCCGGCAGCTGCTGACGGACATGGGCCTGCCCTACGAAATACGCCTGCGCGAAGTCGACGAGGACTTTCCCGCCCACCTGCGCCGGGCCGAAGTCGCCGAATACCTCGCCGCCCACAAAGCCGCCGCCTACGCCCCCGACCTGGCCCCTGACGAGCTGGTGATAACCGCTGACACAATCGTCTGCCTCGAAAACGACGTGCTCAACAAGCCCGCCGACCACGCCGAAGCCACCGCCATGCTAACCCGCCTGCAGGGCCGCGCCCACGACGTGTTCACGGGCGTGTGCCTGCTGGCCGGCGACGGCCGCCAGGTCGTGTTCTCGGACCAGACCACCGTGCACTTTCGCCCGCTGAGTCCGGCCGAAATCGGCTACTACATCGACACCTACCAGCCCTACGACAAGGCCGGCTCCTACGGCGCACAGGACTGGCTGGGCATGGCCGCCATCACCCGGCTCGAAGGTTCCTATTTCAACGTAATGGGCCTGCCCACCCACCGCGTTTGGGCCGAGTTGGAAGCGCTGGGAGCACTGCCGGGCAGCGTGCAGCTACGATGAGTCCGGTGGCGAAGCTACCTGGGGCAAGGTTTTTTGGCATTTTGTCGGTTGGGCTTTTGGCGCTTTGCGCAGGCTATGCGGCGCTGGTGCTGCACAGTTCCACCTGGGCCGAAGCACGGCAGCTCGATGCCATTTTTCCGTTCTACAAATGGCGCATTCGGCTGTTTTCAGCCGAGGAATATTCCCACGCCGGGCAACTGCTCACGGCTGTCGCGGCTGTGTTTGCATTAGCGGCAGCAGCCTTCATTTTTCCTCCCGCCGGCCGGGCCGAGTGCCGCCAATGGGGCCACGAATTGCGCGCTGTAGTAATCGGCCTGCGCCGCGTTTTGGCGGCATTACCCACTGCCCAGCGGCGCGGGGCGGCCCTGCTCCTACTGGTCCTCACGGCTTTTAGGCTCCTCATCAGTTTGCCGGCTGTGACGCCGGGCTATGATGACGTGCCGTCGTACGAAATGTTTGCCAGTAAGAGCCTGCTGGCCGTTTCGGGCTACTACCCGGTACCCAATAACCATGTGCTGTCCAACTCCATCAGTTGGATGTTTTATCATGTGAACCCAGGCTTTTGGTTTACCATGCGGCTGCCCGTGGTGCTGGCCGCCACCGTGGCCACCGTGCTGCTATTTATGGGCCTGCTGTGGGCGCGGGCCAGCTTTCGGGTGGCGTGGCTGAGTACGCTGCTGTTCAGTTTGGCACAGCTTAGCCTCTACCACGTAGCCGTGGGCCGGGGCTACTGGCTGCTGACGCTGATGGCGGTGGTGGCCTTTTTCGGCTCACTGGCACTAGCAAATGGCACGCGTCAGCCCCGCGCCGCTTGGGCAGGGCTGATAGTGGGCGGCGTGCTAGGTTTGTACACGGTGCCCACGTTTGCGCTGGTATTAGGGTCAGCTTTTTCGTGGTTGGGACTGAGTTATCTGAAGCAGCGCAACTGGCCGGCGATTGCGCGACTCGCGGCTTTGGGGGCGGTGGTGGTGGCGGGCAGCCTGCTGCTCTACGCGCCGCTGCTTTTCGTATCAGGGCCGGCTATTTTCTTCAGTAATGGTTTTGTGGCCCCAAAAGCATTCGGGCAATTTTGGCGCGGCCTGCCGGCTTACCTCTGGGAAACGGAGGGATTTCTCGCCGGGCAGGCCAAGGTCGGGGGACTACTGGTACTGGGCGTATTGGTTTTAATAGGGCTGCTCTGGCGCCGAGTGACGCAGTGGCCAGCCGCACTCCGACAGCCTTGGCAGCGGCTGGTTCCGGCGGCGCTGTGGTTCATGGCTTTTCCCTACGCCATGATGGCAGCGCAACGGGTATTCGCCCCGGGCCGCGCGGTGCTCTATAAAGCCTTTTTCTTTTTTCTGCTACTGGCGCTGGTGGTGGAATGGCTCCTGGAAACGGCTCCCAGTGCCTTGCAACGCTGGCTGCGCCCAGCCCTGGGCCTAGTGGCGCTGCTCTGGTTCGGCTACGAAATAAATAGCCTGTGGCGCGACAACCAACGCCCGCGCCGCCGCAACGAAGCCTTGTACCAAGCCTTCCAGTGGCTCGACCAGCACCCCAAAGCGCCCACGCTCATGCCTGAATCAACCCACAGCTTGTTTGTGCGGATGTACCTGCATTCGGAGCGCCCCGGCCAGCGCTGGCCCATCGACCACTTCCCTCAACCGGGCATCACTTACACCTACGTGCTGGCTTTTCCCGATTTGCACGGCTGGTTTCAGCCCCGGTTTACCTTCCCACCCGTTTTTCACAATGAGCAGGTTGAGATATACCAGCTAAACCCGGCTGTGGCTGACTCGGCCAGCGCGGCGGGGGCGCTTCCCTCCTATTGGCATTTGGTAGAGTAGCAACTAATGTCCTCGCGCCAGCAGCGCGATGCCAGCTACAATCAGTAGCAGGCCGCCGGCCTGGGGCATCGTCAGCGCTTCACGCAGCACCACCAGGCCCAGCACGGCCGTGAGCAGCACCGAGCCGCCCACAATCACGGGCGTGCCCACGGAGGAATTCACCCCCCGCTGAAACACCACGAACGTGAGGATTTCGGCCAGGCCCACGCCCAAACCGGCCAGCACCGCCCAGGCCAGCCCCTTGCCCGACACGGCCAGCGGCTGGCCCTGCAGCTTCAGTTTCAGCAGCCACGCGGCCCCGAGGGCGGCAGCTACCAGTTGCAGCACCACCGCGCCCACGGCCGGCGGCACATGGTCGGCGGCCAGTTTGATGAAGAAGTTGTAGAGCGCCAGGCACAGGGCCGTGAGCAGCGCCAGCGGCAGCCAGTTCATCATGGGGCTAGACGAGTTTGTAGTTGCGATACTCGCCCAGCCGGTAGCCCGTCAGCTGCTCCAGAAAGCGCTTGAATTTATCCTTGAAGCGGTGCTGGTTGCGACTCATGTCGTGCTCGTAGCGCCAGTTTTGCTGCCGGATGCGCCCCAGCATCACCTGCGGATGTGTGCCGGCAAAGCGCTGGAGCGAATCGACCTGGCTGTAGTCGAACTCCTCGGCGGGGGCCACGTTCTGGGCTACCCACTCATCGGAATGCCACAGCTTATTGAAGGTTTCCTGCTTGCGCTGCATGGCAGCGGGCGTTTTCACCCAGCCGTAGTGGTGCACGGTAGCATCGAGCAGCTTCACGCGCAGCTTGCTGTTATCGGCCAGCCGGAAGCCCTGCGCGTCGCGGTAAGAAGCCACCCCAATACCAGGCCGCACGATGCGGATTTCGCGCCGGTACCAACGGTAGGAATCGCCAACGTAATCGTAAGAGCCGTAGAAGTGCCGGTAGTTCAGCAGCAGCCCTTGCACGGATTTATCATCCTTCCAGCGCTCCATTCCGGCCCGGATGGCCGCGTAATCGGCCTCGTGCAGCACCTCATCGGCTTGCAGGTAAATGGCCCAGTCGGCATCGGCCGGCACGGCGGCCAGCGCCTTGTCGGTTTCCACGGCCAGCACCCGGCCGCCCTCACGCAGGGAGTCGTCCCACACGGTTTCAATAATACGGATTTTGGGAGAGTTGATTTTCTGAATCAGGCCCAGCGTATCATCTTCTGAATTGCCTACGGCTACTATTAATTCATCGCAGAGCGGCAGCAGGGAATTGATGCTTTCTAGTACGGGGTAATCGTACTTGATGGCATTTCGGACGAAGGTAAAACCGACTACTTTCATACAATGTGTCATTCCGAACGCAGTGAGGAATCTGAGTTCTACTTAGGACCAAACAAGTCTAATATCAGGATTAAATAACTGCATCATCGCCAAATATGAGCACACTCAAATCCTTCCATTCAGGATTAGCATTGGCCACTAAAGCATCTTTTTTCTCCCGCCGCCAGCCTTTGATTTCCTTTTCCCGGGCAATGGCCTGGTTTACATCCTGAAACTCTTCCCAATGCATAAGCAGGTTGCAAAAATAACGGCCTGCGAATGTGCGGCGGCCATTTTCGCTCTCGATATGCTCATCTAGGCGGCGGGCCAAATCGTTGGTTACACCAGTGTAAAGCACGGTTCGCGTGGGATTTGTCAGCAGGTAGACGTAATAAGTATTCATTGTCATTCCGAACGCAGTGAGGAATCTGGATGATTGAGCTGGCAAGCTAGACTCAGATTCCTCACTGCGTTCGGAATGACAGCTTTACCGCAGCTTCTCCTTGAGAATCTCCAGTTCCACAGCCGGCGAAATCCGCTCGTATAAAATATTATACGCCGCCTCCGTTATCGGCATGCTCACTTTGAGCTTCTTGTTCAGCTCGTGGATGGACTTTACGGCGTAGTAGCCTTCGGCCACCATATTCATCTCCAGCTGGGCCGATTTCACCGAGTAGCCGCGGCCCACCATGCTGCCGAAGGTGCGGTTGCGCGAGAACTGCGAGTAGGCCGTCACCAGCAAATCGCCGAGGTAGGCCGAGGCCGACAGGTCGCGCGGCTGCGGGTTGATGGCCTGCAAAAAGCGGCGAATTTCCTGCACCGCATTGCTTACCAGCACGGCCAGGAAGTTGTCGCCGTAGCCCAGGCCGTGGGCGATGCCGCCGGTAAGAGCAATGATGTTTTTCATCACCGCGCAGTATTCGATGCCGTCGAGGTCGGTGGCCGGGTGCGCGCTCACGAAGCGGTTGCGCAGCATCTCGCAGAAGGCCAGCGCCAGCCCCGCATCGGGCGAGCCGATGGTGAGGTAGCTCTGCTTTTCGAGGGCTACTTCCTCGGCGTGGCACGGCCCGGCAATCACGCCCAGCTGCGTGCGCGGCAGCCGGAACCGCTCGGCCACGTAGTCGGTCACAAGCTGGTTTTTTCCCGGAATCATGCCCTTGATGGCCGAAATCACGTTTTTATGCTTCAGCGTGTCGCGGTCCAGCTTGTCGAGCACGGGCTGCACGAAGGCGGCCGGCACGGCCAGCACCAGCCAGTCGGCTTCCTCGATGGCGTCTTCTAGGTCGGTAGTCGGGTACACGCGGTTCAGGTCGAACTGCACGGCCGAGAGGTAGCGCGGGTTGTGGCGGGTGCGCAGCAGGTGCTGCACATCGTCTTTCGAGCGCAGCCACCAGTCCACGCGGGCGCCGTTTTCGCTGAGGATTTTGGTGAGTGCGGTGGCCCAGGAGCCGCCGCCGAGCATGGCAATTTTTTCCAAAGTGGGTGGCGAAATAGTGTTGCGGTGGGAAGTTGAAGCGTCAAAGAACGGCAACTCCCCTCCTTTTTTAAGGAAGGGACATTTTGCTGAAAGCAAAATTGGGGTGGTGAACCCGTTGAACGATGAAAGAACGGCTCGCAAAAAGCATCGTTCGGATATCGTTCAACGAGGTCAACCACCCCAATTTCAGCCTTGCTGAAATGTCCCCTACTCAGCTGAGGAGGGGAGTCTCTGTTCTTACTTGCCTTCGTCCGGGCCTTCCTTCAGCGCTTCCTTGTTTAGTGATTTCTCGTCCTTGATGTCCACCACCGCGCCATCTTTCAGGGTTTTGGCCACGGCCCGGAACGGCCCACTCACCACCTGCGCCCCGGCCGGCACGCCACTCAGAATCTCAATGTTCTGGAAGTCGCTGATACCGGTTTTCACGGGCGTCATCACGGCCTTGCCATCCTTAATCACGAATACCACTTCCTGGATATCGGCTTTTTTCGCGTTTGCGCTCGGGTCCACGACGGTGGCGGTACCGTTGCCCCGATTGCTGCTCACGCGGGGTCCGTTCTTGGCATCCCCGGTTTTGGCCGAGTCGGAGCGGGTGGTCACGGCGGCCAGCGGCACGCTCAGCACACCGCTCTTACGGTCGGTGATGATGTCCACGGAGGCCGTCATGCCCGGGCGGAACGGCACCACGATGTGGCCGCGCACGTTGCGCAGCAGGTGCTGGTAGCTCTCGGGCAGCAGGCGGATGCGCACCTCGAACTCGGTCACGGCTTCGGCCGTCAGAGCGTCCTTGGCCGTGTTGGCGATGTTGGTCACGAGGCCCCGAAATTTCTCGTCCTTGTTGCTGTAAGCGTCCACCTCCACTTCCACCGAGTCGCCGATGCTCACGTTGTTCACGTCGTTCTCGTTCACATTCACGCGCACCTCCATGTTGTTGAGGTTGGCAATGCGCATGATTTCGGTGCCAGCCATTTGGGTGGTGCCCACCACACGCTCGCCCTTCTTCACGTTGAGCTTGCTCACAGTGCCGCTCACGGGCGCGTAAATCGTGGTTTTGTTGAGGTTTTTGCGGGCTTCTTCCAGCGAGGCCGAAGCGGCGCTCACGGTGCTTTGCGAGGCCCGGATGGTTTGCTTGGCGCTGTTGATTTCCTCCTGCGAGGCGTTGTAGGCGGCCTGGCTGGCTTCGTAGTCGGCCTGCGAAATCACCTTCTGCTTATACAGCGAGGCGTTGCGGCGGAAGGTCAGCTCCGTTTGCTTAGCCGAGGCCATGAGCTGCTGGAGGCGAGCCTGTGCCTGGCCCACGTTGGCGCGCTGGGTGCCCACTTGGGCGCTCTGCATGGCCACCTGGGCCTGGTAGTTATCGGGGCGGATTCGGAGCAAAAGCTGGCCCTTGCGCACGGAATCGCCTTCCTGCACGTAAAGCTCGGTGATTTCGCCGGACACGTCGGGCGAGATTTTTACTTCGGTTTCGGGCTGCACCTTGCCCGAGGCGCTCACTTTCTCCACGATATTGGCGGGGCCGGCCTTGGCCACCAGCACTTCCACGCCGGGGACTTTGCCCACCCAGCCCTTCTTTTTCGCCACGGTGTAGCCCACGATGAGCACGAGCACCAAACCCAGCAGAATGTACAGTAAACGGTTGTTTTTCATGAAGAAGTAGTCAGTATCAGGTATTCAGTAGTGAGATTGGTTTCGGCGGGGAAAAACATCGGCTGGGCCAGTCGTCATCCGACTACTGAATACCCAATACCGATTGATTACCAGCCTACAGCGCCAGCGGCTTGCCCTGGTAAAAGTCGAGCACCTTGCGGCGGAAAAAGAATTCGTACTTGGCCTGAATCATGTCCGATTCGGCAGCCGTAAGGTTGTTGCGGGCGATGTTGAAATCGGTTCCGTTCAGCAGGCCGTTGTTGAAGCGGATTTCGGCGTTGCGGAAAGCCAGGGCCAGCGCCTCCACCTGCCGCGAGCTGGCCGCGAAACGGCGCTGGGCCGCCAGCGCATCAGCATAGCTCTGCTCGATGGACTGGCGCAGCTGCAAGCGCGTCTGCTCGGCGCGCACCTCGCTTTGCTGAATGTTGATTTGGGCCCGCTGCACGCCCACCCGCGTTTGCAGGCCATTGAGAATGGGCACCTGCAGCGTGAATTGCAGAAATTCGCCCCGGTTGTCGCGCAGCTGGTCCAGAAACCGGTAGGGCAGCACATCAAACGCCGGCTGCGGGATGATATAGGTGGTGGGCGAGTAGCCAAGCGGCGCGGCCGGGTCCACCTGGTACACGGGCGTCAGGTTGAACTTATCCGTGCGCAAAACCGACTGATTCCGCACCGACGAAAAACCGGTCGAAATGCCCCCGGCCATGGTCAGGCGCGGGTAGTAGCCGCCCTTGGCAATGTCGAGGTTGCGCTGCGAGCTGAGCACACGCAGCTCGGCCGCCTTGATTTCGGGCAGCTTCTGGCGGGCTATTTCGTAGGTGGCGTTGGGGTCCAGCTCGCCCGATGCGGTGGTGAGTGTAGAAGGGTCCGGCAGCGTGGGCACCACCACTTCGAAGCGGCGGGCGGTGGCCGGGTCGAGGTTCATTTGCTGCACCAGGGCCAGTTGGGCCAGGGCCAGCTGGTTTTGGGCCGTCACGAGGGTGCGCTCCTCACCGGCCAGCTGGGCGCGGCTGTCGAGCACGTTGCCTTCGGCCACGGCCCCGGCTTTCAGCAGCTTTTCGCTGCGGCTCACCTGCTCGCGCACGGTGCTCATACGCGCCTCGGATGCCCGGATAAGCTCCTGCGCCAGCAGCAACTGCAAGAACGACGAGGCCACGTTCAACGACAAGTCATTGCGCGCCTTTTCCACGTCGGCCAGCGTGGCCTGCGCATCAAGCACGCCCTGCTTAATGGTGTTGCGAAGCTGGAAGCCCGAAAACAACGTCACCTGGCCCTGCGCCGAAAAGTTGTTGGCCCGCACGTTCACGGCTTGGAACTGGTTCGTGAAGGGGTCTTTGTTGGTGCCGAAGCTGAAGCTCTGGGTGCCGTTGAGGGCGGCGGTGGGCAGCAGCGCGGCGCGGTTTAGGCGCGTCACGGCGGCCTGCTGCTGGGCGGTGAGCTCGCTTTGGCGCACGGTCAGGTTGTGCGCCACGGCGTAGTCAACGGCCGCTTGCAGCGTCCAGGGGCCGCTGGGGGCGGCGGCGGGCTGGCCCAACACCGCCGGCGGCGCGGGCGTAGTCTGGGCCTGGGCGCTGGCCGTGGCCAGCAGCGTGCCCACGACCACCAGCCCCAAGGGCCGGGGCCGCGCCAGATGAAAAAATGACGTATTCCTTCGTTTCATTGCGCAGAAAAATTGGTGCTTCGGTGGTAGGAGTGTAATCGATTGGCCGGCCGTTTTATTACACGGCCAGGCCTTATTCCAGCGTTGGAATGTAGGTGATGCCCTGCACCCAGCTCAGCTGACGCAGGTAGGCCAGGGTTATTTCTTTAATCGGGCTGTCCATTTCGATAAACTGCCGGGCGGCGTCGTTGCGGCCCTTGCGGCTCACCATCATGGTGGCGATGTTGCATTGGTCGTGGGCGATGACGGAGGCGATGAAGGCAATGGAGCCGGGCACATCGTCGGCATCGATAATGAGCGTGTGCAGCGCACCCGAAAAATCGGCCGGAAAGCCGTCCACTTCCACAATGCGAATCACGCCGCCGCCCCGGCTCTGGCCCACCACTTCCACGCGGCGGCCGGTGGCCCCATCCAGCAGGTTCAGCTTGATGGTGTTGGGGTGCATGGTGGAGGCATTGCCCACACTCTGAAAGGTATAGCGCAGGCCGGCGGCCTCGGCATGGTCGAACGCGGTGCGGATGCGGGTGTCGTCGGGCGCGTAGCCCAGCAGGCCGGCCACGATGGCGCGGTCCGAGCCGTGGCCCTCATACGTGCGAGCAAACGAGTTGTAAAACGTGACCACCGCCTCGGTGGGGACGGCCCCCAGAATGCGGATGGCGGCCCGCGCAATGCGCACCACGCCGGCCGTGTGCGACGAGCTCGGCCCAATCATCACGGGCCCAATCATATCAAAAATGCTGGATTTTTCAGCCATAGAAAGGTACCTTCGGTCGGTTTGGAAGGCTAAAAGTAGCGGTTGCGTGGCGGACTATGCGGTTATTCAGCCTGGCACTATTCACACAATAAATTTCCGGCGCAAATTCTTTTCATCCGGTATTCGAGGGCAAAGATGCGCCCCAACCGTTTTGGTTGCGAATTGTTCGGCACGCCGCGTAAAAACCCACTTTGTAAAGTCAGCTTTTTAACGATATTTGTTGCGGGCCACCCAGCCTGTTCCCACCATCCCACCTCACTCCCATTTTCATGTCACCCTCTCCCACCCAGGAGGAGTTCTCTCCCGCCGTGCTGATGCAGCTGCGCCGGCTCCAGGAGAAATACGCCCCCGACGGCCAGGACCTCGCCGCCTACCTCGAAGGTCTGTACCACGCCAAATACGTTAACTACTGGGATTATATCGAGTTAGACACGCTACTCTCCCTCCAACGCCCGCTCACCAATATTCCCGATGAGCGGATTTTCATCATGTACCACCAGATTTCGGAGCTGTATTTCAAGCTCTGCCTGTGTGAATACGAGCAAATCGGCGACCTCAAGCAGCCTACGCTGGGCGAAGTTGTGCTGCGCATCGGCCGCATCAACCGCTATTTCGATAACCTCATCGACTCGTTCGATGTGATGGTCGACGGCATGGACAAGCAGCAGTTCCTCGATTTCCGCATGGCCCTGATGCCCGCCTCGGGCTTCCAGAGCGTGCAGTACCGCATGATTGAGATTGCCAGCACCAGCCTCGAAAACCTCACCGACGAGGCCAAGCGCCAGGCCCTGGGCAAGGCCTCGGCCTACGACTACGACGAGCTGCTGGGCTGCATCTACTGGAAAGCCGGGGCCACCATCGAAGCCAGCGGCGCCAAAGCTCTTACCCTCATCGAATTCGAGCGCAAGTACACCGCCGACCTGGTGCGCCACGCCGAAGCCTTCCACCACCGTAACGTGTGGGCCGTGGTGCAACGCCTGCCCGAAGAGGACCGCAACCACCCGCGCCTGCTGCGCGCCCTGCGCCAGCTCGACATCAGCGTGAATGTGAACTGGCCGCTGATGCACTTCAAATCGGCAGTGCGCTACCTGCAGCGCAACCCCACCGACGTGGCTGCCACGGGCGGCACCAATTGGCGCAGCTACCTGCCTCCCAAGTTCCAGCGCCGCATCTTCTACCCCCAGCTCTGGAGCGCCCAGGAGCTCGAAGACTGGGGCAAAGGCTGGGTCGAAAGCGTGCTGGAAGAAACCGGCGTAAGCGCGTAGAAAACTAAAACGAGGGGTTATGGACTGCCGCAAGGCAGTTCCGTAACCCCTCGCTAATTTTCCGGCTATGCGAACCATCCTCACTATTGCTTGCGCATTGGCACTGCGGCTGCCGGGCCATTGCCAGTCGCAGCTTGCCAATGTCTACCACGTGCAAAACGAGGACGGAACCGTATCGGTATAACGAGGACGGAACCGTATCGGTATAACGAGGACGGAACCGTATCGGTATTTGGAAGCAACGCGGGTTTCGTGCCCTATACGGTGGCGCTGAATGCCAAACTGGTGCATATGACCAGTAGCGTGGTACTGCCCGCCAAAATCGTAGTATATCCAGGAAAACAGTCGGTTTTGTTAGCTAGGCTTACTCCTGAGCCCAATCAAACGTCATCGTTCCGCTACGATTGCCCCTACCAGATTGGGGCATATACCGGCTTGCAACCCGATACGAGCTACGTCTACGCGCTGCCTTTCAAGCGGCGAACTGGCGAGCAAATGCCTAACTGCAACACCAATAATAAAGACCTTCCCGGAAACCCGCATCCCTACTTTTTCAGTTTAGCCAAAGGCACACCTATTCACGCAAGCCGTGCCGGAATTGTAGCCAGCATCAGGCAGGATTTGAAAGGCAATAAAGGGCCCAAGGCAAATTATATCATTGTGTACCACGCGGACGGCAGCTACGCGTGGTATCAAAATCTAAAGCACGAAAGTGTGGCCGTTCGCATCGGGCAGCAGGTGGCCGAGGGAGATTTGCTGAGCTACTACGGCGGAACTAAGCAAAACGCAGGCTTCTATTTCACGGTGGAATATCCCGGCGCAATCTATCCAATAGCAGTGCCGGCCGTTTTCCGGGTAGACGACAAAATCGTCCGCTTCCACTAGTATTAGGCCGAATGCCCAACCAGCTTCCGCTACCGTCGGTTGGTGCCGTACATTTTCCACCGGCCAAAAAAAGCAACCGCTGCGGCAACTATGACCAGCCCTATCGTGGCGTAGCGGAATCCACCCTGGCCGGTTTGCGTCCAGCTCCACCAGGCCACAATGCCCGCCAGAAACATCAACGTGGTGACCAGCAAAAGCCGCATGGTGGAAACGTACGGGGACTTCATTAGGGATTTCATGGCTGAAATAGTTTAGTGACAGAACGAATGAGTAAGCTGACAAACGCCAGCAAACAGCATCAAACCACTGCCGACGAGTTTGCAAGCACTCTAATATAATAATATTACTGAGCTTAAGCAAGTAGTATGGAGGAAGACTTGATTGACCGATGCGAGCCCGCCAGGGGCCTACTCCGCCATCGTGCCCTTTTCAGCCCGCGTTTCGCCCATACGCCAGTATACTAGCAGCGAAAGCAGCGCGCAGCCCGTCACGTACCAGTAAAACCATTCTTCCACGCCGTGCTGCTTGGCGAATAAGGCCACGTACTCGGCCGTGCCACCGAAAATGGCCACCGTGAGGGCGAAAGGCAGCCCCACGCCCAGAGCCCGGATTTCGGTCGGGAACAACTCCGCCTTCACCACCGCGCTGATGGAAGTGTAGCCGCTCACCACAAACAGCGCCGCGATGAGCAGGCCCGCCGCCAGCCACGCATCGTGCGTCTGGGCCAGCTGCCGCAGCAGCGGCACCGTGCCCAGCGTGGCCCCAATGCCGAACATAAGCAGCACCGGCCGCCGCCCCACCTTGTCGGAAATGGCGCCCAGCAAGGGCTGAAACAGCAGCGCCACGGCCATCACTCCGAACGAAATCAGGGTGGCCTGCTCCTTGGAAAAACCCGAAGTATTGACCAGAAATTTCTGGGCGTAGGTGGTGAAGGTATAGAACGCCAGCGTGCCGCCCAGCGTGAGGCCCACCACGGTGAGCACGGCGCGTGGATGCTGCATCAGCAAGCGAAACTGGCTGGGCGAAGGGGCGCGGCCTTCGCCTTCGGGGTTGGCCAAAACGGCATTTTGCTGCTGCTCGAAGGCCTCGGTTTCGCCCATGTGCGTGCGCAGGTAGAGCGCGCCCATCGCCGCCAGCGCCCCGATGACGAACGGTACGCGCCAGCCCCATTCGCCCAACTGCGCCGGCGTGAGCAGCTGCTGCAGGCCCAGCTGCACCACCAGCGCCAGCAGCTGCCCGCCCATCAGGGTGAGGTACTGAAAGCTGGACCAGAAGCCCCGGTGTTTCGCGCCGGCCATCTCGCTCAGGTAGGTGGCCGAGGTGCCGTACTCGCCCCCCACGCTGATGCCCTGCACCAGCCGGGCCAGCAGCAGCAGCGCCGGCGCGGCCACCCCAATACTGGCGTAACCCGGCGCGGCCGCAATCAGCAGCGAGCCGCCGGCCATGAGCCGCACCGAAAGCAGCAGTGCCGCCCGGCGGCCATTGCGGTCGGCATACGCGCCCAGCAGCCAGGCTCCCAACGGCCGCATGAGAAAGCCCACCGCAAAAATCGCGGCCGTATTCAGGAGCTGGGCCGTGGCATTACCCTTCGGGAAAAAGACGGGGGCGAAGTAGAGGGCAAAAGCCGAGTAAGCGTACCAGTCGTACCACTCGACCAGGTTGCCGATGGAGCCGCTGATAATGGAGCGTAGCCGCGAAGCCGGCGTTGAAAGCGTAGCTGTAGTCATGGGGCAAATAAACGATTCGCGGCTTGCCACGGCTGAGACTTTTTGCTTTTTCGCTCGGATTGCCGCGCTGCAATGGCCGTAACTTTGTAGTTGCGTTGAGCAATAAACTGCCCGCACCCAAAAGGATAGCCACCTTTCATATTACACAAATGTTAAAACAAGAATTAGAAATCCTCCTCGCCCCGGAGGTTGCTTTTGATGAGTTGGCGCGCTACGAAGCCATTCTAGCGCAGGCTGGATTAGCCCCGGGAGAAGCCGATTTTGTGCATCTGCGCCGCCGTTCTATTGATGCGCGGGGCCGGCAAGCACTTGTGCGCCTACGCGCCGACATATACCTCTCTACACCACCCAGTGAGCTATTTGGCCCCTGGTTTGTTTATCCAAATGTTAAAACAAATAATCCCCGTGTACTCATAATTGGCGCAGGACCGGCAGGGTTGTTTGCAGCGTTGCGCTGCCTGGAACTGGGGCTGAAACCAATCGTGCTGGAGCGCGGCCGGGATGTGCGTACGCGCCGCCGCGACCTTGCCGCCATCAACAAAGACCAGATAGTAAATCCTGATTCCAATTACTGCTTTGGCGAAGGCGGGGCCGGTACCTATTCGGATGGCAAACTCTATACCCGCGCCACCAAGCGTGGCGATGTAGGCCGCGTGCTCCGCCGCCTGGTGCAGCACGGCGCGACACCCGATATTTTGGTAGACGCCCACCCCCACATCGGCACCAATAAGCTGCCGGCCGTGGTGCAGGCGCTGCGCGAAGCAATTATCGAAGCGGGCGGCGAAGTGCGTTTTGAAACCCGCGTGACCGACCTGCTGCTGGAGAGTAACCAGCTGCGCGGCGTGGTCACGGCCAGCGGCGAGGCCATTGAGGCGGAGGCGACCATTTTGGCCACCGGCCACTCGGCCCGCGACATCTACGAGCTGCTGCACCGGCGCGGTGTACTCATCGAGGCCAAGCCCTTCGCGCTGGGCGTACGGGTCGAGCATCAGCAGGAATTGATTGACCAGGCGCAGTACCGCCGGGCCGAGCGTGGGCTACTGCCGGCCGCTTCCTACTCGCTCGTGCACCAGACGGAGGTGCGCGGCGAGCAGCGCGGCGTGTTTTCGTTTTGCATGTGCCCGGGCGGGTTCATCGTGCCGGCGGCCACGGCCCCCGGCGAGGTAGTGGTGAACGGCATGAGCCCAAGCCGCCGCGATTCGCGCTTTGCCAACTCCGGCATTGTGGCCGCCGTGGAGCTTTCGGATATGGACGTGAAGCAGCACGGCCCGCTGGCCGGCCTGCACTTTCAGCAGCAGATTGAGCAGCTGGCCTGCCAGGCGGCAGGCGGCACCCAGCAGGCTCCGGCCCAATTGCTCGGCGACTTTCTCAAAAACAAAACCTCCGCCAGCCTGCTCGAAACTTCTTATCAGCCCGGCCTCGTGTCGGTGCGCATGGACGACGTGCTGGGGCCGGTGCTGGCCGAGCGACTGCGCCAGGGCTTCCGCGATTTCGGCCGGAAGATTCCCGGCTATGCCACCAATGCGGCCCAGATTGTGGGTGTGGAAAGCCGCACTTCGGCCCCCATCCGCATTCCGCGCGATAAGGACACGCTACGGCATCCGGTGGTGGCGGGGCTGTACCCGTGCGGCGAGGGCGCGGGCTACGCGGGCGGCATCGTGTCGGCGGCGATGGACGGCGAGCGTTGCGCCGAGGCGGTGAGGGCGGCGGTACTTCGCTAGTTGCGGGGCAGCGGCATTGGTAGCGTGCCCAGGCGCGCCAGCACCCGGCGTACCATCCGGGTGCAGTGTGCGCCTAGGAAGGCGAAGGCGTGCTGCGGGGCAAAACCGGCCAGTTGGGCGCGCAGCTGCTCGCGGGCCCGCAGCAGACGCACTTTCACGTTGGCCTCGCTGAGCTGCAGGGCTGCCGCGGTGGCGGCCACGCTCAGGCCTTCTACTTCGCGCAGCACAAACACGCTGCGGTATTTGTCGGGCAGCGCCTGCACGGCGGCTTCAAGGGCTTCGCGCAACTCATCGTTCAGCACGGTTTGCAAAGGTGTTGGGACATCAGCGACGGGCTCCGGCTCGTCGTCGGATGCGGTTTCGAGGTCAACAAAGCGTTGCTGATGCCGCCGGTCCATCAGGCATTCGTTGAGCATGATGCGGGTGAGCCAGGTCGGAAAGCTGGCCCGGCCCGCAAAGCTCCCAAGCTGCATGTAGGCCTTGACCCAGGCATTCTGCATGGCTTCTTCGGCGGCGGCGGGCTGGCCCAATACGGCCACACCGGTGCGGAACAAACGCTGATTATAGCGCCGCATGAGCAGCTCAAAAAGTTGCTTCTCGCCCGCCAGCACCCGGCCGATGACTTCCGCATCGGATAGTGGCGTGTACGGCATGAGGGCCAGGGACGGCAGCATGATGATTCAGGGATGATTTGCGCTGGAGATATTTATTGGATGCGGCGACCAGTGGCCAGGTTACAATAAAATATATATTATAATATGTAACCCGCCGAAGGGGTAATTCATCCAATGGCAACAACCTTTTAACCCCCATTGCCATGTTACCTTCCGCCAACTTTCCCTACGCCGGGCCCGCTGCCCGGCCCGCAACCACCCCGGCCCATACCGTGGTCCGGGTCCTGACCCTCACCTACGGCGTGGTGCCCATCGTGGCTGGCCTCGACAAATTCACGAACCTGCTCACCAACTGGGAGGCCTACCTCGCGCCAGGCCTGGTGAAGATGCTGCCGGTTTCGGCGCATTCGTTTATGATGCTGGTGGGCATCATTGAAATAGTGGCCGGCGCGCTGGTGCTACTGCGCCCCCACCTTGGGGCTCGCGTGGTGATGGCCTGGCTCACGGCCATTGCCCTGACCCTGCTGGGCAGCGGCCGCTACCTCGACGTGGCCGTGCGCGACCTGGTGATGGCCGTGGGAGCCTGGGCCCTTGCCCACCTGAGCTCGCCCCGCCAGCCGCAGGCATAACCCGGCAGCCCAGCGGGCGGTTATTGCGTATATAAGCTCAAGCGTCTTTCTATACGTATTAACCTCTTATGGAATCCCCGAAAAAAACCCTCGTTCTCGGAGCCTCAGATAATCCTGCCCGCTATTCCTATCGGGCGGCGCACATGCTCAAAAACCACGGCCACGAGGTGGTGCCGGTGGGCATCCGCAAAGGCCAGGTAGCCGGGCTCGACATTCACACCGACCGCCCTCAGGAAACGGACATCGACACGGTGACGCTCTACGTGGGGCCGCAAAACCAGCCAGCCTGGTACGACTACATTCTGGACCTGCAACCCAAGCGCATTCTCTTCAACCCCGGCACCGAAAACCCCGAGCTGGAACGACTGGCCCAGCAGCGCGGCATTCAGACCGAGGAAGCCTGTACGCTGGTGCTGCTCTCGATTGGGCAGTATTAACTGAGCTGGAATTTACTGCGGCACGCCCCCCGAAACTTGGTTTCGGGGGGCGTGCTTGCTTTTACGGGGCTGCAACCGGTAGTTGTCAAGGGTCGAATTATGCATGTTTTTGGCCTGATTCCGTAACATGCCTGGGGCCGGGATGCCCGAATTTTGCACCATCACCCGGCACCTCCTCACCGGTGCTCGTACTATATGTCACCCTCCCCCGAAACCACCACCCTCGACATTGAAGGCATGAGCTGCGCCGCCTGCGCCTCGGCGGTGGAAAAATCGCTGGCCCGCACGCCCGGCGTGCAAAGCGCGCTCGTGAACTTCGCCACCGAAAAGGCCACCGTGCAGTACCTGCCCGGCCAGGCCACGCCCGCCACCCTGAAAGCCGCCGTGGAAAACGCGGGCTACGGGGTAGTGGAACGTGCCCCCGACACCAGCGCGGCCGACCGTCAGGCCGAAATCGACGCCCAGAAAGCTGAGGCCTACCGCCAGCTCAAGCGCCGATTTAGTGTGGCGGCCGGGCTCGCCGTTGTGATTATGGCGCTGAGCATGCTGATGCTTTGGCCCGCGATGATGGCCCGCCTCAACATGCAAGCCCTGAACTGGGCCCTGCTCCTGCTCACACTGCCGGTGCTGCTATTCAGCGGACGCGAGTTTTACGTGTCAGCCTGGAACGGCTTTCGACACCGGGCCGCCAACATGGACACGCTGATTGCCGTGGGCACCGGCGCGGCGTTTATCTATAGCCTCGCCGCCACTGTTGCGCCCAGGTTTTTCCTCAGCCGGGGGCTGCGGCCCGAAGTTTACTACGACACCACGGCTACCATCATCGCCCTGATTTTGCTAGGCAAGGTGCTGGAGCTGCGCGCCAAAACCCAGACCTCGGCCGCCATGCGCAGCCTCATCGGCTTGCAGGCCAAAACGGCCCGCGTGGTGCGGCCCGACGGCCAGGAAATCGACGTGGATATCAATCAGGTAAAATTGGGCGATATCGTGCTGGTGCGCCCCGGCGAAAAAGTGGCCACCGACGGCCTCATCACCGAAGGCCGTTCGGCCCTCGACGAAGCCATGCTCACCGGCGAAAGCCTGCCCGTGGAAAAGCAGGCCGGCGATGCCGTGTTCGGGGCCACGCTCAACAAAACCGGCTCCTTCCGCTTCCGCGTGACCAAAGTGGGGGCCGATACCTTGCTGGCCCAGATTGTGAAGCTGGTGGAAGATGCCCAGGGCAGCCGCGCCCCCATTCAGCGGCTGGCCGATAAAGTCAGCGCCGTTTTTGTGCCCACGGTGGTGGTTATCGCCATTCTCACGTTTGTGCTGTGGTTCGATTTGGCCCCGGCGGGTACGCGGCTGCCGCTGGCGCTGGTCAATTTTGTGGCCGTGCTCATCATTGCCTGCCCGTGCGCGCTGGGCCTGGCCACGCCCACGGCCATCATGGTGAGCACCGGCAAGGGAGCCGAACACGGCGTGCTCATCCGCAACGCCGAGGCCCTGGAAAAAGCCTACCAAGTGAACACCGTGCTGCTCGACAAAACCGGCACCATCACCCAGGGCGAGCCGGCCGTGACTGATTTCCATCCCGCCCCCGGCCAGAACCCGGAGCAACTGCTGGCGCTGGCCGCCGCCGTGGAGCGACAAAGCGAGCACCCACTGGCCGCCGCCGTAGTGCGCTACGCCGAGGCCCAAAAGGCCGCTTCCCAGTCAGCCACCGATTTCCGGGCCGTGGAAGGCCGGGGGGCCACGGCCACGGTGGCGGGCCAGACCGTGCTCATCGGCAATGCCGGCTTGCTGGCCGAAGCGGGCATCACGCTTTCGGCGGAGCTGGCGGCGCAGGCCGCCCAACTGCTAGCACAGGCCAAAACCGTGCTCTACATAGCAGTAGCCAGCCAAGCCGCTGGCCTCATCGGCGTGGCCGACACCGTGCGCGAAACCTCCCGCACCGCTATTCAGCGCCTGCAAAAAATGGGACTCGAAGTGGTGATGATGACCGGCGACAACCCCGAAACCGCCGCCCAAGTAGCCGGGCAGGTGGGCATCACGCGCTACTTTGCCGAGGTGCTGCCCGCCGATAAAGCCTCCCAGGTGAAAGCCCTGCAAGCCGAGGGCCGCGTGGTGGCCATGGTGGGCGACGGCATCAACGACGCGCCGGCGCTGGCCCAGGCCGACATCGGGCTGGCCATGGGCGGCGGCACCGACGTGGCCATGGAAACCGCCGGTATTACCCTCATGCGCTCCGATTTGCAGGGCGTAGTTACGGCCATCGAGCTGAGCCGCCAAACCATTCGTACCATTCGCCAGAACCTGTTTTTTGCCTTCGTGTATAATACGCTGGGCATTCCCATCGCGGCCGGGGCCTTGTACCCGGTGTTCGGCATTCTGCTTTCGCCCATGCTGGCGGCCGGGGCCATGGCGCTGAGCTCGGTTTCGGTGCTCACCAACTCGCTGCGGCTACGGGGCTTTCGGGCCGAATAACCAACATGTATACCGGCCAGGTACCTTCTGACGTGGCCTTATTCCCTCATTACTATGGATGCTTCCTCAATCATCGTCACCATTGCCGGCTTGGCGCTGGCTGGGTTTGTGGTCTGGTATTTCTTTCTTTCATCGCGGCCGGTGGCCAGCGCCGTGTCGTCGTCGGGCGGCGTGCAGGAAGTTGATATTACCGTAAAAGGCGGCTATTCGCCCGACGTTATTGAGGTGGAGCGCGGCAAGCCGGTGCGGCTGAATTTCTACCGCGACGAGGAAAACAGCTGCTCCGAAGAACTACTGCTGCCTGATTTCAGCATTCGGCGCGACCTGCCGGCCTTCAAAACCACGCTCATCGAGCTGCTGCCCCAGCAGCCGGGCCGCTTCGATTTCACCTGCGGCATGGGCATGCTGCGCGGCACCCTCCTCGTGAAATAACCGCTCAACTCCTTCAACGCTACCAACTCGCTATTTTATGAAACCGCTTCTTCTGACTTCTCTGGGCCTGTTGCTGGGCACTTCGGCTATCGCCCAACACACCCACATGCCGGGCATGGATATGTCGATGCCAATGCCGGCGCCCAAACCGAAACCCAAGCCGGCTGCACCCCGGCCCAAACCCAAAGCCGCTCACCCGGCCCCCACACCGCGCCCAAAACCTGCCGCGACCGCCGCCGCTGCCGATACTACCCGCGCCAAAGTGGCTCCCGCCCCGGCCATGCCGGGAATGGATATGCCCGGCATGAACATGCCCGCGCCGGCTCCGACAACCGCGCCCGCTACTGCACCAGCCCCCGCCATGCCCGGCATGAGCGACCACAACATGCAAGGCCACGACATGCCCGGCATGAACATGGGCACCGCCGACATGGCTGCCGACAGCAGTGGCATGATGATGGAAATGCGCAATTCCTTCTCCAAAAACCTGCCCATGACGCGCCAGGGCTCGGGCACCAGCTGGCACCCCGATTCATCCCCAATGTACATGCAGATGTACCAGTCGAAAGGCTGGGACGTGATGCTGATGTACTCGGTTTTCCTGCGCTACACCAGCCAGAATTTCAACCATAGCGCCCTGCGCGGCGATGCTAATTTCCGCGCCAACTCCTATGTGATGGGCATGGCTAACCACCTGGTGGGCCAGCGCGGGCTGTTCAGCATCCAGGCCATGGTGACGGCCGACCCGCTCACGGTGGGCGGCGCGGGCTACCCGCTGCTGTTCCAGACCGGCGAGTCGTGGCAGGGCGAAAAGCTGCACGACCACCAGCACCCGCACGATTTCGTGAGCGCCCTGGCCGTGGCCTACACCTACGCCGCCAGCTCCGATGTGGACCTCACCGCCTACCTCGGCTACCCCGGCGAGCCGGCCATCGGGCCGCCCGTGTTCATGCACCGGCCTTCGGCGGCCAACCTGCCCGCCGCCCCGCTGGGCCACCACTGGCAGGATGCCACCCACATTCAGTTCGGCGTGGCCACGCTGGGCGTGCGCTACCGCAACGCCAAGCTCGAAGGCTCCTTGTTTACGGGCCGCGAGCCCAACGAAAACCGCTACAGCTTCGACCGGCCGCGCTTCGATTCCTACAGCGCCCGCCTCTCGGTGAACCCGTCCGACAACCTAGCGCTGCAAGTCTCGGCCGCCCACCTCAAAAGCCCCGAAGAATTAGAACCCAACGACAACGTGGACCGCACCAGCGCCTCGGTGCTGCACAATGCCAACGTGGGCAAGGAAAGCATCCTCTCCACCACCGCCGTGTGGGGCATGAACCGCCACAGCGGCATCGGCGAGGAAACGACCTACTCCAATTCCTTCCTGCTCGAAAGCAACCTCCAGGCCCGCCAGTTCAACCTCTTCACCCGCCTCGAAACGCTGCAACTCAACTACGACGAGTTGCTGCTGCCCGCCCCTACCGACCACGATGCCCACGCCAACCGCTCGGTAGAGGCTTTCACCATCGGCGCATCCAAATACATCGCCAAAACCAAAGCCGGCTGGCTCGACCTCGGCCTCACCGGCACCCTCAACACCTATAATAAGGAGAACACCGCCCTGCTCGCCGCCTACGGCCGGAACCCGCTTTCCTTCGAAGTGTACCTGCGCTTCATCGCCCCGCGCATGAGCATGCACATGGGCCACGGCGGGATGAAGCACGGAGGGATGCCGGGCATGAAGATGTAAAGTTGATAACCGCTTAGTTGCTGAACGCAGCGCCAGTAATCGGGCGCTGCGTTTTTCTTTTTATCCCAGCCAATGCACCACTAGCAAGCGCCGTTTATATTTACCCTCCAGAATACGGTGATGGATTGCCACCGCGAACCGCCGGAGCCCCGCGCCCCGCGCTGATGATTCCTACGAAACGGCGCAGCCCCGACGGCCGCGTCGCATAGCTCATCCTGCCGTTCGCCCCAATGCTGCCACCCTTCTCCCTCGCCCGACTGCGGGCTACATCTCTTACCTCGGCACTATTATTCCTGCTGCGCTGGCTGCTGATTTGCGGCCTAATTGGCGCGCTGGCCGGCACCGCTTCGGCTGGCTTTCTGGTGTCGCTCGACTGGGTCACGCGCTGGCGCGAAGCCCACCCCTGGGTGCTGGCGCTGCTGCCGGCGGCGGGCCTGCTCATCGGCATGGCCTACCAGTATTTCGGCGACCGGGCGGTGCGCGGCAATAATTTGATTCTTGATGAAATCCACCGCCCCAGCCAGCGCCTGCCGCTGCGCATGGTGCCGCTGGTGCTGGGCGGCACGCTGGTTACGCACCTGTTTGGGGGCTCGGCGGGCCGCGAGGGCACGGCCGTGCAAATGGCCGCCGCCCTCGCCGACCAGCTCCCCCGCTGGCTCCGCCTGCGCCCGCGCGACCGCCGCCTGCTGCTCATCGCGGGGATGAGCGCGGGGTTTGCCTCGGTGTTCGGCACGCCGCTGGCTGGGGCCGTATTCGGGCTCGAAGTCTTTCTGCTGGGCTCCATTCGGTACGATGCCGTGCTGCCCAGCTTTTTGGCCGCCGTTTTTACTGATTTCGTAACGCGGGCGTGGGGCGTAGGCCATACCCATTACCCCGCGCTGGATGGGCTGCCCCTCACGCCGCTGTTGCTAGGCTGCACGCTGCTGGCGGGCGCACTGTTCGGGCTCACGGCCCGGGCATTTGCTACCCTCACGCACGGCATTGGCCGGGTTTTCAGTCGCGTCAGCTACCCGCCGTTGCGGCCGGTGCTGGGCGGCGTGCTGGTAGCGGGCCTGCTATGGCTGGCCGGGCCTATTCGCTTCGGCGGGCTGGGCATCCCGGTCATTGTCGAAGCTTTTCAGCACCCGCTCGCTCCCACGGATTTCGCCTGGAAGCTGGCCCTCACGGCTCTCACGCTGGGCTGCGGCTTCAAGGGAGGCGAGGTCACGCCGCTGTTTTTCATCGGGGCGGCGCTGGGCAGCGCGCTGGCGCTGGTGCTGCCGCTGCCGGTGGCGCTGCTGGCGGCTATTGGCTTTGTGGGCGTGTTTGCGGGCGCGGCTAACACGCCCCTCGCCTGTCTGCTGATGGGGCTGGAATTGTTCGGGGCCAGTGCGGGTGTGTACCTGGCGCTGGCCTGCGTGGTGGCGTATCTGTTCTCGGGCCACACCGGCATCTACGGGGCGCAAGTGGTGGGCCAGGCCAAGCATTTGCGCGATGGCCGGCACCAGGGCCGGCCGCTGCGCGAGCTGCCCTAGCGGGGCCTACAGCAGAATATCAAACGTGAGGGCGGGCATCACGAGTAGCTTCCGGTGTGCAACGCGCATCTCGTCGGCTTGGTAGTCGGCCACGAATCCATTGGCAAATAATACATTGATACCCGCCCGAAAATCATTACTGAAACGCAGGTTCAAGCCCATGCCGCCGCCCACGTTGAAGTCCGTTAGGGTGCCTTTATTGCCATTGGAGCCCAGGTCCCAGTGATACAGCGAATAAACGCCCCCAATGCCCAGCATCGGCTCCAGACGCGGGTTTTTCAAGGGAATGTAATAAGTGAGTAGACCGATGCCCCCGGCACTGAATTCGTTCTGCCGATGCGAATCGAACACCTGCGTGGCCACCAGCCGCCCGCCAAAATGCGGCCCGAAACGGCCCTCCGCCTGCACCCCCAACACTTTCGGGTTGCCCAAAATGCCCAGGGCCACGGTGTATTTTCGATAAACGGTGGGCTTGATGGGAGCCTCCTGCGCCGCCAGGCGCGAGACAGTCAACGAGCACAGGAAGAAGGGTAGCAGTTTTTGCATACTGGTAATGATTAGCACCTGCGAAACTACTGCCTCGAACCCCACAAATGGAGTACGATAAAAAACTTCCTTGCCCAGGCAACCCTTCCCGCCCTTTCCGCATCTGCCGCCATAACTCACCATCCTTTCTGCTCCCGTGCCCACCCTTACCGTGACGACCGAAGCCGACCTCATCGCTGCTTGTGTGCGGGGCGAGCACCGGGCCCAGCGCCAGCTCTACGACCAGCTGGCCGGGCTGATGCTCACCGTGTGCCGCCGCTACCTCAAGCGCCGCGAAGATGCCGAAGAAGCTCTGATTCTGGGCTTTGCCAAGATGTTCCGGGCGCTGCCCAACTACCGGTTCGAAGGCAGTTTCGAGGGCTGGGTGCGCCGCATCATGGTGAACGAAGCCCTGATGCAGCTGCGCCAGCGCGAGATGATGACCGTGTCGTTTGAAGACTTTGCCCAGCCCGAAAACCTGGCCACCACCGCCGCCACCGCCGACACCCAACTCCAGGCCGAAGACCTAATGAACCTGTTGGCCACCCTGCCCACCGGCTACCGCACCGTCTTCAACCTCTACGCCCTGGAAGGCTACGGCCACCAGGAAATTGCCGAGCTGCTGGGCATCAGCGAAGGCACCAGTAAATCGCAGTTGAGCAAGGCCCGCGCCATGCTCCAGCGGCGCGTTCAGTTTTCCGCCATCTCGGCGAATTAGCCCCTATCCCTATGCTTCCCGAAGATAATATCGACGATTTATTCCGCCGCCAGCTCGACGGCCACGCCACGCCGCCCGGCGACGACCTCTGGGCGCGCCTGCAAGCCAGCGCCCCCCAGCCCGAGTCCCACGAACCGCGCCTCGACGAGCTATTCCAGAAACGCCTCGCCGCCCACGCCACGCCCCCGCGCCGGGAGCTCTGGGAGCGCCTCGAAGACGAGCACCTGCGCCCCCGCCAGCGCCGCGCCGCCGCATGGTGGCCCATGGCAATGGCGGCCGCCGTGCTCATCCTGCTGCTGGCCGGCGGGGCCGGCCTGTGGCTGGGGTTCCCGGCCAAAAATATGGGCGGCAATGAAGTGGCCGTGCAAAAAGGCAAGGGCGCGAACACCGCTACCACGAAACCGGCAATAGTTGTTACTGCCCCGATTACGAAGCCTGCGATAGTTGCTGCTGTGCCCAATGCAACGGCTGCTCCCGCAACAACTACCCCGGCAACTGCCGCACCGATTTCTGAAGAAGCAGTGGCCGCTACGAATGCTCCTGCAACTACTAAAAACCCGGTTTCTACTTCTATTCAAAAAAATACTACGGCTCAGGCAACCCGCTCCCTGGCCCTCGCATCTACCGCATCAAAGGCCAGTAAGTTGGCCGAGCGGCCTTCGCCGCGCCACCCGCTGGGAAGCAACCGGCAGCCGGACGCGGCCGCCCCTTCGCCCACCCTCGTGGCCCGCACGACAACGCCCGCCCCGGCCCATACCCCCGCTGCTGACGAGCAACGGCCGGCCCCGGTACTCGCTGCCAACCTGCCCACCCCAGCGCCCGCGACGGTAATCGACCCCGCCCGCCTGGTGCCCGCCCCCGAGCTTATCACGGTGGACGTGCGCAACGGCGAAGCCCCTGCCCGCCCCGCCCGCCCGGTGGCCTCGGCCCTGGCCGCCAACCCCGAACCAGCCGAGCGCCGGCGGCTGGGCGGCCGCCTCCTTCACATGGGTGGCCAGCTGGTGCGGGGCGAGCGGGTGAACCTGGCCGAAGTCACGGGCCTGCCCGAAAACGTGACCATCCAAGCCACCGTGGCCGGCCACCGGGTCACGAAATCCATTCAATTGTAATTCACCCTCTTCTCGTTAGAAACCATGCAACGCGCTTTTCTCCCCTTCTTTCTGCTGATGACCACGCTGGGCGGGCTGAACGCGGCCCGCGCCACGGCCCTCCGGCCCGCCGCTACTGTTAAGGACACCATCGTAGTGCGCCTGCCCAACAAAGCCACCCTGACCCTGACCGTGCGCAACGCCGCCCAGCTGCGCGACATGAAAAACTACCACCTCGACTCACTCACCTCGCGGCTGGCCACCTACATCAACCAGGCCGAAGCCGCCGCTAAAACCGGCACTACCGACCAGGTAACGATGCGCTTCTACCCCGACAAGGACCAGCCCGGCCAGAACCTGCCCGAGGAAATCCGCGTCACGGCCCACAAGCCCGGCACCAGCGACAAAAGCAACAACAAGGTTCAGGTATTTCTCAACAATAAGTTCGGCATCACGACCACTAAGGACGAGGACGGCAAAAACACCTTCAGCATCGGCACCGATGGCGAGGTGAAGGCCAAGTCCCGGGCCGACTCGCTGAAACGGGAACAGCGCCGCCACAGAGCCACCGTGGAGCTGGGCTTCGATATCGGCCTGACCACGCTGGTGAACTCGACGTCGACAGCCGCCCTGAAAGTGCCTTCGCTCAATAACTGGCGCTCCACGTACCTCAATTTCGGCCTCTACTACGTGCAGCCGCTGCACTACACCAAGAAGTCGAAAGTGGCCATCACCATCGGCCCCGAATTCAGCGGCAACTACATGCGCCTGACCGGCAACGAGCAGTGGGCGCAGAACAACAACCTCACGTTCGTGGAAACGGCCCCCGACACCAAACAGATTCAGGAGGCCACCCTCTACGTCGGCACCCTCAACCTGCCCGTGATGCTGCGTATGAAGCTGCGCAACAAATATGACAAGCGCACGCTTTCGGCCGGCATTGGCGGCTTCGGCGGTACCCGGCTCACCAGCAACATCAACACCGAATACCGGTTGGCCGGCTCCGACTACAATAGCAAGGATAGAGTCACCGGCACCCTCAACCTCAACCCCTGGACGTACGGGGTGCAGGGCGAAATCGGCTTCCACGCCCTGCAGCTTTTCGCCAAGTACAACATGAATGAGTTGTTCAAAGACGGCCAGGGACCCAAAACGCATCTGCTCACCGTCGGCCTGAACGTTTTGGGCTTCTAAAACAACAAGCTGCCCCCGGCCGGACTTAAGCCTTGACAAAAGCAGAACGTCATGCTGAGCTTGTCGAAGCATCTCTACCGCGTAAGTAATTCATTTACTCTTGCGGTAGAGATGCTTCGACTTCGCTCAGCATGACGTTCTTTATTTGGACCTGTCTGGGGCTGCTTGAAGGCCGAAAACCCCTACTGATTCCGAAAGAAATTATCCAATAAAATAGCCGCCGAAATAGCTACGTTCAGGCTTTCGGCCTGGCCACCGGCCCCGCGCGGAATGTGCAGCCGCCGCGTGAGGGCCGCCCCCACAGCGGGTGTGAGGCCGTGCGATTCAGAGCCCATCACGAGCACGCCGGCGGGGCGCAGGGTGAGGTGGTGCACGTTGTCGCCCTCCAAATCGGCCCCGAATATGCCCACGGTGGGGGCCAGCGTGGGCAGCCACTCGGCAAGGTCACGCTCCCAGACGCGCACCCGGGCGAAGGCCCCCATACTGGCGGCCACGGTTTTGGGGGCGTAGGCATCGGCGCAGCCGGGGCTGAGCACCACGCCGGGCAGGCCGTACCAGTCGGCCAGGCGCAGCAGCGTGCCGAGGTTGCCGGGGTCGCGCACTTCGTCGAGGACAAGCAACAAAGCCGATTCAGGCAGCGTTAGCGGCAGCGGGGTTTCGGCGGGCAGGCGCACCACGGCCAGGGCAGTGGTGTTGGTGGCCAGCGTGCCGAGCTGGGTGAGCTCGGTTTCGGTGGCGGCGCTGAGCGGCAGCCGGCCGGGCAGGCTGGCCCGGTTTTCGTCGATGAATTCGGCCGTGCCCAGCATGTGTTCGACTTCCAGGTCGGAACTTAGCAGCTCCAACACGCTTTTGCCCCCCTCTACCAGGAACGCCCCGTGGCGGTGCCGGTACTTCTTCTGGTGCAGCGACTGCACGTATTTGCCAAGTGCTTTTGAAACCATTACTCGTTACTTATTTGCCAAAACTACGGCCTGCGCACCGGCTCGGGCCGCTGCTCGCGCTGCTGGGGCTGGCGGCGTGTTCGCCATTCAGCCTGCTGCGGCCCAACCAACGCCTGCTCAGCCGCGTCGAAATCAAGGGCATCGAGCAGGCCGACAAAGAACGCCTCACCGCGCTGGCCCAGCAAAAGACCAACACCAAGCTGCCGCCCAAGCTGGCCATCTACCACCTGGGCTTCAACTTGTACGATTCGGTGCGTATCAAAAACAAGCTGCGCAACATCGAGACGACCTACGCCGCCAAGATAAAAGCCGCTGGCACCGACTCGGCCGAGTTGGGCAAGCTGCTCGACCAGCGCGAGCGCAAGGTGAAGCGCAAGCAGCTAGCCCTCGACAAAGGCAACGCCATCATGCGCCTGGGCGAAGCGCCGGTTATTTACGACACGGCCCTCACCAAGAAATCGGTGGAGCAGATGACGACCTTTCTACGGTCGCAGGGCTTTTTCCGGGCGCGGGTAACGGCTACCGACACGGCCCGCTTCCGGCGCGGCATTGTGTTCCGGGCCCTGCAAGCCGTGGGCTCGATTATCCCAAGCAAGCCCGATTCGTTGGACGCGGCCAAGCAGTACCGCCGCGTGACGGTGACCTATAACATCAAGGAAGGCCAGCCGTTTCTTTACCGCCTGCAATCCCCCAGCATTCCCGATTCGGCCGTGGCCGCCGTGGTGCGCCAGGGCCAGCCGGCCACGCTGCTGCACGAAAACGACCGCTACAACGAGGACCTGATTGGCCAGGAGCGCATCCGCCTCGAAACCCTCATCAAAAACGCGGGCTACTTCGATTTCCGCCAGCAGTACATCACCCTCGAAGCCGACACGAGCTACGAAAAATTTACGGTACGGCTACGCACGTTCATCGCCAACCCCGGGCCGGGCCAGGGCCACCGGTTGTACACGCTGCGCCAGGTCCGTTTTATCACCGATGCCGGCGTGGGCCGCACCCTGCGCAGCGCCACCGGCGACACCCTACGGCGGGCCGGCACGGCCGGCGCCCTGCGCGCCCGCCCCAGCCTGGGCGTGCGCACGGATACGGTGGTCACGGACTCGGTGCGCTTTGCCGCTTACGAGCAGAAATTCAGCACCGGCCTGCTGGCCAATAAGGTGCTGGTGCGCCCCGAGCAGCACTACAGCCTGACCAATACCCTTCAAACCCAGCGCCAGCTGGCCGACCTTGACATGTTCCGGTTCAATACCGTGAACTACCGCAAGGTGCCCGACCCGCCCACCGCCGACAGCGCCGGCCGCACGCCCAGCACCGGCCAGCTGGTGGCCGTCATCAACGCCTCGCCCGCGCCCAAATTCTCCCAGACCGTGGAGGTGGGCGCTACCTACGTGGCCTACCTGCCGGGGCCATTTCTGAACTACCGCCTGAAAACCCGCAACCCCTTCGGCGGAGCCGAGGTGCTGGAATTTGGCGTGCGGGCCGGCTTCGAGGGCCAGCTCACCCGCGTGGCCAGCGACAACACGACGGACAACGTGTACACCACGCAGCTGGGGGCCACGGCGGCGCTGGTGCTGCCGCAGTTTCTGGTGCCCTTCCGCACCAACTATTTCCTGACGCGCTACAACCCCAAAACCCGCTTCTCGCTCTCCGAAACGTATGTGAAGCGCCCGGAATACATCCGGTCCAACTTCGAGTTTGCCTGGGATTATATCTGGCAGCGCTCGCCGTTTCACCAGTACGTGTTTTCGCCGGTGGTCATCACGCTGGTGAATACGCCCTTCACCAGCGACTCGTTCAACGTGCGCCTCCGGCGCTTGCAGCTCACGGAAGGGTCCTCGCTGTACCGCTCGTTCAGCAAGCAGGTCGAGCCGAGCTTCAGCTTCACGTCGCTGTATAACTCCAACGATTTCAACGAAACCCGCGACGCCTATTACCTGCGGCTGTTTGGCGAAATCGGCGGCCTCACGCGCGGCTTCTACCGCAAAGGGCTCTACGAAAGCACCGGCCTGAGCGTGTATGACTTTGCCCGCATCAGCGTCGATTACCGGCGCTACTACCACCTCACGCCCCAAACGTATTTCGTGTGGCGCCTCAACGGTGGTGCGGTGCACGCCCTCACCCGTACCGACGACCCCACCACGACCGAAAGCGACCCGCAGTACATCGTGCCCTACGACAAGTCGTTTTTTGCCGGCGGCTCCACCAGCCTGCGGGCCTGGCAGCCGCGCCGCCTGGGGCCGGGCGGTTTCACGCCCACGCGCATAAGCGGTGGCCAAATAGTGCGCGACTACCTCACCGAGCAGCCCGGCGAGCTGCTGCTGGAAGGCAGCGCCGAGTACCGTTTCCCGATTTACGGCTTCTTCAAAGGCGCGCTGTTCACCGATTTCGGCAACGTGTGGGGCTTGCAGGAAAAGAAAGACCCCAAAACCGGCGAATACCTCCGTCCCAACGCGCAGTTTCAGCTCAACACCTTCTACCGGCAAATTGCCGTGGGCTCGGGCTTCGGCCTGCGCTTCGATTTCACGTTCCTGATTCTGCGCCTCGACATCGCCACCAAAATCTACGACCCCACCGCGCCCACAAGTGCCGACAAATGGGCCTTGCGCAACTTCGACACCAGCGCCAACCCCATTTCCTTCAATCTGGGCATCGGGTATCCATTTTAAACGCAATAACAAAGCAAAAAAAAGCCCTTCATGTTGACGCATGAAGGGCTTTACTATGTTAATTAACGCTAATACCCCAGCAGCTCGCCCAGTGCCACGGCCACTTTGGCCGCGCTCGGTAGCATCTGCTTTTCCAGCTCCACATTCAGGGCGATGGCCGGCAAATTAGCCGCGCCCAATGTGAATACCGGCGCATCCAGCGCCGTGAAGCAGTGGCGCTGAATGCGTCCGGCCAGGCTTTCGGCAAAGCTGTTCATGAGCGGCTCTTCGGTGAGCACCAGCACCTTGCCGTGGCGGCGGGTGGCGGCCGTCACCGCATCAAAATCAATCGGGTTGAGGGTGCGCAGGTCGAGGATTTCGATTTGGCCGGGGAAGTCGCGGCTGGCGGCTTTGGCCCAGTGCACGCCCATGCCGTAAGTCACAACGAGGGCAGTTTCTCCTTGACGCAGCTGCTCCGCATCGGCGGCCTGGGCAATGGCAGCCACGCCCAGCGGGATGACGTAGCCCGCCGCCGGCTCCACGGTTTTGGCTTCTTCGGTGCCGGGCACTTTGCTCCAGTACAGGCCTTTGTGTTCCAGCATCACCACCGGGTTGGGGTCGAGGAAGGCGGCCCGCATTAGCCCCTTCATATCAGCCGCATTACTGGGGTACACCACTTTAATGCCCCGAATGGTGAGCAGCGTGCTCTCGATGGAGCCCGAATGGTACGGCCCGCCCCCGCCATACGCCCCAATCGGCACCCGGATGAGGGCCGGAATCGGGAATTTGCCCATGGTGAGGTAGCATGATTTCGAGAGTTCCTCCACCAGCTGGTTCAGCGCCGGCCAGATGTAGTCGGCAAACTGAATTTCGACAATGGGCCGCGCCCCCACCGCCGCCATGCCCGCCGTGCTACCCACAATGTAAGCCTCCTGAATAGGCGTATTGAACACGCGGGCATCGCCGTACTTTTTGGCCAGCAGCGCGGCCTCGCGAAACACACCGCCCAGCTCGCCGCCCACGTCCTGCCCGTAGAACAGGGCCTCGGGGAATTCCTGGAGAATATCGTCCACCGCGTGCAGGGCGGCGTCCACCATCAGGGCCTTTTCAGCTCCGGCGGGGCTGCGCTCGCCGGCTTCTTCGGTGATGGCGGGCGGGGCAAATTCGTGGTCGGCGAAGGTGGCCGGGTCGGGGTTGGGCGCGGCCAGGGCTTCGGCCCAGTCGGCGCGCACGGTGGCGCGGGCCTCGGCCTGCAGGGCAGCCAGGGCGGCTTCATCCACGCCCAACGCCAGCAGGCGCTGATGCAGGCGCGGCAGCGGGTCCTGTTCCTGATGCGCGGCCAGGTCGGAGCGGTACCACTCGCGGCGCACGCCGCTGGTGTGGTGGCCCAGCAGCGGACATTTGGCGTGCACCAGCACCGGCCCGCGCCGGGCGCGTACGTGCGCAAACGCTTCGGCCAAGCCGGTGTGCGACGACTCAAAATCGGCCCCATCCACCTGCATCCGGCGCAGGCCGGGGAAACCGGCCGCAAACTCGTAGGCATTCATGGCCCGCATCTCGCGGCCCGTGGCCGAGATACCCCAGTCATTGTCCTGCACCAGGTACACGATGGGCAGCTGGTGCAGAATGGCCATTTGTAGCGCCTCCGCCACCTCGCCCTCCGTCATGGCCCCGTCCCCGATGGAGCACAGCACCAACGGTTTCTCCGCCAGCCAGCCCGCCGATTTATTCAGCGACTCAATCGCCAGCCCCTGCTTTTCAAAATAGCTGATGGCGTGCGCCATGCCCGTGGCCGGAATGGCCTGCATGCCAGTGGCCGAGCTTTGGTGCGGAATAACCGGGATGCCCGCCCGCCGCAGCGAGGGGTGCGAATAATACGTGCGCCCTCCGCTGAACGGGTCATCGCCCTTGGCCAGCAGCTGGAGCATGAGCTCATACGGGCGCAGGCCCATGCCTAGTAGCATCGCGTCGTCGCGGTAGTAGGGCGCGGCGTAGTCGTTGCCATTCATCAGGAAAGCGGCGGCCAGCTGCACGGCCTCGTGGCCGCGGGCGGTGGCGTGCACGTAGCGCGAGGCGGTAGCCTTTTCTTCTTCGTAGAGGGCGGCCATTTCGGCGGCCGTGTGCATTAGGCGGTAGGTGCGGCGCAGCAGGTTGGCATCGGGCGCGGGCGCGGCGGTGGCGGGCGCGGTAAAGGCCTCGGCGGCGGCGGCCGCTGCGGCGGCTACGCGGGGGTTGGCGAAGTCAGTGGTATCGGGAGCGGCGGGAGCAGCAAAATCGGACATCGGGGGCTGGGCGGGGTGAGACTGCAAAAGTACGCCCCGCGCCCTCGTCCGTATCTTTGCGCCGGCAACAGTTGGCCGCGAACCGGGCATCATTGGAAACAAACCACTCCCGGTTCACCATCAACTACTCACCGTCAACTGCCAACTCCCCGCATGTCCTCTCCCACCATCCGTCCCGAAATTGAAGCCTGGCTGGCTGATTTTCAGCTTCGCCTCTGCCAGCAGCTCGAAGCCGCCGACGGCGGCCCCACTGCCTTCCTCACCGATGCCTGGCAGCGCGAAGGCGGCGGGGGCGGCCGTTCCAAAGTGCTGGAACACGGCGCTATCCTCGAAAAAGGTGGGGTTGGTTTTTCGGCCGTGTGGGGCTCCATGAGCGAGGCCGCCGCCCGCCAGCTGCACATGCCCGACCCTCATTTCTACGCCACCGGCGTGAGTGTGGTGCTGCATCCGCGCAGCCCGCGCGTGCCCATCATCCACATGAACGTGCGGTATTTCGAGGCCGGCAACGGCGAAGCCTGGTTCGGCGGCGGCATCGATTTGACCCCGATTTACGTGGACGAGCCCCAGGCCCGCCGCTTCCACGCGCAGCTGAAAGCCGTGTGCGACCGCCACAATCCGGCCTACTACCCCAAGTTCACGCGCTGGGCCGATGACTATTTCTACCTCCCGCACCGCCTGGAAACGCGCGGCGTGGGCGGCATTTTCTACGATAGACTGACTGTGGGCAAGGACGGCACCGCCGAAGAATTATTCGCCTTCATGCGCGACGTGGCCGAGCTGTTCGGCCCGTTTTACACCCAGCTCATGGCCGAAAACCACGCCCTGCCCTTCACCGAGCGCGAAGAAGCCTGGCAAAGCCAGCGCCGCGCCCGCTACGCCGAGTTCAACTTGGCCTTCGACCGCGGCACCCGCTTCGGCCTCGAAACCGGCGGCCGCACCGAGTCCATTCTCATGAGCCTGCCCCCGCGCACCGGCTGGGCCTACAACCCCGCCCCGCCCGCCCCCGGCACCCCGGAGGCCAGCACCCTGGCCTGGCTCCGCAAGGGCGTAGATTGGCTGGCCGATGCTTGAGGCCATCAAACAGCTTGACCGGCAATTACTGCTAGCCATCAACCACGCCCACAGCCCGCTGCTGGATGCGGTGATGGTTTTTGCCTCGAACCGCCTGGTTTGGTTTCCGGTCTACGCCGTGCTCATCGGCTGGCTGATATACCATTTCCGCTGGCGCGCGGCGCTGCTGCTGCCGCTGGTTATTGCCGCCGTGGGCTTGGCCGATAGCATTACCAGCCGGCTGTTCAAACCGTTTTTCGGGAGGCCCCGCCCCTGCCACGATGCCTCGCTGGACCACCTGCTGCACTTGCCCGATGGCTGCGGCGGGCAGTTCGGCTTCCTGTCATCACACGCCGCTAATTCCATGGCGCTGGCCGTTTTTTTGGCAATAATTCTACCTCCCGGGCGTTTTCGCGGCCTCAAAATCGGGGTATTTGCCTGGTTTGCGTTGTTATCCTACAGCCGCATGTATCTTGGCGCTCACTACCCCACCGACGTACTGGGCGGGGCCGCTGTGGGAGCCATCATGGGGTGGCTGGCAGCGGTGGCTTTCCGGCGCTGGGCTCCGCGCTGGTGGCCCGCCCAGGCGTAGCTTCCTTCTACTATGAGCCAGTTAAAACGGCACTTCCTTTTCCTGCTGTGCAGCACCCGCCGCTTGGGCAACAGCGAACAACTGGCCTACTGCGCCGCCCACCCGCTGCCCCCGGGTACCGAGCAGCAGTGGATGCACCTGCTTGATTTCCCGTTGCCCGATTTTGTCGATGTGCGGCACAGCGGCCCCTTTCAGCCGCCCATCGGCAACGCCCAGCACCTGCTCGAAGCCACCCTAAACGCCACCGATTTGGTGCTGGTGGCCCCACTCTACTGGTACAGCCTGCCGGCTCCGGCCAAGCTCTACCTCGACCATTGGAGCGCCTGGCTGCGCACCCCAAGTCTGAACTTCCGCGAGCGAATGCAGGGCAAAACCCTCTGGGCCATTACCGTGAGCAGCGGCGAGCGCACCGAAGCCCAGCCTTTGGAAGATTCCCTGACCCTAACGGCCAATTACCTGCAAATGCGCTGGGGCGGCATCCTCTTCGGCACGGGCTCGCGCCCCAATGACATTCAGCTTGATGCCCCGGCGCTGCTCCGAGCCAGGTCTTTTTTCGCCGTTTCCGAAGAAACAGTTCCGGCAGCTGAAATCTCCAGCGGTGAAGAAGCTAGTAGAATATTCAAATAGGGCGTTGTCATTCCGACGAAGAAGGAATCTGAAAACTGTAATTTGACAGTCTTAACCAGATTCCTCCTTCGTCGGAATGACAACGCCCTAACTAGGCAGCCAGCCTACCGGCCCAGCAGCTTCGCCACGTATTTGCCCACGATGTCGAACTCCAGGTTCACCGTTTCGCCGGCTTTCAACTGCTGAAAGCTGGTATGCTCATAGGTGTAAGGAATAATGGCCACCGTGAAGCCCGTATCGGTGCTCTCGAAACAGGTCAAACTAGTTCCATTCACGCAGATTGAGCCTTTTTCCACGGTGAGGCGGCCGGGGCCGGCCTCGTGCCCGAAGCGGAATAGCCAGGAGCCGTCCTGGTCGGTCACGCTCAGGCAGGTGGCCGTAGCATCGACGTGGCCCTGCACGATGTGGCCGTCGAAACGGCCGTTGGCGGCCAGGCAGCGCTCTAGGTTGACGTGGCGGCCGGGCTGCCACTGGCTCAGGTTGGTCACGCGCATGGTTTCATCAATGGCCGTGACTACGTGCGTGCCGGCCGCCGCATCCACGGCCACCACGGTCAGGCACACACCGTCGTGGGCCACGCTTTGGTCGATTTTCAGTTCGGCGGCAAAGGGCGAAGCCACGGTAAAATGACGGTTGCTGCCTTGGTCTTCAACGGCTACGATGGTGCCCAGGGCTTCAATAATTCCAGTAAACATGAATCGCGGATTTAAGCGGATTGGTCAGATTTCGCGGAGTCTGGCAAACCGAATAGCAGTTCTACCGTTTCCTGAACACAAAGAACGGCACCCTGCTGCCAGAGTGCCGTTGATGGAGTTATAAACCGCAAAGTCGGCGCGGAGGTTATTTGTCGCCTTTCTCGAAGGGCCGCCAGTCGAGCTCGCCGGGCAGGCCGCCGGTTTTCTTGCGCAGGAACACGGTCTGGTCGTCATCTTCCCGCTTGCCGAAGGTCACGTCGGCCCGGCACTCCAGGCAGCGCACCGAAGTGTACTTAAACTTGCCCTGGGCCACGCGGCTGGTCAGGTCCAGATTGTCGGACCCGCAGATGCCACAGGCGGCCACATCGGCAAAACTCAAACGCTCGTATTCGGCCACCGTTTCGTGAAAGTTATTGCCTTGCACGGTAAAGTGAAACTGGCGGCGCCCGATGCGCTTAGTCGTCATCATTTGCAACATTCTACTGCAGTAAAAGAAGGTTAATTAATGCTTTAAAATTACGAATTATCGACCTCAAAAACAAGCCGATACCCCGGAACAATCGAACAAAAAAAGGTGCCGCAAAGCACCTTTTTTTAGTAGCTGAGAACCTGCTTATTGCTGCACAAATTTTACCGTTCGCAAGGTGCTGCCAGCGCTTACCTCGCAGATATAATTGCCTTTGGCCAGCGGCCCGAGGCGGAGCGGAACCTCTTCGCCACCGGCAGCCGGCAGCTGCCGCTGCGCCACCACCGCGCCCCGGACATCCAGCACCCGCACCCGTAGCGGCTGGCCGCGCAAGGCGGCCGGGAGCACCAGCGTGAGCGGGCCATTGCCGGTCGGGTTGGGGTAGATGCTCAGGGCACCCGCAGCATTAGCCGCCGGCGAAACGGTGGCCAGCGGGGCGCTGGGGTGCAGAGCGTTGTAGGCCGTCACGAAATTCGGGATGCCATACCCCAGCGTATTGTCGGGAGTGGCGGCCTGGGTGGCGGTGCTGCGCAGGGCCACAATCACCTGCTGGGCCGTGAGCGTGGGGTTGGCCTGCCAGAAGCCGGCCGCCATGCCCGCGAGCACGGGACAGGCAAACGAGGTACCGTTGCCCCGAAAAGCACCGCCATTGGGCGAAATCACCGCCGTGGCCTGGCCCATAGCCGACAGCGTGGGCTTGATGCGACCATCGGCCGTGGGGCCGTAGGAGCTGAAAAAAGCGTGGTTGCCCAGCGAATCCACGGCCCCGACGGTCATGATGGAGTCGGCATCGGCGGGGGCCGAAATGTAGTGCCAGGCATGGTTGCCCTCGTTGCCGGCCGCGCTGACTACCAGCATGCCCACGCGGGCGGCCATAGTCGCGGCCCGCGAGCTGATGGCATTGCGACCGGTCATATCCGCGTAGATGTAGGACACGGACGGTACATCGAAATCAGTATAGCCCAGGGAGGAGCTGATGACATCAACGCCCACCGAATCAGCATATTCGGCGGCCGCCAGCCAGTTGGCTTCCTCAATGGGATGTTCCGAATACACATCTTCTGTGATGCACAGGTGGAACGTGGCCTTGGGCGCGGTGCCGATGAAGAACCCCGGCTGGTTGGCCGCCATCGTCGACAGGCAGTTGGTGCCGTGGTCGCTGCGGCCGTACACGCTGGTGCCGCCATCCACAAAGTTGCGGGTGCTGGCCAGGCGCTGCTCCAGAAACAGCGGCTGCAAGGCCGCAATCTGGTCGGCCCCGGGAAAGCCGGCGTCGAAAACGGCAATTTGCATGCCCTCGCCCCGGAAGCCGGCATCGTGCATGGCCAGGGCCCCAATCTGCTGGTCCTGGCGGTAGGCCGGGCCGTATTGGGCGCGCGTGGCCGTGGTCCGGGCAGCGGGCTCAGGCAGTTGCGTGGGCGCGGTAAAGGGCTTCGGCACGCGGGCGCTCCGGTTGAGGGTGCTGGCGCGGCTCACCTTGGGCAGGGCCATGATGCGGCCCAGCGTGAGGGAATCGCAGGAAACCACGGCCGCATTGAACCAACGGGACGTGTAGAGTACCTGCGGCCCGCCGCTCACGGCCCGAATCTGGGCCACGTAGGTGGGGTTCACGGGCAGGTCGCGCGGGAGCACGGCAATGCCCTGCCGGCTGCGCCGGGCCAGCGCCCGGGCCGACAGAAATGCCTGCGGCTGCGCCACCGAAAACGGCGTGCCGGCCTTATCCTGAAAATACACCAGATGCCGGCGCACGGTGCCCTGCGCCGAGGCCGGGGCGACCGCCAGGGCATTCAGCGCGCCAGCCACCAGGGCCAGGCTCACCCATTTGAACGTAGAAGGCACCATATGTTGCGGGAAACAGCGAGGGGGGAAACTCAGTAGCTAGTGGCTTAATTCACTTTGGATTCAATCAGCGTTTCGCGGCGCGAATAGCCAAAAGTGTACGACTTAGGCACGAAGACCACACTACCTGAAGAGTTGACATAGTAAAAGTTGGTAAAGCGCCGCTGGCGCCGCAATACCGGCCCTACCCCCTTCGCAAATACCTGCTGGTAGGTTTTCACATAATAAGCGTCATCCTCCTGCGCCGTGCCTTCGTTGGTGGTGGTCACGGTGGCCGGGTAGGCTTTGGTGATGCCGCCGGCGGTGGTGCTAAAGGGCTCCCCCACGCGGCGGTAGCGGCGGGTTTCGGCCGTCACCGTGTCTTCGGAGTTATTGCTGTAAGCGTTGAAATTCCACAGGCGGCCTTCGCGCACCGGGAAAATCAACTCCAACGTGCGCAGGTTATTGCGGTTGAGAATAACCGATTGCGCCGTGGGGCTCAAGGTAAAGATGCTGTCGTCGACCCAGGGGTCCGCAGGCGTCAGTCGCTTCGAGCGCACCAGTCGGTAAGCAGTTTTACCAGCCGCATCAGCGAATGAGCTGGTGATGGCTTCCCGGAACTGAAAAGAGGTGGCCGTGAGTACGCTGGGCGTTACCTGGCTGCCCTGGCCGTTGGCCCGGCTCCAAGAGGAATCCGCCACGGCATAAATCCAGTAGTTGCCCACGGCCACCGGGTAGTAGCTCAGGCCCGCATCGGGCAGGATTTCCACCGTGTTTTCTTTGCAGCCAGCAAAGCCAATTGCCAGCGCACCCGCTGCCAGGGCCAAGCTAATTCGGCGGGTAGTCGCCGGCAGATTCCAGGAAAAATTCATTCGTTGCATGAGTAGCGCAGCGGGTTATTTGGAAAGGAATTATTGCTCAGCCGTGGCTGTAGCGGCAAAAGGTAAGGGAAATTCGCCAATTACGTGGCGCTCAATCCAGCCGCCGCCCAGCACGTCGTTGCCGTCGTAGAATACGGCGGCTTGGCCGGGCGTGATGGCGTGCACGGGCTCTTCGAAATACACGCGGATTTTGCCGTCCACTTCTTCCAGAAACGCGGGCGAGCCGTCGTGGTTGTAGCGCACTTTCACCACGGCCGGCACCAAGCCACGGCCAGCCAGATTGGCCAGTTTGCCCATGTTCAGCTTGCCCACCACGGTGGCCGTGCTGGCCAGCTCTTCGTAGTTGCCGAGCACCACTTCATTGGTATCGGGGCGAATTTCGAGGACGAACGCGGGATAGCCTAAGGCCACGCCCAGCCCTTTGCGCTGCCCGATGGTGTAGAACGGATAGCCCTCGTGCTTGCCGATGACACGGCCGTTTTTGGTCACGAAATTGCCGCCGGCCACGCGCGCCTCCAGGCCCGGCACGCGGCGGCGTAGGAATCCCCGGTAGTCATTATCAGGGATAAAGCAGATTTCGTAGCTTTCGGGCTTGTTCACCAGCTCGGTGAAGCCGCGCCGGCGGGCTTCGTCATAAATCTCGGTTTTGCGCATGCCGCCCAGCGGGAACAGCGTGCGGCTCAGGCTCTCCTGGCTCACGCCCCAGAGGGCATAGCTTTGGTCCTTGTTTTCGTCGAGGCCTTTGCTCACCACGAAGCGTCCGGTTTCTTCATCCTTGCGAATGTTGGCGTAGTGACCCGTGGCAATGTACTGGCAGCCAAGCTGGTCGGCGCGGCGCAGCAGGGCATCCCACTTGATGTGCGTATTGCAGAGCACGCAGGGGTTGGGCGTGCGGCCGGCGAGGTATTCGTCGGTGAAATTATCAATCACGAAGTCGCCAAACTCGTCGCGGATATCAATGATATAGTGCGGGAAGCCGAGCTGCACGGCAATGTCGCGGGCATCGTTGATGCTGTCGAGCGAGCAGCAACCGGTTTCCTTTTTGGAGCCGCCGGCGCTGGCGTAGTCCCAGGTTTTCATGGTCATCCCGACCACTTCGTAGCCTTGTTCGTGCAGGAGCACGGCGGCTACACTGCTATCAATTCCGCCGCTCATGGCGACGAGGACTCTTCCTTTTACTTCGGTATTCATAGTGGGTTGCAATTCACCCGGAGCTTGAATGGTTCCGGCTGGCAACCGCAAAGGTAGCGTCTGTCATTGCGAGGAGGCACGACTGAGCAATCCGTGCTGTCAAAACCAGTCCCATTCTTCTACCAAAAAGCCCCGACACTGGATAGTACCGGGGCTTTTCACATCTCAGAGCTTAGCAAATTGCACAGGACGGATTGACGCCGCTTCATGCGCGGAATGTCGTGCCTCCTCGCAATTACAGGCGGCACTTACTTCCCCCGCCCTTCCACAATAATCTTCAACGTATAAAGTAGCACCCGAAAGTCCATAGCCAGACTCATGTTCTCAATGTAGAGAATGTCGAATTTGAGCCGTTCCACCATCTGGGCTACGGTTTCGGCATAGCCGTATTTCACCTGGCCCAGCGAGGTGAGGCCCGGCCGCACGCGGTGCAGGTGGCGGTAGTGGGGCGCGATTTTCACAATCTGGTCGATGAAAAACTGGCGCTCCGGGCGCGGGCCCACAATGCTCATGTCGCCTTTCAGCACGTTCCAGAACTGGGGCAGCTCATCGAGCCGCACCTTGCGCATAAAGCGGCCCCACTTGGTGATGCGCGGGTCGTGGTCGGAGCTCAGGGCCGGGCCCATTTTCTCGGCGTCGGTGAACATTGACCGAAACTTGATGATTCGGAACGGGTGGCCGTCGCGCCCGATGCGCTCCTGCCGGTAAAACACCGGGCCGGGCGACGACAATTTCACCATCACGGCCGTGAAGGCGTAGACCCAGCTGGCCAGCAGCAGGAACAGCGCCGAGCCCACCACGTCGATAATCCGCTTAAGCATCACCTGCCACACGGGCAGCAGGTCCTGCTTGATTTCGATGAGCGGCGTCCCGAATAAGTGGTTGACTTTCACCGAACCCAGCAGCATCTGATACAGGTCGGGCAGGATGCTCACGCGGGCCGGAGTGCCTTCCAGCAGGGCCAGAATGTCCTGGATGAGCAGGTGCTCGCTGGGCTCAATGGCGATAACCACCTGCTCAATTTTAAGGGCCCGCACCAGGGCCGGCAGGCGCTGGTAGGAGCCGCGCGCGGGCAGCTCGGCGGCCAGCGCCGGGTCGATGGTATCGCCCACGGGCGCGAACCCCACCATGCGCAGGCCCAGGTGCCGGCTGGTGCGCGACAGCTCATGAAAGGTATTCAACGCCAGTGTATTGGAGCCCACAAGCAGCGTGGGAAAGAAAATCCGCTGCTTGCGAATCTGGCGCTGCACGCTGCTCACGGCCACGGTGCGCAGCACGGCCGTGATGAAGAAATGCAGCAGATAGTACGCGGTAAACGTCTTATAGTAAGCCCGGTAGTTCACCACACCCTGGTCATCAAGCAGCAGGGTGAAGAAGATGACCACCGCGCCCAGCATGGCCACGCGCGCCAGCCGCAGGATTTCGCCGAGGCGCGACTTGCGGTAGATGTCGCGGTACTCGCCCACCAGCGCGTAGAGCACCGTCCAGAATATGGCGATGAATACGGCCGACCCGGTGAGGTCGAACAGCACGCCTTCGGTGAAGTGATAGCCGGTCAGCTCGTTGAGCAAATATTTGCGCACGAGGTAAAAGCACATCCAGGCAACCAGCGCCGCGCCGAAATCGGCGGCCACCAGCTTGATATATTGAAAGCGACGAATTAACTGCAAAACGGTGGGCGGGGTAGTATTTTCGCGGTCTGTGGGACGTACCGCTCCCGGCAAAGGTAGGGACAGCGGGTAGTTGTCCGGCGGCTTCTTTTTGGGCCGGCCAATGGGCCTCCATCGGTCCGCACCCGGCTTTTATTCATTTTAATTAAGCCCTTTATCATCTCACCGCTTCACGATACTTATCGCCATCAGGGACAACGGCGGGCGCTGGCCCGCGAGTTGCGGCGGCGCGGCATTCACGACGAGCGGGTGTTGCAGGCCATCGCCACCGTGCCGCGCCACCTCTTTTTTGCGCCCGCCTTCGAGGCCCACGCTTACCAGGACAAAGCCTTTCCCATCGGCGAGGGCCAGACGATTTCGCAGCCCTACACCGTGGCCTACCAGACCCAGCTGCTCGACCTGAAACCCACTGACCGGGTGCTGGAGGTGGGCACCGGCTCGGGCTACCAGTGCGCCGTACTGCTCCAGCTCACGCCCCACGTCGACAGCATCGAGTTCAACGAGGTGCTGTTTGCCCGCACCCGGCAGCTGCTGGCCACGCTGGGGGCCGGTGGGGCCGGGCTGTATTGCGGCGACGGCTCGGTGGGCCTGCCCGACCGCGCCCCGTTCGATGCCATCCTTGTTACGGCCGGCGCGCCGGGGCTGCCCCCCGCCCTGCTGCGCCAGCTGCGCGTGGGCGGCCGCCTGATAATACCCGTGGGGGGCAGCCACACCCAGCGCATGGTGCGCGTGACCCGCGAAGGCACCGAGGCCTTTGTGCGCGAAGAATTTGAAGACTTCCGGTTCGTACCGCTGCTCGGGGCCGGGGGCTGGCGCTCGTAGAATTCCGCTTCATTCTTTTCGCATTTTCTCAGGGGTAATTTGCCTGCGATTCCCCTCCTGCTGCCTTTTCCCCCCCCAGATGCAAGGCTGGCCAGGATAGTTTCCTCCCTCCCCTTTTCCCCGGCTTTTCCCACCCGCCCTCCTGCTTATGATAAAAATGTTACGGCCTTTTAAGGTCGGGCTTATCAGTGCGGCGTTTGCGCTCGGCAGCCTCGTGGCCACGGCGCAAACGCCGGCAGGCGTGGTACGGAAATACCCCGAGCACCAGACCGGCTACCGTTGTGCTTTCGACAGCGACCAGCAGGCGGCTTTTGCCCGGCAGCCGGGCGCGGCCGTGGGGGCCGTCCCGCTGCCGGCAGCGGGACGGCCCGGGTGTTTCCCAACCCGCTCACGGCCGAGTCAGTGGTGGAATTCACGCTGGCAACCTCCGGCCCGGTCGAGCAGCACCTGACCGACCTGCTGGGCCGCCCGGTGGGCCTGGCCGCGCCAGCTTGCAAACCCTGCCCCTGCCGCCGCACGGCAGCCGGAATCTATCTGGTTGAACTACGGACCGCCAATGGGCGTTCCGCCAGCAAAGTGGTGATTCCCTGATTTCAGCTTGCTTTTTCCCCCTTGGGATGGGTTTTATTCAGGGTTTTTTTGGTAAATTTGAAAGCCCTGCCATTGGAGCAAATCTTTTTGCGGACCCAGCCGCTTTTTTCTTCCCCCTCTTCTAATCAACCTAATTTTTCTCCTAATTTTTCCTCATGTTGAAAAAACTAATACCCACGGCGCTGACCCTGGCATTGGCCCTGACCGGCCTGAGTGCCAGCGCCCAAAACAAAAGTTTTAACCCCAGCAAAACCGACGAGCGCAGCCCCAACTGGTGCGGGGCCGTGGCCGAGCAGGAGCGATACTTCGCCGAGCATCCCGGTGCCCGCGAAGCCCAAAAGGCATACTACCAGCAATTGGAAGCCATGGCGGCCGCACAGAAGCGCAGCGGCAACTACAAAACGTCATACGTTACTGATGTTACTATTCCGGTGGTAGTGCACGTCATCCACTCTGGGGGTGTCGATAACATCAGCGACCGGCAGATTAATAGTGCCATCGACCAACTTAACATTGATTATCAGAAGCGAAATGCCGACACAACCAGCATTCTATCGCTTTTCCGGTCCCGGGCGGCGGCGGTAGGCTTTCAGTTTCGCCTTGCAAAAAAAGACCCCAATGGCAACTGCACCACGGGTATTACTCGTCATTACGCCCCCAGCCTAGTGAACGATGACCAGAGCGGTGCAGTGCAGTCTCTGGTTATCTGGGACCGGATGCGCTATCTCAACATTTGGATTGTTAGCACAATTGGTACGCCCACGCCCAGTGGCGGCACCATCTTGGGCTACTCAAACCTGCCCCAGAATTCTACGAGCACGCGCGACGGCTTTGTGGAGCGCCACGACTTTTTTGGCACCACGGGCACTAGCAACCCTGCACGCGGCACGGACCGCACCGGTACCCACGAAATAGGCCACTACTTTGGTCTGAGCCATACTTGGGGTCAAACCAACACCCCCGGCACGGGCGATTGCAGCGGTACCGACTACGTAGCAGACACCCCTCCCACCGATGGCACTTTCAGTTGCAACCTATCCTATTCGCCCTGCGGCCAAGTTGCCAACGTGCAAAATATTATGGACTATGCCTGCGAAGTAATGTTCACAGATGGCCAAAAGCAGCTCATGCGTAACGTACTGGCTACTTCGCCCGTGCGCACCGGCCTCTCTACCCCGGCCAACCTGATTGCCACGGGCACCAACGATGGCTATGTGGCTCCTGCCAACGGTTGCGCCCCGGTGATAGCCTTCGCCCCCGCCACGGGCTCAAGCACCAGCGTGTGCATCAACACGCCGGTGACGCTGAAGGACTACTCCTACAACTTCTCGTCGGGCGGCGGCTCGCTCACTTATTCGTGGTCGTTCCCCGGCGGCACGCCCGCCACGGCTACGGGTTCTACCGTTTCGGTGTCGTACGCGGCAGCAGGCTTCTATCCTGTCACCGAAACCGTGAGCAACACCGCAGGCACTAACAGCGTCTCGGTGACCAACTATATTCGGGTGGAAGGCCCGACGGGCGGCGAAACGGCCCCGTACACGGAGTCGTTTGAAAATGCCAGCTTCCCGAACCTATTCCCGGACCCCACGCTGCGCAATTACACCTCTTCGGGCTTCACCAGCGCCGGGATTGCAGCTCCGAACTACCGTTGGGCGCGGCAAACCACCCTGCCCGCCGCCGCCGGCACCGCCTATCTGATTGTTCAGGACCGGGTACTTCCAACGGGTGCCACCACGCAACTCATCACGCCCAACATAAACCTGGCCTCAGTGCCCCGTCCGGCCACGCTGAGCTTCTCGCGGGCTTTCGCTCTGCGCACAATTTCCAGCAACGAGCAGCTGCGCATTTCCTTCAGCAGTGATTGCGGCGTAACCTGGTCGACTCCTGCCGTGCTCAACGTGACGGACCTCACCACCCAGGGCCTCGTCCCCATCGACAACTTTGCTCCCACCAGCACCACCGACTGGCAGACCACCACGGTAGCCATTCCGGCCCAGTTCCAGGGCAGCGGCTTGTTCAAAGTGCGCTTCCAGATGGTGAACGGCACGTCGCAGGGCAACAACTTCTACTTCGACAACCTGCGCATTGCCGGCCCGCTGGCTACTAAAGCTGACGCCCTCGCCAGCCGCGGCATCAGCGTGTACCCCAACCCGATGACCAACGAAACGGCCGTGCACCTCAACCTGACGGCGGCCACCAACGTGCAGGTGAGCCTCACCGACATGCTGGGCCGCAACGTGGTGTCGCAGCCCGCTAAGATGTACGGTGCCGGCCAGCAGAGCGTGTCGCTGCAAAGCGCCGGCCACGCCCTCAAAGCCGGTGTGTACGTGGTGCGTATCTCGCTCGATGGCGAAACCTTCACCAGCAAGCTCAACGTGGAATAGTTTCACGTCCAGCATTCATTGCTGAATTGAAAAAGCCCCGTCCGATAATCGGACGGGGCTTTTTTTTCGACCTCAGGCCACCGCTGCCCTGGGGCCGTACCTTTGCAACAATATTTTCCGCCGCCCGCAGGCCGCTTTACTTTATCTCCATGCGCAAGCAAAAACCCGTCGCCGACTCGTTCGTCATCATGACCGAGCTGGTACTGCCCAACGACACCAACACCCTCAACAACCTCATGGGGGGCCGCATGATGCACCTCATGGACATTGCCGCCGCCATTGCGGCCCAGAAGCACTCCAACCGCATCGTGGTCACGGCCTCGGTTGATAACGTGTCGTTCCGCGACAGCATCCGCCTCGGCAACGTGGTGACGCTGCAGGCCCAAGTCACGCGGGCCTTTAGCTCCAGCATGGAAGTGCACATTGATGTGTGGGCCGAAGACATTCCCAGCGGCACCAAGCTCAAAACCAACGAGGCCTTCTTCACCTTCGTGGCCGTGGACCAGAGCGGCCGGCCCATCGACGTGCCTGAAGCAGTGCCCGAAACCGAAGCCGAAATCAGCCTCTACGAAGGGGCGCTGCGCCGCCGGCAATTGCGCCTCGTGCTGGCCGGCCGCATGCAGCCCGCCGAAGCCCAGGAGCTAAAGGCTTTGTTCGATTTGAAATAATCGGTATCATTACCCCGGTAAATCAGCCCGATTTTTCCCACTTCATCCGCCGCGCCATGTCTGCCGAAAAGCTGGCCTTTCTGCAAAACTTCTACACCGACGTGACGCTCTACGTGCCCGCCGAACCGGCGGCCGACGAGCCGGCCGCCGCGCCCCAGGCTCCCGTTGCGGTCCAGCCCGCGCCCGCACCACCGCCGGCCCCGAAACCGGAGCCAGCCGCGCCGCCCCGCGTCTCCAGCATGCCGCCAATGGCTTATAGCAAGCCTTCGGCGGGCTTGGAGCGGCTTACTTCGAGTGCGCTGCATCCGGTGGCAGCGGCGGGGCCGCCCGCGCCCGAGGCACCCCGCCCGGCGGCGACGACTCCCGTTGCGGAGGCCCCAACGGCCCCGGCCGTGCCACCGGTTATGCTCACGCCATTCACGGTGATGGGCGACAACGTGCAGGGGGTAATCCTGCTGTTCCGCCTGCCGTCGGAACAGTTTATGAAGGTGCACCGCAACGTGTTTCTCAACAAAATGCTCCAGGCCCTGAATCTGGTGATGGCCGACGTGCTGCTGGTCAATGTCGAATCAGAGCTGCCCGTGGCGCTGGCCAACCTGCGCCGGGAGCTGGCCGCCACGCGCATCGTGGCCTTCGGCAAAAACCTGCTCGACACCACCATCCGCAACACCCAGATTTATGAGCCGGTGCTGTTTCCCAACCTCGGCCTAGCCTACCTAGCTTCGGCTACCGTCGATTTGGTGGAGTATGACGTGAGCCTGAAAAAGCGCCTCTGGCCCGGCTTACAGCGCATGTTTCTGGGGTAAACCCGACTTCTTTTAGGCACAAAAAAAGCCCCGTCTGAAATCAGACGGGGCTTTTTTATTGCTGTTGGCGCAGTCTATTTCAGCACTTCGGCCAGCTTGGCGGCAAGGGCTTCGCCACGCAGGTTTTTGGCGATGATTTTCCCTTGAGGGTCCACCAGGAACGACTGCGGGATGGCTTTCACGCCGTAGGCGGCCCCGGCCACGCTTTGCCAGCCAGCCAGGTCCGACACGTGGTGCCAGGTGAGGCCATCGGCAGCAATGGCTTTTTCCCATTTGCCCTTCTCCTGGTCCAGCGACACGGAGTAGATGGTGAAGCCTTTGCCCTTGTTTTTGAATTGGTTGTAGGCCTGCACTACGTTGGGGTTTTCCTGGCGGCAGGGGCCGCACCAGCTCGCCCAGAAGTCAATCAGCACGTACTTGCCGCGCAGGCTGCTGAGGGCCAGCTTGGAGCCGTCGGGCTGCGGCAGGTTGATTTCGGGAGCCATCGCGCCCTGCACAGTGGCCCGCATGGGCTCCAGGCGGGCCGTCAGCTCCTTGGTGAAGGGCGAATTGGGGTTAGCCTTGCGCTGAATAGCGGCCAGGGAATCAGCAAACTGAAATTCCTCGTCGGGATTGATGAAAGCACCCGCCGCAAACCCGCTCACCACGGACGTGGCATTGCGCCGGATAAGCGCCTTCATTTTGGCCGTGTTGCGGCCCTGAATGGCGTAATACTCCTTTTCGATGGCCTTCATCTCCTCGGTTTTGCCGGCCTGGCCCGCCGCATTGTAGCGCTTGCCAATGGCTTCGAGCTGGCCCTTGCTTCCTTCCATCACCTGCGCCAGCTGGCGCAGGATTTCCGCTTCTTTGCTGCCTTTCACGCTGTAGGTGGCGGGCAGTTTTTGGGCATCCCCGTTCAGCTCTAAGTGGGTTTTGTTATCGAGCAGCAGCAGCACCTGGTTGGCTTCGTCCAATTTGAGCTGGTAGATGCCGGGGGCCACCGCCGCACCCTTGAGGGAGAATTTGCCGGCAGCATCGGTTTTGGCCGTGGCCTTCTCCACAAACTGGTTGGAATTGAGCTCCGAAAGGTGCAGCACCGTGCCGGTCGGGGCATTTTTCAGCTGGCCCGAAATCTCGTAGCCGTCGGCGGCGGCGGCATTCTGGCAGGCATTAGCCATGCCCAGCACGGTGGCGGCCAGAAAAACAGATTTTATCATGGGGTGAGGCATGTGCGTGAACTGGTGAATCAAAATGGCCAACGCGAGGCCGTTAGAGGTTTGTTCCGGGTCTCAGAAACCCGAACGGAATTTAGGAATGGTATTAATGAGAACGTCATGCTGAGCGCAGCCGAAGCATCTCTGCCGCAATAGTAAACCCATCGAATGGATTACTCGGTAGAGATGCTTCGACTGCGCTCAGCATGACGTTCTAGTCATTATTCTAGCTGACAAACTACCCGTCCAGCCCGGCGCGGAGCAGCTGGTTGGCCAGCTTGGGGTCGGCCTTGCCGCCGGTGAGCTTCATGAGTTCGCCCATGAACATGCCGGTAAGGGAATTTTTGCCGGCGCGGTACTCGGCTACTTTGGCGGGGTTAGCATCGAGCACCTGCTGCACGAGGCCGGCCAGCTCGCCGTTGTCGGCTTGCGTGAGCAGGCCCAGGCTTTCGGCCGCGCCGGTAGCGTTGGCGGTGGGGTGCTCCAGCAGGTGCGGAAACAACTGCTTACTGGCCACTGAATAGTTGATTTTGCCAGCGTCAATCAGGTCAATGATGCCGGCCAGCTGGGCGGCGTCAAGCGGGAAATCGGCCATGGTGAGGGCGCGCTCGTTGAGGTACGATTTCACGGGACCCATTACCCAGTTGGCCGCCGCTTTGGCGTTGGGCGTGAGGCGCGAGAGGTCGTCGAAAAACAGGGCCACTTCCTTCTGGTCGATGAGCACGGAGGCGTCGTAGTCGTTCAGGCCCAGCTCGCCCACGAAGCGCGAGTAGAGCTGCTGCGGCAGGGCCGGCAGCTCGGCGGCCACACGGTGCAGCCACTCGTCCGAAATCACCAGTGGCGGCAGGTCCGGCTCGGGGAAGTAGCGGTAGTCGTTGAGGGTTTCCTTGCTGCGCTGGCCGTTGGTGGTGCCGCTGGCAGCGTCGAAACCACGGGTTTCGCTGTCCACTTCCTCGCCGGCTTCGATGATGGCAATCTGCCGCTCGATTTCGTAGGCAATGGCGCGCTGCACGTTGCGGAAGGAGTTCATGTTCTTCACTTCCACCTTCATGCCGAACTGCTTGGCGTCCTTGAGCATCACCGAAATGTTGGCGTCGCAGCGCAGCGAGCCTTCCTCCATGTTACCGTCGCAGATGCCGAGGTACTCCACCAGCTTCTTGATTTCGGTGAGGTAGGCGTAGGCTTCGTCGCCGGTGCGGATGTCGGGCTCGCTCACGATTTCGATGAGCGGCACGCCGGCGCGGTTCAGGTCGACCAGGGTTTCGGTTTCGCCGGCCAGGTGCATCGATTTGCCGGCATCTTCCTCCATGTGAATGCGGGTGATGCCGATGCGCTTCAGCTCCTCGCCCACGCGCACTTCGAGGTGGCCGTCGTAGCAAATCGGGGTTTTGTCCTGGGTAATCTGGTAGCCCTTGGGTAGGTCGGGGTAAAAGTAGTTTTTGCGGGCAAACAGGTTGTCGCGCCGAATCTGGCAATTGGTGGCCAGGCCCATTTTCATGGCAAACTCCACGGCCGTGCGGTTCACCTTGGGCAAGGTGCCGGGGTGGCCGAGGGTGATGACCGACAGGTTGGTGTTGGGGGCAACGCCGTACTCGTTCTCATCGGAAGAGTACATCTTGCTGTGCGTGAGCAGCTGGGCGTGAACTTCCAGACCGATAACGGGCTGGTATTTGGCAAGGGTGGCTTCGTCCATATTCTGAAAAAACGCGGGGTCCTACTGGGTATTTAGCCTTAAAGGTAACGGGTAGGCAGAAGCCAGCCCGCATGATGGGTCCGCTGGCAGCCGTTTTTTGGCTTCGATGTGGTTGAATCGGCCAGTCCTAGAATGGTTGGCGGGGCTTAGCGGCGCATCCGGGGGCTGCCGTAGCCGCCATAATTCGGCTGGCGGGTGGGCGCTTCGAGGGTATAAAAAAGCGGCACCGTGAGGAAGCTGGTCATCACCTGCCCATCGCGCCGGCCGGGCACAAACTGGCGCTGGAGCTTGGTAACGGCCCGCAGCACGGCACTATTCAAAAAACCGGCCGTGGACTGCACCACGCGGGCGTTGGTGATGCGGCCGTCGGCGGCCACGGCCAGCTCTACGTCCACCTCGCGCCGCCAGCCATACTGCACCATATCGGGCAGGTGACGGGTGGCGCGGCGGGCGGCGGCCAGTTCCTGGCTGTTGAGGCGCACGGCCTTGTTGAGCTCCTTCAGCAGGCGCTCCTCGCCACCGGGGTACAGCGGCAGCTGCTCGTAGGCAAAATAGGGCACGGGGGAGCCGTTGGCGTCGTAGCAGATGCCCACGCCGCAGCGGCCATCCTGGCAATGCTCGCGCCGCTTGAGGGTACCGTCGGGGTAATAGGTGAGCAGGTCGCCGTGGCGCACGCCGCGCACGTAGTCTTCCTTGGTGCACATCTGGCCGTTCTCGTACCAGGTGGTGAGGCAGCCGTAGCGCACGCCCCGCGCCACGTTGAGGTACGGAATGTATTGCTTGAGCTTCCCCGACGGATAATACACCCGCGTAATACCGCTCAGGCTGTCGCGGAACGTGGTTTCGGCGCACAGCGCCGTGGTATCGGAGGCGGAAGAAGGCTGAAAATCGGGCGTAAAATAGCTGCTGATGGGATTGGGCGTAGCGGCCCGGGGCGCTTGCGCCCGGCCGGCCAACGGCCCCGCCAGCAAAAGCCCCAGATACAGTAACCGTGTTTTCACCAGACAAGAAAAAAGGGAGCTGAAGGCCCGGGAAACAGTCCCTCGCTCTCAACTCCCCGAAATTACGTACCGGCCGCCGAAACGGTGGCCCCAACTTACTTCAGCGGCTGCTGGAGCTGCTGCATGGCCATCATTTGCTGCAGGCTTTTGTTCATGCCTTCGTTCGAACCGTCGAGGAAGATGACGTTGCCCTGGCCTTGTTCGGCGAAATGCTTGATGGCCTCGGTCCACATTGAGAAATAGACCATCGCCGGGTCGAGGTTATTTTTGGTCATTTCCTCCACGGCGTGGGCCAGGCCCTTGGTCACTTCCTCGCGGAACAGCGCCACGCCCTGGCCGCGCAGCTGGGCCGCGATTTTCTCGGCCTCGGCCGCGATTTTGATGGCGTTGCCTTCGGCTTCGGCAGCCTTGGTTTTGGTGATGAGCAGGGCCTGGCCTTCGTTTTCGGCGGCGGCTTTGAGGTTGTTGCTGGCCACTACTTTGGCCATCGAGCGCATAATTTCCTCGTCGAAAGCAATGTCGTTGAGCTGCAAATCAATGAGGTGGTAGCCCCAGCTTTCGAGCGTAGCATCGAGTTGGTCCTTCACGTGGAGCACGATTTCGCCGCGCAGGCTCAGCACGGCCGCCTGCCGCTGCGTGGCCACAAAGGCCCGGATGCTGCCCTCCACGGTGCGCACCAGCGCCTGCATCAGGCTTTGCTCGTCCACAAACTTGAAGGCCACGTTTTTGATGGCTTCCTCGCTCTGGTCGAAGGCGGCGTAGACCAGCATGGCCTTGAAATTCACGTTGGCCTGGTCGACGGTGATGGCCTGGAAATTCAGCTCCAGCGAGCGGTTCTGAATGGAAATCCGCTTGTAGACCGCCTCAATGAATGGCAGCTTGAAGTTCAGTCCCGGCATCATGATGCGCCGGTATTTACCGAATACCGTGACCACCGCCACCGTGCCCTGCGGCACAATGACGTAGCACAGAAATAACGTGAGGCCAATGAGAATGAGCAGCGCGAGGGCAAAGGTGGACATGGCAGGAGCCAAAAAATGGTGAGTCGACGGTTCAAATGTAATAGTCGCAGCCAGTGTATCGCACTATGCGGCCGGGCATTACAGGACTTTCGCCGCCGTCCGTCAAATTTATCCGCGTCGGCCCATCTATTGGCGCAGAACTGCGCAGCGCCCTACTGCACCCTGAACGTGATAGGCACCGTGAACGACACTGCTACCGCCTGCCCGTCCTGCTGCCCCGGCGTGAAGGAGCGCAACTCGCGCACGGCCTGCAAGGCCGCCTGGTCGATGGACGGATATACCCCTTTCACAATCTTTATCTCGGCCACCTCCCCGCGCTTGGTCACCACAAACTTGACGAACACGCGCCCTTCGGCTTTGGCTTTAAGGGCATCGCGCGGGTATTTCACATTGTTGGAAATGGCCTGCACGATGGCCATAAAGCCGCCATCGCCCCGCGAATAGCGGGGCATGACTTCGTATTCAAAAAACGGCAGCAGTTGGCCTTCTGGTCCGTAGCATTCGCCGGTGCTCGTGCCGCTTTCGCCGTACTGGGCCCGCCGCTTTAATTGGCCGTTTTCGTAATAAAGACGCAGTTCGCCCAGCCGCTTGCCATGCGTGTACTCCTCACGCAAGCAGAGCTGTCCATTGGGCCACCAAGCTTCCGTAAGGCCGTCGAGGCGCTGGGTGCGCAGGTTTTCATAGTGGCTTTGGCGCAGCATCTGGCCGGCGAGGGTAAACTCGCGTACCACGCCGCGCACGCTGTCGGCGTATTCGATGTCGCGGCGGTAGCGGGCCCCGGTAGCGGTGGCAATTACGGCGTGCGTCGAGTCGAGCAGCTCGTGGCGAGTGGGTGGCACAGGTTGTTGCGCGGCGGCAGGAGCCGTTGCCAGGCTGGCCAGTATTGGCAGGGTGCTCCAAAACTTGGTCATGGGTGGTAGAAATTTAAGATTGGGAAAGTAGAAAATCAGCCTTAATACAGCACTGACAGCAATATCAGGAACGCCAAAGCGGCGGCTCCATTGCTTTGAGCCGCCGCTTTGGGCATTTGAATCAGTGGGGCTATTACAGTGCCGCCGTTACAGCCGATTCGGCCTTGGCAATAGCCGCCGCCAGCCCGGCCACGTTCTTGCCGCCGGCCGTGGCGAAGAACGGCTGTCCGCCGCCGCCGCCCTGGATTTCCTTAGCCAGCTCGCGCACCAGTGTGGTGGCGTTAAGCTTGCCGGCCTGGGCAATTTCGTCGGCCAGCATCACGGCCAGCTGCGGCTTGCCGTCTACCTCCGCGCCCAGCACCAGCACCAGGTTCGGCACGGCCTGGCGCAGGTTGAAGGCCAGGGTTTTCAGCGCGTCGGCGCTGCCGGCATGCACTTGGGCGGCCAGGAAATTCACGCCGTTCAGCTCCTTCACTTTGCCCACCAGCTGGTCTTTCTGCTGGTTGATATTCTGTTGCTCGAACTGCTCAATCTGCTTGCGCAGGCTGATGATTTCCTCGTTTTGCTTCTCGATGCTGGTGAGCAGGTGCTGGGGGTTACCCAGCGTCTCGCGCACCTGGTTCAGCAGGTCGAGCTGCTGGTCGACGTAGGCTTCGGCCCCAACACCCGTCACGGCTTCAATGCGGCGAACGCCGGCTCCCACGGCGCTTTCTCCCGTGATTTTGAGGTAGCCGATGGTGCCGGTATTGGGCACGTGCAGGCCGCCGCAAAGCTCCACCGAATAGTCGCGGTCGAAGGTGATGACGCGCACGAATTCGCCGTATTTTTCGCCAAACAAGGCCATGGCGCCCAGGGTTTTGGCCTCGGCAATGGGCACGTTGCGGCGCTCGTCGAGCGGGATTTGCTGGCGGATGCGGGCATTCACCAGCTGCTCAATTTCGCGCAGCTGGGCATCGGTCACTTTGGTGAAGTGCGAGAAGTCGAAGCGCAGCAGCTTCTCGTTCACGAGTGAGCCTTTCTGCTGCACGTGGCTGCCCAGCACCTCGCGCAGGGCGGCTTGCAGCAGGTGCGTGGCCGAGTGGTTCTGCCGAATCTGGGTGCGGCGGGCGGCGTCCGGGATGGTCAGGAAACTGGCCGTCAGGTCCTGCGGCAAGTCCAGCACGGTGTGCACGATGAGGTCGTTTTCCTTCTTCGTGTCAATCACGCGCACTTTGGAGAGCGGCGATTCCAGGTAGCCGGTGTCGCCCACCTGCCCGCCGCTTTCGGCATAGAAGGCGGTTTGGTCGAGCACCAGCTGGTACTCGGTTTTGCCCTTGGCCGTGGTCTTGCGGTAGCGCAGGATGTGCGCGGGGGCCTCGTCCAAATCGTAGCCCACGAAGGCCGGCTGCTCGTCCGAATCGGCCACCGTCACCCAGTCGCTCTGCTCGGTTTCCTGGGCGTTGCGGCTGCGGTTTTTCTGCTGCGCCAACTCCTTCTGGAAGCCTTCCTCGTCCACGGTCAGGCCCTTTTCGCGGGCGATGAGGGCCGTGAGGTCGAGCGGGAAGCCGAAGGTGTCGGACAGCTCAAACGCCGTTTTGCCATCAATCACGCCGCCGTTGGCGCGGGCGGTTTCTTCCAACGCATCGAGGCGGCGCAGGCCGGTTTCCAGCGTTTTCAGGAAGGCAATTTCCTCCTCCTCAATCACGCGCTGCACGAAAGCCGTCTGGGCTTTCAGCTCGGGGAAAATATTGCGCATCTGCTCAGCCAGCACGGGCACCAGCTTATACAGGAAGGGCTGTTTCTGATTGAGCGACGAGAAAGCGTAGCGCACGGCCCGGCGCAAAATGCGGCGAATGACGTAGCCGGCCTTCACGTTGCTGGGCAACTGGCCATCGGCAATGGTGAAGGCGATGGTGCGGATGTGGTCGGCAATGACGCGGATGGCGATGTCCGTTTTCTCGTTCTCCGTGGTGGGCTGGTCCGTCACCTTGGCGGGGGCGGTGCCGTGATACTCCACTCCTACTTCCTTGGCGATGAACTGGATGAGCGGCTGGAATACGTCGGTGTCGTAGTTCGACTTCACGCCCGACACAGCCATCATCAGGCGCTCGAAGCCCATGCCGGTGTCCACGCTCTGCTCGGGCAGCTTGATAAGCGACTTGTCAGCCAGGCGCTGGAATTCCATGAACACGTTGTTCCACACTTCCACCACCTGCGGGTGGTCGGCGTTCACCAGCTCGCGGCCGGGGGTAGCGGCGCGCTCCTCGTCGGAGCGCAGGTCGATGTGGATTTCGGTGCAGGGGCCGCAGGGACCGGTGTCGCCCATCTCCCAGAAGTTGTCCTTCTTGTTGCCGGGCAGAATGCGGTCGTCGGTGGTGTATTGGCGCCAGAGGTTCTGGGTTTCGGTGTCGGGGCCGGTGCCATCGGCTTTATCACCCTCGAAATAGGTGACGTAGAGGCGGTCTTTTTCCAGCTTGTACACTTCGGTCAGCAGCTCCCAGGCCCAAGCAATGGCATCGGTTTTGAAGTAGTCGCCGAACGACCAGTTACCCAGCATCTCGAACATGGTGTGGTGGTAGGTGTCGTAGCCTACTTCCTCCAAATCGTTGTGCTTGCCGCTCACGCGCAGGCACTTCTGGGTATCGGCAATGCGCTTGTAGGGCGCGGGCTTGTTGCCCAGGAAATAGTCCTTGAACGGGGCCATGCCCGAGTTAATGAACAGCAGCGTGGGGTCGTCCTTCACCACAATCGGGGCCGAGGGCACGATGTGGTGGCCTTTGGAAGCGAAGAAATCGAGAAACTGCTGGCGAACAGCGGAAGCGGTGGGGAGTGACATAGGAAGCACCAACCCGGAGTTGGCGAAAGATGAGAAACCGTTGGATTATCTCCACCAAATAAGCCCACCACTGCGCATAGCTGCGAATTTTAGGCTACTTTTCGGAGTATTTGCAAAGGTAGCCATATGCCCTATAAAGAGCGCAGCATTGAGAAACAGTACTTCACCATCGGCGAAGTAGCCGCCCAGTTCAAGGTGGCCGAGTCGCTGGTGCGCTTCTGGGAAACCGAGTTTGAGGAGCTGCGCCCCCGCCGCAGCAAGAAGGGCAACCGCCTCTATACCCCGCAGGACATCGAGGTTTTCCGCACCATCTACCATTTGGTGAAGGAGCGCGGCTACACCATCCCCGGCGCGCGCGACATGCTCAAGCAGAAAGGCCCGCAGCTCAAGGATAAGATTGACGTGGTGCAGAGTCTGGAGAAGGTGCGGGCGTTTCTGATGAGTTTGAAGAAGGAAGTGGAAGCGGCCGGCAAAGCCGACCCCGACGTTGCTGAATAGCCTTCCATGCCTGCTTCTACCAACGACACCCTTTTCCACGAGCTGGCCCTTACGCTATTACCCGGCATCGGCCCGCAACTCACGCGGCAGCTGATGAGCTACGGCGGCGCGGCCAAAAACGTGCTGATGATGCCGCCCGGCAAGCTGCGCCGCATTCCCGGCGTGGGCGATGCCACCATCAAAATCCTGACCGGGCCGGAGCGCGAAAAGGCGTTTCGCAAAGCGGAAGCCGACTTGAAGAAGGCCGAAAAGGATGGCGTCGAAATCCTGTTCTATACCAGCAAGCGCTTTCCCAGCCGCCTCAAGCTGATTCCCGACGCGCCGGCCATTCTCTACTATCAGGGCACCGCCGACCTCAACGCGCCCAAAACCGTGGCCCTCGTGGGCACCCGCCAGGCCACCGACTACGGCCGCGAGCAAACCGAGCGCATCATCGCCGGGCTACTGCCGCACCGGCCGCTGGTAGTGAGCGGCCTGGCCTACGGCATCGACATCATGGCGCACCGCGCTGCCCTGCAGGAAGGCCTCGAAACCGTGGGAGTGATGGCCACCGGGCTGGACATCATCTACCCCGCCGCGCACCGCAAAACCGCCGAGAAAATGCGCGAACAGGGCGGCCTGCTCACCGAATTTCCCTTTGGCACGCCGCCCGACCGCTACAACTTTCCGGCCCGCAACCGCATCATCGCCGGCCTGAGCGACGGCACCGTGGTGGTGGAAGCCGCCATCAAAGGAGGCGCGCTGATAACCGCCGAGCTGGCCCTGAGCTACGACCGCGACGTCCTGGCTGTGCCCGGCAACCTGGGCTCGGCTGCCTCGGCCGGCTGCAATGCCCTGATTCGGGACAACAAAGCTGCCCTTTACGCCGAGCCCCGCGACCTGGAGCAGCTCCTGAACTGGGACGCGGCCCTGCACCAGTCGGGCAAGTTCAAGCCCGTTTCCTCTTATTCAGCCACAGATTTCACGGTCGAGGAATTTGCCGTAATAACCGTGCTGGCGGCGGCACCCGGCCGCGAAATGCAAATGGACGAGCTGGCTTGGAAAGCCCAGATTGCCATTTATGCCGTAGCCTCGCTGCTGCTGGCCCTGGAGTTTCGGGGGGTGGTGCGGGCATTGCCGGGCAAGAAGTTTGGATTAATTTAGTAAAATATTCACCACCGAATACTCCATCAATCTCACATCATTATCCTTTCAAAATCACATTTTTCCTAATGAAAAAAAATCTACTTGTTGCGATTATTCTGCTCGTGGGCGGCGGCAGTAGCCAGCCGCTGGCGGCCCAGAGCCTGGACTTAGGCTTCACGCCGGCGTCCATTTACAGTCCGGGCACGGTGTATTCGGCGCTGGAACAGCCCGATGGTAAGCGCGTGGTGGTGGGCGGGTTCAGCCGGATTAACAGCGTAGCGACCAGCTTTTTGACGCGCCTCAACCCGAATGGTACGCAGGATGCAGCCTTCCAGCAGAATGTTGGCACCACTTCGCAAATGTTCCGGGTGGTGCGACAGAGCAATGGCCAGCTCCTGCTGACGGGTTTTGGCAGTCCCGTGACGGCGGGCGGCATCACCCGCAACGGCTTGTTGCGCCTCAATGCCGACGGCACCGCCGATGCGTCCCTCAACCCCGGCACCGGCCCCCAGATAAATGGCGCAGCCGGAGGCATTGATTACATGCTGCCGCTGCCCAATGGCCAGCTGCTGGTGGTGGGCTACTTCGACCATTTCAATGGCGCGACCACCAACTACATTGCCCGGCTCAACGCCACGGGCACGGTCGATGCAACGTTCAACGCGGGCACCGGGGCCAATGATGAAATCCTCACCGTGGTGCCCCTGGCCAACGGCAAGTTCCTGATTGGCGGTTTTTTCACCGCTTATAATGGCGTGACCTGCAACGGCCTGGCCCGACTAAACGCCGATGGCAGCTTTGACTCCACTTTCGATGCCCACCTCTCCCAGTACGATGCGGCCTACAACCTGGCCGTGCAAGCCGACGGCCGAATCCTGGCATCCGGCTACCTGAGCCCGCTGGGCGGCGCGGCCAACGGGCTCATGCGCTTGCTGCCTGATGGGGGCATCGATAATTCATTCACGCCACCCACTGAGCTCCAGGTGCCCTACTCCGTGTATTCCTTCTACGGCGATGCCATCGTGCTGCAGCCCGACGGCAAAATCCTGGTTAGCAGCACGCCAAGCAGCTCCGGGGTGACTCGCCTCAATACCAATGGCACCGTTGATGCCACTTTTCAGACCAGCACCGTCCCCAATACCCAGCCTTATTCGCTCACACTGCTGGCGAGCGGCGGGGTGATGGTGGGTGGCAGCTTCAACAGTTTTAGCGGAGTCATCGACCAGCCCCTCGTGCAGCTCACCAGCACCGGGGCCCTTGACACGTCGTTTCAGCCCCTGATTCAGTCACCGGGCGTCATCACCTCAATCGTGCGGCAGGCCGACGGCAAGCTGCTGGTGGGCGGAGGCTTTAACGAGATTAATGGCCAGACGGTGCGGCGGCTGGCGCGGTTCAATCCCAATGGCTCCCTCGACGGCAGCTTCGCCCTGAGTGCGCCTATTGTTTCCCCCGTTACGCGGCTGGCCCTGCAGCCCGACGGCCGGGTGCTGGTGGCCACCTTTGCGGCGGTGCAGCGCTACCAAGCCACCGGCAGCCTCGACAACAGCTTCAGCGCGCCAAGCGTGGCCGGCCGGTCCATTTCCCAGATGCTGCTTCAGCCCGACGGCCGCGTACTGGTGGGTAGCAACAACGCCAGTACTCTCAACAACAGCCTGTGGCGGCTGATGACTGATGGCTCGGCCGATGCGTCATTTGTGCCAACGCTGAGCTCGGGGCGCCTTGCTTATTTGCAGTCGCTGGCGCTACAGCCCGATGGCAAGCTGCTGATAGCCGGCAACTACACGCCCACAAGCGGAACTTCTTACCGAACCGTACTTCGCCTAGGCAGCACCGGCGCGCAGGATGCCAGCTTCGTCCAAACGCCCATTACCACCATTGCCGTCAATTCGGGCTTGAACGATATGGCCGTGCAGGCCGATGGCAAAGTAGTGGTCGGCGGGCTGTTTTCGGCCGTGGGCGGCACTTCCCGCAGCAGCCTGGCCCGCCTCAACTCCGACGGCACCCACGACACCGGCTTTACCCCGCCCGCCTTCAGTGGCACCGCGTATAAGCTGCTGGTGCAGCCCAACAACCGCATTCTGGTGGGCGGCTCGTTCACCGGTACCGGCCTGCCCGCCAACCTGGGCCGCCTGCTGCCCACCGGGGCCGCCGATGCCACATTTGCGGCCACTGCCGTGCCCAACAGCACCGTACGCGCCCTGCTGGTGCAGCCCGATGGCACCCTGATGGTGGGCGGCAGCTTCACCACCATCAACGGCCAGCCGGCCATGGCCCTGGCCCGCCTCACGGCCAGCAACGTGCTGCACGTGCAGGCCCCGCAGGCCGTGGCCGACCACACCGAAGCCTGGCCCGTGCCCGCTCACACCACTCTCACCGTGGCCCCCGACGCCAGCGCCCACCCTGAGGCCCTCGACCTGCTCGATGTGCTGGGCCGCACCGTGCGTCACCAGTCTTTCAACGGCATCGCCCCGGCCAATATGGCCATTGAAAATCTACCTGCCGGTAACTACGTGCTGCGCGTGACCTATGCCGAAGGCCTGGTGACCCGCCGCGTGCAGGTGCAATAAGTTACTCCGGTTGTCATCAGCCAAAAACGGACGGGCCCACGGGCTCGTCCGTTTTTTTTTGTGGGCCTGGGCCGGCGGCCGGCCCTACCTTGCGCCCCATGCTGCTGCTCAACAACCACCTGCTGCCCACCGCCGCCCTGCCCCTGCCCAACCGGGGCCTGGCCTTCGGCGATGGCTTTTTCGAAACCCTGATTTTCGCCGACAACCGCCTGCGCCTCGCCGCCGACCATTGCCAGCGCATGCACCGGGCCGCCGCCGCCCTCTACCTCACCCTGCCCCCCGCGCTCGCCACGCCAGAAGCCCTCGAAACCGCCCTGGCCCGCCTTGCCGCCGCCAGCCACCTGCCCGCCGCCCGCCTGCGCCTGCAGCTCTGGCGCGCCGGCGGCGGCCGCTACACCCCCAACACCGGGGCCACCGAATGGCTGGCTACCGCCGAATCCTTCGTGCCGGATGAAACGCCCATCGCCAAAGCCGATTTCGCGCTGGAAACCCATTCTATTTTCTCTCCCCTGAGCTTTTGCAAAGGCCCGCAGGCGTGGCTCTATGTGCGTGCCGCCCACGAGCGGCAGCAGCGCGGGCTGGATGAAATCATTCTTTGTGATGCTGGCGGACACGTAGCTGAGGCGGGTGCGGCGGCTATTTTCTGGGTGAAGGGTGAGGTGCTGTTCACGCCCGCGCTTGAAACCGGTTGCGTGGCGGGCGTGCGCCGGGCGCAGGTGCTCCGGGCGGCGCAGGCGGCAGGCATTCAGTGTTCCGAAGGGTTATTTGAGCCAGAAGCTCTTCTAGCAGCCGATGCCGTTTTCACGGCCAACGTGGCGGCCCTACGGGTGATTCGGCAAGTAGCCGACGCTACTTTCTCTGATTCGAGCCCGTTAATTGATGCTTTATGGAGCGCGCTGGCATCAACGGTTTGATGCAGCCCTATCGGCCGCCCATTATTGCTCAATAAAGCGCATGGGCACAATTAGCGAGTCCTGCGCCGATTTGGAACGCACGAAGCGCAAGGCCCCCAGCACCCGCAGCGCCTCGGCATCAAGAGCCTGAATGGCGCTGGGCGGGTAGGCGCTTTCGGGCAGGGCCAGCTCGCGCCGCATCACGCGGGGCGGCTGGCGCACCGAGCCATCGGGCCGCACCAGCACGCGCACCAATAGGCGGCCGGTGGGCAGCGGGGCCCTGGGTTGCGCGGCGGTGGGCTTGGCCCCGTCCGGGAATTTGGCGTGCTCCGATACGAAAGCGAAAAACTCCGTGCGGCCCGCCGCCAGCTTGCCGGGGTCGGCCTCGTGCCAGAAGCGCGGCAGGATGGGCGACTGCAGTTTTGCGGGAGCCTTCACCACCGGCAGGCGGCCCTGCGGCAGCATGGGGAAGCCCGGCGCGGCATATTGCGCCCGGGCCGGGCCGGCCGCCAGCAGCGCGCATCCCCCCAACATCATTCCCAGCGCGCCATTTCTCATGTGCCGCCTATACGGCTACCGGCGCTTTGATGGCCGGCCACGGCTCGTAGTTTTCCAGCTTGAAGTCTTCGTACTGAAACCCGAAAATATCCGTCACGGCCGGGTTGATGTGCATCTGGGGCAGCGGATGGGGCTCGCGCTCCAGCTGCAGGCGGGCTTGGTCGAGGTGGTTGCTGTAGAGGTGAGTGTCGCCGCCGGTCCAGATGAACTCGCCGGGTTGCAGGCCCGTCACCTGGGCCACCATGAGGGTGAGCAGCGCGTAGCTGGCAATGTTGAACGGCACGCCCAGAAACACGTCGGCCGAGCGCTGGTAGAGCTGGCACGAGAGCTTGCCATCGGCCACGTAGAACTGGAACAGGGCGTGGCAAGGCTGCAATTTCATCTCGGGCAATTCGGCCACGTTCCAGGCCGAAACGAGGATGCGGCGCGAGTCGGGCTGGGTCTTGAGCTGCTGGATAATCTGCGCAATCTGGTCGATGTGGCCACCGTGGCCGTCGGGCCAGGAGCGCCACTGGTGGCCGTACACGGGGCCGAGGTCGCCGTTGGCATCAGCCCACTCATCCCAGATTTTTACGCCGTGCTCCTTGAGGTAGGCAATGTTGGTATCGCCCTTGAGGAACCACAATAATTCGTGGATGATGCTCTTCAAATGCACCTTTTTGGTGGTCACCAGCGGGAAGCCCTCGGCCAAGTTGAACCGCATTTGCGGGCCGAAAATGGACACCGTGCCGGTGCCCGTGCGGTCGGTTTTCACGGTGCCGGTGTCGAGGATTTGGCGAAGCAGGGCTTGGTATTGGCGCATGGGGTGGGGACGTAACGGTGCCCTCAAAAATAAAGAAAGCTGCCCGTTCAGGCAGCTTTCCTCATCTGTATAAAAGCCAATGACTAACTAAACAGCCACTTTCGTTTCATGTTTCTGCACGGCGGCTCGAATCCGGGAAGCCATGCCATACAAGTCATCGAGCGAGGTAATATCGACTCGTTCACCTCCTTCAATGTCAAACAGCGTCACATACTTTTTGCTGCTGTTGAAATGAAGCCGACAGATGGGCTTACGGTTATTATCATCCAACAAAATGCCGCAGTAGGATTGCACGTCCCGCATTACCACCCGATTAACCGGAACGGTTTTACGGAGGATGGCTCGCACAATCATGAAGCCTTCCGTCTCCTCAACAGTCGTTTCAATATCTTTTTCCTTGCCATCTGTATCAGTTCCAACCGTCGGTTCCATTACTGGTGCTGCCGGCACGTCGTTCACCAATAAGCTCTGCCCACTGGTATCAATCATTGCTGACCGCAATCGCATGGATATTTTGTCATTCAGAAACTGATGAAACGAGCGATGCACCAAGATGCTGAATTGCTCTTTGAGCTTGGGAGTTAACACACCTTCGTACACCTGCTTCGAAACGAAGTTTATAAAATCGGCCGACGGCTGGGTGAATTGCTCTTCAAAATATTTTTTGAAAGCCCGCATGTATTTGAGGTTGTATGCGGCAAAAAGCATATCCTCAATGTTGAAGCTGGCTTTACTGAGTTTTTTGATTTCAGCAACATCGTTCTCATTGAAGCTGGCGAGGTCGAATTCCAGAAAAGGCCGCTCATCCATCTTATTTGGCTGTTCCAAATCGGTGAACAACCGGTACACAAGTCCATTGGTGAGAACTGCAATCCGCGCTTCGGTTACGTGGAAATACCGAAATAACTGGCTGGCATGGTTGATATTGAGGTCGCTGCCAACGTGTTTGCACTCAATTAAAATGATTGGTTTGCCATCGCGCATAATGGCGTAGTCAATTTTCTCACCCTTTTTCGTGCCGATATCGCAAATAAACTCTGGCACAACTTCCGTAGGGTCAAACACATTATAGCCGAGAGCATTGATAAACGGCATTACCAGCGCTGTTTTCGTGGCTTCTTCGGTCTGAATATGCGTAATCTGCTTCTGAGCGCGCGATGCCAGATTAGTCAGTTGGTCAATAAGCTCCATAAATTTTGGGGTTGGTAGAAAACTGGGTAAACTTATGAATTTCTGGATAATAAAAAAGCCGCCTCGTTTCCGAAGCGGCTTTTTTGGTTCTCAGCGGCGGCCGGAGCCGGCGGTGATTAGAGCTTGGCGGCAGCCTCCGACTTGGCGGCGGGCTTCACGCTGGCGGTTTTGCCGCCTTTCATGCAGCACGAGCCGCCGGCCATGCCACCTTTCATGTCTTTGGTGCACGAAGCCTTCATGTCTTTGGTGCAGGTTTCTTTCTTGCCTTTTTTGCCGTCTTTGTCGTGGCCGTCGTGGGCGAAAGCGGTGGTGCCGGCGAAGGCAAACAGGGCGAGGGCGAGCAGGGTATTTTTCATGATAAACGAAGTGGGGTGAGGGGAAACAAAAGGGGAAAACGCACGGTTTTCAGGCTCTAAGATACACCGCTGCCGCACATTTTGAGGGGTGGGGCGTATGGAAGTTTGATTCTCCTTTTTGCTCACGAATTGCCGCCCGTCCGGGTCCCGCCCGGCGGGGGCCGGGCGCGGGGGCCCTCCGATGTCCCTTCGTCGCTACGCCCATACCACCCTGCTCGTGCTGGGCCTGCTCACGGCCCTGAGCGCTTTCTTCGTCGCCCAGCTACGGTTCAACTACAATTTCAACGACTTCTACCCTGCCGGCGACCCCGACTTGGACTACTACCAGGGCTACACCCAGCGCTTCGGCAACGACAACGACTACCTGCTGCTGGGCCTCGAAGCCCCGGCCGGCCGCACCGTGTTCGACCCCGCTTTTCTGGCCCAGGTTGATTCTCTGACCCGCCTGGCCGCCCGGCAAAAGAACGTGCTACACGTTACCTCGCCCACCACGCTGGCCAACACCGTGGTGGAGGGCCTCGGCGTGTTCAGCCTCCCCTACCTGCACCCCGACGCCTACCGCGCCGACCCCGCCCGCCGCGCCGCCGACTCCGTCCTGATTTACCACACGCCCGGCCTCATCGGCAACGTGTTCAGCCCCGATGCCCGCGCACTGGCCCTGGTGCTCCAGCTCACGCCCGACCTCGAAAAGCCGCCCGGCGACACGTTGTTCACCAACCTGCGTGCCGGCCTGGCCCGCCTGCACATTCCCGAGGAGCGGGTGCATTTCGCGGGGCGCATCGTGGCGCAATCCGTATTTGTGGACCGGCTGAAGTGGGAATTGGTGGTGTTTATGTCGCTGTCGGTGCTGCTGGTGACGGGGCTGCTGTGGCTCACGTTTCGGACGTGGTGGGGCGTGGTGCTGCCGCTGGTGGTGGTGCTGGGGGCCATTTTGTGGGGCCTGGGCATCATGGCCGCGTTCGGGGTCAGCATCGATTTGATGACGGCCCTGCTCCCGCTCATGCTGTTTGTGGTGGGCATGAGCGACACCATTCACATCATCAGCCGCTACGTGAGTGAATTAGGCTACGGGGCCAGCAAGAAGGACGCGCTGCGCGTCACGATTAAGGAATCGGGGTTTGGGTCAGGGCTGTCGGCGCTCACTACCAGCCTGGGCTTTTTCACGCTGATGACGAGTACGATTCGGCCCATTCACAACTTCGGGCTGTTCACGGGCATTGCCGTTATTCTGGCCTTTATTCTCAGTTTCACGCTGCTGCCGGCCATGCTGGTGCTGCTGGGCAAGCCCCAACTGCGCGAGCCGCGCCGCCAGGGCCACAGCTGGGACGGCGTGCTGGGGCGATTGTTTCGGCAGGTGCTGGTGCGGCGGCGGCTGATATTTACGCTGAGCGGGCTGGTGCTGGCGGCCTCCATCGGGCTGGCCACGCGGGTGCACATCAACTCCTCGCTGCTCGATGACCTTTCCAAAAGCGACCCGGTGCGGCAGGATTTCGCCTTTTTCGACCGGCAGTTTGCCGGCGTGCGGCCCTTTGAGCTGGAGCTGAAACCCGCATCCGGCCGCGACATCTACGACCTGGGGGTGCTACGCCAGACCGAGCAAATCGAAGGCTATCTGGCGAATACTTACGGCCTGCGCTTCGCGGCCTCGCCCGTCACACTGGTGAAATCGGTGCGCAAGGCCCTGCACGGCGGCGGCCTGGCCGACTACCGCCTGCCCGCCGACACGCTGGAACTGCGCAGTCTGCGCGGCAAGCTCCGGCAGTTCCGCAAGCGGCCCGAGTTCAGCGCCCTGGCCCTGCCCGATGGCTCGGCCGGCCGCCTCACCGGCCGCATGGCCGACGTGGGCAGCATCCGGGCCGACAAATTGAACGCCGCCCTGCGCCGCTACTTGCGCACCAGCACCGACAGCACCGTGCTGCGCACCCGCCTCACCGGCTCGTCCAACCTCATCGACAAAAACAACGAAAACCTGACCCTGAACATGATTCAGGGCATGGCCATCGACGTGGCGATGGTCACGCTCATCGTGCTGGCGCTGTTCAAATCCTTCCGCATGACCATTGTGGTGCTCATTCCCAACCTGCTGCCCATCATCATCGTGGCCGGCGTGATGGGCCTGGCCGGCGTGAACATGAAGGTGAGCACGAGCATCATTTTCACCATCGCCTTCGGCATCGCGGTTGATGACACCATTCACTTTATCAGCAAGCTGCGGCTCACCCTGGGCAAGGAACCGGACATCTTCAAGGCGGTGCGCTACACGTATCTGCTGGCCGGCAAGGCCGTTATTACCACCTCGCTCATTCTGGTGGGCGGCTTCTCCACGCTGCTGTTCTCGAAGTTCGATGGCACGTTCTACGTCGGGCTGCTGATTGGACTGACGCTGCTGTTCGGCGTGGTGGCCGAGTTGACGCTGCTGCCGCTGCTGATACTGTATTTCTACAAGCGGCCGAAGGTGGCGACAGTTGGAAAGGCGGTGCCCGACTTGCTCAGCAGATAGCTGAGCCGGATTGGGAAGGCTAAAATCTGATTTGCAGCCGCAATAGAAACAAGGTGTAGGGAGCGGGGCTTGCCCCCGCCCGTCGTTGAACGAGGCTTAAGTAGCTGTTCAACGACGGGCGGGGGCAGGCCCCGCTCCCTACTCATATCAAGCCAATTCGGGAAGTTTACTTTGAATTACAAAGTTCTTCATAAATTTGCACCAGAATTATCAGACCTCCGCCCGGTGTTCTGATTTTACCTCCGTCAGCAATACAACATGGATTACTTCGTAGCCCCCAATTCCATCGTGCGCCGCATCTGGGGCACTGCCGATACGGTGCTGTTCATCTTTGCCGGGGCGGCAGCCGAGTTCGCTCTCAACAAGGCGGTGGATTGGCTCTACTTCACCGGCCGCCTGCCCGCCGACCCGCTGGCGCGGCTCTTTTCCACGGTTGAATACGCCCGCCGTATCGTGTTTGCCGACCGCGCCGGGGCCGAGCGGGCCATCGACAGCATTGCCGCCATCCACGCGGCGGTGGAGGCGCGCCGGGGGCAGGCCATTCCGGCCTGGGCCTACCGCGACGTGCTGTTTATGCTCATCGGCTACTCCATGCGGGCTTTTGAGGTGCTGGAACGGCCCCTGACCGAGGCCGAGCGCGAGGAGATTGTGGCGGTGTTTTGCCGCGTGGGACGGCGGATGGGCGTGCCCGATTTGCCTACCTCCTACGCCGAATGGCGGGCCGCCCGCGAGCTGCACCTAGCCCGCGACACGGCCGCCAGCAATTACACCGCAGACTTGTATTTTCAATACCGACGCCACCTGGGCGGGCCGCGCTACCGGCTGCTGCGGCTGGTGCAGGGGCTGGTGGTGCCAGCCCGGGTGCGGCAGCTTTTGCAATTACCAGTCGGTGTTTTCATAAGCCCAGCCGTGGTTTTCTACCGCCTTACGCGGCGCTGGCGGGTGAGCCAGTCGGCGAAGAATGCCATGCTGCCGACGGAATATCTGTACCGGATTCAGGCGCTGGACGCGGCTCCGGTGATGCTGGCCGAGCCGGCGGTGGCCATGCAGCAGGCTCGCCGGTGCCCGATGCGCCACGGTTGATTACACACATCGGTTTTAATCGTCGCATGATTCGCATTCGGAAGCATTATTTACTGGCAGCCAGCTTATTATTCCTGCTGGAAGTTTTTATCGCCTTGTACATACATGATAAAATCATTCGGCCCTACGCCGGCGATTTTCTGGCCACCATTTTCCTCTATTGCCTCGCCCGGGGTATGCTGACGGCCGCGCCGGGGAAAGTGGCCTTGGGGGTGCTGCTCACGGCTTATCTAATTGAGACATTACAATATGTACACCTGCTGAGCTGGCTGGGCTGGCAGCATTCGCGGGTGGCGCGCATCGTGCTGGGCAGCCAGTTTGAGTGGGTCGACCTGCTGGCCTACACGCTGGGAATAGGGCTGATGCTGGGTCTTGAGGCCGGCTTAAGCTCAATTCGGCTGGGGAAAGTTGCGACCGCGCGGGCCATTGCCCTAGCAAAAAACGCGAACGCCGGATAGCAAATTCATGTTCTACGGACCTTAATGCCCTATTTTTACTCCCAAAAACCAGCCTATGAAATCCTATTTTTCCGCCGTATTTACGCGCCTGTTCTTATTGATGATGCTGGCCGGTGCCGGCGTGTTCACCACCGCCTGCAAGAAGGATGACCCCGAAGTCGTGGATTACAGCGGGGTTGACCAGGAAACCATCACCAAGTACCTGGCTTCCAAAAATATTACCACCGCTCAGCAACAGCCTTCCGGCCTGCAGTTTATCCCGGTCAGCACGAACCCTGCGGCTGCTAAAGTGGCCATCGGCTCCTCGGTGGCGGTGCTGTACACCGGCCATTTGCTGGATGCGGCTGGCACGGTGTTCGATGCTTCTTCCAAGCACAGCAACCCCCTGTTGACCTTTGTGGTGGGCGCGAACCAGGTTATTCCCGGCTTTGATGAAGGGGTTTCCCTGATGCACGTGGGCGATAAGGCAGAGTTTCTGATACCTTCCGGGCTGGCCTACGGCACGAAGGCGGTAGGCAGCATTCCGGCAAATTCGGTCCTGCGCTTCGAGGTGGAAGTAGTGAACGTGCCGGTGTATGATGACAACCTGATTACGAGCTACCTGAGCGCCAAAAACATTACCACTGCTCAGAAACAGGCTTCCGGACTCTACTTTCTGCCCGTTACGACCAACGCCAGCGCCGTGCGGCCGACCATTGGCAACACGGTTACGATGCTGTACACCGGCCATTTGTTTGATGCCACCGGTACGGTGTTCGATGCCTCGTCCTTGCGCAACAACACGCCGACAACCTTCACTTTTGGGCGCGGCCAGCTGATTACGGGCTTTGAAGAGGGCATTGCCCTGATGCACAAAGGCGACAAGGCAGAGCTGCTATTGCCGTCGGCGCTGGCCTATGGCGTGCAGGGCGCTTCCACCAGCATCGGCCCCAATACAGCCTTGCGCTTCGAGGTGGAAGTGGTGGATATCAAGTAGAACGGGTTAATAAACGGATGACGCGGAGCCGCGCTACCGCACCCGGGCCAGCAGGGCCGCGTGGTGGGGGGCGCGGCTCAGCATTTCCGCGTTGCCGAGCAGCACGAGCTGCTGGCGGGCGCGGGTGAGGGCCACGTTGAGCTTGCGGTCGACCTGCCCGGTTTCGTCGGGCGATACCATGAGCTCCAGCTGGTGCTCGTGGTGGCAGCAGAAGCTCACGATGATGACCTCGCGCTGGCTGCCCTGGTAGCGCTCCACGGTGTCAACGCTGATTTGGGCGAGGGCGGGCAGGGCCAGCTCGCGGGCCAACTGGGCCAGCCGCGCGCGGATGCGGGCCGCTTGATTGCGGTAGCTGGCGATGATGCCGAGCGTGGTTTCGGGGTTAAAATCGGGGCCGTAGCCTTGGGCCACGTAGGCGGCGGCGCGGGCGGCCAGCTCGGCTTCCTGGGCCGATTCCTTCATGGACAAATCCTCGGGCTGGCGCTGGGTGGGCACAAAAACCACTCGCTGGCGGCGCAGCGCGGCCGTGAAATCATCAGTCCCGGCGGGCCAGGCGGTGCGGTCCATCGGGGCGGCCTGCCAGGGCTGTGGGCAGCGCAGCTGGCCTTCGTAAAAGTCTTGGTTGACGAGCACGGCCAGCTCCTGATGCATGCGGTACTGGTCGGCGAGGGTGCCGTGGGCGTGGGGCCAGTGGGCCTCGGCGCGGCGGAACAGGCGCTCGAAGTAGGAGTTGCGCAGGTTGGTGAGGCCAAGGTTTTCGCGCAGCAAATCGGCTACTTCCGGTGCCACGGCGCTGGTTTCGGGCTCCTGGGCCACCACGGCGGGCAGCTGGCGGTGGTCGCCGATGAGAATGAACTTCTTCACCTTAGCCAGCAGCGCCAGCATCGGCGATTCCAGCACCTGGCTGGCTTCATCCACCACGGCCACGTCGAACTGCTTGAGCATAAATAACTCCGGCTTGCCCAGCAGGCTTGCCACCGTGCCCACGTAAAAAGGCGTGCCCGTGAGGCGGGCGCGCACGGTTTGGCGGCTGCCGCAGTCGGCAATCATGGCATCGAGCAGATACGGCCGGTACTGCGGCGACGTGCCCAACCGTGAACCGACCCGAATAAACGGCAGTTTAGCTTCCACCAGCTGCTCGCAGATTTCGTCCACGGCGCGGTTGGTGTAAGCGGCCAGCAGCACCTGCTTGTCTTCTTTGTAGAGATTTTCGGCCAGCTCGCGCAGTACGCTGCGGGTTTTGCCGGTGCCGGGCGGGCCGCAGAGCACGAACCAGTCGGGCGCGGCCAGGGCACGGGCCACTACTTCGGGGGCCGTGGTGGCAGGCGCGGCGGCGGGGTTCCAGCCCTCCGGCTCGCGCGGGCCGGTGCGGGCCAGCAGGCGCTTGCGGCGCTCCGGGCTCAGGCTGAGGAAGGACGAGAGGCCTGCCCACTCGCGCCGGAAGGTGTCGTAGGTATCGGGCTCCAGGGCCCAGTGCGAGTGGCCCAGCAGGTAGCGCGGGGCCATGCGGCGGTTGCGCACGCTGAGCACCACGCGGCCATCGGCCCCGAGGTCTTCGGCGAGGACGACTTTTACTACTTGCGCGTCGAGGACGCTGAGCTGGTGGATTGGTGGGTTGGTGGGTTGGTGGGCTGGTGGGTTGGCTTCGGCTGAGTTAGAAACTGCCGTTACTTCGGAAGCCTCAGCGGCAGCGGTTTCGCGGGAGTTGCGGCGGCGTGGGTAGAGAATCAGCGTGTCGCCGGCGCGGAAATTGACTTCGCGGCCCCCGGCCGGGCGCTGGAAAATGAGGTGCGGGCCGAGGCTGTCGCGGGCATCATCGGGTGCGCCGCTGTGGTCTTCGATTAGCTCCAGGTCATCGAGCAGGCTGAAATTTTGATACTTGCGGGCCTGGGGCAATAGCCAGAGGCCGGCCTGGCCGCCGGCATCGCCGGGGCGGGCTTCGTCGCCGAGCAGGGTGAGGCGCATTTCGCGGGCCGAAAAGCGGGCCAGCTCCAGGCAGTAGGCGCGCTCCACGGGGTCGGCGGCGGCCCAGGCGTTGGCTACTTTTTCGGCTTTGGCTTTGCCGAAGGGCGGCAGGGCCATGAGGTTGGGGTGCAGCACGGGTGCCAGCAGGTGGGCCGTCTGGCGCGGGCCGGTGGCGCGGGCCAGCTGCAGTTCGGTACCCACGAGCTGGTTGCGGGCCGAGAGCAAGCGGTCAATCAGGTCCTGGTCCTGGTCGACGCGGCGCACGGCGGGCTGGCCGCTGGCCGCGTTGGAGTACAGAATGCTGGTGCGGCCCCGGCCAGCCGTTTCACCATCGGCCCCGAATACCGATTCCAGGAGCAGACGGTAGAGCTGGGCCTGGGCGGCGTGGTTGGTCCAAGGCTCGGCGTGGGGCACTTTGGTCGAGCTTTTGAGCTCAATCAGGTCGTAGCCGGTGCTGCTTTCGTGCAGCAAATCGAGCCGCCCTTGCAAGCCGTAGGTGGCCGAGAGGAAGGTGGGTTCGAGGAAGCAGTCGGCCAGACGCAGAGGTTCCTGCTGGTAGCCAGTGCGGCTGGCGGCCACGAAGCCCAGGGCGCGGGTTTCGCGCAGAGTGCGGTGGTGGCGGCGCAGGTCGTTCAGCAGTTCGGGCACGCCGGTGCGGGTCTGAAACTCGGGCAGGGTGCTGAGCGAGAGCGGGGCCGAGCGGAACAGCCGGCCCCGGAAGAACGTTTCCAGGTCGAATTCTTTCGGTGTCGGTTGTTCGTTGTCAGTTGTTAGTTCGAATTGGGAGTTACCCGCAGCCTCCGAATTAGCCATTTCAGAAGCCGCTTCCGGCTCGGCGGTGGCAATGGCGTGGCCGGCCAGCTTCGCCAGCCGCTCCCGCTGCTGCCGTTTTGCGGCGGCTTCCTGTTTCGACTTCAGTTCTTCCTGCCGGCCGGCGTGGCTCACTTCCTCATCAAGCAGCAGGTTCACCAGGTTTCCGAGTACCAGCGGGCGCGAGGTTTCATCGGGTAAAAAGGCGTTCAGCAGCGCCCATTCGGGGATGGTGCCGTCGCGCTGGGCGCATTCGGCAATGGTGGTGACGCTGATGAGGTAGTCGGGCTCCAGCACTACGCGGCGGGCGCGCACGCTGCCATCGGCCAGCAGCACCGGGCCGATGAGGTGCAGCGTGGGATGCAGCGCGGCGGCCAGCGGCAGCACGTTTTCATAGGCGGCGGGCAGCAGCAGACCGAAGGGACCGGCGGGGCGGCCATCGGCGGGCGCGGCCATCTCGACGGTGAGCGCGCCGGTGGCCAGGTCGGCGTGCAGCACCCGCACGCGCCAAGTGGTGCTGGCGGCGGCTTCGGGAATGTGGGCCGCAGCGGTACCGGCTATTTCTGCCGTTTCGGTGGGCGCGGCAGTTTCAGCCACTATCCGGGGCAGCGCGGGACCGGCGTAGGCCGCGCCGGTGAGGTGTAGCACCAGCGCCGCCACCGCCGCGAAGCCCTGGGCCGTTTCGGCGCGGGTGCCGGCGTAGCTTTCGTGCACCACCAGGTTGGCGGCTAGGCGCAGGGCTTGGAGCTGCTGGCGCAGGGCGGCGGGCAACTCATGGGTGTAGGCGGCCTGGCCGATTGCCTGGTTGAGGTCGATAAACGGGGCTTCGCGGGCCTTGCAGTCGTCGCGCAGCACGGTTTCGAGCAGCTTGCGCAGCTTGGGGAGCTGGTCGGCGGGCGCGGCGGCGGGGTCGGCGGCCAGCGCGGCGAGGCGGGAGTAGTAGCGGGTGGGCATCGGAAGGTAGAGAAATAGCGGCCGGACTTATAAAAGTAACGGTTTTCCGGCTCCGGCCGGCCCGCTGCCGGCTGGGCTAGCGGGCGGCGCTCAGGCCCACGGGGGCGGCCAGCGGGCCTTCCTCGTACATATTCAGGTAGAGTTTGAGGGGCTGCTTCTGTCCTTTCCAAGTGATGGAATACACGTCGAGCTGGCCTTCGTTGTCGATGCCGCCATCCCCAATCTTAAACGCGCAGCAGTTGCCTTCGTGCTCGTAATTAATGGGTTCGCCCCTGGGGCCCAGCAGGGCGTTGAGGTAGCGCTGCTGGTTGCGCACGCCGGCTTCGCGCCCGCCGCCGACCCGCACCGGGTTGTTTGCCGTAAAGCCGTAGGTATCGTCCGAACTGGTGGCCTGAATCAGGAAGGGCAGCACGCCGCTGCCGCCTTTTTCGTAGAGGCCTTCCGATGCCGCGCCGCCGTAGGTGGGCGGCGTTTTGGGTCGGGCCGTTTCGCAGCTCCACACGCTCAGCGCCCCGAGCAATAAGAGGCTGCCTTTTTTCATTAGTTGAATTTTCTTCATGCGTACGTCCTTGTTTCCCTTGGTTGACAGTTTGCAAATAACCACCCGCCGCCCATTGTTTCGCTCCCTGGTACTCAGTGGCGGGCTTTTTTGGAGTTTGGCCACGGCCGCCCAGACACCGGCCATCACCCCGGATTCGCCCCTGCCCGGCCTGCTGGCCGAGCGCAAAGCGCTGACCGACCGCTACACGGCCGCCAGCGCCCAGCGCCACAGCCTGTTCGGCAACAAGCCCTCCAAAAAAGACTTAGAGGAAGTGGTAGAAGCCCTGCAAGGCATCGTGGATAAGGACCAGCAGATTGTGGACGTGCTCAACCGCACCGCCCAGGCGGCTCAGACCAATTCCGTGCGCCTGGCCGCAACCACCACCCACCTCGAAACCAGCTCGCGCGACGACCGCAACCTGACTGCCCAGCGCCTCTCCGAGCTCACCAACGAAACCGAAAACCTGCGCCAGCGCGAAAAGCAGCAACTGGCCCGCCAGCGCGACCTCGAAGCCGAAGTGGCCGAAGCCAAGCAGGGCCATTTCGTGCGCGATGCCCTCATTGCCGGCCTCGCCGTGCTGTGTGTGGGGCTGGTGGTGGCGTTGCGCCGGCGCCGGTAGGCGTACTTTTGGCCCATGTCGGCCACTTTTCCGTTTCAGCTCGCCCCCGCCCCGCCTCCCATTTCGCCCGAGTACCAACTGGTGATTTTTGCTGATGTGGGCGGGCTGGAGGATTATTACGCCCTATTTCAGCACTTCGGCTTCGGCGGCACGGCGGCTTCCTGGGCCGAGCACCTCGAAACCATCATCGAAGAGCACCAACCCGCGCTGCTCGATGAAATAGAGTTTGCCGACAGCGGCCACACGTTTGTGGCCTACGCCGCCAGCCCGGCCATTGCCGAGGAGTTTCTGGCCTGCGTGCTGCCATATTTCGGTACGCTGTCGTCCCTGCGCAAGTACCTGAGCCAAGCCGACCCGGACGACTTTTTTGCGTGAAACTGGGGCGTGGGGCTGTAGCACATGCTTCAGCTTGTGCCGTTGCGAAATCGAATTGCCTGGTACCGCACAAGCTAAAGCATGTGCTACATACTTTTGGTGCCTGCCCCGCCCCGCATGATTTCCTATTCTGAAGCGCAAGCCCTCGCCCTCATCACCGCCCCCGGCACCCTCAAACGGGGCCAGGAGCTGCTGAAACCCGCCAAATGGGCCAATCTGGGCCGCACCGAAACGGCAGCCTGGGGCGACTGCGCCGGCAGCGGCTCCAAGCCCTACCTCACCGGCATCGACCTGACGGAGCCGGCCTTCAAGTGCAGCTGCCCCAGCCGGGTTTTTCCCTGCAAGCACGGCGCGGGCCTGATCCTACTCATGGCCCGCCAGCCGGAGCTTTTTGGTGGCAATACGCCACCTGCCTGGTTGGCCGAGTGGCTGGAAAAACGCCAGCAAAGCCAAGAGAAAAAGGCTGAAAAACCCGCTTCTAAAGTTTCTAAAGCGACTGTAGCAACTGAATTACTGGCCGACGAAGCAAGCCCGGTCTCTCCGTTTGTTAGGGAGGAAACGGCGGCCGTTGAAACGCCGCTTCAAAGTCAAACAACGCCAGCCGTCGACCCCAAGCGCCTCGCCCGCATGGCCGCCGGGGCCGAAGACCTCATAGCCTGGCTCGAAGACCTGATGCGCGCCGGCCTCGCCACGCTCGACAAGCAGCCGCCAAAATTTTGGGAAAGCCAGGCCGCCCGGCTGGTCGACCACCAGCTGCCCGGCCTGGCCGCCACCCTGCGCGAGCTGGCCACCCTGCGCCACGCCCACGCCGACTGGCCCCCGCGCCTGCTGGGCCGCCTCGGCGAATTGTATTTGCTGACCCGCACCTTCCAGAACCTCCCCAATCTTGCCCCCGATGCCCGGGCCGAGGTACTCCAGCAAGTCGGCATCAACCTGAAAAAAGAGGACTTACTCGCCAACGCCACGCCCGTGGCCGACTCCTGGCGCGTGCTGGGCCAATTCCGCTGGGAAGAGGACCGCCTGACGGCCCGCCGCACCTGGCTGCACGGCCGCAAAACCGGCCAAACGGCGCTGGTGCTGGAGTTTTCGTTCGGCGGGCAGCCGTTCAACACGCCGTTTATTCCACACGGCGCATATCTGGGCGAGTTGGTTTTCTATCCCGGCCTGCTGCCGCTGCGGGCCGCCCCGGTCAACGTAAAGTTTGACGGTACGGTGCCGGAAACCGTGGTGCCGCCCGGCCAGTCCATCAGCCAGTTGCTGAATGATTACGCCAGCGCCCTGGCCCGCCAGCCCTGGCTGCGCGAGTGGCCCGCCACCCTGGCCCAGGTCCTGCCAACGCGGCAGCCCGATGGCCGCTGGCTCCTGCACCATCCCGAAGACGGGGCTTTGCCCCTGCGCTTCGCCGATGAGGATGTGCCCTGGCAGCTGCTGGCCCAAAGCGGCGGCCACCCGCTCACCCTCTTTGGCGAATGGGACGGCCGGGCCTTCCGTCCTTTAAGCAGCTGGGCCGGAACAGCCAGAGCCGTGGAAACCTCCTCCAGTCAGGGCCCCGATAACCGGCCCCAACTGCAGCAAGCAGCGGTGGAACCCGGCCAATTCCCGCTTCCCTCCCCTGCCCAGCTGCTGCGTACCGCCCTGCTCGGCACCCGGCAGAGCGGCACAGCCATCTCGCCACCGTCAACTGGCACTGCCGATGCCGACGGCGCTGAGCAACAACTCCTGCTGGCGGCGGGCACCCTGGCCGTGCTGCAGAAAGCCGGCTTCCGGCCCGCTGCCGCCCCGCCACCGCCGGCCCCCGCTCCCGCCGAAAGCCGGGTGCCGCTGGGGCCCCTCGGCACGGAGTGTTTCCGGGCCCTGCTGGCCGGCAACCGCTATTCCGCTTTTCGCACCGATTACTGGACGCTGATGGTGGAGCACCAGCGCCTGATACCGCCGGTGCTGCTGGTGGCTGCGCTCGGCAATTCGGATTTGCGGCTGCACCTGCCGGGCACCTTGTCGGCCATCCTGGGCGAGCGGGGCCACTGGCTGGCGCAGCAAAACCCCGACTGGCAGCCGGTGCTGGCCAACGTGCACCCCTCGCAAGACCTGGCGACCTGGGAAACGGGGACCCTGCACGAGCGTCGCTTCTTCATCCAGCGGCTCCACGAGTCGGACCCCGAACAGGCCCGGCAGCTGCTGACCGCCGCGCTGCCCACCGAACGCGCGGCCACCCAGGCGGCCCTGCTGGCCGAGCTACAGCACACCGTGACCGGAGCCGACGAACTCCTGCTGGCCACCTACCTGGGCTCGAAAAGCAAGGAGGTGCGGCAAACGGTGGTGCCGCTGCTGGCACCGCTGCCCCATTCGGCCCTGGTGGAACGGCTGTGGCAGCGCGCCGCCCCCCTGCTCACCCTGAAACGCCCCCTGATTGGCCGCAACAAGCTGGAAGTAGCCCTGCCCGAAACCTGGGATAAAACCTGGCTGGCCGACGGCATCGAGCAGAAAGACGACCAGTTCGAGGGCGGCGAGCGGGCCGGCCAGCTGGGCCAGCTGCTCACGCTGCTGCCCCACAGCCGCTGGGCCGCACACCTGCAAGTATCGGCCGAGGAGCTCCTGAGCCTGGCCGAAGCCACCGAATGGGCGAGCCTGCTACTGCGGGCCTGGTCGCGGTCAGCCTACCTGCACAAGGACAAAACGTTTGCCGCGCCCCTGCTGCGGCACCAGTTCACGCAGCCCAACCTGTTGCATCACCAGCAAGTCACGCACCTGACCTGGCTGCTGAGCGAGGACGAGAAAATAGCGCTGCTCCGCACGCTGCTGCCGCTCCAGGACAAGCGCGCGCCGTTTCTCCTGCCCGACATCCTGAATTACATTTTCGCGCCCTGGCCCGCCGATATCGTCAGCGCGGCGCTCCAGCACATTGCCGACGTGCTGGCCCCCCTCGTCACCAATCCCTACGGCGAGCCGTACCAGCGCCTTTCCACCCTGCTCTACCGCCTGGCGAGCTACGTGCCTCCGGCGCTGGCCGCGCAGTGCACCGCCGCGCTCCGGCCCGTGGGCGAAAGCCACCCCCTCGTGGCTCCCCTAATCGAGCAATTCATCGACTCCTTGCATTTTCGCCAGCAGCTCACCGCCAGCCTCACCGAACCTTTCCTTCCTTCAATTTCCTAACCCATGGCCGCTCCCTCGCCCACCCTCCTCCGCCCCCACGCCGAAGACCTCTACGCCAAAGAGCTCGCCGCCCTCCGCGCCGCCGACGACCGCCCCAAGCCGCCCGGCTGGCACCTCTCGCCCTGGGCCGTGGTCACCTACCTGCTGGGTGGCAAGCTCGATAACGGCTTCGAAATCGAGCCCAAGTACATCGGCCAGCGGCGGCTGATGGAAATTGCCGTCGCCACCCTGGCCACCGACCGCGCCCTGCTGCTGCTCGGCGTGCCCGGCACGGCCAAAAGCTGGGTGTCGGAGCACCTCACCGCCGCCATCAGCGGGCACACCAACCTGCTGGTGCAGGGCACCGCTGGCACCGCCGAAGACAGCCTCCGCTACTCCTGGAACTACGCCCGCCTCCTCGCCGAAGGCCCCTCCCTGGCCGCCCTCGTGCCCAGCCCGCTCTACAAAGGCATGGAAACCGGCCAGCTCGTCCGCATCGAAGAGCTCACCCGCATCCCCTCCGACGTGCAGGACACCCTGCTCACCATGCTCTCCGAAAAGGTGCTGCCCATCCCCGAGCTCAGCACCGAAATCCAGGCCCGCCAGGGCTTCAACGTCATCGCCACCGCCAACGACCGCGACCGCGGCGTGAACGAGCTCAGCAGCGCCCTGCGCCGCCGCTTCAACGCCGTGGTGCTGCCCCTGCCCGCCACCCTGGCCGAGGAAGTCCACATCGTGCAAACCCGCGTGGCCAAGCAGGGCCAGCCCCTCCAGCTGCCCGTCGAAGCCCCCGCGCTGGAGCAAATCAGCCGCCTCGTCACCATCTTCCGCGAGCTGCGCCAGGGCGTCACCGACAACGGCAAAACCAAGCTCAAGTCGCCCAGCGGCACCCTGAGCACCGGCGAAGCCATCTCCGTCATGAACTCCGGCCTGGCCCTAGCCGCCTACTTCGGCGACGGCACCCTGCGCGCCCACGACCTGGCCGCCGGCCTCACCGGCGCCGTCATCAAAGACCCCACCCCCGACCGCGTCGTCTGGCTCGAATACCTCGAAACCGTAGCCAAGGAGCGGGATGGCTGGAAGGATTTGTATAGGGCCTGTCGGGAGGTTGTGGAGTAACTGTGTATTAAAACCCAACACCAAACATTCACTACAATGGGGTCGAAATTAATTATCAATCAATTAAAATTAGCTTATAGCCCCCTATCAAACCGTGATTTTGCGTTATTGAAAGATGACACTGACATTCAGGCAAATCTAATAAACAGCAATTTATACGCAATATGCCAACGGCCAGAATTATACTTCTCTAATCTGAATTATTATTCGGAAGATGGAATGATAGACTTAGAAATACGCCAAGAAAACAATCCAAATATTTTAAGGGTTTTGGTTCCCTTATTTCAGGAGTGCTTCAACATTGACCCTTCAAAGTATGTGTTAATTTCGGCAGGTGCCCACAATCCTAAGAGCAATTTAGGAGAAATGCCTATGAACTATGTGGCAGGATTTAAGATATATGAAGGTGAAGATGAAAAAACGTTAGGAAAATTTATCGTATGGTTTACACCAGAGAAGTTACTCCAAAACATATGGAACGGCGGTATCATTGCTGATATCGAAGGAAATATTCGAAACTTTACAAAATATCAAGTCCTTTATGTTGGTAAAGCAACTGACCAAAGAGTTTGGCAAAGATTATCCGGGCATGATGCGTTGCAGAACATACTTTCACTTGAAGAGCCAATCGTATTTGGCTCATTACCTACTCACGAGATAGCCATTCTTTTCTTTGCTTTTAAAGAAAATACACACATTCAAAGTTTCGGAGCCAAATCGGGCAGCAAAGAATTTGTGGATTTAATGATGGGCTATTCATTACCTAGTCAGAAATCAATCTTCCTTGATGCAGAGAAAGCTCTTATCAATGCGATGCTCCCCAAATACAATAAAGAGCTATTTAAGAGTTACCCTAAAAGCAAGGATGGCCTTTATTCAAATTCTTATGATTATATAAGATATACTTTCACGGACCCTATCAGTTTGATTTACAGCTTAGGTGAAATCCGTGGAGGGCTTAACGCATTCGGTGGTGACAAGATTATTATCGAGCAAAACAAGACTATGAAATTAATCAAAGCCGATTAGAGCGCCCAAACCAGCGAAAGAAGAAGTCTAGCCTATCCCCAACACCCGCCAGCACCGATTCCACACCCGCCACTAGGATATCTTCAAGCGTCAGTAGGATATCTTCCAGTGCCAGCACCGTGTCCACAGGTGCCAGTAGGATACCTTTTATAGGAAGTAGGATATCTTCGGCCGCTAGTAGGATATATTTTAGCGTCAGTAGGATATCTGCCGGATGCAGCAGCGTGTCGGCGGGTAAAACAGGTTTTTTGTAAGGGAATCCGGCTGCCCGCGTCCGCCCCGATGGCCCGCAGGTATCGCGGCTGCTTCCTTCCCTCTTCCTCTATGCCCGATTTCGACGCCATTATCATCGGCGGCAGCTACGCCGGCCTCTCCGCCGCGATGGCCCTGGGCCGCTCCCGCCGCCGCGTGCTCCTCCTCGACACCGGCCGGCCCTGCAACCGCCAAACGCCCCACTCCCACAACTTCCTCACCCAGGACGGGGCCACCCCCGCCGCCCTGCGCGCCCAGGCCCTGGCCCAGGTGCAGCACTACCCCACCATCGAGCTGCGCAACGACGAAGCCCTGGCCGCCACCGCCCTCCCCGGCGGCGGCTTCCGCGTCGAAACCGCCGCCGGGGCCGCCCCCACCGCCGCCCGGCTGCTGCTCGCCACCGGCGTCATCGACCTGCTGCCCGCCCTGCCCGGCTTTGCCGAGTGCTGGGGCATTTCGGTGCTGCACTGCCCCTACTGCCACGGCTATGAAGTAGCCGACCAGCGCCTCGGCGTCATCGGCAACGGCGACGTGGGCTTCGATTTCGCCCGCCTCATTCACAACTGGTCGCCCCGCCTCACCCTCTTCACCGACGGCCCCGCCACCCTCGACCCCGCCCAGCGGCAGACCCTCGCCCGCCACGGCATCACCATCGAAGAAAAGCCGCTGGCCGGCATCATCCACACCCAGGGGCAGCTGCAAGCCGTGCAGCTGGCCGATGGCAGCGCCCGCCCGCTCGACGCGGTATTTGCCCGCGTGCCGTTTGAGCAGTCCGGCCCTCTGGCCCGGCAGTTGGGCTGCGCCTTCACCGAAATGGGCCACGTGCAGGTCGATGATTTCCAACGCACCAGCGTGCCCGGTGTGTTCGCGGCCGGCGATGCCACCACGGGCTTCCGGGCCGTTTCGGCCGCCGTGGCCGCCGGCGGCAAGGCCGGTGCCCTTATCAACATGGGGCTAATCGAAGAGCGTTTCTAGGCCCGGCTGCTTGTAGCGCGGACTTTGTAGTCCGCGCTACTGGCCTGGCGGCGCGGGGTTGGGCGGGGTGTTGTTCATTTGCAGCCCCTGCCCAACCCCGCGCCGCTCATGCCCACCCCCGACCTCCGCCTGTTCGGCATCCGCCACCACGGCCCCGGCAGCGCCGCCAGCCTCGTGGCCGCCCTCGACGCCTTCCGGCCCGATATCGTGCTGCTGGAGTGCCCCGCCGATGCCGAAGCCGCCCTGGCCACCGCCACCCACCCGGAGCTGCGCCCGCCGGTAGCCCTGCTGGTCTACAACCCCAAACAGCAAGGACAGGCCTCGTTCCTACCCTTCGCCGAGTTCTCGCCGGAGTGGCAGGCCGTGCAGTGGTGCGCCCGCAACGGAGCCCATGTGCGCTGCATGGATTTGCCGATGAGCCTGCGGTTTGGCATGCGGGACGCGGTGGCGGCCCTAGCGTCAACCTCACCCCCTGACCCCCTCTCCAAAAAAGAGGGGGCACCGGCTCGTGAGGAAAACTCTTCCGACAAAGCTGAAGAAAGCATAACCGGTGCCCCCTCTCTTTTGGAGAGGGGGTCAGGGGGTGAGGTTAACGCGGAGGGCGAAATCGTTGAACCCGACGCCGACCCCGTCGCCTACATTGCCCGCCTGGCCGGCTACACCGACTCCGAGCAATGGTGGGAAACCCACCTCGAACACGCCCCCGGCCACGCCGACACCTTCGCCGTGGTGCTGGACATGATGACGGCCCTGCGCGAAGAATTAAAACGCCCCGAAACCGAAGAAACCCTCCTGCGCGAGGCCTTCATGCGCGAAACCCTCCGCACCACCCTGGCCCAGGGCTACCCGCGCGTAGCGGTGGTGTGCGGAGCCTGGCATGCCCCGGTATTGCAGACCGACCTATTCAAAAAGGAAGACAAAGCCCGCCTCAAAGGCTTGAAGAAAGTCCCCACCGAAACCACCTGGATTCCGTGGACCTACGAGCGGCTGTCCTTCAGCTCCGGCTACGGCGCGGGCGTGCTCTCCCCCGCCTGGTACGAGCTGCTCTTCGCCCAGCCTCGTGCCGAAGTCCTGACCCACTGGATGGTGCGCGCCACCCGCCTGCTGCGCGGGCAGGACGTGGATGCTTCCTCGGCCCACGCCATTGAGGGCGTGCGGCTGGCAGCGGCCCTGGCCGCCGTGCGCGGCCTGGCGCTGCCGGGCATCGACGAGTTGCAGGAAGCCGCCGTGGTCATCCTGGGTGGGGGCTACGCCGAGCCGCTGGCGCTAGTGCACAAGGAGCTGGTGATTGGCGTGAAGCTGGGCGAAGTGCCAGCGAGCCTGCCCGCCACGCCCTTGCAGCAGGACCTGGCCCAGCAGCAAAAGACCCTGCGCCTCAAGCCCGAAGCCATTTCGAAACCGCTCGACCTCGACCTGCGCCAGCCAGCCCAACTCGACCGCAGCCACCTGCTGCACCGCCTGCGCCTGCTCGACATCAACTGGGGCGAGCCCGAAGAAGTGGCTGGCAAAAGCGGCACCTTCCACGAAATCTGGACGCTGGAATGGGAGCCCGAAATGGCCCTGGCCGTGATTGAGGCCGGCCGCTGGGGCAACACCGTCCTCACCGCCGCCGCCAGCCGCGCCACCACCCGCGCCGCCGAAGCCACCAGCCTCGAAGCCGTGAGCACCCTACTGGAAGAAGCCCTGCGCGCCGACCTCGGCCCGGCCATTCCGGCGCTGGTGGCGCGGCTCGAAACCATCGGGGCCGATACGCGGGACGTGACGCACCTGCTGGCCGCCCTGCCCCCGCTGGCCCAAGTGCTGCGCTACGGCAACGTGCGCCGCACCGATACCGCCCAGGTGGCCCAGGTGGTGCAGCAGCTGGTGCCGCGCCTGTGCATCGGCCTGACCGCCGCCTGCGCGGGGCTGAATTATGATGCTGCCAAGCCGCTTCTGGAGCGCATCGAAGCCACCCACCAAGCCATTCGCCTGCTCCAAAATGACGCCCACGAAGCCGACTGGTACACGGCCCTGGCCGCTGTGCTGCGCCACGCGCCCACCAACGGCCTGCTGGCCGGGGCCGCCGCCCGCCTGCTCTTCGACGCGCAGCAGGCCGATGCCACCGCCACGTCCGTCACCCTCGGCCTCGCCCTGGCCCCCGCCCAACCCACCGACTACGCCACCGCCTGGATTGAGGGTTTCCTGCGCGGCTCGGGCCTGCTGCTCATCCATCACCGCGAATTATTCGACTTGCTCGATACCTGGCTGAGTGAATTACAGGAAGAAACCTTCCGCGAAATCGTGCCCCTGCTGCGCCGCGCCTTCACCGATTTCTCGCTGCCCGAGCGGCGGCAGATTCTGGAAATTGCGAGTTCAGATGAGGCCACATCGGTGTCGGTTGCGGAAGTAGATTTTGATTGGGAGCGCGGGGCACGGGTGCTACCGGGGCTACGGGTGTTGCTGGGGGGTTAAATTGTTTGTCAGGATAAAACCTGAACGTCATGCTGAGCGCAGTCGAAGCATCTCTACCGCGAAGAGTAAATCCAATGGATGATTTGGTAATGCGGTAGAGATGCTTCGACTGCGCTCAGCATGACGTTCTAAATCAATGTAACAACTACCAAAACTACCAACATCTATGCCCACCACACTAAGCCGCTGGAAACTCGTTCTCGGCAGCGCCGCCGATGCGCAAAACGCCGTGCCGATGCCGCCCGACTACGGCCGCATGGACGACGTGCTCACCGCCCTCTACGACGGCGACCGGGCCGAGCGCAAGGCCGGCCTGGGCGGCTCCGCGCCCCGCGTGAGCCGCTGGCTGGGCGATATCCGCGAGTATTTCCCCACCGAAGTAGTGGCCATCATGCAGCAGGATGCCATGACGCGCCTGGGCCTGAACCAGCTGCTGCTGGAGCCCGAAATCCTGCGCACGGTGCAGGCCGATGTGCACCTCGTGGGCACGCTGATGTCGCTGAGCCGGGTGATGCCGCAGAAGGCCAAAGCCACCGCCCGCGAGGTCATCACCAAAGTGGTGCGCGAGCTGGAAAAGAAGCTCAGCAACCCGCTGCGCCAGGCCGTGCAGGGCGCCCTGAGCCGGGCCGTGCGCAACCCGCGCCCCCGCTACCACGAAATCGACTGGGGCGCGACCATCAAAGCCAACCTCAAACACTACCAGGCGGCCCACAAAACCATTATTCCCGAGCGGCTGGTGGGGTTCGGGCGGCGCGGGCAGGCGCTGAAGGAAATTGTGCTCTGCGTAGACCAGAGCGGCTCTATGGCCTCGTCTGTCGTTTATGCGGGCGTGTTCGGGGCCGTGCTGGCTTCGCTGAAAGCTGTGAAAACGCACATGGTGGTGTTCGATACGGCCGTGGTGAACCTGAGCGAAAACCTGCATGACCCGGTGGACCTACTGTTCGGCGTACAGTTGGGCGGCGGCACCGATATCAACCTGGCCCTCACCTACTGCCAGCAGCTCATCACCCGCCCTACCGATACCATCCTCGTCCTCATCACTGACCTCTACGAAGGCGGCAATGAAAAGGAAATGATAAAGCGCGCCGCCGCCCTCAAAGCCGCCGGAGTAAACATCGTAGTCCTCCTGTCCCTGAGCGACGACGGTGCCCCCAGCTTCGACCGCCGCGTGGCCGAGCAGCTGGCGGCGCTGGATATTCCCAGCTTCGCCTGCACCCCGGCCAAGTTCCCGGAGCTGATGGCTAAGGCCATTCAGGGGCAAAAGCTGGAGGTGTAGCACCGGCTTTAGCTTGTGCAATCATCACGCCCGTAGCGGTTTCAACCCGCGGCAGTGCCGCCGCGTAGCAGCTGGCTCAGGGCCGCTTCATCGTCGCTTTCCAGCGCTACTTCGGCCCGGAGGTTTTCGAGGTCGCGCTGCACGCTGGCCACGGCCAGGGTTTTGCCCCCGGCCCGGTAGGCAATCGAGCATTTCTGTTGTCCTAAATCCCCGCTCACGGCCGCCTCGTCCCACTTCTCGGCGTGGCCCACGTAGCGAATCGAGAGGTTGTAGTGCTTGCTCCAGAAGAAGGGCACGGCGTCGAATTTTTCGCGCAGGCCCAGCATGTTGCGGGCGGCCGTCTGGCCCTGGCGCTGGGCCACCACCCAGTGCTCCACGCGAATGTTCTGGCCGGAGTGCGGGTCGGGCCAGCGGGCAATGTCGCCGGCCGCGAAGATGCTGGGGACACTGGTTTCGAGGTATTCGTTCACCGTCACGCCCCGGTCGATGGCCAGGCCGGAGGCCTCCGCCAGCGCCAGCCGGGGCCGCACCCCGATGCCCGCCACCACCAAATCGGCGGGCAGGCGCTCGCCGTTCGCGAGCATCACCGCGCCGGCTTCGATGCGTTCGGCTTTTTGCTCCAAGTGAAAAACCACGCCCTTTTCCTCGTGCAGCTTCCGCACCATTGCGCCCAGCTCCGGCCCCAGCACCTTGGCCAGGGGGGCCTTATCGGGGGCCACTACGTGCACCTCCAGGCCCAGGCCGCGCAGGGCGGCAGCTACTTCCAGCCCAATAAAGCTGGCCCCCAGCACCACCGCCCGCCGCGCCCCCTGGGCTCCGGCCACGATGGCGCGGTGGTCGGCCAGCGAGCGCAGCATATGCACTTGCGGCAGGTCGTGGCCCGGAATGTCGAGCGGCACCGGCGCGGCCCCCGGGGACAGCAGCAGCGCCTCATAGGCGTGCGCCACACCATCGGCCAGCAGCACGCGCCGGCCGGGCACGTCAATGCTGGCGACTTCGCCGTGGACTACCTCAATGTTGTGCTCGGCGTAGAAGCCGGCGGGCCGCAGCGTCACCGGCTTTTTCTCATCGGCCGGGAAGCTTTTGGAGAGCATAGTGCGGTCATAGGGCGCTTCGGCCTCACCATCCAGCAGCGTAATGCGGCCCTCGTAGCCCTCGCGTCGCAGCATTTCGGCGGCCGCGCTGCCCGCCGCGCCGGCCCCCACGATGACCACGGCGGCCGGGTGCGCCGGGGGCTCGGCCGCTGCCACGGGGGCCAGCGGGTCGCGTTCCTGCTTGCCGGTCACGTAAGCGCGGCCGTCGCGCTGTTCCACTGTCCAGCACGGCAGCGGGTCGAGGGCCGGGGCGCGCAGGGCCTCCCCGGTGCGCAGGCTGAAACAGGCATGGTGCCAGGGGCAGCGCACGGTTTCCCCATCGAGCAGGCCCTTACCCAGCAGTGCGCCCAGGTGGCTGCATTTGGCGGTGATGGCAAAAAGCTCGTCGCCGCGCCGGGCCAGTAGCACGGCCTCGCCGTGGGCATGGCCGGTGGTCATCGCGCCATCGGCCAAGTCGGCGAGAGCGAGGCCATCGGCAACAAAATCGGGGCCGGTGAGCGGCGGAGTGGTGGGAGCAGCCATGGGGGTTGAGGAAGTATGAGTAGTCGGGAAAGCACTTCTCATACGTGCCGCGTGGCTTTTTAGCGAAACCGCCGGATATGCCGGGCCGGCAGCGGTGCTCCCATCCGTGGCAATGATGCTTGTCGGCTCCGCCGCAATGCTTGCCAGCCCGGCAGCAATGCTTGTCAACCCGGCACCAATGATAGCCAGCCCGGCAACATGACATAACGCCACGGCAGCTATGCTAGCCACCTCGGCAGCATGACATGACGTCACTACAGCTATGCTTGACGCCTCCGCTGCTATCGTCGCGGGCGCGGCAGGCATCGTTGCCAAGGAAACGAGAATATGACCCGAGAGCAATTTGCAGTAGGGTGCGGGGCTTGTCCCCGCCCGGACGTTCGCATCGTTACAATGACTCCGTTCAACGCAGGGCGGGGACAAGCCCCGCACCCTACGGCGAACTACTCCGGGTTTCTCCGGCTACCTCCGACCTTTGTTAATATCCAGCTAAAGTCAACCTTTGTCAGAATCAAATTATGGACAAATATTTCCCTTTCAGCATCACTTTCGCGAATGGTGCGCAGCATGGTTCGCCCGAACAGATGTATCAGATTGTAGCTGATTTTGAATCCCCGGACTTAACGGCTTACAAGACGCTATTTGAGAGGTATAGCCCAGCTGAAGGGCTGATTTCGCTTGTTGATATAGTCACGCTGATTATTGAAGGCAGTGCCCCGGATTTGGCAGACCATATGGACTTTGATGAAGAAGGATTTCAGTTGGATATGTATGCAGACAGCGAAGAGGCTGTTCAAGAATTCGCTTCGGTAGTTTGCCCCGTGTTTCAAGACATTGAAGAGCTGAAACGCTATGTTCGTAAAGTAGCCGACGAATAAATCCAAGGTTCTTTCCAGAGCCTTTTGGCCACATATTACCCCATTTCGTTGTTACAATACTCAACGAACCCAACCCGCATTCTTTTGTCCGATACCACCCCCACTTTCGCCCCCGTCGACCCCTACGCCATTGAAAAGGAACTGCGCCACGTCCAGTCCCTGATGAAGCTGGAGCAGCAGGAAGACCTGGAGCAATTCAAGCTTAAAAACGCCAAAGCCAGCATCTCTGAGCGACAGCAGCGCGGCCTCACCTGGTACCCCGTCACCATCACGCAGGAAGACATTGGCTTCGGCGGCAAGGTGGTGCTGGAGCTGGAGCGGCCCGCCGGCCAGCAGGGCCTGCACCTGTTTCAGGTGGGCAAGAACGCGGCCCTGTTTGGCAACGTGCCCGGCCGCTCGGCCACCGACCGGCCCACGCTCAACGGCGTCATCACCAGCGTGCGGCGCAACAAGCTGCTGCTCGCCACCACCAAAGAAGACCTGCCCGACTGGGTGACCGAAGGCCATAAAATGGGCATCGACCTCACCTTCGACGAAGTGAGCTACCGCGAGATGGACTACGCCTTGGGCAAGGTAATGGGTGCCTACGGCGACCGCCTGGCCGAGCTGCGCGACATCCTGCTGGGGGCCAAGGAAGCCCGTTTCCGCGAGGAAAAGGCTACTGACCTGTTTTATCCCAGCCCGCTGAACGACTCGCAGCTGGCCGCCGTGAAGCACGTATTGGCGGCCAAGGACGTGGCCATCATCCACGGCCCGCCCGGCACCGGCAAAACCACCACGCTGGTGCAGGCCATCCTGGAAACCATCCGGCGCGAGCGGCGCGTGCTGGTGTGCGCGCCCAGCAACACGGCCGTCGATTTGCTGACGGAAAAGCTGGCCGAGCGCGGCGTGAATGTTATTCGGATGGGCAATCCATCGCGGGTTTCCGACCTGCTGCTGGAGCACACGCTCGATGCCCAGGTGATGGCCCACAAGAGCTACAACGAGATGCGCTCGATGCGCCAGACGGCCGACCAGTACCGCGAAACCGCCAGCAAACACGTCCGCAACTTCGGGTACGAGGAGCAGCAGCAGCGCCGAATGCTGAAGGAGGAAGCGCGGATGCTCTTCCAGCAGGCCGACGATTTGGAGCGCTACATCACCGAGGATTTGCTGGAATCAGTGCAGGTGATAACGTGCACGCTGGTGGGCGCCAGCAACCGCAACATCCGTCATCTCACCTACGAAACCGTGTTCATCGACGAAGCCGCCCAGGCCCTGGAGCCCGGCTGCTGGATTCCGATTGCCAAGGGCAACCGCGTGATTCTGGCCGGCGACCACCACCAGCTGCCGCCCACCGTGAAGAGCGACAAAGCCGGCGCGCTGCGCGAAACGCTGTTCGAGAAGGCCATCAAGCGCCAGCCCAGCACGGCCCGCATGCTCACGGTGCAGTACCGCATGCACGAGCAAATCATGCAGTTCAGCTCCGACCAGTTCTACGACAGCAAGCTCACGCCCTACGAAACCGTGCGGCACGCCGGCCTCGATGCCTACGACCTGCGCTTCGCCCCCGACCTGCCCGTGGAATTCCTCGACACGGCCGGCTTCGGTTTCCAGGAAATCACCATCCCCGAAAGCCGCTCCACCGCCAACCCCGAAGAAGCAGATTTGCTCCTCAAGCGCCTCGCGCAGCTGCTGGAACCCTACGACCCCGCCGACCACGAAGAAGACCCGCTCAGCATCGGCGTAATTGCCCCCTATCGCGCCCAAATCAACTATCTGAAGGACGCCATTGAGGAAAACGACGAGCTCAGTGGCTTCATGCTACACCGCCAGCTCAGCGTGGGCACGGTGGATTCCTTCCAGGGCCAGGAGCGCGACATTATCGCCATCACCCTCACCCGCAGCAACACCCACGGCGAAATCGGCTTCCTGAGCGATATCCGCCGCATGAACGTGGGCATGACCCGGGCGCGCAAAAAGCTGCTGCTCGTCGGCGACTCTTCGACGCTCAGCGCCCACCCGTTTTTCAAGGCGCTGATTGAGTACGTGGAGCTGATTGGGGGATATAGGACGGCTTGGGAGTTGCAGGATTAAGTCGCATTTCATTGAACTGTAGGGCGCGGGGCTTGCCCCCGCCCGTCGTTGAACATCAATCGTTCAACGACGGGCGGGGGCAAGCCCCGCGCCCTACCACGGCGACATAAGCTCCTGAGTAAGTACCATTGCGGCAGTTATTTCGCGCTTGCTTTTCCCGTTGCCCGTGCGTCAATTTTTACTTTTCCTATTGATTGCGCTGCTGGGCGCTCCTTGCCTTGCCACGGCCGCGCCCAGACGTGGCAGCGCGACCCGCTGCTGGGCCGCCTGCTCATCCATGAGCTGGTGCAGGACCCCGCCGGCCTGCTCTGGGTGACCCGCTACGCCGCCGAGTTAGTGTATTACCGCCTGCGCCAGATTGATAAGGACGGCACCGCCAGCTACTCGCCCGTCCGCACCGTGCAGGTTCCTGCCACCGTTGGCTTTGCCGTGCAGGCCTACCCCCAGCCCTTCGGCCCGGAGCTAAACCTATTGTTGCGCACCGCCGAGGCCGGCCCGGTTACCATCGTGCTGCACGATGCCGTGGGGCGGGCGCTGCTCACTCGCTCGGCCACGCTTGTGGCCGGCAGCAACGTGTTGCAGCTGCCCGAGGCGGCAGCTCCGGCATCCGGCGTATATGTGTTAAGCATCAGCCATCATGCTTCTCATCGCACGCTCAAGATTGTGCGGAAGTAGTGCTCAACATAAATTTCACACAAAAAGGCCCGCCGGAATATTCCAGCGGGCCTTTCTCAATTGAATCGAATTCCTTACTTCGCCCCGTGCGGCACCTTGTCCAGCGGTGCGGGCGGCGCATACTGCTTATGGTCTTGGCCGTTGGATTTTTGCCCGTCTACTTTCACGCCCAGGCCGGCGGCGATGCCGGCTCCGAGTTTTTGGTCGGCCTTGAACCAATGGCCGAGCTGGCGGGCGATGATTTCATCCTTTTTGGGACCTTCGATGCCGGACATATGGCCCACGATGTTCTTAATCGTGTCTTCCTGGGCCTTGGCATCCATGAGGCGGAACAGGTTGCCGGGCTGGGTGAAATGGTCGTCGTCGCCGGGCGCGTTGCGGTCGAAGCGGGCGGCTTTGGTCGCCTCCACGGGGTAGGCGTAGTCGCTCACGCTCTTGTCCTCGGTGGGGCCTCCGAAGGAGTTGGGGTAGTAGTTCACGCCCGGGCCGCCGTTGTTGCCTAGGGCCATATGGCCGTCGCGCTGGTAGTGGCTTGTGGCGAAGGGCGAGCGGTTGGCCGGCAGCTGGTCGTAGTTTACGCCCACGCGGTAGCGGTGGGCATCGGGGTAGCTCAGGATGCGGGTTTGCAGCATCTTATCGGGCGAGAAACCCATCCCGTCCACGATGTTGGCGGGCGAGTACGAGGCCTGCTCCACGAAGGCGTGGTAGTTCTCGGGAATGCGGTTCAGCTCCATCACGCCCACTTCCTGTAGCGGGAAATCGGCGTGGGGCCACACTTTGGTGATGTCGAACGAGTTCCACTTATAGGTAGCGGCCTGCTCCTCGGGCATGGTCTGGATGAACATCTTCCACTTCGGGAAATTGCCCTGTGTGATGGCATCCACGAGGTCGTGCTGGGCGAAATCGGGGTCGAGGCCGGCCATTTCGTTGGCTTCGGCATCGGTGAAGTTCTTGATGCCCTGCTGGGTGAGGAAGTGGTATTTCACCCAAGTGCGCACGTTGTCCTTGTTAATCATGGAGAACGTGTGCGACGAGTAGCCGTGCATGTGGCGCACGCCGTAGGGCGTGCCCCGGTCGCTCATCAGAATGAGCACTTGGTGCAAGCTTTCGGGCATCAGGCTCCAGAAATCCCACATGATGGTTTTGCTGCGCAGATTGGTGTAGGGGTCGCGCTTCTGGCTGTGGATGAAGTCGGGAAACTTCTGGCCGTCCTTCACGAAGAACACCGGCGTGTTGTTGCCCACCATGTCCCAGTTGCCGCCTTCGGTGTAGAATTTCAGCGAGAAGCCGCGCGGGTCGCGGGCCGTATCGGCCGAGCCGCGCTCGCCGGCTACCGTGCTGAAGCGCACCAGCATGTCGCACTCATTGCCCACCTTGCTGAACAGCTTGGCGCGCGTGTACTGCGTGATGTCGTGCGTGACCGTGAACTTGCCCTGCGCGCCCACGCCCTTGGCGTGCACCACGCGCTCGGGCACCCGCTCGCGGTTGAAATGGGCCAGGCGCTCAAACGCGCTGTAGTCTTCCTGTAGCACCGGCCCGCGCGGGCCCACGGTGATGGAGTTCTGGGTGTCATCAATCGGGCGGCCCGACGAGGTGGTGATTTTGTCGCCGCCACTGAGGTCGGCGGGCTGGGGAGAATTCGGGGTATCGAACTTGGGGGGACTCTTAGCCATGATGCAATTTATTGGTTGAATTGATAGATTTATTTGTACAAAAGAACACGTCTAAAACCCACCCCGGCACGCATTGTTGAATAATGCCAAAATTTTGTTAATGAAGCAATTAGCGTCATCAAAACTTCATCCGTCGGGTAGCTAAGCGGCGTTAGTTCAGGTCAATAACCGACATGGTGTGCGGGGCATCCGACTTGGTGTTGGCGAAGTGTTTCACCGGGTGGTCGAAGTTGGAAATGTATAAGCGCTTGCCTTTCAGCAGCACTTCGGCGGGCTGGTCGAGCTTGCCGCCGCTGCCGTCGGTGTCGGGGTTCTGGGCCAGCGTGGTCACCTTGTTGCCGTTGCGCAGGTCCACCGTTTCAATGGAATTTTCGCGGGAGTTGCACAGGTACATCAGGTCCGTAGCACGGTCAATGATGAGGCCATCTACGCACGGAATCTGCTTGCAGCTCAACGTCAGGGTTTCCTGCTTGGCCAAGCTGCCGTCCGGGTTCAGCGACACTTTGTAAAGCTTGCCGTCGCCAAAGGAGCCGGTGTAAAAATTACCCTTGCTGTCGTAGTCCAGGCCATCAGCCCCGTTGTCCACGCCGGTTTCGTTCACCGTCGTCGAGAACATAGCCAGCACGTGCGGGTCCTTGGTTTTGGGCTTGAGGTGCACGGTGCCCTTGTTCAGTTCGGCCAAGGAAAACTTCAAAATGGCGCTGCCCTTGTCGTTGTCGGGCAGGTCCCACTGGCTGTCGGTCACGTAAATCGTGTTGCCTTTCCAGACCACCGCATTGGCCAGCGCGAAGTTGTCGACGGCCGTGGTAATGGCCCCGGGCTTGCCGTTTTTCATCGTCACCTTCATCAGGCGCGATTTAAAATCCTTGCTGTTTTCGTACTGGTTTTCGGCGTAGTAGAGGTTACCATCGGGGCCGAAAGCCAGGTCCATGGGCGCGGCCTTTTTGGTAGTTGGCTCCACGGGCAGGTTGGTGGCAAATGGTTTGATGGTGGTGCCGTCAATCTCCATCAGCGAAGCCGGATGGCTGGTGTCGGCCAGGTTGGGCACCGAGAGAATGAGGTGGCCGTTGGGGGCCAGCGCCAAGCCGTCGGGCGTGTTGTGCGCGTCGTCGAGGGTGAAAAGCAGCTTCGGGCTGCCGATGGTGGGGATTGAGCCGGCCGGCAGCCCCATGGTATCGGCCGGGGCGGCAGCTTTTTGGGCCGAAGCGTCGGTTTGCACCACCGCTTCTTTGCTCACGGCTTCGTCCTGGGTTTTCGGTGGGTTCGACTGGCAACCAGCCAATAGCGCGCCGCCAAACAGCAGCGAAAATAGCTTGCGCATGGATTTGGGTGTAGAAAGAATGGAAAAAAAGGGCATTAGCAGGCCCAATCGGGCTGATTCTTAACGGCTGCCCGGGCCATGGGTTGCGCTATCATTTCGGCTTCGCTTGGGCAAACTGCCACCGTGGCCGGCCTTTTCTGCTGGGCTTGCGTACCTATCTTGCCGAAAATTTTTCTTACCACCCTCCAAATCCCGCGGCCGCCCTAACCGGCCCGCCCTCCCTGCTCATGGCTGCAATCAGCGATAAAAAAGTCGTCACCATCACCTACGACCTCAGTGTGACCGACGAAAACCAGGAAAAAGTATTGGTCGAATCGGCCGAGGCCGATGCGCCTATGGTCTTCCTGTTCGGCCACAGCGGCCTGCCCGAAGAGTTTGAAGCCCAGCTCGATGGCAAAAACCCCGGCGATGAGTTCCAGTTCAGCCTCACCCCCGAGCAGGCCTACGGCGACTACGACGAGCAGGCACTGGTCGAAATCCCCAAAGAAGTTTTCCTCATCGATGGCAAGCTGGACGAGGAAATGCTCCAGCCCGGCAACTTCCTGCCCATGGCCGACAACGAAGGCAACCACATGCAGGCCAAGGTAATAAGCATCGGCGACACCGCCGTGCATATGGACTTCAACCACCCCCTGGCCGGCATGGTAATGCACTTCCACGGCAAGGTGCAGGACGTGCGCGACGCCACCACCGAGGAGCTGGCCCACGGCCACGTGCACGGCGAAGGCGGCCACCACCACTAAGGCTTTCCTGTCATTGCGAGCGCAGCGAAGCAATCCGTCCTGACAAAACCAGAACCATTCTTAAGCGACAAGCCCCGGCACTGCACAGTACCGGGGCTTGTCACATTTTAGGGCTCATCACATTGTACAGGACGGATTGCTTCGCTGCGCTCGCAATGACAGCTACGTTCGCAATGACAGTTCCACATACGCCTGCAACTCCGGAAAAAACGCCCGAAAATCCGCCTCATATTCTGCATAGTTCGCCACCAGCTCTGTAGCGGCCGTTTCCATGCCGGAGCCAGCCGAGGCGCGGCGGCTCAGGCCACTAAGGGCGCGGCGGATGCCTTCGATTTCGGCGTAGCCCAGCAGCCAGTTATGTTGCACCATGTAGAACAGCATCTGCTGCACGCGGGGCGGCATTTCAGCTTCGCGGGAATTCAGTAAAGCGTATACGCGGCGGGTAAAATCGGGCAGGCTTTCGGACGAATATTCCGGGAAATTATGGGCCAGGAAATGGTCCAGGAACATATCCGAAATCACGCCGGCGTACTTGCCGTAGCCGGCGGCGCGCAGGCGCTGGGTGCTGCGGCGCACCACGGGATGCTGGTCGGTGAAGGTGTCGATGGCACGGTGCAGGCGGATGCCGGTTTGCACGGCAGGCGGGTATTTTTCGAGCTGCCGGCCGGGCACCGAGTCGGCAATGAAGTTGCCCAGCAGGATATCGGAATAGGTGACCGAATCGGGCGAGCCGGAGAGGAAAAGATGGGCCAGAAAATTCATTTGAGGGGGAGGGTGATGCTCGTCATGCAGAGCGCAGCGAAGCATCTTTACCGCAACAGTAATCTGCATCAATTGGGTTACTTCTACGGTAAAGATGCTTCGCTGCGCTCTGCATGACGTTCCGCTAATAACCACTTCCCGAACGAGATTATTCAACCCCGGCCGGCTGGCTGCCGTAAGCCAATTCGCCGCCCACATGTTTTGGTCCGGCCTATTCTTTCACCTCCCCAATTCTCTTCCCCATGTCCGATAAGTCGCCCGTAACCCACGACCTGACCCAGTTATTCGAAAAAATCAAGGAAGTGCGCATGGCCATGCTCACCACCACCGACGAGCACGGCAGCCTGCACAGCCGGCCCATGGCCACCATCAAGCCCGGCGAAGACGGTGCCCTCTACTTCCTCACCGACTCCGAGTCGGCTAAAGTTTACGAAATCAAAAAAGACAGCCAGGTGAACCTGAGCTACTCCGACCCGAGCAGCAATGTGTACGCCTCGGTATCGGGCCGCGCAAATGCCTACCGCGACGAAGCCAAAATTGCCGAGCTCTGGAGCGAGCCCATGCGCGGCTGGTTCCCCAAAGGCAAGGAAGACCCACGCATCAATGTCCTCAAAGTTGACATTGAAAAGGCCGAATACTGGGATTCGCCCAGCAGCCTGCTGGTGCAGGCCTACGCCTACGTGCGGGCCGTGGTAACGGGCGAGCGCAGCAAGGACGACGACGTGAACCAGCACGCCCAGGTGCAGGTGAAGTAGGTTTTGAAATCCTGATTCTGAAAGGCCGGAAGCAATTCCGGCCTTTTTTTGTTGCTTGCAGCCCGCTGCCCGGCGGCTTGCCCGCTCATCTCCCGAATGCACCTTACTACCCTCACCGTTTTCACCCTGAAACCCGGCCACCGACGCTGGGCGCTGGCCCAAATGGGCACCGCCCCCCCGCAGCTGCAACGGGTGCCGGGCCTCCGGTTTTTCAAGCTGCTAGGCAGTGGGGCGTCCAACGGTTTCGGCGCGTGGCCCAATTTCGACCGCTACGGCTTTATGGCCGTGTGGGAAGATGTGGCCTTTGCCGAGGCCTTCTTCAGCCGAAATCCAGTGTGGGCCGCCTACCAGCAGCGCAGCGCCGAGCAATGGACCGTGCGCCTCGCCCCCATCAAATCCCAGGGCCTGTGGGATGGCAAAAACCCGTTTGATTACAGCAGCAACGCCGGTTCAGCCCTTGCCGAAACGCCCGTGGCCGTGCTCACCCGCGCCAGCATCCATTGGCGCAAAATCCCGCGCTTCTGGAAATTTGTGGAGCCCACCAGCGCGGCGCTGGCCCACGCGGTGGGCGTGCGGGCCGCCATCGGGCTGGGCGAATTGCCGCTGGTGCGGCAGGCCACGTTCAGCGTGTGGGAATCGGCCAGGGCCATGCAGGAATACGCTTATAAGGACGCCAAACACCGCGAAGTCATCAAGCTCACGCGCCGCGAAAACTGGTACGCCGAGGAACTGTTCGCCCGCTTCCAGGTGCTGAGCAGCGAGGGCACCATTGATGGTCGGGAGCCGCTGGGCGAACTATTGACGGGGCCGGGTTAATCGCGCAGATTGTAGCGGTGCAGCCAGGCGCGGCCGTTGGCCGTAAGCTCGGGGGTTGGGTCGGCTTCCACCTGCACCCCGGCCGGATGCGCGGTAATCCGCTCGCCAGGGCCGGTGTACCACGTAACATTGCCCGGCGTAGCGCCCTTTGTGGTGATTACCCGGTTGCGGCCCGCCCCATCGTATAAACGCACGGCAATGCCCTGCGGCAACGCCCCGCGCAGCTCAAATACGTCGTCGCCGCCCAGGCCGTACAGGTCAAGCTGGGGGGTGATTTTTCGGTTGAAGGTGCGGTCTGTCACAAGGCTATCGGGCTGGCCGGGACGCTGGGCCAGCAGCTGCACGCGCAGGCTGCCGCCCACTTCGCTCAGGATAAATCGTTCGGCCTGGTCGGTGCCAATCAGCCAGGCCTGCTTATTTAGTAGCGCGTAATACTGCTGGGCCACGGCGGGCAGCTGCTCGCGCCGGGTGCGCAGCATGGGCACGAATTTCGCCGCCAGGCTGGCCCGCATTTCGGCCGGGCCGGAGTTGAATGCCTGAACCAACACGGCATCGCTCAGGCTGGCCCGCACAGAATCAGCCACCTCCCGAAAATCATTCGCACTGAGGCTGGTGAGCAGCGTGCGGTCGAGAGCGCGGGCGGTGGTGGTGAGGCCGTCCACGTTTTCCAGCCGGATGGTGGCCCGGAACGTCTGGTACTTAGGCGCAAACCATGACACCAACCGCGTCACCAGGCCATCATCAAACAGGAAAAATGCCTGGTCACGGTCGCGCGGCACAGGCCGGAAGGCCAGCCGGCCGGCCTGCGGAAACGTGGCCCAGCGCCACTGGTCTTCGCGGCGACTCCAGTCGCCCACCAGCATATCGAGCAGGCGGGCGCGCAGGAAGGCCCGGGCGGAAACGTGGGCGCTGGGCCAGCGCCGCAACGCCGCCAGCATGTGGTGCGAATTCACCACCTGCGGCGCGTGGCCGAAGCTGGCCACCAGGCGCTGGTCGCCGTCGGCCCGCTCCTCAAGCAGGTACAGCGCATTGGCGTAGCTGGCTTTGAACTTGCCCAGGCCGGCATCCGCCCCCACGAATACCAGCCGGGGGTTGGCGTGCAGCACCCCGGCCGCCTCGGCCAGGTAGGCGGCCGGGTAGGCCCCAAAGGGCTGCGTGGCGCTGGTCTGGTCCTTGAGCAGGCCGCGCAGCAGGTTGCGTTTCCAGCCGGGGCTGAGCGCGGCGCTCATGTCCTTGTCCACGGAGCGCAGCACGTACTCGCGGCCATCGGGCGCACACAGGCGCAGGGTGTGGCTCTGGTAGCTGCCGCCGGCCTGCAGGGGCACCAGGCCGCCGGGTACGGCGGTGGCCAGCCGCAGCACCGGCACCGTGACCGGAGTAGCCCACACGCTGCGGTAGTGCTTGCCAAAAAAGAACTTCCAAACGGCACCACGGGCATATTGCGGCCCGGCCGCCAGCCGCACCGTGGCCGAGTCGGCGCTCCATTGCGGCGCTGCCGCGCCTGAGGCTTTGTGCTCGGCGCAGCCCCCCAACACCATGGCCGCCGCGCCGGCGCAGCAGCCCCGCGCCCACGGTCCCCATTCAGTAGTTAAGCCCGGCATAAGCAGCAATTTTCCAAAACGCGGAGCACTCATCGGGGCTAAAAAGCAAGTATTTCCCGGCAAAAGAAGCCGTCCAACGCATAGTTGAGGCTAGCCGCTGCCCACCTTTACGGGGAAGTTGCGTTAAAGGCTCATTCGCGCTTGCCGCCTTCACCGAATGCCTTATCCTTTTGTTCGCTGCCCCAGCTTTTGCCCGCGCCTGTTGGTGCTGCTGGGCCTGGGACTGGCCGCCGGCGGCTGCGCCCGCCACAATTATTTCCAGCCCGATGCCCGCGTGGGCCCCGGCAGCACCGCCGCCCTGCCGGCCTCCGCCGATTCGGTGCTGGCCACCGCCGGCCGCCAATACAACCGCCACTCGGGGTTCTACCAGTTTTTTCTGGGCCGCCACTACCGCCGCGTGTGGGCCGCCCCCGTCAAAGTGCCGGTGCTGAACCTGGCCACCGCCGCCCCCGGCGGCCTCACGGCGGGCAAGGCCGGCGGTGGCTACCAAAGCATCAGCATGACCCTAGAGGGACGACAGCAGCGCGAATACGCCCTGCGCGCCCTCGACAAAGAGCCCTACAAAACCCTGCCGCTGGTGCTGCGCCACACCTTCGTGCTCAACGTGGTGCGCGATGCCACTTCGGCGGCCATTCCCTACGGAGCCCTCACCGTGCCGCCGCTGGCGCAGGCGGCCGGTGTGCCCCACACCCGCCCGCGCCTAGTGTACGTGCGGCCCGATGAAACCGGCCTGGGCGAGTCCTCCGCCCGGTTTCAGGGCAAGCTGGCGCTGCTCGAAGAAAAGTATAACAACCCCGACGCCCGCACGCCCGACCTGGCCAATGCCATCGATTTTGACGGTGGCGAGGCCATGCTGAAAAAGGTGTACCACCACCCCTCCTACTTCATCGACCAGCCCGCCTTCCTGCGCGCCCGCCTGCTCGATGTGTGGCTCGGCGACTGGGACCGGCACGAGGCGCAGTGGACCTGGGCCCAGTTCAAAGAAACCGGGGGCCGCGTGCGCTACGTCGGCATTCCGAAGGACCGCGACCAGGTGTATTTTCGGTTCGATGACGGGGTGATTCCCTGGCTGGCGGCCCGGCCGTTCATCGCGCCGCAGTTCCAGACGTTTCGCAACGAGTACAACAACATGGCCGGCCTGGTGTATCAAGCGAAGTTTATCGACCAGCGCGGCCTCTCGGCCATGACGCGGGCCGACTTCCAGCGCACCGCCCACGACTTGCAGCGCCGCCTGCCCGACTCCGTTATCGACCGCGCCCTGCACCGCCTGCCGCCCGCCGTGTACGCGCTGGAAGGCACGCGCCTCGGCACCACCCTCAGGGCCCGGCGCGAAACCCTGCCGCAGGCCGCCGATGAATATTACCTCACCCTGGCCCATGAGCCCACGCTGGGCGGCACGGCCGAGGCCGAGCGATTCGTGGTGCACCGCTACGCCGACTCCACCACCGTCCGCATCTTTTGCAAAGCCCTCAGCCAGCTCTCGGCTGGCGACTCACTCCGGTTCCGGCGCACGTATTTCACTGCCGAAACCCAGGAGCTGAGCCTCGACGGCCTGGGCGGCGACGACGTGTTTGAAGTAACCACCGCCGCCACCCACCGGCCCATGCCCGTGCTGCTCTACGGCGGCGAGGGCCACGACCAGCTGCTACTGCAAGGCAGCAGCCGGCGGCTCAAGCTCTTCGATGAAGCCTCCGACGTGACGGCCGCCGGCAGCCTCCGCCCCAGCCTGCCCAGAAAGAAACACCGCGCCTTCAACCGGCTAAACGATGATTAATCGGGACGCCTCCCAAAATCGGCCAGCCTTTTTCAGCCCCCAGCCGTTCAAAGCCCAACCCTATTACGCCGCTTGCTTTTGATACCCGTCCGTTTGCGCTTTTATACATTGATGGTAGGCGCACTGGCTGGGCTGCTCGGCACCGGCTGCGTGCGCAGGCAGTTTTTTCAGCCCGATGCCCGGCTCGATGCCACCGCCCCCCCGCCCGCCACAGCCGATAGCGTGCACCGGGCCACCGCCGGCCGGCAATACGCCCGGCACGGCGGGTTGTATAACGCGCTGGTGGGCCGGCACCACCGCCCCACCTGGGCGGCCCCGGTAGCCGCGCCGGTGCTGCACCTGGCCACCGCCCACCCCGGCGGCCTCACGCCCGGCAAAGTGGGAGGCGGCTTCAACAGCACCAGCCTGAGTCTGTCGAGCGCCGATGGCCGCGCCTACGTGGTGCGCACCGTTGACAAAGACCCCATTCGGGCCACACCGGAGCTGGTGCGGGGCACCTTCCTGGTGAATGTGCTGCGCGATAATATTTCCTCCACCAACCCCTACGCCGCGCTGGTGGTGCCGCCGCTGGCCGCCGCCGCCGGCGTGCCCCACGCCTCCCCGCGCCTGTTCTACGTTCGAGCCGACGACCCGGCTTTTCAGACCGATTCGCTGCGGCACTTCCGGGGCCAGCTGGCTTACCTGGAGGAAAAAGCCGCCCCCACCACCCCGCCGCCCGCCGCCATTATAAATAGCACCAAGGCTTTTGCCGCCGCTTTCGCCAGCCCCGAGCAGCGCTTTGCCCCCACCGACCTGCTCCGAGCCCGTCTGCTGGATGGCTGGCTGGGCGATTGGGACCGCCACCCCGGCCAGTGGAGCTGGGCCGTGACCCGCCCTACCGAGGCCGGCCCCGCCGCCCTCGTGCCACTGCCCAAGGACCGCGACATGGTCCTCTATCGCCTCGATGATGGCGCATTGGGCTGGCTCATCGGCCACGTATTTCTGCGCCACTGGGCCACGTTTGGCCCGCGCTATAAAAATCCATCGGGCCTGATGTCCTCCGGCCACTACCTCGACCAACGCATTCTCAATGGTCTGAGCCGCGCCCAGTTCCGGGCCGCCGCCATGGCCATGCAGCAGCGCCTGTCCGACACGCTCATTACCCGAGCGGTTCACCACCTGCCCCCGGCTGCCTTCGCCTTGGAAGGCCCGCGCACCATCGCTTCCCTGCAGGCCCGCCGCGCCGCCCTACCGACTTTGGCTGATGGCTTTTATCTTGGATTAGCCAGGCGCCCGCGCATCGGCGGCACGGCTCAAGCCGAGCAGTTCATCATCGAGCGCTATGCCGATTCGACGGTGGTAACGGTCCGGTCACTGGCGGCCGGTGCTATGAGTGTACCGCTGTTGCACCGTGCCTTTTTGCCGGCTGAGACGCGGCTTATTCAACTGGAAGGATTGGCGGGTGATGATGTTTTCACGGTTGAGAACCATGGCGCGAATGCGGCCAGCAAGCCTGCTATTCGCATTTACGGCGGCGCGGGCAATGATGAGTTTCGCGCGGGCAACGGTGGCCAGGGTATCCGATTCTCACAGGAAAGTGCGCCCGTTAAACGGGCTTACGACAAGCTGCCGGAGGAATAAGAAGCTGCATGAGATAGGGTGCGGGGCTTGCCCCCGCCCGTCGTCGAACATCAATCGTTCAACGACGGGCGGGGGCAAGCCCCGCACCCTACCTCCTTTTCAGGCTTGCGCCAGCATCTTCAGCACCAGCCGCTCCACTGGTGTTAGCGGGTCATCAGCGTGGGTTTCGGCGTCGTGCTTGCGCAAGAACTCAATCAGCTGGCCCGATTTGAACAGCTCCACCACCTGCGGGTGGATGTAATATTTTGAGCACACCGTGGGCGTGTTGCCCAGGCCGGTAGCCACTTCCTTCACGGCTTTTTTGATGACTTTTTCGGGGGCCAGCTGCGGCTCTTCGTTCAGCACGGCCTCCAGGCAGCTCACCATTTTCACGGTGCCGCCCCAAGTGCGGAAGTCCTTGGCCGAGAGCTGCAAGCCGGTGTGGCGGTGCAGGTAGTCGTTCACATCGCCCGATTCTAGGGCGTGGCGCTGCCCATCGGCAGAGTAAAACTGGAACAAGTGCTGGCCCGGAATTTCCTTGCACTTGCGCACCAGCCGGGCCAGTTTGGCATCGTGCAGGGTCACGTCGTGCGGCACGCCTTTTTTGCCCACGAAGCTGAAATTGACCTTGGCCCCTTCGATGGCCACGTGCTTGTCCTGCAAGGTGCTCAGGCCGTAGCTGGGTTTCGATTTGCCGTTTTTCTTCGCGTACTCCTTATTGCCGACGCGGATAAACGACTGGTCCATGAGCGTGAGCACCAGGGCCACCACTTTTTCGCGGTCGAGGGCGGCGCGGCGCAGGTCTTTGCGGAGTTGCTCGCGCAAGGGCCCCAGCTTTTCGCCGAAGGTGCGCAGGCGCGAAAACTTGGTGAGGCTGCGCACTTCGTCCCAAGCCGGGTGGTAGCGGTACTGCTTGCGGCCGAGGTTGTCTTTGCCCGTTACCTGCAAATGCGTGGTGGCCGAGGGCGAAATCCACACCTCCGTCCAGGCCGGCGGAATCACGAAGCTGCTAATACGAGCCAGCGTTTTTGGGTCGGTTATTTTCTGGCCTTTGGGGTCGTGGTACACGAAGTTTCCGGTGCGCGTGGGCTTGCGGGTCAGGCCGGGACCCTGGTCGGTGGCGTAGCGCAGCCCGGCCATTTCGGCCTGCCGGGCGGGGTCTTTGTACACGATATGCGCCTCATCCTGGGGCGGAAGCGACTTTTTACGGGTTTTGGGGTGAGCGGTGGCGGTGGTGGGCATGGATAGAGTAGAAGTAGCCTTGAATTTGGGCGTCGGGGTTTTACGGAAAAAGGCCAGCAGAGGCCGTACCACTGTAGCGCGGACTTTTAGTCCGCGAGTTCAAACGACTGCACATCACTTCAACACCCTTCTCTCGCAGACTAAAAGTCCGCCCTACATCAGCCATTGCCATCCCTCAGCCGTAGGTTTGCCCCATGAAGCTGCCTGCTGCTCTTTCCAATCTCTCCGAGTGGAGCGACCACCTCTACACCCGTTTCTCGGCCCGCCGCGGCTGGTTGCGCCCCCTGCAAATCGATGCTTACCGCAGCTACGGCACGGCCGAAAAGTTCTACATCAAAGGCCGCCTGCTGGCCGACCCCGGCCTGACCGCCGCCACCGCCACCGACTCCGGCTGGCGCAATTTCCGCAGCATGGTGCGCCGCTTCAACAGCCGCGAAGTGGCCGGGGCCGACCTCATCGCCGAGCTGCCCGACGGCAGCCAGCACCTCGTCACCACCGACGACGAAGGCTATTTCACCCTCGTTATCGAGCCGCACCAACTGCCCGCGCCCGTGGCCTACCTCTGGTACCCGGTGCCAGTGCGCGTAGCCCGGCTGCCCTCCTTCCTCCGGCCGCCCACTAAAGCTATTGCCACCGAAGCCGCCGTGCTGGTGCCACCCGCCAGTGCCGAGTTCGGCGTGATTTCCGACCTCGACGACACGGTATTTGAAACCAGCGCCACCAATATTTTCAAGATGCTGGGCCGCGTGCTGTTCAGCAATGCCCAGTCGAAACAGCCCTTTGAGGGCGTGGCCGAGTTCTACCGCCGCCTCCAGCACGGCCGCACCGGCCGGCCCGACAACCCGTTTTTCTTCGTCAGCAGCAGCCCTTGGAACCTCTACGACCTGCTCGCGGAATTCCTGAAGCTGCACGACATCCCCACCGGCCCGCTCCTGCTGCGCGACCTCAGCATTGCCCGCCCCAAAACCACGCCCCCGCCCGGCGTCACGGGCTCGGCCGCCATCCACTTCGCCCACAAGCTGCACGAAATCGACGACCTGCTCACCACCTACCCCACGCTCCCCTTCGTCCTGCTCGGCGACAGCGGCCAGGAAGACGCCCGCATCTACCGCGAAGTGGTGCGCCGCCACCCCGGCCGCATCCGCGCCATCTACATCCGCGACGTGCAGGTGCCGGAACGGGCCGCCCTGGTCGGGCCAATTATCGAGGAGCTGGACCGCGAAGACGTGCCCATGCTACTGGTAGCAGATTATGCGACGGCCGCCGCGCACGCGGCCACGCTGGGGCTGGTAGTGTAAAATTTCTAATCCACTAATTCAGATTGCTTGGCTACTCCAATAATGCAAGCAGCAATGCGATAATCTACAGTCGGCAATACTCCGGCTTCATCCAATAAATGCTGAAGTACCTCAATCGGTAACAGTATTTCAGCACCGTGCTTTTTCAAGGTTTTGAGGCTGATTATGTGCCGATGGTTCTTATTGGCCTGACGCAATTTTCTTACATGAGGTAATAACAACTGCAGCCAATGAGCCGCCAGCTTCCCGAAGTCAACCATGACTTCGTCGCGGCTGGATTCTGGTCCACTCAGCGTTTTTGCTGGCTGAAATAAACTCAGGACTTGGCGCAATAAAACGGCGCGAGGGTCAGAGGTTGATGCCTTGTCCTTTCCAATACTTTTCAGGTGCACCCGCACAATGGCTTCGCCTACTTCCAGAGCTCGCCGGGCACGGTTGGGCAAAAGCTGCCGTTCGGCAGCTTGCAGTTTTTGCAGGAAATGGTTCAGGTAATTATCGCCGTCTTCCCAAGCCAACGATTTGGCCGGCTGACCAGCTAAACGTAGCTGCAAGGCTTGACAAATGCGGCCTAAATCCGACTCGGGTGACTCATCGTCAACCAACATATACCAGTTGCCACTGCGGGTAGTGCTACTGCGTAGCGCGAAAAAGGCCCATGCCTGCTCAGCAGCAACGTAACTCACCCGGCACTTTACAGACTCGCGGGAAGTCCATATTTTTTCATACGTCGCTTGGGGTACCAGTTGATTAGGTCCTGTTTTAAGCTCGCGCACTGGTTGCAGCGCGTCCTGCAAGCCGGTCCAACGAGCTTCGTCGCGCCCAGCCTGACGAAAGGGATTCAACGATTTGGTAATGCTATTGTGCTCCAGCTTATCAACATAATCCGCCAAATGCTCATCAGGTAGCACTAGGTTGTTGCCGATTAATTGACCAGCATGTCGCAGGGCTTGAATCAGGTGTTCGTCCGCTTTTAGCGAGAAGGCCGGGCTGTCTTTAGGCCAGTAAGAAGCAATGGTTTCGTGAGGACTATCGAGGCGGTCTAGTCGTCCCAGGCGCTGCTCAGCCACGCGCAATACCGTGGGCATATCGAGTTGGACAAGGTCCGAGGTTTGCTGCAAGTTGAGCGACTCTGATACCACATCTGAGCAAAAGGCAACTATCCCACTGGCGGATGAACCCAGCTTAAAATCCCCTTCCAGCCGCCTACGGGCTTTTTGTTGGGCACCGGTTACCGTGAAACTTTCGAGGCCTGTCAGTTGCTGCTCCTCAAAAAGCATCCGCAACCGCTCCAGTGTAATGAGCGAATGGTCGAATGCCAGCACCAGCTTATGATTACCCTCGCCCAATAATTTGGCAATGAGTTGCACCTTGCCGCGCTCACGCGACTCCGTAAGTTGACTGAGTAATTCCAATAGCTCCCGGTAAATAGCAATTTCAGCTGCGCAATGAACCTGCCATGCAGCCGCGTCGTGCAGCCAGGGCTGGGGGATTAGCGCGGTTGGCAGCTTTTCCGGGTCACGTTTAGGTAAGCTGCCAGCACTCAGCACAGCTTCCAATTGCTGAATTACTCCCTGTGTTTTAAGCCTGGTGGCAGGCAATTCTACAAGGCCAAAAGCATCAGCCGCAGCTTGAGCACCGGCTAAGTGCTCATATAAAGCCGCATTGGAAGAACGTAATGCCTGGCGCAAAGTGAACCGGGCCAGATATGGCGCTAACTCCACTCGCTTCTCCAGGTACCGACGCTTTTCTTCGTCGGTCAGGTAATGGCTTTGCTTGGGGTTCAGGTCAAGCAAATAGCGAATACCAACTAATTGCTCGGCTACCTCACGCATTCGCTCAGCAATTTTCTGGTCTGCGGAGGTTTCCTCGGTTTTATAAGGATGCGGCTTGTGATCAGGATAATTGCAGCCACGCAACGGGACCGGCCGCTCATACTCTTTTGGCTGGCGTTTTATCTGGCTGGTTAATTCGTAGCGAGTACGACGCAACAGAAACTGGCCCACAAACTGGCGCAGCTGTTCCACATCAGCTTCATCGAACCTGCGCAGGGGCTTGCCACGCAGCCGTTCCAGCGTGAGCAAGTCGTTATCGGACAGGTTATCTACGTCCAGCAATTCGATTAGCCGAAGCAAGTCGGTAGCATGCCGGTTCAGGGGCGTAGCCGTGGTCAGGAGCAAATGCTGGTAGCTGTGCTGCACTAGCTGCTGGGTGCGCAGGCTGCGCGCATTGAGGTAGCGGTGTGCTTCATCCAGCACCAACACATCGACCAATTGCAGCTTTTCGCGGATGCGGTACGGGTCGGGTGCACCTTCCTTCTTACTGAGTTGTCCGCCTGAAATGCGTTCTACCCCGGCCCGGCCCAGTTTCAGGCAGCAATCCTGCCAGTCATCCAAGATGGATGGCGGCGCAACCACAGCCAGATTGAGCGGCCGGGGCTGCCGGGCTTGTTTGCGTCGTTCCAAAGCCACCAGTAAGGTGCCGACCAACTTGGTTTTGCCCGAGCCGGTGGGGTCAGCCACTAGCACGTTGCCGAGATGGTCGAGCACGTAAAGCGCCTGCGCTACGCCTTGCCGCTGGTGCGGCCACAGCCTGGGCGCATCGGCCAGCAGGCCACCGGCTTCAAATAGCGAGTCGCCCTCCAGAATTTCGGCAATGGCACGGGCCAGGGCTTCGGGCCAAGTCACGACTTGCAACAGGGACTTGAGCAGTTCTACTGCTCGGGCATTATAATCAACGCCCTCGTCCCAGAAATTTTGCCCTAGCTGCCGCACGTACTCATAACGTTTGGCAATAGCGCGGCTGCGACTTTGGCGCTTATAGCGCACGTTGGCTTCAATCTGCCGGTTCATGCCCAGGCCGTAGGGGCTGAAATTGCTCGACCCCAGCATGGCGTGGGTGTTGCCCACGTAGAGCTTGGCGTGCAGTCCATCCAACAGCCGCATTTGCAGCCAACCTTGTGGCGCTTCCAGCAGGGCAATGGTGCGCAGAATGGCGCCGCCGTGCACAATGGAAATGCCGCGCCGCAGCCAGTAATCCCGGATTTCATTGGCCAGCGGCTGGTGCACCGGCCACCCTTTTTTATCGCGGGCCCTGGGTTCCTGCTCAAAACCCAGCATCACCCGCACCGCCTGAAATGGCGGCAACTGATGCTTATTCCCTCCGAACAGGGTTACCAGCTCGCTCAGTGAAGTGAAGCCCGTAATGATGCCATATTCGGTCGAAGCCTTCAGGTCGCGCAAAAACCAAGGCCCTACCCGCTGCTGCCTGGGCAACCAGTTAATGGGAAGGAGGTGTTGCGGCGGCCACTTCGGGCCATCGAAATTTAGGACGTGCTGGGTAGAGTTAGGTTTAGGCACGAGGAAGCAAGAGAGTGAATTTTTAACATATCAAATGTAAATACTTCTTCACCTCACACTGGCTTATACCGAGATATTCCTACTTCTTTGTCAGTTCATTCGCAATCAACTCCGCCTGCTTCAGCACCGTTTCCGTCGCCAGCAGCTCCATATCGGGCGGGTAGCCGAACTGGCGCAGGGTGCGCTTCACAATGACTTTCAGCTTGGCCCGCACGCTTTCCTTGATGGTCCAGTCGATAGAGGCATTGCTGCGCACCCGCTCGGTGAGCACCACGGCCAGTTCGCGCAGCTTGTCTTTTTGCATCAACTCCTGGGCGCTGTCGTTGTTGGCCACGGCCGAGTAGAAGGCGTACTCATAGTCGGTGAGGCCCATGGCGGCGGCTTCGCTGTCCATGCCGGCTACTTCTTCCCGGCCCAACTTGATGAGGTAGTCGATAACCTCGGCAGCGGTGATAATCTTGGCGTGGTAGCGCTTGATGGCGCTTTCCAGCATTTCCATCAGCGACTTGCTTTTCACCAGGTTGTATTTGGCGCGGGCTTTTATCTCGTCGCGCAACAGCTTCTGCAGCACTTCCAGCGCAATATTCTTGTGCTGCATGCCCTTCAGCTCCAGCAGGAATTCCTCCGAGAGGATGGAAATATCGGGCTTCTTGATGCCGGCCGCGTCGAACACGTCAATTACCTGCTCCGACACCAGCGCCTTGTCAATCACCTGCCGGATGGTGGTTTCGATGTCTTCGTCGCTGCGGCCCGAGCTGCCGGTGGTGAATTTAGCCAGCCGGGCCTTCACGGCCTGAAAAAAGCCGATTTCTTCCTTCACAGCCATGGCCAGCTCGTGCGGAATGGCAATGGCAAATGCTTGCGACAGCGCCGTTACCTCGTAGATGTAGCGCTTCTTCCCATCGGGCAGCCCCAGGACGTGGTCCTCGGCGGCCAATATCATCGACAGCTTTTGAGCGGTGCCGGCGTCGTAGTAGTGGTCGTAAGCAAAGCCATGGTACATGGCTTGCACCACTTCCAGCTTCTCCGCCATCAGGGCCACGGCCTGTATTTGGGTTTCGGCCGGGTCGCCTTTGCCGCCGGCATCGGAATAGAAGGCCAGCGCCTTTTTTAGGTCGGAGGCGATGCCCAGGTAGTCCACCACCAGTCCGCCGGGTTTGTCCTTGTACACGCGGTTGACGCGGGCAATGGCCTGCATCAGGTTGTGGCCCTGCATAGGCTTATCGATGTAGAGCGTGTGCATGCTCGGGGCGTCGAAGCCCGTAAGCCACATGTCGCGCACTATCACTAGTTGCAGCGGGTCGGCGGGGTCTTTCATGCGCTCGGCCAGGGCGCGGCGCTGGGCCTTGTGGGTGTGGTGCTTCGCAATGTCGGGCCCGTCCGACGAGGCCGAGGTCATCACCACTTTCAGGCGTCCTGTTGTCAGGTCGTCGGTGTGCCAGTCGGGCCGCAGGGCCACAATGGCCGCGTACAGCTCGGCCGCGATGCGCCGCGACATGGCCACTATCATCCCCTTACCCTCAAATACTTCCTGCCGCTGCTCGAAGTGGGCCACGATGTCGGCCGCGATTCTGCCGATGCGCTGCTCGCTGCCAATCAGGGATTCGAGCTGCGTCCACTTGGCTTTGGCCTTCTGGGGGTCGCTCAGCCCTTCCTGGTCCAGGCTTTTGTCGAGGTCGGCCACCAGCTTTTTGCCTTCCTCGCTCAGGCTCACTTTGGCCAGGCGGCTTTCGTAGTAGATGCGCACTGTGGCACCGTCTTCCACGGCCTGGGCGATGTCGTAGATGTCGATGTAGTTGCCGAACACAGCCGGGGTGTTCACGTCGGTTTTCTCGACCGGCGTACCCGTGAAGCCCAGGTAGGTGGCGTTGGGCAGGGCGTCGCGCAGGTACTTGGCAAAGCCGTACACCACTTTTTTGCCCACCACGTCGCCGGCCTCGTTTTTCACGTCCACGGTTTTGGCCTTGAAGCCGTACTGCGTGCGGTGGGCCTCGTCGGCAATGACGACGATGTTGCGCCGCGCCGACAACTCCTCGTACACGTTGCCTTCCTCGGGCTGAAACTTCTGGATGGTGGTGAACACCACCCCGCCCGAGCCCACGCGCAGCAGGGTTTTCAGCTCCTGTCGGTCTTCCACCTGCCGGGGCTCCTGGCGCAGCAGCTGCGTCGAGCCGGCGAAGGTATCGAACAGCTGGTCGTCGAGGTCGTTGCGGTCGGTGATGACCAGCACGGTGGGGTTGTCGAGGGCCAGCACGATTTTGCCGGTGTAGAACACCATGCTCAGGCTTTTGCCGCTGCCCTGGGTGTGCCACACCACACCGGCCTTCTGGTCGCCGAAGGGCTGGGCTTTCACGGTGGGCAGGCCGTAGCGGACAGGGTCTTCCTGGGCGTCGGGGGCTTTCTGAACGTCATGCTGAGCTTGTCGAAGCATCTCTACCGCTTCGTCGCTCGATTGATTTACTGCTGCACGCGAGATGCTTCGGCTGCGCTCAGCATGACGTTCTGTTAATTCGCCTGTCTCCGGCGTGTGCCCGGCCGCCCGCAGGGTGGAAGCCACCGCCGCGTTCACCGCATAGTACTGGTGGTAGGCCGCCACCTTCTTCACCGTGGTAATGGCAATTACCCCCGTCTTGGGGTCTTCCTTTTTCGACTTCTCGAACACCACGAAGTGGCGCAGCAAATCCAGCAGCGTGGCCGGGCCCAGCATGCCCCGAATCAGGGTTTCGAGCTGGCCCACCAGCGGCGAGGCTTCGGCCAGGCCGTCGGCCGACTTCCAGGCCATGTAGCGGCTCAGGCCCGCCGACAGCGAGCCGGCCCGGGCTTCGTGGCCGTCGGAGATGACCAGCAGGCCGTTGTAGGTGAACAGGCCCGGAATGAGGGCCTTGTAGGTTTCGAGCTGCTTGTAGGCGGTCTGGAGGGTGGCTTTCTCGTCGGCGGCATTTTTCAGCTCCAGCACCACCAGCGGCAGGCCGTTCACGAACAGCACCAGGTCGGGGCGCTTGGTGTGGCCGTTTTCCACTATCGTGAGCTGGTTCACGGCCAGGAACTCGTTGCGGTCGGGGTGCTGGAAATCGACCAGCCACACCACCTCGCCCCGCTCCTGCCCGTCCTGCTGCCGGCCCACTTTCACGCCCTCGGTGAGCAGGCGGTGAAACGTTTCGTTGTTGGCCAGCAGCTCGGGCGAGGCAATGTCGCGCACCTGCCGCAGGGCATCTTCGCGGGCCTCGGCCGGCACGGTGGGGTTGAGGCGCGCGATGGCGGTGCGCAGCCGCTCCAGCAGCAGCACATCGGCCCAGCTGGCCCGCTCGGCGGTGGGCTCGCCGGGGGCCAGCGCCGGCCCGTAGCCGTACTGATACCCTAGCTGCTCCAGCAGCTCGATGGCGTATTCTTCGATTGCGTTTTCGGTGAGTTTCGCCATGGGTAGAGGGGCGGGAATGGGGGTTAGTAGGCGACGCGCACCTCCCCGCTCATCAGCTTAGGGAGCAGCGTGTCGCGCAGGGTGGAAAGGGTTTGAATCACGCGCCGGTCTTTATCGGCTTTATCAATAAATCCTTGGGTTATCGAGGAGAATTCTTCAGCCTTTTCAATAGATGGGATTCTCACTTTAATATTCAGAATGTCTTCTGGTCTTATTCGCTGGTGGCTTCCGCTTGTACCAGAAGCAGCCATTGTCATTTCGCCAACAACATCTTCCGATTTAATAAGGAAATAGAAGTACGCATACAGGCTCTGCTTTTTAGGTTTGAAAACCTGAAATTCAGTTGAACAGACCGAATTATCCTCTATACTATTACCGATTGCCCATATTCTGGGAAAGCGAGGATTCAACTTTGAAATCAAAATGGTGTTGGGTGAAACCTCGTACTTATTGCTCAATATTTCTAGTCCCAATTCCCGAGTTGGAACTTGCCCATTATCATAGGCTGGCAAACTGTATTGGTGGTACATCACCGTGGGATTAGCAACAGGATTTATGCCCACTTTAAGATGAGTAGCAATGTCTCCCACTTTGCGCTCTTCCCACTCATCCTTTGCCTCCTCCACAAACCACTGCCGAAACAGCGTTTCCGCCAAGGCTTCCAAGGTGGCATTTTGCCGATGCAGCAGGTCTATTTTGTCATCTAGGCTGCATAAGACACCGGCAATGGCTCGTTGTTCCGCCAACGGTGGCAGTAATATTGGATACCGTCCTATGCTACCTCCACTGATATTTTCTTGGGCGCTATTACTGTCGATATTATTCTGAATGAACAATTGAAAGTCCTCCCCAGAAAGACAGTAGTAAACAAAATCATTGCTAATACCCGGTTTTGACTTGATTTTAGCAACGCGCTGATTTATCAACGCCGTTTTATTAAGCTTAACTCGTCCAACTTTCCCAATAGTCGCACCCGTCATTGCAACCACGTAATCGCCGAAAGAAATACGATATTTATCAAGCTTGCCTTTAGCGTAATTTAAAGTAACAACTCTGTCTGTGTTGTTAAAATCAACAAAGCCTTGGTTTATGTCTTTTATCTTGATTACGACCTCGCCACGACTACCAAATTCTTGGCTTTTGAACGCAAAGCCAGGGATAATATCAGCGACCTCATCTAGCAGTGTATCTTTCCACTCATTGGCGCTAGCGATTTCTGCTACTTCCCCCCACATTATTTCCGTCTGCCCGCTCATATCTCTACGCCGTTAAAATCTTCGCCAGGTTATCCGCAATCAGCTTGTTCAGCACGCTTTCCTCGCTTAGCTGCGCCTCCAGTTCCGCCCGTAGCGTGGTGAAGCGCTCGGTGAAGTCAAACTCGTCGTCGTCGTCGGGCAGGCCCACGTAGCGGCCGGGGGTCAGCACGTAGTCCAGCTCCTGCACCCGCGCCAGGGGGGCGGCCATGCAGAAGCCGGGCACGTCCTCGTAGCTGCCGCCGGTGGTGCGCCACTGGTGGTAGGTGTCGGCAATTCGTTTGATGTCGTCGTCGCTCAGCTCGCGGGTGCGGCGGTTCACCAAGAAGCCCAGGTTGCGGGCGTCGATGAAGAGAATCTCGCCGCTGCGGTCGCGGAAGCGGGCATCGCCCCGGCGGTTGCGGTTCATAAACCACAGGCCGGCCGGAATCTGGGTGTTCAGAAACAGCTTGGCCGGCAGGTTCACGATGCAGTCGATGAGGCCGGCCTCCACCAGCGCCCGGCGAATGTCGCCCTCGCCCGAGCTTTTGGAGGTGAGCGCCCCCTTGGCCAGCACCACGCCCGCCTGCCCCGTGGGGGCCAGGTGGTGGATGAAGTGCTGCATCCAGCCGAAGTTGGCGTTGCCGGCGGGCGGCACGCCGTACTTCCAGCGGCCGTCGGCGCGCAGCAGCTCGCCGCCCCAGTCGCTCACGTTGAAGGGCGGGTTGGCGATGATGTAGTCGGCCTTCAGGTCGCGGTGCGCGTCGTTAAGGAAGGAGCCCTCGCTGTTCCACTTCACCTGCGAGCTGTCGATGCCCCGGATGGCCAGGTTCATCTTGGCCAGCCGCCAGGTGGTCTGGTTGCTTTCCTACCCGTAGATGGAAATGTCGTTCAGGCGCCCCTGGTGCCCGGTCACGAACTTCTCGGAGTGCACAAACATGCCGCCCGAGCCGCAGCAGGGGTCGTACACGCGGCCCTCGTAGGGCTCCAGCATTTCCACTAGCAGTTCTACCACGCTGCGCGGGGTGTAGAACTGCCCGCCCTTCTTGCCCTCGGCCAGCGCAAACTCGCCCAGGAAATATTCGAAGACGCGGCCCAGCACGTCGGCGCTGCGGGCCTTAGCGTCGCCCAGCGCAATGTTGCCCACCAGGTCAATTAACTCGCCCAGGCTGGTGGGGTCCAGGTTCTGGCGGGCAAATACCTTGGGCAGCACGCCCTTCAGCGGGGCGTTATCTTTTTCAATCCAGTCCATGGCATTGTCCACTGCCCCGCCAATGCCCACGGTGATGTCCTTGCCTTCAGTGTCTTTGATGAGAATCTGGCTGGCCTTGGCGTGGTTTTGCAGGAACTGCCAGCGGGCATACTCGGGCACGAAAAACACGTTTTCAGCCTTGTATTCGTCCTTGTCTTCGGGGTCGGCCCCGGCGTATTCGCCCTCGCCGGCCAGCAGTTTGGCGTAGTGCTCCTCGAAGGAATCGGAAATGTATTTGAGGAAGATGAGGCCCAGCACAATGTGCTTGTACTCGGCGGCATCAATGTTTTTGCGGAGCTTGTCGGCGGTTTTCCAGAGTTGCTTTTCCAGCGGCTCCTCGGCGGTTTCTTTCTTGGTCTTGGCCATTTTTATTTATTCATTCCTGCGGCGAGCCTGCGCCCGCTGCCTATCCATTGTCACAAGTTCGGCCGTTAGACTTTATACTTCATCAGCACGCCCTCCTGCACTTCCACAAAGCCGAAGTTTTTCAGCGGGAAGTAGGCAAAGCGGCGGGCCTGCTCCATCTCGTCCCAGGCTTCGTCCAGCACGAAAGAGTTGCCCAGCGCGAGTACGGTGCTCTGCCCGTCGTTGGTGACCGATTTAATGTGATAAATTCTTTTTACACCGCGCTCGCCCGATATCCAATAGGGAGCGGCGTACCGCGCCTGCCAGCCCGCAAAGTTGGGCACGCCCAAATTCAGGTTGATGAAAATCAAGTCATCGTGTTTCACGAAGTCTTTGAACTCTTCGGTTTCGGGCACTACCATTACGTGAATCATACCAGGGGTCTATTTGAGTTTTTCGATGGTGATGCCGTCTTCATGGAACAGGTAGCTGCCGGGGCGCAGCAGGTAGGTATCGTTGGGGTCGGCCTGCTCCTTCCGGTTAGTGAATTCGTCCCTGTCCCAGAATATGTATTCCTCTTCCTCGCAGCTGACGGTCCCCTGGTATTTGTTATTGATTTTAAACGTCTCGCCCGGCTCCACTTCCATCGTGTCGATGTCGAACCCTCGTTGATACAACGAGCCGGTGGTGGGCATAATCTGGACTTCGAGCGTGTCACTCATGGTAGTTTGGGGGGCTGAGAGCAGCCTGATTAGATTCAGCAGCTTGCGCAGCGGCAGCCAGTGAATTGTGTGGATAAAGGGGGGCGCAAGCTAGGCAAAAAAAGCGTGCCGTCGGCTGTATTTCTTTTAATGAGCAGCCCTTTTGCTTCCGCTTTCCACCTCTTGCCAAAAAGCGGAAGCAAAGCCGGCCCATAATTGCTTCCGCTTTTTAACGTTACCTAAAAACCGGAAGCAACACAACTCTTACACAATGCCCACCCCTACCGTGTTATTGGCTCAATTGCGCGCATTTTTTGGCCTCAGCCAAACTGAATTGGGCAATTACTTCAATTTGAGCAGAGAAGTAATATCCCAGGTTGAGCGCGGCCTGCGCCCCCTGCCCCTCCCCGCCGCTCTGCCCCAGGCCGCCCTCACGCTGGCCCGGCAAAGCACCCAGGCCGAGCCCGCCCCCGAAGCCCCCGACACCGCCGCCCTACAAAAGCACCAGCGCGCCTGCCAGCACCGCGCCGACCAGCTCACCTACGAGCTAAGCCAGATACCGCCCCGCGCCACTTGGGCCAGAAGGCGGCTGGCGACCCTGCCCGTGCTCACGGCCGCGCTGGCCCCGGCGGGCACCGCAGCCCCGGCGTGGCTGGCAGGCTTCGTGGCTGAAGCCCGCACCGAGTTGGACCGTAGCGGGAGCACCGCCCAGGCCCGGCTGCGGGTACGCATTGCCGGGCTGCGGGCCGAAGCTGAGGCGGCCGCGCAGGAGCTGGCCGCAACGGAAACGTCATGAAAAGATTGTGTGATTTACTGCACAATATAGATTGGTTGATAGTGGTTTAGGGGCCAACGGAGCGCGGGAGCGAGCCGGCAGTTTCAACTACCCTTTTCACTGTTTACACTTATGGCTTTTTCCGTAAATCTGCTCACTACCATCGCCGAGTGCGACGCCCTGCTCGCCACCAAACAGCGCGAGCGCACCGGCCTGGCGAACCGCCTCAACAACCTCCAGTTTCAGCTCGACAACTGGGACGATTCTACCAGCGCTACCACCGAGCTAACTGCCACCCAGGCCCTGATTGCCGGCCTCACGCCCGTAGTAGCCGCCCTGGCCGACGGCGACGACAAGCGCCGCAACCAGAACATGCTCAACCGCTACGAAACCCGCGCCAACAACCTCACCAGCAAAGTGGAGAACTACGGAACCACCGCCCTGCTCGAAAAAGAGTTGGACCGCGATACCCTTACCGACGGCATTGCCACGCTCGATACCTTCGTGGCCGCCGTGACGGCCCGCCGCGACAAAATATAGGCAAACGCTGTTATTTCCATCGAAAAAGCCCGTTCCGGTTTGGAGCGGGCTTTTTTTATTCTGTCATCCTGAGCTTGCGAAGGACCTTATCACGCTTGCCATCGTTTCGATTACGGCAAAATTATTCAATGGTGAGAAGGTCCTTCGCAAGCTCAGGATGACAGACGACAGGGTCGCGCTACTGGCTGCTGTTGGTGTGGTCGGCCACCACCACCCACTTGCCTTCCACCTGCCGCAGCACCAGCAGGAAATACCCCTGCAAATCGCCCAGCGCCGCCGGCCGCGCCAGGTGCCAGCGCCCCACCACCTGCGCCGCCGTGGGGGCCACCAGCGTCACGCGCAGCCCGCTGAAATCCAGTTGGCCCATAGCGGCCGCGTCAGGGTAATTCTTTTGATAGTTGGCTAGCGTGGGCTGCCAGCCATAAGTCGGCCCCTTCCGCCCGATGAACACCAGCGAATCGGACTTCCAGTAGCCCTGCATGAAACCGGGAATGTCGCCCCGGTTCCAGGCCGCCGTTTGGGTCGTGAGCACCTGCACGATGGCCCGGCGGGCCGCGGTGGGGTTATCGGTGGCTGCTGAACGTGCCGTGGTGCAGCCGGCAAGGCTCAGGCAGCACAGGCATATTAGGTACAAAGTCTGCCGCATAATTTGAACGATTGTAGAGACGCGACCCATCGCGTCTCGGCGTTGAACGGTTGATTGAAACGACACCCAGGCGGCGCGACCGCCGAGACGCGATGGGTCGCGTCTCTACTTCAGCATCTCGGCCACGTAGCGGGTGCCGCCCAGCCGGCGCATATTCCGCAGCACCCGCAGTTGCTTGGCCCGCGCCACCGGCCCGGGGTTCGAGGCCCGGAAGCGGAGCGGATTGGGCAGCACCCCGGCCAATAGCGCCGCCTCAGCCGGGCTCACCTGGCTGGCGGGCTTGCCAAAGTAGCGCTGGCTGGCGGCCTCCACGCCGAAGGTACAATCCCCCATCTCGGCCACGCTGAGGTACATTTCCATGATGCGGCGCTTGCTCCAGAGTGTCTCAATGAGTACCGTGAAATACGCCTCGGCGGCCTTGCGTATGTAGCTGCGGCCCTGCCACAGAAACACATTTTTGGCCACCTGTTGCGAGATGGTGCTGCCGCCCACGATGTGCTTGCCGTCGCCGTTCCAGTTGCGTTTGGCGGCGTTGGTCAGCGCATCCAGGTCGAAGCCGTGGTGGATGAGGAAGCGCTGGTCTTCGGCCGCCACCAAGGCCAGGGGCACGCTGGGCGCCACTTCGTCGAGGCTGCGGAACCGGTAGCGAATGTGCCGGGGCTCCTCCTGAATGCCGTAGTAGCCCAGGCCCACCGGCGCGTGGGCGCGGCGGTCCAGCATCAGCCAGGTGGCTGGGGGCGATACCCAACGGTAAATCAGCACCCAGGCAATGGAAGTCAGAAACAGCGCGGCCGCCACTTGCAGCAGCAGGCGGCCGGTTCTTTTGAGCAGTATGGAAACGTCGGGAATCAGCTTGGCAGATGGCATGGAGCGCAAAAGTAGCGGGGCCGGCGGGGTTTTGGCTTTCGCGCCTACCTTGCCGCCGGCTTCACCCGCCACGGGTGCCATCCGGCCGCCCAAAACCCAACTGCTGCCTCCCGTTGTTAAGCCGGTAGTTACATCCCTTTTCGTTCCGCTGCCCATGGCCCGCCTGATTCCGCTGTTCCCACTAAATCTGGTCGTTTTTCCGGGCGAAAAACTGAACCTGCACATCTTCGAGCCCCGCTATCGGCAGCTGGTGCGCGAGTGCATTGAGCAAAATACCACTTTCGGCATCCCGCCCTACCTCGACAATTCCCTGAGCGAGCTAGGCACCGAAATGCGCCTCATCAGCGTGGAGCAAACCTACGCCAGCGGCGAGCTCGACATCCGCACCAAGGCCGTGGGCGTGTTTCGCATCAACAAATTTTACCGCCAGGCCCCCGGCAAGCTCTACGCCGGTGGCCTCGTCGAAGACGTGGTGCAGGACGACGTGCCCGACCCGGTACTGCGCGAAATCATCACCAAGCAGGTCCGCCAGCTCTACGAAGCCCTCGGCCTGCGCAAGCTGCTGCTGGAGCTGGCCCCCGACTACTGCATCTTCGACGTGGCCCACCACATCGGCTTCAGCACCGAGCAGGAATACCAGCTCCTGGCCACCACCAGCGAGCAGGAGCGCCAGGAAATGGTCCGCGAGCACCTCGACACCATCCTGCCCGTCGTGCTCGAAACCGAGCGCCTCAAGGACCGGGTGCGGCTCAATGGCCACTTCAAAAACCTGACGCCGCCTAACTTCTAGCCGTCTGTCATTGCGAGTGGAGCGCAGCGGAACGCGGCAACCGAAGGTCAGCGTAGCTAATCCGTCCTGTCAAAACCAGACACTTTCTTTTAGCAGAAAGCCCCAATACTGCGAAGTATCGGGGCTTTCTGTTGTTAAAAAAGGCGTTGTCACATCACAAGGCTAGTCGCTTATGAGAGGACGGATTAGCTACGCTGACCTTCGGTTGCCGCGTTGCGCTGCGCTCCACTCGCAATGACAAACGGCCGCTACTGCTTCAACCCGGCCGGTACGCCCTGCGGGTATTCGGCCGCAATTTCCTTTTGCAGCTCGCCAATCCGGTTGCCTGGGTCGGGGTGCGTGCTCAGGAATTCGGGCGTGCTGCTGCGGCCTTCCTGGCTTTGCAGCATTTCCATCACTTTTATCATGGCACGAGGGTCGTAGCCAGCTTTAGGCGTGAAATCCACGGCCAGCTTATCGGCCTCCAGCTCGTCGTTGCGGCCGAAACGCAGGCTGATAACCTTGGCAATGGCGGCGGCTACAGCCGCTTTAGCCACTGAGCTGCCGGGGCTGTTGGGGTCATACGAGGCAATGGTGGCAGCCCCGGCCAGGCCCTGCGTCAGGTTCGATTTAGCCACCTGCGCCGCCGAGTGCCGGCCCACCACATGGCCAATTTCGTGCGCCAATACGCCCGCCAGCTGCCCTTCCGAGGTCAGGTTTTTCAGCAAACCCTGGGTAATGAACACCTGCCCACCGGGCAGCGCGAAGGCATTGATGGTATGGTCATCAGCCAGCAGGTGAAACTGGAACTTGTAAGGCGTCTGACCCGCCTTCGTGCTGCTGATGATTTTCTGGCCCACCGCCTGCACGGCGGCCGTGGCGCGGGCATCGGGGCTTTCGCCGCCGTACTGGGCGGCCATTTCGGGGGCCGCCTGCACGCCCAGGGCAATTTCCTGGTCGGCGCTCATGTTAACGTGTTGGGTTTCGCCGGTCACCTCATTCTTAGAGGTATTGAAATAGTAGCCGAACAGAGACACCGCCGCCACAATGATGGCAATGATGAAACGGAGATTTAAGCGCATGACAGGGGGAAGAAAAAGGGTGAAAAAGAAACGGGCGCAGCCATAGCTCACTGCTACGGGCTGCGCCCGATGCGCTTTAAACGCACCTTTCAACTTCTGGTTATTTAATTATTGCATTCGCCCAGTGCCGCCGCGCTGGCTGGCAAATGCCGAAGCCGCCGTGTCCACGTTCAGCCACTGCGAGCGGTAGCCCGCGCCCGCCGGCCCGTGCAGGTATATCACGCTCCCGCCCCGAATGGTTTTCACAATGGCTTCCGTCTCAGCCACTGGCAGCGCCGGGCAACCTTGGCTGCGCCCCAGGCGGCCGTGGGCTTTCACAAAATCCTCGCACACGTACTCGGCCCCGTGCACCACCACGGCCCGGCTTTCGGCGTTGGAATTGAAGCCTGGGTCCATGCCTTCAATTTTCAGCGACAGGCCGTGTTTGCCTACGTAAGTAGTTGGAGCCGTGCGATAAAACCCCAGGCTGCTCATCTCTGAGCCGTCCTTGTTGGAAAACGCCAGCGGCCGGTCCTCCCCGCTGGCTTTGCCGTGGGCCACCAGCGTATGAAACAGCACTTTGCATTTTTCTACGTTGATAACCCACAGCCGCTTTTGCTGGCTGGATTGGCTAAAGTCAATCAGGGTGAGCACCGGCGGGGCCGCCGCGTAGTTGCCCGATGAGCGCAGGTTGTAGTAGCCCGCCAGCCCTTCCCGAAACACCGGCAATGACAATCCGGATGCACCCAGGCCCATTTTGGCATACATTGCCACGGCCTGCTGCATAAAGGCTACCTGGTAGTAGGCCCGCCGGGCTGGTACCGGCAGTGCCCCTACAACCGCCTTTTGGCTCTGGGCCGCCGCCGGGTTGGCAGCCGCAAACAGACCCAATACCGCAATAGTGGAAAAAAACTTTCTGGTCATCAAATAATTAAAGCTATATGAGATTTGAATAATTTTTATACAAGCCCCTATACACAGCCAAGCCAAAAATAGTGCTTAGTTTCGCTAAGTCCCTACCATCCCCAAACGTTTATTTCGCTTTTTTCTGATGTCAGCCGCTTTTTTTTCTCCTTTTTTTAAGCAGCTGGCCGGTGTGGCCCTTGGCAGCGCCCTCTTATTTGGCTGCGGGCACGCCCTGCCCCAGGTGCCCGGCTTCGATGCCACCGCCTGGCGCGCTGACCCTTACGCCTGCAAAAACCAGCGCCGCGCGGCCCTACCCGCCCTCACCAAAGCCAAAGAGCAGCTCTACGAAGCGCGCGCCGATGACGTGAACGCCCTGCTCGGCCCGCCCGATGAGGAAGAGCTGCGGGCCGGCACCGAAAAAGTGTACTACTACTACCTAGAGCCCGGCTCGCAGTGCAATCCCGGCCATGCCCGCTCGGGCGCAGCCTGCATCAGCCTGCGCTTCGGCCCGCTGGGCACCGTCACCGAAGTGCTGACCGACCCGCTGTCAACAAAATGAAGCTGTTTAGACAAAAAAAGGCCCGCCAAAATATTGGCGGGCCTTTCTTGTATTAGCGGTGGAAATTTTAACCGAGGCCGTTGCCGGTGTTGGCAGGGGTGTTGTTGGGCTGGCCGTTTTGCTGCTGGAGCTGGCTGAGCTGCGAAGGCGTGAGAATGCGGCTGCACTCCTGCTCAAACTGCGCTTCCAGCTCGGCGGCTTTGGCGGCGCGGGTGGCCTCATCGGCTTTGTATTGCTGGTCGATGCTGTGCAGGCCGGCCAGCTTGGTCCGATTCAGGGGCAACAGCTTCAGAAACTGGCCCTCGTTGAGATGAAGCCGATTGGTCATCTCCCGGGTTTCGGCTACGGCGGCTTGTTCGGCGGAGGATTTCCGGACTACGGTAATTCTTGCACTTGGGTGTTCGGAGAGCCGGTCCGACATCTGAGCACGGGCTGAAAAAGAAGCCAGTGCAAAAACGATTATGAGAGAATACTTGGACATAAAAAACATCTTTTTGTCAGCAACCACGAGCTGAGTTTTTCTCAAACAGTTGCAAGTTATTATTTAGTTTCTGTTTTGTCTAATTTTTCTTATAAAATCCGAAAAATGTAATGCTGTTGAGCTCAAAAAAAAGGCCCTTAAAAGGGCCTTTTCATGTTTCAAATCCACATAAAAGCCAGCTACTCCACACCCATTATCGGCTGATGTTCAGGCACTTTATAATACTGCATGGCAATGAGCGCCGTTACCACGCCGGTCATTGTGCCCAGAAGGATGATGCCCAGGCCGCTGATGAGCACGCCGAGGTCGGCCCCGAACAAGTCCCGCGCCTGGATTTGCCGAATGGCGGCCTGGCTAACGCCGCCCAACAGCCAGAAGAAAGCGCCCAGCAGCAATGAGGCCACCAGGGCCGCAATGATGCCGGTGCCAAAGCCCTGAAAATAGGTCATATGCCGCCCCTTGGCCTGCCGGAGGCGGCGAATGGCTAGCACCACGCCCCCCGCCAGAATAAAGATATCGAGCGTGCCAGCTTCGATTTTACCCAGGAATCCGGCTAAAGCGGCAATGCCGGTGTAGGCTACCAGCACGGCGGCCGTGAGCGCGCCCATGCGGAAGCCATTGCTTTCGGAAGTCAATTGATTGTCTGCCATGCCCGTAAGTGGTAAAAGGTGAAGACTCGGCCGGCTCGCCGGCAACTACTGCTACGCTAGCTATACTTGCCCCGGTAGCCGAGGGTTGTATCCAAAATGGTCGGGGTGCGGGAGGCGACGTGGTGGGTGGCTCCGGGCACTAATTGCCCTGCTAGTTAGTTATTTTCGGCAGGCTTGTCAACTACTTTTTTCGCAACGATTCCAGCGGGGGTCCTGTTGCGTAATTTTGCCGGGCTGCCGCGCGCCAAATGCGCGGTTTTTGTGAGTTACTATTTTCTGACTGAATGATTTCGACCACCAATGTGAGCCTGCGCTACGGGAAGCGCGTGCTGTTTGAAGACGTTACCGTTAAATTTCTGCCGGGCAACTGCTACGGCCTCATTGGGGCCAACGGCGCGGGCAAATCCACGTTCCTGAAAATCCTGTCGGGCGAATTGGAGCCGAACACCGGCTCGGTGGAAATGCCCGCCGGCCAGCGCCTGGCCGTGCTGAAGCAGAACCAGTTTGCCTACGACAACCAGCCCGTGCTCCAAACCGTGATTCAGGGCCACCAGCGCCTGTTTGCGGTGATGCAGGAGAAGGATGCGCTCTACGCCAAGGCTGATTTCACGGATGCCGACGGCGAGCGCGCCGCCGTGCTGGAAGGCGAGTTTGCCGACCTGGAGGGCTGGAACGCGGACTACGAAGCTGCTGAGCTTCTCTCTGGCCTCGGTATCACGGAGGACAAGCACTACGCGCTGATGTCGGACCTCGGTGCGAGCGAAAAAGTGCGCGTGCTGTTGGCTCAGGCCCTTTTTGGCAACCCCGACGTGCTGCTGCTCGACGAACCGACCAACAACCTGGACGCGGAGAGCGTGCTCTGGCTGGAAAACTTCCTCGACTCGTTCCAGAACACGGTGATTGTGGTGAGCCACGACCGCCACTTCCTCGACGCCGTGTGTAACTACATGGCTGATTTGGACTTCTCGAAAATCACGATGTACCCCGGCAACTACTCGTTCTGGTACGAGAGCAGCCAGCTGGCCCTGCGCCAGCGCCAGGACGTGAACAAGAAAACGGAAGACAAGCGCAAGGAGCTCGAAGAGTTTGTGCGCCGCTTCTCGGCCAACGCCTCGAAATCGAAGCAGGCCACCAGCCGCCAGAAGCTGCTGCAAAAGCTGACGCTGGAGGAAATCAAGCCTTCGTCGCGCCGCTACCCCTACATCGCCTTCAAGCCGGAGCGCGAAGCCGGCAACCAGCTGCTGGCCGTGGAAGGCGTGAGCAAGAAAGTGGACGGCCAGTCGGTGCTGAAAAATGTGACTTTCACGCTTGATAAGGGCGATAAGGTGGCCATTGTGGGCCGCGACGACCGGGCGGCTTCCCTCCTGTTCGATATTATTTTTGGCGAGGCTACGCCCGACAAGGGCGAGTATAAGTGGGGCACCACCATTACGCCAAGCTATTTCCCGAAGGAAAACAGCTCCTTCTTCCAGGCCGATAACATGAACCTGGTGGACTGGCTGCGGCAGTACTCGGTGGAGAAGGACGAGAGCTTCGTGCGCGGCTGGCTGGGCCGGATGCTGTTTTCGGGCGAGGAATCGCAGAAGAAGCCCAACGTGCTGAGCGGCGGCGAGAAAGTGCGCTGCATGCTCTCGAAAATGATGCTGGAAAGCGGCAACGTGCTGGTGCTGGACGACCCGACGAACCACCTGGACCTGGAAAGCATTCAGGCCCTGAACAACGGCCTGAAGGAGTTCACGGGCTCGCTCATCTTTGCCTCGCACGACTTGCAGTTCATTGAAACCGTGGCCAACCGCATCATTGAACTCACGCCCGACGGCATCATCGACCGGCGCATGAACTACGAGGAATACCTGGCCGATGAAACGCTGAAAGCCCAGCGCCAGAAAATGTACCAAGTGGCTTAAGTAATCGACGAATGGCGGCCGGAAAATGAATAATTTTCCGGCCGCTTTCGTTGATTGCAGACTGCGTCAACTCTCTCCTTCCTCCTTCATATATCCTTCGCATGAAACGTCATTTGCTTCCGGTACTGCTGTTGGTTGCGGCGGCTGGGCTGCCCACTTTCCGGGCGCAGGCCCAAGACAAGCCCGTGCTGAACACGGCCCCGCCCGCACCGCAGCCGGCCCCGCCCCGGCCCGTGGAGCCCACGCCGGTGCCCGCCACCCCGGCCCCTGAACCCACTCCCGAGCCGACGTACAACGCCCCGGTGCAGTCGACACCCGATGCGCCGTCGGGCCTGGATTTCCCCAACCGGAAGAACACCAAAGCCGGCGGCGCGGAAGACAAGCCACCAACGAGGAAATTCCTGTACACCAACCTGGGCCTGGGCTACAGTTCGGTGGATGGAATCAGCAATTTCAACGCCAGCCTGGCCCCCGCCATTGGCTTTCGGATTACGGATAAGTTTGCCATCGGCCCGGGCATTTCATATGCCTACAACAACTACTCGCTTTCGCCCGACAACTTTTATCGGACCTACGGCTTCACTTACCCTACCCCAAACGGCTCCCTGACGGCCGCTGGGGCCAATAGCCTTTCGAGCAGCAGCCTGGGCTTTAAGGTTTTTGCGCAGTACATCGTGTACAAAGAATTCTTTATTCACGGCGAATATGAGGTAACCAACGCACAATTGGCGGGCTATGATGGCAATGGTTATCTGGCAAAAATTAACCGCACCGTGAGCTCGCCGCTGGCAGGCATTGGCTACCGCTCGTATTTGGGCGAGAATGCGGCCGTTGATGTATTGGGCCTGTACAATTTCGGCAACTCCGTTTTTTCGCTCTATCCCGGTTTCAATCTGCGCTTCAGCCTGCTATTCAACATTGGGAAATAGCGGAACCGAACAACCACAAAAAAGCCGCGCTGGATGTACCAGCGCGGCTTTTTTGTGGTTTTAAGTTAACCCTTGCGGGGTGCGCTAGACAGCGCTTCGGCCGCTAATGACACGCAGCAGGATGGCGATGATGGCAATAACCAGCAGGACGTGAATGATGCCGCCCGTGAAGAAGCCGCCGAAGAAGCTTACTGCCCAGATGAGGACCAAAATGACGGCGATGATATACAGAAGGTTGCCCATGGCTTGGAGGTGTTAAGAAGAATGAAGGGGAGGTGAAAAAATGTTAGAGAAGTGTCTCTGGGGCTTTGTACGGGGTGTTTATTAAAAAGATATCCTAAACGAAAAAATATTTCATTTCCCGCAAACAAAAACGCCGCTTACCAATGCTACCGTAGCTTTGTGACGGCGGCTTGATAGGCCGTTATTCTCTTCCCACCCACTCTTTTTCCGCTACTTATGAACGTCGCCGTTATTGGCTCCGGCACCATGGGCAATGGCATTGCCCACGTATTTGCCCAGCACGGTTTTTCGGTTTCCCTGATTGATATCAACCAGCCGGCGCTGGACCGTGCCCTGGGCACCATCACCAAAAACCTCGACCGCCAAGTGGCCAAAGCCACCCTGAGCGAAGAGGATAAAACGGCCACCCTGGGCCGCCTGAAGACGTTTACCTCCATCGCCGACGGCGTGGCCGGCGTGGGCCTGGTGGTGGAAGCGGCCACCGAAAACGTGGACCTCAAGCTGCAAATCTTCCGCGACCTGGACCAGTACGCGCCCGCCGATGCCATTTTGGCTTCGAATACGTCGTCGATTTCTATCACCAAAATCGCGGCCGTGACCAAGCGGCCCCAGCAGGTGATTGGCATGCACTTCATGAACCCCGTGCCGGTGATGAAGCTGGTGGAGGTGATTCGGGGCTACGCTACTTCCGATGCGGTGACGCAGCAGGTGATGGACCTCTCGCGCCAGCTGGGCAAAACGCCCACGGAGGTGAACGACTACCCCGGCTTCGTGGCCAACCGCATTCTGATGCCGATGATTAACGAGGCAATCATCACGCTGTTTGAGGGCGTGGCGGGCGTGGAGGAGATTGACACAGTGATGAAGCTGGGCATGGCCCACCCGATGGGGCCGCTCCAGCTGGCCGATTTTATTGGCTTGGATGTGTGCCTGGCCATCCTCAAGGTACTGCACGAGGGCCTGGGCAACCCCAAATACGCCCCCTGCCCCCTGCTGGTGAACATGGTGATGGCCGGCCGCCTGGGCGTGAAATCGGGCGAGGGCTTCTACCAGCACACGGCCGGCTCGAAGGAGTTGGTGGTGGCGGAGCGGTTCCGGAAATAGAAGCCGGCTGGCCTGGTTTTGAAATTGCTAAAGCGGCCCGTACCTCGGTATGGGCCGCTTTTTGTTTGCCCGAAGTGGACCGTACCGAGGTACGATGCCCTTCCGCAATCCCCAAAGCCGACCGTACCGAGGTACGAGGCTTTTTTGCAATACCGGAAGTGGACCCTACCGTGGTCCGAGGCCATTCCGGGTAATGCGAAAGTGCATCGGACCGAGGTACGACGCACTTTCGGATGGTCAGCAAGGGCATCGTACCTCGGTACGGCCCCGGCCCACCCTTTGGTAAGCTGTAAGGAAATAACCTCCGCTACGTCTACCGCGTTGTTATCAAACACAACGAATCAATATCCTACCCATGCAAAAAGCAACATTTGGCGCCGGCTGCTTCTGGTGCGTCGAGGCCGTATTTCAAAACCTGAAGGGCGTGGAGAAAGTGGTGTCCGGCTACGCCGGGGGCCGCATCGCCAACCCGACTTATAAGGAAGTGTGCAGTGGCCTCACGGGCCACAACGAGGTTATCGACATCACCTTCGACCCGGCCGTTATCAGCTATAAGGAGCTGCTCGAAATCTTCTGGAAAACCCACGACCCCACCACCCTCAACCGCCAGGGCAACGACGTGGGCACGCAGTACCGCTCGGGCATCTACTACCACAACGAGGAGCAAAAGCAACTCGCGGAGGAGTATAAAAAAAAGCTCAACGACAACCACGCCTTCCCCAACCCCGTGGTGACGGAGATTCTGCCCGCCCCCACCTTCTACCCCGCCGAGGACTACCACCAGAACTATTTCAACCTGCACGGCCATGAGCCCTACTGCCAGTTTGTGGCCCGGCCGAAGGTGGACAAGGTGAAGGCCTTGTTCGGCGAGAAGTTGAAGGCGGGGGTGTAACCGTCATTCCGAGCGCAGCGAGGAATCTTAGGAATAAAAAAGGCCGCTTCGTGGGAAGCGGCCTTTTTTGTAGGGGCGGGGCTTGCCCCCGCCCGGACGTTGAACGGAATCGTTCAGGCGGTACAAACGTCCGGGCGGGGACAAGCCCCGCCCCTACATTATACACTCACCCCAAAATCATACACTCACCCCAAAATCGCGCAGCGCGTCATTCAGCGACGTTTTCAAATCCGTGCTGGGCTTGCGCTGGCCAATGATGAGGGCGCAGGGCACCTGGTATTCGCCGGCCGGAAACTGCTTGGCGATGGAGCCAGGAATAACCACTGAGCGCGGCGGCACATAGCCACGGTACTCCTTAGGTTCGGGGCCGGTTACGTCGATGATTTTGGTGCTGCCGGTGATGGTGACGCCCGCGCCAATCACTGCCTCTTTGCCGATGCGGCAGCCTTCGACCAGGATGCTGCGCGAGCCGATGAACGCGCCGTCTTCGATGATGACGGGGGCCGCCTGCACGGGTTCCAGCACGCCGCCGAGGCCTACGCCGCCGCTCAAGTGCACGCCTTTACCCACCTGCGCGCAGCTGCCCACGGTGGCCCAGGTGTCCACCATTGTGCCCTCGCCCACGTAGGCGCCGATGTTGGTGTAGCTGGGCATGAGGATGACGCCGGGGGCCAGAAACGCACCGTAGCGGGCCACGGCGGGTGGCACCACGCGCACCTGCTGGCCGGCGTAGTCGGTTTTGAGCAGCATTTTGTCGTGGTACTCGAAGGGGCCCACTTCCTGCGTACTCATCTGGCGGATGGGGAAGTACAGAATCACGGCCTTTTTCACCCATTCGTTGATGGTCCATTCGCCGCCGTCTTCGGCGGGCGGGGTGGCCACGCGCAGGCGGCCTTTATCCAGCTCTTCGATGACGTGCTCGATGGCGGCTTTGGTTTCGGGCGTTTGGAGCAGGGCGCGGTCGGCCCAGGCGGCTTCGATTTGGGTTTGCAGGTCAGCCATTTGAGAAGGCGAAGAAGAGATATGAAAAGCGCCCCGTTGGGGCCGCAGTTACTTTAGAAGCTGCAAAACTACCATCTTTGGGCCGTGCTTGGCTCCGGTTCTTCTCATTTGGTGGTTTTGCTGGCTTCGGTATTGAAGCCGGTGGACGATACCCGTATGCGGGGCAAGTTTGCCGAAACCCTCGCGGGCCGGCCGCAGGTTCAGGTTCACGTAGCGGGACGCAACGCGGCGGGGCCGTCAGTTTCTCTAGCCGCGCCCGGCGTTTTCCAACACGGCATTTTCAAGGGCTCCCGGCTGAGCCTGGAGCGCCTGGCGACGCAATTGCGCTACTGGCAGCTACTGCGCCGGTTGAAGCCTGATTTGGTTATCGTCCACGCCCCGGAACTGTTGCCGCTCACGCTGCTCTGGCATTGGCTGAAGAAGGGACGCAAGTTCGTATACGACATCCGCGAAAACTACGCCCTCAACGTTTCGACACAGCGGGTGTACCAAGGTTTCACGCGGCGCTGGCTGGCCGCCGGGCTGCGCTGGGTGGAGGCGCGGACGGTGCGGCGGGCGGCGGGCGTCATTCTGGCCGAAGCTAGCTACGCGGACGAGCTGCCGTTTCTGAATGAATTGCCGCCGTCCCGCGTGGTCGTGCTCGAAAACAAGTACCAGCCCCAGTTAGGCGAAATACTACGCCAGCAACCGATAAAGCTGCCGTCCCCCACCGAACCGCTACGCCTGCTCTACTCCGGCACTATTTCGGAGCTCAATGGCGTGTGGGAAGCCATTGCCCTGGCCGAACAGCTCCGCGCCGCGTGGCCCGGCGGGGTGCGGCTCACCATCATCGGCTTCTGCCAGCAACCCGAGCTGCTGCGGCAGCTACAGGAAACAGCCGCCCGGAATTCTGACTGGCTCACGCTCATCGGCGGCGTGCAGCCGGTGGCCCACGCCGACATCGTGGCGGAAATCGGCCAAAGCCACCTGGGCCTGCTGGCCTACCGGCCGCACCCCAGCTCGGAACGCTGCCGGCCTACCAAGCTGTTTGAGTACCTGGCCCACGGGCTGCCGGTTCTGGCCTCGCCCAATCCGCTGTGGCAGGAAGTGCTGGATGCCTACAGCGCGGGGCTGTCGGTTGACTTCGGACAGCCAATTGATGCCGCCGCGTTGGTAGTCCGGCTGCAAAGACACTCCTTCTATCCCCACGGCATTCCCACCGACGTACTCTGGGACGGCGAAGGCAAAAAATTGTGGCATTTGCTGGATACTGTGATTTAACCTGCCACCTTTGCGCCCCAATTTGCCCGTAGCACGTAGTTACTTCATCGATTTTATTCCGGCCCCTGCGGCGGTTCTCACTCCCCTAGCCCACTTTTCCCTCTCCCATCCATGGCAACTTTACGTCACTCATTCATCGCCGGGGTCGGCCACTACGTTCCGAGCCGCGTGGTTAAAAACGCCGAGCTGGAGCCGATGATGAACACCTCCGATGCCTGGATTCAGGAGCGCACCGGCATTCAGGAGCGCCGCTGGTTTGAGGAAGGCACCGATACCACCGCCAACATGGGCGCCAACGCCGCCCGCAAGGCCCTGGAAATGGCCGGTCTGCAGCCCAATGACGTGCAAATGATTGTGTTTGCCACGCTCTCCCCCGACTACTTCTTCCCCGGCTCCGGCGTGCTCATGCAGCGCGAGCTGGGCATGACCAACAACTGCCCCGCCCTCGACGTGCGCAATCAGTGTTCGGGCTTCATCTACGCCCTCTCCGTGGCCGACCAGTTCATCCGCACCGGCATGTACGACACGGTGCTGGTAGTAGGCTCCGAAATCCACTCCTCCGGCCTCGATAAGTCGCCCGAAGGCCGCGGCGTTTCCGTCATTTTCGGCGATGGCGCGGGTGCGATGGTCCTTCGCCCCAGCACTTCGCCCGAGCACGCCATCCTCAGCACCCACCTGCACGCCCAGGGCGAGCACGCCGAGGAGCTCATCGTGAAAGAGCCCAGCTCGAACCGCGACAACCGCGTGGAGTACATCATGGCCAACAAAGCCGAGCTCTACCCCTACATGAACGGCCAGAACGTATTCAAGCACGCCGTGGTACGTTTCCCGCAGGTCATAAAGGAGGCGCTGGACCAGAACGGCATGCAGCCCTCCGACATCGACATGCTCATCCCGCACCAGGCCAACCTGCGCATCACCCAGTACGTGCAGCAGAAAATGGGCCTCGGCGACGACAAGGTGTTCAGCAACATCCAGCGCTACGGCAACACCACCGCTGCCTCGGTGCCCCTGGCCTTCAGCGAAGCCGTGCAGGAAGGCAAAATCAAGCGCGGTGACCTCGTGTGTCTGGCCGCTTTCGGCTCGGGTTTCACCTGGGCCTCGGCGCTGTTGAAATTTTAAGTAGCTAACTTTTAGGTTGAGCAGTTTGGGCCGGTGTGAAGCGCGCATTTTTACATGCAGCTTTGCACTGGCCCTCCTGTTCCACCCCTGTTCTGAATGAGCGAATCTCCCTCCAGTCTCCCATCCGCCAAACTGCCCAGCCATACCGAGGAGAATTACCTCAAAGCCATTTTCAAGCTGGCTGAGGCTGAGCCCGACACCGCCGGCGTGAGCACCAACCGCATCGCCGCCGCTCTGGATACCCGCGCGGCCTCCGTGACGGACATGCTGCGCCGCCTGGCCGAAAAAGGCCTGCTGAACTACGAGAAATACCGCGGCGTGCGGCTAACTGCCGAAGGCCAGCGCCTGGCGCTGCTCACCATTCGCAAGCACCGGCTGTGGGAGGTTTTCCTAGTGCAGCAGCTCGGTTTCAACTGGGATGAAGTGCACGAGGTGGCCGAGGAGTTGGAGCACGTGCAGTCGCCGCTGCTCATGCGTCGGCTCGATGCCTTCCTGGGCCACCCGGCGCTCGACCCGCACGGCGACCCCATTCCCGCCGAGGACGGGGCCATCCGCCGCCCGGCTCACCGCCTGCTGGCCGACCTCTGCACCGGCGAATCCGGCACCCTGGCGGCCGTCAAAAACACTTCCGCGCCCTTCCTCCAATACCTCGACAAAGTAGGTTTGCAGCTGGGCGCGTTAGTTGAAGTCCTGGACAAGGTAGCTTTTGATAATTCCTTCGAGCTCAGAATAAACCGTGAGCGCACCGCCCTCATCTCGGCCGAAGTGAGCCGCAACTTGTTTGTAACGGCATGACCACACTTTTCTCCGATACTATCGTCGCGCTTTCAACCCCGCCGGGCGCGGGCGCGCTGGCTGTTATCCGGCTTTCCGGCCCCGCCGCCGTGGCCATCACCGCGTCCGTATTCTCCAAAAAAAGCTTCGCCGAAGCCGCCGGCAACACCCTGCACTACGGCACCCTGCGCGACCCCAACAGCGGCGAAATTCTCGACGAAGTGGTGGTCGGCCTCTTCCGCGCTCCGAAGTCATTCACCCGCGAAGACGTGGTCGAAATCAGTTGCCACGGCTCCGACTACGTGGTGCGCCAGGTGCTGGCCCTGCTCCTTCGCCACGGCGCGCGCCTGGCCGAAGCCGGCGAGTTCACCAAGCGCGCTTTCCTGAGCGGCGCGATGGACCTGGCCCAGGCCGAAGCCGTGGCCGACCTCATCGCCGCCGACTCCGCGTTGAGTCATAGAGTAGCGCTAAACCAGCTACGCGGTGGCTTCTCACAGGAATTGCGAGAGCTCCGCACCCGTCTCATCAAATTCGCGGCGCTGCTGGAATTGGAGCTGGATTTCGGCGAGGAAGACGTGGAGTTTGCCGACCGCACCGGCCTGGCCGCGCTGCTGGCCGAGGTGCGCGGCGTGGTGCGGGGCCTGCTCCGCTCCTTTGAGCTGGGCAACGTCATCAAAAACGGCATCACCACCGTCATCGCCGGCCGGCCCAATGCCGGCAAGTCCACCCTGCTCAATGCCCTATTGCGCGAGGAGCGCGCCATAGTATCGGCCATTCCCGGCACCACCCGCGACTTTATCGAGGATGAAGTGAGCATCGACGGCCTCCGTTTCCGCTTCGTGGACACGGCCGGCCTACGCGAGGATACCGCCGATGAAGTGGAAGCCATTGGCGTGGCCCGTACACGGGAGCGGGTGCGCAAGGCTTCATTATTGCTCTATTTGTTCGATTTAGCCGAACTGACGCCAGCGGAAGTACGTGCCGAAATCCTGGCGCTGACCACTGGGCTAAAGCTTCCCGTGCTGGCCGTGGGCAATAAGACGGACCTAGCTTCCGCTGAATCTATTGCCGCTTTTGAAACTGAGTTTCGGGACAATCCCACCAGCAACGCCAACGAAATTCCGTTGGTACTACTGGCTGCCGGCCAGAATCAAGGCATCGAAGCCCTACAAACGGCTTTAGTAAAGCAAGTGCGTGGCTCGGCGCTCAAAAACAACGCCTCCGCCACCATCGTGACCAACGTGCGCCACGCCCGCGCCCTCGAAACCGCCGCTGCCCACCTCGCCGCCGTCCAAACCGGCCTCGATACCGGCTTCGGCACTGAGCTTTTGGCCGCCGACCTCCGCCACGCCCTATCCGCGCTGGGTGAAATCACCGGTGAAATTTCCTCCGAAGATTTGCTCACGAGCATTTTCACCCAGTTCTGCATCGGCAAATAACCCGTCCTTAAAACTGCATTCTCAACTTCTCGGGTAAATCGACGCAAACGTTGCCAAGCGGCGTATTTTAGCTTTTTAAGCCGTTTTTACCAAACTTAGTGCGCCTTGGATTGTAATACCCCGGGTTAAAGTCTGGTTAAAATTTCCCGGCTTACGGCCTATGGCTTAGTTTCGCACTCTATTTCCCTCACACCCCTCCCGCCCATGGCAGAAACTGCTGAACTCATCCTCGACGGCAAGTCCATCACCTTGCCCGTAATCGAAGGCACCGAACACGAAAAGGCATTTGACATCGGTAAGCTGCGCGACCAGACCGGCTACGTCACCCTCGATTCGGGTTATAAAAACACCGGCGCCACCAAAAGCGCCATCACCTTTCTCGACGGTGAGGAAGGCATCCTCCGCTACCGCGGCTATCCCATTGAGCAGCTGGCCGAAAAGTCGAGCTTCCTGGAAGTAGCCTACCTGCTGATTTACGGCACCCTGCCCACCGAGGCCGAGCTGAGCCACTTCAGCGGCCAAATCACCAAGCACACGCTGGTGCACGAGGACATGCGGAAGATTTTCGACGGTTTTCCGTCGGCTACGCACCCCATGGCCATCCTGTCGTCGCTCATCTGCGCCCTCACCGGCTTCTATCCGCAGAGTGTGTCGCCCGACCTCAGCCCCGAGGAGATGGAACTCAACATCATTCGCCTGCTGGCGAAGATGCCGACCATCGCGGCTTGGACCTATAAGAACAACATGGGCCATCCGTTGAACTACCCGCGCAACGACATGGACTATTGCGCCAACTTCCTCTACATGATGTTCAGCTTCCCCACCGAGAAGTATGAAATCAACCCCGTAGTGGTTAGCGCCCTCAACAAGCTCCTCATCCTGCACGCCGACCACGAGCAGAACTGCTCCACCAGCACCGTGCGCCTCGTGGGCTCGGCCAACGCCAGCCTCTACGGCTCGGTTTCGGCCGGCATCAACGCCCTGTGGGGCCCCCTGCACGGCGGTGCCAACCAGGAAGTTATCGAAATGCTGGAAGCCATCGAAAAAGACGGCGGCGACACCAGCAAGTTCATCAACAAGGCAAAGGACAAGAACGACCCGTTCCGCCTCATGGGCTTCGGCCACCGCGTGTACAAGAACTTCGACCCGCGCGCCAAAATCATCAAAGTAGCCGCCGACGAAGTGCTGCAAGCCCTCGGCATGCAGGACAGCCCGCTGCTGAAAATAGCGCAGGAGTTGGAGCAAGCCGCCCTCACCGACCAGTACTTCATCGAGCGCAAGCTGTACCCGAACGTGGACTTCTACTCGGGCATCATCTACAAAGCCCTGGGCATCCCCACCGAGATGTTCACGGTAATGTTCGCCTTGGGCCGCCTCCCCGGCTGGATTGCCCAGTGGAAAGAGATGCGCGAGAACAAAGAGCCCATCGGCCGTCCCCGCCAGATTTACACCGGCGAGCTGGAGCGCGACTACACGGCAATCGACGCCCGCTAGTCGCCGCTGCTCAATTAGACTAAAAAACAAAAAGCCCGCTCTATGGAGCGGGCTTTTTCGTGTCCGGCCGGGAAGGTTGCCCTCCCCTATTTCAGGCGGTGCGCGGTAAAGTTGGTGCGAAGGTTCTGATACGCAATCAGCTGCTGGGGCTGCAGGATGCCAGCTAGCTCCGTTTCGTAACGCTGCTGGGCCTGGGCAAGCTGGGTATCACGCTCTTCGGCACTGGCACCGTTGAGGATGATTTCCAAGTCGCGCCGCTCGGTGAGCATATTCAGATGCAGCTGCTTCACGGCGAGGTACTGGGCCTCGTTGAAATGCACGTGTTGCGCCAGCGCCCGGGTGAGCGTGGTGGCCCGCGCCATCATAGCGTGCGAGTAAGCGCCGTCGCCGGGGCCGGCCACGGCCACCGGGGCAACAGTAACACCCGCAGCAAAGCAAGTAGCCAGAAACAAATTTTTCATGGATGTGGGGTTATGGGTGATGAGATAAGTCAAGTGCCCTGCTGGAGTGCAATTGGGCTCATCAAACATAGACAAATAATTAATTTGAACGAAAAATATTTTTTCTGTCACTTTTTTAATTTCAAGGTTTTTGCATCGTTGCATAAACAACTGATTTATAAATATTTGATTTAATTAAAAAAATTGGCTGCTGAGGCAAAAAAAAAGTCCGCCAGTGGGCGAACCATATATTTTTCCTGGCGAGTGCAATTATATTTCGCCTCACTTAAAGCCTTGCTTTAAGTAAAAAGGCTCTCATGAGCTATTCTCTCAATTATTGATTTAAGTGCCCGAAACGCCAGTCGATGCAGTTGCGGCAACCGATTACAGGGCATTACTGATACTGCAAAGTGCCTAACATAATCAATTTTGCTGCCTTTTACTAATTCGCACAACCACCTTTAGGTTGTTGAACCGAGCAGACTACCATTTTTTCTACCTGCTATTCGCTCAAGGCAAATCTGAGGGAATCGCCCAGTCCATCAACGAAAACGGGCTCCCGGCTAAAAAGCCAGCAGCCCGCAATCAATCATTATGGCTCTGCTGCCAAAAATGGAGCAGTCCAGCTATTACAGAATATGCAGCTCGATGCGGCGGTTGAGTTGGCGGTGCCCTTCGGTATCATTAGCCGCCAAAGGGTGACCTTCGCCGTAGCCTTTGGAGCGCAGCCGGGTAACGGAAATGCCGTGGCCGGACAGGTATTCAACCACCGCCTGGGCGCGACGCTGCGAGAGCTGCAAATTGGCATCGGGAGCGCCCACGTTGTCGGTGTAGCCAGATACTTCAATCTGCACGTCGCGGTACTGCCGCAGGAACTCAATAAGGCGGTTGAGTTCAGTGCGGGACTGCGGCTTCAAATCGTACTTATTGGTGTCGAAAAACAGGTTGTTCAGCACCACGCTGCGCCCAGAGCGCACGGGCTCCAGGTAGATATCCAATGCCGTGGGGTTGAACGGACGCTGGCTGGAATAGTCGAAGCTGAGGCTTTTAAGCAGGTATTTGTCGGCCGCCGCGTACATGGCGTAGTGATGGCCTTCGTTGAGTACCACTGTATAATCGCCGTATTCGGGGTCAGAAGTCACGAATTGCGTGAGCACGTCGGTATCCAGGTCATAAAGCTTCACCTCGGCCTTGAGCGGCTTTTTGGTGTTGGCATCGAACACACGGCCCTGGGTGTAGGTGCTGGTTTCGCGGGCTTTCACGGGCGGCGGCACTGTAAACCCAAACAGTTCAACCGGCCGCTCGCGCGATAGCCGGTAGCCCCCGGGCGGCTCCTCCGAAGCGCGGCTGCGTGAGCAAAAGCCCTTCTGGTTATCGGAGCTGATGAACAGCGAGGCTTCGTTTTCGAAGGTATTGAGCGGGTAACCCAGGTTGCGGGGCTCGCTCCAGTTGCCACCCGGCTGCTTTTCGCACCGGAATACATCGAGCCCGCCCATGCCGACCAGGCCATCGGTGACGTAGTAAAGCGTGGTGCCGCTGGCGTGGATGAACGGAGCCATGTCCTTGCCAGCCGTGTTCACCGGCTTACCCACGTTTTGGGCGGGGCTCCAGTTGCCGTCGGGCTGCAAGGTGGTTACATAGATGTCTTCCTGGCCCTGACCACCGCGCCGGGTCGAAGTGAAGTACAGCGTGCGGCCATCGGCCGAGAGCGAGGGCTGCGAATCCCACTCCGTGGAGTTGACGTTGAGGCCCAGGTTTACGGGTGGGCTCCAGTTGTTGCCGGTGCGCCGCGAGATGTATAAGTCGCAGTTGCCAATAGCCTTAGGCCGGTCGCAGGAAGCGAAAACCAGCGTTTTGCCATCGCCCGAAATCGAGCCCGCGCCTTCGTTGTAGCTGGAATTGATGGCCGGCGAAATTGGCACTGGCTCGCCCATAGAGCCGTCCTTGTTCTGGCGGCTTATGTACAGGTCTTCGCCGCTGCTGGCCGCTGGCCGGCCCGTGAAGAGCAGGAATCGATTGTCGGCCGTGAGGGCCGGAAAGTATTGAAATTTGAAGCTGTTCAGCGGGGCGGGCAGCGGCACCGGTGCTTCACCCACCGGGTGCTTCATGGCATCAATGGCAAACTCGCAGGTGAGAAGCTGCCGCTGCGATTTGGCCAGGTTTTTCTGGGTTTTGGGGGCCACCTTCATCAGCTTTTGGTAAGCATCGAGGGCAGTTTGATATTCGCCGTAGCTCAGGGCTAGGTCGCCCAGCAACTGGTATTCGGAGGCGTGAACGGGCTCGACGGCAACTTTGGCCAAGCCGTCGCGGTAGGCGGCCAGCGCGCCGCGGTTGTCGCCCATCGCCTTCAGCAGGGAGCCCTTCAGCAGGAAGGCTTCGCCGAAGGAGGGAAACTTCTGGTTGAGCTGGTTCAGCGTCTCAACGGCCTTGATAAAATCCCGGTCCTTGGTTTGCTGCTGCGCTTTTTCGAGCAGGCTGCGGGCCTTGGTGTTGGTGGGCGTCTGCACTTTGGGCGGTAGCTGGGCCCAGGCCGTTTCGGCAGAGGCCAGCCCCAGCAGACACATCATTCCGAGGCGCAGGGCCCCCAACACTGAACTGCAACGCATACGGTAAGCTAGGGAATGTCGAGGTATTTGTGGGTTTGGAGCGACACCTGCCAGCGCGGGTGCTGCTTCACGTAGTCTACCAACTCGGGCGTCATGCGCGCGGCACGGCTCCACTCGGGTTGCAAGTATAAGCGCGTAGTAGCCGGAACCAATGCCGCATGCTCTTCGGCCCAGTCAAAATCGTGCCCGTTAAAGACGACCACCTTCAATTCGTGGGCGGCCGCCAGCACTTCGGGCAGCGGGGCTTTGAATTTTTTGGGCGATAGGCACACCCAATCCCAGGTACCGGAGAGTGGGTGTGCGCCCGAGGTTTCGAGCCAAGTGCGGCAGCCGGCGGCCTGCAAAGCGGCCGTGAGCGGGCCTAGGTTGTGCATCAGCGGCTCGCCGCCGGTGATGACTACGTCGCGGCCGGGATAGGCCAGCACGGCTTCTACCAATTGGGCTACAGATTGGCGAGGGTGCGCGTCGGCATCCCACGACTCTTTCACGTCGCACCACACGCAGCCCACATCGCAGCCGCCCAACCGGATGAAATAGGCCGCGCGGCCGGTGTTATACCCTTCGCCCTGAATGGTATAGAACTGCTCCATTACGGGCAAAAAGGTACCGGCGGGGGCAGCCGTCACATCATCGGAAGATGCAATTAATTCGGGGGTAAGTAACGTCACGGGTATCATCACAAAAAAGCCTCAGGAAGCGAAGCAGCCTGAACACCAACCATAGGACACGCCGTTCCCAAGGCCGGACTTTAAAAGTACGGTATGAGCTAAGTATAACCAAATATTCCTAAAAATCAGCCGGCTGGGTGCGGGTATATTTCGCCCTTCGCCGCCCGTAGCGTGTTCAGCAATAGCATGGCGATGGTCATGGGGCCGACACCGCCGGGCACCGGCGTAATGGCCGAAGCTAAGGGTGCTACCTCGGCAAAATTCACGTCGCCTTTCAGGGTGTAACCGCTCTTCTTGGAGGCGTCAGGTACGCGGGTTGTGCCAACGTCAATTACCACCGCGCCGGGCCGCACCATGTCGGCGGTCACGAACTCGGGACGGCCGATGGCGGCGACCACGATGTCGGCCGTCCGGCAGATTTCGGCCAGATTCTGAGTGCGCGAATGGCATAAAGTAACCGTGCAGTTAGCCGTATCCAAATTCTTGGCCAACAATATGCTAACCGGCGTACCAACGATATTGGAACGGCCGATAACCACAGCGTGCTTGCCGCTGGTTTTGATGCCCTGGCGGCTCAGCAACTCCACGATTCCTGACGGTGTGGCGGGCAGCAGGGCCGGCAAACCGGCCACCATCCGGCCGATGTTCATGGGGTGAAAACCGTCGACATCCTTCTCCGGACGGATGGCTTCGATGACCTTTTCGGGGTTGATGTGGGCCGGCAGCGGGAGCTGCACGATGAAGCCGTCAATCTCCGGGTCGCGGTTCAGCTCGTCGACTTTGGCCAGCAAATCGGCTTCGGTGATGTCGTCCTCGTAGCGCAGCAGCGTGGAGGCGAAGCCGACCCGTTCGCAGGCCAGCACCTTGTTGCGCACGTAGGTTTCGGAGCCACCGTCGTGGCCCACGAGGATGGCCGCGAGGTGCGGCACCTTATGGCCTGCGGCTTTGCGGGCAGCCACTTCGATGGCAATTTCGGCTTTGATGTCCTCGGCGGTCTGCTTGCCGTCGATGAGGTTGGAGGTGGTTACGGAAGTCATAAAGGGATTATGTGTCATCCTGAGCACAGCGAAGGACCTTCTCACGCCTTGCGCCGCATGTGGTTACCAAATCTGACGAATGCAGCCGTGATAAGATGCTTCCATCGTCAGCATGACAATAAAAAAGGCGACCCGAAAGCCGCCTTTTTCAAATCAATCAATTTTAAGCACCGCCAGAAAGGCTTCTTGCGGGATTTCGACGGAGCCCACGGAGCGCATCCGTTTCTTGCCTTCTTTCTGCTTTTCAAGCAGTTTGCGCTTCCGGCTGATGTCGCCGCCGTAGCACTTGGCAATTACGTTTTTGCGCAGGGCTTTCACCGTTTCGCGGGCAATGATTTTCTGGCCAATCGAAGCCTGTATGGCGATGTCGAACATCTGGCGGGGCAGCAGCTCGCGCAGCTTCTCGCAGAGGCGCTTGCCCCACTCGTAGCTTTTGGAGCGGTGCACGATGGCGGAGAGGGCATCCACCTTCTCGCCGTTCAGCATCACGTCGAGCTTCACCATATCGGCTTCGCGGAAGCCAATCAGCTCGTAATCAAGCGAAGCGTAGCCGCGGCTGATGGTTTTGAGCTTGTCGAAGAAGTCGAATACGATTTCGGACAAGGGCAATTCAAAGGTCATTTCTACCCGCTCGGAGGTGAGGTAAGACTGGCCTTTGATAATGCCGCGCTTGTCCATGCACAGCGTGATAATGGGGCCGACGTACTCCGAAGCGGTGATAATCTGAGCTTTGATGAACGGCTCTTCAATCAGCTTGATGAGGTTGGGCTCCGGCATTTCGGAGGGTGCGTTGATGGTCAGCAGTTGGTCCTTGGTGCCGATGGCGTGGAACTGCACGCTGGGCACGGTGGTGATGACCGTCATGTTGAACTCGCGCTCCAGGCGCTCCTGCACGATTTCCATGTGCAGCATGCCCAGGAAGCCGCAGCGGAAGCCAAAGCCAAGGGCCACGGACGTTTCAGGCTCCCAGACCAGCGAGGCGTCGTTGAGCTGGAGTTTCTCCATGCACGAGCGCAACTCCTCGTACTCGGTGGTTTCGACGGGATAAATGCCGGCAAACACCATCGGCTTCACATCGGCAAAACCCTGGATAGCTTCGGAAGTGGGCCGCGCCACATGCGTGATGGTATCGCCCACCTTCACCTCGCGGGCTTCCTTGATGCCCGAGATGAGGTAGCCTACATTGCCGGCGCTCATTTCGGTGCGCGGCTCCTGGTTCAGACCCAGAATGCCTATTTCATCGGCGCCGTACTCCTTTCCCGTGGCCATAAACTTCACCTTGTCGCCTTTGCGCATGGTGCCGTTTTTGATGCGGAACAGAACTTCGATGCCGCGGTAAGAATTGAAGACGGAGTCAAAAATCAGGGCTTGCAACGGGGCTTCCGGGTCGCCTTTCGGGGCCGGAATGCGGTCGCAGATGGCGTTGAGAATGGCTTCGATGCCGATGCCGGTTTTGCCGGAGGCGTGCAGGATATCGCCGGGCTCGCAGCCGATGAGGTCCACGATTTCATCGGTCACTTCCTCCGGCATGGCGTGCGGGAGGTCGATTTTATTCAGTACTGGGATAATTTCCAGGTCGGCCCCGATGGCGAGATAAAGGTTAGAAATCGTCTGGGCTTCGATGCCCTGGGAGGCGTCTACAATCAGCAGCGCACCTTCGCAGGCGGCGATGCTGCGGCTTACTTCGTAGCTAAAATCGACGTGGCCGGGGGTGTCAATCAGGTTCAGCGTATACATTTCCCCTTTGTAGGGGTACTGCATCTGGATGGCGTGGCTCTTGATGGTGATGCCGCGCTCGCGCTCCAGGTCCATGTTGTCGAGCAGCTGGGCCTGCATGTCGCGCTTGGCCACGGTGCTGGTGAACTCCAGCAGTCGGTCGGCCAGGGTGCTTTTACCGTGGTCGATGTGGGCAATGATGCAAAAGTTGCGGATGTTCTTCACAGGTATTTCTTCTTCTGGGCTGCTGGCGGGGCGGTTGGAATTTTGGGTAGTTGGGCGGGGCGGTGGCCAGCCTCGCGTTACCCTAGTACCCGTTTTACCAGCTTGAGCCTGCAAATTACGACCAGAATAACTAGTCTGCGCGATTTGGCATGTCTGGGGGCGAATTCTGGTGCGGCTGCCTGATGTAGTGTTCGTTTGGAAGCGGGGATTTTGGGCGATGCTACGCATTGAATTGGCCCAAATTTTCAACCGGGCGGCTCCCAACCTGAGCTGGCAAAGGTGCCAAAAGCCTGTCGATGAGAAATCTCATGCGTTGCCATGACGTTTATCACAGGACTGCAGCGGCGGGGCCGCCACTTTTACCGGTTGTTACCCTCAACCAATAGCCCTGAATATGCGTCCGTTAAAGTCCATGCTGCTGGCGGCTTCGCTCACGACCATCCTTTTCGGACTGAGCAGCGCCGACCGGCCGGCCGCGCTTAGTGCCCCAGCAACTAATTACCCAACGGACTCGCTGACCACGCGCATCAAGACGCTGCTGACCGGGCCAACAGCCGGCCAGGTGCTGCCGATGACGTTGGCCGATGGTGCTGCGGTGCAGGCGTTTTATGCCAAGCGGACCTACTCAGCCGCCTGGTGCGAAGGGGCTGGCACCGGGGCAAAAGGCCGGGCGGCGCTGGCGCTCCTGGCTCGGGCCGGCGACTATGGCCTGACGCCCGCGCTGTACCATGTACCGCAACTTACGGCGCTGGCCGACTCATTGGCGCATCCGGCCACTGCGGCCGGTCAGGTGGCTCGAATGGCCCGTTTCGAGGTGCTGCTGACGGATGGGGTGGTGCAGTTTGCGCTCCATTTGCGGCGGGGGCAGCTGCATGCTTTCACGCCTTCGCCGCTGGAAAAAGCGGGGGTACCGTTCAGGCCAACGGTGTGGGTGGCCCGGGCCCTGGCTGCGCCCAGCTTTACAGCGGCCTTGCTGCGCTGCCAGCCGCCGCAGCGCGAGTATCGGGAGCTTCAGCAGGCGCTGGCACGCTGGCGGCGGCAGCCCGGTGGGCGCAATCCAGCGGCCCACAAGCGGCGCGCCCAGCAAATGGCCCTGACCCTGGAGCGGTGGCGCTGGGCGGCCATCCCGGGGAGCGAATACCTGCTGGTGAACCTGCCGGCTTATCGGCTGGAGGTGGTGCGCAAGGGCCGGGTGCGGCTCAGCCAGCGCATCATCATTGGGCGGCCGGGGCAGCCCACTCCTACTTTGAATAGCCGGATTACGTCCTTCACGATTGCGCCCGAGTGGAACGTGCCCCGTAGCGTGGCAGTGCGCCACATCCTGCCTTACCTGAAGGCCAATGCCCGGTACTCGCCGGAGCAGGATTTTCTGGCCAATAATAATTACCGCTTATTTGATGCCCAGGGCCGGCCGGTGAATCAGGCTAGCGTGAACTGGCAGGCCATCACGGCGCAGAACTTTCCTTATACCATTCGCCAGAGTCCGGGGTGCGGCAACCTGCTGGGCAACATCATTTTCCGGTTTCCCAATCCTTACGGCCTGTACCTCAGCGATGCGCCCGAGCCGAAACGGTTTTCAAACCAATACCGGGCGCTGGAAGAAGGCTGCGTGCACTTGGAGCGCCCCATGCACCTGGCGGCCTACCTGCTGGGCCCCGACAGCACCAGCGCCGCGCTGCCCACCGAGGCCCAGTGCGAAGCCAACCCGCAGCCCCGCACCATCTTTCTGAAGCGCCCGCTACCGCTGCACGTGCGCTACGCCACCTGCGCGGTGGAGGCGGGCCGGCTGCGCTTCTACCCCGATGTGTATGGGCAGGACGCCACCTTGCGGCGGCAGCTGCTGAATATGCAGACGGCTGCCCAACGCAGCGCCCAGGCCAGCCTGACCCAGCGCCGGAGTGCGCCGGCGAAGGGAGCCGGTGATACCGCCCTCGCCGGGCAACGGGAATAAAAAGGAGAGGGCAGATGCCTGCTCGGGGATTTTCCAGATAAGTAATTTCTGGCGGCCTTAGGCCATAGCGGGGTACTTGCCTGGTATTTAGCGCACGGTAAACCCGAGCTCAATCGGCTTATATCCAGGCAGCCGGATAACAATATTTTATAATAATAATTATAATCATATATTGCAGTTAGAAACTATTCCCTTTCTATCGTGAAGTCATTTATCCCTACTAACACCCCGGAGTGCCGCAGCTGGGCCGATGCCATCCTGGCCAGCAGCCAGCATACGGCGCTTATTGACGCAGCAAAAACGTTTCAGCACTACCAACGCGGGCAGATACTGTTTCGGGAAGGCGACCACGCGGCGGGGCTCTACAGCATCAGCTCCGGCCATTTTAAGGTGACGAAAGTGGGCGGCGATGGCAAGGAGCAAATCATCCGCCTGGCCAAGGCCGGCGATATCATGGGCTACCGGGGGCTGCTGGCGGGTAATGGCCACATTGCTAATGCCCTGGCCCTGGATGAGGCCGAGGTATGCTTCATTCCCAAATCGGTTTTTTTTCAGCTCATCGAGCACAATCAGGGGTTTACCACTTCACTGATGAAGCTGATGGCCAACGAGCTGGCCGAAACCGAGGAACGAATGCTGCACCTGGCCTACAAGCCCGTGCGCGAGCGCCTGGCCGAAGCCCTGCTCCTGCTGCTGCGCACCTACCAGCAGCCGGCCGATGGGCCGCCCAGCTTCACGATTTCGCGCGATGACCTGGCCGCGCTGGTGGGCACCGTGCGCGAAACCGCAAGCCGGTTCATGGCCGAGCTGAAGGCGGAGGGCGTGCTCAGCACCAAGGGCAGCAGCATCACCATCCTGGATATCAAGCGGCTAATTGAGATTTCGACCCTGTATGACTAAGTTGAGCCAATGCCGGGTGCCGCTGCTGAGCCATGCGCCAGTGCCCCAGCATGGTGGCCAGGTTCAGCACATAGCCCTGGGCCTCGGCCGCGTTGGGGCCGTGGAAATACTGCCGGAAGGTGGTTTCCAGCAGCGCGCACCAGCGCCCGAAATAGGCATTGCAAGGCAGCTGCGCGGCGGTATTGGCCAGGAGACGGCCGTAGTAGCGCATGCCGGTCAGGGCCTGCTCCCACCAAGCGTACTCGCCCCGTGAAACGCGCCCTGCGCCCCCAAAAACCGGCCCCAGCAGGTCGTCTTCGGCAATGAGGGCTGCAAATAGCTCTACAAAGCGGTGGCGTTGCGAAGGAGTAGCCAAATCAGAAGGGAGGTACGCTGTCATGATTCGATGATGGGGTGGTAAGCTTGCAAATTTGGGCGTTTCGGCCTGCGGTTGCCATGGTAACAATCACCTAATTAATTGATATATATCATTCACCCCCCTTTGGGCAGGCGGCGTGCCGGACTGGCTACCCTCCTAATTGCCGGCGGCGTCCCATCGTCAGGCGCCATGAAAACCGGGGCTTTCATGGTGCCTGACGATGGAACGCCGCCGGCGAATAATAATAATTAGGCCTTACTTTTTGGCGTTTTGGCCCTGGTCGATGTTTTTACCCTGGTCGGCGTTTTTGCCCTGGCCGTTGTGCACGGGAATGCGCTGCTGGGTGGTTTTGGGCGTGCCTTTGGGCACGTGCACGTGCAGCACGCCGTTGTGGAAGCTGGCGTCAATCTTATTGGCCTCGGCGGCATCGGGCAGCTGGAAGGTGCGCATGAAGGAGCCGTAGGAACTTTCGATGACGTGGTAGCGCCGGTCGTTGCGCTCATTCTCGAACTTGCGCTCGCCCGAAATGGTGAGGCGGCCCTGGTCGAGGCTCACGTTGATATCGTCTTCCTTCATGCCGGGCAGGGCGGCGTCGATGTCGTAGCTCGTATCGGTTTCGTAGGTGTCGACTTTGGGAAAGAACCGGTTCATCTGGCCCCGCATGGGCATGTTATCGTCAAAAAACCGGTCGAGCAGGGTGCTGAAGCGGGCAGGCATCACGTCAAAAAACGAGTCCTGATATTTTTGAATGTTGCTCATGGCGTTTTAAGTGTTTGGGGTGAATGGAATAGAAAAGCACGACGGTATCGATGGCGGAAAAATGGCAAAGCAGCGCTGATGGGTAACCGCCATCAGATATCCAAATTTGCCAGATACCGCCCCGGCAATCCATGACATAAATCAAACGATGCCATGACTTTGCACATGGATTTCGACCCCGTTTGGCCGTCACCTTGCAGGGTGATTCCGCCACTATATTCGGCGCATTGCGCCCCACTCCCACTCACCGCCGCCGCCATGGCCACCAGTACCACCGTTGCCGAAACCGGCGCCATTACCCGGTTTGCCGGGCGGTTTTTTCAGGAGGGTTTTCGGCCGCGCTACGAGGTGCAGGAGCTGCTGCACCAGTGCTTTGTGGTGGGCTACCAGTCGCTGCCGCTGGTGGGCATCACGGGGTTCATTATGGGCATGGTGCTCACGCTGCAAAGCCGGCCCACCATGGCCCAGTTCGGGGCCGAGTCGTGGATTCCGACCATGGTGGGCCTCACCATCATCCGCGAAATGGGGCCGATTATCACGGCGCTGATTTTCGCGGGCAAAATCGGGTCCAGCATCGGGGCCGAGCTGGGCTCGATGCGCGTGACCGAGCAGATTGACGCCATGGAAGTATCGGGCACCAACCCGTTTAAGTATCTGGTGGCCACGCGGGTGCTGGCCACTACGCTCATGCTGCCGGTGCTCACCATCATAGCCGATGCCATTGGGCTGTTTGCGTCGTTCCTCGGCATCAACCTGAAGGGCGTGACCAGTCTGGCCCTGTTCACCAACAACATTGTGTCGTCGCTGACCTTTGGCGACGTGGTGCCGGCAGTTATCAAAACCTTCTTTTTTGGCTTTGCCGTGGGCATAATTGGCTGCTACAAAGGCTATTATGCCGACAAGGGGACCGAGGGCGTGGGCCAGGCTGCTAACTCGGCGGTGGTGGCTTCGTCGCTGGTCATCTTCATTCTCGATTTGCTGGCCGTGCAGACCACCGGCCTGCTGGGCCTCAACTAACCGCTTCCGATGCTGCCCGCCCCTGCTCCCGTGGCCGCGCCTGCGCCGGCCCCCGCCGCTGCCGAAATCGTGCTCACGGTGGCCAACGTCAGCAAGGCGTTTGGCACCAACCAGGTGCTGCGCAACTTTTCGCTGGAGGTGCGCCGGGGCGAAAACGTGGTGGTGCTGGGCAAGTCGGGCGCGGGCAAGTCAGTGCTGATTAAGTGCATCATCGGCCTGCTGCCGGTGGACGCGGGCCAAATCACGGTGCTGGGCCAGGACGTGGCCACGCTGGACCACGCCGCCCTCGACCAATTGCGGGCCAAGGTGGGCTTCCTGTTTCAGAGCAATGCGCTCTACGACTCGATGACGGTGCGCGAAAACCTGCTGTTCCCCCTGCGGCGGCACTGGCTGACGCACAGCCCCGGCGAGGAGGACAAGCTGGTGCGCCAGGCCCTCGAAGATGTGGGGCTGGGCCACACCATCGACATGATGCCGGCCGAGCTGTCGGGGGGCATGCGCAAGCGCATCGCGCTGGCCCGCACCCTCATCTTGCAGCCCGATATCATTCTCTACGACGAGCCCACCACCGGCCTCGACCCGGTGACGGCCCGCGAAATCGACCAGCTCATCCGGGAAGTGCAGCAGAAATATGGCACGTCCTCGCTCATCATCTCGCACGACATGAACTGCGTGCGCCTCACCGCCAACCGCGTGGCCCTGCTGGTGGATGGCCGCTGCTACGCCCAGGGCACCTACGCCGAACTGAAGGCCAGTACCGACCCGGCCATCCACGAGTTTTTCTCCGAATAGTCAACAGGTGAGTCGTCGAATAGTCACCCTTTAACCCCCTCTCCGCCATGCCTCAGCGCCCTGCCAGTACATATTTCCGCCTGGGCTTGTTCGTGCTCGTCGGGCTGGGCTGCCTAGTGGCCGTGCTGTTTATGCTGGGCCGCAAGCAGAATCTGTTTGGCGATTCGCTGGAAGTACAGGCCGATTTTCGGAACGTATCGGGCCTGCTCACGGGCAATAACGTGCGCCTGGGCGGCATTAGCGTGGGCACGGTGAAGGACATCCGCATTCTGAACGACAGCACCGTGCGCGTGGGCCTGAGCCTGAACCGGGAGGTGCAGCCCTTTGTGAAGAAAAACGCGGTGGCTTCCATCGGCACGGATGGGCTGGTGGGCAATACCATCATTAATTTGAAGGCCATGCCCGCCCCGGCCCCGGCCATCGAAAGCGGCGACGTGCTGCGCACCACCACCCCGCTCGCCCTGGATGCCATGCTGGGTACGCTCAACATATCGAATAAAAACCTGGTGGGCATCACCAAAGACCTGCGCGAGATTACCCACAAAATCAACAACAGCAACGCGCTCTGGAGCCTGCTGAATGACCAGCAGCTGGCCGCCGAAATGCACCGCAGCCTGCGCAATGCGGCGGCGGCCACGGCACTGCTGGAAGGCTCGGCTGCCGATATGCAGCAGCTCACGCACGGGCTGCGCCAGGGGCGCGGGCCGGCCGGCTACCTTCTCACCGATACGGCATTTGCCGGCCGCATGCGCCACGCCACGCGCCAGCTGGCCAACACTTCCGATACCCTGGCCCATACCCTGGCCGGCCTCAAGAAGCAGATTCAAACCCCCAACGGCCCGCTTAATACCCTATTGACCGACACGGCTATGGGCCGAAACCTGCGCCAGAGCCTGCACAATGTGGAGCTGGGCACGGCCGGCTTCAGCCAGAACATGGATGCGCTGAAGCACAACTTTTTGCTGCGCGGGTATTTTCGGAAGCAGGCTAAGAAGGATAAGGCGCGGGCGGCTGCGGAGTGAACTCTGGCGTGGGGTTATACAAAAAACTATAAGAACGGTCATGCTGAGCGCAGCCGAAGCATCTCTACCGCAGTAGTAATCTTAATGATTGGATTGCATTGTACGGTAGAGATGCTTCGGCTGCGCTCAGCATGACCGTTCCTATAGTTTTTCATCCACCTTAACCCCTACTCGCACCGCACTTCAGGCATATCAATTCCGTGCTCGCGGATGTAGGCGGCGTGCTCGGTCAGCTTGAGCTGGCAGAACTGGGCGAGGGCCGGGCTGTTGGGCTGGGCCGTGATGCGGTCGAGGGCGGCCATTACCAGCTGGTAGCGGCTCATGTTGTTGATTACCAGCATATCGAACGGCGTTGTGGTGCGGCCTTCCTCCATGTAGCCGCGCACGTGGAAGCGGGCCGGGGCAGGCCGGTGATGCAGCAGTTCGTGAATAAGTGAAGGGTAGCCGTGGAAGGCAAAAATCACCGGCGCATCGGCCGAAAACAGGCCTAGGAACGTGGCTTCGGGCAGGCCGTGCGGGTGGGCATCGGGAGCCATCAGGGCCAGTAAATCCACCACGTTTACCACGCGCAGGCGGAGGACGGGCAGGTGCTGCTTGATGAGGGCGGCGGCGGCGATGGTTTCGGTGGTGGGCACATCGCCGGCGCAGGCCAGCACCAGGTCGGGGTGTGGGTGCGGCTCGCTGCTGCTTTCATTGCCGGCCCAGTGCCAGGCCGAAATGCCCCGTTTGCAATGGTCGCGGGCGGCCTCGATGCCCAGCCATTGGGGCTGCGGGGACTTCGAGGCCACAATCAGATTGATGTAGTCGCGGCTGCGGAGGCAGTGGTCCATCACGGCGAGCAGGCAGTTGGCATCGGGTGGCAGGTACACCCGCGCCACCGAGCTTTTTTTGGCCGCTACCGCATTGAGGAAGCTGGGCACCTGGTGGGTATAGCCGTTGTGGTCCTGCCGCCACACATGCGAGGTGAGCAGGTAGTTGAGCGAGGCCAGCGGCTGCCGCCAGGGCACTTCCTTGCTTACTTTGAGCCACTTGGCGTACTGGTTCAGCATGGAATCGACCAAGGGAATGAAGGCTTCGTAGCACCCAAAAACGCCATGTCGGCCCGTGAGCAGGTAGCCTTCGAGCCAGCCCTGGCAGGTGTGCTCGCTCAGGATTTCCATCACGCGACCATCCGGAGACAGGTACTCATCGGTTTCGTGCAGGGGGCCGAGCCAGGCGCGCTGGGTGGCCTCAAACAGCGTCGTCATGCGGTTGGAGGTGGTTTCATCGGGGCAGACCACGCGGAAGTTGCGGGCGTCCTCGTTGCGCCGAAACACGTCGCGCAGGAAGGTGGCCAGCTTGTGGGTGGCCGCCGCCGTCACGCCGCCCGGCGCGGGCACCATCACGCCATAATCACTGAAATTGGGCAGCTTGAGGGGCACCAGCAGCTGGCCGCCGTTGGCGTGCGGGTTACGGCCGAGGCGGTGGTCGCCGGCGGGGCAGCCGCTCAGCATCTCCTCGCACAAGGCACCGGTGAGGGGACTGCACAGGTCCTGCGGACGGTAGCTGCGCAGCCAGGCTTCGAGGATGGGCAGCTGGCTGGGCTGGCCGGCCGGGTCGGCTACGGGCAGCTGGTGGGCATGAAACGTATTTTCGATGGCCTGGCCGTCTACCGTGAACGGGCAGGTCCAGCCTTTGGGGGTTTGCAGGATGAGGATGGGCCAGGCCGGCACCCCATCGAGCAGCCCCAGCCGGGCGTGCTCCTGAATGCGACGGATTTCGGCGTGCGCCCAGTCCAGGGCCTGCCACATGGCGGCGTGGACCTGATGGGGCTCGCTGCCGCTCACAAACCGCACCTGGTAGCCGTAGCCGGTGAAGAGGTGATGTAATTCTTCGTCGCTCATCCGCCCAAAAATGGTGGGGCCGGACAGCTTGTAGCCGTTCACATGCAGGATGGGCAGCACCGCGCCCGAAGTGGCCGGGTTCAGGTACTTGTTGGAATGCCAGGCGGCGGCCAGCGGGCCGGTTTCGGCCTCGCCGTCGCCCACCACGCAGGCCACGATGAGGTCGGGGTTATCGAGGGCCGCGCCGTAGGCGTGCGCCAGGCAGTAGCCCAGCTCGCCGCCCTCCTGAATCTGGCCGGGCGTGCCGGGCACCAGGTGGCTGGGCAAGCCGCCGGGCCACGAAAACTGCCCAATGAGCTGCTCCAGGCCGGCGCGGTTGAGGGAATATTGCGGGTCCACTTCACCCAAAGTGCCTTCCAGAAATAGGTTGGCCAGAATGGCGGGCGCGCCGTGGCCCGGCCCCGTTACCAGCAACAGGCTGGCCTCGGTGTCCTGCACCAGGCGGTTGAGGTGAGCATACACCATGTTCAGGCCCGGCTGTGTGCCCCAGTGCCCCAGCAGGCGCGGCTTGATGTCGGCGGCCTGCAGGGGCCGCTCCAGCAGGAAGTTGTCGCGCAAATACAGCTGGGCCGCCCCGAGGTAGTTGGTGGCCAGCCAGTAGCGGTGCAGCTGGGCCAGGCGGGTGGCCTGGGGCACGGCCGCGGTCGTGAGAGCAGGAGTCATGGGCAAGCGGGGGGTTAGGGAGCGGAACCGGGCGGCGGCTCAATCGGTGGTGGGCAGCACAAGCACCGGCACCGGACTGCGGCGCAGCAGCTGGGCCGTCACGCTGCGATGGAACAGGCCCCCGAGCAGGGTGTGCGGCCGGGCCATTACCACAATGAGCTGGGCGTTGACTTCGGCGGCGGCGTGCAGGATGCCGTCGGCCGGGGCTTCTTCCCGCACTTCATACAGGCTGTTATTATCGATAGGCCCAAACAGGCCCGTGCGGCGCACCGCATCGAAGCCGATGCCGGCTTTGGAAGGGCCATCCGTGGCGGCTACGTGCACCACCGTGGTGGTGGGGTTCAGGGCCTCAAACAAGTCGGCCAGGGCCAGCGACGGGGCGGTCAGCCAGAAGGGCTGGTCATCGGCGGCCACCACCACGCGGTGGGGCAGCTCGGGGTCGTGGCTTTCTTCGGGCACCAGCAGCAGCGGGTAGTGCGCGCCCTGCAACACGGGCAGCGCCATGTTGCTCAGCACGCGCTCAATCAGGTTGGTGGGGTGCTCGCGGCCGGCGGCCAGCAGCAGCGGGTGGTGGCGCTGCACGGCATCGGCCAGGGCCAGGCCGAGGGTGTCGATGGTCACCTCCGGCTCGGCGGGCACGGGCAGGTGGTCGGCGCGCTGGGCCAGGTCGGCCATCACGGCGTGGCGGCTAGGCGTGGTCACGGGCGTCATCAGTGCCGCCTCGGGAAACAGCAGCGGGTCCTGAAACACGTGCATCAGCACAAGGTGGCCTTCGGGCAGCTGCGTGGCCAGCTGGCTGGTGTAGCGCAGCGCAGCATCGGAGGCGCTGTTCAGGTCGGAGAGAACGACGAAGGTTGGTTGCATAGCGGGAAGCCGGAAGGAATTGGTGAGCGCCGCCCCACCGGTTCCGGCGCTGAGCCAGGTGGGGAGCGCAACCGAATACGGCGGGGGCAAGCTTGCCCCCGCAGGGGAGTTGGTATTGCCATGGATGAGGCGGGTTAGTAATCAGGCTTCTTCAAGCCGCTGTCATCAAGCGCCCTACTTGCCTGGAACCGCTCTTGGGAGTTGCCTTAAATTTCAGCAGCGCACGTGCCGGGCACCATAAGAATTATCAACCCGGCATATGAATTATATCATTGCCGACAGCCAAGCCGTAGTCTCCGCCAGCCGCAGCTAAAGGAGGCCTCACTCCTGCTCAGCTGAAGGGCCGGGCTTTCGCGGCCGGTCGCTTGCTGGCCATCAAGCGGCCCAGCAGCTGGCCAAACACCAGCGTCACCACGGCCGGCCCGGCAATGAGCAGCAGGGCCACCGGCGTGAGTTTTTGCAGCCCCAGCAGGCGGTGCAGCAGCGGCTGCACATACGCCAGCACTATCAGCCCGGAGCACAGGGCCAGTGCCAGCCACACGTAGCCGTTGCGCAGCACATCGTTGTGCCACAGCGGCGTGTGCCCGCCCGCCATGTTGAAAACGTGTACCAACTGAGCAGCCGACAGCCCGAAAAACAGCACGGCATTGGCGGCGGCCGGGGCCAGGCCCAGCTGGTTGCGGGCCAGGTAGTCGGCCGTGAGCAGGGCCACGGTCATCAGGGCGGCGTAAGCAATGGCCAGTCGCCAGTCGCCGGGGCGCATGATGGGGCCTTGCGGGTCCTGCGGCGGGTGCTGCATCACGCGGGGGCTGCCCTTGCCCACCCCCAGCGCCAGGGCCGGAAACACATCGGTGAGCAGATTCAGAAACAGGATTTGCAGGGGCAGCAGGCCCGCGCCGTGGCCCAGCAGGCCGGCAACCGTCACCACCAGAATTTCGCTCAGGTTGCACGACACCAGGTAGAGCACGAAGCGCCGGATATTGGTGAAGATGATGCGCCCCTGCTCCACGGCCACCACAATGGAAGCAAAAGAGTCGTCGCGCAGCACCAGGGCGGCCGCCTCGCTGGCCACCTGCGTCCCGCGCCGGCCCATGGCCACGCCGATATCGGCTTTTTTGAGGGCCGGGGCATCGTTCACGCCATCGCCGGTCATGGCCACCACATGGCCCTTATCCTGATATAAGCTGATGAGGTCCAGCTTCTGGGCCGGGCTCACGCGGGCAAACACCCGGGCCTGCCACAAGCGGCGGCGGCCTTCACCGTTGGGATGGGTAAGCAGGCTTTCCAGCTCGTCGCCCGTCACCACCGTCGTATCCGAATCCTTGGCGAGGTGTACCTGGTGGGCCACGGTGAGGGCCGTGGCGGGGTGGTCGCCGGTCACCATCAGCACCCGGATGCCGGCGCGCTGGCAGGCCTCCAGAGCGGGCACCACCTCGGAGCGCGGCGGGTCGAGGAAGGCCACCAGGCCCAGCCAGGTCAGCTCGTCGGCCCAGTCGGGCTGGTGCTCATCGGGCAGCTCGCGGTAGGCCAGGGCCAGCACGCGCAGGCCGGTTTCGGCCAGCGCGTTGGCGCGGCCCAGCCATTCGGCCCGCTCGGCCGGGCCAATGGGCTGGGCACCCGCAGCCAGCTGTTGCCCGGCACAATGCTGGAGCACCGATTCGGCAGCGCCCTTCACGGCCACCCAGGGCCGGCCATCGGGCTGCCGGTGCAGGGTGGCCATGAGGCGGGTATCGGAGTTGAAGGGCTGCTCGGCCAGGCGCAGGTGGGCCTGGGCCCCCGGCACGTCAAACGGTCCGCCGTGGGCCAGGGCCAGCAGGGCCACTTCGAGCGGGTCGCCGAGGGCGGCATCGGCGGTGGCAGGCGTGTAGGTGGCGTTGTTGCACAGCACGGCCACCCGCAGCAGCAATTGGTAGGCCTCGCCTCTGAGCGCGGCTGGTTGGCCGGCCTCTTCGGCCAGCGGAAACCGGAGCTGGCCCTCGGGCAGCCACACGGTTTGCACGGCCATCTGGTTCTGGGTGAGGGTGCCGGTTTTATCGGTAAAAATGACGTCGGTGCCGCCCAGGGTTTCCACGGCGGCCAGGCGCTTCACCAGCACGTTGTGGCGGGCCAGGCGCATCATGCCGTAGGCAAGGGCCAGCGTGGCCACAATGGACATACCCTCCGGAATGGCCGCCACGGCCAGCACAATGGCAATTTTCAGCAGGCCGAACACCGGCTGGCCCTTCATTAGCCCAATGGCCACGTAGCCGGCCGCCAGCGCCACCGTGATGTACACCAGCTGCCGGGCCAGGCGGTCGAGCTTGGCTTCGAGCGGCGTGGCCGAGCGGGCGGCATGCTGCACCAATTGCGTGATTTCGCCCAGCTGCGTGCCGCTGCCCACGCCCGTGACGTAAGCCCGCCCCGTGCCATTGACTACGGCCGTGCCCTTAAACAACTGGCTGGTCGAGTCCGTGGCTTTGTCGGGGAATTTTAGCTCGCACCCATCGCCCATGGCCGGGTCCACCACCTTGCCGGCGGGCATCGACTCGCCGGTCAGCGCCGACTCGTTCACCTGGAGCTGCTGGGCTTCGAACAGCGCCGCATCGGCCGCCACCACTTCACCAGCCTCCACCAGCAGCACATCGCCGATGGTGACGTGGTGCGTGGGCACGGCGCACACCCGGCCATCGCGCAGCACGCGGGCCGTGGTGAGGCCCAGGCGGCGCAGGGCCGTCATCGAGGCCTGGGCATTCCACTCCAGCCAAAAGCCAATGCCGGCATTAAGGGCAATAACGGCCAGAATGGCCAGGCCCTCGGCGTGGTCCTGGAAGGCAAACGAAAACCCCGCCGCCCCGCCCAGCACCAGCACAATCAGGCTACGAAACTGGCGCAGCAGCACCTGCCACCAACTGTCGGGCACCATGGGCTCCACGGCGTTGGGGCCGTATTGCTGGAGCCGGGCCCGGGCCTCTGCTTCGGTGAGGCCGACTACGCGGGCAGCACTTGCCGGCGACGGCGGCAGTTCGATGAGCTCGGGCATGACGGCGGCAATGGGAGGGGAACCAGTTGATAGCAACTATACCACAGTATAGCCTATAATATTCAGAAAAACAATTTATTACTCCCCTGCCCCATTGCCTAGGCCAGCATATTATCGGCCGCGTGGTGGGCCTGCCGGCGCTGGCCTGCCGTGGGCTCGGCGGCTGGCACGGCCAGCACGGGCACGGGGCTGCGGCGCAGCACTTCGGCCGTCACGCTGTGGTGAAACAGCTCGCCGAGGTAGCTGCGCTGGCGGGTGAGGAGCACCACGAGGTCGGCCCCCACGTCATTGATGGCGGCCAGAATGCCATCGGCCGGCCGGCTGTACTGGTAGCCGCGCGGCTCTACGTCGGGCAGGTCCGTGGTCAGGCCGCTCAGCTCCACGGCGTGCTTGGCGCGGGCGCAGTTCTCGTCGTCTTCGATGCCCGATACGTGCACGATGGTGACGTGGGGGGCCAACTGATGCAACAGCTGCTTCACCCCATCAATGGCCGCGGGCAGGACAAACGGCTCGCTGTCGGCCGCAATCAGCACGCGCCGGGGCGGCGTGGCAGCGGCCGTGCGCTGGGGCACCAGCAGCAGCGGCAGCTGCACGGCGCGCAGCAGCTCCAGCAGCATCAGGCTCACTTGGTCGGGGGTAGCGGCTTCATCGGCGGGCCGCCCCACCACAAACAGCGCGGGGTTGTGCTGCCGGGTGAGGGCCTGGGCCGCCGTGGGCAGCAGGTCGGTAACGAGCTCCACCGTAGCCGGCGTGTGGAGGTGCGCGGCCAGGTGGGCCAGCATGGCCTTGATGCCGGGCTCATCGGCCAGCTCCTGCCGCCGCCAGCTTTCCCCGGTGAAAATGTAGGGATCGAAGAAGGAAATGCGGTTGGCGTGCAGCAGCAGCAGGCGGCCATCTACGCCACCGGCCAGCTCGTCGGCATAAAGCACGGCGCGCTGTGCTTCGGGATAAAAGCTGGTTAGGACAATGAAGGAGAGTTTCCGGGCAGTTTTCATTGTGAGATGAAATAGTGAAGCAGTTTAGGAATTCGACAAGGCTGACGTCCTGAACAGCTTCATCACCACCGGCTATTCCGCATCAAAACGAACCGGCGTAAGCGCCCAGCACGCCCGGATTGCGGGCCATGCCGGCCTCCTCGGTCAGCGTATCGTCGAGGCGGTAGTCAAATTCAGTCAGGAGGCGGGGCTCCCAGTAGCGCTCCGGCGCCGGATGATACGGGAAAGCGGTGCGGCCGGAAGCAGGTGATTCAGCAGTGAGATGGGACTGAGAAATGGTTGGGAAAGCGGTTTTTTGGGTGGGCTGGGTCATAATTCAGAATGAGGTGGATTAACAAGTTTATCAGCAAGCTGTATTCGTATCATCATATGCATTACACACTACTAATGAGCCGCTTATTCTCAGTGCAGCGGCCGTAAATGATTGTTCACATCGCGGGCCCCGCAGTCGCGGGCATCGGCGGCGGCACGCTGCCGCTCCAGCCACGTATCCACGGTGCCGGTGAGGGTGGCGCGGCCGTTGGCCACACGCACCTCAATTTCCTGGTCGTGCAGCAGCGCCGACCAGTAGAAATGCAGCCGGATGCGCTGCTCCAGGGCCAGGTCGGCGGCGGGGCCTTCGAGGTCGGCTGTGTTGTCGTCATCGCCGGGCTGCGGCTGCGTTGGGGCCACGCGCACGTGGTTTTCCAGCTCTACTACCCCGTTGATGCCGCTGGCTACCTCGGCCGTACGCTGCTGGTCGAAGTGCGATTCGACGGAACCGCCCACCTGCACGCGGCCGTCCTCCACGCTCACCAGCAGGTGGTAGCCGGCCAGGTAGGCATCGGCGGCCAGGGCCGCTTTCACCTGCTGCTGAATCACGTCATCGTCCACCGGCTTGGCGGGGTGCACCTGGAGCTGGTTGTGCACATCTTTCACGCCCAGCACGTTGCGGGCATCCTGGCCGGCGGCGCGGCGGGCCCGCAGGTTGCTCACGGTGCCGGTCAGGGTCACGGTGCCGTGGTCGACCTGCACGGTGGGCGCATCGGGCTGGCAGCGTGGGTCGTAGCGCAGGGCATCGCGCACGGCCTGGGCCACGTCTGCGTCGGCTTTCGGGGCAAAGCGCTGGTGGCGCAGCATCTTATCCAGCGCCCACGGGGCCACTTGCAGCTGCGTGGCATCGACGCTGGTGGCCCCGGCCCGGTGGGCGGTGGCCAGCACGTGGTCATACTCGGCCGCCGTGCCCACGGTGCCGGTCAGGCGCACAGCGCCGTGGTCGGCGGCAACGTCCACGAGCGGGCTTTTCACGCGCAGGTCCCAGGCCAGGCAATTCTGAATGTGGGCGGCAATGTCCTCATCGGCAGCGGTTACCGGGCCGCCGTGCACCACCAGGCGGTTGTGCACGTGGCGCACACCGGGCACGCCGCGCAGGGCCCGCAGCACCAGCAGCTCCTCGGCCCAGGTTTGCACGGTGCCTTCCAGGATAACCTCGCCGTCGTTGGCGTAGCTGCGCACCTGGTAGCGGCGCACGGCGGGGTCGTTTTGCAGGGCCCGCGTCACCCGGCGCTGCAGCTCGGCATTGGGCACATCGGGCGTGCGGATGACCAGCTCGTTCACCACGCCGCGCACGCCGCGCACGGCTTTGGCCACTTCGGCCGCCCGCTCCCGCGCCAGCAGGTTGTCGGTGAAGCCGCTGAGGACCACAATGCCTTCGTGCGTGGCCACATCCACCAGGTGCGACGTGACGCCTTTCTTGAGCATAAACAGCAGCTCGATGGCCGCCGTGATGTCGGCATCGGCCAAATGCTCATCCGTGTGAAGCGTTGCGGGCTGGCTTTTCATGGCGAAGGGATGAAAACAATAAGGAGTACCCGGGCGCAGGCCGCGCTCGGTGCGCCGCCCCGGGAGGAGGCGAAGCAGGCCGCGCCGGGCGGCTTAGTAAGCCGGAAACTGAGGCGGGGCGGCAGCTCTTTGGCGTAGGCTAATCAGCAGAAAGCCAAGCACCAGCATCAGCGAAAACAGAAGCGAGGGCGTAACCATAACAGCGCTATTTAAAGGCCAGTAAACAGTTTCAATCGGTAGCTTACCAATTACTGCAAGTTGCACCCACCCACTGCCGCGAGTCCGTGACAACAATCATATATTTCCATGATTTTGATTATTCCTTCCCGACCCCCACGCCGGGATTCAAGCCGCCGGGGCCCTGCCCTGTGCGCCGGGCCTGCGTGGCGCGGCAGCGCAATTGCAGCCCAACTGCTTAGTTTTGCTGATTCCCCAATTTCGCCCGATTCAATTAAGCTGCCTATGCAACCGGAAACCGCTACTTATTCTTCCTTTAAAACCGACCGCCGCAAGTTCTACATCGTGGCCGCCAACGGCACGGCGCTGTATGTGCTGGCTTATTATCTGGTGTGGGGCCTGCACCAGATGGCCAAGCTGGCCGTGTCGCACCACTTTCAGCTGCGCGGCATCTGGGACCCCAGTACCATTCGCTACACCCTGGCCGACAACGAGTGGTGGCGCACGGCCATCATCGCGGTGTATGGCAGCGGGCCGGTGGTGTGCCTGATACTGGGGCTGGTGGCGTTTCGCTGGTTTTGGCGGGGCGAGCGGGCACGACGGGGGCAGTTTAAGCTATTGTTGCTGTGGGTGGCTTTTCACTCCTGCAACGCCGTGTTCGGGGCTTTGCTGGCCGATACGTTCACGCATTCGGGCTTCTGGTACGTGCCCGACTGGCTCTTGGGCCTTGGCAATGTGCTGAACGTGATACTGGCGCTGCTGGCCGGGCTGGTGCAGCTGGGCCTGGGCTATTTCGGGGCCATTGCCTTCCTGCAGGCCCATGACTCGCACACGGTGATGCGCTACGACAACCGCCAGCTTATGGTGGTGAGCACCCTCGTAGTGCCCTGGGTGGCGGGCAGCGTCTTCATTGCCCTCACCAAAATGCCCTACCTCAACGTGCAGGAAAGCCTGCACCTGGCCATGATGGGCCTGTTGGTGACCCCGCTGGCCCTGGGCTGCCTCAACGAAGTGTTTTCCGAAACCGTGAAGCGCCCCCAAGCCACGCGCGTGGCCTGGGGCCTGCTGGGCCTAGCCATTATGGTGGCCGTGGTGTGGCGGCTGGCTCTGAGCCCGCCGCTGACTTTCGGCTAATCTCACTCAAACCGAACACGAAAGCCCCGGCCAGCCGGGGCTTTTTTTATGCCTCGCTCCTACCCAAATAACCTGCCCTCAATGGCCTGGGTCAGCATTTCGTGCGTTTGCAGCCCTCGGGCAATTCGCGCAAATTGATTTACCATCATCGCAATTGCCGCGCCGGAGCCAACCAAATGGGTCGAAATCCGCTTAGAAAACCAACTAAGCATCGGCTTCAACACCATCTTTCACCCCAATCCACACCAGTTTTATGGGAATCACCCTGCAACAAGCCCAGGCCGCCATTCAGGCCGCCCACCAGAAATGCCTCGAAATGGGCGTAAAAATGAACATTGCCGTGGTCGATGCCGGAGCCAACCTCACGGCCTTCATCCGCATGGACGATGCCTGGCTGGGCTCGCTTGACATCTCCATCCGGAAGGCCAAAACGGCCCGCTACTTCGATATGCCCACCGGCGCAATCGGCGGCCTGTCGCAGCCCGGCGGCTCGCTTTTCGGCATCGAGCATTCCAACGGCGGCCTCATCACCTTCCCCGGCGGACTACCCATTAAGGATGCCGACGGCCACGTAATCGGGGCCATTGGCGTATCGGGCAGTACCGTGGAGGACGACCACGCCGTGGCCGAAGCCGGCATGAAGGCCATTGAGCACCAATAGAAACTGGCGCTGCTTAAGCTAATTTTAGACGCCCTGGCTATTTTGTCGGGGCGTTTTTCATAAGTAAAACTCAACTGAAAACACTTCAGCCCTTTATGCTCTCACAGTATCAGCAGGACTTTTTAGATACTCTTGGCTTTACGCCTCCACGGGAGTATTTGGCCTATTTACTTGATGCCGAAGGCACGTATGAATTTGGGGGAGCTTACCTGATTGAAATCGATGAATTGCTACAATTCAATAATGACTACAAAGCAGATGAGTTCTGTCCCGGCTATTTTCTAATTGGCTCTGACGGCGGCGGTGAGGCCTTTGCCATCGAGAAAACAACCGGCAATTTCATTCAAACACCTTTTATTGGCAACGATGAAGAAACTCCGATTGTAGTTGGCCGAACGTGGTCTGAATTTCTGGAATATCTGCAAACCGAATATTGCTAGCCCGTTTCCAACCCCGCCCCGGCCGCCCCGCCGGGGCGTTTTTCGTACCTTCGCGCACCCAAAAACGACTTTTCTATGCACCCCGCTCCCACCGCGCCCTACAAGCCTAAAAACCACGTTCGCATTGTCACCGCCGCCGCTTTGTTCGACGGGCACGATGCGGCCATTAACATCATGCGCCGCATCATCCAGAGCAGCGGCGCGGAGGTGATTCACCTCGGGCACAACCGCTCGGTGCAGGAAATCGTGGATTGCGCCATTCAGGAAGATGCCCAGGCCATTGCCATCACCAGCTACCAGGGCGGGCACAACGAGTACTTCAAGTACATGCACGACCTGCTGAAGGAGCGCGGCGCGGGCCACATCAAAATCTTCGGCGGCGGCGGCGGCGTGATTCTGCCTACCGAGATTGCCGAGTTGCAAGGCTACGGAATCACCCGCATCTACTCGCCCGATGATGGCCGCGCTATGGGCCTGCAAGGGATGATTAACAACCTGCTGGAGCAGGCGGATTTTCCGACCGGCGAGAATTTGAACGGCGAAGTGGGCCACGTGAAAGAGAAGGACGCCCGCAGCATCGGCCGCCTGATTTCGGCGGCGGAGAACTTCCCCGAGGAGTTTGAGCGCGTAAAGGGTGACCTGGTAGTTGCGTTTCAGACCAGTGAAAACGAGCAGAACCAGAATCTGAGCAACCGTCGCCCCGCGCCTATTCTGGGCATTACCGGCACGGGCGGCGCGGGCAAATCCAGCTTGGTGGATGAGCTGGTGCGGCGCTTTTTGATGGATTTTCCGGATAAGACCATTGCCATTATCTCCGTCGACCCCAGCAAGCGTAAGACCGGCGGGGCGCTGCTAGGCGACCGCATTCGGATGAATGCCATCAACTCGCCACGGGTGTACATGCGCAGCCTGGCCACGCGCCAGAGCAACCTGGCGTTGAGCAAGTATGTGCAGGACGCGGTAGACGTGGTGCGCGCCGCCAACTACGACCTGATTATCCTCGAAACCTCCGGCATCGGCCAATCCGACACCGAAATTATCGAGCACTCCGACGCCAGCCTGTATGTGATGACGCCCGAGTACGGCGCGGCCACCCAGTTGGAGAAAATCGACATGCTGGATTTCGCCGACGTTATAGCGCTGAACAAGTTTGATAAGCGCGGGGCGCTGGATGCGCTGCGCGACGTGCGCAAGCAGTACCAGCGCAACCACGGCCTCTGGGACACGCCCACGGACCAGATGCCGGTGTTCGGCACCATCGCCTCCCAGTTCAACGACCCGGGCATGAACCGGCTGTACCGGGCGGTACTGAAGATGCTGGAAACCAAGACGGGGGCCCTATTTGCTTCGCACCTGGAAACCAGCGCCGAGGACTCGGAGAAGATTTACATCATCCCGCCGCACCGCACGCGCTACCTCTCCGAGATTGCGGAGACGAACCGCGCCTACGACCAGCGCGTGCGTGAGCAGGCCAACATCGCGGAAGTGGCCGGGGCGTTTGCGAAGCTGGAACAGCACTACCGCGACGAGAAAAAGAGCAGCGACAGCATGGTGGGCGAGTTCGAAAAGAACAAGCAAACGCAGCTCCGCCGGCTCGATGCCGACAGCCAGGCCATTCTCGAAAACTGGGAAAACACGCTGCAGAACTACCGCAACCCGGAGTACGTGTACTCGGTGCGGGGCAAGGAAATCCGGGTGCAGACGCACACCAAGTCGCTCTCGGGGAATATGATTCCGAAGGTGGCGGTGCCGCGCTACACGGGCTGGGGCGACCGGCTGCGCTGGGCCATGCAGGAGAATTTCCCCGGCGAATTCCCCTACACGGCCGGCGTGTTCCCCTTCAAGCGCGAGGGCGAAGACCCGACGCGGATGTTTGCCGGTGAAGGCGGGCCGGAGCGAACAAACAGACGTTTTCACTACGTGAGCATGGGCCTGCCCGCCAAGCGCCTGAGCACGGCCTTTGACTCGGTGACGCTGTACGGCGAGGACCCGGATTTGCGGCCCGACATCTACGGCAAAATCGGCAACGCGGGCGTAAGCATCGCCTGCCTCGATGATGCCAAGAAACTGTATTCGGGCTTTAATCTGGCCAACCCCAGCACGTCGGTTTCGATGACCATTAATGGCCCGGCGGCTACGCTGGCGGCGTTTTTCATGAATGCGGCCATCGACCAGCAGTGTGAGCTATATATTAAGGAGCACGGGCTGACGGAGGAAGTCGATGCCAAAGTCGACCAGATTTTCGCGGCCAAGGGCCAGCCCCGTCCCCGCTACCAGGGCGAGCTGCCGGCCGGTAACGACGGTCTGGGCCTGCTGCTGCTCGGTGTGACGGGCGAAGACGTACTGCCGGCCGACGTGTACGCCGCCATCAAGGCCAAGACGCTGACGCAGGTGCGCGGCACCGTGCAGGCCGACATCCTGAAGGAAGACCAGGCGCAGAACACCTGCATTTTCAGCACCGAGTTTGCCCTGCGCCTGATGGGCGACGTGCAGGAGTATTTCATCACCGAGAAGGTGCGGAATTTCTACTCCGTGTCCATTTCGGGCTACCACATTGCTGAGGCGGGCGCCAACCCGATTACGCAGCTGGCCCTCACGCTGAGCAACGGCTTCACATTCGTGGAATATTACGTGAGCCGGGGCATGAGCGTGAACGACTTCGCGCCCAACCTGAGCTTCTTCTTCTCCAACGGCATCGACCCCGAATACGCCGTGATTGGGCGGGTGGCGCGCCGCATCTGGGCCAAGGCCATGAAGCTGAAGTACGGTGCCGACGCCCGCAGCCAGATGCTGAAGTACCACATCCAGACTTCGGGCCGCAGCCTGCATGCCCAGGAAATCGACTTCAACGACATCCGCACCACGTTGCAGGCGCTGTATGCCATTTACGACAACTGCAACTCGCTGCACACGAATGCCTATGACGAGGCCATCACCACGCCCACCGAGGAATCGGTGCGCCGGGCCATGGCCATTCAGCTCATCATCAACCGCGAGCTGGGGCTGGCCAAGAACGAGAACCCGCTGCAAGGCTCCTTCATCATCGAGGAGCTGACCGACCTGGTGGAAGAGGCGGTGCTGCTCGAATTCGACCGCATCACGGAGCGCGGCGGCGTGCTCGGGGCCATGGAAACCATGTACCAGCGCGGCAAAATCCAGGAGGAAAGCATGCACTACGAGATGCTGAAGCACACCGGCGAGTACCCCATCATCGGGGTGAATACCTTCCTCTCGTCGAAGGGCTCGCCCACGGTGGTGCCGGCCGAAGTTATCCGGGCCACGGAGGAGGAAAAGCAGTACCAAATCGACATGCTCCAGCTGCTGCACCAGCGCAACGCCGACCAGGCCCCGGCGCGCCTCAAGCAGCTCCAGCAAGTGGCCGTGGCCAACGGCAACCTCTTCGCCGAGCTGATGGAAACGGTGAAATACTGCTCGCTCGGCCAGATTACGAACGCGCTGTTTGAGGTCGGCGGGCAGTACCGGCGGAATATGTAGTTTGCATAAGATTCTTAACAAGCCAGTATGGTTCAAAAACGGAATCATACTGGCTTTTTCATTACAAACAAGTCATCATATGTCATCAACTCTCACCAGCATCGTGTTTGAAAAATTAGGCCAAGTTATATTTTTCAATAAAAAAATACGAAATGCAACATTGTTCATTAATTTATTGGCCATAGTTTCGGGCATAACTTTATTAATATATCTAACCTTATATGGAACCAAAGAACAGCTCAGCTATTATGTTAATTTTACCTCAATTTTCTTTTTTATAATACCTATAATCACAGCTTTCTCATTTATATCTTACTTAATTTCTTCCAGAAAAGGAGTAACTGAAATCGAGTTAGATAAGATACACCAGGAAAGGGAGGAAATAACCCAAAAAATAGAAGACAAAAACGACTTAGATATTTTCAACACCATCCAATTAAGCTTAAATCAGCTAAACGAATATTATGCTATCAATAAGGGGCAAGCCAGAAGCAGTTTCATGTTCAGCATATTCGCGATAGTAATTGGGTTGATAACAATATTAGGCGGTATTTGGCTTAAGTATTTTGAAGTAATAAAAATAGAAGTAACTTATTTAACAACAATTGCTGGCGTTATTTCAGAATTTATAGGAGCAGCCTATTTCTTCATGTACAAAAAAAGTATAGAGCAAGTTAATTTATTTTTTGGTCAATTAATAAAAATTCAAGACACAATGCTATCTATCAATCTTGCGAAAAACAATCCTAACGCAGAAAGAAGAAGCAATTTAGAGGAACGTATAATCTTGTCTCTGCTTGAAAGAAGCTTAAAGTAGAAATACTTATGACCAATAATAAATCTTGCCTTCTCTTAATTGGCAAGGGTTTAGTAGAAATGGAGACTTAACTTCAAATGCCACAAGGCAAAACTTCCGGAAAATCCCCCACACCCTGCCTTCCCCACCTCGGGAGGGCAGGGTGTGGTGCGTAAAGGCCCCTCGCCGCCCAGCCGGGCGCGGCGCAGCGACGCGGCCCGCTTCGGCAGCGGCTTTGGGGACGCGGGGCATTTATCCTACCTTGTGAGGGCTACATCTCGCGTCCGCTGGATGAGCGCACTCCCTCAACACTTCGCAACATGAAGGCATTTGTACTAACGCGTTACGGCAGCAACAAAGAGATACAGGCCGCCGAGATGCCGGAGCCGCTGGTAAGAGCGGATGATGTGTTGATTCAGGTCAAAGCGGCCAGCGTCAATCCGGTGGATTTTAAAATCAGGGACGGGCAACTCAAACAGGTGCTGCCACTGCGCTTTCCGCACATTTTGGGCAACGACGCGGCCGGCGTGGTGGCGCGGGTTGGGGCGAATGTGACGCAGTTTAAGCCCGGCGACGAGGTATATGCCCGGGTCGACGTGGACCGAATGGGGGCTTTTGCCGAATATGTGGCCGTGAACGAAGCGGCCGTGGCCCCCAAACCCACCAGCAGCACCATGGAAGAAGCCGCGGCCATGCCGCTGGTGGCCCTCACGGCCTGGCAAACGCTGCGCGACGTAGGCCAGCTGCAACCCGGGCAACGGGTATTCATTCACGCCGGCTCGGGCGGCGTGGGCACGGTGGCCATTCAACTGGCGAAACACTGGGGGGCTTTTGTGGCCACTACCACGAGCACGGCCAATGTGGATTGGGTGCAAAAGCTGGGGGCCGACCTGGTCATTGACTACAAAAAAGAGGCGTTTGAAAACGTATTGGCGGGGTACGACCTTGTGTTGGACACGCTGGGCGGGGACGCGCTGGATAAGTCTTTCCGGGTGCTGAAAGCCGGCGGCAAAGTCGTTTCCGTGGCCGGGCCGCCCGACCCGCAGTTTGCCAAAGACCAAGGCATGAACTGGTTTTTGCAGCAGGTGATACGGCTGCTCAGCTTCCGCATCCGCCGGCTTGCGAAAAAGCATCACGCCAGTTATTCCTTCCTGCTAATGCACCCAAGCGGCGCGCAGCTGCGCGAGCTTGGTTCGCTCATGGATGCCGGCATCGTTCGGCCGGTGGTGGACCGGGTGTTCCCGTTTGAGGCCACCAAGAAGGCGTTGGAATACCTTGAAACCGGACGGGCCAAGGGCAAAGTGGTGATTAAGCTGAGCTAAATTTTTACTCGAAACCGGCAAAGGTCAGGAGCTTTACCTGTTGCTTTCCCTGTCGGAAGCGAAGTCGTTGGGGTGCCGTTTTGCTATATTACCTGCACGCGGCCCGCTTCGGCAGCGGCTTGGGGCGCTTCCCAAGTGCCCGCCCCTACTCATTATAGCAAGAGCTTAGATAACCACAGGGAGCCAAACAAAAACCGCCCCGGCAGCTAGAGCAGCTACCGGGGCGGTTTTCATTGGGGATTGGCTGGCCAAATCTGACCAGCGGGAGGCTTACTTTTTGGCGCTGGCAACGGCATGGGTCTGTTTCATGGCCTTTTCGTCAATTGGGGTTACCTGGCCGGCCGCCGCCAGCCACTGGCCGCTTTTCTTCACCAGCACCATGGTTTCGATGGCCCGCCAGGGCGCTTGCTTGTTGGTGCCCCGGTCGACGCCATCCGGGGGGTAGGAAGTGCCGATGAGCATTTCCTCATTCGCCACCGCCACATCCGGCGCAATGGAGCGCACCGTCATGTTGGAGGGCTTGAAGGGCACCCCTTTGTACATCGAGCTGAAAAGCCCCGTATGGCCCTGTATCACCTGCTGCTGCCCACTCCAATGCATGCCAATCGGGGTGATGAAGCTGATATCCTTGGTGGTGTAGGTGGTCATTTCCTGAAAGTGGTGATTGTTCAGGTTGGCGTCCCAATGGCTGATGACCGCACGAATGGCCTTGTCGTCGGCGGGTGCTAGCTGGGCCGAAGCCAGGTGACTGGCCAACAATCCGACGATACCTAGTAATAACTTTTTCATGGCATTGGAGTGCGAAAAGTGAAAAGATGAATGTATCGGGGCAATGCTAACTGGCAAAAAAGGCCGGCGGGCATGGTCAATACCCACCTGCTGCCAGATATCGCAGCGAAGACAATCAAATATAGTAAATAATATATTTATAATATTATTTTACCCATTCCTTCTTACTCCCTAACTGCGGACTAAAAGCAGGGCGTTACGCTAGGCTTAAAATCGAACGGGTTCAAGCATAGCGGGTCGCACTCCGCACGGCTGACGTGAGTCCTGCCTTTGCCGCTCATCAAAACCATTGTGTTAAAGCGCCTAAACAGAAGTGTAGCTCGCCAAAATGCAGAAGGAAATAGTTTGGCCAGGCTGAACTTGCTGAACGCGCATGGCAAGGTGACGCAGCGCCTGAGGCAGTAGCCAGTCCCGCTGGTACTTGCGGCCCGGTGCCTACCTTCATTCAACTGCCCACTAATGCAGGCCCGGATACACATGCTGCGAACCACCCTCCTGATTAGGCTACTGGCCGGCCTTATCTCCTGCTCCCGAAATACGGCGCATACACTGGCGCGAGTTTAGGCGTAGCCGTAACTCGTGCCTACCATCCGGGCGAGGCTGCGCCTCGCAGCCGAACGACCCGGCAGCCCGTGACGGCGCGGTATGGCCTTGCCGCGTTGCGGCAGCGCAGGCGCAGCCTCCGCGTCAAGGGCAGTCACGAGTTACGGCTGCGCCTAAACTCGCGCCAGTTGGGGTGGCGTGAGCGGGGTAAGCAGCAATAAAAAAGGGGATGGCCTGCGCGCAGGCCATCCCCTTTTTTTGCTTTATGCGCGTGCTCCCGGCCGGCGCTAGAGGGCGCTGGCGGCTTTGGCGGGGCTGAAGAAGTAGGTGGCCGTGAGCTGGGCCACGCGCTGGCGGTAGGCCGTGGGCTCGGTGCTGAAGGCGGGGGCCTTGCCGGTTTGCTGGTTCACGAGGCCCAGGCCGTAGCCGAGCTGCACCTGCACAGCCCGGAAGCGGTAGCCGATGCCGGCATTGAGGCCGGCATCGAAGCGGCGGGCCACCACGGGGCCGCTGTTGGCGTCGTAGGGCGCGGGGTAAGTGTTAGCGTTGCTGCCGGTGCCTGTGCCCGTGACCGGAGCGCCGGGGTAGGTGTCGCGGTAGATGAAGAACGTGTTGCCGTAGTTGTAGTAGTTGTTGGTGCTGCTACTGCTGCCGCCGTTGTTGCTGGTGGAGTTGCCCTGGTTTTCAATCTCGGTGCGCCCGCCCATGCCAAACGCCACGTAGGGCCCGGCAAAGACCTGGAAGCCGTGGTCGCCGCCGGTGGTGTACACCAGGTTTACGGGGATTTCGAGGTAGTTGGCGCGGCTGGTGCTGTGCAGCTTCTCGGTGAGGGTGCTTTTGGAGAAGGGAGCGCCCCCAAACGAGTAGGTGGTCGTGGTGGTGGCATCGAGCGTTTGCTCCACCCCTTTTTGAGAGAACAGCACGGCCGGCTGCAGGGCCAGGTTGCCGAAGCGCACGTCCAGTACCGCGCCAAACTGCGGGGCAACGATGGCCTGGCGATTGTAGCTCTGCTGCGTGTTCGATACGATGGTGGCCGTGCCGCTGTTATTATTGCTGAACTGGTAGGCGGGGTCGTCGCCGGCACGGGTGGCCAGGTTGGCCCCGGCACGCAGGCCCAGGCTGATGGTGGTTTGGGCCCGGGCAGCGGGCGCGGCGGCCAGCAAAGCGGCCACGGTGGAGAGGGAAAGGAAGCGGAGCGTCATTAAAATGAGTAGTTGTTAAAAAAATGAAAAGGCAATGATTCCGGCGAAGGTAATGAGCGGTTCTTAACCGGGCAGGCCCACCCGGCCCAGCCGTAGCAAGCGCCTGGGTACGTACCCAGGGTGGCCGGGCGGCTTCCTGCCTACTTTTGATAAAAAACCGATTTTCTACGGCTTCTGCCAACTCTTCTCCCCCTCTTTTACATGCCGGGCTACCGCAACCTCGACGACATATTAACCATTGAGCAAACGCCGCTGGCCGCCCAGCCCGTGCCCGCCCACACCCTGGCCCTGCTCGAACGCGGCCGCGACCGCAACCCCGCCGCGCTGGCCCTGCGCTTCGTATTCAGCGGCGAGCGGCCCACCGAGTCGGTCGATTTCACCTACGCGCAGCTGGTGCAGCGCTGCTACCAGACCGCCAACATGCTGCACGAGCTGGGCGTGGGCCCCACCGACGTGGTATCGTACCTGCTGCCCAACCTGCCCGAAACCCACTTCACGCTCTGGGGCGGTCAGGCCGCCGGCATCGTGAACCCGCTGAACCCGCTGCTGGAGCCAGCCCAGATTGCCGAAATCCTGAACGCGGCCGGCACCAAGGTGCTCGTCACGCTCCGCGCCTTCCCCAAAACCGATATCTGGCAGAAGGTGGCGGCCGTGGCCCCGCTGGTGCCCACGCTGCGCACGGTGGTGACGGTGGATTTGCTCGATTATCTGCCGCCGACGCAGCGGCTGCTGGTTAGCGCAATGCGACTGGTGCAGCCCAAGCCCAGCCTGCCGGGCATTCAGGTGGTGGATTTCGCGCAGGCCAGCCGCCGCCAGCGCGGCAACCGGCTGGTATCGGCCCGGCACATTGCGCCCACGGATGTGGCCTGCTACTTCCACACCGGCGGCACCACGGGCACGCCCAAAATCGCGCCGCTCACGCATTATAATATCACGAGCACCACGTTTGCCTCCTCGCAATTGCTGGGCGGCGAGGCCGCGCCCGAGCGGCTGGTGTTCTTTTGCGGGCTGCCGCTGTTCCATGTGAATGGCGTGGTGGTGACGGGCAGCGTGCCGTGGCTGCTGGGCCACACGGTGGTGCTGGGCAGTCCGGCGGGCTACCGGGGCCCGGGCATTCTCGATAATTTCTGGCAGCTGGTGGCGCACTACCGCATCTCGCTGTTCAGCGGCGTGCCCACCATTTTCAGCAAGTTGCTCACGTTGCCGGTCGAGGGGCACGACTTAAGCTCGTTGCGCTACGCCATCTGCGGGGCCGCCCCGCTGCCGGTGGAGCTGCTGCGGGCGTTTGAAGAACGCACCAAGCTGCGGCTGGTGGAAGGCTACGGCTTCACCGAAGGCAGCTGCATCAGCGTGGTGGGGCCGCTGGCGGGCGCGCCCATGCCGGGCAGCATCGGCCTGCGCGTGCCGTATCAGGACGTGCGGATTGTGATTCTGGACGAGCTGACCGGCGAATTCCAGCGCTTCGCCGAAGCCGAAGAAAGCGGCGTAATGGTGGTACGGGGCAGCAATATCTTCCACGGCTACCTGCAGCCCGAGCACAACAAGGGCATCTGGGTGGACACCGGCGACGGCCAGGGCCCCTACTACAACACCGGCGACCTGGGCCGGATGGATGCGCAGGGCGGCTTCTACATCACGGGCCGCAAGAAGGAACTCATCATCCGGGGCGGCCACAACATCGACCCCAAAGTCATCGAGGATGCCCTGATGGCCCACCCCGCCGTGGCCCTGGCCGCCGCCATCGGCAGCCCCGACGCCCACGCCGGCGAGCTGCCCGTGGCCTACGTCACCCTCGCCCCCGGCCAGGAAGCCACCGAGGGTGAGCTACGCGCCTTCGCCGAAGCCAACATTCCCGAGCGCGCCGCCTGGCCTAAGCAGGTTTACACGGCGGCCGAATTGCCGCTCACGGCCATCGGCAAAATCTTCAAGCCGGCGCTTGCTAAGCAGGAAATCAGCCGGGTGTATCACCGCCACCTGGCAGTGGTGCCGGAGCTGACGGTGGATTCCATTACCGTGCGCGACGACAAGCAGCGCGGGCTGGTGGCGGAAATTTCGGTGAGCGGCGCGGCTGCGGATGAAGCTATTGTGCAGGCCCTGCTGGGGATGGCGGTGCCATATGACGTGCGGCGGGCATGAACGATGTAGGGGCGGGGCCTGTCCCCGCCCGCCCTTTCGCATCGTTGCAATGTATTCCGTTCAACGACGGGCGGGGGCAGGCCCCGCCCCTACGTCAGCAACCGGGCCTGGTGCGCGATGTTTATAAGTGCCGGCGCATTCTGGAGCGTGGCCAGCACCACTTCCTTGGCGGCCTGCTTCAGCTCGTCTTTGCTGATGTCGCGGGTTTCTTCCTGCACCAGCTCGGCCAAGGCCTGGAAGGCGTGTACCAAGGCTTCGCGGCGGGGGCACTCGGCGTGCAGCTCGGCGTAGACGGCGGTGAAGTGCTGCTTGATTTTCTTGCGCCGGATGCGGAAAACCGACTCTTTGCTCACTGAGGGCTGGATGGAATCGAGCAGCGCCACCAGGGGCAGCAGCTTGGTGGCGGTGGTAGCTACCGCGCCGGTGAGGCTGGGCCGGCGGGCTTTCTCGGTAGCGGCTTCAGGCATGCTGCCCTGGGGCGGCGACACCGCTTCGGGCTCGGCGAAATCATCGAAATAAGTAGCCATAAAAGCCTTTTCGGGTAAGCGGCATTGGTTGTGCAAAGGCGAAAATAACAGGCAATTGACTACCGCCCGTTCATTGGATTTCGGCCGAATACAATGCCACGGTGCCGGCCTTGCCTCGCAGCGGAAATGCGCCCAGGGCCTCAAACTTAAATTCGGGCGGGTGCGGAAGCGCCTCGTAGAGCGAGGCCGAGAGCAGTAGGCGGCTCTGCAGGGCGTTGCACTGGGCCTCGATGCGGGCGGTGGTATTGAGCACATCACCGTGAAAAACCAGCTCGGTTTTCACCGCGCCTACCTGGGTGGCCATCACCGGGCCGCCGTGCAGGCCGGCTTTGAAGGCGGGCACGGCCCCGTAGGTGCGCAGGTAGTAGTCGCGGCGGCGATTGATGGCTTCCTGCATGGCAAAGAAGCAGCGCACGCACCGGGCCTGCTCAATGCCGGGCCGCCACTCCCAGGTCACCACGATTTCATCGCCCACGTACTGGTAAATTTCGCCCCGGTGGGCCACGATGGGCGCGCCCATGTCGAAGAAAAAGTCGCGGATGAGGTGGCTGTACCGCTCGTTGCCCAACTCTTCGGCTAGCGCCGTGGAGCCCTTCACATCGACAAACAGGAAGATGCGCTGCTCGGCCACCGGGTGGTGGTAGCGCCCCAGAAACAGCCGCAACAGTGCGGGGCGGCCTATCTTATTACTAAGCTGATAGAGCAATGAGGTGAATAAGCTGAGGATGCCATAGCCCGTGAGCAAGCGCACGAAAGCCTTGCCCTCGGGCCGGATGGCCAGGGCGCGCCAGCTTTGGAACCCCTCGGCATCAAGCGCGGCCAGCAGGGTGTTGTCGACGGCATTGCCGAAGATGCGGCGGATGAGAAAGAGCATCAGCCAGAAACCGGCCAGGTAGAACAGCATGCCCAGGCCCAGCCGCGCCACCAGCCGCACCCGCGCAAACAGCTGCGGGTACACGTACACTTCGAGCGCGGCCACCAGCAGCCCCACCGGCCCGCCCACTTCCAGCGCCAGCCGCACATCGAGCCCCGAAAGTGTGCCGCGCACCAGCAGCACCAGCAGCAGCGTGCCCAGCACAAAAAACAGCGTGAGCGCCAGCACCGAATGCCAGTAGAACCGTTGCAGGGGCCGCCGCCAGGGCGAGGAAGTGAAAGCCATAGAGCGCGAATTACGCAGAAATTGCGCTGGTTAGCCCGTCATGCTGAGCGGAGTCGAAGCATCTCTACTGCGCGAGCAATTCATTTACTACTGCGGTAGAGATGCTTCGACTTCGCTCAGCATGAAGCCCAATTCCCGCTAATGGTCCGTTTTATATTTCAAACATCCCGGCCCGCCAACCGTCTTCTAACTACCTAACCCCTTAACACTGCTCATGCCCACCATCACCATTGCCCAAAACTCCGCCCAGCCGCTTACCGTCAACCGCCTCGGCTACGGCACCATGCGCCTCACCGGCCCCGAAATATGGGGCGAGCCCGCCGACCGGCCCCAGGCGCTGGCCATTCTGAAAAAAGCCGTTGACTCGGGCGTAAACTTCCTTGACACCGCGGACTACTACGGCGAGGACATTACCAACCGCCTCATCGCCGAGGCCCTGCACCCCTACCCGGCCGACCTGATTATCTGCACCAAAGTGGGGGCCACCCGCAAGCCCGACAAAAGCTGGGTGGCTTTTAACACCCCCGAAAATCTGCGCACTGCCATCGACAACAACCTGCGCACCCTGAAGCGCGAGCAGATTCAGCTGGTACACCTGCGGCTGATGGGCCACGGCGCGGTGCCGCTCGATGAGCAGCTCGGGGCCATGTTTGAGATGCAGCAGGAAGGAAAAATCCTGCACGTGGGCCTGAGCAACGTGAACCGCGAGGAGCTGGAAGCCGGCCTGAAGCTGGGCGAAATTGCCACCGTAGAGAATATGTACGGCTACGCCCAGCGCACTTCCCTGAGCGCGCCGTACGGCGAAACCCGGGGCGGCGAAGAAGTGCTGGCCCTGTGCGAGCAGCACGGCATTCCGCTCATCCCCTTCTTCTCGCTGGTGCACGGCCTGCCCAACGCCGGCAACAAGCTGGCCGAAATAGCCCGCAAGCACAACGCCACCGAGGCCCAGCTCAACATTGCCTGGCTGCTGCACAAGTCGCCCTGGATTCTGCCCATTCCCGGTACGTCGTCGCTGGCGCATTTCGAGGAAAACATCAAGGCGGCCGACATCAAGCTGAGCGCGGAAGACATGGCGTACCTAGCTAGATAGCGCCGATGGTGGAAGTAGCCCGGAAAATAAAGACCGGGCAGCAGGCCGCCTCCGACAGTAAGCAACATTGTCATTATCCCTGCTAAAAGGCTGCCAGAATGTGTTCCGGCAGCCTTTTTGTATGACCGGTGTCCATAACTCGTCCGACAAAATTCCTGGTCTATTTATTTCTGACGACATGAAACGCCGCTTTTGGTATGGCCTGGGGGCGCTACTGCTGGCCGCCCCGGTGCACGCCCAATCCCTGACGGGCATATGGCAGGGAGTCGAATCTGAAACCAGCAAGCCCAATGCCTACTGGCCCGCCGTGCTGCGCCTCCAGAAAAGCAAGGGCACCGATATATTCGGCGTGCTCTACCAGGAAGTGGGCGGCAACCCCGGTATTTCGGTCACCTTCCAGATGCAGGGCGGCCGCACCGCCACCGGCCTGCGCCTCGAACACGAGAGCAAGCTGAACGAAACCGGCCGCACCCCCACCAGCTACTGGTGCGACGGCTCCATCACTTTCACCTACGACCCCGCCCTAGAGAAGCTCACCGGCCACGCCACCTACCGCCCCGTGGGCGACTGCAGCGTGGGCACGTTCACCTTCTACCGCGTCAAGCTGAAATCGCCGGCCACCGTTCCGGCCGGCACCGAAAGCACCATCCGCGTATCGGGCCGCAACGTGCTCTGGTTCGCCGATGCCGAGCTACAGCAGCCCCTGGCCGCCGGCAACACCTACCGCACCAAGCTCAGCAAAACCACCACCTTCTACCTCAAGCAGGCCTATTACCCAACGGAGCAAAGCCCGGTAGTGCCCATCACCATTCAGGTAAGCGGGGCCAAACCGACCCCGGCACCCACGCCCCCGCCACCACCCACGCCGCCCGCCGACTCAGTCGCCAAAGCTCCGGCCGTGCCTGCGCCTATTCTGCCCGCCGCGCCAGCTCCAGTGGTGCTGCCCACCGTGCTTTTCCGGCTGGGAACGCCCGAGCTGATGCCCACCGCCGCCCCGGCCCTCGACCAGCTGGCCACCGAGCTCAAGGCCCGCCCTACCTTGCGGCTGCGCATTGCCGGCTACACCGATAAAATCGGCGAGCCCGACAAAAACCAGCTCCTCTCCGAGCAGCGCGCCGATGCCGTGAAAGATTACCTGGTAAAAGCCGGCATTGCGCCCGAGCGCCTCAGCACCATTGGCTACGGCGACTCGCACCCGCTCCACCCCTCGCCCGACGCCCGCAACCGGCGCGTGGAAGTGGAGGAAATAAAATAACTACCCCGTAGCGCGGACTCTGCGAGTCCGCGCCTGCCAACACAATCCGCCGCCCACGCGCAGACTCGCAGAGTCCGCGCTACTTCCCAAATCATGTCCCATCGCCACTTTCTCATTCACAAGCCCTACGGCTACCTCAGCCAGTTTGTGGGCGAAGCCAAGAAGAAAAAGCTGGGCGAGTTCCACGATTTCCCCGAAGGCATCATGGCCATCGGCCGCCTCGACGAAGACAGCGAAGGCCTGCTCCTGCTCACCACCGACGGCCAGATGAGCGAGTACGTACGCAGCAAAAAGGTCGAAAAGGAATACTATGCACAGGTCGACGGGCAAATGACCGAAGATGCTTTAAACCAGATGCAGGCCGGAGTCGAAATCGGCATCCACGGCGAGAAATTTCTCACCAGCCCCTGCGCCGCCCGCCGCCTCGACCCTGCTCCCAGCTTCGCCCCGCGCACCCGCAAAATCCGCGACGACCGGCACGGCCCCACTTCCTGGGTCAGCATTACCCTCACCGAAGGCAAATTTCGCCAGATTCGGAAGATGACGGCGGCCGTGGGCTTCCCCACGCTGCGGCTGTTTCGGGTGCGGGTGGGCGATATCTGGCTTGGTGACCTAGCTCCGGGCGCGGTAGTGGAAGTGCCGGACTTCGGTTTGTAAACCCCGCCAGCGTGGATTAGTCCATTATTAAATCATTATTTTATGCTGCATGCATAACATTTAACTTCGACTGTCGTATCTTTGCACCAGCATTCGACACTAGCCTTATGCCTTATTGATATGAAAAAAACCACTGCTTTCTCGTTTTCTTCGCTGCTGCTTCTGGGCGGCGTGACCTACCTGGCTGCCAAACTGGCCGACCTGGACCTGACGTTCTTCTTCCACGGCGACGACGACCAGCACCACTACTGCTAAGCCTTATTTTATCGTTACGCAGCATTCTATCAGTGTTATTACTGAAAAAGCCCGGCCCATTAGCCGGGCTTTTTTGTTATCGCATCGGCCAATGCGGCGGGCCCGGGCGGTTCGGCGCGGCTTTTGGAACCTTGCCCCGGCAACGGCGTAACCCGTTCAACACTTTTTTCACCGGCTGCCGGTGGTGGCCCTCGTGGCCGCAGCCGCGGCAGCTTCACCAATCCCCCTCCTGGTTTTATGAACCTCGATTCCCACCAAGCTCAGGTGAGCTACATCATTGGCCGCGACTTGGCCCGCAATTTTGCCCAGCAGGGCCTCGAATTGGACGTTGATACCTTGGCCGGCGCGCTGAAAGAAGGCCTCCAGGGCCTCCCCAGCCGCCTCACCCAGGAGCAGATGCAGGCCGCCATGCAGCAATTGCAGGAGCAAATGGGCGGTGCCGACGAAGACGATAATTCCCAAGACCCCGAATCCATGAAGAACAACAAAGCTGAAGGCGAAGCCTTCCTCGCCGAAAACGCCAAAAAGCCCGGCGTCACCACCCTGCCCAGCGGCCTGCAGTACGAGGTAATCACGCAGGGCACCGGCGCCAAGCCCACCCTGAAATCGTCGGTAACCACGCACTACCACGGCACCCTGATTAACGGCACCGTGTTCGACAGCAGCTACCAGCGCGGCCAGCCCGCCACCTTCCCCGTCAACGGCGTAATTGCCGGCTGGACAGAGGCCCTGCAGCTAATGAACGAAGGCTCGAAGTACCGCCTCTACATCCCCTCCGACCTGGCCTACGGCAAGCGCGGCGCAGGCCGCGACATCCCCGGCGACACCGCGTTGATTTTCGACGTGGAGCTGCTGAAAGTGAACAACTGAGCGAGCGTAGCGGCGGGGGCCTCCCCCGCCGCTACCCGCACGGCGGCCCCCGCCTGGAGCCGCCCCACCAGCACCATTCCGGCTGTTTCCAAGACCATGAATCCCTTTGAAGCTCAGCCCCCCGCTGACCAGCCCAACGTGGCCCCGGAACAACCTTCCGGGGCCTCTTTGCTGCCTACACCCGGCGCGGAAGCTGTGCCCGCGCCAGCCGCGCCCTACTACCAGCCCGCCCCGCCCCCCGAGCCACTGCCGGAACTGCCGCCCCTGCCCGAGGAGCGGTCCGCCGACGGCCGCGTAATTCTCACGGATAACAGCGTAACGGTGCGAGGCCGGCAATTCTCGCTGCGTGAGTTGGAACGGGCCGACATCACGCCCGTAAAGTGGATACTGTGGTATCTGCTGGGCGGCCTGGGCTTGGCCTTTGTGATGATTGCCTTTCTGCAAAACCAGCTGCGCACCGGCCCGGCCATGTTGGGCATGGTAACCACAGCGCTGCTGCTGGCCTACGGGCACCGCGGCACCAACCGCCTGCGCCTGCACCGCCTGGGCCGCGAGGTAGTGAACTTCGCCCTGCCCGGCGAAACCGCGCCCTGGCAGCGCCTCAGCGCCGAGCTGAACCGCCGCATCTTCCGCTTGCATGACTACGATGCCCGCCGGGCCGCCGCCGAGCTGGCCGCCCATGACGAAGCCATGCGCTTGGCCGCCCAGCAAGCGGCAGACGCCGCCGCAGGCTTCGCTGGTCCGGCAAGTCCTTATGACCCGACAGCTTACAATACTGGTGTCTGATTTAGCCGACTACCGGCGTACTGCCGTAAGGCTGCTGGCCGGAGCGCATCTGCTACCTTCGCGCCCCGTAAACCAATTGTAGCCCCCGATACCCGACCCTTACCCTACTATGAGTTCCGATACGAAACATTCGCACACCGCCATTTCTGGGGCGGGGCTGCTGATTGCCCTGGGCATCATTTACGGCGACATTGGCACTTCGCCGCTCTACGTGATGTCGTCCATCCTGAAAGGGGCCAAGGTGCCGGACATGATTGATGCCCATCTGGTGCTCGGCGGCATTTCCTGCGTGATTTGGACGCTCACCCTGCAAACCACCGTCAAGTACGTGTTGCTCACGCTGAACGCGGACAACAACGGCGAAGGTGGCATTTTTTCGCTCTACGCCCTGGTGCGGCGGCGCGGGGCCTGGCTCTCCGCCGTGGCCATTATCGGCGGCTCGGCCCTGCTGGCCGATGGCGTGATTACGCCGCCCATCTCGGTGTCATCGGCGATAGAAGGATTGAAAGCCGTGTATCCGGCCCTGACGCAGGACATTATTGTGTTCATCGTTATTGGCATCATCGCCGGCCTATTCTTACTGCAAAGCTTTGGTACCCAGATTGTAGGCAAGGCCTTTGGGCCGATAATGTTCCTGTGGTTCACCATGCTGGGCGTGCTGGGCATGAGCTGGATTATCCAGAACCCCATCATCCTCAAGGCCTTCAACCCCTACTACGCCTACGATTTGCTGGTGCACTACCCCAGTGGTTTCTGGCTGCTGGGCTCAGTTTTTCTCTGCACTACCGGGGCCGAAGCCCTGTATTCGGACTTGGGCCACTGCGGCAAGGGCAACATTCGCATCAGCTGGACTTTTGTCAAGACTACACTGCTACTCAACTATTTGGGCCAGGGCGCGTGGTTGCTGGGCCACCTGGACGAGAAGCTCGGCGGCCGCAACCCGTTCTATGAGCTGATGCCTTCATGGTTTCTGCTCATCGGGATTGGCATCGCCACCATCGCGGCCATCATTGCCTCGCAGGCCCTTATCACAGGCTCGTTTACGCTCGTGGCCGAGGCTATCCGCTTGAATATGTGGCCCAAAGTGAAGCTCAACTACCCCACCGACGTGAAGGGCCAGCTCTTCGTGCCCAGCATGAACCGCCTGCTACTGCTGGGCTGCATCGGGGTGGTTTGGTACTTCAAAAAGTCGGAAAACATGGAAGCCGCCTACGGCCTCGCCATCACCCTGACCATGCTGATGACCACCATCCTGCTCACTATGTGGCTGAGGATGAAGAAGGTGGCCCTGCCGCTCATCATTCTGTTCGCGGTGGTGTATGGCATTATCGAAGGCTCGTTCCTGATTGCCAACATGATTAAGTTTCCGCACGGCGGCTGGGTTTCGCTGGCCATCGGCGGCACGCTCATGGCCGTGATGTACGTGTGGCTCAAGGCTTTCTACATCAAGCGTCGCCTCACGGAATTCGTGCGATTGGAGCCTTATGTGGATGCTCTCAAGCAGCTCAGCGACGATGATTCCATCCCGAAATACTCGACTCACCTCGTATTCCTGACTTCGGCCGAGCGCAGCACCGAAATCGAGCAGAAAATCATCTATTCCATTTTCCAGAAGCGCCCCAAGCGGGCGGATATCTACTGGTTCATCCACGTCGATACCACCGACGAGCCTTATACGATGGAGTACAAAGTGACCGAAGTGGCTAAGGACGACGTGTTCCGCATCAATTTCCGGCTCGGATTCCGGGTGCAGCAGCGCATCAACCTCTACTTCCGCAAGGTGATTGAGGACCTGGTGCGTAACAAGGAAGTGGACATCACCTCGCGCTACGAGTCCTTGAGCAAGCAGCACGTCACCGGCGATTTCCGCTTCGTAGTGCTGGAAAAATTCCTCAGCATCGAGAATGACTTCCCGACCGTGGAGAAACTGGTGATGCAGGCCTACTTCTACATCCGCCAATTCATCGCCTCTGAGGACCAATATTTTGGCCTCGACACTTCTTCCGTGAAGGTGGAAAAGGTGCCGCTGGTAATTGCGCCGGTGCGCGAAGTGGCACTAAAGCGGATTAAGTAACCGACCATTTGATTCAACAAAAAAGCCCTGTGCATGCACAGGGCTTTTTTGTTGCGAATAACTTCTAGTGAGTTGCCAACGGACAATCCGTGTGTTCGCTCACTATTTCCCCAGCCACTTAGCCAGCACTTTCTGCTGGGCAGCGGTGGGACTGGCCACCGGCTGCACCGTGAACTTGCGGTCCGGGTTGGGCAGCGCCTTCAAGGTAATGTCGCGGGTGAGGCCGTCGCGGCGCACCTGCAGCTTCACTTCGGTGCCCACGGGGCTGCTGATGAGGGTTTTCACCGTTTCATCGCTGGGTGCGGCACCGTTGATGAGCAGCACTTCGTCGGTGGCGCTGAGGCCGGTGTTCCAGGCGGCACCGTCACGAATTACGCTGGCCACGAGCAATTTGCCGGTGCGATTCGAGAAGTTGGCTCCGAGCGTGCCATCAGTGCTCAGCGGCGCGCTGGTCAGCGTGAGGCCGGCGTAGCCGAGGGCGGTGGCGAAGTCGATGGGCTTGGTGCCGTACACGCTGTTCTGGAAGAACTCGTCGAAGCGGCGGCCGGCCACGGTGGCCACGGCATCCTGGTATTCCTGGTCGGTAAAGCCGCGTTTGGCTTTCAGATAATACGTGTCGTAGAGCAGACGCATCACGTCGTCGAGGTGCTTCGCGCCGTTGGTGGCCTGCGCGATGTTCAAGTCGAGCCAGGTGCCAATCAGGTCGCCCTTGGAATAGTAGCTAATTTGGGTATTGTTGGCATTTTCATTGGGCCGGTAATACTTAATCCAGGCATCAAAGCTGGACTCGGCGGCCGATTGAATGCGGTTGCCGGGCGTGTTTTCCACCTCCGTAATAGCATTACCCAGCTTGCCCAGGTACTCTTCCTTGCTAAGCACACCGGCGCGTTCCAGAATCTGTTTGGAATAATACTCGGTCATTCCCTCGCTCACCCAGAGCATGTGGGTGTAGTTTTCCTGGTCGTAGTTGAACGGCCCCAGCGCCACGGGCCGGATGCGCTTCACGTTCCAGAGGTGGAAATACTCGTGCGCCACCAGGCCCAGAAAGGATTTCATACCAGCATCGGTACCATAGGCGGCGCGGCTCACCTCTAGGGTGGTCGAATACAGGTGCTCCAGGCCGCCGCCGCCACGCTCCAGGTTGTGCACGATGAATACGTAATGGTCGAGCGGATTCTGGCCCACCACGCGGTGCGCTTCTTCGCATACGCGCTTCATGTCGGCCACCAGCTTGGTATCGTCGGTAGTGTAGGTGCCGTACATGGCCACCTGGTGCGGGGTACCGTTGGCGGTGAATTCCAATACTTTCTGGTTACCGATTTCAATCGGCGAATCAGCCAGCTCGTCGTAGCTCGCGGCTTTGTAAGTGAACTTGCCGGGGCCGGGGCGCAGGGCCGTGCTCACTTTCTCCCAGCCGGCGGCGGGCTGCACAGTCAGCGTGCTGCCCAACATCTTGTTATCGGCCGGGTACATGAACACGCTGCTGCCGTTGAGGTAGCCGTGGTCGGCGTCGATAAACGACGTGCGCACGCTTAGCTCAAACGCGTAAACCCGGTAGCTCACCCGGAAGCTTGCCTGCTTGGGGTGGCGCACCCGCCAGGTATTCTTGTTGATTTTCTCCACTGCCAGGGCCTGCCCGCCGCTGGTCTGGGCCTCGAAGCCCTCCACGTTCTTGGCGTATTCGCGCACCAGGTACGAGCCGGGCGCCCACACGGGCATTTTCACATCGGTATAGTCGGCCGAAAAGCCGCCCAATTCCATCTTCACCTCGAAGTAGTGGGACTGCGGCAGCGGCATAGCCAGCGTGTAGCGGAGCGTGGGCACCACGGCGGCCGGGCGCGCGTTAACACCCTCAGTTGCCAACAGCAGTCCCGCCAAAGCAGCGGTGCGAAGTAGTACGTTTGAATTTCTAAGCATTCGAAAAATGTCTAAATGGGAAGCAAGGGCACAAAGTAAGCCCCACGGGTTGCCTCCAACCTAGCGGGCAGCCCCGCCGTTAGGAGCTAGCGTGGCGCTTTTCCGGCGGCCCCGCTCCTTTTGCCGGAATTTTGTATGCGATATATCTGGATGATTTTTGTAGGGCTGCTGCTGGCAATGGTGGCCATCCTGCCGCGCTTGGGCAAGCACAAGCCCGCCCAACCCGCCACGGCAACCGGGCTGGCCGACGCCGACCTGCGCGCCCAGCCGGCCTCCCTGCGCACCGCCGCCACCGCCGCCCTCCCGCCCCGCGCCGATAGCATCGTGGCCTTCGGGCTGGCCCAGCGCGGCACGCCCTACGTGTACGCCGGCACCTCGCCGCTCACCGGGTTCGACTGCTCGGGGTTCATCATGTACACGTTTGCCCATTTCGGGGTGCCGGTGCCGCATTCCACGGCGCTGCTCATTGACGTGGGCCGGCCCGTAGCCCGCGCCGAGGCCCAGCCCGGCGACATCGTCGTATTCACCGGCACGGCTACTACCAGCACCACGCCGGGCCACGCCGGCATCGTGATATCGAGGCGGGGCGAGCTGCCGTTGCGCTTCGTGCACGCCTCATCATCGCGCCGCGAGCCCTTTGTGAAAGTGAGTCAGGTAGAGAACTCCGACTACGAACGGCGCTTCATGCAGGTGCGGCGGGTACTGGGGCCGGGCACCGGCATCGTAGCCACGGCGCGGCCGAAGCTGCTGTCGGCCCCAGCGAGCACACCACGCGTAGCCGTTCTGCCTCCCCGCCGAGTGGCCGTGGCAGAAGTGGCCGTGCCCGTACCCGCGCTTCCCCAGCGGCTGGCGACGAAGAAATACGCAGCGTCTTCAACCACCGTGTGGAAGAAGGCGGTGGTGAAGAAAGCGCATGCTAAAACCACCGTGGCGGCTAAAAAGAACTCGACTTCCACCGCGAAACGCAAGCTGCCGGCCAAGCCAGCTCATACAGCTGCCAGGAAGCGCCCGGCCAGTAAGGTCAGCAAGTAAGCCAGCCAGATTCCATTAAACGCAGCGATGCCCGGCCTGCCTTTGCCGTCCCACTAAAGGGCGGCTGGGCAAACCGGGCATCTAATCCTTCAAATCTTACCAAGCGGCGAAACTGGGGTGCAGTTCCGGCGTCTTTCAGATAAGACCTGGCCGAATGTGGGCAGCCTTAGGAGCTACCCCACGAAGCTGTTGTTAGGCGCGTACTGCGGTGAAGCGTACGACATTCGACAGGCTTGGCAGGATTTGTTTGGGACTACTAGACATTTTGTACCTCCTTTCTTTACGTTCGAAATAGCCTCATTTGCGCAGCCCAGCACCTTGGGGCCGCTTAAATGGGGTCGTAGCACTCACTACTGAGCGGTAAAGTTAATAGCGGGGGCTAAGGTTCAAAATCTGCCTGGCTTTTTTGGGGCGATACCGCTCAAAAAGCGGCTTTAAGACTGATTAACAGCGGTATTATTTTTCCAGACAATCCTTGATTTTCTCCCGGTTGGCCCATCGCACAAACTTGGCCGTAAACTTGCCATACCAATAATGTGCGGCCAGCTGGCTTGGCCTCTGAATTTTTTGCTTACCTTTTCCCCTCAAACCCACCTCATCCATTCTTCAGAAATGAAAAAAACCTTGCTCTTACTGGTTGCCCTCGTGCTGGGCCTCGCTGGCATGGCCTCCGCCCAAACCATGTCGCCGCTGGGCATCTGGACCAATTCGGAGAAGAAAGCCACCTTTGAAATCTACAAGTGCGGCGACAAGCTGTGCGGCAAAATTGTGAGCCTGACCATTCCCAATGACCCCGCTACCGGCAAGCCCAAAACCGACTCGCAAAACCCCGACCCCAAGCTGCGCAGCCGCCCCCGCCTGGGCTTGGTGTTCATGCAGGGCTTCAAGTACGACAGCGACAACAAGTGGGACGATGGCAAAATCTACGACCCCGAAACCGGCAAAACCTACTCCTGCTACATGAAAATGGAAAGCCAGAACACGATGGAAGTGAAAGGCTACATCGGCTTCTCGCTCATCGGCAAGTCGCAGACCTGGACGCGGGTGAAATAACCCCAGCAACCTCCTCCTGCCCCGCTAGTGCTCCGGCCGGCTTTCTACCCAGAAGGCCGGCCGTTTTTTGTGGCATGGTATCGGCTTTGCGGCTGCCAATTGGGCTTATTTGAGCATATTTGAAGGTTCAAGCCGCCCGCCGCGCCTAAACTATTTGCCCAAGCCGGTGTTTCGACTCCACTAACGTCCCCTGTTTTGTTCGATTTCATTCAGCAGCTGTTCCGCCCCAAAGCGGCCGCCCCGGCGGCCTGGCACGCCGTCGCCCTCACGGCGGCGCAGGCCCGGCGGCACGCCCGCTGGGTAGAGCAGCGCGTGTTTCTGAACTGGCTGGAACCCTACTACAAAGCCTACCACCTGCGCAAAGGCGGGGCCGGCGGCAGCCGGGGCCTGCAAGTGCAAATCATGCACGAGGCGGGCCGCCAGGGGGCCATGTTTTTCTTCGACCCCACCATCGGGCCGGGCAATTTCCGGCATTTTTATGAGCACCTGGGCGAGCGACTGCTCGGCCTGGGCTACCACCGCGCCTGCGCTGACCAATGCACCCAGCGCAAGCAGCACCTGCGTGAAACCGTCCTCAAGCAGCTCTTCAAGCCCAACCCCACCGACTGCCCCGAAACGGGCAATTGTAATCAGCGATTCGGCTTGGTAACCATTGATTTGGTGGCGGTAAACGGGCAGCCCATGTTCATCCGCATCACCAGCAACGCGGTGCTGCAACCCGGTTTCACGCCCGCCAGCTCCTTCGATGAGCTGCTCCAGCACCTGCTCGATGCGCCGCCGCCCACGCCGGCCACCCAGGCACTGATTTCAGAGTATCATAGCCAGTTCTAATGGCTCGGAGCCATTGTATTAAAGCCCAAAAAAGGCCGCCCCAATCCGGAAGCGGCCTTTTTTGGGCTAAAACGAAAAGCTAATCCCGCACGAATTGCCCCCGGCCCAGCATGTCGCCACCGGAGCCGAGCAGGCGCAGATAGTATAGGCCCGGGGCCAGGGCGTGGGTATCGAGCTGGGGCTGGGCGGTGCGCAGGGCCTGGCGCAGCACCACGCGGCCGGTGGCATCCACCACTTCGGCGCGGGCGGTGGTGGCGGGCACGGCGGCAAGCTGTAGCTGGTCGTGGCAGGGCACGGGGAATAGGGTGAGCGGGGCCACGCCAGCGGTGGCGCGGGTGGCCAGGGCGAGGCTGTTGTCGCGCACGGGCGCGGGGGCGGGCAGGTCCAGAATCCACTGGTCGGGGTCGACGGCGATGCTGGATGCCATGCCGGTAGCTGTAAACTGGAACGTCTGGGTGGCTTGCGACTGGCGCAGGCGCACCGTCTGCGTGGTGCCGTTGGTGAAGGTGAGGCGGTAGTCAACCTGAGTGTCGAAAAACGGCGTGACGGCGGGCACCGAGGCCGTTTCGGTCACGCGGAGCACGACGGTGCTACCCACTTGGTTCCACCGGCCATTGAAGGTGGGGTAGCCATTGCCCCGAAACCACTGCTGAAAGAAATAGGTGAGCGAGAAGCCGGCTTCGGCCTCGAAGATGCGCTGCAAATCGGCGGTATGCGCCGTGGACCCTCGGTAAGTGGTCTGGTACGTGCGCAGGGCGCGGAAAAACTTCACGTCATCGTTCAGCAGGTAGCGCAGCATGTGGATGACGGCCGCACCCTTCTTGTACGTCAGGGCAGTGCTGAAAATGCGGCCGACGTTGGTGGTATCGGCCACGTACACGCTGCCGGAGTTTTGCTGGGCCATAGCGTGGGCATTGTCCATCCAGGTGCGGGCATTAGCGGCCGTGGCAAAGGTCTGATACGAAAGGTATTCGCCGTAGGAAGCAAAGCCTTCGTTCAGCCAGATGTCCTCCCACGAAGCGCAGGTCACGTTGTCGCCGAACCACTGGTGAAACAGCTCGTGGGCGGTGAGGTTGAAGAAAAACCCGTCCTGTGTCGTCATGGTCTGATGCTCCATGCCGCCGCCCAGGCCCAGCGGGGCCATGCTGTGGCCATACTTTTCGTTGGCAAACGGATAGAGGCCCACCAGATTGGAGTAGTTTTCGATGAAGGCGGGCGTCCGGTCAATTTCGAACTGGTAATACGTCAGCGCATCCTGGTTATACAGGTAGTTGACGATGGGCACCGTCGGCCCGCCCGTGGGATGGGCGTAGTTCACATACTCCACGTAGGGCGCTACCGACACCGAAATGAGGTAATAATCAATCGGATGGCGCGATTTCCACTCGTAGCGGACCTTGTTGTTGGGCAGGCTCACGGTGCGCGCCAGCACGCCGTTGGAGCCCACTTTATTAGGCAGCGTGGTGGTCACCCACACGTCGCTGGAGTCGGCTTTATCAGTGAGCACCTGCTTGCACGGGAACCACTCGTGGGCCGAAAACGGCTCCGACAGACTGTAGGTGATGTTGTAGGGAATAACGTTGTTGAAGCCAATCTGGCCCTCGGTGCGGTTGCTCAGGCCGTTGCCAATGGCGGCCGAGTTGCCGCTCGGGGCCGTGCCGTGGTAGTAGATGCGGGCATCGGCCAGGGCATTGGCGGGGGCCACCTGGGCCAGCTTCGCGTTCACGTCCTGCCCCACCCGCCGGATGCCGGGCGAGCGTTTCCCGTTCACCACCACCGAGTCGATGAGCAGCGTGGCCGTGCCGGCCGGCGAACCCGCCGGGGCCTGGTACAGCTCAAACGCCAGCGAATCAAGCGCCTGACTGCCCACCCGCACCCGCATCAGCACCGAGCCGGCCACGTTCAGCGAGGTATTTTCCAGGGCCAGGTCGAGCTTGTAATACTTGACATCGTAGCGGTTCATCTTGGCGCGGTGCGCCACCGATGAAGTAGCAGTGCGCTGGGCATTGGCAATGCGGCCCGCCGCACAGACCAATCCGGCATCCGGACCGGCCAAAATTTGCCGGGGCGCGGTGGGCGCAGATTGCGCCAGCAGCGGCGCGGGAATACTGAGCAAGCAACTGGTAACTAGCGCGTAGAGGTGACGGTGCATAGGGAAATAAGGTGGAAAATTAAGGAAATCGAATCCGGTCTGCGCCGGTTGAGCATTGAGTATCCGAAGGTACGTTGGCTATGGGCAAAATGGCTTGGCCGGCACCGGCCACCGCCCGGCTTACTATTGCCCTGAGCGGGCGTATATTTCGGCTTTATCAGGATTTAATTTGCTTTTTCCCGTTTGGCATGCTCTACCGCCCCCGCCTGCTCCAGCCCTTTTCATTTGGTTTTCTGCTATTTATACTGGGCTGGCTGGGGTTGGCGGGGCCGGCAAAAGCGACGCATATAGTCGGGGGTGAGATGGAGCTGGTGCACAATTCCGGCGACTCGTACACCCTCCTGCTCAACCTTTACTTTGACGCCTACAACGGCAGTCCCAGCGCCCTCGATGCCGACCTGACGGCCAGTATTTTCGACAAAGCCACCAACAACCGGATGATGAATGTGCTGCTGCCTCTCACCAGCAACACCTTCGTCAGTTACACCAACCCAGCCTGCGCCAAGCCCACGCTCAGCACCCGCCGGCTGGTGTATAGCAAGGTAATTTCGCTCCCGGCCGGCACGTACAATGGCCCCCAGGGCTACTACGCGGCCGTGGAGCGATGCTGCCGCAACAACTCCATCAGCAACATTGTGGACCCCGGCGGGGCAGCCCAAACCTTCTACCTCGAATTTCCATCAGTGGTGCGGCGCGGCCAGCCTTTTTACGATTCCACCCCGCGCATTTTCCCGCCCCTGGCCGACTACGCCTGCCGCAACGAGCTGTTTTACTACGATTTCGGCGGCCAGGATGCCGATAAAGACTCGCTGGTGTACGAGTTGGTGACCCCACTCAACGGGCATTCCAACGCCAACCAGCCCAAGCCGGCCGTAGCCTCGCCGGGTCCCTATTCCCCCATCACCTGGCAGCAGCCGGCCCCGGCGCTGCCCGGCCAGCCCGCGCTGCCGCCTTTGGGCACGCTTAATCAGATTCCGGGCACACCCACACTGCAAATCAACCGCTTTACGGGGCGGCTCACGGTGCGGCCCAGCAACCTGGGCTTGTTCGTGTTTGGCGTGAGCTGCTCGGAATACCGCAAGGGCGAAAAAATTGGCGAGTCGCGCCGCGACTTCCAGCTGATGGTCCTCAACTGCCCCACCAACACCAAGCCCAGCATGGTGCTGCTGCCGGCCACCGCCAGCAACGTCCCCTACCGGCCGGGCCGCGACACCCTGCACCTGGTGCCGGGCGGCAACCATTGCGTGCGCCTGCGCTTCACCGACCCCGACCCCAACTCGCGCCTCACGCTGTCGCTGAGTCCGGTCAATTTTTCGGGCCTGCTACCGGCATTCACCACGGCCACCAGCGGCGCGGTGCGCAGTCCCGGCCTGCCCGATACGCTCACGGCCACCCTCTGCTTTCCTGACTGCATCAACACCCACGGCAAGGTTTTCCTGCTGGACGTGGTGGTAGGCGACGACGGCTGTAGCCTGCCCAAGCGCGATACCGTGCGCGTGGCCTTCACCTCGGTGCCCCCGCCCAACTCGCCGCCCACGCTCACTACCACGGCCGGGCCATCCCTGCCCTTGCACGTGCGCGTGGGCGACCTGGTGACCTTCAACCTGACGGGAGCCGACCCTGATAACGACCCCATTCAGCTGGAAATGACCGGGCAGGGATTTTCGCCCGGCAGCCTGGGGGCTACCCTCACGCAAGCCCCGGCCGGCAACCAGCAGCTGGGGCGCTTCAGCTGGCGCGTGGACTGCCGGGCCGTGGGTCCGGATTCGTTGCTGGTATTCCAGTTTGCGGCGGCCACTACGCCCTGTGAGGCGCGGCAGGCGACCACGGTTTCGGTGCCTATCATCGTCCGCTACGCCAATACCCCGCCCGTGCTCACAGCCAGCCCGCTTTTCCCACTGCCGGCGGGCCCCGGGGTCCTTCCTTTAGTGCGGCTGCCGCTGGGGGCCACCTTCACCACCGCGCTGGCCGGGTTTGATGCCGACCGCGACGGCCTGACGCTGACTGCTACCAGCGAAAACTTTTCGCTGGCCGAAGCCGGCATGCGCTTCACGGCCCAGAACGGCGTGGGCGTGGCCGCCGGCACTTTCCGCTGGGATGTGAGCTGCGATGCCGTGGTGCTGCACCGCCCGCTGGATGTGACCTTCCAACTGGTGGATGCCACCTGCCGGCCCGCCGCCCAAAAGCAGACCGTGCGCTTCGAGGTCATCCGGCCCGACTCGCCGGAGCTTAAGCTCTACAACATCATCACCCCGAACGGTGACCGGATAAACGATGAGTTCCGTCTGCCGGAATTGCCGCTCAACTTCTGCGATGAGCAGTTTGCCAGCGTCCGGATTTTCTCGCGCTGGGGGCAGCAACTGTTTGAGTCGCATGACCGGGAATTCCGCTGGCCCGGCCAGGGCAGCGGCGGGCTGTACTACTATCTGGTGACCTACACTGATGGCCGCTCGTTCAAGGGCTGGCTGGAGGTGAAGCCGTAATCGGGCTCAATACCAACCCATTTTCAACGCGAAGGGCCGCTCCAGATGGAGCGGCCCTTCGCGTTGAAAATCAACAGTCAATGCCCGGCAATTTCAATTTCAATACATGAAAAGAAAGACGGCAAACAGCGCAACCCACAGCACGTCGATGAAGTGCCAGTAGGTGCCCATGAGTTGTAATTGTCGGCGATGATAGGGGTTGCGAATGAACACAAGCGAGCGCACAGCGTCACGGTCGGCGTGGGTTACGCGCAGCAGTAGCGCCAGCAAAAAGAGCATTCCGCCCAGCAGGTGGGCTACGTGCAGGGCCGAAATGAGGTAGATAAACTGGCCGCTGCTGGTGCTGGTAAGGCCCTGAAAGAACACACCCTGGGTCATCAAATCGCGCCAACCCAGCACTTGCAGGCCGGCAAATACGCAGCCCAGCAGCAGCGTGGCCCCTAGGCAGCGGGCCAGGCTGCCCAGGTCGTCCTGGGCGTAGAGGCGCCGGGCCTGGCCCATGGTGTAGCTGCTCAGGAGCAGCACAATGGTACTGAGCGAAAAGTAACGGGGCAGCGCGTGCAGCCCGGTGGGCACCCCGCTGCGCAGGCGGGTGGTCACGTAGGCCGCCACCAGCATCAGGAACATGATGGCGATGGCGACCATGGCCAGGTAGCCCGCCACCAGCAGCGGCGGCAGGCGCTCAATCCGGCCAAACGACGACGGGTTTCGTCGCGCTCCAACCTGCTTATTGCGTTCGAATTCGGAGTTCATGGGGTAGCACCAAAGGGGATACTACCAAAACTAACGCCGTGATAATTAGTTGCACAACCAGCCGGATTTGCCCGAAAGTTGCGCCCTACTTGAAGAACGAGCCAATCTTGCCCAGCACGGCATTGAGCGTGATTTTGGGGGTGCGCTGCACGCCGAAGGTCACGTAGGTTTTGCCGCCCACGCGCAGGTCAAGCACCCAGCCCAGCTGCCGGGCCAGGTCGTTGATTTGCTGGAGCGGGTCGGGGCCGCTGGATTTGGGAGCTTTGGGGGTGCCCGGCGGCTTGGGCGGGCCGGCCGTGAGCTCGTCGAGCACCTGCTGGCTGGGGATGTTCAGGATGAGGTAGGTACCGGCGGCGGCCAGCTGCAAGGCGTGGCCATTCCAGTTGATGACCAGCTGGGCTTCGATTTCGAGCGTGCTAGGCACCGGGATTGGGGGTGCTGCTGGTGGGCAATTGCGGCGCCGAGGCAGGCTGGTCGCCTCGCGTGCGGATGCGCAGCGAGCCGTTCAGCTTCCAAGTGGCGGCGGGGGCGTTGGGGTTTTGTGGGTTGGGCACTTGCAGCTCCATCTGGTCGAAGGCGCAGCTTAGCTCGACGCCGCCGGAGAGCTTGCCGAGCAGCGAGGCGGCCATATCGGCCCAGTTGGGAGAGGAGGAATCAGGCATAAAAACAGCAGATGGATGGTGAAAACCGAGGGGTCAAAACGCCCGTTAAAGCGGGCTGGCCGGCCGAAAGTACGACCTTTGCCCCTGCTAACGCAATGCGCAGGCCAGAGTTGCTACTTCATCCGCCGCGCTGGAATCCTGCGTAAAGCCCCTCCGACTGCTATCATTATTTCTCGTCCAATGCGTTTTCCAATTATCCGCGCCCTGCCCGCGGTGGCCATTTCGCTGTTGATTTCGGCTCCCGCCCAGGCCCAGCTTTCCAAAGAAGCCACTCGCTTTCCCCGCATCGCCGACATTGCCGACCTGACGTTTGAGCCCAGTGGCCCATTTGCCGGCGATGCTTCTGCGACGAGCCTGCCCGAAGGCCGGAATCTTCAATATGAGCTGCTTGATGCGGAGGGCAAAGCCACCGCTGCCCCGGCCGGGGCAGTAGCCCAGCTGGGCAGCGCGGCGAAGGCCAAACTGGACGCCACACTTATGCAAGTCCGGAAAGACCTGGCCCCGACGCTGGTGACGGTGCCGGCCGGCACGTTCAGCTGCTATCCGGTGGCGAGCCAATACGTGCAATCTACCACGCCGCAGCCCGGCCTGAAGGTGAAAAGCAGCGGCAGGCAGGTCGATTACTACGACCCCGCCGTCGGCCTTATCAAAACCGATTATTATGATAGCCACGGCCAGCTGCTGCAAAGCCGGGTGCTGAGCAAACTGCGGTAGCGTACGGCCCACGGCGGCGTGGGCGACTACCTTTGGGGCCTCCCCAAATCCGCCCCCTCACTCCTGCTGCCCATGAAGCTAATTGAATGCCCGCGCGATGCCATGCAGGGCCTGCCCGACTTCATTCCCACCACCACCAAAACCGCCTACCTCAACACCCTGCTGCAAGTGGGGTTTGATACGCTGGACTTTGGCTCCTTCGTGTCGCCCAAAGCCATTCCGCAGCTGCGCGACACGGCCGAAGTGCTGGCCGGCCTCGACCTGAGCGCCACCCGCACCAAGCTGCTGGCCATCGTGGCCAACCTGCGCGGAGCCGATGCAGCCCTGCAACATCCAGAAATCAGCTACTTAGGCTTTCCGCTTTCCGTTTCTGAAACCTTCCAGCGACGCAACACCAATCAGAGCCCGGCCGAAGCACTGGCCGAGGTAGCCGCCATGCACGAGCGCTGCGAGCAGCATGGCAAAACGCTGGTTACCTACCTCTCCATGGGCTTCGGCAATCCCTACGGCGATGCCTGGAACCCGGAAATCGTGACCGATTTCACCAGTAAGCTGGCGGCGCTGGGTATTCGCATCGTGGCGCTGTCCGATACCATTGGGGCCAGCACGGCGGCTACTATTGAGCCGCTGTTTTCAGCCCTGATTCCGGCCTTCCCAGCCATTGAGTTCGGGGCGCATTTGCATACCACGCCCACCAGCTGGCACGAGAAAGTGGCCGCCGCCTATGCGGCTGGATGCCGCCGTTTCGATGGCGCGATTGGCGGCATCGGGGGCTGCCCGATGGCGGCCGATGAGCTGACAGGCAACATGGCTACTGAGAATTTATTGGCTTTTCTGGCCGAAAAGGGAGTAGATTCGGGACTGGACCTGGCGGCGTTTGGGGAGGCCCGGGCGGCCGCAGGTCAGGTCTTTGGGTTTCATTAAAACTTCGTGCTGATGCCGACCACCGTCGATATTTTCATCCCCTGCTTCGTCGACCAGCTTTACCCGGCCACGGCCATGCACATGGTGCGCGTGCTGGAGCGGGTGGGCGTGAAAGTCAACTACAATCCCAACCAAACCTGCTGCGGCCAGCCGGCCTACAACGCCGGCTACGTGGACCAGAGCCGCGCTGTGGCCGACAAGTTCCTCACCGACTTCGCCGCCCCCGCCACCGACCAGCAGCGCTACATCGTGAGCCCCTCGGCCTCGTGCGTGGGCATGGTGCGCAACAGCTACACCGATTTGTACGCGGGCCGGCCCGAGCAGGCTGCCTGCCAGGGCGTGCAGGGCCGCGTGTACGAGCTGACCGAATTCCTGGTCGATGTGCTGGGCATCACGGCCGTGCCGGGGGCGCGGCTGGCCGGCAAGTACACCTACCACGACTCCTGCTCGGGCTTGCGCGAGTGCGGCCTGCGGGCCCAGCCACGCCAGCTGCTGGATGCCGTGGCCGGCCTGGAGCGCCTCGAAATGGCCGAAACCACCACTTGCTGCGGCTTCGGCGGCACATTTGCGGTGAAGTTTGAAGCCATTTCGGTGGCCATGGCCCAGCAGAAAGTGGAGCACGCCCTCGACACCGGGGCCGACTTCATTGTGAGCACCGACGTGAGCTGCCTCATGCACCTCGAATCCTATATTAAAAAGGAGAAGCTGCCGTTGAAGTGCCTGCACGTGGCCGATGTGCTGGCCAGCGGCTGGTAATTGGTCCTTAGCATTATCCCTGTTTCCTTCTCCTTATCTCTTTCGTGCAGCATTATTTATCCGGCCGGCTCTCGCAGTATCTGCTGCTGCTGGCTTGTTTGGCGGGCATTGCGGGCCTGCTGGCTTCCCGGGCTTTGATTGCCATTGCGCCCATTGTGGGCGTGGTGGCGGCCCTGGCCAACCCGCAGCTGCGGCAGGCCATCCCCGGCTATTTCCGGAACGGGGCGGCCATGCGGGCGGCGGCCGTGGTGGTTTTTCTGCTGATAAGTGGCTTTTACACCACGGAGCTGCTGGTGTGGCGGCACGAGTTGTTCCGCGACCTGACCTGGCTGGCGGTGCCGCTGGCCTTCACGCTGGCCGTGCCCCTCACGCGGGGGCAGCGCCTGGCGGTGGGCAGCACGTTTGTACTGGGCGTGGCGGCCCTGGGGCTGGTTACCGTGGTGCAATACTGGCAAAACCCTACCTCGGCCAACGAGGACATCATTTTTGGGAAGAACATGCCGACTTTCACCCACATTTTCCACATCTCGTTTGGGGTGATGCTGGCCCTGGGCTGCTACTGGGGGCTGCTGCTACGCCGCGAGGCGCTGGCGGGGCGGCTGCTGCGCGGGGCGCTGCTGGCGGCGGCGGCGACTGCAGTTATCACGTTGCACGTACTGGCCTACCGCACGGGCCTGCTGGTTTTCTACACGGCTTTATTTGCCGTGGTGGTGCGCCTGTTGCTGCGCCGCCACCTGGCACTGGGCCTAGGCCTGTTGGCGCTGCTGGTGCTGGGGCCGTGGGCGGCGCACCACGGGCTGAAATCGGTGCAGCAGCGGGTACAGGCCACGCAATGGGACATTGAACAGTTCACCCAGGGGCACGACATCAACGAGTATTCGTTGTCGCGCCGGCTGGCGGCCATCGAAACGGCGGGCCACGTCATTGCCCAGCACTGGCTGGTGGGCGTGGCCCCGGCCGATGCCCGCGCCGCCATGATGAACCAGTACGACTGGCAGGGCTTCGGCCTACGGCCTGAAAACCGCATCGAGGTGCACAACCAATTTCTGCAAGCCATGGTGGGCGGCGGCATCGTGGGCCTGGCCCTGCTGCTAGCCGTGATGGGCTGGCCCCTCACCCGGCCCTGGGCACGGCGGCAGCCCGCCATCGGGCTCTTCATGCTGATGCAGGCCACCAGCATGCTGGTCGATGCGCCACTGGACTTACAATTGGGCCTGAACCTGTTCGTCTTCGGCTACGGCTTCCTAGTGGTGGCCGGCGAGCGCCGCGCCACCGAATCCCTTGCCGGGCCGGAGGTGCGGTAAACGGACGGAACTTTGTATCGCAACTATTCCCCGCTGTATCGTGGGCACGGCGCGGTGTATCCTTTAACAGGCCCGATGTATAGCAGGAACTACTCGCTGTCCTAATTTTGAATCCCGGTGTATAGTGGGAACTAATCGCTGTCCTGATTTTGAACCATGATGTATTGTTGCACCAAGACGCTGTTCGCATTTCAGAATACTGTGTATAGCTGCACCGAGGCGTTGTCCTATTTTTGAACCCCTGTGTATCGTTGCACGTCGGTACTGTCCTGTTTCTGAATTCCGCTGTATCGTTGCACGCCCGTGCCGGGGCTTCGAGGGCCCCGGCACGGGCCTTACAGCGCCTTCCGAATCCGGTCTTTCAGGCCCTCGGTGGCTTCCAGCAGCGGCAGGCGCACGGCCGCGCCGCACACGCCCAGGGCTTCGAGCACGGCTTTCACACCCACGGGGTTGCTTTCCTCATACATGAGCGGGTTGAGGGGCAGCAGGTGGAACAGGCCCTCGCGGGCGGCGGCAAAATCGCCGGCCAGCGCAGCGCGGGTGAGGTCGGCGAAGCGTTTGGGGAAGGCGTTGGCGAGCACCGAAATGATGCCTTCGCCGCCGCAGGCAATGAGGGCGGGCGTAAGCATGTCATCGCCGGAGAGCAGCAGAAAGTCCTTCGGCTTGCGGGCCGCGATGGCCATGCACTGCTCCATAAAGCCACTGGCTTCCTTGATGCCGATGATGTTGGGGTGCTGGGCGAGGCGCAGCGTGGTTTCGGCGGTGAGGTTGGAAGCCGTGCGGCCGGGCACGTTGTAGAGGATGATGGGCAGCGGGCTGGCATCGGCCAGGCGCGTGTAGTGGGCAATGATGCCGGCCTGACTGGGCTTGTTATAAGCCGGGCTGGCCGAGAGGATGGCGGCCACGCCGCTGAGGTTGGTGGTGCGCAGAGCTTCTTCGGCGGCGGCCGTGTCGTTGCTGCCAATGCCGTAGACCAGCGGCACGCGGCCGGCCACGTGCTCAACGGCTACGCGCAGCAGCTCAACTTTTTCGGCAGCCGTGGTGGTGGGCGACTCGCCGGTGGTGCCGTTCACCACGAGGTACTCAACGCCACCCTCGATGCAGAAATCGAGCAGGCGGCGCCAGCCGGCATAGTCCACGGCCTGTTCCGGGGTGAAGGGGGTGACCAGGGCCACGCCCGTGCCATGAAACGCGGGAAGACGGGAGCCAGATTTGTTCATGCCGGGAGTTTGGGAGTTAGTTTTGTGGGCTGCAAAAGTAGCAGGTAGGGCTGCTATTCGGCGCTGGCATTGTTTCGGTATTGTTTACAGGAACGTCATGCAGAGCGCAGCGAAACATCTTGCCCGCTTCGTTGCGCTCTGCATGACGTGCTTACTGCATGATGTGCTGTGCTTACCCTAAATTGAATTCATCCCCTTATTCCCCCAAGTTGCGAAGCCCGGCTTCGTGCGTGTTACAATGAAATTCTCTTCTGCTTCCCTCCTGCTGGCAGCCCTCGCCGTGGCCGCCTGCGATTCTAAAACCGCCACCACCGGCGAAGCTGCCAACAGCAACGCCACGGTTTCGGCCGCTCCCGCCGACTCGGCCGCCGACCCCGCCGCCGCCGAAACCTCCGGCACCCGCGCCACCGCTACCGACGAGGCCAACGCCACGCCCGCCCCGGCCCCCAGCTCCATCCCGGCCAGCAAGGCTGGCGACGCAGCTGCCATTCTGGCCCGGCCGCAGGTGCCCATCCTCTGCTACCACCAGATTCGGGACTGGACGGCCCGCGACTCGAAGGGTGCCAAGGACTACATCACGCCCATTGCCACCTTCAAGGCCCACATCAAGATGCTGGCCGACTCGGGCTACCACACCATTTCGCCCGACCAGCTTTACGCCTACATGACCACCGGGGCCAAGCTGCCGAGCAAGCCCATCATGCTCACGTTTGATGACACTGACCTCGACCAGTTCACCATTGCCCGGCCCACGCTGGAGCAGTACGGCTACAAGGCCATGTACTTCGTGATGACCGTGAGCCTGGGCCGCCCCCACTACATGACCAAAGCCATGGTGAAGCAGCTTTCCGACGAAGGCAACATCATCGGCTCGCACACCTGGGACCACCACAACGTGAAGAAATACCAGGGCAAAGACTGGGAAACCCAAATCGACAAGCCCACCAAAACGCTGGAAGAAATCACGGGCAAGAAAATCAACTACTTCGCCTATCCCTTCGGCCTGTGGAACACCCAGGCCTTCCCCGAGCTGAAGAAGCGCGGCTTCGTGGCCGCCTTCTCGCTGGCCGAAAAGCGCGACCAGCAGGACCCCATGTTCACCATCCGCCGCATCATCGCCAGCGGCTACTGGAGCCCCAAGACGCTGCGCAATAACATCGTGCAGTCGTTCTAAGCGAGCTGGATTACCCAACAAAAAAAGCCCCGTCAATTGCTGACGGGGCTTTTTTGTGATTAAACGAAGTAGGGTGCGGGGCTTGCCCCCGCCCGTCGTTGAATGGAATCGTTGGAACGGTGCGACCGACGGGCGGGGGCAAGCCCCGCACCCTACATAAAACTCACGGAGCTTTCACGCCGCCGGTGCCGCTGGCGGCGGGCGGCATACCGGGCGGCACCTGGTGCACCACTATCACGAAGGGAAATTCGCCCTTCATCTGGCTGTAGATGGTGGCTTCGAAGTCGGGACCCTGATAGCGCACGGCTTCGCAGCTGGGGCAGGTTACGGGCTGGGCGGTGAGCTTGCGGCTTTTGAGCTCGCGGTTCAGCTCGCGCACGCAGCTGGCCTGGGTGGTTTTCAACACCACGTCCTGGCCGGGGCGCTGGGCGCGCATTTGCAGGCGGGCCGAGGGGGCGGTGCTGCCGGAGGGCACGAATGTCCAGGCCGCCTCACGCACGGTGGCGGTAGGGCCGACGTACGTCCACTCGAAAGTGAGGTGGTCCGTCACCACTTTGGGCGACGTTAGAGCCGTCGGCTCGGCTCCAATGGCCAGCAGGTCGGCCAGCGAAACACACTGCGCCCGCAATGCAGGGGCACAAATGGCCTGGCCCAAGAGGAATGCAAAAAGAAGAAGTGCGCGCATGGATGGGAAAATGGAGGTCAAAGGTCGGTATTTCAGCCCATAGACAAAAACTTAGCCGAATTATTTGCATCGAACCAAGCTGAATATACGGGTTTCGGTCTTCCTACTGCTTTTTACTAATTTCCCCGGCCGCTCGGGCTAGAACAGGGAGCCCTGCTGACCCGGCCCCGCCGCAGCGGGCGCGGGCGGCACCAGTGCTTCGGTAGCGGCGGCAGCTTCTTCGGGCGCTCCAGCATCGGCGGCGGGCAGCATGCCCATCAGGTCGGTTTCGGAGATGATGGGGACTTTAAAGCCCAGGGCTTTTTCGCGCTTGGCGGGGCCCATGTTGTCGCCGGCCACGAGGTAGCTCAGCTTCTTGCTGATGGAACCCGTGATTTTGCCGCCGTTGGAGGTGATGAGGTGCTGCAATTCCTCGCGGCTGTGCTGCTCGAACACGCCCGAGATGACGAACGTGAGGCCGGCCAGTCGGTCGGAAGCGGGCACGGGGGCTTCGCCGGTTACTTCCAGCTGCACGCCGGCCTGGCGCAGACGCTCCACCAGCTCCCGGTTTTCGGGCTGCTGAAACCAGTGCGCGGCGGCCACGGCAATCACACCTCCCACTTCGGGCACAGCGGCCATGTCCTCGGCGGTGGCGGCCATCAGCGCATCAATGCTGCGGTAGTGGGCGGCCAGCTTCTGGGCCACGGTTTCGCCCACGTAACGAATGCCCATCCCAAACAGCACGCGCGGAAACGGCACCAGCTTGCTGGCTTCGATGCCGGCAATGAGGTTGTCGATGCTCTTTTCGCCGAGGCGCTCCAGCGTCACCAATTCGGGCCGGCGGGCGGGCAGGTCGTAGATGTCAGCGGGGGTTTTCACCATGCCTAAATCGAATAGACGGCCCACGGTTTCGGCTCCGAGCCCATCGATATTAAGCGCTTTACGCGACACGTAATGCTCCAACCGGGCCTTGAGCTGAGGCGGGCAGCCACGCTCGTTGGGGCAGCGGAAATGGGCTTCGCCCTCGGGCCGCACCAGCGGCGTGCCGCAGGCCGGGCACGCCGTAGGGTACTGGATGGGCACGGCATCGGCGGGCCGGGAAGCGAGGTCCACGCCGGTGATTTTGGGGATGATTTCGCCGCCCTTCTCCACGTAAACCAGGTCGCCGAGGCGCAGGTCGAGCAGCTCAATCTGGTTGGCGTTGTGCAGGGTGGCGCGCTTCACCACGGTGCCAGCAAGCGGCACGGGCGTGAGCACGGCCACTGGCGTCACGGCCCCGGTGCGGCCCACGTTGTAGAGCACGTCGTTGAGGCGGGTGCGGGCGGCCTCGGCGGGGTACTTGTAGGCGATGGCCCAGCGCGGGCTTTTAGCGGTGTAGCCCAGTTGGTCCTGCTGGCGCAGGTTGTCAACTTTGATGACGATGCCGTCGGTGGCTACGGGAAGGTCGAAACGCTTTTTGGACCAGTAGTGCACGAAATCCAGCACTTCCTCGATGTTGGAGGCCCGACGCCATGTGTCAGAAACGGGCAGGCCGTATTGAGTTAGCGCTTCCAGGGCGGCGCTGTGGCTAGCGAAATGGCGGCCGGGCGTGAGTAGCGAGTAGGCATAAAACCGCAGCTTTCGTGCCGCCACCTGGGCCGAGTTCTGGAGCTTGAGGGTGCCGCTGGCGGCATTGCGGGGGTTGGCAAACAGGGCTTCGCCATTTTGCTCGCGCTCGGCGTTCAGCTCCTCGAATACCGGCAGCGGCAGAAAAACTTCGCCGCGCACTTCGAAGTCGTCGGGCTGGTCGGGGCCGGGGCGCAGGGCCAGTGGCAGGGTTCTGATGGTACGCACGTTGGCCGTCACCACGTCGCCGCGGGTGCCGTCACCGCGCGTCACACCCTGGGTCAGCTGGCCGTGCTCGTAGCGCAGGCTCATGGCCACGCCGTCAATTTTCAGCTCGCAGACGTAAGCGTAGGGCGCGCCCTCCAAGCCCTTTTGCACCCGCTCGTCGAACTCGCGCAAGTCGTCTTCGGAATAGGTATTGCCCAAGCTGAGCATGGGGAAGCGGTGCACCGCCGTGGGAAACTGCTTGGTGATGGTGCCGCCCACGCGCCGGGTGGGCGAGTTGGGCAGGGCCAGGTCGGGGTGCGCGGCTTCGAGCTGCTGCAATTCCGCCAGCAACTGGTCGAATTCCTGGTCGGGAATTTCGGAAATATCGAGCTGGTAATACTGGTGGTTGAGGTAGTGCAGCTGCTCGGTGAGGGCCTGAATGCGGTGCTGAATGGCGGGAGTATCGGGCATGGCGGGAGTGCCGGACGCGGCAAATCGAAGTCAATTATAACAAGACACGCAAGCTACGGCGGCGCGCCAAAACAAGCGATAAAACAGAAAAAGCCGCCCGACTGGGCAGCTTTTCTACTGTTATCAGGGTCAGGGACTAACCGCTAATTCTGCACCAGAACACCGTCGGCCATAAAGTTCAGCTCCTGTTTGGGCTGGGTGATGGCGGCGATTTCCGACTCGGGCTTGCCGGCATCGCGCAGGTAGTGCTGCTGGTCGGCCACGCTCACCGTTTCGCGGTGCGCCCAGCCGCTTACCACTACGGTGTGGCCGCTGAGGTCTTTGGGCACGAAAAAGGCGTAGTCGCGGAAACGGACGCGCATCTGCTGGCCGTCGGCAGTGGGTAAGGTCATCCAGCAGCCTTTGGCTTGGCACACGGCGGTGGCCTTGCCCACCACCTTCACCTGCGCCGAATCGCGGCTGCCGAGAGCAGTAGCGAGGGCGCTCATGGGCAACGCGCCGGCAGGCGTGATGGCCGCACCGTAGGTCTGGCCGGGAGTGGCCGGGGCAATGCTGGTGTTACCGGGGGCTTCGCCGTCCTCCTCTTCGCCCTCGCCCTCGGCACCCGCGCCTTTGGGCACTTCAGAATCGTGGCCGTTTACTTCCTGCTGGCCCTGGGGCACGGGCAGCACGGGGTTAATGGGAGCCGAAGGAAAGAATTTCAGCAACAGCAGAATGGCGACCAGTACGCCAGCAAAAGAAAGAAGGAATTTCATGATTCAAGTAATGGGAAATTGAAGCAGATGGGAGGCCGCCGTACTAAATGGCTCGGCGGCTAGCCGAAGCACAGCATTAGGACAATACCTATTACTGACTAATAACCACGGCTTTGCGTAACTTACGAACGTAGGCCATGCGGCGCTCGGCCCCGCCCGCGCCGGTATAGTCGAAGCCCACGGTGGCAGGGTCTTCGCGCAGGGCCGACCAGGTTTTGGCATCTACCTCAGCGGGCTGCTCGCTGCCGGCCGGGATAGCCGGCTGCATGAAATGCGCATCGGCAAAGAAGTTATTCATGCCCTGCAAAATGGCGATTTCCTGGTCGCGCACACTGGCCGATTGTGGGTCGGCAATGTCGGTGTGGCTAAGCAGGGCGCGGGCGGGCAGCACCTCGTGGCGCAACGTATCGCCGGTGCTGCTGGTCACGATGAGGTGGGCCTGGGCCGTGAGCACGCGGGGGCCGCGCAGCTGCAAAATAAAATTATCCTTGGTGGCCGGGTCCGAAAACGAGTGGGTGGCGCTCACGGTGTTGAGCACCGTTTTGCCGCTCACGCGCACGCGGCTGCCAGCGGGCGGCGGCGTGTAAGTAGAACGGGGGTCGGTGGCAGCGCTGCTCACCTCGCGCTCGGTGCTCACGCAGGAGGCCAGCTGGAGCGTGAAACCGGCGGCCAGCAGCGCCAGGGCAGAAAGTCGAAGATGTTTGATTTTCATAAAATGGAGCATGACCGAAGGAGGCCCAATGCACGAAGGTAAGATGGAAAATGAAGCCGATGCTATATAGAAAACCTACACGGGCGGCCAGCGTGGGGGATTTTACGGCAAATACGCAGCAATGGGTTTGACTTCGGCCTTTTGGAGCACTATCAGTCATTCCGACGCAGGAGGAATCTGACGATAACCGTTGTACGAATTCACTCAGATTCCTCCTGCGTCGGAATGACAGCGGCACATTGCTCAGAACAAGCCCACTTCAACCCCCAGCGTCCAGCGGGGCAATTCGGGCCAGGCCGCGTAGCCGGGCCCAAACACCGACGACAGCCGGTAGCGCGCCGTGAGGGCGTAGCGGTCGACGCCCACGCGCCCGCCCACCCCGCCCCACCAGCGCCGCAGGTAAGGCAGGCCATGCTCGGTGGTTTCGACGGAGCCGATGCCTGGAGCGGGTTCGTCTTCGGTGCTGTGGGAGGTGGCGGCCACCCAGCCGCCGCCGGCCAGCAGGTCGAAGTAGCGGCCCACGGCATTGCCACGGCGGCCGTAGTTCAGACGCAGGCTGAGCTCGGAATACAGCTGGTGCAGGGCCAGGCTTTCTTCGCGGTGCAGGCTGGGGCTTGGCACGAGTTTTTGACCGTTCTGCGCCAGGTTATAGCGTTGGTAAGTATAGCCCAAATCGGCATTGAAGGCCAATGCCTGACTAAACCGAAACTTGAGCCGCCCGCCGCCACGCAGCTCGGCCGAGCCCAGCCCGTAGCGCACGGCCGCACCTGCTCTGGCCGGGCCGGCCAGCAAGCCGTAGCCGAAATACGCGTGGCCAAAGTAGCGCCGGTTGGGACCAAAAGTCGTTTTCACGGTGTCATCGGCCACGTTGGCCTGCACCAGCACCTGCTGGGCGCGGGCGGCGGGCAACGCGCCGGCCAGCAAGCCCAGCAGCATTAGCCCGCGGCGCTTCGCTCCTGCCGGTTTCAATTGACTGTTCAATTTCGCGGGCTGCATTATTCTGAATACGTGGCCGTATAGCCTTTGAAATGAACGCGCAGCACGTTGCCCCCGCTGAAGAAGCGGCGCGGCACCTGCACCACCAGCCGCTGCGTGACGGCCCGGGTTTCGTAGCGACGCAATACCCCGCGCCGGTCGGCCAGGTTCCAGTAGAGGTAGGCCGGGTAGTTGGGCTCGGGCAGCGGCGCGGGGCTGGGAGCCACGGGCTGCTCGCGGCCCACGCGGGGCACGTTGTCGGCGGGGCTTTTGGCTTCCGGAGTGGGCGTGGCGGCGGGTAGTACGGGTTCGCTTTGGTCGGCCATGAGGGGCAGCATTTCGGCCGACCGCAGCGCAGCCTCGGGACGAATGATGACGGCAATCAGGCTATCACGGGGCACAAAATCGAACGTGGGCACAGTAGAAACTGCCGCATGCGCAGGCGCAAAGTGCGCAAAACGGGGCCGCCCAAAGCCATGAGCGTAATCAAAATAAGGATACAGCTCGGCCGATTTTTCCAGCCCCTGAAACACCTGCATGGCCGTGAGTTCCCGGTGCTGCTGCCACAGGCAGGCCGCAAAGCCCGCTACCAGCGGCGAGGCGAACGAGGTGCCTTCCAGCCGCTCGTAGCCGCCCCCCGGCGTGGTGGTGAGCACGATGCCAAACGCCGCCAGATTAGGCTTAGGCCGGCGGTCGGCGGTGGGGCCGTAGGAGCTGAAATCGACGTGCAGGCCGGTTTCGGGGTCGAGGCCGCCGATGGCCAGCACCGAGTCCGCATCAGCGGGCGTGCCGATGCGGACCCAGTCGTCGTCGCCGTCGTTGCCGGCGGCGCTCACCACCAGCACGCCCTTGCGGGCGGCCAGGTTGGCGGCGCGGGCAATGAGGCTGCGGTGGCCGTCCATCTGCTCGGGGAAATAGCGCTGCTCGGTGTAGGCCAGCGAGGAATTGATGATGTCGGCCCCGAGGCGGTCGGCCCATTCCACGGCGGCCAGCCAGGCTTCTTCCTCGGCGTAGCTCTCGCGGTGCAGCTGCTCGGTACGGGCCAGCAGGTATTCCGCATCCGGCGCAAGGCCCAGCGCGAGACCGGGTGAACCGCTGAAGCCGCTGGGCAGGCGGCCGGCCAGGCAGCCCATCACCTCGGTGCCGTGGCTGCCGCCGATGAATACGTCGTCGCGGTTTCTCAGAAAGTCATGGGTGGCCACGATGCGCTTGCCCGCCATCAGCTCCCGAAACGCCGGATGCTCCGGCAGCCCCCGAAAGCCCACGTCGAACACGGCAATCCGCATCCCGTGCCCGGCCAGGCCGGCGGCTCGCAGCGCCGCCCCGTCGAGGTGGGCCGTTTGGCGGCGGGCCAGCAGGTAGTCGTTGGCCGTAATGGGCTTGGGCGAGCTGGCGGGCAGGAGGACTGATGAGTTGGTGGAGTAATGAGCGGCTATTTCAACGTTGCGCAGCGGCCATTCCTCAACGTTGGCCACGCCGGGCAACGCCCGCAGCGCGGCGGCCTGCGCGGGCGTAGCACGGCAGGCTACAGCATTAAACCAGCGGCTGACCAGCGTCACGGTATCCACCCGCGCCGTGATGGCGGCCACGTAATCGGGCCGCACGGGCAGGTCAGTGGCATCAAAAGCCGGTAAGTGCTGGCGGGTGCGGCGGGCCAACGCGGCGGGCGAAAAGTACCGCGCCGGGTCGAAGCGCACGCCGCTTTTGTCGCGCAGCGTCACCCAGTAGCGCTCCGAGGGGTGTTGATTTTCAGGCAGCGAAGTACCGGGCTGGCCCATAGCAGCCACCGGCCCGGTCGCGCCCAGCAGGGAGAGCACCAGTCTGGCAGCCCGGCGGCTTGGCCCCATCCGCTTCCAAACGGTAGTAACTAAAGGAGAAAAGTGCATAGTATTTCGCCAAAGATAACCCTTGCCAGCGGGCTCCGTTTTAAGGCTGGACCATTTTGAGGTCTAATTGACTTCTTTACTTTTCTTTCGCTCTTATGAATTTTCGCCTCTTCCCCACCCTGCTACTAGGTGCCACGCTGCTGGCTCTGCCCGGCTGCAACCAGAAAGAAATTGCGGCCCTGCAACAGCAGAACTCCGAGCTCACCAAATCGCGCGACCAGCTCGCGATGGAAAAAAGTGCCCTGGCCTCGGCCAAAGCCCGCAACGAGGAAGAGTTGCGCAACTCGCTGCTCAACAAAAACCAGCAGGTCAACCAGCTGAACCAGAACCTGGGCGATGCCGAAACCGACATCAAAAACAAAAATGCCGACCTGCAAAGCAAAGAGGCCGACCTGCAAAGCAAAACTGCCCGCATCGCCGAGCTTCAGAATGCCTTGGCTCAGAAAGACGCCGCCACCAAAGCCCTCCGCCAGCGCGTTTCGGACGCGCTGCTGGGCTTCAACGCCCAAGATTTGCAGGTGAGCGTGAAAAACGGCAAAGTGTATGTGTCGCTCTCCGAGCAGCTGCTCTTCAAATCGGGCTCGACCAAAGTAGACCCCAAGGGCCAGGATGCCCTGCGCAAGCTGGCCACCGCCCTCAAGGACAATAAAGACGTGAATGTGCTGGTGGAAGGCCACACCGACAACGTGCCCATCAAAGGCACCACCGCCAGCGGGGCCCGCGACAACTGGGACCTGAGCGTGATGCGCGCCACCGAAATCACCCGCCTGCTCACCTCCGCCGGCATGGACCCCGCCCAGGTCACGCCCTCGGGCCGGGCCGAGTTCCTGCCCCTGGCCGCCAACGACACTCCCGCCAACAAGGCCCTGAACCGCCGCACCGACATCATCCTGACGCCCAAGCTGGACGAGCTGTTCTCGATTCTGAATCAGAATTAAGCTTGATTATCAGCCTAACGAAACGGCCCCACCTGCTTGCGCGGGTGGGGCCGTTTCGTTGGGCTGTCCCTTAGTGTCTGTTACAAGCCGTACTTGCTCAGAAGGTAAATTAAGGAAGCCATGCTGGCCCCGCCCAGCTCCAGCTCGCGGCGGTTCACTTTATCAAAGGTGTCGGCAGCCGTGTGGTGGATGTCGAAGTAGCGCTGCGAGTCGCACTTGTATCCGATGAGGGCTTTGGGATGCACGGCGGCTTGCAGGGGCTCGATGTCGGTGCCGGAGTGGCCGGCCGTTACGTCGGCAGCGTGGTAAGGTACCAGCAGTGGCGCCAGCCGGGCCAGCTTGGCCACGGTGGCGGGGTCGCCCTCCACGGTGAAGCCGCGCGGCGTGAACCCGCCCCCGTCCGACTCGATGGCAGCGAGGTGGGTTTCCTTATTCTGGGCGGCGAGGCGGGCGTATTCGTTGCCGCCGCGAGTGCCGTTTTCCTCATTCATGAAGAGCACGGCGCGTAGCGTGCGCTCGGGCTTGAAGCCGGCGGCGCGGAGCAGGCGCAGAGCCTCAATGCTTTGTACGCAGCCGGTGCCATCGTCGTGCGCGCCCTGGGCGAGGTCCCAGGAGTCGAGGTGGCCGCCCACGGTGATGATTTCCTGCGGGAATTTGCTGCCCTTGATTTCGCCCACTACGTTATAGCTTTTTTCCTCGGGCAGGGTGATGCACTCCATTTCCAACTCGAATTGCAGGTCAGGGTTGGCCTTGAGGAGCTGGCTGAGCTTGTCGGCGGCGTTGGTGCTGAGGGCCGCGCCGGGCACTTTGGTCACGCCCTCGGCGTAGCGCATAGTGCCGGTGTGTGGGTTGTCGTCGCGGGCGCTGGTCATGGAGCGCACTAGGGCGCCCACGGCCCCGCGCTTGGCGGCTTCGATGGCCCCGTTGGCGCGCTGGTCCACGGCCCCGCCGTAGGCCGCGCCCGGCTCGATGAGGGCATCGTTGAAGGGACGGTTATAGAACACGAACTTGCCTTTCACAGCCGCTTCGGGCAGGCTTTTCACTTCCTCCAGGCTGTGCACTTCCACCACGCCGGCTTTCAGCTTGCCCCCAGTGCTCACCGAGCCGCCCAGGGCGCACACCGGCACCCGCACGCCTTTGTCCTTATTACCAATGATTTCGCCGCGCTCCTTGCCGCCGCGCACCCAGTGCGGCACCATCACCTCCTGCAAATACACGCGGTCGAAACCGGCTTTTTCCATGGTGGCCTTGCCCCACTCCACGGCCATCTGGGCCTGCGGCGAGCCCGACAAACGCGGCCCGATATTGCCGGTGAGGTAGCGCAAATTTTCGTAGCTCTCGCCGCGCAGCAGGGCTTCATCGAAGATTTTGCGCAGCGCCAGCGAGTCGGTCTGGTCGGATTTTGCCGCAGCAACGGACGCGGGTACCGCCTTGTTCTTTCTGTGCGACTGCGCTTCACTTGGAGCGTTGATTACCAACAATGCGCCGGCCAAAACCAGCATTTTTTTAACGTGACAATGCATAGAGCGACGACCTGAAGCCGCGACCGTAGTGGCCGGGCGTGGGCGAAAGTACGGCAGCGGGCCATTGTGGGGTGCGGCACCGGTTATTTTAAGCCGGAGAAACGCTGTGGCGGCCGTACCAGCCGCCAATAACTAACAAGGCCGTAACTCCTCCCGCAACGCGGCGAAGGATTACGGCCTTGCTCATTTTTACCGATTCGGTTATTGGCGATGGCTATTTAACCGGCGTGGCCGGCACCATGGGTGCAGCCTTGCCCAGTTTGATGCCCGGACGGCGCTCGGGGCCGTAGCCGCGCATGTCCACGGTGGGCATGAGGCCTTCCGCCACGCGCACCGTGAATAGGTATTCGTAGTCGTGCTCGCCGATTTCTTCCACCGGCGGGGTGGCCCCGAAATCATCAATGAGTGATAAAACCGTGTTGGAGTGGCCCACGATAACCACCGATTTGCCGGCGTATTCTTTTAGGATGCGGTCGGCGAGGTCGCGGCCCCGTTTGGGGTCGTAGGTCTGCGGCTCCAGTTTCAGGGCTTCGGCCAGCGGGGCCAGGGTGGCGCGGGTGCGCTTGGTGTCGGTGGTGAACAGGGCGGCGGGGTGGTGGCGCAGCAGCGTCTGGCGCAGGGCCAGGGCGCGGGTCTGGCCCAGGGGCGAGAGCGTGGGGTCGGCGCGGTCGGAGGTCGAATCTTTTTCGGCGTGCCGCACAATATATATCGTGGTTACCACGGGCTTGATTTTGGTTTTGACTTTGGTCGCGGCCGGGGCCTGAGCGGCGGAAGGGCCGGCGAAAGCGGCCAGGCCGGCCATCAGCCACATTAATAAGGAGAAACGCTGAGTCATTGGAAAGGAAAAAGACGGTGAATGTGCTCAGCAAATTACGCCGTAATTGGGAATAAGGGTTGAATTTGGGACGGCTTCATGTGCTGTTCAGACGGCTATGCCGTATGTTGCTGACGGAATCCGGACCTTTCGGCCGCTCGCCGCCGCAAAGCCCTTCTCCCCGCACCTCAACCCCCAATCCCCTTCATGCACGTTCTGCTCATCGAAGACGAAAAAAGCCTGCACCAGGAAATGCGGCAGTTTCTGCTGCAAGCCCAGTACCTGGTCGACTCGGCCTACACCTACGCCGAGGCGTCGGAAAAACTGTACGTGAGCAGCTACGACTTCGTGCTGCTCGACCTGGGCCTGCCCGGCGGCGACGGCCTCGACCTGCTCCGCGAAGCCCGGCTGAATGAAAACCAGGAGGCCTCGTTCATCATCCTCACCGCGCGCGGCGCGCTCGACGACCGCATTCGCGGCCTCGACCTCGGGGCCGACGACTACCTGCCCAAGCCCTTCTCGCTGCTGGAACTCACCAGCCGGATGCAGGCCATCACGCGCCGCAAGTTCAACCTCAAGCGCCCGGAAATTACCTTCGGCCAAGGCTTTAGCATGGACCCCAATGCCCGCATCGTGCGCCACGGCGGCCAGGAAGTGCCCCTCACCAAAAAGGAGTTCGACCTGCTGCACTACCTGCTGCTGCACCGGGGCCGTGTGCTCACGCGCCTGCAGCTCGGCGAGCACCTATGGGGCAACGTGCTCGAAGACGATTCCGACTCGAACTACATCGACGTGCACATCAAAAACGTGCGCAAGAAGCTGGCCCAGTTCGCCTCGGCTGATTTTCTGGAGACGGTGCGCGGGATTGGGTACCGGGCAGCGGAGTAAAATTAAACGCCTGTCATTGCGAGCGGAGCGAAGCAATCCGTCCTTTTCTCAGCGACCAACCAAATAATGTGACAAGCCCCGGCACCGCACAGTTCCGGGGCTTGTCGTTTTCAGAAAGTGTCTGACTTTTACAGGACGGATTGCCGCGTTCCGCTGCGCTCCACTCGCAATGACAACCGAAAACCATGCGTCTCGAAGCCAAGCTTGCCCTGTTCAATGCCCTGTCCAAGCTGCTGCTGGTGCTGCTGGGGGCGCTGGTGATTCCGCCCATCGTGCAGCGCGTAGCCGTGGCGCACACCGACCTGCACCTGCGCGCCAAAAAGCAGCAGGTGCTGGCCCTCATTGCTCGCGATGGCCTGCAGGCGTTCGAACGCGGCGAGCGGGCCGAGACTTACGCCGACTACAACATCTTCAAGCAGGAATACATCACCCTCACGCCGCTGCCCGCCGGCAAGGCCCTGCCGCCCGAGCACATTTTTGAGGAGCCCCGGCAGGTGGACCAGCAGGTGGAGGATTTTCGGATTCTGAGCTTTGCGCGGCCCGCCCAGGCCCCGAATCAGCCCGCGTTTCGGGTTGAGATTGGCTCATCGCTGGAGACGGTGGAACTGCTGACGGGCACGCTGCGCAACCTGGCCTTGTGGGTACTGGTGGCGGCCTCGCTGCTCACCGTGCTGTCCGATGCGGCCTTTGCCCACTACCTGCTGGAGCCTTTGCGCGAGCTGACTATTCGCAAGCTGCGGGGCATTCGTCAGCCGTCGGATTTTCAGTTTGAACCCATTGATACTGATACTACTGACTTTCGTCGGCTCGATGACCGGTTGAACTCGCTGATGCGGCAGGTGCAGTCGGCTTTCGCCAAGGAGCGGGAGTTTATGAGCAACGTGAGCCACGAGCTGCTCACACCGGCCAGCATCCTGCAATCGCGCTTCGAGAACATGCTGCAGGACCCCACCCTGCCCGAGGCGCACGCCCAGCAAATCGTGGAATCGCAGCGCACGCTCTACCGCCTGCGCAATACCGTGCGCACCCTGCTGCTCATCGCCAACATCGAAAACGAGCAGTACCTGCGCAACGAATCCGTACGCCTGAGCACCGTCGTGGCCGAGGTAGCCGAGGAACTGGACGACCGCCGCCAGCAGCGCGACATCACCCTAGAAGTGGACATCACCGGCGACGACACCCGCCCCCAGGCCAACGCCAGCCTGCTGCACACGCTGCTGCGCAACCTGCTCTCCAACGCCATCAAGTACAACCGCGAGGGCGGCAGCATCCGAGTGCTGGGCCGGCCCCTGCCCACCGGCGGCTACACGCTGCGGGTGGAAGATTCCGGCCCCGGCATCTCGCCGGAAAACCTTCCGTACCTGTTCGACCGGTTTCGGCGCTTCAATTCCAACGCGCCCGGCTCGCCGGAGGGCTACGGCCTAGGGCTGCCCATTGCCCAGACCATTGCGGGCTTCCACGGGGCCACGCTGCGGGCCGAGTCGGAAGTGGGCCGGGGCACGGCGTTTATTCTCGATTTTCAGCCCGCCGCCAACTTGCCGGTGGGGTTCATGCCGGCTTCATAGGGGTACTAGTAGTTTCGGGCAGTTATTCAACTTTCCGTGCGTACTCTGCTCAAACTCCTGCTTGGTAGCCTGCTGCTGGTGCTAATAGTAGCTCTGGGAACTGAGGTAGTGGCCCTGCACCGCAGCGCCCTGCCCCTGCCCACCCAAACCACCTCGCCGGTGGTGGTGCGCAAATCGACCACCGCGCCCATGCCGCCCAAAATGGTGCGGCCGGTAGCGGACCACCGGCCTCCACCCACCAAACTGCGCAAAGCCGCACTACCCGTTCATGACAAAGCCCCGGCTAATTAGCCGGGGCTTTGTTATTTAAAATGGGCTTGGCTACTCTTGGTTGGCCACGCCGTAGTCTTCCGAGGGCACGGGCTGGGGCGGCGTGGCCACCACCTGCGTTTCGGGCAGCGGCAATTGCCACCGCTCGCTGAGGTGGTCCAGGCCGTGGGCGGCGGTGAGGTCGAACTTGCAGGGCACGATGGATACGTAGTTGTTGGCCAGGGCCCACTCGTCGGTATCGGTGCCGGGGTCGAGGTTCACGAACTGGCCCACCAGCCAGTAGTACGGGCGCTGGTAGGGATCGAGGCGGCGGTCGAACTCCTCCTGCCACTTGGCGCGGGCCTGGCGGGCCAGGCGCAGGCCGGCAATGGGCGTATCAGAGTTTTTGGGGATGTTCACGTTGAGGGCCGTGCCGGCGGGAATGCCGTGGTCGAGGGCGTGGCGGCACACCTGGGTCACCCACTCGCCGACGTGCGAGAAATCGGCGTTCGGGCCGTACTCGCAGAGGGAGAAGCCCACGGCGGGGAGCCCTTCAATCGCAGCTTCAATGGCGGCCGACATCGTGCCTGAGTACAGCACGTTTACCGAGGCGTTGGAGCCGTGGTTGATGCCGGACACCACGAGGTCGGGCGTGCGGTCTTTAAGCACGTAATGCTTGGCAATTTTCACGCAGTCGGCTGGGGTGCCGGAGCACTCGTATGCATCTACTTCGGGCCCAAAAACCGGATTTTTGGTGAGGCGCAGGGCGTGGCCGATGGTGATGGCGTGGCCCATGCCGGACTGCGGCGAATCGGGGGCAACAACGACAACTTCGGCCCCGAGGGCCACCATGGCTTCGACGAGGTGGCGGATGCCGGGGGCGGTGATGCCGTCGTCGTTGGAGACGAGGATGAGGGGGCGCGGGAGGGCGGCGGACATAGGCAAAGGGTGTTTGGGGTTGGGCAAAGGTAGGTGGAGGGAGAAACTGGGCGAAAAAACTCCCCTCCTTACCAAGGAGGGGATGTTCGCGCGAAGCGCGGACGGGAGTGGTTGGGGCGTTGAACGACGGGCGGCGGGTTTCGTTCGGGTTTCGTTCGAGCGTATTCCAACGCCTACAACCACCCCAGCTTGCGCTTCGCGCAAGCGTCCCCTCCTTGGTAAGGAAGGGAGTTTTGTTCTCACGTCCCCGTTCTAACCGTTCCTTTGCAGCTATGTTCGCCTTTCTCCTTGCTTCGCTCATGACCCTCGCTCCCACCCTGCCCGCGCCCGCCCCGGCCTGGCGCACGCCGTTTGAAAACGACCCAGCCGGCAACACCACGGCCACCTACGCCGAGTGCCTCGCCTACTACCAGAAGCTGGCCGCCGCCTATCCCACCCACCTGCACCTGGCCGAGGCCGGCCCGACCGACGCGGGCCTGCCGCTGCACGAAGTAGTGCTGAGCGCCGACGGCGATGCCGACCCGGCCAGCACCCGCCGCAAAAACCGCCGCATTCTGTTCATCCAGAACGGCATTCACCCCGGCGAGCCGGAGGGCATCGACGCGAGCATGATGCTGGCGCGGGATATGATGCAGCAGAAGTCGCTGGCGAAGCTGCTGGAACAGGTGACGGTGGTCATCGTGCCGGTGTATAACATTGATGGGATGCTGAACCGCAACTCCACCACCCGCGTGAACCAGAACGGGCCGGCCGCCTACGGCTTCCGGGGCAATGCGCGGCACCTGGATTTGAACCGCGACTACATCAAGCAGGAATCGCGCAACGCGCAGTCCTTCGCGGCGCTGTTTCAGAAGTGGCAGCCCGATGTGTTTGTGGAAACGCACACGTCGAATGGGGCCGACTACCAGTACACCATGACGCTCATTGCCACCCAGCACAGCAAGCTGGCCCCGGCGCTGGGCACTTATCTGCAGGGGCAGATGCTGCCTGCTTTGTATAAGAGTATGGAGAAAAAGAAGTGGCCGATGACGCCCTACGTCGACTTTGAAGGCCAGACCCCGGAGAGCGGCCTGCGGGCTTTCCTCGAAACGCCGCGCTACTCCACCGGCTACGCGGCGCTGTTCAACACCATCGGCTTCATGCCCGAGACGCACATGCTCAAGGCTTTCGCGCCCCGCGTGCATTCCACCTATGATTTCCTGCTGACCATGCTCGAAACTGTGGGGCAGCAGGCCCCCGCCCTGGCCGCCGCCCGCGCCAAAGCCACCGCCGACATGGCCACCCAAACCGCCTTCCCCCTCACCTGGGCGCTGGATGAAAGCACGCCCGAAACCGTGCAGTTCCGGGGCTACGAGGGCAAGATGAAGCCCAGCGAAGTGAGCGGCCAGCCGCGCCTGTACTACGACCGCGCCGCGCCCTTCACCCGGCCGGTGCAGTACTTCAATACCTTCAAACCCACCACCACCGCCAGCCGGCCCACCGCCTACATCATCCCCAAAGCCTGGACCGAGGTGGCCGAGCGCCTGCGCCGCAACGGGGCCACGCTGGAGCCGCTGGCCCGCGAGGTGACCGCGCCAGTGGAAGTCTATTATTTCGAGGATTTCAAAACCACGCCCCGGCCCTTCGAGGGCCATTACGTGCACAGCCAGGTGCGCCTGCAAACCCGGCCAGAAACCGTCACTTTCCACCCCGGCGATTTGGTGGTTTATTTGAATGAAGCCGCGCCCACCCGCTACCTCATGGAGACCCTGGAGCCGCAGGCCACCGATTCGTTCTTCGCCTGGGGCTTTTTCGATAGCGTGCTGCAGCAGAAGGAGCACTACTCCGACTACGTATTTGAGGACCTGGCCGCCGACCTGCTGCGCCGCGACCCCGCCCTACGCGAGCGCCTCGAAAAGCTCAAAAAAGATAACGCCGCCTTCGCCGCCAACGGCCCCGCCCAGCTGGAGTGGGTGTACCTGAACTCGGCCTACCACGAGCCCGGCCACAACCGCTACCCGGTGGCACGCTGGCTGGGCACAGGGAAATTGTGAGTCAAGAATTAGCAGTTAGGAGTTAAAATCGCCCAGCCCCCAACCCATAACTCTTAACTCTTAACTGAAATAATGCCAGCCCCAGCGCAGCAACGCCACGCTGCCCCAGCCCACTAGCCCCACCACGGCCACCAGCACCACCAGCAGCAGTACTATCAGGCCCCGGCCGCTGCCGCTGTGGCGGCCCTCGGCGTAGTGGCGGCGCAACAGGGCCACGTTGCGCTCGTTGCTTTTGTAGGCGAAATCGAACACGTTGCCGAGGATGGGAATACCGCCCACCACGGTATCGATGAGGATATTGAGGGCCATGCGCACCACCACGGCCCCGCTGGCCCCGTGCCGGAACATGGTCATCAGCAACGCTACCGAAACCACAGTGGTGGACAGGTCGCCGACCACGGGCAGCAGCCCCAGCAGCGGGTCGAGGCCGAAGCGGAAGCGGGTGCCGGGCAGCCGGAACTGGCTGTCCATGAGCCGGGCCACGCGCTCGACCCAGCGCAGGCGCTCATCGGCATCGAAGGAAGAAGGGAGCGGCGGCTGCGGGCGAGGGAGCATAAGGCGGGCTTTGGGGGCCTGTACGTATACTACGGGCTAAATGATGGCCCGAGCGCTGCGCAACCGGCCCGGCGGCACGGCCTAGCGGGGCGCGAGGCGGTCGGGCTCAACCCCGGCCTCCGGCTGCTTGCGGAAGGTTTCGTACAGCACCAGCGCTACCAGCAGGCCGAAAAGGATGAGCGAGGAGCCCTGGGTGCCGAAGCCCAGCCCGTTTTTGGCCACCGGCTTGGTGAGCAAGTCGCCAAACGTGGCCCCAAACGGCCGCGTGAGCACAAACGCCACCCAGAACAGCAGCACCCGCGAAATCCCGGTGAAGTAATACGCCAGCACCAGCACCGCCAGCGCACCGCCGATGAGCAGGGCCCCGCCCCCAAAACCCAGCCCGGAATCATCGGCCAGGAAATCGCCCAGCGCCGTGCCCAACGTGTTCGACACCAGAATGGCCGCCCAGTAGAACACCTCGCCCGTGCGGGTTTTGATGTCGGTGACGGACAGGGATTTTTCGCGCAGCCACCACAGGCCCAGCACCAGCCCCAGCAGGGTCACCAGTATCAGCGAGCCGGTGGCGTAGCCCAGCTCCAGGGTGCGGTCCATATAGTCGGAAATGGTGGTGCCGGCCGTGCTGGTGGCCAGAATGGTGGCCCAATACAGGGCCGGAATGTAGCGCGACACGGCCAGCTGCCCCGCCAGCACCACCACAAAAAAGCCCAGCAAAATAACCGAGCTGGTGCCGTAGCCCACCTTCATGGTCTGGGCCAGCTGGTCGCCGGCAGTTTCGCCCAGCGTGGTGGCACAAATCTTCATTATCCAGAAGAGCAGGGTGATTTCCGCGATTTTTTTCATCAGCAAGTTGGAATGATAACCGGACAATAATCGGCGGCCTTCCTGTTGATTTCCTGTGGCGGCCCGCCGGAAAGGGAAACGCTACCTCGCAAATCGGCTAGGCCAGCTGGCCCAGCAGCCAGGCCACGGCCGCGCCCTCATCGGTGAAAGTGCGCAGGGCAAAGGCATCGGTGGCGGCGTAGGCCGCTTCCATCACGGCGCGCAGCTCATCATCGGCGCGCAGGTTCTCGGCCCGCACGGGCGCTACCAGGAAAGCCAGGCGCAGGTGAGCCGGGCGCACCAGGGCGGCGGCCCGGGGCAGCCAGTCGGTGGTGACCCAGCGGGCGGCGTCGGCGTTGGTGGTGGGGCGGCGGCGTACGTCAAACAGCCAGTGCGGTGTGCCCAGGGCTTCCGGTGCTCGCAGCACGGCCTCGTACTCGGACCGTTCTGTGCTGTGGGTGTGAAAAGTGAGCCAACGCGCCGTGAACAGGTCCAGGTCGGGACGGTAGGCAAACTGGATGGGAAGCGGAGGGTTCATGGCGCAGAAAACGGCGAGCGGCCAAAACTACGATGCCGCCGGGCAGCAGTCGCATTTAGGGCGGGCGGAGCGGCTAAAAATTGGGGGCTTGAGCAACTCGATTCGCAAAAAAACAGAATCCCGGAACACGCAAAAGCCCCGCATACCGGTGGGTACGCGGGGCTTCTTCAGTTTAGTCGCGGACTAAAAGTCCGCGCTACTACCCTACCGGCGGCGGCGCGGCTTCTCCTCCTCGTCCTCGTCGTCCTCATCGCCATCCCCAAAGCTGGGCATGGTGAACATCGAGGAGAGCAAGTCCTTGAACTGCGCGCCGGCCGTGAGGCGGTTGCGCGAAATCAGGCTGTGCTCGCTCAGGCCGTGGAGCAGGAATTCCATGAGGAAATAAGTGTGCTCGGGCGTTTCGTTGGGGTGCAGCTCGGTCACGATGTCGCGCAGGCCGGGCACTAGGTCGAGGGCTTTCTTATAGTCCTCGGTGCTGGCGTCGTGCAGCAAATCCAGCGTGTGGCCGTTGCCGAACCACTCCTGCACCGTTTTGTAGGGCGAGGGGCGGTTTTTGAGCTTCTTGCTCTTGTCGGGGTCGGGGAAATAATTCAGGAAGAGCGTGCGGATGGCCTTGCCCATCAGCTTCTCGGCCACGATACCCGCGCCCTCCTGCTCGCCCTCATACACCAGCTCCACCTTACCCGTCACGGCCGGCACGGCCGAAATGAAGTCGCCCAGGCGCACGTAGGTATTGCTCTCACCGTTCACCAGCGCCCGGCGCTCGGCCCCCGCAATCACCTGCTCATAGGCCGAGATGGTGAGGCGGGCTGACACGCCCGATTTGGCATCCACGAACTCGGAGCCGCGTGCCTCCACAGCCACCTGCTCCACGAGGTCATGGATAACTTCGTTGCTCGTCACCATGCCCTTCTGCTCGTCCTTGATGCGGGCTTCCTGCTTGGTGATGCGCTTGCCGATTTCAATCGACTTCGGGTAGTGCGTGATAATCTGGGCATCAATCCGGTCCTTGAGCGGCGTCACGATGCTACCGCGGTTGGTGTAGTCCTCCGGGTTGGCCGTGAAGACAAACTGGATATCGAGCGGCAGCCGCACCTTGAAGCCGCGAATCTGAATATCGCCCTCCTGCAAAATATTGAACAGCGACACCTGAATGCGGGCCTGCAAGTCGGGCAGCTCGTTAATCACGAAAATACCCCGGTGCGCCCGCGGAATGAGTCCGAAGTGAATCACCCGCTCGTCGGAGTACGGCAGTTTCAGCGTGGCGGCTTTGATGGGGTCGGCATCGCCGATGAGGTCGGCCACCGACACATCGGGCGTGGCCAGCTTCTCGGTGTACCGGTCGTTGCGGTGCATCCAGGTCACGGGCGTGTCGTCGCCGTGCTCGGCAATGAGGTTTTTGGCAAACACCGACAGCGGCTGCAGCGGGTCGTCGTTCAGCTCCGAGCCGGCCACCACGGGCATGTACTCATCGAGCAGGTTGATGAGCAGCCGCGCAATGCGGGTTTTGGCCTGCCCGCGCAAGCCCAGCAAATTGATGTGGTGCCCGGCCAGAATAGCGCGCTGCAACTCGGGAATCACCGTTTCGTCGTAGCCGAAAATGCCGGGAAACACGTCCTCCTTGAGGCGCAGCTTGCGGATAAGGTTTTCCCGCAACTCGGCTTTCACGGTGCGGGGCTTGTAGCCAGACTTTTTCAGCTGGCCCAAAGTGGTGATGTGTGCGGAATGGTTGGTTGGAAGCTGGTCGTTGGCCATGAAATGGGTTAAATTGTCATCCTGAGCAGCGCGAAGGACCTTATCACGTCCGCGCCGTTTGCATTAAGAGAACTGAAAAAGGCCGCCGTGATAAGATGCTTCCTTCGTCAGCATGACAGAAAAAGAGGGTTTTACAGCGTCTTGCGCCGGTTTTTCTTGTAGTCCTCGAACACCAGATGCCCCAGTCCTTTCAGGCCCGAATAATAGGCCTTGCCCTGGTTCACCTCCGTAAATTCCTCCACGAATTTCTGCAAATACGGGTCGGAGGTAATCATGAACGTGGTGATGGGGATTTTCACGCGGCGGGCGGCGGCGGCCAGGTTCAGGGTCTTGTTCACCACTTTGCGGTCGAGTCCGAAGGAGTTTTTGTAGTAGCCGCCGGGCTCTTTCAGGCAGGTGGGCTTGCCGTCGGTAATCATGAAAATCTGCTTGTTGGGCGTTTTGCGCTTGCGGAGCAGGTCCATGGCCAGTTCCAGGCCGGCCACGGTGTTGGTGTGGTACGGCCCCACTTGCAGATAGGGCAAATCCTTTATTTCAATCTGCCAGGCGTCGTTGCCAAACACGATGACGTCGAGGAAATCCTTGGGGTATTTCTGCTTCACGAGCTCGGCCAGAGCCATGGCCACTTTTTTGGCGGGCGTGATACGGTCCTCGCCGTAGAGAATCATCGAGTGCGAGATGTCAATCATCAGCACGGTGCTGGTCTGCGACTTGTGCTCGTTTTCGCGCACTTCCAGGTCGCCCTCGGTCAGCATGAACTCGCCGCTTTCCATGCCGTGGTTGAGCTGGGCGTTGCGGATGGATTCGGTCATCTGAATCGACTCCAGCGAGTCGCCGAAGCGGAACTCGCGCAGGTCGGTGCTCTGCTCGTCGCCTTGGCCGGTATGGGGCGTGCGGTGGTTGCCGGTGCTGCTCTTTTTCAGCTTGCCGAAAATCTCCTCCAACGCACTCTTGCGGATGCCCTGCTCAGTCTTGGGCGTGATTTTGAATTCGCCCTTTTGCTGCTCATTCTCATCAATGTAGCCCTTCTTTTTCAGGTCATCGATGAAGTTGCCCATGCCGTAGTTGTCATCGGTGAGGCCGTACTGCTTGTCGAGCTCATTGAGCCACTGTAGGGCCTCGCCTACGTCGCCGGAGGTGATGGTAACGAGCTGCATGAACAGCTTAAACAACGACTCGAAGCCCTTCTCGGGCTGGTCTTCGGGCACAAAATCGCGGAAGCGGAAGCCAACGGCCATATAATTTCTCTTTCAGGATAGGCTTGGAAAACAAGCACGGTGCGGGCAATGTTCAATTGGCTCATCTGTCATTCCGAGCAGAGCGAGGAATCTGAGGTGTGATAACCGCATTCTCCAGATTCCTCGCTCTGCTCGGAATGACACTTTCGCTACATCCCACCCAATGAAAGCCATCTGGAACAACACCGTTGTGGCCGAGAGCGACCACACCGTCGTCATCGAGAACAACCACTATTTCCCCGCTGATTCCATCAAAAAGGAGTTTTTTGAAGACAGCATCGCCCAAACCAGCTGCCCCTGGAAAGGCCGCGCCAGCTACTACTCGCTGACCGTGAACGGCGAAAAAAACAAAGATGCCGCCTGGTATTACCCCGAGCCCAAGGACGCTGCCCTGGAAATCAAAGGCCGCGTAGCGTTCTGGAAAGGCGTGCGAGTGGAAAAGTAAACCGCTACTCGACTCAGTTACATTAGAACGTCATGCTGAGCGCAGCCGAAGCATCTCTACCTCAGAAGTAATCCAATCGAATGGGTTTACTTCTGAGGTAGAGATGCTTCGGTTGCGCTCAGCATGACGTTCTTTTTATTTCAGAGTTCCCCTCTCAACCCAAACTGCGCAAGAATCGGGTTTCTACCCTGCTCATCCAGTGCGAATTTTGTAGTCAATCAGCGAATCATTCCCATGACTGACTACCAGCGCATCGCCGCCGCCCTCACCTACGCCCAGGCCCATTTCCAAACCCAGCCCGACCTTGATGAGCTGGCTAGGCAGGCCCATTGGAGCCCGTTTCATTTCCAGCGCAAGTTTCAGGAATGGGCCGGCGTGTCGCCCAAGAAATTCCTGCAATACCTGAGCTTGGACCACGCCAAGCAGCTGCTGCGCCAGCAAGCCTCGGTGGCTGAGGCGGCGCATGAAACCGGCCTTTCCGGCACCGGCCGCCTGCACGATTTATTCGTGACCCTGGAAGCCATGACGCCCGGCGAATATCGCCACGGTGGGGCTGCTCTGGCCATTCGATACAGCTTTGGTGAAAGCGCGTTCGGCCCTTATCTGGTGGCCTCCACCGCCAAAGGTATCTGCAAGCTGGCCTTCATCGAAGACGAAGCTGCCGCGCTGGCCGAGTTGCGGACGGAGTGGCCCAATGCCACGCTTGCCGCTGAAGAAACCGGTGCCCACGCCCAGGTGGCGCAGTTTTTCACCCGCGACTTCCCTCCCACCGCCCGGCTGCACCTGCATTTGAAAGGCACGCCATTCCAGCTCAAAATCTGGGAATCGCTGCTGCGGGTGCCCGAGGGCGAACTGCGCACCTACGCCCAACTGGCCGAAGCCGCCGAGCGCGGCGCGGCCGTGCGGGCGGCGGGCACCGCCATCGGGGCCAATCCGGTGGCCTACCTCATCCCCTGCCACCGCGTCATTCGCGGCACCGGCGAGCTGGGGCAGTACCGCTGGGGCAGCACACGCAAGGCGGCGCTGGTGGGCTACGAGGCGGCACGGGCCGAGCCGCAGGCAGCCTGATTCACCAACAAACAGCAGCCCCATAAAAAACGCCCCGGTCCATAAGGCCGGGGCGTTTTTTATGGGGCTGCCGTCAGGCGGCGCGGGTCAGCTTACTCAACCACCAAGCGGGTGGCCTGGGTGCCGCTGCGCACCACGTACACCCCGGCGGCCAGGCCGGCGGGCAGGGCCAGTTCGGCCCGGCCATCGGCACTGGCAGTGGTGGTGGCCAGCGTGCGGCCCAGCGCGTCGGAGAGCGTGAGGCGGGCACCCGGCATGGCACCAACTACAGTAGTGCCGGTGTGCGCCGGCTGCGGGAAGCAGACCAGCTTAGTGGCCGAAGCCGCCACGGCGGCTACCACCGCCACGGGCGAGTAGGCCACCGCGCCGCTGGCATCGAGCTGACGCAGGCGGTAGTAGGTAGCGGCGGCGGGGGCGGCCACGTCGGTAAACGAGTAGGCGTGCGCCGCCGTGCTGCTGCCCGCGCCGGGCAGCAAAGTCGAAGCATCGGCGTAGCTGCGGCCGTCGGCTGAGCGCTCCAGCACAAAGCCCTGGTTGTTGAGTTCCTGGGCAGTGCGCCACTGGGCCAGCACCCGCGAGCCGATACGCTCGGCCGAGAAGGCCACCAGCTCGACGGGCAGCGGGGTGATGCTATTGCCGCTGATGTAGAACTCCGAGAAATGGTCGGCCACCGTGGCTTCGAGGGCAAACCAGTTGCTGCCGGCCGGGGTGATGGGCGCGGCGGGCGTGAGCAGGCGCAGTTCGCGCGGGGTCGAGTTGTTGGCCATCTGGCAGTCTTCGTTGGCACCCCGATACTGCGTGAGGCGAAGCTGGGTGAGGCTGGTGGCATCGGAAGCGTCGCCGTCGTTCACGGCCATGTAGGTGCTAAAGTCGGCGTTGGCGGCGTAAAAGCGCACCAGCACGTTGCGGCCCGGGAACTGGTTCTGGGTGATGAGGTGCCAGTTGCGGTCGAGGTATTCATTGCCGCGGCCATCGACCCGCACGCTGCCCTGGTTGAGGGTAAATTCGGCCGAAACCTGCCCCAGCGCAAAGCCCTGGTCATTGATGGCGGCCACCAGCTGGCCGTTGGCCGCGCGCAGCCACTGCCAGGTACCGGTGCCGGTGCTGCTGATGGGCGTAGTGCTCAAACACTGATTATAGGTGCCCATAAACAGCGTGAGCACCTCAAACGAAGCCGACGTGGTGGTGGTGCCGCCGCTGCCCACTACTGCCACCGTACCGGTGGTAGCCGTGGCTGGCACGGTCGCAGTTATCAGCGTGGGCGAATTCACGGTGAAGCTGGCCGCATCGACGCCATTAAAGCGCACGGCCGAGATGCCGGTGAAGTTGCTGCCCGTAATCAGCACCGTGGTGCCGGCCGGCCCCAGCGCCGGCGTGAAGACGCTGATAGCGGGTGGCAGCACCGTGAAGAAGCTGGCCGACACGCCCGTGCCGAGCGGCGTCTGCACCGTAATCGGGCCGGTGGTGGCTCCGGTGGGCAGCGTGGTGCTGATGCTGGTAGCCGAATTCACCGTGAAGGTGGCCGGCGTGCCATTGAAGCTCACGGCCGTGGCCCCGGTGAAGCGGCTGCCGGTGATGGCCACGTTGGTGCTGCCCGGGCCGCTGGTGGGCGTGAAGCTGCTGATAACCGGCAGGTCGGCGCAGGTCAGCGTGAGGGTGAAGTTGCCCACGCCCGGGTTGCTGGCACTGTTGTAGTAGCCCGTTACATAGATGTAATAAGTGGTGCCCGCCGTGGCCGCAAACGTGAGCGTGGCCGCGCCGCCGCCCGCGCCGCAGCCATCGTCGTCGCCGCCCACGCACACCAGGCTGGTGGTTGGGCCGCTGTACACGGCCACCTGGCCATCGTAGCTGGCATTGGCACAAGTGCCCACCGTTACGTTACCGCCCTGGCCCACAAACTTGTAGAACACCCCCACCGTGTTGGTAGTGAGGGTGGCACCCGTGCAGTTCGTGGCCGGGTCGCCGGTGTGGGTGGCACCGAAAGTGGTACCATTCGTCACGCTGCCGCAGCCAATGGCAATGGCATTGGCCACCAGGTCATTGGCCGGCGTTACGTAGAAATCGGTGCTGGTGAGCACGGTCACGACGGAGTTAGCGAGCGATATCGGGCCGGAAGTTGCCCCGGCGGGGACGGAGGTGGTAATGCGGTTGCCACCGCCATTTACACTGAAGGTGGCGGGTGTACCATTTAAGGTAACCGCGGTCACGCCACTCAGATTCGAGCCGTTGATAAGCACTGATGTACCAACCGGCCCATTGTCCGGCGAGAAGCTGCTGATGACCGGCGCGCCCGAAGTCACCGTCACCTCATACATGCGGCTCGACGTAGCCGTGCCGCTGGCCGTGTTGATGGCAATGTAGCCCGAGCGTGCGGCCGCAGGCACCGTAGCCCAGATTTCCTGGTCCGAAGCCACGGTGAAGGCCGTCGCCGCCGTGCCATTAAACGTCACCGACGTAGCGCCCGTGAAGCCCTGGCCGGTCAGCGTCACCACCGTGCCCACCGGCCCACTGGCCGGCGCGAAGCTGGTGAACACCACCGCCGGCGTGACGGTGAAGTTGATGGGGCCGGTGGCCGTGCCATCGGGTGTGCGCACCGTGAGCGGCCCGGTAGTGGCCCCCACCGGTACCTGCGTGGTGATGGTGGTGGCATTCACGACGGTGTAGTTGGCCACGTACATGCCGTTGAACTTCACGTTCACTGCATCGGTCAGCGTGGTGCCAATGATGGTAACGGCTGTGCCGGGAGGGCCGCTGGTGGGCGAAAACGAGGTAAGCGCCGGCAGCACCGTGAAGCTGATGCTGGCAATGCCGTTGGGCGTGGTCACGCTGATGGCCCCGCTGGTGGCCCCCACCGGCACCGTAGTGGTGATGGTGGTGGCGCTAACGGCCGTAAAGGTTGCCGCCGTCCCGTTGAAGCTCAGCGCCGTGGCGCTCGACAGGTTGGTACCGGTCAGGGTAATGGCGCTGCCCTGAGTGGCCCCGCCGGCGGGCGCCAAGCTCACGAGCGTGGGCGTCGGGCCCGGGTTCAGCACCGTGAACGTGGTCGAAGTAGCCGTGCCGCTGGGCGTGGTGAGCACGATGGTGCCCGTGGTGGCCCCGGCCGGAATCGTGACAGTTACGCTGGTGGTCGAGGTGAGCGTGGCCACGGTGGCATCGGTGCCGTTGAACTGCACGCGGTAGGTGGTGCCGAAGTTGGTACCGGTCAGCGTGACGGTCTGGCCCACGGTGCCGCTGGCTACCGATAAGCCCGTAATGGTGGGGGCAGCTTCGCCCAGGCCCACCGCCCGCCAGGCCTGCGCCACGGCCGTTACTTCGGCCGAGCCCAGCCCGTAGAGGTCGATGGCTGCTTGCATGGTGGCGGCGCGGGCCCCGGCGTAGGTGCAGCTGGCCGGCATGTACAGGCGCTCGGCGCGGTAGGTAATGCGGGCACCTTTGCTGATGTTGATGCCCGACACGTTGAAAGTCGTGCCTTTGTCGTTGGTGCCCGAGCCGCCCTGGCACACCAGATAGAACCAGTAGTTCAGCACACCGGAGTTGTTGTGCACCCCGCCGTAGTCGTTGCTGGAAGTGGGGCTGGCCGTGGTAGCCTGCCAGTTGGTGCCCTGGTAGGTATCGGGCTGGCCGTATTGACCGGGGTTGCTCATCGAGCGCAAAGCCCCTCCGGCTTTCATAATGTCCTCACCAATGAGCCAGATTTGCTTGCTCGGGTCGAGGTGGTTTTCCACGCAGGCCCCCCAGATGTCGGACAGGCCTTCGTTCAGCGCCCCCGACTCGTTTTGGTAAATCAGGCCGGCCGTGGTTTCGCACACGGCGTGGCCGATTTCGTGGCCGCACACGTCCACCGCCGTCAGGGGCTTAAAGGTGGTGGCCCCGTCGCCGTAGGTCATGGCCGTGCCGTTCCAATAGGCATTTTCGTAGCCGGCACCGCCGGGCACGTCGTCGTAGTGCACGTAGTTGAGCAGCACGCTGCCCTTGTCGTCGAAGGAGTCGCGGCCGTGCACGGTGGTCCAGTAGTCCTGGGTCGTCTGGGCCCCCACGTGAGCATCGAGCGCAGCGTTATCGAAGTTGGCATTGTCGTACTCGGCGGCCGTCCAGCTGTTGTCGTTGTCGACGAAGTCGACGGCCGCCGAATAGCTGTTCGATTTCTTGCAGTTCAGCGTCACCACCCCTTTGCCGTGCACGCTCTCGCGCAGGCGGTAGCCGCCGCCAAACTGGTCGGCGTAGATGGCGCGCGGGCCCAGGTAGCGCGTGGCCCCGGTGCCCGTGGCATTCAGGTGCTTGATGATGGCATCGCGCAGCACCACCTGGCCGGTCTGCGCATCCACGTAAATCAGGGCGCGGCTCACGGGCTGGTGGGCGTAGATGTTGAATTTCCAGGCCAGCACCAGCGGGGCGCTGGCCAGCGCCTGGCGGGTGTCGGGCAACAGCACCAGCTCGCCTTTGGGCAGGTAGGTGGCTTTGGCATTGTGGGTGGTGGCGCGCAGGGCCTGCTCCTCGCCGGGCACCTGCCACTGGTACACCTTCGCTCCCACCGATTGCAGGGCATGTTGCAGGGCCATGCTTTCCGACAATCCGGGCTGCACGGCCGGCATGGCCGCCGCCCGCAGCAGCTCGCCGCTCAGCGACTCGATGCGGCCCGTGCGGGCGTGCACGCTCAGCTCGCCGTGCTCCACTTTCACGCCCCGGTAGTATTGCTGGAAGCGCTGGTGCACCATGCCCAACTCGTCGGTTTCGGTGCGTAGCGGACGCAGCTCATCGTTAGTCGTCAGGGCCAGCTCCTGGCGCAGCACCTGCAGGGCCTGGCTGAGAGCCGGCCGGGCCTTTATGGAGCGCAACAGCGGTGCGCCCGCCTGCGGGCTGAGGCCGGCAATGGGCTGGGCCTGGCTGGCCAGGCTGCCGGCCAGCAGCGCCAGCAGCACGCCGGCCGCGCGGCCACGCCGGAGGGCTACCGTGGCCTTGAGCGTAGTGAATTGGGTAAAGAATTGGGGCATCCGAACGGGTTGAATGGTGACAATAATGATGAATACAGCAGGTAGCCGAACAGGCTGGCCGCTTCATTGGCAGCAGCTTTGAAGCCAGTGCCGATGGGGATTTCTGCTCAGGCAAAGCGGTCCGGCCACGAAGCCGGAATTAATTGGCCAGCAGATTCAAACGGCGAATATAGATTGCCTATTTACAAGAATAATAATCCAAATACTATATTTTAAAATCAATATCAATTATTAACCGAAATATCCTATAGCCAGCACATTACCACAAACTGAGCTGTATCATATTGATTCACCGGAGAACCAAAAAAGACTCTCACTTATTAAACTATTTCAACAATGTATTTTACAAAACAATATATACCAACCCAACAACCGGCCTATGGCAATACCCCGAGCCCCGAATGCAAAACCGCCGCTTCGGGCACCCACGGGGCGACCAAAGCGGCGGTTGACGGGCAGCTAACCGGAGTTCGTGCCCGATGAGCGGGCGGGGTTAGCTAATCCACTTGAACTTGTACTCCAGCTTGGGTACGGGCATGCGGTCGGCCACGCGGCGCAGGCGGTTGGGCAGGGCCATCACGTAATCGCGGGCCTTTTCGGCCTCGCCGGTCAGGTCCTTAAGGTGCTCGATGTCCCAGTCGGCGATGAGCGAGTCCAGGATGTCGGTGTAGTCGTTGCTGGTATACACGCCCAGGCGCTGGGCGGCATCGGTGAAGTGGCCGAAGGTTTTGCCCATTTCCACGCCCATTTCGCGCATGTAGTGGGCCGGCATCACAATTTTCTTGCGCATCATGTCCTCGAAGGCCAGCATCATTTCCGAGGGGTCGTACTTGAAAATCTCGCTCACGAAGGCCTTGTACACGCGGGCGTGGCGGTTTTCGTCGCCCGCAATCATGCCGCAGATTTTGGAGAGCTGGTCGTCGCCGGCGGTGCGGGCCAGCTGGCCCACGCGGCGGTGCGAGATGTTGGTGGCCTGCTCCTGGTAGCTGGTGTACACAAAGGCGCGGTACGGGTCGTTGGCCGTGCCGAGGTCGAAGGCGTCGTTGATGAGGAACTGCGTGCTCACTTCGAACTCACGCATATTCACGCGGCCGCTCAGATAGAGGTAGCGGTTGAGCAGGTCGCCGTGGCGGTTTTCCTCGGCCGTCCAGCCCCGAATCCACTCGGCCCAACCGTTGTTGCGGTCGCGGTTGATGTTGTCGAGCTCGTGGAACCAAGCCTCGTAGTTGGGCAGGGCCTCTTCGGTGATGGTGTCGCCAATGAGCACGGCCAGCAGGTCGTAGCTGAGGCTGCCGGCTTTTTCGCGCAGCTCTTTTACTTCGTCAAAAAACGTGTCGCGGCGCGAATCGGGCAGGAAATCGGCGGGCTGCCAGCTTTCTTCCACACTTTTGAGGAAGGTGCTCATGTTCGATTTCACGAAGCTTTCCATCTGTTGCAGAACTTCGCCGCGGGTTATCGATATGGAGGTTTGCATAGAAATGAGGCGAAAAAAGCGTGAGGGGTGAATGAAGAAACGCTTTTCGCGCAACAAAGGTCTGCCCCAACCGTAGGGGGGCGGTTATAAGATTATGGCATTAGGGCGCAAAAAGGCCAGATTCGCCCCAGTCAGCCCGGTTTGAAGCCCGTTTTGGGCCTCAGTAAATTACATTTTTTTCAACTGCAGCGCCGCCTGGTACAGCCAGACTGCCGAATCGGCGGCGGCAGACGGCAAGGGCCGTTGGGACGAAAATAACAGCCGGGGGCCATCGAAAGCGGTACGGCGCTCAAGCCAGGCGGCCGTGCCCGGGCTGAGCAGCCACACAACGGGAGCATCAGGGCCAATGCCCGGCCGGTTGGCCAGCCGGCGCAGGCACTCCGTTTGGTCGGTGGTGCCGCTGAGGGATTGGCGCAGTGCGGCCTGTGAGGCATCGTGCGCGGGCCAGCCGGTGAGCAGCAGCACCGGCCCGGGGCCGGGCGAATACGGGCGGAAGGGCGAGAGGCTTTTCAGGAAATCGTTGGTGCCGGCCAACACCCGCACCCGCCCTGCCGGCCGGCTGATGGCAGCCAGGGCACTTTCGTGCTGCTGCAGCTCGCGGCTTAGTACCTGGTGGCGGTGCCAGGTTTTGGCGGCGTAGAGGGTGGTAATTAGTAGAAATATTGCGATGGTAGCAGGACGGGAGAACCTCCCACCCAGTCCCTCCCCAAAAGAGAGAGGAGCCTGACGGTTGTGACTTGCCGCTACTAGTGCCACTTCAGTTTCTTCAGCTGCTTTGGCTCCAGCTGACGCTTCGCTTTCAGGAACTCCTTCAGCCTTTCTCAGCCAGAAAATCACATTGGTCAGCAGCCAGAAATCGAGCAGCGGCAGCGCCAGCCGGGGCGGCAGCTTGAACAAGCCGGCCAGCAAAACCAGTCCTCCAACAAACCCCAACTGCACCAACCAGAACCAACTAGCACGCCTCCGGCGGCGGGCTACGGCCACGGCCGTGGCCGCCAGCGCCAGCAGCAGCGGGAAGTAGTCGCGCCCTAGCAGCAGGAGCCGCTGGCGCAGCTTGGCGGGCACTTCGTGGGCCAGAAAATCTGTTGCATCGAAGTGGTAGGCGCGTTGAATCAGAGCTTCGTTTACCACCGTGGAATCGCCCAGCAGCCACAGATTGATGGCGGCGGTGCCGAGGCTATCGGCAGGGGTGCGCGGCTGCGGGCGGAGCTGGTCGAAATCCAGAATGCGGCTGAAAGCGGCATCGCGGCGCTGAGCGCGGGCTTCGGCCGGCGTTTGCTGCCAGTGGAGAATGCTGGTGGCCAGCAGCAGGCCTAGCGCCGCGCTGGCCAAAACAGGAGCCGCCCGCCGCCAGCTTCCCGCCAGCCACACGGCCGCCGGCACCACGGCAATGACTCCCAGCACGGCCAGACTGGGCCGCACCAGCCACGCCGCGCCCAAAGCCAGCAGCCCCAGCAGCAGTGCCCCGCGCTGGCCGGCCCGCTGGGCCGCAAACAGCACCCCCGCCCCTGCCAGCAGCAGCGCAACCCGTCCGTGGCTGAACCACAGCCAGTGCTCCAACCAGGCCAGCCCGAAAAACAACGTGAGCACCAACGCCAATGGCCCCGGCCGCAGGTACGGCCGCAGCAATTTATCCAGCACCGCGAAGGTGAGCACCGTGGCCGCCACCAGCAGCGTGCCCAGTAGCAGCCCCAGCCACGGCACGCCGGGCGCGGCCGTGTAGGCAGCCGCCAGCAGATGCCCGTAGCCGTGCAGATACAGCGGCACCGAGGGCACCGGCTTCAGCGCCAGCACGCCGCTGAAAAGCCAGGCCAGTGTGGCATCGTCGTTGGTTTCGTAATAGCTGCCGAGGCCCAGCACCGTGGCCACGCTCAGGGCCAGGGGCAGCAGCACGGTACGCACACGGGGGGCCAGCAACCAGTTCATGGGCGCAAGAACGGGACTGCGGGCGGGTTTCAGCCCAGCGGCAGGCGGGCCAGCTGGCCCAACAAGTGGTCGAGGGTGGTGGCGTGACCGGTCTGGCGCAGCAGAGCGTAGAGGGCTCGGCCCTGGGCGGCGTGGCGGTGGCGCAGGGCTTTGCGCAACTCCCAGCGCAGGCGGGTGGCCAGGGCGGCGCGCTCGGCGTAGGTGCGGGCCAGGTCGAGGGCCTTGTCGCAGACGCGCATGGTGGAGGCCAGGTAGGGGTCGTGGCGCTGGTAGGCTTTGGCGCTCATGCTGCGCGGGTGCTTGCGCTTGCGGGTGGTCACTTCGTCGAGGTAGAGAAACTGCCAGTCGCGGCTGGCACGCACCCAGAAATCGAAGTCCTCGTAGGCCAGGGTTTCGTCGTAGCCGCCCAGGCTTTCAAGGCAAGCGCGGCGCATCATCATGGTGGGCGTGCTGATGAAATAGCGCCGCAGCACTTCGGCAAAAACCCAGCCGCTGGCGGGTGCGGGCTGCAGCTGGCCGGGGCCGTCGGGCCGGTGGTGCAGGCCCAGCGAGTGGCTGGCTTCGTCAATCAGTTCGCAGTTGGAATACACCACGCCCACCTCCGGCGCGGCAGCCTGAAACTGCGCCACCTGCTGCGCCACCCGCGCTGGCAGCAGCACGTCATCGGTGGCAAAATCAATCACGAATTCGCCTTTACTCTGAACGAAAGCGGTGTTGAAGGCGCGGCAGTTACCCATGTTTTCGGGCAGCAGCAGCAGGTGCCAGGCGGGATTTTGGGCGGCGTATTCGCGCAGGATTTCGGGGCTGTCGTCGGTGCTGGCATCGTCCACGAGCCATACCTCCAGGTGCGGATAGGTTTGGGCCCGAATGGAATCCAGCGCCTCGCGCAGAAACGGCGCGTGGTTGTGGCACAGCGCCACAATAGTGACGACAGGCGCTGCGTTTAATGAAGAATGGGGAATGGGAGATGAAGAATTGGGCATAGGGATTCGGGGCAAATGAACCGAAGAAAAATTCTTCATCCTTCATGCTTCGTTCTCAAATGCCAGATTCCGCACACCAGCAGCAGCACGCCATACCGCACCGCGTGGGCCCACACCGCGCCGGCCAGCCCCAAACGCGGCAGCAGCAGCACCAGCAAGGCCGCAAAAACTGCCGCCGAGCCCGCCTGTACCGCCACGTACGGCCCCGTGCGCGCCCGGGCAGTTAGTTGGAAAATGAACAGCCAGCTCAGCAGCTTGGCCCAGTCGCCTAGTAGCTGCGGGGCCAGAAACTCCCGCGCCCCCAGCAGCCGGGGCGCAAACAGCAGCGGCAGCAGCCAGTCACGGCACACGAATATCAGGCCCAGGCCCACGGCCAGCACCGGGGCCAGCAGACCCAGCACGCCACGCAGGTAACGCCGCGCCGCCAACGGCTGCCCCGCCAGCGCCGCCAGCCGGGGATAAAACACGCTGCTCATCACCGCCCCAAATACCATGGTGTAGTTATCCGAGAGCTTAGCCACGGCCTGCCACAAATCGGTGCGCGCCGGGCCGAAAGTGGCCAGCAGATAGTCGCGCAGCACGTAGTCCACTGCCTTGCCGAAGAGCAGCGTACTCACTGCCATCAGCAGAAACTGGCTGAGCCGGCGTAGCGCCAGCCGGCTCACGGGCGCGGCCGGCCACAGGTGCCGCAGCAGCCCGGCCCGTGTCGCCAGCCCCAGCGCTGGCAGCAGCGTGAGGCCCTGCGCCACTAGGTAGGCCAGCAGCACCACCCGCAGCGGCCAGCCGCCCAGCAGCGTCGCCGCCGTGGCGGCAGTGCCCAACACCGCCAGCGCTACTGTGAGGCCGATGTAGGCCCGCAGCTTGCCGGCCGCCAATAGCACGCTACCTAGCATCGCCTGCCCGGTAATCAGCGCTATGCCCAGCATGAACACCGCCAGACTCCCCCACCCCCAGCCCAGCAGGCCGCGCGCTGCTAGCACGGCGGCCCCGGCCAGCAGCGCCGCCGCATTCAGGACCGTGGCCGCACCCAGCCAAGCACGGTAGCGCGGGCTGCCCGGCCGCAGCGGCGCGAGATACTTCACCAGGCCCACCTGCACGCCATCGTAGGGCAGGGTGGTGAGCATAGCCATCAGGTTCTGGAACTGGGCCAGCAGGGTGAGGCCACCGGCCGGCGCGTACGTCGCAAACAGCTTGTTGACGATTAGCGAGCCCGCCGCCCGTGCCATTACCGCCACGCCCGTGCCCAGTGAGCCTCGCACAAAGTGCCGGATGGGGGATTTGGTGGGGGAAGTGGTAGTGGGCATATGGGCGCAAAGAACGGAAACTCCCCTCCTTACCAAGGAGGGGATGTTCGAGGCATAGCATCGGACGGGGGTGGTTGTGGGCATTGGCCGATTTCGTATGGGAAAGCCCAACGTTCTTGTTCAACGTCACAACCACCTCAGTGTCCGCTTCGCGGCCACATCCCCTCCTTGGTAAGGAGGGGAGTTTTCGTTCTGCATCTCCCCTATAGCTCCCGCTCCCAGCTCAACCGCAGCCCCGCCACGCCGCCCAAATGCCGCTTGAAGCGCAGCAGCGACGCATTTGGCCCGGTATCAAGCGTAGAAGTACCGAGGTCGAGCACGGCCATGTTGCTGGCGCGGGCAAAAGCGTGCAGGCCCTCGTTCAGCAGCACCACCGGGCTGAAGGAATTACAACGCAGCGGGCTGGCCGGGTAGAAGTTATACAGCACTTGCTTATTCACCTGAATGGCTACCGTGAGCGCCGCCCATTCGCCATCGGCCTGGCGCACCGAGAACAGGAAATGCTCCTTCGGAAAGCGCCGAAACAGTTCCTGCACTCGCACCAGCGGCAGCGACAGCGCCTGCCCCCGCTCCTGCCGACAGGCCTGGATAAAATCATACGCCCGGGGCAGCAGAAATGGCGGCTCCTGCTCGAAGTGCAGGCCGGCGCGGCGGCACTTGTGCAGCCGGCGGCGCTCCGAAGGGTGCAGGTGAGCTTCGTAAGGCAGGGCGGGGTCGAGGTGGTAGTTCTGCTCGGCCAGGGCCACGCGGTAGCCCCGCTGGCGCAGGGTTTCGGCCAAGGCGGCGGCCCCGGCAGGGTCGTAGGCGAAAGGATAGCCGCGCAGGGCCAGCCGACGCACGCCGCGCTGGCGCAGCGCTGCTTCGGCCGTGTCCAGGATTTGGTGCAGGGCGAGCAGCGGCAAACCGGGAGCCATTTGGACGCCGCCGAACGGGGCCTGCGCGGGGCTGCGGGCTTCATCGGCGGCCGGCCCCAGGGCTACGTGCAGCTGCGCCACGGTGCGGCCGGCGGCGGGGTCTTCGAGGTAGAAGCTGAGCACCGGACCGGCCGCTTCCTGCAAGGCCTGGTGCGCGGGGCGCAGGTACAGAAACGACTCGAAGGCCAGCGGCAGGCGGGGCTCGGCTGGGCCGAGGGGGCCGCTTTCGGCCACGGCCACTACCAGCGCCGCCGCGGGGCCCGCCGCGCCCGCCTCCATTGCAACCAGAGAATCCGTACTTTTCAACGCTTAATCGTGTGGCTTTCCCGGCAAAGTACGGCACAGATTGAGTGCCCGCCGCCGGGGCCGGCAGTTGCGCCACCCGCCCAATTGGCCCAATGAAGGCATCTTCATCCTATCGCCACGCGTAAGGGCCGAAATTGCGCCTCGCTTTCGCTACTTCCCCGCTGCATGAATCCCCTCAGCTCCAATCCGCAGGCCACCCCCAACCGCTCGCCGGCCCTCACCGAGCCCGCCGGGGCGGCCCCGTACACCATTACCGACCGCGAGGCCACCCGGCAGGCCCGCGAGCAGCAGGTGGGCCAGCGCCCCGGCACGCTCAACATCCGCCCCGGGGCCCTCAAGCCGCGTCTGTTCCTGATGTCGTATGACGACAGCACGTTCACCGAGCAAGAATACACCGACCGCTACGACGAGCTGCTCGACGAGTTGCGCCAGCACCCCGAGCTCAAGCACTGGATTGACGTGCGCGGCTACGGCGACCTGCCCCTGATTGAGCAGATGATGCAGGATTTCGGCCTCCACCCCCTGCAAATGGAGGACGTGCTGAACGACTACCAACGGGCCAAAATTGACGTTTTCGACGACAACCGCCTCTTCATGGTGTCGCGCATGACGGACTTCACCCGCGACCTGGAAATTGACGACGACCAGCTCTCCATCTTCACCGGCCCGAACTACGTGCTCACGTTTCAGGACGACTACGACGACTGCCTCGACTCCCTGCGCACCCGCATCCGCAGCAATTTCAGCACCCTGCGCCGCCACCCGGTGCTCTACCTGGCCTACGCCCTCACCGACGTGGTGCTCGACCACTACTACCCCACCATGGCCGCCATCGGCGACTACATTGAGGACCTGGAAGAGGCCATTTTCGCCGATAAGCGCCCGCGCCGCCTCCTCAACCGCATCCTGCGCATCAAGAAGGACGTGGTGCGCTTCCGCCGGCTGGTGTACCCGGAGCGCGATAAAATCGCGGAAATCCTGCGCCTGCCCGAGGAAATCATGCCCGAAACCCTTAAAATCTTCTACCGCGACGCCTACGACCACGCCATCCAGGCCCTGGACCTGGCCGAGAGCTACCGCGACAACATCTCCTCCCTCACCGACCTCTACCTCTCCGACCAGGGCAACCGCATGAACGAGGTGATGAAGGTGCTCACCATCATCAGCACCATCTTCATCCCCCTGAGCTTCGTGGTGGGCCTATATGGCATGAACTTCCAGCACGTGGATGAGCACGGCCACCTGCTGCCCCGCAACATGCCCGAGCTCTACAGCCCCTGGGGCTACCCTATGGTGCTCTTCGCCATGGGCATGGTAGTGGCCACGCAGCTCTTTTACTTCTACCGTAAGGGCTGGCTTACCAATCGGTAGCCCACCACGGTGCGCTCAAATCATTCCTGCTAAGAAGTCCCGGCCATCCCGCCGGGACTTCTTTTTTTATATAATTCCCTGACGGGTAAATATTATTCCGCTAACTAGCGGCCATCTTCATCAAACCCTCATTACCTTTCCATCCATTCTTATATACCAATAGCTACTCATCCGCTTATTCGGCCCTGTCACCTCACTAAACTTTTTTCATTTGGCAACTTCTTTACTCTGCATGACTGATGAACAAATCATTACCCACCGAATAGCGGGAGTTGCCTCGCTGGCCAACGAATACCCCGGCGCAGTCATCGTGCTGAGCGGCGATTGCAGCCGGGTGCTGTATATGTCGGACTGGGGCCTGCAGGCGCTCAACACGACGATGGCCGAACTGCTGGCCCTAGGCGAAAACTACCACCCGGTTTTTTTTAATGGGGAAGAAGCGCACGAGTACGTCCCCCAGATAGCCGAGCTGCTGGAACGCAACGACCTGAGCTATGCCGTGACGTTTTTCCAGCAGGTACGCACGGGGCCGCAGCGCAGCTTTGCCTGGTACCTGAGTTCGGTGCGGGTGCTGGCCCAGGATGCCGCCGGCCGGCCCCTGCTCATCATCAGCTTCGCCACGCCCATCGACCCCAAAAGCCACATCACGGCCAAAGTGCAGCGGCTGCTCGATGAAAACACCTTCCTGCGCGAGAAATCGGCCACCTTCGCCAGCCTCACCGCCCGCGAGCGCGAGGTATTGGGCAGCCTCGCGCTAGGCCACAGCTCGCAGGACATTGCGGCGGCCTTCAACATCTCGGCCCAAACCGCCGATACCCACCGCCGCAACATCCGTCAGAAGCTGAACGCGACCAACAGCTTCGACCTGGGGCAGTATGCGCGGGCATTTAATTTGATTTGAGGCAAGGCCCGGGACCTGTGCCCGGGCTTCCCCTGCTATTCCTGCCCCGGGTTGCCGGACGGCTTGGGCTTGGTGGGCTGATGCGTGCCTTCGTGGGGCAAATGATGCTCCTGGCCTTCCCCGATGTGGATGTCGCCGCCGCCGGAATAGGGCGGGTCGGTTAGCAACGGCTGCGGGGCGGGCAGCGGGGTTTGCTCGGCGTCTTTTTCGGCAGTTTCCGACATGGGAATGGTTGGTTAGATTCGGCTGGAGTTAGCTAGGCGAGTGGGCGATGCCGGCAGCCAGCCTAAGTTGGTGCGGTACTGCTCTTTCGATGCCATTAAGGTAGCGAGAATGCTGGGACTTGGGCTTTGACGGGCCGATAGTTTTGTATCGGCGGGGTCGTACCCGGTAGGGTCTGCCCCCACCCGGACCTATGCACCGTTTCAATGATACCGTTCAACGACGAGCGGGGGCAGGCCATGCCCCTACCACGTTTTGCACCTGCGTTACCCGCTCCTCTACCGTCCCTTCCACCAGCGTGTAGGGGATATTGAAGTAGTCCAGCTGCATCAGTATCATGCCGTGCTGGAAGCTGCGGAGCGCTTCGGGGCCGCGCCAGCCGTCCTGCTCGAAGGGCACGGTGGGCGCGCACACGAAGGTGTGGGCGTAGCGCTGCCCGCACACGGCCGCCATAGCGCGTAAAGCCGGGTCGCAGCGGTGGAAATAGTAGTAGGAATACAGCGCCGTGGTGGCCGCGTTGGTGTCGCAAAACAGCACGCCGTGGGCCTGGGCGGCAGCTTCATCCTCCAACTCGGCATGGCGGCGGGCAATGTAAAGTAGGTCCTCGTAATCGAGGTTGCCGTTTTTCTGCTCGTGCAGGGTGCGGCCGTATTCGGGCACCCACACCGTGCCACAGGCCTCGGCCAGGGCCGCGCACAGCGTCGATTTGCCACTGCTCTCGGCTCCCAGAAACACCACGCGGGGCACCTCTGCCGGCGGCACCGCGCCCAGCTGCGCCGCCACCAGCGGGTGCAGGTAGCGCGCATATTGCGCCGGATTGCCCCGTACCAGCGTGCCCGATACGGGCACCCGCTCCCGGGCGGCATCCACGCTCACATGCGCTACGCCCAGCTGTTCGGCGAAGCCCGGTCCGTAGGCCTCGCTGCTGAATATTACATCGATATGCAGCCCCTGCCGGGCCAGCCACTGCCGCACAAACTCACGCTGTGTGAAGTCATCGGCCACGTCGGGTGGCACGCCATCAGCTCCGGCAGTGAGGGCGAAGATGTGCAACGGCGTGCGGCCAATATGCGGCCCGGCGGCCAGTTCATCGCCCCGGTACAGTTCGCCCAGCCACTGGGCCCGCACCGGCGCGGGCATGGTTTCCGAATCCGGATTGGCATACACCAGCACCAGCAGCTCAGCTACCTGAGCAGCGGCAGTTTCAAGCAGCAGCTGGTGGCCCCGGTGCGGCGGCCAGAACTTGCCGACCACAAGGCCGGTGCGGAGTGGTAGGGTCATGGGTTGGTGGGTTGGTGGGTTGGTGGGTTGGTGGGTTGGCGGGTTGGCGGGTTGGTTTGAGTTAAAAGAACGTCATGCTGAGCGCAGTCGAAGCATCTCTACCGCGCAAGTAATCAGGTTTAGTATTGCGGTAGAGATGCTTCGACTGCGCTCAGCATGACGTTTCTTCGATTCAGACTACTCCACCAACCCGCCAATTCACCAACCCACCACCCTACTGCGCCACCTTCAGCTCCGTGCGGCGCAGCTCGCGGCCCACGATGCGGACCAGCTGGTAGGCATCCGTGGTGGCGTCGTAGCTCAGGCCCACGCCGGGGCCGGTGCTGGGCAGCGGTGCATCGCCCAGCAGCTGGCCCTTGGCGTTGTAGAGCGACACCTGACCCGGACCCGGCTCCGTGATGGCGATGATACGCCGGCCATTGCTGAAATCGAAGAGTTGCACCGGCTTGTCGCCCGAAGTCACGAAGCGCTGGGTGAGCAGCGGGGCCACCTGCGTGGGCAGGTACACATCGAGCTGATTCCCATCTTCCCGGGTGATGACGAAGCTGCGTCCCCGCGCATCCGGCACCAAGTGGAAGCGGGCCGTACGGCTCCAGGTAGCCACCCGGCGGCGGGTAAGGATGTCGCCGCTCAGGGTGAAGGTCACCAACTCGCCGTGCTGGTTCACGGCCATCAGGTGGGTGCGGCCCAGGGTGCTGCCCGGCTGCACCAGCAGGTTGCCGGCCAGCCGCGCCCCCAGGCTCAGCGGGAAGCCGGGAAACAAGTTACCCTGCCCATCGAAGGCGTACACGTAGCCGTTCTGGAGTGGGGCCACCACCACGTCGCGCCCGCTCACGCTGAGCAGCGCGGGCTCGCCGGCCAGCGGAAAATCGAGCCGCTTGGGCTGCCAGCCGGGAAATAAATGGCCTTTGGCATCGAGCAAAAGCAAGTCGTTGCCGGCGGTGCGGGCCAGCAGGCGGGCGGGTGCATCGGGACCGGCGGGGGCGGTCAGCAGGGCGGCCACGCGCACGGTATCGGGCAGGTTGAGGGGGAACGGCAGGACGGCGCTGCCGTCGTTGGCCAGCAGGTGCAGGCGGTGGCCGGCCCCCAGCAGCAGGCCGCCCGGCACGCCTCCGCCGCTGGGCAGCAGCATCTGGCCAACAGCCAGTCCGGCCAGCGTATCAGACCACAGCACCACGTTATCGGCATTCACAAAGTGCAGGACATGGGCCGAATCCTGCACCACCACGGCTGGAATGCGGGTGCCCAGCGCGGGCAGCACCGTAGGCATTCCCACCAGTTGATGCTTGAAGTTCAGCACCCGGCCGTTGGCTGCTGCGCCGCCGGCCTGCGCCGTAGCCGGGCCCAGGTCGGGGTGACGCAGCAGCAGCTGGGTATAGTATTGAGCGTCGGGCGCAGCCTCGTTCTCAGCTGGCACCAGCTGGAAGGCGAACTGCGGGAAGCGCTTGAAAAGGGCCTCATTGCGCAACAAGCCGGCCCGGCGGTCTTCGGTGAGTACACCCAGCAGGGCGTTCCAACTGTTGCGCGTATCCACGAAAATGCTCAGACGGGCGCGGGGCAGGGTTTCCTGGAGGAAAGACACCTGACTCGGAGTCTGGGCCCAGGTGCGGCCCGCCACCACGTCGGCGAGGTAGCCGTTCAGGGTCAGCTCATCGGAAAGCACGAGGTAGTTGCCCACCAACACACCCGCATTGGCCGTCACCTCCACCGCGCCGGGGCGGGCGGGGGCGAGTAGCGGCCCCAGCACGGCCGCTTCCGAGAAGCCGACGGGGTGAATTTCATAAGCGCCCACTTTGGTAAACGCTGGCGAGTTGCCCTCGATGCGGCGCAGGCGGGCCAGCCACTGGGCCGTGCGTGCCGGCACCGGGCAGCGCACGAAGGCCAGCCGCCCCGGCCGGCTGCCAGCCGCCACCGCCGCCAGATAACCAATAGCCATTTCGCCCCCAAAAGTGGCCCGCAGACTATCCAGCGCGGCATTGCGGCCCAACGAGTCGACCAGCGGGGTGCCGGGCCGGGGCCAGGTGCGCGCTGGCTGGGCGGCCAGGTGCAGCAGCATGGCCGTGCGCGTGCTCATGAATTCGCTGAGGCCCAGCGGCTGCGCGGGCTGCCCGCTCAGCCGCTGCTGAAGCGTGCCCCGGGCCGTTTCGGGATTCGAAAACCCCTGGAGCTGCACCCGGCTGCCGTCCAGCTTCATTCCCAGCAGCCCCTGCGAAACCAGCCCCGTGAGCTGGTCGACCTGCCCGTGGGCATCGCGCCGAAACAGCACGTCGAGAAACTGCGGCAGGCGGCGGTAGTTAATCAGCAGCGAGCCATCCACGCCGCGCAGCTTCAGCAAGTCAGTAGTGCCGAAACTGGCCAGCACGGTGGGCGCATCGGGGTGGGCCAGCCGGCGTACGGCCGCCTCTACCAGGCTGGCATTGGTGCTGATGAGAAGGTGGTTGCGGTAGTTGAAAACGGTGATGCCTAACTCGGTGCGCTGCTCGGTGAGCACTGTCAGCTCCTGGCCTTCGTAGTCGCGGGTGGCGAGGCGGTAGCGGGGGTCACGGCCCAGGGTTTCGAGCAGGCTGCGCACCTGCCGGTACTCGCTCACGCGGCTCAGCGGCACTTGGTACAGCACGTCGAACTCGCCGGGGCCGGTGACGTGCACGGAGGTGATAACGAGCTTGCGGCCCAGCAGATTCAGCAGGGCGTTGCGGCGGCGGGCGTTGCCCCCGGCCAGGCTGTCGGCCAGGGCCAGGTGGCCCGCTGCCTGCTGGAAGTAGCGCACAGCCGTGAGGTTGTCCCACAGCTCGGTTTCCTGTAGGTGGCGCACCAGCGCGGGGTGGTCGAGGGTGCTCAGGACCAGCACCGCGTCGTCGGGCACCAGGGCGTAGGGGTCGACGGGCACGGCCGCCAGCGTGCGCCGATAGTAGACGTACGTGGCCAGTGTGAGCAGCAACAGCAGCGCGGTAAATAACGCCAGAAGCTTTCGGGACATGCAGGGGAAGCGGATGACGGGCGACGAAAGTACGGCGGGAAGCGGGTTGGCAGGCAAGTGGCCTGGCATCGGCTTGTTTTGGGAACGCCTCGCGCCACGTATCTTTCTGCTAAATACCACTCCCCTGCTTTTTAATGAACATTTGGCCCGCTGCATTCACTGGCAAAGCCGCCCGGGTTCTCGGCGGGCTGGCGCTGCTGGCCCAGCCGGCCTGCTTCCAGCTGCGCGAGCCCGAGCCTGCGGCTTCGGCCAGCGAGTGGATTCAGCCCACCCAGATTGACATTCTACTGGCCAATTTCACCACCGCCGTGCAAAGCGTGAACGTGGGCAACTACGAGCGCACCTTCAGCGGCCCCGACTACCGCTTCGTGCCCGACCCCACCAGCGCCGGCTCCTCGCCAGCCCTCTTCGCCAACTGGAGCGTGCCCGAAGAAACCACCTACTTCACCAGCCTGCGCCGCCGCACCCCCACCGGCACTACCAACACCCTCACCCTAAGCGGCCGGCGCGACCAGCTCTATACCACTGATTCGGCCGAAGTTTCAGCCCTTTATCAGCTCAAAATCACGCAGCAGGACACCGCCTTTCACGCCGGCGTATTGCAGGGCAACATGCGCCTCATCCTGCGCCGTCGCAACAATGAGTGGCGCATCGTGGCCTGGCGCGACCAGCGCACCACCCCCGGCCTGTGCTGGACAGATTTGAAGAAATACTTCAGCTCGCACTAAGCTTTTCGCGGCGCAAAGCTCAACCTTTCCGCCATATTCGTATATTTCGCCTCATGAAATTGCCGTCCCGTTCCACCGTCATGCTTTCGGGCATTGTGCTGATGCTGACGGTGCCCGCGTGCAATCCCTTCGCCCCGGCCCTGGATGAGGTACCCACCGACCAAAACGAGCTGCTGGGTAACCCCGTGTACGTGCGCGGCTTCTTCGACCGGTTCCGCTCGGCCTACCAATTGCGCGATTCCACGCTCTACGGCCAACTGCTTTCGCCCAAATTCAAGTTCACCTACCGCGACTTCGCCGCCAACCTGGACCGCTCCTGGACCCGCGACGTGGACGCCAACACCACCTACCGCCTCTTCCGGGCCGCCCGCTCCATCAACCTGCAATGGACGCAGTACCTGCCCAGCTCCGATACCCTGGCCTCCGACACCCTGGCCAGCGTGGAACGCTCCTTCCTGCTCACCATCGAGCAACGCGACGACGAGCGATTCTCCGGCACGGGCACGGCCCGGCTGGTGCTGGTGCGCAAAAACCGCAACGACCCGTGGCGCATGCGCAGCTGGTACGACCGCAGCGAATTTTAGCGCTTTCCGGACTTTTAATTGCGAGGCCCGCCGTCCACGGCGGGCCTTTTCGTTTTCTTTGACAAAAATCTCAGCTCTTTTATGACCGAACCTCAACCCGACCAACCGCATTTCAAGCGGGCCATCAATCTTTTCGACGCCATTATGCTGGTCACCGGCAGCATGATAGGCTCGGGCATCTTCATCGTCTCAGCCGACATTGCGCGGCAGGTGGGCAGCGCCGGCTGGCTGCTGGTGGTGTGGCTGCTCACCGGTTTCATCACCATGGCCGGGGCCATCAGCTACGGCGAGCTGGCCAGCATGTTCCCCAAAGTGGGCGGCCAGTACGTGTACCTGCGCGAGGCATTCGGCCGCCTCACGGCCTTCCTCTATGGCTGGACGCTGTTTCTCGTCATTCAAACCGGCGTAATCGCGGCCGTGGCCGTGGCCTTCGCCAAGTTCACTGGCGTGCTCCTGCCCTATTTCAGCGTGAAAAACGTGCTGTTTCAGGCCGGCAGCTTCGAGTTCAGCAGCGTGCAGTTGCTGGCCATTGTGCTCATCATCGGCATCACGGCCCTCAATGCGCAGGGCGTGCGCACCGGCAAGCTCATCCAGAACGTGCTGGGCAGCACCAAGCTGGTGGCGCTGGCGCTGCTCATCATCTTCGGCGTGGCGCTGGGGCTGAACCACGAAGCCATCGCCGCCAACTTCGCCGACCTCTGGACGGCCACCCGCTACCCGGCCCCCGGCGTGAGCGCCGCGCCGCTGCCCATCAGCGGCTATTCGCTGGTCATTGCCATCGGCATGGCCATGACGGGCTCGCTCTTCTCCTCCGATTCGTGGAACAACATCGGCTTCGCGGGCGAGGAAATCCAGAACCCCGAGCGCACGCTGGTGCGCAGCATGGCCATCGGCACGGCCATCGTCACGGCCCTCTATATCCTCATCAACATCGTGTACCTTCTGGTGCTGCCCCTGCACGGCACCCCCGAAGCCGCCACCCTGGCCGGCCGCGGCATCCAGTACGCCACCGACGACCGCGTGGCCACGGCAGTGGCCGAATCAGTCCTCGGCAAAGCCGGCGCTTATGTCATGGCCGTGCTCATCATGCTCAGCACGTTCGGGGCGAATAACGGCATCATTCTCAGCGGCTCCCGCGCTTACTTTGCCATGGCGAAGGACGGCCTGTTCTTCCCCGGCCTGGCCCAGCTGAACGGGGCGGGCGTACCGGGCCGCGCCCTGTGGGCGCAGTGCCTTTGGGCCTGCCTGCTCTGCCTCAGCGGCTCCTACGGCCAGCTGCTCAACTACGTGATGTTCGCCGTAATTCTGTTTTACGTTGTCACCATCATCGGCATTTTCGTATTGCGCCGCACCCGGCCCGAGGCCCCGCGCCCCTACCGCGCCTGGGGCTACCCGCTGGTGCCCGGCCTCTACGTACTGCTGGCCAGCGCCTTCTGCATCATCCTGCTCATCGCGCCTGACACGGCCGAATTCTCGCGCCGGGGCCTGGGTCTGGTGGCGCTGGGCCTGCCGGTGTACTTCCTGTTTGGCCGCCGCTTCGGGGGCAAGGTTGAGGCGTAGCGCTAATTTTGTCATTCCGACAAAGGAGGAATCTGAGGAGAATACTCTCCGGATTTATCCAGATTCCTCCTTCGTCGGAATGACAACCTTTCATTTTAATGGCACAAAAAAGGCCTCCCATTGTGGGAGGCCTTTTTTCATTTGATATCCTGACCGAAAACCTAGCGGCGCTTGCGGCTGGCTTTGGCGCGGGGCGTGAGGGTCACGTTCACGGGCTTGCTGCCAGTGTTGCGTACTTCTTCATCGTCGTAGCCGCCGTAGCCGTAGATGAGGGTGTTGTCGCCGCTGGGTACTTCCATGGTGTAGTTGCCATTGGCGTCGGTGCTGGTGCCTTTGCTGCTGCCTTTTAGCAGCACGGTGGCACCTACCAGCGGCCGGCCGTTCTCGTCTTCAATCTTGCCCGACATGGTAACGGTAGTCGGGGCGGCGGGCTCGGGAGCAGCCACGGGTGCGGGCGCCGGAGCGGCCTCTACCGGGGCTGCCGCCGCTGCTACGACCGGGGCAGCTGCAGGCGTGGCAGTGGGGACAGTAGCGGTGGGTTTTGCTACCGTTTTGGTGGTGGTTTTGGTGGTGGTTTCTTCTTCGGCAGCAGCCGGGGCGGCTTTGAGGCCGGCGGCAATGCTATCGGCCGAGGTGGGCGCGGTGGCCGTCACGGCCGCATCGTCAAGCATAAAGCTGGGCGTCACCGATGCCAGGCCGGTACCGCCGCCTTTGGGCAGGGCCACGTAGGCCAGCACCAGCGCCAGAATCACGCCCACCAGAATGTAGGTCAGCTTGTTGTTGCCCCCCGATACAACATCCTCATCCTGAGCATCCAGGTTCGGATTGTAAGGCTCGTTTTCAACCTTGGGTAGATTTTCTGAATTCATCGTTAAAAAAGTAATGGGTGGGTTAATGCTTGCGCGGGATTTATTTATTGGCCAAAAGCCACCTATCCAAATAGGCTGCGCAAGTTAAGCGTTTGCAGCGTTATCTGCCGCAGCTAACCTTTTTTTGATTAGATAAATTGAAGTCGTTGCCCCAATGCCCTTATCTACCGTTCAGCTTGGCCCTAGCACATTGGTGGCTAGCGCATAATAAAACCGGGCCGGAGCCGCCGGACCATAGTCGCAGCAGGCTCCGGCCCGGCCGGTCAATTATCGCATTCAGAATGCCGGTAGCGCCTTATTCGCTGCCCGGCGCTTCGCCGTCGTTGGAGGGCTTGGCGGGGCCGCTGGGAGCTTTTTCGCCAAACTCCTGCTCCCGCGTGCGCAGGTTGTGGTCCAGCTCGAAGCTGCCTTCGGCCTCGAAACCGGGACCTTGGGCCTGCTCGCCAGCGTTAGTGTGGTCGTTGCCGCCCTGGGGGCTGGTTTCGGAACCGCCGATGTGCAGGTTTTCGAGCTGGTCCTTCTGGTTATTGCGCTGGGTGTAGCCATTGGCACCCACGTTGCGGGCGGCGGTGGGGTCGTTGCTGGCTTTGCCGTTGCTCTGGTCCTGCTGGTATTCTTTTTCCTTTTCCAGCTTTTCGTTTTTCGGAAACTGCTGATTTTCGGTGGTATCGGCGTTTTCGCCTTCGTTGGGGTCGGTACTGTTGCCGTTGCTATTATCGGGAATCATACGCGTGGGAAGTCTGAGGATGAAGTGTCTCCCGGCTTACGCAGGCCCCGGCAATGCGTTGCATGACGCCCGGCCGACGCTTATTTGCTGGCCATGATTTCGGAATCGGTGCGCTTCTGGTCGTTCAGGCTCCAGTTGTAGGGGTAATATTCAACCGTGTACCAGGTGGGAATGCGGTCATTTTTGCGGAACTGGTTGACGTACATCACGCCCGTTTTGCCGCTGGTGCTGAAATCACTCTCGTACCACTGAAAGATTTCGGGCAGCCGCACAATTTTCTTCGCGTCGTCAACCTTTACATAGCTCGGGTCGAGCAAAGCAAACCGGGCCTGGTTGTTCAGCTGCGCAAACAGGTCCTTGCCCACGTAGGCGACGCGGTTCAGGCGGGGGCAGCTGTTGGTGCCGCACACCAGGGCAAAATGCAGGCGCGGGTCGTCGTAAATTTTGCGGAGCTTGTCGGTTTCAATCTGGTCGAGGGTGAGCAACTCACGGCCCACGCGCATCCGCACCCGGTTGAAAAAGCCGGGCATGTCCTGCAACGACGTGAGCGGATAATTTTTAATTATTTCGCCGATAACCAGTACGTTGTACGCATTCAGATAAAAAGCATATTGGTCGACTGCTCCGGCCTTCGCCAGGTCGAAATCGCCGATGTTGCTCAGTAGCGCGTCCAGCATTTCGGGGTTGCGTTGCAGGGTTTCGTAGCTCACCTTGCCTTCCTTGTTCACAAATTTTTGCAGGAAAGCCGTGGTCTGCGCGGTGATGGACGCGGCCGTGAGCGGCGCAACTTCACCGGCCATAGCGGTGCCACCCAACATCAGGCTCAGCAACAGTAAAGCCCAAAACTTTCCGAAGGCGTAGCAGAATTTCATAAAGTAAGTAGTTTAGCAAGTGTTCGAAGACTCGAAACTTACTACCGGACCGGAGCATCAGATTTACACTTTTTCGATTTTCCCATTTTGAGAAAACCTGGCATTCCAGTTTCCAGCATTCCGTAACGAATTGTGGGTTGAGGACCTTTCTATTCCAAAAAATAGTCTGTCATTTCCGTATTCAGCGGTTCGATTAATGCGGTTCCTCGACTGTCATCCGCATTTTTCGCCGGTGGAATACGAGACGGCATTAGAATTATTCTGCGGCTGCCGGTGATGGTGCGTAGCCCGCGGCGGCCTGGCGCGGCGGAAGCGGCGGGGCCGCCGCCCACCCGGCCCACCTTGTCGCTACATTTGAGGCCAGAATATTTTCCTCCCGGCCCATGCACCTCGTCATCCTCGGCAACGGCATTACCGGCGTGACGTGCGCCCTGACCGTGCGCCGGCTGCGCCCCGAGGCCCGCATCACGCTGGTATCGAGCGAAAGCGCCCACCACTACTCCCGCACCGCGCTGATGTACGTGTACATGGGCCACTTGCGGGCGCAGGACATCAAGCCCTACGCCGACTGGTTCTGGGCAGAAAACCGGCTGGCCTTGGTGCACGCCACCGCCACCGCCCTCAACACCGCCGAAAACCTGCTCGTCCTCGACAACGGCACCACCCTCGCCTACGACCAGCTGCTGCTGGCCACTGGTTCCGAAAGCAAACTCTTTGGCTGGCCCGGCCAGCACCTGGCCGGCGTGCAGGGCCTCTACGGTCTGCCCGATTTGGAAGCCATGACCCGCGACACCCACGGCATCGGCCGGGGCGTGGTGGTGGGCGGCGGCCTCATCGGCGTAGAGCTGGCCGAGATGCTGCACACCCGCGGCATCGAGCCCTTAGTGCTCGTGCGCGAGGCCCGCTACTGGGCCTCGGTGCTGCCGCCCGAGGAGGCTAACCTGGTGGACCGCCAGTTCCAGGAAAACCACGTTGCGGTGCGCTACGGCACCGAGCTGCGCGAGATTCTGGGCGATGCGGACGGCCGCGTGCGCGCCGTGGTGACCACAGCCGGCGAGGAAATTGCCTGCCAGTGGGTGGGCCTGGCCACCGGCGTCACGCCCAACCTCACGCTGGCCAACACCTCGAACGTGGAAACTGCCCAGGGCATTCTGGTTGATGAATTCTTGCGGACCAACGTACCCAACGTCTTCGCGGCCGGCGACTGTGCCCAGCACCGCCAGCCCGGCACGGGCGAAGTGCCCATCGAGCAGCTCTGGTACACCGGCCGGATGCAGGGCGAAACCGTGGCCCACACCATCTGCGGGCAGCCCATGCACTACCGACGCGGCATCTGGTTCAACTCGGCCAAGTTCTTCAACCTTGAATACCAGACCTACGGCCAGGCCCCGGCTGGCCCCACGCCCGGCCTCACCAGCTTTTACTGGGAGCACCCGAATAGTCGAACGGCGGTGCGGGTGTATTTCCAAAGCGAAGCCCCGCACGCCGTGGTGGGTTTCAACGCGCTGGGCCTGCGCCTGCGCCACGCCGTGTGCGAGCAGTGGATTGCGCAGCGCACGCCCGTAGCCACGGTCATGAGCCATTTAGGTGCGGCCAATTTCGACCCAGAGTTTTTTCCGCAGCACGAAAAAGCCATCGTGGCCGACTTCAACCGACAGTTTCCCGGGCAATCCGTAGCGCTGAAGCAGCGCAAGGGACTTTTTGCACGTCTGTAGCCTTCGTCACTCAACTTTTTTTCTGTGGATTTCTCCAAGCTATACCGTCCCTCGGCCCTCAACAGCTTCCAGTTCATCGCCCTCACGGGCCTGCTGATGAGCGCCGGCGCACACCTGATTCTGCACTTCTTCGTGGGCCGTCTGCCGGCGGGCTTCAATTGGCTTTATGTATGCTGGTCAGGATTCTACATCGTGGGCACGCTCATCAACCTCTTCGGTAAACCCGATGAACCGCACCATCATCACCACCATTAGGAAGGATTGATGGCAATTGATAGTCGTTTTTTAAGTCGCCCGTCATGCTGAGCGGAGTCGAAGCATCTCTACCGCGCAACTAATCCCAATCGTAGATGATATAGTACTGCGGTAGAGATGCTTCGACTCCGCTCAGCATGTCCGTCTCTCTATCGTATCATCCTGTTACACTGCATGACGCCCACCCTCACCCCGCCCCTGCCCGCGACTTCTCCCGCCGAAAAGCTCACGCTGGCCGTGGTGGCCGGCGGCCTGCTAGCGCTGCTCCTGGCCTTGGCCGATGCTGACCCCAGCCGCCGCAACACTTGGTTTTGGCTGGCCGTAGGGCTGGTGAGTGCCGGCACGCTGGCCTGGAGCTGGCTGAAATTTGGCCGGCACCCATCTGGCGTGCAGCAGGACAACCTCTGGCTGCGGGCCAGCACCGGGCGCGGGGCCGTGGCTTGGGTCACGGGCCTGGTGCTCACGGGTTTCTATGTGGTGCTGTACTGGTTTAGCAACGACGATGGCCAGGGCAATTTCGGCCTGCTCAACAACCTGATTCACCCGCTCGACGGCCTCAGCCAGGCGCTGCGCGCCCGGCCGGCCGACCAATGGTTTCTCTACGGCACCTTCTACACGCTGGCCGTGCTGCTGATGGGCAGCCGGGCGCTGTGGAAATACCGGCACTCGCGTTACCAGGTTATCCGCACCGTTTCGGTGATGTTTTTCCAACTGGGTTTCTCGTTTTTGATTCCAGGGCTGCTCCAGTTTTTTCAGCAGCCGGAGTTTTATTTCAGCTACTTCTGGCCGTTGAAGTACGACTACCTGTTTCCCGGCACGGTTACCTCGCTGCTGCAAAAGGGCGGCCTGGGCGTGTTCATGGTGTTCTGGGGCGCGGTGATGTCGCTGGTGGCCACGCCGGTGCTCACCTACTTCTACGGCAAGCGCTGGTACTGCTCGTGGGTGTGCGGCTGCGGCGGCCTGGCCGAAACCGCCGGCGACCCCTACCGCCACCTCTCCGACAAAAGCCGCGCTGCCTGGCGCTGGGAAGTCCGCATCATCTACCCTGTGCTGGGGCTGATAATTGCCATCACGGCCCTGCTGTGGGTGCATTTTGCCACCGGCAGCAACCTATTGGGCGAAGCTGGCAACGTGGCCGCCAAGTGGTACGGCTTTGCCATCGGCTCAGTGTTTTCCGGGGTGATTGGGGTGGGGTTCTACCCCATCATGGGCTCGCGGGTGTGGTGCCGCTTCGGCTGCCCCATGGCGGCCTACCTGGGCCTGCTGCAAAAGCACTTCTCCCGCTTCCGCATCAGCACCAATGGGGCGCAGTGCATCTCGTGCGGCAACTGCTCCAACGTGTGCGAAATGGGCATCGACGTGCAGCAGTACGCCCAGCGCGGTGCGCCCATCGTCCGGGCCTCGTGCGTGGGCTGCGGCATGTGCAGCACCGCCTGCCCCCGCGGCGTGCTCAACCTGGAGAATGGCCCGCGCGAGGGTCGGTACCAAGCGTCGCCACTGATTCACGCAGATTCGCTTCGAATATTGAGTTAGCTGATTCAGAATAGGAAAGAATAGAGCTTGCCAAGCCTGAAGGCGTGGTGTGCACGAAACTCGTGACTTAGCGAGGTTTCCTGAATTTTGATTGGTGAACGAGTTTCTTAAACTCTCCGCGCACGCGCATTAGATTGACCTGCGAACCGCCTGGCATCAGGCATGTATTCACATAAAAGTGGGGCTGCGTTACGGTGTTCGTTGCGCTCGCGGTGCAGTCCCAACGGGGGCGAAATCATCACGTCGATAGAGGGAAAACACAGACCTGCCAGGTATACTTGCCACCAATTAATTAAATTATAGTTATATTTAATCTTTACACCTTACAAAACAGCTCATGCAAACGCTCCCCTTTTATAATCGGTTGACGCCCCACCTGGGTAGCGTGGCCGTTTGGCACGACAACGAGGCCTGCCAGCTGGGTCATAGCATTGCCTTGGAGGACCGCCATCCGGGCCAGGACCACCTGCGCGCCCATTGCAAAATATGCGTGCAACTGAACCAGCCTATCGTGCTGGCCCACTCCAGCCGAGGTGCTTATTCCGATGTTTTGGCCGGAATCATCGAATCGGGGACCGCAGCTAGGCGCGCAGGGATAAAATAGGCCTTCGGAGAGGGTCCGAATAACAAAAGGAGGGATTTTTTTCTATCCTCCAGCCATTCCCTGGCCCCCAACCGAGTGGCAGTGCATCTCTCCACCACTGGCATTGCTCACCCACTGAAGGCTCCGTCAATGCGCCCCCTGACGGCTGCCGGTCGGACGGGGCGGCCTCAGAAGTCGAATGGGTCGTGGCTGGCGAGCAGGTCTACGCTGAGCACCAGGCCCAGCCAGAGCCGGCCGTGGTAAATCCAGTTACTGGCTTCCGGGCCAATGGCAAAATCGGCACCTAAGGCAAAGCCCACGTTGGCGCGGTTCACGCCGATGACCAGGTAGCCGCCGGGCGAGAGAATGGGCACTTCGCGGATGTAGTGGATGCGGTGCTTGACATTGTTTTTGTCGTTGTTCAATTCCTCGGTGCCGACGGTGAGAAAGGCGCCCGGCACCAGGGAAAACTGCGAAATCTTCCGGCTGAGAAACTGCCCTGTGGGCCGGTAGTAGAGGTTTTGGTAGGTGTGGAAGGAGTTTTTCCACCCCCAGGAAATGCCCACGTCGAAGCCGCCACCAGCGCGCGAGCCGAGCGTATCGCCCACGCCCGGGCGCAGCTTGACCGGAACGGTAATGGCCTGAAAGATGGGGTAGGATTCGAAGAAGTGGAGCTTCTGCCCGGCGTAGTACCGCGGGCCTCCCCCCCGCGCCCCCCTGCCCGGCGACGCGAAGAAGCATTGCCGGACGGCCGTATCGGCCCCGACCCCGGTCGGCAGCAGCGTAATGGCAACGGTTTGCTCGGTCAGGCTCATCTGGGCCAGCGTGCGGCGGGGCAGCACGAGGGCGGTTGGTTGTCCCGTCGGGGTGGGCGCGGCGCGGTACAGCGTCTGGCCCCGGGGCAGGTACACAGTGCTGGTTTTGCGGGTGTTCACGCAGGCGCTCAGCAGCGCCAGGCCCAGCAGCACCAGCGGGAACGCCGACCAGCGGAAAGGCCCTGCGAGCGGTGATGACCAAACGGCGGGGGCACGGAGCTGGACCATATGAGTCTAGGTGGCAACAGCAGTTGATGGCATTTATATTAAATATATTATAAATATATTTACAATACTAGCACGAGGACGCGGACCGTTGGTTACCGGTCGCCAGGGGGTTGTCTGATACACACCCACTGCTGCGCATGATTGGCTCAGAAAGCCCCCCCTTGCTGGCCCCGGTCAGAGGAAAGGGCCTAATTGGCGCTAGAGGGAGTCAGAAAGTGGGACTACCTGCGAGGTACTTGTAGCCCCACTTTCTGACTCCCTCTAGCGTCCCTATCAACGCTGCTCTTGTTTTTGGTCCACCAATTACTGGCTCCGCGACACGCCCTTAAAACAGGAGGACGTTTGCTGGGGATTTGTTCGCCGAACAACTGAACGCGTCACTCCCTGACACCGCGGCGGCAATTGGTATCCAGAAAAACTGCCTGACTAGCAAAAGGAGGATATTACCTTCGCTCAAAATACTGCAATGATTAAGCTAGCACGCATGCAGCCGGAAGAAGGCGCCTGTTTTTACCCCTGGATTAGCGACCCCGAAGTCATTCACTATTCGCTGTCCGCTTTCCAAGGCCTGAAGACGCCGGCGCAGATTGACCACTGGTTCGCGGCGACCTTACAGGATGAGAAGAGCATCAACCTCGGCATTTACCTGCAAGAGACCAATGCGTTGATTGGCTACGCGGGCCTCTCGAACCTTTCGACCACCAACCAGTCGGGCGAATATTTCATCCTGATTGGGGAGAAAGCCTACTGGGGGAAAGGGGTGGGCACGGCGGTGACGAAACAGGTACTAACACTGGGCTTTACCGTGCATCGGTTCAATCGCATTATGCTCACGGTTTCCGAATCGAATCTGGGCGGCATAAAAGCCTATACCAAAGCCGGCTTTGTGGTTGAGGGGCGCCTGAGAGCGGCCTGCTGTCGCAACGGCCTGTTCCATGATAAAATCGTGATGTCTGTCCTAAAGGCAGAATGGCAGCAGTAAAAGGTGCTGGTGGACCACGAAAAGGGTCGTTTAAGCATAAGTCAAGTACTGCTAATGAAACTTCACAGTACTTAGCCCTACCCCAAAAACCCCAGCAGCGCCTTGTAAAACTGCGCCGGAGCCTCCAGATGCGGGATGTGGCCCACGTTCGGAATCTCTACCAGTTTCGCCCCTTTGATTTGGGCGGCGGTGCGGCGGCCCAGCGCCGGGTACTGGCCCATTTGGGCCAGGGTTTTGGGGTCTTTTATGAGGCCTTTGCCCACCACCGTGCGGTCGGCCTGACCGATGATGAGGAGCGTGGGCACCTTAATTCGGTTGAATTCGTAGCTCACCGGCTGCTGGTAAATCATGTCGAAGGTGAGGGCGTTGGCGCGGGCTACTTTGGCGAAATCGGGGCTTTTGGTTTGGGCGGCCAGGGGCAGCAGCCATTGGTCGTGGGCCGCCGGATAGCCGTTGGGATAATAGGTCGCGTGGTACTTGCGGATGCTGGCTTCGGTGCTTTTCAGCTCGGTGGCTTCGGCCTGGTCCACGGTCTGGAAGGGCACGCCCACGCGGTAATCTTCCAGGCCGATGGGGTTTTCGAGCACCAGCTTTTCGGTGGTTTCGGGGTAAAGCAGAGCGAAGCGGGTGGCCAGCATCCCGCCCATGCTGTGGCCCACGATGACGGCCTGCTTCACGCCCAGCGTATCGAGCAAACGCCTGGTATTGCGCGCCAGCTGATGAAACGAGTAGTGGATATCGGCCTTATCTGACTTGCCAAAACCAATTTGGTCAGGCACCACCACCCGGAAACCCGCGCCGGCCAGCGTCTTAATCGTCTCGCGCCAGTAGGCCCCGAAGAAGTTTTTGCCGTGCAGCAGCACCACGGTGCGGCCGTTGGATTTGGCAGTCGGCGGCACATCCATGTAGGCCATGCGCAGGGCCTGGCCTTCCAGCTTCAGCGGCAAGTAATGGACCGGAAACGGGTACTCGTAGCCATCGAGCGTGGCGTTGAGCGGCGAGGTCTGGGCCGGCGCGGCAGTGGCGGCAAGTAGCAGGGGCAGCAACAGCAGCAGCAGGAAACGGGGCATCTGGGAAGCAATTGGTGAGTTTGCTTCTACGAAGAACTTAGCGCCTTTGCTCAAGCTGCTGTTTCAACATCGCATTGCGCGCCTGCAAAAACTGAGTCAGATAACGTTTCAGGAATAGCTTATCAAACCACTGCCCAACGAACCCCAACGGGCTGCTGAATTCAAAAACGTCGCGCACACGAGTGCCGCCCGGCACGGCATCGAAATAATGGTCGTGCCGCAAGGTTCGAAAAGCTCCTCGCACCAGCTCATCCCGAAAATAGTGCGGCGGCGAGGCCGCCGTAATCCGCACGGTCAGGCGCTGGCGGATGCCTAGGTGGCGCGCTTCCCAGGTCACTACGTCACCGAGTTTCAGCTGCCCATCGGCGGGGCCGGCTATCACTCGCTCCCCCGTTTGGTGGGTAGAGGCAAGATGCGCCTCCACGTTCAGAGCCAGCGCATAGCAAGCTTCAGGCGGCGCTTGCACTATCATTTCCAACTCAATGCGTGCCATTGGCTGCTTACGCGGGCAGTCCTTCCAGCACTTTTTTGGCGTTGCTCACATGGTCCGTGGCCCCGCTCAACGAGTTGAAGATGTACTGAATAATTCCGTTTTTATCAATCACGAACGTGACGCGGCCGGGCAGCAGGCCCAGTAGGGCGCGGGGTACTTCATAGAGCTTGCGGACTTTCCCGTCGGTGTCGGCCAACAGCTCGAAGGGCAGGCGGTGCTTCTGGGTGAATTTCTGGTGCGAGGCTTCGCTGTCGGAGCTGATGCCAATTACTTCGGCCCCGAGGTCCTTGAAATCCTCGTACTGGTCGCGGAACGAGCAGGCTTCGGCGGTGCAGCCGGGGGTGTCGTCTTTGGGGTAGAAATACAGCACCAAGTGCCGGCCGCGCTGGTCGGCCAGGCGGAAGGTTTCGCCGGTAGTGGTGGTGAGGGTGAAATCGGGAGCGGGCTGGCCTACCTGGAGCATATAACTGAAGATTGAAATAGGGCCGCAAGGTAGCGGCACGGTGCGGCTTTACGGCGGCGGCGGCATCTTTGTGTTTCGTTAGTTATTCTGCTTCATGCCCCAGCCCCGCGTCAGCGTCATCATTCCCGCCCACAACGAGGCCGGGGCCATTGCCCTGGTGCTGGCCGAAATTCCGGCCGGACTGGCCCAGGAAATCATCGTGGTCGATAACAACTCGACCGACAACACGGCCGAAATCGCCCGGGCCAGCGGGGCCACCGTGCTGCGCGAGCCGCGCCCCGGCTACGGCTACGCCTGCCTGGCGGGCATGGCCTACGCCTTCGGCCGGCCGCAATCCGAATGGCCCGACCTCGTCGTATTTCTCGACGGCGACCACTCCGATTTCCCCGAACAAATGCCCGAACTACTGGCCCCGCTTCTGCGCGGGGAGGCCGACCTGGTCATCGGCTCCCGCGCCCTGGGCGTGCGCGAAAAAGGCTCCCTCCTGCCCCAGCAGCGGTTTGGCAACTGGCTGGCTGCCCGTCTACTAAACATCCGCTACGGTGGCACCGTCACCGATTTGGGGCCCTTTCGGGCCGTCACGACTCCGGCCCTGCTGCGCATCGGCATGGAAGACAAAACCTACGGCTGGACCGTGGAAATGCAGGTGAAAGCCGCCCGCCTAGGCCTGCGTACCGTGGAAGTGCCCGTGCGCTACCGCAAGCGCATCGGCACGAGCAAGGTGTCGGGCACGGTGCGCGGCACCCTCGGGGCGGGCTACAAGATTCTGTGGACGATTTTTAAGTACTGGTAATATTTCCCGTCATCTTTCACTGTCATCCTGAGCTTGCGAAGGACCTTATCACGGCTGCCTTGTTTGAGCGTACCGCAAACTCTTCATCAACGATAAGGTCCTTCGCAAGCTCAGGATGACAGGAGGCCACAACAGGCCGTTTTTTCGCATTGTTACAAAAATTGATTTTCCATATCTAATGGCGGTACTGCCCATTTTGCTGGTGGTGCTGTACGGCCTGTGCCTGCTGTTTATCCTGGGGTTCAGTGCGGGGCAATGGCAGCTTACGCGGCTGGCGCTGCGCGCCTACGCCAAGGGGCTGCCCCCGCCCCCACCCGCACCCGCCAAATGGCCCCGCGTGCTGGTGCAGCTGCCGCTTTACAATGAGCAAAACGTGGTGGAGCGCATCATCGATGCCGCCGCCGCCCTCGACTACCCCACTGACTTACTTCATATCCAAGTCCTCGACGACTCGACCGATGCCACCGTGGCGCTGGCGGAGGCCCGCGTGGCCTACCACGCCGCCCGGGGCCTGCGCATCAGCCACGTGTGCCGGCCCAACCGCGAGGGCTACAAAGCCGGTGCACTCCGCTACGGGCTCGAAGAAAACGCCGATGAGTTCGTCGCCATTTTTGATGCGGATTTTGTGCCCGACCCGGATTTCCTGCGGCGCACTATCCCCTACTTTTTGCAGGATAAGCAGGTGGGCGTGGTGCAAACCCGCTGGGGGCATCTTAATGAGGACGAGTCGCTGCTCACGCGCCTACAGGCATTCGGGCTGAACGCACACTTTCTTATAGAGCAAGTGGGGCGCACGTCGGCGGGCTTTTTCATCAATTTCAACGGCACGGGCGGCTTGTGGCGGCGTGCCTGCATCGACGATGCCGGCGGCTGGCACACCGACACCCTCACCGAAGACCTCGACCTGAGCTACCGCGCCCAGCTGCGCGGCTGGCGCTTCGTCTACCGTCCTGAAATAGTGGCCCCCGCCGAACTGCCCGCCGTGATGGATGCCCTCAAATCGCAGCAGTTCCGCTGGACCAAGGGCGCGGCCGAAACCGCCCACAAGCACCTGGGCAACATGTGGCGCTCCGAGCAGCCGCTCCCCGTGAAGCTCCAAGCCACCTTCCATCTGCTGAATAGCTCGGTGTACATCGTCATCATGCTTATGGCTTTGCTGAGCGTGCCGCTGGTATTTGTGCGGGCGCACTACCACGAGTACAAGGCGGTGTTTCAGCTGGCGTCAGTGTTTCTGATTGGGTTTACGCCGCTGATTTACTACTACTACACCGCCTGGCGGCTGGCCCATCCGGACAAGCCGCTGTGGCGCTACCCGGGCTTTTTCCTGCTGTTTTTGTCGGTTTCGATGGGCCTGACCCTGCACAATGCGCGGGCCGTGATTCTCGGCTGGCTGGGGCGGCGCACGCCGTTTGTGCGCACGCCCAAGGCCGGCACCGGCAGCCCTGCCCGCAAGCGGCGCTACCGCACCGGCGGCGTGGGCTGGCTGGTCATTTTGGAGGGCGTACTCGCGGCTTACTTTGCATTTGGCCTCGTGGCCGGCATTTACTTAGACGATTTCGGACTGCTGCCGTTCCACTCACTGCTGACCATTGGCTTCGCGGCCATTTGCTACTTTTCCATCCGCGACAACAGCTAAACAATATCTGAACCCCTTGTCTCTCAAGCTGCCTTCCATTTCTCAGGTTGTGGCGCTGCTGCTGTCCGGCGCGGCGTATGCGGGGCTGGCATTTGCCACGCCGAGGGCTGATTTTGGCCAGTTAGCCGGCCTGTTTGCGGTGGCGCTGGGAGCATATGTGTGGCTGCTGCACAGCCGCTTGCCGCTGCGCTGGGGCCTTGGCGCGGCGCTGGCGTTCCGGCTGCTGTGGCTGCCGGCTACCCCGGCTTTTTCCGACGATATTTTCCGCTTCCGCTGGGATGGTCTGCTGGTGGCGCACGGTGTCAACCCCTTCCAGCTTCGGCCCGATGAAATCATTGCCGACGGCGCCCGCACCGCCCTGCCCGATGCCGCCGTACGCAACGCCGTGCTGCCCGAGTTTCAGCAGCTGTACCGACAGCTCAATTCGCCGCATTACTACTCGGTGTATCCGCCGGTGTGCCAGGCGGTATTCGGCGGCGCGGCCCGCCTATTTCCCACTTCTGAGCGTGGCTTCATTACCTGCCTGCGCCTAGTAATTCTGGCGGCCGAAGCCGGCACGACCTGGCTCCTGCTGGCGTTGCTGGCCGAAATGAACTGGCCCCGGGCGCGGGCGCTGCGCTACCTATTGCACCCGCTTGTTATCGTCGAACTCACCGGCAACCTGCATTTTGAAGCCTTGGCCCTGTGCTTCCTGCTACTAGCCATCTGGCTGCTGAGTAGGCAGCAATGGGCCAAATCAGCGGGGGCGCTGGCGCTGGGCGTGGCGGCCAAAATACTGCCGCTGCTGGTGCTGCCGCTGCTGGTGCGGCGGCTGGGCTGGCGACGGTTTCTGGCGTATGCGGGCGTGGTGGCGGGCACGCTGCTGGTGCTGTTCAGTCCGTTTTTGTCGGTGGCGCTGTTCGTCAACATCAGCCGTAGTTTGAACCTTTATTTCCGCAGCTTCGAGTTCAATGCCAGCATTTACTACGTGCTTCGGGCCATCGGCTATCGGCTCACCACCTACAATGAAATTGCCCGCATCGGGCCGGCGCTGGCGCTCACCAGTGGTCTGCTTGGGCTGGGACTGGCGTGGCGCGAGCGCCGCCTCACTACGGCATCCCTAGCCCAGACGCTGCTGCTGATGCTCACCGCGTATTATGCCCTGGCCACCACCGTGCACCCGTGGTATCTCACGCTGCTCATTGGGCTGGGGGTGCTGTCGCGGTTCCGCTTTCCGCTGGTGTGGGGCGGGCTGGCGGTGCTTTCCTACGCCACTTACCAGACCAGTGCCTACACTGAGAATCTGTGGCTGGTGGCGCTGGAGTATGGGGTTGTTTTTGGGGTTTTGGCTTGGGAACTGACGCTGTATTCGCGCAGCAGTGAAGTGGCAACTGAATAATAGAGAACGGTCATGCAGAGCGTAGTCGAAGCATCTCTACCGCAGTACCATTTCCTCCATTTGGGGTTAGTTGTGCGATAGAGATGCTTCGACTACGCTCTGCATGACCGTTTCTGTCGCATGCCCTAATACATTCTACTTAAATACACTCTACTTAGGCCAATACGCGTAGCGGCGCGTCGATTTCAGGCGCAGGGTGCGGCCGTCCCAGGTAGTTTGGCGGAGCAGGATGTTGGGGTAATTTTTGGCGAACCAATACACGTTTTCCTTGCCGGGGGCCAGCGTCACGGCCACGCGCCAGGCGGGCTCGGGGGCATCGGCGGCCGGGGCTTCGGCGGTGGTGAGGTGGGCTTGGTAGTAGACCGGCGGCGTGACTTTGTTGGTCTGCTGCAAGTCCAGTACCACCAGTTGGAAGCTGGGCTTCTGGTCGAATTTTAGGGCGCGGAGCGTGTACGGTAGCGCATCTTCGAGGAAGATGTCGCGGCGCAGGTCGCGGCTGTTATCGCCCTGGCCGTCCCAGTAGGAATGATACCACATTTCGAAGTTCACCCCATCATCGATGATGGATTTGAAGGTATTGCCGCACCATTCCTGCGACGAGGACGACATCTTGAACAGCGATACCGGCTGGTCGCGCCGGAAAAACAGCGACGTGAGGTAGTGATACGGGTACTCATCGGCCGGAATGCTGCAGAACTGGTTGATTTTCATCACTGGAAACAGGTCATCCCGCTTGTAATCGTCCGTTTTCACGTTGAACTGCTGGTTGAACTCTTCCTTCACCGTAATCTGCGTGTATTCAAACGTGCGCTTCTTCTTATAAATCACCCGCTCGGCGTCGTAGGTCGCCACTTCGGCCAAGCCATCTTCCCAGAGCTTGCGCATGGCCCAGTTCTGGTCGAAATAAGGCATAACGGCTTGCAAGGCCTGGGCCGAAACCGGCGTGCGGGCTTTTACCGGTTTGTCCTCGGCGGGATGGCAGCTGCCCACGAGCAGGCCTACCAGCAGCGTAGGCATCAACAGGCGCAGCGGAAAGCAACTCATAACAACGGGCGGGATTTGGAAGAGCGAATATAGGAGTCGCATGCTACGGATGAGCCTAAAAGCAGCACAAGCAAAAACCGCAGGGCAAAAACCGCGCTAATTCACGCGCTCAGCCCGCCACGCGGCCAGGTCGGCGGCATCGTCCACATCGCGCAACGTGGGCAGTAAGGCTACGCGCAGGCCCAGACCAGCGGCATCAGCAAGGGTATCAGACAGAACCGAATCGGTGCTCCAGGTTTTGTTCTGGAACAACTCGGGCTGGGGCTGGCGTAGGCCGAGGAGATAGTAGCCGCCATCGGTGGCCGGCCCCAGCACCAAGTCGTTGGTTTCGAGCAGCGCAAAGGCCTGGTTAAGATGCGTGTCGTTCAGCCCCGGGCAGTCGGTCCCGATGATGGCTACCCGGCCCGCTCCCGTTTCAAATGCTACTGCAAAGGCCGTTGCCATGCGCGCGCCGAGGTCGCCTTCGGTCTGGCATTTGGCGTGGTGGGTGGCCCATTCGTGGGCTTCGGCAGCGGTAGGCTCCGCGCCGGCGGCATCGGCCAGCCAGATAGTAGCCGGTACGCCCGCAGCCACCACGGCGGCATTGGTAATGGCCAGCAACTCGTGATAAACCGCCAAGGCGGCGGGCTCTCCCACCCCGGCTGCCAGCCGGCTTTTTACCCGGCCCAAGGCTGGCACGCGGGCAAATACCAGCAGATGAGCATCACTCTTCGATTGAGCGGCGCGGGCCGCAAGGTCTTCATTCATAAACTTTTCGTCCCCGCTTCAGCCAAGGACTCCAGAACGGGGAATATGGGTGCACGTTGGTGGTGGGACCGGTGGAATCTACCACGGGGTGGCCCTCATTCACCCACTCAAACAGCCCGCCATACAGGTTGCGCACGTTGCGGAAACCCAGCGCGTGGAGTCGCTCGCCCAGCCGCTCGCTCCGCACGCCCACCGAGCAGTACACCACCACGGGCTGGCTGCGGTCGAGGCCGGCAAACGGCGCGGTGGCGATGGAATCGAAGGGCACAAATTGGGCTCCGCGCAGGTGGCTCACGCGGTATTCGGCGGGTGTGCGCACGTCGAGCAACAGCGGCGGGGCGGGCGCGGCCAGTTCCTGCGCCAATGCGGCCGCCGGTACCGTGGGCACGGTATTGCGGTACAGGGTGCGCAGCAGTTGCTTATAGAGCATACTGGAAGAAGCGGCTTCGTCGGTTGCCCCGCTCCCACACGCGCTCAAGGCCAATAATCCGGCAATCAGGCTGATGAGAACAAGACGAAACCAATTCATGGAGAATTTTTTAAATCCGGCTTACCGCTAAGCCGTGGCCCCGCCGCAGCTAGAGCCCGCGCCGGCAGTGCAGCCGTAGCAGTGCTGGTTGATAACGATGCTGCGGTTTTGCAGGGCATCAAGGTTGAAATCGCGGATGTGGCGAGTGCTACTGGCGGCTACCGGCAGGTCCAGCATCTGGTTGAAATCGCAGTCGTAGAGCAGGCCGTCCCAACCCACCGAGATGGTGCTGCGGCACATCACATTGGCGGCGGCCACGGGGTTGTAGGCCTGCACCAGCTTGTCCATGTAGCCGTCGTAGTTACCGCTTTCAATTAAATAATCGAGGAAGCGACTGACCGGCAAATTGGTAATAGCCAACAGGTTATTGAAGCTAACGCCGTGGTCGCGGGTGAGGCGCTGCTTGAACTCGCGCTCCAGGCTGGCCTGGTTGCCAGGCAGAAACGCGCCCGACGGATTGTACACCAAATCCAGGTTCAGGCCCGAGCCTTCCACCCCGTAGCCCACGGCGTTTAGCATGTGCAGGGCGCGCATCGAACGGTCGAACACGCCTTCGCCGCGCTGGGCATCGGTGCGGCCAGCCGCGAAGTGCGGCAGCGACGACACCACCTGCACACCATGCTTGGCGAAGAATTCCGGCAGGTCGTTATACTTCTTATTGGCTACGATGATAGTGAGGTTGCAGCGCACGATAACCTGCCGGCCAAGGGCCGAAATACCCTCCACGAACCAGCGGAAATCGGGGTTCATCTCGGGCGCGCCACCGGTGAGGTCCACCACCTGGATGTCGGTTTGCGCCAGCGCATCCAGGCACTGCTGCATAGTTTCGCGGGTCATGATTTCGGTGCGGTCGGGGCCGGCATCCACGTGGCAATGCTTGCACACCTGGTTGCACATTTTGCCCACGTTCACCTGCAGCACCTTCATTTCGGTGGGGCGCAGCGGCAGCAGGCCGGTTTCGCGCAGTTTGGCCCCGAAGGCGGGAAAGCGCGCCCCCGCCGTCTGCGCCGGGTTGAGGACATCGAGTTGATAGTTGGAATCAGCCAGCGCGTGGTGCTGGGCGTGGAGAGATTTCATGAACTTGATTTACAGTAATCTCCGACTTACATCGACAGCTCTTTGGCCTTGTTCATCATCATGGTGGCATGCACCAGCGTGGCCCCGCCCTTAATGGCAGCGCCAACGTGCACGGCTTCCATCATCTGGGCCTCGTCGGCACCTTTCTGGAGCGAGTCGGCGGTGTAGGCATCGATGCAGTACGGGCACTGCACTACGTGAGCTACAGCTAAGGCAATCAGCGACTTCTCGCGCTCTGTCAGGGCACCTTCCTTGAAGACCTCGCCGTAATAATCAAAAAACTTGCGGCCCATTTCGGGCTGCCATTCCGAGATTTTTCCAAATTTGGCCAGGTCGGCGGGGTTGTAATAAGAAGCGTCGCTCATGGTTGAAAAAATGAATTGAAACAGATAAATCAGGAAAAGATAAGCTAGCGCCGACGCACGTGAATCCGCACCCGTTCGCCGTCTTCGGTGGTGGTGGGCATCACGTCGATGCGGTCGGCTTCGTCGTAGTAAGCGGCCACGCCGCGCACGATGCCCACCGCCAGCCCACCCATACGGCGCGGCGACACGTAGTCAATCATCAGCTCATTGGGACCGAGGCGGCTGACTTCGAGCACGGGCGGCGAGTTCTCGCTGTGCTCCTGCCGCACCTGCTTGTGCATGGTTAGTTCGGTGTTTTCCAGCATATCCAGCGTTTTCCACTCGGGCTTGAGCAGGCGCTGATACATGTACATAAGGTCAGGCACCAGGTATTCACCAAACTTCTCGTGCAGCTCGCCGGCCGACAGGCCGGTCATCTCGGCCGCATGGCCCACGAGGGCATAAATGTGCTCGTCGGGGTACACGGTTTTGTGGTCGAATTCTACTTTGTCGAGGCCCGACAGTTCCATTAGCTTCACCCAGGTGCTGTGGTCGTACTGGGTTTGCACGTAGCGTTTTAGGAGTGTCAGAATGGTGCCGTGCATGATTTAAAGAAGATTTTTCGTTTGATAAACAATACCGCCTGCCAGCCCAAACGGCCAACAGGCGGCAATGTTTATTTTCGGTCAAACCAAATACAACTGATTTTCACGGGCTAAACCATTAATTGTGGAGGGGCTAAATATTGCCTACCACCGTCATTGTGCTCAGCGTGGGACCTACGCTGCCACCGGCGGGTTCCACGGTCATGGCAAAAGTTTGAGCGCTGGCAATGTCCTTCATGTGCTGGAGGCCTTCGCCGGTGGCCGTGGCCACGGTGAGCACACCGGCATCAATCGGCTTGCCTTTATCGAGAGCCCAGAGCTGGTACTGCTTGTCGGCGGGCAGAGGCGGCAGGCTGCGCACGTCCACGTACACCTTGTGGGTGGCGGGGTTGAACAGCACACGGGCGTGGGCCGTGGGGGCGGTTTTTGTACCGGCCAAAGCCACGGCGCGGAACTCATCGTTGCGCAGCACTTCGTTTTCCTGTTGCAGCGCGCCGAGTTTCTTCTCCACTACCTGCGAGGTGGTGGCGAAGCGGGACTGCTCGTTTTGCAAAGCCACCAGCTCCGAGCTGGCGCTTTTCCAGTTCGAATACAGCAGCATATTGCCGCCCAAACTCAGCAGCAAGGCTACCGAGGCGGCAATGGCCCAGCCCGAGCGGCTGGCCGGCACCTCCACGGGCGCGGACGACATGGGGCGTACTACGGCTTCAGTGGGGGTGGCAACGGGCTGCGGGGCGCTGGCGGCGGGGCGGCTGGTGGTCTGGGCTACGGCATCCACGTCGGCGCGGAGGCTGGTGTTGGCGGAGGAGCCCGAGATTTGGGCTAGTACGTTGTTCAACACCCGCTCGCGCATGGCGGCGGGGGGCGTGATGGCGTGGGCTTCGGCGTAGAAACCCAACGCTGCCTGAACCTGCTCCAGCTCGGCCCGGATTTCGGGGTGGCTGGCGGCCTGGGCTTCCACGGCCGCCTGCTCAGCGGCCGAGAGCTCGCCGAGAGCATATTGCTCCAGGATGCCCGATTCTATATAGTCTTGGAAGTTTTCCACGGTTGGTTCAGCGAATAAGTTTGCTTAGGACTTTGATAGCGGTGCGGGCGCGGGTTTTCACCGTCCCCAAAGGGATGTTGAGCTCCTCGGCCACCTCACTTTGGGTGAAGCCCTCGAAATAGAGCATGTCGATAATCTGGCGCTGCTCGGGAATAAGTTTCTGGGTAATTTCCTGCAAGCCAATGTGCTCGGGGCGGAATGACGTAGGCGCGGCTTGGCGCTGCGCCGTCAGACTGTCGTCCAACCCCGTTGTTTTGCTACCTACGCGGTGCTGCCGTGAGCGGATTTTATCGATGCTCAGATTGCGGCAAATGTTCAGCACCCAGGTGAATAGCCGGCCCTTGGTGGGGTCGTAGCTGGCGAAAGCATTCCAGATTTTCACCAGTGCCTCCTGCAACACGTCCTCGGCCTCGTCCTCGGCTTTCACGATGCGAAAGATGACGCCGTAGAGCGCGGCCGAATACCGGTCGTAAAACAGCGTCATGGCCGATTCGTCGCGGGCCTGGAGGCGCCGGACCAGGTCCTCCTCGGCGGCGGGTGGTAGGGAAATTAACGGATTATCGGACACGGGAGTGACTGAAAGTGAGTAATAAAGCGGAAAGGCGGGGCCTTGCGAAGCGCACGAAAATACGGTGTGCCGCGCAATTGCCCGTATACGGTCTTTTGCGGGCCGCAACCGAAGCCGGAAGCTGCACCTTGCGGCCCGGCTGTCGCCACAACACCCGGCGGGGCTATGATGTTGACCAGCTACTTACCGACTGTACCAAGTGGCCGATTTTTGCCGCTGCTCTGCGCCCTGCTTTCCCCTTAATTTTTCTTCCTCTCGATTTACTTTTTCGCAATGCCCATCGAGTCCTACAACCCCTACACCGGCCGCGTGCTGCGCCGCTTCTCCCCTTTCAGCTGGGCCAAAACCGAGCGTATTCTGGGCCAGGCGCACCGGGCGGCGGCCACCTGGCCCACCACCACGTTTGCCCACCGCGCCGGGGTGCTGCGCCGGGCCGCCGCCCTGCTGCGCGAGCGGCAGGACGAATTGGCCCGCCTCATGGCCCTGGAAATGGGCAAGCCCATTACCGACGGTCGCGCCGAGGCCGTGAAATGTGCCACCTGCTGCGACTACTACGCCGACCACGCCGAGGAATTTCTCAGCGATGAACTCATCAAAACCGATGCCGGCCGCAGCTTCATCAGCTACCAGCCTTTGGGCGTGGTGCTGGCCGTGATGCCGTGGAATTTCCCCTTCTGGCAGGTAGTGCGCTTTGCCGCGCCGGCCCTCATGGCCGGCAATGTGGGCCTGCTTAAGCACGCCTCCAACGTGCCGCAGTGCGCCCTGGCGCTGGAACAGATTTTTCACGATGCGGGCCTGCCGCCGGCCTGCTTCCGCACGCTGCTCATCGGGTCCGACTTGGTGGAAAAGCTCATTGCCGATGACCGGCTGCGGGCCGTGACGCTCACGGGCAGCGAAGGCGCGGGCGCGGCCGTGGCCGCCGCCGCCGGGCAGCACATCAAGAAAACCGTGCTGGAGCTGGGCGGTTCCGACCCATTCATTGTATTGGCCGATGCCGACGTGGCGCTGGCCGCCAAAACCGCCGCCCAAAGTCGCATGATAAACAGCGGCCAGAGCTGCATCGCCGCCAAGCGCTTCATAGTGGAAAAGCCGGTGCTGAAGGAATTCATCGGCCACCTAAAAACCCACCTCCTAGCCCTGCGCCCCGGCGACCCGCTCGACCCGGCCACCCAATACGGCCCCCTCGCCCGCCCCGACCTGGCCGACGAGCTCAGCCAACAAGTGAATGATTCGGTGGCCCAGGGCGCGAAAGTGGAACTCTTCGGCGGGCAGGCCAAGCCCGGCACCGCCCTCTTCCGCCCCATGATTCTGTCGAATATCAAGCCCGGCCAGCGCGCTTACTCCGAAGAATTATTTGGCCCGGTAGCGTTGGTGCTCGAAGCTAAAAACGCCGATGATGCCGTGCGCCTCGCCAACGATTCGCGCTTCGGCCTAGGTGCGGCCGTGTGGACCTCGGACCCGAAAAAAGGCGAAGCCATGGCCCGCCAGATTGAAAGCGGTGCCGTGTTCGTGAATGGGTTGGTGAAATCGATGTCCGAAATGCCCTTTGGCGGGGTAAAGAAGTCAGGCTACGGGCGCGAGCTTTCTTATCTGGGCATCCGCGAGTTCGTCAATCAGAAGTCGATTTGGATTGGTAAGGAAGTGGCGACGGTGGCGAAAACGGAGTAGGGTGCGGGGCTTGCCCCCGCCCGCCGTTGAGCAATGGTAGTTCAACGGCGGGCGGGGGCAAGCCCCGCACCCTACAAATAACCTAACACTTTGTACGTCAACCAGCCTGTCACCTCGTGTACCAGCAGGCTGAAATTGACCATTGCCTCCGCACTAGGCACCAGCCAAGAATCAGGCGAGAGGCGGCGGTCGGCGCTGCGGTAGCCAGCTGGAAAGCTGATGGGGTGCAGTCCAACTTTGGCGAAGCAGCCCATGGCCCGCCGCTGATGGAAGGCCGAGGTGACGAGGATGAGCGTGTCCTGCTCGGGTGTGAGCAACTGCTTGGTGAAAAGCGCGTTTTCGCGGGTGTTGCGGCTTTTTTCTTCGCGGATGATGGCTGAGTTGGGCACACCCGCCAAGCGCAGCAGTGTCGTCAGGTCGTCGGCTTCGGTGTGGGCCTTGGCCTGCACCGCGCCTGAGCCGCCCGACACGATAATACGGCGCACCCGCCCGGCCCGGTACAGCCACAGCGCACTCGTGAGGCGGTCGGCCCCGGGGCCGAGGTACACCCGGTCGTGCGGCGATTTATTGACGTTGGTGATGCCCGTGAGCAGCACGGCGGCATCGGCGTGGCGGGGCAGGGTGGCCAGGGCTACGGGCGGCTGCTCCCAGGCCAGCAGCAGCTCGTTTACCAGAAACGGGTTGGTACTAAGCAGCGTGAGCGCCAGCGCGGCCAGCAGCCAGCGGCGCTGGCGCGGCGGCCGGGCTACGAGCGCCACAATCAGAAAAACTACCAGCCACACGGTGGGCAGCAGCACAAAGTCGAGAACCTTCGAGAGCAGAAAAAACACGCCCAAAGGTAGCGCCGGCTACCCTTGGGCGGACACGAAGCCGCGCAGGCGATTAAACTCAGCGCGCACTTCGGCTTTCAGGTTCGGCTTATTTGCGCAGCATCAACTCCCGAATGTATTTCACCGGGGCGCTGCCGTAGCTGAGGAAGTTTTCGTGAAAAGCTTTCAGGTCGAAGGCTTTGCCTTCCTTCTGCTTCAGCTCCTCGCGCAGGGCATAAATCTCGGTGTAGCCGGTGAAGTAGCTGCTGAGCTGCACCTGACTTAGGGTGGCGCGCAGCCACTTGCCCCGCGCCTCGGCTTCTTCCTGGAAGCCCTCGCGGCGCAGCATGGCCACTACATCGGCCTCGCTCATGTTTTCGGCCTGAATGGCGTGGTCAATGACAGCGTTTAGGGTCGAGCGCATGTTCCACTTGTCCCACATTAGCCACATTTCGTCGGAGTTGTTGCCATAGCCGCTTTCCAGCATCATGCGCTCCGAATACACGGCCCAGCCCTCTACCATGGCCCCATTGCCAAAAATGCTTTTCACCAGCGAAGGTGAGCGGTTGGCGTACACGAGCTGCGTGTAGTGGCCCGGAATGGCTTCGTGGATGTTGAGAATCTGGAGGGTGTAGTCGTTGTATTCGCGCAGGTAGCTTTCGGCTTGGGCGGGCGTCCACTCGGCGGGCAGCGGCTCCACGTTGTAGTAGGTGTTCGCACCTTTATCGTAGGGGCCGGGGGCCGATACGCTGGCTCCTGCCCCACTGCCGCGCATGTAGAGCGGAGTTTCGCGCACTACCAGCGGCTTGCTGGGGTCCTGGGTTAATAGTTTGTGCTCGTTGACGAAGGCCACCAGCGTCGGAATCTGGCGCTTCACGGCGTCCACAAAACTGTCGCGCGGGGCGTGCTTCAACGTCAACTGGTTGATGACGGCCGTAATCAGGGCCAGGGTATCGGCCGGGGCTTTCTGGCCGGGGAAGTATTTGGGATAGAGCCGCGCGGCGCGGTGGCCCATGTCGTGCAGCAGCTCGGCCTTGTGCTTGAGGGCCTGCTGGTAGATTTCGGCGGCTGTGAAGCGCGACTGAATATCGTAGGCAAATTTCTGGTCGAACAGCTCCTTGCCGATGCGGAACGAGCGGAACTGGCCTTTCGTCAGCACGTCGTTTTTGAGGAAATCCATGTAGCCCTGCACGGCCGTGCGGGCGGCGGCCACGCGGTCAGTCAGGGTCTTTTTCTCCGCTTCACTCAGGCCCGATTTGCGCACCGAATCGGCCAGTGCGGAGCCAAAGACCTCCAGTCCGCCCGCGTTCTGTTTGATGCCCAGTTCCGTGTGCTCCTTCGTCGGGTTACTGATGTTGGCCCGGGCGGCGGCGTAGAACTCGGCGGCGTGGCTGATTTTGTCGGAGATGTTGCGCAGGCGGCGGTCGAGCCGGAAGTGGCGGCCGTTGAGCAAATCACCCACCGAGGCCCCAAGGTTGTAGCTGGCCGGGTTCCACTGCCAGGTTTTGAGGGTGTCGGCGTACCAGCGCTCGGCCCGCAGTTCGTTGCGCAGCAGGCGCAGGTCAATCTGGTTATTGGGCGAGAGACTGTCGAGGGCGAATTTGCCGAGCGCGGCCAGATTATTTTGGGCGAACGCGTCATCGGCCTGGCGTTGGGCGGCGTTGGGAATCAGCAGCAGCGAGTCGTATTTGTGGTAGCCCATGCTGGAGGCGTAGTCCGGGTTTTGCCGCCACAGGGCTTCAATGAACTTGGTTTTGAAGGCATCGAAACGGGCATCAGGGCCGGTGGTGGTGGCGGTTTTGTCGGCGTGAGAGCAACTGGCGAGGGCCAGGGCCAGCAAGGGCAGGTAACGGAATTTCATGGGTTGTATTTGGCGGTTGAAAACCTCCGTCATGCAGAGCGCAGCGAAGCATCTTTACCTCAATAGTAATTAATACCGCTGCAACGAAGCAGTAAAGATGCTTCGCTACGCTCGGCATGACGTGCGACAAACCTACACACACGCAAAAACCCGCCACGTTGCAAAGCGCCGCCGTAGGTTTGTCCCACCATTCGGCCATTCCGTACAAGCCCCATCTTCCCACCCAAAAATTCCCCATGCCCACTTCCCGCATCGAACACGATTTCCTCGGCGAACGCAGCCTGCCCGACACCGCCTACTACGGCATCCAAACCCTGCGTGCGCTCGAAAATTTTGATATCACCGGCATTCCCATCAAGAATGAGCCGCTCTTCGTGCAGGCCCTCGCCTACGTGAAAAAAGGCGCGGCCCTGGCCAACAAAGAGCTCGGCGTGCTGCCCGCCAACATCGCCGACGCTATTGCCGCCGCCTGCGACCGCGTGGCCGCCGGCGAGTTTGATAACCAGTTTCTCACCGACATGATACAAGGCGGCGCGGGCACGTCGGTGAATATGAACGCCAACGAAGTCATCGCCAACGTAGCCCTCGAAATCATGGGACACGCCAAGGGCGACTACCAGTATTGCCACCCCAACAACCACGTCAACTGCTCGCAAAGCACCAACGACGCCTACCCCACCGCCTTCCGCATCGCGCTCAACAATAAGCTAGTAGGCTATCGCGAAACCCTTGGCGCGCTGGCCGATGCCTTCGCCCAGAAGGGCGAGGAATTCCGCGACATCCTCAAAATGGGCCGTACACAGCTCCAGGATGCCGTGCCGATGAGCATGGGCGACGAGTTCCGCGCCTTCGCCACCAACCTGCGCGAGGAACTGCTGCGCATCGACGACTCGCGCCGGCTGATTGATGAAATCAACATGGGTGCCACGGCCATCGGCTCGCGCATCAACGCGCCTACCGGCTACCCCGAACTCGTGACCGAGCACCTGCGCACCATCACCGGCCTCAACCTAAGCCTGGCCGGCGACTTGTTCGAAGCCACTTACGACACGGGCGCTTACGTGCAGCTCTCCGGCGTGCTGAAACGCACGGCCGTGAAACTCTCCAAAATCTGCAACGACTTGCGCCTGCTCTCCAGCGGTCCGCGCACGGGCATTAACGAAATTAACCTGCCGCCCTTGCAGCCGGGCTCCAGCATCATGCCCGGCAAGGTGAACCCCGTTGTGCCCGAAGTAGTGAACCAGACGGCATTCTACGTCATCGGGGCTGACCTCACGGTGACGATGGCGGCCGAAGCCGGCCAGCTGCAGCTTAATGTGATGGAGCCGGTTATCAGCTTCGCGCTGTTCACTTCGATTTCCTACATGACCAACGCCTGCCGCACCCTGCGCGAAAAGTGCGTGGTGGGCATCACGGCCAACAAGGAGCACGCCGAAAGCCTCGTGCGCAACAGCATTGGCATTGTCACGCAGCTCAACCCGGTTATCGGCTACGAAGCCTCGGCCGATATTGCTAAGGAAGCCCTGAAAACCGGCAAGTCCGTCCACGACATTGCCGTGACCGAGCGCGGCTTGCTGACGCAGGAGAAATGGGATGAGATTTTCACGTTTGAAAATCTGATTCGGCCGGTGTTTATGAAGTAGAGTCGCATACTTGCGTCTCGTCATTGAACGTCAATAAAGCAGAACGTCATGCTGAGCGAAGTCGAAGCATCTCGCGTGCATTAGTAATTCTTTCGTCTAACGATTGATTTACTACCACACGCGAGATGCTTCGACTTCGCTCAGCATGACGTTCTTTTTTGCTGGTTTGTCTCAGTTCAGGCCAACAGCCTTACCGCTCCACCACCAGCCGCTGCATAGCCAAGGCCGCGCCCGACTGCACCCGTACGAAGTACGTGCCAGCTGCCCAACCACTGGTTTCCAGCGCGTAGCTGTTGCCATTGAAGCTGCGGGTTTGCAGCAGGCGACCGGTGAGGTCGAATACTTGGAGTTGGCTTTGGGCGGCCGGGGCGGCGGCCAGGGCCAGGCGAACCGCGCCGGCCGTGGGGTTCGGGTAGAGGGCCACGGCGAAGGCAGGCTGCGCGCTGGCCGTGCTGGTGGCCGTGGTAGAGCGCAGACGCAGCACCCAGGTTTCGTTGGCAGCCAAAGCCGGCAGCGTCGTCGCGAAGCTGCTGAAACCGCCCTGCGCGTTTACCGTGACGGTACCGGCGGCCTGGCCGCTGTACAGCTCAGTTACCTGATAGGTACCGGCAGCCAGCGTCGACATAGCGAGCGAGAGCGTGGAGCCGCTAACCGCCGTGCTGCCCAGGTTGGCGGCAATCAGCGTGGCTTCCTGATTGAAAACACGGGCGTAGGCCATTACCGAAGCAGCCGATGACGTGGCGGGCAGGTAGTAGCCCTTGCGCAGGGTTTCGTTGGCGGTGCGCAGGCCGATGAGCTTCTTGTAGTGGCTGAGCAGCGAGTTCTGGTCGGCCTGCTCGGAAGCCACATTGTAGGTACCGAAGTTGGAGTTAATGCCGCGCCAGGGCGTGCCGGTGGTGAAGCCCGACTGCGTGCCGGCCGTCCACTGCATGGGCTTGCGCTTGTCTTCGTCGGCCCCGGTGCCGGCCATGCCCACTTCCTCGCCGTAGTAAATGAACGGCACGCCGGGCATGGTGAGGTAGAGCGCCGCCGCCTGCTTCATGCGGGCCACATTGCTGCCCAGGCCGTCGAACACGCGGTTCTGGTCGTGGTTGGTGAGGAAGGTGGCGTATTGCAGGCGCGGGTAAAGGCTCGTCACCAGGTTGAGCTGGGTGCGCAGCGCGGTGGGGCTGCCCGTGCTCACGGCACTGATAATGCTGCTGGCCAGGTCAAACTCAAAGCACAGGTCCAGCCGGCTGTTGCGCACGTAGGGAACCACGGCAGTGGTATTGGTCCAGGCCTCACCTACCGACAGCGCGGCCGGGTTCACGGCCTTCAGCGAGTCGTGAAATTCTTCCAGAATGCCGAGGGTTTCGGGGGTGTCGGCGGTGGTAGTGCCGGTTTCTACCAGGTAGCGCACGGCATCGAGCCGGAAGCCGTCCACGCCTTTGCGCAGCCAGAACCGGTCCACATCCCACATCGCGGCCTTGAGCTGGGGGTTGCGCCAGTTCAAATCGGGCATACCGTCATAGAAAGCACCGTAGTAATACTGGCCGTTGCGCAGGTGCCAGCCATTGCCAAATGGCCCAAAGCCCAAATCAGTAGGCGACCACAAATACCAGTTGCGATAAGGGCTGGTGGTGCTGGCGGCCGACTGCGTGAACCACGTATTCTGGCTCGACGAATGGTTGAGCACCATGTCCAAAATCACCTTGATGCCCCGCTGGTGGGCGGCGGCAAGGAAGGCATCAAACTGGGCCATCGTGCCATAATCCGGCTCCACGGCCTTGTAGTCGTTGATATCGTAGCCGTGGTAGCTGGGCGAGTCCATGATGGGCATCAGCCAGAGGCCGGTCACGCCCAGGTCAGTGGTGGTGGCGGGGTTGCCGTCGTTCAGGTAGTCCAGCTTCTGGGTCAGGCCCACGAAGTCGCCTTTGCCGTCGCCGTTGCTGTCGTAGAAGCTGCGCACGAATACTTCGTAAAACACCGCATCATTCCACCAATAAGTCGGGTAGCTGGTGAGCGTAGCCCCGTTGCAGGCGGTGCAGGTACCGAAGCAGTAGCTCGGCGTGGTGTTCACGGCGGCGGTGGCGTTCACCACGCGGGTGAGGGTGCCTGTGGCATCAGCGGTGCCGCAGGCGGCTGGGATGGTTTCGGCCCCGGCCAGGGTGTTGCCGTTCACGAAGCGGTACTGGAACATGCCGGGGGCCGGCAGCGAAATCGTCACCTCATATATACCGTCGCTGTTGTCGTCGGTCAGGGGCAGCGCGGTGGCGTCGTTGTTTGAGCCGTAGCCGGCCAGGGCCTGGAAATTACCTACCACGTGCACGCCGGTGCGGGCCACGGTCTGGCCGGTCATGTCCACGGCAAAGCGCAGCTGCGGGGCGCAGCCGGCAAACGCCACGATGGGCAGCCGCACGGCCGAGCCGCCCACGATTACCTGCCGGTTCACGTTGCCGCCGCCATCGGTGATGCCGCAGGTGGCGGGCACCAGCTCGGATGTATTCCACCCGTTACCGTTCACGAATTTGTAGAGGTAGGTGCCGGCCGGCACGTTCACGGTGGCCTCCCACACATGGTCGCCGTCGGCATCGGTCAGGGCCGTGGTGGCGGGGTTCCAGTCGGCCGGAAAGCCGGCGGCGGCTTGGAAATTACCCGCTACGTGCACCCCTCCGGCGGGCACGGCCGTGGTGCCCATATCAACCCGAAACGTGAGCTGATTGGCTTGCGCGCTGCCCCAACCGGCCAGCAGCGAAATAATAAGTAAGCGAAATTTCATTGATTAATATTTAATAGAATCAAAGCTTAAAGGTACGCCGCCGGACCGCCAGACCGTCATGCAGAGCGCAGCGAAGCATCTTTACCGCAGTAGTAATCCAATCGAAAGGATTTACTATTGCGGTAAAGATGCTTCGCTACGCTCTGCATGACCACCATCATTACCCTGCCCCCAACCATGCTCCCCTTCCGCCTCCTGCTCCTCGCCTGCCTGCTCCTCACCGCCACCGCGGCCCGCGCCGCCCGCGTCGATACCCTGGCCATTCCGAGCGCGGCCATGCACAAAACCTACCGCGCCGCCGTGGTGCTCCCGGCTTCTTATGCGAAGAATAAAAAGGCCAATTACCCGGTGCTGTACCTGCTGCACGGGGCCTGGGGCCACTTTTCCGACTGGCTGAACAAGACGCCCGACAAGCAGCTCCTCCACCGCCTGGCCGACCAGTACAACCTGATTATCGTGAACCCCGAGGGCGAAACCTTCAGCTTCTACCTCAACAGCCCCGTGAGCCCCGACAGCCAGTTTGAAACCTACCTCACCCAGGAAATCATCCAGAAAATCGACCAGACCTACCGCACCGTGGCCGACCGCAAGGGCCGCGTCATCGCCGGCCTGAGTATGGGCGGGCACGGCGCGCTCTACCTCTCGGCCCGCCACCCGGACCTGTACTGCGCCGCCGGCAGCATGAGCGGGGCCCTCGATTTGACCAGCCTCAACCGCAAGCTCTCCCCCGCCGATGCCGCCCAGCGGGCCAAGCTATGGACCCCGATTCTGGGCTCCGAAACCGATAATCCCGAGCGCTTCGCCGCCAATTCCGTCATCAGTCTGGTCGACCAGATGCACCGCAACGCCCTGCCCCTCATCTTCGACTGCGGCGTGGACGACGGCCTCATCGACATCAACCGCGAGCTGCACCGCCGCCTCGTGTACAGCCACATTCCGCACGACTACACCGAGCGCCCCGGGGCCCACACCTGGGAATACTGGCAAACGGCCCTGCCCTACCAGGTGCTGTTTCTGACCAATGTATTGCAGGCCAACGGCACGACGGTGCCACATTAAATCGGGCTTAAAATGCACCTCCCGTAGCCAGCTGGCCGTTAGCATGGGCAATTTCATCAGCCCCCCTGCCTGCTCATGCTCACCCCCCTTTTCCCGCGCCTGCTGCTGCTGGCCCTCCTCGCCGGCTGCGGCCACAAGCCCGACGGCACCCCCTACGGCCTGAACCCCACCAAACACCCCCACGGCCACGCCAAAGCCGCCGCCGACAGCGCCGCCCGCTACGACCACTACACCAAAGGCATCCCCAAGGGGGCCGAGGCCAACGCCATCAGCAACGGCGGCACCCAGGGCCAGGTCGACCAGCCGGCGGGGCAATAGCTGACTGGGGTTGAAATTGGGTTAATACCGGCTGGTTCTCCAAATCATCGCCCCAACCACCCCCACCTACGCCACGGCGACCCAAACCCTCGCCACGCCTATCCAAACTGCCGCCCCGACTGTCCAAATACTCACCACGGGTTTCCAAACGGCCGCCACGAGTCCCCAAACCCTCGCCGCAGCCTTCCAAACGGCCGCCACGACTCTCCAAACACCCGCCACAGGTTTCCTAATCCAAGGTTCACACAGAAAAATCCTAGTCTCACTCATTTAAACCCCGGCCACGACGACTGCCCGGAGCGGAGCGCGGCTAATGGCCCCCATTATCTTCTGCCTTACCAGCGCCTACCCCGCCAAACTGAACAAGCAAAAAGGCCCGCTGGCAATACCAGCGGGCCTTTTTAGCACCATCAAGAAGCAGCAAACTGGCGCTACCGCCGCCGCCCGAAAATGCGCAGCAGAAACAGGAATAGGTTCACAAAATCCAGATACAGCGTGAGCGCACCCAGGATGGAAGCCTTGTGGCTCATCTCCTCGCCTTCCGTCACGCCCAGCAGCGCCAGCTGCTTCAGTTTCTGGGTGTCGTAGGCCGTGAGGGCCGTAAAAATCAGCACTCCGATGAAGGACGTGACGATTTCCAGCACCGAGTTATTGAGAAAGATATTGACCACCATGGCGATGACCAGGCCGATAACGGCCATGCTCAGCAGCTTGCCCCAGCCCGACAAATCAGCCTTGGTGAAGTAGCCAAAGAGGCTCATGACGCCAAACGTGCCCGCCGTGACGAAGAACGTGGAGGCGATGGACGCGGAGGTATAGGCCAGAAACACGCAGCTCAGCGTCACGCCATTCAGCACGGCGTAGCCCACGAAGGCCGCCTGCACCTTGCCCAGGCTCCAGTCGAAGATGCGGGCCGAGAGAAAACCCACGATAACCAGCTCCAGAATAATCAGCCCCAGAAACACGAACCGGGTGCCAAAAACGAAGTTTATCAGCTCCGGCGACGTGGAGGCGAACATGGCAATGCCGCCCGTCAGGCCCAGGCCGGCGGCCATCCAGCCGTACACCTGCGCAAAAAAGCGGGACTGAATTTCCGCGGCTTCCTCGGCCGAGATTTGTACCGACCGAGGCTCGGGATTGAATTGATTGTCTTCCATAAAACAGGTAAGCGAAAGGGAGTGAAAAGTGAATAGTGCGGCTAAGCTAAGCAAATGCCCGGGCTCCTGAATGAGTTCAACGTGCCCCGGCCCCAATAACCCGGCGCATATCTTCGCCCCATGCTACGCTTTCTTCCCCTCGCGGCGGCTTTTGCCCTGCTCGCCTGCTCGCCGCAATCCGCCGAAACCGGTTCCGCCTCCGCCACCCGGCAGCCCGCCTCCGCGCACCAAACGCCCGCCCCCGCTCCCTTCCCCGAAACCTTCGAGGCCGGCAGCAAGGGCGCTTACGAAGAGGCCGACGAGCCCCTGGCCACCGGGGCCTGGCACTTTCAGGATGCCCTCATCGGCAGCAGCCCGCAGGACCACAAGGCCGGCGAGCGGGCCGCCCGCCTGCGCAACCTGGGCCGCATTTCCATGCGCTTCGATGCCGCCGCCGGGGTGCGGCGCATCACCATTTCGGCCGCCGCCTACGGCCAGGACGGCCCCAGCACCTGGGAGCTGTGGCTGAGCCGCGACGGCGGCCGCACCTACGCCCGCACCGGCGCGCCGGTGGTCACGAGCGGCCCCGCGCTCACGCCCCACGTCTTCGCAGGCCTCGCCAACGAGCCGCTGCGCCTGGAAATCCGCAAAACCAGCGGCCCGAAAAACCGGCTCGACATCGACGACATCACCCTCGAAACCGCCGCCGGCCCCGCCGTGGCCGTGGGCGCCGGGGCCACGGGCGGCTACTTTGAAAATCGAAATAATCCGCAGGCTCCGGCCAAGCAGCCCGCGCCGGCCACCACGCAGTACCCGGCCGGCACCGGCACGGGCACCGCCCAGGACCCCAACGATGCCAATATGGCCCTCGGCAACCCCAGCGGCGCGACTTCCGACCCCAACAACGCCAGCAATTACCTGCTCGTCCATCCCGAATTCACCATCGGCTACAACGCCCCGCGCGGCACCCCCACCTGGGTGAGCTGGCACATCGACAAAGCCGACCTCGGCCAGGCCCCGCGCCAGAACAACTTCCGGCCCGATGCCGCCCTGCCCCGCCAGTTCTACCAGGTGACGCCCGCCAGCTACGCCCGCTCCGGCTTCGACAAAGGCCACAACTGCCCCAGCGGCGACCGCACCGCCGACCTCGACGCCAATTCCAACACCTTCCTGATGACCAACATGGTGCCCCAGGCCCCGCACAACAACCAGCAAACCTGGGCCCACCTCGAAGAATACGGCCGCTCGCAAGTGCAGCGCGGCCAGGAAATCTACGTCATCATGGGCAGCTACGGCCGCGGCGGCACCGGCGCCAACGGCTTCTTCGAAACCCTCGACCAGGGCCGCGTAACAGTACCTGCCCGCATCTGGAAAGTCATGGTCATTCTGCCCGACGGCACCAACGACCTCCAGCGCATTGCCACCGACCCAGCCGTGCGCGTACTGGCCGTCGACACACCCAACGACAATAACACCGTAAGCCCCGATTGGCGGCAGTATTTGACTTCCGTCGATAAAATCGAAGCCGCCACCGGCCTCGATTTGCTCAGCGCCCTGCCCCGCCCCGCCCAGGCCCGCCTGCAAAAGCTGGTGGACACCGGCCGGGCGGAGTAGCCGCCCTAGCTCCGCTTTGCAGCCAGAAAGCGCGTCACCTCACGCACGTACTTGTCGCCGTACTCCGCCTCGCTCAACCGGTAAAAACCTTCCTGGTGCCCACCTTCGAAGCAGAGCACCTGCCGCCGCTGCCGCCACCGGGCCTGCCGCGCCACTACTACTGAGTCGGCCAATGGCGTGTTTTTATCGGCGGTGCCGCCCACCAGCAGCCAAGGGCAATTCACGCGGCGCGCTACCAGCGCATAGTCGGCCGCCTCGGCGGGCAGCGTCACCACTTTCTGGCTTCGCTGAAAGGCCGCAGCTACCAGCCGTTGCGGGCTGGCCACGTAGCCTTCGGCAATGAGAAAGTCGCATTTGCTGGTGGCCGCAACCTCCGAGCCCATAATAGTGCCCATCGAGAAGCCAATAATGCCTGTGCGGTTGCGCGGGTAGCGCAGCCGGGCATCGGCCAGCACGGTGCGCAGGTCGGTGCTGAACTCGGGGTAGTACAGCCGTTGCTGCTCAATGGCAAAGTCGCTGCTGTGCCCGAAACCCCGGTAATCAAACATATACACCCGGTAGCCAGCCTTACTGAGCGCCTGCGCCTGATAGATGAAATACGACATGTTGTTCATGTCGCCGTAGGCCATTACCATGGTCGTGTGCTGGTCGGGCACGTTGGCGGCGGGCTCCACTATCCAGCCGGCCAGTTGGGCGTGGTCGGGCGTAGCAAGGGCGGTGGTCTGGTAGCGCAGGCCCAGCGAATCGGGCGTGGCCACCCACTCGCGGCTGGGCTTCAGCGCCCAGGCTCCGGAGCTCAGCAACAAGAAAAAACTCACCAGTAGAACGCGGCACATAAGCAGGAAACAAAAATGGGGGAGAAAGACTGTCGCTACAGACAGCCTTTCTCCCCCATCGTTGCAGCCCGCCGTACCCAATGGGCACCGGCCGGTTTTCATCACGTTTCAGTCAGCACCGTTTTGAAGCCGGCTAGGGTGCCGTCCGCCATCCGCCCCAGGGCGTAGGCGTGGATTTGCGGGCCGCTGCCCACGCGGTACACCTGCACGCCGTCCATGTCCTGCTTCATAAACATTTGCAGGGCTTTGTAGCGGTTTGAAAGCGCCACGTCGCCGAGCACGCCATCATCGGCCGTGTGGTTGCGCAGAAACTGCGTCAGCTCCACGGTTTCTACTTTGGCATCGGCCGGCTCGCCCAGCAGCTTCAGCAGCGCGGCGTTGCTGAGTTCGCCACCCGGCGCGGTATAGGCCACCGCTTCCAGCGGCGCGTCCGATTCGCTCATAAAGTGCAGGCCGGCCACCTGCTTTTGCAGCTCGGCCGGCACGGCGGCGGCGGCAGTAGCGCCGGACGGCTTGGCCTCGGCCAAGCCACTGCCACCTTCCACTTTGGCGGCAATGGCGGCGGCCAATTCCTTCATCCGGTCTTCGGGCACCTTGATTTTGGGGTTGGCGAAGTTCATGTCCGACACCTTATTCATCGGAATGAGGTGAATGTGCGCGTGCGGCACTTCCAGCCCAATCACGGCCACACCGATGCGCTTGCACGGCACGGCGGCCTGCACGGCCTTGGCCACGCGCTGCGCGAAAACGTGCAGCGCCGCCAGCTCATCGGCCGGCATGTCGAAAATGTAGTCGACTTCCTTTTTCGGAATCACCAGCGCGTGGCCTTCCACCAGCGGCGTTATGTCGAGAAAAGCCAGGTGGCGGCCATCCTCGGCCACTTTATAGGCCGGCAGTTCGCCGGAAACGATGCGGGAGAAAATCGAAGGCATGGGCGGGTTGGTTGTTAGTTATTCGTTGTCCGTTGTCAGGTCGCTGATGCAAATAAACGAGAAGCAACTACCTCCGGCTGCCTCACCGACCAAAAACAGTTAGGGCAGCACCTTTCGGCACTGCCCTAACAACTGACAACGAGCAACTGACAACTAACCTACTAGCGCGAAATCTCCAGAATCTCGAACTGCAGCTTGCCGGCGGGCACCGTGATTTCGGCCGTATCACCGGCCGATTTGCCCAGCAGGCCTTTGCCAATCGGCGACTTCACCGAGATTTTGCCGGCGGCCAGGTTGGCCTCTTCCTCGGCCACCAAGGTGTAGTCGAGCACCATGTTGTTCTTCAGATTTTTCAGCTTCACCTTGCTCATGATGAGCACCTTGCTGAAATCCATATTGGTTTCGTCGATGAGGCGGGCGTTGCCCAGCACCTCTTCGAGCTTCGATATTTTGAGTTCCAGCAGGCCCTGGGCGTCCTTGGCGGCATCGTATTCGGCGTTTTCGCTCAGGTCGCCTTTGTCGCGGGCTTCGCGCAGGTCTTCAGCGGCCTTGGCCCGGCCCCGGATTTTGAGGTCCTGGAGGTCATCCTTCAGTTTTTGCAGGCCCTCGGGGGTGTAATAATTGATGGTGGTGGCCATGGGAGTAGATGCTTGACGGTTTGGCTAAAAAGCAAGGAGAACGGCTGGCACTGCCAACCGTTCTCCCTTCTTAGGTTCCCAGCAAAGATACGCAAAACGAATTAGCTCCCCGCGTTTGCCCCCAGCGCCCCGGCCCGAAAAGCCCGAATTTTCTCCACCAGCACTTCGTTAATTCGCGCATAACTCTCAAATGTCCAACCGCCTACGTGCGGCGTGAGCACCACATTCGGGGCAGTTCTTAGGGAATCGAACGTGGCCTGCTGCGCCGGGCTGAGGTTGTTGAGCTTCTCATTATCGAGCACATCGAGCGCCGCGCCGCGCACCGTGCCCGCCTTTAGGCTTTGCACCAGCGCGGCCTGGTCCACTACTTCGCCCCGCGCCGTGTTCATCACCCAAATCGGCTTGGCGAAACCGGCCAGGAAGGCTTCATCCACAAAATGATGATTGGCCGTCGAGTACGGAATGTGCAGGCTGAGCACGTCGGTCCGCGCCTGCAACTCATTCAGCGGCACCAAGGTGGCGTGGCCGTCGGTGGTCACGGCCGGGTCATTATCGTGCGCCAGCACCGTGCAGCCAAATGCTCCCAAGCGCCGCGCAAAGGCCCGGCCCATGTGCCCATAGCCCAGCAAGCCAATGGTTTTGCCCCCGATTTCCTCGCCCCGGCTGGCCTCGCGCCGCCACTGGCCCTGGCGCACCTCGTGGTCGGCCCGCACAATGTTGCGCAGCAGCCCCAGCAGCAGGCCCACGGCAAACTCGCCCACCGCGTCGCGGTTGCCCTCCGGCGCGTTCAGCAGCGTCACGCCGGCCGCCGCCATCGCGGCTTCGTCGATATTATCGGTGCCGGCCCCAGCGCGGGCCACGTAGCGCAGCTGCGGGCCGTGGGCGAGCAAGTCGGCGGTCACGCGCAATTTGCTGCGCACTACTAAGCCTTCGTAAGGCTTGGCGGCGAGGGCAGCGGGCACTTCCGCAGCGGTAAGGTTGGGTTGGTAATCGATTTCGACACCGATGCTTTGGAGCAGCGGTTGCAGCGAGGGGTGCATTTCGTCAACAACGAGGCAAACGCTCATGGTATTCAGATATTTATTCAGCCACTATTTATTCAGCCACGTCGTCAATATTCAAATCCGGCAGTGATGCCCCCGCCGCCTGATGCTGCGCCACGCGCTGCGTCAACCCCACGAAATCGGCCACGCCCAACTGCTCGGCGCGCTTCTCGAAAATGGGGTCGGTGGTGGCTTCGGCCGGCATTCCGAACGGTTTCAGCGCATTGCGCAACGTCTTGCGACGCGTCTGAAACGCCTGCTTCACCACCCGGAAAAACAGCTTCTCGTCACAGTCCAGCTGCAGCGTGTCGTTGCGCGTGAGGCGCACCACGGCCGATTCCACCTTGGGCGGCGGGTTGAAAACGTGCGGCGGTACCGTGAACAGATACTCAATCTTATAGAAGGCCTGCAAGAGCACGCTCAGGATGCCGTAAGTTTTCGAGCCGGGCGGCTCGGCCAGGCGCTGGGCCACTTCCTTCTGAATCATGCCCACCACCTCGCGCACCTGCTGGCGGTTGTTGAGCACCGCGAAAAAAATCTGGCTGCTGATATTGTAGGGAAAGTTGCCGATGATGGCCAGCGGCTGGTCCGGAAACATCGTGGCCAGACTTTGCTTCAGAAAATCAGTGGCGTAGATGCGGTCGGCCAGCGCCGGGTAGTGCACTTTCAAATAGGCTACTGATTCAGTATCAATTTCAACCACGCTGGTCTGGTAGGCCGGGTTCTGGAGCAGGTACTGCGTGAGTACACCCATACCCGGCCCAATTTCGAGCACTTCTTTCACGCCATCGGGCAGCTGCAGCGCGCCCACGATGTTGCGGGCAATATTCGGGTCGGCCAGAAAGTGCTGGCCCAGATGCTTTTTGGGGCGAACGGTATTCACGGGAATGTCTTTTAATGTATTAGCAGAACGTCAGGCTGAGCTTGCTGAAACAGCTCTACTGCTTCGTTGCATCAGCCTGGGGTATTTGCGCAGCAGAGATGCTTTGGTAAGCTCAGCCTGACGGTCTATAACTACCGTCAGAAAAACCTTGCTACCTAAACAGTACCTTGCGGCCTCAAATCTACGGCCTTCAACTCCGCTTATGTCCTTAGCCCTCGCTCACGCGGCCACCGCGCCCGCCCAGTCCACGCAGGTTTTCATTCTGCCCACTGGCACCACTACCCTGCCCGATGCCGCCGCCGGCGACCTTTCGGCCGCGGCCCGCCAGTACGTATCCGCCGCCCTCGCCGACGACCAGAAGCTCGTTCATCTCAATCATTTCAGCCATCACCACTTCTTCGTGGTGCTCGCCGATAAGCCCACCGCCGCCCAGGTAGCCGAGCAGCTGCGCCGCGCCGGCCACACCCTTCACGGCCAGCTTAAAACCGAAAAAACCGCCGAAGTTTTCATCCAGAACCTCAGCGCCACGCCCAACGCGGCCCTGCTGCTGGCCGAAGGCCTGGCCCTGACCGCCTACCAGTTCGAAGGCTACAAAACCGACGAGAAATCGCGCAAAGCCCCGGCGCTGAAAGAAGTTTATCTGGTCGGCAACGCCGCCACCGCCGCCCAAATCCACGAGCTGAATGGACTGCTCCAAGGCGTTATCCTGGCCCGCGACCTTGTCAACGCCCCCCTCAATAAGCTGAACGCCGTGCAGTTTGCCGAGCGCATGGCCCAGGCCGGCGACGAAGCCGGCTACACCACCGACATTCTCGACTTGGCCAAAATCGAAGCCCTGCGCATGGGCGGTCTGCTCGCCGTCAACCTCGGCTCGCCCGAGCCGCCCACCTTCAGCATCCTCGAATACAAGCCCGCCAACGCCAAAAACGAGAAGCCCTACGTCCTCGTCGGCAAAGGCGTGGTGTTCGATACCGGCGGCCTCAGCCTCAAGCCCACGCCCAACAGCATGGACATGATGAAGTGCGACATGGCCGGCGGCGCAGCCGTGGCCGGCACCCTCTTCGCCTTGGCCAAAAACCAGGTCCCGTTGCACGTCATCGGCCTCGTGCCCGCCACCGACAACCGCCCCGGCGGCCTCGCTTACGCTCCCGGCGATGTCATCACGATGCACTCCGGCCTCACCGTCGAAGTAAAAAACACCGACGCCGAAGGCCGCCTGCTCCTCGCAGATGCCCTCAGCTTCGCCAAGCGCTACGAGCCCGAGCTGGTCATCGACCTCGCCACCCTCACCGGCGCCGCCGTGCGCGCCCTCGGCACCGAAGCCTCGGCCTCCATGGGTACCGCCGAGCCCGCCACCCTGCAAAAACTCTCCGAAGCCGGCTACACCGTGCACGAGCGCCTCGTGGAGTTTCCGCTCTGGGATGAGTATGCCGACCACATCAAGTCCGACATCGCCGACCTCAGCAACCTGGGCAAGGGCGAAGCCGGCCACATTTCCGCCGCCAAGTTCCTGGAACGCTTCGCCGTGGGCTACCCCTGGATTCACCTCGACATCGCCGGCCCGGCCTTCCTCACCGCGCCCGAGAGCTACCGTGGCAAGGGCGGCACCGGCACCGGCGTGCGCCTGCTGTATGAGTTTCTGACCAAGCACATTGCCTAAAGGAACGTCATGCAGAGCGCAGCGAAGCATCTCGCGTGCCACCACTTACCCAATCGAATGAGTCACTGCTGCACGCGAGATGCTTCGCTGCGCTCTGCATGACGTTCCTCTCCTGACAATGCCCCACAACCTCCCCCGCCTCGGCTTCTCCGTGGGCGACCTCGCCGGCATCGGCCCCGAAGTCATTTACAAAACCCTGCTCGATGAGCGCCTGCTGAAAATCTGCACGCCCGTCATCTACGGCACGGCCACGGCGCTGTTCGACGATTTCCCCACCCCCGCCGATACCGAGCACCTCCAGTTTCGCCAGCTGCGCGACGCGGCCGACATCGCCCCCGGCCGCCTCAACGCCGTGACCTGCTGGGATGAGGATTTCGTTCTTGCCCCCGGCCAGCCCTCCCCCGCCACCGGCGCGGCCGCCCGCGAAAGCCTGCTCTGCGCCGCCCGCGACCTTAAGGCCGGCAAGCTCGATGGCATCGTGACGGCCCCCATCAGCAAAGACAATACCCAAGCCGACGACTTCCGCTACCCCGGCCACACCGAATTTCTCACCAGCTACTTCGAGGCCCCCGAAAGCCTCATGTTCTTGGTGGATGAGGACGCGGGCCTACGCATTGCCACCGTCACCGGCCACATTCCGCTCAAGGACGTGCCCGCCCGCCTCACACCGGAGCTCCTACGCACCAAAATCACCCTATTGCTCAAGTCGCTTAAAAACGATTTCGGCATCCTCAAGCCGCGCATTGCCGTGCTCGGCCTCAACCCCCACGCCGGCGAAAACGGCCTGCTCGGCAAGGAAGAAGGTGATATCGTAACCCCCGTCATCCAGCAATTTGCCCACGACGGCCACCTCGTCGTCGGCCCTTTCCCGGCCGATGGCTACTTCGGCACCCAGCAGTTCCGGCAGTTCGATGCCACGTTGGCCCTCTACCACGACCAGGGCCTGATTCCCTTCAAGCTCATGGCTTTCGAGCGCGGCGTAAACTTCACCGCCGGGCTTTCGGTAGTCCGCACCTCCCCCGACCACGGCACCGCCTACGGCCTAGCCGGCCAGTACAAAGCCGATGAATCGTCTTTCCGCGCCGCCGTGTATCTGGCCTGCGACATCTGGAAACAGCGCTGGGAAGATGCTCAGCCGCGCTCGGCGCGGTAGCCGTAAAAGGGCTTTTCTGGCAACTTGCTACCGAGAAACTTAGCCGTTTTTTTGGCAAAAAGCCGGATTTTCACTACTTTTGCCCCCTGCTATCCAGCCGACCGTGAAAAAAGAAAGCAAATACGACCTCAACCTGGCCAAGCTGGCGCTGAAAACGCACCACTTTGAGTTCGAGTTGGGTCCCGAATTCTTCGCCTTATTCGACCAGCCTCTGGTGGAACAAGGCCACCTGCACGCCGACGTGGAACTCATTAAAACCGAGCGGCTGATGACACTGAACTTCCATATCACCGGCACCGTGCAGCTCACCTGCGACCGGAGCCTTGATGAGTTCGACCAGCCGCTGGACATTCACGAACAACTGCTGGTGCGCTTCGGCGACGAGGCCAAGGAGCTGGACGACAACGTGCTGCAAATCACGCCCGAAACCCAGACTCTGCCCCTCGCCCAGCACCTCTACGATTACATTGGTTTGGCCCTGCCCATGAAGAAGCTGCACCCGCGCTTCCAGGACGAGGCCGACGATAACCCCGACGCGCCGACCAAGCTCATCTTCAGCACCCGTCCTGCCGATGATGCGCCCGACGACGACGAGCCGGCCGACCCACGTTGGGCCGCGCTGCGCAATTTGAATTAATCCGTCAGTGCCCCGAGTCGCTCCCCACTCGTTAACCGCAACTTCAATCCCCTAATTTCAACTCAACCATGGCACATCCTAAGCGCCGCACCTCTTCCGCCGTTCGCGACAAGCGTCGTACCCACTACAAGCTGACCCCTAAGGCCGTGACCTTGTGCCCCAACACGGGCGAGCTGCACCTGCGCCACAAGGCGTACGTGGTAGACGGCGACCTGTACCACAACGGCCAGCTGGCCATCAAAAACTACGCTAAAACCAACGCTGCCCCGGCAGCCGACGTTGCCGAAGACGACGAATAGCGCGTTTGGTTGTTACTTCGCGGCACCACATGGTCCGGCCTCGCTCCTTTTTTAAGCCAGCGGGGCCGGATTTTTGGTACTTTTGACTTTCCGCTGACCTCCCTCCAAACACCTCTTTCATGAAAATAGCCCTCGACGCAATGGGCGGCGATTTCGCCCCCCAAGCCGCCGTGGCGGGTGCCCTACTGGCCGCCGAAAAGCTCGCCGGCCGGGCCACCATTGTCCTCATCGGCCAGGAAGACGCCGTGCGTCCCCTGCTCCAGGCTGCCGGCCCCGCCGCAGCCGCGCTCGAGTTCGTTCCCGCGTCGCAGGTAATCGACATGGGCGAACACCCCGCCAAAGCCTTCCAGCAGAAGCAGGATTCGAGTATTGCCGTGGGCTACAAAATGCTCCTCGCGGGCGAAGTCGATGCTTTCTGCTCGGCCGGCAACACGGGTGCCATGCTCGTAGGCGCCATGCTCACGGTGAAGGCCGTGCCCGGCGTTATTCGCCCGGCTATCGCCAACTTCGTTCCCAAAATGACCGGCGAATTCGGCATCCTGCTTGATGTGGGAGCCAACGCCGAATGCAAACCCGAGATGCTGGAGCAATTCGGCGAGCTCGGATTTTTGTATGCCCGCTATGTGCTGGGCATCGAGCAGCCCAAAGTGGGCCTCGTGAACCTGGGCGAGGAAGAGGGCAAGGGTACGCCCATCACCCAGGCCGCGCACCAGCTGCTGAAGGTGAACCCGCACATCAACTTCGTGGGCAATGTGGAAGGCCGCGACATGTTCAACGAGAAAGCCGACGTGATTGTGTGCGACGGCTTCACGGGCAACATTTTGCTAAAGATGGCCGAATCCATCTACGAAATGATGGAGCAGAAGCACATCCACGACCCGTTCTTCGACAAGTTCAACTACGAGGCCGTGGGTGGTTCGCCCATCTTGGGCATCAACGACAACGCCATCATCGGGCACGGGCGTAGCACGCCTCTGGCCATCGGCAACATGCTGGTGCAGGGCTTCAATATGGCCGACTCCGGGATTGTTGACCAAATAAAGGCTACTTTTAAGTCTTAGCCCCGGTTCCCGGCAGTGAAAAACCTCCGGCTTCGGCCGGATTTTTTTTAGACGCTTGGCGCTCATTGCCGGAGGGTTGAGTGGCCGAACTCGGCCGCACAGCCGCCCGAATTCCCATTTTACGCTTGCCCCGCCTACTTTTGCCCGTATGAAGATTACTGCCGCCATCACTGGTGTGGGCTCCTATGTGCCCGACTATGTGCTAACCAATGCCGAGCTTGAAAAGCTGGTGGATACCAACGACGAGTGGATTATGTCGCGCACCGGCATCCGGGAGCGGCGGATTCTGAAGGGCGAGAACCAGGGTACTTCCGTGATGGGCATCAAGGCAGTGCAGCGCTTGTTGGAGAAAACCGGCACCAATCCCGAGGACGTGGAGCTGCTGATTTGCGCCACGACCACCCCCGATTTGCTGTTTCCAGCCACCGCTAATATCATTTCCAACGGCGTGGGCGTCACCAAGGCGTTCAGCTTTGATATGAACGCAGCGTGCTCGACCTTTCTGTTTGCGCTGGCCACGGGCGCGCAATACATTCAGGCCGGCACGCACAAAAAAGTGATTGTGGTGGGCGCTGATAAAATGTCGGCCATCGTGGACTACACCGACCGCGCCAACTGCATCTTGTTTGGCGACGGCGCGGCGGCCGTATTGCTCGAACCCAGCACCGATGGCTTCGGCATCCTCGACCAGGTACTGCGCACCGACGGCTCGGGCGAAGCTTACCTGCACCAGAAAGCCGGCGGCAGCCGCCGCCCGCCATCACACGCCACCGTGGATGCCAAGGAGCATTACATCTATCAGGAGGGCGCTACGGTTTTCAAATTTGCCGTAAAGAGCATGGCCGACGTGGCCGCCCAGGTAATGGAGCGCAACCACCTCAGCAAAGACGACGTGGCCTTCCTGGTGCCTCACCAGGCCAACAAGCGCATCATCGACGCCACCGCCAACCGCATGGGCGTGGGTCCGGAGAAGGTGATGCTGAACATCGACCGCTACGGCAACACCACCAACGCCACCATCCCGCTGTGCCTGGCCGACTACGAAAGCCAGCTACGTCGCGGCGACAACCTCGTGCTGGCGGCCTTCGGTGGCGGCTTCACTTGGGGCTCCATCTACCTCAAATGGGCGTATGATGGCAACAGCGTTGCGGTTAGCTAATGGCCATTAGCTGTTAGCTTTGTCACTCCTTTGGATTTTCAGTTGTTTAATAGCCCTTAGCTGTTGAATAACTGCTCATAAAAACACCCACAAAACAGCTGATAGCCCCCGGCTGTCAGCTAAAAGTTTAGAAACCATGGCATCAACCGCCGACTTCCGCAACGGGCTCGTTCTTAACTACAACAACGAGCTGCACGTCATCACCGAGTTTCAGCACGTGAAGCCCGGCAAAGGCCCCGCCTTTGTGCGCACCAAAATGCGCAACATCAAAACCGGTCGCACCATTGATAACACCTTCAACGCCGGTGTGAAAGTGGAGACGGCCCGCGTGGAGCAGCGCCCGCATCAGTTCCTCTTCAAGGACGACTACGGCTACAACTTCATGGACAATTCGACCTTCGAGCAGATTGTACTGTCCGAGGAGCTGGTGCCTTTCGCCGACATCATGAAGGAAGGCCAGGAGGTCACCATCCTCATGCACGCCGAAACCGAGCAGCCCCTCACGGCCGAACTGCCCACCACCGTGGACCTGGTAGTTACTTACACCGAGCCCGGTCTGCGCGGCGACACCGCCACCAACACCCTGAAACCCGCCACCGTAGAAACCGGTGCCCGCATCCAGGTGCCGCTGTTCGTTGACGTAGACACCAAAATCCGCATCAAGACCAGCGACTACAGCTACGTGGAGCGCGTAAAGTAGGATTTAAGCCGATACTTAATAGCTGATAGCGCGCAACCAGCCGCTGATTGAACATGTCAAACCCGCCCAAAAAGGACGCTGCAATGAAAGCCAAAGAACTCCAGGAACTGCTCGATTTTATCGCCAAATCGGGCTTGAATAAGGTCAACATTGAAACCGAAGAATTTAAAATCTCGGTACAGCGCGACCCCAATACCAAGCACGTAACGACGATGGCAGCCCCGGTAGCTCACGCGCCCGCTCCCGTAGCCGCAGCCCCCGCACCAGTAGCCGCACCCGCCGCCCCGACAGCAGCTTCGGAAGCACCCGCTGGCAACTACAAGCCCCTGAAGGCCCCCATGATTGGCACCTTCTACCGCAGCAGCGGTCCGGAAGCGCCGGCCTTCGTGCAGGTAGGCGACATGGTGGAAAAAGGACAGGTTATCTGCATCATCGAGGCGATGAAGTTGTTCAACGAGATTGAAGCCGAAGAAAGCGGCCGCATCGTGAAGGCGCTGGTGGACAACGCCACTCCGGTAGAGTACGACCAGCCCTTGTTTTTGATTGAGTAGTTTTTTTTCCTTTGTCATCCTGAGCGGAGCGAAGGACCTTATCAAGTCGGAACGAGTCGTTCAAACGTGATGAGGTCCTTCGCTCCGCTCAGGATGACATGTTTTAACCCTGACGCTCCCACCCAAATGTTCAAGAAAATACTCATCGCCAACCGGGGCGAAATTGCCCTGCGCATTATCCGCACCTGCAAGGAAATGGGCATCAAAACGGTGGCCGTGTACTCGACCGCCGACCGGGAAAGCTTGCACGTGAAGTTTGCCGATGAGGCCGTGTGCATCGGCCCGCCGGCCTCGAAAGACAGCTACCTGAGCATGCCCAACCTGATTGCGGCTTGTGAGATTACCAACGCCGACGCCATTCACCCCGGCTACGGTTTCCTGTCGGAAAACGCGGAATTCTCGCGCATCTGCGCCGAGAATGGCATCAAGTTCATCGGGGCCTCGCCCGAGATGATTAACCAGATGGGCGACAAGGCTACAGCCAAGGCGACCATGATTAAGGCCGGCGTGCCGGTGGTGCCGGGCTCGCAGGGCCTGCTCGAATCGGTGGAGCAGGGCAAGAAAATCGCCAACAAGATTAAGTACCCCGTCATCATCAAGGCTACGGCTGGCGGCGGCGGGCGCGGCATGCGCATCATTCATTCCGACGACGAATTCCAGAAAGCCTGGGACGATGCGCGCACGGAATCGAAGGCCGCGTTTGGCAACGACGGCATGTACCTGGAGAAGTACGTGGTGGAGCCGCGCCACATTGAGGTGCAGATTGTGGGCGACCAGTTCGGGCACGTCTGCCACTTGTCGGAGCGCGATTGCAGCATCCAGCGCCGCCACCAGAAGCTGGTGGAAGAAGCGCCTTCGCCGTTTATGACGGACGCGCTGCGCGAGAAAATGGGCAAGGCGGCCATTGCGGGCGCTTCGGCCATTGGCTACGAGGGCGTGGGCACGATTGAGTTCTTGGTGGATGCCAACCGGGATTTCTACTTCATGGAGATGAACACCCGCATCCAGGTGGAACACCCGGTGACGGAGGAAATCATCAACTACGACCTGATTAAGGAGCAAATCAAGGTGGCGGCGGGCATCCCGATTTCGGGCAAAAACTATTTCCCGAAGATGCACGCTATGGAATGCCGCATCAACGCCGAGGACCCGCGCAACGGGTTCCGCCCCGCGCCGGGCCGCATTACCACGCTGCACATCCCCGGCGGCCACGGTGTGCGCGTGGATACGCACGTGTATGCCGGCTACCAGATTCCGCCCAACTACGATTCGATGATTGCCAAGCTCATCACCGTGGCCCAGACCCGGGAGGAGTGCATCGTGAAAATGAAGCGCGCCCTGAGCGAGTTTGTGGTGGAAGGCGTGAAAACGACCATCCCCTTCCACTTGGCGCTGATGGATAACGAGGATTTCAAGGCGGGTAATTTTACCACGGCGTTTCTGGAGCAGTCGTTCGATTTCTCGACGATTTAGTCTCGTAATTTTCAGCCCCAGCAGAGTCGTACCCAGTAGGGCGACATGCCGGTGGTAACTCACCGCCTCATCTGTATCCAAAGCCCCGGCGGGGCGACACTCGCTCCAACGAATGCCGCTCCGCCGGGGCTTGACCTTTTACCTCGACTTGTATGCATCGCCTTTTTAAATCCCTGATTTTTTCGGCGCTGGCCAGCACCGCCCTCACCTCCTGCGCCGACGAATGCAACGGCAACATCGAAACCCTGGTGCTCTACGCCAAGCCGGGGCCGAAGGGCGTGGGCCGCGCCACCTACGTGGATGTGCTGAACAAGCCCGGTATGGGCATCAAGAAAACCCTGATGTACGAGGGCAAGGAGTTTGGCACCTTCGAGCACGTCGTCATCATCAACGACCCGGAAAGCCGCTTTGCGAAGAACAGTAAAATCTGTTTCACCACGTTTCGGGCCGATGCGGCGGCCACGGGCGGCGATTTGAACGAGGAGGGCATTCCCGAAATCACGGTGGAGAAATAGGCGGCCGCCGCCGGGCTGCGGTCGCCTTGCAACCCTGCCCCCGGGCCGGAACTCTTACGGAGAGTTTCGGCCCTTTTTCGTTGCTTTATGCGTCCACGGCTTCTCCCGGCTTGCCTGCTATTCGTTCTCTCTTTTGGCCCGTTGCGCCGTGCGGTGGGCCAGGCGGCGGCCCCGCCGCCCCGCGATACGGCCTATGCCGTGCACAATTTGTTTCGGGAGCGCCGCTTCAAGGGCCTGCGCGATTCCGGCTACGGCATGGCTGGCCTCACAGGCACGGGCTTCGAGCTGATGCACGGACAAACGGGCGCGTGGGTGCTGCTGGGCCTGCTGGGCGCGGTGCCTACGGCGCTGGGCACCCGGCAATATTTCCGCTACAGCCAGGAGCGGGAAGGCGGCGTAGTGCGGCAGTACGAGCAGGGCTGGCCCCTGCCGTCCTACGTTCGACGGCGGCTACGCCCCAAGCATTTCAAGGCGATGGAGGTGCCGCAGTAGCCCCAGAAGCCGGCCCGGCCCCGACCGGATTTGCCCCGGCCGAAGCCGGATGGTTGTCAGCCCAGACCGGATTAAATCCGGTCCCGACCGGGTAGCAGTGGGCCTCGACTGGATTAAATCCGGCCCCGGCCGGGCGCTATCCGGCCCCGACCGGATTAAATCCCGCCCCGGCCGGATAGCGCCCGGCCCTGGCAGGTTTCGTCCCGGCCCCGGCGCGGAGGAACCGGGGAATGGCAGCACCCGGAATCCGCTAAAATTCAGTTACTATTGTGCCTTACCTAACCCACAATCTCTTTTTTACCCATGGCTGATTTCTTTCCCAACACGCTACCGAAGTTCACCGACTGGGTGGGCCTGCAAACCCGCAAGCGCCCCGACTACGCCAAGGCCCTTGGCCTTACGCCGGAGGAGGTGAACGCCCGCGCCGCCGCCGATGCCGCCGTGCTGCAAGCCACCACCGACGCCGCCGATGCCCTGGCCACCTCCGCTGCCAAAGTGGCGGCCCGCGACAAAGCCATCCGCACCTACGAAACGCAAACCCGCGCCGAGGTGGCCCGCGCCAAAACCGCTCCCGGCTACACGGAGGCCATCGGCAAGGACTGCCAGTGGCTCGTCACCCCCGGCGAAACCGACTTCGCCACCCTGCGGCCCAGCCTCGAAATCCGCGACTCGGCCGAGGGCCTGGTCCTGAAATGGAGCAAAAACGGCCAGGACGGCGTGCAGGTGTTCCGCCGCGCCGCCGGCGCTAAGGAGTGGGGCCACATGCTGGCCTTCGATTCCCGCTCGCCCTACATCGACACCGAAACCGGCCTCAGCGGCTCCTTCGAGTACTACGTGCAGCTCATGAAGGACGACCGGCCCGTGGGGCAAGCCTCGGATATCGTGGCGGCGATGCACGGGGGGCGGTAGGGGCATGCAGCGACAACGGCTAGCGCCTCCGGACCACCAACCGCCCCTTTTTTCCCCGATGAAAAATGTTCTTCTTTTAGGTCTTTGCATCTACTGCTTCGCGCCGAATGCCCACGCGCAGGCGGCACTGGACCAAGAACCAAAATCGGCTTTATCGGGTGCGCCCCCGATGCTGGGCAGCCGCCCTGCCGCCAGCGAACTGGACAAAACGGGCTGGCGTTTCGAAGCAGTGCCGCGGGTTGCGGCCTTAGATAAGAAATCGGGGGAGGCCCGCTTCAAGCTGGTGGTCAATGCGGCCGGCACCCTGGATTCCGTCGTCACGGTGAGCAGCACGGTATCGGCCCGGCAGGAAGCCCTGTGCCGCATGGCGTTGGAAACAGCCCGCTTCGTTGCTATCAACGGCGCACCGGGACGCGCCACGGGCTTTTACACCTTCCGGTTTATCATTCGCTAAGCTGCTGGCTGTTCGTTGCCAGTCGCTATTTTTGCAAAGAACACAAAACGCCCCCGCCGCCCCGTGCGCCAGGGGCGTTTTGCTTCTCCCGCTCCCTTTGCGGGTCCCGAAACGCTAGCTCCCGGCCGCCCGACGGCTGGATTTATTCAAAAAAACGCCCCCGCCGCTCAATGAGCCGGGGGCGTTCGGCTTTCTGGCTACCTTTGCCCCACCAAACTCCCACCCCACCCTTAATTCCCCAAATCCCCCTCCTATAATATGGCACGAGTGGAAATGACGATGCCCAAGATGGGCGAAAGCATCATGGAAGGCACCGTCCTGAAATGGCTCAAGCAAGTTGGCGACACCATTGAGCAGGATGAATCAGTGCTGGAAGTAGCCACCGATAAAGTTGACACCGAAGTACCGGCCATCTACGCCGGCGTGCTGACGGAAATTCTGGTGCAGGAAGGCCAAGTGGTGGCCGTGGGCGCGCCCATCGCCATCATGGAAACCGATGCGGCCGCCGCTGGCGCTGCGGCTCCGGCCAGTGCCCCGGCCGCCCCACAAGCCGCCCCCGCGCCTTCCAGCAACGGCAGCGCCGTGCCCTACCTGCCCGAGCCGCAGGCTCCGCAGCCCGTTCACGCGGTTGCCGGGGCTGAGCACCAGCCCGGCCGCTTCCTTTCGCCACTGGTCCTCAGCATCGCCCGCGAAGAAGGCGTGAGCATGACGGACCTGGAGTACCTGCCCGGCACCGGCAAGGAAAACCGCGTCACCAAGAAGGATATCCTCGATTACGTGGCCGCCGGCAAGCCCTCGCTGACGGCGGTGGCCGCGGCTACGGCTTCGGTGCAGGCTCCAGCGGCTACTCCGCAACCGCAAGCTGTACCGGCAGCCCCCGCTCCTGCTGCGCCCACTCCGGCCCCAGCTGCCAGCGTCAAGCCCGTGCCCAGCGTGAGCGGCGGCCAGGAGCTGATTGAGATGGACCGGATGCGCAAGATGATTGCGCAGCGCATGGTGGACTCGAAGCGCATTTCGCCCCACGTCACCAGCTTCGTGGAGGCCGATGTGACCAACATCGTGAACTGGCGCAACAAGCACAAGGATGCCTACAAGAAGCGCGAGGGCGAAAACCTCACCTTTACGCCCATCTTCATCCAGGCCGTGGCCCGCGCCATCCAGGATTTCCCGCTGATTAACGTGTCGATTGATGGCGACTACATCATCAAGAAGCGCGACATTAACATCGGCGTGGCCGTGGCCCTGCCCAGCGGCAACCTCATCGTGCCCGTCATTCACAACGCCGACCAGCTCAACCTCAACGGCCTGAGCAAAAAGCTGAACGACCTGGCCAACCGCGCCCGTATCAACAAGCTGAAGCCCGAGGACCTGGAAGGCGGCACTTACACGCTGAGCAACGTGGGCTCGTTCGGCAACGTGATGGGCACGCCTATCATCATGCAGCCGCAGGTGGCTATCATGGCCGTGGGGGCCATCAAGAAGAAGCCTGCCGTGATTGAAACGCCACAGGGCGACCTTATCGGCATCCGTCAGTTCATGTTCCTGAGCCACAGCTACGACCACCGCGTTGTGGATGGCTCGCTCGGTGGCATGTTCGTGCGCAAAGTGGCCGATTATCTGGAGCAGTTCGACCCGAACACGGCGATTTAAGCAACCCTATTTTGTCATCCTGAGCGTAGCGAAGGACCTTATCGCGCTAGAACTTTTTGACGTGATAAGGTCCTTCGCTACGCTCAGGATGACAGTTTTTTATCCATTTATGAAAAATATTGTTTTCCTCGGGGCGCTGGTGCTAGCGCTGGGCCTCATTGGCTATTTATACCAACAACTCGATGCCACTGAAAAGGCACTGAAACTTTCGGAGCAGCGCTTTGCTGATTGCCAAAAGGTCACGTTCCAGCTTCAGAACCAACTCGCGCCCTTGCAGAAAAAGCAACCGGGCGGCATTCCGCAGTAGCCTTGACCACTGCTGCACCTGAAAATCAAAAAGCCGCTTCCTGGAATTAGGAAGCGGCTTTTTGCATTAAATAGAATTGCGTTTACAATCCTTTCAATGCCTGTTCCAGCGCGGCGATTTTAGCCTCCGCATCGGCCAGTTTCTGACGCTCCTTTTCCAGCACTTCGGGCTTGGCGTTCTGGGCGAATTTCTCGTTGCCGAGTTTCTTCTGCACCGAGTCGCGGAAGCCCTGGGCATATTCCAGCTCTTTTTCGAGGCGGGTGCGCTCGGCGGCCATGTCGATGTGACCTTCGAGGGGGATGAAGAACTCGCTGCCGCCCAGCACGAAGCTTACCGAGGCGGCGGGGCCGGCATCGGCGAAGCTCACCTCCGAAATGCTGCCCAGCTTGCGGATGATGCCTTCGTAGTCGGTCACGAGTTGCGGCTCGTCGGTTTTAGCTACCAGCGTCAGCGGCTTGTTGGGGCCGAGGTTTTTCTGGTTGCGCACGGTGCGGATGCCGGCTACGATGGCTAGGGCCTTGTCCATGTTGGCCAGCGTTTCGGCGGTATTGGCGGGGGCGGTGGCGCGGGGCCAGGGGGCCACGGTCACGTAGTCGCGGGGGCCACGCTCGGCCAGCTCGTGCCACAGCTCTTCGGTAATGAAGGGCATGAAGGGGTGTAGCAGCTTGAGCAGCGTTTCGAGGTAGGCGGTGGTGTGGCGCAGGCTCTCGGCATCGATGGGATGCTGGTAGACGGGCTTCACCATTTCTAGGTACTGGGCGCAGAAATCGTCCCACACCAGCTTGTAGATGGTCATCAGCGCATCCGACATGCGGAACTTCTCGAAATGGTCGTCCATCTCGACAATGGCGGCTTGCAGCTTGGCATTAAACCACGTCACGGCCTTTTCATTCACGAAGGGCAGCGACGCATCGGCTTCCCAGCCTTTTACGAGGCGGAAGGCGTTCCAGAGCTTGTTGCTGAAGTTGCGGCCCTGCTCCACCAGCTTCACATCGTAGAGCAGGTCGTTGCCAGCGGGAGCCGAGAACAACATGCCGGTTCGCACGCCATCGGCGCCGTACTGGGCAATGAGGTCGAGCGGGTCGGGCGAGTTGCCGAGTTGCTTGCTCATCTTGCGGCCCTGCGCGTCGCGCACAATACCGGTGAGGTACACGTTTTTGAACGGCACTTCCTGGCGGTATTCAATGCCGGCCATTATCATGCGGGCCACCCAGAAGAAGAGGATGTCCGGACCCGTCACCAAGTCGTTGGTGGGGTAGAAATAGTTGATGTCGGCGTTGTCGGGGTCTTTGAAGCCGTCGAATACCGAAATCGGCCACAGCCACGAGGAGAACCATGTATCGAGCACGTCCTCGTCCTGACGCAGGTCACTCAGTTGCAGGTCGGCCTTGCCGCTTTGGGCAATGGCTTGCTGCAAGGCATCCTCGGCGGTGAGGGCTACCACGAACGTGCCATCGGGCAGGTAATAGGCCGGAATCTGCTGGCCCCACCAGAGCTGGCGCGATATACACCAGTCGCGCACATTCTCCATCCAGGCGCGGTACATGTTCTTGAACTTGGGCGGGTGCAGCTTCACGGTGTCGTTTTCCACCACGTCGAGCGCGGGCTTGGCCATCTGCTCCATTTTCATGAACCACTGCAGACTGAGCTTGGGCTCAATCACGGCCTTGGTGCGCTCCGAGGTCTGCACGATGCTGGCGTACTCCTCGATTTTTTCGAGCAAGCCGGCTTCCTGCAAGTCCTTGGCAATCTGCTTGCGGGCCGCGAAACGGTCCTGGCCCACGTAGAGCACGGCCTTCTCGTTCAGCGTGCCGTTGTCGGCCAGAATGTCGATAACGGGCAGGTTGTGCTTCACGCCCAGCTCGTAGTCGTTCAGGTCGTGGGCGGGCGTCACTTTCAGCGCACCCGTACCGAAATCCATCGACACGTACTCGTCGAAAATCACCGGGATTTCGCGGCCCAGCAGGGGGATGCGCACTTTCTGGCCAGCCAGGTGGGCATAGCGCGGGTCATTCGGGTTCACGGCCACGGCCACGTCGGCCATGATGGTTTCGGGGCGCGACGTAGCCACGGTCAGAAACTGGTCCTCCTGCCCTACCACGGCGTATTTGAGGTAGTACATTTTGGCCTGCACATCCTTGGCAATCACCTCCTCGTCGGAAATGGCGGTGCGGCCTTCGGGGTCCCAGTTCACCATGCGCACGCCACGGTAAATCAGGCCTTTGTTATACAGGTCCACAAATACGCGGAGCACGGCATCGGTCAAATCCGGCTCCATCGTGAAGCGCGTGCGGTCCCAGTCGCACGAGGCACCGAGCTGCTTGAGCTGCTCCAGAATAATGCCGCCGTACTTGTCCTTCCACTCGAAGGCGTGGCTGAGGAATTGCTCGCGGGTGAGGTCGGTTTTATTGATGCCCTGCTCTTTCAGCAAGGCTACTACTTTGGCCTCGGTGGCGATGCTGGCGTGGTCGGTACCGGGCACCCAGCAGGCTTCCTTGCCCTGCATGCGGGCTCGGCGCACCAGCACGTCCTGAATCGTATTGTTGAGCATATGCCCCATGTGGAGCACGCCCGTCACGTTTGGCGGCGGGATTACTACGGTATAAGGCTTCTTCTTGGGGTTGGGTTTGGCTTTGAAAAAGCCCTGCTCCTGCCAGCGTTGGTACCATTTGGCTTCAACGTCGGTAGGCGAATAGGTGGTGGCGAGGGACATGGGGAGTTGTGCAAGTAGCAGAAGCAACAAAAATAGGCATTAGAACTGCGGCAGAATAAGCAATTAGGCCCAACCCAACTTATTACCCTGTCCTACTACCAGACGACTTCACCAAATCCACAGAAAGTTCTCCGTTGTCACCCCACTGGCAATGCTTTTAACGCCCGCCAGCCATCCTTGCCAAAAACCATTCAATCTCCGTCCATTTGCACTGAATTTCAATGACATGTTAAATTTTTAATATTTTTATTATCCAAAATCATATTGCCCCAAGCCCAATAAAAGCTTATCATTTTGAAAGTTGCCGACAGTACTCAGGGCTTAAAGTTTAATCTGCTCTTTGTACCTTCCGAATGATTCAGTGTGGTTTTTAGCAATAATTCATGGCTTCGCTCTTTTCTTTTCGCAAACCTGTGCCTCCGGTTCCGGCTTTGCCCGAAGTGCCGGCCCCGATTGGCACCCTGCGCATTGGCCTGGGGCAACTGCTGGTAGAGGGCGGCGAGCCCGCCCGCAACCTAGCTCGGGCCGTGGAGCAGATTGCCGAAGCCGCCGCCCAAAATTGTGAGTTGGTGCTCCTGCCGGAAACCCTGGATTTTGCCTGGACGCACCCCAGCGCCCTCTACGAGGCCCAACCCATTCCCGGCATGTATAGCAATATGCTGTGCGAAGCGGCGGCCCTCCACAAGATTTACGTGTGCGCCGGCCTCACTGAGCGCGCCGCCGATGGCCGCAACTTCAACGCCGCTATTCTCATCGACCCTCAAGGCAACATCATCGTGAAGTATCACAAGATAAACCTCTTGGATGTTGAGCAGCCGTACTACGCCGTGGGCCAGACGCTGAACGTGGTGGACACGCCACTGGGCAAAATCGGGGTGAATATCTGCGCCGACAACTACCTCGACGGGCTGCCCATTGGCCACACCCTGGCCCGGATGGGCGCCGAATTCATCATCGCGCCGGCCTCATGGACCGTGGATTACTCCATCACCGAGGAGCACGACCCCTATCAGGAGAAATGGGTGAAGCCGTTTTCCATCCTTGCCCAGCTTTACAACGTAGTGGTGGTCAGTGTAACGTCCGTTGGTTACATCGTGGGCGGGCCGTATGAGGGCAAGAAAAGCGTGGGCTGCTCCCTGGCCGTTGATGCCCACGGCGTGCGTGCGCAGGGGGCGTTCAATGAGTTTGCCGGCCAGCTGGTGGTGGCCGACTTGGCCCGTCCCCACCGCCCGGAGCGCGGCACCGATATCGGCCTCATGCTCCAGCGCAAAGGCTACCGCTTCGACCAGTTGCCTTAAACACCTGCTTCAGAATTATTATTTCCTACCGAAATCCTTGCTTTCCGTTTAACTACCACCCACCCGAAGTGCCTCACAATTCGTCTTTGCTGTACACCCATATTTCTCTATACAGCCCCCTTATTTCCACCTCCATTGCTAACACAATTACGCTCCCAGGACCTCCTTGCCACAACGGATTCAGCGGCTGACTATCAGCGATGCGCCCGGTGTGTGATGGATACCACTGCGCCGGGCATCACTTTTGATTCGGAAGGCACCTGCTCTTTTTGCGAAGTGCATGACCGCATGGAAACGGCTTTCCCACTTGGCGAAGCCGGCCGCGAAACCGTGCGACGCCAAGCCGAAGAGATGCGCCAAGCCGGCCGCAAGCGCCGCTATGATTGCGTGGTGGGCGTGAGCGGCGGCCGCGACAGCACCTACACGCTATGGTACTGCGTCACCCAGCTCAAGCTGCGCCCGCTGGCGGTGCATTTCAACGACGGCTTCGGCAATCCTGTGGCCGGCGAAAACATGGTGCGCACCTGCCAGCGCCTGGGCGTGGAGCTGCGCACCATTACCTCGGACTGGCGGGAGTCGAAAGACCTGAAAATTGCCTTTTTGAAAGCCTCCGTGCCCGATATGGAGGAAGGCACCGACCTGGGCATTGCCACCGCCTTGTATGGCGTGGCGGCCAAGGAAGGTATTCGGCACCTGATTATCGGCCAGTCGTTTCGCACCGAGGGCATTGCTCCGCTGAGTTGGAATTTTCTGGATGGCCGCTACCTGCGGGCTGTGCACAAGCAGTTCGGCACGGTGCCGCTACGGCGCTGGCAGCCTGCAGACCCGGGCTTCAATCTGGGCATCAAGGAGATGTTTTACTACGCTTTTGTGCGGCGTATTAAAACTGTGACGCTACTCTATCACCTTGATTATGTGCGCACCGAGGTCGATGAGCTGCTGGTGCGCGAGTTGGCTTGGAAAAGCCCCGGCGCGCATTATTCCGATGACCTTTACCAGAGTCTGATTTACTACCTCAACCGCGTCAAGTTTAACATCGACCGGCGGCTGTTCAATTATTCGGCGCTAATACGCTCGGGCCAGATGAGCCGGGAATATGCCCTGGAACGCATTTCCCACATCAATTCCATTGAGGACGAAGCCGTTATCCAGCTCTGCATCAAGCGCCTGGGGCTGACGAGGGCCGAGTTCGATGCCATTGTGGCCGCCCCGCCCAAAACCTTCCACGACTACCCCAACAACTATGCGCTGCTCCAGCTGCTGCGCGGCCCCATCAAACTCATGAGCCGGCTCAACCTGATTCCCGAATCGGCTTACGATAAATACTTTAACTGCGGCACCTGAGCCATGAATTCAAAAAGAAAGGCCGGTTCCTGTATAGGAACCGGCCTTTCTTTTTGAGCAAAAATTGCTGGCGAACAGGTTAGGCAGCAATGTGCAGCCAATCTTTCTTTTCGAGGAGACGTTCGCGGGTTTCGCGGTAGTCGGGGTCGTCCACGCAGCAATCTACGGGGCACACGGCGGCGCACTGCGGCTCTTCGTGGAAGCCTACACACTCGGTGCATTTATCCGATACGATGTAGTAATACTCGTCCGAAACCGGCGTTTGCGGGGCGGTACCCGACACTACGGTGCCATCGGCGGCGGTTACTTCTTTCAGCGTGGTGCCATCGGCCCAGCGCCACTGCGCGCCGCCTTCGTAAATAGCATTGTTGGGGCATTCCGGCTCGCAGGCACCACAGTTGATGCACTCGTCGGTTATCATGATGGCCATGGGGCGTCGGGGTTCGGGAGGTGAAGTGAGGAAACCAAAGCAGAACGAGGGAGCTTTACGTAAAACGCCCGCCCCGCGCCGTTCTTTGGGCCTGCAAAATTAACCAACAACGGCTGGGTTTGCACAGTTTGAGCCAATTTTGCCGGGTAATCTTCCGTGCGGGTCCTTTTGGCAGTCCGCGCCCTCCCCTTTTCTCATGAATCATTCCGAACGCCTAGCGGCATTTGTGGCCCTCGGCCAGCGCCTCACCACACTTTCTACCGATGAGCTGACCACCCTAGCGGCCCGCGCCCGCAACCAAAATGCCTGGTTCGACCTTCCCAACGTAACGGCCGCCGTGGCCGGCATCGCGCACCTGCTGGCCGAAGAGCCGCTGCGCCACTGGGCCGCCCGCTACCCCACCGAACCTACCACCGTGCACCAAGTAGGCGTGGTGATGGCCGGTAACATTCCCATGGTCGGCTTCCACGACCTGCTGTGCGTGCTGCTCAGCGGCCACGTCCTGCTGGCCAAACTCAGCGCTGACGATACCATGCTGATGACCTTGCTGATAGAGGAGCTGGTGAGGATTGAGCCGCGCTTCACAGATTTTATCAAAGTGCTGCCGCGCCTGAACGCGGCCGATGCTTTCATCGCCACCGGCTCGGATAATACGGCGCGATACTTTGAGTTTTATTTTGGCCAGCGGCCCCACCTCATCCGTCGCAACCGGACCAGCGTGGCCGTGCTCACGGGCCAGGAAACCGGCGCGGAACTGGCCCTGCTGGGGCCGGATATTTTTCAATACTACGGCCTCGGCTGTCGCAATGTGAGCAAGTTGTTCGTGCCCGAGGGCTATGATTTCGTGCCTTTGCTCGATGCGCTGCAAGGTTTCGAGCATGTGCTTAACCACCACAAATACAACAATAACTACGACTACAACAAGAGTATTCTGCTGGTGAATGCGGTGCCGCACTACGACACCGGCTTCTTGCTGCTCACGCGCAACGCGGCGCTGGTGTCGCCCATTTCGGTGGTGCACTACACCGAATATGCCAGCGAAGTTGACCTCGTAGACCAGCTCACCGACGTGGCGGCCCAGACGCAGTGCGTGGTGTCGGCCAGTGGGCGGTTTGCGGGCAGCGTGCCGTTTGGCAAAGCCCAGGCACCGGGCGTGGACGAGTACGCCGACCGCGTGGACACGATGGAATTTCTGGCGCAGCTGCCCTAGAAATTTTCATCGAAAAATCAGACTTCGGCGGGTAGTTTATCGTTTGGATAGACCAATGGGGGCACTTTGCCCCCATCTCCTCCACCCACCCGCTTACCTATTACCGCCATGTCTTTTACCTATCCTACTGATACTGTTGAGATTGTTGAGAAGGAAGAAATAGCCACCATGCACTTCGGCCACGACGATGTGCTGCCCAACGAAGCCGACCGCCAGCGCCGCCGCGCCGATGCCGACCGCGCCGTGACCCTGGGCAACGCCTACCACGGCAAGCTCGACATCTATTTCCAGACGGCCGACGGCGCGACCAAGCGCGTGGCCACCACCATCTGGGCCGCCGATGCCGAGCATCTTACATTGAAATCTGGCTCCTCGCTGCCGTTGCGGGCGGTGCTGGGATTCGATTTTTATTAGTCGATTTCGGCCAAAAAGAAAAGCAGAACGGTCATGCTGAGCGCAGCCGAAGTATTTCTGCCACGCAAGTATTCATTTACTATTGCGGTAGAGATGCTTCGGCTGCGCTCAGCATGACCGTTTTTATTTGTTCTGGCTGGTACTGCCTTTGCAGCTCTCCTGCCCTTACTTCGCCACCAAGTGCTGGAGTGTGCGCTCAATCATGGCATCAACCACGGCACCGGCATTCTCGGCGAACTCGCCGGTGGCGCGGTTGGCCACGATGGCGTTCAACGACAACACCTCATGGCCCAGCAGGCGGCCCAAGGAATAGTAGCCGGCCGTTTCCATCTCGAAATTGCTGAGACGGAATTCGCCTTCGCCGCTCTGGTGGCGGAAATTCTGGAGGCGGGAGATATAGTCGGGCTGGCGCAGGGGCAGGCGCAGGCTGCGGCCCTGGGGGCCGTAGAAGCCGGGGCAAGTGAGCGTGTTGCCCATGGTCATGCCCGCGCCCAACTGCTCGCGCAGCAGGTCGGAGCCGCGCACCACGTAGGGCGTGAAGGACAGGCCCAGGCTCTTTTGCAGCTCGGTGGCTACTTCGGTTTCGAGGCCGGTTTCCATGAGGGGGTAGAATTGCATGAGGCTGTCGAGGCCCACGGCGTGCTCGGTGGCCAGCATGGTGCCGATGGGCACATCGGCCTGCAGGCTGCCGCTGGTGCCCAGCCGGATGATGCGCAGGCTCAGGCGCTCCTCGGCGGGACGCACTTCACGGGCCATGAAATCGATGTTGACCAGCGCATCAAGCTCGTTCATCACGATGTCGATGTTGTCGGTGCCCATACCGGTGCTGAGCACGGTGAGGCGCTTGCCGCGGTAGTAGCCCACGTGGGTCACGAATTCGCGGTGCGTAGTTTCGAACTCAACTGAATCGAAATGCCGGCTGACCTGAGCCACCCGCGCCGGGTCGCCCACGGTGAGGATGGTGTCGGAAATGTGGTCGGGCAGCAGATTGAGGTGGTAAATGCTGCCGTCGGGATTGAGGATGAGCTCGGAATTGGGAATTGACATCGTGGTCGGTGTTGAGTAGTCAGAAATCAGACAGCGGAATAATCGGCAAGAAAAGAAAATTGACAGCAAATACCGCCACTGACTATTCAATACAGACTACTAAATTCAGGCTTTGTAGGAAGCGAGGCCCTGGGCCGGGTTATAGTGGTTGCTGAGCTTGGGGTAGGTGCCGGTACCGTCGTACACGCGCATGTCGGGATGCTGGGCGCAGGCTTCGGAGCAGGCTCCTTGCAGGGTTTCGCCGCAGCTTTCGCAGAGTGGCAGGTGGGCGTTACAGTGCGGGTTGGCGCAGTTGATGAGGCGGGCGCTGGGCTGATGGCAGTGGTGGCAGCGCGATATCACGGTGGGGTTCACGCGGTTCACGTCAACGGCCACGCGGTTGTCGAACACGTAGCACTGACCGTCGAAATCCTCGCCTCCGGCCTCAATGCCGTACTTGATGATGCCGCCGTGCAGCTGGTACACGTTCTCGAAACCCTGCTCTAGAAGGTAGGCGCTGGCTTTTTCGCACTTCACGCCGCCGGTGCAGTAGGTCAGGATTTTCTTATCCTTGAACTCCTTGAGGCGCTCGATGCGGTCGGGGAAATCGCGGAAATTCTCGATATCCAGCGTCACCGCGTTTTTGAAACGGCCGAGGTTATACTCGTAGTCAGAGCGCACGTCGACCACCACCACATCGTCGCGGTCCTTCAGGGCTTTGAATTCTTCGGGCGAAAGATGCTGGCCGGTTTTCTCGTGGGGCCGCACATGGTGCAGGCTACTGTGCACGATTTCGGATTTCACCCGCACGTGCAGCTTCTGGAAGGTGTGAGCTTCCACGTCGTCCACCTTGAACTCCAGCGCGGCGAAGCGCGGGTCGGCTTTCACGGCGGCCATGTAGGCGGCGCAGCTTTCGCGCGTGCCCGATACCGTGCCGTTCAGCCCCTCGGCCGCTACGATGATGCGCCCGCGCAAATCCAGCGCCAGGCACAAGCGGTGGTGCTCATCGCGGAACTGCTCAGGGTTTTCGAGCGGCGTATAGCAATAGTAAAGAAGAACCTGATACATATTTAATTATGAATTTTAAATTATGAGTTATGAATTAGAGATTATGAGTAACGCGCTAACCAGGCATTCATAATTTCTAATTCATAACTCATAATTCTCTTCAGACTTTCACTGCCGGGTTGCCGAATACCGTCTGGCCGTTGGCCACGTCGGCCACTACCACCGAGCCGGCCCCGACGCGGGCCTTGTCGCCGATTTTCACGCCGGCCACTACCACGGCACCGGCACCGATGAAGGCTTGTTCGCCTACTTTGGTATCGGCTCCGAGCAGGGCACCGCTGCCCAGTTGGGCGTAGTCACCCACGGTGGCGCGGGCTTCTACCACAGCGTTGGCGCCCACCAGGCAGCCATCGCCGAGGGTGGCGGTGGCGGCTACCACGGCGTTGGGGCCGATGTAGTTGCCGTGGCCCAGAGTGGCGTGGTTCGACACGCTGGCGCGCTCGTGGATGGCGTTTACGGGCACAGCTTCGTACTCGGTGCGTAGCATCTGGGTGAGGCTGCGGCGGCTGGCGGTGTCTTCGGTGGCCACGAAAACTTCGCACTTCTTGCCGAGGAGTTTCAGCAACTCGCCGTCGTCGGTATTGCCCATCACGGGCACATCGAGCAGCTCGGTGCCTTGCAGCTTTTTATCGTCGTCGAGCATACAGTACACGACCACGTCGTTGGAAAGAAACGCGTCGAGGGCGGCGGTGCCCACGGTTTGGGCACCAAGAATGATAACGGGGTTTTCCATGGAGGGAATTCGGATGAGGGAGGCCGGGCCGGCGGGCCGCAAATTGCGCCGCGGCCAGGCCCGGACGTGCAAAGGTACGGCACGCGCCGCAGGGGTGATTTTGGAACGACGTGAGGATTGGACCAAGGGCTATTTGTCCCGAAATCCAAGCCGCCGTAACGCCGCCGCCGCATAGCCGTTTTGCAGCAGCAGCAGCACCAGGTAGGGCATCAGGTCGCTGCGGTAGCGGTGCAGCGAGCCCAGGTTGGGCGTCGTCAGCCCCATCAAAGCCGCCAGTACGATGCAAAAAATCACCAGCCCCAGCCCCAGCACAAACGGCAGGTGGCCTGCCCGGCCCCGCACCGCACCCACGGCGGCCACCATCACCACGACCAACAGGAGCAGGTTTTCGGCCCCGGCGGCGGCTAGCCGCAGGTCGCGGGACTCGCCCAGGTAGGGTCGCGTGAGGGTATTGGCCACGGCCAGCGGGGCGTAGCTCAGCACGCTTTCCAGCGTGGGGCGCAGGTCGGGGTATTCGAAATGGGGCCGTCCCACCAGTTTGGGCAGGTCGGAGGTGTACACGCGCACCACCTGGTTGGTAAATTTATTCACGCTGAAGGCCACGCTCATCTGTTGGGCCATCCACAGGCCGGAGCCCAGCACCGCCAGCAGCGCCACGGCCTGCGCCCAGCGGGTCCGCGCCAGCCCGCGCACCTGCAGGCCACGCACCAGCGCTATGCCCACCAGCACGGCCAGCAGCGGCGCGGCAAAAAAGTAGCGCATTTTGAAGTGGACGTAGGCCAATAGTACGACAGCCAGCCACCAGCCGGCCCGGCTCCACCAGGGGGCGGGTGGCCGATGCCCGGGCTCATCATACAGCCGTTCCAGCACCAACGCCGTCAGCCATGCTCCGGTGCCGACTAACAGTGATTCCTTGCTCAGCCCCGTGGCCCAGAACCACACCGATGGCCACAGCAAAAACGCCACCGCCCCTGCCCCAGGCGGCGTGGCCGGGAATACCCGGGCCAGCACCCGCACCAATTGCCAACTGCTCACAAACGTGAACAGGCTCAGGTAGAATCCGTTCAGCCAGCCCATGCCGCCCGAAAATAGGTTCAGAAACGCCAGCACTTTGATGAAGAACCAAGTATTGGAAAATCCCTGAAAAACAGCTGTGTAATTGATGATATGAATGAGCGTCACGGCTTGCGTAAGCGTCTGCCAGGCCTGGGCCGGATGCGCCCAGAGCTGCGCCGTGATGGGCTGGCTCAGGTCATTCATGAACTTGGCATCAAGCTGCAAATCCCAGTTGCGCATCAGGCCCATGGCTATGCGCCCCCCCAGGCCCATCACCAACGCAGCCCGCCACCAAGCGGCCGGGGCCTCGCGCCACTGCCGCCACAGCCACGGCAGCAGCCCGGCCAGCAGGCCCGCATTGAGCAAAATGGCCAGTGCTATTTTCACCGGACCACGCGGGGTTGTTGCACCAGCCGGCTGCCGATGGCGCAGTGCAGGCAGCGGCGCGGGGCACAATAAGATTTATGCAATGCCAGCAGGCCCTGCGAGTCGGCCGCTGTGCGGTGGGCAAAGCCCAGGTCTGCGTACACGTCGGTGTATTGGTTGTGCTCAGCCGGCAGCTCGCTCAGCAGGGCCACGCTGCTTTCTACTACCTCGGGTTTGCCTACGTAGCGGGCATAGGCCACGCGCAGCGGCACCACCACGTTGGTGATGAGCAGGTCGATGCTGCTTTTGCCGAGGCCCGGCACCTTGCCCGGCCGGCCGGGCCGGAAGTGCGCCCGCCAGTACGCCGGCGCGGGTGCCTGGAAAAATTCCGTCAGCGCGGCCACGCTTTGAGCCGTGAGCAAGGCATCGAACAAGGCCGGCCGGGCATGGAGCAAGCCCACCAGCTGGCCCAGCCGCACGGGCGGAAAGTTGGCCGGCCGCAGACGCAGGTAGTTCCACTCATGTACGGCCAGGGCGGCATCCGCCAGGCTGTATTTGTGCCGCAGAAACTCATATTCCTGCCTCAAGTCCCGGATGTAGTCATCGGTGACAGTCTCCTCATTATCAACCAGGAATCCGGCTTGCCCGAATAGCAGGGCTTCGAGCTGACGCTGGTCGTGGCGGTGGCGGCGCAACACGGCCAGCGGCAGGGATTTGGCCAGACGGGCCAGTGGCTCGCTATTTTTCTGGAAGCCGAAAGCGGCCATCAGCGCGTGGTAGGCGGTGGCCTCCCAGTCCTGCCCGAGGTGTTGGTGCAGGGCCATCACGTCGTCGGCTTTACGCTCCACGCGCTCCAGCAGGGCGCGCTCGGCCATCATCGTGCGGGTGATTTCGGGCACCAGATTAAGCAGCGGAGCGCAGGGCAAGGGCGCGGCGGCGGGCGCATCCACCAGGGCCTGGTAGCGCGTCAGCAACTCGGGGGCGAGGCGGGTTTGCAGGGCCAGCGCGGGAATCAGGCTGCCATTGGTGCGGGCCACGTCGGCATCGTGCTGGCCCACTACGTGCAGAATTACCTGGTCGTATTTGGGGTCGATTTGGTGGTTATGGCGGGTCCAGTCGGAGGCGCGGAGGTGGATTTCTACCGCGCCATTCCACTCCACGTCGCCCACGCGCAGGCGGGCATTCAGAAAATCGGGGCCGGCGTCGGCGTTGCGGTGGCCGGGCTTCAATACCTGGATTTCCTCGCCGTCGGCCGTGCGCAGGTCGGCCTTATCAAAATACTGGTGCTGCCAGACGTAGTGGTAGAAATCTTCGCGCATGGGGCAAATGTAAAACGGCCCGCCTCTTTCGAAGCGGGCCGTTTCTCAAATCACGTTATTTCCGAAGATTAGCGCAGGTCCACTACCTTCACGCCTTTGTACTTGGCCTTGTCGAAGGCAAACGTACCGGCATCGGTGGGCGGGTTGGGCTTGAAGTTTTTGATGAGGAAGGTGTACTGGTTGCCGTTTTTCTTGAACATCTGCCAGCTTTTCACCGACGCGTCCTTCTTCCGCACCTTCAACCGTACTTTGAACACGTCATTCTGGCGGTTTTCGGGGGCCAGCTCAATCACGTCGAGCGGCTCGCCGCTTTCCGTCACCTGCTGCACGTAGTTGTACTTATAGCCCTTTTTATACATCGTATAAATCTGGGAAGGCGACATTTCCTGCGAATCCGGGTCCGAATCGGAGATGTTCACCTCGTTTTCGTTCTTCAGGTAGGTCCAGGTGGTTTTGCCGTCGTTGATGACTTCCTGGCCGCTGATTTTGAGGCGGAATTTCTGGCCGCTCACCACAATGTCGCCGTTGATGTTCTGCTTCACTTTAGCGCTGGGGTTTTCCAGCGTTTGGGTAAAAGTAGCCTGAAAGGCTTTCAGCGCCTGGTATTTGGCGCTCATCTGGTCGAGAATTTTACCGGCCTTGGGGTCCTGCTGGGCGGCGGCGGGCAAGGCCAGCGAAACCGCGAGCAACAGGAAAGAAATTGATTTTTTCATTAGAAGAAGAGAGTTCAAAAGACGCTAGTGCTGGGCTTGAAAAGCCTCATACGGATTTCGTTTAACAAACGTCCGGCCAAAATGCCAATGAAGCGCCGATGAAGAAAAAAAAGCTACCTCGGCACGAGTACCGCGAAATAAAATTTCGCGGTACTCGTGCCATTCGGCGCTATTTCATGGAATTGAGTAATTGCTCCAATTGATACTCATCCGGAATAAGTACATCGCGGGCCTTGCTGCCCTCGAACGGTCCCACGATGCCGGCATGCTGCAATTGGTCAATCAAACGGCCAGCACGGTTGTAGCCCAGCTTGAGCTTGCGCTGCAAAAGCGAGGTGCTGCCCTGCTGGTGCAGCACGATGCAGCGGGCCGCGTCCTCAAACATGGAGTCGCGCTCCGAGGGGTCCATTTCCTCGTTGCCACTGCCGGCATCGCCGTCGGCCCCGGCAACTTCGGGCAGCAGGTAGGCATCGGAGTAGCCCTGCTGCTCGCCGATGAAGTCACAGACGCGGTCCACTTCCGGCGTGTCGATGAAGGCGCACTGCACCCGAATCAGGTCGGACCCGGCCGAGAACAGCATGTCGCCCTGGCCGATGAGCTGGTCGGCCCCGCCGGTGTCCAGGATGGTGCGCGAGTCGATTTTGCTGGTCACCTTGAAGGAGATGCGGCAGGGGAAGTTGGCCTTGATGATGCCGGTAATCACGTTCACCGAAGGGCGCTGGGTGGCCACGATGAGGTGAATGCCGATGGCGCGGGCCAGCTGCGCGAGACGGGCAATAGGCGTTTCCACTTCCTTGCCGGCCGTCATCATGAGGTCGGCCAGCTCGTCGATTACCAGCACGATGAAGGGCAGGAAGCGGTGGCCTTTCTTGGGGTTGAGGCGGCGCTCAATGAACTTGGCGTTATACTCCTTGAGGTTGCGGCAGCCGGCTTCTTTGAGGAGGTCATAGCGCCGGTCCATCTCCATGCAGAGCGAATTCAGCGTGTTCACCACCTTCTTGGTGTCGGTGATGATGGCCTCGTCGGTGTCGGGCAGCTTGGCCAGGTAGTGGCGCTCAATCTTATTGAAAATGCTCAATTCCACCTTTTTGGGGTCGACGAGCACGAATTTCAGCGTGGCGGGGTGGCGCTTGTAGAGCAGCGAGGCCAGAATCACGTTCAAGCCCACCGACTTGCCCTGACCCGTGGCCCCGGCCATCAGCAAGTGGGGCATTTTGGCCAAATCGGCCACGAATACTTCGTTGGTGATGGTACGGCCGAAGGCAATGGGCAGGTCCATTTCGGTCTTGGCGAACTTTTCCGAGCCCAGCACCGAGCGGATGCTCACCATTTCCTTCTTCGTATTCGGCACCTCGATACCAATGGTGCCCTTGCCCGGAATTGGCGCGATGATACGAATGCCGAGCGCGGCCAGACTCAGCGCGATATCATCTTCCAAGGCCTTGATTTTGGAGATACGCACACCGGCCTCAGGCACGATTTCATAGAGCGTAACCGTAGGGCCGATAGTGGCTTTAATACTGGCGATGCTGATGCCGTAGTGCCCCAGCGTCTCCACGATGCGGTCTTTGTTGGCTTCGAGTTCTTCCTTGGTTACCTGGGCCTTGGCGATGCCGTAGTCGTTGAGCAGCTCCAGGGTGGGGAACTGGAAGCGCGCGAGGTCCAGCGTGGGGTCGTAGTTGCCGGCAGGCATGGCGTCGGCATCTTCGTCCTCATCGGCCACGGCGGCGATGTCGGCCCCGGCGTTGGGGTCGAGGTCGTCGCGGCCGGGCACGGTGATTTCGAGCGGGCGGGCGGCAGGCATTGGCAGCACAGGGCGCGAAGCCGGCAAGGGCGCGTCGCCATCGGCCAAATCAGCCAGCGAAAGCGGCGTGGGAATGGTGGACGCGGGCACGCTAGTTACTACGGCCAATTCCTCCTCCGCCGTTGGCATTTCGATGGAGAACGACGGGCCAGAAACGGCCAGCGGCAACGCGGCTGCTACCGTCGAAGCGGCGGCTGCAGCCGAAGTAGCCGCGCCCATAGCTGCTCCCGCCGCTGGTGCAACCACTGCGCCGGCCACGGCCAGTGGCAGTCCAGCGCCGGGCCGGGGGGCCGGCTCATATTCTTTTACAAATACCGAAGCCTCATCGGTGTCGTCATCCTCATCAAGTTCCAAAGAAGGGCCGGCGGCCTGCATACCGCCGGCCGCAACTGTGGCGGAAGTAGTAGCCGTAATCTCCGGCGCGGCCGGGCGGGTTTTCAGCGTCATGGCCGGGGCGGCGGGAGCAACCGGAGGGGCCACCGCCGCAGCCTGCTCGGCGGCAATTTCGGCTTCCAGCTCGGCGTCTTCGTCGGCATCGTCCTCGGTGCTGAGGCTGCGGAAGCGGCCCAGGTTGAGGCTGGTGACGTTGAAAAAGAACACCACGAACGATATCAGGGCGAAGGCCAGCAACAGCACCGTGCCCCAGCCGATGAGGCTGTCGAGCCAGGAAGCAGCTTCAAAACCCACGCCACCGCACAGGAAATCGAGGCGGTGAGCAAGCACGGGGTCAGCCCCCGGCGCAGCCAACGACACCACCACGTAGCCGAGCAAAATGCTCAGCCAGGCCATGCTGAACAGGCCCAGCGCCAGGATGTAGCTCACCGAAACCGGCGCGGCGCGGAACACAATCTTATACCCCAGGAAAAACACGATGGGAATGAGTGCGAACGCCGCCACCCCAAACAGTTTGTAGATGAACAGCTCGGCGGCCCAGGCCCCGAGCAGGCCCAGCCAGTTGTGCGATTCGGCCCCGGCTTCCCGCACCGGGATGGTGCTCATGGCCCCCACCACGCTCTGGTCGGCGTGGCCGGTGAAGAGGAAGGAGGTGAAGGCGATGGTGAGATAGAGGCTGCCCAGCAGCAGCCCGAAGCCCACGAAAAGGTGGAAACGACGGTCGCGCAGCAGGCTCAGCAGGTTGCCTACGCCGGGCAGGGGGCCGCGAGGGGCGCGGGGCGGCTTGGCGGGTTTGGCAATGGGGGCTTGTTGGGCGGCGCGGGCGGCTTTGGGCACGTTGGCGGCGGCGGGGCGGGGCTCTGGGCGGGCGGCGGGAGCGGGCTCGGGGGCCGGGCCGTTGGGGCGCGGCTCGTTGCGCCGGTTGGCCTTGGGCTCGTTCGGGCGGTTAGCCGAGGGGCCGGCGGGAGGGTTTTTATAACGATTATCGGCCATTCGACGGGTGCAGAAAGGTCAAATTTACACAATGCGGGCGGTAAACGGACAGATGAATTAAATCGAGGTATCGGAACGACAACTCCCCTCCTTACCAAGGAGGGGATGTTCGAGGCGCAGCCTCGGACGGGGGTGGTTGTGGGCGTTGCGCAGTTTTTGTAAGGCTACATTCCGTAATAACTGATGCAGACGCCACAACCACCCCAGCTGCCGCTTCGCGCCAGCGTCCCCTCCTTGGTAAGGAGGGGAGTTTCGTTCGGCATCCCTCCCCCACCCCATCCTAACTGCGCGGATGAAACTCGGTAATCACCTGCCGCAGAAAGTCTCTATCTAAGTGCGTATAAATCTCGGTGGTCGTGATGCTGGCGTGGCCCAGCATCTCCTGCACGGCGCGCAGGTCGGCCCCTCCTTCTATCAAATGGGTGGCGAAGGAATGGCGCAGCGTGTGCGGGCTGATGGTTTTGCGCAGCCCCGCCTGCTCGGCCAGTTTCTTGAGGGTGGTGAAGACCGTGATGCGGGACAACGGCCGGCCATTCTTGCTCAGGAAAGCGAAATCTTCGCTTCCCGGCTTGATATCCAAATGCCCGCGCACGCCGCTGAGGTAGAAGTTGAGGTGCTTGAGGGCTTCGCGGCCCACGGGCACGAGGCGCTCCTTGTTGCCCTTGCCCACTACTTTCATAAAGCCTTCGTCAGTATAGATGTTGCTCAGGCGCAGGTCGCAGAGCTCGCTCACGCGCAGGCCGGACGAGTAGAGCACTTCGAGCAGGGCGCGGGTGCGCAGGCCTTCGTCGGTGCTCAGGTCGATGGCGGCCAGAAGCTGCTCTACTTCGGGGTAACTGAGGGTATCGGGCAGGTGGCGGCCGGTTTTGGGGGCTTCGAGAGTATCGGTGGGGTCAAGTTTCAGCAGGTCTTCCATGATGAGGAAGCTGAAAAACGCCTTCAGGCCCGAGAGTGTGCGGGCCTGCGAGGTAGCGCTCAGGCCCAGCCCTTGCAGGGTGTTGAGGAATTCGCGCAGCACTTCGGTGCTCACCTGCGTGGGGCCGACGTGCAGCTTTTGAATAATGAGAAACTGCTGGAGCTTGGTGATGTCGCGCACATAGGCCTCCACGGAGTTGGGCGAGAGGGATTTTTCGAGGCGCAGGTAGCCGTCGAATTGCTTAATAGAAATTGGCCAGGTCATATTTAATTATAAATTCGGAATTATGAATTATGAGTTATTTGCGGGATGAAGGAGAATATTATTCAGCAGAAGTCGTATGCGTTTGCTTCGCGCATTATTAAGGCTTACAAGTATCTGGTAGGCGAGCAACGGGAGTTCGTGCTATCAAAACAACTCCTCCGAAGTGGCACTTCCATTGGGGCCAATGTAGAGGAGGCACTGGCGGCCAGCTCTACTGCCGACTTCATCAACAAGCTCAATATCGCTGCAAAGGAAGCGCGGGAAACCTCCTACTGGCTGCGCCTACTGCATGACAACGACTTTTTGCCCACTGAGGCTTTTGATTCTATTCACATCCATAATCTCGAAATCAGCAAGCTGCTGTCCAGCATCCTGCTTTCGACCAAAACCAATGCAAAAACAAACGCCACCCCCAATTCATAATTCATAATTTCTAATTCATAATTAAAGTGGACCTCCTGATAATAAACGGCCCCAACCTCAACCTGCTCGGCCGCCGCGAGCCCGGCATCTACGGCAACCGCTCCTTCGAAGACTTTTTCCCCGAGCTCGAAGAAGCCTTCCCGCAAGTGAAGCTCACGCAGTTTCAATCCAACCACGAGGGCGCGATTCTCGACAAGCTGCACGAAGTCGGCTTCATTCACCACGGCATCGTGCTCAACGCCGGGGGCTATACCCACACCAGCGTGGCCCTGGCCGATGCCGTGGCCGCCATCAGCGCGCCCGTGGTGGAGGTGCACCTGAGCAACCTGCACGCCCGCGAGGACTTCCGCCAGAAAAGCCTCTTTGGGCGGCACTGCGCCGGCAGCATCAGCGGCTTCGGGCTCGAAAGCTACCGTCTCGCCGTGCAGTGGTTCGTGAACCAGACGCCCAAACGGGTGGGCTTTCGGGTCTGATGACTGATAGTTATCGGTTTCCGGGGTAATGAAGATGATTTCCGGCTTTTTGCTATCAGTTTCCAGCATCATGCGGCGGTTTGTTATATCATAGTTGCGGTTTTCCATCAGTGAAAAACCGCAACTATGATATGGAAAATAGTAGCATTATGCTTGAAAAAAGTAGCTTAACACTGGAAACAAACGACAAAGAGGTAGAAGGCAATAGCTAAGCAGTAGAAACAGGAAACAAAATGGCTGAAACTATTAGCTAAGAGGTGTAAACAGTCGGCAAAGAGCTGGAAACCGGGGGTGAAGCAATGGGAAGAATGTTTTGGCGTTGGAACGACCATTGCGCCGTAAAATCATTCTCGTGGCACTTTCCGTAGCCGCTACCTTTGCGGCGGCGGCGCCCCTCTCCTCTAGCCTTTCTTCCTCATGTATACTTTCAATCCCGGGCCTTCGGCCGTATATCCCGCCGTTCGGCAGTACCTCACCGATGCCTTTGACGAGGGCTGGCTCTCGGCCCCGCACCGCTCCGAAAAAGTGACCGCCCTGGTCCGCCAGACCGTGGCCGACCTCAAAGCCAAGCTCAACGTGCCGCAGGACTACACCGTCCTGTTCACCGGCTCGGCCACCGAGTGCTGGGAAATCCTGGCCCAGAGCCTCACCCCCCGCCGCTCGTTCCACCTTTATAATGGCGACTTCGGCGAGAAGTGGTACAAGTACGCCAAGGCCATCCGGCCGGCCAGCACGGGCCTCAGCTTCGGGCTCGATGAGCTGCCCGACATCGCCAGCCTGCCCTTCGCCCCCGATGATACCGACCTCGTCTGCATCACCCAGAACGAAACCAGCACCGCCACCCAGCTCCGTGAAGGCTTCATCCTGAACCTCTACAACCGCCTCGGCGGGGCGCTGCTAGCCGTGGATGCCACCAGCTCGCTGGCCGGTCTGAACCTGAAATACATCAAGGCCGACATCTGGTACGGCTCGGTGCAGAAGTGCTTCGGGCTGCCCGCCGGCCTGGGCGTGATGATTTTATCGCCCCGCGCCGTGGCCCAGGCCAAGCTCGTGAACGACCGCGCCCACTACAACGCGCTGCCCGCCATGCTGAGCCAGATGCTCAACCACCAGACCAACTACACACCCAACGTGCTGGGCATTTACCTCATGAGCCGCGTGCTGGCCGACCGCGAGCCCATCAAAACTGTGCACCAGCACCTCGCCGACCGCGCCGAAAAGCTCTACGCCTTCTTCGAGCAGGCCACCCCGCTCACGCCCCTCATTCACAACTACGAAACCCGCTCCACCACCGTCATCGGCCTGCGCGGCGAGGCCGGGTTGATTGAGGAAATCAAAGCCAAAGCCAAGGAAGCGGGCCTGCAGCTGGGCAGCGGCTACGGCCCGCTCAAAAACACCACCATCCGCATCGCCAACTTCCCCGCCGTGCCCGATGCGGCAATGGAAGCCCTGGTGCAGTTTTTCGCGAAGGAATACCCTGGATAATATGCTGTAGGGGCGGGGCCTGCCCCCGCCCGCCGTTGCACGGAATCGTTGCAACGGCGCGAACGGCGGGCGGGGGCAGGCCCCGCCCCTACCTAAAGCAACCTCCCCATGCTCAATCTCCAGCAAATCTTCTCCGTCACGCTCACGCTCTTCGCGGTGATTGACATCGTGGGCTCCATCCCGATAATCATCCAAATTCGGCAGCGCGAAGGGCAAATTAAGGCCGAGCTGGCCACCTTCGTGGCGGGCTGTTTGATGGTGGCCTTCCTGTTTCTGGGCCAGAGCATTTTGCGGTTGTTTGGGGTCGATAACGAGAGTTTTGCGCTGGCGGGCGCGGTCATCATCTTCCTCATTGGGCTCGAAATGATACTCGGCATCCAGCTTTTTCATTCCGACCTCACGGCCAGCACCGGCTCCATCGTGCCGCTGGCGTTTCCGCTTATCACCGGGGCCGGCACCATGACCACGCTGCTCTCGCTGCGCGCCGCCTACACGCTGCCCAACATCCTGGTCGGCATCCTGCTCAACCTCGTGTTCGTCTACGCCGTGCTCAAAACCAGCCCCTGGATTGAGCGCCAGCTCGGCAAAGCCGGCGAGGACGTGCTGCGCCGCGTGTTCGGCGTGATTCTGCTGGCCATTGCCATCAAGTTATTCAAGGCTAATTTTTAAGATGATTCATCTGTTCACCGACGGCTCGGCCCGCGGCAACCCCGGCCCGGGCGGCTACGGCGCCATTCTGCGCTACGGCCCCCACGAGAAAGAGCTCACCCAGGGCTTCCGCCGCACCACCAACAACCGCATGGAGCTGCTGGCCGTGATTGTCGGCCTCGAAGCCGTGACGCGCCCCGACCTGCCCATCCGTGTCGTGTCCGACTCGAAATATGTGGTCGATGCCGTGGAGAAGAAATGGGTATTCGGCTGGGCTGCGAAGTCTGATTTCGGCAAGAAGGCCAACGAGGACCTGTGGCGGCGTTTCCTGCGCATCTACAAGCAGCGCAAAGTCACTTTCCACTGGATAAAAGGGCACGCCGGCCACGCCGAAAACGAGCGCTGCGACGTGCTGGCCGTACAAAGCGCGCTGGGCAAAGGCCTGCTGGTGGATGAGGGGTACGAGGCCATCGAGGCCACCAAATCCCTGCTGTAGCCGTTTCATGCCCAACGACTATTTCCAGTTCCAGCAGTTCCGCATTGAGCAAGGCGCTTGCGCCATGAAGGTGAGCACCGACGCCTGCCTGCTGGGCGCGGCCGCCGACCTCACCGGCGCTACCCGCCTGCTGGACATTGGCACCGGCACGGGCCTACTGGCCCTCATGGCCGCCCAGCGCCACCCCACCGTCGCAATCGAAGCGGTGGAGATTGACGCGGCAGCCGCTACTCAAGCGGCGGCCAATGCAGCGGCCAGCCCGTGGGCCGGGCGCATTGACGTGCGGGCCATGAGTTTGGCTGATTATGTGGCCACGCGGCCCGAACTATTTAGCCACATTGTTTGCAACCCGCCGTTTTTCCGGCAGTCGCTCCGCTCGCCGGATGCGGCCCGCAGCACCGCCCGCCACGAGGCGGCCGACTCGCTTTCTTTTGAAGCATTAGCGGCTTTTGCGGCGGATTTTCTCTCGCCAGTGGGCTTGCTCACCGTGCTGCTGCCACCGCCCGAGATGCGGGCATTCGAGCAGGTAGCGGCGGTAGCAGGATTGCACGCAACCACGCGGCTGGTGGTACGGCACCGCCCCGGCAGCAAAGCATTGCGGCACATCACCGGGTTTCGACGGGAGGCGGCGGTGTTGCGGGAAACGGCGCTGATTATCCGCACGGCGGAAAATGACGCGGAGTATTCGGCGGATTTTCGGGCGCTACTGGCGGGGTTTTATCTGGCGCTGTAGCGCTACACCAACCCGGCCAGCAGGCCCAGCTTTTCGCGGTGCAGGCTATCGAGCAAGTCGTGCTCCAGCGTGCCGAACTCATTGGCAGCATAGTGCCGCTGCACCCGCCCATCTACCAGCACCGAGATTTCATCGCAGGTTTCGGTGAGGGCCCCCAGGATGTGCGAGGTGAGCAGAATACCCGTACCCCGGTCACGCAGGCGCTTCAGGATGGCCTTCAGCAGCAGGTTGGCTTCGAGGTCGAGGCCGTTGAAGGGCTCATCGAGAATAAGGTAGTCGAATTGCTGCACCAGCAGCGCAAGCAGGGCCAGCTTCTTGCGCATCCCGGCCGAGTATTCGTCGGCGTACTGGTCGAGGGGCAGTTCCAGGATTTGGTTCCAGCCCACAAAATCCGTGATGGTGCGGCCCCGCGCCTGCAGGCAAAACTCCAGATACTCGCGCCCGGTGAGGCGCGGGTAGAAATACGGCTCATAGGGCAGCAGGCCCGTGTGCTCGCGCACGGCCGGCCCCGCCGTATCGTGGATGGTGCCGATGAAGTCGTTTTCCAGCCCGTAAAGGCAGTTGATGAGCGTGGTTTTGCCCGCGCCATTGGCTCCCACCAAGCCATGAATGGTGCCGGGAAGCAGGTTCAGGCTAACATCGTGCAGCACAACGTGCGAGCCGTAGGCCTTGCGCAGATTAACAATTTCCAGCATACCATTCAATCAAAAAAAGGTCGTCACATCAAGTCATCAGTCAGCTCTTAACTCCTGGCTTTTACCTCTTAACTCACCATCCCTATCACCGCCCGCAGTCGCCGCTGGCTTTGCCAAATCAAGCCGCCCACCGCCACCAGCAAGAGCACCGGGTATACCGGATGGGCAAATAGCGTGAGCGCTACGCCCACCACCAGCGCCTGCGTGGTGCGAATATGCGTGGCATTGGGATAGAAGGCATATTTGGTGAGAATCAGCAGCGCCACCAGCCCCAGCCAGAACACACCCACCGCTACCGTGCCGCCCACGCCGGCCGGCCCCGCCGCCAGCAGCCAGAAAAACGGCGCCGCCGTAAGCGCCGCGTAGACCACACCCAGCCCCAACCGCCGCCGTAGAAACTGCACCGGTGTGTGGGCCGCCAGCACCAGCATGGTCACGGGCTCGGGGGTGCCGTAGCAGGCCAGCAGTACCAGCAGCCACGCTACCAGTGCCACGCCCGGCCCCAGCGGCGAGGCGTGCTGCCACAGCGCCCCGGCCAATAGCACCGGCCAGGCCCAGAGGCCCCCGCCGCGCAGCCCGCTCACCCACTCAAACGCCTCGCTCCGAAACAGGCTGCGGGCGCGGTGTTGCGTGCTGCGGCTGTCGCGGGCCGCCGGCAACAGGGCCGCCGTGGCGGGCAGCATCAGCGTCAGCAGGGCCGCACCCCAGTCGTTGAAAATAGCCAGTACTAATGCCAGAGGCAGCGCCAGCAGCAGGTATTCCACGGCCAGCCAGCGCCGAAAGTGCGGCGCGCTAATGAACAGAAAGCGTAAGTCGGCCCGCTGGCGGTGGGCCGACCCCAGTGTTAGGAACGTGAGTATTGGTACTGCCCATTGGCCCTGCGGGTGCGGGGCTGCCAGTATCAAGCCCCGGCCCCCGGCCGCCAGCAGCACCGGAGCCAGCAGCGCCAGTCGCAGCAGCCCGATTTCGCGCAGCAACCGGCCCAGCAGCCGGACACGCAACCGCAAATAAGCCCATAGCGACATCATACCGCGCTCCAACGCCTGGTTGCCAGCGCGTATTGCCCGGCGAAAGCCACTACGCTTCTTCCTCGTGGAAGACAATGCCGTAATACGCCGCCAGCTCGTCCAGAATCGGCTCGTACAAATCCGCCTGCACCGGAATGAGCACGCCGCGCTGGGGCACTTCGCCGCGCAGCAGGCGGCGAACGGCCATGCCCAAGGGCAGGCCCACGGTTTTGGCCATGCCGGTGTGGGTGGCGTCGTCGCCCTCCACGGCCAGCGAGGAGGTGAGGCGGTGCATGGTGCCGGACAGCTCAAACTCGAAGAGGTGCTGCATCACAATCAGGTCATGGTCGTGGGGCTGGAGCTGCCACTTTTCGGCCAGCAGGCGCTCCAGCAGCTGGGCGGGCGTGGCGTGGGCATGGCCCACGGGCCGGTCCGAAAACAGGCCCAGCCAGCTCAGGCGGTCCATTTCTTCACCGGCGGGGTTCAGGCCGAGGTAGGTAGCCGTGCGCTGGGCCAGGTCGAGGTGCGGAATGTGGGAGGCGGGCAGGTAGGCGGCCACCAGCTCGGCCCAGGTCATGGTTTCGGGGTTGTCGAGGTTCACCGCATCATCGGTCAGGCCCAGGCGCACCAGCGCGTGCCAGGCGGCGCAGTAGCCCGGCCGCCGCAGCGTGCCGCGCAGGATGGTCGGGATATCTTCCAACCCATACGGCGCGCGGTAGCTCAGCGAGTCGCGGTTGGCGTAGCCTTCAAAGTCGCCGTATTCGGGCACCGCCAGCGTTTCGGTGCGGGCAAAGAGCTGCTGGTAGGGAATGAAGCGCGGCAGGCCGTTTTCGAGGAACTTGGCCGTGCTCTGGCCCGCTAGCACCACGTTGCGCGGGTTCCAGGTGAACTTGTATTTCCACGGATTGTCGCCCTCCGCCGCCGGGGCCAGCAGGCCGCCGCAGTAGCTTTTGAAACTCGTAATGATGCCCCCACGCTGCCGGATATGGGCAATGGCCCGCATGGCCGACATGTGGTCGAGGCCGGGGTCGAGCCCGCATTCCATGAGCAGCGTCACGCCCGCCGCCTGGGCCTCCTCGTGCAGCGCCCGAATCTCGGGGCTCACGTAGCTGGCCGTGGCCAGGTGGCGGCCGTGGCGCACGCAGGCCCGCGCCACCACGGGGTGCAGGGCGGCCGGCAGCATCGAAATCACGGCATCGGCCTGGCTCACCAGCTCTTCCAGCTGCGCCTCGTTATCGGTGGAAAAGGGCACGGCGCGGGCGTACTCGGTGTGGGCGGCCAGCACCGGCACCAGGTGCGCCGGGTTCACATCGGCCACGGTCAGGAACCAGTTTTCGGTGGGCGCGTGGCGCAGCAGGTACTGAATGAGGGACGAGGCCGAGCGGCCGGCCCCGAGAAGCAAAAGGCGGGAAGTCATGCGGCAAATATGGGGAATAAGGGATAAGGGAGAGGACACTGGTGAATTATTAAGGCGGGAGAACTCCTTCCCACCGAGCCCATTTTCCCCTGCCCCCTATTCCTTTCTTTCTTATTTTCTATCCCTTATCCCCTGTTCCGTATTACCTTCGCCGCCCCCTAATCCCATCCGCATGGCCCGCAATTCCCGCCAGCAGCTTATTGACTTCGAAGAGCTGGACGCCGCTACCGACCTCACCCCCGCCGAGCAAACCACCTGGCAAGCCGCCCGCGATGCCACCACGCACGCCTACGCCCCCTATTCCGGCTTCCACGTCGGGGCCGCCCTGCTCCTCGCCGATGGCACCATTTTCAAGGGCACCAACCAGGAAAACGCCGCCTATCCCTCGGGCCTCTGCGCCGAGCGCACGGCCCTGTTTGGCCTCGCCGCCGCCCAGCCCGGCCACGCGCCCATCGTGGGCATGGCCGTGGCCGCCCGCCCCGGCCACGGCGAGTTTGGCCCGGCCATGCCCTGCGGGGCCTGCCGCCAGGTGATGCTGGAATACGAGACCCGCCAGGGCCAGCCCATCCCGCTGCTGCTGCCCAGCCGCGACGGCACCATCCTGCGCTTCAATACCCTCAGCGCCCTCATGCCCTTCTGCTTTTCGGCCGATGACCTGCCGCCCGCCGGGTAGCCGGTAGCCGTCGCTACTATTTCATGGAGCGCCACCTAACCGTTGCCCGCACCGCCCGCTATCAGCAACTGGGTGAATTATCACCCCAAACGCGGCGCGTGTGGTTCATCTGCCACGGCTATGGGCAATTGGCGGCGTATTTCATCCGTCACTTCGCCTTTCTGGCCGACGCCGACCCCACCACCGTCATCATCGCCCCCGAAGGCCTTTCCCGCTTTTACCTCAGCGGCAACGGCGGCCGCGTAGGCGCCAGCTGGATGACCCGCGACGACCGCCTGCACGAAATCGACGACCACATTGGTTTCCTCAACCAACTGGCCGCCGCCGTGCTGCCGCAGTGTCCGCCCGAGGTGCAAGTCACCGTGCTGGGTTTTTCTCAAGGCACGGCCACCGTGGGCCGTTGGCTGGCGCAGGCGGCTTTCCGGCCCGCTCACCTCATTCTCTGGGCCGGCGGCTTCCCCGAGGATGTTGCTCCCGGTGCCGTGCAACAGCTCCTCCAGGGTTTGCCGGTTTCCGTCGTCATCGGCTCCGATGACGAGTACATTTCCACGGCCCAGGCCCAACAGCAACAGCAGCTACTACAGCAATTCGGGGCCGACGCGCAGTTGCTCACTTTCGCCGGAAAGCACGAGCTAAACCGTTCCATCCTAGAAAAGCTAGCCGTCTCAGGATAATAGAAAAGGCCCGCCGGTTGCGCATTTGCGCAACCGGCGGGCCTTTTCTATTTGAAGCGAATTACTTCCGGTTAATCGTAGTAGCCGCGCCCTGCGCGCCCGCCAGCACCAGCACCTCTGCAATGGTCACGTGCGGCGGCCGGGTCACCATAAATACAATCACCTCGGCAATATCCTCCGGCTTCAGCGGCTCGAAGCCTTCGTACACCTTCGCCGCCCGCGCCTCATCGCCCTTAAAGCGCACCTGCGAAAACTCGGTTTCCACTGCTCCTGGGTTCACCTCGGCCACCCGCACGCCGGTAGGCAGCAAGTCGAGGCGCATGGTTTTGGTAAGCATTTGCACGGCGGCCTTGGTGGCGCAGTACACGTTGCCGTTGGCATAAGCCTCCTGCCCGGCAATGGAGCCAATATTCAGAATAAAGCCCGTTTGGCGGGCCGTCATGCCCGGCAGCAGCGCGTGGGTCACGTTCAGCAGGCCGCGCACGTTGGCATCCAGCATCTGGTCCCAGTCGGCCGGGTCGCCGGCCTGGATGGGGTTCAGGCCGTGGGCACCGCCGGCGTTGTTCACCAGCACATCGGGCGCACGCAGTGCCTCGGGCAAGGTCTCTACCGCCGCATCTACCGCCGCCCGGTCGCGCACGTCGAACGTGAGCACATGCACCGGCACCGGGGCCAGTTCCGCCGCCAGTTCATCGAGCCGTTCGCGCCGCCGCCCGGTCACTACCAGTTGATATCCGGCCTTGGCCAGTGCCACCGCCGTAGCCCGGCCAATGCCCGATGACGCGCCGGTTACGAATGCAGTTTTCATGGTATTGTAAAAGGTAGTCGGTAGTGGATATTCGGTAGTCAGAATGCTTTTGTCCAACTACCGAATACCCAATACCGACTACCCGAATTTTAGTTTTGAATGTTAATGTACAGCGTCACCGAATTGGTGCTGATGCTTTGCAGGCTGTTGCTGAACACGTCATTGTGCCCCACCAGCAGGTTCTTCAGTCCGTGTGAAAATCGTATTTCCGGGGCCAGCTTAAACAGCGGATAAAACAAATCCAGACCCACGCCATATTCCAACGTCAGGTCGCTGCCGAGCGCCTTGAGTTGGTTGCGCAATGGGTCGCTACGGCGGTTGCTGGCCGTGACACTAGGGTTGATGCCGGCAATCATATACATCCGCGAGTTGCGTCGCCGGTCCGACTGATACTTAATCAGCAGCGGAAACTGCACCACCGTCGAGGTCACTTCTTGCGTCACCACCGAGTCCCGTGCCGGGTAATTGCGCGGCGTAAATTCCACTTTCCGCGTCAGGAAGTTAACCCCCGGCGCAAAGCGGAAAATAAACGGCGAACGAGGTCCACCAATCCGCGCATCGGCAATAAAACCCACGCCCAGGCTCGGGCTGTAGATGGAATTGGCCGTCACGTTCTGACTGGAGATATAGGCACTCGACTGCTCAATCACGAACCGCGAAGCGGAGCCGCTGATGTACATGCCCGGGTGAAACCACCGGTCATCGTAGCCCGGCAGATTGTTCACCGTGATGGATTTGAGCGTACCGTTTTTGCCCCGGTTGGCCCGCGACTGAGCTTTGCGCTGCGCCATGGCCGCCGTGGGCAGCAGCAGCGCCAGCAAGCCCAGCAGCATCAGGCGCTTTACTTCTGCGCGGTGTAAATGGAGCTTATGCCGAAGGTGAGTGGTTGCCATGCAGGTTCTTTGAAGCCGACTTTGGTCAGAATTGCCAGGAAATCGGGGCCGTCGGGGAAGGCCTGCACCGAGGCCGGCAAGTAAGTGTACGCCGACTGGTCTTTGGAAATCATCTTACCAAAAACCGGCAGTACCCGACGGAAGTAAAAGTTATACGCTTGCTTTAAGGGAAAAGCACTGGGCTTACTGAATTCCAGGATAACAAGTTTCCCCCCCGGCCGCAGCACGCGCCGCATTTCGGAAAGGCCCTTTTCAAGATGTGCAAAGTTGCGCACCCCAAACGAAGCCGTCACCGCATCAAACTCACCGTCTTCAAACGGCAGGTTTTCCGAGTCGCCGAGCTCCAGCTGAATGCGATGGCCCAGGCCCTTGGCGGCTAGCTTGCGCCGGCCCACCTCCAGCATTCCTTCCGAAATGTCGACGCCAGTCACCTGGGCATTGGGCGCGGCGGCTCGCAGCGTTTCAATGGCAAAATCGGCGGTGCCGGTGGCAATGTCTAGAATGCGGGCCGGGCGCAGGGTTTTCAGCTCGTCCACCGCTTTGCGCCGCCAGTAAATGTCGGTGCCTGCGCTGAGGAAATGATTGAGGAAATCGTACTTGCCCGCGATGGAGTTAAACATCTGGGCAACCTGCGATTTCTTGTCGGCGGAATTGTCTTTGTAGGGTACGACGGCCATGTGCGGGCGCAAAGAACGTTAATGAAGCGGGAAAATTGTTCTCCCCCAACGCCCAATCGGGCTGGTTTGTTAGCGGACACTGCCATAAAAGAAAAACAGCATTCCGAAACGCTTGATAATAAAAGCGGGCCGGACAAATTGCCCGGCCCGCTTCCCAACTTAGTAGCCTGAACGATAATTAGTTCTTAGCTTTTACCTTGGTTTTTTCACCGTTGGCATCCTTGGCTTTCGCGTCGAGTTCACCGTCTTTGGTGATGGTCTTCGATTTGTCGCCGGCCGAGCCTTTGGTTTTAACCTTCACTTTATCCGAGTCCTCGTCCACTTTGGTTTTCACCTTGGTGCCGTCGGCCATTTTCACTTTGCTCTTGCCGGGGGTCAGCGGAACAGCCGTGGTGGTCGTGGTCGTCGAGGAACCGCTCATGCCGGTGCCGGTGCCGCTGGTCGGAGCCGTCATGGTCGGCATCGATTCGCCTTCCTTCAGAACCACCTTGAACTCGTCGCGACGGTTAAGCTGCATATTCTCGGGCGAATCGTTCGGCGCGGCAGGACGACGCTCGCCGTAGCTCACGGTCGTCATACGAGCCTCAGCAACGCCCTGCTTCTTCAGGTAGTTGAAGGCCGCGTTAGCGCGGTTCTGGCCGAGTACCATGTTGTACTCGTCGGTGTTACGCGAGTCGCAATGGCCTTCAACCGAGATGTTGATGCCGGGGTTAGCCGTCAGCACCTGGCTGATTTCGTTCAGGGTCTTAATCGACTCCGGACGCAGCTTGTACTTGTCGGTATCGAAGTAGATGTTCTTGGTAGCGAACATGTTGTTCGCCGTAGTATCTACGTAGTTGATGTAGAAATTCTTCGTGATGGTCGTCGAGTCGTTCGTCGATACCGGCACGGCAAATTCCTGCGTCTCAATCGGCTTACCATCCTTGCTAACAGCTACCTGGTAGGTACGGCCCGAAAGCACAGCCACCTGGTAAGCGCCATCCGGCTTGGTAATATCGCGGAAGCTCAGGGCCGTTTTATCAGCCTGCGAACCGCTGAATACCAGCTCCACACCCGGAATTACCGTGGTGCTGTCTTTCGACGAGAACACCTTACCAACGATGTTGGCGTTTTTGATGTAGTTGATGGTGTAGATATCCTTCTCACCGTAGCCGCCGATGCGGTACGAGCTCAGGTAAGCGTATGAGCCATCGGGGCTCAGGCGGTAGTAGGAGTCATCGTCCGGCGTGTTCACGGGGTAGCCCATGTTCTGGGCCGGTCCCCACTTGCGGCCGGCTTCGTCGTACTCCGACTTGAAGATGTCGTAGCCGCCCATGGTGTTGTGGCCGCGCGACGAGAAGTACAGCGTCTTGCCGTCCTTGCTCAGGTAGGGGCTGTCGTCGTCGTACTTGGTATTGATGTTAGCACCGAGCGAACGAGCCGTACCCCAGTCCGAACCAGTAGAGGTGCGGGTAGAAGTGTAGAGGTCCAGCGTGCCATCTTCCGAGTATTTACCGGTCGAGAAGTAAATGGTCAGGCCGTCTGGCGTGATGAAGGCATCCGACTCAAAAGCTTTCGAGTTGATGTTGCCGTCCAGGGGTTTGGGAGCCGACCAGTCGCCACCAGTTTTGTCGGTCACGAAGATGTCACCGTTGTTGTCGTTGCGGTACATCAACATCTTGGTGTCGTTGTCGAACAACTGAATCGAGGCATCGTGGCCTTTGCCGTTCAGCACGCCGCTCAGCGAGCGGGGCTTCTGCCAGTTCTCGTCGTCAACGCGGGTGGCTTCGAAGATGTCTTCATAGTACTCACCGTCGGCGGCAACGCTCTTGTTCTTTTTGTCGCTCACGCTGCCGGTAGCGCCGGTTACGGCTTCGCCACGCGAGGTGAAGATGAGGATTTTATCATCCGACGAAATCACGGGGCTGTGCTCCGAGAATTGCGTGTTGATAGTGGGGCCCAGGTTCTTCACGAAGATATCCTTGGGCGAGTTGAACTGGATTTTCGCGTTTTTGCTGTGCTGAATCCACTGCGCCAACTCCTCTTTGCGCTGGTCGTTTTTCTTCAGCGTGGCGTTGTAGGCCTGGAAGTGAGCCACGGCCTCGTCGAAGTTGTAGTTGAGGTGGTCAACCCGGCCGAGCCAGTATTCCACGTCTTTCGAAACTTTCGGCTTCAGCTTCTGCGCTTTGTAGATGTAGTCGCTGGCCTTCTCCTTGTCGAACGACATGTAGGAAATGCCGGCGTTGAACAGCGCTTTGGCGTTGTTCGGGTCTTTGGCCAATACCTTTTCGTAGTAAGGCAGGGCAGCGCGGTAGTTTTCCTGCTCGAAGAACTTGTTGCCGGTTTTGAGGTCCTTACGCGTGCTTTGCGCCTGAGCCGGGGAGGCGATTGCGGCGGTGAGGGCAACGGCGCACGACGCTTGCAGTAACCTTCTGGATAAGTTGTCCATTGGAGGAGAGGTTTGAAAAAAAGAAATTTCTGAAGGGGTTGTAAGTGGAAATGCCACGCCGGAGGCAGCAGCAGGCAACTATATTTTGGGCTTATACTGAAAAACCACGATAGGGTTAGGCTTTAATGCGCATTTGCGCAGAAGGTAACCGGCTACCGGGCGTAAAAGCCCACACGGAGCCACGTCATGGCAACGCCAATGACGGGCAAAGATAGGCTGTTTGCTTACGAAAAGCGGTTTTTGGCAAAATTTCGGCCATTTCGGTGTGGTCGAGTGCGGCAGCAGTGGCCTGCTGGTTTGGCTGGCATGCCGCGCAAATATAGAAGCACCAATGAAATAGCCATTCATTGCTGCATTTTTATTTATTCATCATCGGGTTGCATTCCGGCGTAATTTTGCGGCTCGTTAATTTCCCGTTTATTCCCCGCCTTATCCATGATTATTCACGACGCGCGCTTTCTGACCAGTAATTCGCGGGCCGATTTGTGCCCCGCTCCTACTATGCCCGAATACGCTTTTATCGGCCGTTCCAACGTGGGCAAGTCGTCGCTTATTAATATGCTGACGGAGCGCAAGGGGCTGGCCAAAACGTCGTCCTCTCCGGGCAAGACGCAATTAATTAATCATTTCGTCATCAACGATAATTGGTTTCTGGTCGATTTGCCGGGCTACGGCTATGCCAAAGTGAGCAAAACCTCGCGGGCCGAATGGGCCAAGATGATTAATTACTATCTGCGCAACCGGGCCAACCTGATGTGCGTGTGCGTGCTGATTGATTCGCGCCACGCCCCGCAGGCGGCCGATTTAGAATTCATGGAAAAGCTGGGCGAAGAAGGCATTCCGTTCGTGATGATATTCACGAAGGCCGACAAGCAGTCGACGGCTCAGACCAAGGCGCTGGTGACCGACTACCTGCGCAAGATGAGCGAAATCTGGGACGAGCTGCCGCGCTATTTCCTGACTTCGGCCGAAACCGGGCTGGGGCGCGATGAGGTGCTGGACTTTATTACGGAGGTGAATAGCGAGTGGAAGGCCGATGCCGCCGCTAATGCGTAGATTGGCCCTTAAATTGCCAACCGCCCACTGGCCCGCACGGGCTGCGTTTTCCTCTCGTTTTTCCCCGCCCCTTTATTAACATCATGACCAAAAACATTTCCATTCCGCAGCTGGCCCTGGGCCTGTTGCTGATGGCTGCCGCGCCGGCCGCCGCCCAAACCACTCCTAACACTACGCCGCCCAAGTCCCAGACGGAGCAGGGCACCGGCATCGGCTCAGTGGGCAAATCCATCCCCGTGGCGGAGTACTACGAAGGTGGCCAGGTGGCCATGTACGAGTTTATTGCCAAGGAACTGCACTACCCGCCGATGGCCAAGCGCAACCGCATTCAGGGCCAGTGCATCATCAGCTTTCAGCTGAATGCCGATGGTACGATGCAGGACATGCGTATTGTGAAGCAGCTGGGCGGCGGCACGGGCGAAGAAGCCCTGCGCGTAGCGCGCCTGCTGAAGTTTAAAAAGCCGGAGCTGCCCATTCGGGCCAGCTTGCCCATTGTGTTCAAGCTGGGTGTGACGGGCTCGAACGCGCTGGAAGCGCAATAGTCCGTAGTTTTGCCCTGAAGAAGGACGAATGAGGAATGAAGCTGGTGAAATGCCCCACGGCGTTTCGTGCTTCATTCCTCATTCTTTGTTCTTCATTTCTCATTCTCAAAATTCCCAAAAATGCCCTACGAATTGCAAGAGTTGGCCGCTATCAGCGGCATGCCCGGCCTGTACCGCCTGGTGCGCGCCGCCCGCCACGGCGTGCTGGTCGAAAGCCTCGACGAAAAAGCAACCCGCACGCTGGCCCCGGCCCGCAACAAAGTGTCGCTGCTGTCGGAGATTTCCATCTATACCCAGGACCCCGAAGAGACGGTGCCGCTGACGGAAGTATTCGAGCGCATTTATCAGAAGCACGGCGCGGCCTCGCCCGTGACGGCGAAGTCGAGCGAAGGCGAGCTGACCGATTTCCTGGCCGGCGTGATTCCCGATTACGACCGCGACCGCGTGTACCTGTCCGATATCAAGAAGCTGGCCAGCTGGTACGACATCGTGAGCAAGCACCGCCCCTACCAGGAAGCGGCCGCCGCTACGGAAGCCACCGAAGAAACTTCGGCCGCTACGGACGAGGCTCCAAAGGCCAAAGCCAAATCGACCAAAGCTGCGAAAGCGGCTGAGCCTAGCGCTGATGAGCCCTTGAGCACTGGCGGCGTGATTGGCGCAGCGGATGAATCTTCCGATGCTGAAGGCAACCCGGAGGCTGCGGCCCCAGCTAAGAAAAGCCGCAAGAAGGCCGAGTAATTTCGACTTTCTTAAGCAACAAAAAAGCCGCTCCTGAAATCAGGAGCGGCTTTTTTGTTATAGTTGAGTGGAACGTCATGCTGAGCGCAGTCGAAGCATCTCTACCGCGTAAGTAATTTGTTTACTACTGCGGTAGAGATGCTTCGGCTGCGCTCAGCATGACGTTCTTTTTAGTGTTGTTGCCCACCGTTATTTCGCAGCGTCGGCTTTGGCTTTGGGCTCTTTGGCGGGCTGCTCTTTGGCAGCGTGCTGGTGCTGGGCAATGAGGGCTTCGGCTTGCTCCACCAGCTCTTTGCTGCCGATGAAGACGGGGCAGCGCTCGTGCGGGGCCTGGGGCTCAATTTCCATGGTGCGGCGGTGGCCGTTGCTGCTTTTGCCGCCGGCTTGCTCCACGATGAAGGCGAGGGGGTTGCACTCATACATGAGGCGCAGCTTGCCGTTGGGGTTTTTAGCGGTGGCGGGGTAGATGTAGATGCCGCCTTTGAGCAGGTTGCGGTGGAAATCGGCCACGAGTGAGCCGATGTAGCGGGCCGAAAAGTTATTATCCTTGCACTGCTGCACGAAGGCGGCCACGCCGGGTGAGAAGGAGTCGGAGCTGCCTTCGTTGATGGAGTAGATGGCCCCGGTTTTGGGGGTGATGATGTCGGGGTGCGAGAGGAAGAATTCGCCCAGCGAATGCTCGTAGGTGAAGCCATTCACGCCATTTCCGGTCGTGTACACCATCATGGTACTGGAGCCGTAGATGACGTAGCCGGCGGCCACCTGGTGGGTGCCGGGCTGCTGGCAATCGGCGGCGGTGCCTTCGCGGCCGGTGGGCGACACGCGGCGGTAGATGCTGAAAATGGTGCCGATGCTGACGTTGACGTCGATGTTGCTGGAGCCGTCGAGGGGGTCGATGGCCACCACGTATTTGCCCTGGTTGTTGCCGGTTTGAATCATCTCGTCGTCTTCTTCGGAGATGATGGTGCAGACTTCGCCGCCGTTGCGCAGGGCGCGGATGAAGCGGATGTTGGCGATGACGTCGAGCTTCTGCTGGTCTTCGCCCTGCACGTTCTGGCTACCGTAGGCCCCGGCGATATCGATAAGGCCGGAGCGGTTGATTTCTCGGTTAACTATCTTAGCAGCCAGGGCAATGTCGCGCAGCAGCTGGGAGAGCTCACCCGTGGCGTAGGGGAAATCCTCCTGCTTGCGCATGATAAAACGGTCGAGGGTGGTGCCGACGGGCAGGGCCAGTTTATTGTGGTCCATATAGCGGATTGGGAAATCGAATTGAGGTAGCGGGAATGCCCAACAAAGCTACTCTAGCCGGGGCGAAGTGCAATCGGTTGCTTTCGCGGTGGGGCCGGCAGGCTACCCTAAAAAGGCAGTGCGCTACCCAAAAAGGCTGGCGCACTGCCCAAGAAAGGTGGCACGCTGCCTGAAAAGGGTAGCGCACTGCCCTAACTCGGTGGCGCGCTACCCTGGACCGCTGGCGCACTGTCCGAAAACGATGCCGCACTGCCCATAAAGGGTGGCGTACCGCCTTATTTTGGTAGCGCACTGACCTGAAAAGCGCGTTTGCGGCCGGCGGCGCTACTTTTGGAGCCTATGGAGAAAATACAGGGACTTCAGGTGTATAAATTCGGCGGCGCGTCTGTGAAAGATGCAGCGGCTATTCTTAACCTCTGCCGCATTGTGCGGGACTTCGGGCCGCAGGGGCCGCTGGTGATTGTGGTGTCGGCAATGGGCAAGACGACCAATGCACTGGAAGAGATTTTCCAGCTGGCTTACGCTGGCAAGAGTTGCCAATCTCAACTTGCGGCGCTAAGAAAATACCATTTCGATACTATAGCAGGCGTCATCCCCATCAGCTTCGGCAGCGAACATGTTTATGACGAAACGGAAGCTTTGTTCAAGGAACTTGAGTCTCGTCTGAAGCAAGTCGACTTAAACGGCAATTTTGATGAGCAATATGACCAAGTGGTAAGCTTTGGAGAGCTATTGGCTTCCCGCGTGCTGGCGCTGCTGTTGGCTTGGTACGGACCCGTACACTATCTAGACTGCCGGCCCCTTATTCGAACGGACGAAAACTGGCGAGACGCTGGAGTAAAGTGGCCCGAAACCGAGCGAAACATCGCTGAGACGCTGCCCCTTCTGCTGGCAAAAGGCATTGTTGTCACACAGGGATTTCTTGGCGGCACGGCCGACGGCCGCACCACCACCCTCGGCCGCGAAGGCTCCGACTATACGGCCGCCATCCTGGCCTACTGCCTGCGGGCCGAGTCGGTGACCATCTGGAAAGACGTGGCGGGGCTGCTGAACGCCGACCCTAAGATTTTCCCCGACACGGTGCGCTACCCCGAAATCAGCTACCGCGAAACCATTGAGATGGCGTATTACGGCGCATCCGTCATCCACCCAAAAACGCTGAAACCGTTGGCCGACCGCAACATTCCGCTGCGCGTGAAGTCGTTTCTGGACCCGGCGGCGGAGGGCACGCTCATTCACGACTGCCAGCATCCGGCGCTGGCCCCGGCATTTATCCGGAAGACGGACCAGGCGCTGCTGTCGTTTGCGAGCAAGGACTTTTCATTTATCTCGGAGGAGAACATGGCGGTGATTTTTGGGGCGCTGGCGCAGGCCAAGCTCAAGATTAACGTGATGCAGAACTCGGCCATCAGCTTTTCGGTGTGCGTCGATTATTCGGAGCGGCGGGTGCATCAGCTGCTCGATTTGCTGCGCGAGCAGTTCACGCTGCACTACAACACGGGCCTCACGCTGTTCACCATCAAGAATTACGATGCGGCCAGCATTGCGCGTCTCACGGCCGGCAAGCGGCTGCTGCTGGAGCAGCGCACGCGGCATACGTTTCAGTTTGTGTGCCAGGGGTGAGGCGGGCGGCAAAGCCAACCCAGGCAGTAGATAAAGCGTTTGTCATCCTGAGCGCAGCGAAGGACCTTATCACGTTAGCACCTTATTGCTCATTTGTGATAAGGTCCTTCGCTGCGCTCAGGATGACAAATTATTTGAATAACCAATACCTATCCCCCTCCGCATGGCAGTTCTCGTGGGCAAGCGCGCCCCTTCCTTTAAGGCCACGGCCGTGATTGACGGCAAGACCGAAGAAGAGTTTTCGCTCGACCGCTACTTGGGCAAGAAGCACGTCCTGTTCTACTTCTACCCCGCCGATTTCAGCCGGGTGTGCCCCACCGAAATCCTGGCGTTTCAGGACCGGCTGGCGGAGTTTGAGCAGCGCGGCGTGGCTGTGGTGGGCTGCTCCACTGATTCGCACTACGCCCACTTGGCCTGGCAGGAAATACCCCGCGACAAGGGCGGCATTGCCGGCGTGACCTACCCGCTGGTGGCCGATGCCACCAAAACCATCTCGGCCAACTACGACGTGCTGGGCGGCCACTACGACTACGCCGAGCAGGGCGAAATGACTTTCGTGGGTTCGCCAATGTCTTATCGGGGCCTCTTTTTGATTGACCGCGACGGCATCGTGCGGCACCAATTAGTGAATGACCGGCCGCTGGGCCGCAGCCTCACCGAGGCCCTGCGCATGATTGACGCGCTGCAATACTACGAGAACAACGGCGAGGCCTGCCCCGTGGATTGGGAAGCCGATAAAGGGGTTTAATCGTGCCCCGAAACATCGACTAGGCGCGTAGTGCGTAATTTTGGGGCTTGCTTTTCCTCTACGATATCGCCCTGGGCCTGTATGGCCTGCTGCTCCGGCTGTTAGCGCCGTTTGTACCCAAGGCTGCGGCCTGGGTGGCGGGCCGGCGTGGGCTGTTGGCCCACATCCGAAATACGATTGGGGCCGATGCCGCGCCCCGCGTGTGGTTTCACTGCGCCTCGCTGGGCGAGTTTGAGCAGGGCCGCCCACTTATTGAGGCCTACCGGCAGGCGCATCCCGACACCAAAGTAGTGCTCACGTTTTTCTCGCCTTCAGGCTACGAAATCCGCAAAAACTGGCCGGGTGCTGACTACATCTTCTACCTGCCGCTGGATACCCGCGCCAACGCCCGTGCTTTTCTGGATATCGTGCAGCCCCGGCTGGTGGTATTTGTGAAGTACGAATTCTGGTATCATTACCTGAACGAGGCTTTTCAGCGTCGAATTCCGGCCATTGTCGTGTCGGCCATTTTCCGGCCTGAGCAGGTGTTTTTCAAGCCCTGGGGCGGCTTCTTTCGGAGAATCCTGACGCGCTTCACGCACATTTTCACGCAGAACGAAGCCTCGGCCCAATTGCTGCGCGATGCCGGAATTGACAAGGTGAGCGTGGCCGGCGATACCCGTTTCGATACCGTGGTGGCCACCGCGTTGGCCCCGGCCCGCCATTTGCCGCTGGTCGATGCCTTCGTGGCCGATGGCGCGCCGGTGCTGGTGGTGGGCAGCAGCTGGGCCGAAGACCTGCCCGTGCTGCTCCCGCTGCTGCAACGCTACGGCGCGGAGCTGCGCGTGCTCATCGCCCCGCACGAAGTCACGGAAACAAACCTGCGCCTGGTCGAAACCACACTACCAGGGCCAGTGCAGCGGTATTCGCTGGCCGATGCGGCTACCGTGGGCCTGTTCCGCGTGCTGCTGTTTGATAATGTGGGCCTGCTGAGTCAGCTTTACCGCTTTGGGGAGTATGCCTACGTGGGCGGCGCTTTCGGCAAGGGCCTGCACAACACACTGGAAGCGGCGGCATTCGGCTTGCCGCTGTTTTTCGGGCCTACGTATGGCAAGTTTCAGGAAGCCGTGGAGCTGGTGGCGATGAAAGGCGCGTTCCCCGTGCACAACGGCGCGGAGCTGGAAGCCGCCTTCACCTACCTCTGGAACACTGACGAGGCCCGCCTGCGCCTCCAGGACACCATTCTCGACTACGTGCACGACCAGGCCGGGGCCACGCGCACCATCATGGCCGCCCTGCGCACCCTCACTCCCACCCGATGAAAACCGCTGATTCTTACCTCCCCGATGGCCCCACCGGCCTGCTACACGGCATCGTGGTGAAATCCACGGGCTCGTGGTACATCGTGCGCGGCCTCGAAACCGGGCAATTGTACCGCTGTCGCCTGCGCGGCAAATTCAAGATAAAAGGCCTGAAAGCCAGCAACCCGCTGGCCGTGGGCGACCTGGTCGATTTCAGCATCGAAGCCCAGACCGAGGGCGCAGGCGTTATCTCGCACATCGCGCCGCGTCGCAACTACATCGTGCGCCGCTCGGTGCACAAAACCGGCCACGTCCACATTGTAGCGGCTAATCTGGACCAGGCGCTGCTGGTGGTTACGCTGGTGTCGCCGGCCACGTCATTCGGGTTTATCGACCGGTTTCTGGTCACGGCCGAGGCCTACCACATTCCCGTCACGCTGCTCTTTAATAAGACGGATTTGTACGACGAGGACGGCTTCGAGTACCAGGCCCAGATTGCGGGGATGTACGCCAGCCTGGGCTACCCCAGCCGCACCTGTGCCGCCACCACCGGCGAGGGCGTGGCCGAAATCGACCAACTGCTCGATGGCAAAGTAAGCCTGCTGGCCGGCCACTCCGGCGTGGGCAAAAGCACACTCATCAACGCCCTGGTGCCCGACCTCGACCTGAAAACCGCCGAAATCAGCGAATTTTCCGACAAAGGCGTGCACACAACCACCTTCGCCGAAATGCTGGAAGTGCGCCCCGGTACCTTCATCATCGACACGCCCGGCATCAAAGAACTGGGCCTCGTAGACCTGCCGCCCGCCGAGCTGGCCGGCTACTTCCCCGAATTCCGCGCCCTGCTGGGCCAGTGCCGCTACCACAACTGCCAGCACACCCACGAGCCCGGCTGCGCCGTGCGCGAAGCCGTGGACCAGGGCCGCATCGCCCTCCCTCGCTATGACAGCTATTTGAGTATGCTGGCGGGCGAGGATAACCGACACTAATTGAAATAGCAGAGACAAAAGAAAGGCGGCCACTCTTACATGAGTGGCCGCCTTTCTTTTGTCAACAGGTCGAGTTACTTCGCCGTGGGCAGCACCACGCTATCAATTACGTGGGTCACGCCGTTGCTCGAAATCACATCGGCAATTTGCACAGTGGCGGGGGCATCTTTGCCGTTCCCAACCATAATCTGGCCGTTTTTCACAGTGATGTGCAGCTTTTCGCCGTTCACGGTGGTCAGCTCCTGGCCGTCTTTCAGGTCGGCGGCCACGAGGCGGCCGGGGATGACGTGGTAGGTGAGCATGCCGGCCAGCTTGGCTTTGCTGGCGGGGTCCATCAGGCCGGCTACTGCGCCTTTGGGCAGCTTTTCGAAGGCCGCGTTGGTGGGCGCGAATACGGTGAAGGGACCCGTACCGCTCAGGGTTTCAACCAAACCGGCCTGCTTCACGGCAGCAACCAGAGTACTTACGCTCTTGGCACCGGAAGCATTGGCTACGATGTTTTTATCGGCCGTCATGGCCACGCCGTCCACCATCACGCCTTCGGGCTTGGCCATGCGGGCCGAATCACCAGCAATGGCCGCGAGGGAATCAGCTGGGTTTACGGTGCTAACGGTTTCGGTTTCGGTAGTAGCGGGCTTGTCGTTGCCGCAGCTAGCCAGCATTAGAGAGGTAGCGAGGGCAACCAACAGGGGAGCAAATGATTTTTTCATGAAACAGATAGTGTGAAAGAAGAAAAGCAGCTAAGCGAAAAAAGATAAACGCCGTAAGTAACCCTACGGCTGTGAGCTTACGAAGTAACAGCCTATGCCGGATGTTTCGTAAGCGCATCAAATTATTACCTTCGCCCGCCGAAAGCAGTAACTGCTTCCGGGAAATTCGTTTAATCCGCTAAAAATCTGCGATTCATGAAAACTGCCGAAATCCACACCAAGAAAGGTGTAATGAAAGTTGAGTTTTACGAGCAGGACGCTCCGAAAACCGTTAAAAACTTCACCGACCTGGCCGAGAAAGGCTATTACGACGGCCTGAAATTCCACCGCGTCATCCCGAATTTCGTGATTCAGGGCGGCTGCCCCAACACCCGCGAAGGTGCCAAAGGCCAGCCCGGCACCGGCGGCCCCGGCTACAAAATCGACTGCGAAACCAGCGGCGGCCACCAGTACCACGAGCGCGGCGCGCTGAGCATGGCCCACGCCGGCAAAAACACGGGCGGCTCGCAGTTCTTCATCGTGCACTCGCGCGACAACACCGCCCACCTCGACCGCGTGCACACCGTGTTCGGCAAAGTTGTGGATGGCGTGGACGTTATCGACAAAATTACGCCCAACGACGAAATTGAGAAAATTGTGGTGACGGAGGCATAGAAAATTCTTTGTCATCCTGAACGCAGTGAAGGACCTTATCACGCTCGAACGGCTTGTTCTGGCGTGGTAAGGTCCTTCACTGCGTTCAGGATGACAGCGAGGCTACTTCTTTTCCGGCGTCGGGTTCTCAATTTCCTGCACCAGCTGCCCGTACCAGCTCTCGCCATACTTGCGAATCAGCGGCTCCTTGAGAAACTGGTACACTTTCACGCCCAGCTTACCGCCGAAGTCACAGGCCGGGTTGCAGATATTCCACCGGTCATAGTTCAGCGCGTCGAACCCTTCGTATTTCGTAATGCGAATCGGATATAAGTGGCAGCTGATGGGCTTTTTGAACGTGGTTGCCCCGGCCAGATAGGCCTGTTCGATGCCACATTTCAGGATGCCGCGCTCGTCCCAGAGCGCATAGGCGCACTCCTTGTCGTCAATCGTGGTGGTGCTGAAATCGCCCTCCCAGTCCTTGATGTAGAGGCCCTGGGCCTCGATGGCGGCTTGCCCGGCTTCGGTGAGGAAGGGCTTGATGTTGGCGTATTCCTGCTCCAGAATCTTCAGCTCGGGCTCTTCGAGCGGCGCGCCGAGGTCGCCCTCCACGCAACAGGCCCCCTTGCAGGCGTCGAGGTTGCAGACGAAAAAGTTGTCGGCGATGTCATCGGAAATGACCGTTTCCTGGATAATAATCATTCACAAAGATAACCCCGGCGGCGCGGGCCCGAAATGATGGCCCGCCCCTGCCCGGGGCTCCGTACCTTTGTAGACCCGCCCAAAAGGCGGCTTATTTCGCACATGGCACTAGATTATCTTTCCCTCCTGAATCCGTCGCAAGGCGCCGCGGTGATGCAAACCGAAGGCCCCTGCATGATTATCGCCGGAGCCGGCTCGGGCAAAACCCGGGTGCTCACCTACCGCATCGCCAACCTGCTCGAAAAGGGCGTCGACCCGTTCAACATCCTCGCCCTCACCTTCACCAACAAGGCCGCCAAGGAAATGCGTGCCCGCGTGGAAAAGGTGGTTGGCCCCGCCGCCCGCAACCTCTGGATGGGCACCTTTCACTCGGTTTTCGCCAAAATCCTGCGTTCCGAGGCCGATAAAATCGGCTACCCGCGCAGCTTCACCATCTACGACACGCAGGACTCAAAAACCCTGATTGGCCAGATTGTGAAAGAGCTGGAGCTGGACGACAAGCTATACAAAGCTAGTCTGGTGTTGGGCCGCATCTCAGCCGCGAAGAACAAGCTGATTTCCTATAACCAGTACCTGAACGATGCCGCCATCAAGGCTGACGATGAGGCGGCGCTGCGGCCCAAAATCGGTGTGCTCTACCAGCAGTATCAGCAGCGCTGTTTCAAGGCCGGCGCGATGGATTTTGATGACCTGCTCTTCAATACTAACGTGCTGTTCCGGGACCACGCCGATATTCTGAATAAATACCAGAATATGTTCCGGTTTGTGATGGTGGACGAATATCAGGACACCAACTATTCGCAGTATTTAATTACGCGCAAACTAGCGGCGAAGGAGCGGAATATTTGCGTGGTGGGCGACGATGCGCAGAGTATTTACGCCTTCCGGGGCGCGGACATTTCCAATATTCTGAATTTCGAAAAGGATTACCCCGAATTGCAGGTATTTAAGCTGGAGCAGAATTACCGCTCCACGAAAAATATCGTGTGGGCCGCGAATTCAGTGATTAAAAACAATCAGGCACAGTTGCGCAAGGATGTCTTTTCGGAGAATGAGGATGGGACGCTGATTGAAGTTCTGAAAGCCGCATCGGACAACGAGGAAGGTAAACTGGTGGCCAATTCCATCTTCGAGGACAAGATGAATGGGCATTTGTCGTACGACAATTTTGCCATTCTCTATCGCACCAACGCGCAAAGCCGCGCGATGGAAGAATCGTTGCGAAAATTAAATATCAAATACAAAATTGTTGGCGGCCTGTCGTTTTATCAGCGCAAGGAAATCAAGGATTTGGTGGCCTATTTGCGCCTTACGGTTAACCAAAATGATGAGCAGGCCATTCGCCGGGTAATTAATTACCCGAAGCGTGGCATTGGCGACACCACCATCAGCAAATTGATTACCACGGCCGATGAAGCCAACCATACGCTGTGGGAAGTAGTGGCCCACGCCGACCAGTTTATGCCGGCGCGGGTGAGCAATCCAGTAGTAGGATTTGCCGAAAAAATCAAGAGCTATATTGTGGTTGCCGAGAAGGAGGATGCTTTTGAAGCGGCCAAATTCATCGCCAAAAACTCCGGGATGCTTGAGGAGCTTTATGCCGATAAAAGCATTGAAGGCCTTTCGCGTTATGAGAACATCCAGGAACTGCTCAACGGCATCAAGGAATACGTGGATGACCCCGAGCGTGAGGACAAGAGCCTCGGCGCGTTCCTCCAGGACATCGCCCTCGTAACGGACTCGGACCTGAAGGACGCGGCGCAGGAAGGTGAAGCCGTGACCCTGATGACTATTCACTCCGCTAAGGGACTGGAATTCCGCAACGTGTACATCGTGGGCATGGAGGAAAACCTTTTCCCGAGCCAGATGATGATTACCTCGCGGGCCGATTTGGAGGAGGAGCGCCGCCTGTTCTACGTAGCCATTACGCGGGCCGAGAAGAAGCTGACCTTGAGCTACGCTACCTCGCGCTACCAGTGGGGCAACCTGCGCAGCTGCGAAAAAAGCCGCTTTCTGGACGAGATTGACCCGCAGTACGTCAACTTCAAGTTTGCTTCCGGGCCGGGTGCGGGCGAGCCGGGCCCGTTCCAGCACGTTTTCGAGCGTCGTTCGAACCTGATTCCGACACCGCCGCGCAAGGTGCAGGCCACCAAGTACGTAGCTCCGGCCGACTTCACGCCTTCTGACACATCCAAGCTGCAAGCTGGCCAGCGCGTGGAGCACGCCAAGTTCGGTTTCGGCACAGTGAGCGCGCTTGAAACCCAGCAGGGAACCACCAAAGCCACCATTCAATTCGAGGAAGTGGGCGAGAAAGTGCTGCTGCTGAGTTTCGCAAAGCTGCGGGTGCATTAGGTTTTCGATGCTTCCGAACGGTTAATTAGGAACGTCATGCTGAGCTTGTCGAAGCATCTCTACCGCTTCGTTGCAACTTTTAATAGTTAGTTGCGCGGTAGAGATGCTTCGACAAGCTCAGCATGACGTGCTTTCATGCACTACACGACGGCCCCAACGCCGTATCTTTGGCCTGAGCCCCGCCTCTGGCGGCCTCCCTCCTGCTTTTTATGACCGATATTAATTCCCTGCCCTTCCACCTGCAGTTGCTGGTGCGCGAATACGGGCACAGCACTTACCAGCTCATTCAGGGCCTCAAAGACATTGAGGACGTGGCCGAGCGTACCAAGCGCGCCACCGCCATTGTGCAGCTCATGCTGCGCCTGCAACCGGCTTTGCGCGACCTGCCCGAAATCCAGACCCGCCTCTGGAACCACCTGCACGCCATGGCCGGCGAGGATGTGGCCCTGGAAGCGCCCGTAGCCCTGCGCAGCCTCACGGTACGCACCGAAAAGCCCGGCCGTGTGCCCTACCCCCGCACCGCGCCCAAGCTGCGCGCTTACGGCGCAGCCATTGAGGCGCTGATTGCGAAAGCCCTGACCCTGGAGGATGCGGCCGAGCGCGAGCAGGCCACCATCCAGATTGGGCGAACTATGAAGTTCCTCTACCGCCAGCACAACAAGGAAAACGCCAAGGATGTGACCATTTTGCGGCATTTGGGTGAGCTCTCGGGCGGCCAGCTCAAGCTCGACGCGGCCGTGGTGGACAGCGAAGGCCTGTTTGAGATGCCAGCCGCTCCGGCGGGAACCAAGCCGTTCATCGTACCCCAGCCGCAGCAGCGCGAAGGCCAGAACCGCGACCGCCGCGAAGGCCGCGACCGCGACAACCGGGGCAATAGCTTTAGCAACAAAAACGGTAAGAAGCGTAAGAAAGGCCGCAGCCAGGAGCCGCAACAGCCCCCTCAATAATTTATTTCCAGCACGTCATGCAGAGTGCAGCGAAGCATCTTTACCGCAACAGTAAATGATTGCATTGCTCGGTAAAGATGCTTCGCTGCACTCTGCATGACGTTCTTCATTTAGAATCCCAATCCAACCTCAATGGCTGCATTTGAAGTACGCGGCGGCAAACCACTGCGCGGCGAAATCACGCCCCAGGGCGCCAAAAACGAAGCCCTACAGATTCTCTGCGCGGTATTGCTGACTCCGGAACCCGTAACCATCAGCAATATCCCCGACATCCGCGACGTCAACAAGCTCATCGAGCTGCTGCGCGACATGGGCGTGAAAGTGGGCAAACTGGCCACCGATACCTACATTTTCCAGGCCGAGGATGTCAACCTTGATTACATGGACACGCCCGAGTTCGTGGCCCAGGCCGGCGCGTTGCGCGGCTCGGTTATGATTCTCGGCCCCATGCTGGGGCGCTACGGCCGCTGCCAGCTGCCCAAGCCGGGCGGAGACAAAATCGGCCGCCGGCCGATGGATACGCACTTTCTGGGCCTCGAAAAGCTGGGCGGCAAGCTCACGCTCGAAGGCACTGATTTCTACCGCATCAAGGTGGAAGGCAAGTTGCAGGGCACCCACATGCTGCTCGATGAAGCCTCGGTAACCGGCACCGCTAATATCCTGATGGCCGCCGTACTGGCCGAAGGTACCACTACCATCTACAACGCCGCCTGCGAGCCTTACCTGCAGCAGCTGTGCCGCATGCTCGTACGCATGGGCGCTAATATCCAAGGCATTGGCTCCAACCTGCTCACCATCGTGGGAGTGGAGAAGCTCGGCGGTACCGACCACCGCATGCTGCCGGATATGATTGAAATCGGCTCCTTCATCGGCCTCGCGGCCATGACGGGCTCCGAAATCACCATCAAGGACTGCCAGATTCCCGAGCTCGGCCTCATCCCCGACACCTTCCGCAAGCTGGGCATCCAACTGGAATTCCGGGGCGATGACATTTACATTCCGGCCCAGGAGCACTACGAAATTGCTACTTACCTCGACGGCTCCATCCTGACGGTGAGCGACCACACCTGGCCCGGCTTCACCCCCGACTTGCTCAGCATTGTGCTCGTGGTGGCCTGCCAGGCCAAGGGCACAGTCCTCATTCACCAGAAGATGTTTGAGTCGCGCCTGTTCTTCGTCGATAAGCTCATCGACATGGGCGCGCAGGTAATTCTTTGCGACCCGCACCGCGCCACCGTCATCGGCCTCGACCAGCGCACCCGCCTGCGCGGCATCACCATGACTTCGCCCGATATCCGGGCCGGCGTAGCCTTGCTCATCGCCGCGCTGTCGGCCGAAGGCAAAAGCACCATCGAAAACGTGGAGCAGATTGACCGCGGCTACCAGAACATCGACCTGCGCTTGAATGCACTGGGGGCTGATATTCGCCGCCTATAGTTTTTTTATTGATACCTAAAAGCCCTATTGCGGATATCGCAACGCAGTTTTTAAACAGCCCGCCCCTTACAGGTCGGGCTGTTTTTTTGCCCCATCGGGTTACCGAAAAGCTGAATTTGGATAAAGGTTCAGCTGCGCCGCTGAGTCCTTTTCCATTCAGCTTTCCCAATTCATTGCCGATGAAATTCCTGATAATTCCCGTCCTGCTCGGACTGGGGCTGGCCGGGTGCAGCCAATCCAAATCCGACGAAACTATTGCCCTTGCCGCCGAACCGGCCACCGCAAACAATCAGGCTCCCGCCTCATCCACTACTTCGCAGCCCACAACAGTGGCAATGCCTGATGAGCAAGCGGTACAACCCGAGGTAGTTGCCACACCCAAGGTCCAGCCCGGGCACTCGGTCGCCTATCAGGCCGAACTGAACATGGAGGTGGAGGATTTCGACAAAGCCACCGACCGCATCAATGCGCTACTGGAGCACCACGGTGCCTATCTCGGTACCGCCCACGAAACCCGCGCCGATGGCCAGCGCCGCCAGGAAATGACGGTAAAAGTGCCGCCAGCTCAGTTTGTAGCCCTGGTATCCGCCCTAGGAAGGCTGGGCCATATCGAGAACAAAGACATTGCCTCTGCCGATATCACGGCTGATGTACTCGCAACGGCCGCCCATCTCCAAGAACAACAGACTTCCGAAACCCAGCTACGCCAGCAGCTAGCCCGCGCCACCTCTCCCGACGAACGCACCCACCTGGAGGGCGAAATCCGGCGGCAACGGGCTGATGCCGCCACTACTGAGTCGCAGTTGCAACGGTTCGGCACCCGCGCCGACTGGGCAACTCTGACGCTTCACTACTTCCAAGTATTGCCAACGCCCGCACCTCAAACTCCCATGCACGACTTTTCCCCGCAGTTCCTCACGGCCTTTTACCGGGGCTGGTCGGTTGTGCTGGAGTTGGTAGTTGCTCTCACCAACATCTGGCCTTTATTACTACTGATGGGAGCGGGCGGCTGGGCCCTGCGCCGGTGGCGTCAGCGGCAGGTAGCTGCCTGACGTAAACCAGAATAAATGCGTAACAAAAAAGGGCTTCCCGCACGCGCGGGAAGCCCTTTTTTGGGTATTAGCAATAAAATCTAATCCATCACCAAATCCACCACGGCATTCACCACCGACAGCGCGATGCTGAACAGCAGCGCATTCAGAAAGCCGTGCACATCAAAGCTGCTCATCAGGAAATCGGCCAATTTCACGATGATGACGTTGATAACCAACAGAAACAGGCCCAGCGTGAGCACCGTGATGGGAAAGCCCAGAATTTGCAGAATGGGCTTTACGATGGCATTCAGAATGCCCAGCACGATGACCAGAATGGCCGCACTGCCCACGCCGCCCAGCACCACGCCCGGCAGCACCATGCTGAGGCCATACACCAGCACGGCGGTAAGAATGAATTTGAGAATGAATCCTAACATGGCAAAAGGGTTAAGGTGAAAGAAGCCTACTCGGCATGCATGCCTTTGGCCGGCAGCCGCCCTTGCGATACGGCCATCCAGTTGCAAAGTTGGTAGAGCAGGCGCGCGCCCACGATGGCATTCCACTCGGTGTCGCCGGGCGCTACCTCGTTCAGGTCGCAGCCGATGATTTGGATGCCCTCGCGCACGATGGAGCGTAGCAGGTAAGTGGCTTCCTCAAACTCCAGGCCGCCGGGTACGGGCGTGCCGGTGCCGGGGCACAGCTTGGGGTCGAGGCCGTCGATATCGAAGCTGATATAGACCTTTTTGGGCAGTTGGGCGATGATTTTGCCACACACCTTCTTCCACGATTTCTTGGCGAATTTCTCGTCGCTCAAAAACCGCTGGCTGAACAGCGCCACCCGGCCATTAGACTGGTCGATAACATCGGCCTCCTGCTGGCAAAAGTCCCGAATGCCCACCTGCACCAGCTTCTTCACCTGCGGCAATTCCAGCGCGTTGTGCATGATGCTGGCGTGCGAGTATTTGAAACCTTCGTAAGCCGGACGCAGGTCGCAATGCGCGTCGAACTGCAGAATGGCAAATTCCTCGTGGCGCTCGGCCAACGCGTGCAGGTAGCCCAGCGGCGTGCTGTGGTCGCCACCCAGCACCACCACGCCTTTGCCGGCATCGAGCAGGGCACCGGTTTTGGCTTTCAGCCATTGCAGCATTTTGTCGCCTTCGGCCGTGGCCTGGGCGGGCACAGTTTCGTGCTTTTTGCGGTCGGCTTCGGGCTGGCCTTCTTCCAGCCAGCCGATGTAATCGGCGGCCAGCGGGCGCAGTTTGCGGCTGGCTTCGGCAATGGTTTCATCCGCTTCCTCCATGGCCAGCCCGAGCTTCCAGGCATTGGGCACGTCGGAATCGTACAGGTCCACTTGCAACGAGGCTTCTCGGATGGCGGCTGGGCCAGCGGCCGTACCGGCGCGGTAGCTCACGGTCACCTCCCATGGCACGGGCACCACCACTACCTGCGCCTCCTCGGGCGTGAAGGGCAGGCCGAACAGGCCGCTGTCCGCATCGCCGGGCGCGTTGGGGTCGAAAGAAGCAATTTTCTGGGCTAGGGCGTCCGCTTTAGACATTGGAATTGATGCGTATGTAAACAGTAAAGTTGAAGGCGAAAAAGAACGTCATGCCGCGCCGGCCGTTGCAAGTCCCAGCACACCAGCCCAGTTCAGCGAACGGGCTCGTAGGGGAGTTGTAACGGCCGGCGCGGCATGACGGGCCGGAACGCGGTTAAGCATTCCCAAAAACGTTATTAGGCCGACATCTGGCTACCCAGGAAGTCGTAGCTGCGAATGATTTCCAGAATTTTCTGGAACGTCACGCGGTCAAAAAACAGCATCAGCGGCAATTCCACCGTGTTGTCGCGGTCCGAAAACTGCGTGATAACGGAGAAAATGAGCGGCTGTAGCTGCTGCGCTGGCAACAGGCTCTGCAGGTTCTCCGCAATATCACCCTTGGGCGCCACGGGCGGCGCACCGTAGATATTGGCCTTGAGAATATTAGCCAGCTGAGTCACCAAAGCCCCAGTGATAATGTTGCTGATTTCGAGCAGCAGGGATTCCTGCAACTCGTTCAACTCTAAGGTTTCAGTGGTTTGCATTCGCAGGCACACCCGCGAGAGACGCTGGACGTGCTGCCCCGAGAAGAACATGAGCGTCGTACCATTAAAATCACCCCGGATATCGGACTGAATGGGCACGTGACGGGTCTGGTAATCGCGCACGCGGTGCAGTATATCGTCGCTCATCAGCAAATCGATATTGGGCACCTCAAGCAGCACCCGTTCCTGGGCGATTACAGCGAATGAATCGGCGGCACGGGCCAAGCCGATGTTAAGAATCTCGCGGATTATATCACGCTCTAACTCAGTCATCGATAAATCCATAACGTCAAAGATAGGGGAAAGTGCAGCTGCGAGGACTGGGGGTGAAAGAAGGAAAATTAAGGGCGTTTGGTCAGAAACAGGCGAGTCAGGGCCGGCACATCGAGCACCAAGCAAACTTGCCCACTGCCAAGCAGGGTAACTCCACCAAACAGGTCGATGGTATCCAGGGGTTTACTAAGGGGCTTGATGACAATGTTTTGCTGCCGGATAAACCGGTCAACCAACAAGCCCAGTCGGCGGTTATTGTAATTCACGACCAGTACCTGCTGGGCACCGGTCATGTCGTTTTTATCAGCGAAGGGCAGCATTTCGTCACCCTCGTCGTGCAGCAGCATCCGCAGTGGTATCAGCGGCACGGCCTGGCCCTGCACATGAGTTACCAGCACGCCGCCGACCACCGAAATCTGGTCGGGTTGCAGCGCTAGTACAGTATCCGTGTGCATCAGCGGGATGGCGTAGGGCCGTTCGTCTACTTCAATCAGCAGCGCGCCCTTCACGGCAATAGACGTGGGCAGCACCAGCGTAAACGTAGTGCCCACGCCCAGCTGCGATTCCACCCGCAATTGCCCGCCTAACGAGTCAAGCGCCAGCTTCACCACATCGAGGCCTACGCCGCGACCCGAAATGTCGGTAATCTTACTGGCCATCGAGAAGCCGGGCTCAAACAGGAAAGCCCACACGGCCTGCTCATCCAAGGTGGCGGCCACGCTGGCTGTGGTCAGGCCACGCTCCACGGCTTTGCGGCGCACGGCTTCGGTATCGATGCCCCGACCATCATCACGCACCTGAATAAGTACGTCGTCACGCTCAGTCAGGGCCGAAAGTGTCAGGTGACCAACGGCCGACTTGCCGGCTGCTGCCCGCTGGGCCGTGGTTTCAAGGCCGTGGCTGACGGCGTTGCGCACCAAATGCAACAGCGCATCGGTAATGATTTGCAGGATATTGCGGTCAATCTGTACATCTTGCCCGCTGAGGGTGAGCTCAACTTCTTTGCTTTCGGCGCTGGCCACGTCGCGCACCACGCGAGGGAATTTGTTCAGCAACACCCCGACGCCTACCAGGCGGGCATCCATCACGCTGTACTGCAAGTCGTCGGAAATGCGGAACAAGTGTTGGGCCGTGGCCAGCAGCGCGGGGTTGCCAATTTCTTGCGCCAGGGTCATAATCCGGTCGCGGTCAATCACCAATTCCCCTACCAGATTTAGCAGATTATCAAGCTTTTTAACCTGGATATACACCAGGTCCGAAAGCTCCATTTTCTTGCCCGATTCCTCCTCAGACTCTGCTTCTTCGGCTTCGTCCAGTATCGGCTCTTCGCCACGCACCAAGCGGTCGAGGTTGTCGAGCAACGCCTTGGCATCCGGAAGCGGCTGGTTGGCTCCCACTGCCCGAATCATATTACCCAGCGCATCAACGCCGGCAAAAACCACTTTGATGAGCGAGCCGCTGAACGTGCGCTCCTGGTCCCGAATTAGCCCAAACAGCGTTTCGAGATGGTGCGCAACCTCGCCCAAATCGGTAAAGCCCATGGCGCGGGCATTAGCCTTGAGGTTGTGCATGAGCCGGAACAGCTCATTCAGGGCCGGGCCGGCATTGGGGTTGCGCTCAAGCTCGCTCAAATGGCGGCTCATGGAGTCGTAATACTCCAGCGCTTCGGCCATGAAAAGCTCCCGGTATTCCTGGTCGCGCGTTTTCATTAGGCCTTAGAAATTGAGTTAATAAACCAACTTTCCGGCGCACACAGACACATTCCATCGTTTCCGAAGGAATGTGGCACAGAGACGGAATGTTGTAGCCGCACTTTACGCAGCCTGCTCAGAAGCGTCGTTTTGCAGCGCCGCACCCACAATTTCCAGTACTTTCTCTTCCGAGAACGGCTTCACGATGTAAGCCAGGGCACCATTTTCAATGGCTTCGGTCACGATAACCTCCTGGCCAACAGCGCTGCACATTACCACTTTGGCTGAAGGCTGAATCTGGCGGAGGCTTTTCAGCACGTCCAGGCCGGTATTGTCGGGCAGAATTACGTCGAGCGTGATGAGGTCGGGGGAAGTCGAAGCGGCCATTTCCACCGCCTGTGCGCCGTTTGCTGCCTCGCCTACTACTTCGTAGCCGGCATCGGTGAGCATGTTTTTGAGCATCGTACGCATATAGAAGGAGTCGTCGACGATGAGGATGCGCTTATTCATGGAATTGGGGAACGTGAGATTTAACGGGTAGCCGAGCGTAGTTGCGGGCCACCTTTGTACGGGGCCGGGGCTACGAAGATGCCGTTTTGCCCGGCAGGCGCATCACTTCGCTTGGGGTCAGGAGCTTGCGCATGTCCAGCACGATGATAATGCCGCCTTCCGGCAGTTTGGCGATGCCTTCGAGGTATTTGTCGCGGGTGCTGGAGTCCTGCACGAACTCCGGGGCCGGCTCAATCTGGCTGAGCGGCATGGTAAAGGGGCGCGGCACTTCGCGTACCATCAGGCCCAGCACGTAGTCGGCGGCTTCGACGGCAATGGTGTAGCTGCGCTCGGGAATTGGCCGGCCGGCTGGCCGCAGCCGGAACCGTTCTTCCAGGTCCAGAATGGCAATAATATCGCCGCGCAGGTTGGCAATGCCCTTGATGAAAGGCGGGGTTTTGGGCATGCGAGCCACGTCGGGCGTGACGGTCACTTCCTTCACCTGCTCGATGCGAATGCCATAATCCTCATCGCCCAAGCGGAACACGATAAGCTGCACCAGTTCGGCGGGCTTAGGGCGTTCGGCTTTGGCAATGGGAGCAGTTATTTCAATCTCAGCCATGCGGGATTAGTCGAAAATGGGCTAAACGAATGGGTTGAGAATTACTTGGTTTTGGCCTTTGATTTGGTCGCAGCCTTGTTGGCCTGGCCATTTTTAGCGGCCTGACCATTCTTCGCTGCTTTGCCATTCACGGCTGCTTCCGGCTGAACTTCTACAGGCCGGGTTACGGCTTGCACGCGGGCCGGACGCTCCCGACGGGTGGGGGCCGGAGCCGCTACCGGCGCTGCTGCTTCCGAGCGGACGCGACGAGCAGCGTTTGGCTGCCGGCTGGTTTCAGCAACCGGCGCAGCTTCGGCACGGCTCTGCGAGCGGCGGGCGGCCATGCCGTTCTGCGGCTGTGGCGCGGGGGCGTACGATTCGCGGGCGCGGTAGGTATCGCGGGCACCCCGGCGTATGGGTTCCGGCTCCGGCTCCGGCTCGTAGGAGCTGAGCTGGAAGGTTTCGAGGCCGGCCTGAAGGTCGTCGGCAATGTCGGTGAGGCGCTGCGAGCTAGTAGTCAACTCTTGCATAGCTGTCGACAGTTGCTTGGCCGTGCCGGCTACCTGCTGGGTGCCGGTAGCCGTTTGCTCGGCAATGGCTACCACCTCTTCCACATATTTCACCACGTCGCCAATCGAGGTTTTCTGAACCTCGGTAGCCGTGAGAATGTCACGCGAGGTGCGGAGCGTTTCGCCGCTGCTGGTGGCAATGTTCTTAAAGGCCGAGCTGGCTTCGAACGTAGCGTTCTTGCCTTTCAATACCCGGTTTTCCATGGTCGAAATAGCCGTGGCCGCCGTGGTCGTATCCTTTTTCACGTCGTCAACCAGCGTGGCAATTTCGTTGGCCGAACGGCGGGAGCTTTCGGCCAGCTTCCGGATTTCTTCGGCTACTACGGCGAAACCACGGCCGGCTTCCCCGGCGCGGGCTGCTTCGATGGCGGCGTTCAGAGCCAGCAGGTTGGTTTGCGAGGCAATGTCGGTAATCACGCCCAGCGACTTGCTGATTTCACCCGACCGGGTGCTTAGTACTTCGATTGTGCGCGAGGTTTGCGAAGCGGCGCTGGATATTTCTTCCATGTTTTTCACCACTTCGGCCACCGTTTTCAGACCGAGCTGCGAGGTTTGCTCACCCAGGATTGCCGATTTGTTCACGACATCGGCTTTGTTGGCTGTTTCCTTGGTGGCCTGCATGATTTCTTCAATCAGCTTGAAGGCTTGGTCTGTTTTCAAAGCCTGGTTCTGAGCACCTTCGGCCATCTGCTGCATGGCCAGGGCCACATCGACAGTTACTCGGCTCATTTCCTGCCCTTTTCCGGCCATTTCTTCCGAAGAAGTACCCACAATCTGCGACGAGTCGTTGATTTCGCCGAGCAGTTCATTCAGATTTTCAACGGCGAGGTTCAGGGCATCGGCCATGGCCAGAATGTCGCCCGTGGTCGGCACGTCTACGCGCTGGGTCAAGTCGCCTTCCGAGATGGCGCGTACCACGCGGGCCACTTCCAGTACCGGCGAGGCGATGGACTCGAGCAGGGCATTAAGCGTGTCCACCAACTCTTTCCAGCTGCCCGATACGCCGCCTACCGTGGCACGCTCAGTCAGCTTGCCTTCCACCCCGGCCACTTTAGCCACGCGGCTTACTTCGACGGCGAGACGGTTAAGGTCATCCACCATGCTGTTGATGGTGTCGGCCAGGTCGGCCACTTCGCCTTTGGCTTGCAGCGTCAGCTTCTGCGTCAAGTCACCTTTCGATACCGCAGTTACTACTTTAACAATACCCCGTACCTGCGTGGTGAGGTTGGAGGCCATGTAGTTTACGTTGTCGGTCAGTTCCTTCCACACGCCGGCCACGTTTGGCACGCTGGCCTGGCCGCCGAGCTTGCCTTCGGTGCCCACTTCCTGCGCCACACGAGTTACCTCGCCGGCGAAGATGTTGAGCGAGTCCACCATCTGGTTCAGGTTGTCCTTCAGGTCCAACAGCTCGCCGTTGACGTTTACCGAAACCTTCTGGCTCAAGTCGCCACGCGATACGGCCGTTGCCACGTTGGCAATGTCCCGTACCTGCGAGGTCAGGTTGCTGGCCATTGTGTTTACGTTGTCCGTCAGGTCTTTCCAAGTACCACGTACGTTGGGCACTTTGGCTTGGCCGCCGAGCTTGCCCTCGGTACCTACTTCGCGGGCCACGCGGGTTACTTCGTCACCGAAGATGTTCAGCGAGTCCACCATTTCGTTGAGGTTTTCCTTCAACTGGAGCAGCTCACCGCGCACGTTAACCGTGATTTTCTGCGAAAGGTCACCTTTAGCTACGGCCGTGGCCACGTTGGCAATGTCCCGCATCTGCGAGGTCAGGTTGCTGGCCATCGTATTCACGTTGTCCGTCAAATCCTTCCAAGTGCCAGACACTTTTGGCACGTTGGCCTGACCGCCGAGGATACCCTCGGTGCCTACTTCGCGGGCCACGCGGGTTACTTCGCCGGCGAAGATGTTCAGCGAGTCCACCATCTGGTTGAGGTTGTCCTTCAGGTCCAGCAGCTCGCCTTTTACATCTACCGTGATTTTCTGCGAAAGGTCACCCTTCGATACGGCCGTGGCCACGTTGGCAATGTCTCGCACCTGCGAGGTCAGGTTGCTGGCCATCGTATTCACGTTGTCCGTCAGCTCTTTCCAGGTGCCGCCTACCCGAGGCACCACGGCCTGGCCGCCGAGCTTGCCTTCGGTACCTACTTCGCGGGCCACGCGGGTTACTTCGTCACCGAAGATGTTGAGCGAGTCCACCATCTGGTTGAGGATGTTCTTCAGCTCCAGGATTTCGCCCTTCACGTTCACCGTCATCTTCTGGCTCAAGTCACCACGGGCTACGGCCGTTGCCACGTTGGCAATGTCTCGTACCTGCGAGGTGAGAGCCGCGGCCATGTCGTTTACGTTGTCGGTGAGGGCTTTCCACACACCGGCCACGTTGGGCACGCTGGCCTGGCCGCCAAGTTTTCCTTCCGTGCCCACTTCCTGCGCCACGCGGGTTACCTCGCCGGCAAACAGGTTGAGGGATGCCACCATCTGGTTCAGGTTCTGCTTCAGCTGCAGGAATTCCCCTTTTACATCGACGGTAACCGTCTGAGTCAGGTCACCTTTAGCAACCGCAGTTGCCACGTTGGCAATGTCTCGTACTTGGCTCGTCAAGTTCGAGGCCATGTAGTTTACGTTGTCGGTCAGGTCTTTCCATACGCCGGCCACGCTGGGTACCGAGGCCTGACCACCGAGGCGGCCTTCGGTGCCTACTTCCTGCGCCACGCGGGTTACCTCGCCGGCAAACAGGTTGAGCGAGTCTACCATCTGGTTCAGGTTCTGCTTCAACTGGAGCAGCTCGCCTTTTACATCAACGGTTACTTTCTGGCTCAGGTCGCCTTTAGCTACCGCGGTTGCTACGTTGGCAATGTCCCGCACCTGAGAAGTCAGGTTGCTGGCCATGTTGTTTACGTTGTCCGTCAGGTCTTTCCACACGCCGGCTACGTTGGGCACGCTGGCCTGGCCGCCGAGTTTACCCTCCGTACCCACTTCCTGGGCCACGCGGGTTACCTCGCCGGCAAACAGGTTCAGCGAGTCCACCATCTGGTTCAGGTTCTGCTTCAGCTGCAGGAATTCCCCTTTTACATCAACGGTGATTTTCTGAGACAAGTCGCCTTTGGCTACGGCCGTGGCTACGTTGGCAATGTCCCGCACCTGCACGGTGAGGTTTGAGGCCATGTTGTTTACGTTGTCGGTCAGGTCTTTCCAGATACCGCCCACGTTTGGTACCGAAGCCTGGCCACCGAGCTTTCCTTCGGTGCCCACTTCCTGCGCCACACGGGTTACCTCGCCGGCGAAGATGTTCAGGTTATCAATCGTTTTGTTGATGGTTTCGGCCATCAACTTGAAGTCGCCCGATACCGGAATCTGGAAGCTTTCGTCCAGATTGCCGCGGCTGATGTTCTTCAGTACCTTGCCCACTTCCAACACCGGCACGGCGATGCTGTCCACCAAGCCGTTGATGTTGTTAATCATGTCGCGCCAGAAGCCGGCGGCGCCGTCGGCCGAAGCCCGCGCCTTGAGGTTACCCTCTACCCCGGCCACTTTCGAGATGCGCGACACCTCGCCCCCTACCCCGGCAATCATGTCCACCATCGAGTTGTAGGCTTCCGCGATTTCGGCGAAGATGTCGTCGTTCTGCTTGGTAAGCCGCACCGATACATCGCCCTTCTTAAAGGCATCGAGGGCGTAAAGCACCCGGTTGAGCTGGTCGTTGACGTAGCCCGGGTCCTGAGTGTCGACGGAGCCGCGCGAGCCGCCCTTTTTGCGGGTCAGGTCGTTGTTGGTGCGCACCACGTCGAGCGACGAAACCGCGCCGGCGTCCGGCGTTGCGCCGTCAGTGACATCCGTAGTAAGCGCAGCAGTACGACGAGCCTTGGGTCGCGGATTCTGGGGGGAAGCCATATATAGTACGGGTATCGAGTCGGGAAGGGGAAAGCTAATTGGAGGGCGAAGTACGGGGGTTAGCCGCGAATAAGCAAAGGTAACCCCATCCGCTACGGCGCTGAACCCGTCGGGCCGCAGAGTCGTTCCCGGAGCGCGGCTCCGGCCGGATTATTGCTACCGAATGCGACTGCTAAGAATTAAGCGGCATCTTTGCGGCCAATTTTAACTTTTCGTCGCAGCTGGTCGTTTCACCTCCACAGCCCCCATTCCTACTGCCGCACCCCTTACCCGCCCACATGGTCAAGAATTTAGTTATCGTCGAGTCGCCGGCCAAGGCGAAAACCATTGAAGGCTACCTCGGCCAGGATTTCGTGGTGCGTTCCAGCTACGGCCACGTTCGCGACTTGCCGAAGGACAATAATGCCATCGACATTGCCAATGGTTTCAAGCCTACTTACGTGGTTTCGCCGGACAAGCGCGAACTCATCGCGCAGCTAAAAAAACTTTCGAAGGAAGCCGAAACCGTCTGGTTAGCGAGTGACGATGACCGCGAGGGCGAAGCCATCTCGTGGCATTTGGCCGAAACGTTGAACCTGCCCGAAGCCAAAACGCGCCGCATTGTTTTCCGCGAAATCACCAAAAACGCCATTCTGGCCGCCATCGCCGACCCGCGCACGGTGAACCAGGATTTGGTGAATGCCCAGCAGGCCCGCCGCGTGCTCGACCGCCTCGTGGGTTTCGAGTTGAGCCCCGTGCTCTGGAAAAAGGTGAAGCCCGGCCTGAGCGCTGGCCGCGTGCAAAGCGTAGCCGTGCGACTGGTAGTGGAGCGCGAGCGCGAGGTGGCCAACCACCTTTCGGCCAGCGCCTACCGCGTGGTGGCCCGCTTCGATGCCGGCCGTGGTGCGGTGCTGGAAGCCGAATTGCCCACTCGTTATAAGGTACGCGCCGAAGCCGAGGCTTTCCTAGAGCGCTGCGTAGGCGCTTCGTATCAAATCGAAAGCCTGGACAAGAAGCCCGGCAAGCGCAGCCCCGCTGCGCCGTTCACGACTTCGACTTTGCAGCAGGAGGCTTCGCGCAAGCTTGGTTTCTCGGTGGCCCAGACGATGAGCGTGGCTCAGAAGCTGTACGAAGCTGGTAAAATCAGCTATATGCGGACGGACTCGGTGAACCTGAGCCAGGAAGCGTTGGCAGGTGCGCAAGCCACTATTACGGCTTCCTACGGTGCGGAATACCACCACCTGCGCACTTTTAAGACCAAGTCGGCATCGGCTCAGGAGGCGCACGAAGCCATTCGCCCTACTGATTTCAGCGCGGTGAAAGCGGGCTCGGATGCGTCGGAGCAACGTTTGTACGACCTCATTCGCAAGCGGGCCATGGCTTCGCAGATGGCAGAGGCGGTAATTGAGCGCACCACGGCCGTGATTGGTATCAGCACGCAGCCGGGCGTTACGCTCTCGGCCACGGGTGAGGTGATTACGTTCGAGGGCTTCCTGAAAGTGTATGCGGAGAGCAAGGACGACGAGGATGAGGACGATGCCAAAGACGGCGAATCGAGCTTCTCGCGCGGCCTGCCGCCGTTGAGCGTGGGGCAGAACCTTCCCTTGCAGCGCCTGAGCGCCACGGAGCGGTTTTCGTCGCCCCCGGCGCGTTACACCGAGGCTTCGCTGGTGAAAAAGCTGGAGGAAATGGGCATTGGCCGGCCTTCGACTTATGCGCCTACCATCAGCACCGTGCAGAAGCGCGGCTACGTGGAAAAAGATACCCGTGAGGGCAAGGAGCGCAAGTTCCATGTACTGACGCTGGAGGATAACACCGTCAAGACCGAAGTAAAAACCGAGAACTACGGCGCAGAGAAAGCTAAGCTGTTCCCGACGGATACGGCCATGATTGTGAATGACTTTCTGGTGGCTCACTTTCCGGTGATTGTGGACTACCAGTTCACGGCCAAGGTGGAGGACGAGTTTGACCAAATTGCCAACGGCCACGAGAACTGGACGCAGATGCTGACCGGCTTCTACGGCAAGTTCCACGCGACCATTGAGGCCGGGCAGGACATCGACCGCAGCACTGTAGGCGCTACCCGCGAGTTGGGCGTGCACCCCGAAACCGGCGAGCGCATATCGGCCCGCCTGGGCAAATACGGCCCCTACGTGGCCCTGGGCGATACCGAAGGCGAAACCAAGCCCGCCTACGCCAACCTGCGCAAGGGTCAGTTTATCGAAAGCATCACGCTGGAAGACGCGCTGGAGTTGTTCAAGCTGCCCCGCGTAGTGGGTGAGTTTGAGGACAAAGCCATGACGGCTGCGCTGGGTCGTTTCGGCCCCTACATCCGGCACGACAGCAAGTTCTTCTCCCTCACCAAGGAGCAGGACCCGCACACCATCACAGCCGAAGAAGCCGTGGCCCTGATTGAGAACAAGCGCAAAACCGACGCGGAGCGCCTCATCAAGAGTTTCCCCGAAAACCCCGATATCCAAGTGCTGAATGGTCGCTTCGGCCCCTACATCGTGGCGGGCAAGAAGAACGTGAAGATTCCCAAAGGCGAAGAGCCCACGGAACTGACCCTGGAGCGCTGCATCGAGCTGGCCGATGCCACGCCCGAGAAGCCTAAGGGCGGCCGTTTCGGCAAGAAAGCCGCTCCCGCCAAGGAGGAAAAGGATTCGGACGCACCAGCCAAGAAGGCTGCGAAAGCCACAGCAGCCAAGAAGCCGGCGGCCAAGAAACCCGCCACTAAAAAGCCTGCTGCTAAAAAAGCCCCAGCCAAAACTGCCACAGCAAAAGCAAAATAATTGCGACTTTCCGCCGTTTGAGTTTCACAAAAAGCCCGCACGATGCGGGCTTTTTGCTTAAGCACGCATGGCGATTATCAACCTATTATTTCTGGCCTCAGTACTTAGTCTGTTGGCAGGAATATCAGCTGGGCCTGTTGCCAAGCCGGCCTATCTGTGGCTCAACCACGCAAATGATGCGACGTTGGCTACGCGCTTTCCTACACCGAAAGGCTGCCAGCGCCTGGCAGTAACAGCCGGTAGCTGGGGCGAGTGGCTACGTGGATTGCCCCTGCGCCCAGCCGGCACCCAGGCCCGCTTGTTTGACGGAAAGCTAAAAGACCGCCAGGACGTGGTAGCAGCCGTGGTCGACATCGACGTGCCGCCCCAGGATTTGCAGCAGTGCGCGGATGCTGTCATTCGGCTGCGGGCGGAGTACGTGTTCAGTCACGACCCAAACAAGGTGCATTTCCACCTCACCACGGGCTATGATTTCTGGTTTTCGGATTTCGTGGCGGGGCGCACGTTTCGGGTGGCGAATGAGGAAGTGCTGCCTGCTACCCGACCTGCCGAGGCTCCTACCCACGCGGCATTGGCCCGCTACCTGGTGCCCACGTTCGGCTACGCGGGCACGAAATCCCTGAGCCGGGAGCTACGCCCGGTACCGCTGCCGCAGGTGCAGCCCGGCGATGTGCTCATTCACGGCGGCGCGCCCGGCCACGCGGTGCTGGTGGTGGATGTGGCCGAAAATCCGACAACACATCAGAAATACGTGCTACTGGCGCAGAGTTATATGCCAGCGCAGAGCATCCATGTACTGCGCAATATTGACGCACCCGCGCTTGGAGCTTGGTTCGCGGTGCCTGGGCCGGCCGTGGCCGAATTTAATACGCCGGAATGGACGTTTGCCCGCGAGGAGTTGAAGCGGTTTGAGTAGCTGCTAGGCCTGGATTACTGGCACAATGGCTTCGATGCTAATGGCACTGAGTTCGTCGAAACTTCGGATAATGCGGTCGGCCTGGTGCAGGTTCTGGCCTTCGGAATGCGGGCTGACGTAGGCGATGCAGTAGATGCCGGCCGCCTTGGCGGCTGCCACGCCGTTAGCCGCGTCTTCGATGACGATGCAGGCGGTGACGGGCGTATCGGCCAGCTCGGCGGCGCGGAGGAAGATGGCCGGGTTGGGCTTGGACTCGGCGAAATCCTCGCCGCTGATGCGGTGCGTGAAATACTCGTCCAGTCCGAAGCGGTCGAACACCCGGGCAATGGTGGCTTTGGAGGCGGAGGACGCTACGACCAGCTGCACGTCGTGGCGGCGCAGGTCTTCGATGAGCACGCGCACGCCGGGCAGCAGGTCGAGGGTGGCATCTTCGTCGAAGGACTTGTTGAACAGCTCGCGCTTGCGCAGCACCATGTCTTCTACGTCTTGAGAAAGACCGTACTTCTGCTTGAGGAGTTGGAACACGTTGCGCGTCGACTTGCCCAGAAAAGTGGCGTACTCAGCGGCCGAAACGGGAATGCCCAGCTCGGCAAACTGCGTAAAAAAAGCGTCGTGGTGAATGGGCTCGGTGTCGATGATGACGCCGTCCATGTCGAAGATTACCGTACGAATCATGAATGCGGAAGCAGGGAATACTGTCGGCAAAGGTACCGGCTAGTTGCCCAGCCCTTACTCTCAGTGGAAATAATAGAAGTCCGAAAACTTTTTTGCGGTCAATGATGTATATACATCAAATGTACATACATTTGTCATATCAAAGCACCTAACCAAAGCCCCTATCATGGCTAACACCGTTCTGCATCTCGCCAACACCCGTGGCCACGCCAATCATGGCTGGCTCAATTCCTTTCACACCTTCAGCTTCGCCGGCTACAACAACCCCGAGCGCGTGCATTTCGGCGCATTGCGCGTGCTGAACGACGACACCGTATCCGGTGGCATGGGCTTCAGCAAGCACCCGCACGATAACATGGAGATTATCTCCATCCCGCTGTCCGGCGATTTGGAGCACCAGGATTCGATGGGCAACAAAACCGTCATCCGCCAGAACGACGTGCAGGTGATGAGCGCCGGCACCGGCGTGGCCCACTCCGAGAAAAACCACAACCAGCACCAGGAAGTAAAATTCCTGCAAATCTGGGTGTTCCCCAAGGAGCGCGGCATCAAGCCTAATTACGGCCAGGAAACCTTCGCCCCGGAGGCCCGCCACAACCAATTGCTGCAAGTAGTATCGCCCGCCGGCGATGGCACCAACCCGCACATCAACCAGGATGCCTGGTTCCACATCGGCAACCTCGATAAAGGCTTTACGACCGATTACGCCGTGAAAAAGGCCGGCAACGGCGTCTACGCCTTCGTGCTGGAAGGCGACGTGACCATCAACGGCCAGGCCCTGCACCGTCGCGACGGCTTCGGCATCTGGGAAACCGACAAACTGGTAATCAGCGCCGACAGCAACGCCGAGCTGCTGCTGATGGAAGTACCGATGGAATTTTAACTTTTGTTGCAGTAGTCGGTAGTGAGACGGAATGCCGAATCCCGGAATAAATCTCACTACTGACTACCCAATACCAAGTACCAACCCAACCTTATGAAACCCGCCCCCACCACCTACCCCGTCCACGAGCTCATCCGCAACCGCTGGAGCCCGCGCTCTTTCGCGGCCCAGCCCGTGGAGCAGGAGAAATTGAACCAAGTGTTTGAAGCTGCCTCCTGGGCCTTCAGCGCCATGAATTTGCAGCCCTGGCAGTACATCTATGCCCACAAGGCCGACACGGCTGCCTTCCAAAAAATCCTCGATTGTCTGGTGCCGGGTAACCAACCCTGGGCCAAAAATGCGCCCGTGCTCATCATCGCCCTGGCCCAAACGGCCAACGCCGACGGCCAGCCCAACGGCGCGGCCATGCACGACCTCGGCGCGGCCAACGCTACCCTCTTCCTCGAAGCCACCGCGCTGGGCCTGCACGGCCACCTCATGGGCGGCTTCGACCGTGAGAAAACCCGCCGCGACTTCAACCTCCCCGATAACCTGACCCCGGCCGTGATAATGGCCCTGGGCTACATCGGCGAAGCCGAGCAACTTGAAGAGCCCTACCTGAGCCGCGAGAAAGCCGCCCGCAGCCGCAAGCCGGTAGCAGAATTCGCCTTCCAGAACGAGCTGCCCGCCTAATGAAAACCCGCCTCACCCGCGCCGCCGACCGCGGCCTCAAAGACATTGGCTGGCTGAAAAGCCACCTCTCGCTCAGCTTCGGCCCCTACCCCGACCCCGAGCGTAGCGGGTTCGGCCTGCTCCGCGTGTTCAACGACGACGTGGTGCAGCCCGGCGGCGGCTTTGGCATTCACGGCCACGCCAACATGGAAATCATTTCGGTGATGCTGGCCGGCAGCATGAACCACAAGGACACCCTCGGCTATACTGAAGTGGTGCACCAGGACTGGGTGCAAATTATGAGCGCCGGCTCCGGCCTGCGCCACGAGGAGCACAACGTGGGCGATACCGACGTGAATTTCCTGCAAATCTGGATTGAGCCCAAGCTCCAGAACATCGGCCCGCGCTACCAGCGCCGCCAGTTCCCGGAAGCCCAGCGCCCCAATAAGCTCACCACCATCGTGAGCAACGAGGAAGGCCAGGCCCACTGCTGGATTAACCAGAACGCCAAGCTCTCCCTCGGCTACTATACCGAAGCCCAAACGGTGGCCTACAGCTTCAAGCCGCTGAATAAGTTGCTGTTTCTGTTCGTCATCAGCGGCTCCGTAACGGTAGCCGGCCAGGAAGTAGGCACCCGCGACAGCCTCGGCATCTGGGAAACGGACAGCGTGAGCCTCGAAGCAGCGGCCGATACCCGGTTTCTGCTCATTGAATGCCCGATTAACCATTAAAAGGTTATTTGAAACGCGTAGAGACGCATAATTGCGTCTCGTCGTTGAACGATATCCGAACGATGCGGCCGACGAGACGCAATTATGCGTCTCTACAACTGGGCTACCAACCCAATAACACAAAAAAGCTGCCCCATACCAGGGCAGCTTTTTTGTTGAATCAAGAACAAGCTAGAATCCCCTAGCCCTGAATAAAGGCCAGCAAATCGGCATTAATAGTCGCAGCCTCCGTGGCAGGCATACCGTGGGGGAAACCGGGGTACGAAATCAATTTCCCATGTTGCAGCAGCTTGATGGACTTGGCGCTGCTGATGGCAAACGGCACGATTTGGTCGTCTTCGCCGTGCAGCAGCAGCACGGGCACGGCCACGCTTTTGAGGTCCTCGGTGAAATCGGTTTCCGAGAAGGCCTTGATGCCGAGGTAGTGGGCATTGGCTCCGCCGTTCATGCCCTGCCGCCACCAGTTGTCGCGGATGCCCTGCTTTATCTGGGCTCCTTCGCGGTTGTAACCATAGAAGGGCATGGAGAAATCCTGGAAGTATTGCGCCCGGTTGGTGGCCGTGCTCTCCCGGATTTCATCAAATACCGACATGGGCACGCCGTCGGGGTTAGTGGGGGTTTGCGCCATCAGGGGCGGCACGGCGCTGATGAGCACCGCCTTGGCCACGCGGCCCTTCGCCGCCCGGGCGGCGTAGCGGATGGCTACCCCTCCGCCCGTAGAATGACCGATGTGCACGGCATCCTTCAGGTCGAGGTGGTCGACCAGTTCGATGATATCGGCCACGTAGGTGTCCATGTCGTGGCCGGTTGAGCTTTGCCCCGAGCGGCCGTGCCCGCGGCGGTCGGCCGCGATAACCCGGTAGCCCTTATTCAGGAAAAACATCAGCTGGGAATCCCAGTCGTCGCTCGACAGCGGCCACCCGTGGTGAAACACCAGCGGCTGGCCCGTGCCCCAGTCCTTGTAATAGATTTCGGTTCCGTCTTTTACCGTGATTGTTGCCATAAGTACGTTGCAGTAAATAAGGTGAGAAAAGGCGTCAGGGCACCGGCGTTGTGGTATGCCGCCCGGCAGCCCTGCCTTGTAAAGCTAACCGCCAGGCGCCAGAATATAATGTTTCCTAAATATTATCTATTTCCTCAACAGCATCCGCCGAGGTGAGCCGGCTCCCCGCGCCTACCGGCCGCAGCCCACACCCGCAACACCAAAAACGCGCCGCTGCTCCGGTTACGGGAGCGGCGGCGCGTTTCACGTTTCTGGGGCTTCTGATTCGCTAAGCGCTGGCCGGAACACAACGCGCCTTCGCAACATCCGCCCCGGCCTCTATCCACGCTACGCAAGCGTCAATATCATCCTTCGGATTCACCCACGCCACCGGATGTGGCACTTTCAGCACCTTCTTGTGCTCGCTGAAAAGGTCGAAAACATTCGTTTCCATCGACAACACGACTTTGTCAGTCGTCAGCGCATTTTCCAGCAAATGCAGGTCCTTCAATATCTCCTGTCGCACCGCTTCGGTACATGCTATTTTTTTGGCCCGGGCTGCTAATCCACTATCCGGCTCTGGTGCCAGAATGTGCCAGAGCTTTTTTGCCTTCATGCGAACCAGCCACCGCTTAGAATAACCCGACTGATGCTTTTGCCACTCCATGAACTGCGTAGCCGATAGCACAACATAGTGCTGTCCGTCAAACATCGTTTCCATCACCCGTCGGCAGGCATCCGAAACCGGATGCAGGCTTTCGCTAGCTGAACGTGCCACATTGGTATCCACCACGAGGCGGCGCGAAGTAGTTGGCAGCCGCATTATTTCACCGCGTTGCCAAAGTGCCGCATCCCTACCGCCGTCAGGTACGCATCCTGCGCCTTCAACTCCACATCCCCGAAATCCTCCGGCCACTCCCCATACGCCCCGTCCTCGTCGGGTTGCACATAATCTACCGTCGTCGCCCCCTTGGCATCCCGCGCAAACCAGTGCAGTGCCACGTCGGTATTCTTGATTTTATCTTGTGCAATTAGCGTTTGCACCGTCAGCAGCAACAAGCTACTGTGCGTTTCCACTATAACGCGCACGCCCCGGTTGGCAGCCTCGGCCAGCAGCTCCGCCATTGCTACTTGCGCCCGGGGGTGCAAATGCAGCTCCGGCTGCTCCACGTACACTATCTGCCCCTCCTGCGCCGCGATGAGAGCAACCAGTATCGGCAGCACCTGCGATACGCCGATACCCACATCGGCAATGTTCACCATGTCGGCTTTGCGAGGCTTGCCCTTGCTGCCGGCGGGCAGGCGGCTCACGCTTAGCTCTACTTCGTTGGCGTTTTTCACTTTCGCCGTGACGGAATCGGTGAGGCCGAGGCGGCGCAGGTAGTCGTTGAGTTTCGCTAGTTTCTCAGTGTCTTGTTGCTGCTGCCACTGGCTGACGGTGCCGGCAGCATAAAGGTCGAAGGTGCCTTTTATTTGCTCTTTGAAGAAAGTAGCTGCATAACTGCGCTGTGGCGCGCCACGCAAACCTGGTATATGCATGAGCGAAGCAAGACTTGTTTCTAAATACGCTCCGCTGCTGGTCGTTCGCTTTTTATCGTCCTTGCCGATGTAATGAAGTTCTAAAAAACCATTGTGATATTCCGTCCACAAAGATTTAATGGGCTCTCCTTCGTATTCATTTATTGCTGCTAGAAGGATATTTGGCATATCCTCTTCGGTGAATTCAGGCTCAATTCTTACTCTGTAATTTTCGTCATTTTCAGATACTGTTTGCTGCGAAATGAGACGGAAATTTGTGCCGTCTTTACTATATGCGAATTCAATAGAAATTGGAATATTAGAGTTGACCATTTTATTGAAGCCTACTGACGTTAAAACAAACGGGCTTTCGGAATTAGAACCAATCTTACTTACCAATTCCGCCGCCGTTTCCGCCTGCACGTGCGCCCCACTCAGCACCAGCGCCCCGGCCGGCTGATACGGCGCTTCCATCGTCTGCTTAATCAACAGCAGCGGCTGCATGATGCTCGATTTCCCCGAGCTATTCGTGCCCGTCAGCAGCGTCAGCGGCCGCACGTGTAGCGTGGCATCCACCAACGACTTATACCCCTGTACCCGGATTTCCTCGATGAGCATGTACGGCGGGCGGTTAGCCGGCGCGGGTGCCGGCGCAGAAATTGTTTTTTTAGCCATAGCGGCAAAGTAAGCCCCTGCCGTGCAGATTCAGGCCCACTTGCCCGCCGGCGGGAATAGGTACGGGGCCCCCATTCCCTGATAATCCCAACAATTTTTCCTACCTAGCGCCACGCTTTCCCTACCTCCCGCCCCAGCGCTCCTACCTGCCGCCGCGCCTTTCCTACCTTCCGCCTCAACCTTTCTACCTCCCGCCCCGCCTTTCCGGCCTTCGGCCCCGGCTCTCCTACCTCCCGCCCCACGTCTCCGACGTCCCGCCCCGGGCTTCCGAATCAAGGATTCGGAGAGCCGAACCCCCGCCCCGCCTTTCCTCCCCCCGGCCGCGCCTTTCCGCGCTCCGCCCCCTGCTGCGTCTCCCATTTTTTTCATTGTTTTCTTCCCCAAACACATGCTCACCGCCAAGCAGGACAACCGCCTCAGCGCCGCCGAAACCCTCTCTGCCGCCCTCAAAACTGACCCCAGCCCCTATGCCAATGACAAGGCGCTGCAAACCGTAGCTCAGCGCCTCGACGAAATCATTGCTGACATGCAGCCCCTGCGCACCGCCACCCAGCGCACGGCCAATGCCGGAGCCCCCGCCGGCGGCAAGTCCGACAAGGAAACCGCCCGCGAAACCCTCGCCATCGTTACCGCCGAAATCGCCGGCGATGTCTTCGCCTACGCTTCTGAAAAGAAGCTCCCCGCCCTGCAAGCCCTCGCCGACTACAACGAAACCGGCATGCTCAAGCTGCGCGGCTCCCGCCTCTCCGACGTCGCCACCGCCCTGCTCGCCGAGCTGCCCAACCACAAAACCGTGCTCGAAGACGAATACGGCATCGACAAAGCCCGCATCAAGGAATTAGCCGAAGCCATCGCCGCCTTCAACGGCCTGAAAACCGCCCCCCGCCAGGCCCAGGTCGACGGCAAGGCCACCCGCGTGAGCCTCCGCGCCGAGTTTGCCGAGCTCGGCACCCTGCTCAAAGACCGTTTCCAGCGCCTCATGCGCAAATACAAGCGCCGCGATGCCGACTTCTACAACCGCGTCATGGATGCCCGCGCCGTGGTCGACCGCCCCGGCTCGGCCGGCCGCGCCGATGCGGCCCCGCCCAAAGCCTAGGCTGCCCCATCACCCGCTTGTTTCAAAGCCCGCTGCCCCGCAGCGGGCTTTTTCCATGAACAACCGCCACCCTCCCTACGTACTCCGCCCTCACTCCTTTCCCGCCCAAACATCATGGCCGAAACCACCCTCAAAGCCGTCGCCGCCAAAATGGCGAAGCTCGACATCGCCCTGCTCACCACCCACACCAGCCGCGGCCACCTCAGCACCCGCCCCATGAGCAACAACGGCGATGTGGAATACGACGGCAATTCCTACTATTTCACCTACGAAGGCTCCCGCACCGTCGCCGACATCACCGAAAACCCGCACGTCAGCCTCGGCTTCTCCGGCCCCGATTGGCTTTATGTATCCGTAGTGGGCACCGCCACCCTCATCCGCCAAAAAGCCACGCTCGAAAAGCACTGGCTGCCCGAGCTCAAGCGCTGGTTCAAAGACGGGATTGATACCCCCGGCATCGTGCTCATCCGCGTGCAGGCCAAGCGCATCAAGTTCTGGCACGGCGAACAGGATGGCGAAGTGACGCTGTAGCCGTCAGGAATTGTAGAGCGTCAGTCAGGCAAAAAGGCCGTCATGCTGAGCGCAGTCGAAGCATCTCTACCGCGTAACTAATCCAATCGAAAGGGTTTACTATTGCGGTAGAGATGCTTCGGCTCCGCTCAGCATGACGTTCTATAACGGGGTTCTCCCAACTCCTACCCTCCTAACCATCCCACCCTCCTACCCAAAAATCATGAAACACCTCGTCGTCCTTACCGGTGCCGGCGTCTCGGCCGAGTCCGGCATCCGCACCTTCCGCGACACCAACGGCCTCTGGGAAGAGCACCGCGTCGAAGACGTAGCCTCCCCCGAAGGCTTCGCCCGCAATCCCGCCCTGGTGCTTGATTTCTACAACCAGCGCCGCGCCCAGGCCCGCACCGTACAGCCCAACGCCGCCCACCTGGCCCTGGCCGGCTTCGAGGAAGAGCCCAACTGGCGCGTCAGCATCATCACCCAAAACGTGGACGACCTGCACGAACGCGCCGGCTCCACCGACGTGCTGCACCTGCACGGCATGCTCAACCAGATGCGCTCCGTAGCCGATGAAATCACCGTCTACGACTGCCCCGGCGACATCAACCTCGGCGACCTTGCCCCCGACGGCCACCAGCTCCGCCCCCACATCGTCTGGTTCGGCGAGATGGTGCCCGCCATCGAAGAAGCCGCCGAAACCGTCACTACCGCCGATGCCCTTCTAATAGTCGGCACCTCCCTGCAAGTGTACCCGGCGGCCGGCCTGCTCCACTACGCCCCCGCCACCTGCCCCGTCTTCGTCATCGACCCGCACCAGCCCGAGGCCGGCCGCCGCGGCGTACGCTACGTGGCCGAGGCGGCCAGTACGGGCGTGCCCAAGGTGCTGAAGGAGCTGGCAGGGGAAGGGTGATTAGAATCTATTTGTCATCCTGAGCACAGCGAAGGACCTTATCGCCGCTGAACAGCTTGCAGTAATTTCTATCGACAGCGAGCGTGATAAGGTCCTTCGCTCCGCTCAGGATGACAGATAGACCATACGTCACCCGTCATTCCATTATCGAAAAATTTCATCCACCGAATACCTTCTCTTTTCTACCTTAGCGCCATGTACAGACTCGTCACCAAATACCAGCTGTTCGGCCTACGCAACGAACACGACGCCGCCCACCAGCACAATCACATGATGCTTAGGCCAGTTGCGGGAGCCCCCGAAGCCTTCAATACCGAACAAGCCGCCTTCGACTGGGCCCTGAGCAACCACGAAGACCTGCGCCACCACCCCGAATTTGTGGTCCTGCCCGTGCACCACATGGTGATGGCCGACCCAATGGACGTGTAAGCCCGCCCTATGTCCACCCCGCCCACCCGCGGCTTCTGGCGCGAATTCTGGCCCAAAGCCCTTATCATCGTGGGCATCGTCGTGGTGCTGTGGCTGCTTGAGCGCGCCGGCATTATTCGCCGCTGGTAATCCAATACTCCCTTTTCGCGCTGGTCCGCCTGCCCCCGGTAGGCGGACCAGTCGCGTTTTTCCCTGCCCACTTTTCATGGCTTCCGCATTTGGCCACGCCGCCCTGGGGGCCACCCTGGGCAAGCTCCTGCTCCCAGACCATCGGCACTGGCCCTACTGGGTGGCCGCCGCCCTCTGCGCCGCCCTGCCCGATGTGGATTCGATAGGCTACCGCCTGGGCGTGCCTTACGACAGCCTCTGGGGCCATCGGGGGCTGACGCACTCACTGCTGGCCGCCATTGTAGTAGCTGCCATAGGCACTTTGCTGGCCCAGTTGGCCCGCCCCGGCCAGCGGCCACCCGCCGCGCGACTGGCGCTGCTGCTGTTCCTGGCCACCGCCTCGCACGGCGTGCTCGATGCCCTTACCACCGGCGGCCTGGGTGTGGCATTCTTCAGCCCCTGGCACCTGGAGCGCTACTTCTTCCCCTTCCGGCCCATCAAAGTATCACCCCTGAGCATCCGGGGCTTCTTCGGAGCCAGGGGGCTGCGAGTGCTGGCCAGTGAAGCCCTATGGGTGGGCCTGCCGTGCCTGCTGTTGCTGGGCTGGCAGAGGCTATGGGTTGGTCGGAGCGAGGAAAAACTGGTGCAGCGCTAGTCCGCTAGGTCAATGAGCTACCCTATCAGCGGCGTATCGGCCCATAGCCCCAGCGGGGCGGCATATCGGTAGAAACGACAGCTGCTAAAATTTCAAAAGCCCCAGCGGGGCGACACTCGTTCGACGAATGTCGCCCCGCTGGGGCTTTAACGTCAATTCTATAGGACTTACTACCGATATGCCGCCCCGCTGGGGCTGGCCCGACATGCCGCAACTTAGTTAAATTGAATACTGGTACCCTATTCCCCCAGCCACTGCCGGGCATAGGCGGCAAACTCTGCTTCATTAAACGCAGCCGCCACTATTCCAACGTAGCCATCGGGCCGCACGAGGTACACGGTGCCCGGCGTTTCGGCAGCGGCGGGAGCAACTTCTGTGACGGCCAATGAATGCGCTGCCGCCCACGCCCGCGCCGCCGGCACCGGGCCCACATGCAGCAGATGCCAGCCCACGGGCCGCAACGCCTCGTAGCGCCCGGCGGCCCAGGGCAGCCGCTGGCCGCCCGCCACGCTGCCTGCCCGCCCCTGGCTCAAAGGCGAATGCGGGTACTTAATGCCAATCTGGGAGATGGTGCGAAACATCAGCCGGCGGATGGCGGGCACACGCACGGCCAGCGGCAGCAGCAGCGGGGCCACCCAGCTGCGCACGAAGCTGGCCCACGCCGTGGCCCGCGTGGCCCCGGTGAAGGCGCGGTCGGTAGTAGCCACCAGCTGCCGGGCAAAGGGAATGCGCTCCGCCTCGTAGGTATCGAGCAGGGCCTCGGGGGCGGCGTGTTGCAGCATGGCAGCGATTTTCCAGCCCAGGTTCACGGCATCGCCGAGGCCGGTGTTCATGCCCTGCCCGCCGGCTGGGCTGTGGATGTGGCCCGCATCACCTACCAGAAATGCCCGACCCTGCCGGAAATGGTCGGCCACCCGGTGATGCACCCGATAGGTGGCAAACCAGCTCACCGACTGCACCCGGACGTGCTCGGCCGCCTCCAGTCCCGGCTGCACGGCGGCGAAGCTGGCGGCTTCCGCGGCCAGCCCATCCGGCAGCAGGCCGATGACGCGCATCCGCCCCTGCGGCATCGGGAAGAAGGCATTGAAGGTGCGCGGGGCCAGCGACACTTCCAGCAGTCGCCCCAGCCGGGCATCCACGTCCAAGCCCTCGGTTACGGTATCGGCCACGAAAAAAACCTGCTCATACGTCCCGCCCGGAAAGCCGATGCCCAGCGCGTGCCGCACGGCGGAGTGCGCCCCATCGCAGCCCGCTACGTATGCGGCAGCCACCGTTTCGGGCGGCTGGCCGGGGGCTTGCAGCGTGGCGGTGGCTCCGGCCGCGTCCTGCGTGAGACCGGTGAGGCTAGTGTTCCATTCCACGGCCACGCCGTGGGTGGCCAGCGCCTCGCGCAGCAGCCGTTCGGTCTGGTCCTGCGAGATGGTCAGGGCAAAGGGAAACGGGCTCAGCCCCTCACCGATGCGGCCCAATGGCAGCTTGGCCGCCACGCGACCTTTCCGGCGCAGGGCCACGCCACGCACCATTTCGCCCTGAGCCACGAATGTATCGGCCAGCCCGTGCCGGTCGAGCAGCTCCAGAGTGCGGGCGTGCATGACCAGGGCCCGGCTCAGGGGCGACGGGCCGGGCAGCGGGTCGATAATGCGGGGCCGCACGCCGTGGCGGCACAGTTCCAGCGCCAGCATCAACCCCGAGGGGCCGGCCCCGGCAATCAGCACGTTAGCAGCAGTTGAATTCATCGGCGAAGGCGGCCCGTTGGGCGGTAAATATAGGCGAATGTGTCTTTCAAGCCGCTGGAAATAACCGCACCCTACTCCTCTGCCGTAGAAGAAGGCTATATCTTCTTCGCTTATGCCTTTTCGCTACGTTCGCGCCCTCTTTGCGGGGCTACTTCTTACTGCTTCGGTTCCCGGTTTTGCCCAGGCCCCGGCCCACACCGTTTTCCTGCTGGGCAACACCGCCCAGGCCGAGCTGCCCACCGCCCGCCTCAAGCTACTACGTGCTACGCTGGAGCAGCAAACCGGTCCTTTCACCGTGGTGCACCTCGGCGATATCGTGGGTAATACCGGCCTGGTGGCCAAAAGCGACACCGCCCTGGCCCAAGCCGAGCGCGACCGCGCCGACCAGCTCATTGCCCTGGTAAAGGACTTACCGCAGGGCAAAATCTACTTCCTGCCCGGCGATAAGGACTGGGCTAACTCCGGCCCCGCCGGCCTCAAAGCCGTGCGCCGCCTCGAAAAATACATCGAGCAGCAGCTGCCCGGCCAGAATGCCTTCATCCCCACCAACGGCTGCCCCGGTCCCGAAGTGGTGGACGTGGCCCCGCTGGTGCGCCTCGTGGCCATCAATACCCCATGGTTCACTCATCCCTTCGACCGCCCCGAAGCACCCGACACTGACTGTAAGACTCTCACCAAGGAGGAATTCCGCGAGCAGCTGCAGGACCTGATTGACGAAACCAAGAACAAGAACGTGCTGCTGCTGGGCCACCACCCGGTGGTTACCAACGGCGTGTATGGCGGCCACGAGCCGCTTTCGCGCCACCTCAGCCCGCCGGTGTTCGGCACCATCTACGCGGCCTACCGCCAGAACGTGGGCACCCCGCGCGACCTCGCCAACCCGCGCTACCAGGAGTTGAAAAAAGAGCTGCTGAACACGCTGCAAAGCAACCCCGGCGTGATTTACGCCGCCGCCCACGACTTTAGCCTGCAAATCACGCCCTTTCAGGGCAACTACCACGTGGTGAGCGGCAGCTTTGCCGAGAGTGAGCATGTGGGGGCCAAAGGCCAGTCGCTTTACAGCAAAAGTGAGGAAGGCTATACTACACTCGAATACTTCGCCGATGGCACCGTGAAGACGCACGTTTTCACCTTCGATGACAAAGGCCAGGCGGCCAAAGACGCTTACTCCGCCACCCTCTTTCGCTCAGGCTGCGCCGAGGGTGGCGACCAGAAAGCCCCCGCCAACCCGTTCATCACCAACTGCCCCGGCGCTACCAAAACCGTAGCTGAAGCCAAACCCGACGCGCCTTTCCAGGCCACGACCACCGTGGTGCCCGGCCCGGAATACAAGCCCACCGGCAGCCGTAATTTCTTCATCGGCAAAATCTACCGTTCGTCGTGGCTGCAACCCGTCACGGTGAAAACGCTGGATTTGAGCGCCGAAAAAGGCGGTCTGCGCCCCACCGGCAAGGGCGGCGGACGCCAGACCACTTCCCTCAAGCTCATTGCGGCCGACAGTGCGGAATACGTTTTCCGCTCCGTGGACAAGGACGTGACCAAGATTCTGCCGCCCGAGCTGCGCAACTCCATTGCCTCGGATGTGCTGCGCGACGTAACGGCCACGGCCAACCCGTACAGCAACCTGCCCATCAGCTATATGCTGGACCAGACGGACATTCTGCACGCCCGTCCGCGCCTGTTCCGCCTGCCCGACAACCAGCAACTCGGCCCCTACCGCGCCGAATATGCCAATCTGCTCGGCACCCTCGAAGACTCGCCAAAAGACCCCAAGCCCAACCTGCCCGGCTTCGGCGGCTCCGATGAGGTAACGCGCAGCTTCGGCCTGTTTCGCAAGCTCTACAAGGACCACGACAACAAGGTGGACGAGCCCGCTCTGGCCCGCGCCCGCGCCTTCGACATGCTGGTGGCCGATTTCGGCAAGCACGAGGACAACTGGAAATGGGCCGGCTACAAGCAGAAGGACGGCGGCACGCTCTACCGCCCCATCCCGCGCGACCGCGACCAGAGCTTCACCCTCTGGAATGGCTTCCTCACCTACCTCGCCAACCGCGAGTGGGCCGTGCCCAGCATCGAAGGTTTTGAAACCAAGTTTCAGGACATGAAAAGCCTGAACTGGCCCGCCCGCCACCTCGACAGGTTCCTGCTCCAGGACCTCACCCGCGAGCAGTGGCAGGAAGCCGCTAAATATCTACAAGCCAAAATCACGCCTGCCGTTATCGACGGGGCCACGGCCCAACTCCCGGCCGAAATCCAGTCCTTGTCGGCGCAGGATATCAACCGCAAGCTAAAGGCCCGTATTCAGGAATTGCCTAAGGCTATCGATGAATACTACCTCCTACTGGCCCGCCGCGTCGACGTGGTTGGCTCCAACAAGGGCGAAGTTTTCCAGGTGAACCGGCTGCCCGGCGGCCAGGTGCGCGTGCAGATGTTTGACCGCGCTGGCGACACCGAAAACCCCAAAGGCGCGGCTCTGTTCGACCGCACCTTCAACCCCAACGAAACGCAGGAAGTTTGCCTCTACGGCCTCGGCGGCAAGGACGTATTCACTGTGACGGGCGACGGTGGCAAGCACAGCATTCTAGTGCGCGTGATTGGCGGCGACGGCAAGGATAAAATTGCCGACAACTCCACCGCCAGCGGTCTGCGCCGCCTCACCAAAGTCTACGACTTGCCCGATACCGAATTACAGCTTGGCTCGGAATCGGACAACCGCACCAGCACACGCCCCGGCGTGAATGAATACGACCGGGAGCAGTTCGAATTCAACAGCTACCGGCCCAGCATCGGCCTGTTCTACAACGCCAACGACGGATTCGGTGCCAGCGCGGGCATCACCTTCCTGCGCCAGGGCTTCCGCAAGCCGGGGTATAAGAATATGTACTCGTTCGATGTGCAGGGCAGTATCAACGGCTTGTTCCAGCTCACGGCCAGCACGCGGCACCGCTATGCCATTGGCAAAGTTGACGTGGGAGCCACGGCCAGCTACGGCAGCTACTTCCCCTTCTACCGCTTCTTCGGGCTGGGCAACAACACCGGCTTCGACCAGACGCTGTACGACAACAAATTCTACAACGCCCGCTACCAGGGCTACACCGTGAATGCCTTCCTGGAGCGCACCTTCCTCCAGCGCAGCGTTATCCGCGTCGGCCCCACGTATGAGAATTATACCAGCAGCTTTGGCGACAATACCTACCTCGGCACCATCAACACCCGCCCGGCCGACGTGCGGCCCAACACCAGCCAGCAGAGCTTAGTTGGCCTGAACGGCGTGTTCGACCTCGACCTGCGCAACCGTCCCGGCTTCGCCCAGCGTGGCGTCCGCATCCGCGTGCAACACGACAGCTACTACCAGCTCACCAGCACCAAAAGCAACTTCGGACTCACTCAAGGTTTCGCCGAATACTACGGCACGGCCAAAATCGGCATCCCCGTCACCCTCGTGCTGAAAGGAGGCGGCGCCAAAAACTACGGCCCCGACAACGACATTCCCTTCTACAAATTTGCCAGCCTGGGCCAGAACGAAGGCCTGCGCGGCTACTACCGCAACCGCTTCAGCGGCGATGCCAGCCTCTACTACAACACAGAATTGCGCCTCGCCCTCGGCCAGGTCAAAAATGGTTTCCTGCCCTTCTACTACGGCGTATTTGGCTTCTACGACCAGGGCCGCGTGTACTACCAGGGTGCTTCGCCAAGCGGCTGGCACTCGGGCTACGGTGCGGGCTTCTACATCGCCCCGGTGGTCGAAACGCTGGCCTTCGCCGTATCCTATCAGAAGTCGGTGGAAAGCTCGCTCATTCAGTTCGGGCTGGGTTTCCGGTTGGATAAGTAATTAAACAAGTAGTAGGTGCGGGGCTTGCCCCCGCCCGTCGCTGAACGACTGTTGTTCAACGACGGGCGGGGGCAAGCCCCGCACCCTACTTCACGAACCGACCTCTCTAACGGCCTCAATTGCCGCAACGTCGACCCGTACCGGCCATTGGCCGAATGCCGTGCCGCCCGATGTAACCTTCGGCTACCTTCGAGGTCTATGCCAAAACAGCCGGCCGAAACCAGTCCGGCCCTTTTCGGTTACCCTCCTATGTTATCTTGGCTCCGCGCCTCTTTTCTACGGCAAAAACGCGCCGTGGCCGCCGGGCCGCTACTCATCCTGGGCATTGCGCTTACCGCGCACGGCCAAGACGCGCCACCCCTCCCGGCCTCCGCCGATATCGTGGACGTGGCCCGACTGGCCTTCCCGCGCCTGCCCGCCCACGATTCGCTTTCTCTACAACACGGCCAGAAGGCCCTACTGGTGGTGCCCGTACTCGGCTACACCCAGCAAACCGGTGGCATCGCACAGCTGGCGTTCAGCCTAGCCTTCGCTCGCCCGGCAGCCAACGTCTCAACCGTGCTGGCCGGGGCGGCCTACACCGCCAACGACCAGCTCATCATCACGGCCACCTCCTCCATCTGGCTGCCCGATAACCGCTGGTATTTCGTGGGCGACTGGCGGCTGATGCGCTATCCCCAAAGCACCTACGGCCTGGGCATGTACACCAGCACCACCGACCGCGTGGTGAGCATGAACTACGACTACCTGCGCATCTACGAAAGCGCCCTCCGACGCGTGGCCCCGGCCTGGTACGCGGGCCTGGGCTATCAGCTCGACTACCATTGGGACATCGTGAGCCGTAACAGCTTCCGCGAGGTGAGCCGGATTTCGCGCTACCGCTACGGGATTGAGGGCACATCGGTGTCGTCGGGGCCGGTTTTGTCGATTTTGCACGACAGTCGCGCCAATGCCATCAACCCGCAAGGCGGCGAATATCTCAGCACCCAACTGCGCACCAATCTGAAGTCTTTCGGCAGCACCACCGCCTCCGAAATGCTGCTTATCGACGCCCGCACCTACCTGCACCCCTCGCCGCGCTCAGCCAATATCCTGGCTTTCTGGTCCTACAACGCCGTCACCATCGCCGGCAATCCGCCCTTCCTCGACCTGCCCAGCACCGGCTGGGACACGTACAGCAACACCGGCCGCGGTTTCATCCAGGGCCGGTTTCGGGGCGATGACCTGCTCTACGGCGAGGTCGAATACCGTTACGGCATCAGCCGCAACCACCTGCTGGGTGGCGTGGTGTTCGCCAATGCTCAAAGCGTGACCGAGCAGGAAAGCCGGCGCTTCGAAAAAATAGTACCCGCCGCCGGGGCCGGCCTGCGCGTCCGCCTCAACAAGGTTTCCAACACCAATCTGGCCATCGACTACGGCTTCGGAGCCGACGGCTCCAATGGCCTTTCGCTAAACCTGGGTGAGGTTTTTTGAGTAAGCAAGGATTCAGCCCGCCCGCCTGCCGGGCAACCAAAATCGATGCCCAAAGCCCCGCCCGGCGGCTTACCTTTGGGTTTTATTTATCCCCCGCTCCTGCATGAATTTCCCCCTTCGCAAGCTCGCCGCCATTGATATTGGGTCCAACGCCGTTCGTTGTCAGATATCGGCTGTGCTGTATTACGAAGGCCGTTACCGCCTCAAGCGCGTCGAATACGTGCGCTTCCCCATGCGGCTGGGCGAGGACGTGTTTGCCAGCGGCGAGATTTCGCCCGCCAAGGAGGAAAAATTCGTCAAATTCCTGCACTCCCTGCGCCTGCTGATGGAAGTGCACGACGTGGCCCACTACCTCGTGTGCGCCACCTCGGCCATGCGCTCGGCCGCCAATGGCGCGGCCATTGCCGCCCGCGTGCGTCAGGAACTGGGCATGGAAATCAAGGTAATCGACGGTCAGGACGAAGCCTTCTACATCAACCGCGTCATCGAGCACGTGCTGGAAGACAAGCGCCACTACCTACACATCGACGTAGGCGGCGGCAGCACCGAGTTCAACATCTACCACGACCGCCGCAAGGTGGCCGCGCAGTCGTTCGAAATCGGTTCCATCCGCCGCATGCAGCAGGAAGAAAGCGGCGAAGTCGGCACCGAAGCCCAGGCCGAGCTCTGGGCCCGCATGGAAGCCTGGGTACGCCACAACGCCCGCCAATACCACGTCACCCGCGCCATCGGCACGGGCGGCAACATCAACAAAATCTACAGCCTCACCTCCTCGGCCCCCGACAAGCACATCACCCGCCGCGCCATCGAAACCACGCTCAAGCGCCTCTCCGGCCTCAGCATGACCGAGCGCGTGAACGTGGCCATGCTCAACCCCGACCGCGCCGACGTCATCATCCCCGCTGGCCACATCTACCTCTCGGCCATGCAGTGGGCCAACGTCACCACCATGGTCGTGCCCGATATCGGCCTGAAAGACGGCATGCTCCAAGCCCTGTTCGAAGAGTTTTTCGACGAGTTAAGCCCCGAAGGCGGCCACCCCGCCATCCTCCCCGTTCCCGACGTGCAGAACCAGCCCGCCGAAATGGAGTAAGGCTAAGGTCATCATTGCGTGAGTGAAGTGCCCACCTGTCATTGCGAGCGAAGCGCGGCAATCCGTCCTCTCAGTGCGACTAGCCCTGAGATATGACAAAGCTTTTTTTGCCAACAGAAAGCCCCAATACTGCGAAGTATCGGGGCTTTCTGGTAAAAGAGAATGTCTGGTTTTTACAGGACGGATTGCCGCGCTTCGCTCGCAATGACAAACGGCTCAGTCCGCCTACACCTGCGCCGCTCCCACTGCCGCTTCGTCAATGTGCCCCACGGGCGTGGCATCGTCCTCGCACACGTCGTCGGGTTCCCCGCCTTCGCCGAAGGAATCATCCTGCGTATTGGCTTCCACAGACTCCAATGCGGTGAGCGCGGCGGCAGCTTCCGACGCTTCCAGAGCAGCCGCCACATCGGCGCGGCGCTGAGCCTGCACGCCCAGCAGGGCTAGCAGGCCTTCAGCCGTGGCAGTGGCCAGTTGCGCCTCATCACGCTTGAAGAAGTCCTTGTGCACATTCACCACCGGCTCGCCGGGAGCCGGGTGCTGCCGGATATAGGCCCCATCCTCCCGCATCACGTAGCTATTCTGGTTGTCCATCATATTCATCATCAGGATATTGATGGCCTCCCGCTTGAGCTGCGGATTCACAATCAGGAACAGCGCCTCAATGCGGCGGTCAAACGAGCGCACCATGATATCGGCCGAGCCAGCATACACCTTGGCATCGCCGCCATTGTGGAAGTAAAACAGCCGCGTGTGCTCCAGATACTCGCCCACGATGCTGCGCACCTCAATGTTCTCGCTCAGGCCCGGCCGCCCCGGCCGCAGGCAGCAAATACCGCGCACGATGAAGCGAATAGGCACGCCTGCCTTCGCCGCCCGATAAAACTCATCAATAATCTCCTTGTCTTCCAGCGAGTTCATCTTCATCACGATGCCACTGGGCAGTCCTTTTTTGGCGTGCTTGACTTCCTCCCGAATGAGGTGAATGAGCTGTTGCCGCATGTCTTTCGGCGCGGTGATGAGGTACTCGTAATCGTCAGGCTGCGAGTGCCCGGTGATTACGTTGAAGAATTCCGACACATCGTGACCATACACGTCGTTGGTTGTCAGCAAACTAACATCAGTGTAGAGACGCGAAGTCTGCTCATTATAGTTGCCCGAACCGATGTGCACGTAGCGCGTCACCTTCTCGCCCTCCTTACGGATAATCATGAGCAACTTGGTGTGCGTCTTGTACTTGCTCACCCCATAAATCACGAAGCAGCCCGCCTTTTCCAGCCGTGCGCCCTCGCGGATATTCTTCTCCTCGTCAAAGCGCGCCTTCACCTCAAACAGCACCGAAACGTGCTTGCCGTTCTCGGCCGCCTTCAGCAGCGCGGCCGATACGCGCGAGTCATCGGCCAGGCGGTAGATAGTCTGCTTGATGCCCAGCACGTGCGGGTCCACGGCCGCCTGCTCCAGCAGCCGCACCATCGGCTCGATGCTGTTGTAGGGATGGTGCAGCAGCACATCGTGGTGCTTGAGGTATTCAAACAGGTTTTCGTCGGCCCCTTCGGGCAGGCTCAGCGGCTGCACCGAAGCCGGCGTCTTGGCGGCGCGGCCCCGGAAATTGGGGTGGCGCACAATCTGCCAAAGGCCTTTCAAGTCAATCAGCGAGTTGATAACGAATACGTTGCCGTTATCAATGTTCCACCGCTCGCGCAGCACGTTCATCAGCACGGGCGAGGCGTTCGGCTCCACCTCCACGCGCACCACGCGGCCGCGCTTGCGGGTTTTCAGGCCCACCTGAATTTCCTTGATAAAGTCATTATCAATATCATCCGACTCTTCCAGCGTGAAATCCCCGTTGCGGGTGATGCGGAACAGGTCGGCCGATACAATTTCCACGTTGCGGAACAGGCGCGGCAGAAACTCACGCACCACTTCCTCAATGGGCACAAAAATGACTTTGTCCTTGCGCGTAAGTTCAAAAAACCGCGTCAGGTTCTGCGGAATCTGCACAAAGGTGAGACGCTCCTGCCCTTTCTCGGCCTCGCCATCCAGGCCCACCGCAATGCCGTTGCCAATGCGCGTGACCACCCCAAAGATGAGCATCTGGTTCATCATCAGCGGGAAGCCATGGTACGAGTCGTACACCATCGGCGTGAGCAGCGGAAACACGGTGTTCTTGAAGTAGCCGTCAGCTTTCTTCACTTCCAACTCCGTTAGGTCGCTCATCTTGAGAATATTGAAACCGTTCTTTTCAAAGTTCGGCTTCAGCTCATTCAGGTACGTCAGGCTCTGGTCGTTCACGAAACGATGCGCGAAATCCAACAGCTTGCGCCGAAACGGCAGCTCACGCAGGCCCGAGTAGTCAATCCGCTCCTTGCCGTAATCAAGGTAATTATACAGCGAACCCACGCGAATCATGAAAAATTCGTCCAGGTTCGAGCTGGTGATGGCCAGAAACTTAAGCTTATCAAATAGGCCCCGGCTGGCGTCCTGCACCTGGTCGAGCACGCGGTAGTTGAACCGTAGCCAGCTCAAATCGCGGCTGATGTATTTGCTTTTGCGGATAAGGTCGGCGGACTTGAAGAGCTTCATAATGGATAAGGATGACAGGGCAAAATACGTGAAATATGCCCCGGGAATAACACTCTACGCGGAAATAATAGCGGTGGCTTCAATCTCGACCAACAATCGCGGGTCAATCAGTGCCTTAACTTCCAGCATGGACGCCGCCGGCCGGATTGTCGCAAAAACTTCGCCGTGCGCCCGCCCCACTTCTTCCCATTGCGAGATGTCGGTCACGAACATTCGCGTACGCACTACATCCTCAAACGATGCACCGGCTGCATTAAGTGCCGCCCCAATTTTCTCCAGCACGCGCTTGGTTTGGGAATAGGCATCGGTGCCAGTTACGGTGTCGCCATCTTGGGCCGTGGTGCCGGCCACTTCTACCACATTGCCTACCCGCACGGCCCGGGAATAACCTACCACGGCCTCCCACGGCGCACCGGAAGAAATTAATTGTCGCATCGATTAGAATGGAAGAGTTACCAAAAGAAAAGGCCCACTTTGCAGCGGGCCTTTCCATTGAGTTGGAAGTTAAACGTCGAGTTTCGCGTACTTGGCGTTGCGCTCGATGAAATCCCGTCGCGGGGCCACTTCATCACCCATCAGCATCGAGAACAGGTGGTCGGCCTCAGCGGCCGATTCTACCGTTACCTGTTTCAGGGTACGGGTCATGGGCTGCATAGTGGTGGTCCAGAGCTGCTCGGCGTTCATCTCGCCCAAGCCTTTGTAGCGCTGCACGTTCACCGTTTCGGGCTTGCCGCGGCCGAGGTCTTCCTGGGCCTGGCTGCGCTCCTCCTCGGTCCAGCAGTAGCGCTCCTCTTTGCCGCGCTTCACGAGGTAGAGCGGCGGAAGGGCGATGTAAATAATGCCCCGGTCCACCAGCTCGCGCATGTAGCGGAAGAAGAAGGTCAGAATCAGCGTGCGAATGTGCGAGCCGTCGATATCAGCGTCAGTCATGATGATGACCTTGTGGTAGCGCAGCTTGCTGAAGTTCAGCGGCCCCGATTCGGTGCCGTCGTCCTCCGTCGTGAAGGCCAGCGACTTGCGCTCGTTGAAGCTCACGCCCAACGCGGTAATCATGTTCTTGATTTCCTCGTTTTCCAGAATGCGGTGCTCCTGGGCTTTCTCCACGTTCAGGATTTTACCGCGCAACGGCAGAATGGCCTGAAACGCCCGGTTGCGCCCCTGTTTGGCCGTGCCACCAGCCGAGTCTCCTTCGACGAGGTACAGCTCGCAGATTTCGGGGTCCGACTCCGAGCAGTCGGCCAGCTTGCCCGGCAGGCTGTTTGAGGAGAGTACGCCCTTGCGCTGCACCATGTCCTTGGCCTTACGAGCGGCAATACGGGCCTTGGCGGCCAGAATCACCTTCTCCATGATGCGGTTGGCCTGGTTGGGGTTTTCCTCCAGGTACTGCATCAGGATTTCGCCCACCACCGAGTTCACGGCACCGCTCACTTCGGAGTTGCCCAGCTTGGTTTTGGTCTGGCCTTCAAACTGCGGCTCCATCACCTTCACCGAGATAACGGCCGTGAGGCCTTCGCGGAAGTCGTCGCCGGTGATTTCCACTTTGGCTTTTTCGAACAGCTTGTTCTTGTCGCCGTAGCTCTTGAGCACCCGCGTCACGGCCGAGCGGAAGCCCGCTACGTGCGTGCCACCCTCGATGGTGTTGATGTTATTGACGTAGGAATAGACATTTTCCTGGTACGAGGTATTGTACTGCAGAGCCACTTCTACCGGCGTGCCGCCCTTCTCGCTCTCCACGTAAATGGGTTCCGAGAGCAGCGAAGGCCGCTGCTCACCGTCGAGGTACTGCACGAAGTCGCGCAGGCCGCCGGTCGAGTAAAACTCTTCGCCGCGAAACTCGCCGCTATCCAGCTTCTCGCGACGGTCGGTGAGGGTGATGCGGATGCCTTTGTTGAGGTACGAAAGGTCGCGCAGACGCGAGGCCACGGTGTCGTAGCGGTACTCAGTTTCGGAGAAGATGGTGGCATCCGGCAGGAACTGCACCTCGGTGCCGTGCTCGTCGGTATCGCCCACTTCCTTCACCGGGTACTGCGGGAAGCCGATTTTATACTCCTGCTCGTACTTGTGGCCGTTGCGGCGCACGGTCACCTTCAGATCGGTGCTGAGCGCGTTCACGCAGCTCACGCCCACGCCGTGCAGGCCACCGGATACTTTGTAGGAGCCTTTGTCGAACTTGCCGCCAGCGTGCAGCACGGTCAGCACCACTTCCAGGGCCGACTTGCCTTCCTTGGCGTGCCAGTCCACGGGAATGCCGCGGCCGTTGTCGCGCACGGTCACCGAGTTGTCCTCGTTGATGGTCACGTTAATCAGGTCGCAATGCCCGGCGAGGGCTTCGTCAATCGAGTTATCGACCACTTCCCACACCAAATGGTGCAGGCCTTTCAGGCCGGTGTCGCCGATGTACATGCTGGGCCGCTTGCGCACGGCCTCCAATCCTTCGAGAACTTGAATGCTGTCGGCCGAATAGTCCGACTGGGGAATCTTTGCTGTTGTTTCGCTCATGAGGGCGGGATTAAATCAGGTCATAAAACCGCCCCACGGGCGGCTAGGTACTGAACACTCAAAAGTACATATTTAATCCCATTTTGAGTATTTTTCGCGCCATTTATCCTCGGATTTTTTCATTTTCCTGTGCGCTGGAAAGGGGTTCGTGGCAGTCCCGTCCAGGGCCTGCAAACCGGCACAAAAAAAGGGCCTTTCTCCGCAGAGAAAGGCCCTTTTCAAAAGAAGGCTAGCTACTTAGTCAATCACAATCTTCTGGGTGGCCAGGCCGGCGTCCGTGCGGATTTGCAGGGTATACACACCGGTTTTCTCGCCGCTCAGGTCGAGGTTGACTTTGCGCGAGCCAACAGTGGCGGCGTTCAACGTCTGCGACTTCACCTGACGGCCCAAAGCGTCCGAAACGGTGAGTTGTGCGCCAGCTTTCAGCTCCGAGCCAAGGTCTATGCTGAACTGGCCGTTAGCGCTGGGGTTGGGGTACACGTTCAAAGCACTTTGCAGGGCCGCATTGCGGGTGGCCAGCGTCGTGCGCGAATACTTGTAGACACCGCCCAGGCCGTTCACATCCGTGTAGAGGCCACCGTAGCCCACTACGCTGTTAGGCGCGGTGCCGGCAATCAGGTCCATGCAGAAGAAATAGCCCGGATTGTTCAGATTGCTGCCGGAAACCGTAATGTTAGTCCAGTTGATGCCATCGGTGCTGGAAGAGAAACCGAAATCTTCGGGAACCTGGCCGGTGGTGGGCACGGGGTACCGCGGACCGGTGCTGTAGTACGTATTACCAACGGCATCGATGGCATTGCGGAAGAAGCTGCCGGTAGCCGTGTTTACGGGCGTGAAGGGCGACCAGGTCAGGCCGCCATCGCTGGTGCGGGCGTAGTTGATGCCGGTAACTGTGGCACTGGAGCCCGAGCCCGTGATGACGTAGCCGTAAGCAATGCCGTCAAGGTTATTGCTCTTGAAAGTCAACTGCGAGATGGACCCGATGATGTTCGGGATGATGGCCGAAGCCGTCCAAGTCAAGCCAAAGTCAGTCGTTTTGAACACCCGCACCTGGTCGGTGCTATTGGCCGAAGCCAGGCCTGTCCACAGCGTACCCGGCGTGGAGGTAGAAGCGTAGAAGGCGCCGGCGTTGCCGTATTCGGCCAGCAGGGGTGCGGGAACGCCCGCCGTCAGGCGGTTCCAGGTTTCGCCACCGTCAACGGTGCGCAAAATTTCAAAAACGCCCGGGTTAGTAGCCGTCTTGCCGGTAGGGTCGCCCAGGGCTACGCCGGTCGTGGCGTTGAACATGTGCACCCAGTTACAGAAAGAGCCGTCGCCAACGAACTTACCAACGGTTTTGTTGAGCCAGGTCGTGCCGCCGTCAGTGGTCTTGCGGATTTCGCCGCCATAGGCTGGCGAGCCGTTGGTGGGCTGCACAAAAGTGCTGCCAGGGTAAGCAGCCGCCACGGCGATGAGGTCGCTGACCCCGGAAATATTGCCCAGCGTTGCGGAGTGAGCCGTTGGCACAGCCCCGTCGGTAGTCAGCGTAACGGAGTTGAAATCAAATTCATCGCCCGCCGCGTTATTCGTACGAATAAAGGTATTGGGAATAGCAGCCGGAGCCCCAGTAGCTACCTTATCTGACGTTACGCCCCAAGCCACGGTTGGCGACAGAGTGTGGATGTCATTGATATTATACTGGGTCAGGATGTTGCTGTTGGGATAGTTAACCAGGGTCCAGGGACTCTGCGCGCGAGCTTGGGTGGCTAAGCCCAGCAGGCCCAGGAAAAGTAACTGTTTCTTCATGACAACTAAGATGTTAAAAGGGGTGAAGAGGGAAAATGAAAATCAAACGGGGGTGGGTGATGAAATGAATGGCAACCTCCGGCCATTAGCTGGCAAGGTTGCTATTCGGGCTCCAAGATAAGAAGGGTTGTGGATTTTACCTCAAAATAACGGATGAGCTTCGGCAAAACCGGGAATGGTGGGGCTCTGCCAGGCACGCTGCTGAGTGCTTATCACTACTGTAGCCCTTCGTTTTGAAAGCAACAGCCTGAAAATGCAAAAGGCCCTCCCCGCGGGGGGAGGGCCTTGTACAGTGGCCCCGTTTGGATTCGAACCAAAGACCGACTACTTAGAAGGTAGTTGCTCTATCCAGCTGAGCTACGGGGTCGAAACGGGGCAAAAAAATGTCGGGGTGGCAGGATTCGAACCTACGACCTCCTGGTCCCAAACCAGGCGCGATACCGGGCTACGCTACACCCCGAAAAAAAATAATGTTGAGTTTAGAAAACGACTTATTGGGTGGAGCCCCAACGAGCTGCTTTCGCAACCCAACATTATAGTGGAGAAGGGGGGATTCGAACCCCCGGTAACCTTTAGAGCTACGGCAGTTTAGCAAACTACTGGTTTCAGCCACTCACCCACTTCTCCGGCTGTTGTTCGCTTCCGTCTGAAGCGGGTGCAAATATACGGGCCGAACTGAAAGAGCCATGCTTTTGCCGAAAAAAATATCTGCGCTGTTAAAAAACGAAGGGTTCCGCGCGGGCCTATCTGCTAACTAAATCAAGCGTTTGAAGTGCTGATTTGCGCCTGTCAACTAATGCAAAAAAATGGGTAGCCCGGCCAGGCGTAGTAATATTGGTGCTCATTCTGACCGAACGTGCTGACCTGGGCTTATCCTGATTTTATAGTAGCGGCGCTGGCGCTGGGCCTGATGCTGGGCCTGCTGGTATGGCACTGGCGGCGGGGCGGCCGGCTGGCGCATCTGCTGGGCAGCCGGCCGCACCACCGCGGCTGGAAGGCCGTGCTGCGCATCGTGGCGGGTGGCCTGCTGCTGGCGGCCGTGCTGGGGCCGTCGCTGGGCGTGAGCCAGCGGCCCGTGCGCACGGCCGGCAAAGACGTGTGGCTGCTGGTGGATGTGTCGCGCTCGATGGATGCTACCGATGTGGCCCCTACCCGCCTGCTGCGCGCCCAGGCGGAATTGCAAGACTTGGTGGTGCAGTTCCCGGCCGACCGGCTGGGGCTGGTGGTGTTTGGGGCGGAGGCGGTGGTGCAATGCCCGCTCACGTATGACCAAGCGGCCGTGCAAACTTTTATTGCCACGCTGCGCACCAGCCTGCTGCCGGCCGGCCCCACCACGCTGCAAGCGCCGCTGGAATTGCTGTTGAGCCGCCTGACGGTGGCCCCCAGTACCGGCAGCCCTGCCCCACCCCGCGCCACGGCTCTGGTGGTGGTGAGTGATGGCGAGGACTTTGGCGAAAACCTGGAGCCCACGCTGCGCGCCCTGGGCCGCACCGGGGCGCGGATATATACAGTTGGGGTGGGCACGGCGGTGGGGTCCAAAATTCCGAAGGCCAACGGCAGCTTTGTGGTAGATGGAAAGGGCCGGGCCGTGCAAACCCGTCTGCGCGAAGCTCCGCTGCTGCAGCTGGCGGCCCAAACCGGCGGGCAATACGTGGAGTTGACCAACCAGCAGAACGGGTTTGGGCCGTTGCTGCGCTCGCTACGGGCCATGCAGGGCACTGCCGAGCAGGTACGCACCGTGGCTGTGGCCGATAACCGTTACCGCTACCCGCTGGCGGCGGCGCTGCTGCTGCTGGCGCTGGATGTGGCGCTCACCATCACCGTTATCCGGCCATGAAATACGCGGTGCTACTACTGCTAATGCTGGGCGGCCCGGCGTGGCACCTGCTGACGGGCGTGCGCGACCGCAACGTGGCCGTGGCCGACGCGACGGCCGCGTACACCCGGGGTAATGCCTCGCGGGCGGCCCGGGCTTTTGCGGCGGCGCTGGCGGCCCAACGCCAGAAAAGCCCGGACCCGCGCCTAGTGCTTAATCTGGCTCATGCGCAGGTGCTGGCCAACCAGCCAGAGGCCGCGCAGGCTACTTATGGGCGCTTGCTGGCGGGCACACCGGCGCGGCTGGGCAGCATTGCGCGGCAACAGCTGGCTGTGCTGGCGGCGCAGCGGGGCGAGTTGGCGCAGGCGCTGAGCCTGCTGCGGCAGGCGCTGCTGCTCGACCCTACTAATGCTGGGGCGCGGTTCGACTTTGAAGCCGTGAGCGACTACCTGGCCCGCCGGCCCAACAGCCCGCAGATTTCGGCCCCGTCCAAAGCGCCAGCTCCTGGCAAGCCCAAAGACTCGAACGATAAGAAATCAATGGAGAAAAATAAGCCGGGTGAAAAGGCGGGCACTGACCGCAAGGGCGAAGTCGATGATAACAAGACGGCCCCGCCCTCCCCGACCGCGCCCCAGTCCAGCCGACCCGACGCGGCGGGCCAGCCGGATAACCAACGTCCTGCCGTAAGCCCCGGCAACGCCGCCAATGGTGGCCGGACTCCCGGCACCGGACCGGCGCAGCCCGTGGCCAGCGGCAACGCACCCGGCACCCAGCGCGGTCTGGACCGCAACAGTGCTACGGCCGGCTCGGCAGCGGGCGGCAGGAGCAACCGACCCGGCACAGATGCCGCTACGGCTGCCGACCTCAGCCTGCAAACCCAGCGCGAGCGCCTGCAAGCCATGAACCTGAGTCCGGCCCAGGCCCGACAGCTGCTGGAAACGCTGCGGGCGCAGGAGCAGCAGTATTTGCAGCAGCTTACGCGGCCGACTATGCAGAAGCCCGACCCCGATAAACCGACGTGGTAGGTTTTATATCGTTATTCTGGGAAGTCATTCATCATCGCAACTCGCCACGGCTAACGACTGTTAGGCAAACTGCCGGCCGGTGCGTTTGAAATCCGTACTTTTGCGGCCTGATTCACCATCCCACCCCAACCCTTTCATTTTCCTGATTATGCAGATTAAAGAAGTTGTCATCATCTCGGCCGTTCGCACGCCGATTGGCTCATTTGGCGGGTCCCTCGCTTCGCTGTCGGCTACTGAGTTGGGCGCTATTGCACTCAAGGGCGCGCTCGACAAGGCCGGCGTGGCCGGCTCGGAGGTAAACCAGGTGATTATGGGCAACGTGATTTCGGCCAATTTGGGCCAGGCTCCGGCCCGCCAGGCCGCCAAGAAAGCCGGCCTACCCGACTCCGTGGAATGCACGACCGTGAACAAAGTGTGCGCTTCGGGCTCGAAAGCCATTATGATGGCCGCCCAGAGCATCATGCTGGGACAGTCGGACGTGGTGCTGGCCGGCGGCATGGAGAGCATGAGCAACGTGCCCTACTACCTCGACAAGGCTCGTTTCGGTGCGAAATATGGTCACGGCCAGATGATTGACGGCCTGGTACGCGACGGCCTGTGGGACCCGTACAACGACTACGCCATGGGCAACGCGGCCGAGCACACGGCCAAGGAAATGGGAATTACCCGCGAGCAGCAGGATGCCTTCGCCATCGAGAGCTACACCCGCAGCGCCGCCGCTGCTAAGGCCGGCAAAAAGAAAGACGAAATTGTGCCCGTCACCATCGAGAGCCGCGGCAAAACCACGGTGATTGAGGATGATGAGGAATACCTGAAAGCAGATTTCGCCAAATTCCCCACCCTGAAACCCGCTTTCATTAAAGAAGGCGGCACCGTGACGGCCGCCAACGCCTCGACGCTGAACGACGGCGCGGCCGCCGTGCTGCTGATGAGCCGCGAGAAAGCCGACGCGCTGGGCCTCACGCCCATCGGCCGCATTCTGGGCTTCGCCGATGCTGAGCAGGCTCCGGAGTGGTTCACCACTTCGCCCTCGCTGGCTATTCCGAAGGCACTGAAAAACGCCGGTAAGACGGCCGCTGACGTGGATTTCTACGAAATCAACGAGGCTTTCTCGGTGGTGAGTCTAGCCAACAATAAGCTGCTGAACCTGGACGGCGGCAAGGTGAACAAGTACGGCGGAGCCGTGAGCCTGGGCCACCCGCTGGGAGCTTCGGGCGCGCGCATCGTGACCACGCTGATGAACGTGCTCAAGAACGAGGGCGGCAAAATTGGAGTCACGGGCATCTGCAACGGTGGTGGCGGTGCCAGCGCCATTGTGGTGGAGGCGCTGTAGCCTTTTCGATAATTAAATTCCGAAAGCCCCGCCGTTTGAAACCGGCGGGGCTTTTTTTGGCCCGAATTTTAGCAAGAAGCCCTTCCGCACGGAAATAGCAATTCCTGCGTTCTTTCGCCTATGAAATATTTGTTGCCTTTTTGTTTGTTGCTGCTGGCCCTCCCCTCGCATGGGCAGCGGCTGAAACGATTCATCACCTACTACGACTCGCTGAAAACGACCAAGCGCGAGGTTTATACGGCCTTGGTGGCGGCCGATACTGTGCCGCAGGGCAGCTACAAGCGTTTTTACCGCAACGGCAAACTGGAGCAGCAGACCAGCTTCCGGCAGGGCAAGCGCGATTCGGCCTACGTGGAGTTTCATCCCAGCGGCACGCGGCGGCTGGAGGCTACTTATCAGGATGGCGTCCGGCAGGGGCCTTTCAAAACCTACTATGATGATGGGAAAGTGGCGCAGGCCGGCTTTTTTGTGGACGATGAGCCCAACGGCGACTTGACCTATTACCATCCCGATGGTTCCATCCGCCTGAAAACCACTTTGGTGAAGGGCCAGCCCAACGGGCCGCTGAAAGCCGTGTACCCTGACGGCAAAACCCAGGCCGAGGTGAACTATGAGAACGGCCAGCCCAACGGCGCGGTGAAATTCTACTACCCCAACGGCGCGGTGCAGAGCGAGGGCAGCTTCACGCGCGGGCTGCTGTCGGGTCCCTACAAAACGTATTATCCGAACGGGCAGATTGAGGTGGAAGTGCTGGCCGATAAGAACGGCCGGGGCCGCTACCGCAGCTACTACCAGAGCGGCAAGCTCCAGACGGAGAGCACCTACGCACCCGCTCCGCTGGTGCAGCGCCCCGTGAAAAACCAGCTTGGCGACGACCTGACCAAGCGCGTGGCCCCGCCCACTGGCACCAGCAACCTCGACGGCCCCGCCACCAGCTACTACGAGAGTGGCCAAATCAAGAGCAAGCTGACGTACCGCAACGGCATCCCCACGGGCCATGGCCTGGAATACTTTGAAAACGGCCACCTGCACGAGGAAACCGACTATAGCAACAACGGCCGCGACCGCAAAATCACGCGCTACCAGGACGCCGCGCCCGCCGTGGTGCAGGCCGAAGAGCAGTACAAGAACAACCGCCCCGCCGGCACCTGGCGCGACTATTACCCCGACGGCAAGGCCGTGCGCAAACAGGAAACCTACGGCCCCAGCGGCCGCCTGGTGGGCGACCGGATTACTTATTTCGAGAATGGCCAGGTGCAGACCAAGCAGACGTATCTGAACGGCTTTCTGGGCGGTGTGGGGCAGGAATACTTTGCCTCGGGCAAGCTGCGCAAGGAAACCACCTACGTGCGCAGCCAGATTCAGGGGCCGTTTAAAGAATACCGCGAGAATGGAACGGTGGCCGTGAACGGCCTGTACCGCAACAGCCGCCAAAGCGGCGTGTGGACTTATTACAAGGAAGATGGCACCACCGTGGACCGCACCGTGACCTACCGCAACGGCCAGCAGGTCACCGACCCCATCAAACAGCCCAAAGCCAAGCCCCGGCCCCCGCTGAAACGGAAGTAGTGTTTGGATACAAGAGGGTCATGCAGAGCGTAGCGAAGCATCTTTACCTCAATAGTAAAATCAATTAGTTGCGCAGTAAAGATGCTTCGCTGCGCTCTGCATGACGTGCATTTTACTGTTGCACTGAAAGCCCCGCCCTGTTAGGCGGGGCTTTTTTTTTGCTCTTGAGTCGATTTTAAATAACTCAGGCAACCGCCGGATGCAACCCGGCATCTAACGCTTCGAACCCCATTCCTCCGCCACGCCTTCCGAGGCCCCTACGCCAAAATTATTTTTCTGGCGCTTATAATCTGAATTTCAACTGGTAACAATCTCAAAAGCTTTGCTTAACAGAAATTTATTTAACCAGTACCTTGCGTTACAAAGTACCTGCTTTACATTTGTTCCATACAACGCCCAGTAGCTGCCGTCAGCGCGTACCAAAGACGGCCCGCTACCCGGCGCGGCTTCTCACTCACCGGGGATTCGGGCCCCGGACCCCTCACCTCCCCAGCGGAACCGCGGCCGCTGCCGGACCTGAGCCGCCCCTCGCCCGACCTCATCTTTTTCGCTGCACCATGAAAACCTTTTTCACGCCACTCACTGGTTTCTGCTTTGGCCGCCTGCTGCTCGCTTCGGCTACGATGATGTTCCTGCCCATTGGGGCGGCTATGGCCCAAACCGCTGGCCCCGGCCGCGTGAGCGGCAGCCTGGTGGAGGCTGGCTCCGGCCAGGCCGTGCCCTTCTCCGATGTGCTGCTGCTGCGCTCGGCCGATTCCACCTTTGTGGCGGTGGCCCAGACCACGGAGCAGGGCACTTTTAAAGCGGCTGCGCTGCCGCTGGGCACTTACTTGCTGCGGGTGCAGGACTTGAACTACGGCGTGCTGCGCCGCCGCTTTACCCTTACAGCTGCCGCGCCTTCGGTCGAATTATCGGGCCTGAAGATGAGCGCGGCCAAGGCTACCAAGCTGAGTGAAGTGGTGGTGACGGGCCAGAAAGCGGCCGTGGTGGAAGAGCTGGGCAAGCGCGTCATCAACGTGGAGAAGGACCTGGGCAGCGTGGGCGGCACGGCGGCCAACGTGCTCCAGAATGTGCCCTCGGTGAGCGTGGACGTGAACGGCACGGTTTCGATGCGCGGCACTTCCAACATCACCATCCTCATTGATGGCAAGCCGGCGGGCGTGAGCAACGGCGGCGGTGGCGGCGGCCAGCGCCTCGACCAGATTCCGGCCTCGCGCATTGCCCAGATTGAGGTGATTACCAACCCCTCGGCCAAGTACGACGCGGCCGGCGGCGGCGGGGTTATCAACCTCATCACCAAGAAAGAAACCAAGACCGGCACCAATGGCACGGCCGCCATCAACCTGGGCACCGCCGACAAATACAGCGGCAACCTCAGCCTGAGCCGCAAGGTGGGCAAAGCCACCTGGACCGCCGGCTACGACGGCCGCGACGTGACCTACGGCAGCCACGGCCACGCCGAGCAAACCGCCCTGCTGGGCCCCGGCGAAACCGTGCGCACCACGCAGGTAAGCGTGGGCGACGAAATCCACCGCAACCACTCGCTACGGGCCGGCGTGGACCTGGAATTGCCCAAAAGCCAGACCCTGGGCCTGAGCGTGAACGGCAGCACCGAGCGCAACATCGAAGGCGAAAGCCAGGAGCTGGGCCAGCAAACCAACGCCGACGCCGTGCAGCGCGCCCGGGGCCGGCAGGACCTCGACGTGAAAGTGAAAGTCCTGAACTTCAACAGCAACTACCGCCGCACCTGGGAAGCCCACAAGGGCCGCGAGCTGAGCGCCAACTTCGGCGGCGTGGTGATTGACGCCAACGTGCCGGTGGTGCAGCGGCAGTACGCCGAAGCCGGCTCGGTGGGCGTGCCGCAGCCCGGCACCCGGCAGCTGCTGGAGCTGCTGGCCAACGTGCAGTACGGGCAGGTGGACTACACCCACCCCCTGGCCGACGGCAAAGGCCGCCTCGAAATGGGGGCTAAAGTAGAGCGCCAGGCCAACGACGGCAGCAACAGCTTCGGCTATGCCACCAGCGAAGCCCGCCCCGACGACTTCCGCAACGACCCTACCCGCTCGCTCACCTACACCTCGCAGCAGGTGGTGCCCGCCGCTTACGTGACCGCCCAGCACAGCTTCGGCAAGAAGTGGAACGCCCAGGCCGGCCTGCGCTCCGAATACACTTACCTGTCCGGCTCCATCCAGGGCGGCGAGGGCATTGCCCAGCGCGGCAGCCTCAGCCAGGACTACCTCAGCTTCTTCCCGTCGGCCCTCATCAGCCGGGACTTTGGCAAGGAAGCCGGCCAGAACCGCCTGCAGCTGAGCTACGCCCGCCGCCTCAACCGCCCCAACTTCATGCAGCAGCTGCCGCTGGCCATCTACCAGGACCCGCGCAGCTACCGCCTCGGCAACCCGCGCTTGCAGGCCGAGTTCAGCAACAACATTGAGCTGGGTCACCAGCTCACCATCGGGCAGGCCACCATCACCAGCACCTTGTTTGCCCGCATCACCACCAATTCCATCCAGCGCCTGCGCTTCATCGACACCACGGCTACCCGCCTGGCCGGGGCCGGCGCGGGCCTCGTGACCGCCGAAACCTACGACAACCTGGGTACCACCACCAACCTCGGGGCCGAGTTCAGCCTCAACCAGCCCCTGGCCAAGTGGTGGCGCGTGACTGCCAGCACCAGCCTCTACCGCGCCCAGATTGCCGGCAACGGCATCGCCAACAACCGCACGGCCTTGGTGGGCAGCGCCCGCCTCGCCAACAACTTCACCATCCGCCCCACCCTGGAAATGCAGCTGAGCGGCAACGTGCGCTCGGCCTCGCTCACGGCCCAGGGCCGGCAGCTGGCCTGGGGGCAGGTCGATTTGGCCCTGCGCCAGCGCCTCTTCTCCGACCGCGCCGCCCTCACCCTGCGCGTTTCCGACCTCTTCAACACCAACGTGTACCGCACCGAAATCGCCACCGATGCCCTGAGCAGCACCCGCTACAGCAAGGACGAAACCCGCGTGGGCTGGCTGGGCTTCACCTGGTACATCGGGGCCAGCAAGGCCAAGCCGGGCCGCATCGAGGCCGCGCCCCAGGGCGGTGGCGGCTTCGGCGGCTGAGGTTAACCTCCTTTTACCACCCATTGCCACCCCGCTTTTCTCACCTTCTTCTTTCTGCGAAAAACCCCGTCGTCGGTTCTCCGGCGGCGGGGTTTTGTGTTTTGAATGATATTAAAATAAATGCCGCAGTTTATTACATAATAAGCTCCGTTACTTCGCGGCTCATTGTATAATGCGTTGCACCATTATCACTGAGATGAAGGGTGTGATTTCAGGAATTACTCAGCATTTATAAAATGGAAGTAGTCGTCGCTGAATTTGAATTGTATGTCCAGTTTGAGCGGCAAAGCCAAACCCCGCAACGGGTGTTTAAGGCCATTGCAGATTTGGTGACTGCCTTTACCAAATTCGATGAATTACTAGCGCAATCTATTCTTCCCGAGCTGCACGCCGAGTTGATTCTGGACGATGTAGAAGCAGGTTCCATCCGGTCAAAGCTGGCTATTTTATTGCGCGGCATCCCCGACGAAGCTATCAAGAACTTCGACTGGAAAAAACTGGTCGGCCATTTTTTGCTAAAAGCGAAGTATAACCTATTAAAGCTATTGGAAGGGAAAGAGAGCTTTACCGACGCACAGGAAATCGAAAACCTGCGCATCTCTCTAGAATCGATGGCTCCCACCGAAACATTCAACCCCTTAATGGTGCCGGGCCAGATTCCATCCATCAAACTTGTGGGATTGATTGAGGACATTGTTCGGGCCGCCGCGCTCCTACGTTCTAACGATTACGCCGACTACCGTTCGCAATTCGGAAATGCCCGCATCAATCCCAACTTTGATACCTCGAACCTCCGGGCTTTGCTTGCGACGAATACTGAAACGTCCGAAAACGAGTATCTGGTTAGAATCAAACGGCCCGATTTTATGGGCGAAGCCATGTGGGAGTTGGTATTGAAAAACCACACTATTCCCGCAAAAATGGCCGATACGGCGTGGCTAGAGGAATTCCATCAGGGCCTTGTCGACGTGAGGCCCAATGACTATTTAAGCATTCGGCTACGTACTGATACCACGTTCCAAGGCAGTTTTGGCAATCCTCAATTGCATTACACGGTACTCAAAGTCCTTGGCGTGAAGCGCTTCTAAGTCACCCCGCAGCCCAAGGAGACACCGCAAAGCCGTTCCAGTGCATCTGGAGCGGCTTTTTGCTTCTTCCGGTGAGCTACTAACTTTTATTTCAGCATTAGTAAAGGCTTTTCTGGTAGTGGAAAAGACTTATCCAGCATTGGTTAAAGGTTTTTCACTGTCAGTAAAGGCTTTGCCAGCCTTGAATAAGTCTTTTCTACTACCGGAAAAGCCTTTACTAATGCTGGTCAAGTCTTATTCAGCGTTGGTAAAAGAGTTGCTGGTACTAGTTAAGTCTTTCTCGGATTCGGCAATTTCTTCTCCGGCACTGGCATCGAATATTTCCACACGCAATACGGCTGATTTCACGCCTGAAATTCAATTATTTCCCGTAGTTTGGCCGGGCCAATCAGGCACGAATTCTTCATCTACTTCTTTACCAAAATTTCCACAACATGGCTTCTATCCAACGCGAATCGGCTGAGCTGGCCGCCGCGACCAAACGCATGAATGGCCTCAAAGCCATCGACCCCGACGGCAAGCTCGATTTGGGCAACGGCCACACCATGAAATCCTATCAGGAACAGATGGACACCGTGAAAACCAACCTCAGCAACTACAACGAGGCCCGCAGAACCCTCGACGCGCTCAAGAATACCCTGGACGCGTCGGAAAAAGTGCTGGCCAAGAAATCGAGTGCCTTGCTCACGGGCGTGGGCCAGAAATTGACCAAAGACAGCAGCGAGTACGAGCAGTGCGGTGGCATCCGCGAGAGCGAGCGCAAGAAGCCCGTACGGGCCGCGAAAGTAGCCAAGGCATAAAAGAACTAGGTTGGCATTACGTAAGCCGCTTTCCTCCGCTGCGAGGGAAGCGGCTTTTTTGTACTGGGTGAGGAAACGGATGGCGCGGGCCTGCGGCCCGTGCCGGCTATTGGCGGGCCTCCAGGCCCGCGGGTGCCCGCGCCGTTTGGGTTTTGTTCAACGATTGCAGGCTGGAAGCCTGCCAATAGTCGGCACGGGCCGCAGGCCCGCGCCATCCGTGGGCCATCGGCGGGGCCCAACTACCTTTGCCCCGTTATGCAAAAACCGAGTATTCCCAAGGGCACCCGCGACTTTGGCCCCGCGCAGGTGGCGCGCCGCCAACACATTTTCAACGTTATCCGCCGCACGTTCGAGTCGTTTGGCTTTGCGCCGCTCGAAACGCCGACGCTGGAAAACCTCTCCGTCCTCACCGGCAAGTACGGCGACGAGGGCGACCAGCTCCTGTTCAAGGTGCTGAACTCCGGCGATTTTGCCAAGGACGTGACGGCTGAAGATTTGGCTACCGGCTCGAAAGCCCTGCTGCCCAAAGTGGCCGAAAAAGGCCTGCGCTACGACCTCACCGTGCCCTTCGCCCGCTACGTGGCCATGAACCGGGGCACCCTCACCTTCCCCTTCAAGCGCTACCAGATGCAGCCCGTGTGGCGCGCCGACCGTCCCCAGCGCGGCCGCTACCGCGAGTTTTACCAGTGCGATGCCGACGTGGTGGGCACCGACTCGCTGCTCTGCGAAGCCGAAATCGTGCTCATGATGGCCCAGGTGCTGGACGGCCTCGGCCTGCACGATTTCACCATCAAAATCAACCACCGGGGCGTGCTGCGCAACATTCACCAGGCGCTGGGCGGCGAAGGACGGGAGACGGATTTGTTCGTGGCGATTGATAAGCTCGATAAAATCGGGCGCGACGGCGTGACCAAGGAGCTGCTGGAACGCGGCTTTACCGAGCCGACCATTGACACGCTGTTTGCCCTGCTCGGGGTGGATGGCAGCTACGAGGAGAAGCTCCAGCGCCTGCTGGCCGGCTTCGTGACGGCTGGCGTGGAGCCCGACGGCACTCGCCCCACGGCGGCCGAAGACTCGGCCGCAACCGATGAAATAACCGCCAGCTACCGGGGCCTGACGGAACTGGCCGAGGTGCGCGACCTGCTGGTGGCCTCCGGTTTCCGGCAGTTCGACCGGCTCGAATTCGACCCCACCCTGGCGCGGGGCCTCTCCTACTACACGGGCTGCATTTTCGAAGTCAAAATCAACAACGTGCAGATGGGCAGCGTGAGCGGCGGCGGGCGCTACGACAACCTCACCGGCTCCTTCGGGCTGCCGGGCGTGTCGGGCGTGGGCTTCTCGTTTGGCGTGGACCGGCTGTACGACTGCCTAGAGGCGCTGGATTTGTTCACGATGACGGCTGAGACTCCCACCCGCTGCCTCATCACGCACTTCGACGTGGCCAGCGGCCGGGCCGCCCTGCCGCTGCTGGCGCAACTGCGCGCCGCCGGCATCCCCAGCGAGTTATACCCCGACGTGAGCAAGCTGCAAAAGCAGTTCAAGTACGCCGATGCCAAGGGCATTCCGCTGGTCATCGTGCTCGGCCCGGAGGAAATCGCGGCCGGCGTGGCCAAGGTGAAAATCATGGCCTCCGGCGTGGAGCGCGTGCTGCCGCTGGGCGAAGTAGTGGCGGCGCTGACGGTGGAGTAATCAGGAATTGTATTGAACAACAAACTCCCCTCCTTACCAAGGAGGGGATGTTTCAGCGAAGCTGAAACGGGGGTGGTTAGGGCTTGCGCGCCGTTGGCAGTTCGTTCCAATAGCATTCAACGCCACAACCACCCCCGTCCGAGCCGTTGGCTCGAACATCCCCTCCTTGGTAAGGAGGGGAGTTTTTTTCGTTCTTTGTTGCCCCCAACTTCACCACCCGCCCCTTTTTAATGCCCACCCACACCATTTCGCCCGCGCAGCCCCTCACCCTGGCCGCGCTGGCTGCCCTGCTGGCCGACAGCCGCCCCGTCGAGCTCGGCACCGACGCTAAGGCCCAGATTGCCGCCTGCCACACCTACCTCCACGAGCGTCTGGCCCACGACGACCAGCCGATTTACGGCATCAATACCGGCTTCGGCTCCTTGTATAATGTGGGCATTGCCCCCCAGGAGCGCACCCAATTGCAGGTAAATTTGATGATGTCGCACGCCTGCGGCACCGGGGCCGAAGTTCCGCAAAACCTTGTACGCCTCATGCTTTTCCTCAAGGCCCAGAGCCTGAGCTACGGCCACAGCGGCGTGCAGGTGACTACCGCCGAGCGCCTTGTGGCCATGTACAACCGCGAAATGCTGCCCGTGGTGTACGAGCAGGGCAGTCTCGGAGCCTCCGGCGATTTGGCCCCGCTGGCCCACCTCTGCCTGCCACTTTTAGGGTTGGGCGAAGTCAATTACCAGGGCTACCGCCTCAGCGCCGAAGACGCCATGAGCCTCTTCAGCTGGGAGCCACTGACCCTGCAAGCCAAGGAAGGCCTGGCCCTGCTCAACGGCACCCAGTTTATGCTGGCCTACGCTGTGGATGGCGTGCTACGCGCCCAGCGCCTGGCGGCCGCGGCCGATGTCATCGGGGCACTTTCCACCGAAGCGTTTGGCGGCTGCACGCATCCATTTAATGAGAACCTGCACCGCATCCGGCCCCACGCGGGGCAGGTGCTGGTGGCCAAGCGCCTGCGCGAGCTGCTGGCCGGCTCCGAGCTGCAAACCCAGCCCCGCCTGGCCGTGCAGGACCCCTACTCCTTCCGCTGCCAGCCGCAGGTGCACGGGGCCTCACGCGATGCCCTGGCCTACGTGGCCCAGGTGGTCGAAACCGAGTGCAACTCCGTCACCGACAACCCCAACATCTTCCCCGACGAAGACCTGATTCTGAGCGGCGGCAACTTCCACGGCCAGCCCCTGGCCCTGGCCCTCGACCACCTCGCCATTGCCATGGCCGAGCTGGGCAGCATCTCGGAGCGCCGCACCTACCAGCTCATTTCCGGCCAGCGCGGCCTGCCTACTTACTTGGTGGCCGAGCCCGGCCTGAACTCCGGCCTGATGATTCCGCAGTACACCGCCGCCGGCATCGTGAGCCAGAACAAGCAGCTTTGCACCCCCGCCTCGGTCGACAGCATCGTGAGCAGCAACGGCCAGGAAGACCACGTGAGCATGGGTGCCAACGCCGCCACCAAGGCCCGCCGCGTCATCGAAAACGTGGAGCAGGTGCTGGGCATCGAACTGCTTACGGCCGTACAGGCGCTGGCCTTCCGCCGCCCCGGCCGCACCTCCGAGGCGCTGGAGCGCGTAGTGGAAGCCTTCGGGCAGGAAGTAAAATTCGTGGTGCGCGACCGGGTACTGTACCCGGATTTGCACAAAGCCGCCGCCTTCGTCCGTAAGTTTGACTGGCAATAAAGCGGGCTGTTTCGGCGTAATGCCACCGATTGCGGCACCTTTTGATAAGGTTTGCGGTCAGGAGTTCATGCGGCCCAAGCAATGCCGCACGTCTTGTTACGAGTACAGCTTATGAAGTTGGTGAACCGCTGCTTTTTTCTTCTTTGCCTTTGGAGCACCTTGGCCCAGGCACAGACGAACCCCTGTGCCCGCCCCAACCAGGTTCAGTTGAGTTGCACGTTTCGGGCCGTCGATATAATTAGCAACAGCTATGTTGATGCATTTTGCGTGGGAAGGCCAGTTCGGTTTGAACAATGCCCCGGCCGCAATATTCCGTTAGACAAGCTAAGCTATGGCGTCCTGCCAGGAACAGATGCGACATACATCAACGCAAATCCGCGTTGCTTTCCAACCAATTATCTGCCCTATACCTACACGCCCACGGCAGCCGGGCCGGTTACAGTTTCGGAACTGGCAAATGAAGTGGGAAAAGACACGTATTACATCCGCAACTTCAAGGTTTACGATACCCCGCTGCCCGTCTTCACGGTAGCGCCCTGCCCCGGCGGCGCGGCCTTGGTCACCGTCACCGATTCTACTTACAACAGATATGAGGTGCAGGCTGGCACGGGCACGAGCCAGCCCATTGCGTATAACCAGCCGCTGTTTGTGCCCTTAATGGGCGCTACTTCCGTCACCGTCACGGGCCGTTACAAGGATAATAACGTGTGCGAACGAACCGCCACCCAGCCCGTAGGCACATTGGCTCCGGCCGTAAAACCAACTCTCACCAGCCTCACGCTCAGTGCCCCACTGCCCAGCGGCACGGCCACGCTGGCCGTGGGCAACCTGCCGGCCGGCTACCGCTACACCCTGCAGGTTGAAACCGGCACCGGCTTTCAGGACGTGGTGCCCCACGTGAACGTGCCGCCGGGCAGCCCCCCCTTCCCTGTGCCCGGCACGGTGAAAGGCCGCTACCGCATTGCCCGCGCCGACTATTGCGGCGGCAGCCCGGACGCCTCGTTCGAAATCGGCACGCTGAGCCTAACCGGCGCATCGGCCAGCAACCTCAACCAGCTGGTGCTGGACGATGCCAACGGCTTCCGCCCCGGCACCGCCTACACCGTCACCCGCAACGGCACGGCCATCAACACACTCACCCGCACAGGCGATGGCTTCGAGGATGCCGACGTGCAATGCGGCATCCGCTACACCTATGTGGTAACGGCCACGCAGCCGGGCGGCGGGGTGGCTATTTCCAATCCCTTTGCCATCCGCACGGTATCAAAACTGCCGCCGCCACAGCCCCGCCTGGTGGCCAGCTTCAACCTTAATAATGTGGTGGTGCTGACGCCGACGCTGGCCACGCCCACCCTGCCCGCTGGCAGTTCACTGCACTACAGCCGTACGGCTGGCAGCGGCGCACCGACCGATTTCGGCAAACCCGTCGCCTCGCTACGTGCGCCCCGCGATTCCACCGACCTGGCTACCCTCAAAGCCAGCCCGCCCTGCTACTCGGTGCGCCTCGTGGATTTCTGCGGCAACATCTCGCCCGCCAGCCCGGCCACCTGCCCGGCCATCCTCTCGGCCAGCGCCGCCGATGCCGACGGCAGCACCACCGCCCTCACCTGGACGGCCTTCACCGGCCCCGACCCCGCTATTCCGGCCACCTACACCCTCCAGCGTCTCGCCGCCGATGGCTCCATACTGAGCACCGTAGCCATGACGGGCAATACGTATACCGACCTCACCCCGCCCACCGACCGCCAGGTGCTGCGCTACCGCCTGCAAATCAGTGGGGCAGGTTTGCCGACCGGCACGTTCAGCTATTCCAACCTGGCCAGCCTCACGCGGCAGCTAACGCTCACCATTCCCACCGCCTTCACGCCCAATGGCGACGGCCTGAACGACGTACTCGAAGTAAAGGGCAAGTACCTGAACAACTACACCTTCGTGGTGGTGGACCGCAACGGTCAGGAGGTTTTTCGCGGTACCCAGCGCAGCGAAACCTGGGACGGCACCATCAGAGGCCACGCCCCGGTGCTGGGCGCGTATGTGTGGCGCTTTCAGCAGAATAACGAGGACGGCCAGCCATTCTCAGCCACGGGCTCGGTTACCATTCTGAAATAAAACCACGCCCCACCGCCACCTTTGCGGGGAATTTCAGTCAATACCGACGCTGTGAGGCATCCTTTTTGGCCTTCTTCCTGTTCACTGACAACGGACAACTAATAACTGACAACTAGCAATATGGCATTCGACATCACCGGCATGATGGGCAAAGTGAAAGAGCTGCAAGACAAGATGCAGCAGGCCCAGCAGGAAATCCAGCACATCACCGCCACGGGCGAAGCCGGCGGCGGCATGGTGCGCGCCACGGCCAACGGCCACCGCAAAATCCTCAAGCTCGAAATCGACGAAACCCTCCTCACCCCGCAGGACCGTGACATGCTGGCTGACCTCGTGGTAGCCGCCGTGAACAAGGCCCTCGACGAAGCCGCCGAACTGGCCCGCCAGGAGCTCCAGCGCAAAACCAGCGGCCTGATGCCCAACGTACCCGGCCTCGATTTGAGCGGTTTTGGGGCCTAACACTGCGGCCCCGGCCGGCGCCTGCGCCGACGTGGCCATCGTCATCCTGAACTGGAACGGCGCGAAATTCCTGCACCGCTTCCTCCCCGGCGTGGTCGCCCACGCCGACGGCGCGCGCGTAATCGTGGCCGATAACGCCTCCACCGACAACTCGGTGGAGCTGCTGGCCCGAGACTTTCCGACCGTGGAGCTACTCTTGCTCGACCGCAACTGGGGCTTCTGCGAAGGCTACAACCAGGCATTAGCGCAAGTCGACAGCCCGTTTTTCGTGCTGCTGAATTCCGATGTAGAAGTCACGCTGGGCTGGCTGCGCCCGTTGCGCGGCCTGCTCGAAGCCAACCCGCGCATTGCCGCCGTGCAGCCCAAAATCCTGTCCCAAATCGACCCTACGTCATTTGAGTACGCGGGAGCCGGCGGCGGCTACCTCGACCGCTTAGCCTACCCCTTCTGCCGCGGTCGCCTCTTCGACACCCTCGAAAAAGACCTCGGCCAGTATGACGACCCACGCCCCGTGGCTTGGGCTACCGGGGCCTGCCTCATGGTGCGGCGCACTGCTTGGCAAGCCCTTGGCGGACTAGAACCGGCCTTTTTTGCGCACATGGAGGAAATCGACTTCTGCTGGCGGCTGCAGAATGCCGGCCACGAAGTCTGGTACCACGGTGGCAGCGCTGTGCAGCACGTCGGCGGCGGCACTCTGCACAAAACCAACCCCCGCAAAACGTATTTGAACTTCCGCAACGGCTTGGCTTTGCTTTACAAAAACGCCGCGCCCGGCGAGTTGTACGGCCCCATGTTCCAGCGCCTCGTCCTAGATGGCGTGGCGGGCTTGCGATTTTTACTGAGCGGGCAATTGGGGAATTTCTGGGCCGTGCTACGGGCGCATTTCAGCTTCTATGGCAGCTTTGGCTACTGGCAGAAGAAGCGTCGGGCCGCCCGGCCGCACCTGCGGGTGCGAGACCGCGCTGGGGTGTATGATGGCAGCTTGGTGTGGGCGTATTTTGGAAAAGGCAAGCGCAAGTTCAGCGAGTTAGGGCTGAAATAAAGAAGTCTGTCATTGCGAGTAGAGCGCAGCGGAACGCGGCAATCCGTCCTCCCGATGCGACTAGCCCTGAGATGTGACGAACCTTATAAAAAAGCCCCGACATAAAAAAGCCCCGACTCTAATCCAGAGCCGGGGCTTTTCACATAATTAAAGCTTGTTGCCAAGAGAGGACAGATTGCCGCGTTCCGCTGCGCTCCACTCGCAATGACAGATGCCATTTACAAATCCCAAACGGTGCTGCGCTGCTGGCGCATGGCGCGCCGCACATTCATCCAAAACGCCCCAGCGAAATAAAGCACGATGGGCGAGCCAAACGTGAAAAACGAGGCATACACGAACGACAGCCGGACGCTGCGGGTGCTGAAGCCCCACTTCTGCGCCAGGGCCGAGCACAGGCCAAAGGACTGCGTTTCGAGGTAGTCGGTGAAGCGTTTCATGGGAAATAAGGGCTGGCCAAAAACAGTTTCTCTGGGCTAAGATAAGGCACTCACCAGGCAAGGGCAACCCGCCCGGTGTAATTTCGCCCCTCGGAAGCCGACTAATTTTGGGGCTTCTACGTTAGAAAGGGCGGTTTTTGTTTTCCCACCTCAGGTGTTTTAATGCGTAATTATTTGCGGCCAGTGGCCCACGGGCTGCTGGCAGCCACCGTATTTTTCTCGGCCTGCACCCTGCCCCGGGTGCTGAAGCAGGCCGAAGCCGGGCGCACCGTGGTGGCCCGCCCCGCCGTGCTCACGGCCTCGGGCGAGGCCGTTCCCTTCGCCGTGGAAGCCCGCGTGCCCGCCCAACACCTGCACAAAGGCGTGGCCTACGAGCTGCTGCTGCGCTACCGCTACGAGCACGGCCTGCGCGAAGACACCCTCGGCCGCATCACCTTCACGTCGGGCAACTTCGTGTACGACGACGAGCACAAGGGCCAACTCCTCGCCACTCAAAAATTTACCCTGCCCAACACGCCCGGCCGCAATCCCGGTGAGCTGCTGGCCCACGCCCAGGTGCGCGAGCTGAAAAAGAACGGCAAAATCCTCCGCGCCCCCGCCGACGTGCGCGTGGCCCGCGGCATTGCCGACCCCGCCCGCCTGGTGGTGCGCGAAGACACTGCCCTGGCGCTACTGCCCGAGCGCGCCAGCAACAACATGAGCGGCACCCGCGTCCTGCCCTTCTTCTTCGATGAGGACAAGTGGTTTATCCGGGGCTACCTGGGCACTAACGTGGCCGCCCTCGAAGACCTGATTGACGCCAACCAGCACACCCGGCAGGTGCTCATCATCGCGGGCCACTCGCCCGACTCCACCGACGCCCACAACCGCTTGCTGGCCAGTAAACGCGTTCGGATGCTGCTCTACTACTACAAGCAGCGCGTGAAAAACTTCTCTTATCTCAATAAGAACGAGGAAATTCGCTACGACACACTGGCCTACGTGCGCAAGTGGGACACCTTCCTGCAAAAAGTCACGACCTCGGCCCTGAAAGCCGACCAGATTGACTCCGTCGTCACCCTAATCAACGACACCAAGGGCACTTTCGAGCAGAAGGAAAAGGCCCTGCACCGGCTTTCTTCCTTCGATTACATCGAGCAGTATATCTACCCCGTGCTGCGTTTCGGCACCGTGGCCGTCACCTACACCGCCCCCAAGCGCTACGATTCGGAAGTGTATCTGCTCTCAAAAAAGATTGTCGAGAAACAAATCGAAACCGATGCCCTCACCCCCGAGGAGCTGCGCTATTCCGCTACCCTCACGCCTTTATTAGCTGAAAAACAACGCATCTACGAAGTCTCAGCCGCCAATACCAACAGCTGGGAAGCCTTCCACAACCTGGGTGTGGTGCTGCTGATGCGCGCCGAAAAAGAGCCCACCGATAAAATCCAGAAGGCCTACTACCGCCGCGCGGCCGTCAACTTCACGCTGGCCGCCCATCGCAACCCCACGGCCGAGTTCTTCTACCACGCCGCCACCGCCTACCACCGCGCCGGCGACCGCCTCGAAGCCCTCCAGAACTACGACTACGCCATCAAGCTGGGCGGCCCGCGCCCGCTGCTGCGCAAAATTTTCTCCGACCGCGCCGCGCTGGAAATCGAAGTCGGCCAACCCGACGAGGCGCTGCGCAGCCTGCAATACGCCGGTCCCAGCTACCAGAACGCCCTCAATCGCGCCCTCATCGAAGTAGGCCGCGAGCACTACGAGCTGGCCAAGGAACAGTACCAGCTGGCCCAAACCCTGCGCCCCACGGCCGCCGCGCCCATTTATGGCTTTGCCGTAGTAGCCGCCCGCCAGAAAAACGAAGCCGCCGTGGGCACCTTCCTCAAGCAGGCCGTGGCCCTCGACCGTGCCTACGCCCAGCGCGCCGTGGAGGACCTGGAGTTTCAGGATTACGCGCAGGGCAAGGTATTTCGCGATGCCCTCAAGTAAGCGCCAATTAGCTTTGGCCCAACGCCCGTGCCTGTCGTAGCTTTGCCAAACGGCTGAAAACCGGCTTTACCCTAAAGAAAACCATGCGTCAAATTCAATTCCGTGAGGCCTTGCGCGAGGCCCTGTCCGAGGAAATGCGCCGCGACCCGCGGGTGTTCCTCATGGGCGAAGAAGTGGCCGAGTACAACGGCGCCTACAAAGTAAGCCAGGGCATGCTCGACGAGTTCGGCCCTGAGCGCGTGATTGACACCCCGATTGCCGAGCTGGGCTTTGCCGGCATCGGCGTAGGCGCGGCTGCTAACGGGCTGATTCCCATCATCGAGTTCATGACCTTCAATTTCTCGTTGGTGGCTATCGACCAGGTAATTAACTCGGCCGCCAAGCTCTATTCGATGTCGGGCGGACAGTACTCCTGCCCCATCGTGTTCCGTGGCCCCACAGGCAATGCCGGCATGCTCAGCAGCCAGCACTCGCAGAACTTCGAGAACTGGTTTGCCAACACCCCCGGCCTGAAAGTAGTGATTCCCTCGAACCCCTACGATGCCAAGGGCCTGCTGAAATCAGCCATCCGCGACCCCGACCCGGTGATTTTCATGGAGTCGGAGCTGATGTACGGCGACAAGGGCGAAGTGCCCGAAGAAGAGTACCTGCTCGAAATCGGCAAAGCCAACATCGTGCGCCAGGGCAAGCACGTCACGCTCGTGAGCTTCGGCAAAATGATGAAAATCGCCTACGCTGCCGCTGACGAATTGCTCAAAGAAGGCATCGAAGCCGAAGTAATCGACCTGCGCTCGGTGCGCCCGATTGACTACGACACGCTCATCACCTCGGTGAAGAAAACTAACCGCATGGTGGTTATCGAAGAGGCCTGGCCGCTGGCCAGCATCTCGGGCGAGCTGGCCTACATCGTGCAGCGCCGCGCCTTCGATTATCTCGACGCGCCCGTCATCCGCATCACCTGCGCCGACGTGCCCCTGCCCTACGCCCCCACCCTCATCGAAGCCTCGCTGCCCAACGTGGCCCGCGTGGTGAAGGCCGTGAAGGAAGTGACCTACGCCAAGGTGTAAGACTGAATTATGATAATTGAAAGGCCCCGTTAGCGAAAGCTGACGGGGCCTTTTTAATGTTGATGCGAGAGGCTATTATTCCTGCGGTGCCTCACTCGGCGGGCGCAGTTGCCCGGCGGTGGCTTCGGATAATTGCCAGCAGCCCCATAGCCAGCCGACGGCAACCACAGTAAAGGCAATCCGACGCACAGGAGTGCCGGACCCAAGCCACCATGCACCCGGCTGCCACGTACCCGCAACCACCGTGAGCACCAGCAGATGCAGCGGCAGCAGAAACCGGCACTCCATGAGCGTGGGCAGCACCAGCAGGCACGGCAGTAGCAATGCCAGAAGCGTGCCCACTGCCACGGGCTTCCACGTCGCCCGGCGGTTTTTCAGCCATGTGGATAAAGCCAGCCATGTGCCTAAGCCCAGCAGCGCATAGTTCAGCAGCCGCAACGACGCCTGCCCCGGCGGGTGTAGCTGCCGGGGATAGGGCGTTGGGAAGCGAATATCCAAGCCGTTGAACAGGTGGCGGAGGTAGCGCCCGCTGCTGGCAACCGGCTGGTGCAGCGCAAACTGCACGTACTGTCCGTAGCTGTTAAATCGGTGGCCGGGCTCACCTAGCAGGGCATACTGCCCGGCGGAATCGGCGTAAACCAGCGAACGGGGAATTTCCGGCACCAGACTAGATTCGTAGCGTTGGAAAGCGGTACCCCAAGTCAGCTGCATCAAATAGAGCGGCGCGGTGCCGGGCAGCCGGGCTAGCACCAGCGGGGTCGGGGTTTGAAAATGCCGCAGGTTGATGAGCAGCTGCGGCAGCCACAGCAGTGTCAGCCCGACCGCCAGCCCCACCCCACGCCGCCAGAGTACCGGGCGGGAGCCGGAGCCCGGCTGAGACTTTCGCAGCAACAGCCATAGCATGCCCGGCGCACTGGCCAGGTAAATGGGCCGGATATTAATGGCCGCCGCCAGCATCAAGCCGGCTACTGCGGCCCAACCCCAGCCGCGCCGCGACAGGGCCGCCAGGCCTAGCAGCAGCAATGCCAGCGCGGGCACATCACTGAGGGTAAAGTTGAAATAGTCGCGCCAGAAAATCAACGTGAGCCCGAGCAGCACCAGCCAGCGGCCGCCGCTCAGGGCGCGGCCCGTGGCTTGCGCCCATAGCTGCGGCACAGCCACGCCGAACAGTATCGCCGCCCAGCCCGCCCCCAACACCCGCGCCCCGGTGAGCATCGACCAGCCCGTGAAGTGGCACAGCAGCCGCGCCGGCAGCACCAGCAGCGGCCCCAGGTAGCCTCGCAGCGGAGTATCAAAAGCCAGAAGCGAAAACCCGCCGCTCTGCGTGAATTTCAGCGACAACTCCCAGTATTCAGCCGCATCGAAGCGGAACTGGTTAACTGTGTAGCCGCTCAGGGGCAGATAAGCGGCGTAGAGTGCCAACACGGCCAGCACCCGCCAGCGGGCAGGCCATGGGGCCGAGAGGAACGAGAAACGAATGGGCATGAGTGCTGCAAAACTAGGTACCGGCCGGAGCATACGCATTGCCCCAGTTTATCAGGCCAAATACGCCACCCAAATCCGGCCGCGAAACCAATCAGATTGTCGCCGTACCTTTTACCCCTGCTCTGCCGTAAGGCTCTTTTTCATCCTCCCCACCCGCATGAATCACCGCCTTCACCTCAAATTTGAACAGCTCGAACGGGCCACTGAGCACCTATTGGCTTCGGCCGAAGCGCTGGGGCCGGACCAGAACACCGCCCCCGCGCCGGGCAAATGGTCGGCGGTGCAGGTAGTGCATCACCTGTTTTTTATTGAGGATAACATCCTCAAATACGTGCAGAAGAAGCTCCAGGCGGAGGAGCTTTTGCCCAAGGTGAGCCTCTTTACCCGGCTACGGGTGCAGTTCGTGCGCCTGTTGCTGCGCCTGCCCGGCCTCAAGTTCAAAGCGCCGCGCGGGGTGGCCACCCTCACCGATACCGGCCAAGTGCCCACCCTGCCCGAAATGCGCAAGTCCTGGGAGGCATCGCGCCGGCAGCTGGAGCGCCTGCTCAACGAGTTTCCGAGCCGGCAGCAGAATCGGGCGGTGTTTCCGCACCCGCGCTCCGGCCGCATCACTATCTATCAGGTAATGGAGCACCTGGTGGACCATTTACTCCACCATCAACAGCAAATGGACCGCATTACCAAGGCGTTGCGGCCCGCCGGCAGAGTACTACCAGTAGAGGCTTAGGGCACCTGAACGAAAAACGAGAGCCCTCCGAATTGACAATTCGGAGGGCTCTCGTTTTTGCTTCTGTATCGGTTCGGTCTACTTCACCGGTGCCTCGTAAAGCGGCAGGGCGCGGAAGGCCGTGCTAAGCTCGGCGGGCGGCGTGGTGAGCTTGCGCTTGTCGAGGTCGAGCCAGGCCCCGTCCACGGCCACGGTAGCGGCTACGCGGCCATCGGCTTTGTAAATGGTGTGGGTGATGCTCCAGCGGGTGCCGTCGTCGTTCACGCTGCGCAGGCGGCTATCCACCCGAATTTCTTCGCCGATGTGGATTTCCTTGAGAAAGGTGGTTTCCTCGCGGAACAGGATGGGCCCCAGGCGCAGGCGGGCAAATTCCTTGATGTCGTAGCCCCATTCGGCCAATAAAACCAGGCGCTGGTCGGCGGCATAGTCAGCGTAAGCGGAGTGGCGCATGTGGCCGTTCGGGTCCATGTCGGCCCAGCGGGTGCGGTAAGTGATGGCGTTAGTCAAGATTTCGTTGTTAATTTTTATACTTCAGTTTTTGATTTTCAGCCGTTGCTGACGAGGCCTTTTGTTGCCAATAAATGACAACCAGCAACTGGCTGCTAACCTTTCGCTCCTTGCGGCATGAGGCGCACCAGATACTGGTCGTTCTCATCCTCGCTGAGGAATTCGGCGGTGTAGCCGGCAGTTTCGGCCGCGTCATTAAGCAGCGCGGCATCTACGAACAGCCAGGGGAAGGGCTCGCCGGTGCGGCCATCGTAGCTGAGGGTGTACTCGACTTCGCCGTAGTACGGGCCGTTGAGGTTGATGAGCAGCGCGCCGTCCTCGTCTTCGTAGAGGTAGCGCACGTCGGAGGACGTGGCCAGAATCTGGCCATCGGGGGCCAGCAGGGTGCGGGCGTGGGCCAGGAATTTGTCGAGGCCATCGAGGGTGCCGGTCAGGCCGAGGCCGTTCATGAGCAGCAGGATGGTATCGTAGGGCAGCTCGGTGGGCGGCAGCGGGGCGAATAAATCGTGGCGGGCCACGGTCCGCACGCCTCGCTCGGTCATCACCTGCACGGAGCCGGCCGATACGTCCACGGCCTTCACGTGCTGGAAGCCCCGGTTTTGCAGTTCCAGGCTGTGGCAGCCGGCCCCGGCCCCGAGGTCGAGCACGCGGCCCCGGCTTTCGTCGAGGGCCAGGCGCTCCAGTTCCGGCATTTGCAGCACGGTACGAAAAAAGTAGGCGGCGGGCAACGGCTCGTCATCGGCGGCGCTGCAATGTACGGTGACGGTAGCGCCGGCTTTGCCGTGGTGGTAGTCGAGCAGGGCCTGGCCCAGCACGTCGGGGGCGGTGGTTGTGGTCATAAGGAAATTAAAAGCGCATGTTGGGCAATGAGTTCGCGCTACGGCCGGGGTTCGGGGCAACTACGCTTCACAACCTAACAACAGTCAAAATTACCCAAAACTTCGCGCCGGGGCCGGGCGTTTGGCTACTACACCCCTGCTCAATCCCGCATTATGCTTCCAGCCAAACTCCGTAAAGGCCAGCTGCCCACCAAAATCTGCGTCACCTGCGGCCGGCCATTCGAGTACCGCAAAAAGTGGCGCGCTAACTGGGATGAGGTAAAATACTGTGGCGAAAAGTGCCAGCGCAACCGTCCCGCCTCCGGTACCACCGGCCCAGCTCCGGCTTAGCTGCGCAGCGCGGCCGTATCTTTTGGGACCGGGGCTGCGTTGAAAAGCTCCGTACACTTACCAATTCGCTGATTTTCCAGCCGCTTTTTTATGGCCTCCAACCTCGACTACCTCAATCCCAACCTCATTCCGCTGGAAGAAAAGGTGCAAGCCTTCCTGGACGCGGAAAAAGCCCTGCGCAAAGCCGCCGAAACCGCTGGCCAGAACACCGCCGCCCTGCAACAAGACCGCACCCGACTGGAGCAGGAAATTATCGCCCTGCTTCCCACCCGCGACGAATGGGTGAAAGTGAACCTCGGCTACGGCCCCAGCCGCGTGGGCGCGTGGCACGTGCCCGCCCTCGGCAGCCAGCCCGAGCGCTACGAAGTGCGCGTGGTGCATTAATAGAAATTGTCATTCCGACGAAGGAGGAATCTGAGTAGGGCCGTTTGAGCGGTTTTACTCAGATTCCTCCTTCGTCGGAATGACAATTTGCAGCGCCCGTGTCTAATGTCCCGAATCCCAGTCGTAGCCCAACTCCGCCCAATAATCTTTGGGGCGGGAATCGGCAAAGGCGATGGTGCCGATGCGCTTGAGGTGCTTGATGCCGTATTTCAGCGGCGTAACCAAACGTAAAGGCGCACCGTGGGCAGAAGTGAGCGGCTCGCCGTTCATTTCGTAGCACAGCAGCGTTTGCGGGTGCAGGGCGCTGGCTATGTCGAGGCCCACATAATATTGCTCGTCGGGCGTGAGCATGCCCACGTAGGGCGCAAGGTCGGCGGGCGGGTTTAGCGGGTCGGCCGGGCGGCCGCTGCGGGTAGCCAGCGGGTAATGGGCCAGGAAGTCAGACAGCCGCGCCCCGGCCCAGTGCACCACCACGCTCCAGCCCTCAATGCACTTGAGCTCAGTGGTCATTTCCACTTTGGGCAGGGCTTTGATGTCGGCCAGCGTAAATTCCTGGGTTTTGCCGGTGCCGTAGCCCTGCACACGCATCCGCCAGGTGGCGGGGTCCACATCGCCATCAAGCCCCACGTCGCCGTTTTCGCGGGGCGTTTTGGCACGGCTGCGGGCGAACTCGGGAGCCAGGCGCGTTTCCTTGAAATAGGCCTGGCTGAGGCGGCTATTAAAATCGAGCACCTTGCGCAACGGCCGCGGAATGCCTTCATCGGCGGGCTGCGAAATCAGCCAGCGCCAGCCCCCAATGCCGGCCAGGCCAGCCAGCCCTAACCCAATAAATGAGCGGCGCGAGCGGCGGCGGGCTTCAGCCAGCACGGCCGCTTCGGATTGCAGCGGAGCACCAGGGCCGTCGAGCGGCGCGGGCGCGGAAGAATGGTCAGTCATACCGAACAGCGGTAATTATTTGGGCGAAAGGGAAGCATCAGCGGCAGGCAGCGCCGTGGGGCCAGCCACCACCTGGTGCGTGACGGGGTCGACTTCCTCAATTTCAAAGCCGGCCACCATGGCGCGGAAATTATTCCAGCCCGCCCGCACTACCTGCGTGATATGCACGATGAAAAACAACACGTAGCCAATGGTGAGCGCGAAGTGGATGATGCGTGCAAACTCATATCCACCCAGCAATTGTGTAAGCCAGCTAAACTGTGTGGGCTTGTAAATGGCCAGCCCCGTGAGCAACGAGCCCAGTCCCATAATGATGACTGAGGTGTAGGCAATCTGCTGCGCGCCATTGAATTTGCGCACCGGCAGCGGCTTTTTGTACAGCCCGAGGTCGTGCAGCGTTACCAGAATAGCTTCTTTAAACGAATACCGGTTAGGGAGAAGGTAGCGCCATTCGCCTGAAAAGATGGTGTAGCTCACGTACAGCAGGCCGTTCAGGAAAAACACCCACATGAGCACGAAATGCCAGCTCATGCCCTGCGCCAGCTTGTGGTCGAGGTGGAAAGCCTCGTAAAACGACTGCGGGAAGAACTTGACCAGTGTGGTCTTGCCCCAGCCCAGACGGTACACGTCATTGGCCCAGTATATCCACATCCCGCTCCAAATCATGAGGCTGAGAACGGGGAAGTTGACCCAGTGAAACCAGCGAATGGCCAGCGGGTGCTTTTCAACAAGCTGCTTCATAAAACCACAAAAGGTGCAACAGAACGAACGCAAGGTACGCCGGGCCTCAACACCCGCTCCTTTCCCAGCCTGACGCGGACAGGGCGGCTTCCTTACACAATGCACCAAAAAAAAGAGGCACCCCAAAGGGATGCCTCTTTCCATACCAAAACACCTTAAAAAACTATTCTTTCACGAGGATGCCAACAAGAATTGCACCAAAAAATTCCCGCATCCGCAGATTTTATTAAAATAGCCTAATTTTCAGCCCCTTGAAATCATAAAAAAGGCCCGGACACAACGCCCGGGCCTTTCTTCAATTGGTATTGAGGGCTTAGCGCATCATGCCGCCGGGACCACCTTTCATGCCACCCATCATTTTGGCCATCTGGGCCATGCCACCCTTTGTCTGGCTCATTTTGTTCATGGTGCGCATCATTTTGCGCATATCCTCAAACTGCTTCATCAGCGCGTTTACCTGCTGAATATCAGTCCCGGAGCCTTTGGCCAGACGTTTTTTGCGCGAGCCGTTGATGAGGTCGGGGTTGGCCCGCTCCTGCTTGGTCATGCTCTTGATGATGGCCTCAACCGGCTTGAAAGCGTCATCGTCGATTTCCACGTCCTTCATGGCCTTGCTCATGCCCGGAATCATGCCCATCAGGTCCTTGATGTTGCCCATCTTCTTGATTTGCTCCAATTGCGAGAGGAAGTCATCGAAGTTGAACTGGTTTTTCCGAATCTTGGCGTTGATGCGCTTGGCTTCGTCCTCATCGAACTGCTGCTGAGCGCGTTCGACCAGCGAAATCACGTCGCCCATGCCCAGGATGCGCTGGGCCATGCGGTCGGGGTAGAACAGGTCCAGCGCGTCCATCTTCTCGCCCGTCGAGATGAACTTGATGGGTTTCTCCACCACGGCCCGGATGCTGAGGGCCGCGCCACCGCGCGAGTCGCCGTCGAGTTTGGTGAGCACCACGCCGTCGAAATTCAGGCGGTCGTTGAAGGTTTTGGCGGTGTTCACGGCGTCCTGGCCGGTCATCGAGTCCACCACGAACAGCGTTTCGCTGGGGTTGATGGCCGCTTTAACGGCTTCAATCTCACGCATCATCTGCTCGTCGACGGCCAGGCGGCCGGCGGTGTCGATGATGACTACTTTCTTGCCGTTTTTACGGGCGTAGTCGATGGCGTTGCGCGAGATTTCGACGGGGTTCTTGTTCTCGACTTCCGAGTACACTTCCACGCCAATCTGCTCGCCGAGCACCTTGAGTTGGTCGATAGCGGCCGGGCGGTAAACGTCGCAGGCCACTAGCAACACGTTGCGGCCCTGCTTCTTCACGTAGCTGGCCAGCTTGCCGGCGAAGGTGGTTTTGCCCGAGCCCTGCAGGCCCGAGAGGAGAATTACGGCCGGGTCGCCCTTGATGGTGATGTCCTTCTTCTCGCCGCCCATGAGCTCGGTGAGCTCATCGTAGACGATTTTGACCATGAGCTGGCCCGGCGATACGGCTGTGAGCACGTCGCGGCCCATGGCAGCCTCCTTAATTTTATCGGTTACATCCTTGGCAACCTTGTAGTTAACGTCAGCATCGACCAGCGCGCGGCGGATTTCCTTGATGGTGGCCGCGACGTTGATTTCAGAGATGCTGCCCTGGCCCTTAAGGGTTTTAATGGCCCGGTCGAGCTTGGTGGAGAGATTATCGAACATTGAATCGCTGATTTAGCGCTGATTGAACTGATTACGCTGATTTGGTGCGGGGCGGCCCCTCGGAATCAGGCTGAAACTGAACCCCAAAAGTAACCATAAAAGGCCGAAAACCGGCAGCGGGCGTACCTTCGCGGCCCGCTTTCTGTTTCCGGTTGCTGTGTCATCATCCCGCCCTCTGCGCCTGCTCGTTATCACCTACTATTGGCCGCCGTCGGGCGGGGCCGGCGTGCAGCGATGCCTCAAGTTTGTGAAGCACCTGGGCCATTTCAACGTGGAGCCCACGGTGATAACCGTGGCCGTGGACCAGGCCACCTACCCCGTGCTGGATGAAAGCCTGCTGGCAGAGGTGCCGCCCAGCGTGCGCGTCATCCGCACCAAAACCTCGGAGCCCTTTGAGAGCTACAAGAAACTGACGGGCCGCGCCGTGCCCTACGGCGGCTTTGCCAACGAAGGCAAGCCGGGCCTGATGCAGAAGGCCTTACGCTTCGTGCGGGGCAACCTGTTCATCCCGGACCCACGCCGGGGCTGGAACCGCCATGCCCTGGCCGCCGTGGAGAAACTGCTGGCCGCCGGCGAGCAGTTTGATGCCGTGCTCACGTCGTCGCCGCCGCACTCTACCCAGCTCATTGGCTTGGAGCTGAAGCGCCGCCACGGCCTGCGCTGGCTGGCCGATATGCGCGACCCCTGGACGGATATTTACTACTACAAAGACCTGCACCACACGCCCCTGGCTTCCTGGCTGGATGCGCGCTACGAGCGTCAGGTGCTGACCGAGGCCGACGCCGTGCTGGTGACCTCGCCCGAAACCAAACGGCTGTTCTCAGCCAAGCTGCCGGAGGTGCCGGCCGCGAAGTTTCACGTATTGCCCAACGGCTACGACGAATCGGATTTCCGCCAGCCCTCGCAGCCGCCCACCGATTGCCTGCGCATCACCCACACCGGCACCATCACCGAGCTCTACCATATCAACCGCCTGCTGGAAGCCGTGGCCGCCTGCGCCGCCGCTCACCCCGATGTGCCGGTGCGGCTGCGTTTCGTGGGGCAGGTTTCGGCCCAGCTGCGCGGGCAGATTGAGCAGGCCGGCCTACTGCAGCTCGCCGAATTCATTCCTTTTGTGCCGCACGATGAGTCGGTGGAATATCTGCTGAGTGCCTCTGTCCTGCTTATGGGTATTCCCGATGTGCCGCGCAATTTCGGCATCCTGCCCGGCAAGGTATTCGAATATCTGGCCGCCAATAAGCCCATTCTCTGCGTAGGCCCGGCCGGCTCCGATGCCGACAACCTGCTCCAGGAATGCGGCGCGGGCCAGGCCCTGCCTTACGAAGACACCACCCTGATGCGCGAAACGCTGGAAGCGCTGGTGGCACAGTGGCGCAGCAATCCAAGCCTCGATTTGCCGGCGGTGAGCCATTCGCGGTACTCGCGCCGGGCGCTGGCGGGGCAGTTGGCAGAACTTGTAGCATCCTATAGGAGCTAGACTTTCAACCACTTACTTTAGCCTCATTTTCCTTTCCATTCGCCTTTCCTTTTTTATGACAACACGTTTCTACCACGTCAAAATTGCGGGACTGACGCTGCTACCGAGTCTGCTGATGCTGTCAGCGGCGGCGCAGCCCATTATTACCTCCGTTTCGCCGATGGCCAATCAGAAGGCGGCGGTTCGTACCACGCCGGTAACCGTTCGTTTCAGCCAGCCGCTTCTGGCGGGTTCGGAGTCAGCCTTACGGGTTTTTAGCAGCCAGCGTGGCGGGTTGCGCACGAATACCAGTGGGACTACTGCTCTCAACAACGACCAGCTGACGTTTGCCCCCGGCTTCGATTTCCGGCCGGGCGAAACTGTGCGCGTGGGCGTAACTACTGCGGCCCGCAGCAGCGCCGGGGCGCTGGCTACGCCGCGTCTTTTCCAATTTACGGCGGCGGCCACCGGCGGCTACGGCACTTTTAGCGGCGGCTCGGACCCGGGCGTGGGTACCAGTCCTTATAATGTGACGGTGGCCGACGTGGACAATGACGGCGACCTGGACCTGCTCTCGCCCACTTTCAGCGGCGCTTCGGTTAGCGTCCGGCTCAACAATGGCAGCGGTAGCTTCAGCGGCGGGTCGAACCCCAGCGTGGGTAGCCAGCCGCGCAGCGTGACAACCGCTGATATTGACGGCGACAGCGACCTGGACCTGCTGACGGCCAATTACAACGCCAATTCCGTGAGCGTGCGCTTCAACAATGGAAGCGGCGTTTTCAGTGGCGGCACCGACTATACGGTAGGCAGCCAGCCCCAAAGTGTGACCACAGCGGACTTGGATGGCGATGGCGACCTCGACTTTCTGGTGGCCAACGGAGCCAGTGACAACGTGATGGTGCGAATGAATGATGGCGCAGGCAACTTCAGTGGCGGCTCAACCATAAGCGTTGGGACGCTTCCCTTCAATATTCAAACCGGCGACGTGGATGGCGACGGCGACTTAGACCTGCTGACCGCCAACTGGGGCACTTCCAGCTCTACGGTCAGTATTCGGTTGAACAACGGCAACGGTACCTTCAGCGGCGGTTCGGACCCCGTATTAGATAGCCGCCCGCGTTGGGTGGCGCTGGGTGACCTCGACGGGGATAACGACTTGGACTTGATGAGCGCCAACTTCGGCAGCAATAACGCCAGCGTACGCTTCAACAACGGCAGCGGCGGCTTTGGAGGCGGCACTGAATATTCAACCGGAGCCGGCCCAACCAGCATCGCGGCCGCCGACCTCGACGGCGATGCCGACCTGGATATGGTCGTGGTTAACTTTAATTCGAACAACGTAACCGTGCGCCTGAACAACGGGGCTGGTGTTTTTGGCACTAGCAGCACTGTATCAGTAGGCACTAACCCCAATGGCGTGGCTGCTGCCGACATTGATAACGACGGCGACCTGGACTTTCTTGCGGCCAACTTTGCCAGCGCCACGATTAGCGTCCGGCTTAATCAGCTTTCGGCGCTACCCGACCTCGTGGTGAGCACCCCGCAGAACGTGAACGGCACTTACGGCAACGTAACCATCACCGGCCCGGCTACGGGCGGCGCGGGCACGGCCACCCTCACCGGCGGCCTCACGGTGGTGGGCACCCTCACGATTCAGGATGGCGGCACGCTGCTGACCAACTGCCAGCCGCTGACGGGCTCGGGCAGCTTTGTGCTGGCGGCCGGCGGCACCCTGGGCATCTGCGATGCAGCTGGGATTGAGGCGACAGGTGCCGTCGGCTCGGTGCAGTTGACGGGCAGTCGCAGCTTCAGCAACGATGCCAGCTATATCTATAACGGTACCGTGGCCCAGGTGACCGGGGCTGCCCTACCCAGCCAGGTTCGCAACCTGACCACGACCAACGCCAACACCGTGACCCTGAATACGGCCGAAACGGTGATGCAGGTGCTCACGGTGGGCGGTACCGGCAATCTCGTGCTAAATGGGAAAAGCCTGACGCTGCCCTCGGGGGCGGCCGGTACGGCATTGGTGGTGAACAGCAGCACGGGCATTGTGCAGGGCAGCACGGCCCTGGTGCAGCGCTACCTCGACCGCAGCGTGAATAATGGCCTGGGCTACCGGCACTACAGCGCCCCGGTGGCAGCCACTACGGTAGCCGATTTGGCAACGCCCGGCTTCGCGCCGGTGCTGAATGCCACCTACAATACCTCGGCCACGCCAGGGTCGATTAAGCCGTTCCCCACGGTATATGGCTACGACCAGAGCCGCCTGGCCACTACCACTAATACCTCCAGCGCCTTCGATAAGGGCTGGTTTTCGCCGGCGGGTACTACCGATGCGCTGACGCCAGGCCGTGGCTATAACGTGAATATCATGGCTTCGGAAACGGTTGATTTCAATGGCACCCTTAACACCGGCGACCTGACCGTGCCGCTGGCCCGCAACACGGGCGCAACGGCCACCGATGCTGGCTGGGCCTTCGTAGGCAATCCCTACCCTGCCCCGCTCGATTGGAGCCTGGTAAACGGTACCGACCGTCCCAACCTCGACGCGGCCATGTACGTGTTCGAGAGCAGCAACCAATACCAGGGAAATTACCGCACCTACGCCAACGGCGTGGGCGGCAGCCCGCTTATTGGCAGCAGCCAGGGCTTTTTCGTGCGAGTGAGCGCGGGGCAGTCGGCAGGCAGCCTCACGTTCCGCAACGCCCAGCGCGTCACCAGTTACACCATGCAGGTACCCGTGCGCCGAGGCACTGCCGATGCCCGTCCACTGGTGCAGCTGGCCTTGCAAGGCAGCACCGGCCCGGCTGATGCGCTGTTTGTGTACGCTGAAGCCGGGGCTACTCCCGGCCTCGATTCCCAATATGATGCCGTGAAATTGCTCAATTCCAGCGGCCTGAACCTCGGTGCGCTGCCCGTCGGCAGCCTGGCCCAGGCCATTGCGGGCCTGTCCCAATTCACCGCTGCCACGGTCATGCCGCTAAGCATTGGCGTGCCCGCTGCGGGCAGCTACACGCTGAGTGCCGAGCAATTGCTCAACCTCCCCACCGGCCTGGATGCTTACTTGGTCGATGCCCAGACCAACCAGCAAATTAATCTACGCCAGCAGGCCAGCTACTCGTTCACGGTGACTGCACAGCAAGCTGCCCAAGCGCTGGTTGGGCGCTTTGAGTTGCGGTTTGGGCCGGCGGCTGGTCCATTGGCCACCAGCGCGGCACTGGCGGCTGCCGATGTAGTGCTTTACCCCAACCCGGCCCACGCTACTTTCTCAGTGCTGGTTCCTAAAATGACCAACGGCCTCCCGGCACAAGCCACCCTGTTCAATAGCCTGGGCCAGCAGGTCCGGAGCAATATTCAACTCGCTGACAGCGGTGCGGCCACAACCGTTGACGTAGCAGACTTGGCCAAAGGCGTGTACACGTTACGTATTCAGTTGGGCACGGCCGCCATCGCCAAGCGGGTAGTAGTGGAGTAATCACACTTAAGTTGACTAAAAAAGGCTTTCCAGATATCTGGAAAGCCTTTTTTGTTTCTTATGATGTTAAATTACTTTCTCTGAAGCCTGGCGGCTAAATCTTCGGCCAGTTGTTCGCTGAAAGCCGCGCTCGCCGCCCTTTGCAGATGGTTGCCGTCGGTGGTGGCGTAGGGCCGGGCGCTGTAATCCAGATATGGTACGGAAAAATCAGCGGCCGTCTGGCGCATCAGTTGCTCGAACCCGGGCTGATAAACCTGCTCTAATTGCAACAATGAACTTCCCACGGGCAGGCGCACCAGCACCACGCGGCCGTGCGGTTTCAGAAAGGCAATGGTTTGGCGCAGGGCCTGTAAGCGCCCGCTCGAGAGGTGCTGGCTGGCCGCTAATAAGCGGTAATCCTGCAATTTGCGGGCGGTGCGGGCGCGCACCTGGGCGCTGTCAGTACCGATATTGACTTCGAGCCACCCATCGGGGTGCAGGCGCTCGGTGGCGGTGGCGTAGTCGAGGGGCAGGCGGTAGAGCGGCTTGGTCTGGTAGCGGGTGAGGTAAGGCAGGTTGGGATTCTGGCTAACTTGGTGGAGCTGGCCGATAAAAGATTGGGTTTCCGGGAAACTCCCCTCCGGGCCGGTGAGCGACAACGACCACGGGTCGACGGCCAGGATGAACAGGCCGTGGCGCACCTCGGGCCGCAGCTTGCGGCGGATGCTGGCTAGGTAGGCCGGGCCGTAGGGCGAGTGCGTGAGCGTGAACGCATAGTTCAGCATCGGCCCCTCGAACTGCCCGCCTAGCTGCGCCGCCAGCACCGCCGGCCGGATGCCCTGCGCCGCCCGCGACGTACCCAAAATCAGCGAGCCGGCCGGCGGGCTCGTGAATCGGCCATAAAAGGCATCGACCCCACCCCGCAGCACCACGGGGGCCAGCAGCATAGCGCCCAGCAAGCCCGCCCCGCCCAGCAGCCCCAGGCGCAGCAGCAACTTTGAAACAGCAGTCCGCACGAGCATTTTCAAAACTGAAAGTAGATGAACGAAGTGCTGTTGAAAATGCCCAAGTAGAGGATGAGCAGCGCGAGCCCCACGTAACCCACCCAGCGTGTGGCAAAGGGCTGCGCGGCCAGCCACACCTGCGGGCTGCGCCGGCTGGCGAAGTATTCTACCAATAGCATCAGGCCCACGCCGAGGGCGGCCACGGCCAGCTCGGGTCGGTAGTGCTGGGAGAAATCGAGCAGCAGCGTGGCGAGCTGCCGGCCGTGCAGATTCTGCCAGCCGCTGAATAAATGCCGGCTGATGAACAGGGCATCACTCAGCGTATTGGCGCGGAAAAATATCCAGGCGTAGGCCACCAGCACGAACGTAATGAACACGCCCAAACCTTGCCGCATGCCCGGCCGCGCCGCTAGCCCAGTGAACTGCGCCAGCCGCTCGCGCCACGGTTTTGCCCAGGTGCTGAGCACCAGATACATGCCATGCAAGCCACCCCAGACCAGAAATGTCCAGTTGGCCCCGTGCCAGAGGCCGCTCACGAGGAACACCACCAGTAGGTTGAAATAAGCCCGGCTTGGTGCTACCCGGCTGCCACCCAGCGGGATATATAGGTAGTCCCGAAACCAGCTTGACAACGACATGTGCCAGCGCCGCCAAAACTCCGGCACCGAAGCCGACTGGTAGGGCTGCCGGAAGTTCAGGTTGAAATCGAAGCCCAACACCCGCGCTGCGCCCCGGGCCATGTCGGTATAGCCCGAAAAGTCGCCGTAAATCTGGAAAGTAAAGGCCAGCGTGGCCAGCACCAGCAGAGGGCCTTCGGGGTGCTGGCGGGGATTGTTGAAAACGGGGTTGACGAGCAGGGCCAGCCGGTCGGCCACCACCACTTTTTTGAACAGGCCCCAGGCCATGAGGCGCAGGCCGCTCACGATGCGGGCATAATCAAATTCATGCTCGCGGCGGAACTGCGGCAGCATATGCCCGCCGCGCTCAATGGGCCCAGCCACCAACTGCGGAAAAAACGCCACGAACAGCGCAAACCGCCCAAAATTCCGCTCTGCTTCCAGCCGGCCCTGGTATACATCAATGATGTAACCCACCGACTGAAACGTGTAGAACGACACGCCCACCGGCAGCAGCAACCCCAGCGCCGGCCCCGTGCCAATGGGCAGGTGAAGTGTAGCAGCGAGCTGTGCAATGCTGTCCCGAAAGAAATTGAAGTACTTGAAAACAAACAGCGTACCCAGGTTGCTGGCCAGGCTAAGATAGAGCCAGGGCCGCCGCTGCGCCTTGGTGGGCAGCTGGCTCATGCGGTAGCCGCTGTAGTAGTCGAGCAGCGTGGTGGCCAGCAGCAGCAGCGCATATACGGCCCGCCAGCTCATGTAGAAGTAGTAGCTGGCCACCAGCAGCAGCGAGTTGCGCCAGCGCGGCGGCAAGCCATAATACAGCCCGACGACTATCGGGAAAAAGACGAGGAAATGAAGGGAATTGAATAGCATTTGCGGCACGGAAGCAGCTCCGCAGGCCAAAGGTCGGGAATGTAGCGTGGACTCTGCGAGTCCGTGTTAGGCCGTTCTCGTTTGCCCGGGCGCGGACTCGCAGAGTCCACGCTACATTCCTGCCGACTACTTTTGCAGTCCTGTTTTGGCTTATCAATTTTCATGGCTCTCGACCTCAACCACAAATCCATCCTCGTTACGGGTGGCACCGGCTCTTTCGGCAAGCAATTCGTCCGCACCGTTTTCGAACAATTTCCGCTGGTGAAGCGCCTCGTGGTGTTCTCGCGCGACGAGCTGAAGCAGTATGAGATGAGCCAGGAATTCAGCCCGGCCAAGTACCCGGCCATTCGCTATTTCATTGGCGATGTGCGCGATGGCGAGCGTCTGCACCGCGCCTGCGAAGGCATCGACATCGTGATTCACGCCGCCGCCCTCAAGCAGGTGCCCGCCGCCGAGTACAACCCGATGGAGTGCATCAAGACCAATATTTTCGGGGCCGAAAACGTGATTAATGCCGCCCTCGACTGCGGTGTGAAGGACGTGGTGGCCCTGAGCACCGACAAAGCCGCCGCCCCCATCAACCTCTACGGCGCCACCAAACTGTGCTCCGATAAACTCTTCGTGGCGGCCAATAACATGAAAGGCAAGCGTGATTTGCGCTTTTCGGTGGTGCGCTACGGCAACGTAATCGGCTCGCGCGGCTCGGTGGTGCCCTTCTTTTTGCAGCAGCGCCACACCGGCGTGCTGCCCATCACCCACCCCGACATGACGCGCTTCAACATCTCGCTGGAGGAAGGCGTGGACCTGGTGCTTTATGCGCTGGAGCACGCCTGGGGCGGCGAGATTTTCGTGCCGAAAATTCCTTCCTACAAAATCACGGAAGTGGCCCGCGCCATCGGCCCGGAGTGTGAGCAGAAAATCGTGGGCATCCGCCCCGGCGAGAAGCTGCACGAGGCCATGATTACCGAAACCGACGCCCTGAGCACCGTCGAGCTGGCTCGCTACTACGTCATTCTGCCCTCCATGCCCACTTGGGACGTGGACAAATTCATCGAGGAGTTTGACGGCAAGCGCGTGCCGCTGGGCTTCCAATACGATTCGTTCAACAACGAGGAATGGCTGACGGCGGAGCAGATTCGGGACGAAATCCGTCTGCACGTCGATGCCGATTTTCAGGTGTAGCAGGTAGCGTCACCGACTTCTTTCAAACAAAAACGGCCACTCCAAAAGGGTGGCCGTTTTTGTGTTCAGATGGTGCCGCTTGCCTAGCGTGAAACTTCCAGCTGTCCTTTGCGCTGCTCGCCGGTCACAACATTTCGCAGCAGGTAAAAATAGACACCATTGGGCTGGCCGGGGGCATTCCAGGTATTATCGTAGCCGCGCTTCTGGTAAACCTGCCGGCCCCAGCGGTTGTATATTTCAAGCTGCCAGTTGCTGGTGCTTAGGTTTTTGATGACGAAACATTCGTTTTCCCGGTCACCGTTGGGCGTGATGATATTGGGCAGCACCATCGGGCAGTTGCCATCACTAATGACGATGGCAGAGCGTTCGGTGCAGCCCGTAGCGTTGGTGGTTTCCAGCTCGTACCGGCCGGGGCTTTGGACTAGCAGGCTGGCCGCCGTGGAGCCATCCTGCCAGAGGCAGGTGCTGCCGCTGGGCTGCGGGCGACGGGGCCGCAGCAGGTAAGGCGTTTCCAGACAAATGGTGGTGTCGTTGCCCAGGAAGGAAGGCGGCGCGGCCAGCCATTCGACGCGGGCGCTAGCCGTGGTGCTACAGCCCAACGCATTGGTTACGCGCACCGTGTAGAGCCCCGGCTGCCGGGCCAGGAATGTGGGCTGGGTTGAGCCATCCTGCCAGGCAAAAACGACCCCGGCCGGCTGTGGCCCCGGATTCAACACCACGGATTGCCCTTGGCAAACCGACCGGAGGGCCGGCCCCAGCGTCACCACCGGGCTGGCCTGCACCTGGACCGTTTGCGTGGCCATGTATTGCTGGCCACTGATGGCCGTGACGCGCAGCGTGACAGTGTAGCTACCACCCTGCTGGTAAATATGCCCCGGAGCCTGGCCGCCGCTGCTGTTGAGGGCACCGGAAGCGGGGTCACCAAAATTCCAATCGTAGGATGCCGCCGTCACAAACGGGCTCAGCGAAGACATGAATTGGATGAGGGTGCCCGCACAGCCGCTGCCGGCGGCAATGCTGCCGGCACTGCCCACCACCACGGGTGGCAGGTTCAGGTCGTTGGCAGAAAGCGGCAGCGTGCCGGTGCCTGCCGAGCGCCCCCGCAGGCTGAAGCTGCCCGCTTGCAACTGGCAGGCTTGGCCTAGGGCGTTGGGCACCGCAATGCAGCTCATTAAGCCGCTGCCGCCGTACGTGAGATAGATTCGGCCATCGGGGCCCAGCTTCATATCGGTTAGGTAGCCCGTGGGGCTGACGCCTGACACGGGCCGAATGGCCGTACGGCTATCGTCGATGGCCTGAGCCGAGCCAGCCAGCACATTGTATTGCAGCAGGTTGACCCCGGCCGAATCGGCGTAGAGCCGTGCGCCATCGGGCGAAAACTCCAGCCCGTCCAGCCGGGGCAGCGTCGTTGTAAAAGTTCCATTGCTGGACGGTGGGTAGCGGTAGCCCTTGAACCGGGTGGGCAGCGCCTGCACATTGCTTACCTGGCCGGTTGCGGCATCGAAGCTACTGATTTCCAACCGGCCCTGTGCCCACGAGAAACCTACTTCATATGCATTCACCAGCAGGGCCAGCCCGCGGCCATCGGGCGAAGCCTTTAGAATGCCATTGATACTGGACCAGCGGTTGGTGGAGCTGACCACGGGCGTAGCCATTACGCCGTTTGCGTTTAGGAGCCAGCTCAGGTAATGCCCTTCTCTCGTAATGCCCACCATCCACAGGTCGCGGCCATTGGCGTGCCGCACGGCCGCCCAGTTGCACCCCAGGCCGCTAGGCACCGAAACGCGCTGTACCAGGCCAAGGGGAATTTGCAGGCTGTCGTGCGCTACAATGCTGCCCAGGCCATTGCGCATGGTCATGTCCACCACCACATAGGGCAAGTAAACCGGCGTGCTGCCGCTCACCGGAAATTCGTTGGCGTAAAACTCGCGCTGACTGGCAAACACGTAGTAGCGCGAGGTGCTACCCGGTGCGGGCACGGCCATCACCTGGCGGCGGTTGTAACCGTAGGGACGCAACACCTGCGAAACGTTACGGCCCGGCATAAGGCGGCCGGTCCGGTCCCAGGCCACGTAGCCATCGGAGGCAAACTGGAAACGCCCGGCCCCGTCCGACATCGAAGCCACGCCCTGTGGAAATTTTACGTGCCCATCGAGCAGCACCGTGGTCTGCAGAGTTGGAGACACGAAGGAAATGGCCGCGCTGTCGCCAAAATGCCAGTTAAAATACTCACGCTGTGCCTGCACGGGTGCCGCTAGCGTCAGCCACAGCCCCACCATAAAGGCCAATTGCCAGGGCTTGCTTAAAAGTCTCTTCATTCCTCCAAAAGTAATTGCAAATGCACTGCTCTACTTGGCTACGACCCTTCCCCCTATCTTTGGGTTGCATGAGCTTTGAACCCACCCGGCCACTCCCCTACGGCCGCCAACACATAACCGAGGCCGACATCGCGGCCGTCACGGCCGCCCTGCACGCCGACTACCTGACGCAAGGCCCCACCGTGGCCGAGTTTGAAAAGCAGTTTGCCGCCTACGTAGGGGCCCGCTATGCCGTGGCCGTGAGCAACGGCACGGCCGCATTGCACCTCTGCGCCCTGGCACTCAACGTGCAGCCCGGCCAGCGCGTCATCACCACGCCGCTCACCTTCTCGGCCTCGGCCAACTGTGTGCGCTACTGCGGCGGCGAAGTCCACTTTGCCGACATCGACCCGGCAACGGGTTTGATTGATTTGGTAAAGGTGCGGGAGTTGCTCGAAACGCATCCGAAAGGCCATTTTACCGGTTTGATTCCGGTTGATTTCGCCGGGCTGGCCGTGAATCTGGAAGAAGCCCGGCTGTTGGCCGATGAGTTTGGCCTCTGGATTATTGAGGACTCCTGCCACGCGCCCGGCGGCTTTTTCATCGACTCGAAAGGCCAGGAGCAGCGCTGCGGCAACGGCAACTTTGCCGACCTGGCCATCTTCAGCTTCCACCCCGTCAAGCATATTGCCACCGGCGAGGGCGGCATGATTACGACCAACTCCGAGGCGCTGTTCCATCACCTGCTGCGCCTGCGCACCCACGGCATCACCCGCGACCCGGCCGACCTGCGGCGCGCGCCCGACGGCGGCTGGTACATGGAAATGCAGGAACTCGGCTACAACTACCGCCTGCCCGATTTCAACTGCGCCCTCGGCCTCAGCCAGCTTGCCCGCGCCAATGAGGGCCTCGCCCGCCGCCGCCAGCTGGCCGCGCAGTATGATGCCGCCTTTGCCCAGGTGCTAGGCCTCACCGTGTTGGCCCCCGGTCGCCCCGGCCACGCCTACCACCTCTACATCATCGAAGTAGCCGACCGCAAAGGCCTCTACGACTTCCTGAAAACCAAGCAGATTTTCACTCAGGTCCACTACATTCCGGTGCACCGGATGCCCTACTACGAAGACCTAGGATGGAAGGCCGGCGACTTCCCACTATCTGAAACCTACTACGCCCACTGCCTCAGCATCCCGCTCTTCCCCACGCTCACGGACGAGGAACAGGCCTACGTGGTGGCGTGCATCAGCGAATTTTTAACGCAGAAGGAAGGATAAGGTGCTTTGCATGACGCGCTTTTGATTCCAGTTCTAAAATAACACCTTCCCCTTGCAGCACACCCAACAAGAAGACTTTTGGTCCGGCGATTTCGGCCGTGAATACACCGACCGCAACTCGCGCCCGCTCGACGAGTGGAACTCCTTTTACCGCGACCTCTACGGCCACACCAAGCTGGAGATGAACGCCGAATTCCTCGGCGACCTGCCCCGGGAGGCCCGGATTCTGGAAGTGGGCTGCAACACCGGGATGCAGCTCGTGGGCCTGCAAGCCGCAGGCTTCACCAACCTGTACGGCATTGAGCTGCAACAGTATGCCGTGGAAAAAGCCCGCGATTTCGTGCGCGGCGTGAATATCCTGCAAGGCAGCGGCTTCGATTTGCCCTTCAAGGATAACTACTTCGACGTGACCTGCACCAACGGCGTGCTCATCCACATCGCGCCCGAGGACCTGCCGCGCATCATGGGCGAAATGGTGCGTACCTCGCGCCGCTACATCATGGGCTACGAGTATTACGCTCCCGAAACCACGCCCATTAAGTACCGCGGCAATGAGGGCTTCCTCTGGAAAACTGACTTCGCCCAGGTATTTCTGGACCACTTCCCGAACCTGCGCTTGGTGAAGCAAAAGCTCTATCCCTACATCAACGATGCGGAGCGCGGCAACCAAGACGTGGTGTATCTGCTCGAAAAAATTTCCGAATAATGCAGCGCGCCGGCATCATCTCGCAGGTGCGGATGGGCAGCACCCGGCTGCCGAGCAAGGTGCTACTCCCCGCCGGCGGCCGCCCGCTGCTGGACTACCACGTAGCCCGCGCCCTGCAAAGCGGCCTGCCCATCTACCTGGCCACCACCACCGAGCCGGCCGACGACGTGCTGGCCGCCTACGCCGAAACGAATGGCATCCCCTACCACCGGGGCAGCGAGGCCGACGTGCTGGCCCGCTACTACGAGACGGCCCGGAAATTTGGCCTCGATGTAATCGTGCGCGTCACTTCCGACTGCCCGCTGGTGGATGGCCCGCTGATTGGGGCCGCCGTAGAACGTTATCTGGAGGAAGGCAACCCGCTGGTGTACCGCTCCAATTCCATTGTCCGCACCTTCCCGCGCGGACTGGATTTCGAGATTTTCTCGATGAAAATGCTGGCGGAGGCTTATGCCAACGCCACGCTGCCCTACGAGCGGGAGCACGTCACGCCCTACCTGAAAGCCGACCCGGCCACCGCCGGCCGCGTCATTTACCGCGACGAGGTGTGGCCCGGCGGCGACTTCAGCCGCTTCCGCATCACGCTGGATACGGCCGAAGACTACGCTGTGCTCAAGGCGCTCATCGAACAGCACCACGCCGACCAATTGAACGTGGCCGACCTGCTGGCCCTGCTTGAAGCCCACCCCGAAATAATGGCCCTGAACGCGCACATCGAGCAAAAAACCACATGACCCTGCCCGATACCCTGCGCCAGAACGAGTTCGGCTTCTACGAAATTAAGCACAAGCCTACCCCAGAGGAGCTGCGCGACTACTACGCCAAACGCTACTATCAGGAAAACCTGACCACCTACCAGCCCGAGTACCCGGCCGAGGAGTTGGAGCACATCGAAGGCAAGCTGCGCCTGCGCCACTGGGTGCTGGAGCAGCTACGCGAGGCAAAGGGTACGGGCTCGTTTCTTGACATCGGCAGCGGCGAGGGCTGGGCGCTGGACTACTTCCAACGGCAGGGCTGGGACGTGCTGGGGCTGGATTTCAGCAGCTTCAGTTTGGAGAAGTTTCACCCGGCGCTACGGGAAAAGCTGCGCACCGGCGACCTGTATGAGGAAGTGCAAAAGCTAGTGGCAGCGGGTCAGCAATTCGATGTGCTCTGGCTCGATAACGTGCTGGAACATGTGCTCGAACCGGCGGACTTGCTGCACCTTTGCCGGCAGCTAATCAAGCCCGGAGGTGTCCTGGTGGTTGATGTGCCCAATGATTTCTCGGCTCTGCAACAGCACCTATTCGACACTGGCCAAATTGACCGGACCTTCTGGGTTGTGTTGCCCGACCACCTATCCTACTTCACCCAGCCTGGTCTGCGCAATCTTGCTGAAGCAACCAACTGGCGCGTCGCTAAAATCATTGGCGACCAACCAATTGACCTCAACTTGTTAAACCCAGCCACTAACTACGTAATGGACCGCACGGCCGGGAAAGGCGCTCACCGCGCCCGCTTGGCCCAGGACAACTTCCTGCTGCGCACTGCCCCTCTACCGGCTGTGGCGGCCTATTACGAAGCCCTGGCCGGCGTTGGGCTGGGCCGCAGTATTGTTGCATTTTTGCAGCCGGCCTAAGTGCTGGCCAACGCCCCATATCATGTCCATGTCCTCTCCTATTTCCGTGCTTAGCGGGGCTTCCGCGCCCGAGCAGTCGCGCCGCGAAGGCTTCGCCCAAACCCTGCGCGAGTCGCCGATTCCGAACACCGAGCTGCTCAACAATCTGGGCCTGTACCTGAACCGGCAGACGTTTTCGCGCCTGCTGTTCTTCACCGAGCTCTACCAGCAAATCATCCCGGTGCACGGGGTAGCCATGGAATTCGGCGTGCGCTGGGGCCAGAACCTGGCGCTGATGCACGCATTGCGCGGCATCTACGAGCCGTTCAACTACAACCGGAAAATAATAGGATTCGACACCTTCGGCGGTTTCCCATCGGTGGATGTGAAGGACGGTGACCGGGTAAAGGAAGGCGACTACGGTGTGACCGAAAATTACCAGGAATACCTCACCGAAATCCTGGCCCTGCACGAGGCAGACAGCCCCATCCCGCACAAGCGCAAGTTTGAACTGGTGGCCGGCGACGCCTCCGAAACCGTGCCCCGCTACCTGCGCGACCACCCCGAAACCGTCATCGCCTTCGCCTATTTCGACTTCGACATCTACGCCCCCACCAAGGCCTGCCTCGAAGCCATCCGGCCGCGCCTGACCAAAGGGGCCATCGTGGCTTTCGATGAGCTGAACTGCCCCGAGTTTCCCGGCGAAACACTGGCGTTTGATGAGGTGTTTGGCGTGGCCAACTACGCCCTGCGCCGCAGCCCGCTCAACCCGCTGATTTCTTATTTGGTGGTGTAGAACGTCATGCAGAGCGTAGCGAAGCATCTCGCGTGTGGTAGCAATTCAATTGTTGAAATAGAATTAGTTGAGTCACGCGAGATGCTTCGCTACGCTCTGCATGACGTTCTTTAATTTCATCCCGTGACCACCTTCCGCCCCCTCCCGCAAGCCGAATACCGCTACGGAGCCTACCGCCTCATCCCCATCCGATACGAGGACCGGGAGCCCATCCGCGCCTGGCGCAACGCGCAACTGGAAGTATTGCGCCAAGCCGCACCACTCACCGCTGAGCAGCAAGACACTTACTTTCAGCGCATAGTATTGCCGCTATTTGAGCAGGAAAAGCCGGGTCAATTGCTTTTTTCTCTGCTGCATGATAGTGAGCTAATTGCCTACGGCGGCTTGGTCCATATTTCCTGGCTGGATTTGCGGGCCGAGGTTTCGTTTCTGGTAGAACCCACGCGGGCGGCCGATGCAGCTACATACCGGCAGGATTTCCTGGCGCACCTGCGCCTGCTAGGCCAGGTGGCATTTGAGGGCTTGAAATTCAACCGCCTTTTCACCGAAACTTACGACATCCGGCCGGCCCACATTGCCATTCTGGAAGAAGCCGGCTTTCAGCTGGAAGGCCGTTTGCGGCAGCATATCCAGCTTGCGCCGGGTACTTTTACCGATTCACTGATGCACGGCCAACTGGCCGCCGACTATGCCACAGCCTTTGGAATTGCCCTTTAAACGAATTTTCATCAGCGGCGGGGCCGGCGTAATTGGTCAGGAGATGACGCGCCGCCTGGCTACGCTCAATGCTGATATCCAAGTGCTGGTGGGCGACATCAAGCCGCGTCCGGTTGATTTCCCAGCCCAATTCCAGTACCGGCAGGGCGATTTAAACTTCCTCACCGAAGCGGAAATCGCAGATTTTGCGCCCGATTTGTTCATCCACCTCGCCGCCACTTTCGAGCGTTCCACCGAAACCTACGGCTTCTGGGAGGAGAATTTCCGGCACAATGTGCAACTCAGCCACCACCTGATGACGGTGCAGAAGGACCTGCCCTCGCTACGCCGCGTGGTGTTCGCCTCCAGCTACCTCATCTACGACCCGGCCCTCTACAACTTCACGGAAGTGCCGGCCGCGCCCCGCAGCCTACGCGAAACCGACCCCATCCTGCCCCGCAACCTGACGGGCATGGCCAAGCTGGCCCACGAAATCGAGCTGCGCTTTCTCGACACGTTTCGGGCGCAGCAGTTCAGCACGGTGGCCCCGCGCATCTACCGCGGCTATGGGCGCAACGGGCGCGACATCACCTCGCGCTGGGTGCGGATGCTGCTGGCGGGCGAAGAAATCACGGTGTATGGGGCCGAGTCGTTTTTCGACTACCTCTACGCCGCCGACACGGCCGAAGGCCTGCTCCGCTTGGCCGCCGCCGAAACCGTGACCGGCCTCGTGAATCTAGGCACCGGCCGCGCCCGCCGCGTGGCCGAGGTGGTAGATGTATTGAAGCAAAACTTCCCCGGAATGCGGGCCAAATACGTGGCTTCTGACATTCCGTTTGAAGCTTCACAAGCGGATATGACTTTGTGGTCGAGCCAGATAGACTGGCTACCCCCAACTACGCTTGAAGTAGCCATTCCTGAAATCATCGCCTTTGAGCGCGCCCGCCAGGACACCCTAGCTGCTACCGAAGCATCGGCTGCGAAAGGTCCGGGCCACGTTCTCATCAGCAGTATTTCGGCCAAGGTGCCGCTGGCCCATGCGGTAAAAAATGCCGCCAAGCGCCTGAATCCAGGCATCAAAATCGTGGGCGGCGACCTCAACCCGCAAGCCCTCGGCTTTCACTTCACAGATGAAAGCTGGGCGATGCCCATGACGACCGACGAGCACCTGTCAGCCATCATCGGCCATTGCCAGACCCAGGGCATAACGCGCATTATCCCCACCCGCGACGGCGAACTGGCTTTCTGGAGCCGGCACCGCGCCGCCCTGGCCGATGCCAGCATTGCCGTGCTGGTGAGCCCGCCCGAAGCCGTGCAGCGCTGCCTCGACAAGCTCGAATTCAGCACCTTCGGCCAGGAAAATGGGCTACCCATCATCCCCACCAGCCTCAGCATCGATACGCTGGCCGGCGACCAGCCCAATCCCAACGCTGCCTTCGTGGTGAAGGAGCGGCACGGGGCCGGCTCGCTCAGCCTGGGCCTCAACCTGCCCTACGCCGCCGCCGTGGCCCACGCCCAAACCCTATCCGAGCCCATTTTCCAGCCCTTCATCCAAGGCCGCGAAATCAGCGTGGATGGCTACGTGAGCCGCTCTGGCCGGGTACATGGCTTGGTGGCCCGCACCCGCGACGTGGTAGTGCGCGGCGAGTCGCAGATAACCACCACCTTCCACGACCCACAACTGCTGGCCCGCCTCACGCCCATTATTGAAAAGCTGGGCCTCTACGGCCCGTTTGTGCTGCAAGCGCTGCTCACGCCTGATGACGGCCTACACATCATCGAGTGCAATAGCCGTTTTGGCGGGGCCTCCACGCTGGGCATCGCGGCGGGAGTAGATTCGTTCTTCTGGTTTTTGCAGGAAGCGGCGGGGGCTGATTTGCAGCAGTTTCCGTTTCGGCCGGTGGCGGGGCCACTGCGGCAGGTGCGAATGGCCACCGATGTAGTGGTAGCGGTGTAGGGTGCGGGGTCATACCCGGTAGGGCTTGCCCCGCCCGCCGTTGAAAGATTTTAATTTTTAGCCAGCGACCAGTCAGTCATAGGTGACCATTCAATGGCGGGCGGGGGCGAGCCCCGCACCCTACTTTATGCCCGTTCTCGTTTTCGACCTCGACGACACGCTGTACCCTGAGTTGAGCTACGTGCACAGTGGTTTCCGGGCCGTGGCGGAGTTTCTGAGCCCGCTACTGGACGTGCCCGCCGAAACCCTGGCAGCTGGCATGATTGCCGAGGAAGCCGTGCAAGGGCGCGGGCAAGTCTTTGATAACGTGCTACGTCAGCACGGCCGGTGGAGCAAGGCGCTGGTGGCGGCCTGCCTACGCACCTACCGGCAGCACAAGCCTACGCTGAGCTTATTTCCGGATGCTGAGCGCTGCCTCACCCGCTTCGCCAACTGGCCACTCTACATTGTGACCGATGGCCACAAGGAAGTGCAGGCCCGCAAAGTGGCCGCGCTAGGCCTGACCGGCCGGGTGCGCCACGCCTACCTCACCAACCGCTACGGCCGCCACCGCGCCAAGCCCGACCCGCACGTTTTCCAGCTGATTTGCCGGCGCGAAGGTGTGAAGCCGGAAGAAGTGACTTACGTGGGCGACAACGTGCGCAAGGATTTTGTGGGCATCAAGCCGCTGGGATTCAAAACAGTCCGGATTTTGCGCGGAAATTATGCCCACTACGAGGCCGATGCGGCACATGAGGCAGACCGCCGCATTCATTCGCTGGATGAGTTGTAGCGCGGGCTTTTAGTCCGCGGGGCTTCCACCGCGCAGCCAGTATACTCGCGGACTAAAAGTCCGCGCTACATCGCGCGATAGCCCGTGTACCTTTGTGCTTCCGATTCGCCCCCCCCCAAAACCATGACCGAAATCACCATCGGCGGCCGTCCGGTTGGCCCCGCGCACAAGCCGTTTATCATCGCCGAAATGTCCGGCAACCATAACCAGAGCCTCGACCGCGCCCTGGCTCTGGTAGATGCCGCCGCCGCTGCCGGCGTCGATGCCCTTAAGCTTCAGACCTATACCGCCGACACCATTACGATGGACACCGGCTTTGCCATTGACGAGGAAGGCCAGTCGCTGTGGGAAGGCAAGAACCTGTATAAGCTCTACGAGGAAGCCCATACGCCCTGGGAATGGCACGCCGAGCTGTTTGCCCGCGCCCGGCAACACGGCATGCTGGCCTTCAGCTCACCGTTTGATGAGACAGCGGTTGATTTTCTGGAGTCGCTGGACGTGCCTGCCTACAAGATTGCCTCTTTCGAAAATGCCCACTGGCCACTGCTGCGCAAGGTAGCTGCTACCGGCAAGCCCGTGATTGTGAGCACCGGCGCGGCCACCCTGGCCGAGATTGACGATGCCGTGCGGGTGTTGCGCGAAGCCGGCTGCCGCGAGCTGGTGCTGCTGAAATGCACCAGCACCTACCCCGCCTCACCGGCCAATACCAACCTGCGCACCATCCCGGTGCTGGCCGAAACTTTCGGCTGCCCCATCGGCCTGAGCGACCACACCATGGGCGTGGGCGCGAGCGTGGCTGCCGTGGCCCTGGGCGCCTGCGTCATCGAAAAGCACTTTACCCTGAGCCGGGCCGAGGGCGGCGTGGACTCTGCCTTTTCATTGGAGCCGCACGAGTTAAAAAGCTTGGTTGAGGAAACCGAGCGTGCCCACCAGGCATTAGGCACGGTGCAGCTCTGCATCCAGACCGGTGAGGAGAAAAGCCGCCTCTACAAGCGCAGCATTTACGTGGCCAAGCCCATTGCGGCGGGCGAGGAATTCACCACGGATAACCTGAAAATCATTCGCCCCGGCGATGGCCTGTGGCCGCGCCACTGGGACGTGGTGCTGGGCCGCAAAGCCGCCAAAGACCTGAAACCCGGCACCCCGTTGACTTGGGAGGCGCTGTAATGCCGGCCCGAACCCTGCCGCTCATCCCGCGCCTGCGCGACATTTTGCAGCTGCGCTTCACTACCATATTCGCGGGGCTGCCCCCGGCGGCGCTGGCCGATATTTCGCCAGCCAACCCGGCAAAACGACTGGCGCGGGTGCTGGGCTACGCGGGCCTGCGACTGGTGGGCAACATCATCAAGCCGATAAAAAACCGCGACGACCTGCACGGCAAGGTATGGCTCTACGTGGTGAGTGCCAATAACTACGACGCGCTGGAATTCATCCAAAAGTCCCGGCCGGATGCCGTGCTGGTGGCGGGGCAAGGCAAGAACATCGGGCGCTATAACGCAGCAGTGAACCGGCTTTCCTTGCGAAGCAAGCTGCTGTATTACTGGCAATTTCCTATCTCGTTTTTTGGTTTGCTGAAAACTGATGGCGGCCGGGCCTGGCGGTTTTTTGACTTCATTTTCTACGCCATCGGCTACTACGAAGTGTACCGGCGGGCGCTGCGGCACTACCGGCCCAGGGCCGTGATATTCTCCAACGACCACAACGACGACACCCGCTCCCTACTGCTGGCCTGCCGCGCCGAGGGCGTGCCCACGGCCTACGTGCAACACGCCAGTGTGAGTGCCAACTTCCCACCCCTGGGCTTCGACCTGAGCCTACTGGAAGGCCAGGATGCCTTGGACAAGTACCGCCTATGCGGCCCCGTGCAGGGCCGGGTGGAGTTGGTGGGCATGCCCAAGGCCGACGCTTATTTAAATCAGAAAAACACTGCCCCAACCGTGCGCCGGGTAGGCATCGCCTGCAACATCCACGACCCCATGCCGGCCCTGGTAGACACGCTGGTGTACCTGCTACGCGAGCTGCCGCACCTCACCTTCACCCTGCGCCCGCACCCCAGCGACGGCCGCGACTTCGAGCCGCTGCGGAAGCTGCTGCCGGCGTTGCAATGGTCGAGCGCCCGCCAGGAAAACGTGTTCGATTTCCTGCTACGGCAGGACGCGCTGGTTGCCGCCGACACCTCCACGCACCTCGAAGCAACGCTCCTGAACGTGGCCAGCATTTACTTCCGCTTCGGCACCTTTGCCCTCACAAACGACTATTATGGCTATGCCGCGCGCGGCCTCGTGGAGCGTGCCGATACACCCGCCGAACTGGCGGCCGCCCTGCGCCGCTACGCCTTGCACAAGCCCGCCGACCTCTACCTCCGCGCTGCTTATTACAACGCCACGCTGGGCACGCCCGATGAAGGCCGGAGCCAGTTACACACCGCAAACCTGCTAAACAACTGGCTGAATCAATCCATCACAACCAGCTGATAATCGTCTAGTTTTATACAAATAAAAGCCATGCCATCGGCCACTACTCCGCCCCCGATAAGCACCGTTCCGGTTTCAACCGAAATGCGGCTGGCCTATGTGTTGCGGCATTTTCAGTTGGCCTATGTGGACGTGCCATCGGAGCTGATTGGCTACGTTGGCAGCCAGCGGCCCATCGAAGTGGCTGACCTGGCGGACGACTTTTTTCAGGGCCAAAGCCCCTACCCGGCAGCTCCGAACTACCGCGAATGGTCCGGGCAGCGGGTGCCGTTTTTCTTCGATAGCCGGCCCGAGTCCCCACTGCTCGACCGGTATCCCGGCCGTGTCGTTATCAACGCCGATGTCATCTCGGCGGCCTTCTACCTACTCAGCGGCTGGCAGGAATATTTCGCTGATATGCGCGACCGGCACGGGCGGTTCCCCTATGCAGCCAGCATTCAAAAGAGTTATGATTTCGTGGCGCTGCCGGTGGTGAACTACTACTTCGACGTGCTGAAAACGGCCATGGAGCATGTCACTGGCCAGCCACTGCAGCCCCGGCGCTGGGACTGCACGGCTCCTTTCGCGGCCTTCATCACCCATGACATCGACAACCTACGCAGTGCTTGGAAAGCGCCTGCTAAAGCCGCGCTGAAGCAGGGCCGGCTTTGGCATTTCGGCCAGCAGCTGTGGCAGCACCTGACGCGGCCCGATGCTTGGGACAACCTGGAAACCGTGGCCGATACCGTGGCGGAATACGGCGCGGCCTCTACCTTTTTCATGTTGCCAGAGCTTAGGAAAGGTGCTAATGGCACGCCGAATGCCGACTACGCCCTTAACACGGCCCTTCGCCAACGCCTGCATCAACTCCAGCAACAGGGCTTTGAAATTGGCCTGCATGGCAGCATCGGCACTGCGAAAGAGGCTGTCCGATTGAACCAGGAAAAAGCAACCCTGAAACCAGACGGTGACGGCCTGCGCTTCCACTACCTCTGCTGGGAGCCCCGCACGACCCCCGCATTGGTCGAGGCCAGCGGCAGCTTCGCCTATGATTCCACCCTGGGATTTGCTGAGCATTTCGGCTTTCGCAACTCCTATTGCTTGCCGTTTTTTCCCTTCAACTTCTCAACGGGTACCGCCTGTAGCTTCCTCGAAATCCCGCTCAATGTGATGGACGCTACCTTGCACCATCCCAACTACTTGCAGCTGCAACCCGAGGAAATCATGCCCGCACTCCGGCCCATGTTTGAGGAGATTGAGCGGTTCGGTGGGGTAGCCACCGTGCTCTGGCACAACGACCATTTCGACCCGGCCAACCGGGTGACCGGCCCGCGTCAGTTTGCCGAAATAATGGGCTATTTGCAGCAGCGCGGGGCGGCTTTTCTCACTGGAAGCCGGATTGTGGCCGAACTTTGAGGCCCGTCGCACATGCTTCAGCTTGTGCCCGTCAGGCAAGGCACAAGCAAAAAGCATGTGCTACAATTCATTCAATACCATCCTAATTGGGCATCGTTCAGCGCCAGGGCATCCGCAACACCCTGATTTCCTACGTCGGCCTCGCCATCGGCTTTGCCAATACCATTCTGGTGCTGCCGCGCCTGCTCTCGCCGGCCCAGATTGGCCTCACGGCCAGCGTATTGCTGCCCATGGCGACCATTGGGGCACAGGTGGCATCCTTCGGATTCGCCAACATGGGCATCCGGTATTTCCCATTTTTTCGGAATCAGGGGCGCAACCACGCGGGCTTCTTTCCGCTGCTACTGGGGCCGCCGCTGCTGGGCTTTGTGGTGGTGGCGCTGGCCATGCTGGTGGGCAAGCCGCTGCTGCTGCAATGGTACGCTAAGGGCGACGCGGCGCTGCTTTCGCCGCACTACCTAGCGGCCATTGCGTTGGCGGGCTGCATTATGCTGGGCTCGTTGCAGGATGCTTATTTGCGGTCACTCTATCACACATCCTTTTCCTCCTTTTGCCAGGAAATCCTGCTTCGGCTGATGCTGGTGGGGGCCGCCGTGGCTTACAGTCAGGGCGTTATCAGCTTCCACGGCTTCGTACTGGCTTACGTGGGGGCTTACGCGGTGGTGGCGGTGTTGCTGGCAATCTACCTGGCGGCCATTGGTGAGTTGCATTTGCGGCCCACGCGGGCGGCGTTGCGCATCAAGCCGCTGCGTGAGATGCTGGGTTTTGGGGCTTTCGTGCTGCTGAGCAACATCTCGGGCACGGTGCTGCTCAACATTGACAGCCTGATGGTGGGCACCAAAGTAAGCCTGGCGGCGGCCGGCATCTACCTCATTGCCACCAATGTGAGTACGGCGCTGGTCCTGCCCTTCCGGGCGCTCTATAAGACGGCGTTTTCACTCATTGCCGAATACTGGAAAGAAGGCAACATGGCTAAAATGGCCGATTTCTACCGACGCAGCACGCGCATCAACACACTGCTGGGCTGCTACTTAGCATTAGGTATTGGCCTGAATCTTAATTTCATTTACGGCCTCATTCACCGGCCCGAGTTCGCGGTGGGCACCACGGCCGTGCTCTTGCTGCTAGCCGGCCGGCTGTTTGATGGCATCACGGGCGTCAACAGCATTATCGTGGCTACGTCGCCGCGCTACCGGTTTGATTTGGTGTTCAATATCTCGCTCGCCGCCGCCGTGGTCGCCCTCAACTGGCTGCTGATTCCGCGTATGGAGCTGGCCGGCGCGGCCCTCGCCTACTGCATCGCGCTGGTGAGCATCAACACCATCCGGACGTGGTTTGTGTGGCGCAACTACGGTATGCAGCCCTTTGATGGCCAGATTGCACGCATTTTGGCCGTGGCAGCCGTGGCAGGATTCATCGCCTGGGTTCTGCCCGAAACCGGCAATGCTTGGCTCACGCTGCTCATGCGCGGCGGTGTGCTCACGGTGCTCTACGGGGCCGGCGTGTTGCTCACCGGCACCGCGCCGGAGGCCGCCAACTTGTTGGCCAGCCTACGAGCTCGACTCACGCGCTGATTCTTACAAAAAAGAAGGGTGAGCCATCTTCTGGCCCACCCTTCTTTTTAAAGCAAAAACACGCTGTTTAGCAGCAGCTGCCACTCACCGCCTCGCCCGCCGCCACCGCTACCGGCGAAGGCCCGCAGTCGAACAAACCGAAATGCTGGCTGGTATCGCCCAGCACTTTGAAATGGGGCGCGTAACGCGTGTCGGCCACCATGGCGGCCGTGTTACCGCACACCAGCATGGGCCGGCCGGTTTCGAAGGTGTGGTGGTCATCGAGCACGAACTGGTGGGGCTGGCCTGGCACGGTGCCCAGGTAAGTAGCCACCTGGCCGTGGTCTTCGCACTTGTCTTCGATGTCGAGCTTGAAGGCACGCACCGTGAGCGAGTAGAAGCCGATATTACCCACTTTGGCCTCAATCTCGGGGTTGTTGATGGTGAGGCGGCGGCTGCTCATCAGGCGGTAGTCGTTGATGCCCAGGCGCAGCAGCAGACGGCGGAAATCCTCGGTGTACATAGCGCCGCTCAGGCATTCGCCGTACAAAACCGGGTCCTGGCGCAGGTTTTCGGGCACACGGCGGTCGGCAAATACGTCGGCGATGAATAGCTCACCACCGGGCTTCAGCACCCGGAAAATCTCGCGGTAGGTGGCTTCCTTATCGGTGCTCAGGTTGAGCACGCAGTTGCTCACCACCAAGTCCACGCTATTGTCGGCGATATTGGCCGATTTCAGGTCTTCGATGTAGCCGTGGCGAAACTCCACGTTGGGTTTAGAGTAGCCAAAGGTGACGGTATGGGCGTCGATGTGGCGGCGGGCCACGTCGAGCTGCTCCCCGGTCATATCTACGCCGATAACGTGGCCGTTTTCGCCCACCAGCTTTGAGAGCAGATACGCATCGCGGCCCGAGCCGGAGCCCAAATCCAGCACCGTGATGCCTTCAATGGCCTCGGGAATGCACACGCCGCAGCCGTAGTATTTCTCCAGCACCTCCGGCTCCAGCTGCGATAGAATGCGGCGGTGGGCCAACGGAATATCGTCGGTGCAGCACGCATTGGTGAGCAGGTCCTGGCTGGTTTGCAGCTGGGTACCGTAGTAGTCCTGCACCTGAGCGCGGGTTTCGGAAGAAGCCATATCTGGAGAGGGAATTCGATAGTTGAGGTCGAAAATACGTTGTGCCGGGAACAACTGGTTTGGACGCCCGAAGTTCTTTCCAACTATCGCATGGACTCTGCGAGTCCGCGCCTGCCCGGTTTTCGTTTAAACTGTTCCCTACGGCGCATACGGGCGCGGACTCACAGAGCCCGCGCTACAGGCCTACGCTCCCACCAGCACCGGCCGCTCCTCACTCACGCGCTTGGGTGCCGGGCCATCCTGGTGCATTTCGCGGTAGAAGAAGGCGAAGATGAGCGGGAAAATCAGCAGCGTGAGCACCGTGGCCGTTACTAGCCCGCCAATCACCACGATGGCCAGCGGCTTCTGCGTTTCGGAGCCGATGCCCGTGCTGAGCGCCGCCGGGAACAGGCCAATCATGGCCATGAGGGCCGTCATCACCACGGGGCGCACGCGCGAGGCCACGCCCAGGCGCAGGCTTTCGGCCAGGCTCATCTTCTTGCGCAGGTTCTCTTTAAATACGGTAATCAGGACGATGCCGTTCTGAATACATATCCCCAGCAACGCGATGAATCCGATGCCTGCCGAAATCGAGAAGTTGACACCCGTAATGTGCAGCGCCGCGATGCCACCAATGAGTGCAAACGGCACGTTGGCCAGCACCAACGCGGCATCCTTGCCGTTGCCGAAGGTGATGAACAACAGGATGAAAATGATAACCAGCGACACCGGCACCACCTGCGTGAGCCGCTTGGTGGCCCGCACCTGATTCTCAAACTCGCCGGCCCACTCAATGCGGTAGCCCTTGCCGAGCTTGATGGTCTGGTCCATTTTCTTCTGCGCTTCGGCGATGGTCGAGCCCATGTCGCGGTCGCGGATGGAGAATTTCACGGCGATAAAGCGCTGACCATTATCGTGGTACACGAAAGCCGGGCCGTTTTCGGTTTTGATGGTGGCAATTTCCTTGAGCGCCACCTTGCCGCCCCGGATGGTGGGCACGCGCAGCTCGCCAATCTTGGCTTCGGTGTCGCGGTCCTGCTTGGGGTAGCGCACGGTCACGTCAAACTTGCGCTCGCCTTCGTAAATCTGGGTGGCGGCCTTGCCGCCCACGGCCATCTCCACTACTGTCTGTGCATCAGCCGTTTGCACGCCGTAGGCGGCCATGCGGGTCTGGTCGAGGCGCACGCTCATTTCGGGCTGGCCCAGGTTCCGCAGAATGCCCAGGTCCTTCACGCCGCGCACGCCGCCGAGCACTTTCATCACCTCATTGGCCTTGCCGTCGAGCTCCTTCAAATCATTGCCGAAAATCTTCACCGCCAGCGCGGCATTGATGCCGGCCACCGCCTCCTCCACGTTGTCAATAATGGGCTGCGAGTAGTTGAAAATGATGCCGGGGTACTCCTTCAGCTTCTTGTCCATTTCGTCAATCAGCTGCTCCTTTGTGATGTTGCGCTTCCACTCCTCCTTGGGCTTGAGGTTGACCTGCGCCTGCACGTAGTAGATGCCCGAGGGGTCGGTGCCGTCGTTCGAGCGGCCGGTCTGGCTCAGCACCGAAGTCACCTCTGGAAATGAGCGCAGGATGCGGCGGTAGTTGGCCGCCATCTTGTTGGTTTCGGTGAGCGAGGACGACATCGGCAGCTTGGTTTCTACCCACAGCGCGCCCTCGTTCAGCTCCGGCAGAAACTCCGAACCCAGCAGCTTGAAGGAATATAAACCGGCCACAACAATGGCCATCGTCACTCCAAAGCTCAACAGCTTGTGGCGATAAGTGAAGCCAAAAGCGCTGGTTACGATGTTGTCGAAGAAATTCACCACTGGGTTGTTCTTCTCCTTCACATCCTTATTGAGCAGCAGCGAGCACAGCACTGGCACCAGCGTCAGGGTCAGAATCAGTGCGCCAATCAAGGCGAAGCCCAGCGTGTAGGCCAGCGGACTGAACATCTTGCCCTCCACTTTCTCGAAAGCGAAAATGGGCAGCAGGCAGGTCAGAATAATCAGCTTGGCAAAGAACACGGCCTTTCCCAGCTCGCCGCCGGTCTTCTTAATCATGCCCAGCTTGGCCAGCTTGTTGAACTTCTCCATCCCCACCTGATGCGCCTTGTGGTCGAGCACCACAAAAATGCCCTCCACCATCACCACGGCCCCGTCGATGATGATACCGAAGTCAATCGCGCCCATACTCAGCAGGTTGGCACTCATGCCTTTAAGGCGCAGGCACACGAAGGCAAACAGCAGCGCCAGCGGCACCACCACGCCCACCGTGAGCGTAGTGCGCCAATCTGCCATGAAGATGAGCACGATGAGCGTCACCAGCACAATGCCCTCAATCAGGTTGTGGATTACGGTGTGCGTGCAGTGGTCCATCAGCACGTCGCGGTCATAGAACGTTTTGAGGTACACGTCGTTGGGCAGAACTTTCTCGTTAAGCTCGGCGATTTTAGCCTTCACGCGGCCCAGCACCTCAGCGGGGTTTTCACCCTTGCGCATGATGACGATGCCTTCTACCACGTCGCTCTGGTCGTCCAGCCCAGCCTGGCCCACACGAGGGGCGTTGCTTTCAGTCACTTTGGCCACGTTGCGCACCAGCACGGGCACGTTGTTGATGTCCTTGACGATGATGTTACCGATGTCTTCGGGCTTGGTGAGCAGGCCGATGCCGCGCACCACGTAGCTCTGCGAGTTCTTCTCAATCACGTCGCCGCCCACGTTCATGTTCGACTTCTGCACGGCCTCGAATACCTCCAGCGGGGTCATGTCGTACTTGGCCAGCATGGCAGGGTTTACGCTGATTTCGTACACCTTACGCGTGCCGCCGAAGGCCGCGATGTCGGCCACGCCGGGCACGGATTTCAGCTGCCGTTCCACCGTCCAGTCCTGAATGGCAAGCAGCTCGTTGGTACTGCGGCCGGTGCGGCTCTGCACCGTGTAGCGGAAAATCTCACCGGTGGGACCGTAAGGCGGCTGCACGTGCGAGTCGCACCCGACCGGCAAATTCACCCCACTCAGCAGGTTGTTCACCTGCTGCCGGGCGAAGAAATCTTCCACGTTGTCCTCGAAGTTTATCTTGAGCACCGATAAGCCAAACATACTGATACTGCGCATGTTGCTTTTCATCTGCACCGAGTTCATCGCCACCTCAATGGGCGTGCTCACGAACCGCTCCACCTCCTCGGCCGAGCGGCCAGGCCAGAGGCTCACGATAATCATCTGGGTATTCGTCACGTCCGGAAACGCTTCGATGGGCGTGTGGACGTAGCTGTAAGTGCCGCCGGCGACGAGCAGCGCCGTCATGAAAAAGATGAAGAAGCGGTTCTTCAGCGAGAAGGCAACGATGCCGGAAATAAACTTATTCATGCAAGTGCGTGGTGGGAAGCAGCGACGTGTCGAGTTGCGATGGCGGCCTATTTGAATAGTTGCCGGCCGGAAAATGAGAATCTGGTGAAAAGTTGATGAGAAAACAATGAGGATTTTATGAAGCCGTGAAGGATATATGAAGCCGGAAAGCATAAAAAAAGCCCGCCACCTGGTTAAGGCAGCGGGCTTTTTTTATGTAGCGTGGACTCTGAGAGTCCGCGCGTAGCAGATGTCGTTCGGGCAGGCGCGGACTCGCAGAGTCCACGCTACAGCTGGTTAGTGCGTAGCCACCGGCTCCACGTAGCCGGGCTCGCCGGGCAGCGCCACGTACTTGGTGTGCTCTGAGCGGTAGAAGCGCTCGAACACCAGCGGGAACACAAAGAGCGTGAGGATGGTACCCGTTATCAAACCACCGATTACCACGATGGCCAGCGGCTTGGAAGTCTCCGAGCCAATGCCCGTTGAGATGGCGGCCGGCATCAGGCCGATGGTGGCCATGAGGGCCGTCATCACCACCGGGCGCACCCGGGAAATCACGCCTTCGTTGATAGAATGGTCGAGCGAGTGCTTCTTGACCAGATTCTGCTTGAAGACGGAGATGAGAATCACGCCGTTCTGAATACAGATACCGAACAGAGCGATGAAGCCAATACCGGCCGAAATCGAGAAGTTGGTGTGCGTGATGAGCAGCGCCGCGATGCCGCCGATAATGGCAAACGGCACGTTGAGCAGTACCAGCCCGGCATCCTTTAGGTTGCTGAACAGGATGAAAAGGATGAAGAAGATGAGGCCCAGCGAGATGGGCACCACCTGCGTAAGGCGCTGCTGGGCGCGGCGCTGGTTCTCGAAGTCGCCGGTCCATTTCTGCTCGTAGCCGGCGGGCAGCTTCACGTGGCGGTTCACTTTTTCCTGCGCTTCCTTGATGGTAGAGCCCATGTCGCGGCCGCGGATGCTGAATTTCACGGCAGCGAAGCGGCGGTTGTCGTCGCGGTAAATCAGGCTCGGGCCGGTGACGGAGCCGATGTTGGCAATTTCGGAGAGCGGAATGGTTTTGCCCGATTGGGTGGGCACCATCAGGGCCGCGATTTCGGCCGGCGTCTGCCGGAACTGGGGCTCGTAGCGTACCCGGATGGGGAATTTGCGCTCGCCTTCGTACAGTTGTGTGGCTTCCTTGCCGCCCACGGCCATTTCCAGCACCGAGTTGGCGTCCGATTTATTCACGCCGTAGCTGGCCATGCGGCGCTCGTCGAGGTCGACATGGAACTCGGGCTGGCCGATGTTGCGCAACACGCCTAGGTCGTCAATGCCCTTCACGGTTTTCAGCACCTCATACACCTCGCGGGCCTTGGCCTCCAGCGTAGCCAGGTCGGTACCGTAAATCTTCACGGCAATGGAGCCTTTCACGCCCGAGGCGGCTTCCTCCACGTTGTCGGTAATAGGCTGCGAGAAGTTGAAATCGACGCCCGTAAACTTGTCGAGCTTGGCTTTCATGCGCTCCACCAAATCCTCGCGGTAGGCCTTTGATTTCATCTTCTTCTCCACTTCCGGCGTGTGCTTGAGCTGCACCAGAAACTCGTTGTTATAGAAGCCCGTGGGGTCGGTGCCGTCGTTGGGGCGGCCGGTCTGGCTCACCACGTCGCTCACCTCGGGGAAGCTCAGGAAGTCGCGCCGCATCTGGTTGCACAGCTCGTTTGAGGATTCCAGGCTGATGCTCAGCGGCAGCTGCGCCCGCACGTAAATCGAGCCCTCGTTCAGCTCCGGCAGGAACTCCGAGCCCAGGAATGAGAAGGAATACAGGCCCACGGCCGTCACAACGAAGGCGATGATGAGCGTGGCCGTTTTGCGGGCGTAGGTGAAGCGGAAGAAACGGTTGGCCCCGTTGTTCACGCCGCGCACGAAGAAGTTGTCCTTCTCCTTCACGTTCTTTTTCAGCAGGATGCTCACCAGCACCGGCACCAGCGTGAGGGTGAAAATCAGCGCGCCCAGCAGGGCAAAACCCAACGTCCAGGCCAGCGGGCTGAACACCTTGCCTTCCACCTTCTCGAAGGAAAAAATCGGCAGCAACGCGGTGATAATAATGGCTTTGGCGAAGAAAATCGACTTGCCCATCTCGCGGCCCGACTTCTTAATCAAGCCTAGCTTGGAGAGCTTATTGAACCGCTCCATGCCCAGCTCATGCGCCTTATGGTCGAGGGCCACGAAGAGCCCTTCCACCATCACCACCGCGCCATCGATGATGATACCGAAGTCAATCGCGCCCATGCTCAGCAGGTTGGCGCTCATGCCGCGCAAGCGCAGGCAGATGAAGGCAAACAGCAGCGCCAGCGGTATAATCACCGACACAATCACCGTCGTGCGCCAGTCGGCCATGAACAGGAACACGATGAGCGTGACCAGCACAATGCCTTCCATGAGGTTGTGAATCACCGTCTCCGTCGAGAAATCGATGAGTTGCTGCCGGTCGTAGAAGGTTTTCATCTTCACGTCGGGCGGCAGGATTTTTGAGTTCAGCTCTTCCACCTTATCATGCAGGCGGGCAATGACTTCCGAAGGGTTTTCGCCCTTGCGCATCACCACGATACCTTCCAGCTTGTCGTCCTCGAAGCCGCGGCCGACCTGGCCCAGACGCGGCAGGGCGCTTTCGGTCACTTTGGCCACGTCGCGCACCAGAATCGGCACACCGTTCACGTTCTTTATCACCGTGTTGGTGATGTCGGAGATGTTGTTCAGCAGGCCGATGCCGCGCACCACGTAGTTCTGCTGGCCCTCGTTTATCACGTCGCCTCCCACGTTGATGTTGGAGCGCTGCACCGCCGTATAGAGGTCGAGCGGCGTGAGGCCGAAATCCTGCAACTTGCCGGGGTTCACCGAGATTTCGTAGTCCTTCACCTCGCCGCCGAAGCTGTTCACGTCGGCCACGCCGGGCACGGCTTTCAGGTTGCGCTCAATCACCCAGTCCTGCAGAGTTTTGAGCTCGCGTACGGTCTTGGTTTTGCTTTCCAGCGTGTAGCGGTAGATTTCGCCGGTGGGGCCGTAGGGCGGCTGCACGTCGGGCGTGATGCCGTCGGGCAGGTCCACTTCGCGCAGCAGGTTGTTCACCTGTGGGCGCGCGAAGGCATCGTCCACGCCATCGTCAAAAATCACCTTCACCACCGACAGGCCGAACAGCGTGGTGCTGCGCACCGAGGCCTTTTTCTGTACCGGGTTCAGGGCAATTTCGATGGGCACAGTCACGAACTTCTCCATCTCCTCGGCCGAGCGGCCAGGCCACTGCGTGATGATGGTGATTTCGGTGTTGGTAACGTCCGGGAAGGCCTCGATGGGCGTGTTCCGGTAGCTCACGATGCCCATCACCACCACCACGAGCGTCATGAGGAAGATGAAGCCCTTATTCTTAAGCGAAAAGGCAATAATGCCTTGAATAAACTTGTTCATTTTCAGTTTCTAACAGTGAAGAAACAATGATGATTGGGTAGATTATAAAGGCAGTATTGTCCCAGAGCAAGGCCAAAAAGCCATTGCTCGGAGTCAATATCAACCTTATCTGATTAGTCGTTCAGCTCGTCGTAAACCAGCAGCTGGTCTTTGGCAATCACTACGTCGCCGGGCTTCAGGCCCGAGGTCACGTAGCTGTAATCGCCCACCGTTTTGCTGATGGTCACGGGCCGAGTCTCGACATGGGTGCGGTCCTTGAACACCATCACGAAGTTGCGGTCCTTGTCAAATACCACCGATTTGGCGGGCACGGCCAGGGCCTTCGCCCCTTCCGTGTTCTCGACGCGCACCTGCGCATACATCTCGGGTTTCAGCAGATAGCCGGGGTTTTCGAGGCGCACGCGCACCTTCATCACCTTGCTGTCGGGGTCGAGCACGTTGAACACCTTGTCAATCTTGCCCCGGAAATGCTTGTCCGGGTAGCTCAGCGTGGTCACGTCGGCCGAATAGCCTTCCTTCACCTTCGAGATGTCCGACTCGAACACGTTGGCCATAATCCAGACATCGTCCAGGTCGCTCACCGTGAACAGGTTTCCCACGTTGTCGTTGTTAAACTGCTCGTGGTCAGTCGCATTCTTCTCCGTGATGAAGCCCGAAATCGGCGCGCGCAGCGTGTACATCCCATCGGCCCCGATGCCGTAGACGCTGAGCTGCTTCACGTTTTTGCCCACCGTGCCGCGGGCTTTGGTCACCTCGGCGCGGGCCAATACCACGTCGCGCTCTGAGTTCAGGCCGGCTTTGTACATGTCTTCGGCCACGGCCAAGTTCTTGCGGGCAATGTCGAGGTCGGAGCTGGCGGCGGTAGTCTGGTTCTGCACGTCGGCAATCTCGCCCGATTTGATGACGGCCAGCACCTGGCCTTTGGTCACCTTGTCGCCGAGCTGCACTTTCAGCTGCTCCACCACGCCGCCCACCAGCGGGTACACTTTCACCGTTTTGTCGCCGTCGGTGGCAATTTCGCCGGTCAGCACCAGTTCGTCCTGCACTGGGCGCAGGCGCACCGTGTCGAGCACAATCTGCTGCATCATGGTGTCGGACAGGCGGAAGCCCTCCTTCTTTTCTTCTTTGACTTCGGGTTTGGAGCAGCCAACCAAGGTTACGGCGGTCAGCAATGCTAGAAAGGAGCGGTTCATCAGGAGGTAGGTGTTAGCCAATGGCCTTGGGCCAGCAGCTTATGATATTTTCAGGATTAAGACAGTTGCGGCGGTAGCTAAGCCGAAATTATTCGGCCCGGAAAATGGGCTTGCCGATAGCAAAATTCAGTTGCTCAAAAGCCCGCACGCGGTTGGCCCGCAAGGTGTTCAGCTGCACCAGGTTATTCTTGTAAGACTCGAAAAAGTCCAGGTATTCCACCACGCTCAGAATGCGCTTGGCATAGCTCTGCTCAATGCCCACCATCAGCCGCGCAAAGGGTGCCGTGTCGCGGTCGGTGTTCTGAAAAAGGTCGTCGTTGCGGGCGGCCAGCTGGTAGGCCTGGTGCACCTCGTTCTGGACCACCAGCTGCTGCTGGTCCACCAGCAGCTTGCTACCGGCAATCTGGGCCTTCGCCACCTGAATATTGCCTTGGTTGCGGTTGAAAATCGGCACGGCAATGCCCAGCGTCAGGGCCTGGTAGTTGTCGATGTAGGAGCCGGCTTTGTCATAGGTGTAGCCCACGGCTAGGTCGGGCGTGGCCAGCTTTTGCTGGAGGCGCAGATTCAGGTTTTGCTGCTCCACGGTGGCGCGGCGGGCGTTCAGGTCAGTGCGTAGCACCAGGGCCGTATCGGCCAGCTGCTGCTCCGAGTAGCTTTTCAGACTCAGGTCGCGGGTTTTGTTCACGTCCACCACCGGCACAAACTGGGTGCCTGTCGCATCGCGCACCAGCACGTGCAGGTCGGTCTGGTCCGAAGCCACGTCGTTGAGCAGGGTTTGCCGTTCGCTTTGCAGCGTAAAGAGGAAAGCCCGCAGGCGAATCACCTCTTTCAGCGCAATGTTTCCCTTCTCAAACTGCGTTTGGTACAGGCCCACGGTGCGCGTCAGCGAGGCAATTTCCGTAGCGTAAGCCTTCAGCGTCTGTTGCTTGAAGTAGATGTCGTAGAACGTGGTGCGCAGCTGGTAGCGCAGGTTGCGCAGCAGGTCCTGGAGGTTGTACTGCTCCACCACAGCCCCTTGCTGGGCAGCTTGGCCAGCTGCCTTGCGCCGCCCTGCCAACGAAAACAGCTGCTGCACCGTCACCACAGCCTGGCTGCTGGCGGTACCCTCTGGCACCGTAGGGCGGCCAATGCGACGGCGCAGCACGTCCTGCTCTACATACAGCGTGGGGTTGTCAATCAGCCGGGCCTGTACGGCCTGTGCCTGGGCCACCGTCACGTTGTACTGCTGGGCCAGCACGGCCAGGTTGTTTTGGAAGAAGCGTTGCTCGGCGTCGGGCAGCGTCAGGCGAATGGTGTCAGTTGGGGAGGCCTGGACGGCCGCGGCGCTTTGGGCGGCTGCCGGCTGAGCGGCCAGGCACCACGCCCCAAAAAGAACCAGAAAAGGAAAGCGGGACATAATTGGCGTTGATTTCCTGACAAAGGTGCCAGTACCTGTATGAGGATAAAATGAATGTTCCTTTTACCCCTCGAACGCCCGCTAAACCTCGGTGAACACCCATTTTTCAAGGGGCCAGTTTTTTGCGGGCCGGGCGGCCCCTACATGGTCTGCGTCAGTCCGGCCACTCCACCGGCTACCTGCACCGCCAGCAAATACCCCTGCACCAGCTGCGAGGAAACCGTTGGCAGCACATGGGCCCACAGGTCTGGGGGAGTGCTACGCAGGCCCAGGGACGCCGTAAGTATCAGCAGCAGCGCCCAGGAAATAGTCCGCCCTTCCCGGTTCCGGCCCTTCGTTGGCTGGGTGCCGGCCGTCAGGCCCAAGGCATCGGCCACAGCCCGCAAATCAAGGGGCAGCAAGGTGCTGAGCTGGTTTTTGATGCCAATTAAATTCGCCGAAACCGCCGCCGCCGACAGCCGGTTACGCTCGGCATACTGGCCCAGCAGGCCCGGCAGCACCGCCCCCACCAACGTCAGCAGCGTGCTGGCTGTGGTGCGCTTCACCTGCGCGTAGCGGCTTACCGAAGCGGCGATGGTCTGCCAGGAATTGCCGAACAACACCAGCAGCAGCGTTTCGCCCTGCATCATGGCGCTGCCGGCCTCCTGGCCACTGCCCAGAATGCCCAGCATTCCGGTCACGCTGCCCAGCCCGTACCGCGTCGTCTGATAGGCCCGGCTGCTCCATTCAAAAAGCAATTGGGCATCCGAGGTTTCGGCTTGCCGGGCCATGCCGCCCATCATCACGGGCAGCACGCCTTCCACGGCACGCTTCATGCCGTTTTCGCCCTCGCCCAGGCGGGCAGCCAGGTGGTTAATCAGCTCACGGGGAAAGGCTTTGGCAATGGCAGAGAACAGTGCAGACATGGCAGAACAGGAAGATGTGGTAGAATCTTTCTCGTGGTATCGATGCAAAGTAGCTAAATAGTAATAGCATAAGCATTATGTACGCGGCGGAACTCAAAATTTGCCCGACCAAACTCAAAATTTGCCTGCTGAATGAAATAAAGCTCTTCCCATTTTCAGGCATAAAAGGCCAAATTCGCATACCATCCCGCACTCAGCCAACGAAAAAAGCCCGACAGTTTGCCGGGCTTTTTTTCTATAGGCTACCTAACCGTTAGTCGTCCTCGTAATCAAGCCCGAGGCAGCTATTCAGCGCTTGCAACAGCTCGCTGGCAGCGTGCTGCTGGCCGGCGGCGCGGGCCGTTTTCAGTCCGGTGCGGTACACTTTTTCGGCCTCATCCTTTTTGCCGAATTGCTCCAAAAGCTTGCCGGCGTGGTAGTAAGTGCCCACGTAATCGGGGTGTTCGGTTAAGAGTTTGTGATAAAATTCCCAGGCCCGTTCCGGCTCTTGGGCGCGGTATTCGGTAGCCAGGGCATATATGGTGAAGGCATCGGTGGGGTCATCGGCATAGAAAGCCAATAACTGTTGCAAACGAGTGGTCGGAGTGTTCATCAGGGCAGGAGTTTTGTTTACCTTTGGGGCAAAATTGCGGCTTTTCCACCGCATATCCCTTGTTAAAGATTGGCTACCGGAAACCGGCAAGCTACTATAGGTTGTTATGCATGCAGCCTTTTTCATTCGATTTCGCCACCCTAATCCCGCTTAGATGAAGTTTCTGGTTTGTATTTCCAACGTGCCCGACACGACCACCAAAATTGCCTTCACCCCCGATAACAAGGAGTTCAATAAGGCCGGTGTGCAGTTCGTGATTAACCCTTGGGATGAGTACGCCCTCACCCGCGCCATCGAACTGAAAGAAGCCGCCGGCAGCGGCACCGTAACTGTGCTGAATGTAGGCGAAGCCGACACGGAGCCCAACATCCGCAAGGCGCTGGCCATCGGGGCCGATGACGCCATCCGGGTGAACGCCGCGCCGCAGGACGCCTACTTCGTGGCCGAGCAGATTGCGGCCGTTGCCAAAGAGGGTGCTTACGACGTGATTTTGATGGGCAAGGAAAGCATCGACTACAACGGTTTCCAGGTGCACGGCATGGTGGGCGAAATGCTCGGCATCCCGACCGTGGCCCCGGCCATGAAGCTGGATATGAGCGGCAACACCGCCACGCTGGAGCGCGAAATCGAAGGCGGCAAGGAAATCGTGACCGTGAACACGCCCTTCGTGGCCTCGTGCCAGCAGCCCATGTGCGAGCCCCGCATTCCCAACATGCGCGGCATCATGACGGCCCGCACCAAGCCCCTGAAAGTGGTGACCGCCGTGGGCGAGCCCGCCCGCACCACCGTAGCCGAGTACGCGCTGCCGCCCAAAAAGCAGGGCGTGAAGCTCATCGACGCTGAAAATGCCGGCGAGCTCATCAAGCTGCTCCGCAACGAAGCCAAGGTTATTTAATTCGTCTGTCATGCTGACGGAGGAAGCATCTTATCACGGCTGCTTTCGTCGCAATCCCCAATTCTAACAGCGCCAGCGTGATAAGGTCCTTCGCTGCGCTCAGGATGACAAAAAATAAAAATCATGTCTGTATTAGTTGTAGTTGAATGCGCCGACGGCGAAGTAAAAAAGTCGTCGCTCGAAGTAGCCTCTTACGGGGCGCAGGTGGCTGCCCAACTGGGCACTACCGCCACGGCCATTGCCGTAGGCGAAGCCAATGAGGCCAACTTGGCCAAGCTCGGCGAGCAGGGCATCACGAAAGTGCTGTACGATGCTGAGCCCCGCCTCAAGGATTTCGTAAACAATGCCTACACGAAGCTCATCGCCACGGCAGCCGAGCAGGAACAGGCTAAAATCATCGTACTGGCTAACTCCAACATTGGCGCGGCAGTAGGTTCGCGCCTCTCGGTGCGGCTGAAGGCCAGCCTGGCCACCAACGTGGTAGAGCTGCCCAAAACCGACGGCGGCCAGTTCACGGTGAAGCGGGGCGCATTCTCGGGCAAGGCGTTTTCGGACGTGGTACTGAGTGGTGACCGCAAAATCATCGCCGTGAAGAAAAACTCGACCGAAGCCAAGCACGATGCTGGCAAAACGGCCGAAGTGGTAAGCTTCGCAGCCCAGCTATCGGACGCTGATTTTGCTGATGCGCCCACGCAAGTGGTGATGCAGGACCAAGCCGGCGGCATTTTGCTGCCCGAGGCCGAACTCGTGGTATCGGGTGGCCGCGGCATGAAAGGCCCCGAGAACTGGCACCTCATTGAGGACCTGGCTAAGGCTCTGGGTGCGGCTACGGCTTGCTCCAAGCCCGTATCGGACGTTGACTGGCGCCCTCACCACGAGCACGTGGGCCAGACCGGCATCACCATCTCGCCGAACCTGTACATTGCCTGCGGCATTTCGGGTGCCATCCAGCACCTGGCCGGCGTGAATAGCTCGAAGGTGATTGTGGTCATCAACAAAGACCCGGAAGCTCCTTTCTTCAAAGCGGCAGATTATGGCATCGTGGGCGACGTTTTTGACGTACTGCCCAAACTAACCGCCGCTGTAAAGGCCCTTAACTAGGTTTACTGTGCAGGCATTGGGGACTCGGTCCGGTGGTTTTCGCAAGAAGCCGCGGGCCGGGTCCCCAATCTTTTTTCAGCATTTCCGGTTTCTACGGTAGGTTTTGGCCGCAGATACCCGGACTTTTCTTTATTTGCACGTACATCCTGTCTACCGGCTTCGGCCCGGCCCCTCCCTCCTTTCCGCTTCCAAGACACCCAGTTCCTTATTCCCTTGAAAAAAATCCAGCTTGAAATCCTGGGCCTTTCGTCCAGCCAGTCACAATCTGGCTCCTTCGCGCTGATTCTGGGCGAGAAGGGCGGCAACCGCCGCTTGCCCATTATTATCGGCATGTTTGAAGCACAAAGCATTGCCATTCAGATAGAAAAGATTAGCCCCAATCGGCCTCTCACGCACGACCTGTTCAAATCTTTTGCTGAACACGTGCACGTTGTGATTCTGGAAGTGGTAATTTCTGACCTCAAAGAAGGCGTCTTTTATTCACGCATTGTATGCTCCGACGGGGCGACGACATTCGATATCGATGCCCGGCCTTCCGACGCTATTGCCATCGGCCTGCGCTTCGGTGTTCCCATCTATACGGTTGAAAGCGTGCTAAGCGAAGCCGGCATTATCCTTTCCGACCTCGACGAAGCCGAAAGCGAAGCTGAGGAGGACGATGAAGATGAGGACGAAGACAACGACACGGACTCGCCCCGCGCCAACCGTCCCCAGCCCGAGCCCCGCGAGCCCAGCGGCCAGGTTTCGCTGGACGAGCTGACCAAAATGCTGGCCCAGGCCCTCGAAAAAGAGGACTACGAGAAAGCCGCCAAAATCCGCGACGAGTTGAACAAGCGCAACGGCTAAGACCACAGATTTAACGGATTTTAGCGGATAAAACAGATTTTTTGTGGTTCCGCTTTCCCGTTTCCGTTATTGATGCCTTTTGAAAGCGCTGCCTTCTCATCGGGGGCAGCGTTTTCGTTTTCTTTGCAGTTATGGACTCCAACCTCGACCCACTCAAATACCCCATTGGCCGGCCGCAGCTGCCCACCAGCCCCCTCGCCCCTGCCGAACGCACGGCGTTTATTCAGCAGTTGGCCGAGCTGCCGGCTCAGCTCACGGCCATGGCCCGCCAGGTGGGCGGCGAGGGCCTGCAACGCCCCTACCGTCCTGGCGGCTGGACCGGCCGCCAGGTAATCCACCACGTCGCCGATTCGCACATCAACAGCTACGTCCGCTTCCGCCTGGCCCTGACGGAGGACAACCCCACCATCTGCCCCTACGACGAGCAGGCCTGGGCCGAACTGCCCGATGTGGCTGCCACGCCCATAACGGTGTCGCTGACGCTGCTGGAGGCGCTGCATTCGCGCTGGGTGACGCTGCTGCACCACCTCACCGAGGAGCAGTGGCAGCGCACGTTCTACCACCCCGGCAACCAGCGCAAGTCGACCCTCGACCAAGCCCTGGCGCTGTATGCCTGGCACGGACTGCACCATTTGGGCCACTTGAAACTACTGCTGCCAACAGAATAACCCGTGCTTTACGCTATGCAAAAAGCCCCGTCTCTTAGCAGAGACGGGGCTTTTTTTGTGAAATATGACGGGATTAGATACCGCCGCCAGATTCGCTTTCCTCAGCGAAAGCGGCCATGCCGCCTTCGGTTTCTTCATCGACGCGCTTGGCGGCGCGCACGAGGCTGCTGCTGAAGATGAAGTCGCGCAGCTCGGGGACTTTGGCGTTCAGAATTTCGTCCTTGGTGCCGTCCCAGAGTTTTTTGCCTTGGTGCAGGAAGATGATGTGCTCGCCAATCTCAATCACCGAGTTCATATCATGGGTCACGATGACGGTGGTGATGTTGTATTCGTGAGTGATTTCGTGAATCAGGTTGTCGATTTTGATGCTGGTAGCGGGGTCGAGGCCGGAGTTGGGCTCGTCGCAAAATAGGTAGGTACACTGCGGCGCAATGGCGCGGGCAATGCCCACGCGCTTCTTCATGCCGCCCGAAATTTCGGCAGGCATCTTGTTGCCGGCATTTTCCAGGCCCACGCGCTTGAGGCAGAATTCGACCCGGTCGCGCCGCTCTTCGGGCGACATTTCGGGCGTCAGCATCTGCAGCGGAAACTCCACGTTCTGGGCCACCGTCATGGAGTCGAACAAGGCCGAGCCCTGAAACAGCATCCCGATTTTGCGGCGGATTTCCTGGCGGATATCGATTTTGCTATTGGTGTACACCGTGCCATCAAAGGTGATGGAGCCGATGTCGGGCTTCATCAGACCCACAATACATTGCAGGAGCACACTTTTGCCGGTGCCTGAGCCGCCGAGCAGCAGGTTGCATTTGCCAGTTTCGAACACACACGAAATGCCTTTCAGAACGGGCGTGCCGTCGAAGGATTTTTCGATATTAGATACTTCAATCATGGTAGTTATCAGTTGTTCGTTGTCAGTTTGATGGTGTCCGCCTGTCGTTTATCAATAACAAGCAGCTGACAACAAAATCACAGCAGCAGGGCCGCCAGGGCGAAGTCGGCAATGAGAATGGCGATGATGGAATTGGTCACGGCACCGGTGCTGGCTGCCCCTACTTCGAGGGCACCGCCGGTGGTGTAGTAGCCTTTAAAGGCCGAAATACCCGATACTAGGAAGGCAAATACCACGGCCTTGATGAGGGCGAAGACGATGTTGTAAGGAATGAAATCGGTGCGGATGCCTTCGATGTAGTCCTGGGCCGTCATGACGCCGGTGAGGGTGCCGGCCAGGTAGCCGCCCAGAATGGACAACAGCATTGCTAGAATTACCAGCAGCGGGAACATGAGCAGCGCCGCCAGAATTCGCGGCAGCACCAAGTAAGACGTGGAATTGATGCCCATTACTTCCAGTGCCGACACCTGCTCAGTGATGCGCATGGTGCCCAGGCCGCCGGCAATGCTGGACCCCACTTTGCCCGCCAGCACGATGCTGGTGATGGTGGGGGCCAGCTCCAGAATGGTCATTTCGCGCACCATGTAGCCGATGGTGGACTGCGGAATGAGCGGATTGGTCAGGTTATAGGCAATCTGGACGCAGGTAACGGCCCCGATGAAGGCCGACACGATGGACACGATGACAATGGAATCGACCCCGATGAGGATGGCTTCGTCGATGGTGCGGTTCCAGAGGACGCTGAACCGCTCCGTGCGCGTGACCATGCCCCGCAGGAAAAGGACAAACGAGCCGAAAGTTTTAAGCATGAGAGTTTGTTGAAGAATAAAAACCGAAGTTTGGGCGCGGCGGTTGCTGCAAGCAGAACTTTGGGGGCTTCGCCACCTTACGTAAAACAGATGAACAGAGCCCAAACGAGCGAAAAATTAATTGTCGTCACCGGCGGCAGCAAAGGTATTGGTCGCGCCGTGGTGGCGCGCTTTCTGCAGGCCGGCTATCCGGTGGCCACCTGCGCCCGCTCAGCTGCCGACCTGGCCGCGCTTACAACCGAGTTGCGGGCCGAAGTTCCCGGGGCCGTGCTGCACACCCTGCCCGCCGACCTTAGCCAGCAGGGCGACTGCGCCCGTTTCACGGCTTTTGTGCTGGGCCTGGGGCTACCCGTTGAGGTATTAGTGAACAACGCCGGGGCCTTCATCCCCGGCCGCTTGCAGGATGAGCCCGCCGACGGCTCCCAGCTGCGCCAGATGCTGGCCGTTAATTTATTGAGTGCTTATGACGTGACGCTGCCGCTGCTGCCAGGCCTGATTGCGCAGGGCCACGGGCACATTTTCACGGTTTGCTCTACGGCCAGCATCACGGCTTACCCGAATGGCGGCTCCTACGGCATTTCCAAGCACGCACTGCTGGGCTTCACCAAAAACCTACGCGAGGAGCTGAAAGCCAGCGGCGTGCGCGTTACGGCCGTGTTACCTGGCCCTACCCTCACGGCTAGCTGGGCCGGTGTGGAGCTGCCCAAGGAGCGGTTTGTGCAGGCCGAAGACGTTGCGGAGGCCTTGTTTTCAGCTTTTTCCCTATCCCCCTACGCCGTGGTGGAGGAGCTGCTGATTCGGCCGCAGCTGGGCGATTTATAAGTTGAGCCGTTAGACTACTCGGCTTTCTTGCTGCCGTTGCCGGTTATTTTAATGTCCGTGACCGTTGGGGAACCGCCATAGTACAGCGTGCCGTTGCCGGCTATGGTACCGCCCAGGTTCTCAGAGGCTCGGACATGGGCGTCGCCATCGCTGTCGCGCGTCAGGGTAAAATAGCAACGCTTGGGCGTAATGCCCTGAGCAAAAAGCCGGCCCGAGCCACCCAAGTCGAAACGCAAGCCCTCAGTGGAGCCCCGCACCGTGATATCGCCCAGCTCGTACTGGTCGAGGAACAGCTGGCGGGCCTTTACGTTGAGGTCCATGTCGCCGGCCCCGATGAGGTGAAAAAAGATGGTATCCTGCTCAAACTGGCCCACGGTGCTGGTGTTGCCCTGGCCGCGCAAAAACACGTTGAGGATGCGCGGCACGTGCAGCGTCACTTCGCGGGGCGTGTCGTAGCTGCGGGCCCAGTTGCAGGTGCTGGTGTTGGTAATTTCGAGCGCGTTGCCTTTGCGGGTGAGCACAATGTCGCTGATGAGGTTTTCGCCGGCCCGCACTTCGGCGTAGGTCTGCGAGTCCTGCACGAGGCGCAGGTCCACGTTGTCGAAGGCCGTGACGGTGACCAGGTCGGCATCTACCTCACGGCGCTGGGTGACGATGGTGCCGGTGCTTTTCAGGCAATCGGTGCCGTGGCCGGGGCCGCAGGTAGTCAATCCTGCCATTAAGACCAGGCCTAATCCAAACCGGCCCAGCCCGCGCGGTACCCCAAACCCTCCCAGGCCGCTAACTTGCGGCCGCAAACTCGTATTGCGCATATTCAGCCTTACTTTTCCCAAAGATAAATGGACCTCACCGGTAAAGTTGCCATCGTCACGGGCGCAAGCAAAGGAATTGGCCGCGCCACCGTGGAAGCCCTGCTGGCGCGCGGCGCGGCCGTGGCCGGCTGGGCGCGCTCAGCTCCCGAAGGCCTGGCGCACGACCGGTTCCAGTTTTTTGAGTGCGATGTGCAGGATGAGCATTCCATCACCGAAGCCTTCACCAACACCCAGCGCGAGTTGGGCCCCGAAATCCATGTGCTGGTGAACAACGCCGGCCTAGGCATCATGGGCGAGGTCGATGGCTTCAAGACCGAGGATTGGAAAACGATGTTCGACACCAACGTGCTGGGCACTTTTCTCTGCACCCGCGCCGTGCTACCGCAAATGAAGCGTCAGCACACGGGCCACATCGTGAACGTGGCTTCGCTGGCCGGTACGGCGGGCACGGCCGGCATGTCGGGCTACTGCGCCACCAAATTTGCGGTGCGCGGCTTCTCGGATGCGTTGTTTAAGGAGGTGCGGCCGGATGGCATTCGCGTTACCTGCGTCATGCCCGGCTCAGTCGAAACCAACTTCAACGGCAAAGCGCCCGGTGCCACTCCCGACCCATACAAGATGCAGCCCGAAGACATTGCGGCCGCCATTGTACATGCCATCGAAGCGCCAGACACCACGATGATTTCCGAGATTCAACTGCGCCCGGCGCAGGTCAAATAACATGGTAGAAATCGAGCACCTGACCAAAACCTACGGCACCCAGAATGCCGTGGACAACATCAGCTTCACGGCGGGCAAGGGCGAAATTGTGGGCTTCCTCGGGCCGAATGGCGCGGGCAAAAGCACGACCATGAAAATTGCCACCGGCTACCTCCCCCCCACCGCCGGCACCGTACGCGTGGCTGGCTACGACGTGCTCACCGACAGCCTGGAAGTGCGCCGCCACGTGGGCTACCTGCCCGAGCACAACCCGCTCTACCTGGACATGTACGTCCACGAGTACCTCGAATTCATCGGCTCGGTGCACGGACTGCGCGGCTCTAACTTGCGCAACCGAGTGAGCGAGCTGGTGCGCCGCGTGGGACTGAGCCGCGAGCAGAACAAGCAAATCGGAGCGCTCAGCAAAGGCTACCGGCAGCGCGTGGGCCTGGCCCAAGCCCTCATCCACGACCCCGACGTGCTCATCCTCGACGAGCCCACCACCGGGCTCGACCCCAACCAGATTCTGGAAATTCGCCAACTCATCCGTGAGGTGGGCGAGGATAAAACCGTCATTTTCAGCACCCACATTCTGCCCGAAGTCACGGCGCTGTGCTCGCGCGTGCTTATCATCAGCCGGGGCAAGCTGGTGGCCGACAGCCCGGTGGCCGAGCTGGCTGCCCGCGCCGCCGGCGAAACCGTAGTCCGCGCCGAATTCGAGGGCGCAGTTGATTCCGCCAAGCTAGCCAAGCTGCCCAATGTACGCCATGTCGAGTTAGCGCCCGATGGCGCGGTACTGCTGCGCACCGCGCCGGGCACCGACGTGCGCGCCGCCGTGTCGCGCCTGGCTGGGCAGGAAGGCTGGATTCTGCTGGGGCTGCGGCAGGAGCAGCAGAGTCTGGAGGAAGTGTTTGGGGAACTGACGAAGTAACTATTTTAGTCGCCTGTCATCCTGAGCGTAGTGAAGGACCTAATGATGAGCGAACAGCAAGCAGTAAATCATTTGATTTATTTGACATCAAACTGACAAAGCGGACGCGATAAGGTCCTTCGCTGTGCTCAGGATGACAAACGGCAAAAAATGCTAACAATCCTCCAAAAAGAATTCAACGCCTTCCTGAACTCCCCCGTGGCCTACGTGGTGCTGGGGGTTTTCCTGATTGCGACCGGCCTGTTCGTCTGGGTTTTCCCCGATAGTAGCGTGCTCGACTACGGCTACGCCGACCTGCAAACGCTGTTCAATCTGGCCCCATGGATTTTCCTGTTCCTGATTCCGGCCCTCACCATGCGCACGTTTGCCGAGGAGAAGAAGGCCGGCACCATCGAACTGCTGCTGACGCGGCCATTAACCGACGGGCAGATTATTGGCGGTAAGTACCTGGCCTGCCTGCTGCTGGCGCTGCTGGCGCTGGTGCCCACGCTGCTCTACTACTACTCGGTATACAAACTGGGTAGCCCCGAGGGCAACATCGACTCGGCCGCCACGGTGGGTTCCTACTTGGGGCTGGCGTTGCTGGCAGCCGTGTTCGCCGCCATTGGCATTCTGGCTTCGGCCCTCACGCGCGACCAGATTATTGCGTTTCTGGTGGCCGTGGTGGGCTGCTTTCTGGTGTATTCGGGCTTCGATTCGCTGGCCTCAGTGCTGCAAGGCAGCTCGGCTTATTATGTTAGCCAACTGGGCATTGCAGCCCACTACCGCGACCTGAGCAAGGGCTTGATTGACTCGCGGGACTTGGTTTATTTCTTCAGCGTGGTGGCGGTGGCGTTGCAGGCCACGCGCCTGGCTTTACGGAGTCGTAACTGGTAATGGAAAATACGTTGACAAATTCGCCGATGGCCGCTCCGGTGCCGGCTTCCCGCAAGCAGCGCGACCTGCTACAGTTTGCTGCGGTAGTGGGTTTGCTGCTGCTGTTCAATTTCACGGCCCAGCGCTTCTTTTTCCGGCTCGATTTGACCGAGGAAAAGCGCTACACCATGTCGGACGCGACCAAGAAGCTGCTGCGCGACCTCAAGCAGCCGGTCACCATCACGGTGTACCTCACCGGCGATTTCCCGCCCGCCTTCCGCCGCCTGGAGCAGGGCGTGCGCGAAACCCTGACCGAGTTCCAGGTCTACGGCGGGGCCAATCTGAACTACATTTTCATCGACCCCAGCGCCGGCAGCACCGAAGCCGCCCGCAACGCCTTCTACCAAACCCTCTTCAAAAAAGGCCTGAAACCCACCAACCTCGGGGCCACCGAAAACGGCAAGCGCGTCGAAAAAATCATTTTCCCTTACGCCGTGGTGAGCGTGGGCGGACACGATAAATCAGTGCTCCTGCTACGCGGCAACCAAGCCGCACCAGCCGAGGTGCGCCTCAACCAAAGCATCGAAGGGCTGGAATATGAACTGGCCAGCACCATCCGCACGCTGGTTCCGGCCCTGCGCAAGCGCATAGGTGTAGTGGAAGGCCACGGCGAGCTCGACAACGTGCAGGCCGGCGACATGCTCGGCAGTTGGCAGCAGCAGTACGACGTGCTTCGCGTGACGCTGAGCAAGGTGAAGGACAATGACCTGAGTACGCTCGATGCCATCGTGGTGGCCCAGCCAAAAACGCCCTACTCGGAAGACGACAAGTTCAAGCTCGACCAGTTCATCACCCAGGGCGGCCGGGCCATGTTCTTCGTCGATGCCCTGCGCGTGGACCTCGACAGCGTGGCCCGCAACGGCGTGGCGCTGGCCACGCCCTACAACCTCAACCTCGACGACCTGTTCTTCAAATACGGCCTGCGCCTGAACCAGAACCTGCTCCTCGACCTCAACAGCGGCCAAATTCCGCTCGTGACCGGCATGGACGGCAACAAGCCCAAAATAGAGCCCATGCCCTGGCAGCTCTACCCGCTCATCAACAAGTTCAGCCCCCACCCCATCACCCGCAACCTCGACGCGGTGTACCTGAAATTCACGGGCAGCCTCGATACAGTGAAGGCCACCGGCATCCGCAAAACTCCGTTGATGACCACCTCGCGCTACACCCGCGTGCTGCCCGCCCCGGTGCCCATCAACTTCAACGACGCCCGCCTCGAACCCAACCCCAAGCTCTACCAGAAGGGTTTCCAGCCGGTGGCCTACCTGCTCGAAGGCCAGTTCACCTCGCTCTTCGCCAACCGCGCCCGGCCCGGCACCCTGCAGTTTCAGCCCGAAAAGCCGGCCAATGCCAAGCCCAGCAAAATCCTCGTCCTCTCCGATGGCGACTTCATCCGCTCCGAAGTTGACCCCAAAACCGGCAATCCCTACCGCCTGGGCTTTGACCGCCTCGCCAACACCGAATTCGCCAACCGCGAGCTAGTCCTGAACGCCACCGACTACCTGCTCGACGAAACCGGCCTCATCGCCGTGCGCGGCAAGCAAATCACCCTCCGCCCCCTCGACAAAGTGAAGCTGGCCGAACAGCGCCGCCGCTGGCAGTTGCTGAACCTCGGTGCGCCGCTAGTGCTGCTGGGGGTCTTCGGGGCCGTGCGGGCCTGGCGGCGCAAGCGACGCTATGCGGGGTTTGCCGGGTAGCAACAAATCTTTAGATGCTCACTGTGTCAAATTGAATCGAAAAAGAATCAGAGCTTTTTGATGCCTGATACACCTTTGTCAAAGGATATTTTCTTCTGACAATGTCTTTTATCTTTTCACTTGTTACTTCTTCACACTTGACACCAAGGTAAACGGCCTTCATTGTTGAAGCATCAAAATGCTTTTTCCTATCATTCTGGCTGACAAGGCCGTCAGCAATACACCTCATTTCTTGTTCGTATTTCCAGTCCAATGATTTTGTGAAAATCATATTAGCAATGGCATCATCTGCCTGATTGTGAAAGTTCAGCTTGACTAGCATTTCTGAATAGCATACATCTAATGGATGGATGCCATAAGGATTCTCGCTATCAGAACTGAATTCCAAACAGAAACCACGGTGGCTATTCGCATAATGTGCCCACATCAATATAGAGTCATTGATTCTGGAGAAACAGCATACTCCAATGTCCTTGACTCGCTGTTTAAATCGTTCGACAGCTCTTTTATTGAAGTCCGTATTAGTACGGCTGGAAAAATCTACTAAGTCAAGTGAGCAATCGAATGGGTCATTGAAATAGGAAGGTGGAGACAGGTAAATGTACCCATCTTCTAAGCTAGAAAAATGATGGTCTTGTGTCCCGAAATACTTGAAAAAGGTTTTGGGGTGGCCAATTTTCCTCCTAATGTATTCGAGCTTTTGAAACGTTGTTGCATCTCGGCTACTTACTTCAAGAGTTGATGAAGAAGCTCTTTTACCACCGTTCAGAATTCCGTCTACAATATCTAGTTGCTCTACGGAGAGTTTAGTTGTCGGCTTGTTTTCGACGTAATGTCCCCTACCAGCTAATGCGTCTGTGATTTCCTGCATCGACACATTCAAATCCTTCGCGGCCTGTTGGAGTCTTTTCGGGTATTGCATTGGTAGAAAATGTTACTTCGTCTTGAAAAGTTAAGTCGAAGTTCAGAATGAGCTACCGATTATTCTGACATCAGTTTGTCTGTCCTGCTCATTCCATTCTCCCTGACCGCGCCCCTTCCAAACCCCAACCGCACCCCCTATCTTTGCCCTCCCTAATTCCTAGCCCTAGCCTCGCACCATGAAATTCATCGTATCATCCTCCGCGCTGCTCAAGCAGCTGCAAAGCATCAACGGCGTGGTTACGAACAACCCCGTGGTGCCCATTTTGGAGAACTTTCTCTTTGAAATTGAGGCCGGTAAGCTCACCATCACCGCCTCCGACCTGGAGACGAGCATGATTACCGAGCTGCCCGTGGAGGCCCGCGACACCGGCCGCATCGCCGCGCCCGCCCGCATCCTGCTCGATACCCTCAAGAACCTGCCCGACCAGCCCGTCACCTTCACGCTGGACGAGGAAACCTATACCATCGAAATCAGCTCCTCGAACGGCCGCTACAAGCTGGCCGGCGAGAATGCCGCCGACTTCCCCCGCGTGCCGGTGGTGAAGGGCTCGGCCCCGATTGAGATGCCCTCCTCGTCGCTGGCCCGCGCCATCAACAAAACCATCTTCGCGGTAAGCACCGACGAGCTGCGCCCGGCCATGACCGGCATCCTCGTGCAGCTGGCCGACTCGCAGGTGACCTTCGTGGCCACCGACGGCCACCGCCTGCTGCGCTACCGCCGCCAGGACGTGGGCGCGGGCCAAACCGCCAACCTCATCATCCCGCGCAAAGCCTTCAACCTGCTGAAAGGCACGCTGCCCTCGGAGGCCACGCCGGTGAAAATCGAGTTCAACCAGAGCAACGCCTTCTTCTCCTTCAACCAGATGCGCCTCGTGTGCCGCCTGATTGACGAGCGGTACCCGGACTACGAAAACGTGATTCCGGTGAGCAACCCCAACAAGCTCATCATCAACCGGTCGGAGCTGTTGAATTCGGTGCGCCGCATCAGCATCTACTCCAACAAAACCACTCATCAGGTGCGCCTGCGCCTAGCCGGCTCCGAGCTGGTGGTTTCGGCCGAAGACCTCGATTTTAGCAACGAAGCCAAGGAAACCCTCACCTGCCAGTACGACGGCGAGGACATGGAAATTGGCTTCAACGCCCGCTTCCTGCTCGAAATGCTCTCGAACATCGACTCCGAGGAAATCACCCTGGAGCTGAGCACACCCAACCGCGCCGGCCTGCTCATGCCCACCACGCCGGATGACAACGAAAGCATCCTGATGCTGGTGATGCCGGTGATGCTGAACAACTACGTCTAACTTTTTGCCTCCAAAACTGTCATCCTGAGCGTAGCGAAGGACCTTATCACCACCGAACGACAGCCGTTCTGATTTGGTAAGGTCCTTCGCTACGCTCAGGATGACACATTTTTACCCTCTATGAAAAAATCAGAAATACGCTTCAGCATCGCCCTCGACGACAACAAAGTACCTGAGGCCATCAGCTGGTCGGCCACCGATGCGGGGCCGGATATTCACTTCGCCAAAGCCATCAACATCGCGCTGTGGGACCGGGAGCAAGCTGGTACCATGAAAATTGACCTCTGGACCAAGGACATGCCCGTGGACGAGATGAAGCGCTTCGTGGTCGACAACATTGGCTCGATGGCCGAGAACATCGTGACGGCTACCGACGACAAGGAAATGGCCAACAAGATGCGCGCGCTTTGCAAAGAGCTGTCGGAATACCTGGATAAGCAGGAACAAACGCAGGAGCGCCTGTAACACAGGCTCTAGCTTGTGCATGCTAGAACAGAAGTCCCATAAAAAAGCCCTGCCGGATATATCCGGCAGGGCTTTTCATATTTAGGCGCAAGCCAAAGCGTGCGCTACAATTTATCGGGCATTGCGGCCAAGGTTGCCAGCGGGGCGGTTGGTAGGCCGGGTACTAGTTGGGGCAATAGAAGCGTCGTTAGCACGGGCCGGCGACGGGTTCTGTATCGAATTGGTAAGCAAAATGCTGGCCGACTGGCTGGCGAAATCCCGGTCAGTCTTATTGTAGACACCACGGGAGCCGAAGTAGCTGCTGTATTGGTCATTGCTAAGGAAGGCCTGGAATTCCTGGTCCCGCTCTTTGCAGACACCGTTGCACTGCTCATCAATCAGCCGTTGGTTACCAGCGTTTTTGCGCTCGATGGCCGCCATTTTGGCAATTTTATCGGCATTCACGGCGCGGAGCTTGGTGGCCTGGTAGTTATTGAGGTGCAGGTCGCGCACCATCTGCTCGCTGAGGCGGTCGGCACGGGCTTGCACGGGGTTGAGGCGGGGGCTGGACTGGGTTTTGTCCTGCACGGCCACGGTGCTATTGGGCCCCTGCTGGGCGGCAGCAGAACCGGCCAGAAGCGCCAGCAAAAGAGAAGCAAAAGCAGTTTTCGTCGTCATCGTCGTAGGGGTTTCAGTTGCACACTTACGCAAGGACCGGGCCAGCCCTGAGCGGCGCAGTCACCGATTTCAACGCAAAAAAGCGCGGCACGGTTCGGAATTATCGTCCCTGAATTACCTCAACGCTATATTCTACCACTTATTTTTCCACATCATCGACTCTACCGGCTTATCGGTTTTGTCGTTGTATTTGGCGTTTTCCTTGCGATTGTAGAAGGTGTTTACATCGCCCTGCACCGTGAAGTAAATCAGTTGGCCGATGGGCATATTTCGGTACACCCGCACGGGCATCGACACGCTGATTTCCAGCGTCCAATGGTTGCAAAAGCCCACGTCGCCCTTTCCGGCCGTGGCGTGAATATCGATGCCAAGGCGGCCCACGCTGCTCTTGCCTTCGAGGAAGGGCACAGTGGCGTGGGTTTCGGTGTATTCCTGCGTCACGCCGAGGTAAAGGCGGCCGGGCTGGAGCACGTACCCTTCATCCTCAGGGATTTCAAAAGTATCAATCTCGTTGTGCTTGCGGGCGTCCAGCACCTCATCGCGGTAGGTGGCGAGGTACTTGCCGAGGTGCACATCGTAAGAGTTGGTGCCCAGGCAGCTGCGGTCGTAGGGCTCGATAACGATGGTGCCTTTTTCGATTTCCGCGAGGATTTGCTGGTCGGTAAGAATCATTGGGGATTGTTAATTCCGGTTAAAAAGAACGTCATGCTGAGCGCAGTCGAAGCATCTCTATTGCGCAAGTAATTCGTTTACTGCTGCGGTAGAGATACTTCGACTGCGCTCAGCATGACCGAATTATTGGCGCATGTGATAAAAGTCGCCACACGATTTTAGTCGTCGTCGTGGCGGTACGGGCCGGCGGGCTCGCCTTCGGTTTCCTCGTCTTCGTCGTCCTCGTACCGGTCTTCGCGCAGGCCGCCAGGGTTGCGGTTGGGCCGCAGGCGACTGGCGAAGCTGCGGGGCTCTGGTTCAGGCTCCGGCTCGGCGCTGAGGTTATTGATGCGGCGATTCAGCCCGGGCAGCACGTTGGTAATGAGGTGGAAGAGCATCCCAGCACTGGCTAGGCTCAGCAGCAGGGTGAGGTAGTCGAGCCAGTCGTGGTGCGGGGCGGGGCCGGACGGCATCACGGGGGCGCTGGTGAGCGGGGCCTCGTCGTCGGCTGTAGCGGCGGGCGTGGTTTCCGGCTGGGGGCCGTCGGTGTCGTTGGTGGTGAGCGGGGCGGTGACGGGGGCTTCGGGCTGAGCGCCGTTATCGGCAACGGGCACGGTGGGGCCAGCGGCCGCGCCGGAGTCGTTGAACTGGGCGCTGGCCTGCTGAATGAGGCGCTGCTCGGCCCGGATGAGCGACACCCGCTCATCGCGCGGCAGGTTGTGAATGAAGAACTCGAAGTTCTTATCCAGCAGTACCGATTTCAGCTGTTTATCAAACTCCGCCAGCGTGAGGGGGCCGTTGCCGAAACGGTTTTTATACCGCTCGGCAATGCCGTTATAGTTCAGAAACAGCTGCTTGAGCGCCTTGTTGTCGCCGAAGCCATCGAAGGCGCGGCGGGCGGCGGCGGTGCGTAGCGTGAGCGGAAACTTGCCCCGGGTGAACGACTTATCGTACACCGTTTCCATGGTGCGGAAATTCAACTCATCGACGGTTTTATCGAAGAGGCGCTTGTTGGCCTGAGCGGGCGTTTCGGCGTGGGCAAACGCCGCAAATAACAAAAGCAGGCTTAGCAGACGGAATTTTAGCATTGGGCAAAGGTCGCAGATTTAACGTGCGTTACAAGCTGTGAGCTTCTTTCAACGATTCGCGGCAGGCGGTCAGGTATTTTTCCACCATCTCATCGGTGATGGCCGTGGACACAAACAGCGCTTCGAACTGCGAGGGCGCGAGGTAGATGCCCCGGTTCAGCATAGCGTGGAAATAGCGGCCGAACGCGGCGGTATCGCAGTGTTTGGCATCGTCCAGATTATTCACCGGCTTATCAGTGAAGAATAAGCTGAACATGGAGCCCACGCGATTCACGGTGTAGTTCAGGCCAAGCTCGGCGGCAATCTGGCGGGTACCGTCAGCGAGGCGGGCGCTGCTGGCTTCAAGGGCAGTGTAGAGCTCGGGGTGCTCGTGCAGATAGCGGAGCTGGGCCATACCGGCGGCAGTAGCCATGGGGTTGCCGGAGAGGGTGCCGGCCTGGTACACTTTGCCGGCCGGGGCTACGCAGTTCATGATGTCTTCGCGGCCGCCGTAAGCGCCTACGGGCAGGCCGCCGCCGATGATTTTGCCCAGCGTCGTCATGTCAGCTTTGATGCCGTAGAGCTGCTGCGCGCCGCCCGGCGCGAGACGGAAGCCGGTCATCACCTCATCGAAAATGAGCACGATGCCGTGCTGGGTGCACAGGTCGCGCAGGCCTTGCAGGAAACCTTCGGCGGGAATTACCAGGCCCATATTGCCCACCACGGGCTCCAGGATGAGGGCCGCCACCTGGCCGGGATTGGCGGCGATGAGGGCTTCGACGGCGGGCAGGTCGTTGTAGGGCGCGGTGAGGGTATCCTGGGCCACGCCCTGGGTTACGCCGGCCGAGTCGGGCTCGCCGGCGGTGAGGGCACCGCTGCCGGCGGCAATCAGGAAGGCGTCGCCGTGGCCGTGGTAGCAGCCTTCAAACTTGATGATTTTGGCGCGGCCGGTATAGCCCCGCGCGGCGCGGATGGCCGACATGCAGGCCTCCGTACCGGAGTTCACGAGGCGCACTTTTTCAATGCTGGGCACCATTTCGCGAATCAGCTCGGCCATTTCGACCTCGCGGTGCGTGGGCGCGCCGAAGCTGAGCGAGTTGGGCAGGGCGGCGCGAACGGCATCAAGCACCACCTCCGGCGCGTGGCCGAGAATCATCGGCCCCCAGGAGTTGATGAAGTCAACGTATTGGTTGCCGTCCACGTCGGTGAGCCAGGCCCCGTGGGCGCTCTGCATGAAAACGGGCGAGCCGCCTACCGAGCGAAAGGCACGCACCGGCGAGTTTACGCCGCCAGGAATGAGGGTTTTGGCACGTTCGAAAAGGGCAGCGGAAGTGGTGAGGTTGAGCATGAAAGTGATTTTGTTGAGTCGGTTCAGAACGTCATGCTGAGCGCAGCCGAAGCATCTCGCTCGCTTCGTTGCACTCGTAAATTGATTACTGCTGCACGCGAGATACTTCGGCTGCGCTCAGCATGACGTTTTATCAATTGTAAAATGGTCTAGCGCATCACCTGATACTCCAGGCCGCTGAGCTTGACGATGGGCACCACCTGGTTGTCGTGCGCGCCGCCGGGATAGCTTTCGCCTTCAAAGATGGCCCCCGTGGCCTGCGGCGCGGTGGACAAACCAGTTTGAAACGCCGGGCCATACTGAAACAGCACGTTGCCGAAATACAGCAGCATTTCAAAGCCCTGACTGGCGAAAAGCGACGGCGGCAGGTGCTGGCGCTGCAAATACAGCTGCCGGAATCGGCGGAAGCCCAGCCCCTGCTCGTCGTAGTATTTGGGCTGGATGAAGTAGGTGGCGGGGCCGTTGAGCTGGCTCACGTCGAGGCGCGGGTTATCGAGCCAGGAGCCGGGGGCCAGCACGCCAGGGCGCGTGGCAGCGGGCTGCTGTTGCACCAGCCGCAGCGCGTAGGGGCCAATGCGGCGGTTATCGGACACGACCACAACGTGGCTGGCGGCGGCCAATTCCGGCCCGGCGAAGGCGGCGGCGAGGCTCTCGTCCACATCGGGGTTGAAGCGGCGCAGGGCGCTGATTTTGCCACCCTGCTCCTCAAACGTGGCTTTGTAGGCGGTGGCGAAGTCGGCGTCGTCCTTGCTGTCTTCGTACAGCACGAGGCCCGGTCGGCCGGCTCCGAAGGCATTGAGCGCGAACTGCGCCGCCACCCGCCCCTGCGTGGCCGAGCTGGGCGCAAACAGGTAGTGCCAGGGGTTATCGAGCACCAAATCGCCATCCTGCGAGAGCGGATTGACGCAGATAATCTGGTGCTCGCGGGCGTAGCGGCCCAGCAGCTTGGCCCCCGATTTATAGACCGGACCGATGAGCATGTCCATACCGGCCAGCTCGGGAAGGGCCAGGGTTTGCTTCAGGGTGAGGGTGTCGGCCCCGGTGTCGTAGGCGAAAAGCTGGATGGGTCGGCCGGCCCGCTGAAGGCTGTCCTGGGCCAGGCGCAGGCCGGCGTACAGGTCGGTTACGAACTGGTTTTTGCGCTGGGTCTGCCAGCTGGGGTCGTTCAGTTCGAAGGGCAGCAGCACGGCCACGTTGTAGCTGGTTTTCTTCACCGAGACAGGCCGGGGGCGCGGCGTGTAATAGGCGCGGTCGAAGCTGAACTTGGCAATCAGCTCGTCGAGCTGGGGGCGGTCGGCATCGGTGAAGGCCCCGCCGGCGATGAGGTGGTCGGCGTAGGCGCGGGCCAAGGTGATGTCGTCAGGGTAGCGGCGCAGGTTGCGCTGCCAAGTGTTGCGCTCCTTTATGCGCGGCAGATAGGCAGCCTTCATGGCCTCGCGCTCGGCCACCAGCTTATCGGGTGGCAGCTGGGTTAGGGTTTTGAGCGCCGTATCGAAATCCTCCTGCTCAAAGGAAACCTGCGCTTGCAGAAACAGCGCATCGGGCATATTCGGGTAAGCCGGGTACTCGGTGCGGAGCAGGTTGAGGAGCTGCTCAGCCTCGGGCCACTGCTTGAGGCGGGCGTTGGCCACGGCGGCCAGGTAGGCGGCATCGGCGGCGCGGGCGAAGCGGGCGGTGGGCTGCGCGAGGGGCTCCAACTGCGCGAGGGCGGCGGCGTAGTTGCCCTGATCGAGCTGGGTTTTGCCGCTGCGGTAGCGCACGCCGGCTTCGGCGGGCGGCACGGCGGTGGGCTTGGGTTTAGTGGGTTGGGGCTTAGCAGGCTGCGGCTTGGCCGGCTGAGTGGTAGCCGGCGCTGGCTTGGCTTGCGGAGCGGTGGCCGGCTTAGCAACTGGCGGCCTGGCAGCTGGCGCAGGGCTGGCCGGCTGGGGCTTACCCGGCGTTTGGGCCAGCGCGGGGCTGGTGAGCAGCAGGCCGGCTGCCAGCCACCGAAGCGACCGCCGCAGCGAAGGAATAAACGTCATTGAACCAGAAAACACGCTTGCCCCTGTGGTAAGCAGTGCAAAATTAGCCATAAATGCCGGGGGCGGGCACGCAGCCCGCCGGGCGGCGCGTTGTCGTTTGGCCGGAATTGAAATAACCATTGCCCGGCGCTTCGGCATTAACTTTAACCTTATGCAAGCAACCACCCTTTCCAGCCAGCCCTTCACCCGCGCCCGGCTCACGCTGGTGTTCGTCCTGGCCGCGTCCGTGGCCCTGAGTGTCCTGCTGGTGGCGGGCCGGGTGCTGATGACGGGCCGCCTCACGTTCCTCTTTCTGCTCTGGAACCTGTTTCTGGCCGTGGTGCCGTTTGCGCTCAGCACCATGCTGGGCACGGCTAAGGGGCCGTTGCGGGCGCGGATGCTGGTGCCGGTGGGCGCGGCGTGGCTGCTGTTTTTCCCCAACGCGCCCTACATCCTCACCGATTTATTCCACCTCGATACCCGCCCCGGCGTGCCGCTCTGGTACGATTTGGCCCTGATACTGAGCTGCGCCTGGAACGGCCTGATGCTGGCCTACGCCTCCCTCTCCGACATGCAGCGGCTGGTGCAGCAGCGCCTGGGCTTCGGGGCCGGGTGGGGCTTTGCCACGGTGGCGCTGCTGCTCAGCAGCTTCGGCATCTACCTGGGCCGCTACCTGCGCTTCAACTCGTGGGACGTCCTCACCAACCCGCTCACGCTGTTTTTTGATATTGTGAACCGGATTCTGCACCCCTTTTCCTTCCCCGGCACGTGGGGCGTGACGCTGGTTTTCGGGTTGTTTTTGATGGTGGGCTACGGCACGGTGCGGCTCATGGGACGCACGCACGAGCAATAGTCGTCGTCGGTGGCTTAATGTAGAGACGCATAGTTGTGTCTCGTCGGCCGCGCCATTTCCACGTCATCGTTCAGCGACGAGACGCAATAATTCGTCTCCACATTACTTGTGTGCGCTGGCTACGGTAATCCAATAGCACAGGCCCGGCAGCCCCACCAGCAACCCCAGCGTGACAGGCAGCGTCCACGCCCCCAGGGAATCGGCCCGGCCGGTGGCAGTTTGGGCGGTTTGAAACACGAGCAGCAGAAACATCAGCACCATTCCGATTCTCAAGCCCCGGGCCATCCGGATGGCGGCGCGGTACTGACCCAGCGCATTGGCGGGCGTGATGGTGACAGGGTAATTCAGGGCGTGGGGGAATTTGCTGAAGGCCGTTACAATGGCCGTCATCGCCGCAAAAAGCCCCGTGGCCACCAGCGGCAGCATCAGGATGCTGTCTTTTTTGCCGTAGTGGTCGGGCACGCCGGCCGCGTCGAAATGAATGGGAATCGTATTGGGCAGGTGGAAAAAACTCCAGACGGTGAAGCCCCAAAGCAGGGCCAGCGCCCCCCAAGCGAGCAACTCTGCAGCCTTATCTGCCGGAGTTGGGGGCACGTCAATTTTCGGTCTTGCTTCCATTCTTTGGCTATAAACTGACCTGCCTTTTCTTCCTGAAGCATTTATCGCGGCAGTCAGCTTTTCATTACCAAAGGTGTTCAGGAATTGGCCGATGCGGCCAGGATACGCAGCGTTTTTTCATCCTGAACCCCGCCATAAAACTTATCCAGCACCTGCTGAAAAACCGGGCTGGCACCCAACGACGCAAACAGCGTCATCGAAGACTTCAGCTTCAGGTCATCCGGGCTGCCGAAAATAGCGTGGGCATCACTGGATGCCAGCCCAAGTAGCACCTGGCATATTTCCAGCAGCCGGGCACCCAAAACGGGATGCGACAAGTAATCCCTCGCTTCCTGAGCATCGACTAGAGCGTAGAACTGCGCCCATTCGCTGTTACCCAGCCCTTGGATTTGGGGAAAAACGTACCACATCCAGTGAGTCCGTTTGTGGCCGTTGCGTATTTCGGCCAGTGCATCACGGTAGTTGCGGTCCTGCGCGTCGGTGAATCGGTCCAAGTTGTCTTTCATAGGAAGCTAATTGGCTGTGCCCAGGATAAATATGGTTTGAGCAGCGGGGTGGCCACTTCGCTTGGCCGCGCCATAGGTTACTTCTACGATACATGCGCTCGCATCAGCCAAGCAGCGACTTGCAAACCGGCTGGCGCGGTCAGTCAGCAGCCGCGCCGTAGCTTCGTCCCAAGGGCACAACGCTACTCCCAAGCCCTCATTGAAGCATGACCAAACGCATACTCGTCGGCCTGCTGGCCCTGCTGCCCGGCCTGGCCCTGGCCCAGCGCCACACACCCAAGCCCACGCCGTCCAAAGTGGCCGGCCCTTATTTCCAGCAGGAAGTCAATTATTCCATCGATGTAACGCTCGATGACAAGACCAACTTCCTCACCGGGCGCGAGGAACTGACTTATATCAACCACTCGCCACAGGCCCTCACCTTCATCTGGTTTCACCTGTGGCCGAATGCTTACAAGGACAACTCCACGGCTTTTGCGAAGCAGCAATTGCGCGACGGCAAGCGCACGTATCAATTTGCGCCAGCTGAGGGGCGGGGCTTTATCGACGGGCTCGATTTCAAGGTGAATGGCCAAGCGGCCAAGCTCGAATTCGACCCCAAAAACGCCGACATTGCCAAGCTGGTGCTGCCGCAGCCGCTGGCGGTGGGGGCCAGCGCAACCATTAGCACGCCGTTTCGGGTGAAGATTCCGGCGTCGTTTTCGCGGTTTGGGCACGTGGGGCAGAGCTACCAGATTACGCAGTGGTACCCCAAGCCGGCGGTGCTGGACCGGCGCGGTTGGCACCCCATCCCCTACCTCGACCAGGGCGAATTCTACTCCGAATTCGGCTCGTTCGACGTCACCATTACCCTGCCCACCAACTACACCGTGGGGGCCACCGGCGAGCTGCAAAACCCCGACGAGCGCGCCCGCATGGACGCCCTGGCCGCCACCGCCGCCGCCAAGAAAACCGCCCAGGATTTCGGCACCGACCTGAAATTCCCGGCTTCCGACGCCACCACCAAAACCCTGCGCTACAAGCAGGACCGCATCCACGACTTTGCCTGGTTTGCCGATAAGCGCTTCAACGTGCTGAAAAGCGGCGTGATGCTACCCTCGGGTCGCACCGTCACCTCGTGGGTTCTCTTCACCAACAAAGAGGCCACGAAGTGGATAAAGGGCCTCCAGGACGTGAACGACGCCCTCACCTATTACTCGAAATGGGTGGGAGAGTACCCCTACTCGGCCGCCACGGCCGTGGATGGTGCTCTGAGTGCCGGCAGCGGCATGGAGTACCCGATGGTGACCGTAACCATGCCCAGCGCCATTGTGCACGAGGTGGGCCACAACTGGTTTTATGGCATTTTGGGCTCGAATGAGCGGGATTTCCCGTGGATGGACGAGGGCGTGAACACCTACGTGGAAGGCCGCGTGAGCGAGCTCGACACGGTGAAGCCCGGCGGCTTCATGGGCTTTGCCCAGAGCCCGCGCATCGCCCGCACCTTCGGCCTTGAGAAGCTGCCCCGGTCGGCTTTCGACCAAGTGCCCTACCAAGCCCTGGCCAGCCGGGGGCTCGACCAGCCGGTGCAGGGCCCCTCCTCGGCCGATTATACCACGCTGAACTACGGCATTGTGGTGTACCAGAAAACGGGCTCGCTCCTGAAGTACCTGGCGGGCTACCTGGGCCAGGAGAAGTTCGATGCCGCCATGCACCTCTACTACGAGCGGTGGCAGTTCAAGCACCCCTACCCCGAGGATATGCAGATGGTGTTTGAGGAAAGCACGGGCCAGAAGCTGGGCTGGTTTTTCCAGGGAATGATGACCAATACCCAGCACTACGATGCGGATTTGCAGACCCTGGCCAGCTTCAACGACTTGGTGAAGGTGCTGGTTCGCACCGATTCGCCCACGCCTTGGGCCGTGCCGGTATCGTCCGTCGATGCCAATGGCAAGGTGCTCGAAACGCTCTGGACCACGCCCTTCGGCAACACCGACCCCAACGCCGAGGAGGAAGCCACCAGCCAGCTCAACTTCAAGCGCGCCAACGTGGCCGCCCTCGTGGTGGATGCCAACTACGTCACGCCCGAACTCAACCGCCGCAACGACCGCCTCACTGTGGCCGACCATCCTTCGCGCTTCACCCCCATTCGCCTGCGGCCGCTGGCCAGCGTGGAGCGCTGGGACAAGGCCACCATCAGCTGGCTGCCAGTGTTAGGGGCCAATACCTCCGATAAATTCATGCTTGGCGCGGCGTTCTATAATAGCCCGCTGGCCCCCAAGCGCCTGCAATACCTGGCCATGCCCATGTACAGCTTCAGCCGGAATGAGCTGAATGGCATCGGTCAAATCCAGCTCAACGTGCTGCCGCAGCACTTCTCGCGGCAGGCAACTATTGCCATGAGCGTGCAGCGTTTCGAGCGCTACGTTAAATATGAGCCGAGTGTGAGCTTTGCGTGGCCCCACGCGCCGGGCGCGGCCCCGCAGCAGCGCCTCACCGTGGCCAACACCATTGTGGCCGATGAAGACCGCAACCGGACCGGTGTGTTTCAGGCCGTGGACTACCGCGTGAGCCACGCCAACGGCCTGCAAGGCTGGAGCGCCGCCGTGGATTTGAACCGCATGATTGCCAGCAGCGCCGACGATGCCAACAACCGCCAGGCCTTGCTGCTACGGGCCAGCACCAGCTATTTCCGTTTCTACTCACCCAGCCGCAAAGTGCAGGTGCGCCTGTTCGGCGGCCGGTTTCTACAGCAGCCCAGCAGCCCCGAGTTCGTGCTCGGCCTGAGCGGCAGCCCCGACTACCGCCGTCAAACCGCCTTCCTCGACCGCCAGCAGATATCGCACGGCGTCACGGCCCAGCTCCACCAGACCGACGACCGCGACGGCGCCTTCAAAGGCTTCCTGCCCGTGGCCGATACCAAGTGGCTCAGCACCCTCAACCTGCAAGCCGATTTGCCGGTCACGCGCCTCGCCGTCTTCGCCGATTTCGGGGCCACCCACGACTATTTCCGCACCAGCGAATCGACCACCCGCACCGCCCAGCGCCTCTATTATGATGCCGGCCTGGTGGTGCCCGTGGTGCGCGATATCTTCAGCTTCTACCTGCCCGTGGCCGGCTCGCAGTACGCCAACGGCTTCCCCGCCAGCCGCCAGGATTTCACCGACCGCATCCGGTTTGTCCTGAATCTGAACACGCTCAACCCCTTCCGGCAGCTCGATGAGCAGCTGGCGCGGTAATTATTATTGTCATCCTGAGCGCAGCGAAGGACCTTGTCACGTTTGAGCGGCTTGTTCTGGCGTGATAAGGTCCTTCGCTGCGCTCAGGATGACAGAATAACATTCTTTTCCCTACGCACTCCATGCCCGCTTCTATGCTTTGGCCCCGCCTGCTCTCGCAGCGCCGCTTCCCCGACCAGCAGCTGCCGCCCGCCAGCGCCGCCCCCGTACGCGGGGCCTTCGTGCAGGACTACGACCGCGTGGTGTTCAGTTCCGCGTTCCGGCGCTTGCAGCGCAAAACCCAGGTGATGCCCCTGCCCGAAACCGATTTCGTGCACACCCGCCTCACCCACTCGCTCGAAACCGCCGTGGTGGGCCGCTCGCTGGGCCGCCTCGCCGCCCGCCACTTAATGGAAGCTGATGCCGAACTAGCGGCCCAATTGCCCAACCTCGACCAGGACTGCGGCGACATCGTGGCCGCCGCCTGCCTGGCCCACGACATCGGCAACCCGCCCTTCGGCCACTCCGGCGAGGACGCCATCAGCAGCTACTTCCTCAGCTCCGCCGCCGCGCCGTATCTGGCGCAGCTCAGCGCCGCCGAAATCGCCGACTTGCAGCATTTTGAGGGCAACGCGGCCGGTTTTCGCATCCTCACGCACACCTACGCGGCGCACAGCACCGGCACCGCCGGCCTGGGCCTCACCTACGCCACGCTGGGCGCGTTCACCAAATATCCCAAGCCCAGCCTGGTGTCCGAGGCCGCCAAAGTGGGCGGGGCTTCCGAAAAGAAATACGGCCATTTCCAGACCGAAGGCGCCCGCTTTCAGCACGTCGCCGCCGAACTGGGCCTGCTGCCCAAAGATGCCGCCGCTGGTTTCTACCACCGCCACCCGCTGGCCTTCCTCGTCGAAGCTGCCGACGACCTCTGCTACCGCATCATCGACTTCGAGGACGGCCTCAAGCTCGGCCTCATCGCGCCCGAAACCGGCCTGCCGCTGCTCAAACGCATGCTCAACGACCCCGCCGGCCGCGTCGGCAGCGTGCAGTGGCACGACTGGCGCGAGGAGCTGGGCTACGTCCGTGCCCGCCTCATCGGCAAGCTGGTGAACGAGCTGGCCGCCCTCTTCGCCCACCACGCCCCCGCCATCCTGCGCGGCGAGTACGACCAGTCCCTCATCAAAGAACTCAGCTGCTGGGCCGATTTGCAGGAAGTGCAGCGCCTGAGCATCAACCAGCTCTACCGCAGTCGCCCGGTCCTCGAAATTGAAGCCGCTGGCTTCGAAGTCCTCGGCGGCCTGCTCGATGCCTTCCTCTGCGCCGTATTTGATAAAAGCCAAGGCCACCGCAGCCGTAAGCTGCTCCTGCTACTCCCCGAGCAATTCCGCGCCGAAGGCCACCAGGCCCACGTCTCACCCTACGAGAAAATACTCCTGCTCACCGATTTCGTGGCCGGCATGACCGACCAGAACGCGCTGAGTTTATACAAGACGATTAAGGGGATTGAGCTGCCGAAGGGGTTTTAGTAGGTGGCGTCGTAAGGATATTGAATCAAGTGCATCACAAAGAGGAGCATCAATAAAATGATGCATATCAGCGTGAGCATAAACCAACCCCATTTTAAGGCAAATTTCCAGCGCATCTGCCCGGGAGCAGGTTTGTGCCCCGGCCAAGTCAACCAAGCACAGAAGGCCAGAAAGAGAATAAGCCCGCCCAAAAGCAAGAAATGAGAGTTCATTTTTACCGGCTTTCTGGGTTATGAATTTATTTCCCCCTCATGCAGCGCCACCAGATTCTCCAGCAGCGACTCCAGCAGCTTGCGCCCTTTCCACACTGATTTCAGTTTGGCCCGAATCTGCTCCGCCGTTTGCACAAATTCCTGCTCCTCGGCCTGCTCGTGGTCTTCATCAGCCATAAGCTGCTCCACCATCGGCACCGTCATCTCAGGGTGAAACTGCAGGCCAATCACCCCATCGCCCCACACAAAGCCCTGCGTAGCCGTAGCCGCCGACATCCCCACCCGCAAGGCCCCCGGCGGCACCGTAAACGTATCCACATGCCAGTGCAGCATGGCTGCCTTTTCGGGCCACCCGCGCAGCAGCGGGTGCTCCAGTGACTTCGCCGAAAACCGCACCGTCCAGAATCCGATTTCCGGCGCGTGGTTGGGCCGCACCTCGCCGCCCAGCGCCTCGGCCACCAGTTGCGCCCCCAGGCAAATAGCCAGCGTAATCTTCCCCGCCCGCAGCGCTTCACGGATAAACGCCTTCTCCGCGCGCAACCACGGCAGCTTGTCCTCATCGTGCACGCTCATGGCCCCGCCCAGAATTAGCAGCCCATCGAAATCAGCCAGCGCCGGGAATGCCGGGTTGGGCTCGAATAGCTTGGTGAACGTGAGTGAGTGGCCGTGCGCCGCCAGCCAGTCGGCCGCGTGGCCGGGGCCCTCGGCAGGCATGTGTTGGAGGCAGTGGAAGCGCATAATTTCTGTCGATTTTGGGTAATAAATCAGAACGTCATGCTGAGCGCAGCTGAAGCATCTCTACCGCGCAAGCAATCCAATCGAAAGGATTTGCTATTGCGGGAGAGATGCTTCGACTGCGCTCAGCATGACGTTCTTTTAAATTCAGGAAGAGCGTTTACTCCCACTCAATCGTCGCCGGCGGCTTGCTCGAAATGTCATACACCACGCGGTTAATCCCCCGCACTTGGTTGATGATTTTATTGCTCACCTCGGCCAGAAACTCATAAGGCAAGTGCGCCCAGTCGGCCGTCATGCCGTCCACGCTGGTCACGGCGCGCAGGGCCACCACTTGCTCGTAGGTACGCTCGTCGCCCATCACGCCCACGCTCTGGATTGGCAGCAGCATGGCACCTGCCTGCCACACATGGCTGTAGAGGTCGTGCTTTTTGAGCAGGCTGATGAATACGTCATCGGCGCGCTGGAGCAGCTGCACCCGCTCGGGCGTGATGTCGCCGAGGATGCGGATGCCCAGGCCGGGACCGGGGAAGGGGTGGCGGTTGAGAATGTCGGCGGGTAGGCCCAGAGCGGCACCTACCTCCCGCACCTCATCCTTGAAGAGCATGCGCAGCGGCTCCACAATTTTCAGGTTCATGTCATCGGGCAGGCCGCCCACGTTGTGGTGGCTTTTGATGGTCACCGACGAGCCGTGTACCGACACCGACTCAATTACATCGGGATAAATCGTGCCCTGGGCCAGCCACGCGGCTCCCTGCACCTTGTGCGCCTCGCGGTCAAACACCTCAATAAACGTGCGGCCAATGGCTTTTCGCTTGCCCTCCGGGTCGCTGATGCCCGCCAGCGCGGCGTAGAATTCCGGCGCGGCGTTCACGCCGGTCACGTTCAGCCCGAGGCCTTCGTAGGCTTTGAGCACGTTGGCAAACTCATCCTTCCGCAGCAGGCCGTTGTCCACGAAAATGCCGTGCAAACGCGGGCCGATAGCACGGTGCAGCAGCAGCGCCGCCACGCTGCTATCCACCCCGCCCGAAAGGCCGAGAATCACTTGGTCATCCGGACCGATGGTGTTTTGCAGGGCCGTCACGGCCGAATCCACGAAGTGGTCGGGCGTCCAGGTCTGGGCGCACTGGCAGATGTCGACTACGAAGTTGCGCAGCAGCAGCTTGCCCTCCGTCGAGTGCGTCACCTCGGGGTGAAACTGGATGCCATACGTGTCCTGGCCTTCAATTTTGAAGGCGGCCACCGCCACTTCCGGCGTGCTGGCGATGATGTTGTAACCGGCCGGCAGGCGCTCAATGGTGTCGCCGTGCGACATCCAGACCTGCGATTCCAGGTGCATTTCGGCCAATAGCGGCGATGCGACATCCAGCGACGACAGCCGCGCCCGGCCATACTCGCGGATGGTGGCGGGCGTCACCTCGCCCCCGCCCTGCTGGGCCAGCAGCTGCGCGCCGTAGCACACGCCCAGCACCGGCACCCGGCCCAGGATGTGGCTCAGGTCGGGGTTGGGCGAATCCGCATCGCGTACCGAGCACGGCGAGCCGGAAAGAATAACGCCCCGAATATCATCACTGAGGACGAGGTTCGGGGCGTGGGTGTAGGGGTGAATTTCGCAGAACACATGCAATTCGCGAATGCGTCGGGCTATCAATTGCGTGTACTGCGAGCCGAAATCAAGGATGATAAGTCGTTCCATGGTGCAAAGGTAGGGAGCAGATAGAACGATAAAACTCCCCTCCTTAAAAAAGGAGGGGACGCTGCCGCATTGCGGCAGCTGGGGTGGTTGTGTCCGTTGAACGATGGTTGAACGATGGCAGAAAGCCAGCCGCAGTAGTTTTTTCAATAATTTTTCACGGCTCATACATCAGTCGTTCAACGAGTACAACCACCCCAGCTGCCGCAGGGCGGCAGCGTCCCCTCCTTTTTTAAGGAGGGGAGTTGTCGTTCGGGCGCTTTCCTGCCTATCTTTGCATCGGCAAGTCAGAACGACCAGCTCCCGCTGAACTCCCCCAGGACCGGAAGGTAGCAAGGGTAGGTGGTTGTAGCGGTGCGATTTTGGCTTGCTTTTTTTTGCCCTTTCTGGTCGGCCCCGGCGCTGCTCTGTTCCGCAATTTTGGCGGGCGAATGAGTAGCTTTGGGGCCGACTTTTTTACTCCCCAACCGCATGAAATTCTTCATCGACACCGCCAATCTGGCCGAAATCCGCGAAGCCGTGGAGCTGGGCGTCCTCGACGGCGTGACTACCAACCCTTCGCTCATGGCCAAGGAAGGCATCCGCGGCATCGACAACGTGATGGCCCACTACCGCCAAATCTGCGAGTTGGTGGACGGCGACGTGTCGGCCGAAGTCATTGCCACCGATTTCGACGGCATCATCCGCGAAGGCGAGGAGTTAGCCGAGTTGCACCCCAACATCGTGGTGAAAGTGCCCATGATTAAGGACGGAGTAAAAGCCATCAAGTACTTCTCCGACAAAGGCATCAAGACCAACTGCACGCTGATTTTCACCGCCGGCCAGGCCCTGCTGGCCGCCAAAGCCGGCGCAACTTACGTCTCCCCTTTTGTGGGTCGTTTGGACGATATTGGCCACGATGGCCTGCAGCTGGTGGAGCAGATTGTGCAGATTTTCAGCAACTACGGCTACCCCACGGAGGTGCTGGCCGCGTCAGTGCGTCACGTGCCGCACCTCATTCAGTGCGCCGAAATCGGGGCCGATGTGGTGACCTGCCCGCTCAACGTTATTATGGCGCTGCTGAACCACCCGCTCACGGACAAGGGTTTGGCAACGTTCCTGGCCGACCACAAGAAGGTAAATTCGTAGTGTTGTAGCGCATGCTTTAGCTTGCGCCCGGTTGAAGATTATCGGCCATCCAAACGCGCAAGCTAAAGCATGCGCTACACACCATGTACATCATCAAAGTAAAAGGCAAGGCCAAAATTCCCGACTACATTCAATTGCGGGACGAAGCCTTTGTGCTCATTGCCTATTTCCGGGCCGACCGGCCGCTGAAGGACCTGCACCGCTACGGCCTCGAAGGCAAGGAAACGGAGTTGGCCGCCGTGATTTCGGGGCTGGAGTTTGGCAAATTGCGTCCGTTGAGTTTGTAACTGTATGACCGAGAACGTTATTGAGCTGCACGACGCCACGATAATGCAGGAGCAACAGGCCGTATTACAGGGCGTGAGTTTTGCTCTCGAAAAAGGCGAATTCTGCTACCTCGTGGGCCGCACCGGCTCGGGCAAATCATCCCTGCTGAAAACGCTGTATGCCGACCTGCCGCTGCAAAGCGGCATGGGCACGGTGGCGGGCTTTTCGCTGCCGAAACTACCCGCCAGCAAAGTGCCGTATCTGCGCCGCAAGCTGGGCATCGTGTTTCAGGATTTCCAGCTATTGAGCGACCGTACGGTGGCCGAAAACCTCATGTTCGTGCTCAACGCCACGGGCTGGAAGGGCAAGTCGCAGAAGCAGCAGCGCATCTCGGACGTGCTGGTGCGCGTGGGCCTGAGCGGCGCGGCCAACCGGATGCCGCACCGCCTCTCGGGCGGCGAGCAGCAGCGCGTAGTAATAGCCCGCGCAATGCTGAACGAGCCCGTGCTGCTCCTGGCCGATGAGCCCACCGGCAACCTCGACCCAGACGTTTCGGCTAGCATCATGCAGCTGTTCGGCGAGATTAATAATGCGGGCACGGCTATTCTGATGGCTACGCACAACTTCCAGTTAATTGAGCAATACCCGCACCGTGTGCTGACGTGCAAAGACGGCGAATTGCTGGATTCGGCCCGCCGTTTTAGCGCTTAGTTTTTAGCCACCAAGCTGAATTATTTTACCGATGGCAGCAGCCGGCTTATCCGTTTTAATTCCGGTTTTTAATCGCGCCGTCAGGGAATTAATTCATTCGCTGCTCACCCAGATTTCCGACTGGCCCGGCCCGGTAGAAATTCTGCTGCTGGATGATTTTTCCAGTGAGGAATTCCGCCGGCTTAACCGGCCATTGGGCAACCTGCCCGGCGTGAACTACCGCGAACTGCCGCAGAATGTGGGCCGCGCCGCCATCCGCAACCAGCTGGCCGCCGTCGCGCAGCACGAGTGGCTACTGCTGCTGGACAACGACAGCCTGCTGCCCGACAATCAGTTCCTGGCCCGCTACACCATTGCGCTGGGGCGCGCCGCCGTGCTTATCGGCGGCACCGGCTACGAAAGCGCGCCACCCGCCGACCCCACCTTATACCTGCGCTGGCACTACGGCCAGGCCCGCGAAGCCCGGCCCGCTGCCGTGCGCCAGGCCGCGCCCTACGGCCAGCTTACCATTAATAATGCGTTGATTCGGGCCGATATTTTCCGGCGGTTTCCGCTCGATGAGCGCCTGACCGGCTACGGCCACGAGGATACCAAATTCGGCGTGGAGTTGGCGGCGGCTCGGGTCGCCATTCTACATCTCGATAACCCCGTGCTGCACGATGGGCTGGAGCCGGCCGCCGTGTTCCTAAAAAAAAGTGAGCAGGCCGTGCGCAACTTGGCCCAGGTGTACCGCCAGGATGGTTTGGGCACCGATTCGCGCCTGCTGCAAATGGCCCTGCGCCTGCGCCGGCTGGGGCTGGCCCCGGCGGCCCGGGCCACGCTGGGCGCGGCGGTGCCGGGGTTGCGCCGCCAGCTGCTCTCGGCCGCGCCGCGCCTGCCACTTCTCGATTTGCTGAAACTCTACTGGCTGCTGCGGGAGTTGGCCTGAGTTTGGTCGGTATCTTTGGCGACCCTCTTTTTCTGGCTCTGTTTTGATTCTTCCCGCCCCGCCCTCTCCTATTCAGTTACTCGATTTGGCGACCGAACACGCGGCCCTGCAACCGGCTTTGAACGAGGCCATGCGGGAGGTGCTGGATACGGCGGCTTTCATCCAGGGGCCGGCCGTGGGCCAGTTCGCGGCCGAGCTGGGCGAGTACCTGGGTGGTGCGCACATCATCCCCTGCGCCAACGGCACCGATGCCCTCACCCTGGCCCTAATGAGCCTGGAACTGCCGGCCGGGGCCGAAATCATCATCCCCGCCTTCACCTACGTGGCCACGCTGGAAGCCGCCGCTTTACTGGGCTTGAAACCAGTGCTGGTTGATTCGCTGCCTGATACGTTCAACATTGACCCGACTGCGGTGGAAGCGGCCATTACGCCACGCACCGGCGCTATCGTGGCCGTTCATCTATTCGGCCAATGTGCTGACTTGGAGGCCTTGCGCACGATATCCACCCGCCACGGCGTGGCCCTGATTGAAGATAATGCCCAAGCCATTGGCGCAACGTTTCAGTTCCAAAACGACGAAACGGCTTTTGCCGGCGCGGTGGGTGAAATCGGTACCACGTCCTTTTTCCCCTCCAAAAACCTGGGCGGCCTGGGCGACGGCGGCGCGCTCCTCACCCGCGATGCGGCCCGCGCGGCCCTGCTCCACCAGCTCGCCAACCACGGCCAGAGCCGCAAATACCACCACCAGCACATCGGCCTCAACTCCCGCCTCGACACCCTGCAAGCTGCCCTGCTGCGGGTGAAGCTGCGGCAACTGCCCGCCAACACGGCCGCCCGCCAGGCCGTAGCCGCCCGCTACGATGCGGCGCTGGCCGCTGTGCCCGGCATCATCATCCCGACCCGCGACCAGCGCAGCAGTCACGTTTTCCATCAGTACACCATTCAGGTGGAGGAAGCTGGCCGGCGCGATGAGCTGCAATTGTTTCTCCAGAAGTGCGGGGTGCCGACCATGATTTACTACCCGCTGCCGGTGCATGCGCAGGCGGCGTATGCCTACCTAGGCTACCGGGCGGGGCAGTTTCCGGTGGCGGAGCGGCTGTGCGAGGCGGTGCTATCGCTGCCCATTCATCCGCTGCTGACGGTGGAGCAGCAGGAATACGTCATCGGGCGCGTTGGGGCTTTCTTTGGGAATTAATTCGGTTTCGTGAGCAACTCTACCCCTGAAGTTCGTTTTGCCATTTGCGGCGTGGGCCACATCGGCCGCCGCCACGCGGCGCTGGTTTCACGCCACGAGGGTGCTGCGCTGGCGGCCCTGATTGATGTGCGCGCCGCCCTCCAGCCCGACCTTGCAGCCGAGTTTCCGGACGTGCCGTTCTTCGCTTCGCTGGACGAATACCTGCAAACCGGCCCCGCCGCCGACGTGCTTACCGTGGCCACGCCCAACGGCCTGCACGCCCCGCAGGCGGTGGCCGGCCTGCGCCACGGCCTGCACGTCGTCATCGAAAAGCCCATTGCCCTGCACAAGGCCGATGCCGAAACCATCGTGCACACGGCCTTGCAAACGGGCAAGCTGGTATTTGGCGTGATGCAAAACCGGTACTCGCCCCCGGCGGCCTGGCTGAAACAGGTGTACGACGAAGGCCGCCTGGGCCAGGTGTTTCTGGTGCAGCTGAACTGCTTCTGGAACCGTGATGCGCGCTACTACAAGCCCGGTGGCTGGAAGGGCACGCAGGCGCTGGACGGCGGCACGCTGTTCACCCAATTCAGTCATTTCGTTGATTTACTGTACTGGGTGTTTGGCGATATCACCAACATTTCGGCCCGGTTCCGCGACTTCACCCACGAAGGACTGACGGATTTTGAGGACAGCGGCCTCGTCACCTTTGACCTGCTGCGCGGCGGCAGCGGCACCCTCAGCTACAGCACCGCCGTGTGGGACCGCAATCTCGAAAGCTCCCTTACCGTTGTGGCCGAGCGCGGCAGCCTGCGCATCGCGGGCCAGTACATGGACAAGGTGGAGTATTGCCACCTCGAAAACTACCAGCTGCCCACGCTGCCCCCCACCAGCCCCGCCAACGACTACGGCCCTTTCCAGGGCTCGGCCGCCAACCACGTCCAGGTCATCGAAAACGTGGTGGATACCGTGCAGCGCCGCAGCTTCGCCACCACCAATGCGCTGGAAGGCCTGAAAGTGGTGGAGATAATTGAGCGGATTTACGCGCTGCGGCCAGCCGGCCCCGGTAGTATTTCCCGCGCTCACTAAGCACTTATGCCTTCCGCCCGCTACTCCGATTATACCATCAGCCCAAGGATGCGAGCGGGCCTGCGCTGGCTACTGGCCCACAAGCCGGCAGTGGTGTTTCTGACCTTGGCGGTACTCCTGCTGCCGTATCTGGCGCTGTGCGGGTACAACCAGCCGTTTTGGGACGACTATGGCAATGCGGCCTTGGCCCGCGACCGGGGCGCGCTGCCCGCCCTGCGCCACCTCTACACCACCTGGACCGGCCGCTACACCGCCGGGCTGTGGCTCACCGCCCTCAATCCGCTCACCTATGGCTGGGAAGCGGGCGTGCGCTGGTTTGCGCTGGCGTTGTTTGGGGCCACAGCGGGGGTGCAGGCGCTGGCCTTGCGCACTCTCACGGCCGCGCGCCTGGGCTGGGGCGCGGCGCTGGCGTGGTCGGGCGCGTGGCTGCAGGGGCAGCTGTACACCATGCCCAGCGTGAATTCCGGGTTTTATTGGTTTGCCAGTACCGTCACGTATCAGGTGGCTACGCTGCTGTTTGTATTGGTGCCGGTGGCGGTGCTGCGGGCAGGGCGGGCCCCCACTGCCCTGGGACGGGCGGCGTGGTATGGTGTGGCAGGCATGGCGGCGGTGGGCGTGGCGGGCTCTAATGAGCTGGCGCTGCTGCTGCTGCTGTGGCTGCTGGCCGTGCTCACGGCCGCAACCTGGCGGCGCGGCACGACCGGCAGCCGGCGGGCCTGGCTGGCCCTCCTGCTCCTCACGGCCGGGGCCGGCGCGGTAGCCGTGCTGGCCCCCGGCAACTTCGCCCGCATGGCCTACGAGACCAAGTCCGCGTCGCCGGGCATCGTGCACGTCATCGGGCGGGCCGTGGCGGTCACGGTCATGTTCCTGACCGAGCCCCGGCAACTCACGGCGCTGGTGGTGGCCCCTCTGCTGCTGGCGCGGCTGGGCTACCGCACCCGGCACTGGCGGCCCGCCGCGCTACGCCTGCCGCTGGCCTGGAGTTTGGGGATAGTGCTGGCCGGCTTGTTTGCCGCCTTGCTGCTGCTGAGCCGGACCTGGCAGGGCTACCCGGCCGTGCGCTCGCTCAATTTCCTGTGGTTTTGGCTGCTGAGCGGCTGGCTGGTGGCCTTGTGGGCCGCGCTGCCCGACCAGCTGAGCCCGGCGCAGGCCCGGCGGCGGCACTGGCTGGCTTCGCTCCGGTTACCCGCGCTGCTGTACGTGGTGCTGCTGGCCAGCGGCGGCACCGAGCGCAACGCGTGGCGGGAGTGGCTGGAAAACGCGGCCTCCTGGAAAGCCCAAAACGAGGCCCGCGCCGCCACCATCCGGGCGGCGCGGGCCCGGGGGCAGCGCACGGTGGTGGTCGAAGGTTTCCAGAACCTGCTGCCACACCACATCCTGGTGCTGGGCGAGCCGCTGGGAACCAATCCCGCTTCCCACCTCAACCGCGCCGTGGCCGACTGGTACCAGGTGGATTCGCTGCGCGTGAGCACGCCCTACCTGGATGGCTTTGATGTGAACGTTCATTAACCCACAACAGGAGTTATAGTGCCGCAACGCAGCTTCCCTGTGAGTCCTGAAAGTGGTGAGGATAATTGAGCAGATTTACGACCTGCGGTAACTCTCTAAAATAAATATCTTATGAAATGGAAATTCGCATTTCTGTTCTCGCTTATTTCATTTATAACTTTTGACAAATGGTGGTATGCGTTGGTAGTTGATGGAACTGACGAATTTTTATACGGATTTCCATTGCCTTATACTTGCAGAGGATTCCACACTTCAATGTCTGAGCAATTTTTCTTGATTGAATTTCTAATTGACTTTGCATTATGCTTTTTATTCTGGGTGACAGTAGTTCTTGCAATCACCCGATTAAATCTGAACTGCACTGAAAGGATTCAGAAAATCGCGCTTACGGTCATTTCAATACCAACAATTATTGTGGCAGGAATATCTATGCTTTATTTACTAAACCCTGACAATTTATTTTATTTTAAAAGACCGTTTAATATAGAAATTATGGAAACGGGATATAAGTTTGTTTGGAATACGATGGCTCGTCCAGATTATTTCAAATACCATCCTGAACAGAAGCCTCGGAAGTAATTATGCTGATGGGGTTTTTCAATGCGCACTAGACTAGGCCCCCACCAAAAAGCGCCGGAACCTCCCGGTCCCGGCGCTTCTTAAGTAGCGAAAGTTTCACCATAGCTACTTCTTCGCGTCCACGAAGTTCTGGAAGGCGTAGGCCACCCCGATGGTGAGGCCCTGCGAGTACTGAATGCTGTGGTCCTGGTCGTAGTCGTAGAGGGCGATGCCGTTGAGGGCCACGTTCACGTATTTGCCCACTTTGGCCGTGAAGGCCACGTCGAGGCGGTGGTCGATTTCCTTAAAATTGAGGTGCTCGTAGTTGGCGAACAGCACGTAGCGGGCCTTGAAGTTGACGTTGGGGCTGATGTTGCGGTCGTATTCGGCCAGCACCTGCGCGGCCAATACTTCGAAGCGGGTGCTGTGGCCGGGGTTCACGCCGTAGGGCCTGTCGCCGAGGGCGGCCACGAAACGGTCGACGCGGTTGACCACCGTGAGGCGCGGGGCAAAGGGCGAAAGGCGCACGTGGAAGTAGGTGGTGGGGTGGTATTCAAAGCCATAGGCCGCCGTGATGAAGGCCGGCGCGAAGGAATCGGAGGTGAGCTGGGCGCGGGCATTGCCGGCGGCATCGGTGTCGTACTTGTAGCCGGGGGCGAACTGCGAGAGCAGGTTCAGCGACAGAAACATGTCCCAGCGCTCATTGATGGCGCGGCCGTATTTGGTGTCGAGGTAGAGGCGGTCCTGGCCCTTGCGGTAACCCAGGCCCGTGGTTTGGGAGAAGGCAAAGAGCATATCGGCCTCGTTGTCGAAGCTGTGGATGCCGCTTTTGCGGTTGGCCTTGGCGTTGAACAGGGCGTTGAATCCGACGGTGTTGGCCCCGCCGCCGCGCCAGTTGCTGCTGAGGACGGCTTCGTTGAGGCCGAGGCCGGTTTTGATGGACTTATGCCAGAGCGGGTCGGGCGTGGCCGGCGGCGCGGGGGCCGGAATGACGGCGGGCGTGGTCTGGGCCACGGCGGCGGGGGTGGCCAGGGCCAGCGCCAGGGCGGCCAGGGGCAGGAGGACAAGCTGTTTCATGGCAGGAGAAGGTTGGTTGAGTAAGTAAATAACGGCGTTTTGGCGGGTTAATAATTACTCCATTAGCAAGCTCATCATTACATAAACTCTTCTATTTACCTATATTTCTGACCTAAGAGCAGATTGCCGTTGTTCCATGACATTGGAGAGTCATTTTTTCACCCTTCAGTCGAAGCGCATGAGCCTGTACCAACTCATTTATCAAAGCCAGTCGCTGGTGCCCTTCGACACGCCGGAGCTCGTCGCCCTGCTCACGCAATGCCGCACCAACAACCTGCGCGACGGCATCACCGGCCTGCTGCTCTACACCCCCGACGGCCGGTTTCTGCAAGTGCTGGAAGGCTCGTCCGAGGCCGTGCGGCGGCTCTATTACCAACACATTGCCGTCGACCCACGCCATTTCAGCTGCCGGGTGCTCAGCGAAGGCCCCTGCCAGCACCGCGCCTTTGCCGAGTGGAGCATGGGGTTCCGCGTGGCCCAGCCGCAGCACCTGCGCACCCTGCTGGGCTACGTGGCCCCCGATTCGCCGGGCCTGCTGGTACCGCGCCCCCACACCCGCCCCGAGCTGCTGGCCCTGCTGCGCGATTTCGTGTCCCAGTGCCAGGAGGAGTCCTGGGTGGAGCACCCGCGCCTCTAGCCCGGCGGCGGGCCGGGGCCGGCATTCGCGCTCCGGCTGGGGCTGGTATCTTTACCCCGATGCCTGTTCCGCCCGCCCCCTACCCCCTTGCTGCCCCGGCCATACCGGGCACGGCCCCCATTTCCTTTCTGGCCGCCACCGCCCGCGAGCTGCTGGACCGCTACGGCTCCGGCCCCACCGATGAACTGTCCGACATCGTGGTGATAGTGCCCACGCGCCGCGCCGTGGTATATTTGAAGAATGAATTGGCGCTGGCCCTGCCCGGCGGCGAGCCGCTATGGGCACCCCGCGTGGCCGCCATGGAAGACTACATGGTGGAGCTGGCCGGCGTGCAGGTGGAGGAGCCCATTGCCCTGCAATTGCTGCTGTATGACATCCTGAAAGGCATCGACACCGGGCTTGATTTCGACAAATTCGTGGGCTGGGCCAGCATGCTGCTCAGCGACTTCTCCAACCTCGACCAGAACCTGGCCGACACCCACAAGGTCTTCGAATACCTGAGCGAAGCCAAGGCCCTGGAGCGCTGGGACCTGGCCGAGCTGCCGCCCAAAAGCCAGGCCGCCGCGCACTCCTTCAGCTTCTGGAACCAGCTGGAGCGGGTGTACCACGAGCTGCTGCGCCGCATGAAGGCCAACCACCTCGCCTACCCCGGCCTGGCCTACCGCCTGGCCGTGCAGAAGCTCGAAAAGTCCCTGAAAGACCCGGCCAAACCTGCGCCGGCCATGCACGTTTTTGTGGGTTTGGGCAATTTGTCGAAGTCGGAAGAGAAGCTGATACGCCTGCTGATGAATGCCGGCCGGGCCGAAATCCGCTTCGATGCCGACCCGTTTTATTTGGAAGCCCGCTCGCCCAACCGGGCCGGCCAGCACCTGCGCCGCTACTTCGAGCAGTGGAAACTGCCGCTGGATAATTTCGGCGGGGGTGTGGAATGGCTGCGCGGTATGCCCCACCACATCCGCTACCTCGGCGTGGCCAACCCCAGCATGCAGGGCAAGCTGGCCGGCCAGCTCCTGGCCGAAGCCCGCCAACGCTACCCCGACGCCACCGTGGCCGTGGTGCTGCCCGACGAAACCCTGCTCCTGCCCGTGCTCCACGGCCTGCCGCCCGACGAGGTGCCCGACTACAACGTGACCATGGGCCTGAGCTTCCAAGCCACGCCGCTGTTCAACCTGGTCGATTTGCTGTTTGAAGTCCACCTCACCGGCATCCGCGAAGGCAGCCAGGAAACCGGTTACGGCGTGCCGCGCTACCACCATCTGGCCGTGACCAAGCTGCTGAGCCACCCCTTCCTGCGCCGCTACCAACACTGGCAGGACCAGCAGGCCGACCAGCCCCAGTACCACGGCATTCTGGACCAGATTTGCCGCGAAATCGTGCGCCTCAACGCCGTGCTCCTGCCCGCCGAGGAGCTGCTGAAGCTCGGGGCGCACCACCCGCTCATCGAGGCCCTGTTCAAAACCTGGGACAACTGCGACGACATCATCGCCGCCTGCTACACCGTCATCGACCTGCTGCGCCAGGTCTACGCTGCCGAAGTGGCCGACACCGACCGCGAAGCCAGCCTCGGGGCCGAGTACCTGTACCTGTTCTACACCCTCGTCAAGCAGCTCGATTCGGCTTTCGACTGCCGCGAGCAGCGCCTGTCGGTGCGCTCGTTCCGCCGCTTCCTGTATGAGCAGATGGGCCGCACCCGCCTCCCCTTCTCCGGCGAGCCCCTGGCCGACGTGCAGGTAATGGGCCTGCTCGAAACCCGCGCCCTGGATTTCGACCACCTCATCATTCTCAGCTGCAACGAGGGCGTGCTGCCCGCGCCCAAGCGCCAGCAGTCGCTGTTCCCATACGACGTCCTCACGGCGGCCAACCTCCCAACTTACGCCGATGCGGAGGCCATCACGGCCTACAACTTCTGGCGCCTGCTGCAACGGGCGCAGCGCGTGGATTTGGTGCACGTCCTGCCCGGGGCCGAGGGCATGAAAAGCGGCGAGCGCAGCCGCTTCCTGCTGCAATTACAGAACGATTTATTGCCCCAAAACCCGCAGCTTACGCTGGAAGATTTGACCGTTTCGGTAGCCGGGCCGGAGGTCGAAGTCGGTGTTAATCCCTACGAAGGCGACCTGGTTCTGGAGAAAGACCCCGAAATGCTGGCCGCCCTGCGCGGCGTGCTGGAGCGCAACATCTCCCCCTCGCGCCTCAACGATTTCATGGCCTGCTCGCTACGTTTCTACTTCTCCAAAGTGGCCCGCTTCCACGAAAACGACGCCGTGGAGGAGACACTGGAAGCCAGCAGCTTTGGCACCATGATACACGAGGCGCTGGAAAACCTGATGCTGCCCTTCCATCAGGATGCCCGCCAGATTACGGCCGATGACATTCCCGAGCTCATCAAGCAAGCGCCAGCCGAAGTTCAAAAAGCCCTGCGCCAGGAAGCCACCGAAAAGCATGCCCGCGCCGACGAAGGGTTGAACCACGTCTACGGCCAGGTAGCAACCCGCCTGGTGGTGCGCCTGCTGGAAAGCATGACCGAACAGCCCGGCCTACTTCCCATCCGCCTGTTCGGGCTGGAAAAGGAGCTGGCCGCCACCGTTTTCGTGGATGTACCGGGCCAGTCGGAGCCGCTAGCCGTGCGCCTCTTCGGCTTCGCCGACCGCGTGGACGAGTTGCCCGACGGCCGCCTGCGCGTGGTAGATTACAAGTCCGGCCTCGTGAAAAAGAGCGACCTCCAGCTGCGCGGCTACCGCGACAAGCTCAGCCCCGCCGAAGCCATCGACCGCCTCCTGCACGAGCCCAGCAGCAGCGCCGACAAAGTGCGCCAGCTCTGGCTCTACCGCCTCATGCTGGCCCACACGGTGCAGCGCGAAACCGCCGAAACCGCCATCCTCTCGCTCCGCAACATCGACGAAGGCCTGCTCTCCGCCGACCTCAGCTTCCTCACCGAAGGCGGCGAAGACTTCGTAGCCGTTTCCGAGGACTTAGTGCGTAAAATTGCCCTGCGCATCCTCGACCCCGCCGAGCCCATCCGCAAAACCGACGACTTCACCAAGTGCGAATACTGCCCTTACAAAGGCATCTGCGCACGCTAACCTCCCACCCATGCAAGACCAGAAAACCAAAGACGAATTCATGCAAGCTGCCATCGACGAAGCCCGCCTGGGCCGCTCGCAGGGCGGCATTCCCATCGGCTCCGTGCTCGTGCGCGATGGCAAAATCATCGGCCAGGGCCACAACAAGCGCGTGCAGGAAGACAGCGCCATCAAACATGGCGAGATGGACTGCCTGACCAACGCCGGCCGCCAGCGCAGCTACCGCGACACCGTCATCTACACCACCCTGATGCCTTGCTACATGTGTGCCGGCACCATCGTGCAGTTCAAAATCCCCAAGGTGATGGTGGGCGAGTCGCGCACCTTCGGCGAGTCGCGGGCCTTTCTCGAAAGCCACGGCGTAGAAGTGGTCGACTGCGATTTGCAGGAGTGCGTGGATATGATGAACGAGTTCATCGAAGCCGAGCCCACGCTCTGGAACGAGGATATTATGGAGCTGTAAGGCTCCTTCAAAGCCAAACAGAGAATGGTCATGCTGAGCGCAGCCGAAGCATCTCTACCGTGTAACTATTTCTTTTAGATTGAATTAGTATTGCGGTAGAGATGCTTCGGCTACGCTCAGCATGACCGTTCTTCTTTCGTTCGGTTTCCGTTCAACGGCGCTACTTCCGCAGCACCCGCCGCGTGAAATCCGACAACACCAGCGTCCCGCTGATGCCGGCGCGCTCAGTCAGCAGCGTGTCCCAATGCTCGGTGCCCTGCCAGAAAACCTGCTTCATCGCCTGGGTAGCATCCGGCGCATAAGCCGCCATTTTAGCCGCAAAAGCAGCTACCGCAGCATCTAAGGCGGCCACATCCTCCACCACTTCGGCGTATAAACCTTTCTCCTTAGCCCAAGCGGCGGAGCGGAATTCGCCCGCATCCAGCGCCAGCTGCTGAAACGCTGACGTGCCAATCTTGCGCTCCACGGCCGGCCCCACCACAAATGGACCGATGCCCACGGCCAGCTCGCTCAGCTTCACGGCCGCGTGCTGGGTGGCGAAGCAGTAGTCCGTAGCGGCAGCCACGCCCACGCCGCCGCCCACGGCCTTGCCCTGCACCCGGCCGATAATGATTTTTGGCGCGGTGCGGCAGGCATTAATAACCCGCGCAAAGCCGGAGAAAAATTCCAGCCCCTGCTCTTTGGTTTCAATCGTCAGCAGCTCATCGAAGCTGGCCCCGGCGCAGAAGGTGCGGTCACCCTCGCTTTTCAAAACAATGACTTTCGTAGCCTCATCCTGCCCGGCGCGATTAATTGCCTGAGCCAAATCGTTCAGCACGCGGCTGGGCAGGGAATTGTGCGAAGGGTGAAAAAAGGTGATGGTGGTGATGCCAGCGGCATCGGTTTCGGCCGCAACGTGGCCGGCGGTGAGGGTGCTCATATTATTCCTGATTCTTCTTTTTTACCATCGTCAAAATCGTCGCTACGGCCACCGTTTCGCTGGTTTCGTCGGTCACTGTTACCAGCCAGCGCACGATGCCTTTGGCGATGTCATTTTCGTCGCGCTTTTCCTGGCCGACTTTCTCCTTCACCGTCAGCTTCACTCCGATGGTGGTGCCGGGGTACACCGGCTTGGTGAAGCGGCACTCATCGAGGCCGTAGTTCAGCAGCACGGGGCCTTTGCGCGGGTCCACGAACATGCCGGCGGCTTTCGACAGCACGTAGTAGCCGTGGGCCACGCGGCCGGTGAAGAGCGTGCCTTCCAGTGAAGTAGCATCGACGTGGGCGTAGAAATTATCACCCGAAATTCCGGCGAAGGCGCTGATATCGGCCTCCGTCACGGTGTGTTTATGGGTGGTGTAGGTTTCCCCGATTTCCAGTTCCTCGAAGTATTTCTGGAACGGATGCTTGTCGTATTCCACCTGCTTCGCGCCGGTCTGGTACACCTCCGTGATGGCCGTAATCATGCTCGGCGAACCTTGCAAAGCCACGCGCTGCATGAAGTGTTCCACGCCTCGGATGCCGCCCATTTCCTGCCCGCCGCCGGCCCGGCCCGGTCCGCCGTGGATGAGCTGCGGCAGCGGCGAGCCGTGGCCGGTGCTTTCCTTCGCCATCTCGTTATTCAGCACCAAGATGCGGCCGTGGTGTGTAGCAGCGCCCAGCACGAACTCCTGCGCCGTGCGCGGGTCATTCGTCGCCAGCGAGCACACCAGCGAGCCTTTGCCCATGTTGGCCAGCGTCACGGCCTCGGCCACGTCGTGGTAGGGCATCAGCGTGACAACCGGGCCGAAGGCTTCGATTTCGTGGCTGTCGAGGTACTTGAATGGCTCCTTATTCAGCAGCACGATGGGTGAGGTGAACGCGCCTTTGGTATAATCAGCGCCGCGTTCCTTGCCCAGCAATTCCACGTTATCGAGGTTGCCGTACACGATGGGCGTGTTTTGGGCCAGGTGCCGCACCCGCTCGCGGAATATGTCGGCCTGGGCCCGGCCGGCCAGTGCGCCCATCCGCACGCCCTCGGCCTGCGGGTGGCCTACTGTCGTCTGCCCCAACAGCTTGCCCAAGGCAATTTGCACATCCTCCAGCAGGTTTTCGGGCACGATGGCGCGGCGGATGGCGGTGCATTTCTGCCCGCACTTGGCCGTCATCTCCTTGCGGATTTCCTTCACGAACAAGTCAAATTCCGGCGTGCCGGGTTTCGCATCGGGTCCCAGCACGGCGGCGTTCAGCGAGTCGGCCTCCATCGTGAATGGCACGGCTTCCTCGATGATGCGCGGATGGGCCCGCAGCTTGCGACCCGTTGCGGCCGAGCCAGTGAATGTCACCACATCCTGATACGTAACGTGGTCGAGCAGGCCCTGGCCCGAACCCACCACTAACTGCAATGCACCCTCGGGAAGAATGCCGGAGGCGATGATTTCGCGCACCACAGCCTCCGTGAGGTAGGCCGAAGGCACGGCGGGCTTCACCACGGCGGGCATGCCGGCCAGCAGGTTCACCGCAATTTTCTCCAGCATGCCCCAGATGGGGAAGTTATAGGCGTTGATGTGCACGGCTACGCCCTCGCGGGGCACCAGCAGATGTTGGGCCATGAAAGTGCCGCCCTTGCTCAGACCAACTGGCTCGCCTTCTACATAGAAAGGCTTGTCGGGAAACTTGCGCCGCAGCGAGGCATTAGCAAACAGATTGCCGATACCACCCTCAATGTCAATCCAAGAATCGGCCCGCGTTGCGCCCGAGCGGTAGCTCAGCTCGTAAAAAATCTCCTTCTTTTCCTGCAAGTGAAAAGCCAGTGCCTTCAGCATCCGGCCCCGCTCGTGGAAAGTCATTTTACGCAGCTTGGGGTTGCCCACGCGACGGCCGTAGTCCAGAATTTTCTCGAAGTCGAAGCCTTCCGTATTGGCCAGGGCGATGACTTCGCCGGTGCTGGCATCGAGCAGCTCCTGGGGCGAATTGCCGCCGGTGGTCCAGCGGCCGAGGGTGTAGTTTTCGAGGGTGGGAGTCATAGCAGGTAGCGCGTGCTTTAGCTTGCGCCGGTAAAGAGTTTAAGATGAACAAGCTAAAGCATGTTCTACAGAAATAACTGCCCTTCGCGCACCTTGCGGCGTAGCAGCGGGCTGGCGCGGTACCGGTCTTCGTGGTACTCGGCGTAGAGGTCGTCGAGGGTGGCCAGCACGGTGGCAGGGCCCAGCTCGTCGGCCCAGGCCAGCAGGCCTTTTGGGTAGTTTACGCCCTTGGTCATGGCCAACTCCAGGTCGGCGGCCGAGGCCACGTTCAGGGCCAGCGCGTCCACGGCTTCGTTGATGAGCATGGCCACAATGCGGCTCACTATCTGGCGGCCCAAAGTTTTGTCGCGGGTGGGCTCAGGTTGCGCGGCATCAGCAGCGTAACTGTAGAAGCCGCGGCCCGATTTCCGACCATAATACCCTGCCTCAAAAAGCCGCTTTTGCGAGAATGAAGGCTTGAAGCGCGGGTCGTAGAAAAAGGCGGTAAACACGGATTCCGTCACGCGGTAGTTCACGTCGTGGCCGATGAAATCCATCAGCGCAAACGGGCCCATGCGGAAGCCACCCAGCTCGGTCATGGCCCAGTCGATGGTCGCCATGTCGGCAATGCCTTCCTCCATGATGCGGATGGCCTCGCCATAAAACGGCCGCGCCACCCGGTTCACGATGAAGCCCGGCGTGTCCTGCGTCAGCACCGGCAGCTTGTTCCAGCTAGCTACCAGTCCTTTGATTTCTTCGGCCAAACCCGCCCGCGTCTGCACGGCCGGAATCACCTCCACCAGTTGCATAATCGGGGCCGGGTTGAAAAAATGGATGCCCACAAACCGCTCCGGCCGCTGGCAGGCCGCCGCAATCGAAGTCAGCGACAGCGACGACGTATTGCTGGCCAGCACACAATCAGTCGAAACCACGCCTTCGAGCTTGCGGAAAAGCTGCTGCTTTACTCCCAAATCCTCCACAATGGCTTCGATAACGAGGTCGCAATCTGCGAAATCCTGCATGTCGGAGGTGGCGTGAAGGCGACCGCCGGCCGCTTCCGCCGCCTCGCTGGTCAGCTTGCCTTTCGCGGCCAGCTTATTCAGATTATCCTGAATGCCGGAAACGGCCCGCTCAAGCGCGCCAGAGTGCTGGTCGAGCAAACGCACGGTATGCCCAGCCGTGGCCACTACCTGGGCAATGCCCGCGCCCATGGCCCCGCAACCGATAATGCCGACAGTTTTCATTGGCCAGTGAACGTGGGTTGGCGTTTTCCGAGGAAGGCGGCGACGCCTTCGCGGTAGTCGGTGGTGTTGCCGGCGCGGAGCTGGTAGTCACCCTCGGCGCGCAGCTGCTGGGCCACATCGTTGGCAAACGTGCTGTTCAATAGCTGCTTGGTATAAGCCAAGCCCTTGGTGGGCATGGCGGCCAGTTTGCGCACCAGTGCCGCCACGTCCTGGTCGAAGGTTTCGTCGGCGAAGGCTTTGTAAATCATACCCATCTGCACGGCTTCGGCGGCGCTCACTTTGTCGCCGGTCATCATCAGCGCACTAGCCCGCTGCATGCCAATGAGGCGCGGCAGGAAATACGTCCCGCCGCTGTCTGGAATCAACCCAATCTTGCTGAACGCCTGAATGAACGAAGCTGATTCTTTGGCTACTACAATGTCGCAAGCTAGGGCAATGTTGGCACCCGCGCCGGCCGCCACGCCGTTCACGGCCGCCACCACCGGCTTGTCCAACTCCCGAATCAACAGGATAATCGGGTTATAATGCTTCTCCACGATTTCCGCCACTTCCGGGCTATCCGGCCCGGTGATTTCGGCCAAATCCTGCCCCGCGCAAAAAGCCCGTCCGGTGCCCGTGATGAGCACGGCCCGCACGGAAGCATCAGCCTGGCAGTCGCGCAAATGCTGCTGAAACGCCAACGCCAGTGGCTTATTCACGCTATTAAACACCTCGGGCCGGTTGAGGCGGATGGTGGCAACGCCGTTTTCCAGCGAAAAAATCAGGGGGTCGTTTTCGGGCATAAGGAGGAGGGTGGAAATTGAACGATGTAGAGACGCGACCCTTCGCGTCTCCTCGTTGCTGATGTTGTTAGGGCTGCGCAGTTCTGCACGGTTCCAGTCGTTCAACGCCGAGACGCGAAGGGTCGCGTCTCTACATTTTCGAATATCAAATCAGCTGTGGCATTTGAAGTAGTCGAACGGCTCGCGGCAGTCATCGCACTGGTACAGCGCCTTGCACGCCGTGGAGCCAAACTGGCTGACCAGATGCGTGTGCTCCGACTTGCACAGCGGGCAGCGCACCGCCGTTTCTTTCCCGAACAGGTTGAGAACATGGCCGCTGGCCGTGCCATCAATTGGTGGAGCAATGCCGTAGGCTTCCAGCTTCTCGCGGCCGGCTTTCGTCATCCAATCAGTAGTCCAGGCCGGGCTTAGTTGATTGTTGATTGTCAGCTTGGTATAGCCCTCCGCCAGCAGCCGCAGCCGGATGTCGGTGGCGATGGTATTCATGGCCGGGCAGCCCGAGTAGGTGGGCGTAATGGTCACGGTAATCTGCTCGCCCTCCACGCGCACGGCCCTCACGATGCCCAGGTCCAGGATGCTGAGCACCGGGACTTCGGGGTCGGTCACTTCTTCCAGCAGCTGCCAGATGTGGGCTTCGGTGGGGGGCGCGGGCACTACCATGTCAGGCCGGGAAAGGTGCGCTGCATGTATTGCAGCTCGGTCAGGATGTAGCCCAGGTGCTCGGTGTGACGGCCGTCCTTGCCGCCCGTCAGCATGAACACCTGCTGCGGCAGAGCCAGCGTAGCTTCGGTCAGCACACGCTCGGCATGGGCTACCATGTTGGCCTGAATATCAGCATAATCCGGAATAAGACCCGCCGTTTGCAGCGAATTTTCCAGTGTCGTTGGCGTAGTCAGTTCGCCCGAAAAACGCCACAGCTCCGCAATGGATTTCTCCACGCGGCGGCGGCTTTCCTCCGTGCCGTCGCCCAGCCGGATTATCCATTCCGAGCTCCACTTCAAATGGTAAGTGGCTTCCTTCAAAGACTTTTCGGCAATGGCCGCCAGCCGCTCGTCGGCATTGGTCAGCAGTTGCTTCAGAAAATGATAGTGGAAATTATCGAACAGAAACTGCCGCACCACAGTATCGGCAAAGTCGCCGTTGGGCTGCTCTACCAGCAGCGGGTTGCGGTATTCAGTGGCGCTGCGCAGGTAGGCCAGGTCGTCTTCGGTGCGCCCCTGCCCTTCCAGTTCGGCAGCGTACTGGTAAAGGCTGCGGGTTTCACCCAGCAAGTCCAGCGCGATGTTGGCCATGGCCAAATCCTGCTCCAGAATAGGCCCATGCCCGCACCACTCGCTCAGCCGGTGGCCCAGAACCAGACTGGTATCGGCCAACTGCAGCACAAACTGAAACAACTGCTGCCGCACCGCTGGCGTGTACGTGGCCAGGGCCGGGTTTTCCGAAGAAGCAAATTGCATATCACCCTGCATTACATGTGTTTAATTGAATTCGGCACCTGATAAAAGGTCGGATGACGGTACACTTTGTCGTTGGCCGGGTCGAAAAAAGCCTCCGCATCATCGGGGTTGGAAGCGTGGACGTGCTTCGACTCCACCACCCAGATGCTGATGCCTTCCTGCCGGCGCGTATACACGTCGCGGGCATTTTGGATAGCCATTTGGGCGTCGGCCGCGTGCAGGCTACCTACGTGCTTGTGGTCAAGCCCCTGCTTGCTGCGGATAAAAACCTCCCACAGAGGCCATTCGGATTGGTTCATGTTACCTGTATTTGTATCAGAACGTCATGCAGTGCGCAGCGAAGCATCTTGCCCGCAGTCACTAATCCTTCCGATTGGATTGCACTGCGCGGTAAAGATGCTTCGCTGTGCTCTGCATGACGGTCTAAATAATTGTTGCTTGAAATACTACGCCGCTACCGCCTCACGCTCAGCGCGCTTGGCCGCATGCGCCATCGCCGCCTCCCGTACCCAGGCACCTTCCTCATGCGCCTTCACGCGCGCGCCGAGACGGTCACGGTTGCACAAGCCATTGCCCTTCACCACGGCCCAGAACTCGTCCCAGTTCACCTCGCCGAAGTCGTAGGCCTGGCGGGCTTCGTTCCATTTCACCTTTTCATCCGGCACGGTCAGGCCAAGGAATTCGGCCTGGGGCACCATCATGTCCACGAATTTCTGGCGCAGTTCATCGTTGGTGAAGCGCTTAATGCGCCAGTTCATGCTCTGCGCCGTGTTGGGCGAGTCCTCGTCTTTGGGGCCGAACATCATCAGCGTGGGCCACCACCAGCGGTTCAGGGCTTCCTGAGCCATGGCTTTTTGCTCGGGCGCTCCTTCACACAGCGTCTGCATTATCTCAAATCCCTGGCGCTGGTGGAAGCTCTCTTCCTTGCACACGCGCACCATGGCGCGGGCATACGGGCCATACGAGGTGCGGCACAGCGGCACCTGGTTCAGGATGGCCGCGCCATCCACCAGCCAGCCCACGCAGCCCATGTCGGCCCAGCTCAGCGTTGGGTAGTTGAAGATGCTGGAATACTTGGCCTTACCCGAATGTAGGTCGGCCAGCATCTGGTCGCGGGTAGTGCCCAGCGTTTCGGCGGCGCTGTAGAGGTAGAGGCCGTGGCCCGCCTCATCCTGCACCTTGGAAAGCAGAATGGACTTGCGCTTGAGCGAAGGAGCCCGCGTAATCCAGTTGCCCTCCGGCAGCATTCCAACCAGCTCCGAATGAGCATGTTGCGAAATCTGCCGAATCAGCGTTTTGCGGTAGGCATCGGGCATCCAGTCCTTGGGCTCGATACGCACATCGGCATCAATGCGGGCCTGAAACTGCTCTTCCTGGGTCATTTCTAACGTTTCCATGCGCTTTCAACAAAGCTTAACTAACAATCGTTAGTTAAAAGTAAGAAATATTATCGGCTGCTATTGGTCAAAATCCACGGCCACCGTTTCGGTTATGGGGCGGGCTTGGCAAGTCAGCACATAGCCTTTCGCCACTTCGGTATCCGACAGCGAGTAGTTTACGTCCATTTCTACCTGCCCGGCCGTCACGCGGGCCCGGCAGGTGCTGCACATGCCGTTTTTGCAGGAATACGGCGCATCCACGCCCGTTTCCAGCAGCGCATCCAGGATGGTATTGCCGTAATATGACATCTCCAGCACGCGGGTGTTGCCGTCGAGCTGGACCGTCACGCGGCTGTGTTTGTCGTCCTCGCCCACGGGCGTCAGCTTGGCTTTGGCCGCGCCGCCCACCCCGGCATTGGCCGAGCCAAACATCTCAAAATGAATCTTCTCCGGCGACACCCCGGCATCGGTTAGCGCGGCACGCACACCATTTATCATGTCCTCCGGCCCGCAGATGAAGCACTCATCGACCTGACTGGCCGGCACAATCTTCGCCAGAAACTCGGCGGCCTTCGCCCGGTCGATGCGCCCGAACAGCAGGTCCGATTCTCCCCGCTCGCGGCTCAGCACATGGTACACACTCAGCCGGTTGAGAAAGCGGTTTTTCAGGCCTTCGATGCCTTCCTTGAAGATGATGGAATTGCGCCCCCGGTTGCCATATATTAGCGTAACCTGGCTGCCCGGCTCGGTCAGCAGCACGGTTTTGATGATGCTGAATACCGGCGTAATACCGCTGCCGGCCGCGAAAAACAGGTAATGCTTCGCATGCTCCGGGTGCAGCGGCGTGTGGAAGTGCCCAGCGGGCGGCATCACGTCCAACTCCTCGCCCACGCGCAAAGCATCCACGGCCAGCGACGAAAACCGCCCTTCCGGCACCTTCTTAATAGCTACCTGCCACTCGCCTTCCAGCGGGCTGCTACAAATGGAATACGACCGCCGCAGTTCCTCACCGTTGTGCTCGCGCCGAAACGTCAGGTACTGGCCCTGCGTGAACGCAAACGTCTCGCGCAGCTCCGCCGGCACGTCCAGCGATACCACGACGCTGTCGGGGGTTTCCCGTTGAATGCGCTTGATTTTGACTTTATGGAAACGACTCATTACTAGTTTTTTGCCAAACCATTCAGCAGAATGGCCATGATATCCTCCTCCAGCTCCTGCGCCGTGACGCCCCGGCCCGGCCGGTACCACAGCTCCACCCACCGCACCGCCGACAGAATGGTGAACAGCGCCACCGAGGCATTCACAGGCCGAAACTCGCCGGCCGCGATGCCGTTTTCAATCAGCGCCGCAAAACCCTTCTCATACTGCTTACGGGCGGCCTTGAACTGCTCCAGCTTGCTATCCGTCAGGTATTTCCAGTCATTATTGGCCACCGATACGGCCGCGCCGTCTTCCAGCATCAGGTTGATGTGCCAGCGCAGCAGCTCCTTCAGCTTATCGCCGTTCGAGCCAGGCATCTGCTCCACCTCAGCCAGTTGCGCGATGTAGGTATTGGAAACGTGAAAGCAGAGGTGCTCCAGAATCTCATCCTTCGACTTGATATGGTTGTACATGCTGGCGGCTTCCATGCCCACCTCGCCCGCTAGGTCGCGCATCGACGTACCGCCGAAACCTTTCAGCTTGAACAGCTTAGCTGCTTCATCCAGAATAATCTGGCGTTTGTTCAGTTTCTTATTCATGCGTTGAGCCGGCAGGTGCCACTGATGCCCACGAACATGACAGCTCCGCTGCGATGCAGCATGAAGTGCTCAATATCAGAATTGAGAAGCATGAGACGTATCAAGGAGAAGGTGGGAATTGGGTAACTCAAAGGTACAGCAGCCTATCAAACTAACAAATGTTCGTTGTTGATTAGAACCCATTCTGCCCGCTTCTGAATGCGTTGCGGACCACAGCTGTGTCGAAATCGTATCCACATTTCAGAATTCTGGTCAATGCTTACCGCCTCAATCCGGCTATCCGCTCATTTCCACCCATTTTATCAATCTAATTATCAACCTAGTGAGTAAACACTTACAGATAGTGAGCTAACACTCATTTTACAATAAAAAATCTTCTCTACCTTTGTCTCGCTGTCGAACAACATCTCACCCGTTTGCCAGGCAGCCAAATTCCCACGTTCTGTTTAACCAGATGAACTCCCACCCCGTCTGGCAACATTTGCTGAAAATGACGTTGCCTTCGCGCTAGAAGGTTCCAACAACGAGTTTATCAGCCTATTACAGCCGGCTAAGTCGAACTATTTCGATTTAGCCGGCTGTACCTTTTGGGGGTAATCCGAGCCGTGGGCGTTTCAAGCCGCCTAACCGGTGTTACTTTACCTAAAACACGTATTTTCCCTGGTTCGAAGCAGTTTTGGTTCGGGCTTTCAACTTCTTCATCCGGTCTGGCCAATGACCAGTCATTCTAAAATCGAACAAACGGCCCTGCAGCTCTTCGGTGAGCGCGGGTACGACAATACCTCCACCCTGCTCATTGCGAAGACGGCTGGGGTTTCCGAAGCCTTGTTATTCAAGTATTTCCTGAGCAAAGAGAAGCTTTTTGAATACCTGATTAAGCAGGGCTTTCAGCGCATTGTGGAAGCCAACCGCGGAATTCTGGCGGAGAAAGACCCGCGGGCGCTGATTGAGAAAACCATCGACCTGCCCTACAAGCTGGTGCACGACGAGCCTGACTTCTGGAAAGTGCAGGACAAGGAATTCAGCAAGCCACTGGTGCAGAAATACTTTCAGCGCTTCATGAGCCCTATTGATAGTCTGCTCAAGCAGGCGTTTGAGCAGCTCGGCACCGATGACCCGGAGATGATGACGTTGCGACTGCTATTACTTATCCAAAGCCTGTGGCGCAACCTGCTATATGAACACGACGAAAGCCTGCTGCGCGTGGGCGAGCACCTCAAGAAAACCTATGTGCAAGGACTGCCGCTACCCGGATAATGGGTGGCTGCTAAAAAAACGCGCCTTGTGTCCTCCATCCATCAATTAATTGATTGACAGAGCATCTGGCATCGGCTACTTCTCATTGAACGGGTACTTACCGGGGCCGGCGCGTGACGGCTTCAGGTTGTTTACATCTACGGGCCCCAATTTTGCGTTGGTAAAAGTGCCGTCCACTTTTTTTGCCCATGCCCCATCACGCCGTCCACCGCTTGTTGCGCCCGCTGTTGGTTTGGCGGGCACGCCACATCAGCGAACGGATGTATATGCTCATTCTGAGCGTGTTGGTGGGGGCAGCGGCGGGCTTGGCGGCGGTATTGCTCAAGAATTCGGTGCATTGGGGGCAGGAAATGCTGCGCATGGGCATTTCGGAGCCCAACCGGGTGTTTGCGCTTTCGGTGTACCCGGTTATCGGCATTACGCTCACGGTGCTGTTTACCAAGTGGTTTCTGGGCGGGCAGCTGGGGCGTGGCATTGCCCCGATTATCTATAACACAGCCCGCGAGGGCAGCGTGGTGCCGCGCTCGAAACTGTATTCGCAGCTCATCACGGCTTTTTTCACGGTCACGTTTGGCGGCTCGGCTGGTACTGAGGCCCCGATTTCGGTGACCGGCGCGGCCATTGGCTCCAATGCCGGGCGGGTGCTGCACCTGGACCGGCGGCGGCGGCGCCTGCTCACGGGTTGCGGGGCGGCGGCGGGCGTGGCGGCCATCTTCAACTCGCCCATCGCGGGGGTGCTATTTGCCGTCGAAACCATTCTGCTGGAGCTGCCGGCGCAGTATTTCATCCCGCTGCTGATTTCTTCGGCCACTGCCACGGTGATATCGAAAGCGCTTTACGCGGGCCAGCCGTTCGTGCTCATCACCACCAGCTGGCCGGTTGATGCGGTGCCATTTTACGTGCTGCTGGGGCTTTTTACGGCCTTCTTCTCGGTTTACATGATTCGGACCTACCATTGGTTCGACCACTTTTTTGAGCGCTGGCCGGGGCTGGACTGGCGCAAGGTGCTCATCGCGGGCGCGGCGCTGGGTGGGCTCATCTTCCTGTTTCCGACGCTGTATGGTGAGGGCTACAACACGGTGGAGTTGCTGCTGCGCGGCCACGCCGACCACATCACGGACGGCAGTATATTCTCTGTTTATCAAGATAATAATCCCTGGCTGCTGCTGGTGCTGGTACTGTTCAGCATGATGCTGAAGGTGGTGGCCACAAGCATTACGGTGGGCGGCGGCGGCAATGGCGGCATGTTCGGCTCGTCGCTGTTTGCGGGGGCGATGGCGGGATTTTTCTTCGCCCGGCTTATCAATCTGAGCGGGCTGGTGCACATTCCGGAGGTGCATTTTGTGGTGCTGGGCATGGCGGGCACACTGGCGGGCGTGATTCACGCTCCGCTTACGGCCATTTTCCTCATTGCTGAGATTACGGGCGGCTACGCACTTTTTGTGCCGTTGATGGTGGTTACGAGCAGCTCTTATCTGATTACCAAGTACTTTGAACCCTACTCGGTGTACACCCGCAAGCTTACGCTGAAAGGCGTGGACGTGTATGCCAACCGCGACCGCGGCCTGCTGGCCCAATTGGACCCGCGCAAGCTGCTCGAAACCGATTTCATTCCCGTGCGGCCCAAAACCACGCTGGGCGAATTGGTGGAAATTTTCCGTCACTCCTCGCGCAATCTGTTTCCAGTGGTAGCGGCGGGGGGGCGGCTGCTGGGCGTGGTCAGCCTCGATTCAGTGCGCGATGCGCTTTTTGATGATGCTCACTACGGCACCACGAGCGTGCGTGAGCTGATGAAGCCAGCCCCGGCCGTGGTAGGTCCCAATGATAATCTGGAGCACACCTTAAGCTTGCTGGACCGTCACAATGCCTGGGCGCTGCCAGTGTGTGAGGAGGATGGTCGCTACCTGGGCTTCATCCTGAAATCGGCCATTCTGGCGCGTTATCGCAAGCAGCTTATTCAGGAGAGCGAGGCGTGAGTATGAAAAGTGTAGCCATTGTGGGAGGTGGACCAGCGGGCCTAATGGCGGCCCAGCGGCTGGCTGAGCGCGGCTGGCAAGTGCAGCTTTTTGAAGCTCAGGCCACTGTGGGGCGCAAGTTTCTGGTGGCCGGGCACGGCGGCTTCAATTTGAGCAACGCGGAGGATGCTACGCTCTTTGCCGGCCGCTACGGCGCGGAACGCGCCCGCTTCGGGGCTTTACTGGAACACTTCTCGGCTGCTGACCTGCGGGCCTGGGCGGCCGATTTGGGCATCGAAACCTTTGTGGGAACAAGCGGCCGCATCTTCCCGGTAGCGGAGCACAAGCCGGCCGATTTACTACGCGCCTGGCTGGGGCGGCTGCGCGAGTTGGGAGTAGAAATCAACACCCGCCACCGCTGGCTGGGCTTTGCGGGTAACATGGGCCTGCACCTGCGTGACGAAAACGCCGGCACTGGCATGGGCCGCACGTTCATCATCGAGCCCACCGCCACGGTGCTGGCGCTGGGCGGCGCGAGCTGGGCCAAAACCGGCTCCGATGGCGCGTGGGTGCCGCTGCTCCAGGAAATCGGGGTGCCGGTAGTGCCCTTTGCCCCGGCCAACTGCGGCGCGGAAGTCGCATGGTCAGCCTTCTTCCAGGAGAAAGTGGGCCGGACACCGCTCAAAAACATTGCCCTGCGCGTGAACGAAGGGCCTGCTGTGCGCGGTGAGCTCATGCTCACGGACTACGGCGTGGAAGGAACACCGGTATACGCCCTCACCCCGCAGGTGCGGGCGGCGCTGGTAGCAGGCGGCCCAGCCGTGCTGCACCTAAACCTTAAACCCGACTTGCCCCCTGCCACGCTCCTGCAGAAACTTCGGCAGCCGCGCGGCAAAGCCTCTTTCCCCGAGTTTCTGAAAAAAGCCCTCCACTTGGGGCCACCCATTCCCACGCTGCTGCGAGAGGTAGCGCCCGAGGCAGCAACCTTAGAACCGGAAGCCTTGGCGGCGCTACTCACGGCCTTGCCATTACCCGTCACGGGCCTGCGGCCACTGGATGAAGCTATTTCCACGGCGGGCGGCATTGCTTTCTCCGCGGTGGATGATAAGCTGATGTTGCGGCAACGGCCGGGGACCTTCGTGGCCGGCGAGATGCTGGACTGGGAAGCGCCGACTGGTGGCTACCTGTTGCAAGGCTGCTTCAGCACCGGAGCGTGGGTGGCGCGGGCCATCAGCGAAGACTGGCGTTTGGGAAACCGTTAACCGTTAAGGCTTACCGATTCGCGCGAATTTCTTCTTATAGCTTCGTTTTCGTCCTAGCTTTTTCCTCCGCTTCGCGCAGGATTTCGCGGGCTTCGCCGAGCAGGCGGCGGCCGGGGCTCAGCTCGTCGCGGGCAATGAGGGCGAAGAGCAGGAAGAACGACACCAGCGGCAGCAACCAGCCCAGCGCAAACCACAGCCAGAACGACCGGCCCCGACTGTGAGCGCAGTACCCGGTCAGAATCGGGATAAAAGAAATGGCCACCGCCATCACAAAAAGCATGTCGACGAAGAGCATAAGCTTGCGAGGGATGGGGAGGTGAGGGAGAGGCGGCTACGGCCGGCGGCGTGGTACCGAAGATACGACTTGTGCAGCCTTTAAGAGAAATGCTGGAAGCACTTAGGCAGGAAATTTGTTTCGGCGCACCACTATCCATCTTTTTTTTGCGTAGTTCGGGGCGAAGCCGGGTCCGCGACGGGTCCCGACCGTTCTGTATTTGCCCATGTGGGAACACCAAAGCCTGTTTCGCGTTTCTGCCCAACTCTTTGCTGAGGGGGTTTTTAATCTCCTCGACCGCAGCCTGCGGCCCGAGGTTTTCTTATTAGGATTTGCTTCCGCGAAGGAAGGCGACGAGCCCGATGCCGTGGTGCTGGAACCTACTTCCGTGCGCTATTCGCCCGCCGATTTCCGGGACGTAAAAGTCAAGGCCACCGCCCTCGAAGCCGACAAAGGACCTCAGGGCTCCGTGTACCACCTGCACCCCAACGACCACGACCGGTTCGAGAAGCAGCACTGGTACGAGCTCATGTGCCAGGCCACCGAAACCACCCTGCAAGGCCTCACCGCCAGCCGCCACGAAAGCCGCCGCTCGTTCTGCTCCACCCCGGTGAGTTTGCAGGGCTACCTCGTGACGGTGGTGCTCCAGCTCTCGGCCGAGTGCTACGATAATTATTACGCCCTGCCCAAGCCCGGCTCGGGCCGCCCCGCCAACCTGCCCCACGCGGCCGTGCTGGAGTTCATGCACGACTGCACCCGCGCCCTGCGCGAAGCCGACACCGCCGACAACGACCAGCCCGTCCTCGACCGCGACTACAACGAAGTCCTCCGCTCGGCCGGCCGCCGGCTGATGCTGCGCGTGGCCCCCGCCGGCACCCACGGCCTCTACGACGCCTGCAACGGCGTAGCCGCCCTGCGCCACGAGGGTGACGAAGGCATCGGCACGATGCTGGTGAGCCGCCGCCAGCACCCGGCCGTGGTGCCCGTGCTCACCCTGGAAACGCCCGTTCCCATGCGCGACCACCGCTCCATCCGCAAGCTGCTGGAGCTGAGTGAAGGCCACACCGCCCTGATTTCGGACGCCTCGCACGTCTTCGGCCTGGGCCAGCTCGTGCCCGAGTCCGACTCGCAGTTTGAGCCGCTGGTCACGGTCCATTTCACCAACCACTACAGCTGGGAGGTGAGCCACGCCGGCCACGTTCTCATGCGCGTGGTGAGCAACACGCCCCGCCTGCCCCAGGGCCAGGTCGCGGCCGATAACTTCGCCCGCATCGTCCGCATCGTGTTTCCGGCGCTGGACCGCGACAGCATCGGCTACCTCTGGGACCTCGCCCAACAGGCTACCACCCAGCCCAACGGCACCATCCTGGTCATCACCACCGGGGCCGCCAACGAGGCCAAGCGACTCACCCGCCAAAGCTTCCGCGTAGTCCCGCGCATCATGACGCCCTCCGTGCTGCGCCTAGTCACCAACATCGACGGGGCCGTGCTCATCGAACCCAACGCCATGTGCCACGCCATCGGCGTCATCCTTGACGGTCTGGCCACCGAAAAAGGCGACTCCTCCCGTGGCTCCCGCTACAACGGTGCCCTGCGCTACGTGAATAGCAGCAAGTACCCCGTGTTGGCCGTAGTAGTGAGCGAGGATGGCTGGATTGACTTGCTGCCGAGCTAGCGTCTGTCATTGCGAGGCGGAGCCGAAGCAATCCGTCCTGTCAAAACCAGACCCTTTCTTTTACCACAAAACCCCGATACTTCGCAGTACCGGGGCTTTTTGTGTTTAAAAAAACTTTATCACATCTCAGGGTTGGTCGCATTCAGAGGACGGATTGCCGCGTTCCGCTGCGCTCCACTCGCAATGATAGTCGTTACCCGTTCACCGAGCCCATCATCGCCGCCGGGTACCGCAGCCCCGCCGCCGCCTTGCCCTTCGGTGCAATCTCATCCAGCTGCGCCAGCTCGTCCTTCGTCAATTCCACTTCCAGCGCCCCCAGATTCTCCTCCAGATATTTCACGCGCTTGGTGCCCGGAATGGGCACCACGTCCTCGCCCTGCGCCAGCACCCAGGCCAAGGCCAACTGACTGGCGGTGCAACGCTTCTGCTTCGCCAAGTCATTGATGCGGGTCACCAAATCCAGATTTTTCTGAAAGTTCTCGCCTTGGAAGCGGGGCGTGTGGCGGCGGTAGTCGTCCTCGGCCAGGTCCTCGAAGCGCTTAATCTGGCCCGTGAGGAAGCCCCGGCCCAGCGGCGAATACGGCACGAAGCCCACTCCCAGCTCGCGCACGGTGGGTAAAATCTCGTCCTCCGGCTCGCGGCTCCAGAGCGAATACTCGGTTTGCAGCGCAGCGATGGGGTGTACCGCCACGGCCCGGCGCACGGTGGCCGGCGCGGCCTCGCTCAGGCCCAGAAAGCGCACTTTGCCCTCCTCCACCAGCCGGCTCATGGCCCCCACGGTTTCCTCGATGGGCGTGCTGGGGTCCACGCGGTGCTGGTAATATAGGTCGATATAATCGGTGCCGAGGCGCTTGAGGCTGGCTTCGCAGGCCGATTTCACGTACTCGGGCCGGCCGTTGATGCCGCGCCGGGTGGGGTCGTTGGGGTCGCGCTGAATGCCGAATTTGGTGGCCAGAATCACGCTGTCGCGCTTGCCTTTGAAGGCGCGGCCCACCAGCTCCTCGTTTTTGTAGGGGCCATACATATCGGCCGTATCGAAGAACGTCACGCCCAGCTCCAGGGCGCGGTGCAGGGTGCGGGTACTTTCGGCATCGTCCTGGCCGCCGTAGAAATCGGACATGCCCATGCAGCCCAGGCCCAGGGTCGATACAGTGAGGCCGGAGCGGCCCAGTTGACGGGTTTTCATATGGTGGTGGTTTGGTGGATGAGTGGAATGGTGGATGAAAATTTGTCATCCTGAGCGTAGCGAAGGACCTTATCGCCGCTGAGCTGTTTGCAGTAATTCGACCAGCGCAATCATGATAAGGTCCTTCGCTACGCTCAGGATGACAAACCGGTTGACTCCGGTTTTTGATTTCGCACTTTTTTCCTCGGTCCCGCCACGACTCTCCTCGGTCCCGCCACAGCCTTCCTCCCTGCCGCCACGACTCTCCTCGCTCCCGCCTCACCGTCCCTCGGTCCCACCCCGATGTTCCTCGGTCCCGCCCCACCCATCCTCGGTCCCGCCACGGCTTCCCTCCCTGCCGCCCCAACCTTCCTCGGTACCGCCACGGGCTTTCCCGGTCCCGCCACAGTCTTCCTCCCTCCCGCCTCACCGTTCCCTCACGGCCGCCGGCCGTACCTTTGCCTCGTGAAAAGCCCCTTTAAAAATGCGCTCCGCGCCGCCGTAGTGGCCTCGGTGCCGGTATTGGCCGCCTGCTCCTCTCCCAACAAGCCCATCGCCGAAAACGGCGCGGCCTCGCCCGTCAGCGCCGCCGAAATGGCCCTCATGAATCAGCACGACTCCCTGATGGCCCAAACCAGCCAGCTCTACGAGCTCAAGGCCAAGCTCTCCGGTTACCATTCCGAGGCCCCCGCGCCCTACATCCACGGCCTGCTGGCCGCCGATAAGGCCATGATGAGCTGGATGCACCAGTACAAAGCCCCCGATACCACGGCCACGGCCGCCACCCGCCTCGCCTATTTCCAGCAGCAGAAGCTGATTCTCGACGCCGTGCAGCGCCAGTACAAGGCCACTATCGACTCGGCCACCCGCTTCCACAATGAGCACCCCGCCGCCGGCGAAGTGCTGCCCCCCGCTTCCAAATAACCCCGCCCATGTTCAATCGCCTGCTGTTGCTGCCCGCGCTGGCCGCCACCCTGCTCACCACCGCCTGCACCGAGCCGCCCAAGGAAGCCGCCAAACTGCCCATCATGGGCGAGCGTGACGTGCAGCCCCGCGCCGACGGCGGCCCCGCCGATACCGTCTTCGCCACCGTGCCCCGGTTCCGCCTCGTCGACCAGGCCGGCCAGACGCTCACTAACCAAACCTTCGCCGGCCGGGCCTACATCGCCGATTTCTTCTTCGCCACCTGCCCCGGCATCTGCCCCAAAATGCAGGCCGAGCTGTTGAAAGTGTACGCCAAATACGGCCAGGACCCGCGCCTGACCATCCTCTCGCACACCATCGACCCGGCCCACGACACCATCCCCGTCCTCAAAGACTACGCCCAGCGCCTCGGCATCACCGATGCCAACCGCTGGCACTTCGCCACCACCGGTGCCCACGGCGAGCCCACCGCCAAAGACACCGTTTTCCAGCTGGCCAAAGCCTACTTCACCGCCGCTATGCCCGACCAGCAGGCCCCCGGCGGCTTCGCCCACAACGGCACCTTCGCCCTCGTGGACGACCAGGGCCACATTCGCGGCCTCTACGACAGCCTCAACCCCAAGGAAGTGGCTAGGTTAATGGCCGAAATCCCGGTGCTATTGGCCGAAATCGACAGCCGCAAAAAGGGCGTGGCCGGGAAGTAGTAGACGATGTAGGGGCGGGGTCGTACCCGGTAGGGCCTGCCCCCGCCCGCCGTTGAACGGCACCGTTGTAATGATGCGAACGTCCGGGCGGGGGCAGGCCCTACCGGGTACGACCCCGCCCCTACATCGCTAACCGTGCTCTAACCTGAGTTCCCTGCTATTTCAATGCCCTTCCGCCCCTGCTTTCTGCTCGCAGCCCTCCTCCTGCTCCTCCCCGGCTGCTTCAGCAACAACCGCCACCAAGGCGAAAAGCTCTACGCCCAGCACTGCGCCAGCTGCCACGGCGACCAGGGCCAGGGCCTCGCCCGCCTCATCCCGCCCCTGGCCGAATCCGATTACTTAGTAGACCACCGCGCCGAGCTGGCCTGCCTGCTTCGCAACGGCCAGAATGAGGTCATTGTAGTCAACGGCGTCGGCTACCACAACATCATGCCCAGCAACAAGGGCCTGAGCCCCGCCCAGCTCACCAACCTGCTCAACTACATCGAGAGCCACTGGGGCAATGAAGGCGCTCCCCGCACCATTAATGACGTGCAGGCCCAGATTGATAAGTGCCATTGAGGGGGCAAAATGCTTGATAAAAGCACGTCATGCTGAGCGTATTCGAAGCATCTCTACCGCGCAACTAATTCCAATCGAAAGGAATAGCATTGCGGTAGAGATGCTTCGAATACGCTCAGCATGACGTGCTTTTTTCCGCGTTGTCATCGTCCTTAATCCCCATTCCACCCTCCCAAAACCCATTTTTCGCCGTAGATTGCACCTCAATCCACCAGCAAAACTGAATTCCCCATGGGCCTGCTCGACTTCCTCAAAAACAAACCCGCCGACGAAAAGCCGGCCGCTCCTGCCACCCCCGCCACCCCTTCGGCCCCGGCCGAAAAGCCCGCCGGCGGCCCCCGTTACCAGGGCGCCAAATTCACGGCCCCGGTAGAGCCCGAGCCCGCCGTGCCCACCTTCCAGATGCCCGAGCCGGAGCCCTTCCCCTTCGAGCCCCAGAACGTGCTGGAGCAGCTCCTGCTGCTGGCCGCCACCGATGAAAACGCCCGCCCCGCCTTCTACCAGGCCCTGCTGCAGGAAGAAATCCTGATGATTCTGGCCCCCATGGAAGGCATCGGCACCGGCGAAGTTGTCCTCGCCGAAGGCCAGGAAATCCAGCTCCAGATTCTCAACGACGGCAAGCTGCCCATCTTCTCCTCGCCCCCCCGCCTCACCGACGGCGGCGTGGACAACGGCGCCGTGAGTTACGTGCGCATCCCCGGCCACGCCTTCTTCAACATGGTGCAGGGCCAGGACTGCGTGCTGAACCCCTTCTCGCCCGCCGGCAAGCTCCTGCCCAAAGACGAATTAGCCGCCCTGCTCAATGGCCAGCTCACCGGCCCGCTCTCGCCCGCCGGCGGCGATGCCCAGGTGATGCTCAGCCAGCCCGCCGAAGCCCCCACCGCCGTCACCGACGCCATTGCTGCCTGGGCCGCCACCCAGCCCCACATCGAAGCCGCCTACGTGGCCCAGATGCAGCTGGCCAACAACCCTGACGTGCCCCGCCTGCTCCTCGCCTTCATCAGCTCCAACCCCGACCCCAGCTTCATGCAGGAGCTCGGCCCCGTGCTCGAAGGCAAAACCAACGTGTACCAGTTCGTCGATTTGATGCTGCTGGATGTGACTTCGGAAGAGGGTGTGAACCCGTATTTCAAAACGATTGAGCCGTTTTATAAAAAGTAAGTAGAACATCAAACTCCCCTCCTTACCAAGGAGGGGATGTTTTCGCGCCAGCGAAAACGGGGGTGGTTGTGGCGTGTGCGCCGGTCGGAACGTATTCCCTCCAGACGTGCAAACGCCCACAACCACCCCCGTTTGGCTTTCAGCCAAACATCCCCTCCCTGGTAAGGAGGGGAGTTGCGTTCACTCCCGTAAGTTTACCTCCATGAAACTCGCCGCCCTCCTCCTGCTCGCGCCCTTCGCCGCCCTCGCCCAAAAGCCCGCCCCGCTCCTGCCGCCCGCCGACCCTACCATTCAAAAACTGGTCGATGAAATCTCAGCCAAAAACCTCGAAGCCGATATCCGCAAGCTGGTTTCCTTCGGCACGCGCCACACGCTGAGCGACACCCAGAGCCCCACGCGCGGCATCGGCGCGGCCCGCAACTGGGTCAAAAGCGAGTTCGAGAAATACAGCAAAGCCGGCGGCGGAAGAATGACCGTCGAGATGGACACCTTCACCGTGAAGCCCGACGGCCGCCGCATCAACAAGCCCGTGCTCATGGCCAACGTGCTGGCCACCCTGCCCGGCACCGACCCCACCGATACCCGCGTCATCCTCGTCAGCGGCCACATCGACTCCCGCGTTTCGGACGTGATGAACGCCACCGCTGACGCACCCGGGGCCAACGACGACGGCTCCGGCACCGTGCTGGTGATGGAGCTGGCCCGCGTGCTGGCCGGCCAGACGTTTCCCTGCACCCTCAAATTTGTGGCCGTGCAGGGCGAAGAGCAGGGACTCTACGGCTCCGGCCACCTCGCCGAGCGCGCCAAAAAGGAAGGCTGGAATCTGATTGCGATGCTGAACAATGACATCGTGGGCAACTCCCACGGTTTCGACCCCGAAATCAGCGACGACAAACACTTGCGCGTGTTCAGCGAAGGCGTGCCGGCCAATGAAACGCCCGAGCAGGCCAAAATCCGCCGCCAGCTCAGCTCCGAAAACGACGCACCCAGCCGCCAGCTGGCCCGCTACGCTGCCCGCATGGCCCAGCTCTACGGCCACGGCCACCAGGTCGCCATTGAGTACCGGCCCGACCGCTTCCTGCGCGGCGGCGACCACACACCCTTCAACCAGCAGGGCTTCGCCGCCGTCCGCTTCACCGAGATGAACGAGGATTTCACCCACCAGCACCAGGACCTGCGCACCGAAAAGGGCCGCGCCTACGGCGACGTAACCGAAGGCGTGGACTTCGCCTACCTGCGCCGCAACGCCGGCGTGAACCTCGCCACCATGGCCGGCCTGGCCCTGGCCCCCGCCGCCCCCGCCAAGGTCGAAGTCCTCACCGCCAACCTCACCAACCGCACCGAGCTGCGCTGGCAGGCCCCCGCCACCGGCCCCAAACCCAGCAGTTACGTGGTGCTGGTGCGCGAAACCAGCGCCCCCCAGTGGCAGCAGCGCTTCCCCGTTTCCGATACCAAAGCCGACCTGCCCATCAGCAAGGATAATTTCATTTTTGGCGTGGTGAGTATTGATGCCGCCGGACACGAAAGTGTGGCGGTGTTGCCGGTAGTGGGGCGGTAAGTTTCAAGCTTAATCCAGCAAAAAGCTCATGCCTGTAAAAAAGGAATATGACGTTGAATCTTCAAGACTTGCAAAGGCAATTGATTTGGCAATTGATGCATTTAAAACCTTCCCACCCACAGCCTTTTCAAAAGAGAATATCGAGCACTTCGCAAATACTTATACTGAGTGGAAAATTTCCATTTTAAATCCAGCACCTGCATACAGAAATATTCGGTCTCTTGATTACAGAGCAGCAGACGTCTTTACTTTCTTTCAGGAATCAACTGGTGAAGCGGTTGAATACTTCTGGGGGAAAGTTCACGCAGAAGAGTTGGGCTATTTGCGTGAGGACAAACTGCGCAAAATTCTAAATCGTGGGAAAATTAAAGGGCTGATTGAGTATGACTACGCGGTTGATTTAATTAATGCTACCGAACAAGAAGGCCGTATTTCAACAGCGGAATCCGCAAAATTGAATGGTATGATTGGGACATTCGCCAACCGAAAACGCAAGTAGCTATTCTCCCTATTCGTTTACCATATTCTCCGGTTGTAATGCTCGCATCCCAACAGCGATACATCTCCCAAAACCTCACTAACCCCTTTTGGTCATGTCGCTGTCCGTTATTCTCCTCATCATTGTGGCGCTCCTCCTCTCCGGTATTCGCATTGCGCAGGAATACGAGCGGGCAATTGTATTTCGATTGGGCCGGTTTGTGGGCGGGCGCGGGCCGGGATTGTACTGGATAATCCCGTTTATCGAGCGCCAGCAGACCATTGATATCCGCACCAAAACCGTGGATTTGGAGCAGCAGGAAACCATCACCAAGGATAGCGTGACCATTAAGGTGAACGCCGTGCTGTGGTTTCGGGTGGTGAATCCGGCCGATGCCATTATTAAGGTGGCCAATTTTAACCAGGCGGTTTATCAATTGTCGGTTACGGCGCTGCGCAATATCATCGGCCAGCACCAACTGGATGAGGTGTTGCGGGAGCGTGCCGCCATCAACGCTTCGCTGATGCAGATTGTGGACGCGGCCACCGAAAACTGGGGCGTAAAGATTGAGCTGGTCGAAATCAAGGACGTGGAAATCCCGGAATCCATGCAGCGGGCCATGGCGCGTGAGGCGGAAGCTATTCGGGAGAAGCGCGCCCGCATCATCAAAGCTGAGGCAGAGCTGGAAGCCTCGATAAAACTCACGCAGGGCGCATTGGAAATGGAGAAAAGCCCCATCGCGCTGGAGCTGCGCCGGATGCAGATGCTGTCGGAAATCGGTATTGATAATAATACCACGACGGTGGTGCTTATTCCGTCTGAATTTACCAACGCGGCCAAAAGCTTCACGCAAATGGTCAGCCAACAGGAAAAATAATTGCGCCGCCGGGCAACCAACGGCCTAATTTGGCAATCTACCGAGACGAAATCACCCTTTTTTCTTCCTTTTATTTATGAACAAACATTTCCTTTCCTGCCTCGGCTTTTGCTTGCTGGGTTTTACGGCCCAGGCTCAGTGGGTTGGCCAATCCGTCGGCTTTGCGCCCAATATAGCGCCCTTCTACATTGATGCGGTGGATGCAAACACGGCCTGGACCGTGGGCACGGGCACTTCGAGTACCTACTCGATACCTCAGGTGGCCCGCACCGTGAACGCCGGCCAGAACTGGACGGTCACCAACCTGCCCATCCAAACCGGTGCGGATGAGGACTTCACGGCCCTCTCGGCCATTAGTGCTTCCACGGCCTGGATTACTACGTTTCTGAACAACAATACGGGCGGCCGCATCCTCCGCACCACCGACGGCGGCCAGACGTGGACCATTCAGAACAGCGCCACCGTGTATGCCAGCGCCAGCAGCTACCCGGACCTGATTCACTTTTTCTCGGCCACCGATGGCCTGACCGTGGGCGACCCGCTGCCCGGGACCAACCAGATGGAGATGTATACCACGGCCGACGGTGGCCTCACCTGGGCCCCGGTGGCCGCCCCGCCCGCTGCCCCGCTGGGGGAATATCCGGTGAATACTGCGCCCGCAGCGGTGGGCAACCACATCTGGTTCGTCACCACGGAGGGACGCGTATTTCACTCGCCGGACAAGGGCCTGACCTGGACCGTAGCCACCGCCGCCCCCAGTCTGGGTGGTCCGGCTACCCTCTCCTTCCGCGATGCCCAGAATGGGCTACTCTGCACGCTGGATGCCCTGGGGGGCCTCAACCACGGCCTATACCGCACCACCGACGGCGGTGCTACCTGGACTGCCGTTACCTACTCCGGCCCCTTGCACGGCGCGGGCCTGAGCATGGTGCCCGGCACCAGCCAGTACGTTTCGACCGGCATCGACTTTGGCAACGGCGACCAGGGCTCCTCCTACTCGCGCGACAACGGCCAGACCTGGGTGGCGCTCGAAAACACCTTCAACCACATCGGGGCCGAGTTTGTGAGCCCCACCGTGGGCTGGTCGGCGGGCATCCAGATTAAGTCTACGGGCATCACGGGAGTTGTGAACCGCTACAGCGGCACGGCCCTGGCCACCCGCACCGATGCCGGCCTGCAAGCCAGCCTCACGGTATCGCCCAACCCGGCCCTGGGCGGACGCTTCACCCTGCAAGCCGCCCGCACCACGGCCAACCCCGCCACCGTGCGCGTGCTGGACGTGGCCGGCCGCCTCGTGCAAACGCAAGCCTGGACCAGCGCCACGCCCCTCGCCCTCGACCTGAGCCGCGAGCCCGCCGGCATCTACGTGCTGGAGGTGCAGGCCGCCAGCGGCACTGCCCGCCAGAAAGTGGTGGTGCAGTAATTCTTGTTTGGCTCTTACAAAAAAACGCCCCGCAAATAATGCGGGGCGTTTTTTTGTGCCGCAATAAATAGGGCAACGGGTTGCAGAAGAGCTATTTCTTCGCGCCGGCCGCCGTCAGCACTTCCTGATTCAGGCGCGTGTATTCGGCTTTCGATACTTCGTTTTTATCATCCTTCACGAACTCCATTGACTTGTTGGCGGCGGCGATGGCCTCTTGATTTTTGCCCTGTTTTTGGAGCAGCTTGGCTTTCCAGTAGTAGGCGTAGTAGCTGTTGGGGTTGGCTTTGATGGATTCATCGAGCCAGCCGATGGCGGTAGTGAGGTCTTTGCCGGTATTGTAATAATACTGCGCGGCCGAGACGTAGGGCTTCTTTTCGCCCTTCATGGCCTGCTCAATCTGGCCCATCACTACGCGGTCAGGGTCGGCCACGATTGGCAGCGCCACCTGGGTGCGGTCCCAAGTCATAACGAGGTCGGCGGAGGCGGGCTTGAGGTTTTCCACGGTCAGGCTCATGGTTTCGACGGGGGCGGCCAGCTTGGTGGGTTTGGCTTTCACGCGCAGCACGTCGAGCGCCTGCTTGTACTCGTAGGAGCCCCACTGGGCGGTGTCGCGGTTCAGGATGAAGGTCCACTCCTTCGCATCGGGGATGGTGAGCAGGGCGTAGGCCCCGGCCGGCACCACCTGGCCGTTGATTTTCACCTCCTCGCCAAAGCGCACTTTGGTGATGGTGTTGGCCCCCGTGCGCCACACCGTGCCATACGGAGTCACCCCGCCGAAGGCCGTGCGGCCCCGCAGCGAGGGCCGCGAGTACGTCAGGTCGATGTAGGATGTGGAGAAGTTCTGGTGGATGTGGGTGGTCGGGCTCAGCGGTGGGATGCTGAACTTGGTTTGGGCCTGCGCCACGGTGGTGGTGAGCAGCAGGCTGGCGGCGAGCAGGTGTAAGGCGTGTTTCATAGGCGCAAAGATGCTGATTCAGCGTCAGGGTTGCGGGCACGCGTGCGGCAGTAGCCAAACAAGCGCGCCACCAGGCCGTTACACCAAAGTGGGAGCGCCGCCACACGTTCCACGCCCCCGCCGCGACCTTATGAAAATCCTGCTCACCGGGGCCACCGGCTACATTGGCCAGCGCCTGCTGCCGCTGCTGGCCGAGGCCGGCCACGACATCATCTGCCTGGTGCGCGACCCGCGCCGCTTTGCCCTGCCCGAAACACTGCCCGAAGCCTTGCACCCGCATGTGAGCGTGGTGAAGGGCGACCTGCTCCGGCCCAAGACTCTGGCCGCCGTACCCACCGATATTGATGTGGCCTACTACCTCGTGCACTCCATGAGCGGCGGCAACGAGGACTTTTTCCAGCAGGAGCAGCAGTCGGCGCAGCATTTCACCGACTACCTCAATACCACCACGGCCCGGCAGGTCATCTATCTCTCCGGCATTGCCAACGACCACGACCTGAGTGTGCACCTGCGCTCGCGCCGCGCCGTGGAAAACGTGCTGAGCGCAGCTACCACGGCCCGGCTCACTGTGCTGCGGGCCAGCATCATCATTGGCTCAGGGTCGGCTTCGTTTGAAATCATTCGGGATTTAGTGGAGAAGCTGCCGGTGATGGTGACGCCGCGCTGGCTGAACTCGCGCTGCCAACCCATTGGCATTCGGGATATCATGTTCTACCTCACCAATGTGCTGGATAATCCGGCCTGCTTCGGACGGGCCTTTGATGTGGGCGGGCCGGATGTGCTCACCTACCGCGAAATGCTGCTGGGCCTGGCAGCCGAGCGCGGCTACAAGCGCTGGATTGTGACAGTGCCCGTGCTCACGCCCCGGCTGTCGTCGTGGTGGCTTTATCTGGTCACGAGCACCACCTTTTCCCTGGCCCAAAGCCTGGTCGAAAGCCTGAAAAACGACACCATCTGCGACCCCAAAAACAGCATCAGCGCCGTGATTCCGCATACCTGCATGGACTACCGCGCGGCCCTGGCCCTGGCCTTCCAGCGTATCGAGCAAAACGAGGTGGTGAGCAGCTGGAGCGACGCGCTGAGCTCCGGCGTGATGCGCCAGAATTACATGGACGCCATCCAGATTCCCAAAAACGGCATGTTCTTCGACCGCCAGCTCATGCCCTTCACTCGGCCGGTGGCGGAGGTGCTGGACAATATCTGGCGCATCGGCGGCGAGCGGGGCTGGTACAAAACCGACTGGCTCTGGCGCATCAGGGGGCTCATGGACAAGGCTGTGGGCGGCGTGGGCTTGCGCCGGGGCCGGCGCTCGCCCAGCCGCCTGCGCGCCGGCGACCCGCTCGATTTCTGGCGCGTGTTGGTAGCCGATAAAGCCGGCCGTCGCCTCCTGCTCTACGCCGAAATGAAGCTCCCCGGCGAGGCCTGGCTCCAGTTCCGCATCCTCGACCAGCCCGATGGCTCGCACGCCGTGGAGCAGCTGGCCGCCTACCGCCCGCGCGGCCTGGCCGGGCGGCTGTACTGGTACTCGGTGCTGCCATTTCACGGCATTATTTTCAAAGGCATGGTGAAGAATCTGGTGGAATACCGGGAGAGCGCGGCACCGCCGACACATCAGCCGGAGCTGGCTCAGTCATGAAGTTTTCAGCACGGTATAAAGTCTAAATAATCCCATATTATCCATTGTATTACAGTTATTTAATTTTTTATTATAACTGATTCAAGAGTCTGATACTTGCACAAATTGGGTTGCAATATCTTTAGGTAGAAAGGTAAGTTTAGGGGCTGCTATCCACAGAGCCTCTTAACTGACCCTAACCATGACGCTACCTTACACGCCGGGCCACGACTACTACACGCCGTTTTACCTACTGGCCACGCTCACCAATGTGTTGCTGCTGCTCTGGGAAGGCTGGCGGCGCGGCTTCCCGCTCCGCCCTTGGCTGACGCTGGTGGCGGCCAGCAGCCTGGCCCTCATCCTGGGAACCAAGCTCATCACCCACCCGGTGGGCGACTGGAGCAGCCTGCTGTTCAGCAACGCGCCAACCGACACGGCGCGCTCCATTCTGGGCGGTAGCCTGGCGGCGGCGCTGACGGTAGTAGCCCTGCGCCGCTGGCTGGGCCTGGGCTGGGCCGTGCTCGATGCGCTGGCCCTGCCGCTGTGCGCAGCGCTGGTGGTGCAGTGCGTGGGCTGCGTGCTCACGGGCTGCTGCTTTGGGGAGCCTACTACCGGAGTCTGGGGACTTACCTATGCAGCCGGCACATTGCCGTGGTATTGCCAGGTGCAGGCGGGCCTACTGCCAACTACGGCCTTACACAGCCTGCCGGTGGCCCCCACGCAACTGCTGGCCCTGCTGCTGTGCGCGGCGGTGGGCGGCGTGCTACTGGCCACCCGCAAGCGGCGCTGGCCGGTGGGCTCGTGGCTGTTGCTGCAAACGGGGCTGCTGCTGCTGGGGCGCTTTGCGCAGGCTTTCTGGCGCGATGCGGCCAGCGAGCCGGTGGCGGGCGATGTTCATTCGGTGCTGGGTGCCCGGTGGCTGGAGCTGCAGATGTGGCTGCTGCCGCTGGGGTTGCTGGCGCTGGGGCTTTGGGTGTGGCGCGTGCGGCGGCCGTCTGCCTCGCCTATTTATAAGTTCGAAGCTGCCCAGCCGGTGCCAGCTAGCCGCTATCTATTGGTGCTGGTGGGCCTGCTGGGTCTCACGGCGGCACTGTCGGCTACTGCGCTCACACAACCCGAAACCACGGTGGTGAGGGGGTTGCTATTGATGGTGCTAGCCGTGGAGGCGAGTCAGCTTTTGGCTAGCGGTTCGACCCGGCTGGTTAACCAATCCACTATTTGGTCGTTGGACTTTCTGCATTCTCTGCCATTGCCGCGCTTGCTGCCGGTAGGGTTGGCCGCCACGGTATTTGTGCTCACCAGCCAAAGCCCGGCCCCAGACTCGGTGCGGACGGTTGATATCGCAGTGGGAGGCCTGACTGGCGGCTTCACGCAGGATTCTTTCTATGATGTCAGCAGTAGCGGCAGTGGCTGCGACAGTTCCCCGGGCTCTCAAATTCCAGCATCGCGCGATGGGTATAAGCACCGCTACCGCGCCGCCGGTGGGCAGGTGGCCTACCAAGTGCACCCAGGTGGCCGCGCCACGCTGGGCACGGTCGGCATGGGCGTGTGGGCAGGTACCGACGTGGTGAGCTATGCTCCACAAGCTCTACGAGGCGCAATTACTATTCCCGACGCGGCCCCAACGCGCACCTATCAACTGCTCGATATCAATCCTTTCGTAGAGGGTCACTTCCGTTTCAATCCCGCCAAAGACTTCAGTATTGGGTATCACGCGGGCCTTCATATCGGCAAGCTGGCTTTTGGCTCGCCCAAGCGTGCGGAGCCAGAATTGCGCCCTACCTACAATGTGATGCCCGATGTGCAGCTCTGGTTGGGCAGTCGGCGCTGGTTCTACGGCCAGTTTGATGGGGGCTACGGCGCGGGTAGCATCGGCAATTATTATTCCCGGTTGGGCTTGGGTTCTGGCTTTGGCTCGAAGCGCGGCGGCACGCTCCTGGCGGGCCTTGCATTTCCCTCGCTTGGTTCGGTACCGTTGAATCCGAACATGGCCGCAACGCTCAGTTCGGCCAGCGAACTGCCCACCATGGGCTTCCTAAGTGCCAACATCCGCCTGCCTGCGGGTACTGGCTTCAGCGCCTTCAGCCTTGAACCGTATTTTGCGACTGACTTCGACCAGCAGCGCCTACTCAGCCTGCGCCTGCATTACCAATTTCAGGTTGGCCATTAAGTACCAAAGCCAGCCCTACCCAAACACCGGCACCACGCGCCCCTCCTCCACCTTCAGTGCGGCATCGTACTTGTTGCCGGTTTTGGCTGAGAGGAAGCCTCGGATAACGCTGGTTTCGCCCTTGCGCAGTAGCTGCTTGAGCTGGGTTTCGGTGAGTTGCTTGCCGCCCCATTCAAATGCCACGCGGAACTGGCAGTCTTCGCGGAAGCGCGAGCAGCCGTAGGCCGTTTTGCCCTTGAGCATGGTGCCGAGCTTGCACACCGGGCACGGAATCAGGCCCGAATCGGGCGCGGCCCCGGGCTTGCTGTCGGCCACTTGCAGCAGGATGGGCTGGAAGCTGGTATCGAGCCCAATAGCGGCGTCGAACTTCTGTCCCTCGGCCCCGACGAAGCCTTTCATCACGGGCGTGCGGCCTTTGGCGAGCAGGGCTTTCACCTGCGGGTCGCTCAGCTTTTTGCCGTGCACTTCGGCGGGCAGCCGGAACGTGCACCCTTCGCGGAAGCGCACGCAGCCGAAAGCCGTTTTGCCGCGCACGACGTGGCCGGTTTTGCAGGCCGGGCAGTAGCCGAGGCCATTGGCCCCGGGCAGCGTGGCCGCGCCGGGCGCTTTCGCAGTTTTGGCCCCGGTCATGCCGGCGGGCACTTTGCTGCTGCCGGCCTGCGCCTGCTGCACCGCCAACTCAGCGCTGCCGGACGTGACCATGCGGCCGCGCCCGTCGTTCTTCACCTCGGCCACCATCTCGCGCACCAAGGCCGAGAGCTCGCCCAAAAAGCCTTCCGACGACAGCTCACCGCGCTCAATCTGGCGCAGCTTGTGCTCCCACTGGCCCGTCAGCTCGGCCGATTTCAGGGTGGGGTTTCGGATTAAGCCAATCAACTCTACTCCCGTCGGGGTGGGAATGATGCGCTTCTTCTCGCGCTTGATGTAGTTGCGCTTAAACAGCGTTTCGATGATGGCGGCGCGGGTGCTGGGGCGGCCGATGCCGTTTTCCTTCATGGCCTGGCGCAGCTCTTCGTCGTCGATGTTGCGGCCAGCCGTTTCCATGCCGCGCAGCAGCGTGGCTTCGGTGTAGTCCTTGGGCGGCTGGGTCATCTTGCTTTCTAGGCGCGGGTCGTGGGGGCCGCTTTCGCCCTTCACGAAGTTGGGCAGGACCGTGGAAACGGCATCATCATCAGCTTCGGCAGCGGCTCCGGCCGCACCCGGGGCGGCCGCTGGTTTGGGGGCGGCCTGCTGGGTGGGGTCGCCGTAGACCACGCGCCAGCCGGGGTTCAGGATTTGACGGCCGCGCACGCGGAAGGGGCGCTCGGCGGCTTCGGCCAGCACCGTCGTGTTGCTCACTTCGCAATCGGGGTAGAAGGCGGCGATGAAACGGCGCGCGATGATGTCGTACACGCTGGTTTCCATGCCACCGCCGGGGCCGGCCGCGCCTGTCGGGATGATGGCGTGGTGGTCAGTGACTTTGTTGTTATTGAAAACCTTGGGCGTCTTCGGGATTTTCGTAGCCAGCAGCGGGCCGGTGAGCGCATCGTAGCCAATGCCGCGCAGGATGCCGGGGATTTTCGGGTACTGGTCGTCGGGCAGAAACGTGGTGTCGACACGCGGGTAGCTCACGGCTTTCTTCTCGTACAGGCCCTGCACGATTTTCAGCGTGTCTTCAGCAGATAAACCCAGCTGGTTGTTGCACTGCACTTGCAGCGAGGTCAAATCGAAGAGACGCGGCGGGGACTCACGACCTTTCTTGATTTCCACATCGGTGACGCGCAGCGGGGCGGGGCGCACGGCTTCCAGGGCTTCTTTCGCTTCTTCTTCGGTCACGAAATAGCCCAGGGCGCGCAGCCGCGACTTCGTATCGGGTGCGGCGTCGGCGTCTTTGGCCTTGTCCGGTGATGCCATGTGGCTGAAGAGCGTACCCCGGTATTCGGTCTTCAGTACCCAGTATGGCTCCGGTTTGAAGTTCTGGATTTCGTGCCAGCGCTCTACCAGCAGGGCCAGCGTGGGGGTTTGCACGCGGCCGATGCTTAGGAGTTGCTTGTCCTGGTAGGTTGTGTATTTGAGGGTGAAGAGGCGCGTGGCGTTCAGGCCCAGCAGCCAGTCGCCTACGGCGCGGCTCTTGCCGGCTTGGTATAAGGAGTCGAATTCCTTGGCCTCGCGCAGGTTCTGGAAGCCCTGGCGGATGGCTTCTTCGGTGAGCGACGAAATCCACAGCCGCTTCACGGGCTTGCGGCACTTGGCCTCCATCAATACCCAACGCTGAATCACCTCTCCTTCCTGCCCGGCGTCACCGCAGTTTATTACTTCGGTGGCCTCGTCTACCAGCTTTTTGATGGTGTGGAACTGCTTTACCACGCCCTCGTCGCGGCGCATGAGCTTGATGCCGAACGAATCGGGAATCATGGGCAGGTTGTGCAGGCTCCAGCGCTTCCACTCGGGCTGGTAGTCGTCGGGCTCCTTGAGCTGGCAGAAGTGGCCGAAGGTCCAGGTGACCTGGTAGCCGTTGCCTTCCATGTAGCCGTCCATGCGGCGGGTGGCACCCAGCACGGTGGCGATTTCACGGGCCACGCTGGGCTTTTCGGCAATGCAAACTATCACGGAATTCGGGTTGATTGGAGGGCTGCGCCGAAGGGTTTTCGACGCAGGGAATCAACAAAGGTAACCGCGAAAAAGGTCGATTGGGACAGCTGAAGGCGGGTGTTACTTCCCCACCCCGGCCAGCACCGTTTGCAGTTCGCGGTACAGCGTCTGGGCCAGGTAGCGGGCTTCGTCGAGGCGCGACTCGGCGTATTGGCGGGCTTCCTCGGTGTCGGCGGCTTCCCACTGGTTCAGCTCGGCCAGGGTGGCGAGGCGGGTGAGCGACTGCTGCACAGTGGCATCGAGGCGGGTGGGCAAAGCATCGGGCACGGTGAAGCCGGTAGCCAGGGCGGCTTGCAGGCGCAGCAGCTCCTGGGCTACCTGGGCCAGGTCCTTTAGCAGGCGGCCTTCGGAGGGGGTGAGCTGGCGGGGGCGGCGGTCCATAACGCAAAGGCTGCCCACGGCCAGGCCTTTGGGGGTGCGCAGGGCCTGGCCGGCGTAGAAGCCGAGCTTCATTTCCTGGGCCACGAAGGGGTTGACGAGGGCGCAGGGCTCGGCCGCAATGTCGCGGAACTCGGTGAGGTCGTCGTGGAGGATGGCCACCGAGCACATGCTGTCTTCGCGGTTCACGACCAGGGCTTCGGGCAGGCCCTCGTTGCCGATGAACACCACGTCGTCGGACCGCACCAGGCTCACCAGGGCGATGGGCATATCGAAAAGCTTGGCCACGATGCTCACAAAATCATTGAACACTTCCTGCCCCGGCGTGCCCAGCACCTGGTAGGGCTGCAGCGCCGCGAGGCGCTCGTGTTCGTGCGAAGGTATCAGGCCAGGGTATTGGGTCTTGTTCATCGATAAGCTCAGGGATTCAGCCGCCAACTGCCTGAATGGGGTAAAAGTTCGGCGGCGGGTGCAATGCGTAAAGGTATTGCGCTACGCATAATGGTTGGCTGAAATTCTGCCACCGGCGGCGGCCGCCCGGTAAGTGGACGCCATTTGCGGGCGTGCGGCAACGCATTGCCCGCCGGGCCTCCGGAGGACCGGAACCCCCTTCGCCAAGCGAAAATGGCCGCTCCGGAGGTCCGGAGTGAGCTTCACCGTCCGGAAATGCGCCCTCCGGACCTCCGGAGGGGGCGTTTCCGCTCAGAAATGGCTGCTCCGGAGGTCCGGAGGAGGCGTTTCCGGTCAGAAATGGCCGCTCCGGACCTCCGGAGCGCCTCAACCGCACAGAAAAGCCCGTTCCGGAGGTCCGGAACGGGCTTTTTATTTACAAAGCACATTTAACTAGCTTTTCGGCATGGTGGGCACGGGCAGTTTGGCTTTTTTGCCCCCGCCCATTTCGGCTTTGCTGAAATCGAAAAACGGGGCCGCCCGCTCCGGCTGCGCCGCGAATTCGAGCAGCAGCGTGAGGTAGACGTGGTACAGGGCCAGGCAGGAGGCTTCGCGGCCATCGTGCAGGTCGATGCGCTGGGTGCCGGCGGTGCTGGCCATTACATCGGCGCGGCCCAGCGCCTCCGAGAGGGATTTGAGCACCTTGCGGCCCTCCGTACGCTGGGGCGAGGTGAAGACCGTGGGGCGGGCATCGAGGGCATCGAGAAAGGCCGTGAAGGCGTCCTCCACCTCGGTCTGGGCGCTTTTGGTGAGGGCGGCGCGGCCCTTGGGGAAGATGGCCAGCAGGTCGGCGCTGCTCTCGTCGTAGGCGGGGTTGATGACCTTGCGCTCCATGCGCTTCACGTAGTCCTTGAAGTCGACCAGGGCCTGGGCCAGGGTGCTGGTGCTGGCCTGGCCCTCGCCGGAGAGCTGGCCGGCGTGGGTGGCGCGGTAGTCGGTGAGGGCCACGTCGAGGGCCTCGGCCCCGGCGCTGTACTTGCCGCCGGCGGCCTGCCGGATGGTTTGCAGGGTGAAGGCGGCCATGTCGGCAAACTGGTCGCGGTTGAGGCGCAGATTCAGAAAGAAATTCTCGAACCGGGCGGCGTATTTGGCTTTTTTAGCGTTGGCCATGGGGCACTGAAGAGGTAGGGAGTGAAAAGATGGGCAAAAGGTAGGAAGTATTTGGACATTGCCGTCGCCGCCGCGCCACAACCGGCCGCCGGGGCCGCCGTAGAACCGGCACACCCTCCCCCTATTATTATATGCCCCGCATCATCGTCGGTTTATTCACCAGTGCTTCCGAAGCTGAGTTTGCCGCCACCCAGGCGCAGGCCGCCGGCCTCGCCCCCGGCAGCATCAACATTGCCACCCAGGAAACCCTGCAAGCCCAGCACCTGCCCGATGCCGGCGCGCCGGCCGAGCCCTTCCGCGAAAGCGTGACGCGGTTTTTCACCGACCTCTTCAGCGGCAGCCAGCTCGATGATACCCAAGCCCACATCGCCGCCACCGGCCCCGAGCACGCCGTGGTCACCATCGCTACCACCACCCCCGCCGAAGCCGAGCAGGCCCGCGCCGTCCTCGACCGCTGCGGGGCCGTGGATGTGTACAAGCAGCGCCCCCTCACTCCCACTGCTGCGGAGGGAGAGATTGACCTCGAAGGCGACCTGAGCCGGGTGCGGGACGATGAAGAGTTGGACGCGAATGGGCTGACCACGCATTGAGGGCCAGCGGGTCGACATATCGGTAGTAAGGCCGAATCCGAAAAACGGCAAAGCCCCGTAGGGGCGACACTCGTTGAACGAGTGTCGCCCCTACGGGGCTTTTGCTACCACATTGGGTCGGTTCTACTACCGCTATGCCGCCCCGCTGGGGCTAAACCTGTGGGCTGCCAGCCGCTTCCTGCGCCAGCCGCAGCTTGCTGTTCCGCTTGCCGTAGCCGAAGTAAATAATCATGCCCAGCGCCAGCCACACCACCAGGCGCAGCCACGTTTCCCAGGGCAGCGAGGCCATCATCACGAGGCACACGATGATGCCCAGAATGGGCACCACCGGCACCCACGGCGTGCGGAACGGCCGGGGCGCGTCGGGGTTAGTCCTCCGCATGATGAGCACGCCGAGGCACACCATCACAAAGGCCAGCAGTGTGCCGATGCTCGTCATCTCGCCCACTACGGCGATGGGCACGAAGCCCGCAAACAGCGCAATGAACGAGCCCAGCAGCAGGCTGGACTGCGCCGGCGTGTTGAATTTGGGGTGCAACCGCGAGAACACCGGCGGCAGCAGCCCATCCTTCGACATCGAGAAAAACACCCGCGACTGCCCCAGCAAATCCACTAATATCACTGAAGTGTAGCCGATGAGAATGGCCAGAATCACGGCTGAGGACAGCCAGGCATAGGGCGTTTTTTCGATGGCAATGGCCACCGGGGCGGCGCTGTTTTTGAACTCGGTGTAATTAGCCAAACCGGTCAGAACGTGCCCGAACAGCACGAACAGCACCGTACAAACCGCCAGCGAGCCGAGGATGCCAATGGGCATGTTGCGCTGCGGGTTCTTGGTTTCCTGCGCCATGGTGGCCACGATATCGAAGCCGATGAAGACGAAGAAAATCACGCCCGCCCCGCGCAGAATCCCGCTCAGGCCGAACTCACCGAAGGTGCCCGTATTGGCCGGGATGTAGGGTTGGTAATTGGCGGGGTCGATGTACTGCCAGCCCAGCGCGATGAACACCAGCACCACGGCCACCTTCAGGGCCACCACCAGCGCATTGAACCACGCCGACCCTTTCGTGCCCCGCGTGACGATGGCCGTAATGGCCAGCACGATGAGCATGGCCGGCACGTTCACGAAGCCGCTCACGGTGGAGCCATCCGCCAGCTTCGCACTTTCAAACGGCGACATCACCAGCTGCGCCGGGATGTGCAGCCCGTATTTCCCCAGAAACTTGATGAGGTACTGCGACCAGCTGATGGCCACCGTGGCCGCCCCCACCGAGTATTCGAGCACCAAATCCCAGCCAATAATCCAGGCAAACAACTCCCCCATCGTGGCATAAGAATAGGTATAAGCCGAGCCCGAAACGGGCACCATGGCCGCAAACTCGGCGTAGCACAGCGCCGAGAAGGCGCAGCCCACGGCCGCCACGATGAAGGAGATGGTAACGGCCGGCCCCGCGTTATTGGCCGCCGCAATGCCGGTGAGCGAGAACAGGCCCGCCCCAATAATTACCCCGATGCCAATGGCAATCAGGCTCACGCCATTCAGGCTGCGTTTGAGGGTGTTCGCCCCCGTTTCGGCTGCTTCCGCGCGGAGCAGCTCCAGTGATTTTTTCAACATAAAGAGATAGAAACGCGCCACGCTACCGCTCCACCCGGAGCAGCCGTGCCGCAAAGCAAAAAACCCGTAAAAAGGAATGAAACCGCACCGACCGTAGCCTCAGCTACGCGGCGCTAGTGCCTGGAATCAACAGTAACAACAGCCCGCGAACATGCGGCCCGTCGTCAACAAACGGGCACGAAAAAGACCAGGAAAAGCAAGCGAGGCAGCGGAAACGGCAGGCACGGCAGTTGTTTTTATATGGTCAGGAATTGGCACCGGGCCGCGGTTGCGGGTGGTTGCCGGCGCGTCGTTGAGCCTGTCTCTCAGCGCCTCTGTATAAAAACAATCCTTCCGGAGAAAGAATTGATGGCACAAAGGTAGTGCCGGATGGCTGCCCCGCCCACCCGGTGCCGCCCCAGACAACCCCACCGCACCGGCCCGCGTATGGGCGAGGCATTTGGCTGGCGCGTATTTCCGCTTCCCACCACCTGCCCGATACCGCTAGTTCATGTCCGATACCGTTGTGCACGCTGAGCCCTATGGCAGCATGCTCTATTCCCCCGAAGTGCCCTGTTTCATCATCTCCTGGCACGGCTTCGCCAACAGCGAGCAGTTCCGCTTTCTCATGAACCGGGGCTTGGAGCTTTACGAAGCCGAAGCCGCCCGCACGCAGCCGCTGGGCTGGCTAGCCGACACTCGCAACGTGCAAGCCGTGAAGCCCGCCGACCAGGAATGGATGCGTACCGACTGGAATATCCGCGCCCACCGCGCCGGCATCCGCCACGTCAGCTTCGTCGTGCCGGAAACGGTATTTGGCCAGATTTCGGTACAGAGCTACACCCACAACGTAGCCGAAACCAACGACTACGAAATTGAAACCTCCCAGCACCGCACGCTGCAAGAGGCGAAGGATTGGCTGCGGGCGGCGATTGGGTAGCCTCGACGACCTGACAATCCAGACAAAAAAGAAGGTCATGCTGAGCGCAGTCGAAGCATCTCTACCGCAATAGCAAACCCATTCGATTGGATTACTTGTACGGTAGAGATGCTTCGACTGCGCTCAGCATGACCTTCTTTTTATCCGGCCGTTCTGGCCTTCCCTACCGCCGCAGCGCCAGCCGCACGCCGGCCATCAGCCAGCGACCGGGCATTTGCGCTCCCAGCAGGTCGGAATATTTGGCGTCGAACAGGTTCTGGGCCTGGCCCACCACCCACAGGCGCTCGGGCAGCAGCGCCACATCGAGCCGGCCGTTGATGACCACGTAATCGGGCGTGAGCTGGGCATCGTTGACGGTGGCGGTGGCCACAGTCTGCTGGCTGGCGCGCTGCTTATACACCCCGCCCAGGCTGGCCGTGAAGCGGCGGTGCACTAGGCTCACGTTGCCGCTCACGAGTTGCTTCGCCACGTTGCTCAGGTACTGCGACACAATGCTGCCGTCTACGTTCAGGTGGGTGTAGGTGTAGCCCACGCTGCCTTCGAGGCGCAACGCTTTGCTTAGTTGGGCGCGGGTGCTGGCTTCAAACTCCAGCCCCTGTGTGCTCACGGCAAACAGGTTTTGGGCGTAGCGGTAGGTACTGGCCGGGCTCAGATTGGTGAAGCCGGTGCCGGCCTGCACGACATTGCCGGGCGTGCTCACGTAGTCAATCAGGTTGCGGCCGTAGCGGTTGAAATAGGTGCCGCGCAGCGTGAAAGCCGGCAGCGGGTGGAAATCGAGGCCTCCTTCGTAGCTCCAAGTGCGCTCGGCTTCGAGGCCGGGGTTGCCCACGTTGAAGCCTGTGGGCACGATGCCGGGCCGGATGGCCGAGTTGTACTGCTCGGTAAAATTGGCCGCCCGGATGGCGCGGCCCACAGCTGCGCGCACCGTCAGCTTCTCGCCCAACAGCTGGCTGGCGGTGAGCTGGGGCAGCACTTCGGTGCCGTAGGCTTGGTCGTGGTCGAGACGCAGGGCGGCGGTCAGGTTCAGGCCAGGGGTGGGCATCAGGCCGGCCACGGCAAACGCGCCCTGGTGCCACACGGCGTGGTCGCCGCGGTCGTTGCTGCGCACGCTGCGGCGGTCGGCCTGGCCGCCCAGGGTCAGCTGCACCTTATCGGAGAAACGCAGCTGGTGCTGGGCCTGCACGTTGAGGTAGTGCATCAGGTGGTCGCTGGCCGCCGAGGTGGGCGTGTACACGTAGTAATCGGTGCTGGAGGTGCCCACTAACTGCAATTCGGTGCGGGCGCGGGTACTCCAGTCATAGCGCAATTGCCCTTGGTACCAGTCGCGCGAGGTGGTTTCGCGGGCGCGGTCGCCGGCGTTGGTGGTGTAGAAATTCTGGGCGTTATAGTCGCGCCGGTCGAAACTGGCGCGGGCGGCGGCGCTGAATTTTGGGCTGATTTGGTATGCGCCCGAGAGCGAGTAGGTATTCAGCTTGAAATCATTGCGCAGGCCGCCGGGCAGGTTTAGCAACTGGCCGCTGGCGGTGTTGTTGAGAATGCCGCCGGCCAGTCGCAGGCTCTTATCCTGGCCATAAAAGCCGGCGTTGGTGGTTTTTAAATCATACTCACCGGCCATAAACGTACCGCCAATTTCCACGCCATCGGGCCGATGGGTGGCGGCGAAGGTTTTAGTAACGATGTTGACGAAGCCGCCCACGGCATCGGGGCCGTAGAGGGCGGCACCGGGACCACGCACCACCTCAATCTGCTCAATCTCGGCCGGGGTGATGGGCAAATAGCCCGCGAAGTGGCCCGTGAGCGGGTCGTTCAGCCGCATCCCATCCAGCAGAATCAGTACCTGGTTGAAAGTGGAGCCGCGCAATGTGATGTCGGCTTGGGTGCCGAAATTACCCCGGCTCTGCATCTCAATGGCGGGCAGCAGGCGTAGCAGGTCATCAAGTGAAGCCACCGGGTACTGGCTGAGCGTGCGGCCGGGTATTACGGTCACGTAGCGGCCCGTCTGGCCAGCCACCTGGTCGAGGCGGGTGCCGTACACGGTCACTTCGTTGAGGGCGCGGGTGCTGTCGGCCGGGGTGCTTTGGGCTAGAGATTTAAAGGTGAAAAGAGTGCAGAAAAATGGGGCGGTGTAACGCGTAAGTCGCATTCCTTGGTGGGTTGGTGGGGGTGCAAAGTTACCGTAGCGTGGACTCTGCGAGTCCGCGTCTCGCTGCGACGCAGCGAATAACCATTGCCCGTCACCGCTTGGGCATTTCGCATTTCCGCATTCGCCGCACAGCGGCGAGACGTGGACTCGCAGAGTCAGCGCTACTTTCGTCCTTGCGTCAGGCAACGTCAACCTCACGTCCGCGTCCTTCGCGCGAAATCGATTTTCACTCACCCGAAGTTTTTCCATGAAGCATCTTTTCGCGCTGGGCCTGCTGGGCCTGGCGGCCACCACGCCGGCTTTCGCGCAGGCCCCTACCCCGCCCGCTACCAAGCCCGAATCCCCCTATCGCGCCTCGGCCACCAAGGTCAACGACTTGGTGCACACCAAGCTCGACGTGCGTTTCGACTACGCCAAGCGCCATCTACTGGGCAAGGAGTGGGTCACGCTCAAGCCCCACGCCTACCCCACCGACACGCTCCGCCTCGACGCCAAAGGCATGGACATCAACGCCGTGGCGCTGATGAATGGCGGCCAGCAAACTCCGCTGAAATACGACTACGCCGATGGCATGAACCTGCGCATTAACCTCGGCCGCGTTTTCAAGCCGGGCGAGGAATACACGATATACATCGACTACGTCTCGAAGCCCGACGAGCTTAAAGTGAAAGGTTCGGCCGCTATTACTGATGCCAAGGGCCTGTATTTCATCAACCCCGATTCGACCGTGAAGGGCAAGCCGGTGCAAATCTGGACGCAGGGCGAGACCGAAGGCTCGTCGGCCTGGTTCCCGACCATCGACCGCCCCAACCAGAAAACCACCGAGGAAATCTCGATGACCGTGCCGGCTAAGTACGTCACGCTCAGCAACGGCCGTATGGTGAGCAGCACGCCCGCCGGCCCCGGCCTGCGCACCGATGTGTGGAAAATGGAGCTGCCGCACGCGCCCTACCTGTTCATGATGGCAGTGGGTGACTTCAAAATCTACAAGGACACCTGGCGCGGCAAGGAGGTTAATTATTACCTCGAACCCAAGTACGCGCCCTTCGCCAAGCAGATTTTCGGCAACACGCCCGACATGATGGAGTTCTACTCCAACCGCCTCGGTGTGGAGTATCCGTGGAATAAATACAGCCAGATTGTGGCCCGCGACTACGTGAGCGGTGCCATGGAAAACACCACCGCCACCCTGCACGGCGAGCAGGTGCAAATGACCGACCGCGAGCTGATTGACCGCGAATACGGCTCCGAATCAGTGATTGCGCACGAGCTGTTCCACCAGTGGTTTGGCGACTACGTGACGGCCGAAAGCTGGTCCAACATCACCGTGAACGAGACGATGGCCGACTTCTCGGAAGGCCTCTACGCCGAGCACAAATACGGCAAAGACGCCGCCGATGCTCACTACTACCGCTACCTGCGCCGCTACCTGAGTTCGCCCCGCGACGCGGCCAAAACCTTGGTGCGCTTCCACTACGACGAGCAGGAGGAAGTATTTGACCTGGTGAGCTACCAGAAAGGCGGGGCCATCATGGACATGCTGCGCACCTACCTGGGCGATGACGTATTCTTCGCCGGCCTGCAGAAATACCTGAAGGATAACGCCCTCGGCAACGGCGAGGCGCACCAGATGCGCCTCGCTTTTGAAGCCGTGTCGGGCCAGGACTTGAACTGGTTCTGGAACCAGTGGTATTTCGCGCCGGGCCATCCCATCGTCACGATTGACTACACCTGGGACACGGCCAAGAAGGCCGAAACTGTCACCATCAAGCAGACCCAGACTGGCCAGACTTTCCGCCTGCCCTTCACCATCGATTACTATGTGGGCGGCAAGGTGATGCACCAGCCCGTGACCATGACGGAGGCCACCCAGACCTTCACCATGCCCCTTTCGGCCAAGCCCGACCTGGTGAACGTGGACGCCAACAAGAAGACGCTCTGGCTGAAAACCGATAACAAGACGGCCGCCGAATACGCCTTCCAGTACGCCCACGCGCCCCTGTTCGTCGACCGCCGCGAGGCCATCGACGCCGCAGCCAAGGACCAGACCATCGCTGCCAACCGCGCCACGCTGCTGGCCGGCATTAACGACAAGTTCTACAACAACCGCCTGGCCGCCGTGGAGGCGCTGAAGCTGGATAACAAGGACGTGGCCAAAGTAGCCGCGCCCGCCCTGCGCAAGTTGGCAGCCACCGAAAAAGAGCCCTGGGTGCAGGCCTCGCTGCTCGGCGCACTGGCCAAGCTGAAGGATAAAAAGGACGAGAAGTACTTCACCAAGCAGCTGAACAGCCAGTCGTACAATGTGCAGGGTGCCGCCCTGCGCGCCCTGTCTGTGGTGCAACCCGCCCAGGCCTTGGTCCGTGCCAAAGCGTTGGAAAATGACAGCCAAAGTGCCCTCGCGCAAGCCGTAGTGGCCACCTACGCCCAAGCTGGCGGCCCCGCCGAATGGGCTTACGTGCGCGATAAATTCGATGCTGCCCGCCCGCAGGCCAAGTTTGGCTTGGCCGAGCCCATGGCCGGCATGATGGGCCGCCTCGAAGACCCGGCTGCCTTTGCCGAAGGCGTGACCCGCCTGCGCGACCTCGGCGTGAAATACAAAGCCTACGGAGCCGACCGCATGGTGCTGGGCCTGCTCCAGACCGCCAACAAGGCCCAGGCCAGCCGCGGCCACGCCGCCGAAGCCCAGGCCGCCGTCGACAAAGCCACCCAGGAACTACAGGCCGCCAAGTAACCCGGCCCTGCTTGCCTGAATAGTAAAAAAGGCCTGCCGCAATGCGCGGCAGGCCTTTTTTGTGGGTGGTTGGTAGGTATTCGGGGAAAACGAAAGGTTCGGGTGCGCTTATTTCTTCTCGACTGCGCCTTTCTTTTCGACTACTACTTCCTTGGCCGGGTCGTGCTTGGGGCCTTCATAGGAGTTGACGTCTTTGTCTTTTTCGGGTTCATGATTCACGGCCTCGGTGGCGTAGATGTGCTCCATTTCGGTCATCATGTCGTCGCCGTCCACGTTCAGGTCTTTGAGCACACCGTCGGCAATGTCGTACACAAGGCCGTGCAGGCGGGGCGGATTGTCGCCGCGCACGGCGTTCTGGATGATGTTGGTTTTGGCTAGGTTACGTACCTGCTCTATCACGTTCAGCTCCACCAGGCGGCGGGCACGCTGGCCATCATCCTTGATGCGCAGGTACTCAGCCTCGTGCAGCCGAATTACGTCGCGGATATTCACCAACCAGTTGTCAATCAGGCCGTATTGTTTGTTGGCTGCTGCCGCAGCCACGCCGCCGCAGCCGTAGTGGCCCACCACCAGGATGTCCTGCACGCCCAGCACTTCCACGGCGTATTGCAGCACGCTCAGCAGGTTCATGTCGCTGTGCACCACCAGATTGGCAATGTTGCGGTGCACGAACATCTCGCCCGGGCCCGTACCGGTGATGCCCGAAGCCGGCACCCGCGAATCGGAGCAGCCAATGAACAGGTATTTCGGCTTCTGACCATTGGCCAGGTTCTTAAAAAAGTTGGGGTCCGCCGCGTTGCGGTCTGACACCCATTTCTTATTATTTTCGAGAATTTTGCTGATTCCAGCCATGGCAAAAGGAGAAAGTTTTATCGCCTAACTGCTGCCGAAACAGCTGTCTGGCGTATTGAGCCCGGCAACCCGGTCGGGCTGCAAAGCGGTGAGGCGCTGACCAAGGTAGCACCTATTAGTGGTTGAAAATTAGTTACTGTGGAGTTCTACGGCGGGAGCATCGGCACCGTTCAGGCACTGCGGCGGCGGTAGTCATGCTGGCCGCCGTTGGCCGGGCGGCGGGTGCTGAGCGGCCGCGTGCCGCGCGAAAACGTGAGCGTAACCACGGCGGCCGCCACCGGCCGCACGGCACCAGGGGCCGGAATATCAGCGGGCGTTGGCTGGAGCGGACTGGTGGTTTGGTGGGCTGTATTCAAGGTAAGAAGGAAAGCAGGTCGTACAGAAATTGAACGTCATGTTTCGTTGCGCTCTGCATGACGGGCGGGCGAATGACGGTCTGAAGAGCCGTGCATGCCGTGCAGATTCAGCCCCTAATGCGCCCCCAGCGCCACCTGCCGGATGCCCCGCAATTCCAGCTCGATGCCCCGGGCGGGCGCGGCCTGCCGGAAGGCCTCGATGGCTTCGAGCACGTCGTGGTCAATCACATCGGAGCGGGTGCCGTCGAGGATGACGCGGCTATCGGCGGGCAGCTGGTCCAGCGTGGTCACGATGCTGGCTTTGTTGAGGAAAGAAACGTGCTCGGGTAGGCGCAGGTGCAGGGGGGCATTGGGGCTTTCGGCGTTGTCCTCGGAGTCGTCGCGCCGCAGGTAGGAGCCGGCCTTGGCGTTGTCGCGCAGGATGAAGAAGAAGCCCAGCACTAGCCCAATGCTCACGCCCTTCAGCAAATCGGTAAAGAGCACCGCCACGATGGTGATGATAAAGGGGATGAACTGCTCGCGGCCCAGCTGCCACTGCTTGCGGTAGAGCGCCGGTGTGGTCAGCTTAAAGCCCACCAGCAGCAGCACCGCCGCCAGCGCCGAAAGCGGAATCAGGTTCAGCACCGCGCCCAGAAACAGCAGGCTCGTGAGCAGCAGCAGGCCGTGAATGAAAGCCGACAGCTTGCTCTGCGCGCCAGCCGCGATGTTGGCCGATGAGCGCACGATAACCGCCGTGAGCGGCAGGCCACCCAGCAGGCCGCTCACCAGGTTGCCCGCGCCTTGGGCCAGCAGCTCGCGGTTGGTGGGCGTGTGGCGTTTCTGGGGGTCGAGGTTGTCCACGGCCTCCACGCTAAGCAGCGTTTCGAGCGAGGCCACGATGGCAATGGTGAAGGCCACGCCGTAGGTAGCGGGGTTGCGCAGGGCGTTGAAATCGGGGAAAGTCATTTCGCGGGCCAGTTGGCCCAGCGACGACAGCACCGGCAGCTTCACGAGGTGCTCGGGGCGCACCTGCATATCGGGGGCCACGGCTTTTAGCAATTGGTTGATGCCCACGGCGGCCAGCACGGCCACCAGCGCGCCCGGCACCAGCCGCGACCACGGCTGCCGTTTCACGGGGGCCGTATTCCAAAGCAGCAGGATAGTCAGTGACACCACGCCCACCAGCACCGAGCCGGGGCTCAGCGCCTTCATAGCTGCGCCAATGGCTGAGAACGTGTTCATACCATTGAACTGCAGGAAATTCATGTCCTCGAAATAGTCGGCATCGGCCCCAAAAAAGTGCGGCAGCTGCTTCAAAATCAATATAATACCGATAGCCGCCAGCATACCGCGAATCACGGCCGCCGGGAAGTATAGGGCAATAATGCCCGCCCGGGCCAGCCCCAGAATAATCTGAATAACGCCGGCCACGGCCGTGGCCGCCAGCACCGCCGGCCACGAGCCCAGCGTGGAAATAGCCGACAGCACCACCACCGTGAGGCCAGCCGCCGGCCCGCTCACGCTCACCGCCGAGCCGCTGAGCACGCTCACCAGCACGCCGCCCACGATGCCCGCAATCACGCCCGCCAGCAGGGGTGCGCCCGAGGCCAGCGAGATACCCAGACACAGCGGCAGCGCCACCAGAAATACGACCAGCCCCGCCGGCGCATCCTGCCCGATGGTGCTGAACAGCGACACCTTGGGCCGGGGATTGACGGGGGCAGCAGGCGGCGCGATGGGAGTACCGGTTTGGGCCGGCGAAGAAATTACCTGGGTCATGGTCTTGTGAGTGCAGCCTAAGCCGAAAATCTGGCTTGGGGGGAATTCTGAATACAAGGTTACCGAGGCGTTATTAAGGTCGAATTAAAGGGAAATTAAAAGGAAATTAAAACCGGGGATTATTCGAAAATCCGATAAAATGAACGTCATGCAGAGCGTAGCGAAGCATCTTGCCCGCCACCACTAATCCCATCAATCGGATTGCATTGCGCGGTAAAGATGCTTCGCTACGCTCTGCATGACCGTCCCATCCAACATTACCAGCTCAGACAGGCACCGGCCATTCCAGCCACACCTGCGTGCCCTGGCCGGGCTCGCTTTCCACGCGCACCGTGCCGCCGTGCAGCGCCATGATGCGCGCCGCCAGCGGCAGCCCAATGCCGTGCCCCGGCACCGCCCGCGCCGAGGCTGCCCGGAAAAACGGCACGAATACCTGCTGCAAATCGGCAGCTGAGAGGCCCGGCCCTTCGTCGCTCACCAGCAGTGAGAGGTGCTTGCGGCGGCGGGCCAGCGTGGCCGTCACGGTGCCGCCCGTGGCCTTCGAGAACTTGCAGGCATTGTCCAGCACGTTGAGCACAGCCGAGAGCAGCAGCGCCTCGTTGCCGCGCACGATGAAGGATTCGGCCTCCCCAAAATCGAGGTCGACGCGGCAGGTGGGGTGGCGGCGCAGCAGCTGCTCGTGGGCCTGGAGCAGCAAATCGTCGAGGCTGACGGCAGCCATGGGCACCTGCGAGGGGTCGTCGGAAGCGCGGGCAATTTGCAGCAGGCCGTTGGTGAGGCTGTTGAGCTGCCGGGCCGAGTCGAGGGTGCTTTGCAGCACGCGGCGGTACTCGGCGGGCGGGCGCTCGGCCTGCAGCAGCGACACTTCCAGCTCGCCGATGAGGGCCGTGAGCGGCGTGCGCAGCTCGTGCGAGGCATCGCGCACGAAGGTGCGCTGACCCACGAAGGCCGCTTCCAGACGGTCGAGCAGGCGATTGAAGCGCTGGGTAAGCAGGCCGATTTCATCGGTGGTTTCGCCGGTGCGGGTCAGGCGCTGGCTCAGGTCGGTGGCGGTGATGCCGTCGACTTCGCGCACCATGCGGCGCAGCGGGCGTAGCGCCCGCCCGGCAAAGAACCAGCTGCCCGCGCCCGCCGCCGCCACGGCCACCAGAAAGCCCAGCGCCAGCAGTCGCCGCAGCTCGTCCAGCTGCTGGCGGCTGTCCTCATCCACCGACGAGGCCACCACTACCAGCGGCCCCATGCGGGCATCGCGGTAGAGTAGGCCCACGGTTTCGTGGTAGTTGGTTTCGGGTTCCAGCACGGCCTGGCCGGTGCGGCGTACCTCGGCCAGCCACGCGGGCGGCGCGGGCCGGGCCGCCCCCTGCCCTTCCCGAAAAACCAGGTGGTTATTTGCGTCATACACCCGGCCCTGCTCGGCGGGCAGCGTGCGGTAGAGCTGGCGCAGGTAGCGGCGGTAGGAGGCTTCTTCGCCGGCATCGGCGCGGCCTTCCTGGCCGGCCACGTAGGCGTGTCCCACCACCAGCGTGCGTTTGAACAAACTCTGAGTGAACTCATTGCGCCGCGACTGCTGCGTAGCGAAGTAGATAACCAGCGCAAACAGCAGCAGCGTCACGGCCAGAATAGACCCGAACTGCAAAGCAAGGCGGAGGCGAATGGACATTAGTCAGAAGCAGGATGAAGGGACGGATTAAAAGAACGTCATGCTGAGAGCAGCCGAAGCATCTCGCTCGCTTCGTTGCAACGATTAGGTTAGTGGTGGCACGCAAGATGCTTCGGCTGCGCGAGCATGACTTCAATATTTTCACTCCTGCCCCACTAGTTTACCCCTCATTCTTCATCACATACCCCATCCCTACCAGCGTGTGAATCAGCTTCGGCTCAAAGCCCTTATCCACCTTTTTCCGCAGGAAATTGATGTACACGTCAATCACATTCGAGCCGGTATCGAAGCTCAAATCCCAGACGTGTTCCAACAAATCAGCGCGCGAAACCACGCGGTTTTGATTACGGAGTAAATACTCCAGCAACGCAAACTCGCGGGCGGTGAGCTGAATAGCCTGGCCGGCGCGCTCCACCCGCTTGGCGCCAGGGTCGAGGCTGAGGTCGGCCAGATGGAGGACGGCTTTGGGCGCGGGGGCTTCGGTACGGCGGCGCACGAGGGCGCGCAGGCGGGCCAGCAGTTCATCGAAGGCGAAGGGCTTGACGAGGTAGTCATCAGCGCCGGCGTCGAGGCCGCGGATTTTGTCGTCGGTTTCGCCCAGCGCGGTGAGCATGAGGATGGGCACGCCGGGGTCATGGGCGCGCACTTGCCGGCACACTTCGAGGCCGCTGAGGCCGGGCAGCATCTGGTCCAGAATTAGGCAATCGTAGCGGTTTTCCTGGGCGCGGCGCAGGCCCAGCAGGCCGTCGGCGGCGAGGTCGACGGTGTAGTCCTGCTCCGTCAGGCCCTGGTGCAGAAAGGCGGCTACCGAGGGTTCGTCTTCAACTAAAAGGATTTTCATGGGGCCGGAAGGTAGCGCCGTTTCGGAAAACGGGCCGCGTGGGCGGCCGTTGGCGGGCCACTTGGTTAGGAATACGGGTATGCGCTAAAGCAGTGTTAACACGTTGTATTTCCGACAATACATCCCTTTTACGGATGTGATATTGGCAAAGGCAGGAGTTTCTCTGAATTGCCAGAATTTTCATCTAGTCTTCATTATGACTGATTTTCAACCTTTCGACATTGTCTGGTTGTGCTTACTTGAAAGCATCCGGCAATGAACAGCATCACTTGGCAAAACACGAAGGAAAAAGCGGCCGTAGGCAATACCAGTACCTGCCATCTCCTAGCTATTCTTTCATTATGAGTCAAGTTACCCAAGCCCCACTGGCCCCGCCGCCGGTGGCCCTGGCCCCAACCCAAGCCGTCAGCCTCAACATCAACGGCCAGGCCCACACCCTCCAGATTGCCCCCTGGACCACCCTGCTCGACGCCCTGCGCGAGTACCTCGACCTCACCGGCACCAAGAAAGGCTGCGACCACGGCCAGTGTGGCGCCTGCACGGTGCTGGTCGATGGCAAGCGCATCAACTCCTGCCTCACGCTGGCCGTGATGCATGATGAGTCAAAAATCACGACCATCGAAGGACTCGGAACGGAGGACAAGCTCAGCCCGCTGCAACAAGCCTTCATCGACCACGACGCCTTCCAGTGCGGCTACTGCACGCCGGGCCAGATTTGCTCGGCCCAGGGCCTCATCAACGAAGGCAAGGCCAAAACCGAAGCCCAGGTGCGCGAGCTGATGAGCGGCAACGTGTGCCGCTGCGGCGCTTACACCAATATTTTGAGCGCGGTAATGGAAGTACTTAACAACGAAGGATTAATCATCGAGGATAAGGCGTGGTCGGCGGGTGCCGCCAAGCCGGACATGGCCCCGGTTGAACCACCGAAGAAATAATCCTTCATTCCTCATTCCAGTAAGATGAACAGCTTCACTTTCACCCAAGCCACCGCCGTGGCGGGCGCCGTGCAGGATAAAGCCGCGCACGACGACGCGGCTTACATCGGCGGCGGCACCAACCTGATTGACCTGATGAAGGAGAACGTGGCCCGCCCCACGCACCTCATCGGCCTCAAAAAGCTGGGCCTAGATACCATCGAGAACCTGCCCGACGGCGGCCTGCGCCTCGGTGCTCTCGCCACCAACGCCGACACCGCCTGGCACCCCGAGGTAGAAAAACGCTACCCGCTGCTGAACCAAGCCATTCTGGCGGGGGCCAGCCCGCAGCTGCGCAACATGGCCACCGACGGCGGCAACCTGATGCAGCGCACCCGCTGCTACTACTTCTACGACTTGGCCACGCCCTGCAACAAGCGCGAGCCCGGCTCCGGCTGCTCGGCCATCGGCGGCTACAACCGGGTGTGCGGCATCCTGGGCACCAGCGACCAGTGCATTGCCACCCACCCTTCCGATATGTGCGTGGCCCTGGCCGCCCTCGATACCACCGTGCGCGTGAGCGGCCCGAACGGCGAGCGCACCATCAAATTTGAGGATTTCCACCGCCTACCCGGCGACCATCCCGAGCGCGACAACACCCTGGAGCCCGGCGAGCTCATCACCGGCCTCGACTTGCCCGCAAAGGGCTTCGAGAAAAACTTCAGCTACTTGAAGCTGCGCGACCGCACCAGCTACGCCTTTGCCCTGGTGAGCGTGGCGGCGGCGTTGGAGTTGGAAGGCACACTCATCAAGGATGCCCGCTTGGCGCTGGGCGGCGTTGCCCACAAGCCCTGGCGCGATAAAGAGGCTGAGGCAATGCTCGTTGGCCAGCGCGCCACGGCCGACACCTTCCGCCGCGTGGCGGCCAAGGTGCTCGAAAATGCCAAAGGCCACGGTGCCAATACGTTTAAGATTGAGCTGGCTAAGCGCGCCATCGTGCGCGCCCTTAAGCAAGCCACCGAAATGAATCAGGTGCTCGACACCAACGCCTTTCAAAACTCCAACCCATGAGCCACACCACCGACTACATCGGCAAACCCACCAACCGCGTCGATGGCCCGGCAAAAGTCCTCGGCACCGCCAAGTACGCCGCCGAATTCAACGTGCCCAATCTGCTCTACGGCTATGTGGTAAGCAGCCCGATTGCCAAGGGCAAAATCACGAAAATCGACGCCGCGCCGGTTTTGGCTCTGCCCGGCGTGCAGGAGATTTTCACGCACGAAAACGTGCCCGGTTTCGCATTTCTTGACCGCAGCTACAAGGACGATGTGGCCCCCGGCGGCTCACCTTTCCGGCCGCTGCACGACGCCGAAATCAAGTACAGCCTGCAACCCGTGGCGCTAGTTGTGGCCGACACATTTGAGCTGGCCCGCTACGCCGCGTCCATCCTGCACATTGAGTACGAGGAAGTAGCGCACGAAACCGAGCTGGTGAAGCACATCGACGAGGCCTACGAGCCCGGCCGCGGCAAAACTGGCTACAAGCCGCCGAAGTCGCGCGGCAATTTCGGCAAGGGCTGGAAAGAAGGCGTGGCCCACATGGAGGCGCAGTACTCGCACCACGCCCAGCACCATAACCCGATGGAGATGTTTGCCACTACGGTAGAGTGGCTGGGCGATAAGAAGCTGAATATCTATGATAAGACGCAGGGTGTTTTCAACAGCCAGCAGTACGTAAATAAGATTTTCGGCCTGAGCAAGGACCAGGCACGGGTGATTTCGAAATACACCGGCGGCGGCTTCGGCTCCGGCTTGCGGCCCCAGTATCAGTTGTTTCTGGCCGTCATGGCTTCGCTGCAGCTGGAACGTTCGGTGCGCGTGTCGCTCACCCGCGAGCAGATGTTCAGCTTCGGCCACCGGCCCGAAACCTTGCAGCACGTGGCCCTGGCCACGGCGGCCGACGGCTCGCTCACTGGCATCAACCACTTTGCCGTAGCCGAAACCTCGCAGTTTGAGGATTTCACCGAAAACGTGGTGGGCTGGTCCGGCACGCTCTACGACTGCAAAAACGTGGAGTTGGGCTACCGCTTGGCTAAAGTCGACGTGTTTTCGCCGCTCGATATGCGCGCACCCGGCGCGGCCTCGGGCTCCATCGCGCTGGAAATTGCGATGGACGAAATGGCCTACGCCGCCGGCCTCGACCCGCTCGAATTCCGCATCCGCAACTACTCCGATTTCGACCAGGCCCAGAACCTGCCCTACTCCAGCAAGGCCCTGCGCAAGTGCTACGCCGAGGGCGCAGCCAAATTCGGCTGGGAGAAGCGCACCGCCAAACCCGGCTCGATGCGCGACGGCAAAATGCTGGTGGGCTGGGGCATGGGCGGTGGCATCTGGGACGCATCCAAGATGCCTGCCACCGTGAAAGCCAGCCTCGACGCCGATGGCCACCTCACGGTGAGCAGCGGCACCAATGAAATCGGCACCGGCACCTACACCATCATGACGCAGATTGCGGCCGAAAGCATGGGCCTGCCTATCGAAGCCGTCACCTTCGTGCTGGGCGATACCACGCTGCCCGAGTCGCCCCTGCAAGGCGGCTCCTGGACGGCCGCTTCCGTCGGCAACTCCGTAGTTGAAGCCTGCACTAAGCTCGGCGAAGCCCTGCTGAAACAGGCCCAGAAAATGGACCACCCGGCTTTCAAAGACGCCAAAATTGACGATGTGCAGTTTGCCAACGGCCAGCTGCGCCTGCGCTCGGATGAGACGCAGGCCGTCGTACTACGCGACCTCGTGCAAGCCAGCGGCGAGCCTAAAATCGAAGCCGAAAACTCCACGGCACTGGCCAAGCTGGAAATGCTGAAGCCGCCGAAATATTCCATGCACGCCCACAACGCGGTGTTTGTGGAAGTGAAAGTGGACCCCGACCTGATGACCGTGCACGTCACCCGCGTGGTGAATGCCGTGGCTGCCGGCCGCATCATCAACCCCAAAACGGCCCGCAGCCAGGTCCTCGGTTCGGTCGTCTGGGGCATCAGCTCGGCCCTGATGGAAGAATCGGTGATGGACCACCGCTTCGGCCGCTACATGAACCACAATTACGCCGAATACCACGTCCCCGTGAATGCCGACATCCACGACATTGACGTGATTTTCGTGAGCGAGGAAGACGACAAAGTCAACCCGCTCGGCATCAAAGGCCTGGGCGAAGTTGGCCTGCTGGGCGTAGCCGCCGCCGTGACCAACGCCATCTACCACGCCACTGGCAAGCGCGTGCGCGACCTGCCGGTGACGATTGACAAGCTGCTGTAGAAACTCCAGCGGCTAGTGCCGCTGAAGTGACATGGAAACGCCCCGCAACTGGTTGGTTGCGGGGCGTTTTTGTTTTTCTATTCGCTATGCCCGTCACCCCAAATTAAAAGCCCACCAATATTATCAATATTCAGGTTTTCAACTTTGTCTATTTGATTAAGTCGCTTTTCAAAAAATTGAAGTTCCACCTTAGCTTTTTCAACAGCACATTTAAGTTCATTTCTGTCAACTAATAGATTCTGTTCTACCGGCGTTGGTTGAAATTGCTCATCAAATTCATCAACAGAGAAGTCGAGTAAGACATTCGTACCTTCAAACTTAATATATGGGCCTGGATGTCCGTTATAATAAGAAGTTTGGCCGTCAGCAAGTCTTTCCCAATAATTTATATCGCTTAAATCTCCGCAGCATTGGGGGAAATATGCATCGTGACCATCTATTCGCAGAACATATCCACCGAAAAAGGCAGATGCCTGTTCCCGCTCAAATTTTCCATCTCGCAATTCCTGCGTATGGTCAATTGTCAGTTTTGTTAAATTATTATCTGAAATATCCGTGAGTTTATAAATCGATGAGCCGCCTACATATGATTTCAATTTATCTTTAAATCCCGCTCGCTGATAACTCTGCTCGTTATAGGTATCCCAAATATTGGGGTATTGCCAATATGGATATTTTTCAGGTTCCGTTACGCCCTGATTATTATACCCGATTTCAATTACTGGTATAAGTTCAATTTTCATCATTCTTATTTTGGCAATAACATTAGCACATGATAAGGACTAATTAATGATTTTCGCATTGGAATCCGCTCTTAGCTTCGCCAGCTTCTCGCGCCACACTTGAAGTTCTTCGGGCGTTATTCTCACCCAATCGGTTACTTCGCCAACAATTTTCAAGGGCGCCTGACTACGATACGAACGAGTCGGATTGCCGGGAAATTTCTTATCCGTGACGTTCGGGTCGTTCTCAAAGCTGTCCGTCAGCTCAACGATGTAAACTCGTTCGTGCCCGTCACCTTTGGCTAGCGCTGCGGCAAGTCCTGCTCCGTTGGGTAAGGCGGTGAAATATATGTGATTCATCACGACTTCGGGGTGATAATTTGAGTTGAACCCCGGTGTTAGCAATTCCCCAACCTGCAAATTCGCTCTAGTCCCGTGATAAAAGGGGCCGTTATCCGGAACGTCAAACACATTAGATTCGATGGTTTCGTTTTCCATGTGATGCAGTGTTTTGAGATTTTGTCACTGAATATTTTTTGATTCACTACCGCCAACGAACCTTCTCACCAGCCTTCCCCGCGCGCAACCGGGTGGGCACGCTAGCCAGAATCAATTCCCGCAAAGCGGTGAGCAGTGTCGTACGCACAAAGCCGTGGTGCACAACTAGGCTCACCTCGCGTACCGGGGTGGGGGCCACGAAACGCTTGAGCAGCGGGTTGCGGTCGACTTCGTCCAGCACGGCCAGTTCGGGAACCAGCGTGTAGCCGTGGTGGTGGCGCACCAGCTCTTTCAGCGTTTCGATGGAGCCGCTTTCGTAGGCCACCGCTCCGGTGGAAGCCGTTCGGCCGCACAGGTTCAGGACTTGGTTGCGGAAGCAGTGGCCCTCCTGCATTAGCCACAGGCCGGGGCTGGCCAGGTCGGCCGGGCTCACGGTGGCGCGGGCGGCCAGCGGGTGGTCCTCGGAGGCGAGCAGCAGGAACGGCTCGTCCAGCAGAGGCAGCTCGTGCAGCAGCCGGTCATCGAGCGGTGTGACCAGCAGTCCCACGTCCAGCCGGTAGTCCTTGAGGCGCAGCATGATTTCCTCCGAGCGCAACTCCTCAATGTGGACGCGCAAATTGGGGTAGGCCTTACTGAGGCCCACCAGGAAGCGCGGCACCAGGTACGGAGCCAGCGTGGAGATGACGCCTAGGCGCAGCTCGCCCACCACCTCGCCTTTGGCCACCTGCACCAGCTCACGCAGTTGCTGGGCTTCGTGCAGCACGCGCCGGGCCTGGGTAATCACCTGGGCCCCGACGGCCGTGGGCTCGGCCCCGCGCTGGGTGCGGTCGAACAGCAATACGCCAAGCTCCTCTTCTAGCTTTTGCACCTGCACGCTTAGCGCGGGCTGGCTCACGAAGCTTTTTTCGGCGGCCAGGCCGAACTGGCGGTGCGTATCTAAGGCCACGAGGTAGCCAAGTTGTTGGAGATTCATGACAGACGAGCAGCGCGCTACTTATAGGTTTTGGTTATAAAGTTATAAACAAAATCGATTTTGATTATGCATTTGCACCCAGTAGCTTTGTGCAAAGCTGCTACCCACTGCCCTGCTTCGGCCGCCTAATAACGGCTTTCCAGGCAAGTCCGCAAACTTTTTAATTCACCCGGCCATTTACAAGGCCGACCACCAAAACCACTTTCAAGATGAGCGCCAACCTGCACGACCTCCCCGCAGACAACTCCATCCTCCACGACCTGAACGCGGACGCCGCCCAGTGCCCCTTCCTCAACGGCGCGGTGAAGCAGACGGCCGGTGGCGGCCGCACCAACCGCGAGTGGTGGCCCAATATGCTGAAGCTTAGCATCCTGCGCCAGCAGTCTGCCCTGTCCGACCCGATGGACAAGGATTTCAACTACGCCGAAGAATTCAAGAAGCTGGACCTGAACGCCGTGAAGCAGGACCTGTTCGAGCTGATGACCAACTCGCAGGACTGGTGGCCGGCCGACTACGGCCACTACGGCCCCTTCTTCATCCGGATGGCCTGGCACAGCGCCGGCACCTACCGCATTGCCGACGGCCGCGGCGGCGCGGGCATGGGCATGCAACGCTTCGCCCCCCTCAACAGCTGGCCCGATAACGCCAACCTCGACAAAGCCCGCCTCCTGCTCTGGCCCATCAAGCAGAAATACGGCAAGCAGATTTCCTGGGCCGACCTCATCATCCTCACCGGCAACTGCGCCCTGGAGTCGATGGGTCTGAAGCCGTTCGGCTTCGCCGGCGGCCGCCCCGATGGCTGGGAGCCGCAGGAAGACGTGTACTGGGGCCCCGAAACCGAGTGGCTCGGCGACAAGCGCTACGTGGACGACCGGCAGCTGGAAAACCCGCTGGCCGCCGTACAAATGGGCCTCATCTACGTGAACCCCGAAGGCCCGGACGGCGAGCCCATCCCTGAGCGCTCGGCCCGCGACATCCGCGAAACCTTCGGCCGCATGGCCATGAACGACGAAGAAACCGTGGCCCTGATTGCCGGCGGCCACACCTTCGGCAAAACCCACGGCGCCGCTGCCCCCGCCAAATTCGTGGCCCGCGAGCCCGCCGGCGCGCCTATTGAAGAGTTGGGCCAGGGCTGGCGCAACAGCTTCGGCAAAGGCCACTCCGAGCACACCATCACCAGCGGCCTCGAAGGCGCCTGGACCCGCACGCCCGCGAAGTGGAGCAACGACTACTTCGACAACCTCTTCGGTTTCGAGTGGGAGCTGACCAAGAGCCCCGCCGGCGCGCACCAGTGGCGCCCCGTGAACGGCGGCGGCGCCGGCACCATCCCCGATGCCCACGACCCGGCCGTGAAGCACGCCCCCTTCATGCTGACCTCGGACATCGCCCTGCGCGCCGACCCGGCCTATGAGAAGATTTCGCGCCGCTTCCACGAAAACCCCGACCAGTTTGCCGATGCCTTCGCCCGCGCCTGGTTCAAGCTGACGCACCGCGACATGGGCCCCAAGGAGCGCTACCTCGGCCCCGAAGTTCCCACCGAAGAGCTGCTCTGGCAAGACCCGATTCCCGCTGTTACTTACCAGGTAATTGACGACCAGGACGTGGCCGCGCTGAAAGGCAAAATTGCCGAATCCGGCCTCACCGTGCAGCAATTGGTATCCACGGCCTGGGCTTCGGCCTCCACCTACCGCGGCTCCGACAAGCGCGGCGGCACCAACGGCGGCCGCCTCCGCTTGGCCCCGCAGCGCTACTGGGAAGTGAACAACCCCGCCCAGCTCTCCACCGTGCTCAACAAGCTCGGCGGCATTCAGCAGGAGTTCAACGCGGCCCAGACCGGCGGCAAACAGGTTTCGATGGCCGACCTCATCGTGCTGGCCGGCGTGGTCGGCATCGAGCAGGCCGCCAAAAACGCTGGCCACGACGTGACCGTGCCCTTCACCCCCGGCCGCGCCGATGCCTCGCAGGAGCAAACCGACGTGGTATCGTTCCAGGCCCTGGAGCCGGCCGCCGATGGCTTCCGCAACTACCTCAAAACGCACCACCGCGCCGCCGCCGAGGAGCTGCTGATTGACAAAGCCCAGCTGCTGACCCTGACTGCCCCCGAATTGACCGTCCTGTTCGGTGGCCTGCGCGCCATCAACATCAACTTCGACGGCTCGAACAACGGCGTGTTCACCACCCAGGCCGGCGCGCTCACCAACGACTACTTCCTGAACCTGCTCGACCTGAACACCACCTGGGCCAGCACCTCGGACGCCCAAAACCTCTTCAACGGCCGCGACCGCAAAACCGGCCAGACGAAGTGGACCGGCACCCGCGTCGACCTGATTTTCGGCTCGAACTCCGAGCTGCGCGCCCTGGCCGAAGTGTACGCCTTCGGCGATTCGCAGGAGAAGTTCGTGAAGGACTTCGTGGCCGTGTGGGCCAAGGTGATGAACCTCGGCCGCTTCGACCTGGCCAAGTCGTAAGGCCACCCGCCAGCGCTTCCGCCCCGCAAGGTGCGGCAGTAGCTGAAGCCTCAAAAGAAACGCCCCGCAACGAATTCGTTGCGGGGCGTTTCTTTTTGAGAAAAAAAATAGCGTTGTAAAAGAGACGGATAAAAAGAATTTGTAAGCTGTGAGACTAACTCTAGCAGACTCACAAGATGTTTATATACCATCTGCTCCATACTCTACTTATTTCATCCTTGTTCATATTTTCTTTCTATTTCTCCATTAAGTGTCTCTGCACTCCTTCCCTTAACTCCCATCAATGCCTTAATGAACGGGTCAAGGAAAACATAGCATTCGAATAATTTCTTACGCTTTTCCTTGACTAATACAAGTGCATTCTCTCTTCCATTTATTGTTAGCAAATTTTCACCTTGTTCATGGAAAAACTTATGAATTAAATAATTACGGGCATCTAAAGCTGATTCCAGCTTTTCTTTAAATCCTTCACTAACTGTAACAATTTCTTGCAGTTGTTTTGTAAGATTCCCTAAAGTCTTTTTCGATAGACTTTGCATGTAATTATCAATCTTTTCGTCATGTTCATTATTGGAAAGGTTTAGCTCGTTATTCAGCATAAGCATCATAAACGCTAAGGAGTATTCCAGTTTTTGTGAGTCCAATACAGCATAGCCTAGTACGTCTGTTATTGGTTTTATTTCTTTTAAATCGAGAGTCATAATTTTTTTTGATTTATTAAGATTAATCCACCGTCAGCTTCAAATGCTTGCCAAACCCCTCCCACACAATCCGCATGAGAGTGGAGAGGCGAATGTCGCTGGCGTTGTTTTCGATGCGGGAGATGTACGTTTTCGTCGTGCCGCATTTGGCAGCCAGTTGCTCCTGCGTCATGTTGTTTTCCTTGCGCATTTCTTGGAGCATCGCGCCTAGCTTGAAAGCTTCGTAACCTTCTTCGAAAGTTTCGCGGGCGGCGGTGCCACGGGCACCATATTGGTTGTCGATGAAATCATCGAGGTCAACCAGCTTGCTTTGCTTTGTCTTCATAGTATTGTTTTCTAAGTCGTTCGGCACGTTCGATTTCATTAGGAGGCGTTTTTTGGGTTTTCTTTTGGAAACCATTCAGCACGATAACTAGCCGGCCCTCATCGAAAAAGCAGAAAATGCGGAAGATGTCGCTGCCGGCGCTGACGCGGATTTCATAGAGGCCAACGGTGCCGGTGAGATGCTTGAGATACTTCTCGGGCACCACCGGAATTTCGCGAATCAGGCGAAAGGTCCACAGAATACGGTCCTGAATTTTCTGGTTTTGCTTGTTGTAAAAAGTCCGGAATTCATCCCCGTAAATTTCGAGACTGCGGATTTGGCCCTTGAAATCACTCACCTCACGAAGTTACCTAATTGGATAACACCAAGCAAGCCGCTGGCGTTTCAGCAGCTTCATAAAGCAGCTGCCCGCTTCACCAACCCGCCCTGCTCCCAACCTCAAAAGTGCCTCTGGATGCGGTAGGTGCGGTCCGGAAAATTAGAAGCATTCCGGGAAACCTTCATTTCCGCTTCATGCCAGCGGGGGCAAGTTTGTACTGTCAACCCACGACACAGGCTGCGCTGCATCGCCCCTCCCACCCTTCGATGTGCGCTTTCGGCTTGTTTGGCTCCGGCAGGTTTGCTGGTGACCAAGGGCTTTCTGCTGTTTGAGCGAAGCCTTCCGCGAAGTATGAATAACCCCAATCAGCCCACCCCGGCCCCGATGGATTTTGTGTTGTGGCCCCGAATTCCCTTCGGCCAGCCCACGGGCCGCTGGCCGGCACCACCGCCTGATTCGCCGCCCGGCACAGGCGCGTTCCCCAATGCATCGCGGGTCAGGCCAGCCGTTCGGTGCCGTTCTCTGAATTACCATTTTCTATGCAATACCCCCCGCTTGTCACGTTACCCAAGGTTCCTATGAAAAAAATGTTCATGCTGCTGAGCTGCGGTGCTTTGTTCTATACCACCGGCTGCAAGGAAGAAAAAAAGGAAGTCGAAGAGCAGATTAAACTGGTGGCCACTAGCCCCTTGCAGAAGGACACCACCATCACCAAGGAGTATGTGGCCCAGATTCACTCCTTCCAGCGCATTGAGCTGCGGGCCCTGGAGAAAGGCTATCTGGAGAAGATTTTCGTGGACGAGGGCCAGCACGTTTCGCAGGGCCAAACCATGTTTCAGATTAAGCCCACGATATACCAGGCCGAGCTGAAAAAGTCGCAGGCCGAGGCGCACTACGTGCAGATGGAATATCAGAACACCCGGAAGCTGGCCGACAAGAACATCGTGTCGGGCAGCGAGTTGGCGCTGGCGCAGGCCAAGTACGACAAGGCCAACGCCGACGTATCATTGGCCCAGACGCACCTGCAATTCACGACGGTGAAGGCCCCGTTCAGCGGCATCATGGACCACTTCCAAGGCCGACTGGGCAGCCTCGTGGATGAGGGCGACCTGCTGACAACCCTCTCCGACAACAGCAAAATGTGGGTGTACTACAACGTGCCCGAAGCCGAGTATCTGGCTTATAAGCAGCACGCCAAGACCAACGACAAGGCTGCGCACGTGAAGCTGCGCATGGCCAACAACGAGGTATTCGACCAGACCGGCGTGGTGCAAACCATTGAGGCTGATTTCAATAACGAAACTGGCAACATCGCCTTCCGCGCCACATTCCCCAACCCCGACGCACTGCTGCGCAACGGCGAAACCGGCAGCGTGCTCATGACCGTGCCGTTGAAAAACGCCCTCATCATCCCGCAAAAAGCCACCTTCGAAATCCTCGAAAAGAAGTACGTTTTCGTGGTGGATAAGAACAACGTGGTACACCAGCGCGAAGTCGGCATTGCTTCGGAAATGCCTGACCTGTACATTATTGGCTCCGGCATCACGCCCAACGACCGCATCCTGCTGGAAGGCCTGCGCAAGGTGAAAGACGGTGACAAAGTGGCTTACGACTATAAGGCGCCGCAGGGGGTTCTCTCGAATTTGAAGGTGACGGCCGAGTAGGCGGCCCATCTCCTCAAGCTAGTGAATCCGGCAGTTTGTAGCGTGGACTCTGCGAGTCCGCGCCCGGGCGAACAGCCCGCTCATGCGCGGACTCGCAGAGTCCACGCTACAAATCCCAGTCGGCATCCTTCCTAATAATATCCACACAGCCAGAAGAATATGTTTAGTAAATTCATTCGCAGGCCCGTATTTGCCATTGTTATTTCGATTTCCATCCTGCTTATGGGCGGGCTGGCGATTATGCAGCTGCCGACGTCGCAGTTTCCGGAGATTTCGCCGCCCCTCGTGATGGTGAGCGCCTCCTACCCCGGCGCCAGCGCCAAGGTGCTGACCGAGTCGGTGCTGATTCCGCTGGAACAGGCGGTGAACGGGGTGCCGGGCATGAAGTACATGACCTCCGATGCCGTATCGGCCGGTGAGGCCAACATTCAAATTGTGTTCAACCTGGGCACCAACCCCGACCAGGCGGTGGTGAACGTGAACACCCGCATTGCGCAGGTACTCAACCGCCTGCCGCTGATTGTGCAGCGCGAGGGCGTGATTGTGAACCGCGTGGTGCCTAACATGCTGATGTACGTGAACTTGTACTCGAAAGACAAGAACACGGACATGAAGTACCTGTTCAACTTCGCCGGTGTGAACATGATACCCGAGCTGCAGCGCCTCGGCGGCATTGGCCGGGCCAGCATTCTGGGTAGCCGGCAGTACGCCATGCGCGTGTGGCTGAAACCCGACCGCATGCGGGCCTACAACATCTCGGTGGACGACGTGATGAAGGCGCTGGACGAGCAGAGCGTGATTGGCTCGCCGGGTCGTATCGGCCGGGCCGATGGCAAGAATGCGCAGTCGCTGGAATACGTGCTGAGCTACCAGGGCCGCTTCAACGACGTGGAGCAGTATAAGAACGTGATTCTGAGGGCCAACCCGAACGGGGAAAGCCTGCACCTGAAGGACGTGGCCAACGTGGAGCTGGGTTCGGAATACTACGACATCTACTCCAACCTGAACCAGTACCCTTCGGCGGCCATCGTGCTGAAGCAGACTTACGGCTCGAACGCTTCGGACGTAATTAAAGAGGTGAAGGCTAAGCTGGAAGAGCTGAAAAAGAGCAGCTTCCCGCCCGGCATGGACTACAAAATCACCTACGACGTGTCGAACTTTCTCGACGCATCGATTGAGAACGTGATTCACACCCTGCGCGATGCCTTCATTCTGGTGGCGCTGGTGGTATTCATCTTCCTCGGCGACTGGCGCTCGACGCTGATTCCGGCGCTGGCCGTGCCGGTGTCGCTGGTGGGCTCGTTCATTGCGATGCAGGCGTTCGGCCTCACCATCAACATGATTACGCTGTTTGCGCTCGTGCTTTCGATTGGTATTGTGGTCGATAACGCCATTGTGGTGATTGAGGCGGTGCACGCCAAGATGGACGAGCAGCATCTATCGCCTTATAATGCAGTCCGACAAGTGGTTGGGGAAATCAGCGGCGCCATTATTGGTATCACCATCATGATGACGGCCGTGTTCATTCCGGTGTCGTTCATGAGCGGCCCGGTGGGCATTTTCTACCGCCAGTTCTCCATTACCATGGCCACGGCCATCGTGATTTCGGGCCTCGTGGCTCTGACCCTGACGCCGGTGCTCTGCGCCATGATTCTGAAAAACCACCACGGCCAACCCAAGAAGCAGACGCCGCTGCAGCGCTTCTTCGACTGGTTCAACCGCGGATTTGAGAAGCTGACGAATGCGTATGTGGGCCTGCTGCAGCGCATTGTGGCCAACCGCATTGTGACGTTCGTGATGCTGGTGGCCTTCGGGCTGGGCATCTGGGCCATCTCGGCGGGGCTGCCGGCCGGCTTTATTCCGAGCGAAGACCAGGGCCTGATTTACGCCATTGTGCAGACGCCGCCCGGCACCACGCTGGAGCAAACCAACGCCGTATCGAAGCGCCTGCGCGACCTAGCCAAGGACGTGCCCGGCATCGCCAACATCTCGACGCTGGCCGGTTACGAAGTACTGACCGAAGGCCGTGGCTCGAACGCTGGTACCTGTCTGATTGACTTGAAGCCGTGGAGCGAGCGTAAGGAATCCATTGCTGACATCGTGGAGAACCTGGAGAAGAAGGCCAAGCAGATTCCCGGCGCGACCATCGAATTCTTCGAGCCGCCGGCAGTACCGGGCTACGGCGCGGCGGGTGGTTTCCAGCTGCAGATGCTCGACAAAACCAGCACAGGCGACTACAAGGCCCTGGAACGGGTGAACAACGAGTTCATTGCCAAGCTAAAAAAGCGCAAGGAGCTGGCGGGTGTCTTCACCTTCTTCTCGGCCAACTACCCCCAGTACGAGCTCAAAATTGATAACGAGTTGGCCATGCAAAAAGGCGTGAGCATCGGCAACGCCATGAACACGCTGAGCATCCTGGTGGGCTCGACTTACGAGCTGGGCTTCATCAAGTACCAGCGCTTCTTCAAGGTGTTCGTGCAGGCCTCGCCAGAGTACCGCAAGCTGCCCGAGGACATCCTGAATATGTGGGCCAAAAACGATAAGGGCGAAATGGTGCCGTTCTCGGCCTTCATGAAAATCGTGAAGTCGCAGGGTGCCAACGAAATCAACCGCTACAACATGTACCCCACGGGCTCCATCCGGGGCGGCGCGGCGGCCGGCTATAGCTCGGGCGAGGCCATCAAGGCCGTGCAGGAAGTGGCCGAAACCCTGCCCCACGGCTACGGCATCGACTGGGGCGGCCTGTCGAAAGACGAAGTGAGCCGCGGCAATGAGTCGACCGTGATTTTCCTCATCGTGCTGGTGTTCGTGTACCTGGTGCTGGCCGCGCAGTACGAAAGCTTCCTGCTGCCGCTGGCCGTTATTCTCTCGCTGGTGGCGGGTGTGTTTGGCTCGTTCCTGTTCATCAAGATGTTTGGCCTGGCCAATGACATCTACGCTCAGGTAGGTCTGGTAATGCTCGTCGGCCTGCTGGGTAAAAACGCGGTACTGATTGTGGAATTCGCGGCCCTGAAACACGAAGAAGGCATGAGTGTCCGCGACGCGGCCATCGAAGGTGCCAAGACCCGTTTCCGTCCGATTCTGATGACCTCCTTCGCCTTCATCGCCGGCCTGATTCCGCTAGTAGTGGCCACGGGTGCCGGCGCTATCGGCAACCGTACCATTGGTAGCTCGGCGCTGGGCGGTATGCTGTTCGGCACCGTGTTCGGGGTAATCATCATCCCCGGCCTGTACTACTTCTTCGGCACTCTGGCCGGCAATAGCAAACTGATTAAGGATGAGAACGAAGCCCCCATCCTCGAAGGCGTAGAGCCCCGCGTTACACTAGAAGAAATGGAGCCTTATGCTTAAGCAACGAATTTATAAAGTCCTCGGCGCGGCCAGCCTGGCCCTCGCCGTGGGGGCCTGCAAAACGCCCGAGCTGGTGGTGAAGAACGAAAGCCGCAACGTGCCGGCCAGCTATTCTACCGCCACTTCCTCGGTCGCTTCCCTCGACAGCGCCACCACCGCCCGCGTGCAGTGGAAGCAGTTTTTCACCGACCCCAACCTGCAAGGCCTGATTGAAACCGCCCTGCAAAACAACCAGGAGCTGAACATCACGCTCCAGGAAATCGAAATTGCCCGCAACGAAATCCGCGTCCGCCAGGGCGAGTACCTGCCCTTCGTGCGCCTCGGTGCCCGGGCCGATGTGGAGAAGGTTGGTAAGTACACGCTGCAAGGCGCGACAGAAGAGCAGGTTGATATTAAGGAGGGCCGCCGCACGCCCGACCCACTCACCAATTTCCAGCTGGGCGCGTTTGCCACTTGGGAGGTCGATATCTGGCACAAGCTGCGCAATGCCAAGAAGGCCGCGGCCATCCGCTATCTGGCCACCGTGGAGGGCAAAAACTTCATGGTGACCAACCTGATTGCCGAAATCGCCAACTCCTACTACGAGCTTCTGGCCTACGATAATCAGCTGGCCATCGTGCAGCAGAACATCGGCATCCAGAGCAACGCGCTGGAGCTGGTGAAGCTGCAGAAGGAGTCGGCCCGCGCCACCGAGCTGGCCGTGAAACGCTTCGAGGCCCAATTGCAGCACACCAAAGCCCTGCAGTTCAAGCTCCAGCAAAGCATCGTCGAAACCGAGAACAAGCTGAACTACCTGGCCGGCCGCTACCCGCAGCCGGTTGCTCGCAACGCACAGTCGTTCAATGCCCTGCTGCCGTTCACCATCCAGGCCGGCTCGCCCGCACAATTGCTGGCCAACCGCCCCGATATCCGGCAGGCCGAGCAGCAGCTGGCCGCCGCCAAAATCGACGTGCAGGTAGCCCGCGCCAACTTCTACCCCTCGCTGGGCCTGTCCGGCGGCGTCGGGCTGGCGGCCTTCACGCCCGGCCTGCTGGTGTCAACGCCCCAGTCCCTGCTCTACGCGCTGGGGGCCGACTTAGCCGGCCCGCTGTTCAACCGCAACGGCATCAAGGCGGCCTATTACAATGCCAATGCCCTGCAAACGCAGGCCGTGTACAAGTACGAAAAAACGGTCCTGAACGCCTACGTCGAGGTTTCTAACCAGGTATCGAGCATCAGCAACCTGGCCCAGAGCTACGATGCGAAAGCCAAGGAAGTGGCAGCCCTCAACCAGTCGGTTGAGATTTCCAACAGCCTCTTCCGCTACGCCCGCGCCGACTACACGGAAGTCCTCTTCACCCAGCGCGACGCTCTGGAATCGAAGTTCGACCTCATCGAAACCCGTATGCAGCAGCTCAACGCCTCGGTGAACGTGTACCGCGCCCTAGGCGGCGGCTGGAAGTAATCAGGCCCCGCGAGTAGCTCAAGCAGCTATTGCCGCGAAACAAACGCCCCGCAACGAGTTCGTTGCGGGGCGTTTTTGGGTTTACAGTGTACCTAACGAATCTGTTTCTGAATCAGATTATATCGAAATCATATTTGATGGCTAACGCAAGTTAAACTTTCCAAATTCTCGTTTAGCTGATAAACCCTGTCTAAATAAGTATGTACATCCGAATCGAGCAAGTCATTCTTTTCAAGAATTGTTTCATCGACCAAGTCGATAAATAATGCGTAGATATTATGAGTAATATAATTTCTCTGTTTAGAAATTTACTTAAGAGCAGTAACCAGATTATCATTCAGCAGATTATTCTTTTCAGCTATGCCTATTAATGCTCCAAGAGTTTTTCCACTGAAATTTTCTTTAGCGTTACTCCGCAATAAGAGAAGAATCAATTCCGCTTCCAGTTTACCGGAATGTAATGCCACCCTACCCAGTGCAGAGGTAAACTCATCAGATTCGACAAGTAGATTATAAAAATCCACACCTTTCGTGGGCTCACCCTTGTACATCATTATTCTAAAATTAAAGCGCTGAATTATCTGTATTCGTAACTTCTTTACTTGGTGTATGAATTCGCCACATCATGTTTACTACACACTTCCTTTCATTCCAGCTTTTTCAATCCTCAATCGTCTCAATCCTAATTTACTTCAGTCGCTTAAGATGCTCCTTCATGGCGTTTGGCTGTTCCGGGGATTGGGCGCTGCCACCCGGTGACCTCGCCGGTGCCACGCAGCGCATGGCGGGGACGGTACGACTTGGTGAGGTTGACAAAGAATCTAAGGCTGCTTTTCAGTCCGAAAGCTTGTAGATATACTCTTCAACCTCTGTTTGCCGAGCATTAGCAAATCCTTTATCCTTTCCAGTCGTTACAAACCCGCATTTCTCTAAAACCTTTTGTGAGCCATAATTATCGAAGGCTACACGGCCATAAATTGGTCTGGCCTGCTCAATCTTCAAAAAGTCTCTAAGCGCGGTTGTGGCAATTCCTTGTCCCCAAAACTTTCTATCAATCCAATAGGTGATTCCAACTTCACCGTGCATAACGAATTTTGCTATACTACCCACAATTTCACCATCGACTTTTATTGTCCGCATAGTTATTGTTGGGTCAGTTAAAAACGGTGTGTATTTTTTAATGTACGCAGCTTTGTCGTTCGGGTCTTTAGATGCGAACGCAGCTAAACGATTTGCTTCTTCGTCGACCTGAAACAGAAACAACGTATTTAAATCGTCATTGTCTGTTTTGGTCAATGTGATAATGTGGTCTGTCATCACGCTGAAATTCAATATGGCTTTGCAGGTTCTAGGCAGGTTGAAGGTGTCAATTTAATCAATATTAGCAGCATAGCCGCCGGGTTTATTCATCGAAACTCAATCACTTGCCCAAAAAGAAATGCCCCGCAGCGAAACCGTTGCGGGGCGTTTCTTTTTGCTTCTCTCTTATTTTCTGAAATAATCACCTTCCTCCAAATCAGCCAGTAGGCCGGGCTGGGTGGGATGCCAGCCCAACCGCTGCTGCGTGAGCGCGCTGGAGGCCGACGCGTCCATGCCGACGAAGCGGCCCATCCAGCCGAAATGGGCAGCGGCCTCCTCGGGGGTTTTGGATACGACTGTCAGGTTCAGGTGGCGGCCGATTATGGCCGCGATGTCGCGCATCGGAATGCCTTCATCGGCCGCGCCATGGTAGCGCGCGCCGGCAGTGCCCTGCTCCAGCGCCAGCCGGAAGAGGCGGGCGGCATCGAGCCGGTGCACGGCGGGCCAGCGGTTGAGGCCCTCCCCTACGTAGGCCGCCACGCCCGTTTGGCGGGCAATATTGATGAGCGTGGGCACGAAACCCTGGTCGCCCCGGTCGTGGACCGAGGGTGCCAGGCGGATGACCGATGCCCGAATGCCCTGCGCCGCTAGGGCCAGCGCGGCAACTTCCGACATGCGGGGCGAGGCAGCGGCAGAGTCTTCTTCCGTCACGGGGCGGCCCAGGTTAAAGCCCGCCAGCCCGGCCGTGACAACCAGAGCACGGTCCGAGCCAGCCAGGGTTTCGCCGAGTGCCTCGATGGCGTGCCGGTCGGTCTGGCCGGCGGCCTCATATTCGATAAAATTGTGATTATAAGCCAGGTGGATAACGCCATCCGAGGCGGCAGCGCCGCGCCGCAGGCTGTCGAGGTCGTCGAGCGAACCCCGATGTACTTCGGCACCTGCGGCAATTAGCTTCTCGGCCGATTCGTTGGAGCGGGCTAGGCCGAGCACATGATGGCCCGCGCCAAGTAATTCCTGAACAATGGCGGTGCCGATGAAGCCCGACGCGCCGGTTATGAAAACACGCATGTGAAGGTCCTTTTTAATTGGTGATTGATGACACCACAAAGGTCCAGTGCGTAGGTAGTGGCGGTATTGCGCGGGTCAAACCGTTTGCTGAATAAATCAAACAATCAGCTTAGCTACGGAAGTCACCCGGCGTCAACCCGGCCTGGCGCTTGAAGAAGTTGCAGAAGTGCGCCACATCGGCGAATCCCAGACTGTCGGCGATTTCGGAAATGTTCCAGTTCGTTTGCTTCAGCAGGATTTTGGCCTCCTGCGCTACGCGGCTTCCAATCAACGCGGTGGTGGTGTGGCCGGTGGTTTCCTTGAGCACCCGGTTGAGGTGGTTGACGTGCACGGCCAGTTGGGCGGCGTAGTCGGTGGCGGTGCGCAGACGCAGGCGCTGTTGCGGCGATTCCAGGGGAAACTGCCGCTCCAGCAAATCGGCAAACTGGGCCATTAAGCGGGCCGAGGCATTGTGGGTGGGGGCCGATAGCTGGGCCGGCTGGAGCTTTTGCACGTAGTGAATCACCTCCATCAGGTAGGCGCGCAGCAGGTCGTATTTGTAGGCATATTCGGAGGATATTTCCTTCTCCATCTTCTGAAAAATGTCCCCAATTGCCGCAAATTCAGTATCTGTTACTTGCACTACCGGGAAAGCACCGGGCTGGTAAAACGGTAGTTCCTCTAGTGCCATCCGGCCCTTGGTGGGCTGCAGAAACTCCTCGGTAAAGATGCAGAAATGGCCGGTCTGGTCCTGGTCGTGCGGCAGCCAGCGGTAGGGCACTCGCGAGGAGGCAAACCACAGGGCACCTGCCTCCACTTCCACCACTTTGTCGGCATACTCGATGCGGCTGCGGCCCCGCATCAGGCTGATTTTGTAGAAGGCGCGGCGGTCGAAGGTCATGGGCGGCCGGTCGCGGTTGGCGAGCATTAGGTCGGCCACGTTGAAGACGTTGAACTGGCCGACTTCGCGGGGAGTCTCCGATAGCAACAGCGTCTCGGCTGCCTCGGGAGCTAGTTTGGAGTACAGTTCGGAAAGCGGGCGGGATGGCATGGCAAAGGGGCTGTAGAAATCAAAGGTAAGCCACCTCTCAAAGAACGTCATGCTGAACTTGTCGAAGCATCTCTACCGCAATGCTAAACCTGTCGATTGGGTTTACTAGTGCGGTAAAGATGCTTCGACAAGCTCAGCATGACGTTTTGATGCTCCTCCTACTTTCTAAAAAGCCGCTGCAAATTCCTAAGCGAATTCCTCTAGCTTCACCTTACCCAAAATGGGCCGGTGCTGCCAGTAATCCTCACCCAATTTGCCGCTGTTAGTGCTGGCGTAAATGTCTACGACTTCGTCGGCCCGGTTAGCGGGCACACCGTTCTTCACCATGTTATTCCGCATCTGCTCATCGGTGAAAGCCACCCATTGCAGGTCGGGCTGGCCAATGGCGGTGCCGAAGGCGTGGGCGACTTCGGCGGCAGTGCGCTCGTCGCTGGCTACGTAGCGCACGTCTGTGCCGGCCGTAGCGGCGGGTTTGATTAGCTCCTCTGCCGCCGCAGCGGCAATATCCCGAGGGTGCACAAAGGCCACTTTGATATCGCCCGCATAATTAGCGCCCATCATCCCCGCGCCTTTTATCATCCCAATTGATGTATAGAAATTGGTGTAAAAAGAAGTCGGCCGCAGGTGCGTAAGCGTGACGCCGGGCACTTCGCGCAAAACAACCTCCACATCGTGCGTACCGAGGATGCCGCCAGTGCCCTCCGCCAGGTGCGCGCCCCAGCTACTGAGCTGCACCACGCGCCGCACGCCCGCTCGCTGAATGGCCTGGGCATAATTGCGGCCGATTTGCTGGTGGTAGGCCCGCGAATCGGCCACGGCAAAATGCGGCGGCACCATCAGGTACAAGGCATCGGCACCTGTGAAAGTGGCCGTCAGGAAATCTACGTCTTCCACTTTGCCAAAGGCGGCGGCAGCTCCTAATGCTTCAATTTCCGCCTGCTTGTCCGGCTTGCTGCTGATAACCGTAACGGCGTGGCCCTGCTGCACCAGCGCGGTGGCCAGGGGTTTGCTGATGTTCCCGAGGGAACCTGTGATGATGATTTTCATAAGGCAAAGCTCCGTCCGGCTTCGGCCTTGCAAAAGGGCGAAACGGCGGGGAAATTGGGCCAAAGTGCGGCAAGCGTCAGGCCCAGCGCTGCCGGTAAGCTGCCGGCGAAACCCCAATGCCTTTCCGGAAAAACCGGCCAAACGTGGATTGGTCGGCAAAGTGGAGGGTATCCGCGATTTGGGCGATGGTCAGGGCGGGGTTTTGCAGTAGCACATTGGCTTCCAGCAGCACGGCCTCGGCCAGCCATTCCACGGCGCGGCGGCCGGTGGCTTCCTTCACGGTTTCGGCCAGGTGCTTGGGGGTGATGCAAAGCTTGTCGGCATAAAAGGACAGGCTTCGCTCGGTGGCATAATGCGTGCTGACCAGCTTTTTAAATGCAGCGGCAATTAACTGGCTTCTGGTCTGGGTGACAGTCGCCGAAACGTGCTGGGCACTGTATATGGGCGCAATTTCGTGCAGCAAAATCTGGATGAGGCTGCGCAGGATTTCCTCGCGGTAGGCGTGCGGTGCGTCGTATTTATGCTCAATAGACTGTAGCAGCGCGGCGATATTATCGGCCTGAGAGGACGTTAATTGAAAAACATGGCGGGCATCTCCCTCAAAAAACGAAAAGGCATCCGGGTTCAGGCTGCAATTAGCCGAAATGAATTCTCGGGTAAAAAAGACACTCAGCCCCTCAAAATCGGCCGACATAAAAGGCCACTGTTTGATAACGTAGGGCGATAATACCATCAGCGAATCAGGCTCGATATCGTAGGTTTCGAGGTTGACTTTCAGGCGAGCATGGCCGCGTAGGCATAGGCCGATTTTGTAGTAATTGCTGCGATATGGCAGGTCGATGGGCAGATGAGACAGCGCTGAGTTCGGCCCTAAAAAGAACACCGCCGCCGGCTTTTCGTCGGCTTCGGTGAGGGTATTTAGTTGATAGAGGAGGATGGCAGCGGTCATAGCACTCAATATAAGCGCCGCTAGCCGGCGGCGGGCCTCCGAACCAAAACCCCACTCCCGCGTCAGGAGTTTACATAACCCCGCCCCGCCACCGGGCGTACTTCCTCCGCAAACTACCGCGCCATGACCGAACTCCAACGCCTGCTCCTCGCCTACGACCGGCACCGCGCCGCGGCCCGCCCCTGCGCCCTGGCCACGGTGGTCGAGGTGCTGGGCTCGGCCTACCGCCGCCCCGGGGCCCGCATGCTGGTGACCGAAGACGGCGAGCTGACCGGGGCCATCAGCGGCGGCTGCCTGGAGGGCGATGCCCGCCAGCGCGCACGCCAAGCCATTTTTCGGGGCCAGCCCGCGCTGGTGACGTACGACACGCGGGATGAGGACGACCCGCGCCACGGCCTCGGTCCCGGCTGCCAGGGCGTGGTCCGCATCCTGCTGGAGCCGCTGGATTTTGCGGCGGCTGATAACCCGGTGGAGCTGCTGCGCGGCTTCGCCCAACACCCCGAGCCGGCGGTGTTGGCGACCATATTTGAAACCGATTCCTCGGGGCTGAAAGCAGCCGTGGGGCAGCGAGTGTTACTCTCGGCCTCCGGGGCGCTGCGGGGCACTCCCCTACTAGCCGCCCCGCTGGCGGAGGCCGCGCAAACTGCGTTAGTAGAAAGCAAATCGCAGATTCTGGAAATCGAAACCGATGCCGGCCCGGTGCGGGCACTGCTGGAGGTGCTCACGCCACCGCTGCGCCTCGTGGTGTATGGCGCGGGCAATGATGCGCAGCCGCTGGTGCATCTGGCTGCCTCGCTCGGTTGGCACATCACGGTGCTGGATGGCCGGCCTAATCTGGCCACTGCTGCTCGTTTTCCGGAGGCGGTGGAAGTACGAATCTTGCCCGTCCGGGAATTGGAAATGCTTGCCCCTGATGCGGATGCGTACCACGTATTGCTCAGTCACAACTACGCCTATGATTTGGCTGCGCTGCAAACGCTGCTGCCCTCGGCGGCCCCATATATTGGCCTGCTGGGGCCCCGGGCCAAAGCCGGGCGGCTGCTGAATGAAGACGAATTGAATTTGTCCGAAGCAGAAATTTTAGATGCGCTGCAAAACCGCCTGCACAGTCCCATTGGCCTGAGCCTGGGCGGCGAAACCCCGGAGGAAATCGCACTGGCCATTGTGGCCGAAATTCAGGCCGTGAAGAACAAACGGCAGCCCCAGCACCTGCGCGACACGACGGTGGCCATTCACACTGATTCGCCCCAAGTGAGCCTCCAGCCAACTGCCGAAGCAGTATAAGCTTCGCTTCGGACATAGTCGGGCTGTTCTGGCAGTGCACAAGTTGAAGCTTATGCTACAAGCCTCATGGGGCCGGCACGCGGTAGCTCAGCGCCAGCCGGAATGCCAAGCCTTTTTCTATCGGCGAACTCAGCGGCGTAGGGGCCTTGCCCAATCCAATATAGTCGATGGTGGCGGGCCATTGGTCGTCCCTGGCATACACTTCCATGCGCCGTGTTACGGCATAGGCAGCAGTGGCTCGTATTGCCAAATGCGCACTCAAATAAGTTTCGGCAAACAAGCCGTAATGCCCCTGCTGATATTGAAAATACTGGTCGTTGTTCAGCAAACGGTAGGCGGTGTTGATGCCATTCAGGTTGAACCCGACATTGACTCGCGGCGTGGCGGCGTAGCTGGCCGTGAAGGTGGTGGGCAGGTCGCCAAACAGCCGCCAGCGCTGCCCCAGCTGCCAGTCGAGGCCCAGCAGCAGCACGTACTGCGGCCCGTAGAACTGCTGCCGGTAGCCCACCGTGAGACGGTAGGCCCGGTGGGGGCTGCTGCGGTAGGCGGCCCGTAGCACGCCGCCCCAGGTCACATCAGCCCCGCGCACCTCGCGCAAATCCGAATTCAGAGCGGGCAGCGCGAGGGCCGTGAGCTCAGTGCGGGGTGACAGGCGCTGGCGGTAGCCCAGCACTGGCGTGATGCCGTACACGTTGTGTACTTCAAAGCCGGGTCGATTGCCGCTGAAACGCAAGGTTTCCAGATTCAGGCCAGCCAATATTGCGTGTGATGTATCCGCCGCCACGGCAAGAGGCACGATGATGTTGGCCCGAAAAACGTCGCCTCGGAATGTGGCTTCGCTGCTGTTTTTCTGCTTTAGAGGCAGCACTTCGTAGTTCAGGCCAATACCCTCGGCGTATCCCTGCGCGCGGCTGAGGGCAGGAACGAATAGGCAAGCGCTGAACAGCAGTGCCGGCAGCAGCCGGGCAGGTAGAGGTAGATGCACGAAATAATTTTGGCAGAATTCAGCGGCAAATAAAAGCGCAATTATCCAATAGCCAGCGCTCTACTTTTGCAGTTCGGCTTTTTGCCAATTCAACCGACTACTCACGCTGTTCCGCATGGCGCATTTGCTGCTCATTCATTGCCCCGACGAGCCGGGCCTGGTTTATATAATCACGGGTGTGCTGTTCAAGCACGGCCTCAACATCATCCGCAACGGCGAATTTGTGGAGCGCGATGGCAACCACTTTTTCATGCGCACCGAAATGGCCGGCGCGTTCGACCCGGAGGCACTCCAAGTCGATTTGCGCACGGGCCTGCCCCCGTCGGCCGTTATCCGCCTCACCACCAACCAGCCCAAAAACATTGTGCTGATGGCCACCAAGGAGCATCACTGCCTCAGCGAGCTACTGGTACGCCACGAGTTCGGCGAGCTCAATGCCCGCGTGCTGGCCGTCATCAGCAACTATGAGGTGCTCGGCGACCTCACCCGCAAGTTCAACCTGCCCTTCCACTATCTGCCCCACGCCGACCGCTCCCGCGAAACCCACGAGGCCGAAGTACTGGCCGTGCTGGCCCAATACCAGCCCGATTTTGTGGTGCTGGCCAAATATATGCGCATCCTAACCTCCGAGTTCGTGGCGCATTATTCCAATCGGCTCATCAACATTCACCACTCCTTCCTACCAGCCTTCGTAGGGGCCAGCCCCTACGCGCAGGCCTACGCCCGGGGCGTAAAAATAATCGGGGCCACCGCGCATTTCGTGAACGAGCAGCTCGACCAGGGCCCCATCATCGCCCAAAACGTTATTCCCATCGACCATACCCAGAGCGCCCACGAAATGGCCCAGGCCGGCCGCGATGTGGAGAAAATCGTGCTCGCCCGCTCACTCAAAATGGTGTTCGACGAGCAGGTGTTCGTGCACGGCAACAAAACCGTGATTTTTGACTGATTTAGCAATTGACCAGACAAGAAAACGGGCTCCCCACTTGCGTGGGGAGCCCGTTTTCTTGTCTAAATTCTACGGTGTTATTCGCCGCGACGGCGGCCGCCACCATGACCGTTGCCGTAGCCCCGACCCCCGCCATAGCCGCCACCGTAGTGGTTGCCTTCGTAGTGCGGGCGGTTATACCCGCCACGCGGCACCACAATTACGGGTCGAGGATTGTAATAATAGGGCCGCGCATAGCCGTAATACGGCCGTGGGGCAGGCGGATAATAGCCGTATTCCGGCCCCACGGAAGCCACGCAACCACTCAACAATAGCAGGCAGAGGCTCAACGAAAAAATCACTGATTTAACTTTCATGATATGGCAGCGCGTCGAAACGCGTCGGGTTACAAGTGAATGCTGTTCTACGTTTCTAAACAAAATGTGGACCAGATTTAGTGCCTGCATACCATAGTAAGAGCCTTATTTAAGCCTCAGTCGGCAATACCGTTTCGCCGGAATACAGCCGGGCTTTGCCGGGCAGGGTTTTGTGGCGCTCCTTGCCCAACGCGGCGCTGGGCTCGGGTACCCAGTGGTGGCGGCCGCCGGCCTTTTCGTCGTTGAATTCGGTGGGCGCGGTGCCGGCTTCGGTGCGCTCTTTCCAGGTGAGGTGCTGGGTGCCGTCGTCGGTGCGGTCCATCGTAATGCAGTCCTCTACGGGGCATACGAGCGAGCACAGGTTGCAGCCTACGCAGTTTTCCTCGATGATTTCGGGCACCCGCGTATCAGCGTTGAGCTTGATGGCTTGATGGGCCCCATCCTCGCAGGCCGTGTAGCACAGCTGGCAGCCAATGCACTTGTCCTTGTGGATGTTGGCCGTCACCTTGTACTTCATGTTCAGGTCTTCCCAGTGCAGCACGTTGGGCAGGGCCTTGCCCACCATGTCGTAAATGGTGTTGAAGCCCTTCTCAACCATGTACTGCTCCAGCCCCGAAGTCATTTCGCGGATGATGCCGAAGCCAAAGTGCATGGCCGCCGTGCACACCTGCACGCTGCTGGCTCCCAGCAGAATGTGCTCCACCGCGTCGCGCCAGTTCTCAATTCCACCAATGCCCGAAATGGGTAGTTTGATGTCGGGATGCTGGGCGCAGTTTTTCACCATGTTCAGGGCAATGGGCTTCACGGCCGGGCCGCAGTAGCCGCCGTTGCTGCCCTTGCCGTCCACAATGGGGTACGGCGCAAACTGGTCCAAATCAACCCCCACGATGCTCTGAATCGTGTTGATGAGCGAAATGGCATCGGCACCGCCGCGCCGGGCGGCCATAGCTGGCTCCGTGATGTCGGAGATATTCGGGGTGAGCTTCACGATGACGGGCTTTTTGGCCACTTCCATCACCCATTCCACAATCATCTGGAGCACCTTGGGCTCCTGCCCTACCGCCGAACCCATGCCGCGCTCGCACATGCCGTGCGGGCAGCCGAAATTGAGCTCGAAGCCGTCCGCACCAGCGTCCTGGCTCTGGCGCACGATGTCGTGCCACTCCTGGCGCGTCTGCACCATGAGCGAGGCGATAACGGCATGGTTGGGGAAACGCTTTTTCACTTCCTCAATCTCGCGCAGGTTGTCGGCCAGCGGGCGGTCCGAAATCAACTCGATATTGTTGAAACCAACGAGGCGCTTGTCGCGGTAGTTCACGCCGCCGTAGCGGCTCGACACGTTGACGACGGGCACGCCCAGTGTTTTCCACACCGCGCCGCCCCAGCCAGCGTCGAAGGCTTTCATTATTTGATAGCCGGAATTGGTGGGCGGGGCCGAAGCCAGCCAAAACGGGTTCGGCGATTTAATGCCGGCGAAATTTATTGAGATGTCAGGCATAATGTAGCGCGGACTTTTAGTCCGCGATTGAATACGAAATGAGGGAAATGGGCTCAACTCGCGGACTGAAAGTCCGCGCTACTTGCTCAAATAGGCATGAATACCGCGTGCCGTCAGCTTTGCTTCAGCTGCCGCGTTCACCACTTCGGCCCCGCCATTCCAGGCATCGCCAGAAGCGAAGTATTTGGGATTGCCGGTCTGCCCGGTGTGAGCATTAGCGATAATTCGGCCTTTGCCATCCAGCTTCAGGCCCGGAATCAAACTCAGGAATTCCGTCTGCTTGGCCTGGCCAGTGGCTTTAATCACCATGTCGCAGTCTTCCACAAACTCAGAGCCGGCAATTTCCCGCACCTTACCATCCTTGGTTTCGGTGCGAATGAATTTCACGCCTGCTACATAGCCGTTGCCGGTAATTTCCACCGGCGCTACGTTGAATAAGCCTTTCACTCCTACCCCTTTGGCCAAGTCGTACTCGAACTCGTAAGCGCCCATTTCATCCTTAGCTCGGCGATAGGCCAGAATTACATTTTCCGCCCCGAGGCGCGAAGATTCGGAAGCCGCATCCATAGCGGTATTGCCGCCGCCCAGCACAATTACCTTGCGGCCCACCGCTACTTTGTGTTGGAATTGACGCAGTTCAGCAATAAATTCAACCGCGCCGGTGCAGTTGATTTTATCCTCGCCGGGCAAGCCCAATTCATTGGTTTTGCCAAGGCCAATTCCGAGGAAAATAGCGTCGTATTTATCTTCTAATTTCTCCAATTCGGCACGCGACGAAATAGCCGAATTGAAATGCACGTTGTAGCCGAATTGCGCCTGCAAGTAGTCCATCTCGGCCAGCGTTTCTTCGTTGGTGATTTTGTACGGCGCTACGCCGTAAACCGTCAGGCCCGAAGGCTGCGCTTTAGCCTCAAAAACATCAACGCCATAGCCCAGCGAACGCAGCTCACAAGCAGCAGATATACCGGCCGGACCAGCCCCAATTACGGCCACTTTTTTGCCGTTATCCGCGCCGGGACCGAACAGTTTTTCGCCGCTCTTAATCACCTTGGTGGTGGCATAACTCTGGAGTCGACCAATCTCAATCGGCTTCACTTCCTGCAAGTTGTACACACATGCCCCTTCGCAGAGTACTTCCGTAGGGCACACTTTGCCGCAGGCATTACCGAAGTAGTTGGCCTCGTAAATAGTGCGTGCCGCGCCGGTGTCGTTACCGGAATTTATCTGGCGGATAAACTGCGGAATATCAATCCCCGATGGGCACGCTTTTATACACGGCGCATCGAAGCAAAAAAGGCAGCGGGAGCTTTCGTAAAGCGCCTCGGTGCGGTTCATCACCGGCTTCAATTGCGCGAAGTTTTCCGCGAATTGCTGCTCGGTGGTAGGTGTAGAAAATTCAGCCATTGGGGCAGGTTAATTCGAATTATTAGTGAATAAAAAAACGGTCATGCTTCGACTAGACTTAGCATGACCGTTTTTATGTCAGCCAAGCGCCTACAGCTCTACCAGTTTCTCGTAGGTTTCGGGGCGGCGGTCGCGGAAGAACTGCCAAGTATTGCGCACTTCCTCAATCATATCGAGGTCGAATTCCGAAATCAGCAATTCGTCTTTGTACTCATCAGCTTGCGCGATAATCTGGCCACGCGGGTCCACGAAATAGGACGTACCGTAGAAGCGGCCCAGGTTCCAGGGCTTCTCCTCACCCACGCGGTTGATGCAGCCCATGAAATAGCCGTTGGCGGCGGCGTGCGCGGGCTGCTCCAGTTTCCAGAGATACTGCGAGAGGCCAGCCACGGTGGCCGAAGGGTTGTAAACGATTTCGGCCCCGTTTAGGCCCAGAATGCGGGCACCGTCGGGGAAGTGGCGGTCGTAGCAGATGTACACGCCCACTTTGGCGTACTTGGTCTGGAACACCGGGTAGCCCATGTTGCCGGGCTTGAAGAAGAATTTCTCCCAGAAGCCGGTGGTATGGGGAATGTGGTTTTTGCGGTATTTGCCGAGGTAGGTGCCGTCGGCATCAATTACGGCGGCGGTATTGTAGAGGAAACCGGCGGCTTCGCGCTCGTACACGGGCACAATCATCACCATGTTGTATTTCTTGGCGTATTCGGCCATGCGGTCCGTCGTCGGGCCGGGCACCGATTCGGCCGAGGCGTACCAGGCTTTGTCCTGGCCGGGGCAGAAATACGGGGTGTTGAAGATTTCCTGCAAACAGAGAATCTGCACGCCCTGGCGACCGGCTTCTTCAATAAGCGGAATGTGCTTTGCTTCCATGGCGGCCATGATTTCCTGAATCGTGCCTTCGCCTTCGGTCATCGGCAGGCTCATCTGGATGAGGCCGGATTTAATAATTCTGGGCATTGTTGGGAGTGAGAGTGAATGAAGTTGAGTTTGGTCGTGGCGAGTGTCCCAAGGCAGTAATTTCTGGCGAGGCACAACGCTTTGAGTTACAGTAAATGTGAATTCAGATTAAACAGCCCAAAGCGGGCTTTAAATTAAGCAAAAAAACGGGCATTTGCACATGCTACACCTTAGGGCACAGCAAGAAAGGAATGCCTGTAAGCATTCGTGATGTCAGATACCCAGTTGGCAATGGAAATCGCCTGTTAAAAATTGGTTTTGCCGCGCTTAATAAACTGTCCGTACCCTTTGGCTACTTTGGCTTCTCCAGCATCTACGGCTACTTTTCCACGCAGTAAAACGGTATCAATCTTACCGGTTATCTCCCATCCTTCGTAGGCCGAATAGTCGCAATTCATGTGGTGCGTGTCGGCCGAAATCGTGTGCTTTTTATTTGGGTCGAATATTACCAAATCCGCATCTGCACCAATACTGATGGTGCCTTTGCGCGGAAACATGCCAAATATTTTCGCAGCATTGGTGGAAGTTATTTCCACGAATTTCTGGAGCGTGATTTTGCCTTTATTTACACCTTCCGAAAACAGCAATTCCATGCGGTGCTCGATGGCGGGGTGGCCGTTGGGAATTTTCGAGAAATCGTCCTTGCCCATCAGCTTCTGCTCCCACATGAATGGGCAATGGTCGGTGCCCAGAACATTCACCAAGCCTTGGTTTATGCCGGCCCAAAGCGTGGCCTGGTCCTTTTTCTCGCGCAGCGGGGGCGACATTACCACTTTCGCGCCGTTGGCTTCGTCCTCGTACAGCGACGCATCCAGCACCAGATACTGAATGCAGGTTTCAACCAGCACGCGCTGGTTGCGCTCGGTGGCGCGACGCACCTGGTTGAGGGCACCCTCGCAAGTGAGGTGCACGATGTAGGCATTCACGCCGGTGTAGTTGGCGATGTCGGCAAAGCGGCCCGAGGCTTCGGCTTCGGTGACTTCGGGCTGTGAGAGGTAGTGGTAGAGCGGCGTGAGTTTGCCCTGCGCCCGGTGTTGGGCGATGAGGGTATCAATCATGTCACCGTTGGTAGCATGGGCGGTTACGAGGCCGCCGTGCTTTTTCACTTCCTGCATCAGGCCCACCATCTGCGCGTCGTCAATCATGAGCGCGCCCTTGTAGGCCATGAATGTTTTGAAGGAGGTAATGCCTTCGGCCACCATGTCCTTAATTTCCTCCTTGGTGCTCGGGTTGAAATCTGTGACGGCCATGTGGAAGCTGTAGTCGCCCACGGCGTTGCCGGTGGCACGGCCCTGCCATTCCTCCAGGGCCGAGCGCAACGAATTCCCCTGTTTTTGAAGGATGAAGTCGATGACGGTAGTGGTGCCGCCATGCAGCGCGGCGCGGGTGCCGGTTTCGTAGGTATCCGACGAAAACGTGCCCATGAAGGGCATTTCGAGGTGCACATGCGGGTCGATACCGCCGGGCACGATGATTTTGCCGGAGCAGTCAATCACCTCCGCACCATCGGCCGACAAGCTGCGGCCAATGGAAAAGATGGTTTCGCCTTCAATCAGAATATCGCAGACGGCGTCCGAATCAGCGGTGACGACGCGGCCGTTTTTGAGGAGAATGGACATGATGGGAACCAGATGGCGCGGGGCTCTGCCCCGTGCTGACTATGAATAGGGCCTCTGGCCCGAATCGTTGAGGTTGATTTGCCGGATTGTTGCGGCGGCACGGGTGCCGCAGGCCGGAGGCCTGTCAGTAGCCGACACGGGGCTGAGCCCCGCGCCATCGTGCCTTAGTTCACATACTTATCGGCAATGCTGATGGCTTCCGAAATAATGGCTAATCCCTCATCAATCTCCTCCTTATTAATCGTGAGCGGGGGGCAGATGAAAATGTAGTTCCAGCGCACGAAGGTGTACATGCCCAACTCGCGGATTTTAGCGGCGACCTGGTTCATGATGGCCATCTGGTCGTTGGTGGCGTTCCAGGGGGCCATAGGCTCTTTGGTATCGCGGTTTTTCACCAGCTCGATGCAGCCGAAGAGGCCTGTGTTGCGCCAGTCGCCGATGCTGGGATGGTGGCGCATGAGCTGAGCGACTTGCTCGTCCATGTACTTGCCCATTTCCACGGTGTTTTCGAGCAGGTTGTCGCTCTCATAAATATCGAGCACAGCCACGGCGGCGGCGCAGGACACCGGATGCGCGGAGTACGTGAGGCCCAGCGGCAGCGGCTTGTCATCGAAGGACTTGGCGATTTTTTCATCCACCATCACCGCGCCCAGGGGCAGGTAGCCGGCGGTGATGCCCTTGGCCATGCACATGATGTCGATTTTGACGTTGTGGTGGTCGGAACCGAACCATTTGCCGGTGCGGCCGAAGCCCGACATCACTTCATCAGCAATGAGTAGGATGCCGTATTTGTCGCAGATTTCGCGGATGCGCGTCCAGTAGCCGGGCGGGTACTTGATGCAGCCCGACGTACCCGACTCGCCTTCGAGCACGATGGCCGCCACGCTGCCGGGGTTTTCGTAGCCGATGATGCGCTCCATGGCATCGGCGGCGCGCTGGGCGCACTGCTCGGGCGTGGAGCTGTGCCAGGGGCAGCGGTAGAAAAACGGGTTTTCAACGTGGATGGTGCTGGGCATGGCCTGGCTGTCCACGGCAAACTTACGGGGGTCGCCGCCCACGCTCATGGCGCCGTAGCTGGCCCCGTGAAACGACTGGTAGAGCGACACAATCTTGTGGCGGCCGGTGTAGACCCGCGCCAGCTTGATGGCGTTTTCGATTGCCTCAGCCCCGCCGAGCGTGAAAAACGCCTTGGTGAGGTTGGGTGCGGTGATTTCGGCCAGGCGTTTGCCGAGGTCGCCGCGGGCCTTGGTAATCATGCCGGGGTACACGTAGCTGAGCTCGCGCATCTGGGCAGTCACGGCTTCGGTCACGCGCTGGTCGCCGTGGCCGATGTTCACGTTCATAAGTTGGGCCGAGAAGTCGATGTAGCGCTTGCCGTCGCGGTCGTACACGTACACGCCTTCGGCGCGCTCGGCGTTGATGGGGTTCAGGCCCGTTTGCTTCGACCACGAGAAGAGTGTGTGGTCGAGGTTGTCGTGCAGGATTTGGTCTTTGTCGGTGGCGAAGGTGGTTTCCATGAGTATCTGTTTGGCAATTACGCCGTCTGTCATCCTGAGCTCAGCGAAGGACCTTATCGCGTCCATGCCATCGGCTCTTAATAATTTAATTTACTGCAAGCTGCTCCGCTGTCCTTAGGTCCTTCGCTGTGCTCAGGATGACAGTTTTACTTTAGCTCATCCAGTTCACCCGCGACTCGGGGTTCCACTTTGTCGTGGTCTTTTTCAGCTGCGTCCAGAACTCAATCGAGCTTTTGCCGGTGATGTCGCAGGCACCGAATTTCGAGTCGTTCCAGCCGCCGAAGGAGAATGGTTCGCGGGGCACGGGCACGCCGATGTTCACGCCAATCATGCCGGCGTTGGCGTGGTCCATGACGTAGCGGGCGCTGCTGCCGCTGCTGGTGAAAACGGCGGCGGCGTTGCCGTAAGGGTTCGCATTTTCGATAGCAATGGCCTCGTCCAGCGTGTTGGTGCGCATGATGGCGAGCACCGGGCCGAAGACTTCTTCCTGGGCGATGCGCATGTCGGGCGTCACGTAATCGATGACGGTAGCACCCACATAATAGCCATCTTCATGGCCGGGCACTACGGCGTTGCGGCCGTCGAGCAGGACTTTGGCACCAGCAGCTTCGGCTTCGGTGATGTGCTTTTCGATACGAGCTTTGGCTTCTTTGCTGATGACGGAGCCGAGGTTCTTACCGACCACAATCTTCTTGGCTTCTTCCACGATTTTGGCCACGATGCCATCAATGGCCCCCACGCCGACCATAGTGGAGCCGGCCATGCAGCGCTGGCCCGCGCAGCCCGACATTGAAGCAGCTACGTTCGAGGCCGTCATTTCGGGGTGGGCGTCGGGCAGCACCATCAGGTGGTTTTTGGCCCCGCCGAGGGCTACACAACGCTTCAGGTTGCTGGTGGCGCGGATGTAAACGACTTTGGCAATGGCGGTAGAGCCCACGAAGCTCACGGCCTGGATTTCAGGGTGGTCGCAGATGGCTTCCACGATTTCCTTGTCGCCGTTCACGATGTTGAGCACGCCGTCGGGCAGGCCGGCTTCTTTCAGCAGCTCGGCGATTTTTACGGCGCTCAGCGGTACCTGCTCCGAGGGCTTCAGAATCATGGTATTGCCCAGCACGATGGCATTCGGGATGGTCCAGTGCGGTACCATGTTGGGGAAGTTGAACGGGGCGATGCTGGCCACCACGCCCAGCGGCTTGCGCTCGGCGCGGGCTTCCACGCCCTTGCTCACTTCGAGGAATTCGCCCTGGATAAGCTGCGGCATGGAGCAGGCGAATTCGGTCAGCTCAATGGCCTTTTCGACTTCGGCGCGGGCTTCGTCGTAGGTCTTGCCGTTTTCCTCGCGCACGAGGTCGGCGAGGGCTTTCATGTCACGCTCCAGCAGCGTTTTATAGCGGTAGAAAATCTGGACCCGCTCCTTAATAGGCGTGGCCGACCACGAGGGGAAGGCGGCTTTGGCGGCTTGCACGGCAGCGTCGAGCGCGGCGGCGTTGCTGAGCGGCAGCGTGGAAATCAACTGCCCGCTGAGGGGGCTAAATACGTCCATGGTGGGCGTAGAGGCACTTTCTACCGACTGGCCAGCCACGTAGTTACGGATGGCCGGATACTTCAATGTTTGAACTTCCATGTTACCTTATTGTTAAGCGGGGTGCAAGCTAAGGGTTTTGCGGGATATGGAATAATTCCGCAATCGTTTCCGAGATAAATATTTTCAAATCATCTCATATTCAGCCAACTATTTCATCCGAAAAATCTGCCTAAAGTAATCAGGCGCAGGCGGGCCACCAATGGGAGCCGGCCTGCGCCTGATTACTTTAGGCAGATTTTTCGGGTGGAATTAGGTCACTTCACTTCTTCGCCGTCCTTATTAATAGTGAAGCTGCGACCGGCCTGTTTCACCTGGGCTTTGCCATCGACAAAATCGGAAGCCTGCTGGTAGCGGCCGAAGGGTTTGGTGCCCTGGCCGGGGTCGGCAAGGTAGTCGGCGGTGATAAAGGTGTAGCCGTCAGGGAGCTTCACGCGGGCCAGGCCGTCGGCGAAGGAGTAGGCTTCTTTGAAGATGACGGGTGGCGTATCGGGCTCGGTGGGGCCGCTGATGTAGTGCCAGCCCCGGTGGTCGAGCACGGCGGCGTGGCCTTCGGCGAAGTCGAGGGCGTTGAAATAATAATGGTCGAACTCCTGGCCGTCCTCGTCGATGAAGGTGTAGGCATCACCTACCCGGGCGCGGGCATAGCCGCCGGCGTAGGGGTTAAGGGCATCGTAGGCGGCAGGTATTATTTCTTTGCCTTTCTCATCCACGAAGCCATACGCGCCGTCTTTCGCCACCACGGCCTGCCCTTTCTCAAACGGGCTGGCGGCCGTGAACTGCGCGGGAATTACGGGCTGGCCGCTGGCATCGGCGTAGCCCCATCGGCCGTTTTCCTGGAACGGGACGGGCGGGGTGTTGCCCACGTGGCTCAGGCCCCAGATGCCCAGGCCGAGCACGGCCACGGCGGCCGCTGCCAGCGCGGCGCGGGGCTGGGCCTGCCCCCACTCCTTCGCCTTTCGTAGCCGGGGCTGCAGCGCGGCAGCAGTTGCCTGCGCCCGGGCGCGGAGACGTTCAAAGTGATTAGAGAGCGCGAAAACCGGCGGAGATACTCCGGCGGCCGGCTTTGCCGCAGCAGTTGTCGATGAACCAAATCCAGCCGAATCAGGCACCCTTCCAACAGGTTCGGAACGAGGCGCGTCAGATGCGATAGCACCAGAAGTAGTGACTACAGGCGATGGAGAGACAGCAGCGACGGGCTTGCTTTCAGCAACTGGTGAGGCATCCGCAAATGGCGGGGCAACGGGAATAGTTGGAGGTGCTGGGGCCGTTACTATCGGGGCGGGGGCCGTTATCGGCGGGGCCGCAGCCGTTATTGGCGGGGCTGGGGCCGCAACCGGCGCAGCAGCAGCCGGACTGGCACTGAGCTGCCCGATAAGCTGGCTGAGCTGCTGAATTTTGGCATCCAGTTCCTGATTACGGGCGGCCAGCTCATCGCGGGAGGCCTGCATTTCGGCTTCGAGGGCGGCTTTTTCGCGGGTTTCGGCCCCGAGGCGGGAGACGAGGGCGGTGGCTTCGGCGGCTACGGGCGGGGCCTGGGCCAACTCGGTGCGGAGCTGGGCAATGCTGCGCTCACGCTCGGCTTCGCGGGCTTCCAAGGCTTGGAGCTGGGTGCTGAGGTCGGCCTGCATTTGCTGGCGCAGCTGTTCGAGCTGCTGTTTTTCCTCGTTGCGGGCACTCAGGGTGTTGGCGTAGCCGTAGGGCAGGTCGTCATCGGGCACGTCGTTGGCCCCGAGCCAGCCCCAGAGGGCGCGGGCTTTCTGGCCCAGGAAGGTGCTGGCGGCATTGGTAGTGTCTGCAGTGGCGCTGGGCTGGGCGCCAGTGGGCACGGCGGCAGTAGTCTCGCTTGCGGGTGGCACGGCTACGAAATCCGCCCATTCGGCAGCCCACTCGGCAATATCATCAGCGGTTAAGTTGATGTCAGGCGTAGCCAAGTCCCGTAGGCTGCTTGGCAAGTTGGCTAGGCTGCTGGCGATTTGGAAGCCGGCCGGGGCTTCATTCAGAGCGGCTTCGACATCGGCACCAAATTCAACCGGTGTTTCAAACAGCACCAAGCCGGAAACGCTGTTCAAATCAGCCTGCCCGGGAGTGAAACGCGGCTGGAGCCAGTCGGCCAGTGTGGCTTTCTGCTCCCGAAACTGTTCGAAAGGATTGTCAAAATCTTCCGAGCTGGGCACGGGCGCGCCATCGAGCAGCCAGCGGCCGTAGCCCAGTGCGGGAATGCTGAGCCGGCCGCCGCGGGGCGCGAATACCAGCAGGGTGATGCTGTGCGGGCGCACTACTACGGCATCAAGCGGGGCGGTGCCATCGGCCAGCACCAGATTGCCTAACAGGAGCGTATCGGGGGCGGCTTCGGCTTGCAGCGCGGCCTGCACGGCAGCAAACTGACCGGCGCGGGCAGCATCGATAAAAGGTGAAGCGAGAAAACAATGAACCATATAATCCTGAAATGCGCGGCCGGCCGCTAGTCGTCGCCCTTCCAGCGGCCGTGGCCTTTGCCGTGGTGCTTTTTGCGCTTTTTGAATTTGAATTTTCCTTCGTCTTCGTCATCCCCCGAGCCAAATACCTGCTCCAGGAGCGAAGGCGCGGGCACAGAACGGATGCTGCGAACGGGAACCGGAGCGGAGGACGCGCCCAAGGCCAACGCGCCATTGGCTGCGACCTGCACGGCCACGGGGCGGCCGCGCAGGTCGCAACCCTGGCCTTCGCGCAGCTCGGTGCGCTGGCCGGTGGGGCTCACCACGAAGCCGTCTTTGGTGACGGTGGCCCCGGTGGGCAGGTGGGCATCGCGGGTCATGGGACGGGCCTGACCGTTACGGACTACCTGCATCTGGCCATTGCGGCGCTGGAAGCCGTCGTTGTTCGGCGTTTGGCGGGCGTGCGCCGGCCCATGTAGTGCCAGCAGACTGGCCAAGGCTCCGCAGAGCCAAAAGGTGCGCAAAAACATAATCGAAGTACCCTGAATAGACGAAGCCGCACGGCCCGGGAGCCGGCGGCAGGCCGTATACGTCAAATACGAAGCCAGGCTGCTTCGGGCACAATTATTCCGCACGGGAGCAACCCCCAGCTGGAAACATTCAGAATTGTTCCGGGCTGTTACTGAGGGCGCAGCAGTACGCGGGCGGGGGCGCCGTCGCTGTCCACAATTTTCAGCGGGAGGCACAGCATTTCATATTCGCCGGGCGCGATGTGCTGCAAGGCCAAGCCCTCAATCACGCAAATGCCAGCGTCGAGCAGGGCGTGATGGGCATCAGCTTTGCCCACGGAGAGGTAATCAACTCCGACGCAGACCACGCCCGCATCGCGCAGGAAAACGGCCGCGTCGCCGTCCAGCGCCACAAAATCGGGCTGGAATGGCATGGTGCTCCATTCTGAATCTGACATGCGAGTGCGGAAGAGCAGCCGGGCACCGGGCTCAATTTTGAGGCGCTGCACCTCGGCCAAGCTGATGCTTTTGGGGTCGGTGATGGCTACGACGCGGGCCGGGCCCATGAGTTGGCCGAGGTCTAGCGTGGTGGTGTCGCCCGCATTAGCGGTGAAGTGCAGCGGGGCATCGACGTGCGTGCCGGTGTGGGCACTCATCGACACTTCGGTGACATTAGCAGCCGCGCCGGTGGCGATGCTGAGCGTTTTTTTGACGTGGACGGGGGCGTTGTCGGGCCAGTGCACCATGCCGTCGCGGATGGGCGTGGTGGCGTCGAGCCAGGGGGCGGGGGTGGGCATGGGATGTAGCACATGCTTTGGCTTGTGCCGTTAAATGGTTGATTTATTGTTTTTTTGGCCTGGCGGACACAAGCTAAAGCATGTGCTACTGGCCCTTACCGCGTGGTTGCAGCAGCTTCGCAATCAGCCCTGTCCAACCGGTTTGGTGGCTGGCTCCGAGGCCGTGGCCGTTGTCGCCGTGGAAGTATTCGTGAAACCAGAGGTAATCGCGGAAATTGGGGTCGTTTTGCAGCTGTTTATCATCACCGAAGCAGGCGCGGCGGCCGGTTTCGGGGTCGCGCAGGAAGAGCTGGGTGAGGCGGGCGGTGAGGGCATCGGCTACTTCGAGCAGCGTTACCGTTTTGCCGGAATTGGTGGGGTATTCCACCTTGAAATCGTCGCCGTAGTAGTGGTGGAAGCGTTGGAGCGACTCGATAAGCAGGAAGTTCATGGGCATCCACACGGGGCCGCGCCAGTTGCTGTTGCCGCCGAATAGGCTGGTCTGCGACTCGGCCGGCTCGTAGTTGACGGTGAACTGGGTTTCGGTGCCCCGGAAAACGAACGGGTGGTCCAGGTGGTAGCGCGAGAGGCTGCGCACGCCGTAGGGGGAGAGGAATTCGGCTTCATCTAACATTCTGGCCAGCAAGCGCTTTACTCGGTGGCCGCGCAGCAGCGAGAGCAGGTGGCGGGCTCCTTTCCCGGGTTCCTGCCAGCGCGACACCAGCGCGGCCAGCGCGGGCCGGTTGTCCAGAAACCAGTTCATGCGGGCCAGAAACAGCGGCGCGCCAGCCAGCAAATCCTCGTCAATAACCTCTACCGCAAAGAGCGGAATCAGGCCCACCAAGCTGCGCACTTTCAGCAGTTCGTGGCCGCGGTCGGGCGTGTTCAGGGCGTCATAGTAGAACTCGTCCTCGTCGTCCCAGAGGTCCATGTGCTCGTTGGCCACGTTGGTCATGGCCTCGGCGATGTAGAGGAAATGCTCGAAAAACTTGCTGGCCAGGTCCTGGTACACGGGGTTGGTCTGGCTGAGCTGCAGGGCGATGCGCATCATGTTGAGCGCGTACATGGCTACCCAGGCGGTGCCGTCGGCCTGCTCCAGGAAGCCGCCGAAGGGCAGCGGGGCCGAGCGGTCGAACACGCCGATGTTATCCAGCCCCAGGAAGCCGCCCTCGAAGATGTTGCGCCCGTCACGGTCCTTGCGGTTCACCCACCAGGTGAAATTGATGAGCAGGCGGTGGAAAATGGTTTCCAGAAACTTCACGTCGCCGTGGCCGCCGTGGGCTTTCTGGTCCATTTTAAAAACGCGCCAAGTGGCGTAGGCATGCACCGGCGGGTTCACGTCGCTCAGCTTCCACTCGTAGGCGGGCAGCTGGCCGTTGGGGTGCATGTACCAGTCGCGGCACAATAGCAGGAGCTGGTCCTTAGCAAATTGCGCATCGAGCTGGGCCAGCGGCAGGCAGTGAAACGCCAGGTCCCAGGCCGCGTACCAAGGGTATTCCCAGGTATCGGGCATGGAGATGATGTGCTGGTTATTGAGGTGCACCCAGCCGGTGCTGTTGCGGCCTTCGAGGCGCTCGGGCGGCGGGGGTGGGAAGGCGGGGTCGCCGGCCAGCCAGCGGGGCACGTCGTAGTAATAGTATTGCTTGCTCCAGAGCATGCCGGCGAAAGCCTGGCGCTGCACGAGGCGGGCGTCGGCATTGGGCAGGTCGGCTTGCAGGGTTTGGTAGAACTGGTCGGCTTCAGTTAGGCGCAGCTTCAGGGTCTGGTCGAAATCGGCAAAGGGCGTGGCCAGGTCCGGCGCGGCCAGGCGCAGGCGCACCACGCGGGTGGCGCCCGGCGCGATGGCCAGCTCGTAATGCGCGGCGGCTTTGGTGCCGGTGCGGGCGGGGTTCACGGCCCCGGCCTGGCCGTGCAGGAGGTAGTCGTTGATGCCGTCTTTGAAGAACTGCTCCGTGGAGGGCGCGTTGTGGAGGCGGCCGTTGTTGGTGGCGTTTTCGCAGAAGAGCAGGCTGGGCGCTTCGTCGCAATAGAGCGTAAACTTGCCCAAATCCCGGTGCTCGGCGTGGATGTGGTTGTCGGAAATGGCAGCCAGGCGGGGCCGGTAGGCATCTTCGCCCCAAGCCCAGGTGTTGCGAAACCAGAGCTGCGGCAACAGGTGCAGCGTGGCCTCGGCCGGGCCGCGATTGATGATGGTGAGCTGGATGAGCACGTCTTCAGCATCGGCCTTGGCGTACTCCACGAATACGTCGAAGTACTTATTTTCCAGAAAAATAGCCGTGTCCATCAGCTCAAATTCCGGCCTGTTACGGTCGCGGCGGGCATTTTCCTTCACCAGCCACTCGTAGGGGAAAGCGTGCTGCGGGTACTTGTACAGCATGCGCTGGTAGGAGTGCGTGGGCGTGCCGTCGAGGTAATAATAGACCTCCTTCACATCCTCGCCGTGGTTGCCCTCCGGCCCGCTCAACCCGAATAGGCGCTCCTTGAGAATGGCGTCCTGCCCGTTCCAGAGGCCCAGGCCGAAGCAGAGGCGCTGCTCGTTGTCGCAAAAGCCGGCTATGGCCTCCTCGCCCCAGCGGTAGGCGCGGCTGCGGGCCTGGTCGTGGGTGGTGAAGTTCCAGGCGTCGCCGTTGGCCGAGTAGTCTTCGCGCACGGTGCCCCATTGCCGGTCGGCCACGTAGGGGCCGAACTTGCGCCAGGGCTTGGTGCCGGCGTTGGCTTCGGCGAGGCGGGTTTGTTCGGGGTTCATGGAGATTAGTACGAAAAACTCCCCTCCTTACCAAGGAGGGGATGTTTCAGCAAAGCTGAAACGGGGGTGGTGCCACCGGAGGGTGGCGTTGAAAGATGGTTGTGAACGATGCAGTGAATCGTTCACTTATTGTTCAACGAATTCAACCACCCCAGCCGGCGCTACGCGCCAGCATTCCCTCCTCATCTGAGGAGGGGAGTTGACGTTCTTAGCTCCTCTCCTGCTCAGCCGTTGTCGGCGAAGCCCGGGTAGAGCGTCATGCCACCGTCCATGAAAATGGTTTGACCGGTGATATAGTCGGCTTCGTCCGAGGCGAGCCAGGCGGCGAGGTTGCCGATATCGGCGGGGTCGCCCACGCGGTTGTAGGGAATGAGGGTGAGCAGGGCTTTTTCCTCCTCGGGCGTGTCGCGGGCCGAGAGGTTGATGGGCGTAGCAATGGCCCCGGGGGCAATGCTGTTGACCCGAATTTTGTGGGGTGCCAGCTCCTGGGCCGTGCTTTTCATAAGCTGCATGATGCCGCCCTTGCTGGCCGCGTAGTTCACATGGCCGGCCCATGGAATGACTTCGTGCACCGAGCTCATGCAAATGAGCTTGCCGGTGGCGCGGGAAATATCGGGCTGCTCGCCACGCCGGATAAACTCGCGGGCTCCCTCGCGCAGGCACAGGAACTGGCCGGTCAGGTTCACGTCAATCACCTTCTGCCATTGCGCCAGCGTCATGTCGACAAACTTCGCGTCGACCTGCAGGCCGGCGTTGGCTACCACGATGTGCACCGTGCCAAACCGCTCAATGGTTTGCTTGAACATGGCCTGCACCTCGTCTTCCTTACTCACATCGGCCTTGATGGCCAGAGCCGTGCCGCCGGCCGCCTCAATGGTGGCGACGGTGGCGTTGGCACCTTCCTCGTCGTGGCCATAGTTCACCACCACGGTGGCACCGTGGGCGGCTAGGGCCACGGCCACGGCCACGCCGATGCCGGAGCTGGCCCCCGTGACGAGGGCAATTTGATTGGCGAGACGCCGGGGGTCGGGAGTGGCCATGCGGGGAGAAATCGGGGGTTGGTGGAAGAATGATACCGGCCCAATGGTACGGAGCCGGCCCTGAGCATCTGATGAAGCAGCGGGGCCGGCTTGTCCAGCAGGCACTCTCAGGCTTACGCGGCGGGCGGGGCTAGGTTCAGGAATCAAAAAAGCCGGGCTGCCAATGTTGGCAGTCCGGCTTCTGACGTCTCATTAGAAAGCAGGGTGAGGCTAGCCCTGCGCCACATGGTTTGCGCTGCTTTTTTTCGCGGGCACCCCGGCCGGGGGTTTCAGCACCACGCGCAGGGTGTGGCGGGTGCCCTCCTTCCCCACCGAATAATCGACTCCGAAGCCGTAGTAGCCGCAGATTTGCTGCACGATGCTCAGGCCCAGGCCCGGCGACTCGGAGGCAGCGTTGTGCTTGCGGAAACGCTCGAAGAAGCGGGCCGGGTCGCCCTCCACGGCCGGGCCGGTGTTGGTCACTTTCAGCTCGGTTTGGGATAGCGAAACGGCCAGCTCGCCGCCGCGCACGTTGTGCTTCACAGCGTTTTGGAGCAGGTTCTGGAGCAGCGAGTCGGCCAGGCCGGGGTGCATCTGCACCACCACGGGGCCGTTGCTGATATCGAGGCCGTAGCGCAGCTCGCGGGCTTCGAAGAGGGGTTCGAGCTGGGCCACTCGTTCTTCCAATAGCTGGTCGAGGCGCACGGGCTGGGCCTCGGCAAACTGCCGGTTTTCGATTTTGCTGAGCAGGCTCAGGGCCTGGTGCAGGCGCGAGAGGCGCAGCGTGGCCCCGTAGAGGTCGGCCACGAGCGGGGCGGCCGCCGGGTCTTCGGCCAGAGCAGGCACTTGCAGCAGCTGCTCCAGCTGGGCCTGCATGATGGCCAGCGGCGTCTGGGTTTCGTGGGCGGCGTTGGCGGTGAACTCGCGCAGGCTCTGATAATCAGCCACCAGGCGCTGACTGAAACCGTTAAGGGCCTGGTTCAGTTCGGCGAATTCGGCCACGGGCGGCGCGGGCAGCGCCAGGGGCTGGTGCTGCTGCAAATCGTACTGCCTCAGGGCTGCCAGCGTGTGCCGGAACGGGGCCCACAGCCGGGCCGATAGCCAGCGGTTCAGCACCACCATGCCGCCGAGCAACAGGGCCAATATGCTCAGCATTACGGCCAGCACCACGCCCAGCAGGTCTTCGGCCTCGACCAATGACTTGCGGAGCGTGACCCACACCGGGCCTTCGCCGCGCACCGTCAGCGGAAACGTGAGCTGCCGGTGGGGCACCATCTCGTTTTCGGTGCGGTCGAGCAGCATGGTATCGCGGAAGCCCAGCGGGCGGGGCCGGCGGCTGATGTCGAGCAGGATAGCGAGCTGGCTCACGGGCGGCAGCTCGTTGGCCTGTGCTTTGGCCAGCAGCTCCCGGCGGCGGTCGGCCAGCTGCTCCTCAATCTCCGTGCGCAGCGCCCAATTGATGCCATAGTACAGCCCCAGACTGCCGCCCACAAACAACAGTAAGGCCAGCATTAGATAGTAGCGGGTGGTAGCGTTGAGCAGGTTCATGCGGAAACGGAGGAGAAGCGCGGGGCGGGTGCAATAATACGAGTGTGCCTGGGCCACTTTTGTTTCTGCCGCCGCCGGCTACTCGTGGCTCAGCTTGTAGCCCACGCCGTACATGGTGCGGATGTAATTATCTGCCCCCTTCTCCTGGAGCTTCTTGCGCAGGTTTTTGAGGTGGGTGTAGATGAAATCGAACGAGTCGGCGGCGTCCACGGCATCGCCGCAGAGGTGCTCAGCAATGGCTTCCTTAGTGAGCACGCGGCCAGGGTTGGCGAGCAGGTACAGGAGCAGGTCGTACTCCTTGCGGGTGAGGGTGAGGAGCTCGCCCCGGACGTGTACTTCGGCCAGCTCGGGCAGTACCAGCAGGTCGCGGAAGGTGATTTGCTGCTGGCCGTGGAACTGGCGGCGGCGGATGATGGCCCGCAGCCGGGCATTCAACTCGGAGAGGTGGAAGGGCTTGATGAGGTAGTCGTCGGCCCCGAGGTCGAGGCCCGCGATTTTGTCGTCGAGGGCATCGCGGGCCGTGATGATGAGCACGCCGGCCGGCGAGCCGTCGGCCTTGAGGGCGCGGAGCAGGTCGAGGCCGGAGCCATCGGGCAGGGTCAGGTCGAGCAGCACGCAGTCGTACTGGTAGAGCTTGATTTTTTCGTGGGCCTGGGCAAAGTCGGCGGCGGCTTCCACCAGGTAGCCGGCCTGCTTCAGGGAGCCCATGAGGGCGGTGCGCAGAGCGGCTTCGTCTTCAACGAGGAGAATTTTCATGAGCAGGTAGCCAAAAGGGAGGGCGGCACAGCCGCGAAGGAAGGCCCAAAGTTTGTATATATTCTGTGCCATTGTGCGTAAGAGGGACTTCAACTTGCTAAGGGGCCGATTTTCTTCAGAATTGGCCCGCAGCTTTGTGGCGCTTACCATCTCCCCCATCTGTTGTTCGCTCGCTCCTCCTGCCTGATTTGGTGCCTTGCCCTGAGTGGGCTGCCGGCGCTGTTTGCCGGTGCCGCCCGCGCCCAGACCGGCGCGGCCCCGGCCGTGCTCGCCCCTTTGCCGGCCGTAGCCGCCGCGCCCGTCAGCCCGCGCCGGCTCGATGATTTCCTGCTGGTAGCCCGCCAAAACAGCCCCCTACTGCGCGAAACCGCCAACCAGGTGCGCCAGAACCGCATCGACAGCCTCGTGCGGGCCCGCCAGAACGGCGTGCAGGTGGGCGGCATCGGCTCGGCGCTGTACTACCCGTCCATCACCAACAGCAAGGGCGAAAGCGTGCTGGGCTACGACAACGCCGTGACCAACGGCGGCAACTACGCCGCCCTCGCGCAAGCCACCAAGCCGATTCTGAACCGCTTCCAGCTCCAGAACGACTACCAGATTATCGCCAGCCAGGGCCAGGTGCTGCGCAATACCGGGCGCTTGTCAGCGCTGGACCTGCGCCGCAACATCACCGACCAGTTCCTGACCGCCTACGCGGCCGAAACCCAGCTCAATTTCAGCCGCACGCTGCTCAACCAGCTCCGGGAGCAGGATAAAATGCTGCGCCAGCTGGTGAACGGCGGCATTTTCAAGCAAACCCAGTACCTCAGCTTCTACCTTTCCGTGCGTACCCAGGAGGTGACCGTGGAGCAAAACCGCCTGGCCTACCGCCGCGAGCTGGGCACCCTCCGCGCCCTGGCCGGCGTGGCCGATACGGCCCTCATTGCCCTCGAAGCCCCTACCCCGCCCACCCACCGCCCGCTGGCCGGCCTGCTGGCCCCCGCCCAGCGCCAATACACCCTCGACAGCCTCCGCTTTCTGCTCGACCGCCGCGCCGTGGATGCCTCCTACCGCCCCAAGGTGAGTGCCGTGGTGGATGGCGGCCTGCAATCCTCGTCCTACCTGCCCGTGGCGCTGGCCCACAGCGTGGGCATCGGGGGCGGCCTGCAGCTGAACATTCCGATTTTCGACGGCCACCAGCGCCAGCTCCAGTACCAGCGCATCGAACTGAGCGAGCAGAGCCGCCGCGGCTACCGGCAGTTTCTTACGGTGCAGCGGCGGCAGCAGTACGAGCAGTTGGAGGGCATCATCCGGGCGTCGGATGCGCTGCTGGGCCGCATCCGGGAGCAGCTGCGGGTGGCCGATGCGCTGGTGGGTGCCGCCCGGCAGCAGCTGGCGACAGGCGATGTGGCCATTCTCGACTACCTGAACTTGGTGACCAGCTACCGGACCTTGCAATTCAGTTTGACGCAGGCGCAGACGGACCAGCTCAGGAGCCGCTTCGCGTTGGACTATCTGGCCGAGCAGTAGAAGCGGTGTAGGGGCGGGGCCTGCCCCCGCCCGCCGTTCGCGCCGTTTGCTTTACGTTCCAATAATTACCGCCCGCCGTTCACGTTGGCCGGTATAAGTCTTAACAATTACCGTTCAACGACGGGCGGGGGCAGGCCCCGCCCCTACCTCAAGATGACTCTTCCCCGTTTCCTCTTTCTCCTTGCCTTCGCCAGCCTCAGCGCCTGCGGCTCGAAAGACCCCGCCGCCGCCGGCGATGCCGCCCCGCCTGCCGACGGCGAGGAAGAGCCCGCCGTGAAGCCCCGCGCCCTGGTCACCATCGGCACCGTCCGGACCGATACCCTGACCGATGTGCTGCGGCTGAGTGCCGTGTCGGCCTTCCCGGCCAAGGATGCGCTGCGGGCCACCACCACGGGCTACGTGCTGCCCCCCTCGCCGGTGGTGGGCCAGCAGGTGCGCGCCGGCCAGACGGTGTTCACCATCCAGACCAAGGAATCGCGCACCCTGCACCTGGATAAGCTCACCGGCGACCCGCGCCTGCGGTTCAGCGGCATCATCCAGATAAAATCGGCCCGCAACGGTGTGCTGGCTACCGTGGACAAGCTGGCCGGCGACTACGTGCAGGACGGCGAGCAGCTCGGCCTCACCTACGACCGCAGCCGCTTCGGCTTCATCCTCGATGTGCCCGTGACCCAGCTGCGCTACGTGCGCACGGGGCAGGCCTGCCGCATCATCCTCCCCGATGGCCGGGTGCTGACCGGCCGCGTGGCCGAGGTGCTGGCCACCGCCGATGTCAGCATTCAGACCCAGCGCTACACAATCCGGCCCACCGGCCCGGTGCCGGACCTCCCCGAAAACCTGGCCGTGCAGGTCGAACTGGACCGCACGGCCCCGCGCCAGGCCAGCATCCTGCCGCGCGGCGCGGTGCTCACCGATGAAACGCAAACCGAATTCTGGGTGATGAAGCTGCTCAATGATTCCACGGCCGTGAAAGTCCCGGTGACGGTGGGCGCCCAGGAAAAGGACCAAATCGAAATCAAAGCCCCCCGCTTCAGCCCCCTCGATAAAATCCTGCTCAGCGGCAATTACGGGCTGGACGACACCGCCGCCGTGAAGGTGACCCGCGCGGTGGGCGCGGCGACTCCCGATGGCAAGTAGCTTCTCTGCGCTTGAGACGGGGCCTTCCCCGTCGTCGGGGAGAGGCTCTCCGTCGCCACGGAGAAGCTCTCCGCCGCTGGCGATGCGCTCCCCGTTGACGGCGGGGAGTTCCCCGCTGCCGGCGGGGGACTCCCCGCCGTCAACGGGGAAGCCCCCGCGCTCACCGGGGGAGTCCCCGCTCCCACCGGGGGAGTCCCCGCGCTCACCGGGGGAGTCCCCGCGCTCACCGGGGGAGTCCCCGCGCCCGGCGGGGGAGTCCCCGCGCTCACCGGGGGAGCCCCCGCGCCCGGCGGGGAAGCCCCCGCGACTGGCGAGAGCCCCAGCGGGGCGGCATATCGGTAGCAACTCCCGCCGCCGATGCTGCCCAAGCCCCGTAGGGGCGACATTCGGCTGACGAGTGCCGCCCCTACGGGGCTTAACAACCGCAATTGACGCTATTTAACTACCGACATGCCGCCCCGCCGGGGCTTCCTTCCGCTCGTTGCGCATTTCACTCACTTAGCTGCCTCCCCCATGCGTCCTTCCATCTTTCAAGCCTACAAAGCGCCCATTGCGGTGCTGCTTGCGCTGGCCCTGGCGCTGGGCACGGTGGCCTACCGGCGCATCAACGTGGCCCTATTTCCGGAGGTGACCTTCCCAAAGGTGAAGGTGATTGCCGAGAACGGCTTGCAGCCCGTCGACCGCATGATGGTGACCGTGACCAAGCCCATGGAAGACGCCATCAAGCGGGTGCCGGGGCTGAAGCTGCTGCGCAGCACCACCAGCCGGGGCAGCTGCGAAATCTCGGCCTTTCTGGACTGGAACGTGGACGTGGCCAAAAGCCAGACGCTCATCGAGTCGCGCCTCAACCAGATTCGGGGCGACCTCCCCCCCACCGTCAACATCTCGGTGGAGCGCATGAACCCCGCCATTCTGCCGGTGATGGGCTACACGCTGGAAGCGCCGGGCCGCTCGGCGCTGGAGCTGCGCAAGCTCGCGCTCTACACCATCAAGCCCTTCCTCTCGCAGGTCGATGGCGTGTCGTCGGTGCAGGTGCAGGGCGGGCGCACCAAGGAGTACCAGATACAATTGCTGCCCGACCAGCTGGCCGCCCTGGCCCTCGGGCCGGATGACGTGACCAAAGCGCTGACGGCAACCAATTTCGTGCAGAGCAACGGCTACCTCAGCGACTACCGCCGCCTCTACCTGACCGTGACGGACGCCACCATCGTGGAGAAGGAAGACCTCGAAAATCTGGTGCTGCGCAACGACGGCCGCCGCATCGTGCGCCTCGCCGACGTGGCCACCGTGACCTTGGGCGAGCAGCCCGAGTACACCCGCATCAACGCCAACGGCTCCGATGCCGTGCTTGTCTCCATCCTCCGCCAGCCCGATGCCAACGTGGTGCAGGTATCTGACGGCGTGCGGGCCAAGGTAGCGGCCCTGAAAGCCGGCCTGCCGCGCGGCGTACGCATGGCTCCTTATTATGACCAGGCCGATTTCGTGGCCGAAGTAGTGAAGTCGGTACAGGATGCGCTCTGGATTGGCCTAGCGCTGGCCCTCGTAGTGACGGCGCTGTTTCTGCGCTCCTTCCGCGCCACCATGACGATACTCGGGGCCATTCCGGTGGCACTGGCGCTCACCATCGCGGTGCTGTATTTCGGCCTCGGCTACTCCTTTAATATCATGACGCTGGGGGCCATCGCCGCCGCCATCGGCCTCATGATTGACGACGCCGTGGTGATGGTGGAGCAGCTGCACCGCGTGGGCGAGGAGCACCCCGACGCCTCGCCCGGCGAGGTGGTGCGCCGCTCGGTGGGCCACCTGCTGCCCGCGCTGGTGGGGTCCAGCCTCTCCACCATTGTGATTTTCCTCCCATTCGCGCTGCTGGGCGGCGTGGCGGGGGCCTACTTCAAGGTATTGGCCACGACGATGGTGGTGGCGCTGGTGTGCTCCTTCCTGGTGGCCTGGCTGGGGCTACCGGTGATTTATCTGCTGCTCTCGCGGAAGGGCAAAGCCGCCCCGGCCGAAGCTAAAGAAGCTGATGCTATCGACGCGCCTTCAAAAGTGGCAGTCGATGGCAGCGGTGTTGAAGGGCCTAAAGCCGACGCCGCCCACCACGAAATCCCCTGGGTCCGCGCTGTCATCCGCCACCCGGCCTACAGCATCATCGGCATCCTCCTATTAATAGGCAGCATGGTGCTCATCATCCCGCGCCTGGCCACCGGCTTCCTGCCCGATATGGACGAAGGGGCCATCGTGCTCGACTACAACTCCCCCCCCGGCACCAGCATCGAGGAAACCGACCGCATGCTGCGTCAGGCCGAAAAGCTCATTGTGAAGGTGCCGGAAGTGGCCAGCTACTCCCGCCGCACCGGCACCCAGATGGGTTTCTTCATCACCGAGCCCAACCGGGGCGACTACCTCATCCGCCTCAAAACCGACCGCAAGCGCACCACCGAGGAAGTCATCTCCGACATCCGCACACGCATCGAAGCCACCCAGCCGGCCCTCACCATCGACTTCGGCCAGGTTATCGGCGACATGCTGGGCGACCTCATGAGCACCGTGCAGCCCATCGAAATCAAGGTTTTCGGCCCCGATGCCACCAAACGCTACGCCCTAGCCGAGCAGGTGACCAAAGTAGTAGAAGACGTGGCCGGCACCGCCGACGTATTCGACGGCATTGTGCGCATGGGCCCCAGCGTGGACGTGCGCCCCGACCCGCGCCGCCTCGCCCAGTACGGCCTCACCGCCACTGATTTCCAGACCCAGCTGCAAACCCAGCTGGCCGGCACCACGGCCGGCAACGTGCTCGAAGGCGAGCAGCTCCTCAACATCCGGATGCGATACCCCAACGCCGCCCAGGCCAACCTGGCCCAGATGCGCGGCGAGCCGGTCTTCCTGCCCAACGGCCAGCGCCGCCGCCTCGACGAGCTGGCCACCGTCAACGTCTCAGTCGGCGACGCTGAGCTGGAGCGCGAAAACCTGCAAGCCATGACGGCCGTCACCGCCCGCCTCGACGGCCGCGACCTGGGCGGCGCGATGAGCGAAATCCGCCAGAAGCTCGACAAGGAAGTGCCGCTGCCGCCCGGCTACTTCATTCAGTACGGCGGCTCGTATGCCGAGCAGCAGCAGTCGTTTCAGGAACTGCTCACCATTCTGGGCACGGCGTGTTTGCTGGTGTTTGCGGTGGCGCTGTTTCTGTTTCGGGACTTGAAAGCGGCCGGGCTCATTCTTTTGATTTCCGTGCTGGGGCCGGCCGGCGGCTCGCTAGCCCTCTTCCTCACCAACACCCCGCTGAACGTGGGCTCCTACACTGGCCTCATCATGGTGGTAGGCATCATCGGCGAGAATGCCATCTTCACCTTCCAGCAGTTTTTCGAGATTCTGGAGGAAGGCCGGCCCGTGGAGCAGGCCGTGGGCTACGCCATCGCCGCCCGCCTGCGGCCCAAGCTGATGACGGCGCTGTCGGCCATCGCGGCGCTGTCTCCGCTGGCGCTGGGCATTGGGGCGGGCGCACAGCTGCACCAGCCGCTGGCCATTGCCGTGATTGGCGGGCTGCTGCTGGCCCTGCCGCTGCTGTTGATGGTGTTGCCCAGCCTGTTGCGGCTCGCCTACCAGCAGCAAACGTTGCCGGAAAAGCCCGTTTTGGCGGCCCCGGCGGCGTAGCAGCGCCCGGTCTGGAAAATGCGGGAGCCCCGTCGATAAAATACCCCCTCCCTGTCGATGAAAACGGCTTCAGCGGTGCGAGGGGGTTAATTTTGCACTATCATCTTAACAAAAACTCGCGCTGAGGAGTTAAGAGCCCTTGCAGCCGATGCGCTGCACCGGCGAACGCAGAAAACGACGATATGTGGATAGTTAGACTAGCGCTGGCGCGCCCCTACACCTTCGTGGTGATGGCGCTGCTCATTCTGGTGGGAGGCGGCCTCACCATTCAGCGGATGGCGGTGGATATTTTCCCCGACATTCCGATTCCGGTGGTGGGCGTGGTGTGGGGCTACTCCGGCATCTCGCCCGAGGAGATGAACCAGCGCATCATCATCCCGGTGGAGCGCGCCATCACGACCACCGTGAACAACGTGGAGCACCAGGAAAGCCAGAGCCTGAAGGGCGTGGGCCTGATTAAGGTGTTCTTCCAGCCCGGCTCGAACCCCGATGCCGGCGTGGCCCAGCTCACGGCCATCACCCAGACGCTGCTGCGGGTGCTGCCCCAGGGCATCACGCCGCCGCTCATCATCCGCTACTCGGCCTCCAACGTGCCCATTGCCCAGACTTCGCTCAGCTCCGAAACGCTGGGTGAGTCGGACCTTTTCGATGCGGCTAACGCCTTCATCCGGCCCGGCCTGGCGGTAGTGCAGGGCGCGTCGGTGCTGCTGCCCAATGGCGGCAAGCCCAAGCAAATCATGGTCGACCTCGACCCCGACAAGCTGGCTGGCAAAAACCTGAGCGGCAACGACGTAGTGACGGCCCTGCTGGCCCAAAACCTCATCATCCCGGCCGGCTCAGCCAAAATCGGCGACCGGGAATACGACGTGAAGCTGAACTCCAGCCCCGAGGCCATTGCCACGCTCAACGACCTGCCCATCAAGACGGTAAATGGCACGACGACGTACATCCGCGACGTGGCCTTCGTGCATGAGGGCGCGGCCGTGCAAACGAACATCGTGCGCCAGAACGGCCGCCGCACCGCCATTATCCCCATCCTGAAAAGCGGCGCGGCCAGCACGCTCGACATCATCGATAAAATCAAGAAGGCGCTGCCCAACATCCAGGCCAACGCCCCCCCGGCTCTGAACATCAAGCTCTTGTTCGATCAGTCGTTTTTCGTGCGGGCCAGCATCAAGGGCGTTATCATCGAAGCCTGCATCGCGGCGGCCCTTACGGCCCTCATGATTCTGCTGTTTCTGGGCTCCTGGCGCTCCACGCTCATCATCGCCACGAGTATTCCGCTGAGTATTCTGGTCAGCATTATCATGATGAATATCCTGGGGCAAACCCTGAACATCATGACGCTGGGCGGCCTCTCGCTCGCCGTAGGTATTCTGGTGGATGACGCGACGGTGGAAATCGAGAACATCCACCGCAACATGGGCATGAAGAAGCTGCTCAAGCGCAGCATTCTCGATGGGGCTCAGCAGATTGCGACGCCCGCGCTGGTGGCTACGCTGGCTATCTGCATTGTGTTTGTGCCGGTGTTTTTCCTGGGCGGGGTGGCTTCGGCCATCTTCGCGCCGCTGGCTACGGCAGTGATTTTCGCCATGCTGGCCTCCTACATCCTCAGCCGGACGCTGGTGCCTACGCTGGTAATGTACCTGCTCCGTAAAGAGTTGCCCATCTACCACGCCCAGGAGGAACCCGACCTGCCCAGCCTGCATCAGCGCGATGGCAAGCCGGTGAGTAAGATTGAGCGCGACCTGGAAATCATCCGGCGCGAGCAGTACGAGAAGGCCCACCCCAGCGGCACTCCCGAGGAAGAAGCCGAAGACGAAATCACCGATGCGGAGCGGGAAGCCGGCCAAGCCATCACCCAAACCTGGGTCTGGAAGCTGCATAAGGGCTTTGAGCACCAGTTTGAGAAGTTTCGCGCCGTGTACGGCGGGGCACTGGACTGGGCGCTGAGCAACCGCCCGAAGGTCATTCTGGCGTTCATGGTGCTGTTTATCGGCTCGCTGGGGCTATTCCCGCTCATCGGCCAGAACTTCTTTCCGACGGTGGATGCCGGCCAGCTGCGCCTGCACGTACGGGTACCCACCGGCACGCGGGTGGAGGAAACGGAAGTGCGTTTCCGGCAGGTGGAAAATGTGATTCGGCAGGTGATTCCGGCCGATGAGCTGGACCTCGTGCTCGATAACATCGGCCTGCCCGTTATTCCCATCAACCTGCTGCTGAGCGACAACCCGACCATCGGGGCCGGCGACGGCGAAATCCTGGTGAGCATGAAGGAGGAGCACGGCCCCACCGGCGAGTACATCAACGAAATCCGCCGCCAGCTGCACAAGCAATACCCGGACCTGACCATCTTCTTCCAGCCGGCTGACATTGTGAATCAGACGCTGAACTTCGGCCTGCCCGCCCCGATTGACATTCAGGTGATTGGCCGCGACAAAATGGCAAACCAGCGCATCGCCGGCGAAATCAAGGAGAAAATCGTGAAGATTCCCGGCCTCGTCGATGCCTTCGTGTACCAGGCCTTCGACCAGCCCCAGCTGCGCCTCGACATCGACCGGGTGCGCGCCCAGGAGGCCGGTCTCTCGCAGCGCGACATCGCCAACAACGTCCTTGTGAACCTGAGCAGCAGCACCCAAACCAGCCCCAACCAGTGGCTGAACCCCACCACCGGCGTGAGCTACACCGTGGCCGTGCAAACGCCGCCCCGCGCCCTCTCCACCCTCGATGAAGTCGGCAACATCGGCGTGACCGGAGCCGGCCAGTCCCAGGCCCAGCTGCTGAGCAACTTCGCCACGGTGCGCCGCTCCCAGGCGCTGGCCGTGGTATCAGATTACAATATCCAGCGCACCGTGGACGTGTACGCCAGCGTATCGGGACGCGACCTCGGCGGCGTGAGCAAAGACATCCGTAAAATCCTGGCCGACACGGAGAAGACATTGCCCAAAGGCACCACCCTGGCTCTGCGCGGACAGGCCGATTCCATGCGCACGTCCTTCGCAGGGCTGGGCCTGGGGCTGGCCGGGGCTATCATATTAGTGTATCTGCTGATGGTGGTAAACTTCCAGAGCTGGATGGACCCGCTCATCATTATTACCGCTTTGCCAGGCGCATTGGCGGGCATTCTGTGGATGCTGTTCGTGACGCAAACCACGCTCAGCGTGCCGGCTTTGATGGGCGCTATTATGTGCATTGGTGTGGCTACGGCCAACTCCATTCTGCTTGTCACCTTCGCCAATGAGCGGCGGGAGGAAGAGCCGGATTTGAGTCCGCGTGATGCTGCCCTGGATGCCGGTTTCACCCGCCTGCGCCCGGTGCTGATGACGGCCCTGGCCATGATTATCGGCCTGCTGCCCATGTCGTTGGGGATGGGCGAGGGTGGCGAACAGAACGCCCCGCTGGGCCGCGCCGTGATTGGCGGCCTCATGCTGGCTACGGTGACGACACTGTTTTTTGTGCCGATTATGTTCTCTTATCTGAAGAAGATGAAGCCGGTAACTACGGCCCAGGCCTAGCCCTCCCTGCTTCCATTTTCAACACCGCTTTCCGCCCCGATTCTTTTGCCTAATGTCCGACTCTAATTCTTCCGGCTCCGGCCGGTTCTGGCTGCTGATTCTTGTTGTCCTCGTGGTGTTTGCCGGCTTGTTTGTGCTCGGCTATATGCCGCGCCACAAGCAGGAAAAAGCCCGCGACGCCGAAGCCAAACAGGTTATCGACGCTAATCCGACCGTGACCGTGGCCCCCGCCAAAGCCGCGCCCGACACCACCACCGTCACGCTACCGGCCGATACCAAGTCGCTGCGCGAAACCTTCGTGTTTGCCCGCGCCAACGGCTACGTGAAGTCGTGGAGCGCCGACATCGGCCAGCGCGTGAAGGCCGGACAGGTGCTGGCCGAAGTGACTACGCCCGAGCTCGACCAGCAGGTGGCCGAAGCCCGCGCCAACCTCGGGCTCGCCAAAACCAGCTACAACCGCCTGGCCGGAGTGGGGCTGCCCGGTGCCATCTCCAAGCAGGAGCTGGACGCGGCCAAAGCCCAGTACGCGGCCCAGCAGGCCGGCGTACAGCAACTGTTGGCGCAGCAGAGTTTCCGCCGGGTCACGGCCCCGTTCAGCGGCATCGTCACGCAGCGTAACGTGGAAGTGGGCAGCCTCGTGAGCAGCAGCAACGCACCGGGCTCGCAACTATTTAAAATTGAACAGACCGAGAAGCTGCGCGCCTACGTGCAGGTGCCGCAGAACTTCGCCCCAGCCATCAAGAGCGGGATGACGGCTGACTATCTGGTACCGGAGTTTGTGGGCAAGCCCTTCAAAGGCAAGGTAGTGCGCGATGCCGGTGCCCTCGACCCGAACACCCGCACGCTGCTCACCGAAGTGCAGATTCCGAACCCCCGCGGCGAACTGCGCCCCGGCTCCTACGCCCAGGTAAAATTCTACCTGCCGCGCACCGCGCCCAGCGTCATCATCCCGGCCAACGCACTGGTTCCGGGCGGTACCGACAGCCGCGTAGCCACCGTGCAGGATGGCAAAATCCACTACCAGCCCATCACCACGGGCCGCGATTTTGGCAATCAACTCGAAGTCTCCCAAGGCCTGAAGGGAGGCGAGCTGCTGGTGCTGAACCCCGCGGAAACCTTGGTCGAAGGCCAGGCCGTGCAAACCAAAGCCTTCACCCCGCCAGCCAAGCCCGCCGGCCCGCCGCCCGCCAAGCCCCGTGCCAACGACCCGGACGCCCCGCGGGTGTCGTCGCCAGTGAAGTAATGCCGTTGCTCCGGTCCGACCGCCCTAGGCGGTCTGACCGGTTGAAGTAAGAACAATGCCGCCCCAACGGCAACCGGTCGGACTGCCTAGGGCGGTCGGACCGGGCGAAATGCCCCTCCGCAATGACCCTCCGCCTCTCCCCTTTTCTTCTCCTTGCGCTGCTGGCCGGCTGCGTGCGGCCGCCCAGCTACGCGCCGCCCAGCCTGCCCACGCCCGCCGCCTGGAAAAACACGGCCGACAGCCTCACCGCCGCCACCCCACCGGCCACCGTAGCCAGCAGCACGCCGCCCACGGTGGACAACCCGCCCGCGCCCGCTAGCTGGTGGACGCTGTTCAACGACGCTGGCCTGAACACGCTGGAACAGCAGGCCACCGCCCAGAATTTCAGCCTGCAAGCCGCCCTGGCCCGCGTGGAAAGCGCCCGCGCCAACGTGCGCGTGGCCAATTCCTATCGCTCGCCGCTGGTGACCGTGGACCCACAAGTATACCGCTCGCGGCTTTCGGCGTTGCGGCCACTGCCGTTTCCAGTGGCCGCCAACAACGCGGGCGTGGTCCAGACCCAGTATTACATCCCCATCAATGCCAGCTACGAGTTTGATGTGTGGGGCCGCATTCGCAGCAGCATCCGGGCTGCCGAGGCCGATGCGCAGGTGCAGGAAGCCAACCGCCGCACCGTACTCCTTTCCCTCACCGCCGATGCCGCGACCTACTATTTCGGCATTCGGGGGCTCGATGCGCAGCTGCTGGTGCTTGATACCGCCCGCACCGACCGTGAGCACAGCCTGGCACTGACCCGCGCCCGCTACCAAGCCGGTGTCGACAATGAGATTGCCGTACACCGCGCCGAAACTGAGTTGGCCAACGTGGACGCCAGCGTCATCGAAACCCGCCGCCAGCGCCTGGGCCTCGAAGCCTCGCTGGCCACGGTGCTGGGCCAGCCGGCCAGCGGGTTCGCGGTGCCGGCCCAGGCTGGGCCGCTCACCGCGCCGGTGGTGCCGGCTTCGCTGCCTGCTTCCCTCCTGGCCCGCCGGCCCGATTTGCAGCAGGCCGAGCGCCGCCTCGCCGCCGCCAGCGCCCGGGTGGACGTGGCCAAGCTCACGCGCCTGCCCACTGTGCGGCTAAACGGTTACCTCGGTCCGCAAAGCGCCCAAATCGGCGACCTGGCCCGCATCAGCGACAACTACACCTACTACGTGGGCGGCGGCGTGAGCATCCCCGTCTTCAACGGTGGCCGCAACCGCGCCAACGAACAGGTGGCCCGCTCCGAATCGGAAGCCTTAGTGGCTGACTATCGGCAGGCTGCTCTCGGGGCGTTTCAGGAAGTGGAAACCAGCCAGGCCGACGTGCGCCAGTACCAGGCCCAGGTGGCAGCCCGCCAGCGTGCCTACCGCGCCGCCCGCCTGGCCAGCGCCCTCACCAAGGAGCGGTACCGCGCCGGCCTCACTACCTACTTCGAAGTGGTGGACGCCGACCGCCAGACCCTCGACGCGGCCACGCTGCTCACCCAGGCTCAGAGCAATTTGCTGGGTGCCAGCGTGGCGCTGGTGCGGGCGCTGGGCGGCGGCTGGGAATAGCCCCTTAATCAACAGATTTCGCACAGATTCCAAAGTCCCCGCCAATTCAGCGGGGACTTTTTTATTGCAATAATAAACGCATAGCCAATCAGTTAAGATTTCAATTAGAATCTGCCGTTACGTTTATGTTAACAAGCCCGTAATAACGAATTCGGAATCACTCTGACTACAATTTTCACATTATGCGCTCATTTCTAATTACCCGTTTCGCTGCCGCTATGCTGCTGTTCGGGGCAATCCATCCGGCCCAGGCCCAGGTAAAACCCACGCCTTCTGACACCACCAAAAAATATGCGAACCCCGGCGGTATCCCGGCAGCTGTTCATAAGCCATTTCTGAAAAGCAAGCTGTTCAAAGCCGTGGCCATCCCGGCGGTGCTGATAACCTACGGGGCCATCACGGCGCAGGGCGATGCGGGCGTGAACCACGATGCCCGCACGTTTGTGCAGAAGCAATTCCGGCCCGTCAATACGATGATTGACAACACCGTGATTTTCCTGCCCTACCTGGAGCTGGGCGCCGTGGCGCTGGCGGGCGTGGAGTCGCGCAACGACCGCATCAACACGCTGCTCATCATTGCCAAGGGCGAGGCCATTATGCTGGCCAGCACCTTCGCGGTGAAGTACATTGCCAACGAAACCCGGCCCAACGGCCAGGATAACCTCTCGTTTCCCTCGGGGCACACGGCGCAGGCGTTTCTGGCGGCCAGCATCGTGCACACCGAGTTTCGGGACAAAAGCCAGTGGTACGGCATTGGGGCCTACACCATTGCCACCAGCGTGGCGGCCCTGCGCATGATTAACGACAAGCACTGGCAGTCCGATGTGGTGGCCGGCGCGGGCTTCGGCATCCTCTCCGCTCACTTAGCCTATTTGAGCCACCGCAACCGCTGGGGCCGCAAGTCCATTGGCCGCGATGTGGGCATGGCCCCGGCCTACTTCGGCAACGGCGCGTCGGGCGTGACGCTCTCGTGGCGGCCGTCTAAGTAAGCAAAGGCCCGGCTTGAAATGCAAAAAGCCCCGACACTACTTGGTGTCGGGGCTTTTTGCATTTCAAGCCGGGCCTTTGCTTATGCACGCAACGTTTCGTTCGCATCCCTGTCTTTCTCATTAAGATTTCGTCCCATCTTTACGAATCTGCTTTCCCTATCACCCGAATCCCTACTCTCTTTTGAAAAGACGCGATTTTGTGGGACTGTCCGGCCTGGCGGCCGGGGCCCTCTTCCTGCCCAGCTTCCCCAGCCTGGGCGGCACGCCCGTGGATGCCGCCCGCCTGCTGGAGCCTGGCCTCGACCCGGCCCAGAAAAAACGCCTCGCCGACGCGGCCCTGAACGCCGCCAAAGCCGCCGGGGCCAGCTACGCCGATGTCCGCATCGGCCGCTACCTCAACCAAAGCATCTTCACCCGCGAAAAGCAGGTGCAGAACATCGCCAGCGGCGAGAGCTTCGGCTGTGGCGTGCGGGTGCTGGCCAACGGCACCTGGGGCTTCGCCGCCACCAACACCGTGACCGAAGCCGGCCTGGCCAAAGCCGCCCAGCTGGCCGTAGCCATCGCCAAGGCCAACTCGAAAGTGCAGAAGGAAAAGGTGCAGCTGGCCCCGCAAAAAGGCTACGGCGAAGTGACCTGGCGCACGCCCATCAAGCAGAATTCCTTCGAAGTGCCCGTGGCCCAGAAGGTGGAATTGCTGCTGGCCGCCAACGCGAAAGCCACCGACAACGGCGCGAGCTTCGTGAACTCCTCGCTCTTCCAAATCAACGAACAGAAGTATTTCGCCAGCACCGACGGCTCCTACATCGACCAGGACGTGCACCGCATCTGGCCCACGTTTTCGGTCACGGGCATCGACCGGGCCAGCGGCAAGTTCCGCTCGCGCGATGCGTTGAGCGCACCCATGGGCCTTGGCTACGAGTACCTCACGCCCCAGGCCGCCGACAAGATTCCGGGGGCCGCAGGAACAGGACTCATCGGCTACCGCAACTCCTACGACATGCTGGAAGACGCCGCCCTGGCCGCCAAACAAGTCAAGGAAAAACTCATCGCGAAATCGGTAACCGCCGGCAAGTACGACCTCGTGCTCGACCCCAACCACCTCGGCCTCACCATCCACGAAAGCATCGGCCACCCGCTGGAGCTCGACCGCGTGCTGGGCTACGAGGCCAACTACGCGGGCACTTCGTTTGCGACTTTGGAGTGGAAAGCCAAGCAGATTCCCTACGGCTCGAAGCTGGTCAACATCGTGGCCGATAAGCTGCAGCCCGGCTCGCTGGGCGCGGTGGGCTACGACGACGAAGGCGTGCAAACCAAGCGCTGGGACCTCATCAAGGACGGCACGCTGGTCAATTATGAGAAAATCCGCGACCAGGCCCACATCGTCGGCCAGACCGAATCGGACGGCTGCTGCTACGCCGATTCCTGGGATTCGGTGCAGTTCCAGCGCATGCCCAATGTGAGTTTGCAGCCCGGCAAAGCCAAAATGAGCGTCGATGACATGATTAAAAACGTCGACAAAGGCATATACATCGCCGGGCGCGGCTCCTACTCCATCGACCAGCAGCGCTACAACTTCCAGTTTGGCGGCCAGGTGTTTTACGCCATCGAGAAAGGCCAGATTGCGGGCATGATTGAGGACGTGGCCTACCAGGCCAACACCCAGGAATTCTGGAACTCCTGCGCCGCGATTTGCGACGAATCCGACTACCGCCTCTTCGGGTCGTTTTTCGATGGCAAGGGCCAGCCCAGCCAGGTTTCGGCCGTGAGCCACGGCAGTAGCACCACGCGGTTTAATGGCGTGAACGTGATTAATACGGCCCGCAAAATCGGATAACTGAACGTCACTCCCCTCCTTACCAAGGAGGGGATGTTCGAGCCGCAGGCTCGGACGGGGGTGGTTGAATTCGTTGAACGACTTGCGCACGAAGCAGCAATGAGTCGTTCGGGCATAGTTCAACGAGGTCCCTGCGGTGCCACCACCCCAGCTGCCGCTTCGCGCCAGCATCCCCTCCTCAACTGAGGAGGGGAGTTTGTTCTCCCAACTCAACGACTCAACCTCATGGCCATTCTCTCCAAAGACGAAGCCCAAACGATACTCAAAAAGGTCCTCAGCTTCAGCACCGCCGATGAGTGCGAGGCCACCCTCAACGGCAACACCGGCGGCAATGTGCGCTCGGCCCGCAACTCCATCAGCACCGCCGGCGCGAGTGAGAATGTGGCGCTGGCCGTGCAATCTCGCTTCGGTAAGCGCAGTGGCACTGCGACTTGCAATGAGTTTGATGAAGCTAGCCTACGGCGATGCGTGCAGCGGGCCGAGGAAATTGCGCGGCTCGCGCCGGAGTCGCCGGAATACGTGCCGCTGCTGGGGCCGCAGACGTATCTGGCGTCGCCGGGCTCGTTTGCAGCGCGCACAGCGGGTATTACGCCCGATTATAGGGCCGAGCAGATTGGGAGCAGCATGGCGCTGTGCGAGCAGAAAAAGCTCAGCTCCGCCGGTTTCTTTAATGACTCGGCCGGCTTTGTGGCCAAGCGCAACTCCAAGGGGTTGGAGGCTTACCAGCAGGTGAGCAGCATCGATTTTTCTATCACCGTGCGCACCGCCGATGGTACCGGCTCGGGGTACGCCATTGCCAACTACACCGACTTGGCGAAGTTCGACGCGGCGCGCCTGACGCGGGTGGCGGCCGACAAGGCAGCCTCCTCAGTGGGTGCGAAGGCCATTGAGCCGGGCAAATACACCGTGATTCTGGAGCCGGCCGCCGCCATTGATTTGCTCAACAACATGATGGGCGCGATGGACGCCCGCAACGCCGACGAGGGCCGCAGCTTCCTCAGCAAAAAAGGCGGCGGCAACAAGAAAGGCGAAAAGGTCTTCGACGAGCGTGTCACCATTTACTCCGACCCGACCAACCCCGACGTGCCCGACCTGACCTTCTCCAACGACGGCCGCCCGCAGCAGAAGGTGACATGGGTGGAAAAGGGCATCGTGAAAAACCTCTACACCTCCCGCTTCTGGGCCCAGAAGTCGGGCGTGCCCGACATCCCACCCCCCGGCGGCTGGATTATGGCCGGCGGCACCCAAAGCACGGCCGAGCTCATCAAGGGCACGGCCAAGGGAATTTTGGTGACGCGCCTCTACTACATTCGGGCCGTCGACCCGCAAACGCTGCTCTACACCGGCCTGACCCGGGACGGGACGTTCTACATCGAAAATGGCGTCATCAAATTCCCGGTGAAAAACTTCCGCTTCAACGAAAGCCCTGTGATTATGCTGAACAACCTGGAGGCGCTGGGCAAGCCCGTGCGCCTGAACGGCAGCCTCGTGCCACCGCTCAAAATCCGGGATTTCACCTTCACCAGCCTGTCGGACGCGGTGTAGGATTGTAGCGCGGACTTTTAGTCCGCGAATTGAACGTGATTTTTTTCCATGCAAACCACTCGCGGATAAAAGGCCGCGCTACATCTCACCTTATGAAAAGACGCGACTTTGTGGGACTCTCCGGCCTGGCGGCTGGGGCCCTCTTCCTCCCCAGCCTGCCTAGTTTCGGCGGAACACTTGTGGACCCCGCCCGCCTGCTGGAGCCCGGGGCCGACGCGGCCCAGAAAAAACGCCTCGCCGATGCCGGCCTGAACGCCGCCAAAGCCGCCGGGGCCAGCTACGCCGACGTGCGCATTGGCCGCTACCTCAATCAAGGCATTTTCACCCGGGAAAAGCAGGTGCAGAACATTGCCAGCACCGAGAGCTACGGCGTGGGCATTCGCGTGATTGCCAACGGCACCTGGGGCTTTGCCTCGACCAACAACGTGACCGAGGCAGGCATTGCCAAAGCCGCCCAGCTGGCCGTGCAGATTGCCAAGGCCAACTCGAAAGTGCAGAAGGAAAAGGTGCAGCTGGCCCCACAAAGCGGCTACGGCGAAGTAACCTGGAAAGCCCCCATTCAGCAGAATGCGTTTGAGGTGCCCATCAAGGACAAGGTGGATTTGCTGCTGGGCGTGAATGCCAAGGCGCTGGATTTGGGCGTGTCGTTCATCAACTCGGTGCTATTTCAGGTGAACGAGCAGAAGTATTTCGCCAGCACCGACGGCTCTTATATTGACCAGGATATTCATCGCATCTGGCCCACGTTTGGCGTCACGGCCATCGACCGGGCCAGCGGCAAGTTCCGTTCGCGGCAGGCCATGAGCTCGCCCGTGGGTATGGGCTACGAGTACCTCACGCCCAAAGCCGCCGACAAAGTGGCCGGCCCCACCGGCTCCGACATCATCGGCTACAAATACAGCTACGACATGCTGGAAGACGTGGCCTCGGCCGCCAAGCAGGTGAAGCAGAAGCTGACTGCCAAATCAGTAGTGCCCGGCAAGTACGACCTCGTGCTCGACCCCGGCCACCTGGGCCTGACCATTCACGAATCCGTCGGCCACCCGCTGGAATTGGACCGCGTGCTGGGCTACGAGGCCAACTACGCCGGTACCAGCTTTGCCACGCTCGAGTGGAAGGCCAAGGGCCTGCCCTACGGCTCGAAGGCAGTGAACATCGTGGCCGATAAGGTGACGCCCGGCACGCTGGGCGCGGTGGGCTACGACGACGAGGGCGTGAAAACCAAGCGCTGGGACCTTATTAAGGAAGGCCGCCTGGTGGACTACGAGAAAATCCGCGACCAGGCGCACATGGTGGGCCAGAAGGAGTCGGACGGCTGCTGCTACTCGCAGAGCTGGCAGGACGTGCAGTTCCAGCGCATGCCCAACGTGAGCCTGCAGCCCGGCAAGGACAAGCTGAGCGTGGACGAGCTGGTGAGCAAGGTCGATAAGGGCATTTACATCGCCGGCAATGGCTCATTCTCCATCGACCAGCAGCGCTACAACTTCCAGTTTGGCGGCCAGGTGTTCTACGCCATCGAGAAAGGCAAAATCACCGAAATGCTGGAAGACGTGGCCTACCAGGCCAATACCCAGGAATTCTGGAACAGCTGCGTAGCCTCGTGCGACGAAAGTGACTTCCGTTTCTTCGGCGCTTTCAACGACGGTAAGGGCCAGCCCAGCCAGAGCTCAGCGGTGAGCCACGGCAGCAGCACCACGCGGTTCAATGGCGTGAATGTGATAAACACGGCCCGCAAACTCGGGTAGCACATCACTCCCCTCCTTACCAAGGAGGGGATGTTTTCGCGCCAGCGAAAACGGGGGTGGTAGTGGCGTTGAACGAGTGCGGAAATATTTCACCCTAACGATTTGGACGCCCACAACCACCCCAGCTGACGCTTCGCGCCAGTGTCCCCTCCTTGGTAAGGAGGGGAGTTTGTTCCCCCAACTCAACGACTCAACATCATGGCCATTCTCTCCAAAGACGAAGCCCAAACGATACTTAAGAAAGTCCTCAGCTTCAGCACTGCCGACGAGTGCGACGCCACGCTCAGCGGCAACATCGGCGGCAATGTGCGCTCGGCCCGCAACTCCATCAGCACCGCCGGGGCGAGCGATAATACCTCTCTGGCCGTGGAAAGCCGCTTCGGCAAGCGCGCCGGCGTGGCTACCTGCAACGAATTCGACGAGGCTACCCTGCGCCGCTGCGTGCAGCGGGCCGAAGAAATTGCCCGCCTCGCGCCCGAGTCGCCGGAGTATATGCCGCTGCTCGGGCCCCAGCAGTATCTCGATGGCAGCCACTCGTACGTGGCGGCCACGGCAGGCATCACGCCCGACTACCGGGCCGCGCAAATCGGGGCCAGCATGGCGCTGTGCGACCAGCGCAAGCTCAGCTCGGCCGCTTTTCTGGATGATTCGCACGGCTTCGTGGCCAAACGTAACTCCAAGGGGCTGGAGGCTTATCAGCAAGTGAGCAACGTCACGTTTTCGGTGACGGTGCGCACGCCCGACGGCACCGGCTCGGGCTATGCCTCGGGTGATTATGTGGACGCCGCCAAGATGGACGCGGCCCGCTTCACCAAAATCGCGGCCGATAAAGCGGCTTCTTCAATGAAGGCGCGGGCCATCGAGCCCGGCAAGTACACCGTAATTCTGGAGCCGAACGCGCTGCTTTCCAATGTGGATACTTCGCTCATCGGCGCGCTCATGCAGAGCCTCGATGCTCGTAATGCCGACGAAGGGCGCAGCTTTCTGAGCAAGAAGGGCGGTGGCAACCGCAAGGGCGAAAAGCTGTTCGATGAGCGGGTAACCATTTATTCCGACCCGCTGAACCCGGAAATCAGCGACCTCACCTTCAGCAACGACGGCCGGCCGCAGCAGCGCACCACCTGGATTGAGAAGGGCGTGGTGAAGAACCTCTACTCCTCGCGCTACTGGGCCCAGAAGGCCGGCATCCCCGACCTGCCCCGCCCCAACGGCTGGATTATGGAAGGCGGCACCCAAAGCACCGCCGACCTCATCAAGGGCACTGCGAAAGGTATTTTGGTGACGCGCCTGTGGTACATCCGCCCCGTCGACCCACAGACACTGCTCTTCACTGGCCTCACGCGGGACGGGACTTTTTACATTGAAAACGGCCAAATCAAGTTCCCGGTGAAGAACTTCCGCTTCAATGAAAGCCCGGTGATTATGCTGAATAACCTGGAGGCCATCGGCAAGCCGGTGCGGTTGAATGGCAATTTGGTGCCGCCGCTCAAGATTCGGGACTTCACGTTCACGAGCTTGTCGGACGCGGTGTAGGCAACAATTCATAATCCCCCGGCCCATTCAGGCCGGGGGATTTTTTTGGTTCGAAAATCAGTCGCGGACAACCGCGTGGCGGCCCATCGCATCTGCCCGCTTGGACGCAAATTCTCTGCGCCTATCTTGCGGCCTCCTCTCCTACTTTCTGCGATGAAATTTTCTCTACTCGCTGGCTTGGTGCTGGCTACGGTTATCCGGCCCGTAGCCGCGCAACAGCGCCTTACTGGTAAAATTCTGGATGCTGCCACCGGCCAGCCGGTGCCCTACGCCAGCATTTCGGTGCTCAATTCCACGGCCGGCACCACCAGCAATGCCGAGGGCGAATTTGAGCTAAAAATGCCGCTGCCGGGCCGCCTGGCGGTTTCGGAGCTGGGCCACCGGCGCGATACGGTGGCCGTGACCGCCGCCACGGCCCCGCTGCTGGTGCGCCTGCAACCGGCGGCGGTAGAGCTGCCCGAAGTGACCACGGGCACTTATACCGAGGAGCTCATCAAGCAGGCCTACCGCGAGCTGCGCCGCACCAACGGCCAGAAGAATTACAGTCAGGCTTTCTACCGCCAGATAACCAGGCTCGACGGTGACCCCACCGAGGTGCAGGAAATGGTGTGGCACGCCCAAACCAGCAACGCCCGGGTCGAAGGCTCGGCGCTGGCGCAGGGGCGTTTTGCTAAGAAGAAAGCGCTGCTGTCCTTCAATGATTTTTCGTTCTATACCAAGGCCATCACCTTCTTCGATGCTGCCGATGACAGCACCAGCTTCAAGGGCGTTATCGGCCTGCATACGGCCGCCAATTACCAGTTGAAGCTGGTGGGCCTGACGCAGAACGGCGCGCAGCAGCTCGCGGAAATCAGCTTCGTGAACAAGGATGCCGCCGCTCGCACCCGACAGGGCAGCGTGGTGATTGACGAAGCTACGCACCAGATTCTGCGGCTGCGGCTCGAAACCACCGCCTTCAATACCCGGTCGAACAACCCGATGTTCAAATTTCACGACGAGCTGACGCGGGTGGAATGGGTGTTCCGGCCGGTGGCGGGCGGCGCGGCAGCCCTGGAGTACCTGAAAGTCAACTATCAGGCCTCCCTGAGCCGGCCGCTGAAAAGCAACCTACCCATTGAGGCTTCGTCATTTACCTATTTCTACAGCAGCCGTTCCACGCCCGAAATGGGCGTGGCCTACGCCCCGGCCAAAGGCGGCGTGACCGATTTGGCGGCCATCAAGCAAAGCACCTACGACCCCGCTTTCTGGCAGAACAACCCGGTGGTGAAACGCACCCCGCTGGAAGAACAGGTCATGAAATCCTTCGAGCAGAAAGGCGCTTTCGGCACCATGCTCACGCCGTAGTTTGTAGCGCGGACTTTTAGTCCGCGAGTACGCAACAGCCTGCATTTACTCTATTCACTCGCGGACTAAAAGTCCACGCTACATTTTCACCTTTTTCTCTGCACCATATGAAAAGACGCGACTTTGTGGGCCTTACCAGCCTTGCCACCGGAGCCCTGTTTCTGCCGAGCCTGCCGGGCTTTGGCCACACGCCCGTGGACCCCGCCCGCCTGCTGGAGCCGGGCACTGATGTCATCGTGAAAAAGCGCCTAGCCGACGCGGCCCTGAACGCCGCCAAAGCCGCCGGGGCCGACTACGCCGACGTCCGTATCGGCCGCTCGCTGAACCAGTATGTGTTCACCCGCGAGAAGCAGGTGCAGAACATCGTGAGTACCGAGAGCTACGGTGTGGGCATCCGCGTGCTGGTGGGCGGCTGCTGGGGCTTCGCCTCCACGAGCGTGGTAACGGAGGCCAACCTAGCCGCCACCGCCCGCGAGGCCGTGAGCATCGCCAAGGCCAACAAGCTGGTGATGAAGGAGCCCGTGCAGTTGGCGCCGCAAACTGGCTACGGCGAAGTGAGCTGGAAAACGCCCATTCAGCAAAGCGCCTTCGAGGTACCGATTAAGCAAAAAGTGGACTTGCTGCTGGCCGCCAACGCCGCTGCGCTCGATGCGGGAGCCAACTACATCAACTCGGCGCTGTTTCAGGTGAACGAGCAGAAGTATTTCGCCAGCACCGACGGCTCCTACATCGACCAGGATATTCACCGCCTCTGGCCCACATTCTCGGCCACAGCGGTGGATACTAAGTCGGGCAAATTCCGCTCGCGGGAGTCGCTGAGCGCGCCGGTGGGCCTGGGCTTTGAGTACCTCACGCCCAACGTGGCCGAGCAGGTGCGCGGCCCGCAGGGCACCGATACCATCGGCTATAAGCTGCGCTACGATATGCTGGCCGATGCGGCGCTGGCCGGCAAGCAGGCTAAGGCCAAGCTGACGATGAAATCAGTGACGCCCGGCAAGTATGATTTAGTGCTCGACCCCGGGCATCTGGGCTTGACGATTCACGAATCCGTCGGCCACCCCACGGAGCTGGACCGCGTGCTGGGTTACGAGGCCAACTTCGCCGGCACCAGCTTCGCCACGCTGGAATGGAAGGCCAAAAACCTGCCCTACGGCTCGAAGGAAGTCAACATCGTGGCCGACAAGCTGCAGCCCGGCTCGGTGGGCAACGTGGGCTACGACGACGAGGGCGTGAAAACCCGCGAGTGGGACCTCATCAAGGAAGGCAAGCTGGTGAACTACCAGAAAATCAGGGACCAGGCGCACATCGTGGGCCAGAAGGAATCGGATGGCTGTGCCTACGCCCAGAGCTGGGAAGACGTTCAGTTCCAGCGGATGCCCAACGTGAGCCTGCGCCCCGGCACCGCCAAAATGAGCCCTGACGAAATGGTGAAAGGCGTGGACAAGGGCATTTACATCGCTGGCGCCGGCTCATTCTCCATCGACCAGCAGCGCTTCAACTTCCAGTTTGGCGGGCAGCTGTTTTTCGCCATCGAGAAGGGCAAAATCACCGAGCAACTGGAGGACGTGGCCTACCAGTCGAACACCCAGGAATTCTGGGGAGCCTGCGCCGGCTCGTGCGACCAGTCGGACTACCGCCTGTTCGGCACATTCTTCGACGGCAAAGGCCAGCCCGCCCAAGTGTCGTCGGTGAGCCACGGCTCGGCCACCACGCGCTTTAATGGCGTGAACGTCATCAACACGGCCCGCAAAGTTTAGCCCTTCCCTTCCCCACATTTCTGCAAATCATCATGGCCATTCTCTCCAAAGACGAAGCCCAGGCATTACTCAAAAAAGTCCTCAGCTACAGCACCGCCGACGAGTGCGCGGTGTCGCTGAACGGGCGCACCACCGGTAACATCCGCTACGCCCGCAACAGCGTGAGCACGGCCGGTGCCCAGAATTCCATCTCGCTGGTGGTCGAAAGCCGCTTCGGCAAGCGCAGTGGCATTGCTACCTGCAACGAGTTCGACGACGCCACCCTGAAACGCTGCGTGCAGCGGGCCGAGGAAATTGCGAAGCTCGCCCCCGAAAGCCCCGAGTACGTGCCCCTGCTCGGCCCGCAAACCTACGTGAGCCCGCCCTCCACGGCCACCACACTGCTCACGGCCGCCACCCGCGCCCAGGCCGCCGCCGACAGCATGGCCCTGTGCGCCGCCAAAAACCTGACCGCCGCCGGCTTCCTCGACGGCGGCACCCGGTTCCAGGCCATCCGAAATTCCAAGGGCCTCGAAGCCTATCAGCAGTCGACCAACACCGACTTTTCGGTGACGGTGCGCACCGCCGATGGGCGCGGCTCGGGCTACGCCATTGCCGACGTGACGGACCCCGCCAAGCTCAATGCCAAAGCCCTGACGCAACGCGCCGCCGACAAGGCCCTGGGCTCGGTGAATGCCAAAGCCATCGAGCCCGGCAAGTACACCGTGATTCTGGAGCCGGCTGCGCTAATGGACGGCGGCGATTTGTCGTTGCTCGGCGGGCTGATGTATGGGCTGGATGCCCGCTCAGCTGATGAAGGCCGCAGCTTCATGACCAAAAAAGGCGGCGGCAACCGCAAGGGTGAGAAACTGTTCGATGAGCGCATCAACATCTACTCCGACCCCATGAACGCCGAGGTGCCCGGCAGCGCCTTCGACGGCGACGGCCTGCCCACCAAGCGCCTGAGCTGGATTGAAAAAGGCGTGGTGAAGCAGCTGTACTACTCGCGCTTCTGGGCCGAGAAAAACAAGGTAGCGGCCACGGCTTTCCCCAGCGGCTTCATCATGGCGGGCGGCACCCAGAGCACCGCCGAGCTCATCAAAAGCACCGCCAAAGGCATCCTGGTCACGCGCTTATGGTATATCCGCGAAGTCGACCCGCAGACGCTGCTCTACACCGGCCTCACCCGCGACGGAACTTTTTACATCGAAAATGGGGCCATCAAATTCCCCATCAAGAACCTGCGCTTCAACGAAAGCCCGATTATCATGCTGAATAATATCGAGGCCATCGGCCGGCCCCAGCGCCTGGCAGGCTGCCTGATTCCACCGCTAAAAATCCGGGACTTCACGTTCACGAGCCTGTCGGACGCGATTTAGAACTGTAGCGTGGACTCTGCGAGTCCGCGAGTGAGCGTAGCGAACATCTGGGACCGTGCCATACGCCTAATGCTCGCTACGCTCACTCGCGGACTCGCAGAGTCCACGCTACTTCCGCCCGCCAAACCGGAGCGCGGCGTACACCTGAAACACGCGATTTTGCAGGCGCGGGTCATTGATGCCGGACAGGTTTTTGGCATCGTTGATGTCATTCAGGCCCGCCACGAGGCGGCCGCCCAGCGAGAAGCCACTGGCCAGTTTCAAGCCCACGCCGCCTACCACGCTAAAATCACTGCTTTTGAATTCGCTGCTGGCCGCCCGCGACTGGTTGCCGTAGGCCGGCGTGCCTTTGTCGGTGAAGCCCACCTGCATAGTGCCCGACTGGTTGGCACTGAGCAGGATACCGTATTGCGGCCCGGCTTCCACGAACACCGGCCCCACGGTGAGCTTGGCCAGGATGGGCACGGTGAGGTAGTGCAATTCGCTGTCATAATTGGTGAAGGCTGATTTCAGGTTGCCGCCGGCCACTGAATACTGCACCTCAGGCTGGATGGATAGCGGCCCGAGGATGTTAGCCTGATAGAAAATCCCGACGTGGTAAAACGGTTTGTAAGAGGCGCTTTCACCGTCGCGGCCGGTCATTTCCGCCACGTTCAGCCCGCCCTTGATGCCAAATTGCGCGTGCGCCAGCGGCATCAGTCCAAAGCTCAGCAATGCGATTATCAGCAGCTTTTTCATAGAAAATAATGGATATAGAATGAGGGCAATGGGCAGGAGCCATCTCGGATTTCAGGCGTAGCTTCGGCAACGGTCGTGCCGGAAGTATCCGGTTTAATACAGTTGGAGGCCGGCAAAAGGTTGCGGTTCAGTTTACGCGCATGTTTTATTGCGCCTGATTTCAACGCTTCGCGCAACCGATTTATTTCCAGCCCGACTATCGCGCTAGCGCCCGTTGGCTTTTCTTCGTTTTTCCTTCGCTGCTACCATTCTGCCGTGCCCGCTGCTCCTTTCACTTTTGTGCGCCTGAAATATCACTCCGGCGACTGGGACGCGGTGGACGAGCGCATGCCCGCCAACCTACTGCACTCGCTGGTGCAGTACACCAAAGTGCCCGTCGACCCCAAGGAAAAAGTGGTGGCCCTGGATAGTCCGGAGCTGTTCAACTACCCATTTTGCTACCTCTCGGGGCACCGGCTGGTGCAATTTTCAAGCACTGAGAAACAGAACTTTATCCAGTACGTGCGCAACGGCGGCTTCGTATTCGTGGACGACTGCAACCACGATATCGACGGCCTGTTCGCCCGCTCTTTTGAGGAGCAGATGCGCCAGTGCTTTGGCAGCGGCGCCCTGAAGAAAATCCCCAAAACCCACCCGATTTACTCCCAATTTTTCACCTTCAAAGATGGCCCACCCAACACGGGTTTTGAGTTGAATGGCTGGGGTGACGACCTCGTGCACGACTACCTGAAAGCCATCGAAGTCAAGGGCCGCATCGGCGTACTGTATTCCAACAAAGACTACGGCTGCGAGTGGGACTACGACTTCCGCAACAAGCGCTTTCTGGCGGAGGACAACACGAAGTTTGGGGTGAATATCTTGCTGTATGCACTCACTTGAACGACAGGGAAACGTCATGCTGAGCGCAGCCGAAGCATCTCGCGTGCCACCACTAATTTAATCTTCGAACAAAAGAATTACTACCCCACGCGAGATGCTTCGGCTGCGCTCAGCATGACGCATTTTTCTCCCTTCTGATACACCGCCGAATGACCGAACAAGAAGTAAACACGCTCCTCGCCAAACTGCCGGTGCTCAAGGCCGAAATCGCCAAGGTCATCGTGGGCCAGGAAACGGTGCTCGATGAAGTGCTGGTGGCGCTGCTGGCCGGCGGCCACGCGCTGCTCGAAGGCGTGCCCGGCCTGGCTAAAACGCTGCTGGTGCGCACGCTGGCCGCCGCCACGGATTTGCCCTTCCGCCGCATCCAGTTCACGCCCGATTTGATGCCGACGGATATTCTCGGCACCGAAGTTTTGGAGGAAGACCACGGCACGGGCCGCCGCTCGTTCAAGTTCAATCCCGGGCCGATTTTCGCCAGCCTGGTGCTGGCTGATGAAATCAACCGGACGCCGCCCAAAACCCAGGCCGCCCTGCTGGAGGCCATGCAGGAAGGCCACGTCACCTATGCCGGGCAGGAGCACGCGCTGCCCAAGCCGTTCTTCCTGCTGGCCACCCAAAACCCCATCGAGCAAAGCGGCACCTACCCCCTGCCCGAGGCCCAGCTTGACCGGTTTTTGCTGTACGTGCGCATCGGCTACCCCACGGCCGAGGAGGAGCTGGCGGTATTGCGCGGCACCACCGGCGCAGCCGGTCAGGCGGTGCAGCCGGTGCTGGGCGGGGCCGATATTCGGGCATTGCAGGCATTGGTGCGGCAGGTGAGCCTCAGCCCCGAGCTCATGGATTTTGTGAACCGGCTGGTGCGCGCCACCCGCCCGGCTACTTCGGAGGTGAAGTTTATCAAGGAATACGGGCGCTGGGGCGCGGGGCCGCGCGCCGGGCAGGCGCTCATTCTCTGCGCTAAGGCGCGGGCGTTGCTGCACGGCCGCTTCGCTGCTACTTTGGAAGATATCCGCACGCTGGCCCCGCCGGTGCTGCGGCACCGGGTACTGCTGAATTTCAACGCCGAAGCCGAGAACCTGACACCGGATGATGCGGTGGCGGAGCTACTGAAAGCGGTGCTGGTGTAGCGTAGCGCGGGCTTTTAGTCCGCGAGTGGATATTACTTTCTAAATCGTTCGATTCGCGGACTAAAAGTCCGCGCTACTTCATGCTCACTCCCGAACTCCTGCACGGCCTGCGCAACCTGTCCCTCGCCGCCCGGCAAGCGGCTGAGGGCTTCCTCAACGGCGCGCACGCCAGCCGGCGGCACGGCGCGGGCATGGAGTTCAGCCAGTACCGCCCCTACCAGCCCGGCGACGACCTGCGCCGCCTCGACTGGCGACTGGCCGCCCGCTCGGATAGATACTACCTGAGAGAGTCGGAAATCGACACCAGCCTGACCGTGCACCTGCTGCTTGATGCCAGCGCCAGCATGAATCACCGCGACGACAATGGCCTCACCAAGCTCGACTATGCCCGGCTGCTGCTCGGCGCGCTGGCCTACCTCGCCACCCAGCAGGGCGATGCTGTGGGCCTCACCATCCTCCATCCCGCCGGCTTGCAGCACCTGCCGCCCCGCGCCGATGCCCGCCAGCTCCCGCGCCTCTACCACGCGCTGGAAACGACTGAAGCCACCGGCCACTTTCCCGGCACCGGCACGCTGGCCCAGCTCACGGCGCGGCGGCAACGCGCCCTGACGGTGTGCGTGACTGATTTGTATGAGGAAGGCACCGAAATCAACACCCTGCTCACGCGCCTGCGCGCCACCAGCGGCGATGTATTGCTGCTGCACCTAATGGCGCATAACGAGCTAAAATTCAGTTATCAAGCCTCGGTCACCTTTCGGGATTTGGAGACCGGCCATACCCTGCAAATCGATGCCAGCCAGCAGCGCGCCGCCTACCAAAAGCAGTTGGAGGCGTGGCTGCAGGAGACGGCCCGGCAGGCCCGCCGCCAGGGCTTCGATTATCACCTTTTGGACACCTCGCAGCCGCTGGATGCCGCGATGCGGGAGTTTATCAGGCGGCGCAACCTTGGCAGTTAACCTGCAAGCCACCTTCGCCGCTGTTTTACCGTCTGTTGTCGCGATTCTGATTCCATTACCCATTGTTCACCCTGCTCAACCCTATCGCGCTGCTGGCCCTCCTGGGCTTGCTGGTGCCGGTAGCCATTCATCTCTGGAACCGCCGGCCGGGCCGCGAAGTAGCCGTGGGCAGCCTGCGCTGGCTGGTCGCGGGCGCTAATCGCCGCCTGCGCAACCTGAAGCTGGAGCAATTCTGGCTGCTGCTGCTGCGTGCCGCACTGTTGGCCGTGCTGGCCATGGCGGTGGCCGGCCCGGTATGGCGCACAGCGCTGCCCACCAGCCGGGGTGTGGTACTGCTCAGTGCCGAGGCAGTTGGCTTGCCGGCACTGGCGGGCCTGAGACCGACTATCGATTCACTTCGCCGCAGAGGCTATGCGCTGCGCTGGCTGGAGGCCGGTTTTCCCCGAGTGCCGGGCGGAATGTGGCAGCGCATAAAGGCCAGTCAATCCTGGGCGACTGCTGATTCCATGGCTGCTTTGGCTACTACTCAGCCTCGCAGCCAGGAGTTTGCCTGGGCGCGGGTGCAACAGGCGGCCGACGCTTTCCCGGGCCAGCCGCTTTTTGTGGTGACGGGTGCCGCGCTACGCAACTTCCAGGGTAGCCATGCGCCGCTGCCGGGGGCCGTGACCTGGCAGGCCCTGCCCGATACCACAACTGCTGCCTGGCTGGGGGCGGCCGGGCAGGAGGGCGACAGCCTGCAACTGCTGGTGGGCCGGAGCAGCGAAACACAAACAACCTACCAGCGAAAAAAGGTACTAGCGCGGCACGACGGGCAACCGTTTCGGGTAGCCGGGCTGGCCCCGGTGCGCTTTAAACCGAACAAAAACGGCGGCCAATATCTGGTAATCATTCCGGCTGATAGAACGCCACAGCTCATTGATGAAATCGGCCTTGAAGTAGCGCCCCAAGTCATCGAAATTTATGACTCGCCGGAATATGCGGCTGATGCCCGCTACCTGGAAGCGGGCCTGCGGGCGGCCGCGCCCGGGCTTCTTTTGCAGCCCCTGCTACGCCGCGCCAAAACGCGCCCAGCGCACCTGACTGCGCATTGGACGTTCTGGCTTTCGGATGAACCCTTGCCGGCCAGCTGGCGGGAAGACGTGGCCGGCCACGCCCGCCAGCTTTGGCAGGAGGCCGCTGCGCCGGGTGTGGCCGACACCGCACGCCTGGCTGCGGCTGATGCGGCAGCCACTGACATAAGCGTATTTCGCCGGAGAAACAGCCCCGCCCTGCAAGGCAGCGAAACGGTTTGGGCCGATGGCCAGGGCTGGCCCGTCCTCTCCCGCCAGCGGCTGGGCCGGGGCTCCGTGTATCAGCTTCATACCCGCCTGAACCCAACCTGGAGCGGGCTGGCCGACGACCCGCAGCTCCCCGCCCGCCTGCTGGAACTGCTGCAACCAGAACCAACCGCCAACATTGACCGAAACCGAACACGGCTGGCCGAGGCCGAAGCCGCACACGACCGCCGGGCACTGGCCTCAGCGCAGTTGCCCACGGCTTCGGCCATCCCGGCCAAACCGATTACCGCCAATGCCCAACCATCGTTCCGCACCACCGACCTGCGCCCCTGGCTGGTGCTACTGGCGGGACTGCTGCTGCTGCTCGAACGCCTGCTGGCCCGGCGGCAGGCAGAAATTATATTACCTGCTGCGGGATGATGCAAACCGTCGATAACTCAACCGAAACCAGCCTGTTCAGCGCGCAAGGCCAGGCCGCCGCCCAACTGCAGGCGGTGCGGCGGAGCTACGCCATTCGCTATGGCGCGGCCGGACTGGTGCCATTACTGGCGGCTGGCGGCTTGTTGGCGGCGTTGGTTCACCACTGGCCTGGCATATCCCTAATCTGGCCAGGGTTAGCCTTAATGGGCCTGCTGATAGCAGCGGTGTGGCGGCTGCTGCCGTTGCAGCGGCTGGACCGCGCTACCGTCGCCCGGCAGCTCGACCGGCAGTTTCCCGAGTTGCAGGACAGCACCGGCCTGCTGATGCAAAGCCCGGCCAGCTTGTCGTTTTTGGGGCAGTTGCAGTTCCGGCGGGTGGCCCGGCAGCTGGCGCAGCAAATGGCCGACGGCCCGGCTCTGCTGCCGGTTTCTCTTAAGAGGCCTTTGCTGCTAAGCGCCACGCTGCTTCTGGGAGCGGCGATACTCTTTTTACTACCACAAACCCGACCAACGACAAAGTCATCGGCGGTGGCGATGCACTTCACTCCCGATGCCCGGCAGCCAGCAAATGTAGCATCAGCACCGCCCCGCATTACCGAAACCACGCTGCTGGTAACACCGCCGGCCTACACTCATCTGGCGGAATTCGCGCCCGCCCAAGCCTCGTTCCAATGTCCGCAGGGGGCGCGGGTGCGCTGGCGGGTGCGCGTGAGCGGCCGCCAGCCCGCGCCCGAATTGGAATTGGGAACGCAGCGGCGGCGGATGCAACCCGTGGCCGGGCAGCCGGGCATATTTGCCATCGAATTGGTTTTGAATTCCTCCACGCTGTACCGGCTGCGCTACGCGGGCACAGTTTCGGATGATTACGCCATCGACGTGCGGCCCGACCTGGCGCCAGTGCTGCGCATCGTCACGCCAAAGCCTTACACGCTGGTGGCAGCGCTGGGCCAGCGGCCGGAGGTACCCATCCGCGCCACGGCGCACGATGACTATGGGCTAAGCCGGGCCGAGCTAGTCATCACCGTGGCCCAAGGGCAGGGCGAGGCGGTGAAGTTCCGCGAAGTGCGGCGCGATTTGAGCGCGGGGCTGGGCGGGTCTCAGGCCAGCATCGGCAGCGTGCTGAATCTTCCCAAGCTGGGCCTCACCTATGGCGACGAGCTCTACTTCTACCTCACGGCCCGCGACAGCAACGGCCACACCGCCCGCACCGATTCCTACCTCGTGCAGTGGCAGGACACCGCCGTGGCCGACGGGGCCATTGACATGGGCATGGGCGTGAAAGTGGCCCCCGCCTACTTCCGCAGCGAGCGCCAGATTATCATCGATACCGAAAAGCTCATCGCCGAAAAACCCAAGCTCGACGCGGCCACCGTGGCCAGCCGGGCCAATGCCCTGGGCTTCGACCAGCAAAGCCTGCGCCTGCGCTACGGCAAGTTTATGGGCGAAGAAGCCGAAGCCGGCATCGGCGCGGAGGCGCAGCATTCGCCCATCGCCGAGGACGAGGACGCGCCCGCCGTCCCCACCGCCGAAGCGCCCGAGCCCGACGACCACCACGACCACACCGCCCCGCCCACATCGCCGGCCAAGGCATCACCCACCGCCGAAACCGATGCCCTGATGGACCCATACATCCACAAGCACGACGACGCCGAAACGGCCGATTTCCTGGAGCCCGCCGTGAAAGCCAAGCTCCGCGCCGTGCTCGACCAGATGTGGGCCGCCGAGCTGCGCCTGCGCACCGGCCAGCTCCGCGAGGCCCTCCCCTACGAGTACCGCGCCCTGCGCCTGCTTAAGCAGGTGCAGCAGCAAACCCGTGCCTTCGTCAAGAAAGCCGGTTTCAGCCCGCCGCCCATGCCCGAGGCCACCCTGCGCCTCACCGGTGAGCTGGCCGGGGCTGCCGTGCCCCAACGCCAGCAAAACCTGCCCGCCCCCAACCCCCAGCCCGCCATCCGCGCCGCCCTGCGCTGGCTGGCGGCGGCCGATAACGGCCAGCCCACCCGCCCCGCCGATGCCGCTGTGCTCGACCAGGCCGGCACTGTGCTGGCCGGTGCGGCCCTCACCCGGCCGGGCTTCTACCTGCCCGCCCTGCGCGCCCTGCGCGAGCTGGGGGCCGACGTGCGCGCCGGCCGCCGCCCCACCCGCGCCGCCAGTCGCGCCCCCGTAGCCCGCGCCCTCACCGACCTGCTGGCTGCGCCTGCCCCCGCGGCCGCCGCCCCGCCCGCCCCCGCCCCGCTCCCGCGGCGCTATTTTCAGGAATTAAGCCGTTAGTCCATTGCCACTTTTAGCTCCGAATCCGGTTCTTTACTACGGCCTGCTGGCGTTTTGCCTGCTGCTGGGCGCGGGGCTGCTGGTGCTAGCCTGGCGGCGGCCGCGCCGGCGGCAACTCACGGCCCGGCTGCTGGCCAGCGCGGCGGCCGTGGCGGCGCTGTGGTCCACGGCCCTCCCACCCTTGCGCCACCTGCCCGCCGCCCGCGCCGAGGCCATTCTCCTCACCCCCGGCTACTCGCCCGATACGCTCCGGCAGCTGCGCCAGCGGCTGGGCGCGGGCACGGCAGTGTGGGCGTACGGCGACGTGGAAAAAGTCGCGAAATCGCGCCCGCTGGCTAGTCTGCTCACCTTGGTCGAGCAACGGCCGGTCCTGCGCCGCCTGCACATTCTGGGCCACGGCCTGCCGGCGGCCGACCTGCCGCTGCTGGGCGCATTGGTCGTTCAGCAGCACCCAGGGACACCATTTGCGGGCATCGGCACCGCTTTTTGGTCGGCGAAATTGTCTTTGGGCGAAACAATGCGGCTGGAAGGCACGGTAGCGGCAGCCGGTCAGCCGGCCGCCGCTTGGGTGGTGCTGCGGGCCGCCGGCACCGGGCGCGATTCAATAAAGCTGCCCACCGGCGGCGGGTCATTTCGCCTGCGCTACCAGCCCAAGACGGCCGGGCTGACTACTTATGAACTGCTGTTGCGCCGCCCCGGCCGGCCGCTGCTGAGTGAGCCGGTGCCCGTCGAAATCACCACGCCCACCTTACCCGCCGTGCTGCTGCTCACGGCCACGCCTTCTTTCGAGTTCAAGTTTCTGAAAAACTACTTGGCCGAAGCGCACTACCCCGTGGCCCTGCGCACGAGCGTGAGCCGGGGCCTAGTTCAGACCGATTTTGTGAACCAGCCGGCCCAGCCGCTCGACCGCCTCACACCGGCGCTTCTGGCCCATTATTCAGTCCTGATTGCGGATGCGGCCACAGTAGCTGCCCTTACGGCTACCGAAACGCAGGCCCTGCAAGCGGCCATGCGGGCCGGCCGCCTCGGCCTCATCACCCTGGCCGAGGCCGCGCCGCTGCCCCGCACCGCGCCTGCCCGCGCCGATTTCACGGTGCAACTCCGGCCCGCCAATGCGGCCCTGCTGCCCATCGCATGGCCCGATGCGCCCGGCGAAGCCCACTCGTATTTACCCGCCCAGCTACAGCCTAATTCGGAATTACGAACCCTCATTACCGGGCCGCGCCAGCTATTGCTGGCCGCCAGTCGGCGCGTGGGGCTGGGCTTCGCGGTGGTGTCGGTGGTACCCGAAACGTTTCGCTGGGGGCTTCAGGGCCACGCCGCTGTCTATGCTTCTTTCTGGAACCGGCTGCTGGCGGCCGCCGTGCCACCGGCCCCGGCCGAGGCCAGCTGGCATGCGGGCAGCCGCTGGCCCCGGCCGGCGCAGCCGCTCACGCTGCATCTGGAATCAGCTTTCCCCACCACTTCGCCCACCGTGGCGGCACTGGCCGGCGGCCCCGCCGTGTGCCTGGCCCTGCGCCAGGATACCCGCCTGCCCGAGTGGAGCACGGCGCAGTTCTGGCCCAACGCAGCCGGTTGGCACCAGGTGCGCGGGCCGGGCCGCATCAGCCACCATTTCTACGTGTACCCGCCCACCTCCTGGCTGGGGCCGGAACTGAAGGAGCGTCAGCAAGCCGCCACGCAACTGGCCGCCGAAACCAAAGCTCCAAAAGCTACCGAAGCCGCGCCAGATACAGTGACGGAGCCGTGGGCGGCGGGGTGGTTTTTTGGGCTGTTTCTGCTGGCCGCCGGGTACCTGTGGCTGGAGGAAAAGCTGTAGAGCCGCGACCCTTCGCGTCTTGGCATTCACACGGTTTGAGTATCATAAACACTACCGTTCAACGCCGAGACGCGAAGGGTCGCGGCTCTACTTGGCTTCGCCGCCCACGCGCTTTTGCCAGGCGGGGTAGTCTTTGGCCAATAATTCGGCGGGCCAGACCCCGGCATACAGGTAGCCGGCGCGGCGCTCATTTTCGATTTCGGTGAGCTGGTAATGCACCTGGCTGTCGCGGCCCACGAAGATGGGCCGGTCAGTACCCAGCTCATAGAAGCGCGCCCAGAGCACCGCGCCGGGCGCGGGCACGATGACGCGGTCGCGGCCCCGGGGCTCTTTCGGCGCGGCAATTTCCTTCAGCACCCGGTTGGGCATCTTCACTTTTTCAAACCAGCGCACTGCGCCTTCGATGGCCGCTTTCTCAGCGGCCGTGGGCTGCTCGATGTCCATCAGAAAGCGTACGATGCTGACGGATTCTTCGCCGCTGAGCGAGGGTAGCTCGAAGGCGCGGGCCTTGGCCGGCAGCAGGCTCACTTCGTCGTATTGGGCGCACCAGGCGGTGGGCTGGCCGTTGCTGATGTACTGGGTGCGCAAGATGCACTCAATGCCCCGGGCCACGGCGGCTTTGGAGAGGGCTACCAAATCGGGGTCGACGGTGGCAAAGGCCCCCTGCTGGCGGGCCACGCTGCGCAGCACGGTCAGGGCCCGAATCATGGCGTCGTCGTTGAAGGTAATTTCGTGGTGGTAGCCGCTCAGGTCGGGGTAAAACTGGGGGAAACCGCCGTTGGGATACTGCATCTTGAGCAGGTAACGGATGCCATTTTCGGCCCCTCGGCGGTAAGCCAGGTTGTTGGTTTTCTGGAAGGCGGCGACGAGGTAGTTGATTTCGCGGGTCGTGGCGTCGTTGTCGATGGTGGCATCGTTCAGGTTCTTGCTGTCGAGCAGGCCGGCGCGGGCACCCGCGCTGAGGCGGGCGGCGTAGTTCACCTTCACCTCGCCCAGCGCCTTGGGCCAGCCGCCCACGGCGCGCTGGTAGAGCAGCATCTTCTCGGCCGTGGTATCAATTTGGGCAGCGGGCACGGGCGGGGTGGCGCGCACCGCCCCGGTCAGCGGGTTCCAGCGCCCGCCAAAGGTCCAGGCGGCGGTGAGGTCTTTGGATTTCGGCGCGCCCTCGGCGGTGCTCAGGTTGTCCTGAAACCAGGCGTAGTCGCCGCCCTGGCGGTGGCAGCCGGCGTAGTACACGCGCCGCCCCCAAAGCTTCGCCCCCGGCCCCGAGGCGGCGTGGTAGATGTCGGCATCGGCCATATTCGCCGCAAACCGGCAGTCCACCAGGTAAAACTGCGCCTCCCGGTGAAAGCGGCCCAGCTTGAAGCCGTCGTCACCGCTGAAAGTGCAGTTGCGCAGCACGGTTTTCGAGTCACGGTTGCCGGAGCCGTCGTGCCAGATGGCGGCCTCCTTGCTGTGGCAGATGAAGCGGCAGTTTTCGGCATAGGCCCAGCCGCGCGGGCAGTAGAAATCCACGCCGCCCTCCATGGTGCAGTCTTTGAAATAGTACGCGCCGGCCTCCGTGTCCCAGGGGCTCACCGTATCGCCGCCCAGCGCCCGGAACGTGCAGTGCCGCACCACGAGGCGAGTAGCGCCGGGCAGGGCGCGCAGGGCCATCTGGTGGCCGGTTTTGCTCACGGTTTTCTTGCCGGTGGGCGCGCTGGGGCAGGCTATGGTGATTTCGCCCGTGGCGTCAAAGCCGTAGCTGTTGATGACGCTCAGGTTTTCGAGGGTGAGGTCGGGGCTGTTGCGCAGGTTGAGTGTGGCCACGCCCCAGTCGCCGGCGGTGGTGCCGGGGCCGCAGCTCCATTCGTCGCGGGCCTGCGGGTAGGTCAGGATTACCCCGGCTTCGCTCTGGCCTTTGAGTACCAAATTATTCTTGCCGTCGATGAAGACCTTCTCGCGGTAGGTACCGTTTTTGATGAAGACGGTGCGGGGCCGGGCCGCCGTTTCGGGCAGGCTGTTGATGGCCTCCTGAATGGTGCGGTAGCTGCCCGAGCCATCGGCGGCCACGGTGATGGTTTGGGCGCGGGCCGGCAGCAGGCACAGCCCCAACAGCAGCAGCATGGCCAGGCCCAGCAGGCGCAGAAAAGTCGTTTTCATCGAAGGAAGAAGGATTTGCGCTACCGGGGATTAGCTCAGGAAATCGTCGCGACGGGGCGTGAAGGCATCCACCAGCACGCCGGCCTCGGTGCACACCACGCTGTACCACGCCAGCGGCGGCACGTAGCAGCTGTCGCCGGAGCGCAGGGTGTGGATTTCGGTTTCGATGGTGTACTCGAACACCCCACTTTCCACGTAGCTGAGCTGGGCGTGCGGGTGCTGGTGGCGGGCTCCCACCCCATCGGTTTCGAAAGCCACGAGGGTGAGCATGAGGTCGGGGCCGTGGGCCAGCACCTTGCGGCGCACGCCGGGGCCCGTGGTTTCCCAGGCGGCTTGGGCATCGGTTACGAAGGCGGGTTGGGCAGCGGGTTGTGGGGTCATGGCAGTGAATAAAAAACCGGTCGGACCTTAAAAGTCCGACCGGTTTGGGGTGTCGCCAAGAGTGGCGGGCTTTTTAATTGCGCAATCGTTCCCGAGCGTAGGGTGCGGGGGCAAGCCCTACCGGGTACGACCCCGCACCCTGCTTCGTTAATACCCCTCGTTCTGCTTGAAGCCGGCATTTTTGTTCGTATCCACCGTGCCCTGCGGGTACGGCAGCAGCTCCTTGCCCTTGCCGGGCGCATATTCCGAGGCCACGTTGGCGATGGAAGCCGCCGTCACGGCCGTGCGCCAGGTTACGGCAGTGGTGCCAGTAGGTGTGGTGGCCGGCGAAGGCCGGTAGAACGAGCGTGCCCACACCACCTGCCCGCCGGTGACGCGGTAGTACATGTTGGCGGGCACGAAGGCGTAAGGGGCCAGCCCGTTCATGAGCAGCGTAAGGTTGGCGCGGGCTTCGGTGATTTTGGTACCGAGCAGGTTCCAGCGTAGCAGGTCGTATTTGCGGATGCCCTCGCCGCCAAATTCCAGGAACCGCTCGTTGGCGATGGCCGCAAACATGGCATCCTGGTTAGCCGGGGTCGGAATCTGGCCCAGCGTGGTGCTGCCCCCGAAACCGCGCTGGCGCACTTCGCGCAGGGCCGCCACGGCCGCCGGGGTCGGGCCTTTGTTGATTTCGTTATCGGTTTCGGCAAACATCAGCAGCACGTCGGCGAAGCGGATGAGGGGCCAGTTGTAGCCCAGGTAGTTGCCCGTGCCGTTGAGGGTGGGCACGCGCCAGTCGCGGCGGAATTTGCCATCGGTGAGGGCGGCCAGGGTTACGCCCTTCTGGTTGTTGGTGCCGTCGATGCTGTAGGTGGTCAGGGTGATATCGCGGCGCACATCGGTTGAGTCGAAGGCGTAGAAGTAAGTGGGCAGGGGCCGAATCTGGGCCTGGGTGCTGCCGTAAATGGGCGAGGAACTCAGCAGCGGGCCGCTGTAGTAGCCCAGCTTGCTATCGCCCGAAATGCTGGACCCGCCCATCGCCACCTGGAAGATGATTTCGTTGGAAGACGACTCCGGCCGCAGCTCATTGATGCTCTTGAACAGCTCGCGGTAGCTCGGGTTGAGGGTGTGCTCGCTGCGCCGGTTCATCAAATCCAGGCACTCCTGCCGGGCAATGGCGTAGGAGGCGAGGTAGTCGGTGGGGCGCGTCATCTGGGTGCCGTGCAGCGAGTAGCCGCCCCGGAACAGGGCCAGGCGGGCGCGCAGGGCCTTCACCGCGCCCTTGGTGATGCGCTCGTTGGTAGTACCGGCGGCCGAGCGCCAGGGCACCAGCTTCTCAGCCACCAGCAGGTCGGCAATGAGACGGTCGTAGGTGGCGAGGCGGTCGGTGTTGGGCTGAGTGAGCTCGCCGCCGGCCAGGGCCGTGGTGTAGGTGGGCACCAGGGGCGCGGGCACGTCGCCCCAGTTCCGAATCAGCTCGAAATAATACTGCGCCCGGAGCGTCAGCACTTCGCCATACAGGCGGTGCAGGGCAGCAGTATCGGCCGAGGAGCCAGAGGTGTAGAGCGGCATCTTCGGGATGCTCTGGATGCAGATATTGGCCCGCTCCACGCCCTGGTACAGGTTGTTGAAGGGGTTGGTGACTTCGGGGTTGGAGGGCTCGGCAGTGTAGCGCGAGATGCTGCGCGAACGGCCGTCGAAGGGGCCGGGCGCGCCCTGCATCTCGTCGGTGTCATACGGGTAGTAGCAGCTCAGGCGGGTGCCGTAGCCGGTATCGCCCGAGAGCATATCATATGCCCCAATTACGGCGCTGGTGGCACTGCCTACGCTGCTGAAAGCCTGCTCGTTGGTATAGAGCGAATCGGGCTTCACGTCGAGGTAGTCTTTGCAGGCCGGCAGGGCCACAGCGGCGGCCAGCGCGGCGGCCACGGCCAGGGTGGAACGGAAAAATATCGGTTTCATCGGAGGATGGGAATTTTCAGGTTGGGAAGATTACAGCGACAGGTTCACGCCGAACAGCAGCACGCGGCTGCGCGGGTAGCCGGCGTAGTCCACGCCCGGCGTGAGCGGCGAGGCGCGGCGGGTGTTGGCCTCGGGGTCGTAGCCGCTGTATTTGGTCCAGGTGTAGAGGTTGTTGCCGGTCACGTAGAAGCGCAGCTGCGTGAGCTTGGCCTTCGCAATCAGGGCTTTGGGCAGCGAGTAGCCCAGGGTGATGTTGTTGAGGCGGATGAACGAGCCGTCCTCAATGGCCCAGCTGTGCACGAACAGCGTGCGGGTGGGCTGCCAGATTTTGGCGTTCTGGTTGAGGTTGCGCGAGGTTTCTAGGTCGGTAATCGGCACGCCGTTGTTGTCGATGGTGCGGTACCGGTCGTTCATCATCGTGAGCAGGTTGCTGAACGGGTTCACGGCCGTGGTGAACTCCACCTTGTTGGCATTGAACACCTGGTTGCCATACACAAAGTTGAAAAACACGCTGGCATCGAAGCCTTTGTAAGTGAACTGCTGGTTGATGCCGCCCGTCACTTTGGGGTTGGCGTTGCCGATGGCCACCCGGTCGTTGGCATCCACGATGTTGGTGGCCGCGCCGGGCGTGTCCACCACGTTTTTCAGCTTGATGATGCCGGGGGCCAGGGGCTGGCCCTGCACGGCCACGTCGTTGGCCACGCCGGGCTTCAGCGTCCAGGTGCGGGTGGTGGCGTTGTAGCCCGTGAAGTCGTCGGCGGTGTAAAAGCCGTCGGTCTGGTAGCCGTAGAAAATACCCACCGGGTCGCCCACGCGGGCCAGGAAGTCGCTGGCAATGGTAGTGCTGGCCCAGCCCGAATACACGCCGGGAATGGCCGTAATCGGCCCCAATTCCTCAATGCGACCCCGGTTCATGGAGGCGTTGCCGCTGGCCGACCAGGTGAAGTCCGGCGTTTTGAGCACGGTGCCGGCCAGCTGGAATTCCAGGCCGCGGTTGGTGGTAGAGCCCACGTTCTGGAACTGCGTCTGGTAGCCCAGGGTGGGCGAAATCGGCACGTTCACGAGCAGGTCGTGGGTCGAGTTGTAGTAGGCATCGACGGAGAATTGCACCCGGTTGTTGAACAGGGCCAGGTCCACACCCACGTTGCGGGCAGTTGTGGTTTCCCACTTCAAAAACGGGTTGGGCAGGCCCGTAACCACCGTGCCCAGCGCAATGGCGTGGTTGAGCGAGTATTGGCCCAGGCCGGTGCGGTAATACTCGCTGTAGCCGAAGTCATTGATGCGGTTATTGCCGGCTAGGCCGTAGCTCAGGCGCAGCTTCAAATCCGAAATTGTGTTCGACAAGGACTTCATGAAATCCTCCTTCGACACGCGCCAGGCCAGCGAGGCAGCCGGGAAGTAGCCCACCCGCCGCCCGGGGGCAAACTTCGATGAACCATCGGCTCGGAACGTCACCGTGGCCAGGTATTTATCGTCAAACGAGTAGTTGAACCGCCCAAAGCCCGACAGCAGATGCTGGAGCGTGGGGTTGTCGCTGGTGGGCGTGGGCTGCTGGAACGAAGCCGACGGCAGCACACCCTGGTTGATGTTGGCAATGGCCTGTTCGGCAGTGATATCCAGCGGCAGGAAGTTGGTTTGCACGGTTAGAATCCGGCTGCTCTGCTGATAGATTTCCTGACCAACCAAGGCATCGAAGGAGTGCTTACCGATTTGGTGAGCATAGCTCAGCACGTTCGACTGGTTGATGGACAGCGCCGAGCCGGTGGCAATGGACACGAACGGCTGCAAATTGAAGCCGCCGCCGGGCTGGCGGATGGCCGGCGAGTTACGCCCCGAGAAGTTTTCCAGCGTTGAGTTGCCGAAATCGAAGCCCACCGTGGAACGGAAAGCCAGGTCCTTAGTGAAGTTGTAGGTGGCGTTGGCGGCCAGGTTCAGGGTGCGCTGCTTGTCGTGGCGGATGTCGCTGCCGATGGCCAGGATGGGGTTTACCAGCGTGGTATTGGAGGCGAAGGTTTCATCCAGCGTACTGGGGTCGAAACCGCCGGGCAGGTTGATGGCCAGCGGGATGTACTCGATGGAGTTGCGCAGGCGCGTGGTGGTGGTCGAGAGCTGCGACGACGTGCCGAGGCCCTCCACCTTCTGGTCGTTGAAGCGCACGTTGATGCCGAAGCGGAATTTCTCAGTGGCCTTGTTATCGAAGCGGAAGTTCACTAGGTTGCGGATGAAGCCCGAGCCCAGCTGGATACCGTCTTCGTTGTTGCGGGTCAGGCTCAGGGCGTAGGTCGAGTTATTGCCGCCGCCCGAGAGCGAGACGTTGTGCGTCTGCTGGAAGGCATCGCGGCCGAACACCTGGTCCTGCCAGTCGAGGAAGGGCGAGTTGCGGCTCTGGTTCAGCGTGTCGCTGTTGTAGTTTTTCGATTTGAAGAACGACTTGAAGGTGTTCAGGCCGCCAAACGTGGTGGTGTTGCCGGCAGCGCGGTCAATGTTCAGGGCGCGCTCGTACTGGTAGTTCACAAAGTCGGTGGGCTGCATCACGTCCAGCTTGCGCGAGAGCTGGCGCACGCCCGCGAAGCCGTTGTAGGCCACCACCAGCTTGCCTTCCTTGCCGCCCTTGGTGGTAATGATGACCACGCCGTTGGCTCCACGCGCGCCGTAAATGGCGGTAGCGGCCGCATCCTTCAGCACGTCCACGGACTGAATATCCTGGGGCGAAATCACGTTCAGGGCGTTTTCCACCTGCACGCCGTCCACCACATATAATGGCGAGTTGTCCTGCGTCACCGACCCGCCGCCGCGAATGCGGATGTTCACGCTCTGGTTGCCGGGCGTGCCCTCCGAGCTCGTGACCTGCACACCGGCCAGCCGGCCGCTCAGCGCCTCGGCGGCCGAGTTCACCGGCACGTCCTTAATCTGCTGCGCGCTCACCGACGATACCGAGCCCGTCACGTCGCGTCGCTGCACGGCCTGGTAGCCAATCACCACCACGTCGTCGAGCTGCTTGGCATCCACGGCCAGCGTCACGTCAATCTGGCTTTGGCTGCCCACGGCCACTTCCTTATTGGCGTAGCCCACAAAGCTGAAGCTGAGCGTAACCGCGCCCGTGGCGGGCACATTCACCTCATAGTTGCCATCGGCCCCGGTCGAGGCCCCGTTGTTGGTGCCTTTCACCAGCACCGTCACGCCGGGCAGGCCTTCCTTGGAATCCGATGCCCGCACGGTGCCCGTGAGGCGGCGCGTGGCCTGTGCCCAGGCCCGCGGGCCATGCGCTAAGCTGCTGATTAATATCAGCCAGAACAGTAGAGTGTAGCGGTTTTTCATCAGAAAAAAAGGTTTGGGTGAGAATTGGCAATGCGAAGGAGAGCGAGATGGGCTGCGGCCGCGAGACGAATGCAGCGAAATAAAATATCTACAAATAGCTATTTTATTTCTTATCAGCCCATTAAAAGTCTGGTTTTATTCGCCGTACGCCAAGCAAACGCGCTTTTATAGTTGCGCAATCGTTCCCGGCAACGATGCCAACCGGCTTCCCTCCCACCCTCATCATTCCCCAACCCCCTGTTCAACTGACAGGGCACAAAAAAAGCCCCCGCGTAGGCGGGGGCTTTTTCACAAATACTGACCGGCTTTGGTCAGCTTACGCTAATGCTTAGTTCTTCTCGATGCGACGCACGGCGGTTACGTCGCCTTGCTTCACTTCGAGCAGGTAGATGCCGCGGGCCAGCGTGGCCGGCAGCGCCAACTGCTTATCAGCACCCAGCGTGGCCGGAGCCAGCACCACGCGGCCGGTCAGGTCGCGCAGGGCTACGGTAGCCGCGCCAGCCGTAGGCAGGGCCACGGTGATGCGGTCGGTAGCCGGGTTCGGGAACACCGACAGGCCGGGCAGGGCCTGGCTGGCGGCCGTGGCCGAGCCGATGAAGTTGGTGATGGTCAGGTCGTCGAGGTTGATGCGGGGGTTCTGGCCCACCGTGGCATTGGTCGTGTTAAAGCGCAGCCGCACGTTGCCGCTCCGGTTCACCGTCAGGGCATAGGGGGTCAGCGTGCTGGTGAGCGTGGTCGGCGTGCCGGCAATAGGCTGATAGTTAGCACCGCCGTCGGTGGATACTTCGGCCGTGAACGTGATGCCCGTGTCACCACCGTATAAGCCCGCCGAAATGGTAACGATGCCCGCGCCGTTGGGCTTGTCGAAGTTCATGGCAATGGAGCCGCCGCCGCGAATACGGGCCGACTTGGCCTGGTTCACCCGGTCGTTGAACAAGTCGCCCACCAGGGCCTGGGTAAACGTCCAGGCGCCGGAGCGCAAGGCTACGGGCGCGGCATCGGTGTAGCTGGTGCGGACGCCCTGCTCAAAATCTTCGTAGGCAACAGTCGTGGCAGCGGCTACTACCGCGAAGTCCAGCGTGTTAGAAGCCGTACCGCCGTTGGTTACCGTCACGGTGAACTGGCCAAGGGTGGCAATGGCGCTGGCGGGAATGTTGACGGTGATGGTGGTGGTGCCGGTAACCGTGGCCGCCGTGTAGTTCTGGCCGCGGAAGTTCACCTGCGTGGTAGCCGTCAGGTTGGTGCCCCCTACGGTGAGTACGAAAGCGGGGCCACCTACCACGGCACGGGCCGGGCTCAGGGTCGTGATGGTGGGCGTAGCAGCCACCGTCACCGTAAAGCTGGTGGTGCTGGTGGCCGTGCCGCCGGGCGTGGTCACCACGATGGGGCCGGTAACGGCCGTAGCGGGCAGCACGAACGTGATGGTAGTAGCATTCACCACCGTGAAGCCGGTGACATTAATGCCGCCTACCGTTACAATGGTAGCACCTGTGAAGTTGGTACCCGTCAGGGTTACCGTGGTGCCGGCCGCGCCCGTGGTGGGCGTGAAGCTGGTGATGGTGGGAGCCGAAGCCGTTACGGTGAAGGTGCCGGTGCTGGTAACCGTGCCGCCGGGCGTGGTCACGGCGATGGTACCGGTGGTGGCGCTGGCGGGCACGGTGAAGGTGATGGTGGTAGCGTTCACCACGGTGAAGCCGGTGATGGCCACGCCGTTCAGCGTGACGGCGGTAGCACCGGTCAGGTTAGTGCCGGTGATGGTGACGGTGGCACCAGCCGCGCCGGTGGTGGGCGTGAAGCTGGTGATGGTGGGCGCGGGCGTAGCCACGGCGGTTACGGTGCCGGTTACGTTCACGTTCACGGAGGTGGCGCCGGTGCTGTTCAGGGCCACGTTGCCGGTGAAGGTGCCGGTAGCGGCACCCGTCAGGCGCACGTAAACGGGCGTATTAGCAGCGGTGCCGCTGGTCTGGGGCACAGTTACGGTAGCGGCAAAGCCGGTGGTGGCGCTCAGCGAAACTTCGTAGCCGGCCGGGGCCGTTACCACGATGCCCGCCGTGAGCGACGTGCCGCCTACGGTGATGGTCTGGGTGGCCGAGGGCGTGCCCACTACCGTGCTGAACGCCGTGAGGCTGGCCGGCGTGCCGGTGATGGTGGCCGTGGCAGCCGAGTTGCAGCCCGCGTTCAGAGGGGTATCGGTGGCGGTGAGGACCACGGGCGTAGCGCCGCCGGTGGGGTTCACCGTGTTGGCACCCGAAGGCCAGATGCCGTCGGCATCGCTGTTGCAGTTCAGCACGGCACCGCTCACGATGCTGCGTTCCTCTACGCGGCGCACACCGGTGGCGAGCGTGTTGGGGAGCACGGCGTTGTAGGAACCATCGGTAACGCCGTAGGTGGCAATGGTGCCGGTGGCAACGCCTACATTCTCAACCAGCGCACCGCTCACGGGGCGGCCGGTGCCGGCGGTGTTGTCGTAGGTGAACACCAGGTTTTTGGGCGTGGCCGACGACGAGCCGGCCAGCTGCGTACCGGTGGTGGTGGTAGCGCCGAAGGCGAGTACCGTAGCCCCCTGGTCCAGGGCGCGGCGGGCCACAATGGTCGCCGGGGCCGCATCCGTAGCCAGTACAATCATCGGAAACAACACGTTGCCAGCCGTAATGAAGCGGGCGTTGGTCGAGTTCACGAAGCCAAACCAGCCGGTGTAGCTACCAGCGGCATCGGTGGTGAAGGTGGCATAGCTACCCGCCGTGCTCAGGCTGCCCGTCGAGGAAGTAACGTAAGTGGAAGTAGCGGTGGTGGTACCGGGCGTGAGCGACAGCACAACGCCCGCCGCGCCGGTCGTGCCGAAGTCGGTGGCGGTGGCGGCCTGCACGTAGTAGCGATACATGGTGCTGGGCGTGAGGTTAGTTAGCGTGCCGCGAAACACGAAGGCCAGGCGCGGGCCGGGGTTGGTGGTGGTGGTAGAGTTGTTGCCGCTGCTCAGGTACTGGGGCACAATAACCCCGGTGAAATCAGCCTGGGTGATGTTCTGGGCCTGTGCTGCCAGGGTGGGCCACATGAGGGCCAGCACCGCCAGGCAGGAAAGCAGGCGCGTTGTGAAGAAATGCTTCATAGACAAAAAATAAAAGGTAAAAAGGGAAAAGAGAAGGTGAAAAAAGTGAGTAACGTTAAGTATCGCAACCGCGCTCATGTACCCCAAAGATAGACCGGCGCGCGCGGTTGGAAAGTTACGGAATTATCTCCTACCCAAAACCCGGCCGCCCGGGCCATTGGATGCAGCCTGGGCCTTGAGCTTTGTAGTTGGAGGAGCCGTTTTTTATTCCCAAAGGGGGTAATGTTCCAGATGCACTTCCTGCTCGAAGAATATCCGCGTGCTCTCTTCAAAAGAGCGGGTGAAATCCGACACGTAGAAGTGATGCGCGGGCGGCGTGACAGCCGCGGGAGCCAGCAGGCCGTGGCCGGCGAGGTACGCTTCGGCCGCTGCCGCCACCACGTCCGACGCATCCAGCACGTCCACGCGGCCGGCGTAGAAGCGCGCAATCTGCTCCTTTATCAGCGGGTAGTGCGTGCAGGCCAGCACCAGGGCATCGATGCCAGCCAGGGCCGGATTGCCTAAATACGTCCCGATGATATCATCCGAAATGGAGTTTTTGAAGAAGCCTTCCTCAATCATGGGCACCAGCAGCGGGGTGGCCAGCGACTGCAGGTCCACGCCGGCATCGAGGTCGTCGACCTTTTTCTTGTACACGTTGGAGTTCACCGTCTGCTTCGTGCCGATGAGGCCTACGCGGCGGCCGGCATAGGCCTGGCCCAGGTGCGCCACAATGGGGTCAATCACGCTCAGCACCTGGGCTTTGCTGCCCACGTACTCGCGCACCAGCTCGTAGGCGGCGGCCGAGGCCGAGTTGCAGGCAATGACAATCAGCTTGCAGTGCTGGCGTAGCAGCAGGTCGCAAATCTTGATGGAATAGGCTTGGATGGCAGCCGTGCTTTTGTCGCCGTAGGGCAGGTGCGCAGTGTCGCCGAAGTACACGATGCGCTCGTGGGGCAAACGGTGGGCCACGGCCCGCGCCACCGTGAGGCCGCCAATACCGGAGTCGAACATGCCAATGGGCCGGGCGGCCAAAGCCGCCGAAACGGCCGGCGCGGGAGCAGCAATAGTCATAAGGCAAAGGTAGCCGGGTTGGTATGGAACGTCATGCTCATCTAGCGTCCACGCAGCCGAAGCATAACCTGCTATTGTCCACTGCCTGTTATATTTCCGCCAATTTTCAGCTCAACTCTTTTTCTAATGAGCACCATTCTGGACGAAATTGACCACGCCCTGGCCGCGCACGATGCCCGCCTGGGCCGCCCCGTCGCCATTTACCTCGGCGAGCGCAAGCTCACCCAGCTCACCCTCGATGCCGCCCGCGCCGTCCTCCCCGACCTCAGCACCGACGCCGGCCGCCCCCTCGCCTACCGCCACCTGGAGCTGCTGCGCGATGAAGTGAACCTGGATGGCCTGCGGGTGATTTAGCTTTTCGGTACCAGCAGCGGCTGAAGCACCGCCCACACCGTGCGGGCCACAATGCGGTGCCCGGCCGGCGTGGGATGAATGCCATCGGCTTGGTTCAGGGCGCGGTCGCCGCCCACGCCGGCGAGCAGGAAGGGAATGAGTACGAGGTGGTTTTTGATGGCCATTTCCTGGTAGAGGGCTTTAAAATCCTTCGCATAGGACTGGCCCATGTTGGGCGGAATCTGCATGCCGGCCAGCACGATTTGCGCGCCGGGGCTGCGCCGCCGCACCGTGTCGATGATGCCTTGCAGGTTTTCGCGGGTGGCCGAAAGCGGGAGGCCGCGCAGGCCGTCGTTGCCGCCCAGCTCCAGCACAAATATGTCCACGGGTTGCTTCAGAATCCAGCCCACGCGGCTGCGGCCGCCGGCGGTGGTTTCGCCACTCAGGCCGGCGTTTATCACTTCGTAGGGCAGGCCGAGGGAGTCGATTTTCTGGCCAATGAGGCCGGCAAAGGCCTGTTCCGGTTCCACGCCGTAGCCGGCCGTGAGGCTGTTGCCGAAGAACAGCAGGCGCTTTTTAGTGGCGGGCGTAGCGGCGGGAGCATTAGCGGCCGGAGCTTCGGCAGCAGCTGGCTTTTCGGCCGTGGGGCCGGCGTTGCAGGCGGTGAGGGCCAGCCCGAGCAGGGCGGCCAGGGGCAAATGGAGGAATTTCATGAGCAGTATTTTGGGCACGAAACCGTAAAGTCGGAAAACATGCCGGGGGTTTCAACGTCTTTGGTAACGAACGGGCAGCGGCGCGGTTGTGTGCCGAGGGCTTTGGCATTTGAAAGAACGTCAATGGAAGCACGGTCATGCTGAGCGCAGCCGAAGCATCTCTATCGCGCAACGCAATCCAATCGATAGAATTACTTGCGCGGTAGAGATGCTTCGGCTGCGCTCAGCATGACGTTCGTTTTTCGTTTTTCTCCTCCTGCTGCCTCCCCCATACCCTCCTACCCTAACTACATGTCCATCCTCCGCGTCGATAACCTCACCAAAACCTACCCCAGCGGCGGCCAGCCTCTCACCGTGCTCCACGCTGTGAGCTTCGACCTCGCGGCCGGCGACACCTTTGCCATCGTTGGCCCCTCGGGCTCGGGCAAAACCACCCTGCTGGGCCTCTGCGCCGGGCTTGACCGCGCCACATCAGGGAGCGTGTGGGTCAATGGCATCCAGCTCGATAACCTGAGCGAAGACCAGCGCGCCGCCGTGCGCAACGAGCACGTGGGCTTCATCTTCCAGAATTTCCAGCTCCTGCCCACCCTCACGGCCCTCGAAAACGTGCTGGTGCCGCTGGAGTTGCGCGGCCAGCGCGGGGCCACCAAAACCGCCCTCGAACTCCTCGACCGCGTGGGCCTGGCTGCCCGCGCCGGCCACTACCCGGCCCAGCTTTCGGGCGGCGAGCAGCAGCGCGTGAGCTTGGCCCGCGCCTTCGCCAACCGCCCGGCGGTGCTCTTCGCCGATGAGCCCACCGGCAACCTCGACCCCGACACCAGCGAGCGGGTGGTGAACCTGTTGTTTGAGCTCAACCGAGAAGCCGGCACCACCCTGGTCCTGGTGACGCACGACCTGGAGCTGGCCGCCAAAACGCAGCGCACGCTGCGGCTGCGCGGTGGCAAGGTGGTGGAGGAAATGCTGACCTGAGCAGAACATCAAACTCCCCTCCTTACCAAGGAAGGGACGTTGAGCCAAAGGCTCAACTGGGGTGGTTGTGGCGTTGAACAGCTTGCTCCTGTTCCGTTCAAATAACAATTCAACGCCACAACCACCCCAGTTTCAGCTTCGCTGAAACATCCCCTCCTTGGTAAGGAGGGGAGCTATTATCTGCCTAACATCCTTCTAAAATGACTAATACCTCCTGGCTCTTCCGCATGGCGTGGCGCGACAGCCGCCGCAGCCGCGCCCGGCTGCTGCTATTTATGGCCAGCATTATCCTGGGCATCGCGGCGCTGGTGGGCATCAATTCCTTTGGCGATAACCTGGCCCGCAGTATCAGCGCGCAGGCCCGGGAGCTGCTCGGGGCCGACCTCGTGCTGAGCGCCAACCAACCCTTCGAGCCCAAACTGGAGCCGGCCCTTCATAACCTCGGCACGGCCCGCACGCGGGAGGTTTCCTTTGCCTCGCTGGTGCAATTCCGGCCGGGCCGGGGCACGCGGCTGGCCCAGGTGCGGGCCCGTGACGGCGGCTTTTTCTACGGCGACTGGGATACCGAGCCGAAAGCCGCCGCCCAGCGCTTCGCGGATACGACCGCTGCGCCCGGCGCGCTGGTCGATGATGCGCTGCTGGTGCAGTTTGGGGCCAAAGTCGGCGATTCGGTGCAGGTGGGCAACGTGGTACTGCCCATCATCGGGCGGGTTATGAAGACGCCGGGGCAGTCCGGCATCAGCACGGCGGTGGCTCCTACGGTGTTTCTAGCGCTGAAAGAAGTGGCCGCCACCGGCCTGGTGCAGCGCGGCAGCCGCGTGAAGTACACCCGCAGCTACCAGTTTGCGCCGGGCACTGATGTGGCCGCCACCATCAAGCCCCTGCAAGCCCGCCTCGACGCGGCCGACATCGACACCGATACTGTGGCCAGCCGCCAGCAAAGCACCGGCCGCGCCTTCGCCGACCTCACCCGCTACCTCAGCCTGGTGGCCTTCGTGGCGCTGCTGCTGGGCTGCGTGGGCGTGGCCAGCGCCGTGAATCTCTACGTGCGCGAGAAGCTGGCTGCCGTGGCGGTATTGCGCTGCCTGGGAGCCAGCGGCCGGCAGGCGCTGCTGATTTATCTGATTCAAACCGCCGGCCTCGGCTTCATCGGCGCGGTGCTGGGGGCGGGCCTGGGCGCGGCCGTGCAGGGTCTGCTGCCTCGAGTGTTGGGCGATTTCCTGCCCGTGGATATCAGCGTGAGCGTGTCGTGGCCCGCCATTGCGATGGGCTTGCTTACGGGACTTTTGATGGCGGTGCTCTTCGCGCTGCTGCCGCTGCTGAGCATCCGGCGGGTGTCGCCGCTGCGGGTGCTGCGCACGGCTTTTGAGGACGATACCACTGCGCCCGACCCGGTGCGGGGCATCGTAATTGGCGTTATCGGCCTGTTCATTCTGGCCTTTGCCTACGGCCAGACGCGCGACTGGAAGCTCACCCTCGGCTTCGGGGCGGGGCTGCTGGCGGCCTTTGCGGCGCTGGCCGGCCTGGGCCGCCTGCTGATGGGGGCCGTGCGGCGCTTCTTCCCCGCCGGTTGGGGCTACGTGTGGCGGCAGGGTTTGGCCAACCTCTACCGCCCCCAAAATCAGACACTGACGCTGGTCACGTCCATCGGCCTCGGCACGTTCCTGCTGGCCACGCTCTTCCTCACCCAGGCCATGCTGCTGGGCCGCGTGCAGATTGCCGGCCAAAAATCAGCCGCCAACCTGGTACTGTTCGACATTCAGCCCGAGCAGCGCGCCGGCGTAGAGGCCCTGCTCACTGCCCAGAAGCTGCCCGTGCTCCAGCGCGTCCCCATCGTGACGATGCGCCTCACGGCCATCAACGGCACGTCCGTTTCCATCATTAAAAAGGACACGGTGCGGGGCATCCCGGCCTGGGCCCTCACCCGCGAGTACCGCGTAACCTACCGCGACTCGCTCAACTCCTCCGAAAAGCTCACCGCCGGCACCCTGCCCACCATCGGCCCCGATAAAATCCCGCGCATCTCGGTGGAGAAAGGCTACCTGGAGCGCGTCAAGCTCAGTATTGGCGATACGCTGGATTTCAACGTGCAGGGCCTGCCGCAGCGCACCATCATCGGCGGTACGCGCGAGATTGACCGCAGCCGGGTGCAGCCCAGCTTCCTGGTCATCTTCCCGGCCGGGGTGCTGGAGGGCGCGCCGCAGTTCCAGGTGGTACTCACGCACACGCCCAACACCGCCGCGCTGGCCGCCGTGGAGCAAAAACTGGTAAAGCAATTCCCCAACGTGTCGGCCATCGACCTGGGCCTGATTCTGACCACGCTCAACGACATTGTCGATAAAATCTCCTTCGTGATTCGCTTCATGGCTGGCTTCAGCATTCTCACCGGCTTGTTGGTGCTCAGTAGCTCCGTCGTCATCAGCCGTTACCAGCGGGTGCGCGAAAGCGTGCTGCTGCGCACACTGGGGGCCAGCCGGGCCCAGATTCTGCGCATCACGCTGGTCGAGTACGGCCTGCTGGGGCTGCTGGCGGCGCTGGCCGGTATCGCGCTGGCAGTGCTGGCGGCCTGGGCGCTGGCGGTATGGGTGTTCGAGGCCAGTTTTGGACCGGCGGTGCTGCCGCTGCTGGGGCTGGCGGCGCTGGTCACGGCCCTCACGGCGGGCATCGGGCTGCTCAACAGCCGCGACGTGCTACGCCGCTCGCCGCTGGAAGTGCTGCGGGCCGAGGGGTAATTTCTGTTAAATCATCTGGCTCCGCTGGCCCGGACTATGCCGCGCATAAAAAAGCCATCTGATAATTTCAGATGGCTTTTTTATCTCCTACTAACAATAGTGCTACTTAATTACATCCGGTGAATGCCCACCACGTGCGGCTTGCCATTCAACGGGGCGTAAATCTCTACAATGGCTTTCCAGATAGCATTGGAAGGCGGCATCGTGGCGTTGCACTCAAACTTGTAGTTGGTGCCGGCTACCACCTGCGTCGAAACTGCCAGGGGCGTATATTTTACTCCTACGAAGCCGTGCATGGCTTCATCCCATACCTTTTTGTCGGCGGGGGTTAGGGGGTGGTAAGGAGTCCAGCCGCCGGGCAGGGTATCCGTGTGCGATGCGGCCGCGGGGGCGGCGGTGTTTGCAGTTGACATGGGTTTATTAATTAATTACTTTTTCCTACTCGTAAGGCTTTTCGGAATCATCGCCCCGTTTGGCAAAGTGGTTTCTGCTCCACTCGTTATTCCCCAAAAATTCGGCCTGCTGCCCATGGGAAGCTTCAGCAAATAGCCGCCTAATCGGTGTAAATAACTGATGCAAACCTAGCGCCCTGCAGGGACCAGAAATCGAGTAAAACCACCTGTTTTTTAAGGCAGGTATAAATACGGGGTTTGAGTAGGGTATAAATACGGGGCTGCGCCGACAGGCTTATTTCAACTGAAAAATGCCGGCCGGTTTCCCACTGCACAGGGGGCAGTCTCGCTGGCATATTCCGCCTGCGAAAGGGCCATTTTCAAGCAGCAATGGCGATGGTCATTCGCTATTTCCAGCCCCTACATTTTGTTGACAGGATGCCAGCTGGCGCAGTAGCTTTGGGGCGTTCCACAACCGCTGATTTTACATGTTCTACCGATTAGGTGGCCTTTTGGCCCTCCTGGGGCTTTTGGCCGCGCCCGCCCACGCCCAGCTCATCACCGACCCCGCCCGCGCTGCCGCCGCCCGCGACACCCTCCTGCACCAGGCCGCGCAGCTACGGCTGCGCGCCGAGCAAACCAGCCTGAATTTCAATACCAATGCCCGGGGCCGCTACCGGCGGCGCGTGGTGGTGACCGGCTTTTCCCGCCAGAACAGCGGCACCCTGCCCACCGCCGGCGTGCGGCAGATGCAATGGGTACCCGATAACGTTGCCTGGCGCCACATCACCCGCTACCGCCGCAATGGCCGCGTCATGGAGCGTTACCGCCTCACCATGGGCCACCAAACGCTGCTCAGCGAGCGCCGGCTGAACGGTACTATTATCTGGCTATCCATTCCCGTGGCTTATTCCAATGCCATGGGAACGGCCGTTCGGCATCGCGGCCTATACCTGCGCACCGGCTACGTCATGCTCGATAAAGACCAGTACGTGTTGCCCAAGCCGTTGCAATAGCGGCCTGGCTCATTCCTGGTTTCAACCAACGCAAAAAGCCCGTTTACCGGTTGGTAAACGGGCCTTTTGCGTTGGTTGAAACCAAGGGGCTACGTCACGTTTGGCCCTTGCCACTGCCACGCTACGGGCGTTGCCAGCTGGTAAGGTCGCGGGCCGGGCGGCTGTTATCGGGCTTCCTCAATTTGGAACAGCGAATTGAGGCGCAGCAGGTCGAGGCAGCGGCGCAGGGGGGCGTTCACATTGCGCAGCCACACTTTGGCCCCCGCTCGGTGCAACAGCAGTAGTTGCGAAACCACGTAGCCCACCCCCAGCGCCCGCTGGCAGGCCAGCCGCGAACAGTCGATGTGCAGCGACGATGTGCCGAGCGAAAATGCCAGCGCCCGCGCCCGCAACACGGCATTGGGCTCATCCAGATTGAGGGTACCCGGCGCAGCTGTCCAAGAAATTGAGGTCCGGAATGGCAAAATGAATGATTTCATGATGGCTGAGGATATAGTGAATAGTAAACATAGTAAATATTTATATAAAATATACAAAATTCAACTAAATCGGACCAGGCAGCCCTGCTGTACCCTTTCCAAACAGTCTATTCGCAGGTACCCGCCCCAGTGGCCTAAGCAAAATCAGTGGTTTCCATGACCCCGCGCATGCCCAACCCCGCGGGCGAAAAGCATCTTGGGGGCATTTCCATCCCTAATGCCTGGCCCCATGAAACCATCCGCCGTAGTCCCTGGAGTGATGCTGGCTTTCTTATCGGCGTGCATCGCTGATTCAGACCAACCCAAAACCGCCGAAACCAGTGGCATTCCCCCCGCAACCACGGTTCACAATGCGGTATTCCGCACCGCTCCCCCCAGCAAGCAGGGCTTCAAAAGCAACATCGAGCAGGACACCCGCGCCAACCGCGACTTCCGCCACGTGCGCTACACCGGCCAGCACCTGCAGCTGGTGCTTATGAGCCTGAAGCCCGGCGAGGAAATCGGCAGCGAAACCCACGCCAACGCCGACCAGTTCTTTCGCTTCGAAGAGGGCACCGGCAAGTGCGTCGTCAACGGCCACGAGTACCCCGTGCAGGCCGGCGATGCCGTGATTGCGCCGGCCGGGTCCGTGCACAACGTCATCAACACCAGCCCCACCAAGACCCTGAAGCTCTACACTATATACGCAGCCCCGCAACACCAGGACGGCGTGGTGCGGGCCACCAAGCAGGAGGCCGAGCAGCACGAAGCCCGGTTCAATGGCAAAACCACGGAGTAGCGCCACGCGTGCTCATCTACGCTCCGTCGTAGCAGTGCGCTCGGCTCTTCGCCCCCGCCGCGACGGGGCGTGTCGGGCGCCGCGGCAGGGGCGACAGATACAGCAGAATATTTCAGCCGTCGAGATTCAATTAATCTGTATAAAGCCAGCTATTTGATTTTCATTACCGCTTTTCGCCGGCCACTAGCATCAAACTCTATCTGCTCATCTAATACTGTTTTGCCGTCGTTCTGGAAACATCCCCACCGTCGGATGAGGACAGTATCCAGCTTATTTCCATTTCTAAATTGGATGTCTTGTGATTCAGAAAACGGACGACCGTTAACCGTTTTCGGTACGGTGTTAGTAACCACATACAGGCTTCCATTTTCTTGATAAAAGCGAACACGCCATGCTTTCGCTTTTGCTGAGTACACGGTCGTGTCTCTTACTGCTCCGCTCTTGTAGTAACCTATCCACGTTCCATAAGGGGTAAATTGAAACTTCCCCGAACTGTCCTGCTTAGCTAGCAAAGGACCTTGCCAGTATATCTGGCGGGGTTTAAAGCGCCAGTACGAAGTATGAACCTTATCAACTGTCTTACCTCCTGCTAAGCTTTTGCGCTCCTCTTGCGTAAGATGAGAGCGAAAATCGACTTGCTCAAACGCCTGCGGAACACATGCGGAGAATAATAAGGAGCACATTGCCACAGCTGCTGACCAGTACCTCATGCCTATGCTGACGTTTACGAATTGATTGAAACAGACACAAGCTAACGCCTAGCTTTTGTGTTTCGTGTACTATTTCCTAAAGGCCCCGCCCGCCCCGGCCGTACCTTTGCGGCCTATGAACCTGTTATCCGCCGAGAACATCTCGAAGAATTACGCCGACCGCTGGCTGTTTCAAAACCTCAACTTCGGCCTGCAACAAGGGCAGCGCGTGGCCTTTGTGGGCATCAACGGCACCGGCAAAACCACGCTCATGCGCGTGCTGGCCGGCCTCGAAAACCCCGACACCGGCTCGGTGAGCGTGCGCAAGGGCATCCGCGTCACCTACCTGGGCCAGAATCCCGTGTTCGACGAAAGCCTGAGCGTGGAAGAAACCATCTTCGCCAGCCAGAACGACACGCTCAAGGCCATCCAGGAGTACGAGCACGTCGTGAACGACCCGGACCACAAGTCCGACGACCTCCAGCGCGTGCTCGAACGCATGGACGCCCTCAACGCCTGGGACTACGAAGCCCAGGTACAGCAGATTCTGGGCAAGCTGGGCATCCTCGGCGAGCTGCTCACCCGCAACGTGAGCCAGCTTTCGGGCGGACAGCGCAAGCGCGTGGCCCTGGCCCGCGTCCTCATCGAAGAGCCCGACGTGCTGCTCCTCGATGAGCCCACCAACCACCTCGACCTGGCCACCATCGAGTGGCTCGAAAACCGCCTGAACTCGCCCAGCCTCACCCTGCTGATGGTGACCCACGACCGGTACTTTCTCGACAAAGTGGCCAATGAAATCGTTGAGCTCGACAAGGGCCAGATGTACCGCTACCAGGGCAACTACGCCTATTTTGTGGAGAAAAAGGCCGACCGCGAGATGCGCGAAACCGTGGAAGTGGAGAAGGCCCGCCAGCTATTCAAAAAGGAGCTCGACTGGATGCGCCGGATGCCACAGGCCCGCGGCACCAAGCAAAAAGCCCGCATCGACGCCTTCTACGTCACCAAGGAAAAGGCCAGCACCAACCTCAACAAGCAGCAGATTGAGCTGAGCGTGAAAACCACCCGCCAGGGCGGCAAAATCATCGAAGCCGACAGCCTGAACAAGAAATTCGGCGACAACGTGGTGCTGGATGATTTCAGCTACGTCTTCAAGAAGAAGGACCGGATTGGCCTCGTCGGCCCCAACGGCGCGGGCAAATCCACGCTGCTCAACATGCTCACCGGCAAGCTCCAGCCCGATTCCGGCACCATCGACGTGGGCACCAACACCGTGTTCGGCTACTACACCCAGACCGAGCTGGAATTCGACCCCTCGCAGCGCGTCATCGACATCGTGAAGGAAGTGGCCGAAGTGGTGGAGCTCGCCAACGGCGACGTGCTCACCGCCAGCCAGTTTCTCAACCTGTTCCTGTTCCCGCCCGCCCAGCAATACACGCTGGTGAGCAAGCTGAGCGGCGGCGAAAAGCGGCGCCTGCAATTGCTGCGCGTGCTCATCAAAAACCCCAACTTCCTCATTCTTGACGAGCCGACCAACGACCTGGACCTGGCCACGCTCAACATCCTGGAAGATTTTCTGCTGCACTTCACCGGCTGCCTGCTCATCGTGAGCCACGACCGGTACTTCCTCGACCATCTCGCCGAGCACCTCTTCGTGCTCGAGCCCGGCGGGGCCGTCCTCAACTTCCCCGGCAATTACACCGACTACCGCGAATACCTCGAAGAGCGCGAAGCCGAAGCCGCCCTCATCGAAGAAGAAAAAGCTGCCAAAGCTGCCCGCGCCGCTGCGAAAGCAGCCATCACACCAGCTGCCGTGAGTACGGCCGTAGCCCCCTCGCCCGCCAAGCGCCGCGCCACCTTCGCCGAGAAAAAGGAGTACGACCAACTCGAAAAAGCCATGGCGACGCTGGAAACCGAGAAGCAGGAAATCACCGCCAAGCTGAACGGCGGCAGTGGCTCGCCGCAGGATTTTGCCGCCTGGGGAGCGCGCCTAGCAGCCATTGAAAAAGAGCTGGGCGAGAAAGAAGAACGGTGGCTGGAACTAGCCGACCTGGGATAAAAACCACTTCACCCCAGCCTATTTCATGAGCCAACGACCATGAGCAACAAAAAAGCCCCGGCAGGTTGCCGGGGCTTTTTTGTTAACCGAATATCTGGACCAATATGGCGGCGGCTACTAATATTCCGCTCAGTATCAAGCCGCTTCTTTGAGATTTTTTCTGGTGTCGGGCACTTTCAATGAGCCACGAAGAAGGCGAAGTTTGCATGCTGGTAAAAGAGTAAAGCGTGGAAAGGAATCGAAAGATACAGCAAATGGCGTTGCATTTAGCAATTAATTTTTATTGCCGCCGGCGAACCTGCGCAAACTCCAGCGGCACCGTGCGGCCGCCTACCGGAGCCTTCACCACCAAGCCATCGGCCGCGTCGTAACGGGGGAAGTAGAGGTAGCCGCGCACCTGCTGACCGGGCTCCAGCGTCACCTTGCGCAGGGCGTAGTCCTGAAGCATGGCGGCGCGCTGCCGGAGCACATCGGAAGCCACGGCATGCTCAATTTTAGCGGCGGTGGAGATGACGTTGTAGGTCACGGCCGCGTCGTGAATGGCGGCGCGGCTCTGGAACTGCGCCGGCGTTTCGTGCTTGCCGATGCTGGCCACGTCCGTAGCCAGGCTAGCAGCCCCGAGGGCCAGCCCCAGCCAGTCGAACTTTGCGGCTTTGGTGGCTTCGCTCTCGGCTTTGGTGTGCAGGGCGGTTATTTCGGGTTCGGGGTCGAAGGCGGCCACGGCGTTGGGGGGCAGCGGGGGCAGCGGCAGGGCCATGCTGGCAGCGGCTATAGCGGCGCTTACTTCAGTGCCGGGCAATGGCTTGGGGCGCTTGGCTTTGGGGTCGGGAGCCGGGGCGGGCAGGCGGCTGGCTTCGTACTGAAACGCCGCCGGGTCGACCACCAGCGCGCGGCGGGTGGGGTTGCGGTATTCGGCCTCAAACACTACCCGCGTGGGCTCGTAGCACACGAAGCTCAGGCGCACTTCCACGCTGTCAGCTACGGCCTGGGCCTGCTCGCGGCCTTCCACAAAAAAGCCGGTGGCGCGGGTCGGTTTCATCCCCAATTGATAGGTGGGAGCGCAGGCCGTAGCCAGCCCGGCCAAAGCCAGCCAGCGCAACGAACGAACGTAAAAAGGCAGCATACAACTGACGATTTAGTGAAAGCTTCTGGTCGGAAGATGCCTCCGGCCGGGCCGGGGTTGCATGGCTTCGGAGAATTATTCCCCTAAAATAAGCAACTCCGACGGCAGCTGAAAATCACCGTTTTCCTCAGACCCGAATGGCCAATGACGAGGCACCGCGCCCAGCGGCACCGGCCCAAAAACGTGGGCAAAATGCTGCTGCCGGCTCGCTACCCATTCGCGCTCCACGCGCACGCCGGCGGCGGCCAAGGCGGCTTCGTCCCATTCCAGCAAAACCAAATCGGCCCGCCCGGCATAGTACCGGCGGGCCGTTTCGATAATCTGGTGCCGCTCCGAGGAATGGATGAAGCCCTCGGCGGACAGGTCGGCGCTGGCGAAAAAGCCGGTTTGCTGTGCGTGGTGCCAGTCGGCGGGCTCAGCGATGCGGTAGAGCATGTTTTTAGAATCAGGGGGGATAAAAGAACGTCATGCTGAGCGGAGTCGAAGCATCTCTACTGCAAGAGTAACTAATTACTTGCGCGGTAGAGATGCTTCGACTTCGCTCAGCATGACGTTCTTTTTCTTTTCGCTAAGAAACCGTCAGCGCTACGCTTTCCACAGCTCCTGCTGCACCTGCTTGCCCACGGTGAGCATGATGCGCACGGGATTAGGAATCAGCGTGATGCGGGCTTCCTTGCCGGGGTATTTCTCCGAATCAACCCAGACGCCTTCTTTGGGCGTGGGCGTGGAGCCGGGGTTGCTGGGCAGGTAGGCGGTGGGCAGCAGCACGTCGGTGTCCGATTTCAGGTCGGTGTGCACTTTGTCGAGCGCGGTTTCCAGATAGTCGCCGTACTCGTCGTTGAAGTCGTCTTCGAGGTCGTGCAGGGCCTCTTCCACTTCGTCGTAGCGGGCGTCGTCGTACTTGAGGGTGTGCAGCTCGGCCTTTTTTTCAATCAGGGCCACGAGGGCACGGTTCAGTTCTTCGGTGTTCATGGGAGCGCTAAGGCAGATGATTGGGCACAAAAATGGGAATGAATTGCCAAACGCGCGCGGTTCCGGCTCCGGGTTTGGACGGGTTTCGGCCAATTGTCGCTTCAAACCGGCAGAAGCTGTATTTTTACCCTGTCATTCACCCCGCTAATTTCCCCTTCCCACCCATGCAAACCATGACCTCGCCCGAAGTGCTGGCCCAACCCGCCCAGGATTTCCTCCCCCTCAAAGGCACCGATTTCGTCGAATTCTACGTCGGCAATGCCAAGCAGTCGGCCTACTACTACCAGGCCGCGTTCGGCTACGAGCTGGTGGCCTACGCCGGCCCCGAAACGGGATTGCGCGACCGCGCCAGCTACGTGCTCCAGCAGGGCAAAATCCGCCTGGTGCTCACCACCTCCCTCCTACCCGATTCCGAAATCACCCAGCACGTGGCCAAGCACGGCGACGGCGTGAAGGTGATGGCCCTGTGGGTGGACGACGCCCGCAAGTCGTGGGAAGAAACCACCAAGCGCGGCGCCAAGTCGGCTTTCGAGCCTTATACCATTGAGGATGAGCACGGCAGCGTGACGCTTTCCGGCATTTACACCTACGGCGAGAGCATCCATACCTTCGTGGAGCGCACCAACTACACCGGCCCGTTCATGCCCGGCTACGTGGCCAAGAGCAGCCTGGTGCCGCAGGGCGCACCGGTGGGCCTGCTGCACGTCGACCACTGCGTGGGCAACGTGGGCTGGGGCGAAATGAACCAGTGGGTGAAATTTTACGAGGACGTGATGGGCTTCAAGCTGCTCCTCACCTTCGATGATGAGGACATTTCGACCGAGTATTCGGCCCTGATGAGCAAGGTGGTTTCCAATGGCAACGGCTACGTGAAATTCCCCATCAACGAGCCCGCTGAGGGCAAGAAAAAGTCGCAGATTGAGGAATATCTCGACTACTATCACTCGCCCGGCGTGCAGCACATTGCCATCGCCACCAACGACATCCGCGCCACGGTGACCGAATTGCGCCGCCGCGGCGTGGAGTTCCTGACCGTGCCCGGCACTTATTACGAAGACCTGCTGGAGCGCATCGGCGCGATTGACGAGGATTTGGAGTCGCTGAAAGCCCTAAACCTGCTCGTGGACCGCGACGAGGAAGGCTATCTGCTCCAGATTTTCACCAAGCCCGTGGAGGACCGGCCCACGGTGTTCTACGAAATCATCCAGCGCAAAGGGGCCAAGAGCTTCGGCAAAGGCAATTTCAAGGCCCTGTTTGAGAGCATCGAGCGCGAGCAGGCGCTGCGCGGCAATCTGTAATTTTATTTCTGAAGTAGAGACGCATATTTGCGTCTCGTCGTCCGTGTCGCCCCAAGGTGGCCCAACGATGAGACGCAAATATGCGTCTCTACATTTACCGCCAAACCTCCTTAATTCCCTCCCATGCCGCTCTCCCCCGAAATCCAGCACTCCATCAGCACCTGGCTCACGCCCGAATACGATGCCCAAACCCAGCAAGCCATCCGCGATATGCAGGCTGCCGGCCAGGAAGATGCCCTCACCGACGCCTTCTACCGCAGTCTGGAGTTTGGCACCGGCGGCCTGCGTGGCATCATGGGGCCGGGCTCGAACCGCATGAACCGCTACACGCTGGGCATGGCCACGCAGGGCCTGTGCAACTACCTCTTGCAGAGCTTCCCCAATCAGGAAATCAAAGTAGCCATCGCGCACGACAGCCGGAACAACAGCACCGAATTTGCCGAAATAGCAGCTGGTATTTTCTCGGCCAATGGCATTACTGTGTATTTGTTCGAAGCCCTGCGGCCCACGCCGGAGTTGTCGTTTGCCATCCGGGAGCTGGGCTGCCAAAGCGGCTGTGTGATAACGGCTTCGCACAATCCGAAGGAGTACAACGGCTATAAGGTGTACTGGAACGACGGCTCGCAGGTAGTGGCCCCGCACGACACCAATATCATTATCGAAGTCAACAAAATCACCAGCCCGAGCGAGGTGAAATTTGCGGCCGACAACTCGAAAATCATCCGCATCGGAGCCGATATGGACGCGAAATATTTCGCGGCTGCCAAAAAGCTCAGCATCGACCCGGCCGCCATTCAGCGCCAGCACGATTTGAACATCGTGTACACGCCCATTCACGGCTCGGGCATCACGCTGGTGCCGGGTTTGCTGCGCGAGTTCGGCTTCACCAACGTGAACGTGGTGCAGGCCCAGGCCACGCCCGATGGCAACTTCCCCACCGTGCAGTCGCCCAACCCTGAGGAGAAAAGCGCCATGCAGCTGGCCCTCGACCAGGCCAAAGCCACCAACGCCGACATCGTACTCGCCACCGACCCCGACGCCGACCGCGTAGGCGTGGGCGTGAAAAACGACCAGGGCGAATGGGTGCTGCTCAACGGCAACCAGACGGCCGCCATGCTCACCCACTACCTGCTTTCGGCCCGGCACCGCGCCGGCCAGAGCACGCCGCAGGATTTCATCGTGTATACCATCGTGACCAGCGAAATCCTCGGCGACATTGCCCGCGAATACAACGTAAAGAGCTACCGCACGCTCACCGGCTTCAAGTACATCGCCGGCCTCATCCGCGACCTCGAAGGGCAGGAGAAATACATCGGCGGCGGCGAGGAAAGCTACGGCTTCCTCATCGGCGATTTTGTGCGCGATAAGGACGCCATCTCGGCCTGCGCGCTGGTGGCCGAAATGGCCGCCGTGGCCAAAGACCAGGGCCGCACCCTCTACCAGGAAATGGTGGCCATGTACGCCCACTACGGCCTCTACATTGAGGATTTGATTTCGCTCACCAAAAAAGGCCAGCGCGGAGCCGAGGAAATCCAGGAAATGATGGCCGGCCTGCGCGCCAACCCACCCGCCCACATCGACGGCCTGAAAGTGGTGGAAATCCGCGACTACAAAACCGGCAAAATCCACGACCTTGCCACCGGCCTCAGCACTGATACCGGCGTGGAAAGCTCCAACGTGCTTCAGTTCCTCACCGAAGACGGCAGCAAGATTTCGGCCCGCCCCAGCGGCACCGAACCCAAAATCAAGTTCTATTTCAGCGTGAAGCAGCCCCTGAAATCAGCCGTGGATTATGACATGGCCAACCGTCTGGGCCACGAGAAAATCAAGGCGATAATTGCGGATATGAAGCTCACCTAAGGCGCAGGTAAAAGAGCACAAAAAGAACGTCATGCTGAGCGCAGTCGAAGCATCTCTACCGCAATAGTAAACCTCTTTCGATTGGATTACTGCTGCGGTAGAGATGCTTCGACTGCGCTCAGCATGACGTTCTTTTTTGTTTAGCTCCTACAGCTTCGGCACTAATATGGTGCGTCGCCGCACCGAGTGCGCGCTAAAATACCCCAGCACATCACCCGAAAAATTCGATTTTGGGTTAGCCGGCGAGGCCGTAGCCATGCCGCCGCCCTGCAAGGTCAGGTTGAGGGTACGGAAGTATTCGTACACGTCAGCGTCCACGTTTTGCATCTCCACGCGCAGGCTATCGCCGGCCACCAGCTTGTCGGCATCAGTGTTGCTGCCGCCGCCACCGCCCGTGCCCAAGCCGCGCACGTTGGCCTTGCCGTCGGTGAATTCGTCGTTTTGCAGGTAAATATTCTTGTTCAGGCGGCCGTTGCGGTACTGCTGGAACAGGTAATAATTGCGCGTGCCCGCCGGGTCGAGGTAGTCCGGCAATGCCTGAATATTGGTACCAATGGGAGCTTTCTGTGCCCGCAGCCCTGACAGCGGCACCACCGGCGAGGGCAGCGTGGAAACAGCCACGTAGGCCTGCCCATCGGTTTCCACGCGCAGGGTGTAGCGCCGGCCGGGCTGGCCCAGGATGGTGCGGCCCCGGTACTGGCCGGGTGTGCTGGTTTCGGCTAAGGTTTCAAGCCCACCCGCATTGTCGCTCAGCGTAACAACGGCCCCACTCACGGCCGGGAAGGTATTGGTTTCGGTGTAGCTCGTGCTACGCGCCAGCAGCACGGTGCAGGGCTGCCCGTCATCGGCCAGGTTACCTTCAATGCTCAGGCGCGGGGCGCTGGACTGGAGGTCGAGGGTGATGACCTTCTGGCAGGACGCGGCGAGCAGCACGGTGGCAGCAGCGACGAGGAGGCGAAGAGTGAAACGGATTTTCATGAGGAGGTGATGTAGCGTGGACTCTGCGAGTCCGCGCGTTGTGGGGCCGTTCGGGTCTGACCCGCCTAGGCGCGGACTCGCAGAGTCCGCGCTATGGTGCTAGAAGTTGAAATTGTACGTCGCCGATGGTACCATGCGGAACAGCGCCGTTTGCAGGGCTTGGGTGCGCGTGGGGTCGTCCGGGTTGGTTTGGAAGGTGATGCTGTAGGGATTTTCGCGGCCCAGCACGTTGTATATGGAGAAATTCCAGCTGTGGTGGAAGCGGTGGCCTTCCTTCTGCGGTTTTTCGAGGGTGGCGCCCACGTCGAGGCGGCGGTAGCCGGGCAGGCGGTCGGCGTTGCGCTGACCGTAGAGGCTTACCACCTGGCCGGCCACGAAGTATTTGCCCACGGGGTAGGTTACGGCGTTGCCGGTGCTGGCCACGAAGGTGCTGGACAGGCTCCAGATGGGCGAGAGCTGGTACACGCCTACTACCGAGAGGTCGTTGGGCCGGTCCTGCCGGGCGTTGAACCAGCTGCCGCTGTTAATATCCGTGAACTGGCGCTCCGATTTGCTCAGCGTGTAGCCCACCCAGCCGGTGAGGCGGCCGGTTTCCTTTTTCAGCAGAAACTCGACGCCGTAGGCCCGGCCCTTGCCGTAGAGCAGCGTGCTTTCCACGTCCTGGTTGCCGCGCAGCTGGGTGCCGTCGCGGTAGTCAATCTGGTTTTGCAGCCACTTGTAGTAGACTTCGGCCGAGAATGAGTAGCCCTGGTTAGCTCCCAGCTTGCGGAAATAGCCGCCCGAGAGCTGGTCGGCCAGCTCGGGCTTCACGTTGTTGGTGGTGGGCACGTACAAATCGGTGGGCGACGACGCGGCCGAGTTGCTGAGCAGGTGCAGGTTCTGTACGTTGCGGGCGTAGCCGGCTTTAAGGGCGGTATTGTCCGAAAGCTGGTAGCTCACTGCGAGGCGCGGCTCCAGATTCACATAGGTTTTGATGACCTGGCCCGATGAATAGCTCTGGCTGCTGAGCACCGTGCCGGCCAGGTTGTAGTTGGAATACGTGCCCGCGCCCAGCAGGCTGAAGGCCGAGAGCCGCAGGCCGGTGGTGAAATCCAGCTTGTCCGTGGCGGCCCACTCGTGCGATACGTAGGCCGCCGATTCCAGCGAATAGTTGGTTTTGTCGGCGGTGGAATTCACGGCGGCATCGGCGGCGGCCGTGACGTGGCCGGGCGTGATGGTGTGGTAAATGGCATTTACGCCGAAGCGCAGCGTCTGCTTGGTACTGGGCGTGAACTCGAAATCCTGCTTCAGGTTCCAGTCCTTGATTTTGGAGTCAATGCTGAAGTCGGAGTCGTTGGCCCGGATTTTTATCTGGTAATCGTACTTGCTGTAGATGAGCGAGGTGTTCGAGAACAGCCGGTCGGTGAACAGGTGGTTGAAGCGGAGGGTGGCGGTTTGGTTGCCGTAGTTGTTTTCGAAGGTGTTAATGCCAAGCACGTCGCGCCCCAGGTAGCCCGAGAAGTAGATGCGGTTGCGGGCGTCGAGCGTGTAGTTGGCCTTGGCGTTGAAATCGTAGAAGTAGAGGCGGGCGCTTTTGGTGGTTTCGTTATTGGAGAGCTTGAGGAAGATGTCGGCGTAGGTGCGGCGGCCGGTGACGAGGAACGAGCCTTTGTCCTTCACCAGGGGGCCTTCCAGGGCCAGGCGCGAGGCGATGAGGCCGATGCCGCCGCTGCCGTGCAGCTGCTGGTTGTTGCCGTCCTTCATCTTGATATCGACCACCGACGACAGCCGTCCACCGTACTGGGCCGGCATGCCGCCCTTGTACACGGTGAGGTCCTTGATGGCATCGGAGTTGAAGGTGGAGAAGAAACCGAGCAAGTGGGAGGCGTTGTACACCGGCGCTTCGTCGAGCAAAATCAGGTTCTGGTCCACGTTGCCGCCGCGTACGGAGAAGCCGCTGCTGCCCTCGCCGGCCGTTTTGATGCCCGGCAGCAGGGTCAGGGTTTTGATAACGTCTTTCTCGCCAAATAGTACCGGCACCTTGGCAATCTGCTTCATGTCCAGCGTTTCCACGCCGGATTGGGCTTTGCTGATGTTGGCCTGGCTGCTGCGGCCGGTCACTACCACTTCGTTCAGCTCCTGCCCGCCGCTGGCCAGCTTAAAATCAAGCCGCTGGCTTTTGTCGAGCGTCACCTTGCGGGGCTGGGCGGCGTAGCCCACGAAGCTGGCCTCCACCGTGTAAGTGCCCGCCGGCAGCGTGAGGGTGTAAAAACCGTAGGCATTGGCGGCCGTGCCCGTGCCCGGCAATTCCACAATGCGAATGGAAGCGCCGGTCAGGTCCTCGCCCGTTTTGGCATCTTTAATGGTGCCGCTGATGGTGACGCGGCCCTGCGCCTGCGCCGTTTGGGGCAGGGTGCCGGCCAGCAGCAGGCCGGCCGCCAGCCATCGCCCACCACTGAAGGCTTTGGTGAGGCAGAAAATGGATAGCGCGGCGGAACGAGTTGGTTTCATGCCCCAAAACTACCGCCGAACCTCACCTACCCTTCTGCTTTTTCTGCCAATGACCCGAAAAGCCAGCCGACTGCCGCCATCCGGCCCGCGCTACAGCCGCACCCCAATGCCTGGCCCGAGCATGAAAAACCACTGATTGGTACCCAGCAAGTAGCCGCCGCCCAGGTAGAGCGGAAACGTGAATTTGGCCTCGCGCCGGGTGGGGTACACCGAGCCGAGAATTACGACTCCAAGGTCGCGGTTGGCGCTGCTGCTGCCCAGGTTGAAGGCGTTGAGAGCCACAAAGCCAGCCCCTATTTTGTACGGCCGCAGGCGGTTGATTTTGTTGGGGCTGTAGAAGCTGAATTGTGCCAGCGTAGCCAGCGAAATACCACCCAGGTCACCGAAGCTGCTTTCCTTTTCTTTGCGCGTGAGCAGGCCCGCTGGGAAGCTCACGTCGATGTCGAACTTATAGTGGCGCTTGAGCACCAGTTCCACGGTTTGGGTGTAGCCGGTTTCGCCGTACTGACTGGATACGTGCTTCACCGTGACCACGATGCGACTCCACTCGTCGAGGTCGTAGGTTTTGCGGCCCAGCAGGGAGTTGAGGCTGAGCGGGTCGGTGCGGCACTGCTTGTCCTGGTAGAAAGTGGCGCGGGGCGAATTGTCGCCGGGGCACACCAGCAGGCTTTCCACGTTGCGCAGCTCGATGAGTTCGCCTTTGCTGTTGAGGGTGCGGATTTCGAAGCTCAGGTACTGCTTGCCGAAGAGCAGGTCGGGTGTGTCGATGGCGTTGGGGTTGAACTGAAACACCACGTCGCGGATAGTGCCGTCGTAGAGCACCGGGCCGTTGAGACGGGTAATGGGCCGGGCCGCGTCGCCATACGTCACCGATACAAAATCGAGCGGATGAGGCCGCTGAAATTCCTTGATATTCAACGTATAGCCAGTTGCCTGGCCCGCGTTGTAGATGTTGCTTTTGCGCTTGTCGTAGCTCACCGGCACCCGCACGCGGTATACCAGCCGGGCATCGGTGCGCACCGACGAGTCAGAAGGAATGACTGGCAAATCCTCGAAGGAGATGCGGGCTTTTTGCAGGCCCTCGCCTTCGAGGCGTACGTCCACGGTTTCGCCGGGGCTCACGCTCAGGCCGGAGGTCCATTCGCCGCCGCGGTGCAGTACCTGCACGTTGCGGATGACGGTTTGGGGCGTGATATCGAGGTTGGTGAGGTAGCGGGCTACGTCGTTTTCCTTGATGTAGAGGTAGCCCTCGGTCTGGCGGTGGGTGTTGTAGGGGCGCAGGTAGCACAGCACCCGGTCGTTGCTGAGGAACTGGCGGGTGAAGATTTCGGCGATGAGCGTTCCACCAGGTTCTTCCTGGTCCTCAACCCGATAAGTACGACGCAACTCAAAGCTGCGGCCATTGTCCAGAATCAGTTCAGTGCCTTTGCGACGGCTCACATCGTCCATGGTCACGCTGCGCTTATCGGGCGAGAGGAAGCGCAGGCGGCTGGCCTTCACGTTGAATTCCTGCTTCAGCACCGGCAATTGGTAGCTGATGCGGTTGCCGGCCAGTAGAATGGGGCGCTCCGTTTGCAGCTTCACGGCCAGCGTGCGCAGGCCCAATTGGTTGGGCAGTACGTGCAGGCGCAGCGTCCCGCTGGCCTCGGCCACCAGGCGGTAGTCGAATTCGGCCCCGCGCACCCACTCGCCGGTGGCGTGCACGTTGCGGGCGTTGGAGCTGGTGAGCTCAAACACCTTTTCTTCACCCACAAACAATTCGTTATCAGCCACCCGTAGTCCCAGCGTGGTATGCACCAGCGGCAGCAGCGGCACCACTTCGCGGCGCGGTGCACGCCCGGCCGAGTCGGCGGCCTGCTCCACCACGAGGCGCAGGAAGCGGCTACTGGTGAGATTCTGGAACTTGAGGCGGGTGCGGAAGCCGCCGTCATCTTCTTTGGTGAGGGAGTCGAGCTGCTGAAAATCGGGGTTGCGGCGCAGGCGCAGGGGCTTCGCATTGGCCGGGTAGAGGCGCAGCTCCACGGTTTCATCGTCGCGCCGGTACCAGAAATACAACGCCGGCCCGCCCTGCACGGCCACGGTGTTACGGCTCAGCAGGTAGGTGGCGGTATCAGTTTGCAGGCTTGCTTCACGCAACACCGGCGGGCCGGCCGGGGCCGTCTGGGCGACGGCAATACGCGGCATCGCTCCCCATAAAATCCCAAAAACAGCAAACGTAACGCGGACGACGAAGGAAGCAGACATTGCAGCAGGCGGGCCGAAATACAACCACACGGCCGCAAAGGTCGGGCCGCGCAAGGCCCGGTGCCAAACCTTCAATCCAAATTCGCTGCCTGAGCTTATTTCTCGCGCCGCCGGGTGCCCAGCAGCAGCAATATCAGGAGCAGGAAGCCCGTTGCGCCCAAGCTCCACCACGTTATTTCGGGCACGCCGCGGTGGTAGTGCATATCCGGCGAGTAGCGGCCCATGAGTGACAGGCCTGAAAACAGCAGCCCGCCCACGCCCAGCAAGGCCAGAATGGTGCGGCTCACCAGCTGGTCGGCCTTGCGCAGCAGGGTTGTGTAGCCCACCAGCTCAAACTTCAGCCGCAGCTCGCCTTTGCTGATTTTGCGCACAATCTGGCGCACATCGGCGGGCAGGGTTTGGAGCAGGGCCAGCAGTTGCGTGCCGGTGTATTCGGCCTCGGTAAGCAGGTTTTCGCGGGAATACTGTTCGCGGATAATTTTGGCTCCGTAGGGTGCCACGAACTCAAACGTATTGAAATTCGGGTGCAAAACTTTGCCAATTCCTTCCAGAATCACCAGCGCCCGCAGGATGAGGAACACCGCGCCCGGCACCTGCAACTTGTAGTTATAGATGATGCCCTGCAGCGCGTCGGCTAGGTCGCTCATGCTCATCTCCTTCACGTCGAGCATGGCGAAATCCTCAATCAGCTGGCTCAGGTCCGACTCGAAAGCGCGCATGTCCGGAATTTCGGCCGTCAGGGCTAGTCGTCTGAAATTAAGCGCCATGCTGCGCGCATCCTGTCGCGCCATACCGATAAACACGCCCGCAAAGGCGTATTTCTGCTGCTTAGTGAGGCGGCCCACCATACCGAAATCGATGAGCACGATGGTGCCATCAGGGCGCACCAGCACGTTGCCGGGGTGCGGGTCGGCGTGGAAAATCCCGAACTCAAAAATCTGGGTCAGGTAGATGTCCATGCCGTTTTCAGCCACCTCGGCGGGGCTCAGGCCCCACTCCTGCAACTGCGCCTTGTCGGTAATCTTGCAGCCGCTCACGAACTCAATTACCAGAATGCGTGCCGTGCTCAGCTCGCGGTAGGGCTTGGGCACGTAAAACGTGGTGTAGTCCTCGTAGAGCTTGCGAAACTGCTCCATCGAGCGGGCTTCGGCCGTGTAATCCAGCTCCTTACTCATGCTGCGCTCAAACGCATCCACAATATCCTGCGGGTTGGCGAGGCCCTGCTTCTGCAGAAATCCCGCCGTGAGGCGCACCAGTTCGTGCAGCAAAGCCAAGTCAGAGCGCACCTTTTCGCGCACGCCGGGGCGCTGCACTTTCACCACCACTTCCTCGCCGGTCAGCAGCCGCGCCCTGTGCACCTGCCCGATGCTGGCCGAGCCCAGCGTGATATCATCGAACTCGCTAAAAACCTCCGAAATCGGCCGGCCCAGCTCCTCCTCGATAATCTGGCGGGCCACGGCCGTTTCGAAAGGCGGCACGTTGCTTTGCAGCTTCTCAAACTCGTCAATCAGGGCTTCGGGCAGCAGGTCGGCCCGGTTGCTCATGGCTTGGGCCAGCTTGATGAACGTCGGCCCTAACTCCTCGATAATCAGACGCACCCGCTCCCAGCGCGTGGTTTCAAACACCTGCCGGTCGGCCCGCTGCCAGCTCAGGCGTCGCGCCTGGCTTACGAGGCGGCGCAACGGCGTGGTCGTCACCACATCCTCGAAACCATAACGCAGCAACACCTCGGCCACCTGCCGAATGCGGGAGAGGTTGGAAATCGTATTTTTAAACATCAACCGCAGATTTACGCAGATTAATCTGATTTCGCAGATTTTGGCCGGCTACCGTGCCCGCCAGACTCATTTTAGAGTCAATTTTTTACGCTAAAAAACCCCGTCTGCGCCAGGCAAACGGGGTTTTTCCTTGATAACAGGAAGCCGCTTACGCGTTGCCTTCGCTGCCAGCCGAAGCAGCAGGCTTCGCCGCTGGCTTTGCGGCCGGTTTAGCAGCGGGCTTGGCGGCCGGTTTGGCGGCAGCTTTCGCGGCGGGGGCTTTTGCAGCAGGTTTGGCAGCCGTTGCGGCGGCGGCTTTGGCGGCGGGCTTAGCGGCCGGTTTGGCAGCGGCGGCGGCCGTAGCAGCAGTGGATTTCTGTGCGGTGCTGGCAGCAGCGCTCACGCGGTCGGCCACGTTTTTCACAGCACCGGCGGCGCGGCTGGCGGCTTGGTTGGCGGTGGTTTTGGCGGCGCTTACTACGCTGGCGGCTTTCGCGGCGGGCTTAGCGGCGGCTTTGGGGGCGGGCTTTTTGGCGGCGGCTTTGCCTTTGGCGGGCTTGGCATCGCTCAGGCCCACGGTGCTTTTCGCACGCTCCACAATGCCCTGGAACTGCTTTTCGAGCTCGGCACGCTTGGTTTCGCCGCTTTTCAGCAGCTCGTCCACAATTTTCTTGCCCTCGGCCTGGGTCATTTTATTGTCCTTCACCAACTTATCGATGGTGCTTTGAACCGACTTGCTGCCCTGGGCGATGTAGCCGACGCCAGCATTTACGAACTTTTTAAACAAATCTTCCATGGTGCAGGAAACGGGTTGGGGTGAAAGAAAAAAAGGGAACTTACTGTATTAAAGCCCATTGCCATACCAAAGTAGTATGCAAGCCGACTAAATTCGATGCAAACCTACGAACACTCGCTAACATAGTTGAGCCGTGTACGCCGGATTTCTCCAAAAGTGGCCTAAAATCATCAAAAAGAGAATTTATTTTTTCGATTTCCTGGATATTTGATACCGGCCTCTATCCTCCGCAACGCATTCAGCGACAGCTTATGCGGCGCGACGGCGCACGGGCATGCGCCGTTCGGCCTGCGGCAGGCGCACGGGGGCGGCAATTGGCTGCGCCCATATCTCAGTCAGGAAGGCCGCGACCTGGTCGAGCGCCTGCCGGGCTTCGGGCACCACGCGCCAGAACAGGTGCCACCAATGCACCAGTCCTTCAAATGGTTGCAGCGTGACAGGCACGCCGGCGGCGCGGGCTTTGCGGGTGAATTTCACCACGTCATTATACAGCACTTCGGCGGTGGAAATCTGGATGAGCAGTGGCGGCAGGCCGTGTAAGTCGGCTTGCGCGGGCGAGAGCAACGGGTGCGTGAGGGGCGTTTTGTGGGCGTAGAGCGGCCCCCAGGTGCGCATTTGCAGGGCTTCGAGCAGGAGGCCTTCTTCGCGGGCCACGCGGCGCAGGGCGGTGATGGGCAGGTTCAGGTCGGTCCAGGGCGAGAGGCCGATGCCGGCGGCGGGCAGGGCTTCGCCGGCATCGCGCAGGGCCAGCAGTAAGGCAAGGGCGAGGCCGCCGCCAGCTGAGTCGCCGCCTACCACAATGTCGTGGGGCTGGTGGCCGTGGCGCAGCAGCCAGCGGTAGGCCCGCTTTGCATCATCGAGCGCGGCGGGGAACGGGTGGTCGGGCGCTTTGCGGTAGTTGATGGTGAGCACGTTGAGGCCCGTGCGCTGGGCCAGGCTACCCACCAGGCTGCGGTGCGTGTTGAGCGAGCCGAGCACGTAGCCGCCACCGTGCAGGTAGAGCAGCACCCGCGTGGGGTGGGCGGCGCGGGGCCGCAGCCACTCGGCTTCGAGGCGGTTATCGAGCTTGAAGCTTTCCAGATTCACCTTCCAAGGCATGAATTGGAAGAGGGAGCCGGCCTCCATGGCCAGGCGCATGGCCCCTACACTGGGCTTGCGACGGGCCAGCGGGGCGGCCGCCGCCGTGAGAAACTGCTTGAGCAGCAGGTGTTGAAACGAGGGCATTGGGTGGGATTTTGGGAGGGAGGGTGTGGGAGCGCGTTGTAGGGTGCGGGGCTTGCCCCGCCCTACTTCTGGCTGCTACGGTAAGCCTTCTGCTTTTGCCCCAGCTTATTGCCTTTGTAGCCTTTGATTGCCAGCGGAATCCAGCCTAACAACGGGATGAAATAGGCCAGGGTTATGGGGTTGCGCCAGAGCATGCGCAGCCACGCGCCGGGCTTGTCGAGCTGCATGCGAAAATTGCGGCGGCCCTCCTTCACGTAGAGGCGCTCGAACTCGGTGAACATGGCGGGCCAGGCGAAGGGCAGGAAAAACGGGAAGAACCGGCGGTTTTCCTTGATGCGCTGCCAGAGCTCGGCCCAGCGGTAGGGCTTTTGGCCGTGGGCGAGCACGGCGGCGTCCATTTCGGCCTGCATCTGCTGGCGGATTTGCTCGCTGAGGGCCAGGTATTCTTCGCGGCTCAGCTCATCCACGGTTTTGGTGGTGAGGTCGGAGGGGCGGATGCGGGTGCCCATCACAAAGACGAGCTTGGCCGGGAAAGCCAGGTAAAAGGCCCAGGGCTGAACCAGGACCAGCAAAAGCAGCAGCGTGAGGGGCAGGAAGGGGATACCGATTTTCTTGGTGAGGTTGTTAATGCCGTCCCAGCTGTAGGCGTAGGGGTTGAGGTATTCGGCGTTGATGGTGTAGAAGGGCACGATGTCGGTGCCGTGCTGCAGGGCCAGGCGCACCATGCTGGTGGCCAAGCGCTGGAGCTGGTACTTGCGGTTGAACCCTTTGCCGATGCCGGGCACACCCTCGGGGTAGAGCATCAGGTTGTGGTCCTGGTAGTACATCATGGTTTCGAAATTCAGCGTCGTGGCATCCACGCAGCCGCATTTTTTCCAGAAGTCTCTGACCAGATAGGGGTTCATCAGGGCCGTTTGCGAGAGCAGCGGGGCCGAGAGCGGGCGCGGCAGGTCGCTCATATTCTCGTGCCGGGGCAGGTAGCGGAACAGGTGCGACAGCGCCACGATGGCATCCCAGGGGAAGGCCATGCCGGAGTGGTTGCTGGCGAAAATCAGGGGCCGGTCGGGGTTGTTACGCTGCGGGAAATTCTCGAAGCCCACCAGCTCGGAGCGAAACCACACGCGGTCGAGCAGCTGGAGGATGTTTTCGTCCACCGTGCGGGTGAATTCCTCCTCGAAATAGTCGTCGTAGATGTGCTGGTTGGCCACAATGGCCGGTGGGGGCGGCGAGGACGCAGTGGTGGCGGGCATAGTGGGAATTTGCGGCGGACTAGGGACGGAAGATAGAAGAATTTCCAGCGCCGCGCTTGGTGGGTTGTTCTGGCGTCTGTTCCCGCAGTGGGCGCAGTGGTTTACGCAGAGGGTCGCAGTGCGCGAAAGGCCCTATCCCCTGCTGCCGAAAATGGCGCTGCCCACCCGCACCAGCGTGCTGCCCTCGGCCACGGCCAGTTTATAGTCGCCACTCATGCCCATTGAGATGTCGGCAAAGGCTGGGGATTCGGCGAAATAGGTGGCTTTGAGGTGGTCGAAGTAGCTATGCAGCGTTTGGAACTCCTGCCGCAGCTGGTTCTCATCATGGGTGAAGGTGGCTACGCCCATCACGCCAGTGAGGCGCACGTGGGTGAGCTGCGGGAGCTCCGGCGAGGTCAGGATTTCTTCGGCTTCGGCCAGCGAAAGGCCCGATTTGGTTTCTTCCTGGGCGATGTGGAATTGCAGCAGGCCGTTGATGACGCGGTTGTTCGCGGCGGCGTGCTTGTCGATTTCGCGCAGCAGTTTCAGGCTGTCGATGCTTTGGATGGTGTGCACGAAGGGGGCCAGCAGCTTCACTTTGTTGGTTTGGAGTTGGCCGATGAGGTGCCACTCCACATCGGGCGGCAGCTGGGGGTGCTTGGCGGCCATCTCCTGGGGCCGGTTCTCGCCGAAACAGCGGGCTCCGGCGGCGTAGGCCTCCTGTAGTAGCTCGACGGGGTGGGTTTTGGTGACGACGCAGAGGCGGGCGGCCGTGCCGGCCAGCTCGGCGTTGATGCGGTGGATGTTATCGGCGATGGACATGGGTGTTTGTTTGAACGAGCTTGAATAGAACGTCATGCTGAGCGCAGTCGAAGCATCTCTACCGCTTCGTTGTAAATGGTATTGATTACTTGAGCGGTAGAGATGCTTCGACTGCGCTCAGCATGACGTCCTTCACAATTACCAATAACCCATAACCCCGCTAATCCTCCAGCGGGTTGCTCAGAAACGTGCTTTTCAGGACCAGCCACAGCAGCCAGAGCCCGATGCTGAGCCACAGGTACGGCCGGTAGAAATCCTTGGTATTGCGAAAGCGGAGCTGCTTGATTTCGGACTTTTCGAGGCGGTTGATTTGGGCGAAAACTTCGCGCAATGCCCCCGTATCGGTGGCGCGGAAGAAGCGGCCATCGGCGGCGGCGGCGAGCTGGCGCATAGTGGTTTCGTCGAGGCGGGTGTTTACGTAGCGGGTGCGGCCGAGCGAATCCTGGCCGTAGGGCACGAAACCATCCTTGCCCAGCCCGATGGTGTAGATGCGGATGCCGAAGGCGTGGGCTAGCTGCGCGGCCAGCAGCGGGTCGAGACTGCCGGCGTTGTTCTCGCCATCGGAGAGCAGGATGCAGACCCGCGACTTGGCCGTGGACTCGCGCAGGCGATTGGTGGCTACGCCCAAGGCGCTGCCAATGGCAGTGCCGTCTTCCTTAATCATGCCCACGCGCAGGCCGGCGAGGTCTTCGCGCAGCAGGTCGTAGTCGGTGGTGAGGGGGGCCAGCGAGTAGGCTTCGCCGGCGAAGGCTACCAGGGCGAGGCGGTCACCAGCGCGGGATTGCAGGAAATCAGTGGCAATGCGCTTGGCGGCTTCGAGGCGGTTGGGGCGCAGGTCTTCGATTTCCATCGAGCCCGACACGTCGAGGGCCAGCACCAGGTCGATGCCCCGGCCGAACTGCTCCACGCGCTCGTCGGTGCGCTGGGGGCGGGCCAGGGCCACAATGGCGAAGCTGAGGGCGAGGCCCAGCACCACATCGGGCATGAAGCGCAGCACCGCCGACCAGTCGCGCCGCACGGGGCCGGGCGCGAAGGCCACCGCCACCTGCGCCCGCCGCCGGGCCAGCACCCAGCGCAGGACAAATAGCAGCGGCACGGCCGCGATGAGCAGCAACAGGCGCGGCTGCTGCCACTGGTAGCCGGCCAGCGTGGTGTAGCGGAGGAGGTTGAAAAAGTCGTTCAAGCGGGGCGAAAGTAGCGCGGACTTTTAGTCCGCGCCCGGGATTTGCAGAATGGTTGGACTCGGGGACTAAAAGTCCGCGCTACTCCGTCACCGACGCGTAGCGCCGCTCGGCAAAGCCCCGCAGGCGCTGGAAGGCGCGGTCAACCTCGGCCGCTTCCTCGGTTTGCACGTTGCCGTAAATCACCTTATCGGTCGCATTCAGCGCCTTTCGCACGTCGGAGTCATTCTCGAAATACGCCACAATTTCGCGGGTCGTGAAGGAGTTCAGGCCGCTGTTTTCGAGGCCGGCGAGGTAGTTTTTCCAGAGCACCACGGCCCGTTCCACGTTGGTAGCCGAGCGCGAAAGCTCGAACCGCTCGACGTGCCGCGCGAACTGCGCCAGGAAATAACCGTGGTTTTTGCGCCGCTTGTAGGCCGAATAGCGCCGCACCAGCCCCCGCCGAAACAGCGCCGCGCCGCCCGCCAGCAGCAGCAGCACGGCCAGCGCCCCGGCCAGCCAGTAGGGATAGTTAAAAATGGGCTCGACGGGCACCAGCACCAGGTTTTGGCGCAGGGCCGGCAATTGGGCGGCCCTGCGCAGCGGCGCGGCCGTGCGCAGCAGGCGCACCCGGCTGGGCAGCGGCAGGATGCTCAGCGTATCGGGGCCTTGCAGCACAGCCACCGGCAGGGCCAAGGTCTGCACCGAATCGAGCCGGAAGGTGCGCAGGTGGTACACGGCGCGGTCGAGGCTGATGCCGTTCCGGGTGCGGGTGGGGTAAAAGGTCTTGCCCGCGTACTCGAACGGCGCAAATTTGGCCAGCGAATCGGGGAAAACCACCTCCAAATCGGGGGCGTGCTCGTAGCGCAGCTCGTAGTCGAGCGGCTCGCCCACCAGGGTAGTTTGCTTCAGAAAGCGGCCCTGCGGGATGGGTGGCGGGTTCTGACCCAAAGCAGTAATGCCCGACAGCAAGCTAAAAATCAGGCTGAGCATCACACGCTTCCATCCCTCAAAATGCCCTATTAGCTTACCCATTGCGGCCCGATTGACGACGGTGACGAAACAGATTCACGAGCTGCGGCACAAAATCGCCCTCCGTGCTCAGGGCCAGGAAACCGGTGCGGTGGCGGCGGCAGATGTTCACCAGTTCAGCTTCCTGGCGCTCGGCGGTGGCTTCCATGCGGTTGCGGAAATCGGGGCTGGAGGTATTCACCCAGCGCACCTGGCCGGTTTCGGCGTCGCGCAGGGGGACGATGCCCAGGGCCGGAAACGTGCGCTCGCGCGGGGCCTGGAGCTGCACCACAATCAGGTCGTGGCGCTGGGCCAGCATGGTGAGCTCGCGCTCGTAGTTGCCGTCGATAAAATCGGACACCAGCACCACCAGGCTGCGGCGCTTGAGCAGCCCCAGCGCCTGCCGGATGCCCGCTCCCACCCCCGTGCGGGACGAAACCGGCACCAGCCCAAACAGCCGGCTAATGAGCGCATACGCTGCCCGCGGCCCCTTGCCGGGCGGCAGATACAGCTCCTTTTGGTCTGAAAACGCAAACAAGCCCAGCGCCGAGCCCTGCCGCGCGGCCGAGAGGGCCAGCAGACCCGCGATGTCGCGGGCCACGTCCAGCTTGCGGCGCTGGCCGTCGCCCACGTCCAGCGAGCCGCTCACGTCGAGCAGCACCAGCACCTGCTGCTCCTTTTCCTCCTTGTAAGTTTTCACGAAGGTGCCGTGGCCCTTGCTGCTCACGTTCCAGTCGATGGCGCGCACCTCGTCGCCGTATTGGTAGAGGCGCACATCGTCGAATTCGAGGCCCGTGCCTTTGAATACGGAGTGAAAATCGCCCTGTAGCTGGGCCTCCACCGCCTTGCGAATGCGGATTTCGAGGTGGCGCAGGCGGCGCACCAGGTCGGTGAGGGCCGAGGGCACGGAGGGGTTCATGGCGGCGAAGCTACGGCGCGGGACTAACTTTGTGGTGTGAAATCATTCTGCCGCTGCTGCCTGGGCTTGGTGCTGGCCCCCCTCCTGCTCGCCTTGCCCGCCTGCCAGCGCCCTGAAGAAGCCCCCAAGCCACTCGACCTGGTACCCCGGGAGAAAATGGCCCAGATGCTGGCCGACCTGCACCAGCTCGAAGCCCAGGTGGAAAGCAGCCGCCTCTCGCCCGATTCGAGCCGGGCGCTGTTCCTGGCCCAGCAGAAAAACCTGTATTGGAAGCACGAAGTCACCGACTCGGCTTTTCAGCGCAGCTACCGCTACTACGGCATCCACAACAAGGATTTGAACGAAATCTACGTCGGCGTTATCGACACGCTGACCCATCGGGAGGCCCGGCTCAACCCCGCCAAAGCCAACCAGCCCGCCGCCGACCAGTGGGGCCCGCCCCCCAAAACCAACTAAACCAGCCGCTGCCCATTGGGCACCGCACCGGCCACGGCGGCCAGCACAATGTGCCCGTCGGCATCGGCAAAGCCGGTTACCAGCACTTCGGAGCGGAATTTTCCAATCTGCTTGGGCGGGAAGTTGACCACGGCCAGCACCTGACGGCCCACCAGCTCCGCCGGCGTGTAGTGGTGCGTGATTTGGGCGCTGGACTTCTTGAGGCCGATTTCCGGCCCAAAATCAATGAGCAGCTGATACGCCGGCCGCCGCGCCTCTGGGAAGGTCCGCGCCTCTTGGATAGTGCCCACGCGCAGGTCCACACGCTCAAAGTCGGCCCAGGTGATGGGGGTAGTTGGGAAATTCATGGGCTGGGAATAAATAAACCAGAACGTCATGCTGAGCGCAGTCGAAGCATCTCTACCGCGCAAGTAAATCCTATCGATTGGATTACTCTCGCGGTAGAGATGCTTCGGCTGCGCTCAGCATGACCGTTCTTTTCAACAATTGCATCATCCCCGCCCCTACTGCACCGCAAACATCTTCAGCTGCTCCAGTTTCAGCTGCGTTTGCTTTTCCCAGGCGGCCTGGCGCACGGCGTTCAGGCCGTGGCCGGTTTCCTGGTCGTAGCGGTTCTGCTCGTTGTCCCAGGCCGCGTACACGGCTTTGGTCACGTTGTTGAAAGCCGGCTGGAGCTTGTTGCAATCGGCCTTCGCCGCGAAGGCCGCCAGCTTCTGGCGCATAAGGCGGGCATAGGCTTCAGTGATGTCGAAGTGTAACTGCTCGTGGCGCAACAGGGCTTCGGAAGCCAGCTTGGGGTTTTGAAACCACGACGTATTGGGGTCGAACGTGGCCGTCACGGTGGCGCTGAACACGAAGTCGCGGCAGGCCGCATTGGACTTGAGGTCGCTGGCCGTGGACGAGGCCAGCCGGTCCGAAGGCCCGGGATGGCCCTGGAAGTCGGCTATTGTGAGCCGCCGCGTGGCCGACCACGGGATGGGTGCTGCGGGCGCGGGTTTGGCCGTAGGGGCGGCCGCAGATTGGAGTTTCACAGCCGGGCCTTGCAGCAGCGCGGCGGCCGTTAAGAGCGTAGTTAGAACAGAAAGCATGGGTGCAAAATAAGAAGATGCCCGCAGCCGGCGCGAATTGCCGGCGGCCATAGCGCGAACCGTAGCGCGCAGGTTGTAGTTCGCACTACGGTACAGCTACCGGCTCAGCGATGTAACCCGGCGCAGTCTCGCGGCGGAAGCGCACGATGAGCACGCCCGCAACTATTGTGAGCCCCAGCAGCAGCCCCGTCCACACGCCCGGCGCGCCATAGTGCAGCCGAAAACCCAGGAAATAGCCCAACGGCAGCGCCACGGCCCAATACGCCAGCAAGGCCACCACGGAAGGCACTTTTACATCTTCCAGCCCGCGCAGTGCGCCCAGCCCCATCACCTGCAAGCCATCAGAAACCTGAAACAAGGCCGCGATGAGCAGCAGCGTGCCGGCCTGCGCCACCACGGCCGCATCGTGGCTATACAGCAGCGGGGCCTGATGCCGCAGGGCAATAAACAGCGCCCCCATCGTGGCCATAAACCCAAACCCCAGCACATACGCCGCGAAACCGGCCTGCCGGGCCGCTGGCATATCGCCGCCGCCCATTAGCTTGCCCACCCGGATGGTGGCCGCCGCCGCAATGCCGCTGGCCGCCATGTAGGTTATCGAAGCCAGGTTGATGGCCACCTGATGCGCCGCCAGCGGCACCGCACCCAGCCAGCCAATCATAATGGCCGCCGTAGCAAAAGCGCCCACTTCAAAGGCCATCTGCACGCCGATGGGCGCGCCGATATCGAACAGCCGGGCCAGCGTGGCCCAGTCGGGCAGCCAGCTATGCACGGCGGCGCGGTACTGATGCAGGCGCTGGGCCAGCAGCACATACGCCGCCATGAGGCCGGCCATGAGGGTGCGGGCAATGAGCGTGGCCCAGGCCGAGCCCATCAGGCCCATTTGGGGTGCGCCCCAATGGCCGAACACCAGCGCGTAGCACAGGGCGGCGTTCAGCACGTTGGCCAGCACCGAGAGCCACATAGCCTGCCGCGTAAGCCCCAGCCCCTCAGCAAACTCGCGGAAGCCCTGAAAAATCATCAGCGGCAAAAACGACCAGCTGATGACCCGCACCCAGGGCGCAGCCAGCGCCTCCACGGCCGGGGCCTGGCCGAGGTAGTGCATGAGCGGCGGCACCAGCTGGCCCAGCCCGGCCAGCGCCAGCCCGGCCAGCACACTCAGCCACACCGACGACACCAGGAGGCGGGCTAGGTCGGGCAGGTCGCGGCGGCCGTCGGCGGCGGCCACCAGCGGCACGCTGCCCATGCTCAGGCCAATGCCCAGAATCATGATGACGTTGGTGCTGTTCACGCCCAGGCTTACGGCGGCCAGCGGCACGGTGCCCGTGCGCCCCACCAGCACCGAATCGACAAAACTCACCATGATGTGCCCCAGCTGCGACAGCACCACCGGATACGCCAGCAGCAGCGTGGGCCGCAAATGAGGACGAATATTACTAAACATAATTCCCTGAAAAAGCCCGGCAAAGGTACGGGCGGGCCGCTCGCAAGGGGTTGCATCGATGTTGCGGGCCGATGTGGAGACGCGACTCTTCGCGTCTCGGCGTATGCGCCGTTTGGGAGTCATTCAACGCCAAGACGCGAAGAGTCGCGTCTCTACACACCCACCACGCTCCCGATAATGGCCAGCGCCCGCCGCAAATCGGCCTCCGCCACGGCGTAAGACAGGCGCAGGAAGCCGGGCGCGCCGCAGGTGGCTCCGTCCACCACTTCCACGCCGGCTGCGGCCAGCTGTCGCACCAGCGTGGCCGAGGCCTCCAGCGCCGGCAAGCCGGGCGCGAGGAAACGGGTGAAATCGGCGAAAACGTAGTAGGTGCCTTCGGGGGCGGCCACGGCGCGCGCGCCGGGCAGGGCCGCCAACCCATCGAGCAGCAGCTGCCGGGTGGGCTGCAATTGCGCACACAGCGCTGCGCCAATGGCTTCGGCGTGCTGCGTGGCGGCCAGCGCGGCCATTTGGGCCGGCACCGGCACCGCCAGGCCGGTGCTGAATATTCGCGCCGATACCGCCTGCGCCAGCGCGGGCGGGGCCACCAGGCAGCCTACGCCCCAGCCCGCCAGCGCCAGCGACTTCGAAAAGCCGCTCACCACCACGTGCCGCTCGTGCGGGCCGGGCAGCGCCAGCAACGTAGGCACCGGCTCCGCCCCGAAACTAATGCCTTCGTAAATCTCGTCGCTGAGCACCCAGAGGTCCGGAAATTCGGCCGTCACGGCCACTATTGCCGTCCACTCAGCCCGCGAATACACGCGGCCGGTAGGGTTATTGGGGTTGCTGATGATGAGCAGCCGCGTGGCCTGCGTGAGGGCTGCCCGCAGCGTTTCGGGCGTGAGGGCATAATTATCGGCCGCGCTGAGCGGCAGGGGGCGCAGCGCGCCGCCCGCCCGCCGCACCAGGTCGTAGAAGCCGAACCAGTTGGGCGTGGGCAGCAGCACGTCGTCGCCGGGCCGCAGCATTTCGCTGAGCAGGGCAAACAGACCGGCTTTGGTGCCGGCCGTCACCACCACCTGCTCGGCCGTGACGCTGGTGGCACCGCGCTGGCGGTAGCGGTAGGCTAGGGCTTCGCGCAGCTCGGGCAGGCCGGCCACGGGGCTCACGGGCAGCGGCTGGCCGTGCTGCCGGACGGGGCACAGGGCTTCATCGGCGGCGGCAAGGGCCACTTCGGGGACTGCAAAATTTCCGTAGCCGGAGGCGAGGCTGAGCATGGGGATTTTTCTGTTGGAGTTACCGCCGGTCATGCTGAGCGCAGTCGAAGCATCTCTACCGCTTCGTTGCTTCGATTGGATTACTCTCTCAGTAGAGATGCTTCGACTGCGCTCAGCATGACGGCCTGAACAGGTTAATTTCTTTCTGCGAGGTACTGGCAACCCTACCGCGCCGCCAGCACCACATCAGCAAAATCGGTGGCCGCATCGGTGAAATATTCAACCACGCGCAGACCGGCTTCGGCGGCCAGGGCTTCAATCTGGGGCAGGGTGAATTTGTAGGAGTTTTCGGTATGAATGACCTCCCAGGCCGCAAAATCGAAGGTTTCATCCAGCGCCTCCACGCGCACCTGCTGGGCGCGGGTGCTTACTAGGAAGGAGCGCACGGCCCCGTTCAGGGGGTTGTAATCGGTGTAGTGCTGCCAGTGGGCGAGGTCGAAATCAGCCCCCAACTCGCGGTTGAGGCGGGTGAGCAGGTTGAGGTTGAAGGCGGCCGTCACGCCCTGGGCATCATCGTAGGCCGCCCGGATGCGGCGCGGGTCTTTCTGCAAATCGAAGCCGATGAGCAGGCGGTCGGCCGGGGCCAGGGGCGCGGCCAGCTGGCGCAGAAAATCCAGCCGCTCGGCCGGGCCGAAGTTGCCGATGTTCGAGCCCAGAAACAGCACCGCTTTGCTGCCCGGCCGGGTGCGCAGCTGCGTGAGGGCCGTGGCATAGTCCTCCACCACCGGGGCCACATTCAGCGCCGGCAACTCCTGCTTGAGCGCGGCCACCAGCCCCGTCATGGCACCCGCCGAGATATCCACCGGGGCGTAGGTGAACGGGGTGCCGGCGGCTAGTAGCTCGCGCAGCAGCAGCTTGGTTTTGGCCCCGTCGCCAGCGCCCAGCTCCACCAGCGCGAAGTCGCCGCCGCCCGCCGGGCTCAGGGCCGCCGCGATGGCCGCGCCGTGCTCCCGGAAAATAGCAAACTCGGCACGCGTAGGGTAATACTCCGGCAAATCCATGATTTGCTGAAACAGGCGGCTGCCCGCGTCATCGTAGAAATACATCGACGACAAGGCTTTGGGCGTGCGGTGCAGGCCGTCGGCCACGTGCCGCGCCAGCTCGGTTGCGGTGGGGCTCAGAATAGAAGAAATGGGCATAGGATAAGCTGAAGAAACAAAGAAAGGCGGCAGCCCGCTTAGCGCGCCAGGCGAATGCCCGTGAACTGCCAGCGCTTGTCGGCGTGGAAAAAATTGCGGTAGCTGACGCGAATGTGGTTTTCGGGCGTGGCGCAGGAGCCGCCGCGCAGCACCAGTTGGTTCACCATAAACTTGCCGTTGTATTCGCCCAGCGCGCCGGCGGCGCGGGCGTAGCCGGGGTAGGCGTGGTAGGCTGAGTAGGTCCACTCCCAGCAGTCGCCCAGCAGCTGGTGGCACTGCGCGGGGTCGGCATCGGCAGGCAGGGGCTGCGGGTCGAAGAGGTTGCTTTCGAGCCAGGTACCGGCGCTGGTGGTGGCCCCGAAGTGGCGGGCGGCAGTTTCCCATTCGGCCTCGGTGGGCAGGCGTGCGCCCGCCCAGTTGGCATAGGCATCGGCCTCGTAAAAGCTGATGTGGGTGACCGGCGCGTCGGGCCGCACCGCCTGCAGGCCGTGGTGCGTGAAGCGGTGCCAGCCATCGGCGTGCCGCATCCAGTAGAGGGGCGCTTCCCAGCCCTGCGCCTGCGCCAAATCCCAACCTTCGCCCATCCAGTAGCGGAAATCGCGGTAGCCGCCGGCCTCGATGAACGCCTGAAATTCGGCATTGGTCACCAGGCGGTTTTGCAGCTCGAAGGGGGCCAGCAGCACGTCGTGCGCCGCCAGCTCGTTATCAAAGCAAAAGCCGCTTTCCTGAAAGCCAATCCGGTGCACGCCGCCGGGCACGGGCAGCCAGGATGCTGCTTTTGAGTTAGAAGTTAGCAGTGAAGAGTTAAGAGTTGGGGCAAGAGCATCAGCCGAATCAACCCTTAACTCTTCACTGCTAACTCTTACCTCAGCTAACTCCTCACCGATGTAAGCCGGGGCCAGCGGGCTGGTGCTGAGGATGTATTTGATGTCGGTGGCCAACAGCTCCTGGTGCTGCTGCTCGTGCTGGAGGCCCAGCTCCAGCAGCTCGAAGAAGACCGGGGGCAGGTCGCGCCGCTCGGTGAGGAGCTGGGTCAGCGCGGCGTCGACGTGGGCGCGGTAGGCCAGCACATCGGCCAGGGCCGGGCGCGAGAGCGTGCCCCGGTCGGCCCGGTTCACCCGCGAGCCCAGCGAGTTGTAGTAGGAATTGAACAGGTACGCGTAGTCCGGGTGAAACAGTTGGTAGCCGGGCGCGTACTCCGTCAGCAGGAAGGTTTCCCAGAACCAGGTGGTGTGGGCCAGGTGCCACTTGGGTGGGCTCACGTCGAGCATGGGCTGCACCACGGTGTCTTCGGGCAGCAGGGGCGCGCACAGGGCCTGGCTTTGGGCGCGCACAGCGCGGTAGCGGGCCAGCCAGACCGGGGCTACACGGGGGGCGGCGGGTGAAACGGGAGCGGGAGTCATAGCAAAAGAGCCGTGAAAAATAATCGGGCCTGCATCACTAACCGGATTAGCAGTTCGTAGGTTGTGGGACGAGGGCAAAATCCCGGAGCTGGCGGGGACGGTTTTGGCCCGATTAAACACGTAGAAACAGGTAGAAATACGTAGAAGCCCCTAGGTAAAAAGCGGTATTTACGCGTTGTTTTAGCAATAAAAGCAACAATTAAGAGTAAGAATGGTAGGTAATGTTGGTTATCCACACTACCATTGCAACATACCAAACCTTCTTTACTTAATCATATGAAAACCGCCGCCCTAACTGCCGAGCTAACCGCTGCTCCCGCACTGAAAAGCAATACCCGCCCTGCTAACCGCGTGGGCACCAAGAGCCGTCGCGGCTTCGCCGCCATGAGCCCTGAAACCCAGCGCCGCATTGCCAGCGAGGGTGGCAAAGCATCGCACGCCAGTGGCCGCGGCCACCGCTTCTCGGCCGATGAGGCCCGGGATGCCGGCCGAAAGGGTGGCCTCGTAAGCCGGCGCGGCAAAAGCGTCCAGGTAAAGTAAAGTACCGCCGCCACGGCCCACCGATGAGGCATGGCACGCATCTTTGCGCCATGCTTCATCTCCGCTTTTCACACCGCGCGCTGCGCTTCAATTTTTCGGCCCGCACGTCGCGCGGAGCCCTGGCCGAACATGTGGCCTGGTACCTCCACCTGGTCGATGATGCCTTGCCTATAGTGGAGGGCATCGGGGAGGCTGCCCCACTAGCGGGCCTCAGTCCCGATTATGGCCCCGATTTTCCCCGGGCCATTGCTAATTTGTGCCAACGCTTCAACGCCGGGGCATTGACTGCTTTTTCGGCAGCCGATGCCCCGGCGTTTGTGGGTCCGGGGTTGCCGGCACTCACGTTTGCCCTCGAAACCGCTGCGCTCGACCTGGGCCGGGGTGGGCGGCATCAGCTTTACGATAATGCTTTCAGCCGGGGCGAGGCGGCGCTGCCCATCAATGGCCTGGTGTGGATGGGCGACGCGGCCTTTATGCGGGAGCAAATTCAGCAAAAGCTGGCGGCTGGTTACTCCTGCCTGAAACTCAAAATCGGGGGGCTGGATTTTGCCACCGAGCTGGCCCTGTTGGCCGAAATCAGGGCCGTAGCGCCGCCCGAGCAGCTAACGCTGCGCGTGGATGCTAATGGCGCGTTTGCGCCGGCTGAAGCCCTGGGCAAGCTGGCGCAGCTGGCGGCGTTTGCTATCCATTCCATCGAGCAGCCCATTGCGGCAGGCCAGCCGGTGGCTCTGGCCGAGCTGTGCCGCACCTCCCCCATCCCCATTGCCCTCGATGAGGAGCTGATTGGCGTGACCGACCCGGCCCGGCAAGCCGCCCTCCTCGATGCGGTGCGGCCGGCCTACATCGTGCTCAAGCCCACGCTGCTGGGCGGCCACGCCGCCACCCGCCAGTGGATTGCGCTGGCCGAGGCGCGCGGCATCGGCTGGTGGATTACTTCGGCCCTGGAATCTAATGTTGGGTTGAATGCCGTGGCCCAGCTCACGGGCGAGTACGACGTGCACGGCTTTGCCCAGGGCCTAGGCACGGGCCAGCTCTATCACAACAACTTAACGGCCCCACTGCTCATCAGCGACGGGGCACTGCGCTACGCGCCCGAGGGCACCTGGGAGGCTCCCGGGTAGGCGCGAACGAATGGGCAATGCCGCAGATTCGATGACAGTTGGCACCCTATGTAAATAATGGCGCGTCTTTTCGCTTTATTTACCGGCCTGCTTGAGTTGTCCCGATTATGCGTAGCCCGCACGTAGTGTTTCTGCTGGTTGCCTGGGCCCTTTGCCGGGGGCTGCATTCGCCCGTTTGTGCCCAGCCCGCGCTGCCGCCTGGCCCGTTTGTGTTTGCCAAAGGCAAGCACCATCAGGCCACGCTGGATTTCCAGGTGCAGCGCAACCTATTGGTGGTGAAGATGCGCCTGAACGGGGCGGGCCCCTTCAATTTCCTGCTCGATTCCGGCGTAGGCATGTCCATCATTACCTCGCCACAGCTGGCCGACTCACTGCGCCTGCATCGGAAGGACTATTTTCGGGTAGTGGGCATGGGCGGCACCGATACCGGCCTGCTGGCCTACCAAACCGACAGCGTGCGCGTGGAGCTGCCCGGTGTGGTGGCTCCCCGCATGAGCTGGCTGGTGATGTCGGAGGACGTGCTCAACCTCTCGGGCTACGTGGGCGTGCCCATCAGCGGCATTCTGGGCTCCGAGCTGTTCCGCAGTTTCGTGGTCGCCATTCATTCGGAAACGACCACGCTGGTGCTCACCGACCCGGCCACTTACCGCGCCCCCCGCGGCAAGCGCTGGTCGAGCCTGCCGCTCTCGCTGGAAAACAACAAGGCGTATTTCACCGTGCCCGTGCAGCTCAACGATACGCTCACGATGCCGCTCAAGCTGGTGCTCGATACCGGGGCCAGCCACGCCCTGTCGCTGGAGCTGGACTCGGACCCGCGCATGACGGGCCCCGCCCGCCGCCTGCCCACCGACCTGGGCCGCGGTCTTTCGGGCACGGTGCAGGGCTTTTTGGGGCGGGTGCCCACCCTGCACCTGGGCCGCTACACCCTGCACTCGGTCCTCACCTCCTTCCCCGATGCCAGCGATGTCCACCGGCGCATCGACGTGCCGCGTAATGGCAACATCGGCTACGAGTTGCTGAAACGGTTTGCCCTCGTCATCGATTACCCCCACCGCCGGCTGCTGCTCCGCCCCAACGCCAAATTCCGGGAGCCGTTTGAGCACGATATGTCCGGCATTGACCTGCTGGCTACCGGCGAGGACTACCGCCGGTTTCTGATACTCCAGGTCATGCCCGACTCGCCGGCCGCCACCGCCGGCATCGAAGCCAATGAGGAGTTACTCAGTGTCAATTTCTTACCTGCCAACACTTTTTCATTGACGCAGCTCGACCGGATGCTGCACTCCGAAGACGGCCGCGTGCTCCTGCTCGTGCTGCGCCGGCCCGATGGCAACCTCCACACCACCACCCTGCGCCTCAAGCGTCAAATCTGATGCCTCGGGGTGCGGGCCGGGGGCTACCTTCGCGCTTCCATTCTCCTTTATTCTTCATTATGACAGCTCGACTTTTGATTCAGCTGGCCGCGATTTTTGGCGGTCTGGGCGTGGCCATCGGGGCCTTCGGGGCCCATGCGCTACACGATATGCTGGTAAAGGCCGGCCGCGCCGACACCTTCGAAACCGCCGTGCGCTACCAGTTTTACCACGCCCTGGCGGCCCTGGCCGTGGGCGTGCTCTGGGCCACCCGCCCCGAGCTGCGCAGCCTGGGCACCACGGGCGCGCTCTGGCTGGGCGGCATCGTGGTGTTCAGCGGCTCGCTCTATGCCCTGTGCTTCACGGGCGTAACCAAGCTGGGCGCGGTGGCCCCCTTGGGCGGGCTGCTTTTTCTGGCCGGCTGGGTGAGCCTTATTTTGGCCGTGCGCGAACTGTAAGCAATTTATTCAGGACGCAAAAAAGGCCGTCTGCTTGCGCAGGCGGCCTTTTTTATGGTGTTTTCAGTTCCGGCGAAAGCTTATTTCACTTTGGCTTTCAGCTTGGTGTCGCCTACTTTTTCTTTCACCTTCTTGCCGTTGTCCTTAACAGCGGGAGCAGCCATGGTCGAAATCGTTTCGGTGGCGGCGGGAGCAGCGCTGGCAGCGGCCGTGGTGGCCTCTTTCACTTCGCCAACCAGCGAAACGGTGGTGCTGCCGGCGGTGGCGTTCGATTCAATGGTCAGCACTTTGTTTTGCATGCCCATTTTGCCGGCCGAGTTGAAGTGGGCAGCAATGGTACCGGTTTTGCCGGGAGCAATCGGGGCTTTGGTCCACTCCGGGGTGGTGCAGCCGCAGCTCACGCCAATGTTGGAGATGACGAGGGGAGCCGTGCCCGTGTTCTTGAACTTGAACGTGTGGTCGACGGTACCGCCCTGCACCACGGAGCCGAAGTCGTACTTCACTTCTTCAAACGTGATGGCGGGGCCGGCCGTAGTGGCGGCTTTGGCAGCCGGAGCCTGGGCCTGGGCGGAGTAGGCGGCAGCGGTCAGGCTCAGGGCGAGAAGCAGGGTTTTTTTCATAAAATTCAAAAAGAAGAAACGGTGATGAGCTGAGGGATGAACAAATTTAGTGCTTTCGGGCGCACTCACAAATTTCTGACCAAACTAGCCAGCCCCGCCTGAAGACTTGGTGAAGTACCTTTTAACCAATTGGCTACCCTTTAAATTCTTTGGAGTACGGAAATTGCCGCGAAGCCTTGCGCATGATGGTGGTAATAATGGAGTTAGTATCGGAACCGAACCCGCGCGAAAGGCTTTTGTCGTACTTCCAGAGCAGCTCGCCGCTCTTGCCGTCGTTGATGCTGATGGCCAGCTTGCCCGTATTGGTAGGGCCCGAAAAGCCGCCCACCATCATCATGGCCACCGCGGCCCCGCCCGACATGGGCTGGCTGCTTTCGAAAGTGCCCGAAATCACGCCGTCGACGCCCAGCATCTGGGCGAGCTCCTCCATGGTCATGGCGGCCAGCTTATCGGTCGTTACGCCGTTTTTGGCCAGCAGCGCGTTGGTCCGGGCAATGTCCTGCACGTCAACGTCCATGTCTTTGTCGGATTTCTGCTTGAGAAAGTACGATTGCAGGGCGCTTTGCACGCCCCGGCCCTCCCGCTCTTCCAGCGCCCGCACGCCTTCGGCACCGCCGTTTTTCTTCACTTCGGCGGGCCGCAGCTGCAGCGTGGTGTGGAAGGGCAGCACCGCCAGGGTTTTGTGCTCTTTGGCCAGCTCCCGGAATTTGGGGTTGGTGTAGATTTCGCGGGTTTGGGCCGGAGCCAGCAGGGTTGCAAGCAGCACAAACAGCACTGCCAGGGAGAAGTGTTTCATGGGAAATGAATGAAAGGGGGTTTGTAGAAAAAAGTGGAAAAAATAAACACCGCAAGGTAGATATTTTCATCAGCAAATCCCCCTCCCGAACGAAATTATCCCTAGCCGTCGCTACTCCTCCTCCACCGGGTCGCTTATCAGCTTTTGCTGAAAATTGAGCAGAAACAGCCGCTCCGACGCCCGCGTGATGGCCGTGTAGAGCCAGCGCGCAAACTCGCCCGCCAACGGCTCGTCGGGCTTCAGAAAGCCGTGGTCGACGAACACGGCCTGCCACTGCCCGCCCTGCGCCTTGTGGCACGTTAGGGCGTAGGCGAACTTGATTTGCAGGGCATTGAGGTAGGGGTCTTTGCGCATTTCCTTGTAACGCTCGGCCTTGGTTTTGAGGTGGGCATAATCCTCGCTCACGGCCATATACAGAGCATTGTTGCGGTCCGAAGGCAGCGCCGGACTCTCGGTGTGCAGCGTATCGAGCAGCAGCTTGACTTCGATTTCGGGCTCGTCGGGATAATCCACGAGCCGCACCAGCGCTTGGGCAAAATGGAAGCCATACACCTCCTCGCGCCGAATCACCTTCCTGATTTCCAGGAAGTCGCCATTGGCCAGAAAGCCTATTTCTGACTCCTTCGGCAGCCAGTAGTAGTTGTTGCGCACCACCATCAAGTAGTCGCCGCCCTCAATCTCCTCCTCCGCATCAAACAATGCCCGCCGGATGAGCTGGTTATACTGATTAGCGTTGCGATTGGAGCGGCAGATAATGGTGGTGTTTTCGTGGCCGTACTGGCGGTAGGCCCAGCGCAGGCCGTCCTCCAGCTTGTCGCCACCCATCTTGAAAATATCGCGGAAGCCCTTGGTGTGCAGCTGGATGTTGGGTGCTTCCTCGCGCAGCTCCTCGCGCAATTCCGTAGCATTCACCAGAATACCCGACTGTTGGGCCTGGCGCATCACCTGGCGCAACTCCACGCTGCCCACTTCGGCCCGAAAGCGATGGGCCAGCAGCTCCGGGTCGAGGGCCGGGCTCAGGAGCTGGCCCACCGGCGGCAGCTGCGCCGTATCGCCGATAACGAGGAGCTTGTTGCTGGTTTTCTCAAACACGAAACCCATCAAATCGTCCAGCAAGCCGTTCTCGCCGAAGGCTTTCTCGTCCGAAATCATTGAGGCCTCGTCCACGATGTAGAGCGTCTGCTCGGCGCGGTTGGGCTGGCGCTGGAAGTTGAGCCGCTCGGAGGGCGAACCGCTGGTTTGGCGGTAAATCTTTTTGTGGATGGTGCTGGCGGCCACGCCCGCGTAGCCGGCCATCACCTTGGCGGCGCGGCCGGTGGGGGCCATCAGGGTGTATTTGCGCTGCATTTTGTGCAGCCATTGCACCAGGGCGCTCACCACGGTGGTTTTGCCGGTGCCCGCGTAGCCGCGCAGCACAAACACCTTACGCCCGGGCAGCTGGTCGCGCAAAAACGCATCAAGCTGCGTGAAGAGCAGGGCCTGGTCGTCGGTGGGTTCGTAGGGGAAGTAGTCGCGGACGGAGGGCGTGCGGAGGGAGAGCATTATTTTATTCGGTACAAATCACCACTTTCAAAGCCAGTATAAACAGGAATAGTGCCTCCTAAAAAAGAGGTTTGCACTGGCATTTTCCTTAATACTCTACCTAGCACATAAATAACCTCCAGAAGTATCCAGTACCATTCCCGTTCTTCATCCCCTGAAATGATAAGTTCTTTCGCAGCAAGAAATTCTGGAGGATTAGCGGCCCATTCGTCATCTTCTTCATCATAGAATTTCGAACCAGCCAAGTAGAGAACGTAGCCCTCTTCTACTTCACCAAGCCCAAAACGATAAGCAGAAATTCCACCAAGTGGTTTTTCACTCGTCAAAATCTCATGTAGCCAAGTTTCTACCTCAGCCTGAAAGGCAGCGGTGTCTTCCATCATTGTTTTTAGTACAAAGCCCAAATCTAAACCGGTTCAATCACCGCCATCGTGGCGCTGGCTTTGGCAATCATCAGGTCATCGCACCACACCTCGGCCTCGCAGAAGTGCAGGCGGCGGCCGGGTTTCAGCACCCAGCCGATGGCGCGGAGCTGGCGGCCCACGCCGGGGTGCAGGTAGGAGATTTTCAAATCGGAGGTGACCACGCCGAAAGTATCCGGCACCAGCGTCACGGCCGCGAAGCCGGCCACCAAATCGGCCAAGGTAGCAATGAGGCCACCGTGCGCGAAGCCGCGCTGCTGGAGGTGCTGATTTTCCAAGATAAGCTCGGCCTCGACGCGGCCGGGGGTGATAACCGTCAAATCGGCCCCAATGAGATGCATGAAGCCCTGCCCCAGCAGCTTGCGGCGGATGCGGGTTTCGAGGTCGGTGGTGGTAGCGGAAACGGGAGCGTGGTTTTCTGAAGACATTCATCAAAGATACTGGGGTAGGCCCCGCGCCCGTATCTTTCGGCGGCACAATTCAGCTTTCGCAATGGTCATGGAACAGGTCCCGGCAATGCAGTTTCTGGTGGCGGGCGCGCTGGGCCTGGGGCTGGCGGCGTGCAGCGGGTTTCGGGTATTTGTGCCGCTGCTGGCGGCCAGTATTGCCTACCACACCGGCTACCTCGCCCCGGCGGCGGGCTTTGCCTGGCTGGGCACCTGGGCGGCGCTGCTCACGCTGGCCACGGCCACGGTGGTGGAAGTAGCGGGCTACTACATCCCGCTGGTCGACCACCTGCTGGATACGCTGACCACGCCAGCTTCCTTCGTGGCCGGCACCATTCTGATGACCTCGGCTCTCCCCCACCTCGACCCCACACTGCGCTGGACGCTGGGCATATTGGTGGGCGGCGGCACGGCCGGCTTGGTGCAAACCGGCACCGCGCTGCTGCGGGGCACATCCACGGCCACCACCGGCGGCCTGGCCAACCCCGTGCTGGCCACCGCCGAAAACACGCTGGCCGTGGGCGGCGTGGCCATTACGCTGCTGCTGCCGCTGGTGGCGGCGGGACTGGTGGTGCTGCTCTTGGTGTTCATCCTGACCCGGCTGCGGCGCTGGCGAATGCGCCGCCGCGCAGCGACGCTGAGCCGGCTGGAGCAGAACCAACGCCAGACGCGCACATAAGCTACTTGTTAGCAAATATTTGCCTTGGGGCAGCTATCGATGGCGAAACAATGTCGTTTTGAAGGCGTTTGCCGTACAAGGCTGCCGCCTGATAACCCGACGGTCTTTCACCCTTCTCACCGAGCTATGCCCGATTCGCCGAATATTTCCCCCGACACCTTGCTTCAGGCATATTCAGGTAAAGTAAGGGTGCGGGTTGGCGGGCTGCTGGTGCGCGATGGCGGCATGCTGCTGGCGGCCCACCGCGGCCTGCTGCCGAAGGACGCGCCGTTCTGGTCGCCACCGGGTGGAGGCTGGCAGTTTGGCGAAAGCCTGAAGGAAGCCCTGGTACGGGAATTTCGGGAAGAAACCGGGCTGACGGTGCGGGTGGGGCGCTTTCTGCACCTGCACGAATTCAGCACCAATAAGCTGCAGGCCCTGGAGCTGTTTTTTGAAGTGGTAGCCGATGCGGATGCCCAACCCAAGCTCGGCCACGACCCCGAGCACGCCGCCGACCACCAGCTTCTCACGGAGCTACAGTGGTTTACGCCCCGACAGCTGATGCAATTTCCCCCGGCGCAGGTGCACCCATTGCTGCGCATGGTGCTCAGCCCCGACGACCTGTTCGTGCCCCAAGTTCGGTTCGTCTGATTACTCCCTTGGCAACTAAGGCGGAATTGAGGCGGTAATCAGCGGGTCCGGCTCTTGCCGGTTTTCGCGGCTTCTCCAAGTGCGGCCTTATCTTTAGCCCCGGCCATTGGCCTGCTTAGCTTCGATTCGTGCCTGCTCCTACTTCTTCAGCTTCTTCCGTGTCGCCGTCGGCGTTGCCGCCCCTGTTGCGCCTGCGCGATGAGACCTTTGACCCCGCCAATCTGGGGGCCTACAACTTGTACCTGCTGGCCAGCCCGGCCCGCCTGCAGGTGGCCGTAGCCGACGTGGAACGGCGCAAATTCGTAGTGCTCGAAGATTACCAGCTGCCCCTCGGCGGCGTGCCAGCTCTGGCCACTCAACATGATTTCCTGGGCCTGCGGGGCTGGAACGCGGTGCGGCTGGCCGTCACGGGCCGGGCTTTCACGCTGCTGCCAGCCCCGCTCTTCCGGGCCGGCGACGAGGCCGCGACCCTGCGCCTGCACCACACCCCCACCCCTACCGAAGTGGTGCGCCACACCACCCACCCCGGTCTGGAGCTGGTGAACGTATTTGCCGCCGATGCTACCCTGGCCGAATGGCTGACGGCCACGTACGGGGCCACCGGCCGCCTGCTGCACCACACCAGCGCGCTACTTGCAGGCTTAGTGCATCAGCGCGGCGCGGCATCTCCGCGCCGGCTATACCTAAACCCCGGCCCGCAGGAGCTGACGCTCGTAGTGCTGGGCCAGCACCTCGAATACTGCAACGTATTCCCCTGCACCACCGCCGAAGACGTGGTGTACTACACCATCCTCGTGATGCAGGAGCTGGCCCTCGACCCCGACCAGGACGATGTGACCGTGTGGGGCGAACTCACGCCTGATTCGGCTGTGTTCAGCCTGCTGCGCACGTATGTGCGTAACGTGCATTTCGGCACCCGGCCCGGCAACGTACAGTATAGCTACCGGCTCAACGACGTGTTTGAATACCGCTATTTCGACCTGTTCAGCCTGCATTTTGCCTGATAGCGCCATGCCCCGCACCGCCCTTTTCCCCGGTTCCTTCGACCCGTTCACCAATGGCCATCTCGACATTGTGCAGCGCGGGCTGGCACTGTTCGACCACGTCATCATTGCCATCGGCACCAACAGCAGCAAGCAGCGCTACCTGCCCGTGGAGCAGATGCAAGGCCTGATTGCCGGGTTATTTGAGGATGAGCCCCGAGTTTCGGTGCAAACTTTTAAAGGTCTCACGGCGGAATTTGCCCGCGAAAAAGGCGCCGGCTTCCTGTTGCGCGGCCTACGTAACAGTCCTGATTTTGAATACGAAAAGCCCATTGCCTACGGCAATCAGCATATAAATACCGGTCTGGAAACAGTGTTTCTACTCACCTCTCCCACCCTCGGGGCCATCAGCAGCACCATTATCCGCGACATCCATCGTTTTGGGGGCAATGTCGATGCGTTTCTGCCTTATGCGCTGCCGCCTCTGGCGCAATAGCGGGGTGGCTACTGGCTGAGTGCCAGTGCCAGCACCCGCAAACCCATGAGCTGCGTGGGGCGCTGGCGCTGAAAGAACGGCAGCACCAAATAATCCGGCGAATTGAGTTGCAGGCCGCTTCGGGTCATCAGCTCGTTTTCGTTGCTGCCCATCAGCAGCAGCTCATTCACCCGGCGCGTGCGGGCATCGTAGGCCACCACCATCGTCAGGCCGCGGCTTTGGAATAGCACAGTCGAATCCGGTCGCTCGTCGGAATGGATGGAGGGCACCCGCGTGGGGTCCACGAAGGAATCCGGCACCGGCAGGCGCGGCCCCAGTTGCTGGCTTATCGCATCGATGGACAGGGGCAGCAGGGCCGACACGTTCAGCTGCGGCAGTTTCAGGGCCGGCGCGGCTGCTGAGGGCGCGGCGCGGTCATGGTTGGGCTCGTGGGCACCCGAACAGGCCCCCACCCCAACCAGAAGCACACCAAGTATAAGTAGCTGAAACCGTTGCATCACCCGGCAATGTACGGTTATTTCCCGCTCGCCGGTTCTTTGGTGGCCTTGGGTTTGCCGGCCATTTCGCTCAGGTAGTGGCGCACCACCAGCGCAATGGAGGCGTAGGAATCTTCCAACTTGGCCAGCGCCTCCTGCGGCGACATCCAGCGCACTTCCTCGATATACTCCTCGGTCTGGGGCTTCATCAGGCTGTCATCGAGGCACTTCATGAGGTACCAGCTGGTTTTTTTCAGCATTTTATTGCCTTTGTAGGCGTAGCTGTGCCAAGTGCTGGGCAATTCCTCGCCGAGCTCCAGCTTGATGTTTGTTTCCTCCTCCACTTCGCGCAGGGCGCCCGCAGCCTGGTCCTCGTCGCTCTTGAGCTTGCCCTTGGGCAGGTCCCACTTGCCGAGACGATAAATCATGAGCACCTGGTCGCCTTTCACCACAAGTCCGCCGCCGGCTTTGGCGATTTTGAACTGGTCTTTGAAATGCAGGGTGATGAATTTTTTCTTTTTGACCAGCATGGTCAGCGATTTCAGCTTTTTCAGCTTCTTCACCTCCATCAGGCGCAGCAGACGGTCGATGAACAGCGGGCCCGCGTCGCGCACCAGCACGTCGCCCACCAAGTCCTTCGACGTAAAATCATCGTCGGGGCTGAGAATGAGGTCAAACTTGTGCTTGTACACTTTTTCGCTGAGTTTCTTGATAACCAGCGGAATGTCGTTGATGAAAATGTTCATCGGAAGAAGCGAATTGAGGGAAGACGTCGGGCAAAAGCAGGCCGCCGACGTCAGGAAAAAAAATTAAGAGGCTGGTCGGTGGCAGCGGCTGCAAGATACGGGAATGGGCTGATTTGCCGGCCGCCCCCATCTTTGCGGCATGACACGTATTGGCCTGCTTTCCGACACCCACGGCTACTTCGACGAGCGAATTGCGCATCATTTGCGCGATTGCGACGAAATATGGCACGCCGGCGATTTCGGCGATGCCCGTGTGGTGGACGAATTGCAGGCCTTAGTGCCGCGCTTTCGGGGCGTGTACGGCAATATCGACGGCACGGACGTGCGCCGCACCCAACCCCTGGTTCAAGACTTTGAAATTGAGGGACTGCGGGTCTTAATTACCCACATTGGCGGCTACCCGGGGCACTACGCGCCGCCAGCACGGCCCCTGCTCGACCAAGTGCGGCCGGGGCTGTTCATCACCGGGCACTCGCACATTTTGCGGGTAATGCCCGACCCGCGCCGCCACCTGCTGCACCTGAACCCCGGCGCGGCCGGGCGGCATGGCTTTCACCAGGTTCGCACGCTGTTGCGCTTTGGTATTGAGGCCGGCAAAGTGGTGGATTTGCAGGCCGTGGAACTGGGTAAGCGCGCGGGCTAGTGGCCCGTTTGTCATTGCGAGTGGAGCGCAGCGGAACGCGGCAATCCGTCCTGTAAAAACCAGACACTTTCTTTTACCAGAAAGCCCCGACACTGCGTAGAATTGGGGCTTTTCGTTTCAAAAATGGCTTTATCACATCTCGGGGTTAGTCGCTCGTGAGAGGACGGACTGCCGCGTTCCGCTGCGCTCCACTCGCAATGACAGACGATACCCGCGCCGCCCATGAGAAAACCAACAAGCCCCGCGACCTGCAAAACAGGAAACGGGGCTTGTCGAATTTTTGGGCTTGCCAGCAAAACCGGCCGAATTGCTTCGGCCTAGCACAATGACAAACAGAAAATTACTTACAGAGCAATTTCAGGCTTGGGGTGCTCACCTTCCTGACCATCGGCGTTCACCGGCTTGGTCACGGCATCAGCTGCGTCGAAAGCGGCGGCGTTGTCAGCCACTTCAGCGGTTTTAGCGGCCTTCTTGGCGGGGGCTTTGGCAGCGGGAGCGGCGGCAGCGTCGGTGGTGAAGCGCGACTTCAGCTCTTCCAGGTCCACGTTTTTCAGGACGGGCGTGCGGAGCAACTCCTTGATGATGTGCTGCTTGTTGTTGGCGCGGGCAATGTTCTTGCGGTGCTTGCGCTTGAGGCGGGTAACGGTCATGGTGCCGGAATGATTAGAGTCTAGGGCTTACGAAACGGAGGGCAAAAGTAGGGCTTTCATTTTGAAAGTGCAAGCCCAGAAGGCATTTTGCTGAATTACTGCATATTCGGACGGGGGCCGGCCGCTGGGTTTCGGGCGCTACTTTTGCCCCGGCCCTCTGGCCCGGCCTAGGGGCTTCGTAGCGCTGGTTTGCGGCGCTGGAGCTTGCCGGGCGGCTTTTGCCACATCATTTTCCTCCGGCTCCTTCCTTATATCTCAAGTTATGCCAACTGAAAACCCTGCACTTCCCCTGGTCGATTTGCGCTCCGATACCGTGACCCGCCCCACCCCCGCCATGCTGGCCGCCATGTGGGCCGCGCCCGTGGGCGACGACGTGTATGAGGAAGACCCCACCGTGCGCCGGCTCGAAGAAGCCGCCGCTGCCCGTTTCGGCTTGGAGGCCGGCCTGTTTTGCCCCTCAGGCACGATGACCAACCAGATTGCCATAAAAGCGCACACCGAGCCGCTGAGCGAGGTGATTTGCGAGCAGACGGCCCACGTTTATTTGTGGGAAGTGGGCGGCATTGCCTTCCACTCGGGCGCGTCGGTGGCGCTGCTGGCCGGTGAGCGGGGTCGCCTCACGGCCGCGCAGGTGGAGGCTGCCATCCGGCCTGAAAACGTGCACTACCCCACCACGCGCCTTGTGTGCTTGGAGAACACGCACAACCGGGGCGGCGGCAGCTGCTATGCTTTGGAGGATTTGAACGCCATCAGCGAAGTGGCGAAAAAGCATGGCTTGGCGCGGCACTTGGACGGGGCGCGCATTTTCAATGCGCTGGTGGCCACCGGGCAGCGCAGCGAGGATTATGGGCAGTTGTTCGACTCGATTTCGGTGTGTTTGAGCAAAGGACTTGGCGCACCGGTAGGCTCGGTGCTGCTGGGCTCGGCCGATTTTATTAAGAAGTGCAAGCGCATCCGCAAGGTGATGGGCGGCGGGTGGCGGCAGGCCGGCTACCTGGCCGCCGCCGGCCTTTTTGCGCTCGAAAACCACGTTGACCGCTTGGCCGACGACCACCGCCGCGCCGCCCAGCTGGCCGCGACCCTGCGCCTGCAGCCCTACGTGGCCGAGGTGCTGAACCCGGAAACCAACCTCGTCATTTTCCGCCTGCACGACACCCAGCCTGCCGCCGAATTCCTGGCTGCGCTGGAGGCGCAGGGCATTCGGGCCAGCAGCTTCGGGCCGCAGTGGATTCGGTTCGTGACGCATCTGGATGTGGACGATGCGATGGTGGCGCGCATTGAGGCGGCGCTGGCGGGAATATCGTAAGACAGATACCGTCACCCGTATACCGTCATGCTGAGCGCAGCCGAAGCATCTCTACTGCTTCGTTGCATTCGGTATTGAATTACTGCTGCGGTAGAGTTGCTTCGGCTGCGTTCAGCATGACGGCATTTTTCTCATTCCTCCCCAACTACCTTGGACCTCTACACCGCCCTTGCGCTTCTGCTCGTCATCGCCGCAGCTTTTGCCTACGTCAATCTGCGTTTTCTCAAAATGCCCACTGCCATCGGGCTGATGGTGCTGGGGCTGGTGGCGTCGCTGGGGCTGGTGGGGCTGGCGCAGTTTGAGGTGAAGCCTGTGCTGGAGTTTGCGAAGCTGGTGAACCGGCTCGATTTCAGCACCATCGTGATGCAGGTGATGCTGGGGTTTCTGCTGTTTGCGGGCGCTATTCACGTCGATACCCGGCGGCTGGGGCGGCTGCGCTGGCCGGTAAGCGTGCTGGCGCTGGTGGGCACGCCGCTGAGCACGGGCCTGGTGGCCGGGGCCATGTACCTGCTGCTGCCGTGGTTTGGGCTGCCCACGCCGTTTATTTATTGCCTGCTGTTTGGGGCGCTGATTTCGCCGACTGACCCCGTGGCGGTGCTCAGCATCCTGACCAAAGCCAACATCCCGAAATCATTGGAAACGAAGATTGTGGGCGAGTCGCTGTTCAACGACGGGGTGGGCGTGGTGCTGTTTGTGGTGACGCTGGAAGTGGCCCTGCTGGGGCCGGGCGACGTGACACTGCCCCACGCCCTCGGCATTTTCCTGCGCGAAACGGTGGGCGGGCTGGCCCTGGGCACGGCCCTGGGGCTGGGCACGGGCTGGCTGCTGCGCACAATCGACAACTACCAGGTGGAAGTGCTCATCACGCTGGCGCTGGTGGCGGGCGGCACGGCCCTGGCCACGTATCTGCACACTTCGGGGCCGCTGGCGATGGTGATGGCCGGGCTGCTGGTGGGCCATTTCAGCCGCAGTGGGGGAATGCTTTCGGATGCGTCGCAGGACTACGTGGACAAGTTCTGGGAGCTGATTGATGAGGTACTGAACGCGCTGCTGTTTGTGCTGATGGGGCTGGAAGTGCTGGTGCTGCACATTCCCGGGCGCACGGTGCTGGCAGGGGTGGCAGCCATAGTGGTGGTGCTGGTGGCACGGCTGGCGGCGGTGGCCCTGCCGCTGGGGCTACTGCGCATCCGGTCCACGTTCCGGGCTTCCGACCACAGCCTGACCGTGCTGACTTGGGGGGGATTGCGTGGAGGCCTCTCGGTAGCGCTGGCCCTGAGCCTGCCCGCCACCATGCCGCGCGAGCTGCTGGTGGGCATCACCTACGTGGTGGTGGTGTTTTCGATTATCGGCCAGGGCCTGACCATCGGGCCGCTGGTGCGCTGGCTGGGCGTGGCGCAGCCGAAGACCGATGAGGTAGAAAAACACGCTTAAAACGCATTTAGAAGGACCTTTCCACTCCCTTTTCACTGTTTTCAAGGCCATGAATCTATTCATCATCGGCGATGTACACGGCTGCTTTCACACCTTCAGCAAGATGCTGAAACGCTGGGACCCTGCCACCGACCACCTCATTCAGGTCGGCGATTTGGTGGACCGGGGAGCCTGCATTCCCGAAACCGTGGAGCTGGCCCGCCAGCTGAACGAGCAGTACCCCGAGTCTACCACCTTCCTGATGGGCAACCACGAGGACGCGCTGCTGCACCATTTCAGCCCCCAGGGCCCCTACCCAGGCTGGCTGAACTGGGGCGGCCGCAGCACCACCGAGCAATATAAACTGCAGCCCAAGCTGCTGGCCCAGCACCTGCCCTGGCTGGAACAACGACCCCTGCTGTGGCAAAACGACCACGTGCTGGTGAGCCACGCCGGCCTGGCCGACATTCCGCTGGCCGTGGCCATGGACCGCGACAGCTCCGACGGCATTCTGTGGCGGCGCGGGCCGCTGCAGCGGCTTCCGCAGCTGCAAGTGGTGGGCCATACCCCCATGGAGGACGGTGAACCCATTCACGACCCCGATTCCCACACCATGTACATCGACACGGGCGCGGTGTTCGGGCGCAACCTCACGGGCCTGCGCCTCTCCCCCGTCGGCGACGTGCTCGACATTATTACGCTGCCCGTTAATCCCGACGATTTGTTGGACAAGGCCCGCTTCACCCATATTTCGCCCCGCTAAATGCTCAACCAAGCCGCCATCGAACACCTTTCGGCCGCCGACCCGATTCTGGGCACGGTCATCGCCAATGGCCGCGACATTCCCCCGCGCCCCCACGAAGACCTGTACTTGGCCCTGCTGCGCGCCATCGTGGGCCAGCAGATTTCGACCAAAGCGGCCGCCGCAATCTGGAAGCGCTTTCAGTCATTGTTTCCGCCCGAGGGCTACCCGGAGCCGCGCGAAGTGCTGGCCCTGAGCGAGGACGAGCTGCGAGCCGCCGGCCTCTCGCGCCAGAAAGCCGGCTACCTCAAAGCCATTGCCGAGTACAACGAACGCGGCCTGCTCGACTACGAGCACCTTACCAGCCTCTCGGAAGAAGCCTTCACCCAGCACCTCACCGCCATCAAAGGCGTGGGCCGCTGGACCGCCCAGATGCTCCAGATGTTCGCCCTCGACCAGCCCGACGTGTTTGCCGAAGGCGACCTGGGCGTGCAGAACGCCATGCGCAAGCACTACGGCCTGGAAGAAACCGGCCGCGCCCTGCAAAAACGCATGATTCTCATTGCCGAGCCTTGGCGGCCCTACCGCTCCCTGGCCTGCAAATACCTGTGGCAGAGCCTCGACAACGGCACCCAGATTCCGCCCACGGCGTAAGGAAATTCGATAATTAAAAAGAACGGTCATGCCGAGCGCAGCGAAGCATCTTGCCCGCCACCACGAATCCCATCAATTGGATTGCGTTGGGCGGTAAAGATGCTTCGCTGCGCTCGGCATGACCGTTCTTAATTATCCTTCATTAACCTACCGCTCCTTTACCACCGCTTGCTCGACGCCCAGCTGGAAGGTTTCTTCCTGCAGGAATAATTCGCCCTGCTGACGCAGGATGGCGATGTTGTTTATCTCGATTTTCAGGTTGTAGGTTTCTTCATTGAGGAAGCTCAGGACCGGACCGAGCAGGTCGGCGGTGGTGTCGTGCAGGGCCAGGGAGATGTGCGGCAGCCAGCAATCGGGGCCGCTGAACTTGTCGGTGCGCAGGCACAGCGGCGCGGTGGCCTCGATGATGCGGTGGTGCAGGGCATTGAGGGCATCGGAGCGCAGCACGGGGATGTAGATGACCGGCCGCTCGCCCGGAAACACGCCCAGGCCGGTGGTGAAGGCCGAAAAGGGCTCGGTGGTGGCGGCCACGTCGGCCAGCACCTCCTTCAAGGCCGAGAGCTTGTGCACGCCGGCCAGCTGGTAGGTGAGGTGCGGGTCGGGGGTGGCCTGCACGTCGTCGAGGCCGAATTTTTTCTCCAGCTTCTTGATGATGCGGTTGATGAGCGCGGCGTGCGGTGCCGTGAGCAGGGTGGTGATGGCAAGCATATGGGGCGGGGGCCAATCAAGGTTTTCGGCGGGGCAGCCGGCCAGAAAATCGGGCTGAGTCATCGGTATGCTGCTTACGGGAGTACGGCCAAGTAGATACACGGGCGGGCTTATTTGCGGTCCTGCATGGCTTGATTGAACTGCTGGCTCTGGCCGCGCGGGATGCTTAGCGACTGAAAATCATCGCCCCGAATGATTTTGGCCAGCTGCACCACCTGCCCCACATGGTAGGCGTAGTGGGCCACCTGGCGCTGCACGGCCTCCAGCACCGTGTGCGCCTCGCCCCGAATGGTGACGGTGCGCAGCAAATCGGCGGGTTGCAACGTCTCTAATAAATCGAACAGGACTTGCCACGCGGCCTCCCACTCCTGCCGCAGCGCCGGGATGCCGGCCGCGTCGCGAGGCTCCTCGAATTCCTGGTCGCGCTGGCGGGTGGGCTTTTCGCCGTCGGTGGTCAGGAAATCGGTGAAGCGCGAGCGCAGGTTGCCCGCCATGTGCTGCACGATGACGGCGGCGCTGTTGCTGCCCGGCGCGGGTTGATTGAGCCACTCGGCATTATTGAGCTGGGCCAGGGCACGGTCGGCCAGGGTTTTATACTGGTGAAACGTCTGGCGGAAGGACGCCAGCAGGGCCGCGCCCGGGGCGTCGGCGGCGGAGGGGGTAGGCATGGGCTAAAAGTAGTGAATCCGGCCGAAGCTACGGCAACCCGACCGGCATTTTTAACCAGCCCGCTGGTCGGGAAACTGCGCCTTTTCATCGACTTAGCACGCTAAAGCACAACCCTGACCGGGGCCGTTTGCGTTACCAACTTTCCGCCCCATACCGTGTCCGAAATAGTAGTACCTGCCGCCCTCCCGCCGCCCGCCGCTCCCCGTGCGCCGGAGGTTCCTTCGCCCCGGCCCCGTCGCTGGCTGTGGTGGCTGCTGGGCGTGGCGGTGCTTCTACTAGTGCTTACCCTGATAGCTCAGCGCATGCTCGACCCGTGGCTGCGCCGCAAGCTGGAACAACAGGTGACCACCCAAACCCACGGCCAGTACCGCCTGCAAGTGGGCGCGCTGCACACCAGCCTGTGGCAGCGCGCCATCCGGCTCAGCGGCCTGCGCCTGCGCCCCGCCCCCACCGTGGCCGACACGCTACCCCGCATCCGGCTCGATGTGGCCCAGCTTGATATTACCGGCATCGGCCTGCTGGCTCTGCTGCGCAAGGGTGTGGTACCTATCGATAGCGTGGTGCTGGATTCGGCCCGGATTGAGGTGCTGGCCTTAGCCCAAAAGCCCACCAAAAACGCTGGCAAACCACTACACGAACAGTTACCTCTCAAGCTCAAAGGCTTGGACATTGGCTACTTCGTCCTGCAACACACTCAAGCCAGCTACCAGCCCGGCGGTGCGCAAACCCAGCCCACGGCCCAGTTCCGCCGAGCCGATTTGAGCGCCCAAAACCTGCTCATCAGCCCGGCCGGCGCGACCGATTCGCAGCGCCTGGGCTACGCCAGTGGCTGGAATTTGCGGCTGCAACACGCACAGGGGTTGGCCGCTGGCCACCAGTTGGCCATAGCCGGGCTGACTATTTCAACCGCCGACCAGCTAATTCAACTTGATTCCGGACGCGTGCAACCGCTGGGCAATGCGAGCGCCGGGCAAACCCATCTCGATTTGACGCTGCCGCGCCTGCGCCTCACGGGACTGCGGGCGGCGGCCTTGCAGCGTCAGCACCGCTTTCAGGCCGATTCGCTACTGATTCAGCAGCCGCAGCTCACGGCCAATTTGCCAACTACGGGTTCGGCGGGGAATTCAAAATCGGTCACGGATTATCTCAAAAGCTTGGATTTGGCGCATTTGGCAGTGCGGGGCGGCTACGTGCGGGTGCAGGGCGCGGCGGCCAACCCCCTCATTCACGACCTGGCAGTGGCGGGCACGGCCATTCACTTCGATTCGCTGAATGCGCCCAATGCCCAGCGCATTTTCTTCGCCAAAGCCTGGGAAGTGGCCCTGGGCCGCAGCCAAACCACCGTGGCGGCGCATGCGCTGGCGCTGGGCAGTCTGCATCTATCAACCTCGAAAGGCACATTCGCGCTGCGTTCGGTACGGATTCGGCCGCCCGCGGCCGGGCAGGGCAAGCCCGGCGGTGTGCGTGTCGACCTCACGCTGCCCAGCCTGGCCCTGGCCGGGCTCGATGCCAAGGCGCTGCAACAAAAACACTTCAAGGCCCAAAGCCTGGTGCTGGACCGGCCTAACCTGCGCTTCACGCCGCCCGTGCAGCCGCCCCCGCCTTTCTGGAAGCTGCTCTCGAAGCAGTTGCACCGCTCCGAGCTGGCCGTGGTGCGCGTGAACCACGCCAACGTGCACTTTGGCCGCTGGAAGCACGCGCCCCACGTGCGCGACCTGAACGCAACGGGTAAGTCTATCCGCATCGACTCGGCGGCTAATGTTGACCCGCGCCGCATTGCCTATGCCCGCGCCTGGCTGCTGAACACCGGCCGGCTCTCCGCGCCTTTCGACCCGCCCTTTTACCGGGCCAGCAGCCAGCACGTACACCTTGACACCGACGCCCATCAGTTGGATTTCAGCGATATGCTGCTGCGCCCCCGGTTCTCTCCCATCGGCATGAACCTGCACAAGGGCTACCAGGCCCCGGCCGTCACCATCAAGGTGAAGCGGCTGGCGCTGGCCGGGCTCGATTTCGTGGGGCTGGTGAACCACGGCGACTTTCGGATGAAGCGGGCCACCGTGCAAAGCCCCGTCGCCACCATCGCCTCCGATGGCCGCGGCCCCATCAACCCGAACAAGTCCAAGATTTCTCCCGAGGAAATGCTCAACCTCAAGGTAATCGTCGACGTGCCCCGCCTCGACCTCGTGAACGGCAACCTATATACCACCTATCGCAGCCCGCTCACGCCCCTCACTGGCACCATGCGCATCACCCGCTTCAACGGCACGTTCCTCAATCTGAGCAACGACCGCCGGCACCAAACCGCCGCCACGCCCCTCACCGGCAAGGCCACCACCTACCTCCAGAACCAGTGCCGGCTTGATGCGCAGGTATCTATTTATTTGCTCGACCCCAAGGGCCGCCACCGCATCTGGGGCACGTTCGGACCCGGCCCGTTTAACATGCTCAATTCCATGACCGTGCCCACCAAGCTGGTCGAATTCAAGAGCGGCCAGGCTCAGCGCATTCGCTTCGATATGCGGGTGGACCGCCAGGGTTCCACCGGTACCATGTGGGCCGAATACACCGGCTTACAGATGGAGCTGCTGGGCTACAAGCACGAGGAAGTCAAGAAAACCCTCATCAAGCGCGTCATTTCGAAAGCCGTCAACGTCATCGTGATTCGCGACCAGAACCCGCGCAAGCGCGGCGAGCTAGTGACCGGCGAAATGAAAAGCACCCGCGAGCCGCGCTTTTCGGTGTTCGCGCTCTGGCGGCAGGGCGTGATTAGCGGGTTGTTCAATAACGCGGGCGTGCCCCAGAAAATCGCCCAGAAGTTGAGCGAAGCCCAAGACCAGGCCCCGCTGCCGAAGTAGGGATGTAGGTACGGGGTCGTACCCAGTAGGGCCTGCCCCCGTCCCTACATCCAATGACCCCGAAACCACTATGGGTATCGCACTTTCCGCCCCCCTGCGACGGTTACATCATCCGGCAGCACGGTTTTTTAGCCGGCAGGCCATCCATCGGCCGTACCTTTGCGCTTGAATACCCCGCGACCCCATGATTTCAATCTCCGACCTCGACTTCCACTTCGGTTCCCGTGCGCTGTACGACAACGCCAGCCTGCACATCAAGCCCAAGGATAAAATCGGCCTCATTGGCCTAAACGGCACCGGCAAATCGACTCTGTTGCGCCTGCTGGTGGGCGAGTACAAGGCCGACGGCGGCTCGATTTCGATGAGCAAGGAAGTGAGCCTGGGCTTCCTCAACCAGGATTTGCTGAGCTACGACACGCACGAGAGCATCCTGCACGTAGCCATGCAGGCCTTCGAGGAAGCGCTGGAATTGCAGAAGAAAATCGACGACATTCTGGTGTTGTTCGAAACCGATTATTCGGATGATTTGATTGACAAGCTGGCCACCATGCAGGAGCGGTTTGAAGCGCTGGGCGGCTACACCATGCAGGCCCGCGCCGAGGAAATCCTCGAAGGCCTGGGCTTCACAACCGAAGAGCTGACCAAGCCGCTGAAAAGCTTCTCGGGCGGCTGGCGCATGCGCGTGATGCTGGCCAAAATCCTGCTTCAGCAGCCCTCCCTCCTGCTGCTTGACGAACCTACCAACCACCTGGACTTGCCCTCCATCAAGTGGATTGAGAACTACCTGGCCGACTACGAAGGCGCGGTTATCATCGTGAGTCACGACCGGGCTTTCCTCGACCGGACTACCAATACCACGGTGGAGGTTATCGGCGGCAAGCTGGTACCCTACGCCGGCAACTACAGCTACTACCTCGAAGAGAAAGTAGAGCGCAACCTTATCCAGAAAGGCGCTTTTGAGAATCAGCAGGCCCAGATTCGACAGGCCGAGCGGTTCATTGAGCGCTTCAAGGCCAAGGCCAGCAAGGCCAAGCAGGCCCAAAGCCGTGTGAAAGCGCTGGACAAGCTGGAGCGCATCGACGACGTGGCCCAAGATGCGGCCAAAATTAACATGAAGTTTACCTTCAAGGTGGAGCCCGGCCGCCACATCCTCCGCATGGAGCACGTGACCAAGAAGTACGACCAGAAGCTGATTTTCCGCGACACGAACGTGCACATCGAGCGGGGCGACAAGATTGCGCTAATCGGGGCCAACGGCAAGGGCAAATCGACCCTCATGCGCCTCGTGGCCGGCACCGAAGCCCCCACCAACGGCAAGCACCAGCTGGGCCACAACGTAATTATGTCGTTCTACGCCCAGCACCAGTTGGAGTCGCTGACGCTGGAAAACGAGATTTTGCAGGAGATGAGCGAGGCCGGCTCTAAGCGCAACGACATGGAATTGCGCTCGGTGCTGGGCTCGTTCCTGTTCACGGGCGAGGAAGTTTTCAAGAAAATCAAGGTGCTAAGCGGGGGCGAGAAAAGCCGCGTGGCCCTGGCCAAAACCTTGATTTCGGAAGCCAACTTCCTGCTGCTTGACGAACCGACCAACCACCTGGACATGGTGTCGGTAAACATCCTGATTCAGGCGCTGGAGCAGTACCAGGGCACGTTCATCGTGATTAGCCACGACCGTTTCTTCGTGGAAAACGTGGCCACCAAAATCTGGTACATCGAGGATTTCCAACTGAAGGAATACCCCGGCACCTACAACGAGTACGAAACCTGGATGGAGGACCGCGAAAAGGCCGCCAAGAAAGCCGGCCTGCCCAGCCCCTCAGCCCCCAAGCCCCAGCCTAAGGAAGAGAAAAAAGCCGACGCCTCCCCGGCCAAAACTTCCTCGCCCGACCAGAAAAAAGCGCTGAAAGAACTGGCCGAAGTAGAAGCTAAAATCGACACGCTGGAAAAAGAATTGGCCGGCTACGAAAAGCAGCTCGCCGACCCGAAAATTTACGAGAATTCATCGCAATTGAAAGATGCGACGATGAAATTTGAGCAGGTGAAAAAGGAATTGGCGCAATTGAATGACCGTTGGGAAATGCTGGCGGAAGTATAATTTTAAGGGGCAATTAAACGAAAAGCCTCTCCTGAAGCACCATGCTTCGGAGAGGCTTTTTTATTTCAGGCAATTGCTTTAACCAGGCAAACTCTGGCTGATGTGAATATCGGGTTGCGTCCCTGCTTCGTCCTGCAGGAAGGCCACTCGGCCCGTGGCAATGTCGTGCATACCGCCAACGATTCCGACCTCTCCCTTCTCAATCATTTCTTTTAGTATCGGGCTGCGCTCCATAATTCCCCGCACTGTTCTTTTCACGTTTATCAAAGCTACTTTTTCTACAAAAGCTGCATTGTTGGATGTTCTGTTTTCCAACTCGGTTTTCTCATCAAATACTGCCGGCTGAATTTTATTGAGCAAGGCCGTTAGGTTGCCCATTTCCACGTGGTCGCAGGCACCTTTTACCGCGCCGCATTTCGTGTGGCCCAGCACCACAATTATTTTTGAGCCAGCCACCTTGCAGGCGAACTCCATGCTGCCCAAAATATCTTCGTTGATGATGTTTCCGGCTATTCGCACGCTGAAAATATCTCCCAGTCCCTGGTCAAAAATCAGTTCGGCCGAAGTCCGGCTATCGATGCAGCTTAAGATAACGGCAAACGGAAATTGCCCATCGGCCGTGTATCCGGCCTGCTCCAGCAAGTCGCGGTTGGCCTTGAGGTTATTGACGAATCGGCTATTGCCTTCTCTTAAAATCTGAAGCGCAGTCGTTGGCGTTAAGCTGGCTTGGGTTTCTTGCGTGTGCACCCTCATTTTGGTAGTTATTTTTTTGGATGGAAGAACGATAAAGCAGCTCGTCAGAACGACCGACTGAGCTGCTCCAGGCATTGCGGCCGCTTCGTTGGCAATGTAAAATAAAGCAGCGAAGCCGTTACAAAAGTTGCCCAAATCAGGTTTACCGGTCGAGATAATGGTTGGTCGAACAGATTCTGCGTCGGGCCATCAGGGTCATAAGCTCACTCATAGTCCTCTGCCGCCGTGAATGGCGCAGAGCCTTGCGGAGCAAATCAGCTGAGCCGTACCTTTCGGCCCATGCGCATCCTTCCCCTCGCTTCCCTCCTCCTCGCCACCGCCTGCGTGCCACTGGGCACCCCCATCACCAGCACCGCCCCCGGCACCCAGAAGCCCCCCGAATACTACGCCGACCGCACCCTGCGCTACCAGGACTACACCTACGCGCCCGATGTGCGCAGCGTGCAATGCTACGTGAACACCGGCCAGCCCAACGAGGTATTTCAGCCGCCGGTGGTGCCGCTGGGCCAGAGCCCGAGCATCCTATTGGAGTTCGACGTGCTGGGCGAGCAAAGCCAGCGCTACACCGCCAAGCTCATCCATTGTGATGCCGACTGGCAGCCCTCGGTGCTGACGGACATGCAGTTTCTGAGCGAAATCAACGAGTTTCTCATCACCGATTACCGGGTGGGCACGGGCACTAAGGTGCCGTATTATCACTACCGGCTGCGGGCTCCGCAGGTGAAACTGAGCGGCAACTACCTGCTGGTGGTGCAGAGCCAGGGCGGCGTGCCGGTGGTATCGCGCCGGCTGCTGGTGTATGAGAACCAGGTGAATGTGGGCCTGGCCCCGGGCATCGTCATTGGCGGGCAGGAGCGGTTCACCATGCAGCAGCTCGATTTCAGCGTGGGCTACGGCACCGTAGATTTGGTGAACCCCGCCGTGGAGGTGAAGGTGGTGCTGCGCCAGAACTTCCGCTGGGACAACGCTAAGTACAACCTACACCCCACCTTCGTGCGCGATGCCGAGCGCCGGCTCGAGTACCAGTATTTCAACTTCGAAAACGCCTTCCCCGGCCTCAGCGAGTACCGGTATTTCGATACCCGCTCCATCCAGTCGGTGGGTATTGGCGTGCTGCATGTGGACCCGCGTGCCACGCCCGTGACCACGGTGCAGCTCCAGCCCGAAGTATCGCGCAGTCAGACGGCCTACAACCAATACGTGGATTCCAACGGCCAGCGCGTGTTCGAGAGCCGCGAATACGGCAGCGGCGCCACCAATGCCGACTACGCCGACGTTCAGTTCCAACTAAAGGCCCCGCAGCCCGCGCCCGGCCCGGTCTACGTGTTCGGCGCGCTCACCGACTGGCAGTTGAAGGACGAGTTCAAGCTGAAATACGACGAGGCGCAGCAGCTCTACACCGGCCACGCCCTGCTCAAGCAAGGCTACTACAACTACGATTTTGCCGTGGCCGGCGCTACCGGCAAGGCCCCAAACGAAGCCTACTTCGAAGGCACGCACTACGAAACCGAAAACCAGTATGACCTGCTGGTGTACTACCGCCCGCCCGGCACCCGCGCCGACCTGCTCATCGGCTACAAAGCCGTGGATATGAACAGCCGGCAGTAGCCCAGGCGTGCCCGGCTTCGGCTACTTCGCGCTGAGCTGCACGCTGGTTTTCAGCGTCAGCGGGGTCATTTGTGCCCCGCCACCGTAGCCGCCGCCACCACGCATGCCGCCCCCGCCATAGCCGCCACCACCGCGCATTCCACCGCCGCCGCGCATGCCGCCACCCATGCCGCCCTGCATACCTCCGCCCCCGCCACCCTGGCCGGGCATGGTGAGCTTGCCGCCGGCCAGCGTGACGCCTACTACGGCTTTTTGGCCGGTAGCCAATGCGGGCAGCTTGTGGTAGAGCAAGCGTAGCGGCACGGCCAGCTCGTAAATCAGGTCTTCCTGCGCATCCACGGCCAAGGCGGCCTTCACGCCGAGCTGCGACTGGTTGTCGGTGAGGGTGGGCTCCTTGCTGCCTTTGTAATTAATCAGCTCCATCTCGCGCATGTTGGCAATCATGCGAGTCATGCGCTCGCGCCGGGCCATCTGGCGGTCGGTGGAGGCATCGGCCCCATTATCGGGTTGCTGGTCGCGGCCTTCAGCCGGGCCGCGTCCGCCCATCTGGCCCAGCGGGAAATGCACCCCGAACTGGTGCTGGTTGCGCCCCGTGGTATCGAGCCAGACCGTGAGGCCCAGCCGCACGATTTTAGCCTGGGTAGTAGGGTCGGCGGCTTTGATGCGCAGATACACCGCGCGGCCGTCATTCAGCACCTGATATTGCAGCTTGCTGGTGGGGTCGTAGTGCAGCGAGTCGGTCCACTCCGTGGCCAGCCCATCCACCACCGGCGGCGCGGGCACAAACCGGCTGGCGCTGCTGGCCGTGGGCTGGCGGCTGCACGCCAGAAATAAAAAAGCTGCGGGCAGCCACACGGGCCACAAACGGGAGATGGTCATCGAAAAAATTGAAAACAAGCGGGCAAAAGCAGGCGCAATGTTCTTGAGCATTGCGTGTGTTTTGGGTGAATGTGACTGGTTTGGCCGCAAACTGGCAGGAAAATGGCATAACCCTAGCGGGGCTTGCCCCGGACGGCTCCAACGCAAGGCCAGCCGCCGTCAGTATCAGGCCTAACCGTAGCGCGGCGTAACCGCATTTGCCCTGCCGACGTTGCAAGCCCATTCGCTGACCTTCACCGGTAATTCCGCTTTATTTATTCCCATGAATCTTTCGCTTCTTCCCTCCCTGCGCACCGGCGCGCTACTTGCGCTGCTGATGCCGCTGGCCAGCTCTTCCAGCATGACTGATTGGGCGGCCCGCCGCCCGGCGACTTCCCCCGTCAGAACCATTCCCGCTGCCCGCCCGCTGCAAGGTGCCAAGCCCGACCCGGCCGTTATCGCCCAGTTTGGCCTCTATGATAATGCCAAGCTGCAAAGCCTCATCTCGGCGCGGGGCAAGGCCATGACGGCCATCTCCGACCGTCCCGGCGACTACGGCTTCACCATCGTCGACTCGCCTATTATCAACGCCTTCGCCACGCCCGACGGCCACGTGTACTTCACGCGCGGTATCATGGCGTATTTCAATGACGAGGCCCAGTTTTCCGGCGTGCTCGGGCACGAGCTCGGCCACATCACCGCCCAGCACGGCAAGAAGCAGCAGACGCGCAGCACCATCGCCGGCATCGGCATGATACTGGGCTCGGTGCTGGCCCCGCGCGTGATGCAGTCGGTGGGCGGCGTGGCGCAGCAGGTGGTAGGCCTGGGCATGCTGAAATACGGCCGCGACGACGAGAACGAGGCCGACGGCCTGGGCGTGAAATACTCCACCAAAATCGGCTACGATGCCAGCCACATGGCCGATTTCTTCCAGACCCTGGAGCGCACCGAGGCCCAGAGCGGCAGCAGCATTCCCACCTTCCTGAGCACCCACCCCAACTCGGCCGACCGCTACACCCGCGTGAAGCAGCTGGCCGCCCAGGCCAAGCAAAGCGTGGGCAACCGCACCCTGGCCGTGAACCGCGACGCCTACCTACGCTCCATCGAGGGCCTGACCTTCGGCGAAGACCCGCGCCAGGGCTTCGTGGAAAGCGGCGTGTTCTACCACCCCGACCTGAAATTCCGCTTCCCCATCCCCTCGGGCTGGAAATCGCAGAACGCCCCCGACAAATTCCAGATGGCCGAGCCCAATGGCAAAGCCCTCTTAGTTTTCCTCGGAGCCAGCGGCAGCTCGCTGGATGAAGCCGGCCAGAGCCTCGCCAAATCCATCGGCTTGGCCTCGGCCAATGCCAGCAAAACCACCATCAACGGCTTCCCGGCCCTCGTGTTTGAAGGCGACCAGCAGGCCAGCGACCAAAGCAGCACGCCCGCCCACGTGCTGGCCCAGCTCATTCAGGACGGCAAAAGCATCTACGCCTTCGTGGGCCTGGCCGCCCCGGCTTCGTTCAGCACCTACGCGCCGCAGTTTCAGCAGGCCGCCCAAGGCTACGCCCGCCTCACCGATGCCAACAAGCTGAACCGCCAGCCCGAGCACATTCACATCCGCACCGCCACCGGCAATCAAACGCTGGCTTCGGCCCTGGCTGCCGCCGGGGTTCCGTCGAAGCGCTACGAGGAGCTGGCCATCGTGAATGGCATGAAAACTACCGATAAGTTGCCCAAGGGCATGCTTTATAAGGTGGTAGGTCGCTAGAATTACAAAAACGGACTTAAGGAAAAGGCCAACTCATAATTATGAGTTGGCCTTTTCCTTAAGTCCGTTTTTGTAATGTTCCTTCTACTTTAATTTTCAGCGCGATTGCCGTTTCTTCATAGGCGGCGAGCTTGTCAATTAAATCCTCACAAGATTTAAAGTATTCGGCAAATTCATGCCCAGAAACACTATCAAAATTAAGTTTAGTAATTCTGGCTTTACCCCATTCTTCGAAGTCTTTGAGAATGCCAATTTTGACTTCAAGCTGCTCTTTTGTAATGTTTAATTTACCATTACTCAATCTAGATGTGGGCGAGAGTGTTGCTTTGCCGCGAATCCAGTTTTTCCAATAAGCTGCTCCTTTTGATTGGTTACACTTTCCACAGGCGGGAACCAAGTTGTATACTTCCGTAATATAGCCTGTGGCCATTTTATTAGAAACAGCCGAAAAGAAGTGGTCCCATTCAGTGGGAGTGTCTCCACAATAAGAACAACATAAACTTCCCTTATTTTGCTGAAGCACTGCTAATGCTTCTTCAATCTCCATTGGATTGGGTATTATTTCGGGGATAACCGATTTAATAAATTCGGCTCGGATTGTACTCGACCGCCCTTTTATGCTTGCAAGAGTAGGATACCTCAAGCCAGCAACATTCCTGTTTATAGTAATTTTTGCCATTTTCGAAAAAAAATAACCCCAACCGAAATCGGTTGGGGTGATTAAAGCCCTAAATAAAGGGGATATCAGTTAAACATTAAACCGGAAGTGCATGATGTCGCCATCCTGTACCACGTATTCCTTGCCTTCCACGGCCATTTTGCCAGCTTCCTTGATTTTTACTTCGGTCTTGTATTCCTGATAATCCGGCAGCTTGATAACCTCGGCGCGGATGAAGCCTTTCTCGAAATCGGAGTGAATAACACCGGCCGCAGCCGGGGCTTTGTCGCCGCGATGGATGGTCCAGGCGCGTACTTCCTGCACGCCGGCGGTGAAGTAGGTAATCAGGTTCAGCAGCTCGTAGCTGGCGCGGATTAGCTTGTTCAGGCCCGACTCGGTGAGGCCGTATTCGCCCAGGAACATTTCTTTTTCCTCGGGGTCTTCCATGTCTGCAATCTGGGCTTCGATAGCGGCTGACACCAGCACCACCTGAGCTCCTTCGGCTTTCACGTGCTCGCGCAGGGCGGTTACGTGGTTGTTGCCGTTGCTGGCAATGCTGGCCTCGTCCACGTTGGCCACGTAAATCACGGGCTTGATGGTGAGCAGCTGCAAATCGGCCACGGCTTCGAGGTCGTCGGCCGAAGCATCAACGGCACGGGCATTGGCCCCGCCTTCAAGGGCAGCTTTGAATTTCTGTAGCGACACCACTTCCTTCTTGGCCACGGCATCGCCGGCCTTGGCGCTGCGCTCCGATTTCAACAGCTTCTTATCGATGCTCTCCAAATCTTTGATTTGCAGTTCGGTGTCGATAACGTCTTTGTCGAAAACCGGGTCAACCCCGCCGGCTACGTGCACGATATTGGGGTCGTCGAAGCAGCGCACCACGTGGATGATGGCGTCCACCTCGCGGATGTTGGCCAGGAATTTATTGCCCAGGCCTTCGCCCTTGCTGGCACCTTTCACGAGGCCGGCGATGTCGACAAACTCGATAATGGTGGGCAGCACGCGCTTGGGGTTCACGAGGGCTTCCAGAATCTGGAGGCGCTCATCGGGCACGGTGATGACGCCCACGTTGGGCTCGATGGTGCAGAACGGGTAGTTGGCCGATTCGGCCTTGGCGTTCGAAAGCGCGTTGAAAAGGGTGGATTTACCGACGTTCGGCAAGCCGACGATACCGCAGCGGAGGCCCATTTAAGTAGGGTTGAGTGTTGAATGTTAAGTGTTGAATTGCGGGCAATTCGGCCGCAAAGGTACGGCCTGTCGCCACGCAAAACGGCGCGACCAGACCAAAGTCCAGTCGCGCCGTTGAAAAACATGCCGGCGGTAAGCCACAAGTCCTAGCTGTTTGCTGCCGCTTGTGGCTTGCCGCTGCCCTAGAAGCTGTCGTCGCTGCGGTTGGGGTCGAAGGCGGGGCGCTCCACCTCGCGGCGGGGCTGGTCGCGGTCGTCGTAGTCGCGGGGGCGGTCGAGCTCGGCCACTTCCTCGGGGCTCAGCAGCTCCTCGCGCACGTAGTCCACGGCATCCTGCAGGGCATCCACGAACTTGAGGAAATCTTCCTTGTAGAGGAAGATTTTGTGCTTTTCGTACGAGACGGAGTCGTCGCCGTTCTGGCGGCGCTTACTCTCGGTGATGGTCAGGTAGTAATCCTGGCCGCGGGTGGCTTTCACGTCGAAGAAGTACGTGCGCTTGCCGGCTTTAATGCGTTGGGAATAAATTTCTTCCTGGTCGTGACGGTCGTCCACTGGAATTGGGTGGGGTATGAGTGGGAAATAGAATTGGTCGGTTGGTTGAAAGGACTAACTTACGAAAGTTGCGGTAAAGATAAACGGCGGGGGTAGCGTTGATGTTGAAGGCAGGAACGACCAAGCAGCACGTCATGCAGAGCGCAGCGAAGCATCTTGCCCGCAGTAAGTAACTCATTCGATTGGATTGCTGGTGGCGGGCAAGATGCTTCGCTGCGCTCTGCATGACGTTCTTTATGCTCTCAACTGCCCCAAACCTTTGCCCCAAAGCTCCTCTCCCGCCCCTTGCATGCCCCTCGACCTCGCCGCCATCCGCTCCTTTGAGAACCTTGAGTTTCTGGCCCGCCAGCTGGTGGATGGGTTCATCACCGGCCTGCACCAGTCGCCCTACCACGGCTTTTCGGTCGAGTTTTCGGAGCACCGCCTGTATAATCCCGGCGAGAGCACGCGGCACATCGACTGGAAGGTTTTTGCCCGCACCGATAAGCTGTTCGTGAAGCGCTACGAGGAGGAAACCAACCTGCGCGCCCACATTCTGCTCGATGTAAGCCCCAGCATGTACTACCCCGCGCCGGGGTTCGACAAGCTGAAATTCAGCATTCTGGCCGCCGCTGCGCTCACCACGCTGCTCACCCGCCAGCGCGATGCCGTGGGCCTCGTCACCTTCGCCGATACCATTGAGCTGCAAACGCCGGTGCGCTCCACCAGCACCCACCGGCACACGCTGCTGCTGGCCCTACAAAAATTACTGGAGCGCCCACCCGCGCCCAAAACCGTTCGGGGCACCGACGTGGCCGGCACCATCCACGCCATCGCGCAGCAGATTCCGAAACGCTCGCTCGTCATCCTGTTCAGCGATATGCTGGGGCGCGGGGCCGAGGAGCAGGAAGCCGCCCTGGCCGCCCTCCAGCACCTCAAGCACCAGCACCACGAAGTGCTGCTGTTCCACGTCCTCGACCGCGCCACGGAGGCCAATTTTGACTTCGCCGAGCGGCCCTACATCTTTGAAGACGTGGAAACCGGCCTGGAAATCAAGCTCCAGCCCTCGCAGGTGAAGGAGCAATACCAGGCCGCCATGACGGCCTACGAGCAGGAGCTGGCCCAACGCTGCGGCCAGTTGCGCATCGATTTCGTGCCTGTGGACGTGCGCGAACCGTTCGAGAAAGTGCTGTATGCCTACTTGGTGAAGCGCGGCAAGGTGCGGTAGAACTACTCAACTAGAACGAAAAAAGCACGGTCATGCTGAGCGAAGTCGAAGCATCTCGCGTGCCATCACTAACCCCTTTTCAATCGAAGGTCGACGTAGCCAACGATTGAGTTACTACCACACGCGAGATGCTTCGACTTCGCTCAGCATGACGTTCCAATAGCATAATTATTTCCATTCCATCCCTCAATTTCCGTGTTCTTTCTTCGCCTGCTGCTCATTTTCGGGGTTTCGCTGCTCGTCTTCGCGCCCATCACCGGCTACATTGCTTATAACTACGGCCGCTCGTTCTGGCGGTGGTTTGGTTTGGGGCTGCTGCTGCCGTTTGTGTCGGTATTTATCGCGCTGTTCATGGCCATGCGTGATAAGTGGCGGGAGGAAAAAGCCGCCCGGCAACAGCGGCCGCCACACCAGTGGCCAACGCAGCTCTAGCCGCACCGCTGCCCGCGCCCGGGTTGACCGCACGGCTGGCAGCCCTACCTTTACGGCACTGTTTAGCGCTATTTTTTCGATGATTGAGGCCCTTATTGTTATTCTGACGCCATTGTTTTTCATGCCGATTATGACGGCGTTTATGGCGTACAGCCACGGCCGCTCGTTCTGGCGGTGGTTTGGCATTGGGTGTGCGCTGCCGTATGTGTCGCTGTTCGTGGTTATGTTCGTGGTGCACCGCGACAAGAAAAAGTTGGCTCTGACTCCTGCTTAGGCCACTTTTGCAACTGATTTTCTCTGCTCACCTCTTCCCCTTTTTATGTACCAAACCCTTCTCGTTCTGCACTCCTGGTCCCGCTGGTTCGTGCTCATCTTCGGCCTCATTGCCGTGTACCGCGCCTACGTGGGCTACACCGGCCGCCGCCCCTTCCTGAGCGCCGACAACGGCATGAGCGCCGCCTTTTCGGGCTTCATGTGGTTGCAGGTTATCATCGGCCTGGGCCTGTATTTCGACCTTAGCGCCGTGGGCCTGCACGCCATGAAACAGGCCGGGGCCATGAAGGACCCCATCATTCGCTTCTTCGGCATGGAGCACGCGGTGGTGATGATTCTGGCCGCCGTGGTGGCGCAGGTGGGCCGCATCGCCGTCAAGAAAACCAGCGATAGCACCCAAAAGCACCGCAAGGCCCTGCTCTATTTCGGCGTGGCCTTGGTACTGGTTTTGCTCATGATTCCGTGGGGCATCTGGAACCCGGCCCGGCCGCTGTTTCGGTTTTAAGTCTTATGTTTGAGGCGCTACGTATATGACGTAGCGCCTCTGCTATATTGCCCAAACCCTTTTGTTGTTCCGCTCGTGTCCTCCGCGCCGAAACGTCCTTATTCCGTCGAAGACTTCTCGGAGTTGATTAACTCCCGACTCCAACGACTGGAAAGCACCCAGGAAGCCCGCCAGCGCTACGGCTCCTTATTGGCCGTGCTGCGCCAGCAGGTCGATTCGTACCGGACGCGGCGGGCGGGCGGCAAATAGCCTGGTTTAAGTCATTCAGAAAGTCAAAAGCCTTCCCGCTGCGTAGCGGGAAGGCTTTTTTTGTGGCTGTACGATTAACTGAACGTCATGCAGAGCGCAGCGAAGCATCTTTACCGCAGTAGTAAATCTGATTACTTGAGCAGTAAAGATGCTTCGCTGCGCTCTGCATGACGTTCAGTCAGTTCCGGTTCGCCCCCTACACGAACATCCCGCCCGACGCCTCCAGCCGCTGGGCGTTCAGCCAGCGGCCTTCTTCGGTGCAGAGGAAGGCCACCACGCCGCCGATATCCTCCGGCTGGCCGGTGCGGCCGAGGGCCGTTTGGGAGGCCACGAAGGCGTTGAGTTGGGCATTGTCGCGCACCACGCCGCCGCCAAAATCGGTTTCGATGGCACCGGGGGCTACTACATTGGCCGCGATGCCGCGCGCGCCCAGCTCCTTGGCCTGGTAGCGGGTCAGGACTTCGATGGCCCCTTTCATGGCGGCGTAGGCCGACGAGCCGGGCAGCGCAAACCGGGCCAGCCCCGAGGAAATGTTGATGATGCGCCCGCCGTCGGCCAGCAGTGGCAGGGCCTTTTGGGTGAGGAAGTAGGGGCCTTTGAGGTGGATGTTCATCACGGCGTCGAACTGCGCCTCGGTGGTGTCGGCGAAGCTGGCGTGCAGGCCGGTGCCGGCGTTGTTTATCAGGAAGTCGAACTGCTCGGCCTGGAAGGTGTCGTGCAGCGCGGTTTTGACCTGGGCGAAGAAGGCATCGAAGCCGGCCACATTGGACGCATCGAGCTGCAAAGCCATGGCCTGCTGGCCCAGGGCCTGGATTTCGGCCACTACACTGGCGGCTTCAGCCTGCTGGCTGTGGTAGGTGAGGATGACGCTGATGCCTTTTTTGGCGAGACTCAGGGCCATGTTTTTGCCCAAGCCACGGCTGCCGCCGGTGACGAGGGCGATTTTGGAGGTGCTCATCGAATCAATTTCGTTGGGGTGAATGATGAGGCAAAGGTCCGGCCCCTGGCCCCCGGATTTATGGTGAGTAGTTCCGTTTAAATGGTGACAGCTTCCGCAATTTCGGCGCGTTGGGCGGCCCAGGCCTGCTCGCGGTACTGCTTGGGGGTGCAGCCCTGGAAGCGCTTGAAAAACTTGGTGAAATTGGAGGGGTCGAAGGTGAGGGTGGCGGCCACGGCGGCTACGGGGTGGTGCGGGTCGAGCAGCAGCGCGCGCGCCGCGTCCATGATGCGGGCCTCGAAATAGAAGCACGGCGAATGCCCGGTGGTGAGCTTGAGGGTATTGCTCAGGTGCGTGGGGTGGATGCAGAGCCGGGCGGCCAGGTCGCGCACTTCCCACATTTCGGTGGCCCGGCCGGCCACGATGTCAGCGATGTGCTGGTCGACTTCGCGCCGGAAATCGGCGGTGATTTCGTGCTGGCGGGCCAGGATTTTTTTGGGGATAGGGGGCATATCTTTGAAAAACTTGCTATGCGGCTATTCGTGAGACTGAGGTAGCATCTGAATTCTTATTCTGACCACACATTCAATAATGAAATTTTTATTAAAGATTAAACACTGGCAGCTTTTCACGCTATTATTCATTCCTGTTCTTACTGCTGACTTTGTTACGATTAGTACACATGCATCGGGCGACTATTTCTCCTTTCGGGTATTCGCAGCGATGCTTTTATTATTTGTAGGCGTTTTCTTCAGTTGGCTTTATGCGTTAGCAACTGGCTTACAACAAAAGCTTCCCCCTACCGTGTCGATGAACATAACCCGCTTTAAAATAGCCTTGTTCATCCCCTCTGCCTACATTACATTAATCATTGCAGACATGTTCGGCGCACCGCTTGGGGCTACGAATGGGCTGACGGCATCGGCCCTCGCAGTTATCATTCCGCTCCACCTGTTGTCGATGGCCGGCATTTTTTACTGCATTTATTTTAACGCGAAATCTTTAAAAGCGACCGAGTTGCAACGTCCGGTAGTATTCGCGGATTACCTCGGCGAGATTTTTATAATCTGGTTTTTCCCAATTGGCATCTGGGCTGTCCAACCCCGAATCAATGCCCTGTTTGGTGTCAGTTCAACGAATCCGATGCTCCTATAGGCAATAAACTTATGGCGGTTGAATTATGAATTTATCCCTTTCCAAACGTTTGGCAAGGCACAATTAGCCCCAATTCCTCCCTCCCAAACATTTGAAAGGCACATTTTGCCTCAAAACCCGACTTCCAAACGTTTGGAAAGGACATTTGGCTCCAATTCCTCCATCCCAAACGTTTGGAAGGAACATTGGCCCCAATTCCTCCATCCCAAACGTTTGGAAGGAACATTGGCCCCAAAACTCAACTTCCAAACGTTTGGAAGCAGGATTTTAAACAGAATAATTGGCCGACCGGCTTATTTCCCTACCTTGCCGGTCAACCATTTATCCAATTCCTGCTCATGTTCCTTCCTTTTCTCAAAAACCCGTTCGCTACCAAAAACCTGGCCCGCGAGGACTTCCGCGACCTCATGGACGGCACCCTCACCCGGATGGCCCGGCCAGAACCAAGACGGCCGCTACACGGCCATGATTGCCGCCCTCAAACCCCACTACGATGCCTACGCCGCCCTCTTGGGCGACCAGGACGTGACCGTGGGCACGCGCGGCGGTAATACCGACGCCGTGGAAAAGCTGCGGGCCGACTTCAAGGAGTTTGCCAAAACAGAGCTGCTCGTGGACGTGCAATACGTCTTCGGCCGCCAGAAATCCAACCCCCAGGCCCTGGCCGAATTCCTGCCCCACGGTCGCTCGGAGTACAGCAGCGTCACGCTCAAAGACCTGCCTACCCTGCTCGACCGCGTGGCTACCCTCACCGCCACCTATAAGGATGACCTCGGGGCCGAGCTGGCCGACCGCGCCTTCAAATTCAAGAAAAACTACGCCGTTGCCCGCGGCACCCAGGGCGAGAGCAAAGGCGAAGTGCAGGGCGACAGCAAGGAGGAAAAAAAGCTGCGCAAAGCCGCCGCCCGCCAGCTCAAGCTGAATTTGCTCGACCAAATCACGCTGCACATCGACACCCCCGACGACGTGAAGGCGCTGTATGACCCGAAGATTTTCACGCCGACGGCGCTGAAAAAATAGCGCGAATAGTAGCGTCGGATGGCGCGGGCCTGCGGCGCGTGCCGACTAGTAGCAGGCCTCTGGCCTGCAATCGTTAAACGATTCACCACGGTGTCGTCCTCACGTCGCGGGCCGGAGGCCCGCTACTAGTGGGCACGGGCCGCAGGCCCGCACCATCAATACATCCTACGCCCCGCCGCTCCCCAGCGGCGGGGCTTTTTTGTGCCCTTCCTCAAAACAAAATCCTACCTTCGCCCCACTTTATTTCCTCACTCCCACCCAACCCCCACTTCATGCCCACCCTGCACGACCAAGCCCGCATCGGCGGCCAAAAGCTGCGCCCCGAAAGCCTCATGATGAGCTACGGCTACACCCCCGCCTGGAGCGAGGGCGCCATCAAGCCGCCCATTTTCCAAACCTCCACCTTCGTCTTCAACAGCGCCGAGGAGGGCAAGGCCTTCTTCGAGCTGGCCTACGGCCTGCGCCAGCAAGGCCCCGACGAGGAAATGGGCCTCATCTACTCCCGCCTCAACAACCCCAGCCTGGAGATTCTGGAGCACCGCCTTTGCCTTTGGGACGGGGCCGAGGACGCCGCCAGCTTCGCCAGCGGCATGGCCGCCATCAGCACCACGCTGCTGGCCCTGCTCCAGCCCGGCGACGTGGTGCTGCACTCCGAGCCGGTATATGGCGGCTCCGATTTCTTCCTGAAAAACGTGCTGCGCAAGTTCGGCATCACGGCCGTGGGCTTCCGCCCCCACGCCACGCCGGCCGAAATGGAAGCCCTGGCCGCCGCCCTTGCGCCCGGCAGCCTGGCCATGATTTTCGTGGAAACCCCCGCCAACCCCACCAACCACCTCATCGACCTGGAAGCCTGCGGGGCCCTGGCCCGCAAGTATTCCACGGCCGACAAGCCCGTGCGCCTCGTGGTCGATAATACCTTCCTCGGGCCCGTTTTCCAGCACCCCCTCAAGCACGGAGCCGATGTGGTGCTCTACTCCGCCACCAAGTTCCTGGGCGGGCATTCCGACCTCATCGCGGGCGCGGCCCTGGCCAGCAAGCCCCTCATGAAGGAGATAAAAGCCATGCGCACCTTCATGGGCACCATGTGCGACCCCAACACCGGCTGGATGCTCATGCGCTCCCTCGAAACCCTCAAGCTGCGCATGGAGCGCGCCGCCCACTCCGCCCAAATCATCGCCGACTGGCTCCGCGCCCACCCGCTGGTGGCGAACACCTACTACCTCACGCACCTGGAGCACAACCCCGTTCAGCAGGATATCTACCGCCGCCACTGCCTCTCGCCCGGCTCCATGATTTCCTTCGACATCAAAGGCGGCGAGCCCGAAGCCTTCCGCTTCCTGAATGCCCTGCGCCTAATCAAACTGGCCGTGAGCCTCGGCGGCACCGAAAGCCTCGCCGAGCACCCCGCCACCATGACCCACTCCGATATCTCGGTGCCCGAGCAGGCCGAAATGGGCATCACTGCCCAAATGATTCGCCTGAGCATCGGCGTCGAAGACCCGCAGGACTTGATGCTGGATTTGAGCCAGGCGTTTGAGGCCGTGGGCATGGTGAAGACGCGGGAATTGGAGCTGGCGTAGCTTTTTCACAGCTGAATTCACCATCCTAAATTCTGACTATGTATTTCGAGTATCGTTCTTTAGGTGACTTCATGGATGAAATCCTAGTTGTGTGCCCTAAATGTGGCTCGAAAGGGGTAGTCAAGACACATTATAAGGAAGTTTGGGAAGCTAAATTTTCATGCCCCAATTGCTCATTTTATAAAATCTGGGATGGCAACCCTAATGCCTTTGTAACTGCTCATTTTAATTATGAACAGTATGACGGGATTCTGTTTGGTCCGCCTGTAGATTGCTTTTTTCGCTACCCTCTGTGGTATCAGGTTCCGTGCAAGGATGAAACACTTTATGCCTACAACATGAACCACCTTAATTGGCTGAAGCAATATGTAGAAGCAAAACTGCGGGAAAGGACCCAAACAGTACACGGGTGGAACAACGCCAGTTTACAAAGCAGACTTCCTAAATGGATGCTGTCATCGAAGAATAGAACTGCTGTTCTGAAAAGAATTGCAGAACTAGAAAGGAAATAAAATTCACAGTAACAAAAGAGCCTGTCGCTTCATCAGCGGCAGGCTCTTTTGCTTTTTGGTGCTCGCGTAGCCAAGTCTTCATAGACGAATACCGATTTTCCCGGCAGCCATCAAATGCCAACATAGCACATTGCCTATATTTATACAAAAACAACTATATTTAATTCAAGAAAGCGGGGAAAGCACAACCGCCCCCAGACCCATCTTTTCACTTTTCAACCCATCGACATGAGCCAGAACCTGCTTGAACTAGTTCAGAATTACTTCGGGGGCGCTACCGTACGCCAGGCGAGTACGGCATTGGGGGAGAGCGAAAACAGCATTGGCACGGCCCTGCGCAGCATTGTGCCGCTGGCGTTGGGGGGGCTTTTTGCGCGCTCGCAGCAGCCCGGTGGCACCGCCGAGCTGTTTGGCCTGGCCAGTCAGGCGCACACCAACGGCATTCTGAATAACCTGGGCAGCCTGCTGGGCGGCACCAGCAACGTGCACACCACCGCGCCGGCCACCGATGGCGGCCTGCTGAACAAAGGGGCCGAGCTGCTGCGCTCCGTGCTCGGTACGCACTACACGGCGGCCGTGGAAGGCGTGAGCCAGCAAGCCGGCGTGCGCGAGTCCACCACCGGCAGCCTGCTGGGCATGGCCGTGCCCGTGGCGCTGGGCCTGCTGGGCAAGCACGCCGCCGAAAATAAGCTGGATGCCAACGGCTTCGGCAGCTACCTCAGCAGCCAGCGCAGCAGCATCATGGGGGCGCTGAGTGGCCTGCCGGGCGGCCTGGGCACCATGCTTTCCGGCCTGGGCCTGGGCGGGGCGGCGGCCGGCATCGGCAACACGGTTTCGGCGGCGGCCAACCGCACCGGCGAGGCCGGCCGCACCGCCTTCCGCAACGTGGAACCGCGCGCCACCTCGCCCAGTCGGTTACCGCTGCTGCTGCTCGCCCTGGCCGTGCTGGCTGGATTGTTCTACTTCATGCGCAGCTGCAACAAAACCCCGGAAACCACCGAGCCCACCGCCACTACCACCACCATCACGGATACCACGATAACGACCGTCCCGCCGGCTCCCGCCCCCGCTGCCGCCCCAACCGGCCGCTACGATGCCGCCAGCGGCAATTACATCTACGATACCGGGGCCAACACCGAAGTGAAGCTGCCCGACGGCACGGTGCTGAACGTGGGCAGCAACTCGTTCGAGTCGCGGCTGTTCAACTTCCTCAACGACAAAACCCAGACCGTGAGCGCCGACAAAACCCAGGGTTGGATGAGCCTCGACCGCGTGTACTTCAACACCGGCAAGTCGACCCTCACCGCCGAGTCGCAGGCCCAGCTGAAGAACGTGGCCGCCATCCTCAAAGCCTTCCCGACGGCCACCCTGAAATTCGGCGGCTACACCGATAACAAAGGAAAAGCTGTTATGAATATGGCCCTCAGCGACGACCGCGCCAAAATTGCGCGGCAAGCCGTCGTCAGCAATGGCATCGACGGGGCCCGCATCACCGCCGAAGGCTACGGCGACGCCCACCCCATCGCCAGCAACGACACCCCCGAAGGCCGCGCCCAAAACCGCCGCGTCGACGTGCGCGTGACGAAGAAATAGCGTTGGTCAGGACACAATAAAAAGCCCGCCGCTGAATTCAGCGGCGGGCTTTTTTGCTTCAATTCAAGGCAACGATTATTGCCCCAGCACGATGGCAAAAATCAGCGGAGCCACGATGGTAGCGTCGCTTTCGATGATGAACTTCGGCGTTTTCTCGCCCAGCTTGCCCCAGGTAATTTTCTCGTTCGGCACCGCGCCCGAATAGCTACCGTAGCTGGTGGTGGAGTCCGAAATCTGGCAGAAATAGCCCCACAGCGGCACGCTGGTGCGGCCCAAATCCTGGTGCAGCATGGGCACCACGCAGATGGGGAAGTCGCCGGCAATGCCGCCGCCAATCTGGAAGAAGCCCACTTTGCTCTCTTCCGTAGCCTGCGCGGTGTACCACTCGGCCAGGTAAATCATGTACTGAATGCCCGTGCGCATGGTGTGCACGTTCTTGATATCGCCCGAAATCACGTGGCCGGCGAAGATGTTGCCGAGCGTAGAATCTTCCCAACCGGGGCAGATGATGGGTAGGTTTTTCTCGGCCGCCGCCAGCATCCAGGAGTCTTTGGGGTCAATCTGGTAGTACTGCTCCAGCTCGCCGCTCAGCAGAATCTGGTAGAAAAACTCGTGGGGGAAATAGGCTTTGCCTTCGCTGTCGGCCTTCTCCCAGAACTTCAATACCACGTGCTCCAGGCGGCGCATGGCCTCTTCCTCGGGGATGCAGGTATCGGTCACGCGGTTCATGTGGCGCTCCAGCAGGGCCTGCTCATCGGCGGGCGTGAGGTCGCGGTAGTTGGGCACGCGCTCGTAGAAATCGTGAGCCACCAGGTTGAAGATATCCTCCTCCAGGTTAGCGCCGGTGCAGCTGATAATCTGCACCTTGTCCTGCCGAATCAGCTCGGCCAGCTGGATGCCCATTTCGGCGGTGCTCATGGCCCCGGCCAGGGTAATCATCATTTTGCCGCCCTCGGCGAGGTGCTTGTTGTAGCCATCGGCCGCGTCGATAAGCGCAGCAGCGTTGAAGTGGCGATAATGATGCTTGAGGAAGTTGGTGATTTGCATTGGGTTGGGGGAATGTTTATTGCTGTGCTATTCGAACGGTCATGCTGAGCGTAGCCGAAGCATCTCTACCGTGTAACTATCAAAGTAGTTGCAACGAAGCGGTAGAGATGCTTCGGCTGCGCTCAGCATGACCGTTCTTTTACAAACGATGACAGGCGCTACGAAGGCGACTCAATCATCAAGTTATGATTGGTGTAAATGCAGATATCGGCTGCGATGTGCAGGCCTTCTTCCACCATCTGGCGGGCCGTTAAATGCGGCGCGTGCTTCTTGAGGGCCAGCGCGGCAGCCTGCGCATACATCGCGCCGGAGCCAATGGCGGCCACGTCGGAGTCGGGCTCCAATACGTCGCCGGTGCCGCTAAGGATTAGCAACTCGTCTTTATCGGCCACCACCATCATGGCTTCCAGCTTGCGCAGGTACTGGTCTTTGCGCCAGTCCTTGGCCAGTTCAATGGCGGCGCGCTTGAGGTTGCCGCCGTAGCTGGTCAGCTTCTCATCGAAACGGTCGAGCAGCATGAAGGCATCGGCCGTGGAGCCGGCGAAACCGGTCACAACTTTGCCATCCTGGAGCTTGCGGATTTTACGCACGTTGTTTTTGGCTACGTGCTTGTCCATGGTGGCCTGGCCGTCGGCCCCCACGGCGATTTCGCCGTTGTGGCGAATGCCGAGGACGGTAGTAGAGCGGATTTTTGCTTGCATAAGGCCGCAAAAATACAACGGCTATTCCCAGCCGCACCGCTGAAACAAAAAGAACGTCATGCGGAGCCAAGTCGAAGCATCTCTACCGCGCAAGTAAATCCTTTCGGTTGGATTACTGCTGCGGTAGAAATGCTTCGACTGCGTTCAGCATGACGTTACTTTTCACTTATTTCCTACCGGGTCCCTACTGCTTGCTCACCCGAAACTGCAGCTTGGCGAAATAAAACCGGCCGTTGCTGCCCATTTGCACGGCGTCCCAGGCCCCGCCGTTTTCGGTGGCCTGGGGATTGAAGAAGCTGGGGTACACGTTGAAGATGTTGGACGAGCCCACCGACAGGCGCAGCTGGTTGGTGAGGGCATATGACAGGGCCACGTCGGTGGTCAGGCGGTCGCGGTACTTGTTGGGGTCGCCGTTGTAATCATAGAGCAAGACGTGGCCGAACTGCACCAGCCGCACCAGCGCCCCAAAACGGCCGAGGCTGTAATCGAACGTCAGGTTGACCTTGTAGGGCGGCGCGGAGGCTTTCACAAAGGCCCGCTCCCGCTCGCCAAAGAAGATTTCTTCCTTGCCCGTGAGCAGCGGCGTGGTCTTGGCCTTGCCCACAATGAGCAGGCGGTTGAGGTTGGCGGCCAGCGTGGTGGTGAGGCGGCCCGCTCCCACCCCCAGGGTATTAGCAAGCACGGCATCGAGTCCCCAGGTATCGGTCGAAACCGCATTGGCGAAAAACTGGGCCTGGCCCACGTTCAGCCCCTGCAAAATGGTCCCGATTTCGGGGTCATCGTCGGCAAACGTGCCGGTGAGCACAATCCGGTCCTTGATGTGGATGTAGTAGCCATCGACGGTGAAGCTAAGCACCGAGCCGGCGCGGCCCGTGAAACCCACGCTGGCCGACTGCGACCGCTCCTGCGTGAGCGCCGGAATGCCCAGTGCTTTAGATACCGGCCCGTTATTGCGGTCCAGCAGAATATCGACCGGCTTCCCGCCCACCACGTTGGTAAACACGGTATTGAAGTTAATTTGGGCCAGCGACGGGGCCCGGAAACCGGTGCTCACGGTCCCGCGCAGCGAGAATGTTTCGCTCAGCTTCAGGCGGGTGGCCAGCTTGCCGGTCACGCTGCTGCCGAAGTCCGAGTAGTTCTCAAAACGCACCGCGCCCGCCAGCAAAAAGGCTTTGGTCACGTCCAGCTCGGCATCGGCATACACCCCGATGTTGTCGCGGCTGGCCTTCACCTCATTACGCGGTTGGAAACCCGGGAAACCCTGTGAGCCGGCCGCCCGGTCGCTCAATGGGCCGGGATACTTGCGGTACGAGCCTTCCTCGCCGGCAAAAATCTGGTACCACTCGCGGCGGTACTCGCTGCCGATGGCCACGTTCAGGCCCTGGAGCACGGTTTTGTAGTTGCGGCTCAGGTTGAGGTTCACCACGTTTTGCTGCAGCTGAAACCCGCCCGCGTCGAACGACGTGGGCGAGGCCGCGCCCAGCGTGGCGTTCAGCGTGTTATCCACGCCGTAGTGGAAGCGGTTCGAGCCGAAACCGTTGCTCAAGTCTACATCGAACCCGCCAAAAGTGCCGCGCACGCCCACCGCGCCGTGCGCGTCGGTGAGGTCGCTGGTAATGATGGGGTCGAAGCCGTTGGGGTAGAGCGTGGGGTTGCTGCGCGGGTTGGGAATCGGGTTCCCGTTGTCGTCCGTCACGGTCGGGAAGCGCGTGTAAGCGTAGGCATCGCCCTTCCGAATGTTCACACCGCCAAACACATAGGCGTAAATATTCTCGTTGATGGGCAGCTTGCTATTGAGGTAGGCCGAAGCATTACTGGCCTTGGGGTCGCCGTATTCGCGGCGCTGGATGCCGTCCGGGGCGGGCACGTTGGCGCGCTGGGTGTGCTGGCGCTGGTTGAAATCGACGGTCGCATTCACGAAGCCGCCCTTGCCCACGCCCACCCCGTAGTTGAGGTTGGCGTTGAAGTTGCCGCCGTCGAATTTCTTGTCGTCGAAGCGGTACTTGGCATCGTAAGCGCCGTAGTTCACGTTGGCCGTCAGCTCATTCACACTGGTTTTGAGCACGATGTTGATGACGCCCGCAATGGCATCGGAGCCGTACTGGGCCGAGGCCCCGTCGCGCAGAATCTCAATCCGCTCGATGCTGGCGGCCGGAATCGTATTCAAATCGGTACCGGTATTGCCCCGGCCCCGGCTGCCAAACAGGTTCACGAGGGCCGACTGATGCCAGCGCTTGCCGTTCACGAGCACCAGGGTTTGGTCGGGGCCCAGGCCGCGCAGCGAGGCGGGGTCCACATGGTCGGCTCCATCGGCCCCGGTCTGGCGGTTCGAGTTGAATGAGGGTGCCACGAATTGCAGCAGCTGGTTCACGTCGAGCTGCCCGGTTTTGGCCGTCACCTCCCGCACATCAATGATGTCGACCGGCGAAGGCGAATCAGTCACCGAGCGGTTCTGGCTGCGCGAGCCCACCACCTGCACCGCATCGAGGCTGGTGCTGCTTTCGGCCAGCTTCACGGTCACGGCCCCGCCTTCGGTGCCTACTTCCTGCGTGCTGTAGCCCAGCGAGCTAATGACGAGGCGGGGCTGCGCTGTGCGGGCACGCAACGAAAACCGGCCATCCGGCCCGGTAGATGTGCCATTGTTGGTGCCCTTCTCCACCACCGTGGCCCCGATTACGGGTTGCCCCGCCGCATCCTGCACCTGGCCGGTGAGGGTAGTGCTCTGGCCCCAGGCCACGCCACTCACCAAGCAAATAGATGTTACTAGTAGACTGTTTCTCATAGGGCAAGCTGGTGAAATGGTTAAGCTAAATCGTTACATCAATGTATTTTAATTTTTGCAAGCTAACTCCAACTGGCATAAAAAAACCAGCTGGTCAGGCTGGTTTTTTTATAATGCGTTACGAAGCCGTTATAATGGCAATCAAATCATCAAACGCATGGGGTCTTCCAGCAGGCTTTTCAGCGTTTGCAGGAAGGCCGCGCCGGTAGCGCCGTCCACCACGCGGTGGTCGCAGCTCAGCGTCACTTTCATGATGTTGCCGATGGCGAGCGCGCCATCTTTCACGATGGCGGTTTGCTTGATGCCGCCCACGGCCAGGATGCAGGCATCTGGCGGGTTGATGATGGCGGTGAACTCATCGATGCCGAACATGCCCAGGTTCGAGATGGTGAAGGTGCTGCCCTCCCACTCGGCGGGCTGCAGCTTCTTGGATTTGGCTTTGCCGGCCAACTCTTTCACCTCGTTGGCGATGGTAGCCAAGCCTTTCTGGTCAGCGTTGCGGATAACCGGCACCAGCAGGCCTTCGTCCACGGCCACGGCCACGCCGATGTTGATGACCTTGTTCTGACGGATGCGGTCGCCGAGCCACGAGGAATTCACGGCCGGATGCGAGCGCAGGGCAATGGCCGCCGACTTCAGCACCAGGTCATTGAAGCTCAGTTTCACCGGCGACAGCTCGTTGAGCTTCACGCGGGCTTCCATGGCCTTGTCCATGTTGATTTCCATCGTGAGATAGAAATGCGGGGCCGTGAACAGGCTCTCGGAGAGGCGCTTGGCAATCACCTTGCGCATCTGCGACACGGGCGTATCGGTGTAGGTATCGGTCGAGGCCGGAGCGCTGGCAGCGGGAGCCGGAGCAGCTGCCTGTGGCGCGGCGGCCGGGGCGGGCGCAGCAGCCGGAGCAGCTTGCGGCGCGGGAGCGGCAGCAGCACCGGAGGGCTGGAAATTCTCCACGTCGCGCTGCACGATGCGGCCGTTGTCGCCGCTACCTACTACCTGCGAGAGGTTGATGCCTTTTTCCTTGGCAATGCTCTTGGCCAGCGGCGAGGCCAAGATGCGGCCGTTGTTGGCGGGAGCAGCGGCAGGTTGAGCCGGTGCAGCAGCGGCCGGAGCAGCTTCTGCGGCGGGAGCTGCCGGGGCGGCAGCGGGAGCAGCGGCCGGAGCCGAGCCACCGCCGAGCAGCGCCTGAATGTCAGCACCTTCTTCACCGATGATGGCCAGAATACCATCAACCGCAACGGCTTCGCCGGCTTTGGGGCCGGTGTAGAGCAGGGTGCCGTCTTCGTAGTTTTCGAGCTCCATGGTGGCTTTGTCGGTTTCGACTTCGGCCAGCACATCACCCGATTTCACTTTGTCGCCCACGTTTTTCAACCAGGCGGCAATGGTGCCTTCGGTCATCGTGTCGCTCATTTTGGGCATGCGAACCACCGTGGCCTTCTTGCCATTGGCGGGTGCGGCCGGAGCAGCGGGGGCAGCAGCAACTGGCGCGGGAGCCGGAGCGGGCGCAGCAGCCGGAGCAGCTTCAGGTGCTTTGGGAGCTTCGGCGGCGGGAGCCGGGGCGGGGGCAACCGCCGGAGCGGCACCGCCGCTCTGGCCGTTCAGCAGGCCCGAAATGTCTTCGCCTTCCTTGCCCACAATGGCAAGAATGCCATCAACCGGCACAGAATCCTTCTCTTTCGGCCCGATGTAGAGCAGAGTGCCGTCTTCGTAGTTTTCGAGCTCCATGGTGGCTTTGTCGGTTTCGACTTCGGCCAGGATGTCCCCGGATTTAACTTTATCACCCACTTTTTTGAGCCAAGCCGCGATGGTCCCTTCGGTCATCGTGTCGCTCATTTTGGGCATTTTTATGATTTCGGCCATCGGATATAGAAGCGCTAGAGTTGAGAAAGCCAAAATTAGCCGGAAAAGTTGGCGGGGGCAATGTTATTATAGGGAGAATGTAAGGACTTGCTCATCGAACGAATAAAGAACGTCATGCAGAGCGTAGCGAAGCATCTTTACAGCACAAATAACCTATTGTAATAGAATTACTTATTGCGGTAAAGGTGCTTCGCCACGCTCTGCATGACAGTCTATGCATATGCAGCCAAATCAGCCTACTGCCTGCAAGTGCGTCACGTCCAGGAAATTCTTAATAGTGAACACCGAGCCGGTGTACTCCAGCTTGTACAGGCATAAATTGCTGTGTTCGAAGCCTTCCATGCAGCTGAGCGGGTAGTTGAGCAGCTGACAGAGCATGACGCGCATGGCCCGGCCGTGCATGCAGACGAGGACAGTTTCTTCGTCCTCCCGCGCCTTTAGCAGCTCGATGAACGGGCGCTGGCGGGCGGCCACTTCCTCTGGGCTTTCGCCGCCCGTGAGGCGGGCGTGGGTGTCGCCGGCTACCCAGCCGGCCAGCACTTGGCGGTATTCGGCATCCTCTTCCATGGTGATGCGGGTGCCCTCGCGCACGCCCCAGCTTATTTCGTTGAGGCCAGCGTGGGCTTCGTGGGGCAGACCAAGGTCGAGGAACTGTTGCACCGACTCCTGGGTGCGGCGCAGGGCTGAGGTATATACTTTATCGAAGGGCACGTGACCGTAGGCCGCGAAGAACTGGGCCGCCTGGCGGCGGCCGGTATCGTTCAGGCTGGAATCCACGCCGCTGCCCTGCACGATGCCGCGCACGTTGAAATCGGTCTGGCCGTGGCGCAGAAGGAAGATGGTCCGGGGCCTCACTTTCGCGGTAGTTTTGCGTTATAATCGGTCAACAATTAATCAAAGTACGGAGTTTGACTTTTAGTGGTTAACGGTTAGCGATGAATGATTAGTTATTTACGAAGGATACACTTGAGTAAAACCATCCCATTCACCCCTAACCGCTAACCGTTTATCACCACTGCATGAATCTGGAAGAAGTAAAGCGCTGGACGGCCTCCCGCCCCACCCTGGCCGATGCCCTCGGCATGGAAATCACCGCCGTGACTGATGATTACATCGAAGGGCGGATGCCCGTGGATGGCCGCACCCACCAGCCTATGGGCCTGTTGCACGGCGGGGCATCAGTGGCGTTTGCCGAAACCCTGGGCAGCATAGCGGCCGCCATGCGCGTGGACCGCACCAAGCAGGCCTGCGTGGGCCTCGAAATCAACGCCAACCACCTCAAAGGCGTGCGCGATGGCTGGGTGCTGGGCCGCGCCACGCCGGTACACATCGGCCGCAGCACGCAGGTGTGGGAAATCCGTATTTCGCACGAAGAAACCGGAGTACTGGTCTGCATTAGCCGCATTACCATGGCGGTGATTGATTTGCCGGCGGCTAACCCGAAGGCGGTTTAAATGCAGGCTGGTCAACTTCGATACCTACCCTGGCCGGCGGTGGCGGCGGGCATGGATGCCCCAACCCGGCTTCGCCACCTTGTGGCCGGCGCGCTGCGCACCAACCGTCCGCTGGCCCTCTGGCGTGAGCCTGCGGCCGCGCACCCGCGCCTGCTGGTAGCCCGCTCCCTCGAAGCCGCCTTCACTGGCCTGCCGCCCGCGCTGGATGCCCAGGCCCCGGCCGGTTTCGCATTCTTCCCGTTCCGCGATTCGGACCACAATCCGGCATTATTCTTACCCGCCGACGTGGGCTACGACCTGGCCGAGCCCGAAGCCGTGACCGTGGCCCCGGCCGCCCGCGAGCTGGTGCCGGGCCTCACCGCATGGCTGGGCCTGCCCACGCCGCCCGAGTTGGCCTGGCACTATGGCATCCAGCCCGCCCCGCCCGCCGCCACCGAGGCCGAATACACCGCCCTGGTGCGGCGCGGCGTGGCCGCCATCGAGGCCAAAGAAGTGGTGAAGGTGGTGAGTTCCCGTGCCGCCCGCCGCCCACTGCCGCCGGGGTTCGACCCGCTGGCAGCATTCGCGGAACTGAGTGAAAAATACCCGCGCGCCTTTGTGTCGCTGGTGAGTGTGCCAGGCCTGGGCACTTGGCTGGGAGCCTCGCCCGAGGTGCTGGCCGAGGTTACGGCCGACGGGCATTTTCATACCATGGCGCTGGCCGGCACGCAGCCGCTGCTGCCGGACACGCGCCCGCAGGATGCCATCTGGCGACAGAAGGAGATTGAAGAGCAGGCGCTGGTGGCCCGCTATATCGTGAGCTGTTTCAAGCAGCTGCGCCTGCGTGAATACCACGAAACCGGCCCGCGCACCGTGGCCGCCGGGCAGCTGCTGCACCTGCGTACCGACTTTGAAGTGGACCTGCAAAACGTGCCCAACGCCGCCTCACTGGGCACCGATATGCTGCGGTTGCTGCACCCCACCTCCGCCGTGGGCGGCATGCCTAAAACGGCAGCGCTCGATTTCCTGCGCCGCCACGAGGGCTACGACCGTGCCTACTATAGCGGCTTCCTTGGGCCGGTGAACGTGGCTGCGCCCGGCATCGCCCGCTTGTTTGTGAATCTGCGCTGCCTCCAACTGCGCCCCACCGAAGCCATTCTCTATGCCGGTACCGGCCTCACCGTCGACTCAGACCCGGCCCGCGAGTGGCAGGAAACCGAAATGAAATTGCAAACCGTGGGCGCGGCGCTTCAGTGATATTTGATTGATTAAGAATGATGCAAGCTGTTTATAACATCGCCGAAATCTGCGCCCAACACGGCATTACCGATGTCGTTTTGTCGCCGGGCTCGCGCTCGGCCCCACTTACGCTGGCGTTTGCGCGCCACCCCGATTTGAACGTGCGCGTGGTGCCCGATGAGCGGGCCGCTGCCTTCATTGGCCTGGGCATTGCGCAGGCGCAACGTAGGGCAGTGGCGCTGGTGTGCACGTCAGGAACCGCAGGGCTCAACTATGCTCCTGCCGTGGCGGAGGCCTTTTTTCAGCACATTCCGCTGGTGATTTTCACCGCCGACCGCCCGCCGGAATGGATTGACCAGCTCGATGGGCAGACCATCCGGCAGCGCAATTTGTACGGTGCGCACGCCAAGGGCGAGTTTGAGTTTCCGGTTGATACTTCGCACGCTGATGCCAAGTGGCATTCGGCGCGCATCGTGAACGAGGCCATCAATCTGGCCCAAGCCGCGCCCGCCGGGCCGGTGCAGGTGAACGTGCCGTTGCGGGAGCCGTTTTATCCGAAGCCCGGCGAGGAAATTGGGTATGATAAGGATGTGAAAATTATCCGGGAGCACGCTTCCAACGCGACGCTTTCGCCGGCTGAAATTCTGGAGTTGCGCCAGTTGCTGCGGGAGGCGGGCCACGTAGTGGTGGTAACCGGTCAGCAGCCCGGTAACCCCGGGTTACTCTCGGCACTTTACGAATTTGTGACGGCACGACAGGTGCCGGTGGTAGGCGATATCATTGCCAATGTGGGCGAAGTTGCAGACGTGCAGCGGCAGGATATTTTTCTGGCGGGCCTGAGCAAGGACCACAAGGCGGCGCTGAAACCGGATTTACTTATCACCTTCGGTCAGTCGCTGATTTCGAAAAGCCTGAAACTGTTTTTGCGCGATGCAGCCCCGGCGCAGCACTGGCACATACAAGATGCTGGCGAAGCGGCCGATACTTTCCGCTCACTCACGCGGGTGGTGCGGGTGTCGCCAGCAGTTTTCTTTCAGCAACTATCGGAAGGAGCGGCCAAGAACCAGCCCATCGAAACTGCCCTCTGGCAGGAGGTCGATGACGCTGCGGCTAATTTTCTGTCGCATTTTTTTGCAACTGAAGCACCTGCATTCAATGAGTTTTCAGCCTTCCGGCAGTCCATAGCCGCGATTCCAGAAACTACCGCGCTGCACTTAGCCAACAGCATGGCCGTGCGCTACGCCAATATTCTCGGTGCCCCGCAAGGCCGGCAAATTGAAGTTTTCGCCAACCGCGGCACCAGCGGCATCGACGGTTGCACCAGCACCGCCGTGGGCGCGGCGCTGGCCCAGCCGGAGCGGCCGGTGGTTTTGATGACTGGCGACGTGGCGTTTTTCTATGACCGTAACGCCTTCTGGCACAATTACCCGCTGTCCAACCTGCGGGTGGTGCTGTTCAACAACCACGGTGGCGGCATCTTCCGCATCATTGACGGGCCGCGCCAGCAGCCGGAACTGGACGAGTTTTTTGAGACGCGCCAACTGCTCACGGCCGAGAACACGGCCAAGGATTTTAACCTGCGCTACTTCCCGGTTTCGTCATTTGCAGAACTTGAAGCCGCGCTACCGGTTTTCTTTGCAGCCGAAACCGGCGCGGCCATTCTGGAAGTCTTCACGGACTCGAAGACCAACGCGGCGTTTTTTGAGGAATACCGTAGTGCGGTGAAAGCCGCATTCGCCTAACGTTCTTTTTCCCATCTTCCCTATGACCGAACCCATTGTCTGGACCCCGATTAAGGAGTTCAAAGAAATTCTCTTCACGCAGTTTGGCGGCATCGCCAAAATCAGCATCAACCGGCCGCAGGTGCACAACGCCTTCACGCCGCTCACGGTGCAGGAGATGATTGAGGCCATGCGCATCTGCCAGGACCGCACCGATATCGGCGTTATCATCCTCACCGGTGAGGGCGGCCGGGCCTTCTGCTCGGGCGGCGACCAGAGCGTGCGCGGCCACGGCGGCTACGTGGGCGAGGACACCGTGCCCCGCCTCAACGTGCTGGAACTGCAGAAAATCATTCGCTCCATCCCCAAGCCGGTTATTGCCATGGTGGCAGGCTGGGCCATCGGCGGCGGCCACGTGCTGCACGTCGTTTGTGATTTGAGCATTGCGGCCGACAACGCCCGTTTCGGCCAGACCGGCCCGAATGTGGGTTCGTTCGATGGCGGCTTTGGCGCGTCCTACCTCGCCCGCGTGGTGGGCCAGAAGAAGGCCCGCGAAATCTGGTTTCTCTGCGACCAGTACGACGCCCAGGAAGCTCTCGATATGGGCCTGGTGAACAAAGTAGTACCGCTCGATAAGCTGGAAGAAACTACCGTGGCCTGGTGCCACAAGATTCTCCAGAAAAGCCCGCTCTCGCTGCGGATGCTTAAGTCGAGCTTCAACGCCGAACTGGATGGGCAGGCCGGCATTCAGGAGTTGGCCGGCAACGCTACGCTGCTCTATTACCTGAGCGACGAGGCCAAGGAAGGCCGCAACGCCTACATGGAGAAGCGCCAGCCGGACTTCTCGAAATTCCCAAAATTTCCGTAAGGCTGGCGGCTTAGCATCCGGCTTTTGTAGCAGGATTCTAAGCCTTGAATTTTGATAATGCCCCGCGCTTCCACTTCCGGAGGCGCGGGGCATTCTTGCTTCGGGCCTCAACCTCGCGTTTGGGCTTGCGTTTATTCGGAGTAGGCGGCCACGCTGGCAGCCCGGATTTTTTCGAATAAACGCCCCCTATTTATGAATTCAGATTCGCCGAATCAGGCCATGCCCAATGCCCCGATGCAGGGCGGCCACTACCCCAAATTTCTGCTCACGCTGGCTGTGTCGTTTGTGGTGATGTATGTGGTAATGTACCTCAACACATATGAGCTCGACCACGTTTATTTCAGCCTCACCCGCTTCTACATGACCGTGCTGATGGTGACGGCCATGGCCGTGGTGATGCTGCTGATGATGCCCATGATGTACCCCAACAAAACTACCAACGGCATCATCATGGGGGCCAGCCTCACACTATTTGTGGGCGCGCTGGTGATGGTGCGTGCCCAAACCTTCGTGGACGATACTACCTGGATGAAGGCCATGATTCCGCACCACTCCATTGCCATTCTCACCAGCGAGCGGGCCACCATTAAAGACCCCGAAGTACGGAAGCTCGCCGATGGCATTATTACTGCCCAAAAGCGCGAAATCGGCGAGATGAAGGCGATGATAAAACGACTGGAAGCGCAGCCCTAGCGCCCGGCGCAGCTCACTCAATAGGCGGGGCTAATAGCTAAACCCAATCGCGTGCAGGCAGGCGCACCAGCTGAAAAAGAACCGCCGGTCTTCCTGTTTGCGGGCCTTTTTAATGGCTTTGGCGCGGGCCTTGACTTCGGACAGCTCGAAGCGGCGGATTTTGGTGGGCGGGCTGCCGACGACGGGAGCCACAGCAGCGGCGGGTTGCGGGTGGGATTGCATGGCGCTGAGGAAGTAGTATACAGTAATAATACGGAATTTTCGCTGGAAAGTCAACCCGGCGGGCGGGCGTACTTTCGCGCCATGACTGCCAACCTGCCCACTTCCCTCCTGCTCAACGGCCGCGAATACGCTTACGCCGCCATCCGTGAATATCCCGCTCAGCTTGATGCGCCCGTGAACGGCTACGAGGCTAAGGTGCTGGACTTTGTACGGCAGTGGCTGAACGGGACGCAGGAATTTACCCTCACCACTTCGGGCAGCACGGGGCCGCCGTCGCCCATCGTGCTGCGGCGGCGGCAGCTGGAAGCCTCGGCCCGCCGCACGGCCGATTTCTTCGACCTTGGGCCGGGCGACCGCGCCTTGGTTTGCCTCAACTGCGAGTACATCGGCGGGATGATGATGCTGGTGCGCGGACTGGAACGGAACATGCACCTCACCATCGTGGAGCCGCATGCCGACCCGTTTGCCTACGTGGCCGGGGATGCGAAATTTGATTTTTCGGCCTTCGTGCCCTTGCAATTGAAAGCCGTGCTGGCGGCTGGCCATGCTGCGCGGCTCGATAAAATGAAGTCGTTTCTGATAGGTGGCGCGCCGGCCGATGCGGCGCTTACGCAGGAACTCCAGCCGCTGAAAGCCGCCGCGTGGCTGACGTATGGCATGACCGAAACCTGCTCGCACGTGGCCTTGCGGCGGCTTAATGGCCCGCAGGCCGGGCCTACGTTCCGGGTGCTGCCGGGCATTGCGGCGGGACAGGATGAGCGCGGCTGCCTCACGCTGCGCGGCGACGTGACCGATGACCAGCTCATCGTCACCAACGACGTGGTGCAATTGAGCGCCGACGCGCACACGTTTGAGTGGCTGGGCCGGGCTGATTTTGTGATAAACTCGGGCGGCGTGAAGGTGCCGGCCGAAAAAGTGGAACTGGTGCTGGATGTGGCTTTGGCCGAAATCGGGCAGTCGCGCCGCTGCTTTGTGGCGGGGCAGCCCGATGAGCGGCTGGGCCAGGTGGTGACGGCCTTTATTGAAGGAAAACCGCTGACGGAAACGCAGGAAAATGACCTCAAAACCCTGCTGGCGGCCCGCCTAGGACGCTATGAGCAGCCCCGGCAATTCACCTACCTGCCCGAATTCCAGATGACGGCCACGGGCAAGCTCAACCGAGCGGCCACGTTGCGCACGCTGTAACGCATGAAATTCTGCTTTTTACTCAGCCTGCTAATTGGACTACTGGCCAGCCTGGCCGCGCGGGCTCAGGAGCCGGACTCGACCGGCACGGCCGCGCCCGATTCGGCGGTGGTGAACGGCGCGGGCAGCCTTACGCCGCCGCCAGCCGGGCTGCCTTCGGCGGAGTTCGAGACCTATAATGTGGACGGAACGGGCGTGCGCTACACGGCGGCCCTCACCGGACTTTACACTACGGGCACGGTGGAGCGGGTGTATTTCAGCACCAGCCATACGGGCGGCTTCACCACGGGGCACTGGCAGTTTCCGGCGGCTTTTAGCTACAGCTACGGCCGGCAGGATGGGGCGCTACGGGAGCGGGAGTTGCTGCTGCTCAGCACGCCGGACTATCGCATTCGGAAGTGGAAATTTTACGCGCTGGGTGAGTTCGAAAGCAGCAACCTGCGCGCCATCACGCGGCGCGTGGTGGCGGGCGGCGGCGTGGGCTACCAGCTCTACACCGACAGCACCAACAGCGAGGTGGCGCTGAGCACCTTCCTGCTCAACGAGCGCACCGACTACAACGCCGAGCCCGATTTTTCGCGGCACGTGGTGCGCAATTCCACCCGCCTCAAGCTGCGCCTGAACTGGGGCGTATTCAGTGCGTCGGAGCTGTTCTTTTATCAGCCCAGCCTGCGCGACCCGGGCGGCGACTACCGCCTGAACAGTGCCACCGTGCTGGCCTTCAAACTCTACCAGCACCTGGCGCTGAATCTGGCCTACTCGTTTTCCTACGAAAGCGTGGTGGTGCAGGCGCGCAGCCGGGCGAATGGCACGCTCTCGGTGGGCTTCGCGTATAGCACGGGCAAGTAAATTTTGTCATTCCGACGCAGGAGGAATCTGGGTAAAATCAGCCAGGAAACTTCCCTCCGATTCCTCCTGCGTCGGAATGACAACGACTCGCCTAGCGCATGTTGGTTTGGGTGAAGAGCGGCTCCTTGTCCTTCATCACCTTGAATAGCTCGCCCAGAAACAGGTTGGCGCGCAGGTAAAATACCGGGCCGTTCAGCTCTTTCTGGATGGCCCCGGGCACGAACACCGGCTGCCGCCAGCCCAGGCCCGTGCCCGCGCCACCCCAGCGAAACACGCGGTACTGAGCAGCCAGCGTGGGCTCCACGATGCCCATGAACTCGCGCGGGGTTTTATCGGAAACGTTGTCGTCGGTTTTGTAGAGCACGTAGGCTGAGCCCAGGCCCAGCTGCATGTTGGCGCTGAGCTCCCAGCGGCGGTTTTCGAGCAGCACGTAGCCGGCGTAGGCGGCCAGGTAGCGGAAGCGGATTTCGGCGTCGGCGTCTTCGGCAGCATTTTCGGGCTTGGCCTGGCGCGAGGGCACGCCGGTGCTCAGGAAGTAGATGGCCGCGCCGGTGCGGAAGCGGCTTTTGAATTCGATGCCCAGCTTGAGGCCGTTGATGGTGGTGAGGTGGTGGTTGAGGATGGAGTAGCGCGAGTCGTACTGCACCACGAAGCGGTTGTGCGGCAGGCGCACGATGTTGGGCCGGCGTACCACCGAGTCGGGCCGGGCCGGCCCCACGGCCTGCGCCCACGCGCCCACCGGCAGCAGGCCCACACTCAACCACACAAGAAGTAACAACCAACGCATATCAAACCCAAAGAACCGACCAGCGGCAAAGGTCGGGGATTTCACCCGGCCACAACCGCCACTTCGCCCGGTTGTTTGGCCGCTTCGCCCCGAAACGGCTGGCGCGGGCCTAGGGTTGGACCTTAGTTTTGACCAACTTCTTCGCCCGGCTCCCATGCTCACCCCCGATTCCCTGTTTTCTCTCGCCAACCCCGTGGCCCTGCTGGGCTGGGCCTTGCTGGTGCTGGCTCCGCGCTGGCGCGGCACCCGCGCCGTGGTGCTGAGCGGGGCGCTGCCGCTGCTGCTGGCCGCCACCTACGCCGTGCTCATTGCCACGCACTACCTGGGGCCGCACGGCGGCGAGGGCGGTTTTGGCTCGCTCGATGAGGTTGCGGCGCTGTTCCGCGACCGGTGGGCGCTGCTGGCCGGCTGGGTGCATTACCTCTGCTTCGATATGTGGACCGGGGCCTGGGAGCTGCGCGATGCCCAGCGGCGCGGCGTGCCGCACGGGCTGCTGGTGCCCTGCCTGGGGCTCACGTTTATGTTCGGGCCGGTGGGGCTGCTGCTGTATTTCGGGGTGCGCAGCCGGTATCCGGAGCCGGCTGGAGTTGCCATTTAGTACCGCGCGTCTGTCATCCTGAGCAGCGCGAAGGACCTTATCACGCCCGCAACAGCTGGATTACTGCAAACCGTTCAGCGGGGAGAAGGTCCTTCGCTGCACTCAGGATGACAGACGCATTAGATTCCTTAAAACCTCTACGCCCATGAAAACCACCACCCTGCTTTCATCCGCTGACTTTTCGCCGCTCAGCGCCCTTGCGCCGGCTGCCGGCACCGTGGGCGAGGCCCTGCGCCTGCTGCACCGCGTGAACCCCGTGCTCTCCTACACCGGCTGGCTGAACGTGGCGCTGGCCGTGCTGGCCCTGGCGCTGCTGCCCTTCGACCAGCGCCATGTGACCGGGGCGCTGGTGTGGCTGAAGCCGCTGAAATTCGCCCTCTCCATCGCCGCCTTTGCCTGGACGCTGGGCTGGCTGCTGGCCGACTTACCGGCCGCCGCCCAGCGCAGCGTGCAGCTGCTGAGCTGGGGCGTGGCCGTGAGCATGGCCGTGGAGCAGGCCGTGATTTTCACGCAGGCGGCGCGCGGCACCACCTCGCACTACAACACGTCCTCGGCGCTCAATGGCATCCTGTTCGGGCTAATGGGCTTGTTTATTCTGGTTAATACCCTGATGACGGTGTGGGCCCTGTACCTAGCCTGGCGCTACCAGCCATTCGGGCCGGACGGCTACGTGTGGGGCGTGCGCCTGGGACTGATGGTGTTTGTGGTGGGCAGCGTGCTGGGCGGCTTCATGATTCATAACCAGCAGCACACCGTGGGCGCGCCCGACGGCGGCCCCGGCCTGCCCGGCCTGGGCTGGAGCACCCGCGCCGGCGACCTGCGCATTGCGCACTTCCTGGGCATGCACGCCCTGCAAGCCCTGCCCCTGCTGGGCTGGGCCCTGAGCCGCTGGGCTCCGCAACAGGCCACGGGCCTCACATGGGCCGGGGCGGCGCTGTATGCCGGCGCGGTGGCCGGGCTGTTTGCGCTGGCCATGGCGGGCCGGCCGCTCTGGGCCGGGCAGTAGGCGGCGCACTACTTTTGACTGCTCATCAAGCCCGCCGCCCCATGACTGCCCTCAATGACCGTCGGTTTCTGCTGGGAGGCATTCCGCTGCTGAGCTTCGTTATCGCCGTCGTCGGCCTGCCCATCGGGGCGGATGGGCGCTGGCCGCTGGTGCTGACGCATTGGGTGATTTCGCTGTATTTCACCACGGGCTACTGGCTGGCCAACCGGCAGCTGTGGCGGGCGCTGCTGGCCCGCTTCCCCCGCCCCGAGCAGACGCCGCGCCGCCTCTGGCTGCTGGCCGGCTTGGCGGTGTTGGTGACGGCCGCCACTTCAGTGCTGCTGGCGCTGCCGCTGCGCGCGCTGCTACCCGCCGACTTCCCCTTCACGCTCCCGGCGTTGCTGGTGCAGGTCCGGTTCAGCCTGGTGCCCACCGTGGCCGTGCTCACGCTCTACGAAACCATGTATTTCTTTGAGCAGTGGAAAACCAGCCTGAGCCGCGCCGAGGAGCTGGGCCGCGCCCAGAACCAGGCCCAGCTCGAAGCCCTGCAAAGCCAGCTCGACCCGCATTTTCTGTTCAATAACCTCAACACGCTCTCGGCCCTCATCGAGCCCGGCAACGCCCCGGCCCAGGACTTTGTGGAGCAGCTGGCCGACGTTTATCGCTACGTGCTGCTGGCCCAGGGCCGCGCCACCGTGCCCCTGGCCGAGGAGCTGGCCTTCATCGAAACCTATCTGGCGCTGCACAAAGCCCGCTTTCGGGATAATCTGCGGGTCGAAATCAGCATTGTGCCCGCCGCGCTGGCCCGGCACGTGGCCCCGCTCAGCGTGCAGCTACTGGTGGAGAATGCGCTGAAGCACAACGTGGCCTCCCGCGAGCACCCGCTGCACCTTCGCCTAGCCGTGACCGCCGATGCGCCGGATGCCCTGGTGGTCGAAAATACCCTGCGGCCTCGCACGGCCGGTTTCGCGCCCGGCACGGGCACCGGCCTGACCAACGTGCGCCGCCGCTACGCGCTGCTGGGCGCGGCGCAAACCGTGGAAACCAGTGCCACCGATGGCAAATTTGTAGTAAAGCTGCCGCTGCTGCTGGCCCAGCGCTAATTCGCACCCATGACCGTTCTCCTCCTCGAAGACGAGTACCCCGCCGCCGAGCGCCTGCAGCGCCTGCTGCTGCAAGCCGCCCCCGACGCGCAGGTGCTGGCCGTGCTCGACACCGTGGCCGGGGCCCTGGCCTGGCTGGCCGTCCACCCCGCCCCCGACCTCATCTTGAGCGACATTCAGCTGGCCGATGGCCTGAGCCTCGAAATCTGGGAGCAGGCCGTGGTGCCCAGCCCGGTCATCTTCACCACCGCCTTTGATGCGTACGCCATCCGCGCATTCCAGGCCCACAGCGTGGCATATTTGCTGAAACCCGTGAAGCTGGCCGAGCTGCAAGCCGCCCTGGCCAAGCGGCGGCAATGGTCTGAGTTAAGAGTTAGGAGTGAAGAGTTAAGAGTTGACTCAGATTCACCAATGCTTAATTCTTCACTCCTAACGCTTAACTCCATCGAGCGAATGCTCGATGCCCTACGGCCCTACAAAACGCGGTTTCTGGTGCGGCAGGGCGAGCAGCTGCTGCCTCTGCCGGTGGCCGACGCGGCCTGGTTTCTGAGCCGCAACGAAACCGTGACGCTGGTGGCCACCGACGGCCGCCGCTTCGTGCTCGACTACACCTTGGAGCAGCTCGAAGGCCTGCTCGACCCCGCCCGGTTCTTCCGCCTCAACCGCCAGATTATTGCCCAATTGCTGGCCGTGCGCCGCCTGCACCCGCATTTCGGCGGCAAGCTTTTGGTCGAATTACACCCCGCCCCGACCGAGGAAATCTTGGTGAGCCGCGAGAAAGCCCCCGCCCTGAAAGCCTGGCTGGAAGGGTAGGTTTCGTCTGTCATTGCGAGCGCAGCGAAGTAATCCGTCCTCTCAAACCCAGCTCTTTTCTTCTACCAGAAAGTCCCGATACTGTACAGTACCGGGGCTTTTCACATCTCAAGGCCTATCACATTGTACAGGACGGATTGCTTCGCTGCGCTCGCAATGACAGGCGAAACCTACCTGTCCAGCCAGCTCTTGAACACGTTCACCTTTTCCCTACTCACCAGCACCTGGGCATCGGGCGCGGTGGGTTTGAGCACGGTTTGCAGGCGGGAGTTGGTGTAGGAAATGATGTCGTGAATGGCCGACTGCTGGGCCAGGTAGGCGCGGTTGAGGCGGAAGAAGCGGCGCGGGTCGAGCAGCGTTTCGAGCTGGTCCATCGTGTAGTCGACCACGAATTTGCGGCCTTCGGTGGTTTGCAGGAAGGTGGCTTTTTCGAGGCTGAAGAAGTAGGCAATCTGGTCGAGCGGCACCACTTTCAGGTGCTCGCCCACGCGCACCACAAACTGGGTTTTGTAGCTGGTGGCGGGCGGGGCGGTCTGTTGCATTTGCTGCATGAGCTGGGCCAGCAGCGCGGGGTCGAAGGCCGGCGCGGGCGCGGCGGGCAGGCGCTGGCGCAGCTTGGCGAGGGCGGCGGCCAGCTCATCGGCATCGATGGGCTTGAGCAGATAATCCACGCTGTTCACCTTGAAGGCTTGCAGCGCATACTGGTCGTAGGCGGTGGTGAAGATGACCGGGCAGCGCACCGCCACCTGCTCAAAAATCTCGAAGCTCAGCCCATCGGCCAGGTTGATGTCGAGAAACAGCACATCAGGCGACACTTCCCGCAACAGGCTCACCGCCTGGGCCACCGATTCGACCGTGCCGAGGATTTCGAGCGGCTCGGGCTGGCGGGCCAGCATATCGGTCAGGCGGCGGGCAGCCAGGGGTTCGTCTTCGACGATGAGGGCACGGAGGGGCATTTTTTTGAATTATGAATTATAAATTATGAGTTATGAATTAGCTCAAATATGCCCTCGCAAAACTAGGATGCGATTTCGCCGCATTCATAATTCATAATTTTTAATTCATAATTCAAATTACCAGCAACGGCAGCGTCACCACAAACTCGCCATTCTCCTCGCCGCTCACCACAGGCTTATCGGTGAGAAAAGCGTAGCGGGCGGCCAGGTTGGCCAGGCCCCGGCCCGACGACTCGCCCGGGGCCAGCCGGCGTGGGCGGCGGGTGTTGCGCACCGTCAGGGTGTGGGCGACGGGGTCCAGGGTCACGCGCAGGCGCAACGGGTCGGCCTGGTAGGCGGCGTTGTGCTTGAGCACGTTTTCGAGCAATAGTTGCAGGGCCAGGGGCGGCACGTAGTACGGGGCCACGGCAGCGGGTGGCAGGTCCATTTCCACCGCCAGGGCGTCGCCGAGGCGGGTTTTCTGGAGGTACAAATAGCTTTCGGCGAAGGCAATTTCATCGGCCAGCGGCACCAGTTCCTGGCTTTCGCTGTCGAGTACGTAGCGGTACACCTGCGAGAGCTGCCGGATGAAGCGCACGGCCCGGGCGGGGTCGTTTTCTTCCACCAGGCTGGTCAGCGCGTTCAGCGAATTGAACAGGAAGTGCGGGTCCACCTGCCGGCGCAGAGAATCCAGGCGGGCCACGGCGGTTTCCTTTTCGAGGCGCTCAACGCGCACCGTGGCCTCACGCCAGCCCAATAGGAAGGAGCGCGAGTGCATGAACAGCGACACAATCACCGTCATCACCAGCGGGGCCACCATCTGGCCGGCCACGTTGCGCTGGAAGATGGCCAGCGGCGACTGGTGCCACAGCAGCACAGTAATGCCCTCGCCAATCAGCAGAATCACGAACAGCGAGGCCAGCAGCGACGCGCCCACCGTGAGCAGCAGCCGGCGCACGGGCCGCTCGGTCCAGCCCAGGCCGTGGTTCAGCCAGTCGGAGGTGTAGCCGTTGGCCAGCCACAGCCCCACGAAATACAGCAGCGAAATCGCGAAGCTGATGCCGTAGTTGACGGGGTGCAGCCAGGGCTGGTGTTCATTGGAAAACGCGAAGCCGGCCGTGCCCAGCAGTATCCACCAGCGCCGCTCCCAGATGGACCGCAGCTGCGAGGGCTCGGTGGTGGTGACCCAGGGCTGGGCTGCCGGGGCGTTGGAATCAGCAGCAGGAGCGCAGGAAGCGGAATGGGGCAGGGCCACGGCAGAGGGCAGTTGAGTTTGCATCAAAGTAAGGGGCTGGGGGTATAATTGGAGCCAGTTGAACAACGTAGGGGCGGGGCTCGCCCCCGCCCGTCGTCCGCACCATTCACCGATTCCATTCAACGACGGGCGGGGGCGAGCCCCGCCCCTACCTCCTACGCCCCTCCTACTTCGCCGCCGTGGCGGGCGTTTCGTACTGCTTCATCCGGCCTTGCAGCTGGCGCTGGCCCCAGTTGGGCACCAAGGGGCCGGCGGGCGCGAAGGCCGCAAATTTGGCCTGGGCCTGCTCGTAGAGCGGCTTGGCCGCCTCGGGGCCGCCACCGAACATCTTGGGCGTGAAATTCACGTTATTGGCTTCCACCAGGTAGGGGCGCGGGTTGGCGGGGTTCAGAGCCTGGGCTTTGGCCACGGCCTCGCCCACCATTTCCGAATACTTCATTGAGCGCATCATGGGCGAGATGCCCAGGCGGGCCTGGTAGGCATAGGCTTGCAGGGTGAGCAGCTCTGATTCGTCGCCGTGCAGCTGGCGGGCCTGGCCGAGGGCGGCTTCGGCCTGGTCGAGGGTTTTGTCTTTGGTATCGCCGTCTTCCTTGCTTTGAAACACGTTAATCACCAGCGCATAGGCCTGGTAGTAGCGGGGCAGCCAGTCTTTGGGGGCCACGGTGGCGGCGCGCTCAAATTTAGCCGCCACGGCCTTGAGCACGGCCGGGTCGCCGGTGCTCATCAGCTCGGTGATGGTGGCGGCCATCAGGGTGGTGTAGGCATCGGTGGGCGCGGCGGCAGCAGTGGCGGGCGCTACGGCAGCGGCGGGTTGCGCCTGGGCAGCGGCGGCCAGCGAAACGGCGGCGAAAGCAAGGGTGAGGACGAGGGTTTTCATGGAACGGGGAGTTGGAGTGATGGTGAAGAATGGTTTGCCGCGGTTGATGATTCAAAGGTGGCGGCGGGCCGGGCCGGCCGGAAATGCTTGTGCCCGAAGCGTCGGATGAAGCGGATGAAGCGTCGGCGGGGCCGGACCAGCGGGTCGCGCTTTTTTTACCGGCTCGTGCGCCGGCCATGCAACGCCGGGGCAGGCAATGCACTCTTAGCAGTATTCCAACCCACTTTCCAATCCCTTACGCATGCGTTTCCTCCCTTTCGCGCTCGGTGGCCTGCTCCTTGCCTCCGCCCTTCCCACCCTCGCCCAAACCGCGACCGAAACGCCGGCGGCCCCGCGCTTCTACATCGGGCTGGGGGCCTACAGCAGCTACTACCAGCTGCTGGGCGGCCAGTCGCTGGCCTTCAATAGCCCCGTGCGGGTGCCGGTGCAGCTCACGGCCGGCTACCAGCTGCGCCCGCGCCTGGCGGTGCAGCTGGGCGTGGCCTACAGCGGCAGCACGGCCCACTTCGCCAGCGTGGGGCGCTACTACGACCCCGCCAATCCCACCAGAGGCACGTACTTCGACTACAATGCCACCAGCACCCTGCGCAATGCCTCGGTATCGGTGCTGGCGCGCTATACCCTCACCCGCAACCCGGCCCACCGCGTGCAGTTTGATGCGCTGGGCGGCTTCACGCTGGAGCACGGCAGCGGCTACGAGCGCGGCACCCGGGCCGACAGCCTCGGCGGGGCGCTCGTGGTAAGCCCGTACGGCTACCGCACCTCCCGCAACACCCTATTGCTCACGGCGGGCATCGGGACGCGCTACCGCCTGGGCCGGCATTTTGAGCTGACCTACGACTTCACCCTGAATAAAGCCCTGACCAACGACAGCCCTACCGGCCAGTTCCAAGGCCTCACCAGAAGCAGTGCCCTGGGCCTGCGCTACCGGTTTGGGCGGTAGCCTGCCCCCAACTTTCCTTGCCACTGCCGGGCAATGCTTCGGTGCGCCAACTCATTTTCTTATTCCATTCCATCCCTTTTTATCCCAACCAAATCCATGCGTTTCCTTTCCCTTGCCCTGGGTGGCCTTTTGCTAAGCACTGCCCTGCCCGCCCTCGCCCAAACCAGCACCGAAACCCCTGCCCTACCGGGTACGACCCTGCCGGGTACGACCACGCCCCTGCCGCCCCGCTATTACATCGGGCTGGGTGCTTACAGCAGCTTTTATCAGTCGCTGGGCCACGCCTCGGAAGGCTCCTACGACTACAATTTCCGGCTGCCGGTGCAGCTCACGGCCGGCTACCAGCTTAGCCCGCGGCTGGCGGTGCAGCTGGGCGTGGCCTACAGCGCGGCCAACTACCGCTACGACCAGTTTCTGCTGAATACCACGCCCGGCCAGCCAGCGTCCTACAACAGCATGGCCGGCAGCAAAAAGCAGCAGCAAACGTCCGTTTCGGCGCTGGCCCGCTACACCATCACCGCCAACCCGGCCCACCGACTGCAGTTCGATGCCCTGGGCGGCGCAACCTTCGAGCGCGGCACGGCCTACTACCAGGGTTCGCGCACCGATAATGCCCAAGGTCCGCTCACGACGACCAACTATGACTACCACGTTTCGCAAAACACCTGGCTGCTCACCGGCGGCGTGGGGGCCCGCTACCGCCTGAGCCGCCACTTCGAGCTCACCTACGACTTCATGGTGAACAAGGCCCTGAACGATACCAACCGCTACGGCTCGGGCCTCACCAATACCCTCACCACCAGCCAGGCCCTGGGCCTGCGCTACCGGTTTGGGCGGTAGCATTCGCTTCGGGCCTCAAAAAAAGCGGCCGCTCCTGCTGGGGCGGCCGCTTTTTGCGTTTGGGCTGGTGCAGGGCTTAGCTGGGCAGCGCGGCCTTGCGGTCTTCCACGGCTTTGATGGATGCGTCGAGGGTGGCAATCTGGGCGTCTATCTGGTCGGCGTCTACGTCGGCGAGGTAGGCGGTGGGGCCGCTCACGGCGCTGTTGCTTAGCTCCAGGTTGGCCTTGCGGGCAGTGGCCGCGATGAGGGCCCGCTGGGCGGCGCGCTTCTCGCCCTCGGTGAGGCCGGTGCGGGCGGCTTCCGTGGTGTAGTGGGCTACGTCGTCGGTGGCTTTGGCCAGTTGGGCGGCCACGGTGGTGGCCCGGTCGGTGGCCTGCGTGTCGGCGTAGGTCTGGTTGTAGTCGCGGTGGGCGTAGGTGCCTTTTTCTTTGGTAAGGCTGGTCAGGGCCTGGTCACAGTCGGCTTTGGTAGTGAGCAAATTTACATCGGCTGCCATATGATTTTTTTGGGGTTTGGAGTGGGAATAAAAGGATTGAGCCCAAATGTAGCCGGCCGCGTAAGTCCCTCCAAGTCATTCCCAACAAAGGACAAAAGCCGTGCTTTTTCCCGATTTGGGCCGGAGCAACAGCAGCAATTATTCGACAGAAAACAGAACGTCATGCTGAGCGCAGCCGAAGCATCTCTACCGCGCAAGTAATTCATTTACTACTGCGGTAGAGATGCTTCGGCTGCGCTCAGCATGACGTTCTTTTCCTTGCTCTCCTCCCCGCCCCTACCCAAGTAGCGCCCCCAAGGCCGCCGCCTCGGCCTCTAGCGCCAGGGCGCGCTGGTGCCGCAGGTGCCACCCGGCCAGCACATCGGGCGGCAGGGCCAACGGCACGGTGGCCAGCCAGGCGTGCACGTAGCGCAGGCGCACGGCCACGGCGGTGGCGGGGGCCTCATCGGCGGGAGGCGGGGGCGGCGGCAGGGCGGCCAGCAGCGCGGGCAGGGCCGCGGCCCAGCGGGCGGCTACGGCAGCCTGCTCGGGCAGGGCGCGCAGCTGCCAGCGCAGGTTGTGGGCCTCGTGCAGGCAGGCGGCGCGGCGGCGCTCCAGCGGCCTAGTATCGAAGGGGCTGGGAGGCGGTGGGGCTTCGGCAGCTTCGGGCGGCACAGCCGTTTCTTCGGCTTCGAGGGGGGCCAGGAAGGGGGCCAGCCGCCCGCTTACTTCGCGGGTGAGGGCGCGGGTGCCGCTTTCCAGCTGGCTCACCAGGCCGGGCGTGACGCCCAGCAGGGCCGCCAGCTGCTGGCGGGTCAGGCCGTAGTAGCGGCACACCCGGGCCAGGTAGGAATCAGAATACGTGACGGGACGGGCCATGAAAGGGCGTGTAAAGAATTTCAGTATGGTGGCGATAATTGTTTACAAGCTACGTAAACAATTATTGGCCACCTGCACTAATTCTTTACAAGAGCGCACGACGCGGCATGAGCTTCAATCCGGCCGGCAATAAAAAGCCCCGGCTGTCGAAACGGCCGGGGCTATGTACAGGCAGGAAAGATTACCGGGAACTGCTCGGAGGAGAGGTGTCGGGTGGACCGGAGAAACCGGACTGGGCCTTGCGGGCCAGCCGCTCCGCAATGAGGCGCAGGTCAGCGGCGGCGGCGGGATTGGCTTTCAGTTCGGCGGCCTCCTGCTGGAGTTGATACTGGTGCCGCCAGTTGATAAGCTCTAACCGGTATGCTCGTGGCGCATTCCGGTTATTGCGCAAATAATCACCTGCCCACTTGTAGTACTCAGCCGGGCTAAGGGCTTTCATGGCCGGGTGGCGGGTACCAGCCACACCTCCCCCATCGGCCGGAGTAGCTGGCACGGCCGAAGCCGGGCTTGGTCCAGGGGAGCTTGACGGTAAAAACGCTTCGGGTTTCATAGTAGTAAGTTACGCAAAACAGTTACAACTCATCCAACACGATGCGCGTGAAGCCAGTTTCAGCGGCCACTTCCAGCACCTCAAACCGCGTTCGGGGAGCAAACAATACCTCATACTCATTTTGGCTGTCGACGCCGTACTTCGAGACCTCCTCAATAAGCCGGCCGGTACGGGACTGAATGACGAACAAACAGTTCTTCTGAGGGCTGTGCAGATATTGATGGGCAATGGTAGCTTTTTGGCTGGCCGAGAGAAAAGCCGGCCATCTGACGGGAAATCCAGCATCGAAACTGGCGCGGTAAAACATAAGCTGGCTAGGGCGCAACTGCACCCCGCAGAAAGCCAAGCCCACGTAGGCGGGCAGCTTGGCGAGTGCTGCCGCCAAGCCCTGCCCAAATAGGGTGCTATTATCACCTCTGCTGGCGTGTAGCGTCCGGTTCAAGGCCTCGTAGCCATCGTCGCTGTAATGGTAAATGGCGGCCTTGTCGATAGTGGTGAGGCGAGGCAGAGCGGTGGCCCGGCGTCCTTCCTGCACGGCCCGCCAGCCCTGCGGGCAGTAGTGCTGGAGATATTCGGCTAACTGGCTCCGCTGCTGAGCAGTCATCATGGGCTACTTCTGGCTTGGCGCAGCCACTTCGCCGCCCTCCACCAGCACGATTTCGGCCGGGGTGAGCTGGTAGAGCTGGTACACCAGCGCATCCAGCTCCTTATCGCGCTGGGCCAGGTGCTGGCGGGCGGAGGCCTGCGCCTGCTGGTGCGCCACGTGGTGCTTCAGCCACTCCCCTTTCTCTTTCAGGCTGAGGGCGCGGCCGATGCTTTTTTCGAGGGCCGTGCTCCAGGGCTTCCACTCCTGCGTGAGGGCCAGCTTGCCACTGAGCGGGGCGCTCAGGCCCAGTTCGGCGCGGAGCAGGGCGGCAAAGTCGGAATCGGCGGCGTGCAGTGTGCGGTGCCCGGCCAGTAGCTCCTCGGCGAGGGCGATGAAGGGCTGTTGCTCGGCGGGGGTGATGTTGGGAATGGGAAGATTTTTAATGTCTCCGACAAGAATTTTAGGGATAGATGTTGCAGCGTTTGCTTTGGGATGAACCTTAGTATGATACCAGCTGATAACACTGGAATTAATAATGCTTAATAGAAACATAAGCAAATCAGTTGACCCATCCCTGCTAATTATATTGATAATAGAAGGAGTATTAGCAAATGACTTATCTACATAAGTTGCGGTTATTTTATATCTATCGCCACGGGTAACTTCCATAACTAGAAGCCTAGGCTGGGTAAAAAACTTGGGATTAACATATCCAGCTACATGCTTCCCGTACTTAATAAACTGATTGCTTTCCCGATTCGAATATCTACTTAAATCCTTGCCTTGAATTTCTTGCATATACTCCTCTGAGAGCTTACTATCTGAATGCCACAGCCTGTCGTCAACAATCCTGTTACCCTCGTCCCCATAAACTTTTATTAAGTCGCTCCTGCGATAAGGAATGTACCCTTGCGAAACCTCATAAGTGGAGCGAACAAGCACAGAATTCTCTTTCAATTTGGATACTAGACTTGCATCAATACTAGTGCTGTTAAGATTGATAATTAAATCAGGGTGCTTTCTAATATCAGAAATTTCTAACTGGGCTAAATAACCAAATTCTTGCTCGTGCATCCCAGTTACGACTATGGAATTCGTTTTAGCATTGTTTCTTATGATACAGATGATAGTATCTAAATCAGCGTCGCTAAACACTTTCTTAGGTAGGTCAACAATTTCTATTAGATTCTGCTCAAGTACAAGTTCACGCAGCTTTTTATGCTGTTGTATTGAAAGCCATGTATAGGGGACAATGAAGCCTAAGAATCCGTCTTTTACTAGTAGACTTATGCCCTTTTCAATAAAGATGGCATAAGAGTCAAGTTTGTATGCCGGCGAATTATAGTTATTGAGAAAGTATTTCTGCTCCACCTTTTTAATACTCGCTCCATACGGCGGGTTCCCCACCACCACGTCAAAGCCGCCGTCGGCGAAGGCTTCGGGGAAGGCGGCTTGCCAGTCGAAGGCGCGGTCACCGGCCACGGCGGGGTCGGCGATGAGGGAGTTGCCGGTGCGGATACTGTGGTCGAGGGAGGTGAGGGGCCGGCCGGGGTTGGCGGTCTGGAGCCAGAGACTGAGGCGGGTAATCTGGACGGATTCGGGGTTGAGGTCGACGCCGTAGAGGTTGTGCTGGAGGATGTGGCGGTCGAGGTCGAACAGCTCGCGCTGGCCGGCGCGCAGCTCGGCCAGGGCATCGTTCACCACCTGCCCCTCGCGCAGCAGGTAGCCGAAAGCCTCGTTGAGAAACGCCCCCGAGCCGCAGGCGGGGTCGAGCACCCGAATGGCGCGCAGGCGCTGGCCGTAGGCTTCCCAGGCCGCCAGGTGCTTTTGCACGCGGGCGCTGGGCGCGAGCAGGCGCTTGGTTTGCTGGTTTACGCCGATGGTGGCGCGGTCGGTATCCGTCAGGTCGGGCAGGGCATCGAGGCCGGCCTCCTGGCGGCGCTCGCGCAGCCAGCCGCCCACGGCCTGCTGCACGATGTAGCGGGTGATGTAGTCGGGGGTGTAGAAAATGCCGTCCTGCTTGCGTTTGCCCTGCTTGGCGCTGGGCGCGGCCTCGCCCAGCAGGCGGGCGCGCTCGGCTTCGAGGTCGGCGAGGCTTTGCTCGAAGATGTGGCCGAGGATGTTCACATTAAGGTCAGAGGCAAAATTGTATCCTCCTAGTTCTACAATTGGCTCTAATGCGACATCTTTAATTAAGAGGTTATCAAGCGCTATATCCTCCGCGAAGAGGCCCCCATTGAAACGGTTAATCTTGGCGGCCTCATTCCCTTTGTCAATACTTCTAAACAGTCCGCGTACACTTCGGTAGATGCTATCATCCGCTCTGTCGAAAACATTAGCCTTCACTACCAGAAGCAACGTTTTGAGCGTTTTTTCAGGCATAATGTGTCTGTCTTCGCAAAAGCAGACGAAAATCACTCGGTCGAGCAGTTTCTGAGTGTGCTGAAGAAGCTCCAACGGTGGCACAGCAGGGTTTTGCTCGATAAGGTGGTCGAGCAAATCGCGGCGGGCGTTGCGGTAGTCACGGTAAAAATCTTTGCTGATGCGGGCCTCCTGCTCCTGGCGCTGGCGCAGGGCCTGGTCGAGGGGGGCATCGGGCTGGGCCGGGGCGGGCAGCAGCTGCCCGCTGCCCAGCAGGGCAAAGAAGCGCACGAGGGCGGCCGGTTGGTCGGGCAGGGTGCGGAAATCGAAGACTTCGGCGCGGGTCTGGTCGTTGGCAGCATACACGCGCAGCTCCACGAAGTTGCTCACGATAACCCAGCGGCAGCTCGGCCCCATCTTGGAGGGGTAGCTGAAGGCTTGCTCCACGGGGCTTTCGGCGCGGCCTTTGGGGCCCAGCTTCTGCTTGGCGTCGAGGTTCTGCTTGGCCGATTTTAGCTCCACCACCGCCCGCACCGGCCCGCCGAGGGCCCCCTTGCCATCGGCCGCGAAGTCGCCGAGGGCACCGTCGGGCTTGGTGCCGTCCACGTTGGTTTTCTTTTCGAGCAGCAGCTGGCGGTAGTCGGGCCGCTGGTGCTCATAGCCCAGCGCCTCCCCAAATACGAGGGTGAGGAACTCGGCCTGCAAGGCTTCTTCCTTCTGGCTGGTGACGTAGCCGGAGGCAATGCGCTGCTGCCACTGACGCAGCTTTTCCACGCGGGCGAGCCAGTCGGACAAGGCTTGGGCGGGGTGGTAGGTAGCAAGCGGCGCGGGCAGAGCGGCCGGGGCGGGGGCGAAAAGGGGGAGCATGCGGCGAAGGTAGCGGCAGGGCCGAGTTGGACGGCGCGACTAGGGCTGAAAAGAAACCGGCAGGGATGTAAAGAATAAACGGGCAGTGAGCAGAATTCTTTACAAATCGTGTAAAGAATTCTGCTCACTGCCCGTTTATTCTTTACGTGAAAAGGTCAGTCCGGCCGCGCATTCAAATCCACTTTCGTCTTATTTATCGAAATGAACGCGCCCACAAACAGCATCCTCGGCGCGGGCGGCAGCACGGCCGCGCTGCGGAACTGCCCGCCGGCATCGGGCGTACCGGCGAAGGTGTAGCCGTAGATGTTCTGGCGGTTGAGCACGTTGCTGGCCGATACGTAGACGATGGTGAACTGCTTGAACCAGTGGGTGAGGTAGCTCACGTTCAGGCTCAGGTCCTGGTAGGCGGGCAGGGTGGCCTGGTTGTAGCCGGCTTGGTTGGGGTCGAAGTAGCGGCGGCTGCTGCCGTAGCTGTAGGTGAAGCCGAATTGGGTGTGCATTTTGGCCACGTAGTACTTGCCCACCACGCTCAGGTTGTGCCGGGCGGCAAAGGTGGGAATGGCGGCCACGGGGTCGGCCCGGTACTGGCGGCGGGTATCGAGAAAGCCGTAGCTAACCCAGTAATCGGCCATCTTGAAGGTGGTACGGTCCCGGAACAGCACGTCGAGACCCCGGGCGTAGCCGCTGCCGGCGTTCTGGTAGCCGGCGGGGTTGAAGATGTTCGTGCGGTCGTAGGTGACCAGCTGACGGTAGTTTTTCTGGTAGAGCTCAGCGCGCAGGGTGCGGTCCTGCACAGTGCGCTCAAAGAGCAGGCTGTAGTGCTCGGCCCGCTCGAAGTTGAGGGCGTGGCTCACGCGCAGCAAGTCGGTGGTAGGCGTTTGGTAGAAGTAGCCCCAGGCGGCCGAGAGCTGGCTGTGCTCGCCGGTTTTGTAGGCCATTCCCAGGCGCGGCGCGGCGTTGAACTGGCGCAGCAGGGCCGAATACTCGGCCCGCGCCCCCACCCGGACGGCCAGGCGGTGGCTCAGCACCATTTCGCTTTCCGCGAAGCCCGCGCCGCGCTGCTCGTCCACGGCCAGGGCCAGCGTATTGGCTTCGGCCGATGGCTGGTACTGCTGGCGGTAGCGCTGGGCGTAGCCTTCGAGGCCCATTTTGAGGTTGAACCAGGTGCTGGCCGAGTCGTTGGTGAGCACCAACCGGGCCACGGCCGATTGGTCGAGGTCGCGCACCAACTGCACGTCGGGGCGGATGAGGTTGTCGTCCACGGTCAGGGCCAGGCCGGTGTTCAGGCTCCAGCCGCGCCGCAGCGGGGCGCGGTAGGTGGCGTTGAGGTAGGCGTTGTCGTTGGCTAGCGTCACGGGGTGGCCGTCGGCGGCGTAGGCGGGGCTGGGGTCGGGCTGGCGCAGGGCCAGGCGCTGGCGGCTATAGGTGCCGTAGATTTTCAGCATCCCGGCCTCACCTACTTTATGGGCTACTTTGAGGGAGCCGCCCAGGGCCAACGGAGCCTTGTCCCAGCCCAGATTCTGGGGCACGAGGTTGTAGTACGGGGCGAGGTTGGTGTAGTCGGCGCTCACGGCCACGGAGGTGCGCTCCCAGCGCCGGGTGCGCCCGAGGCTGCCACCCACCGACATCAGCGACACGCTGGACTGCGTTTCAGGAGCCAAGTCCGTCGAATTCTGCACCACCACGGCGCTCAGCGCCTGCCCGTACTCAGCCGAGTAGCCGCCTGTGCTAAACACCAGTCCTTTGAACAGAAAGGGCGAAAACCGGCCTCGCGAAGCCACATTCGGCACCGCGCCGGCGTAGGGCGTCTGCACGGGCAGGCCGTCGATGTAGTACTTGGTTTCCGACGCCGCCCCGCCGCGCACGAACAGCTTGCCGTCCTCCCCCACCCGCGTGGTGCCGGGCAGGGCGTTGAGCGCCCCGGCCACGTCGCCGAGCGCACCGGCCGTGGTTACGATGTCGAGGGGCTTGAGCAGGGTGCCGCGCTTGGTATCGCTGGCCTCGAAGGCTCCGGCCGTCACCACCACGTCGCCGAGGGCGGCGGGGTTGAGCTTCAGCTTAATATTGGGCAGGCTGATGGGTCCTTCGCCGAGGTTCACCAGCAGCTCCTGCGGCACGTAGCCGATGAAGCTCACCACCAGCACGGCCGGGCCGGCGGCGCGGTCGGTGCGGAAATCGAAGCGGCCCAGCGAGTCGGTGCTGGCTCCGTCGAAGGTGGTTTTCAGGAACACGTTCACGCCCGGCAGGGGCTGGCCAGCGGCATCGCGCACCACGCCGTGGAGCGACTGAGCGGCGGAGTGACTGAGTGATTTTTGGGCCGGCGTGGTTTGGGCGAGGGCGGCGGGGGTGGCGCTCAGCAACAGGAGCAGCGGGAGTAGTGAGGTTTTCATGGCAGCGGGCGTTTTGATGGCTCAAAGGTGCCCGTGGGCTGCCCCGGCGTTCAACTTCCCGTTGCCGAACCGTCGAATGGCCCGGATGAACCGTCGAGCCGGACGATGAGTTGAGCGAGAATTCCTGACCATTCAGCCTCGGGAATTGGATAATTCCAACCGTAACGGACCGCAGCGCGTACTTTCGGCAGCAGCTCCATGCCCAGCCCCAACCAACCAGCCGACCGGGTTGCTTTTGCCTCGGGCCCACGGCTTAAAGCGGCCCTATTTACCTTCACGGCATCATCATTCTTGCCCGCCGAAGTTTGCGGCACCATCCAGTTTAACCCGCTTCATGGCTGATACTTCCTTGCCCATTGATTACCAGGCCCTGTTTCACGCCCTTCCTGGCTCCTACCTGCTGCTGGCCCCCGATGGCACCGTGCTCGATAATTCCGACCAGCACGTAGCCGTGTCGCTGCTGCCCCGGGCGCAGGCCGTGGGCCGCAATATCTTCGACGCCTACCCCTCGGCCCCCGAAAGCCAGCGCGACCTCCACGCCTCGCACGAGCAGGTGCGCCGCACCCTGCGCCCCGATACCATGCCCCTGCTGCGCTACGACCTGGAGCGCCCCGCCGAAATGGGCGGCGGCACCGAGGAGCGATACTGGCAAATCACCCATTACCCCATTCTCGACGCCCAGGGCCAGCTGCAATACATCCTGCAAATGCCGCAGGACGTAACCGAAGCCCACCGCGCCAGCCTGGCCGCCGCCGAAGCCCAAAAGGCCCTCGACGAGTCGCAGCAGCGCACCGAGTTCATCCTCGAAAGCCTGCCCGTGATGGTGTGGACCAACCACCCCGACGGCACCCCCGATTACTTCAACCCGCGCTGGCTGGAGTTTACGGGCAAAACCCACGAGCAGCTGCTCTTAGAATCGGTATGGGACGACATCACCTACCCCGGCGACCGCGCCGGGCTGGTGCAAGCATGGCAGGAGGCCCTGCGTGGCGGCCAGCTGTTTCAACACGAGTACCGCCTGCGCCGCCACGATGGCCAGTACCGCTGGCTACTGTTGCGGGTGTCGCCCCGCCGCGATGCGGCCGGCCAGATTATCATGTGGGTGGGCGCGGCCAGCGACATCCACGAGCAGCGCCAGATGGTGCAGGAGCTGCTGCACGCCAACGAGCAGCAGGCCGCCCTCTCCGAGCAGGCCTACCAGCAATACCAAAAGGCCGAAAGCCAGCGCGAAACCTACGAAAACCTGTTTGCCCAGGCCCCGGCCCTCATCTGCATTCTGCGCGGGCCCGAACACCGCTACGAGTTCGTGAACCCGCGCTACCAGCAGGTATTCCCGCACCGGCAGCTGGTGGGCTTGCCCGTGGCCGAAGCCCTGCCCGAAGTCAAAGACCAGGGCATTATTGAGCTGCTGGATAAGGTGTACCAGACCGGCGAAACCTTCGAAGCCCACGAGCTGCCTCTGCAACTCGTGCGCGACCCCAGCGGCGAGCTGCGCACCGACTACTTCAACTTCACCTACCAGCAGTTCCGCGAGAACGGCCAGCCCGCCGGCATCATGGTCTTTGCCTACGAGGTTTCCGACCTCGTGCGCGCCCGCCAGGTGCTGGAAAAGCTCCGCGACGCCAGCCCCGACGCCCCCTTGGCCTGATTTGTGGTAGGCCGCCCGCAACCATTGGCGCGGTTTGCGGCTCCTCAGTCGCCATCTCCCGGCCTTTTGGCTACCCTTCTATTCTTTCTACACCCTCCTATATGCCTCTTACTTCGTTCGACTTTCAGCAGGCCCGCGTGAAGCAGGTACTCTTTAAGTCGCGGCTGCGCTCCGTGCTCTACGGCGTGCGAGAGGCCGAAGCCAGCCTCTTTTCACCCCAGGAAAACCCGCTGGGCCAGTGGCTCCAAACGGTGCTCCAGCCCCAGCACGGCACCCACCCCGAGGTGCGCGAGCTCGACCGCACCGTGCAGCAGATGCTGCGCACCGGCCAGGACCTGGCCACCCGCTACCAGCGCGGCCACATCGAGGAAGCCCGCACCGGCCTCGACCAAATCAACACCTTCGCCGACCGCATCGAAACCCTGCTCCTTTCGCTGGAACGCGGCCTGGCCGTGGCCTAAAACCCGCCTACCGGCCGGCCTTGCGCAATGCGAAGCCGGCTGTACTTTTAAGGCTCCAATACCGGGCCGCCTGCCCTTTCTGCTTGTATTTGTATTGCGTTTGTTTCCCCGTTTGACAAAATGACTGCTTTCGTTGCCACCCCCGATTATCAGCGCCTGTTTCGTTCCCTGCCCGAAAACCTGCTGCTGATGACGCCCGATGCCACCATCGTTGACAATACCGACGGCCACGTGGAAGCATCCCTGAAACCCCGGGCCGAGGTGGTGGGCAAAAGCATGTTTGAAGCCTTCCCGTCGGTGGACCAGAACGAGGGCGATGTCATTTTCCAATCGCACGAGCACGTGCGCCAGCACCACGCGCCGCACACCATGCCCCTCATTCGCTACGACCTGGCCCTGCCCGCCGAGCAGGGCGGCGGCTTCGAGGAGATGTACTGGCAGGCCACCCACTACCCCATCCTCAACGAGCAGGGCGAGCTCGAATACATCCTGCAGCGCACCCAGAACGTGACCGAGGCCCACCGCGCCGCCCTGCGCGCCGCCCAGGTGCAGCGCGACCTCGACGAAGCCCAGGACCGCACCCGCTTCATCCTCGAAAACCTGCCCGTCCTCATCTGGACCGCCGATGCCGCCGGCCACCGCGACTACTTTAATTCCCGCTGGCTCAGCTTCACCGGCAAGCCCCTGGCCGAGCAAACCGGCCTGCAATGGGCCGAAAGCCTGCACGAAGAAGACCGCGCCCGCGTGCTCGCCGCCTGGCAGAAATCCGTGAAAACCGGCGAGCCCTATCAGGTGGAATACCGCCTGCGCCGCCACGACGGCCAGTACCGCTGGATTCTGGTGCGCGCCGTGCCCCGCCGCGGCGCCGACGGCCGCATCACCATGTGGGTGGGCGGCGCCACCGACATCCACGAGCAGCGCCAGATGGTGCAGGAGCTCCTCACCGCCAACGAGCAGCAGGGCAGCCTCTCCGAGCAGGCCTACCAGATGTACCAGAAGGCCGAAAACCAGCGCGAAACCTACGAGAGCCTGTTTACGCAGGCCCCGGCCATGATTTGCATCCTGCGCGGGGCCGAGCACCGCTACGAGTTCGTGAACCCGGCCTACCAGCAGCTCTTCCCGCACCGCCAGCTGGTGGGCCGCACCGTGGCCGAGGTATTGCCCGAAGTTAAAGACCAGGGCATTATTGACATTCTCGATAAGGTGTACCAGACCGGCGAAACTTTCAATGGCAATGAACTCCTGATACAGTTGGAGCGCGATGCCAGCGGCGTGCTCAAGGACACGTATTTCAACTTCATCTACCAGCAGTTCCGCGAAAACGGCCAGCCAGCCGGCATCATGGTCTTCGCCTTCGAAGTAACCGCCCTGGTAGTGGCCCGCAAAGCCCTGGAGCAAGTGCGCGACGCGGCCGCCGATGCCCTCGGCAATGCCACGGCCGGCTAAAACCGGCGTATCTTTGCGGTCATTTCTGCTCGACTTTTTTTCAGCCCCAGCATGCCACTCTCTTCTTTCGACTTTCAGCAAGCCCGCGTGAAGCAGGTGCTGTTTAAGTCGCGGCTGCGCTCGGTGCTCTACGGCGTGCGCGAAGCCGAGCCGGCCCTGTTTTCCCTCACCGAAAACCCACTGGGCCAGTGGATTCAAACCGTGCTCAAGCCCCAGGCCGCCGGCCAGCCCGCCGTGCGCGAGCTGGAGCACGTGCTGCAGCGCATGCTCAGCACCGGCCAGGACCTGGCCACCCGCTACCAGCGCGGCCACCTCGAAGAAGCCCGCGCCGGCCTCGACCAGGTCAACGCCTACTCCGACCAGATTGAAACCCTGCTCACCAGCCTGGAACGCGCCGCGTAATTGCGGGTCAAAAATTCAGAACGGCTGTCATCCTGAGCAAAGCGAAGGACCTTATCACGGCTGAACAGTTTGCAGTAATCGAACTGATGCGAACGTGAAAAGGTCCTTCGCTTTGCTCAGGATGACAGACGTTTTTAATCTCTAAAAACCTGGTTATCACAAATTGAACAGCGCCGCCGCGTTGCGCGTGGTGGCTTCGGCCACTTCCGCCTCGGGCAGGCCCAGCAACGAGGCCACGCGGCGCAGCACCAGCGGCAGGTAGGCCGGCTCGTTGCGCTTGCCCCGGTGCGGCACGGGCGCGAGGTACGGGCAGTCAGTTTCGAGCAGCAGATGCTCCAGCCCAATACCGGGCAGCACCTTATCGGCCCCGCCATTCTTGAAGGTGGCCACGCCGCCGATGCCCAGCTTAAAGCCCAGTTTGATAACCTGCTCCGCCTCCTCGGGTGTGCCGGAGAAGCAGTGAAACACGCCGCGCAGCGTGCCATCCTGCGCGGCTTCCACCAGCGCCACGGTTTCGGCAAAGGCCTCGCGGGTGTGCAGCACGATGGGCAGGCCGTGCTTTTTGGCTAAGTCGAGCTGAATTTTCAGGGCCTGCTGCTGCTCGGCCAGCAGGGTTTTATCCCAATGCAAATCAAGCCCGGCCTCGCCCACAGCGGCGAAGGGGCGGCGGCCCAGCCAGGTTTCCACCTCATACAGCTGCTGCTCAAAATTGCGCGTCACGGAGCACGGGTGCAGGCCCATCATGGCGAAGCAGGTTTCCGGGGCCTCGGCCTCCAGCTCCAGCATGGCGTCGATGGTGCTGTGGTCGACGTTGGGCATGACGATGGTGCGCACGCCGGCTTCCTGGGCGCGGCGCAAGGCCTCAAGGCGGTCGGGCCGGAACTGTTCGGAGTAGAGGTGGGCGTGCGAATCGGTGATGTGCATAGTGGGGCAAAGGTCGGGCGCGGGCACGGGTCGACAACAATTTTGCCAGGCAAAAAGCGGTTAATGAACCCAAAAACGAATATCAACGGATAAATCAGTTTCAAAACTGAATAATAAGTTTTGAAACTGATTTATCCGTTATACATTTGAGATATGGAAGAATTGACCAAAACCGAAGAGCGCATCATGCAGGCGCTGTGGAAGCTGAAAAAGGCTTTCATCAAGGACGTTATCGACCATTTGCCCGACGACCCGAAGCCGCCTTACAACACCATTTCATCGGTGGTGCGAATTCTGGAGCGCAAGGGCTACGTGGGTTTTAAGGCCTATGGCAAGACGTATGAGTACTTCCCGCTCATCAGCAAGATGGAATACCGGGCCTCCAGCCTGAAGCGAATGCTGGCGCAGTATTTCGATGATTCGCCCACGGCGCTGGTGTCCTTCATGGTGGAGGAAACCCTGAGCCAGCGCGAAAAGCAGCAACTGCTCGACCTGCTCCACGACTCCGAAAACGGCCCTAAACCCGACGGCGATGCTCACTAGCCTCCTGCTCTACCTGGCCGAAGCCAGCTTTTGCCTGGCAGTATTCGCCCTGGCCTACCGCCTGCTGCTGGCCGGCCTCACCTACTTTGTCTGGAACCGGGCCTACCTGCTGGGCGCACTGGCCACGAGCGTGGTTATTCCGCTGCTGGCCTTTCCGGGCCTGGCAACCTGGCTGACCAACCCGGCTGCCGCGCCGTCCGTGGCCCGGCTGCCCCTCCGCCTCAACTGGCAGCTGAATGCGCCGCTGGCCCACGCGCAGGCAAATCCCACGGCCAGCGGGCCGGATTGGCTGGCGCTGCTGCTCATGGGGGCGGTGATTATCTACGCATTGGGGGCGCTTTACAAGCTGGTGCGGGCCGTGCGCAACGTGCGGGCACTGCGGCGACTGGCGCAGCAAAATCCACAAACCGATTTGGGCGCTTTCTCCATCGTGCATTTGCCGGAGGCCAGTATGCCGGCGTTTTCCTTCGGGCGGCACGTGTTTTTGTCGCCGCTACACGAGACGTTGAGCCCGGCCGAGCGGGAGCAGCTGTTGCTGCACGAGGAAGTACACGTCCGGCAGCGCCACACGCTTGATTTATTGCTGGTGGAGGCGCTGGGCGTGGTTTTCTGGTTCAACGGCGCGGTGCCGTACCTCGGCCGGCAGCTGAAAGTGGTGCACGAATACCTGGCCGACGCGGCCGTGGCCCGCACTCAGGCCAGCGCCACGCCCTATGGCGAACTGCTGATAAAGCTGGCGGCGCAGCAGCTGCCTTTTGCCCTGGTCCACGCTTTCTCCCACAAACAAATTTTCCTGCGAATCCATATGCTCACCCAACCAACTTCCTCTCCCATGAAAAAACTTCGTTTTCTGTTCATCGTGCCCGTTTTTGCCTTCACCTGGGCGGCCACGGCCTGCGTCGGCTCGCCGGCACCGGAAGCAGCAGCTCCGGCCGAGGCTTCGGTTGATTCCGAAACCGCGCCTTTGGCAGCAGCGGGCCGCATTGGCCGCATCAGCTGGCAGGGCAATACGTACCTATCGGCGGCTGAACTAAACCAGGCGCTGGGCCTGAAATCCGGCGATGCCTACGACTCTGCCACCGTAGCCCGCCGCCTGAGCTTCGACCCTAAGGGTGGCGATATCACCTCGCGCTACATGGACCACGGCTACCTGTTCTTCTCAGTTGAGCCCAAAGCCACCCGCCAGCCCAACGGCACTACCGACCTGGCCTTCAACATCTCCGAAGGCCGGAGAGCACAGATTGGTCGCATCACCATCACGGGCAATACCAAAACCTCCACAGCCGCCCTGCTCAAGCTGGTTCCGTTGCGCTCAGGCGAAGATTTCAGTCGGGCCAAGCTGATGGAAACGCAACGTATTCTGGCCCAGCAGGGCGAGTTCGACCCGAATAAAGTAGCTATCAACCCCGCACCAGAAATGCGGCCCAATCAGCCCACCGATTTGGTAAATATTGCGCTGGTGGTGGTTGAGAAAGCGAAGTAGCCAGGATTCTGGCACGAAAAGTTCCCCGCAGTGTGCGCAGTGAAAAAGGGCAGTGTTTCGCAGTGTCGTTCAACGAATAACACTGCGAAACACTGCCCTTTTTCACTGCGCACACTGCGGGATATGAAACGTCTGGTCAACTACTCGTAGCTCCTCCCCTTCCACACCACCTTACCGCCACTCAGCTGAAATACCATAATGGCCCCGGTCAGGCCCAGCGTATAAAACTCGAACAATGGCAGCAGCCACCAACGCAGCCGCAACCCGGCCCGGCGATGCGCCGCCGCTGCCAGCGCACCCTGCACGAAAATTTTAGCACCCCAAATACTGAGCGCTGCAGCCGGGCCCGCCACAACCGTCACGCCCGCCAGCGCCGGCCAGAAGCCGCTAAAAAACAGCAGCTCCAGCCGCAGGCGTAGCGGTAGCCCAGCCACCCCGCGCAGCCAGCGCTTGCGCTGTCGCAGCAGCGCCGCCCAGGTGGGCATGGGCAGCGAGTCCGCCCGGATATCGGCCTGAAAAACCTGCCGGAAGCCGAAACCCGCCGCCAGCACGGCCTGAAACAGGGCAAAATCCTCGGTCACGGAGAAGGGCAGCGCTTCGTAGCCGCCCGTGGCCTCGTAGGCGGCGCGGGTCACGAGCATGTTGTTGCCCATGGCCGTGACGGGGCGGCCCAGGTCGCTCACCACCTGCACCATGCTCAGCGAGAGCAGCCAGTCGATGCCCTGCAATTGGTCGAATAAGCGCGGCCCGCGCACGGCCGTGATGCCCGTGACCGTGCCCACGGCCGGCGCGGCGTGGACCAGCAGGCCGGCTACCCAGGTTTTGGGCAGGCTGATGTCAGCATCCGTGATGAAGAAGAAATCGGTGGTGGCCAGCCGGGCCAGATGAGCCAGCACATTGGCCTTGCCCCGCGCCTGGCCCCGGTTTTCGGTGATGGTGATAATCCGAAACTGACCCGCGAAGCCCTGCATGGCGGCGGCGGCCACGGCGGCAGTGCGGTCGGTGCTACCATCGTCGCCGACGAGGATTTCGAGCAATTCAGCCGGATAATCCAGCGCCCGCAGGCTGGCCAGGCAGCGCGGCAGGGCCGCTTCTTCGTCGCGGGCGGCAATGAGGATGCTCACGCGGGGTAGCGGCGCGGGCAGGTTTTCAGGTGCCTTGGCCCCGCGCCGGCTGGCGAAACGCCATGCCGTGAACGCCATGCCCAGCAGCCACAGCCCTAGGTAAATCAACAAAAGATGCAGTAGCCCGCTCACAGCGTAGCAAACTGAAAGCCCTGTGCGGCCAGATGGGCCAGCACGCGCGGCAGCACATAGCGCAGCCGGGCGCTAGCCTTGCGGCTGTCGTGAAACACCACCACATCGCCGGCCCGAATAGCCTCCAGCGCAAACCGCAGGCAGATTTCGGGACTCAGGCCAAGGTCATAGTCCCGCGTGAGCACCGACCACATAATGACGCGAAAATCACGCCCCAACGCGGGCAGCAGCGGCCAGGTAAGCCGGCCATACGGCGGGCGAAAAAGCGGTACGGCCGCTTGCCCGGCTTCATTCAGCAATTTATCGATTTCAACCTGGCAGGCAGCTACATCGGCCAGATAATCGGGCCGGGCGGTGGCCCAAGCGCTGCGGTGGTGGTGGGTATGGTTGCCGAGGCGGTGCCCGGCGGTCAGCGCAGCACGGGCAATTTCGGGGTAACGCACTAGGTTTTCGCCCACGCAGAAGAAGGTGGCTTTGGCGTTGAATAAAGCCAGTTGTTCCAGCACCCAGGGCGTTTCTTCGGGAATGGGGCCGTCGTCGAACGTGAGGTAGACTACCGGCGCGCCAGTGGGCGTGGCGGCCAGGCCGGTCCACTCGCAGCCGGGCAGCAGGGCGTGCAGCAGCCGGGGCGGGCGCGTGAGCACGGCCGCTTCGAGCCAGGCAGACATGCCGGCCATCAGGAACGGACGATGCGCATGAAGGGCACGCTGGTATCGGGCAGCGGGCCGAGCACGGTGGCCAGCGCCTCCAGAAAAGCGTCGGCGGTGTTGGGGCGGCCGCCGGCGGGGCCGCGGACTAGGTGGCGGTGCACATCGCCGGCCCACTCGCCTACCACGGTGGGCGTGCCGGCGGGGCCGCTCAGGCCCAGCGTAGCTTCGAGGGTGAAGTAGCGGGGGCGCGTTTCCTCGGCTTCGGTTTCGGCGGGCTCGTCATCCTCTTCGTACACAAGGGCCGAAAAATGGGCCTCCATGGTGGCTTGGGGCGCGGGCAAATGGAACAGGGCCGTGACGCGGCCGGCCACTTCGTGCCAACTCAGGCGCAGGCCCTTGGGCGACACGCGGTCGACGGGAGCTACGTGCTCGGCCGCTTTGTCCCACACATAATGCAGCAATTCCTTGGCCAGATAGGGGTCGCTGAGTTCGCGGCGCACCGATGAGGGACGACGCCACGCCAATTGTGGCAGCAGAACGTGAACGAAATTGTAGGGGTGCAAACGGGCCATAACTAGGTGCAAAAGTACGGCCGGACGGCGCTTCACGCGGCACGTTCTACCGCTTCATATTACCGTTTACTGATGGCCTTTTCTATCGCCTGCCATAGCACTTCGGCACTTTGCGCCCACGAAAACCGACTCAGGTTCTCATGCCCCCGGTCCACCAGCTGCTGGCGCAGCCCGGCATCAGTCCACAAACGGGTCAGGCCGGCGGCAATATCGGCCACGTCACGCGGGTCGACCAGCAACGCGCCGCCCTCCCCCGCCACCTCCGGCATCGAGCTGACGCCTGATGTGAGTACCGGGCAGCCGCTGGCCTGCGCCTCCACAATGGGAATTCCAAACCCCTCGAAATAAGGCACGTACACCGTAGCCCGAGCCGCCGCGTAGAGGCCGGCCAGCTCGGCATCGGCCACGCGGCCGGTGAAATGCACGGCATTTTGGTGGCGCATCTGCTGATAGGCGGCGAGGATGGGGCCGGCTTTCCAGGCCTTGCGGCCCACGATGAGCAGCTGCGCATCGGCTGCGGCCGCGCCGCTAGTGGCCTTGAACTGGTCGAAGGCGCGGAGCAGGTTGCCCAGGTTTTTGCGCGGCTGCAAAGCCCCGACGAACAGAAAATACGGCTGGCCATGGCTGAATTTCCGGCGAATTTCCCGCTGGCTTTGCTCCGATTGGGGCTGGAATAAATCGGCGGGTGCGTTGTAGGCCACGCTGATTTTTTCGGGCGCGGTGCCGTAAGTCTGCACGATGTCGGCCTTCGTGGCTTCCGACACTGCTACCAGCTGCGCCGAGGCACGGACGAAACGAGGCGAGAAAAAGTGATAATACTTGCGCTGCAGCAGGCCCACATCGAGCGGGAAATGCTCAAAAGCCAGGTCGTGGATGACCGTGACGCGGGGCACGCGCGTGTTCAGCGTCGTGAAGCCGTCGGGACTGAGAAAGGCGGCCGGCCGGTGCCGGGCCAGCCACGCCGCCACCGCGCCCTCAAACCACGCCACAAACAGGAGCGGGTGCCGCGCTGGCGGCCGCAATACGTGCGGCACCACGTTGGACCCGAACAGGTACCGGGCATCGTAGGCGCGGTCGAACAGAAAATGAAACGTGACCTCCGGGTGCTGCGCCACAAGGCGCACCAACGTTTCATAAGTGAAACGGCCGATGCCTTCGAGGTGGTCGCCGGGCAGCAGGAAACGGGTGTTTACGGCGATGTGCAGAGGCGCAGAGGTCATGCTTTCTTACCGGGAATAAGCTGCTTGATTTCGCTTTGGCGCACCAGGCCGGTGCCCAGCACAATCAGCCCAAACACCACGGCCATGATGCCCGCTTCCAGCCACCATTTCAAATACATACCGTATTGCAGGCCGGCCCACGCCCCGCACAGCAGCCCGAAACACAGCAACAGCCGGGCCAGCAGGCGGCCGGGCACGCCCACGCTGGTACGCCGCGCCACCAGCACCAGGTAGCCTACGGACACGGCCGCCGCACAAACCAGGGTATCGACGGAAGCTGCAACGGCCCCGAATTTGGGTAGGAAAACCAGGTTCAGACCAATATTCAAAGCGATGCTGAGGGCCACCAGCCAGCTCACGGCGCGCTCGTGGGTGGTGCTGGTGAGGAGGGTGCTGTAGATGGCGAAGAAGCCGTGCACCAGCACGTTGACGAATAAAATCTTCAGGCAGAGCGTCATGCGGGCCACTTCGGCCGGGCTACTGTGCTTGAACTGCCAGAACACGACTTCGCCCCGAAAAAAGATGAAGGCCACCACAAACAGCAGCGGCAGCGTGACGATGCGCTGCCCGAAACGCAGCAGCTCGCGCTGCGCGCCAGCATCTTTCGGCACGCTGGCGAACTTGGCAAAAAACAGCGGCAGCACCGTCCAGGCGTACATCATCACGGCATCGACGCAGCGGTAAGCGCCGGCGTAATAGCCCGCCTCGGTGGGCGAAGCCAGACGCTCGAGCATCACCATGTCGATGCGCTCATTCACGCCGTAGAGCAGCGTCATGAAGGCGAAGGGCATGCTGGCGCGCAGGGCAGTGCGGGCCACGGGGCCTTTCCAGCGGTACTTCACGCGGCCGAAAAACCGCGTCATCAGTCCGTAAAGGATTATCGTGGTGAAGGCGGCCGCTCCCAGCCGGGCACCCACGTAGCGCGGCAGCGTGAGGCCCACCGGAATGAGCACCAGCACGGCCCCGAGTAGCAGGAATTTTTCGACCACCGAGAGCACGGCGTCGGTGTTGAATTTTTGGTGGGCCTGGAGGGTGCCGCGCAAAAACTGCCCGTATTGGGCCAACAGCAGCGCCGCACCCACGGCTGCCAGCAGCCCCAGCTCGGGGCCACGGTAGCCCAGCCCCCAGCCCACCAGTAGCATGGCGGCCAGGGCCACGAAGTTGAGCGCGCCGCGCAGAGGCAGCAGCGTAGGAAAGGTTTCGGCCATGAAACCAGGCTCGGCCGCCACGCGCTGTACCGCGTAGGGAGTCAGGCCCAAATCGGAGAGGGCGGCCACCACCAGCGTGAGGGCCGATAGCGCCGTGATGAGGCCAAACGTAGCGTGCCCAAGCCGGTCCTGCACCAGGTTTTCGACCACCAGCCAGCCGGGTTTCACCAGCAGGTTGAGCAGGACGACGAAGCTGATATTGCCGAAAAACCGTTTGATGCTGAGGGGAGCGCTAGATTCGGAAAATGCGCCCCGGGGCGAGGCGCTTAGCCCGCAAAGCTACGCACCGCATGGGGGCAGCCGTACTGCCGGCGTGCTATTAGGTGTGAAGGGCTATTTTCCGGTTATCTTTGCCGGCCGCTTTCCCGCTCCCTGCCTAACTAATTTTTGCAGGCGGAGCCTGCGGTTTTCCTTTCTGTATGTCTGCACCTTCTTTCTCGCTGGTGGGCCTGGGTCCCATTATCAACCGCTGGAAATATTTCGTAGCTGGTGCCGTGGCGCTGGCGGCCGTTGTGAGCATCGTGGTAGCGCTTTTGCTGCCCAACATGTACCGTTCCACCGCCATCTTCATCCCCACCAACCCGCAAACCACTGACCCTGACCGACTGGTGGACGGCGGCAAGCTGGAACTCAGCGGCCGGGCCGAAGATTTGGACCGCGCCATCACCATCGGCGAGTCGCAGCCGGTGGCCGAGCTGGTCATCAAGAAATTCAAGCTACACGAACATTACAAGGCCGGCACGCCCGGCGATGATGTGGCCGATAACGCCGTGCTGAGCGAATTCACCAGCAACCTCGACATCGTGCACAACGAACGCGACGCCATCGAACTCACCTTCATCGACAAGGATAAAAACCTGGCCGCCCGCATCGCCAATACCTTGGTGCAGGTCATCGACTCGGTGAACCAGCAGCTGACGCTGGAAAACCGCCGTCAGGTGCTCAATCTCTACCGTCAGCGCTACGATTATCTGAGCACCAGCTACGAGCGCAGCCGCCGCGAGCTGGTGGGGGCCCGCCACCGCTACGGCATCTTCGGGCTTGAAATGCAGGGCCGCTACATGGTGAAGCAACTCATTGAGACCGAGGCCGCCCTGCGCAAGGCCGAAGCCAGCGGCGGCGACGTGGCCGGCCTCAAGCGCAGCCTGCGCGGCCTGACCCGCGCCGACGGCGGCAACCTCATCAACCTGGAAAGCTACGTGGCAGGCACCGACTCGCTGGCCATGTTCACGACCCGCGTGGCCGACCTGCAGAGCCGCCTCATTGCCGCCCGTTCGGCTTATGAAACGGCGGAGCTCAGCATCAAGGGTCGGCTTTCGAGCGTGTACCTGGTGCAGAAGGCTTACCCGGCCACCAAGAAATTCAAACCCGTGCGCTCGCTCATCGTGCTGGGTTCCATGCTGCTCACCTTCGCGCTTTCGATTGTGTTCATCGCGCTGCTGGAGCTGTACCGCTACAACCGGCCCGGGGCCGTGCGCCCGGCGTGAACCCGCCCGTGAACGAGCGGCTGGGCCAGCTCTGGCGGTCTTTTGATACGCCCCAGCTCCTCTTTATGGGGTTTGTGGGGCTGTTGCTGGCCGGTGGCGCGGCGGCGGCGCTGGCCCAGCTGCCGGCTTTGTTCCTACCGGCGCTGCTGGCTATCGGCGTGCTGGTGGCCCTGGTCGAATGGCGCTGGCTCTACTACCTGTTGTTCTTCGTGCTGCCTTTTTCGCAGGAAATTGGCCTGTTTGGCGGCTTGAGCATGGACGTGCCCTCCGAGCCGCTGATGCTGGTACTCACGGCGTGCGTGCTGGGGGCCCTGATGCTGGGCGTGGGCCACATCCCGCGCCGCGAGCTACTGAACCCGCTGCTGGTAATCCTGGCCCTGATGCTGCTGTGGACGGCCGTCGACCTGTTGTTTTCGGTTGCTGCGCTCAAGTCCTTCAAGTATTTGCTGGCCAAGGTGTGGTACATCGTGCCTTTCCTGCTGGGCACGCTGCTGATTGTGCGGCGGCCGAATGACACCTGGCGCTTTGCGGCCGTGTACGTGGCCGGGGCCGCCCTGAGCGTGCTGTACGTGGCCAGCCGCCACGCCACCAAGGGTTTCAGCTTTGCCGAAATCAACTGGGCGCTGCACCCGTTTTTTCGCAACCACGTGATTTATGCGGCCATGCTGGCGCTGCTGGTGCCGTTTGCCTGGTTTGCTAGTCAGGCCACCAGCCGGGGCGGCGCGCGGCTGGCGTGGCGCGTGGGGCTGGGCATTGTGCTGTTTGGCCTGCTCACGTCCTACACGCGGGCTTCCATCCTGTCGCTGCCCATCGCGGGACTGTTTTACCTGGCAATGCGCCTGCGCCTCACGCGGGTGGTGCTGCTGGCCGTGGCCGTGGGCGTGACGCTGAGCGTGGCCTACGTGGTGACCGGCGACCGGTACATGGAATTTGCGCCCAACTACGAGCGCACGGTGTTCAACGGTCAGAACTTCGAGAAGCACCTCGAAGCCACCTACAAGCTACAAGACGTGTCGGGCATGGAGCGGGTGTACCGCTGGGTGGCCGCCGCCCGCATGATTGGCGACAAGCCCATCACCGGCAGCGGCGCGGCCACTTTCTATCCCGAATACAAGCGCTACACGGTGAAGAGCTTCCGCACCTACGTGAGCGACAACCCCGAGAAATCCACGACTCACAACTACTTCCTGCTTCAGCTGGCCGAGCAGGGAATACCGGGCTTCCTGCTTTTCGTCACGCTGATAGCCACGTCGTTATTATTCGCCGAAAACCTCTACCACCGCTCCCGTTCGCAGCCCGAAGTGCGCCGCGTGGTGCTGGCCGCTACAATGTCGCTGGTGGTCATCATCTTCCATCTCACGCTGAATGAGCTGGTGGAAGTGGACAAAATTGGGCCGGTATTCTTTATCTGCTTGGCGCTACTGGTGCGGGCGCAGTCGTGGCTGGAGGCGGGTGCAGAAGCGCCGGCTGTCATTGCGAGTGAAGCGGAGCGCAACGCGGCAATCCGTCCTGTTCTCAGCGACCAACCCTAAGATGTGACACAGCTCTTTTACCAGAAAGCCCCAACTCTAGTACAGAGATGGGGCTTTCTGGTAAAAGGCAGTTTCTAATTTTGACAGGACGGATTGCCGCGTTCCGCTGCGCTCCACTCGCAATGACAGGCGGAGCTTACTTAAATCGGCAACTGAGAATCGTCACATCATCGGCGAACTGCGCGTTGTGGGCGCTGAAGGCATTGATGCTGCGCAGCAGTTCCTGGTGCAGCTTGGGTAGCGGCAGGTAGCGGCTGCGGTGCAGCACGGCCAGCACGCCTTCTTCGCCGAATTCGTTGTTGTCGGCGTCGAATACTTCGGTGAGGCCGTCGGTGTAGAGCAGCAGCAGCGACTGGTGCGGTATTGCGATTTCGCCCACTCGCAGCAGCGGCAATTCTTCCATAATGCCGAGCATCACGGTGCCGTCTTTCAGCGTGGTCACGGTGCCGTTGTCGGCCAGCAGCAGCGGGTCGTTGTGGCCGGCGTTCACGTATTGCAGGCGGCGGGTGCGGCGGTCGTAGATGCCCAGAAAGGCGGTGATAAACTTCTCGCCGCCCGAGTTGCGGAACAGCAAGTGGTTGAGCTCGGGCACGATGGTGGCCAGCGGCACGCCCTGGCGCAGCAGCGTGCGCAGCCCCGCCTGGAAGTTCGACATGAGCAGCGAGGCCGGTACGCCCTTGCCGCTCACGTCGGCCACGCACAGCAGCAGCCGGTCAGCGTCGATGTCGACCACGTCGTAATAATCGCCCCCGATTTCGGTGTGCGGCACGTAGCTGCGCTCGATGGCCAGGTCGGCATCGTTGGGCAGCTTGCGCGGGAAAAGCATGGCCTGCACTTCCTGGGCAATTTCGATTTCCTTGCGCACGGCGGCATCGGCCACGCGCTGGGCCTGGAGGCGGCGGTTTTCCACGGCCCCCATCAGCGTGTTGGCCAGCGAGGTGAGGAAGGGAATGAGCTGCTGGCGGTCGAAATCGGAGCGCACGCCGCCTACGAAGACATAGGCAACCACCTGGCGCTGCCGCAGAATGGGCAGCACTAACTCGTATTTGTCCCAGGCCGGCCCGAGCAGCAGGTCTTCCACGGCTTGTGGCTCCTTCACTTCCCCCTCGAGCAACGCGGCCGAAAGCGTAAGTTTTTCAGTTGTGGCCAGGTCGGTGCCCAGCGCGAGGCGGGCACGAAAATGGTGGTCTTCGCGGGCAAACAGCACCAGCTGCACCACGTTGCGCTGGCCCTGGAGGGTGAGCCGCAACATGTGATACAACTCATCCACGGAGTGGTCGCGGGCGGTCATGTCGTGGGCCACGCCCAGCACCGTATCCAGCTCGAACTGTTTGAGTTGCAGCTGGCGTCGGAGTTGCTTAAGCTGCTCATCGCGCGCGGCGAGCTCGGCGGCAGAATTTGCCAGTGGTTCGGTGGGAGAATTGGGAGCGACAGCAGGCATGCAGCAAGGTAAGCAATACGCCGGAAATGCGGGCGCGGGACCACAAACTTACACTGCTACGGGCGTTTTGGGGTCGTAGGCATCGCGCAGGCCGTTGCCAAGCAGGTTGAAGCTGAGCACGAGCAGCGAAATGGCCGTGCCGGGCAGCAGCGTGAGCCACAGGCCAGCCTCAGTACCGAGCAAATCGTAGCCTTCCTTCACCATCAGGCCCCAGCTGGGGGCCGGTGGCTGCACGCCCAAACCCAGGAAACTCAGGCCGGCTTCAAGCAAGATAGCGGAGGCAAAATTACTGGTGGCCAACACGATGAGTGGCCCGCGCATATTGGGTAGCAGGTGCCGTGCAATAAGGCGCGACGTAGGCAGCCCCAGCACCCGGCCGGCCTCCACAAAGGTGGCCGAACGCAGGCTGAGCATCTGGCCGCGCACCACGCGGGCCACGTCTACCCACATGGTCAGGCCCACCGCCACAAAGCTGACCCACACGCCCTTACTGTCCAGCGCCAGCGAAATAGCAATAACCAGCATGATGCCGGGAATGCTCCACACCACAGTCATCACACCCAGCAAAACGGAATCGACCCAGCCGCCAAAGTAGCCGGCCACCGCGCCCACGGCCATGCCCAGCACCACCGAAATCAGCACCGCCACCAAGCCAATGCCCAGCGAGATGCGCGTACCCAGCAGCAGCCGGCTCAGCTCGTCGCGCCCGGCTTTGTCGGTGCCCAGCGCATAGGTGCGGGTGATGAGGTGGCTGGCTTTTACTTCACGCTGCAAGTCGGCCGCCGGGCCGGCGTGGCCCACCACGGTAGCCAGCGCTAGGCGGCGACGCCGACCAGCCTCGGCGGAGTGCTGGCCCAGGGGTTTCAGGATGATGGAATCGCCGGAAAACTGGTAGCCGCCGATGGGCGTTTCCTGCACTTCGGGCTCGCGGCCGCGCAGCCAGGTGCTGAGGATATTGGCCGGGGCCAGGCCAGTGCGGGCCGAGTCGGGCAAGGGCTGGCGCAGCAGCAGCACGCGCAGGCCGGGCCGCTCCTTCTGAATCTGGACGAAGCCGTGGTTGGCGTTGGGCGAGTTGTCGGGCAGCACCCAGTAGCCCAGCAGCGCCACCAGCGTGCACAGGGCAATAAAGGCCAGCCCGGCCACGGCTGGGCGGTTTTGCCACAGGCGCTGGCGCACGTAGTAGCCGGGCGGCCGGGCGGCGGCCGCAGTGGTGGGGGGCGCTGCCGATACTGCCGTCATCGCCACCGTTAGCGGGTGTTGTGTTGCAGCAGGCCTTCCTTCGAGGCCAGGTAGGACGCGTCGCGGGCAATGGCCCCGAAGGACGTGGTTTCGTAGGCCAACTCGGTGTCGGGGTCGGGCCAGTAGCTGCGGATGAGGCCCTGCTCCAGCAAGGTGCGGAGCTGGTCTTCGAGTTCGGCGGCGGGCAGGCCGGTTTTCTGGAGCAGCGTGCGGAACGGGGTGACGAAGTACAGTTCGTCGAGCAGGTCGAATTCGGGGTCAGTCACGGGGAGAAGCGGCGGGCTGGGATTTGGGCAAATGTAAGCCCGGTTCGGGCATTGCTTTTAATTAACCACTACTTGCAAATACTGGCCTTCTGTCGAGGTGATATAAACCACAATCGATGTAATTTCTTTGTCAGAGAGGGCAAAGGAGGGCATTTGCTGCTTGTTGTACTTATTGAACAGGGTAATCGCGTACTCGTCGCCGCTAGCTACTACTTTACTCGAATTCTTTACCCATGGCAAAATCCAGCTAATGGGCCGGCGCTTGGTCAGGCCGCCCAAAGCCGGCCCCACTACCTGCTCGCCCACCGCGTGGCACTGGGCGCAATTATTGTTAAAAAGTGTATGGCCGGCAGCTACTTCGGCCGACTCTGAGCCGGCTGATGTCATTGTCTTTTCTGCAGTCAGTTCGCGTGGGTTTACATCATCAGATGGACCTCCCACTCCACATTGAGCAACTTTAACTTCATCGGCTGCAAAGCCCACCAGCCCGGCGGCGCTCAACAAGGTGAAACCAATGAGCACGACTATCAACAGCATGCCGACTGAAAGGGCGAAACCAACCGAATTGAAGCGCATAACACGTTGGGCTTAGGTGGAATATATGTGCGGCAAATTTACCTTCCAAGCCCGCGAGAGAGTATTTTTTGGCGTTGATTTTCAGGCCCAATAATGCCCTAGCCTACCGCACGGCCCGCCCCTTCCACTCGTAGCCACCGCGCCAGCCGGCCGCTCCCACCGCCAGCGCATACGGCGCGTACAGCAGCTGCAGCGGCAGCAGCCCCCACAGCCACTTGCGCCGCCCGAAAAACCGCAGCACCGGGCTCAGCAGCCACGCATCGCCGCCCAGCTTGAGCAGCCACGCCGCCAGCACCCAGGGCCAGAGGCCGGGCCACTTCAGTAGGGCTACGGCCCCGGCGGCCAGGGCCACATTGGCTCCCAGCACCAGCAGGGCCAGGTTGCGCGAAGCTGCGCTTTGGTAGTGCCGCCACTTGCTGGCCCAGCGTACCCGCTGCCGCAGCAGCGCCCGCAACGAATCGGGCGCGGCCGTGCGGGCTATGGCGGCGGCATTGGTCAGGAAATGCGCCGTGCCGGGAAAAGCCGCGTGGATTTTGTGGAGCAGAAACTCGTCGTCGCCGCTGGCGAGGTGGGCGTTATCCGCAAAGCCGCCCACGGCCTCGAAGGTGGCGCGGCGGTAGGCTAGGTTGGCCCCGTTGCACATGGTGGGCTGCTGGCGGGCCAGGCAGGCCGCGCCCACGCCCACCAGTCCGGCGAATTCCAGCCCCATGAGGGTCATGAAAAGCGAATCCGGCCCCGTAAGCAGCACCGGGCCGCTGATGAAATTGGCCTGCGGCTGTTGGTGCAGCAGAGCCGCGTAGGCCGCCAGCCACCCGGGGCCGAGGCGGCAGTCGGCATCGGTGCACACCAGCCAGGGGGCGCGGGCGGCGGGCAGGGCCGTGAGCAGGGCGGCTTTTTTGCCAGTTTCGGCGGCGGGCAGCTCGATGAGGCGCAGGGCGAAACCGGTTTCTCGGGCGGCGGCAGTTACCAGCGCGGCGGTGGAGTCGGTGGAATGGTCGTCGGCGATGAGGACTTCGAAGCGGGCGGTGGGCAGGGTTTGGGCGGCGAGGTCGCGCAGGAGTTGGGGAAGGGTTGAGGCTTCGTTGCGGGCGGCGATGAGGACGGAGAAAGTCGGCGCTTCGCTTAATGAATAATCAGGAATGAGGAATGAAGAATTCGCGGATAGTGCCGATTCCTCATTCCTCATTCCTGATTCTTCTTTAAGCGAAGCGCCCCACCCGCCGCGCAGCCACCCCATCAGCGCCGCGTACAGCGCCGGCAGCACCAGCAGCCCTATTCCAACCACTGTCATCATTTCCCGGCGCGCTTCTCGCGCAGCACCCGCAGGCCGGGCACCAGCAGCAGGCCGGCCGCGCTGGGCAGGGCAATATTGATGACCCACAAGCTCAGACTGGCCGAGAGCACCGGTAGCGCCGGCTGCCCCAGCAGCCCAAACAAATGCGTGGCTGACAGCTCCCGCACGCCCACATCGGCCAGGGCGTTGAGCGAGGGCACCAGCGACTTCAAAAAGAACGTGCCCGCCACAGCGGCCAGCCCCGGCCCCAGCGGCCCGCCCACGCCATACGCCGCCAGCAGCAGCATAAACTGCGCGCAAAACACCGCGTAGCGCAGCCCCGAAATGGCCAGCACCGCGTGCAGCGCCGTGGCCGGATACGTGGGCATAATGGCCAGCGCCGGCCGAAACCGCCGCAACGGCCGCCACACGCCCAGCGCCGCCAGCAGCAGCCGCGAGCGGTACAGCGGCACCAGCACCAGCCCGCTCAGCAGCAGCGCCGAGGCCGCCACGCCCAGCCCGGCCGCCGGGTAGCCATTCAGGTAAAATTTCAGCAGGAAGTAGAGCAGCCCCGCCACGCCCGCCAGCACCGTGGCCACCAGCTGGCAGTAGCGCCCCAGAAAAACCGCCCCCAGCGCACTCACGCGACGGCTTTTGAGCTCGATGATGCGGCCGGCGTAGTCGCCCACGCGGTTGGGGGTGGCGAAGCCCAGCGTGAGACCCACCAGCACCGCCCGGAAGCTACGCCCGAACGTGACGGGCTCCAGGTGCCGGGCCAGGCGGTACCACTTCCAGGCCTCCAGGCCCCAGTTGGCGGGCACCAGGGCCAGGGCCAGCAGCACCGGCGCGCGCCCTGCCCCGCTGAGCGTGGTGCTGAGCAGGTGCCGCCAGGCCGCCGCCGTATCGGGCGCGGCGAAAATGGAATTATACAGCAGCCCCAGCGTGAGCAGCGTGACGCCGATTTTGCCCCAGAACACAATGCGTTTCCACTGCCGGGCACGGCGGTTTTCGGGCTCGTCAGGGCCATTGCCCCGGCCTGGGCGTGGAGTAGAAGCAGCGGCTGCCGAAGAAACGGCCGGTGCGGGCGCTTCGCCCTGCCCGGGGTCGTAACTTTGTGTAAGATGCCTGCCCCCCTTCGCCCCCGCCCCGCTCCCGCCCCGGATTTGCTGCCCAAAATCATTATGGGCGTCGACCCCGGCACCCAGATTATGGGCTACGCCCTGATTGAGGTGCGCGGCCAGCGCGTGGACGTGCTGTGCTACGACGTTATCAATATGAAGGCCCTGGGCTCGAATCACGCCGTAAAGCTAAAGCGGATTTTCGACCGCATGCTGGAGCTCATCGACGAGTACCTGCCCGACGAGCTGGCCATCGAAGCTCCGTTTTTCGGCGTCAACGTGCAGAGCATGCTCAAGCTGGGCCGGGCGCAGGGCGTGGCCATTGCGGCCGCCCTCAGCCGCCAGATTCCATACGTGGAGTACGCGCCCACCAAGGTGAAGCAGTCCGTCACGGGCTCCGGCAATTCCACCAAGGAGCAGGTGGCCCACATGCTGCGCCAGACCCTCACGCTGCCGCCCATCGCCGAAGCCAGCACCTTTCTGGATGCCACCGATGCCCTGGCCGTGGCCCTGTGCCACCACTACCAGAAGGGCAACAACATCACCGTGAGCGGCGGCAAAAGCTGGGGCAAGTTCCTGGCCGATAACCCCGAGCGGCTGGGAGCCAGCACGGGCAAGAAAAAAGCGCCGGCGAAATCGTAGGCGACAGTGCTTTTTTCAAATTTATAGCTTTGAGCAGTTACCCAACTTATAAGTGGTTTTTGCAATAGGAAATGGCCTTCCTATCAAAGTCAGATAGAATTTCCGGATACTCAATCTCATTATAGATAGTAAGGCTGGTTTTGTAATTCTTATCCTTGAATTCCTGCCTTGCTTTGTAAATATTCAGTTTATCGTGATGGTATTTATATTCTTCCTGTGCATTGCGATTACATTCTTCTATTGACTCTTTTTGCTGTTTAGCAATGATTTTTAATTCAGAGCAGTCGCCAGCAAAAAAGTCATTAATCAAAAAATCGAAGTCATGTAATATGTAGCGAAAAGGCCGCAGCTTATCTTCTGATTGGAAGCCTGGAAATTGTTTTTGCTCAGCATAGCCAAGTCCGTCCAGATAGTAACTATGATTAACTGTATAATCACAGTATTGATAAATTACATAACCAATAGAGAATCTATAGCCAATGACAAATTTTTTGTTGCCATTGGTGAAAGTCGCTATTGTAAATTGCCCACCTGACCCTTTATCGTTTTCATAGTTATCAAATTTAAAACCTTGCTTTGTGAGAAACGGCTTTAATAATTCAAGGCCTTTCACTAACTCAGGCAGTGGATTCATGTAGTCATTAGCTTTCCCACTCAAATCAGGATTACCGCTAATCAGATTTTTTGCAAGCTTCAATAATCTTTGTAGCACACTAGATAGCTGCATATTATTTCTGTTTAGGAGTTAATCCATCAGCCCCCACCAGCAACTCCCCCGCCGCATACGTCACGGCGTAGCCGCTGATATCCACTCTCTCCCCGCGCAGGCGGCACCAGAGGTCGCCGCCGCGAGGGGAAATCTGACGGGCGCGCAGCTCGGTTTTGCCCAGCTTTTCGGCCCAGAAGGGAATGAGGATGCTGTGGGCCGAGCCGGTGACGGGGTCTTCGTTGATGCCCACGCGGGGCGCGAAAAACCGCGACACGAAATCAACGCCATTGGAGCCGGGCGCGGTGGCGATGACGCCCACGTACTCCAGGGCCGCGATGCGGGCGAAGTTGGGGGTAAGGGCGCGCACTTCGGCTTCGGAGTTGAAGACGGCCAGCAGGTCGCGGGCGGCCAGCACCCGTAGCGGTGTGGCCCCGAGCGCATCGGTGAGGCCCGTGGGATGGACGGGCAATTCCTGCGGCGGGCGCGAGGGAAAATCGAGGGTGAGGCGGCCGTCGGCTTCGCGGGTCACGCGCAGCGGGCCGCTCTGGCTGTGGAAGGTGACCTGCGGGCCATCGAAGCCGAGGTGCGTGAACAGGACGTGGGCCGAGGCCAGCGTGGCGTGGCCGCACAGGTCGATTTCGACGGCCGGCGTGAACCAGCGGATATCGAACTCGGCCGGGGTGCCGGGGCGGGGCACGAAGAAGGCAGTTTCGGCCAGGTGGTTTTCGGCCGCGATTTGCTGCATGAGGGCGGCATGCAGCGGGGCTTCGAGGGGGCACACGCCGGCGGGGTTGCCGGCGAAGGGCGTTTGGGCGAAGGCGTCGACGTGGAAGTAGCGCATGGCGGGTTCGGGCGGGTTGGGTGGATGGGCGCGGAATTCTTTTGGCAAGAATACGGCGCTTGGAGCGTTGGCAAATTGTTGGGCTGTTTTTTGGTGCCGGACGGCTTATTTTAAAATATTTTTGAGGCTACGCAACCCGGGCCGGCGCTGGCCGGTCAGGGGGGTATAAGGCGGGCCGGTACCGCTTGCCTTCACTCCTACTTTTCCACTGCATGCCGCTCACCGTTACCCTGGTTGATGAGGCGCTGCTGGCTGCGTGCCGGCGGGGCGAATCGGCAGCGCAGTACCAGCTATATCAGAAACTTTCCTACGCCCTGATGGGCGTGTGCCTGCGCTACTGCCCCAACCGGGCCGAAGCCGAAGACGCCCTGCAAAACACCTTCGTTAAAATCTTCACCCGCCTCGACCAGTTTCGGGGGCAGGGGCCATTTGAGGCCTGGGCGCGGCGCATTGCCGTCACCACCTCGCTGCACGCCCTGGAGCAGCACCGCCTGCGCCACCCCGGCCTGGCCGGCGAGGTCCTCGACGAGCTGGCCGGCGACCTGCCCACCGCCGAGCCCTCGGCCCTGGACCACCTGGCCACGGCCGACCTGCTGGCCCTGCTGGCTACCCTGCCGCCCGGCTACCGCACGGTGCTCAACCTCTACGCCGTGGAGGGCTATTCGCACCAGGAAATCGGCGCGCTGCTGGGCATCGCCGAAGGCACTTCCAAATCGCAGCTGGCGCGGGCCCGCCGGCTGCTCGAAACCCGCCTGGCGGCCCACCATCACCCCCAATTGCCATGACCGACCGCAACCCCGACGACTTGTACGATGCCCTGCGCGACCGCCTGGCCGACTACGGCCAGGAGCCGCCGGCCGCGCTGTGGGCGGGCATTCGGGCGCAGCTGCCGCCGCCGGTGGCCGCGCCGCAGTTGCGCAAGCGGCGGCGCAGGGCTCCGGTAGCGTGGTTGCTTTTGATAACGCTGACGATGGCGGCCGTGGGCGCGGGCTGGCACTGGTGGGGAGCAAAACGGTCGACTACTGTTGCTTCGAGAACCAGCCAGAAGGCTTCCCATAATTCATCAGCCGACGCCTCCCGTACTAACGCCGCCAGCCCGCAGAGCGCCACCCCAGCCAGCCGCTCAAACCTGTCAACAGGGACCCTGAGCCAGTCGGCGGCCCCCCAAACTTCTTCGGCTGCCGCGCCACGAGTAGCTGCTGATGCGGCTGCCGGGCCGGCTGCTTCAGCTGGCTCGATTGCGACAAATGGCTCTACGGCGACAACAGCATCAGCGTCGGCAGCTCCATCGGCTCCGGCTGGCGTGACGGTTTTGGGTTCGACAAAGGCAGTTGCTGCTTCAGTATCTCAGGCGGATTCCGGGAGCATCACCGGCCGGCCGGCTGGGAGCGGAGCTGGGCTTGCGGCTAAAGAACTGGCCTCAAATAGGGCCCGTTGGAATAACTCGTCGACCCGGACCGCTCGCGGGCAAGTGCAGGGACGGGGCAAGCAGGCTATTTCCATCGCGAATACCCCCATCAGTCATTTGCCCGAAGCCGCCAATCCAGCAGTGGTCCGGTCCGGCGCGGCGCGGCCGGGTCGCAATGCTTCAACGGCCGCAATCACCCGGACATCTACCCAGTTATCGCAAGCGCTGGCCGGCACGAAAAAGCGCCTGGCCCGGCACCGCCGCCCGCCCGTGGCAGCAATGGCAGCAGCTGCAAAGCCTATCGGCAGCCGGCCGCTGCCATTAGCTTCCTCGCCCCCAATTGTGGACCAGCCAACCTTTCAATCGGCCCCAACAACGGCCGCTGCCAGCATTGCCCCAGCTATAGAAAGCCGCCTCAACCAACGCGCAGCCCCGGCCTTGCTACCCACCCGGTTGGTAGCCGTGCAGCTCGGCGCGGGGCCGGGGCTGCCTGCGCCGCAGCCGGTGACCATTGCGCCCAGCCCGTTGCCGCTGCCCTTCGCGTCGCACTGGGCGGTGCAGGTAGTGGCCGGCCCGGCCCTCACCTACCGGGCGCTAAACATGGCGGCGGGCGCAGGCGCGGGCACCTCGCCCTCTCCGCCTTACCTCACCACCAATACCTCTACTCCGGTGGCCACGCTGGAACGGCCCGCCCTGGGCAGCGCGGCGCAAATCACCGTGCGGCGCACCCTCGGCAGCCGCTGGAGCCTGAGCGCGGGCCTGGGCTACGCCGAATACGCCAGCGCCCTGGCCCTGCAACAGGTGCACACCACCCCGACCAGCGTAGTCGCCAACCGCCCAAATTTCGCCGATTCCACCGGCATTCACCGGCGCGATACCTACCGGTTTGTGACGGTGCCGGTGCGGGTGGGCTACGGCTGGACGCTTTCGGGGCGCTGGCGCGTGGGCCTGCTGGCCGGGGCCGAAGCCGCCGTGTACGTGGGCGGCAGCAGCACCGAGGGCAGCCCCTGCGCCTGCCAAAGCCAAACCTGGAGCTTCGCCAACAACCCCTACCGCCGCCTGAGCGTGGGGGCCAGCCTGGGGGCCGAAGCCCGCTACCGCCTGGCCGGAGGGCGCTGGGAGCTGCTGGCCCAGCCCACCGCCACCTACCTGCTCACGTCCCTCGCCCCGGCCGCTTCGGCTTACTACCAGCGCCACTTATTCGGGGGCGCGGCACTGCTGGGGGTGGCTTTCAACTTGCCCTAATACCTCGGCAAGGAGCTTCCGGCTGGCTGGCCAGCGGCCGGAAGCTCCGCGCCCGACGGGGATTTTTCACTCATTTTTTCCTTCCTGCTTTTTATGAAACATTTCGCATGGGTATGCCTGGGCGTAGCCCTGCTGGCCGCTTGCCGCAAAGACGACGTGGTAATATGTGACCCGGTGGCGACACCGGCCACCTTCGCCGATTTGCGGGCCGCCGCGCCCGCCGTTCAAACCTTCACCTTCGCCCTGGGCCAGGCCCAGAGCCTGCGCACGGCGGGCGGGGCCACCGTTTCCTTTCCGGCCAATGCCTTCGTGCTGCCCGATGGCAGCGTGGCGGCTGGCAGCGCCACGCTGCGGGTGCGGGAGCTGCACTCGGTGGGCGACATGGTGCTGGCCGGGCTGCACACCAACGTGGCGTTCCAGAATACCGGCCTGCTGGTGTCGGCGGGCGAGTTTAACGTGCAGGCCTGGCTGGGCAGCACGCGCCTGCAATGGAAACGGGCGGTGGGCGCGGCCGCCATCCAGCCCACCCTGGCCACCCCCGTCCCCACCAGCGGCCTCGACACAACCCGGATGCTGTTGTGGAAACTCCCCTTTGCGGCCAATGGAGCCGTGCCCGTCGTGGCCGATTCGGCGTCGGGATGGCAGCCCGGCCGCCTTCAGAACCAAGGACAGGGCCAGGGCCAGTCCTCCTGGCTTCCGCTGCCAGCCACCAGTGGCCTCTATACAGCCGTGCTGCCCCTGGACTCCATCAGCTGGATAAATTTCGACCAATACTGGCGCCCTGCCAGCAACGCGGCCTGGACCTGGGGCCAGGTGCGCGTACCCGCCGGGGCTTCCGAAACCAGGGTGTACCTCCGCCCCGCCGGCTACACCAGCCTGTGCCGCACCTTTGCCACTGCCGACCCCACCCTCTGGCAAAACCATTTCCCGGACGGCACCGACGTGCAGGCCATCGTGGTACAGATTCGGGATGGCCAATTCTATTTTGGCACTCAGCGCTACACCTGGCGGCTGGGCCAAGCAATGGCTCCCACCCTCGAAGCCCTCAGCGCCGCCGAAGTCGTGCGGCGCATCCGCCTGCTATAGGGGACGCCAAACGTTAGGGGAGGGTCGCCCAACGTTAGGCGACCCTCCCCTAACGTTTGGCAACCCTCCCCCAACGTTGAGCGACCCTCCCCTAACGTTTGGCGACCCTCCCCTAACGTTGAGCGACCCTCCCCTAACGTTTGGCGACCCTCGCCCAACGTTAGGGGAGGGTCGCTCAATGTTGGGCGAGGGTCGCCAAACCTTCAACTACCCCCGCCGGCATTATTGCCCGCCGATTATCACCTCGCGCACCGGGTTTTCGCCCAGCCAGTAGGGGATTTCGGCCACGCTGCCCACGTTCAGTACCAGCACGTCGGCGCGCTTGCCGGGGGCCAGGCTGCCGCAGTCGTGCTGCTGCCTGATGGCCCAGGCGGCGTTGAGGGTAGCGGCGGCCACGGCTTCTTTGGGGGTGAAACCCATCTTGAGGCAGGCCACCGACAAGGCCAGCCAGAGGTTTTTGCTGGGGCACGAGCCGGGGTTGAAATCGGTGCTCAGGGCCACGGGCAGGCCTTTTTCGATGAACTCGCGGCCGGGCGCGTACTTCTCTTGTCTTAAAAACAGCGGCACCAGCGGCAGCAGCACGGCCACGGTTTGCCCCTGGGTTTGCTGCGCGATACGGCCGGCGGCGGCCGGCGTGAGGTAGTCGCAATGGTCGACGCTCACCGCGCCCAGCGCGGCGGCCATCTCGCAGCCGCCGAGGTCGTGCAGCTGCTCGGCGTGGATTTTCAGGCCGAAGCCCATGTGGTGGGCCTGCTCCAGGTAATACCGCGAAACATCGAGCGGAAACGCGCCCTGCTCGCAGAAAATATCCACGAACGCCGCCTCCCCTTTCAGGTCCGACAGCACTTCGCGCAGAATGAAATCGACGTAGGCCCGCGGGCCGGCTTCCTTAAACTCGGGCGGCACCACGTGCGCCCCCAGAAAGGTGGGCACCACCCGCACCGGCTGCTGCCGGCCCGCCTCCCGGGCCACCCGCACCAGCCGCAGCTCGGTATCGCGGTCGAGGCCGTAGCCGCTTTTGGCCTCCACGGTGGTCACGCCGTAGCGCCGAAAACCGTCGAGATGGTGCAGGGCATTGGCCAATAATTCGGCCTCCGACGCGGCGCGGGTGGCCCGCACGGTGCTCAGAATGCCCCCGCCGCTGGCCAGAATATCGAGGTAGCTTTCGCCGCGCAGCTTGCGCTCGAACTCGTGGGCGCGGTTGCCACCGAACACCAGGTGCGTGTGGCACTCCACCAAGCCGGGCATCACCACGCAGCCGGTGGCATCCACGAGGCGGGTGTGGGGGCCGATGTGCGAAAGGTCCAACTCATCCATCGGGCCCACGGCCACGATTTTATCGTCGATGCAGGCCACGTAGCCGCGCTCGATTATCGTCCAGGCGCTCAGGTCGGGGCCGGCCAGGGGCCGGTCGGTCGGGCCGCCGGCCAGCGTGAGCACCTGCGCGGCGTGCTGAATGAGGAGGGTGTAGGGAGCGGGGTGCGGCATGGGGAATGCGGGTGGGTGGGGCGGCAAATTACGGCCCCGGCGGGCAGCTTTGCGTAGGTGCTTGCGTTACTTCTGCCTTGTTCAATGCCCGATTTCGTCCCCGCTCCGCTCATTCTCACCCTCGCCCTTGATGCTGCCGCGCAAGCTTATTTCAATGAGCTGCGCCGCCGGCACTTCCCGCCGGCCATCAACTACCTCGCGGCCCACCTCACGCTGTTTCATCACCTCCCCGGCGCGGAGCTGGCCGCCGTGCAGGCGCAGCTCCAGACCATCGCGGCCAACCAGCGCCCCCTTCCCCTGCCGGTCGCGGGCCTGCGCTCGCTGGGCCGGGGCGTGGCCTTCACCCTCGAAAACGACGACCTGCGCGCCCTGCACCGCCGCCTGCAAGCCGCCTTCGCCCCCCACCTCACGCCCCAAGACCAGCAGAAGCTCCAGCCCCACGTCACCATCCAAAACAAGGTGGACCCCGCCGCAGCCCGCGCCCTCCTGGCCGATTTACAGGCTGATTTTGCCCCCTTTGAAGCCGTGGGCACCGGCCTGCACCTGTGGGCCTACCGCAACGGCCCGTGGGAAAGCCTGGCCGAATTTCCGTTCGGGGCGTAGCCGGGGCCGCTACCGCTGGGGCTGCCGGCCGGTTACCGTAAACTCGTCGCGCACGAATTCCTGGATGGTATCGGCAATGAACGCCTCGATGTTGTAGGCGCTGGGCAGCAGCGCGGCCTGATGCTCGGGGTCGAGGTAGGCATCGAGACGGGCCAGGGCCGGGGGGGCTACCTGGCCAAAGCCCAAGCTCCAGCCGGCAAACAGGCGCTGCGCCACGGGTCCGCTGAATAGCTTGACCACCTCGGTGTGCCGCGAATCCTGCCAGATACACTCGTACAGGACTTTTACCGGCTCCATCTCTCCTTCCAGCACCTGCAAAAACCGTCCCTCGGCATAAAACAACACACCGGTAATGCCCTGGCTGTAATTGTGGATACGGGATTGTTCAACCAGCCGCGCCAATTCCTCGTCGCTAAGCAAGCGGATAGCAACGCTGCGGTAGATTAGTTGATATACAGCCATAGCTCAAGGGAAATTGGAAGGAATGCAAGCCCGCGGCGCAGCACTGGCTCAGCGGTAAAAATACATACGGGTAAATACGCATCCCCATCCAATACCTCAGTATTTATTCCCAAAAAGCATACTATATTTTTATTTATATCAGAATCAATCCCCCCCTTACTTAAGCCTTGGGCCGGGCCGCGCTATTTGCGAAGCTAACGGGGGCGTGGAGCGAGGTTTTCCCATTCGGCCAGGGCGGCGCGGTGCTCTCTGTTAGCTCGGCTGATGATTGCGCTATCCGGCTTTATTCCAACACTGATAGCCGTTCCTTTTTCCCGGGCATAGGGGTCCTGCACTTGGCCGACCACACGGCAGGAGGCAAAATGAGATATCAACTCCGCGTCGGGCTCATCGTCCACCATGATGATGGCCTGCCAGTCCGCCCGCTCCGGGTACCAGTACAGAAAGCTGCCATTGAAGCTATGCGCCAGCGGCATGGCCCGGCGGGCGCAGTAGTAGTTGAGGGCGCTAGCTTCTCCGTAGTTATCGCACTTGATGAGGGTGTGGGCGCGCACCGAATCTGGCAGGCTTTGGTAGGCGGCCCAGGTTTTGTCGGCCATTTCGCGCCAGCCGCGCATGTCGGCGTAGTCCTGGGGCAGGGCGTGGTTCTGGCCATCTTCCCAGCGGTAGAGGCCCAGGGCGGCGAAGCGGGGCCGTAGCGCCGCCATAGCCGCCGGCGACCGCAACGGATAAATGAACGGCAGGATGGGCAACAGCAGCAGCAGCGGCAGGCTCACCAGCGCCAGCAGCGCCACCGGCCGCCAGCGCCCGGCCCCCGGCTGGTGCAGCCCCCCAAACTGCCGGAACCGCATCTCCCACCACCACGCCCCGAAACTGAACAGCACCGGGTAGTAGCCCAGCGTGTAATAGTCCTTGCCGTGCAGCAGCGCCTGCAAGCCGATGCCCAAAACCACCACCAGCCCCACCGCCCGGTAGGGCCGCAGGGCGCGGCTGAGCAGCAGCGCCAGCAGGCCTGGTACCCACACCCACACCGCCCCAATGCACATCAGCAGCTGCATTTTCCAGAATTCGGCGGCCTCGACGTGGACCAGCTGGCTGTCGTGCAGCAGCTGCATGTGGTGCCGAAACGGGATGCCGTGCCGGATTTGCCAGGCCAGGTTGGGCAGCCACAGCAGCAGCGCCAGCCCCGCCGCGCCCCAAAAGTGCCGCTGCCCCAGCAGGCGCCGCCAAGGCGTGAGCAGCAGCGCCCCGCCCAGCGCGGCAATGAAAAACAGCGTGGTGTATTTGTTCAGCAGGCCCAACCCGAGGGCCAGGCCCAGCAAGTATAGCCAGCGCGGCCGCTGGGTTTGCTGGTAGGCCGCCAGCCCATAAAGAGCCAGCACGAAGCCGGATACCTCAAACGAATTGGGCTGAAACAGCAGGTTGAGCCGCGCGAAGGCCGTGCCCAGGTAGCAGGTGCCCGCCAGCGCCGTGGCAAACCAGCCGCCGCCCAGCCGCTGCGCCAGCCGCATCACGAGGTAGAGCGTGGCCGCGCCCCACAGAAACGGCCAGAATTTCACCCAGAAAAAGCCGCCGCCCAAGGCCATGCTCACCCAGCCCTGCGCGGCCATCAGCGGGGGCACTTCGAGGTAGCCCCAAGCCAGGTGCTGGCCCTGGTTGAGGTACAGGTATTCGTCGCGTTGCAGGTCGTACTGCGGGCTGATGAGGAAGTAGCCGGAGACGAACTTGAGCAGGGCAAAAGCGAGCGGAAGCAGACGTTTCATGCCCGGCAAGGTAGCGCCGCTACTACAATCACCAGCGTATTATGACCTCGAAAATTCAGTAATAGTCGCGCATTTTGCTTTGGAAATCATTGCCTTATTTTGCGGCTTCACCTTTCCCCGGCCTTATCGCCCCAACCGTTTACTCCGCATGATTTTCTACGGCTTCAAAAGCACGCACCTGCGCACCGCTCCCCTGCCCATCGGCACCAACTGCCCGGCCTGCGCCACCCCAGATGCAATGAAAGCCAGCGTGTATGGCCGCTACGCCCACGTTTACTGGATTCCGTTCTTCCCGTTCAGCAAATCGGCGGTGGCTCAGTGCGAGCATTGCCAGAAGGCCTGGGAAGAAAAAACAATGCCCGCCCAGCTGCAACCCGGCGTGCGCGCCATCAAGCAAAGCACCAGCTTTCCGCTCTGGAACTGGGCCGGCCTGGGGGTATTGGTGCTGGCCCTGGTGGGCGCGTTCATTGCCGGCCGCTACCACGAGCGCGACCGGGTGGCCTACCTGGCGGCCCCGCACGCCGGCGATATCTACACCATTCGCTCGATGGGCGACAGCACCAAATACTCGCTACTGAAGGTACTGAGCGCCAAAGGCAACACAGTGGAGGTGGCGGCCAACGAGTACGAAATTGACGACCGGTCGCCGCTCAGCGAACTCAACTCGCCCGAGAAATACACCAAAACGACCGAGTCGCTCACCGTGCTCGACCTGCAAATCATGCACAACAAAGGCCAGCTCACCGACGTGGACCGGCTAACGGAGTAGCGCCAAGGCTATTGCAGCCCGGCCCAGCGCAGAAATTCCGCGCCGACTTTCTCCCAGTAATAGTCATCGTAGTTCACCTGGCCGTTTTTGAAGCCGAAGAAGTTGTGCTCGCGGCCCACGTAGGGCCGGAAGGTGAGAGTGGTTTTGTGCTGCCGGATGGCTTCGAGGCGCAGGTAGTCATTGGCCGCCGCGTCGGCATCGCGGGTACCGTAACCCACGAAGATGGGCACCGTGGCCCCGAGCAGCGCCGGCAGCTCCGACTGCCCGTGTGCAAACATGTTCTGGTCGCTGTCGCCCGGGCCGCAGTCATTCTGGGTGGGGTGGTCCACGGCGTGCTGCCAGCGGGCAAACTCGGCCTCCACGGCGGCGCTGTCGGCGTCGGTGGGGTCGCGGGCTATTTTGGTGAGCTCGCGGCCCAGGGGGCTGCCGCTCAGGTACACGGCCCGGCGCAGCAGGCCCGGCATGGCCGCCAGCTGCGCCACCACGGCGCTGCCTTCCGAGTGGCCACCGGCCACCACATTCTTCGCATCCACCCAGGGCTGCTTTTTGAGGTAGCGGATGATGGCCTCGTCGCGCCGCACGTAGTAGTCAAGGTAGTTGCGCTGGCAATAATAGGCCGTCGGCGTGGCCGTGCTAAACAGCTGATTGGGGTTCCGGCCCTCCACATTCATCACCATCGGCACGCCGGGCTTGCCGATGATGACGAGGTGGCAGTTGGGAAACGCCTTCTTATTCAGGAACGGAAACACGCCGTAGGCCCCATGCTGGTCGTACAAAATGAGCGGCTTGGGCAGCGAGCCCTGCGCCCACAGCAGCACCGGCAGCGGGGCCGCCTCGCGCCCCGGCGGCGACTGAATGAGCAAATCCACGCTGTCCTTGCCAAACATCACCACCAAATGCCCAAAGCCAAAATCCAGCGGTGTGCGCGGGACGGCAGTTTTTTTCTGGGCGAAAACCGGGCTACCCAGCCCCACCAGCAGCAACAGAAACAGTAATAGTTGGCGCATTCAGCTGCTTTTTTGCCCTGCGGCGGTAGTGCCGGGGCGGCGCAAGGACTTTAGAGGTTGGCGGGCAGTTGCACGCGGGCCAGGTACTCGCCCAGGCCGGCAGGCTTCTGGAAAACGTGGATGAAGAGGATGTGCTCTTCGCCCCGGCTGCGCCAGGTTTCGGCATAAAAGCCTTCCACGGCGTAGAGCGTCAGGTCAAAACTGTCTTCCTGACGCTCGGCCAGGCGGGTGCCGTGCCGGGCGAGGTGCTCGGTCTGGCGGCGCTGGTGCAGGGCTTTGAAGGCGGTGATGGTCATGGGAAGCGAAACGGCGCTTTTGCAAAGTTCGTGCGCGGCCGCCCTAAGTTCGCACCATGAATCGTTTTCGTTTTCCGCACCCGCTGGTGCTCATTGTTGGTTTTATCATCCTGGCGGCGGCGCTGAGCTACGTGCTGCCGGCCGGCGAATTCACGCGCCACCTCGATGCCGTGACCGGGCGGCAGGTGGTGGTGGCCGGCTCCTACCACGCCGTGCCCGCCACTCCCGTGAGCCCGCTCGACGTGCTGGTGGACGTGCCCAAGGGCCTAGCCGATGCCGCCGCCGTCGTGTTCCTGATTTTCCTGGCCGGCGGGGCCTTCACGGTGGTGGACCAGACCGGGGCGCTGCGCTTTGGGGTCGACTGGCTGCTGCGCCGCGCCCACGGCCGCGAGGTGCTCGTGATTCCGCTGGTGGGCACGCTCTTCGCGACCATGGGCGCGCTGGAAAACATGGGCGAGGAGATAATTCCGCTGGTGCCGGTGCTGCTGGTGCTCATGCGGCGGCTGGGCTACCCTACCCTCACGGCGGTGGCGGCCAGCGTGGGGGCGGCCTTCGTGGGCGCGTCTTTTAGCCCGATAAATCCGTTTCAGGTGGGCATTGCCCAGAAACTGGCGCAGCTGCCGCTGCTCTCAGGCGGGGCGTTTCGGATGGGCTTTTTGCTGGTGGCGGTGGGGCTGTGGCTGTGGGCCACTACTCGCCACGCCGTGCGCCACCGCCTGGCTCCGGATTTAAGCCTCGATGCTAATGAGGTGGCCGCTGGCCCGGTGGCCGAAAGTGGCCGCCCGGGGCTGGTGCTGCTGCTCATGCTGGGTGCGTTCGCGGTGTTTGCCTACGGCGTGGTGCAGCTGCACTGGGAATTCGAGCAGATGTCGGCCCTGTTCCTGGGGTTGGGCGTGGTGGCCGGGCTGGTGGGCGGGCGCGGCCTCACGGGCACGGCCGAGGGCTTCATCGCGGGCTTCCGGGACATTGCCTTTTCGGCCCTGTTGATTGGGTTTGCCCGCGCCATTTTCGTGGTGCTGGAGCAAGGGCACATCGTCGATACCATCGTGCACGGCCTGGCCGCGCCGCTGGGGCATTTGCCCGTGGCGCTGGCCGCGCTGGGCATGATGGGCGTGCAAACCCTGCTGCATGTGCCGGTGCCGAGCGGCAGCGGGCAGGCCACGCTCACCATGCCGCTGCTGGTGCCGCTGTCCGATATCCTGGGCCTCTCGCGGCAGGTGACAGTGCTGGCGTTTCAGTACGGGGCGGGGCTGTGCGAGCTCATCACGCCCACCAACGGCACGCTGATGGCCATGCTGGCGGCCACGGGCGTGCGGTTTGAGCAGTGGATTCGGTTTGCCGCGCCGCTGTGGGCGGCGCTGTTTGCGCTGGGGGCCGTGGCGGTGGTGGTGGGTATTGCGGTGGGTGTATAGGAAGGGGTTAATTGATGCTCGAAGGCAATTAATCGAGTCTTGACATGAATTTAATCCTACCCGTAGCATAATAAATCCTAATATGGGAACATTAATTGCCCCTTCCTCCGGATTATATCCTACTCACCATGAATTTATTTATACTTGGTATAGATTTATTTATACTCGACATGAATTTATTTATACTTGCCAGCAAAAACCTGGTTTGCGGAGCCGGGGAATGGGTGTAGCGGCCCGGTTCAGTGCTGCCGGAACAGCTACCACTACATCAACATTTTTGTAGAAAGCCCCAGCGGGGGCGTACCCGGAGGGCAACACTCGTCTAACGAATGTCGCCCTCCGGGTACGACCCCGCTGGGGCTTTGCCGTTCCTGTAGGTCAGGCTGCTCTAATCGGCCCGCAGTTCGCTGGCCTGAAAAACCTTCGGCAGCTTGCGCTTGCGCTCCACAATCTGATAGGTAGCGGTGTCGGTGGCTTCGTCCCAGAACACGTCGGAGATGAGGCCGAAGTGGCGGTATTGGCCGGGCTGGGGCGTGGTTTCCTCCACCGAATCGCCGAAGCTGAATTTCGGTTTGTGATAGATTTCCTTGAACAGCTCGGGGCGCACGAGGAACTGCTGCTCGTCGTAGCGAATGGTAATCCACTCGCCTTCGTCGTCTTCGGCAATCTTTTCGAAGAGCTTGCCCACGGGCTCCAGCAACTCGAAGGCGCGGCGGTTGGCGGGGTGAATGTAGCGGAAGCCGTACTCAGACGACCAGCCGTAGAGGCCAAAAATGACGGGTTTGGGACGGGTTTTCAAGCAGCGGAATTCAGAATCGGAAAACAAACTAACAACGCGGACGGGCAAAAAGCTTCCATTGGATGGCGTGTAGCGCGATGTAGCGCGAACTTTTAGTTCGCGTCCCCGAACATTAATCGTTGGACCGGCGCGGGGACGCGAACTAAAAGTTCGCGCTACTTGGTGGCCTCTTGGTAGTGGGCCAGCAGGCGGTCGCGGTGCGCGGGGCCGTCGTGCACGTCGGCGAAGGAGATGCGGTGGGTCTGGCCGTCGTGGCGGTGCAGCAGCACGTCGGCGGGGCCGGCGGGCTCGGCGGCGGCCAGGTCGGCCCAGCGCAGCTCGTGGGCGCGGCCCAGGCGGGTGGTGCGGGCGGCAAAGCCGTCGGGGTGCAGGTGCAGGAAGCGGCGGCCGGCCATCTGCCGCGTGCGGAAGGCCATCACCACGTAGGCCACGGCCAGAGCGGCGTACACCCAGGGCAGGTAGTGCGTTTTGTGCACACCCCGGGCCAGGTCGGCGGCGTGGTGGCGATGCCAGATGTGGTAGCTTTCGAGGGCCAGAATGCCGGCGGCGGCCAGCTCCAGCCACGCCACCCGCTCCTGGTGGAAGGGGTTGTGGCGCAGATGCAGCAGCTCGCGCACCATCAGGATGAGGTAGGCCGCGCCTACAGCAAACTCCAGCACCACCAGGGGCGTGAAGGCTTCCTCACCCGCTAGCACGGGCAGCACGGCGAAGAGCAGCACCAGGGCCGGCCCCAGGTGGCTCAGCGTTTTGGCGCGCTGCTGCCCGGCGTGGCGGCGATGGTAGAGGGTGGTGCGGCCCTCGGCGGCGGCGGGTGCGGCGGTGTCCATGCCCGAAAAGTCGGCAAAATATTTTTCTGGTTGTAATCCGGCTGGAATATCGCGAAGGTTTAATTTAGCTGAAGGCCAGCAGATGCGGCACCCGGATGGCCAAAAGCGCGACAGTTTCGTATGCTTCGGGTACCTGCCGCCCCGTACCCGCCGCATTTTCGGCTGCCCGGGCGGTAGACAGTCTTTTTTTCGATGTCTAACGCTTCCGCCCCCAAACCCGCTTCCCGCGCTAAAACTGCCCCGAAAGCCCCTTCTGAATCAACTTCGGCCAAAGCGCCGAAACCCGCGCCCAGCCCCACGCTGCAACCTGGCATGGGTGCCGTGCCCCACGCGGCCGGCACCACCTTTCGGGTGTGGGCGCCCCACGCCAATTCGGTGTCCGTCATCGGCACTTTTAATGATTGGAAGGCCGACAAAAACCCGCTCCAAGCCGAAGAAAACGGCTATTGGGCCACCGATGTGGCCGGGGCCAAGGTGGGTGATGAATACAAATTCCACCTCACCAACGGCGACCAAACCTTCGACCGCAACGACCCCTACGCCCGCCAGGTGACGAATTCGGCCGGCTCGTCGGTGGTGCATGACCCGAATTTCGATTGGGGCGACGACCATTTCCAGATGCCCGCCTGGAACGAGCTGGTGATTTACGAGCTGCACGTGGGCACCTTCAACGCGCCCGATGCCGAGAACGTGGGCACCTTTATGAGCGTGGCCGAAAAGCTGCCCTACCTGCGCGATTTGGGCATTAACTGCATCGAGCTGCTGCCGGCTACGGAGTTTCCGGGCAGCCGCTCGTGGGGCTACAACCCCGCCAACCCGTTTGCACTCGAAAGCGACTACGGCGGGCCGGTGGCCTTCAAGGAAATGGTGAAGCAGGCCCACCAGCACGGCATCGCGGTGGTGCTGGACGTGGTGTACAACCACTTCGGCCCCGGCGACCTCGACCTCTGGCAGTTTGATGGCTGGAGCGAGAACGACGGCGGCGGCATCTACTTCTACAATGACTGGCGCGCCAAAACGCCCTGGGGCGAAAACCGCCCCGACTACGGCCGCCCCGAGGTGCGCCAGTACATCCGCGACAACGCCCTGATGTGGCTGAACGAGTACCGCTGCGACGGCCTCCGCGCCGATGCCATTTCCTTCATCCGCAACGTGAACGGCGAGGAAAACCCCGCCGAAGACCTGCCCGACGGCTGGAGCCTGATGCGCTGGATTAACGAGGAAATCGACCAGACGATGCCTTGGAAAATCACCATCGCCGAGGACCTGCGCGGCAACCCCGCCATCACCGAAACCACCGCCAACGGCGGCCAGGGCTTCGATTCGCAGTGGGACGGCTCGTTCGTGTACCCCATCCGCGATGCCCTCACGGCCCCGAACGATGCTGACCGCGACATGAACGCCGTGGCCCAGGCCCTGACCCAGCTCTACAACGACAACGCCTTCCGCCGCGTCATCTACACCGAAAGCCACGACGAAGTGGCCAACGGCAAAAGCCGCGTGGCCGAGGAAATCATGCCCGGCGCGGCCGACCATTGGTTTGCCAAAAAGCGCACCACCCTGGGCGCGGCCCTGGTGATGACAGCCCCCGGCATCCCCATGCTGTTCCAGGGCCAGGAAATGCTGGCCGATGGCTCGTTTGTCGACACCGAACCCATTCGCTGGGAGCGTGTGGAAGAGCGCAACGGCCTGGTGCACCTCTACCGCGACCTCATTGGTCTGCGCCGCAACCTGCACGGTGCCACGCGCGGCCTGGGCGGCCAACACACCAAGGTTTTCCACGTCAATAACGACGACAAGCTGGTAGCCTTTGCACGCCAGGCCGGCGAAGGCGGCCCCGGCGATACCACCGTGGTGCTCGCCAACTTTGCCAACCAGGCGCACGAGGCTTACACCATCGGCCTGCCCGGCCCCGGCCACTGGCAGGCGCGCTTCAACAGCGACTGGCAGGGCTACGACGGCGATTTTGGCGACATGGAAAGCTTCGGCATTGATGCCGAGGAAGGCGAATACGACGGTTTCGGGTGGCACGGCAGCATTGCCATTGCGCCCTACGCCGTGCTGATTTTGTCGCAGGAAGGGTAACGCCCGCCTTGTTGCCCGTATAGCAGAACGTCATGCTCAACCAGCGTCCGCGCAGTTGAAGCATGACGTTCTTTGTTATTATTGATTCACCTAACACACCCGCATGGACATCCCTACCTCCGCCAAAACCATCAACCGCCCCAACTCCGAGCTGACCAACGCAGCCTTCATCATCGCGGGCGTCATTTCCGCAGCGTTTGGCCTGAAGTCGTTTCTGCTGTCCAGCCACTTCATTGATGGCGGCGTCACGGGCGTTTCGATGCTACTGGCCACGGGTTTCCGGCTGCCGCTTTCGGTGTTCATTCTCGTTATCAATCTGCCGTTTATTGCCCTCGGGTATAACCAGCTGGGCCGCCGGTTTGCCCTGCGCAGTGCCCTGGGCATTGGCGGGCTAGCGCTGATGCTGGCCTTCGTGCCCTTCCCCGACGTGACCCACGACTTGCTCCTGACGGCCGTATTCGGCGGTGTGTTCATTGGGGCGGGCATCGGGCTGGCCATGCGCGGCGGGGCCGTGCTAGATGGCACCGAAATCGCCGCCCTGCTCGTGAGCCGCTACCTGGTGCTGCTCAAAGTCAGTGACTTAATTCTGATTCTCAACGTCATCATCTTCGGCGTGGCCGTGCTGGTGCTGGGCACCGAGCCGGCCCTGTACTCCATGCTCACCTACTTCGCCGCCGCCCGCGTGCTGGAATTCGTGCTCAACGGCATCGAGCAGTACACCGGCGTCACCATCGTGTCGGAGTACAGCGACGACGTCCGCAAAGTCATCACCGAAAAGCTGGGCCGGGGCGTGACGATGTACCAGGGCAAATCAGGCTACGGCAAGCGCGGCGAGCTGGGCCTGGAGCGCGACATCGTGTTCACCGTAGTTACCCGCTTGGAGCTACCCGCCCTGCGCACCGCCGTGCAGGAAGTCGACCCAAACGCCTTCATCGTGCAGTACCGCATCGATGACGCGCAGGGCGGCATCATAAAAAAACGGGCGCTACACTAGAGTGTGCAACGCCCGTTTCCATCTTGCTAATTAAGCACCGCCTCAGCTCTTTTTCAGGAGCTTAAACGCATGGGTCCACTGATTGGACCGGAAGCCCGGAATGCACCAGAGCATGCACAGCGGCTCGATGGCGCGGGCGGCTTCGGCTCCGCCCATGTCCTCGGGCTCGAAGCCGAAGGCGCGAATGACCTCGGCGGCTTCGACTTTGGCACCCTCGTCGTTGCCACAGATGAACATACTGGGCGTCGTGCCGCCATAGTCCGGGTCCGCCATCACGCCCGCCCCCACGCTGTTGAAGGCTTTCACGAAGTGGGCACCGGGCACCGCCTGCTGGCATTCTTCCATCAGCGACTCATCGAAGTTGGTAAAAAAGCGCAACACGCCGTTTTGCGGTGGCTTTTCATCAATGGGGTTGGTCGTATCAAGCACCGTTTTTCCGGCCAGGGCGCTGGCATTCAGCGTGCGCAGCAAGTGGGCGGCTACGTGGCCTTTCACGGCCAGCACCAGCAGCTGGCCAAAAGCGGCCGCCTCGTCAAAGCTGCCCACTTGGCCGGCAGGGCCGGCCTTGGCCAGCCATTCGGCCAGCTTATCGGGGTGGCTGGTGCCCAGCATCACCGGGTACCCCTTTTTGATAAACACATCGGCCAGGGTAGTTGCTACCGTGCCGGAGCCCAAAATGCCAATATTTTTCATGGGTTACTAGGGGTTGGTTTGAAGCAACCAATGTAGCAATTACATGATATAATTTCTACATTATATCATGTAATTGTATCACACAGGAGCTTGGTCGTATCGCTCGCCGGCCAGCGTGGGCCACGCGCCCTCAAACAGGAACTCGGCCAAGGGCTTGCGGGTGCGGGGTGCTTTCTCGCGCTCTCGGACGTGTTCGTGCAGGACAGAAGCCGGGTCGGGGTAGCCCAGCCCACATCGTATTTCGCCCAGCCGTTGGGGTTATTATCGTGCGAAAACTGGAGTTTAGCTACGCCCATGGCCAGCACGGGGGCTTTTTTGGTCCAAGCCTGGTTGAATTCCAGCAGGCCGCCCAGGATTTTCTCAAACGCCTCGGGCGGCCATCAGAATGGGGATATGAATGAGGGTGAGGCCGGATAACCGCCACACCAGCTCGAATTTTTGCCCCTATCCAGTCCTGTTTTTCCAGCGCATTTGAAAAAACATGGCTTACCATGCCAACTAAGCCCCAATCGGCTTACCTTTCGCCACGTTCTTTTTCCCGCCCCGGCCTTCCTCATGCCTACACAGCCCATCCCCCACGCCCCCGACGCTCCCGACGCCCTGTTTCCCAATTCGCTGCTCGTAGAAGTAGCCTGGGAAGTTTGCAACCAGGTGGGCGGCATCTACACCGTCATTCGCAGCAAGGTGCCGGCCACCATGCCCGTCTGGGACGACCGGTATTGCCTGCTGGGCCCTTACTTCCCCAACATGGCCCAGGGCGAGTTTGAGCCCTACGACGAGCTGACGGTGCACACCGGCGCCGACCCGTTCATGGCCGCCGTGCGCACCATGCGCACCCAGGGCTACGACGTGCAGATTGGCACCTGGCTCATCACGGGCCGGCCCCGCGTGGTGCTCATCAACCCGTTTCAGGCCTACGACCGGCTCGGCCAGCTCAAAACCGACCTCTGGGGCCGCCACGGCATCCCCGCCCCCGACAACGACGACCTGCTACATCAGGTCATCGCCTTCGGGCACCTCACCACCGTTTTCTTCCAGCACCTGGCCGCCCAGAAACTGGCCGAGCAGCGCCTGCTGGGTCATTTCCACGAGTGGATGACCGGCGTGGCCATCCCCGAGCTGCGCCGCCTGCAAGTACCCGCGCACCTGCTCTTCACCACCCACGCCACGCTGCTGGGCCGCTACCTGGCCATGAATGACCCCGCCTTCTACGACCACCTCATGTGGGTGAACTGGGAAGCCGAGGCCAAAAAATTCAACATCGAGCCCGCCGTGCGCATGGAGCGCGCCGCCGCCCACGGCAGCCACGTTTTCACTACCGTGAGCGAGCTGACGGTGCGCGAGTGCATTTATTTGCTGGATAGAATCCCCGACGCGGTGCTGCCCAACGGCCTCAACATCGAGCGCTTCGTGGCCCTGCACGAGTTCCAGAACCTGCACCAGCAGTACAAGGCCAAAATCCACGAATTCGTGATGGCCCACTTCTTCCAGTCGTATGCTTTCGACCTGGATAAGACGCTGTATTTCTTCACCTCGGGCCGCTACGAGTATCACAACAAAGGCTTCGACCTGACCCTCGAAGCCCTGGCCCGCCTCAACTACCGCCTCCAGCAAAGCGGCCTCGAAACCCAGGTGGTGATGTTTTTCATCACCAAGCGGCCCTTCACCAGCATCAACCCGCAGGTGCTGGAGCGCCGCGCCATGCTCGATGAGGTGCACGAAACCTGCAAGGCCATCGAGCGCCAGGTGGGCGAGCGCCTCTTCTACGCCGCCGCCGCCAGCCAGGACCACAAACTGCCCGAGCTCGGCGCGATGGTGGACGACTACTGGAAGCTGCGCTACCGCCGCCAGCTCCAGAGCTGGAAAACCAATGCCCTGCCCCCCGTCATCACCCACAACCTGGTGAATGATGGCGACGATGAAATCCTGAACTACCTGCGCCGGTCCAACCTGCTCAACCACCGCCACGACCGGGTGAAGATGGTGTACCACCCCGATTTTGTGTCGCCCGCCTCGCCCCTGCTGGGCATGGAATACGGCCAATTCGTGCGGGGCTGCCACATGGGCGTGTTCCCGAGCTACTACGAGCCCTGGGGCTACACCCCGCTCGAATGTGTGGCCCGCGGCGTGCCCGCCATCACCTCCGACCTTTCCGGCTTCGGCGACTACGCCTTGCAAAACGTGCCTGACCCCGAAGGCAAAGGCATTTTCGTGGTCCACCGCCAGGAAAAATCCTTCGACGAATCAGCCGAGGAATTGTGCGATATGCTCTGGCAATTCGTGCAGCTCAACCGCCGCGACCGCATCATGCAGCGCAACGCCGTGGAAAGCTCGGCGGAGCTGTTCGACTGGAAAAACCTGCGTGTGCACTACGACCGGGCCTACGCCCTAGCGCTGGAACGGCAGTAGTCGCCTGTCATTGCGAGTGGAGCGCGGCGGAACGCGGCAATCCGTCCTCTGAATGCGACAAACGTCCTTACCCCAGAGAGCTTTTTATTACACCAACAGACCTTTCCCTTTTGCAAAAAGCCTCCTGAATTCATCAGGCTGGTCGCTTGAAGAGGACGGATTGCCGCGTTCCGCTGCGCTCCACTCGCAATGACAAAACTGCTCAAGCTGCTTCCGTTTCTCACCCTAACCACCGCCGCCCTCGCCCACGAGTTCTGGCTCGAAGCCCCGCGCTTCCACCTCCAGCCGGGCGAAACGGTGAACGTGCACACCTTCATCGGGGCTGATTTCAAGGGCGAGCCCTGGACCACCAAAGCCGTCAAAATCCAGCGCCTCGTGCGCTTCGGCCCCACCAGAACCGACTCCACCGACCTCACGCCTACAAACGCCACCGAAACCGACACTTTCCGCACCGGCTTCACCTTCGCCCAGCCCGGCACCCACGTCGTGCTGCTGCGCTCCACCAATTCCTTCATTGAACTGCCCGCCGACCAGTTCACCGCCTACCTGCGCGAAGAAGGCCTCGACTACGCCCTAAAGCTGCGCCAGGAAAATGAGGAAATGGCCAAGCCCGGCCGCGAAACCTACCGCCGTTGCGCCAAAACCCTGATTCAGGTGGGCGAAGCCGCTGCCACCTCAGCAGTCACTGACAGCGCCTGCCGCCACGTCTATGGCCTGCCGTTAGAATTGGTACCCGAGCAGAACCCCTATCGCCTGGCCGCCGACAAGGCCCTGACCGTGCGCGTGCTGCGGGCCGGCCGGCCGGCGTTTGGGGCGGCCGTGCAGGTGTGGCAGCGCCAGTCCGGCGGCCTGCCCACCACCCATTACACCACCCGCGCCAACCAAAACGGCCGAATCCTGTTACGTTTATCCGGACCTGGCCCCTACCTGCTGGCGGCCGTGGATATGAGCGCCGCCCCCGCCAAACTGCGCACCCGCGCCGATTGGCAATCTACCTGGGCATCGCTAACTTTCGCCGGTCCGGCTGCCGTTTTGCGAATTCCCGCTAAACATTAGCCAAACTTCACTCAAAATTTTAGGTTTTTTCTTTACCTTCGCCGTTCTCTTACCCTCCCTCGCTTACGTTGTATGAAGTACACGATTGATAAAAAAGATAGCTACACCATCATCACGATTGAGGAGAAGAAGCTCGACACCACCGTCGCGCCCGACCTCAAGTCGGAGTTCGTGAAGCTGAACGCTGAAGGCATCAATAACCTGATTCTGGACCTCACGAACGTAAAATACACGGATTCGTCGGGCCTCAGCTCCATTCTCATTGCCAACCGCTTGTGCAACTCCACGGGCGGCCTGCTGGTCCTCACCGGCCTGCAAGACCACGTGCTGAAACTCATCACCATCAGCAAGCTCGAATCGGTACTGCACATTCTGCCCACGGTAGAAGAAGGCATCGACCGCGTGTTTCTACACGCCATCGAGCGCGACCTGACCGACAAAGAGTAATTTTTTAGCCGCACGCTATAAGCTGCAAGCCGCAAGCTGCTGTTCTGCTTTTAGCCAGGACAATAGCTTGCGGCTTGCAGCTTATGGCTTGTAGCCTTTTCCCAACGCATGACTTTTGAGCTGAAGATTCTGGGTTCGGCTTCGGCCACGCCGACGGCCGGGCGCCACCCCACGGCCCAGGTGCTCACCGTCGGCGCATCCAACTACCTGATTGACTGTGGCGAAGGCACCCAGTGGCAGATGCTGGAGTACCGCGTGCGGCCGCACCACGTCCGGGCCATCTTCATCTCGCACCTGCACGGCGACCACTATTTCGGGCTGTTTGGGTTGCTGGGCACAATGCACTTGCAGGGCCGCACCCAGCCGCTGGCCATCATCGGCCCGCCCGGCCTCGATGAAGTACTGGTGACACAGGCCCGCGTGTCCAACATGCAGTTGGGGTTTGCCATGGATTTCACGGTTGTGAACACCGAAGCCCACGCGGTGGTGTACGAAGATGAAAACCTGACCGTGGCCACGCTACCCATGCGCCACCGCGTGCCGTGCGCCGGCTTCCTGTTCTCGGAAAGGCCACGCCGGGCCAACCTATTGAAGGAAAAACTACCCGCTGGCCTCACCCCTGCTCAGCTGGCCCGCCTGGCCCAAGGCGAAGACCTGCCGCCCGATGACCAGCAGCCCGGCCTGCGCCACGCCGATGTATCGGGCCCCGCCCCCACGCCACGCCGCTACGCCTTCTTCTCCGACACGCTCTACACGCCCGCGCTGGTGCCGCTCATCCAGGGCGTCGATTTGCTTTACCACGAGGCCACTTTCTTGGAAGACCTCCGGGAGCGTGCCGCCCAAACCCACCACAGCACCGCCCGCCAGGCCGCTTCTATTGCCCACGACGCCGGCGTGAAACGCCTGTTGCTGGGCCACTTCTCCAGCCGCTACAAGGCGCTGGAGCCGCTGCTGCACGAGGCCCAGGCCCTATACCCCACCGCCGAGCTGGCCACCGAGGGATTGGTCGTGAGCCTGTAGTTCGCATTTCTTATGAACAACTTCGCCCATAAAAAGCAGCAGCTCTACCTCGTCCTCAGCGGGATTTTTCTGGTGAATGCGCTGCTGGCCGAAATCATCGGCGTCAAGATTTTCTCGGCCGATAAGCTGATGGGGCTGCCCGGCAACCTCACGGCAGGCGTGCTCATCTGGCCCGTGGTTTTCGTGACTACGGACATCATCAACGAGTATTTTGGCAAGGCCGGCGTGTTGCGCATCAGCTACCTGACGGTAGTGCTTATTCTGTTTGCGTTCGGGGTTATCTACCTCACCACCAAGCTGCCGCCGGCCGATTTCTGGCTCGATGTGAACAAGACCGATAACCTCGGCCGCCCTTTCAACATCGACTTTGCCTACCAGAGCATTTTCCGGCAGGGGCTAGGCATTATCACGGGTTCAATTGTTGCGTTTGCCGTAGGGCAGGTACTTGATGCCACCATTTTTACGGCCCTGCGCCAGGCAACGGGCGGGCGCTACATCTGGCTACGTGCCACGGGCTCGACCCTGATTTCGCAGCTGGTCGACTCGTTTGTGGTGCTGTATGTGGCCTTTTACGTGTTCGGCAACTGGAGTTTCGACCAGGTTATCAGCGTGGCGAACACCAACTACTGGTACAAGTTTGCGGCGGCCATTCTGCTCACGCCGGTGCTGTACCTGGCGCACTTCCTGATTGACAAGTACCTGGGGCAGGAAGAAACCGCCGAGTTGCAGGAAGAAGCCGTGGAAAACGTGAGCGTGTAACTTTTCTTCGCTCGTCCGCCTTTCATCGCTATGCGACTACCTTATTTCCTGCTGGCGGCCGGGGCCTTTTTGCCACCCACCGTGGCCCGCGCCCAATTCAATTTTGCCCCCGGCACCTACCAGCTGGCCAACGGCTCCAAGGGCGAGGCGTCGCTGAAGCTGGCCTTGGCCGAAAACGGCAGCCCCACGATGATGGTGGGCGTGAAAAACGGCAAGGAGCGCAAGTTCCGCGCCGCCGAAGTCACGGCTTTCACCGTTGCAGAACACCGCTTTGTGCGGGCGAATGATTTCCGTTTTCTCAGCGGTACCGATGCCGATTTCAAGGAACCCGCGCTGCTCGAAATTCTCGAAGCCGGCCCGGTGGAGCTGTTTTATTACTACTATCAGGTGGAGATGGGCACCAATTTTAAGGCCCACGTAAAGCTGCCGGTGCTGCGCAAAGCCGGCACGAGTACGTTCTTTGCGTACAGTCCTGGCCACACGCCGGGGTTCGACCAGAAACTGGCCCCCGGCGGCTTCGTGGCGGCCCTGTTTCCGGCCGACCCGGTGCTCCAGCGGCAATTTGCTATCAATGGCGTTAGCCGGGCCCAACTCGCTGCCGCCGTACACGCTTATAACCAGGGCGTGCGCTTAACCCGTTAATTACCAATATGTCCCGTATTCTTACCGGCATCCAGAGCACCGGCCGCCCGCACCTCGGCAACCTGCTTGGGGCCATTTTGCCCGCCATCGAGCTGTCGAAAAACCCGGCCAACGACTCGCTGTATTTCATCGCCGACTTGCACTCGCTCACCACCGTGCGCGACCCTAAAGTGCTGCGCGCCAACACCTACGCCGTGGCCGCCGCGTGGCTGGCCTGCGGCTTCGACACCGAAAAAAACCTGTTTTACCGGCAGTCCGACGTGCCGCAGGTGACCGAGCTGACCTGGTACCTGAGCTGCTTCACGCCCTACCCCATGCTGGCCAACGCGCACAGCTTCAAGGATAAGAGTGACAAGCTTTCGGATGTAAATGCCGGCCTCTTCACCTACCCAGTGCTGATGGCGGCTGATATCCTGCTCTACGACGCCGAAATCGTGCCCGTGGGCAAAGACCAGATTCAGCACCTCGAAATTGCCCGCGACATTGCCAGCGCCTTCAACAACCGCTACGGCGAGACGCTGGTGCTGCCCCAGGCCCGCGCCGATGAGCAGCTGATGACCATTCCCGGCACCGATGGCGCGAAGATGAGCAAGAGCTACGGCAACATCATCGATATTTTCGCGCCCGAAAAAGACCTGCTGAAGGCCGTCAAAACCATTATTTCGGATAGCACGCCGCTGGAAGCGCCCAAGAATCCGGATACGGACGTGACGTTCAAACTCTATTCGCTGCTGGCCACGCCGGCCGAAATTGAGACGATGCGCGCCAACTATCTGGCTGGCGGCTACGGCTACGGCCACGCCAAAAAGGAGCTGTACGAGGTGATTCTGCGGCGATTTGCCGTGGAGCGCGAGCGGTTTGATTTTTACATGAACAACCTGCCGGAGCTAGATGCGGCGCTGGCCATTGGAGCGAAGCGGGCACAGGAATACGGCGCGGGCGTGCTGGCGAAAGTGCGCCAGAAGGTGGGCTACGGACGGTAGGACTCATCTGTCATTGCGAGTGGAGCGCAGCGGAACGCGGCAATCCGTCCTATCAATACCAGACACTTTCTTTTACCAGAAAGCCCCGGCACTTCGCAGTGTCGGGGCTTTCTGTATTTTAAAATAAGTATGCCACATCTCAGGGTTGGTCGCTCATGAGAGGACGGATTGCCGCGTTCCGCTCCGCTCCACTCGCAATGACAGAGCCGGCCTAAAACGCCTGCTCGGCTGAGAAGCTGAAACCAACTTTGCTGCCGCGGCTCACCTGCTGGTTTTCCAGCTTTTGCTTCACAGAAATTTTCTGGATTTCGGGCAGCGGTGGGGCGATGAGGTCGTTGTTGACGGCGGCAATCATGGCGCTTTCCACGAAGAGGCGCATGGAATCTGGCGTTACTGGATTGTCGCTCATGTCGTTATCGGGCAGTTCGAGCTGCTGCACGCCTTCGAGGAAGTAGTGGTTGTTGATGTTGACGAGCAGGCGGCCCACGAGGTAGCCGGGGTCGTTCAGGCGCTGGTACTTGATGCTGTCGGCCATGAAGTTATAGGCCATGATGTGGCCGAAGAAGCGGCGGCGGAAATCGGCTTCGACGTATTTGCTAGGCATGGGGCCGTAGTCGTCGGGGAAGGTGACGATGTTGGAGTGCATCACGAACACCAGCAAATCGCCCGAAAACCGGATGTGAAACTCCATGTCGTTAATGGAGCGGTACTCAATCACCACGCTCGAATCGAAGGGGGTGAGCTTGCGGCTGAGCTCCAGCACCAGCTCCTGCGATACCAGGCGCAGGCAGTCGAACGCGGCCTGGGTGTTGCGGTAGATGGCCTGCTTGGCGGTAGATTTTTGCTTGAGACCCTCGAAAATCTGGTTGAGGCGGTCGGCCGGAGCCTCGGTGGGCGAGCCGGCTGCGGCCGTGGGCTGGTTGTTGGTGGCAGTGGCCCCGGTGTGGCCGGTTTCGGGGGCTGCTGGCCGTGGGGCGCTGGGTTTGGCGGCAGGCTTTGCGGATGCCGCGGTGCTGGGTTTGGCAGCTTTTGCGGCTTTGCGGCGGGCTGGTACGGGCGCGGGTTCCGGCGTTGCCGTTGGCTCGGGGTTAATTAACAGCTCGGGGGCGGCGCTTTTTTTGGGGGATGATTTAGCCATGCGGAAGGGGGAATAAGCCGCGAATGAGCGCGGCACGGGCGGGAAATTGTCTTTTTAAGGCACGACGCGCGGCCGGCACGGGCCATTCAGGTTGCAGGTGGTACGCAAGTAAGCGGGGCCGTAGTTTCATCCGGCGCTGATGAATCCGGTGTGAAGGTGGCAATTGTGGCCGAGCCCAAGGCTGGCGGCGCGCTCATTTGGCCCGCCACGGCCCATTGCGGGCTACGGAAAGCCACCGTGCGCAGTCCCTGCGGTCCGGCAGCGTGGCTGGGCAGCAGCATGGGCCGGGCCGAGGGATGGCGCAGGGCCTCTCCTACCGTGCGCACAGCCCCGGCCGGCACGGCGCGGCGTTCCAGCGCAGTCAGCAGCTCGTCGCCACTCACAACGGCAATGGTTTCGGTTAGCAGGGCTTCCAGCTCGGGGCGGTGCGCCACGCGGGCCGGGTTGGTAGCGAAGCGGGCATCTGTGGCCCACTCCGGGTGGCCCAGCGCGGCGCAGAGCTGCCGGAACTGGCCATCGGAGCCCACGGCCAGCACCATCGCCCGGCCATCGGCGGCGCGGTACACGGTACCGTAGGGCACGATGCTGGGGTGGCCCGAGCCGAGCGGCTGCGGGTCATGGCCCGTGACGAGGTAAGTGGCCGCCTGGTTGGCCAGGGCCGAAAGGGCGCTGTCGAGCAGGCTGACTTGCACCAGCGCCCCGCGCCCGGTTTTTTCGCGTTGAAACAAGGCTGTGAGCAGGCCTTCCTTCAACTGGTGCGCGGCCAGCAGGTCGACCATCGCCACGGGCATTTTTTGGGGCGGCTGGCCGGCGCCGGCGGCGTTGAGGTACATGAAGCCGGCTTCGGCTTGCAGCACGGCATCGTAGCCGGCGCGGGCATTTTCGGGGCCGTAGCCGGTGAGATGGCCGTAGAGTAGGCGCGGGTTTTCGGCGGACAGCGTGGCGTAGTCAGCCCGCAGCTTTTCGGCGTCGCCGGGCTTATAGCTGGCGAGGATGATGTCGGCTTGCGCGGCCAGGCGGCACAGTGCGGTTTGGCCGGCGGCGTTGGTCAGGTCTAATACCAGGGAGCTTTTACCCCAATTGGAAGCCGCGAAATAAGCCGAAACAGAAACATCTCCAGTGGCTGGTGAGGCTGTTGTTTCGGCACTGGTTTTCCAGGTGCGCGTAACGTCGCCGGTAGGGCTTTCGATTTTGAGCACTTCGGCCCCCATTTCGGCAAAAAACTGGCCTACCTGCGGACCGGCCAGCACCGAAGCAAGTTCGAGAACGCGGAGATGGGCGAAGGGAAGTGGCAACGACATAGCAGACTGCTTGGAAAGCCGGCAAGCTACACGCCGGGCTACAAATTGGCTCAACTTGCCAAATATCCATAGTCGCGCAGCTGTTCGCGCACGTCGCCGTCCAGTTTCAGCAGCCGGCCTTGGTGCAGCAGGTACACCACGTCGCAGATGGGCAGCACCTCGGCGTAGCGATGGTCGGTAATAAGTAGGCCTTTATGCGATTTGAGGCGCTGCATTTCCTCGGCCAGGGCTTCGACGTGCACCGGCATCACGCCCGAAAATGGCTCATCGAAGAGCGAAAAAGCGGTGTCGGCGTGTAGCAACAGCAACGCCTGCACCAGCCGCGCCGACCCGCCCGACAATTCGCTCAGCCGCCGGCCAAACTGCGAGCGCAGCTCCGGGAAGCGAGCGGTGGCTCTTGTGAGGTCGACCCCCAGCATATCAGCGGCCTGTACCAATGACAGCGAAGGCGGTAACAGCGGCTCCTGCGGCAGATAATTCAGCAGGCCCGGGTGGCGGAAGGCGGGTACCACATGCCGGCCATTCACGCGCACCGAGGCATCGGCCACGGCCCGGGCTCCGAAAATGGTTTGGAGTAATACCGACTTCCCGCTGCCGTTGCGGCCCAGCAGGCCCACAATCTGGCCGGTTTGCACCCGCAGGTAAATGCTGCCCAGCACCTGCCGCTCGCCGAACACGATGCGAATACCATCCGCCTCCAGCACCTGCGGGCCGGCCGGCTTATCTGAATTCCGGCTCATGACAGCACGGCCCGCATGAGCAAAGCGCTGCCCAGAAACAGCCCGCCATCAAGTGCCACTACCCCAGCCCATAATCGGCGGCGCGAAATATTCAGGTTGAAATAAAACCAATACTGTTCCGGCCGCAGCTGCTCCGACAGGAACCACACCACCGGCGTGGTAGCCAGTTTGCTGAGCAGCAGCCCCGGCAGCAGGCCGCCGCTCCAGCCTTCGTGGATGGCCGGCAGCAGCACCGCCAGCAATATCAGCCCCGAAATGCCCAGCATGAACGGGGCCACGCTGCGGTAAAACAGGGCCACGGCCCGCAATTGGGTAGCCAAAATGGTCATCGAAAACGCTTGGTTCAGCAGGTCAACGCGGCAACCGGCCAATTATTCTACCCGCCCGGCCCGCGCAAATACCGGGAACGTAGCGGGGCGCGCCTGCGGCCCCCACAGCCGCGTCAGCTCATCGGCCACCAAGGCTACCATATCGGCCCCGTTGTGCTGCCGGGCGTAGTTGGCCGTGGCCGACCAGGTGCGCAGGTAATTCAGCATATCATCTACCGTCCAATGCTTTATCACGGCGAAGCGAGCTTGCTGCACATCGGCAAACGGGAAGGGCAAGTTGGCGTACTCGTTTTCGATGTGGCGGCGGTTGGCATCCCAGTACGGGCCGGAGGTAACGTCGTGGAATTCATCGAGCACCTGGTTAAGCTCGGGTGTTTCGAGGCGGCAGAGCTGGTAGCCCCACTCGGCCAGCACCGCGCCGGGCCGGGCCACGCGGCGCACTTCCCGGTGATAGGCTTCGCTATCGAACCAATGCACGGCCTGGGCCACGGTGATGAGGTCGAAGCGCTGGTCGGGGAAGGGCGTGTGCTCGGCCGTGGCCCGCTGGTAGTGGATGTTGGGGCGCGGCGGAGCCTGCGCTAACTGGTTTTCGCTGAGGTCAGTGGCATCAACTCGCACGAATGAATCGGCCAGCACCGCCGCTACCTGGCCGTTGCCGGTGGCGCAGTCCCAGGCCCGCTCGTGGCCCGGCACCTGGGGCAGCAGCCAGTCGTAGAGCTCGGCGGGGTAGGCAATGCGGTAGCGGGCGTAGTCGGCGGCCTGGGTGGAGAAACGGTCGAGGGTGGGCATGAGGGAAGCGGGTTGGTGGGTTGGCTGCAACAAAAGAACGTCATACAGCGCGCAGCGAAGCATCTTGCCCGCCACCACTAATCCTATTGATTGATTTACTACTGCGGTAAAGATGCTTCGCTTCGCGCTGCATGACGTTACCCAACCCACCAATCCACCACCGCAGAACACCCGCCGCCTGCCGTATCTTTACCCCAAATCAAGCGGTTTGCTGGCCCAGGCATCAAGGTCAGCCCTTCAATAACTTTTACTTAGCTGAACCTTGACGTTTCACGAATTCAACCTCCACGACGACCTGCTTTCTGGCATCGACGCCATGAATTACCAGCAGGCTACCCCCATTCAGGAGCAGGCCATCCCCAAAATCCTCGACGGTAAAGACCTGATTGCCTGCGCCCAGACCGGCACCGGCAAAACCGCCGCCTACCTGCTGCCGCTGCTCGACAAGATTTCGCATGCCAAGCACGGCCACACCACCACCCTCATTCTGGTGCCCACCCGCGAGCTGGCCACCCAGATTGATGAGCAGGTGATGGGCTTCGGCTACTACGTGGAAGCCAGCTCGATAGCCATCTACGGCGGCGGTAAATCGGAGAACTGGGAGCAGCAGAAACGCGCCCTCACCAGCGGCGCTGATATCATCATCGCCACGCCCGGCCGCCTCATTGCGCATTTGCAAATGGGCTACGTGAAGTTCGACCAAATCAAGTACTTAGTACTCGACGAAGCCGACAAGATGATGGACATGGGCTTCAGCGATGACATCTTCAACATCGTGCGCCAGCTACCCAAGGAGCGTCAGACGCTGCTGTTTTCGGCCACCATGCCCAGCAAAATCCGCGACTTCTCGCAGCAGATTCTGCACAACCCCGAGGAAATCCGCCTGGCCGTTTCCAAGCCCGCCGCCGGCATCGACCAGCAGCTCTACATGGCCTACGACCGCCAGAAAATCTACGTCCTCGAACACATCATCAAAACCCAGGACGTGCAGAGCATGGTGCTCTTCACCAGCCAGAAAGCGGCCGTGGGCGGCATTGTGAAGGCGGTGAACAAGCTCGGCATCGAGGCCCGCGGCATCAGCTCCGACCGCACTCAGGAAGAGCGCGAGGAAATCATGCGCGCTTTCAAAAACAAGCAGTTCCCCATTCTGGTAGCTACCGACGTGCTCAGCCGCGGCATCGACATCGACTCGCTGAGCCACGTCGTGAACTACGACATTCCACGTGCCGCTGAAGACTACGTTCACCGCATCGGCCGCACCGCTCGCGCCGCCACCAAAGGCACGGCCATCACCTTCATCTCGGACCAGGACCAGGACCGGGTGCTAAAGATTGAAAAGCTCATCGAGCGCGACCTCGAAAAGCGCGCCATCACCGAGGAGCTGGGCCTGGGCCCCGCCCCGGAGTTTGACCCCAAGCGCTTCGCCGGCCTGGGTGGTAAAATTGGTGGCCGCCCGGCCCGTGGCGGCCACGGAGGCAGCGGCGGAGGTGGCGGCCGTGACCGTGGCCCCCGCCCCGAAGGCGCTGACCGTGGCCCGCGCCGCGAAGGCGGTGGCGGGGGCCGCGATGGCGGACGTGACGGCGGCAAGCCCCGCCGCGATGCCCCCGACCCCAAAGACCCCAAGCACTTGGAGCGCCTCGCCGCCGCCAAAAATGCCCTGGCCGCCCTCGATGCCGGCCACGCCCCCAGCGTGCCCTACCAGCGCCCGCCCCGCCCCGAAGGCGAAGAGCGCCGCGACCGTGGCCCCCGCCCCGAGCGCACCTCGCGCCCGGAAGGTGAAGCTCGTCAGCCGCGTGAACCCCGCGCTCCCCGCCCGGAGGGTGAAGCCCGCCCGCCACGCGAGCCGCGGCCTGAAGGCGAAACGCGCGAGCCTCGCGCAGAGGGTGAGCGCAGCCGCAGCCGCGGAGGTCGCAACCGCAAGCGCGGTCCTCGGCCAGAGGGCTCGGCGGCTCCAGATTCGGGTGCTGCACCGGCCACTCCCGCCGCCGAATAAAGTTGCCTTGAGCATCTATGATAAAAGGCAGCCTCAACAGGCTGCCTTTTATTTTTACGACTGGTTTTTACTGCTTATACGAATGCTTTTCAACAGGTTGGAATCCGTTATTCACGCGGGTACTTCCTCAAGTTCAGGAATTCCTATTGCGCGGAAAAACGCATATGTTTCGTCGTAGAATTCGGGCAGACGAGTTGCATCAGCAGTACTGCCTTCGGGGATGAAAAGTATCATGCCCTGGCGAGCCCGCGTGAGTAATACGCGGTAAGCATTTAGCAGGTAGCGGCGACTGTCGGCAGTGTTGCACTGTTGCCACCGCGTGCCCTTGAACTTGCGATACTGCCAGTAGCCGTGTTGCAACCAGAAATCAGCATCCCAGGCTACGCCTACCCAGTCGAGTTCGAGGCCTTGGATATCAAATTCGGTGGCCACATCCTCCAGGTAATAGGACGAACGAACATCGTCCCGGCCATTGAGAAACCAGACCGGCGCATCAATTTTATCCTTGATATTTAACCCCAATGGTTTGAGCCGGTGCGCGCCCGACGAAGCCACCAAGCCGCATCGTTCAGTGCCGCGGGCCTGCTGCCGGAGCCAGGTTTTTGCCACTTCCAGCCGGCGCGTGATGCGAATGGGATAAACGGCCTCCAGATGCGTTGCGTAGAGCTGCCGCGCCGCCAATAAATCCGCATCAAGCACCGTTTGCACGAAGGCAGCCAACTGTTCGGCCCGGAAAGAGCGGACCGATACCGCCAGATGCAACGCGGCCAATGGTTCGGCCTGCAAGTCATCCAGGCGTGCCACAGCAGCCCCGTCTTTCAGGTAATTGCGGTCGGCGCGAATTCGGTCGGAGTAATAGATTTTCCACTCCGTAAAGCGCGACTCGAAAGCTCGCAGCCATTCTTCAAGCCCCGCTTCGCCGGTATTGATTTCCTGACCGCCACCAATCAGGCACACTACCGTGCACCAGTCGGGGTGCCGGTCCATCACCTCCACCAGAAACTCGGGTTCTGACATATTAAAGTCGGCCTGCCCGCGCTTTTGCTGCATGAATTTGCTGGCCTGCTGAGCCGACCACGCCCGCTGGGCTTCATCAAAAACCGTGACCTTTTCGATGGGTGGACCAGGGTGGCGCAGGGCTTCATCCCGGAAATGGTGAATGTTCTGGATGAAAGAACGCACCTCCGAGATGGCCTGTTTCTTATCGAGGCGATTGCCACGCTGCCGGGCATCCTTCACCTTATCGCGGGCCAGGGCTTCGCGCAATACGTCCACCAGTGGGCCATTACCGGAAAGAAATACGGCATGTTCCTGCTCGTCGGCGTGGGTGCGCTCGTTGGTGATATTGAGGCCGGCCAGGGTTTTGCCCGCGCCCGGCACGCCGGTCACGAAGCAAATGGTTTTGTGGTTCTGTGCCTTGGCTTGGTCGATGATTTCGGCAATGCAAGCGCCTGTTACTGATAGGTTGGCGGCGCCGGCATCGGAGCGGGTGATATCGGCTACTTGATGGCCTTTGTAGAGCGCCTGGGCAGCTTCGATGATGGTGGGCGTGGGCTGATAACCAGCGGCCAGCCACGCTTCAGCACTCAACAGCGTCCCCGTAACAACGGCAGTCCCGGAACGTAGGCAGTCGGCAATCTGGAATGCATTGGCCAACAGGGGTTGGTACAAACCGTCGCTATACGATTGAAACACTAGCGACAGCGCGGTGGCTTGGGTTGCTACCACCACCGGCAAAATGCGGACGTGGTGGCTGCCCGCGTGGAAGTTTTTCAGGTCGAGCGCATAGTCCAGCACTTGGTCCTGAGCGGCGTGGTCATAGCTTGTGCTTCCTACTTTAAATTCGAGCACGAACACCGCATCTGCCAGCAGCACCACCACATCGGCCCGCTTCCCCATGCGTGGAATGGACACTTCAAACAACACGTGGCCATCGGGAAAATCGGCCAGTTCGCGTTTCAGAACCTGAATTTGCTGCTGCCAAGCTCCTTTCTGAAGCTCTTCGAGGGCGTGGGTATGGGCCAGCGCCAGTTCGCCAATTATCCGGTTTTCGTCATGCGTCAGAAAATCCGCTATGGGAGCATGATAATAGGCGCGTTGCATGGTATGCGTTGGGTAGAGTGCAGGCAAAACCAGCAGAAAACCTGCTACGCCCGCTAAACTACTACCCCAGCACCTGCCCCACCCCAAACAGCACCGTGAACACCAGCGTGCTCAGGGCCATTTGCTTCAGCAGCGGGTCGAGCTGCATCGATTCCTGGCGTTGCCATACCTGAATGGCGTTGAAAGCGAACAGCGGCACGGCCAGCGCAAACAGCCACTGCCAGGGCGAATGATATGTGAGCGCCACAAACACCGTGGCACAACCCACGCCCAGCACCAGCAGCAGCCAATGGTAGCGCCGCGCATATATCGGCCCCAGCCGCACCGGAATGGTGATTTTGCCGGCCAGTACATCCGACTTGATATCGCGGATATTGTTCACATTCAGCACCGCCGTGGCGAAGCAGCCCAGCGCGGCGGCCGGCAGCAGCACTTGCAGCGGCAGCGTCCGGGTTTGCAGGAAATACGTGCCGCACACGCCCACAATGCCAAAAAACAGGAACACTGAAATATCGCCAAACCCTGCGTAGCCATACGGGTTGGAGCCCGCCGTGTAGTTCACCGCCGCCCAGATGGCGGCCAGCCCCAGCGCCAGAAACGCCAGAAACAGCCCCAGCCCCGCCGCACCCAGCGCCACCCACAGCAGCGCGAGGCCGCTGCCCAACGCCAGCAAGCCGCAAATCCACATGCCGCGCTTCATCTGGGCTGGGGTGATGGCCCCGCTTTGCACGGCGCGCTGCGGGCCTTCGCGGTGCACGCTATCGGCGCCGTTTTGGGAGTCGCCGTAGTCGTTGGCGAGGTTGCTGAGGACTTGGAGCAGGATGGTAGTGAGGGCCGCCAGGCCCACTACCAGGCCATTGAACTGGCCAACGGCGGCGGCCAGAAATGCCCCGGTGAGGATGCTGGCGAGGGCTAGTGGCAGCGTGCGGGGGCGGAATGCAGATATCCAAGGAGACATGGCAAAGGGAAATCAGACGGCAAAAAAGAACGTCATGCTCATCTGGCGTCTGCGAAGCCGAAGCATCTCTACCGCTTCGTTGCAACGACGAAATTAGTTGCGCGGTAGAGATGCTTCGGCTTTGCGGACGCCAGATGAGCATGACGTTCTGATAAATCAGAGACGACAGAAAACTATTTCGTGATATCGGCCACCAGCTCGGGGCTCAGGGGCGTCACTTTCGAGTTGTAGAATTTCACAACGTGGCCCTTTTCATCAACCAGGTATTTGCAGAAATTCCAGTTCGGCGCGTCAGATACCGCACCGTTTTTGGTCTTGTCCGACAGGTATTTGTAGAGCGGCGTAGCGTCATCACCTTTCACGGCTACGGTTTCGAATAGTGGGAAGGTCACGCCGTAGTTTTTCTCACAAAATGAGGCTACTTCAGCGTTCGAGGCCAACTCCTGGTTGAAGCTGTTCGAAGGGAAGCCAAGGACAACCACCTTATTGCCGTACTTTTTCGACAGTTCCTCCAACTCCTTATACTGCGGAGTGAAACCGCATTTCGAGGCGGTGTTCACAATCAGCAGCTTTTTGCCTTTGTACTTGCTCAGTTTCACTTCCTTGCCGTCGATGGATTTCACAGTGAAATCATACACGGAAGCGGGAGCGGCGGTGGTTTCAGCGGGTGCAGTCATGGCGGTGGGGGGGGCGGGTTTAGCAGCGATGAAAACCACGGCCGTGGCGGCAGTGGCCAGCGTGAGAAGAAGGGAATTTTTCATGAGTTGAAGGTAAGAGTTTGCGCAGTTGCGTGCGTAACCATACGAAGGTCAATAGGGTTTCGGACTCTGGATTGTAGCGCGGACTTTTAGTCCGCGAGTCGGAACGTTGAATTCGCGGACTACAAAGTCCGCGCTACACTCAGGTAGTCGGCGGCGTGAGCCACTTCTCCAGCTGCACTGGCTTATATGCGGCCATTTGCTTCAACAACTCCTGCGGGTCGGCCGATTGCAGGAGCTGGGCGCGGTTTTCGGCGCGCAACAGCTGGTCGTCGCGCATGCGGTCGAGGGACTGGAGGAGCAGGTCGTAGTAGCCGTCCACGTTCAGCAGGGCCACGGGCTTCTGGTGCAGGCCGAGCTGGCCCCAGGTCAACACTTCGAACAGCTCTTCGAGGGTGCCGTAGCCGCCGGGCATGGCAATGAAGCCATCGGCGCGGTCGGCCATCATGAGCTTGCGCTCGTGCATGGATTTCACGACGTGCAACTCGGTGCAGCCTTTGTGGGCCAACTCCTTAGCATCCAGAAAATCAGGAATCACGCCGATAACCTGGCCGCCGAGGGCGAGTACCGCATCGGCGATGGTGCCCATGAGGCCCACGCGGCCACCGCCGTACACCAGCGTGAGGCCCTGGGCCACCATAGCGGCGGCCAGAGACTGCGCCTGGGTGATGTAGTTCGGGTTGGTTCCGGCGCTGGAACCGCAGTAAACGGCAATGCTTTTCATATGATGAACTGTAGCGTGGACTCTGCGAGTCCGCGCTTGGATGGTTATGTTCGGGCGATGCGCGGACTCGCAGAGTCCACGCTACATGCGCTCGGGCACCTGCATCCCCAGTAGCTTGAGCGACTGCTTAATCTGCTCCCCTACCCGAGCTGATAGCGCCACCCGCAGGCTACGCTTGGCCACGTCGGTTTCCTGGAAAATTGACACTTCGGCATAAAACCGATTGTAAGCCTTCGCCAAGTCATAAGCATACTGCGCGATGACGGCGGGCGAAAGGTTGCGGGCCGCTTCGGCCACCACGGAATCGTAGCGGGCCAGCTCCTGCACTAGCTCGCGCTCAGTGCCTTCGAGGCTGGTGATGCTGCTCCAATCGGCAGTTTCGTCAATGCCCAGCTCGGCGGCTTTGCGGCGGATGGCGGCGATGCGAGCGTGCGAATACTGAATGAACGGGCCGGTGTGGCCTTCGAGGCTCACGGACTCTTCGGGATTGAAGAGCATGCGCTTCTTGGGGTCCACTTTCAGCAGGTAATATTTCAGCGCGCCTAGGCCCAGCATGTGGTAAAGCTCTTCCAGCTCAGCATCGCTGAGGCCTTCGGTTTTGCCCTTTTCGAGGGTGGCGGCTTTGGCGGCGGCGATTACGTCGCGCACCAGCTCGTCGGCATCGACTACGGTGCCTTCGCGCGATTTCATTTTGCCGGAGGGCAAATCGACCATGCCGTAGCTGAGGTGGTGGATGGCGTCGGCGTAGGGCTTGCCCAGCTTTTTGAGCGTGGCTTGCAGCACCTGCATATGGTAGTTCTGCTCGTCGGCGATGACGTAGATGCTGCTGTCGTAGCCGAAATCCTGGTACTTGAGTTCGGCCGTACCCAGGTCCTGGGTGATGTAGACGCTGGTGCCGTCGGCGCGGAGCAGGAGCTTTTCGTCGAGGCCCTCGGCCTGCAAATCGACCCAAACCGAGCCGTTTTCCTTCTTGAAGAACACGCCTTTTTCGAGGCCTTCTTCTACCCGCTCCTTGCCCAGCAGGTAGGTTTCGGACTCGTAGTAATACTGGTCGAAATCGACACCAATATTCTTATAAGTCTCGTCGAATCCTTCGTACACCCAGCCGTTCATTAGGCTCCAGAGGGCTTTCACTTCGGCATCGCCGGCTTCCCAGGCTTGCAGCATCTGCTGGGCCTCAGTCATGAGCGGGGCGCTTTTCTTGGCGATGTCAGTGGTCACGCCTTCGGCTTCGAGCTGCTTGATTTCTTCGCGGTAGTGCTTCTCAAACAGCACGTAGTACTTGCCGGCGAGGTGGTCGCCCTTCAGGCCGGAACTCGCGGGGGTTTCGCCCTGGCCGAAGTGCTGGTAGGCAATCATCGACTTGCAGATGTGGATGCCGCGGTCGTTCACCAGGTTGGCTTTGGTGACGGTGGCGCCGGTGGCTTTCAGAATCTCGGCCACCGAGTAGCCCAGGAAATTATTGCGCAGGTGGCCCAGGTGCAGGGGCTTGTTGGTGTTGGGCGAGGAGTATTCGACCACCACCTTTTGCGGGCCTTCGGTGGCCACGGACGCGGTGGCAGGCTGGGCGCGCAGCTGCTCAAACACGGCCAGCCACTCGGCATCGGCAATTTCGAGGTTCAGGAAGCCTTTCACCACGTTGTAGCCGCTCACGCGGGGCTCGTGGGCTTTCAGCCACTCGCCCAGGGCCTGGCCGATTTGCTCCGGCCCCTTGCCAAAGGCCTTGGTGAGCGGGAACGTGACGAGGGTGAAGCTGCCGGCAAACTCCTTGCGCGTGGGCTGGAGCGTGAGGCTGGCGGTGGGGATTTCAACGCCAAAAACTGCCTGAGCGGCGGTTTGCAGGGCGGTTTTGAGGGAGGATTCTAACTGTTGCACGGGGCAAAGGTACGGGCTGGCGGTAAGCGTACCCCTGCCCCCTTTCCAAAAAGCGGGAGCACCGGCTTCGGTTTTCGCCGGCTGCCAGCGGCAGGGTATTCCAGCGCTGCGCCCTGACCCATGGCCAACGGAAAGGGCTGACAGGGGCGTTCGGCGAAATGGCGGTATTTTGCCAGCTCTCTCTCCCACCCGCTCCCGTTCATGTCCCGTATCCTTCCCACCATCGTGGGGGCGCAGTTCTGCTGCACCTCGCTGTGGTTTGCCGGCAATGCCGTAGCGCCCGATATGGCGGCGCGCCTGCACCAGGGGCCCGATTTTGTGGCCGCGCTCACCAGTGCCGTGCAGCTGGGCTTCATTGCCGGCACCCTGGCCTTTGCCCTGCTGGCCGTGGCCGACCGCTTTTCGCCGTCGCGGGTATTCGCGCTGAGCGCGGCGCTGGCGGCGCTCTGCAACCTGGGGCTGGTGCTGCCGGGGCTGCCGGTGGCGGGGCTGCTGGCCTGCCGGGTGCTCACGGGGTTTTTCCTGGCCGGCATCTACCCAGTGGGCATGAAAATAGCGGCCGACTACTATGAGGCCGGGCTGGGCCGCTCGCTGGGCTGGCTGGTAGGGGCGCTGGTGCTGGGCACCGCGTTTCCGCACTTGCTCAAGAGCATGGGCGGCCAGTTGCCTTGGCAGGCGGTGGCCTGGGCTACCTCTGGCCTGGCGCTGCTAGGCGGCGCAGCCCTGCTGCTGCTGGTGCCCGATGGCCCCTACCGCCGGGCCGGCGCGCGCCCGGCACTCACGGCATTTCTGGCGGGGTTCCGGCAGCCGGCATTCCGGGCGGCGGCGTTTGGCTACTTCGGGCACATGTGGGAGCTCTACACGTTCTGGGCCTTCGTGCCGGTGGTGCTGGCGGCCTTCAATGCCCGGCACGCGGGGGCGGGGCTGCCGGTGCCGCTGCTTTCGTTCGGCATAATTGGCGGGGGCAGCCTGGCCTGCGTGGGCGCGGGGCTACTGGCCCGGCGGCTGGGGCCGGCGCGGGTCGCGACCGGGGCATTGGCGCTGTCGGGCGGCTGCTGCCTGGCCTCGGGCCTGGTGCTGGGCACGGGCTCGGGGGCGATGCTGGGGGCTTTTTTGGGTTTCTGGGGGCTGGTGGTGGTGGCCGATTCGCCGATGTTTTCGACCCTGGTGGCCCGGCACGCCCCCGCCGATACGCGCGGGGCCGCCCTGACCATCGTCAACTGCCTGGGCTTTGCCCTCACCATTGTCAGCGTGCAGCTCACCAGCCGGCTGGTACCGCTCCTGCCGCCGCACCTGCTGCTGCTGCCGCTGGCCGTGGGGCCGGCGCTGGGGTTGTGGGCGCTATGGCGGGGCCGGCAGGAGTAGAGGCCTGAGGGATGGGCATAGGACGCTTCCCCGGCCTCCCGCCCCCGCCGGCCGAATACCCCCCGAAACTTGAAGCAACAGAAAGCCCCGTCAGTGTCTGGCGGGGCTTTCTGTTGCTGGCAATAACTAATGCGCGCTTTTTTTAACGCAACTTCAATAGCTAACTTTTATATCCTTGATTACAATAAGGATGAACGATTTGACCATTAGAAACACTTCCTAGTCCACCCTCCCTTCTGGGTATTATATGGTCATAAGAAGCTGACTTTGTTTGGTCCAGGTACCCTCCACAAATCGAACATTTTTGAGCCGAACCAAGCGCCATATTAATAAAAATCTTACTCTTGGTAGTTTCGCTAAAAGTGGTAGATGTAGTTTTATCTCCACCTATGACAATCTTACCAAGGAGGCCTGCCCAATCCACTAAATCTTCCTCTGACACTATTTTACCAGATTTTATATTTATAAAAATATTACTTATTATTAGTGCATATGTATTAGTTCTTCTTCTGGAGCTAACCTTTTGCAGTATAGTTGAAATGAGTTCTTTATTCTGAACTAAACACTTCTCAATTTGCTCCCTAACGGAAGTGAATTGTTTGAAAAAGTTATTGTCATTATTAAGAATTTTTAGATTAAGAAATTTTGCAGTTCCTAAAAACAGTGGTGCAGAATGAACTCCGCTCGGTCCATAAAAATAGATTGCAGGGTGTAATCCCAAGCTTCCATGCTCATTTCCTGTAAATCTGTCACTGAGTTTACGTGCCTTTTTCAGCACTTCGATAGTTGAATCTCCCGATTCATCATTTTCACCTGACTCAATAGAAGCAATTACAATGCTTCGTCCGACCTGCTTCATTGCTGCTATACCTAGATAGTCAATCATTAATTGTAGAGCAGACCTAATTCCTTTTGCTCCACCTAATGGCAATTCCAAGGTTTTTATAACAGATGGAACTTCGGGGTCAAAAAGTGTTCTATGCAACACTCTAGCTAGCTCCTCAATTTGCGCAGCTTTGTCAGCAGGAAAAGCAGACCAGTACTTATTGCCTTTACCAGCGCGAATAATTGCACGAGCAGCAATAGCAATTGGTCGATGGCGATACCTTAATAACATTTCTTCCATGTCATCAAGCGCCGTCCCTTGGCTATTTATCTTGAAGAATGAAGATTCCGCTTTGCCAGCATCTCCACTAACCCACTGCAATTGCAAAGTCCGAGTTATTATTGATTGTGTTTGAGCATTAAAGTCCGAATTATCAATACGATTTTTGAAATGCTGATATGTTCCTATTGATTCCGCTACCAACTTCCTCGTCTTTGCAGCAGCTTTAAGTTGATTTTCAGACATTGCATCTCCGAAATACTTTACAGACAAAGGGCCATCACCATAATCATCCTCAGTCCAGGCTTTTAAGACACTTAATCTGTGTCCTCCGTCGATAACAAATAAAAATATTGGTGCTTTCCATAGAATAACCGAAGGGATTAAATCACCGTTTAGAAAGCATTCTAAAAGTGATACAACTTGCTCGGGCGTCCAATGGCTTGTTTCGCGCTGAAAATCCGGCTTTCTCAGTATTTTGCCCGTCATTCCATCTCTAGACAGGTCTCTGATAGATATGCCTGTTATAGTTTCATATGAGTTTTCATTCTCTTGATTTTGAGCAAAATCGGCTCTAGAAAGCATTGCATCCAGATTAACGAGATTTTTAGGGATGGCCATTTGAAGAAAGGTTTAGAGTTAAGAGATAAAAGTAGGGTTATATTAAGTGTTAGTACCATAAGACTAAAAAAGATTAGAAATGTATCTAAAAAAGCCCCGCCAGCTACTGGCGGGGCTTGTTGTTTCTTCAGCAGTGGGGGCTTACGGCTTGGTTTCGGTGTCGCCTTTCGGCCCGCCCCCGCCGAGGATAATGAGCTTGGTGTAGCCCTGGAACCGCTCCCAGACGGCGTGCTTGGTAGGCGAGCTTTGGTAGGGCTTGAGCTGCACGCGGATTTCCTTGATGAGGTTGGCGTTGCGGGCCAGCAGGTGGGGGCTTCTATCTTCGCCGCATCGCACGGTTATTCCACCTCACCTCGGCTAGTCCCTAAAAAGACGAAACCCCGGCTGCTGGACACAACCGGGGTTTCAAAGAAGCAGGTGGATTCAGCACCTAACTTCTTTTCTCCACATGAGAAATAAGCGTGTGTTAAAACTACTTCAGGCAGTCAGTAAGGCTGTTTTGATGGGAGTGGCAAGCGGTGTAGGGAAGGCCATTGGCCTGTTCCTGCTCACGCAGCTGCTCCGGTAGTTTGGGTAAGGGGCTGGGCCATGTGCTCGGCCCCTTATTTTTTATAGGGTACGATGCAAAGGTACAGGATGTTTACAAATAATTCGGGTCCCTTTCTACGGCACTGGCAACAACTACTATTGGCCCGTCCTATGCCTCGCCGCAAACGCTCAACTCATTGCCATTCGGGTCGGTGAAATGGAACCGACGGCCACCCGGGAAGGAAAATATTGGCTTGCTGATGATGCCCCCGGCCGCTTCCACTGCGGCTTGAGACTCCTCCAGCGCATCGGCCCAGAGCACTACTAGTGGGCTGCTGGGCGGCACGCTTTCGGCGCGATAAAAACCACCCGATAGTTGCCCGTCCTCAAAGGCCACGTAATCGGGCCCATAATCCTCGAATGACCACCCGAAAGCCTGGGCGTAGAATCGTTTTGTCGCGGCTAAGTCGGTGGCCGGGAACTCGACGTAGAAGACGGAATTGTTGATTGGTTTGCTCATTTTGGGAAAGGACGGTGGGGTGAGGGGGTTTAGAATGTCTGTCATCCTGAGCACAGCGAAGGACCTTATCACGTTTAAACAACTTGTTCAGACGTGATAAGGTCCTTCGCTGCGCTCAGGATGACAGACGTTTTAAGCCGTTTCAATGAATATTAAGAACCGCAATTATAAGAGCCACCAGCTACTACCGGCTCACCACTTCCTCCAGCCGCAGTCGGCGCTCAATCGCATCTGTCGCCTTCTCCAGGATATTGAAGGCATTCTTCGCCATTGTGTTCCCATTGTCCAGCGTGGGGTTGATTTCGACCATTTCGAAGCACACCACCCGGTCGTTTTCCAGCAGGTCCTGGCAGAGGTTTTCGGCTTCGGAGAGGTAGAGGCCATCCTCCACGGGCGTGCCCGTGCCGATGCTGAAGCTCGAATCGAGGCTGTCGACATCGAAGGAAATGTAAACCAGGTCGCAGAAGCGCAGGTGCTCGTAAATCTCGCGGGTGAGTTGGCGCGAGCCTTTGGCCTTGATTTCGGGTAGTTTTATCCACTTGATGCCCAGCTCGGCGATGAGGGCATCTTCCTCCTCCTCGGTGTCGCGCACCACCACGTACACCAGGTGCTCGGGCGTGAGCTTGGGGCCGGGCTCGCCCAGGTTTTGCAGGCGGCGCCAGAAGAACTCCGTTTCCGCGTCGGGCATGTTGCGCTGGTGGGCCAGGTTGTCCACGCCCAGCGCGGCGGCCAGGGGCATGCCGTGCACGTTGCCGCTGGGCGTGGTGTAGGGCGAGTGGATGTCGGCGTGGGCATCAATCCAAATCACGCCCAGCGTTTTGGTGGGGTACGCGGACTTGATGCCGGCAATGGTGGCATTGGCGCTGCTGTGGTCGCCGGCCAGTACCAGCGGGAACTCGCCGAAGCGCAGCGTCTGCTCCACGGTGGCGGCAATGCCCTTCTGCACGGTATAAATGGCGTCGATGTGCTTGGCGAACGGAAACGGCGTTTTGTCGAACAGCACGTGGTTCAAATCGGGCACGACCACGGAGTTGAACCGGCGGAAATAGTCGGAGCCTTTGTTGAGGCAGGCCACGCGCAGGGCGTCGATGCCCATGCCGGCCCCGCGGGTTCCCGCCCCGAGCTCGGAGCGGACTTCCAGTAATTTGATGCGTTTCATCGGAGGGTGGGAATTGGGGTAAGCAGGTTGGCGGCATCGTTCCAAAACAGCCTTGCGGCGGTCTTCGAGCGCTGCCTTGCGGCAGAAGAATCTGCCGTAGCCAAGTCGCTAATCATCCATCGTCACGATGCGGGGCGGGATACTGCAAGAACAACCAACGGTTCCCGGCCAATATCCTAACCCCGGCGGTACTTTTGTCCCGCCCGCCGTAAAGGTCGGATATTTCCCGCTGCATTCAAAAATCCCGAATGGATACGTACCACGACCTCATCTCCCAAACCTTCGATTTCCCCACCGCCGATTTCACCGTGCAGGACCACGAGCTGCAATTCCACGGCATCGACCTCATGGGCCTCGTCGAGAAATACGGCACCCCGCTGCGCCTCACCTACCTACCCAAAATCAGCTCCCAGATTCAGCGGGCCAAGAAATGGTTTGCCGACGGCATCGCCAGCACCGGTTACACCGGCTCCTATTCCTACGCCTACTGCACCAAGTCGTCGCACTTTCGCTTCGTGCTCGAAGAGGCCCTGAAAAACGACATCCACCTCGAAACCTCGTCGTGGTTCGACATCAGCATCATCCGCAACCTGCACGCCCAGGGCAAGGTCGATAAGCAGAAGCACATCATCTGCAACGGCTTCAAGCCCGAAGCCTACAAAAAGGAAATCGCCGACCTGATTAACGACGGGTTCGTGAACTGCATGCCCATCATCGATTCGCCCAACGAAATCGAATACTACCACGACCACGTGCGCGAAAACGTGAACATCGGCATGCGCCTGGCTTCGGATGAGGAGCCGCGCTTCCAGTTCTACACCTCGCGCCTGGGCGTGCGCTACGCCGATGCCGTGCCCATCTACGAGCAGCGCATCAAGGACGACCCGCGCTTCACGCTCACCATGCTGCACTACTTCATCAGCACGGGCATCAAGGACACGTCCTATTATTGGTCCGAGCTGAGCCGCTTCGTGCACAAGTATTGCGAGCTGCGCAAGGTGTGCCCCACCCTCACCACCATTGATATCGGCGGCGGCCTGCCCATCCAAACCAGCATCCAGCCCGACTACGACTACCCCTACATGGTGGCCGAAATCCTGCGCACCATCCAGCGCATCTGCGCCCAGGAAGGCGTGCCCGAGCCCCACATTTTCACCGAGTTCGGCATCTTCACCGTGGGCGAAAGCGGGGCCACCATCTACAGCATCCTCGACGAAAAGCTGCAGAACGACAAGGAGCTCTGGTACATGATTGACGGCTCGTTCATCACCAATCTGCCCGACACCTGGGCCCTCAACCAGCGCTTCATCATGCTGGCCCTCAACGGCTGGGAAAAGCAATACAAGAAAATCCAGCTCGGCGGCCTCACCTGCGATTCGCAGGACTACTACAACTCCGAGAAGCACATCTACCAGACCTTCCTGCCCGAGCGCAAACCGGCCGATGCCCAGCCGCTCTACGTCGGCTTCTTCCACACTGGCGCGTATCAGGAGAGCCTCAGCGGCTACGGCGGCATCAAGCACTGCCTCATCCCCGCCCCCCAGCACATCATCCTCGACCGCGCCGAGGACGGCACCCTCACCGATACCGTTTTCGCGCCCCAGCAGGAAGCCGGCAGCATGATGCGGATTCTCGGATACGAATAATTCAATTTCGGCGTTAAGGAGTTGTAGCGAAATATTAGGCTGCCTGCTTATCTTTGAAGCCCAACCCCGCAACCCCTCACCCGTTTTTATATAATTATGAAAAAGTACGTTCTGCTCGCCGCCGGCTTCGCGGCCCTCTCCCTGGGCGCCTGCAATCGCCAGAAGTGCCCCGCCTACAGCAGCACTAAGGAAGCCAACCGCGTTTCCTCGCCCATCACGGCCAGTGCGGCTACCCCGGCGGCCCGCCAGTAGCGCTTTCGATTTTCGATGTAAAAAAGGCCGGCTTCCCACGTGGGAGGCCGGCCTTTTTTTATGGCTTCTTGATTTGGTAACGCCTGATGAAGCCCATCTTATCAGTTGAGTTGGGCCCGAAAACCGACACCTCCGTGTAGGTCGGAAACCGGCGGTATGTAGTGATGCTGTCACTGCCCGCCGCCTTCACCACCGAATCCCCCACCTGAATATATTGCTGCCCGGCGGCGGTCAGGGCCAGGGCCTGGGTTTCGCCAGTGGCCAGCTTCACCTTTTGAATTCCGTGGGAATAGGACAAGACTTTCTCTACGCGGCTGGCTAATTGCAGGGCTTTGTAGCGTTCGATTTCGCGCTTGCTATTAGTCGTAGTAGTGAAGTAAAAAACCACCTGCCCCAGGATGACACAGGCCAGCAAAAACAGCATGTTGCGGTTTTTGGCTAGCCAACCTGGCTTTGTCTCGGTGACTGTCATTGCCCTAAGATAACAGTCGTGGCTGCCCGCAAGTCGGCAACGTGGGGCGAGAAATCAACAGCTTCTTCGTGCCCCACCAAGATACCGCGCACGCCGATGTTGGCCCCGGCCTCCATGTCGCGGAGTCGGTCGCCCACTATCCAGCACTGCGTCACGTCGAGGTTGAAGCGGGCCACGGCTTTTTCCAGCATGGCGGAGCCGGGCTTGCGCATGATAGAGTCACTCACGCTCGGGTGAGCATCGCTGAAATAGAGGGCGTCAATCACGTTATCGCAGGCGGCTTGCAGCTTGGCGTGGCAGGCGTGGACTTCGGCAGCAGTGTAGAGTTTTTTGGCGATGCCGGCCTGGTTGGTGACGACGATGAGCAGGTAGCCGGCGGCTTTGAGGCGGGCCAGGCTTTCGGGCACGCCGGGGCAGATGCTGAATTCCTCCAGCTGCCACACGTAGTGACCAATTTCTTCGTTTAGCACGCCGTCGCGGTCGAGAAAAACGGCTTTGTTTTTTGTTGTCATTGTGACAAAGCTACGGGTGCCCCGCAGGATACCGACGGTACCTTTGCCACTTCCCTTTGCGCAACGACACCATGAAAATTGCCATCATCGGCGGCGGCATCAGCGGCCTCACCCTAGCCTGGTACCTGCAAAAAAACGGCGTGGCCTACGACCTGTTCGAGGCCGATGCCCGGCCCGGCGGCAACCTGCGCAGCTGGGCCACGCCCGAAGGCTACCTGCTCGAAACCGGCCCCAACTCGCTGCAACTAAGCGCCGAGCTGGAAGAGCTGTTGGCCGACCTCGGCCTCACCGACCAGATTCAGGAAGCCGCCGCCGTGAGCCAGCACCGCTACGTGCTGCGCGACGGCCGCTACCAGATTATGCCCGGCTCGCCCCCTGCCTTGCTCACCAACGGCTTTTTCAGCCTAAAAGCCAAGTGGCAGCTGCTGAAAGAATTCCGCCAGCCTGTCGCCCCCATCGACCCGCAGGAAACCGTAGCCCACTTTTTCCGCCGACGCTTCGGCCCCGAAATCGTGGATTACGCCGTCAATCCCTTCATGGCCGGCATCTACGCCGGCGACCCCGAAAAGCTGCTCATCAACAAAACCTTCAAGCAGCTGCCGGCGCTGGAACAGCAATACGGCTCGGTGCTGCGCGGGCTGATGAAAAGCGGCAAGGGTGCAGGCCGTCGCCGCATTATCAACCTCAAAAAAGGCGTTCAAACCATAACTGATACGCTGGCGGCCAAACTCTCCAACTACCAGCCCGCTACTACCGTCACGGCCATTTCCCGCGCCACCGATGGCACGTATCAGCTGGAGCTGAAGGGGCCGCAGGGCCTGGAGGCCGCGCCCGGCTACACGCATCTAGCGCTGGCGCTGCCCGCCTACGCCGCCGCGCCGCTACTGGAACCGTTGTTTCCGCAAGCGGCTGCCGCGCTGGCGGTCGTGAATTATCCGCCGATGGCGGCCGTGTTCTCGGCCTACGACCGGACCGCCGTGGTGCACTCGCTCAACGGTTTCGGGGCGCTGCACCCCAAGGTGGAGGGGACCTACGCGGCCGGCTCCGTCTGGACCAGCAGCATCTACCCCAACCGGGTACCGGCCGGGCAGGTGCTCTTCACTACGTTTGTGGGTGGAACGCAATACGAGGATGCCGCCCGCCAACCCGAAGAGGCACAAAAAGCGGCCGTGCACGCTGAACTGAGCAAGTTTTACGGCATCACAGGCGCGCCGCGCTGGCAGGGGCGCTACGCGTGGCCGCGCAGCATTCCGCAGTTTGATGCGCGCATTGTGGAGGCCCACCGCGCCGCCGACGCCCTCGAAGCCGAGCATATTGTGGCCGTGGCCAACTGGCGCGTGGGCGTGAGCGTACCCGATTGCATTCGCCAGGCGCGGATGCGGGCGGGCCTCTTAGCAGCTGAGAAATAGCTCTTTTTACCTTGGCTGCTCCTGGTTAGCCTGGCAGTTTGCCAGCGGCGGCAGGTTAAATAGTAGCGGCCGGATATTTCGGCCGTGCAGCTTCGCGCCCCCAAACCCTATCTTTGGGGTCAATTTGTATTCCATGAGCGAAGGCCTCGTCCTGATTCCTACCTACAACGAGCGCGAAAATGCGGAGCTGATTATCCGCAAGGTGATGTCGTTGGCCCGGGAGTTTGACGTGCTGATTATCGACGACAACTCGCCCGATGGCACGGCGGCCATCGTGCGCGACCTGCAAACCGTGTTTCCGGGCCGTCTCTTCCTGGAAGAGCGCAGCGGCAAACAGGGCCTGGGCACGGCTTACCTGCACGGCTTCCGGTGGGCGCTGGCGCACGGCTACGAGTACGTGTTTGAGATGGACGCCGACTTTTCGCACAACCCCGAGGACCTGCTGCGCCTGCACGATGCCTGCGCGCTGGAGGGCTACGATATGGCCATCGGCTCGCGCTACATTCAGGGTGTGAACGTGGTGAACTGGCCCATGTCGCGGGTGCTGATGTCGTATTTCGCCTCCTGGTACGTGCGCCTGATAACGGGCATGCCCATCAGCGACGCCACGGCGGGCTTCAAGTGCTACACCGCACGGGTGCTGCGGGCTATCGATTTGGCCAACATCCACTTCGTGGGCTATGCGTTTCAGATTGAGATGAAGTGGCTGGCCTACCAGCTGGGCTTCCGCATCAAGGAAGTGCCCATCATTTTCACCGACCGCACCCGAGGCACCTCCAAAATGTCGAAAGGCATTGTGCAGGAGGCCTTTTTTGGCGTGTTGCAAATGAAGGCCAGCAGCTGGCTGCGCCCGCTCAAGCCGGTGGGTAACCGCTAAGGGCAAGCTATTTACCTGCCTGCGCACCCTTGCGCCAACCAGCCACCCGCCCCGGCGTATCTTACCATACGCATGGCAAATACTCCCTTCTTCTGGTTGGCTTTCACGGTTTTCGTGGTGGGCCTGCTGCTGCTCGACCTGCTGGTTTTCAACCGGCAGGCGCACGAGATACGCCTGCGCGAAGCCCTGGGCTGGAGTGCGTTCTGGGTGGGCCTGTCGCTGTGCTTCAATGGGCTGGTATACCGCACCATGGGCCACCACGCGGGCGTGCAATGGCTCACGGGCTACCTGGTCGAGAAGGCATTGAGCGTTGACAACCTCTTCGTTTTCCTGCTCATTTTCAACTATTTCAAGGTGCCAGCGCAGTACCAGCACCGTATTTTGTTTTGGGGCGTGCTGGGGGCGTTGCTGCTGCGGGCCATTTTCATTCTGGTGGGCGGGGCGTTGCTGGCCCGGTTCCACTTCCTGATTTACCCGCTCGGCGTGTTCCTCGTGTACACGGGCATTCGGATGGGCCTGAGCAACGCCGACCCCGAAATCGACCCCGAAAACAACCCGGTGGTGCGCTTCCTGAGCCGCCACCTGCCCATTACCCGGCAGCTGGAGGAAGGCAAATTCTTTGTCCGAAAAGACGGGGTGCATTTCGCCACGCCCCTTTTCGTGGTGCTGGTGATGGTGGAAACCACCGACGTGGTTTTTGCAGTCGACTCCATCCCGGCCATTCTGGCCATCACGCGCGACACGTTTATCGTATTCACCTCCAATGTATTTGCCTTGTTGGGGCTGCGGGCCATGTATTTTGCCCTGGCCAGCATGATGCGCCTGTTTCATCATCTGCATTATGGCCTGTCGCTGATTCTGGTGTTCATCGGGGCCAAGATTTTGCTGGAAAACATGGTGCCCATTCCCATGCCGGTAGCGCTGGGCGTGGTGGGCACGCTGCTGGTGCTGAGTGTGGTGGCTTCGTTGCTGTGGCCCAAGAAAAGCACATAAGGTCGATAGGCTCCCATAAAAAAAAGGGCTGACCCATGCAGGCCAACCCTTTTTTTTTGGAGGATAAACTTCGCTTACTTCGGTGCTTTGGCCGGTTCGGTATCGGGCACGTTGGTGTTAACGCCGGCGTCGGGGGCGGCACCGGTGTTCAGCAGGTCAATCAGGTTGAGGGGCTCAAACTGGCTCGAATCGGCCTGCACGGTGGCGCGGGTGGTGTCAGGGCGAGCGGCGAAGGCCATGTATTGGCGGGCCGGGCCGCCGAGGTGCAGCGAGTAGGGCAGGTTTTCGCGGTCGTTGCTGGTGATGAGGCCGCGCGTGGCCATGATGTCGGCAATGAGGCGGAAGAAGTAGCGGGTACTGCGGCGCAGGTCGCCGTAGGCATCGAAGGAATAGCGGGCGTACTTGGGCTTGGGGATGATGCTGGCCAGGTACAGGCTCTCGGGCAGGTTGAGCTCGTCGGGGCGCTTGCCGTAGTAGAACAGGGCGGCGTCCTTCACGCCGTACACACCGCGCTTGCCGCTGGGCCAGCGGTACTTGCTGGGGCCCCACTCGATGATGTTGAGGTACACCTCGAACATCCGCTGCTTGCTGGCGAGGTGAGTATTTTCGAGCAGCCATACAATGAGGGCTTCCTCGGCCTTGCGGCCCACGGTTTTCTGGCGGCTCAAAAACACGTTTTTCACCAGCTGCATCGAAATGGTGCTGCCGCCCCGGGCAAAGCGTCGCTCCTTGATGTTCTGGATGGCCGACTTCACAAACGCCTGCTCCATGAAGCCGTGGTGCGAGAAAAAGCGCGGGTCCTCGGCCGTAGTGATGGCGTGGATGAGGTAGGGCGATACGTTGTTATAGGGCACAAAATCCGGGTTGGGCGGGCCCACGGCGAAGGTGCGCAGTGAGTCGCCTTTGTCGTTGTAGGCAGTGTACTGAAATGCCGTATTCAGCTTGTTGAGGTCCTCTTCGCCAAAACCCGTGATGTGGAAATTTTTGCCCCGCAGGCCCGAATCAAACTTAAGGCTATCCACACGAGCCATGTCGAGGCTGGCGTTGAGGTGGTAGGTGAGCGTGCCGGTGCCGGTGGTGCCGCGCACCTCGTCGAAGATGCCGGTGGGCAGCGAAGAGAAGAAGTCGTTGGCCTGGGTTTCGGCCGATTTCACGCGGATGCTCACGGCGCGGCTGGGCTTCATCCGCACGCTGATTTCGGGGTAGAGTACCAGTTTGTTCACCGTAATCTGGCTGCCTTTTTCCAGCGCCACGGTGCCGCGGCCCAGCGTGGCCACAAAATCGAGCGAGCCGCGCTTCACCTCAATCTCATTTGAGGCCAGCTTGGGATGGTAGAGGCTGAAGCCCCGCGCCGCCAGCGAGCCGCGCACCGTGAGGCGGCCGCCGGTGTCATCATTGTCAAAATCCTTGCTATCGAGCCGCACCAGCACGGTGTCAAAACTCACCAGCGCACCGAAACGACGGGGCACGTAGGGCAGCTGCACCGAGCCACCCACCCCAAACACCCGCGCCGTGAGGGCGTAGTCGCTGGGCTCGATATGGCCGCTGATGCCCAGCTCGTTCGACACCGAATCAATGGTGGCCGTGAGACGGCCCGAGATGTCGCCGTCCTGAATCTTGAGCTGCGGCAGCGTCAGCAGCGCCGTGTGGCGCGGGCCGGCGTAGCTCACGTAGAAATTCGTGAAATTGGCCTCGCCGGGCACGTTGTCGAAGGCGGTTTCGAGGGCGCGGTTTAGTAGCAGGCCGTAGTTGGTGCCCTTGGTGGTGTCCTGGGGCACGGTACTGGCCTTCTGCTTTTTGGCCAGGAAGCCGAAATTGTCAGAAGTAGCCGTTTTGCGGGCCGTGAGGCGGGCCGTCATGATTTCGAGCCCACTGAATACCGGCCGGCCGGCAAACAAGGAGCGCACGCTCAGACTGGCCTGCAGGCGCTTGGCCGTGAGCAGCGTATCCGTCGGCGCGGCGCTGGGCACCAGGCTCATGCCTTGGATTTCAACGGTTTTGAAGCCCGCGAACTTGGCCGGCCCCAGCGTGAGAATCACCGGGTACTTGCGCTCAATTTTGGCCTTCACTTCTTTCAAAGCATAGTCCAGCAGCTGCTGGCGCTTCCACTGAAACACGGCAAAAGCCAGCAGCAGCACCGCCGCTAAGCTGCTGGCAATGCCAATAAGAAGACGTTTGGTGGAGGGGGAAATGCGCACGGAAATCAATGAGGTGGTTGGCCTGGCCAGTGCCAAAGGTAAGAACAACGAAAGTAGGCGGAATACGCAAGCCGACCGGGGAACGGTCACAACTCCCCTCCTTACCAAGGAGGGGATGTTTTCGCGCCAGCGAAAACGGGGGTGGTTGTGGGCGTTGGGGCTAACATTGGGGGGCGTTGAACGAAGGGCCGGAAGGCTAAATGCTTGTTGGACGGCCACCGTTCAACGCTACAACCACCCCAGCTGCCGCTTCGCGGCCGCGTCCCCTCCTTGGTAAGGAGGGGAGTTTTTTTCGTGCTATCCCGCTCATTCGGCCCGTACTTTTGCCCTATGCCCAGCCCCCTCCTCGCCCTCTCGCCCCTCGATGGGCGCTACGCCCGTGCCACCGCCCCCCTGGCCTCGCGCTTCTCCGAAATGGCCCTGATACGCTACCGCGTGCTGGTCGAAGTCGAATATTTCATTGCCCTGGCCGAACTGCCGTTGCCCCAGCTCGCGGGTGTTTCGATGGAAGCTTTCGCACCGTTGCGCGGCCTCTACGAAAACTTCACCGAAGCCAACGCCGAGGCCATCAAAGCCCACGAAGCGGTGACGAACCACGACGTGAAAGCCGTGGAATACTGGCTGCGCGAAGAGTTCACGAAGCTCGGTCTGGGCGATTTCATTGAGTTCATCCACTTCGGCCTCACCTCGCAGGATATTAACAACACGGCCATCCCGCTCAGCTTGCGTGATGCGCTGATGGGCGTGCTGCTGCCGGCCTACGCGCAGGTACGCAACGCTCTGGCGGCCCGCGCCCAGGAATGGCACGCCGTGCCCATGCTGGCCCGCACCCATGGGCAGCCAGCCTCGCCCACGCGGCTGGGCAAGGAGATTGAGGTGTTTGTGGCCCGGCTCGATGCCCAGGTGGCGCTGCTGGCCCAGGTGCCGTTTGGGGCGAAGTTTGGCGGCGCTACCGGCAACTTCAATGCCCACTACGTGGCCTACCCCGGCACCGACTGGCACGCCTTCGCCGCCACCTTCGTGAACGACCGGCTGGGACTGCACCGCTCCTTCCCCACCACCCAGATAGAGCACTACGACCACTTGGCCGCGCATTGCGATGCACTCAAGCGCCTCAACACCATCCTGCTCGACCTGGCCCGCGACGTGTGGCAATACATCTCGCTCGGCTACTTCAAGCAAACTATTAAGGCGGGCGAGGTGGGCTCCTCGGCCATGCCGCACAAGGTGAACCCCATCGACTTCGAGAACGCCGAGGGCAACTTCGGCGTGGCCAATGCCCTGCTGGAGCACTTCGCCGCCAAGCTGCCCATCTCCCGCCTCCAGCGCGACCTCACCGACTCCACGGTGCTGCGCAACCTGGGCGTGCCGCTCGGCCACATCCTCATCGCGCTGGGGGCCTTGCAGCGCGGCCTGGGCAAGCTGGCGCTGGATGAATCGGCGTTGCACCGCGACCTGGAAGCCAACTGGGCCGTGGTGGCCGAAGGCATCCAGACCATATTAAGAAGAGAAGCCTACCCCGACCCCTACAACGCCCTCAAAGCCCTCACCCGCACCGGCGAGGCCATTTCGGCCGCCAGCATCGGCGCGTTTATCGATGGGCTGGACGTGAGTGAGGACGTGAAGGCGGAGCTGCGCGGCATCACGCCGCATAGCTACGTGGGGCGATAGGCTAAAAAGCATTTTTCATTCTTCTCATTCCCGAGGCTTATGCTGCGAACTTTATGCGTGTTTTTGCTGCTATGTGGCCTAGTTGCCACTGGTCAGGCCCAGTCTTGGCAATGGGCTAGCGGTGCCGTCCCTGGTTTCGGAAATGCTACGATTGCGGCTACGGCCGTCGACGCGACGGGGGGAGTTGTTGTGGCTGGCACTTTCGAGGGGCAGTTGGTTTTAGGCAACTTCACGCTGACGAGCGCCGGCTCGTACGACCTCTTTGTGGGCCGATTAAACGCTGCTGGCCAATGGACGCAGGCAGCGCGCGCGGGCGGCCTTACGTTCGACGATGCCACCGGCATTGCGCTCGGCCCCGACGGCAGTGTGACCGTTACCGGCACTTTCACCAGCCCGACGGTTGCCTTTGGCACCACCATCCTCACCAATAGCAGCATGGCCGCCAGCAGCAGCTTGCTGCTGCGCGACCTTTTCGTGGCCCGGCTAAGCCCAGCGGGCCAGTGGGTGATGGCCGTTCAGGCTGTTGGGGTACATGGCGATTATGCAGTGGCAGTGGCTTTGGATGCCAACGGCGATGCCGTGGTAGCCGGCGAGTTTTACGGTGCTACGCTGGCCTTTGGCCCGTTCACGCTCTCCAATTTCCGGGCCCCAGTGGGCGACTTTGATTTTCCATTTCAGGTTTTTGTGGCCCGGGTAAATTCCAACGGTCAGTGGACCCAGGCGGTGAAAGCGGGCAGCAGCACGGGTACTACCCGCGCGCGGGCCATGACGCTTGATGCCACGGGCACGGCCACGATAGGCGGGTTTTTCACCGGTCCAGCGGTGGCTTTTGGGTCGCTGCCGCCTATCATCAACGCGGGCAGCAACGACGGTTTTGTAGCGCGGCTGAATCGGGCCGGCCAGTGGACCTACGCCGCGCAAATAGGCGGAACCAACGACGACTACGTGCTGTCGCTGGCCACCAACGACGTGGGCGATGTAGCAGTGGGAGGGTACTACTACAGCACGGCAATGAGCGTGGGAACCCAATCCCTCACCAACAGCAGCAGCGGCTTTTCCAATGGTTTTGTGCTGCGGTTGAGCCAAGCCAATGCCTGGACCCAGGCCGCTGCTGTGGCTGGCCCTGCTTCGAAGCGCGTCACCGGCGTCGCGCTGGATACCGATGGTACTGCAGTAGCTGTCGGCTTCTTTATTGGTGCCAATGCGGTTTTCGGCACCAACCCGCCCCTTGTTGGCAATACCACGATTGTCGCTTCGCCTGCCGACTTATTCATCGCTCGCCTTACGCCCGGCATTGGTTGGACGCAAGTAGCGGGCGCGCCAAGCCCGTATTCCGACTTCCCTAATGCAGTAGCACTCGACCGCAATGGCGGTGCCATCGTAGCAGGGCAGTACGCCGGCTCAGCACCCGCATTCGGGTCGATGCCGGCTTTACCGGCAGTTAGCACTACCGGTCTTGCTGGTTTTGTTGCGCGTTGGGGCACGAACACTGCAAGCGCCACTACCCGTTCGTCCAGATTCCATGCCCTCACGCTGGCCCCTAACCCTGCCCGTGCTCAGGTGCATTTATTCCTGCCTGAAAGCGCTGCCTCAACCAAAGCCATACTCCTGGATAATCTGGGCCGCCCCGTGCGCGCCTATATTCTACCCGCCCACGCCACCACCGCCACCCTCGACCTCGCCGGCCTTGCCCCCGGCCTCTACGTGGTGCGTTGCGGCACGGCCTCGGGCCGGCTGGTGGTGGAGTAGCCTATAGCCAAACCTGCCCAGTAGCCGCACCGCCGGGCGCGTGCAACCCCAGCCTACCTGCCGGGGCTCTCTGGCTTGTTCCTCAACTTAATCCTTTCCCATGCCCCCCACTTCTTTCCGCACGCTTACCTGCCGGCTGCTATCGGCCCTCACCGCCCTGCTGATACTGCCCGCCGCCGCCCAAACGCCCACCTGGCAGTGGGGCCTGCAAACCACCAACCCCACCCCCCTCGATGGTACCGAAACCGTGGCCAATGCCGTGGCCACCGATGCGAGCGGGCGGGCGTACGTGGGCGGCACCCTGAGCTTCCAGAGTGTGCCGGTTGTCAATGTCAGCCGCAGCTTTGGGAATGCCGGCACTTTCGGGCCGGGCCAGGGCGGGTTTGTGGCGCAGGCTACCGCAGCCGGCAGCTGGGCTTGGTTTACGGCCGTGAAGCCCCTGGGCACCGATGGCTTCGGCGTACAGTTTGCCAAAGTCACGGCCGTGGCGGTAGCGCCCGCCGGCGACGTGTATGCAGCCGGCTATGCCAATGCGGCCACGCTGCAAGCAGGCCCCGTGAACGAGCCCCTGGGTAGCTCCGGCCGGGCCGTATTCGTGGCCCGGTTCAGCAGCGCCGGCGTGTGCCAATGGCTGCGACCGGTGGAAAGCGCCGACACCGACCCCCTGCTCGCCTTCGACCCCAGTACCGGGGGCGTGGTGCTGGCCGGCACCTACCAGAACAGTCCCAGCTTTGGCACCGTCACGCTGCCCACGGGGGCGGGGGCCCTGTTTGTGGCCCGGCTAAGCCCCACCGGGCAGTGGACGGGCGCAACCGCCACGGCAGGCACGCCCAACATCATCACCAGCTACTTCACGATGGCCGTGGGGCCGGCCGGGCAAGTGGCCCTGGCGGGTAGCCACCGGGCCGGCAGCCTCACCTTTGGCTCCACCACGCTCACCACGACTACGCCCAACGGCTTCTCGTTCTTCGTGGCCCAACTGAGCCCCGCCAACGTATGGCAGTGGGCGGCCGGGGGCAGCGGCAGCCAGCTGAACAGCCTTTACGCCGCCGCCTACACGCCCACCGGGGCACTCTGGGTGAGCGGCAGCGGCATGGACGGCACCGTGGTGGGGCCCGCCACGCTCAGCACCGGTACCCCCGCCGCTACCGACTGCCAAAGCGGATTTGTGGGCCAGCTCTCGGCCACCGGGCAATGGGGCACGGTGCAGCAGCTGGCGGCTTCCGGCAGCGCCTACTCCGTATTCACCAACCTGAAAGCCGATGCGGCGGGCAACGCCCTTGTGCTGGGGGGCCTGCGGGGCCTCGGCGCGACGGTGCAGGCCCCATTGGGTAGCCACACGCTATTCGGGCCGAGGGATGGAATTCTCTTCTTCGCGGCGCGCCTCACGGGTACGGGGCAGTGGCAATACCTCGCCGAGGTGCCCGGACTTACCTCAGCCGGACAGCTACAGCCCACGGACCTGGCCTTGGATGGCAGCGGCAACCTCTACCTGAGCGGTGCCCTGCGCGGCAGCCTGCCCGTGGGCTCCGGCACCCTGCAAGGCACCACCAACGGCAGTGCTGCTCCCCGGGGCTACGATGCCGTGCTGCTCCGCTTAACCAATGCCACGGCCTTGGCCAGCCGCGCCGCTACGGCCGCCACCCCGCTGGCCTGCTACCCCAATCCGGCGCACACCGCTGCCACCCTGCGCCTGCCCGCCACTGCCGAAGCCGCCACGGCTACTTTAGTTGATGCCCTAGGCCGCCCCGCCCGCACCTACGCTCTCCCAACTCACGCTCTCACCGCCACCCTCGACCTCACCGGCATTGCCCCCGGCCTCTACGGGGTGCGCTGCGGCACGGCCTTGGGCCGGCTCGTGGTCGAATAAGCATTTGGCTCAGTGGGCCGGCGGCTCTGCCGGCCCACTGAGCAGCGTCTGTAGCTCCGCCAGCTCGAAGGCCAGCACGCGCTGGCGCAGGTCCAGCACGGCCAGGGCGGCTTCGTCGTCGCGCAGTTGAGCCGGCGCATCGGCCGCCCAGTAGCCCAGCACGCGGCGCTGCGGCTCATCGGCCGGCTCGGGGGCCAGCGAGGCCAGCAGGGCCGGCAGGGTTTGCAGGCGCAGGCGCACCTGCAACTGCTCCTGCTGCCGGCCCAGCCGCAACAGTTGGTGCGACACCTCACGCTGGCGCACGGCCATTAGTGCCAGCGTAGCAGCTTGCCCCGCCGCCGTGGGCCTGGCCGCTGGTTCGGGGGCGGGGCCGTCGGGCGCGGGCACGCCCAGCAGCAGGGGCACCAGGCGTAGGGTACTGGCCATCGGCAGGCTGGCCCGGCCCACCTCCTCCATGGCCACGGTTGAGCGGGGCACCTCCAGGTAGTGCGCCAGCCACTGCTGCGTGAGGCCATAATGAGCCCGCAACTGCTGGCCTGCCGACTGGTAGGCCCTCGGGCCGGTTTGGTGAGAAAAAGTACGGGGCATAGATAGCGGTAGTATTAGGGGCATTGCCCCCGGTCACAACCGGCGAGCGGGCTTTGACAAAATTCACCTCAAAAAATATTTTGTCAAAATCCCCCACACCCGGGCCTACGCCCACTTGCATGGATATCGCCCCTTAGCAGGCCCAGCACCTAACACCTTGCGCAGTTGGAAGTTTTGCACCCTATATTTGTTGAGTATGGCCCGGTGAGTGCCGGCCAATTTTTTCTTTTTTTCCCTTCCTTTTTATGATGTTTTCTTTCCGTTCCCTTCGCGCAGCCACTACCGTAATGGCCCTGGCTACCCTGGCCTCTTGCTCGAAGAAAAGTGATGATACCCCCGCCCCCGCTCCCGCTGCTACCACCGGCGTAACCTACACCGTTGATGGCGCGGCCGTAACGGCCACGACGTCGGGGGCCACCGTGGTCGGTACTCAGGTTATCGTTTCGGGTGTCAGCGGCACCGGCACGGCCAACAAGGGCGTTCTGCTGACATTGCCCAAGGCCACGGGCACCTATACCCTGTCGGCTACTTCCAACGAAGATGCCACCTACTTGGCCAGCGGCAACACCAGCGACTTCTACGAGTCCACTTCGGGTAGCATTGTAGTAAGCACTTACACGGCTTCTGCTACTGCTGGCGCTTCCAACATCGCCGGCACGTTCACCTTCACGGGCAAGAACTCCGCCGGTGCCAGCAAAACGGTTACCAACGGCACGTTCAACGTGAAATACTAGCGCAAATTTATTTTCGCCTAGCCAAGCTGCCGCTACCCATTGGGTGGCGGCAGTTTTTTTGTGGCCAGCGGCCAACGTCACCTGTTACTTTTACGGCCTCATTTGCCTGCTCTCCGCCCCGTGCCCCAGCTCTCCGATACCGTTGTTCATGCCGATTGCCGCCACTTCCGCGGCGACCTCCCCTGCCGCCCCAACAAAACCCACGGCTACGTCTGCGCGGGCTGCCCCGTGTACGCGCCCGTCACCAGCCGGATTCTGATTATCAAGCTCGGGGCCATCGGCGACGTCATTCGGACCACGCCGCTGCTGCGGCGGCTGCGCCAGGAGCGGCCGGGCTGCTACATCACTTGGCTCACGCTCACGCCCGCCATCCTGCCCCAGAGTGAGATTGAGGAAATCCTAAAGCTGGACTACGCCAGCGCCCTCCAGCTCCAGGCCCGCGAGTTCGATGTCGTCATCAACCTCGACAAGGAAAAGGAAGCCTGCGCCCTGCTCAACAACATCACCGCCAAAGAGAAGTACGGCTACGCCCTGCGCCCCTACGACGGCGTGCCCTGGCCCGTGAACCAGCTGGCCGAGCACAAATACCTCACCGGCGTGTTCGACCAGGTCAGCCAGGCCAACACCAAGCCCTACGTGCAGGAAATCTTCGAGCTCTGCGGCTTCGATTTCCGGGGCGAAGAATACGTCTTCGACACCCACGACGACAAAGGCTACGACTGGAGCGCCCTGCCCACCACCCGCCCCCGCATCGGCCTCAACACCGGCTGCGGCGACCGCTGGACCACCCGCCTCTGGAGCACCGCCAAGTGGATTGAGCTGATAACGGGCCTGCAAGCCACCGGCTACACCCCGGTGCTGCTCGGTGGCGAAGCCGAAGACGCCCGCAACCGAGAGCTGCACGCCGCCACCGGCGCGGCCTACCTCGGCACCTTCCCCCTCCCGCAGTTCATCAACCTGATGAACCAGATGGACGGCATCGTGACGCAGGTCACCATGGGCATGCACATCAGCATCGCCCTGCGCAAGCCCACTATCCTGATGAACAACATCTTCAACCCCCACGAATTCGACCTCTACGGCCGCGGTCAAATCGTGCAGCCCAACAAGGACTGCGTGTGCTTCTACCGGGGAAGCTGCCAGCTGGGCACAAGTTGCATGGAGGATTTGCCGGCCGCGAAAGTCCTCCAGGCCGTGCGCGAAAGCGTGCCGCTCGCACAGCCGATAGCCTAGCCTTTCTTGCGTGATGCCGTCCGAACGGCCTGCAGCCTGGCAGCATAATCGGCCGGGGACGTGGCGGCAATTAGCTCCGTCAGCGCGCCCAGCGGCAATTCTTCCATCTTGCTAAAATTCACGCAGCCTTTGCCCATCTTCAGCTTGGGCGCGGCTGCCGCCAGCTGCTCCTGCAGTTCGGGCATCAGGTACATCGGCACCAGATGCAGGCTCAGGTAGCTTTTCTGATTGGCCAGCCCAACATACATATCCTTCCCCGCCCGAAACTCCAGGTATTTCGGGCCAATGTGCTCGGTGTAGCCCGCCGGCACGGCCTGGCGTACCAGTTGCCACGTCTGCCGCGCCAACAGCTGCCGCTCGGCGGGCAATGCGGCAATAAAATCATCGAAGGCCATTTCGGTTGTCGTGCTCATTCGTGAGGGTCAATGAAGTTGGGCCGCAAATTACTCGTCCGTAAGACTACCGTGGCTTCACCTGCGCCACTTCTTTCAGCGCCGCCACCATCACCGGCCACGAAAACTGCTTTTTCTCCTCCCGCACACCGGCGGCAAAAGCATCTTCCCGCTTCTCGGCATAAAAATCCACCACCGCATCGGCAATGGCGGCGGGCGTGGGCGGCACCACGTAGCCCACCACGCCATCGGGAATCAGCTCAGCCAGCCCGCCCACATCGGTCACCAGCATAGGCCGCTCGAAGTGATACGCTATTTGCGACACCCCACTTTGCGTGGCATTTTTATAAGGCTGCACAATTAAATCAGCGGCGCAGAAATAGTCCACTACTTTTTCATTTGGAATAAAATCCGTCGCCCGAATAATCCGGTCTTCTAATTCATATCGCCGAATTAATTCCTCATACGGCGCGGCATCCTCATAATATTCACCCGCAATAATTAATTTAATCGGTAATGCTGCCAGCCGTTTATCAGCCATAGCTTCCAGCATAATATCCAGCCCTTTATAAGCCCGAATAAACCCAAAAAACAACAAATATCCCGTCGTAGCCGGCAGCTCCAGCGCCGCCAAAGCAGCGGTTTTCGATTTCAGCGGGCCGAAATTATCGTACAGCGGGTGCGGCCGGTACAGCGCCGGTTTCTGCCCAAAACCCAGGGCCTGCAAATCCTTAAGCACGCTGCGGCTCATGGTCACAAACCCATCGCAAGCACTCAGAAAATAGCGCGTCAGCGGCCCATCGCCCGGCCGCTTTTCGTGCGGAATCACGTTATCGGTAATGGCCACCACGCGGGTGTGCCCATTGCCGCGCACCAGCCGCGCCACCGTGCCCAGCGCAGGCCCCATAAACGGCAGCCAGAATCGGAAAATCACCAAATCCGGCCGCTCCGCCCGCAATTTTCGCCCCACCCGCCACCACGACAGCGGATTAACCGAGTTCAAACTTACCTCAATAGCCAAATCCGCCGGCCCCGCCTCAGTGCTAAACTGCGTTTGCCCCGGAAACAAAAAATCCGGGTATTGCAACGAAAATGTCACAATCCGCACCTCATCCCCGGCTTCTTTAAATGCCCGTGCCAGCCGCTCGTTATACGTCGCCAGCCCACCGCGCAATGGGTACGCCGGCCCAATAATTACAACTTTCATAAGCAGTGCGTCATCCTGAATAGAGCGAAGGACCTTATCACGTTAGAAATATTTATTCCGATGTAATAAGGCCCTTCACTATATTCAGGATGACCTGATTTATATTAATTAATTCAACCTTTCCCGAACCAAATAATCGTCACGTTTCGGCCCGTTCAGCTGAATCATTTCGCCCAAGAATCCAGCCACAAACAGCAGCACACCCACAATTACCGCCGTCAAAGCCAGAAAAAACAACGGTTGCTCCGTCACTTGTCGCGCCTTCAGATTATGTAGCGAAAGCCATACTTTCTCGCCCGTCAGCCACAGCGTAATTAGCAAGCCGAGCAAGAAAGACAACGTGCCCAAGGTCCCGAAAAAGTGCATCGGAGCCCGCCGGAATCGCCCCACGAATGTGATACTCAGCAAGTCTAGAAACCCAAAAATGAAGCGCTCCAGCCCAAATTTGGTCACGCCGTATTTGCGTTCCTGGTGCTGCACTACCTTCTCCCCAATCTTGCGAAACCCGTTCCATTTCGCAATTACCGGGATATAGCGGTGCATCTCACCGTACACCTCAATGCTCTTCACCACCCGCGAGTCGTACGATTTCAGCCCGCAGTTAAAGTCGTGCAGCTGAATGCCCGACATGGCCCGCGTCGCGCCATTAAATAGCTTGGTCGGAATCGTTTTCGACAACGGGTCAAACCGCTTCTGTTTCCAGCCGCTCACCAGGTCGAATTTGTCCTCCGTAATCATGCGGTACAGCTCCGGCAATTCCTCCGGCGAGTCCTGCAAGTCGGCATCCATAGTGCACACCACCCGGCCACGCGTGGCCTCAAAGCCCACATTCAGCGCCGCCGATTTGCCATAGTTGCGGTTGAAGCGAATGCCCCGCAACGTGGCATCATCCGCCGCCAGCGCCTCAATCACGGCCCAGGAATCATCCGTCGAGCCGTCATCAATCAGGATTACCTCGTAGGTCAGCCCGCGTGCCACCAGCACCCGCGCAATCCAGCGCGTGAGCTCCGGCAACGATTCTGCTTCGTTCAGCAGCGGAATCACGATGGAAATTTCCACCGGAAAAGATGCATTCGACTTATTCAAATTCAGGCTTGGAATGTTTCGTAAATGCCGATACGATGAGCGCAATCAGCAGTCCGCCCAGCACCGAGCCCACCACGCCAAAAAGCACCATCCAGCCCGTTGTGCTGAATTTTTGCATCATTGCAACGCCCTGGTCAATCTGCTCATCGGTCATGCCGCCCTTGGCTTCCATGTTGGCGCGGGCCGTGTCGGCCATCCGGCTCATGTATTCCGGGTCAATAAATTTCATGTACACGACACTGAATGCCGTCGAAATAACACCCGAAACGCCGCTCATAAATGCGCCGATTCCGAGCCCCTCCGAGTAATTCATGAAACCGCCATTGCCCTGTTTATACGTCTTGTGCGCCATCACCATGGCGCCAATCAGAATAACCAGCCCCAGCCACCGTGCCGGCGACTGGTCGGCATGGGTAACGAAGAGGATAAATGAAAAAATGACGCTTAACAGTCCCGTCAGCAGGCCGTAGCGTAAAGCGACCGATGTGGTCGTAACCGGAGTAGCATTTGTTTCCATTGGAATTTGAGGTAAAGTGAACCGAAAGGTAACCGGAATAATTATTCCCGCAGAAAAATCCCAGCTGGTATTGCCAGCACGAGGCCCAACAAAAGCACCTGCGTAAAATTACTCATGACCATATCGCCTACATTCAGGTTGGCCACGTTGCGCACCTGCTGTTCCTGTGCCTGTGCGCTCAACTGCGCTTTAGGATTTTCGCGCTGCTGAGCGCGCACTATTTCCAGCACCTCAGCCCGGTGCCGGGCCAGCGCCGGCTCACCGGCCGCGTGTGCCAGCCCAACCAGACTACTCGCCGAAATAAGCGCCGCAATTAATACCGTGAGCGTACCCACGCCCAGCGAACGGCCCAGTCCGGGCCGGTGCGGCTGTAGTTGTCGCCGCAGCACCCATTCACTCGCCACGGCCGCCAACGGGACCAGCAATTGCGCCAACAGTTGCTTCGGTCCGAAACCATTGCTCCCCGTCATCTGTAAGCCCACCATCCACAAAGCACAGGCCAGGCCTACCCCCACGCCAAACCGCACTGCTAGCCGGAGCACTAGGCCCGCTGCCTCGCCGGGCTCGGTCATATTTGGGTTTTTAGAAGCATCAGCCATAAATCGCGCAGCAAATTAAAGTGGCAAGATACGGCCCGCAGCCCCATTGCGTGGGTTTCACAACTCATCAAGCCGAAACTGCTACCTGCTTTGCGCCTGTTCTTCGTTTGCCAAATCGCACCAGCAAAGCCTCAACTAGCAGCGCTAGCAGCGCCAGTGCCAGAAAGTACCGCCACAGCGGCGTCCCTGTCTGCTCATCTCGAAATTTCGCCAAGCCCGCGCCCGCATCTCCAGCCTCAACCACACGCACGTTGGGGCGGTTCGGACCCACCAATTGCCGCAATTCATCCGCCGAATACGCTGCTAACTCCGATTCGCGCTTATCCTGGTTAAACGCCAGCGTAGTCAGCACCTTGCCTTGTCTTTGCACCTGGTAAAACCCCGCCGCATCCATGCCTTGCGGCAATTCCAACCGCATTTCCTGTCCCACCACCCGCTGCCCCGGAATCAGGGTCAGGCTATCCTTCACCAATTTCAAATTCGCCGCGTCTGCTGGCCCATCCACACCGCCAGCCCCTACCGGCAATTGCAAATTCACCGCCTCCTGTGTCAACTTATAGGCCGGCAATTGTTCATTCTTATAGCTCAGCATAGCCATCCGGTACATCACCGGAACAAACAGCGCCTGCGCCGTAAAATCCGAATACTCCTTCGCAAAAGGTGCCGAAAACACATACACCTGCCCCGCCCCGCTCGCAAAACTTGCCAAATAACTCTCCCCGTCCTTCAGCCGCAAAATATCCGTTCCCGTTCGCGACCAACGCAACACCGGTGCCACCCGCGGCATCGTCACCGCCCGCGATTGTGCCCCAAATACATCCCGAAAAAACGGCTCCCGCGCACTGGGCATGGCAACTTCGCGCAGTTCCGGCGTTCCCGCAATCTCCTCCCATTGTACCGCTCCCAATCCTAGCTCTCGAAACAACTGCTGATAAGAGGCCCGGGCTGCTGGGGCCGCCGTCGGAATCACGACCACGCTACCACCACGCTTCACCGTGGCCCGCAATCCATCCCTCAAACCAGCATCCAGCACATTCACTTCATTCAGCAATACCACATTTGCCTGCCGCATTGCCGCATAATCAATATTCTGCACCTTCGAAAAGGCATAAGTAAACAGCGGCTCGTTGGCATAAACCTGTCGTGCTACCGGCTCCGCCCCAATTTCTAGCACACGTATAGCCGCCGCCGGCTGTAGCGTAAAATAGAAAGTATTATCGAATGTCACCGGCGCATCCTCGGTCACCACGCGCCCCAAAGCCAGTCGCTCATCCTCAAGTTGCACCTGCACAACCGACGCTACCGCCTGTCCCGGCTCCACCGTCACCCGAAAGGCAGCTACTTGCCGTTTCTCTAAAAACACTTTCACGGGGCAATCAGTCACCGCAACACTTCCACCATTCCGCAGCCGCACATGCAATCCCACATTAGTGCGCACCCGCAAAAAAGCATCATCAACCCATATACTGTCTACATAAATATTCCCTACGGGTTGTGCCTTCAAAGGCACCAACACTATTTCTCTACCCGTTGTCAGCTTTTTCAGTGCATCAGCCGAGAATTCATTTTTCTGAAAGTCGGAAAACACATATAAAGAATTACCTCTCGCATATCCATCACCAGTTATGTATTTATCAATAGGAACGGACTTAGCAGTTGGCCGGAGTTTATCCAATTTATCACTGTAAACAGCGCCAGACAATGAGCTAGAGCCCGCATTTAACAGTCTCAACTGATTCCCAGCTTCTCCACTTAATTTTTGGGCTTCGCCTACAGCGCTGCCCATTAATGAACCATAATTCCCATCAGCAACCTGCATACTAAAAGAATTATCTACTAGTACATCAACTCCAGCAGCAGCCCTAGTCTCTTTAGCCGGAATAAATGGCTGACAAAAAACAAGCACCAAAGCCCCTACTGTCGCCACTCGGGCTAGTAGCAATAATAATTGCTGCACCTTTCGGTGCCGTGTAGCTACAAGTTCAACCTGCCTAATAACTGCTGTATTAGTAAATACAACCCTTTGCGGCCGCCGCAATTGCAACAGATGTATTACAATAGGAATTGCAACGGCAAGCATGCCTAGCAAAAACCAAGGATATAACAATTGCATTTGCTTAGGAAAAAATTACTATACTGACAAATCAGCACCCGCTAATTTAATAAATAAATAACCTAGTGCATGTTATAAATATAACAACTCAAATGAAGTTTGTTATTCTAAAAGTCAGCATGGTTGATAAAGCAAAATGCCCCTGCTGCTGGTAAAAGCGGCAGGGGCATTACTGAAAAAAGGTTGGCGGCGACCGACTCTCCCACCGGTGAAGGCAGTACCATAGGCGCACCGGGGCTTAACGGCTCTGTTCG